>NZ_CP084250.1:0-2943172 GCF_023170545.1 Caballeronia sp. Sq4a | reverse complement strand
CGAGTGCGGTCGTTATGGTTGCTGCGCGCCACCTGCGGCCATGCTTGCCGAATGCGTCCACTTACGTCGGATGGTTCGGCAAGTCCCGGCACGGCCAAGCAGGCATGCTCCGGAGGCTTACGCCGCAAGGGTTTGCGGGCGAACGGCGGGCCGAAGCAGCGGGCGGATATTTGGGAGTAAGGCGAGATTCTAACGCCAAACCCTCGCGGCGCGCGAGTTATCCACAGGGTCAAATCACCGCGCCGAAAGAGGACGAAACACGCGGGTTGCACCGTCGATGGGCGCTAAACTATTGACGGTCAATAGGAAAACGGTTTAAATAGCGGGTTCCGCGAAAACAGAATTCCTGAACCTCCGGCCATCGTGCTTGCAGTGACCACACTGGAGCCAAGCCCGCGCGGTCATTCAACTCAAGTGAGAGCACCATGAAACGTACTTACCAACCTTCCGTGACGCGCCGCAAGCGCACCCATGGCTTCCGCGTTCGCATGAAGACCGCCGGCGGCCGCAAGGTCATCAACGCTCGCCGCGCGAAGGGCCGCAAGCGCCTGGCCATCTAAGACAGGCACGTGCTGCTCGCAGCCGCGTCGCGTTCGGAGACGGATGCATCGGAAGGTGGCGAGCCGCTTGCCGAGCGCCGCACAGAAGTCTTGAAACAGGACATCGTCGAGTTGCCGGCGTCGGCCGCGTTCCCCAAGGCCGCAAGGCTGCTGAAAACGGATGAGTTCTCATCCGTTTTTCGTTTGCGCCCCTGGCGGCGTTCGCCGCACTTCGTTCTGTACGGCAAGCCCACGGGCAACGAAGCGCGGCTCGGGCTCGTCATCGGTAAAAAGCAGGCGCCGCGCGCCGTCACGCGCAATCTGATCAAGCGGCTTGCGCGCGAAGCGTTCCGGCTGCGTCGAGAGCAGTTGCGTGGATTCGACATCCTCGTGCGGCTGCACGCGAAAATCGACCGCAAGGCGATGCCGAGCGCCAGTTCGCCGCCGCTCGGCGCGCTGTGCCGCGGCGAACTGGAAGTACTTTTCGACCGTGCCGTGCGCGAAGCAGCGCGCCGCGCGGCCGAACCCGTGGCGGCGCCGCCTTCGGCGCCCGCCGTCGACGATTCATCCGGCCCTTCCGGGTCATGAAGCGCGGGCCGCGTCGGTTTGCCTCTCACCGCAAACCGGGGCGCGCAGCGCGAAGCTTATGCAAACGGCACTCATCGCGTTGTTGCGCTTCTACAAGGTTGCGATCAGCCCCCTGCTCGGCAACCGGTGCCGCTTTTACCCTTCCTGTTCCGACTACGCGCGCGAGGCAATCCAGTATCATGGCGCCGCGCATGGCACGTATCTCGCCGCAAAACGGCTCTGCCGCTGCCATCCCTTTTCGGCGGGCGGCGTCGATCTCGTGCCGACACCGTCCCGTGCTCCCGGTTCTTCGTCCGCTTCCACGCAGGCGGATAGCCCGGCTGCAGGTTCCGCTCAAGAAAAGCATTCACCACTAAACGGCGCAAAAGCGCTTACCGATCGACACTGAGACAACGCATGGATATCAAACGCACCGTCCTATGGGTCATCTTCTTCGTGTCAGTTGTCATGCTGTTCGACAACTGGCAGCGCGACCATGGGCGCCCGTCGATGTTCTTCCCGAGCGCGACGCAGCCGGCCAAGACCGCCAGCAATCCGGCACCGGGCTCGGCCACGCCGGGCGCGCAGCCCTCCGAACTGACGAACGCGCCGGCCGGCGCCGCGCCGGGCACCTCGACGCCGCCCGCCACGGCGGCTTCGCAGCTCGTCAAGTTCACGACGGACGTGTATTCCGGTGAGATCGACACGCGCGGCGGCACGCTCTCGAAGCTCTCGCTGCTCAAGGAAGGCGACGGCAAGCAGCCAGACCTTTACATCACGCTTTTCGATCACACCGCGAACCACACGTACCTCGCGCGCACCGGCCTGCTCGGCGGCGACTTCCCGAATCACAACGACGTCTTCACGGCGGTGCCGGGCCAGACGTCGCTGTCGGGCGACGCGAAAACGCTGACGCTCGCGTTCGAATCGCCGGTGAAGGGTGGCGTGAAGGTCGTGAAGACGTACACGTTCACGCGCGGCAGCTACGTGATCAACGTCGATACGAAGATCGAGAACGTCGGCAATGCGCCGGTCACGCCGAAGCTCTACATGGAACTCGTGCGCGACAACACGCCGGTCGAGACGCCGCGCTTCTCGCACACGTTCATCGGGCCGGCTGTCTACACCGATCAGAAGCACTTCCAGAAGATCGATTTCAGCGACATCGACAAGAACAAGGCCACGTTCGAGCCGTCGGCGAACAATGGCTGGATCGCAATGGTGCAGCACTACTTCGCGTCGGCGTGGATTCCGAAGGAAGGCGCGCAGCGCGATATCTACGTCCAGAAGATCGATCCGGACCTGTACCGCGTGGGCGTGCAGCAGCCGGTGCAGACCATCGCGCCGGGACAAAGCGTGACGGTCGATGCGCGTCTTTTCGCCGGTCCGGAAGAAGAGCGCATGCTGGAAGGCATCGCGCCGGGTCTGGAACTGGTGAAGGACTACGGCATGGTGACGATCATCGCCAAGCCGCTTTTCTGGCTGCTCGAAAAGATCCACGGTTTCGTCGGCAACTGGGGCTGGGCGATCGTGCTCTTGACGCTGCTGATCAAGGCGGTGTTTTTCCCGCTGTCGGCGGCGAGCTACAAGTCGATGGCGCGCATGAAGGAAATCACGCCGCGCATGCAGCAGATTCGCGAACGCTTCAAGAGCGATCCGCAGAAGATGAACGCGCAGTTGATGGAGCTGTACAAGACCGAGAAGGTGAATCCGTTTGGCGGCTGTCTGCCGGTGGTGATTCAGATTCCGGTGTTCATTTCGCTGTACTGGGTGCTGCTGTCGTCGGTGGAAATGCGCGGCGCGCCGTGGATCGGCTGGATTCACGATCTGTCGCAGCAAGACCCGTATTTCATTCTGCCGGTGCTGATGGCCGTGTCGATGTTCCTTCAGACGAAGCTGAACCCGACGCCGCCGGACCCCGTGCAAGCCAAGATGATGATGTTCATGCCGATTGCGTTTTCGGTCATGTTCTTCTTCTTCCCGGCGGGTCTCGTGCTGTATTACGTGGTGAACAACGTGCTGTCGATCGCGCAGCAGTACTACATCACGCGGATGATGGGACAGCGTAAGAAGAAGGTGGCTTGAGGTTCTTGGCTGCTGGTTTTGGATGTGGAAACGCCCGGCTTTGCCGGGCGTTTTTTTGCGCTGTTTGGACCGCTTATCTCACCGCTTCTTTCACGACTGCGTCTTTCCTCGTGATGCGCTGCCGGAAAGATGCTCGCTGAGTCGTTCGTCTAGCCTGTTCAGCTTGGCCAGAATAAGGTGCGCGGCGGCCGTTGCCTCACGAATATCGCGACGAAAAGCGTCCTCGTGTTCATAGCCTTGGAACGCCGGTACGGTTTCAGCCGCCTCCAGCCGGGTCGAGACATACGGCGTAATGTCCTCACCGTCCAACAGCATCGTTCCCCGGTGGCCGAGCAGCATGGCCAACGACGTCCGATTCTTTCCCCGCGGCATCGTCTTTGCATCGAACCAGTTTTTCACGGTCGTAGGCGTTACGCTTGCGTCCGGGTCCGCTCGCGCGAGTGCGTGAACGAGGTCGTCCGGATGTCCGACGCGGAAGAGCTTCTGCTTGAAGTAGGGAACGTCACGCTGGATGGTGTCGGCCACATCTGCAACCAGCAGCCGTAAGCCGCGCGCGAAAGCCTGTTTTGTACGATTGGTCGCCATGCAGGTAGTGTCTTGGACATTCCAGTCCGCGTCTTCAAACTCGAATTTGCAATCTCGAATTCGAATTTGTATCCGCGGCTGGACCGAGCCGAGCCCCTTGCGCCGCAAGGCTTTCCGCCCTCAACGGCGCAAGATAAATCTCGCGAATCAGAATTGGAAAATTTGGTCGCAGCCGGAAGTCGCTACCGCTTCATCGCCCCATAAAACTGGTCGATAAGCTCCTCGAGCAAATACCGATGATGCGGCGACAGCGCCTCTATCTTCGACGCAAGTTCCAGCGTGTCCTCGGACGCCGGGTACTTCTCGTCGCGCGCGAGCGGTTTGGGGGCGGTCTGCGCGCCGCCGCTCGGCGGCGGGCCGTAATGCAGCCAGTGCAGATCCACCTTCAGCCATTCGGCGAGCGTCTGAAGCTTGTCACTCGTAGGGATCGACCGGCCGGTGAGCCACTTGTGCGCCGTTTGCGGAGACACCGGCTCGCCCTGGTACCGCAGATTGAATTTGTTCGCGAGATCGGTCGCGCCTCGCATCTTCTCGGGCGACCGGGCCATGGAAAATTTGAGCCGTTCTGAGAAATCGGCCTTCTCTTGCTGTGTTGGCATGCGTTCAATTGTGCAAGGCAATCGCTGCCTTTACGTCAACCAACTGCGCTAGATCTGGCGCGTATCAGACGTCGTTTATCCTGTCCGAGTGACTGAATGCTTGCCTGATGTCAGCCGTGCGACGGCTGGCTGGCCATGCTCGACGAGCGTTAGCTCGTTAGCCAATCAATACGCTGCTGCACAGCGCGATCTGGAATCGTATCTTGTTTAAGATAATGCAAGAATTGTCCTAGCAAATCGGACCGATATCCCCGCGATACAATGCCGGCTCCTCCCGACGCCTCCGCTCCGACCGCCGCCATGCTGACCAACGACACCGATCCCATCGTCGCTATCGCCACCGCGCCGGGACGCGGCGGAATCGGCGTCGTGCGGCTTTCGTTCGGGCGAGCAGGCGAGGCGGCCGCGCAGCAGGCGATGCATGCGCTCTGCGGCCAGCCGCTCACGCCGCGCCACGCGAGCTACGTGCCGTTCATCGACGGCAACGGTGAAGCGCTCGACCGCGGCATCGCGCTGTACTTTCCCGCGCCGCATTCGTACACGGGCGAGCACGTGCTGGAATTGCAGGGCCACGGCGGGCCGATCGTGCTCCAGCTCTTGCTGCAACGGGCGATCGAGGCCGGACGCGACTTCGGCCTGCGGCTCGCGGAGCCCGGCGAATTCACGCGCCGCGCGTTTCTCAACGACAAGCTCGATCTCGCGCAGGCCGAAGCCGTCGCCGACTTGATCGAAGCGAGTACGGAAGCCGCCGCGCGTTCAGCTGGCCGCTCATTGGAAGGCGCGTTCTCGCGCGAGATTCACGCGCTCGTCGAGGACGTGATCACGCTGCGCATGCTGGTCGAGGCGACCCTCGATTTCCCGGAAGAAGAGATCGACTTCCTCGAAGCCGCCGACGCGCGCGGCAAGCTCGCGCGTATCCGCGAACGGCTGGATCGCGTGCTCGCCGATGCCCGGCAAGGCGCGCTGCTGCGCGAGGGGATGTCGGTGGTGCTGGCAGGGCAGCCGAACGTCGGGAAATCGTCGCTATTGAATGCGCTCGCCGGTGCCGAACTGGCGATCGTCACGCCGATTGCGGGCACCACGCGCGACAAGGTCGCCCAGACGATCCAGGTCGAGGGCATCCCGCTGCATATCATCGATACCGCCGGCTTGCGCGAGACCCAAGACGAAGTGGAGCGCATCGGCATCGAGCGCACGTGGGGCGAGATCGAGCGCGCGGACGTCGTGCTCCACTTGCTCGACGCTCGCACTGGGATGACTGACGACGACGAGTCGATTGCTGCCCGCTTTCCGCAAGGCGTGCCGGTCGTCCGCGTTCTGAACAAGACTGATCTCGCGGGCGCGCCCGCCGCCGTGCGAGAAGGCGACGACCAAGCGCGCGAAGTGAACCTGTCCGCCAAGACGGGCGACGGCATCGCGCTGCTGCGCGAGCAGTTGTTGAAAATCGCCGGTTGGCAGGCGGGCGCCGAAAGCGTGTACCTCGCGCGCGAACGGCACCTCATTGCGCTGCGCACGGCGCGCGAGCATCTCGCGCTCGCCGCGGATCATGCGAGCCAGCAATCGCAGGTGCTCGACCTTTTCGCCGAAGAATTGCGGCTCGCGCAGGACAGCCTGAACGCGATCACCGGCGAGTTCACTTCCGACGATCTGCTCGGCGTCATCTTCAGCCGCTTCTGCATCGGGAAGTAAAGCGGTCAAGCCGCGCGCGGCGGCCCCAACTCACGCAATTCGGCCGTGAGCTTTTCGGCTTCCTCGGGTCGTCCGTGAAATGCTGCCGGCGTGTTCTGGAACATCTCGATCGCGTACGCTCCGTCGCAAAGGGAAAGCACGAGCGTCTGCACGGCATTGAAGCGCGGATCGAGCGCGTCCTGTCCGCGCGGCCACATGCCGGCCACCGCCCGCAGCAACAGCGTCTGCCCGGCCGCCATGCGCCTGACCTCGCGCACTTTTGCGACAAAAAGCGGCGTCGGATGCGCCGCGAAAATCGGCGTCAAATGCGCCTGGATGCATGCCCTACCGTCGATGGCGCTACCGTCAAAGCCGACCAGGCTGCCTCGCTCGGCAAAGCGCCCGGCCATGGCGGCGGCGTCCTGCCGGTTCCAGTCGTTCAGCAGCGCGAAAAACACGCGCCGCGCGCTGGCGGTCCAATCGTCGATGCCGTTCATGCTGCCCTCTTCCAAGCCGCGGCGAACACGCCCGCGCCCATCAGCAACGCGCCGCCGGTGCGGTTCACGGCGCGCTGCACCGAAGTCTTGCGGATCGCGCGGCGCGCTCCGGATGCGAGCAGCGCATAGGCGAACGCGTTTGCCGCCGCGATGCCCACGAACGTGGCTTCCAGAATAGCGATCTGCGAGACGGACGCCGCGTGCGGATCCACGAACTGCGGCACGAAGGCGACAAAGAAAATGATGCTTTTGGGATTGAGCGTGGTGACCGCGTAGGCGTGCGCCATGATGCGGCTCGTGCGCAGCTCGCCGGCCGGCTTGACGGCATCCGCATCGACGACCGGCGCGCGCCACAGCTTCACGCCGAGATAGAACAGATAAGCCGCGCCGATCCATTTCACAGCCATAAAAAGCTCCGCCGATGCCGCAAGCACGACGCCCAGACCGAGCATCGAAGCAGTCATGGCGGTGAGGTCGCCGAGCGCGACGCCGACCGTCGTCGCGAGCGCGTATTTGCGGCCGTGACCGAGTGCGTACGAGACGACAAGCAGGACTGTCGGCCCGGGAATCGCCACGAGAATCGCCGAAGCGATTGCAAACGGCAGCCATTGAGCGAGCGTCATTCCGAATTCTCCTTGAGTAATGCCGTCGATTTATCCACGAACCGGCGTGCGTGACAATAGGCCGTTCGGCTAGCTTCCGCCACTGACGATCGGCTGCTATGCGCGTTGTCGCGGCCCGACAAGAACCGCTTCTGCGGCGCACCAAAAGCGCAACGAGACAAATCGCCGCACCGACACATTGCTGCTGGTGAATTCATTTTCGATTCGCCCTTCAATCGGCCGGTTCGTCGTACAGGTGAGGGCAACTAATCTCCGGGATAAATACTGCGACATTGCGTCTTGTTGCAATCGCACACAACATATGCTTGCAACGCGACGCCGCTCATTTAGCATGAGTTCACGCAACCGGTTTTATATACGTTGCTAATGTCGCGGCTCGAGTCCGGAGGCTCTATTCATGAAGAAACGCGCCAGTGCTGTCTTCACCGTGGTGAGCTTGGTCGTCGCGGTTTCCGCGGCGTACGCGCAGGACAACGCCATCCAGCCACAGCAGACGTTCAAATTCAGGCCGAATTCGTACGGCTGCTTGTCGAAAGATAAATTCGATTCAGCGGATCAGCACGCAAAAGCCGGCGAGCATCAGCAAATGCAGCAGTTCTTTGAAGGCTTCGAGTGCATATCGACGCCGGTGGATTCGCATTTTCGCGTGCTGCGCGTGGTGGGCCACGACATCGAATTCGTGAATGCCGCCAATAGCGACACGCAAGGCATGTGGACCGCCGACCGCTTTATCGATCAATAAGCGGTCGCATCAAAGCGCGCCTTGAATACGGCGCGGTCGCCCGCTCAGGCTGACCGCGCGATCCGCACTTCCAATTCCACATCGATTCGCCGCACAATGTCGGGCTCATCGCGTCCGATGTGCGGCTTTCGCCGTTGCGCCGTGCCGCTTTCCAACTTCTTATGAATCGCCGGTCGCGAGCGCCGGCGTCATCGCTGCATGGCTCTGAAATCCACCATCTATAAGGCCGATCTCCAGATCGCCGACATGGACCGTCATTACTATGGCGACCACTCCTTGACCATTGCGCGGCATCCGTCCGAGACGGACGAACGCATGATGATCCGCGTCGCGGCGTTCGGCCTCTTCGCCAACGAGCGACTCGAATTCTGCAAGGGCCTCTCGGATACCGACGAGCCCGATCTCTGGCAAAAGGACCTCACCGGCCAGATCGAGTTGTGGATTGAAGCGGGCCAGCCGGACGAGCGGCGCATTGCGAAGGCGAGCGGGCGCGCGGACCGCGTGGTCGTGATCGCGTATGCGGGAAAGACGGCGGACATCTGGTGGCAGGGCGTGCGCGCGAAGGTGGAGCGCCTGCAGAACGTGACGGTATGGTCGCTCGCGGACGGCGTGGCGGAAGCGCTCGGCAAGCTGGCCGAAAGGACGATGCGCCTGCAACTGACGGTGCAGGATGGCGAGGCATCGCTCGGCAGCGCGACGGTCGACCCGGTGGCGATTC
The DNA here is from genome assembly GCF_023170545.1 of Caballeronia sp. Sq4a. Classification (NCBI taxonomy): domain Bacteria; kingdom Pseudomonadati; phylum Pseudomonadota; class Betaproteobacteria; order Burkholderiales; family Burkholderiaceae; genus Caballeronia; species Caballeronia sp. Sq4a. The sequence goes on along the minus strand of NZ_CP084250.1, from coordinate 2,934,549 downwards.
GCTGGAACGTGCTGAAGGCGCCGGGCGCGTGAGCGTCAGGCTTCTGGCGGCCCTTTGAGCTCGATCATGTTGCCTTCGGGATCGAACAGATAAAGCGACGGACCGAAACCTTCGGCGCCGTAACGCCGCGCTTCTTCGCCGATGCGCGCGCCGTGCGTCTCGAGATGCGCGCGCAGGGCTGCGGCATCGAAGGGTTCGACGCGCAGGCACAGGTGATCCATGTTGCGGCCCGCGCCCGGCTGACCGCTTTCGGGTCGGTCGATGGATGCGCCGACAGCGAGCAGATCGATCAGCGAGCGGCCGGCGCGCATCTGCACGAGACCGATATCGCGCTGCTCTTTCTCGACCGCGCAGCCGAGCGCGGTGCGATAGAAGTGGATCATCGCGTCGAGGTCGATGCAGCGAATCACGACGTGATCGATTTCGCGGATGTGGATGGGCATGGTGCGTTGCTCGCTCGCGGGGTCATTGACGAGCAGTGTACGCGGGATGCGGACTGCGGGAGACGCGGAAAAGACAAAGGGCTCGGTGTGATACCGAGCCCTTTGGGATTCGTGGTGGAGAGGAGGACTACAAAACAACGCGCTTAACCTACTGAATTATCAAGTATTGGGTCTTCTGCGTTTTGAAGTTGCCCCCAAACTTGCCCCCGAGCAATGTGGGCTCGCCGACCGCTCGGCTTGACAGTAGTGGCCGACTTCGCTGACCATCGAGCGGCAAGTCCCAAGACCGTGCTGTGACCTTACAGTGGGGCGCATTAGGCGACTGGGCGTCCTAATCCTTTGGCAGCGCTTGCCGCAACCGGGGGCGCAGAAGAGCGAGGTTAGCCTCTCGATGACGGTCGGAAAACGTGTTCACGACGAGCTGTATATCCATCTGTCCGCATTGGAAAGCCTGCAGGACGACGCACAGAAGCTTGCCATTGCGAAAGCGGCAGAAATCGTCGGTCGGTCAGGGGAACTGACTCCCAATGTGGCAAAAATCAACTTGCGTACCGGCAGTTTTTCTCTGCTGTCGTACCCGCAATTCGACGAGGAGCCATTTCCCACGCTGATGGCAAGCTGGCGGTTCGCAGCCGGTACATCGAGCCAGCCGATATTTAGATCCTACATAGACTCGTTAAACCCACCTATTCTTCACCGCAAAGAAAAACTAGTGCTTGACACCGACGAGCGACGCCACGACTGGATGCACGTCACGTCCGCCGCGGAGCAACTCGGCCTGTTCGACGACCCGCTCACCATAGGCTTCAGGGAGAACTGGACGCGGCTGATAGCGGCCAAGGGATATCAGTTGATTGGCTCAGAATTCATTCCACTCGCGAATGAAGTACCGACTGAGCCAATCGCGGCGTCCGCGAGCTCCCAGACAGTGAATCGCCATCTGACCGCATTGAATCGAAATGTTTTGTCGGCGCCCGTCCAACTGCTCTTCCGCCACGAGCTTCTATCTCCTGCCGCCGACTTCTTTGACTACGGATGTGGGCGGGGCGACGATCTCGCCGGACTTCGCTCGCTTGGATTTGAGGCAAACGGATGGGATCCACATTATGCGCCAACAGCTGACTTGCGACGAGCCGATGTCGTTAACCTTGGTTTCGTGATCAACGTAGTGGAGGACGCGGCCGAGAGAGTTGAGGCCTTACGAGGAGCTTTCCGGCTTGCTAGACGCGTGCTCTCAATTGGCGTGATGCTTCACACTGGCGACATTAGTGGTCGTCCATACCGAGACGGCGTTTTAACCTCAAGAAACACGTTTCAAAAATACTTCACACAAGCGGAACTGAAGGACTTCATCGAAGCGGTTCTTCACCGTGAAGCGTTCATGGTCGCACCAGGGATCGCATTTATCTTTGCAGATAACGAAGCCGAGCAGAGTTTTGTCGCGGGCCGCTATCGACGGCGCAATGTTGCCGAACGGTTGCTTTCTGCGCAAGCCGCGAAGGCTCGGATGTATGGCCGCGCAACCAAGCGCGCAACAAAGGACCACCGCGCCCCCGACGTACCCCGCACTAGAATTACTAAGGTCGAGCAACAGCGCGCCGCAATGCAGCCCCACCTCCAACAACTTTGGATTACGAGCCTTGACCTCGGTCGGGAACCTGATCCGAGTGAAGTTTCGGACCTGAACGAGTTGCTCGGCGCTACAGGAACCTTCGCTCGTGCGTTGCGGTTTATGAAGGAGACGTTTGATCCGGACCTACTGCATATCGCAGCAAGTCATAGGACGGATGACCTACGCCTTTACTTCGCAATTCAGCACTTCGAGAAGCGGCAGAAGTATCGAAGCCTTGAGGCGAGAATCCAGCGCGATATAAAGTCTTTTTTTGGCGACTATGCAAGCGCCCAGGCCGCTGGCGTGCAATTGCTGCGTGAGGCTGCCGATCCAACGCTGATATTATCCGCGTGCAAGGAAGCCCAAGCGAACGGCCTCGGATGGCTAGATGGCGAACATTCGCTGCAACTCCATGTGTCCCTCACTCATAGGCTGCCGGTGATATTACGCGCATACGTCGCATGTGCGATGGTAGTCTGCGGCTCGATGAGTGACGTGCAGTTGGTTAAGATTCACGTAACGTCCGGCAAACTTACTCTGCTAGAGTTCGACGACTTCGAAACGTCTCCAATCCCCCTATTGAAACGTCGTCTAAAAATCAACATACGGAAGCAAAGCTACGAAGTTTATGAATATGGAAGCCGCGATTATCCAAAGCCGTTTCTATTCCGGAAAAGTCGTTTCTTAAACGAAGACTGTGCTGGGTACGCGGAACAACTTGAATTCGACGAAGCGTTGGAGCAAACGGGTCTGTTAAATAACATTAGTGCTTCGCCTTCAACTCAGCAAGTAGAGGCCGCCCTAGAGGAACGCCGGCTTGAGATACGCGGAATGCGACTGGCGAGAAGCACATCAATACCCGACTTGGATCAAGCCTGCGGACAACATTTCACTTTTCGTGATTTCGTGGAGTGCGGGGAGACTCAAAAACGACTCAACGTCACTAACGTGCCGCGGAGCCCAGCGACGTACAACGCATTCTATGATTTAGCTACTCAGGTGCTAGATCCGATCATAGAATACTTCGGTTCCATACGCCTCACTTATGGGTTTTGCTCACCGGACCTGAGCAAACACATTACTCGGCGGGTAGCACCGAAGCTTGATCAGCACTCGTCCTGCGAACTGAGTTTCAAGGGCTCTCTCATCTGCCCGAGGGGCGGCGCGGCTTGCGACTTCATTATTGACGACGAAAACATGGCCGACGTAGTAGATTGGATCATCGACAACGTTGGCTTTGACCGCATCTACTACTATGGTGAAGATCGGCCGATCCACATAAGCTGGGCTCCAGAATACGCGGCTGATGTCTACTCGATGCGACTGTCTCCAAGCGGTCGTTTAATTCCGCGACGATACGGTAGGTCCCAGTCAGCTTAGCATTTTGATTTAGCGGGCGTGGCTCAGAAAGCGACGCTTCCAAGCCAGGCCCTATTCAGTTCCTAGGCACTCTCTGACAGCACTTCGGTCTCGGCTTTTCGGCCGGCGTCACGCCAGTATTGGCGGATCGGTCCTGTCAGCGTGGTCCCACGCAGCCGAAGGACGCCCTCGCCCGAGCCCAGCTTCTTATGGATCGTTTGACCCAGAATCATCCGTTGCTGCGACTCAGTGAGTGTCTGGGGAGATAGGTGAATCCCACAGTCAGCCAATTGGGCGAAATCAGTCGAATTCTGGCCCTTTGTTACGAACGCATCCGCGTCCTGCGAGGCAAGCCAGACGGGGAAGCCCCACGAACGGCCCTGTCGGGCCAGAGAGCCAAGAAGTCCTGCTTTGCCTTCCTTCGGCAAGAGAAGGTGTGCTTCGTCTACAAACAGGATCATTTGCAGGGGTTGAACTCCATCTACCACCTGCAACTGGCGATTCAACTGCCGCATAATGGTATTGAGAATCAGCGCAACCACCAACGATTTCGTTTCGTTATCGTTTCCAAGACCTTTGAAGTCAATCACAGTCGAGCTCGATAACCAATCCTCGATCGGTACGGCCGTCTTGGCGTCAGCAAATATGTTGAAAGATTCGATTTTATCGAACACCGATAGCGCAACACCGTCTTCCCCGCGATCCTTCAGGCCTTGCACAATAGACGGAATGTCCGGCTTTGCGGAACCTTCGTATGCTTCGCGAATCACGCGCTCTTGGTTAGCACCGAGCTGAGAGGCGAAGCATCTAACAAGATGTGCCATTTCTGAGGCAATTTGCGCGCGCTCCGCTCCCGTCCCACCTTCGACCAAAGGGTTTATTGGAAGTTGAGAATCAATCAAACGTATGTACCGAGCACCAGTTTGCTTGAGAAAACGGTCGCGATTTTCGCGCTGCTGAGAGTCGTCGGGAGAATCCTGCAGTTCGCCTTTGAGGTCAAAGAATAGGAAGCGGGCGCCAGAGTTAGCCGCTTGAGCAAGCAAATCGAGCCCCAACTGGCTTTTGCCTGTCCCCGGTCGACCGGAAATAACCATTAGGCCGTTTCCTCCAGCGGCATTTAGCCCCCACGGCTTCTGGTCTGTCAGCAACTGAATCGGCACAAGCTCACTGACCGCTTTTCCGACAGATAATGATTTCGGGCCGCCGGCGACGTGACCATCGAACTTAGGCAATCTACTCGCGAGCAGCACAACGAAGTCGACGGTATTCTTGTTAGCCTCGTTGTAGTCGTCTTGCAAAAGAGCTGCGCCTCGTTGCCAATGGAATTCGACAAGAGTGCGGAAGCTGCCAGAGTCGTCCAGTCGCTCTTCGACTGTGCTTGCAATAATCGATGCCCACACGTCAGAGTGATCGCCGAAGAGGTGGATCCCCTCGATCGGCATACCTTTGTCGGGGCCGCCGATCTTAGAAGTCGCCTCTTCACTATTGCGAACCGGTTCACACACGCTCCGGGCGAGCGCTAGCCTTGCCGCACTCGCCTTGTCGTTGAGACCCAGGATGGAACGCAAGTCGCTGAGGAACTCTTCTGCATTTTTCGTGGGGCGGTACCGCATGCGGTCCACGTCTTTGATTGTGAATTGGGCCATGGCAGTCTACAGGATCAGAAATAACAATCTTCGTTTATGGTCGAGACGCCGGAACCGTCCTCGATTGGCTCGAACGTCACAAGGAACTCCCTACGGATTCGGCTTCGGATTGCGCTGGCGTAGCGGTCGTCAATTTCTTCGTCATGCGACAGGAAGATGACTTGCCCCGGAGCCGCCTCTGACACGTACTGAAGAACCCTTGTCCGATACTGAGAGTCCATATTCCCGACGGGCGTATCGATGACGATCGGTGCGTTCGTCTGCGCCACTCCCGCCACTGCTAAAGTGAATGCCAGACCAAACGCTCGCTTCTGCGCACCCGACAAACTGCTGAGAAGAACTTGCTGCCCCTTAGGCCCTTCTAGCCATGGCTCATTGTCCGCCTCAAACCTCGTCTTGAATTTTGAATATTCGCCCGAGATCATCGCAGAGAAATGCTCTGTGCATTGCTGCTCGAGCGCGTCCTTGCACAGTGGGATCAGGTTCTCCTTTGCATCATCAACCAACGCTCTTACGCGTTGCGCGACATCAAGTTTTTCTTGGATAGGAGATCCTGCTTCCCGCCTCGCTTCCATTTGTCCGATCGCAGCTTTGAGATCGTTGATCGAATTTTGCAACCCACGCTCCTGATGCTCCAATCCGCTTACGATACCGCTGACCTCTCGGAATTGATCCAATGTAGACTGCAAATCGGCCTTCAATTTTTGCAATTGAGGCTGAATATCCCGAGTGCGCTCGAACCTTTGCCTTGTGTCTTCGAGCTTAGTTGTCACCCTATGAAGGTCGACCGCGATGTCGCCGAGATTCTCATTTGCTCCATAACTGGACTTCTGGATCGAAGAAATAACCGACGAACGATCGGTGTCAGTCAAGAACCCGTATCGAAAATCCGCGGCGCATCCTTCTGGCGGAGGGCTCCAGAGGCTCTCCAGTGCAGTTTCTAAAGCTCCGCGCAGCTGATTTGATTGCGAAATTGAAAGCGGGGGCGTTACACGCGCACTACCCGAAGAGGGCAGTACGCTCTCAACAATCGCACTTGCTTTGGCTGCGGCTTCGTCCTTAAGTAGCAGCCAGCGGTTCCGGACAATTTCGGCTTCCAGATCGCAGACGATGGTGCGCGCGTTGCGGCTTAACGCCAAAGGCATTGCAAGGCTCACTACACCATTGACTAGCTCTTGATGAAGCTTACTTTCCTCCTGTGTCAGTGCTGCAATGGTGGCGGAATATTCTTCTACGTCGGTAGCCTTATCGCCGACCATAGAGTACAAGTCATTCTCAAGCTGCTCGCGAGTTTGTTCTGCGTTGGTACGGTCCCTCCGCTTCTCGCTTAGGCTATTCTGGATGTCTTTCAACTGGTCTTTGCAACGGTCAAGTTCCTGACGCTTTTCCTCAAGTTCGTCTGCGCGAACGGACCCCACATCGCGTGTCAGTTTGCCTTTCTCGTTAGTGATGTAGCTCCGCAAGCTTTCGCCCAATTGGTCTAGCAACCCGGTTCCATACAGCGCCTTGACGGCGTCAAATAACGCTCGCCCACCTGCCGCCTCAACGCGTGCCTGTGCTTGCTCGCCATCGAAGAAAAGGCATGGCATCACATTCGAAGGAAAGAGCAGTTCCTCAACGCGCTTGTTTGCGTCCTGCCAATTCGGATAAAGCTTTTTCCGACCATTCGCTTCGATCAGTACTTCCTCACCATCTGCGGAGTCTAAATCACGGACCTTACCCCCGCGTTTGAAGAGCCACCGCCGTGTAACCACCACGGGGGCGTCGTCAATCTCGAAAGTCAAGGTCACTGAGCAGTGTGGTTCTTCCGTCTCGCGAGACGGCCGATGCAAGATGCTTTCGATGAGACGCTGATAGCTCAGAAACTTATCTTCGGTGCCGTTCCGGCCACGGAATCCTTCGATCAGGTGCATTGCTTCTCGGCCGAACATGCCGAGATACAGCGACATCAGAAACGATGTCTTTCCTACGCCGTTCTGCGCGCCGATAAGAATTACGTTTCGCTTTCCATTCTTGTCGGGGACGGGAAGGGAGAAGGTCGCGTTTCGATAGCTGCGCCAGTTTCGCAACTGAAGCTGAGTCAGGTACATGACTATTCTCCCCGAACAATCGAAGCGCTATCGAGGAACTCTGCTATTGCGGCACTAAAATCCTGCGTAATGCCGATTTGCCTTCCCCGACCGAGATTTTCTCGTTGAATTTCAATCATCTGCGTGACCAGCTCGAGTGATACATTGTGTTGTTTGCAAAGGTCTCTTAGAATTTTTTTGGCTGCCCCATCCGACAGAATTGGCAGCGATCGCTTCGCCATCTAGCGCTCCTCAAGCATTGTTATGAGGCGGTCAGCTTTACGCATCACACCCGTCGATTTATCGTCTTCCCAGATCTTGTGGATCTCTCTAACTTCTTCCCCGCTGATTAACGGCAGCCCTACCGTATCCTGTAACGAAAGCAAGCTATCGAGCACTGCCTTCCGCGCCTCGAAGGTGAGCGGTCCAATCCCCTGCTGCCCGTTTCGACGCTCTTGCATTCTGTTTTCCGGGGTATAACAGAATACCTTCATCCAATCTCGGAATTCCGCCATTGGGATGAGATGCTCAAATCCCTTATCCACTTGATTCCGAAACGATTTGTCTTTGTCGACAACTGTGCACGTCCAGCACCCAAAGCGAATGGATGAACTGCCGCACGAGGGTTGTGCGTCCGGGTCAATCACAATTGGGCACTCGCCACCCATCGCGTCTCGGTACAACTTAACGAGCGCGTCGTGGGTGCCCGCCCAGGGTGGCTGCCGAGACATCAGGTACTCCCATACATCCTCGGTGGTCAACTCGAGAATCGGTCGAAAGACAAGGCACCCCGGTATATCGTTGTGCGAGTTGAGCCGTTCCCCATTATCGTAACGTTTCGCAGTAGCGGCCCGTGCGGCCGATTCGCTTCTGCGCACGCCTAGCAGAAGAATAACCTCGCCCGATTCGCTTACTTTTTGCCGGATGAAGTCAGTCGTGGGCCGGATTTTTAACCGATCAGTGCACCATCTGAACATCCGCGTCGGGCTCGGATAACCACGGCCAATAACGTTAACCCAGTATGTGTGCGTAACCAGAGGAACTGTCTTTCTTACAGTGCAAGGCAGTTGAAGGTCGGCTAGCGCGGTGGTCAACCGCTTAAGCGTTTCATCAACGAACGTTTGAACGATCGGAGACTCAACGAGTGTGTCGTTGGCAACTATATAAACGGGTCTGTTTCGTTCGGACCATGGAATCTCAAGCAATGACTCGATCACTAGGTGTAGAACAAGAGTGGAATCCTTCCCGCCGGAAAAACCAATGATCCACGGTCTGGTGTGCGACTCGCGATACTCCGCTTTTATTTCACGTTTAATCTCGTCAATCCGCTCTTCGAGAAGCTGACTGTCATTTGCGTCCAACGTTTCCGATCTTGTCATTACGATACCTGGTGTTACTCCGTGCTTCCATGCAGAAACCTACCTATCGATTCGCCCAATGTGGCGAACGCAGATAGCGCTTAATTCTTACTTCTGCCTTTCAGGCTCAGGCAGCGAGAGTTGCGACTGCTCCCTTATCCACTTGTCAATATCTGCGAACGAAAAGCGCCAACTCCCACCAACCTTAAATGCAGGGATCTCTTTGGCGGCCACTAAACGGTAAATTGTCCGTTCAGTGACCTTCAGATATAGCGCGACCTGGGAAAGGGTCATGATTTCACTTATCTCAGCCTTGCTCAACATAGATCGGTGCCGGGTAGCTGGTAAATTTGTGCAGCATAGGGCAAAATTTTCATGAAGCCAAGAGCCACCTTCGCTCGGCGGTGGTGAGCACCTCACGTAATCTTTGCCGATCGGTCAGCGGCGCCCGAGAGGTCTGTTGGTGACCCGGTCCACTGTGGTTCCTGCTCACTAAGATGCTCTGTGATGCAATCGCCGGCGGCAACGCGACGTCGGCCAGCGTCTGATCGTCTCAGACCGAAAGGACACGGCCTTACCTGCTGCCCGGTCAATACGACCGCGATTATTCCTTTTTTGGGCGGCAGCTAGCGGCAAGCGAACCGCTTCGCTAGAAAGACGCAAGAACAAAAACTATGAAAAGCATCGAAGTTCAAATCAGCACCGAGTGCGGGACGTTGGGCCTACCACCAAAATTACTCGGACAGGCGGGGCGGAAGTTAAATTGGGACGCGAACGAAAGCAACGCATTTGGCCTTGTAGCAATGGTCACTGCTCCTCCAACATACGTCGGGTTCTCCCTAGCCGATACATGGGCGCATCAGCGCTATTTTGCGGCAGTCGATCCGCTCAAAGCCCATCTGTCGCTCCGACACGAATGGATTGACCTAGATCCACATCAGAAAACGATACTCGCAGACGATTGGGGGATGGGATTCCCGCTGCTATATCTGATGGAGGTGCTCGACATGGTGCACTTCGCCCCCACGGATTACTGGGTCAAGTCCATAGAGCTGGCAACGGGAACCAAGCTTGTACTGAAAAAGGGGAAGCAAGGCCCACCGAAGCTGCCTGACTTCATAGGCATGGACACCGCTGGGCGCTATCATGCTATCGAGTGCAAAGGTACGCAGAAGTCGCGCTCAGCACTGTCCTCCGCTATAAAGCGCGGCGTTCCACAAGTTGAGAACCTACGTGCCCTCGGGGCACTACCAGCGGCCATGCACGCGTGCTTCGATAGCTGGTTGGTCGCCGGCCTTTACGTGCCGACCGGAAATAAGAAGACGCGACCGCTGCTCAAGATAGCTGACCCCGATTTTTCTTCGCTGTCGGACCTGATAGATCGAGCCGGTGGAATACAGGCGGTCACCAAGGCGATATTCCTTACAGCTTTGTGTCAACAACTGGCTTCTGTCGGACTGCGCCGCCTCGCCTCAATACTATTTTCAGGGAAAGCCCAACCGAGCGAAATTGAGCTTGTGCGCACACAAGCTGGCATTAGCGAGGAGGCGCGCCGGGCCGGTTTTGTCACGAACGGTAACTTTTTGGTTGCTGATCGAAAAACTCAGATATTTGACCCTCAGAGACAGAACGTAGGAGCGCGGATTCGGGAGGTGAAGTCGTCGTATTCTGCTCCCGCGAAACTCGTCGAATCACTTGCACTGACAGTCCAAGACAACGGGAACGTAAATCGCCAGCAATTAGATCTCGTGCTCTCGAATTTGGTTAGCGCGCTCCCTGGCAACGAGCCAAGGTCCACGCCTTTGCCACGGGACGAAGGAAGAGAAAGAACGCCATGGATATCCCGAGAAGTAAACGGACGCAGCCAATTACGCTCACAGTTCGGAATCCAAATCGATACGGCATTGGACAGCGAATAAGCTTGGTTGCAGATAGCTTCTTGCGCGGTTTAGCCTGAATCGGTGCTGCAGTGGCTACGCCAAGTCCGGCAAACACGAGGGTGCTTGAGAGCGAAAGACTGGCAACCGACGTTGTTAGTTTGTCAGACGTCGGCGCCGGTGTTGCCTGCGTTAAATCGCGCGACATCAAAACTTGCATTCTTGGCACGGCAAACCGGCATAACCTAAGCGAATTGATCGCTTTCCCCTTCCTGATCCTGTATGCGACCCTGCGCGTGATGGGACCCGTTTGTGTGACCAAAACGGGTGTATGGGGGTCACGACTCGTCGCAACCGACCGCTGCAATCTGACATCTTTCGGAAGGAGGCACCGCGCGCGCGCGCGATACCTGTAGCTTGCCGAGATAGCTAGCCCCCGCGTTTCTGTGGCCGCCGCACCACGAAGTAAGGGTTGCGCGCCTCTAGCGAGGTGTTCAAACGACCGACACCTCTTGAAGGATGCGCGGGGAGAAGAAAAAGGAGGGAATCCCCTCATAGGCGCCGCAGAGCCCGACGCAGACTACGGTCTTGAGGAGAATCGCCGCCGCGTTAGTAGAAATATCTCACCCCTGACGCGGCGGCCTTCCGCAGGAACTCGTGTTCGAAGACCGCGGTAGCGAAATCGGGCGCGCACTTGATGAAGGCGCCGCCCCGTTTCACGCTCACTTGGTTGTACCACGTGCCGCAATGCCAGACCAGTTGTCCGAACTGGCGATCGCGGGACAGCGAGACCTTTGACTCGGGATACGCAACTTTCGCGATATATGCTGCCGTCTCCGCTGATCGGGCATCTGCAAAGCGTCGCTCGGCGGTGGTCTCGCCGGCGGGAGTTTTCACGAGCAATACCCATGAGGGCTCGCGTGTTGTCCTGTTGTTTCTCTTGTTCGGCATTTCGGTTCCTCGAAGAAAGAATAGAAAACAGATCTGTCCGCTTGTCCCGGCCGATATGCGGCCATCGGCAAGCATTCGAGTGGACGCAAAATGACGCACCCTTATAGGTGGGTGCGTCTTTTGCGTCTTTGATCCTAAGACACGGAAAGCGCAAATTCGTCTTATTGCGTCTTTTGCGTCAGGGTCAGATGGCCCACAGCCTGCCATCGCTGATGCCATAGATGCCACGCGCCTTCATTGCTTCGATCGCGCGTTTGGCCGTACTACGGCGGCGGCGAGGGTCTTCGTCCACAAGCTCGGCGCTCGCGGCACCGATGGCGGATTCCAGCTGGATGCACAGTCGACCGGTCGATGCACCGCCTTCGTCGACGTCCATCGAGGCGCGAAGCAATTGCATGACTGCCTTATGAACCAAGATCTGCTTCGCACCTTGAGGTTGCGGCCGGGCCGGTCCCTTCATGGCGCCGTCGGAATCGACTACACAGCTCGAGATAGCATCGCCATGGTCATCCTGGCCGAGGTTTACTTCGTGCAACATGAAGGCATGCACGCCACCGTCGACATCGTCTTTGCTCTTTGCAACCGACCACTCACGGTTGCCGCCGGGAGCGCGCGAAACCTCGATGGCTGCATCGAGCGCCGCGTGCAGACTCGAGTGACCGCGAAGCCCCTTTGTCGCGTCTTTGCCGGTGTGGTGGACGAGCAGAACTAGCCCACCGAGCCACTCCTGCAGGCGCTTGGCGGCAGAGATGATGCTGCCCATATCTACGGACGAGTTTTCGTCAGCTCCTGGCGCGGCGCGGTTGAGGGTGTCGAGCACCACCAACCCGCCCGGAGCGCCCGCGCTCTGGATCGCCCGGGCGAGTGCATCGACGTCCAACGGGTCAAGCAAGTTGAACGGCTCGGTCACGAAGCGCAAGGCGTCAGGCAACGGCTTTCCATGATGCTGGGCCAACGCCATCAAGCGCTTGCTCATGCCCGCCTCGCCTTCCAGGGCGCAGTAAGTGACCGGGCACTGCGTCACCCGACGCCCGAACCATTCGGGCGCACCGGCCGCCACGGCAGCAGCCGCATCGAGCGCCAAAAAAGACTTGCCGGACCCGCTCGGGCCGAACAAGGCGGCGAGCCCTTCTTTCGGCAGCACCCCACGGACGAGCCACGGCATCGGCAGCGCGTTCGCCAGCTCGGCCGCCGAACGCAATCGAAAGCGCGTCGCTCCAGCTTCGAGCGCGGCGACGTTCAGACGGCCTTTCTGAGCCCACTCAACGAGAGTACCAATCGTGACGGCGTCAGGCCGGTTATTTCGAAAGCTCTCCCACTCTTTCTCGCACAAGCCTGGCTGATACATAGGCCCGCCGTCCTTATCGATGCGCTCGTCCTTGGACGACCAATCATCCCAAGCCTCGCACCACTTGGGATCGCCATCGCCTTGGTGGTGCAAAATCATGCCGAGTTTGAGCCACTGCTTGCGATCCCAGGTCTCGTCGTTCGGGTCGAGCTTCGACAATAGCTCGCCCCTGACGCATTCGAGGGTCCAGCGCCCGCGCGGCTGTTTCAGCAATAACGGGTCTGCATCGTTGCGCGTCAGCATGTTACGCGGCTTGACTGCGCGCTCTTCGGCATCGCGGGCAACGCTTTGCGAAAGCCAATAGTCAACATTCAGATAGCCTTCGCCCTCATGCGCGCCATGCTTGAATTCAGCGCCCTCGTTTTGCACCGGCAAGTACATGATGCGGTCTGCCTCAACTGAGCCCGGGTCGAGCGTTGCCGGAAAGCGCAGCGCGACGACCCACACGAGCGTTTCGTGTTCGTCGCGCGACACATCGCGCCCGAGCGGGATGATGACGCGTAGGCGGGGCGCTTCCGGCGTGTGAGAGCGCGTGGTGTGCCAGACGTAGGCGAACGGGGCGAGCACGTCGCCATTCCTAAAGGCGGCGAACAGGGTCTCCGCTCCGTGGTCGAAGTCGAGCGCGAGCGCCGAGCGGTACTCGAAAGCACTTCCGGCGCGCTTGTTATTGACGAAGGAGCCGTAAGTCATGAACCGATCTTGCGCTTTCTCGGCATTCCGTTCCGACTTAGTCAGCTCCATGTATTCGCCATGTGTGATCGGACTCCGCCTCGGCATTGAGAGAAGCTTTACCAAATCAGCAAATTCGATCGTCCCCTGCTTTTCAAGCTTACCTCTATCGAATTGGCCTACCCCGACCTTAATTCGGCGACACGGAGATACTTGTTCTGGCAACATTTTTCTATGCAATCCTAATTACTAGGTCCCGAATGTCGCTCGTAGCGGCCGATCGGGGATTTCTATTAGCGGGTTGTGCGGATCAGATGGAAGTCGAGGTCCAGCGTATTTGGCACCCCGCGTCAGCCGATGAGCCGGGTGTCTGCCCTGCGCCGCAACCACTCGTCGATCTCGGCTTCGACCCAACCGACGGCCCGCGCGCCCAGATGAACCGGCTCCGGGAATTGACCGACCTTGATCAACCCGTAGATCGTCGAGCGTGCAAGACCCACTCGCGATTCGACTTCCGGGCGCCGCATGATGCGAAGCGAGCCGGCGACCTTACTGATTTCTTGAGCGTAAGCGATCCACGAACGACGCCGCTCAGAGTAAGGTGGTAGAGCGCCGTGATACGTGATAGCGAAGTGGGTCAGCGGAGATCTGCGGGCATCTTCCAGGGAAGCAGCGCGTCGTAGTCGTCGACGGTCTTCGCCAGCGGAAGGCGCTGGAATAACCAGTGGAGGTAACGATAAGGATCGATGCCGCCGGCTTTGCACGTTTCGATGAGGCTGTAGAGGTTTGCACTAGCGTTTGCCCCTGCAACCGTGTCGCTAAAAAGCCATGAACGGCGCCCAACGACGAAGGGGCGAATCGCGTTCTCACAAGGGTTGTTCGAGATAGGCCAACTGCCGTTCTCGACATAGCGGATCAGCTTCGGCCACTGCTCGCGTAGATAGGTCAGTGCCTTTCCAAGCAGACTTTTTGGCACGATGCCGGGCGACTGCGCGAGCGCCAAGGCGTAGATGGCGTCGAGGATGCGCGTGCTGTATCGCCGTCGCAATCGCTGTCGTCGCTCAGGCTTCCATTTCTTAGAGCGGGCCTCTGCAGCGAACAGCTTGCCGATCAGCGTGATGAAGCGTGTCGCGAGCAGATCGGGCGAACGGGCGACTTTGGGCACGTTGTCCTCCGCTTTGATGAAGTACCGCCTCAGGTGCGCCCAACATCCGAGGTGCACGAGGTCGTAGCGTTGAGCGATGTCGTTGTAGGGCTCGTAGCCGTCAGTTACTAGAACGGCGCCCTTGCGGATGCCCGTGAACAGCTTGTCGGCCAGCTTGGCGCCGCGTCCAGGTGTATAGCTGAAGCAGCGGATAGGGACGCCCGAGCCGGTCATCTGCGCCCAGAGGTAGCTCTTCGTTTGTGGTTTTCTCCCTTTCTCTTTCAGTACCTGGAACGTTGTTTCGTCGCAGTAGATCAGCTCTGCCTCGAGCAACGCATCGCGCATCAAGTTGATCACGGGCTGGGTCGCGAGGCCAACGCGAACCATGCTGGCGGCGATCGTGTTCGACGAGATGTCACCGCCGAAGCGACACAGCAAACCAGCCTGACGATACAGCGGCATGCCGAACTGATACTTGCCGGTGGCGATCCATGCAAGCGCTGATTCGCTGAACAGTCCGCGCGCGATGATGCGCGGCGGCGCCGGCGTGACCTTGATGCCGAGGTCACAGCATGGGCACGCATATTTGATGCGCTGGTGTTGGATCACCCGAAGCTGCTCGGGGATCACATCGAGCTGCTCACTGATCTCCGCGCCTATCTCGACGAGCGCGTGCCCATCGTTCGTGCAGAAGCGTTCGGCTTCGGGCAGTTCGTGTCGCACGACCTCGCGCGGCAGATTCGGATCAAGCGGCTTGCGATGACCGCGCTTCTTGCGCTTGTGCGCGGCGACCGTCGTCTCCGGCGTGTCTTCCTGCGCGGGCGCGCTGTTCGCGCCGAGCGTCTCGGCTTCGTTGAACAAGCTAGGTTGATCAGAATCTCGTGCTTCACTCTTCGCGCCGAACAGTTCGCGACGATAGGCTCGAAGGCGCTCCTCAGCGAGATCGCGCTCGGCCGTCACGAGCCGCAAGGCGCCGCGTAATGCCTCCTGTTGCTCTCGCAATGCACGTGCAGCATCGCGCTCGGCAAGCAACGCCTTCAGTTCCTCGGCGGTGATCGTGACGTTGATCGGCATGGCGGTTAGACCTGCACGCCGCCTCACTGTTCAGCTCACGCGATGATATTCCTGCTTGGGATGCCGTCGAATCGCGGTGATGTCATCGCCGTCGAGTAGCGCGTGCAGCACGTTGGTGGTCATCGTCACGATCTCAGCCTTGTTGTCGGGCCAGATGAAGTGGCTTCTCTCCAATCGCTTTATGAGAAGCCAGAAACCACTGCCATCCCAGCCAAGGATTTTTATCCGATCGCGACGCCGGTTTCCGAAGATGTATAGGGAAGTGTCCATCGGATTCAGGCGCATCGACTGCTCGACGAGAATCGACAGGCTATTCATGCCGTAGCGGAAATCAACGGGATCGCGGTGCAGATAGACCTTCAGATCGTCGTCGAACCGGAACACGGCATCCTCCCCAGAATCTGAACCATGGTCGTCAATTCGTCGATGGTCGCGATTGCCCCGCCAAGTTCAAGCTCGACGCCGTTCGACAGACGCACATGCAAGGCAAGTGTCATCGATGGCGGTGTGGACGGTTGTGTCGGCGACGCTGAAACGACCGACACGAACGCAGACGGCTTTACCGCGACCGGGACGGGTTGGTGCGACCCTGGCAGATCGACGGCCACGTCATTAATCGACTTGTCGGGCTGAGGCGGGTTGTATTCGTCGTTGCCATTATGCTGCGACGCTGGCGAAATGCCATTCTCGCGCTCCACCAGGTACTTCGCGATCCACTTGCGCAGCAGATTGGCGTTGATGCCGTGCTGCTGAGCCAGACCGGCGACTGATACTCCGGGACGAAGTGCTGCTTCAATCAAGGCGCGTTTACTTTTTTCGTCATAGCGGCGACGGCCATCGCTGCTGCGACGCACTACTGCCAACTCTGAGTCCATGCCAGTCATAGGTGTCCACCTCCAAGATAGGTGGACACCTATGGTCCTCGCTACTGTCGCTCACTGCCAGACGTCGAAGATGGACCGCTTACTCTTGAGCCATGTGTTCTCCTTTCGAAGTTCGCGTCCGGCGAATTACCGGAACGTCATGGCTCGCAGTGTGCCGTGTGAGACTCGCGAAGTCCGCTAGTGCCATGCACCCGTGCATGGCGGGTGCATGGCACTACTTGACAGGATCAGGGGGGACCAGATCGGGGGCGGATTTCTGCGCGGCGATGATTACGTCGCGCAAAGTCATTGGACTGCGCAGCAATTTGAGATCGTCTCCGATCACTTTCAGGATTTCGACAGCTGGGGAAGCACGGCCCATGTCTACATCGGCCGTCGCTGTCACCGGTATGCCGTGCTGCTTCACTACCCGGAGCACACGTATTGCCATTTCGACCAGCACTGTGTGCGCCTTGTCGACGGACGTGCGGACCTTGGGCAACTGAGGAATCTTTGCCCCGGCGACCTCTGCGGACGCGACCAGGTGATCGAGCACTGAAACCACGTCGACGTCAGTCGGGTACAGCCGGCGGTATTCGGGCGACCGATCTTGTGCTTTTTTGAGAGCTGCACGCAGCGAGCGCAGAAAATCGTCATGCTCGGCCATGAGCTCACCCTTATTAATATCGCGCTTGTGTTCTTGAAGCTCTGCGGCAGCCCAGTGAATCTCTGCGCAGATGACTTGTACGAAGTGGTCGGTGGGCTCGCCCCACGGCATCTCGGGCGGCCCTACAAAGTCGCCGCCGCCGTGATTGGAAGAGGACTGGTCGGAGAATAGGCGGTACAAGTCCCGCAGTTTGCACTTCGCCTTTTCCGAAAGGCTTTCCGGTGCAGATTCGATGTAACGCGCGGTGTATCGCGCTTTTGCGGTCGGCATTGGTGACGCTCGCTGAGGTATTTGGCGCGCCGAAACGCTGCACGTCGGCATGACGCGTCAGTTACACGGTGATCAAAATGTTCGAGAGCGTCTCGTTCGGCAGCGCGCTCGCAGGACGTGCACGCGGTGATCAGACCCCGATTTAGTTCACGCGGTCAACGCCATTGGTATCCGGTCCGACGCAACTGCGATAACTCGACAAATTCTAGGTCAGCACATGGAGAGATTCGGGACGCATAGATCCCCACTTGAGCCCATCAAGGTAGTCTGCCCACTGCTGCATCATGGCGCGCCGGTCTTTCAGAAATCTGGTGCGGTTGTATGCGGTACCTAACGCGTCCGGGACCTTGTGCGCAAGTTGATGCTCGATCACTTCCGGTTTGAAATGTAGTTCCTCGTGCAGGATTGTGCGGGCCATCGCCCGGAATCCGTGACCCGTGATCTCCGTCTTGGTGTCGTACCCCATGCGCCGCAGGGCCGCGTTGATCGCCGCCTCGCTCATCGGTTTGCGCAGGTCGCGTCCCGGAAACACGTAAGTCCTGTGCCCGGTCAGCGCGTGCAATTCCCGCAGAATGGCTACCGCTTGCGTCGCCAGAGGGACAAGATGCTCAGTCTTCGTTTTGGTCACAAGGTAGCGCCACTCCGCCTTATCGAGATCGAAGCCTGACCACTCAGCCTTTCGCAATTCGCCCGGTCGCACAAACAGGAGCGGAGCCAACTGCAACGCGCTTTTCACGACGAAGGTGCCGCGAAAGGCATCGATTGCGCGTAGCAGCTCCGCGACCCCCATGGGGTCGGTGATGGATGCGAAGTTCTCGTGCCGAACGGGCGGAAGGGCGCCTTTCAGGTCACCAGATGGGTCGCGTTCGGCTCGCCCCGTCGCCACGGCGTAGCGGAAGACCTGTCCACAGTTCTGCAGCGCTCGATGGGCTGTATCTCGCGCACCCCGACTTTCGATCCGCCGAACTACTGCCAGCAGTTCGGGCGCGGCGATTTCAGCAATGGGTCGGTTTCCGAGCCAAGGGAAGATGTCTTTTTCGAGACGCTGGATGACCTTGTCGGCATGACTCTGAGCCCATCCGGGCGACTGATGAGTAAACCACTCACGCGCGATCACTTCAAACGAGTTGGCGCCCCGCTCAAGCGTCGCGGCTTTCCGAGCCTTCTTGTGCTCGCCAGGGTCGACACCCTGCGCGAGCAGTTTGCGCGCCTCTTCTCGGCGCTCGCGTGCGTCCTTGAGGCCGACGTCCGGGTAGACGCCGAGCGATAACCGCTTCTCCTTGCCACCGAATCGGTATTTGAAGCGCCACCACTTGCCACCGGTAGCGGATACCTCGAGGTACATGCCTCGCTCGTCGAATAGACGATAGAGCTTGCCGGTCGGCTTCGCGTTACGAACACCTACGTCAGTCAGTGCCATGCTCGCTACTCCTTAGGGAGCACGTTGCGCGTTGCATCAAGAAATGCCCGAAGCTGAGCCGTCTCCGATGGATTCAGGTTCATGCGGCGGGAGCCGAGTCGGATAGAAAGCGCGCCGTCGCTATCGACGAAACAGCGCATTACCGCCTCCAGCCGAGCGGCTTCATTCCGCTGGCTGGCGCGCTCTTCTTTCCGCACCTCGCTAGGATCAACCCCGCGGCGAGTAGCCCCCGTGCCTCGTCTCGCATATTCCGCGCTGCTGCGAGGGTCACTTCCGGGTAGGTGCCGAACGACAGGCTTTTCTCCTTGCCGCCGAAACGATACTTGAGTCGCCAGTATTTGCCCCGCCCGGGGGCGACAAGCAGGTACAGGCCGCCGACGTCAAAAAGCTTTCTGGGCTTCTCAGCGGGCTTGGAGTGCTTGATGGCGGTATTGGTAAGCGCCATTTGGGGAATACTGCCTCAACAGAAAAACGAGTAGCCCCAAAAGTCTTCCCCATTCGGGGCCGGATGTCAATGAACGAATCGGGATCTTGCCGGCAACAAAAAACCCCGTAAGCCTTGAACTTACGGGGTTTTATGGACTTTCTCGGATTTCTTCAGACGTATTCGTGGTGGAGAGGAGGAGGATCGAACTCCCGACCTTCGCATTGCGAACGCGACGCTCTCCCAGCTGAGCTACCCCCCCAACGAAGTGCGATTCTACCACAGCGAAGCAGCCTTCGAGCAAGCCCCTCCGCTACGCCACAACATGTTACTTCTGCGGCGCCCCGGCGAGCACCCACTCGACGACGGTCTTGATGTCGCCATCGTTCATCGCGGGGTGCGAGGGCATCGGGATCGAGCCCCAGACGCCGGCGCCGCCGTCCTTCACTTTCCTGGCGAGCTTGGCGCTCGCCTGAGCATCGCCCTTATACTTCTGCGCGACCTGCTGGAACGACGGCCCCACGAGCTTGCGATCCACCGCATGACAGCCCATGCACGCATTACTGCGCGCAATCGCCATCGCGCTCGCAGAGGAAACCGACGCAACCGGCTGATCCGCCGCCACCGCATAACCCGATGCCGCCAATAACGCAGCCACGACAAACCTTGCTTCAACCATCTTCACGCACCATTACTTCGCTGAACTGGAACTGCCCGGACGCACATCAGAATTCTTGACGGGCGCCGGAGACTGCTGATCGAGCGGCCGCGACGTCACCGACGAATCCGGCACCGTGCCGACCGTCGCTTCCGCAGGCGCGGGCGTCGCCGCCGTCGACGCGCTCGCGCCCGATGCCGCCGCCGCTGCCAGCGCCTTCGCTTCTTCCGGCTTGATGTACTGATACACCTTCACGACTTGCTCCACGCCCGGCACGCGCGCAGCGACATCCGCGCCATGCGCGCCTTCGTCCTGCGTGACGAGGCCCATCAAATAGATGATGCTTCGCTCGCACACGACCTTGTAGTAGTTCGTCGACAGATCCTTCTCGCCGACCATCGCGGTCTTCACGCGGCCTTCGAGGTACGAATCGTTAGCACGCGACGAAATCGAACTCGCCGGCTGCACCGACAGTTCGTTGACGATGCCGCCCACGTTGTTAATATCGCGCACGACGGCTTCGGCCTTTTGCTTGGACGCGTCGTCAGGCACTTCGCCCGTCAGCAGCACGCGCCGGTTGAACACCGTCACGTTGATATGCGCCTGGTCGGACACGTTGTCCTTGATCCGCGAAAGCGCCTTCACCTGAATCTCGCGGTCTTCGGTCTGCGCGCCGAGCGTGCGGCGATCCGTGGCGATCAGCGTGCCGCCCGCCGCCGCGCCCACCACCGCGAGCGCGCAACCCTGCATCGTCAGCGCGACGCTGGACAACAGGCTGACCGTCAGCGTGGCTTGAGCCAGCGCCGCCTTGACGCGTGTCTTCTTCATCAACTCCGTTCCCCCTTTTGGATTCAGTCTTCGCCCAGCAGCATCGCGTCGATGCCGTCGCACAGGCAATGAATGGTCAACAGATGTATTTCGTGGATACGCGCGGTCCGTTCGGACGGCACGCAGATGTGGATGTCGGTATCGGCGAGCACGTCGGTCATCGCGCCGCCGCCGTCGCCGGTCAGCGCGATCGCGACCATCTCGCGTTCGTGCGCTTCCTGCACGGCGGCAAGCACGTTCACGCAGTTGCCCGATGCACTGATCGCCAGCAAGACGTCACCCGCTTGTCCAAGCGCGCGGACCTGATTCGAGAAGATCTGCTCGAACGCGAAGTCGTTGCCAATGGCCGTGAGAATCGAGGAATCCGTGGTCAGCGCGATAGCCGGCAAGCCGGGGCGCTCGCGCTCGAAGCGGCCGATCAGTGCGGCCGCGAAGCGTTGCGCGTCCGCCGCCGACGCGCCGTTGCCGCATACGAGAATCTTCGAGCCGTTGGCCAGCGCGCTGAACAGCGTATCGACGGCGGCCGCGATGGGCACGGCGAGCGTATCGAGTGCTTCGAGCGTGTGCGCGGCGCTGTCGCGGAATTGCTGTTGAATGCGTTCGACTGACATCGACTCTCGGTGTTCGGCCGCGATGCGGCGTTCGTTGCGTGTGGCGTTGGAAGCGAGGCGCGCGCAAAACGCGGCGCGTCCCTGCGTTGAGTCTGCGCAGTTTACCGCATGCACCCTGCGCCGAACCGCGCGCTACGACTCGTCCGCGCGAAAGGCATCCGGCAGCCAGCGAATCTCGCCCGCGTCGAACGCGATCACGTCGAAGCGGCATGCCGGAAGCGCGCCGCGCCACGTCGTCAGATAGTGCTGCGCGGCGCGCACGAGGCGCGCGCGCTTCGTCGCGCCGATGCTCGTCGCCGCGTCCGCGAACCGGCGGCTTCTGCGCGCCCGCACTTCGACGAACACCAGCGCGCCGGCTTCATCGATCATCACGAGATCGATCTCGCCGCCGCGACACCGCACGTTTCGCGCGACAAGTCGCATGCGCTGCCGCTCGAGATAGTGAAGCGCGCGTGCCTCGAAAGCATCGCCGAGCGTTTTGGACATTCGTGCCTCGTGAAAGTCGTGGGCGGGCAGGCCGAAGCGCGCGTGGCAAAATGACGTCCTCTCCTCTTTGCTCTACGCCCGCCCGCGCACATGCTGCAAATCACTGAACTGGCCGCCGGGCAGCAGTATCCGGCGGGCGCGCTGTACGTCGTCGCCACGCCCATCGGCAATGCCGCAGATATCACCGTGCGCGCGCTGCATGTGCTTTCCCTCGTCGATCGCATCGCCGCTGAAGACACGCGCAACACCGCGCAACTGCTCGCGCGTTACGGCATCTCGAAGCCGTCCATCGCCGTGCACGAGCACAACGAACGCAGCGCGGCCGAGCGCGTGATCGAGCATCTGCGTAGCGGCGAGCGCGTCGCGTGTGTGTCGGATGCAGGGACGCCAGGCATTTCGGACCCCGGCGCGCGTCTCGTCGATGCCGTGCGCGAAGCCGGCCTGCCCGTCGTTCCGCTTCCGGGGCCGAGCGCGGTCGTCACCGCATTGAGCGCGGCGGGCGCGTGGGTCAACGGCTTCACCTTCGTCGGCTTTCTGCCGGCGAAGGCCAAGCAGCGCGCCTCGCAATTGCACACGCTCGCGCGGCATCCGATGGCGCTCGTCTTCTACGAAGCGCCGCATCGCATTCTCGAAACGACGCGCGCGCTCGCCGATGCGTTGGGTGGCGAGCGGCAGCTTCTAATTGCACGCGAGTTGACGAAGTTACACGAGAGCCTGCATCGCTGCACCCTGGCCGAAGGGCCAACGTGGCTCGAAGGCGATGCTAATCGTCAGCGCGGCGAGTTCGTGCTCGTAGTTGAAGGCGCGCCCGAAGCGGAGGATGCCGAGGACGCGCACGATGCGCTGCTTCTGACGCTGCTGGAGGAGTTGTCGGTGAAAAGCGCGGCGCGGATCGCGGCGACGCTGACGGGCGCGCCGCGCAATGCGCTGTATGAGCGCGCGCTGCGGCTCAATAAGCCCGCGCAGGAATGAAAACGGGCCGTCGAGAGACGGCCCGACGATAATCGAGTGAGGCGAAAAAGCTCAGTTCACGCTGTCATCCGCGAGCGACTGCGACTGCTCGCGCGCCGCACGCGCTTCCTGCTGCGTGAGGCCCTCGATCTTTACTTTCTGCGTACCCACGCCGCGCATGCCGAGCGCGGCGGCGGCAGCATACGACAGGTCGATCACGCGGCCACGCACGTAAGGACCGCGATCGTTGATCTTCACCACGACGGTCTTGTGGTTCGACTCGTTCGTCACGCGCACCCATGAGGCGAGCGGCAGCGTGCGGTGGGCGGCGGTCATCGCGTTCATATCGAACTTCTCGCCGCTCGCCGTCTTGCGGCCATGGAACCAGCGGCCGTACCACGAAGCCTTGCCCTTTTGTTCGAACGTGCCGACGTTCGGACCGTCCGTGATCGGCTCCGCTTCGGAGAGCGACTGGCTCTTGTTCGCGTTGTCGGCCGGAACGGTGCTCAGGTTCGTGTCGAATGCGAGCGGCGCATTCGAGCGGGCACTTGCCATGCTGATACTAGGCGTGGTCTGATGATATGACGCGACGTCGCCTGAACCGGGCGCGGCGCAACCTGCCAGGACGCCGACAGCGAACAGGCTTGCAATATGTCGAATGAATCGAGCATTCATAGGCGGTTACCAACGGTAAAAGGGCCGCCGCGCCGCGCTGGTGAGCGCGCGTCAGGCAGCCAAAGGCTTGTCCGCGCAAAGCAGCGCGCCGCTCGCGTAAGCGAACGGCAGACTGATGCTCGGATGCGGCGTACTCGTGCCGCAAACGCCCGGTTATCGTTCACGTCTGGCGCAACCTGTCCCCGGCAGCCTGACCAGACCCCACATGCCGCCATCGAACGTGGCATCACGCTCGTGCCCGCCTCGACCACGAGACGGCGCAGGAACGGCGGCGTAGGCCCCATCCAGCGTGACGGCGGCAAAGGCCATCGAACGGACGCGCAGCGCCCGGCTGGACAAGACGTGTGCACCTACAAGAAGGTGCGTTGAGTTGCAGTTGCGAGGCTTTTGGCCCCTAACAGCTTACTGATGGCGATTGTAAAAACGCACTGGCGTTTCGGCAGTCGCCCATTGACGGCATGACCAAATCCATGCACTAGTGAGCCCATTATACAAAAAAAGCGGGGTCTGGCTGCGCCGACTGTGGAAATCGTCATTGATTCTGCCTATGGGCGCAAGAATTTCCGATTGCGACAGTCTTTTCCAAGCGTCTGCATGCGACCGTCGCGGCTTCGGAGCGGCCGGTACAATGAACGTTTTTACAGGCGCCGTCCCCCGGACAGACCGATGAAAGTCACTCTCGTTCCCGTCACGCCGTTCCAGCAGAACTGCTCTATCGTCGTTTGCGAAGCGACGCGCCGCGCGGCCGTCGTCGATCCGGGCGGCGACATCGAGCGGATCATCGCGGAGGTGGATCGGCAGGGCGTGACGGTCGAGAAGGTGCTGCTCACGCACGGTCATCTCGATCACTGCGGCGGCGCGAAGGCGCTCGCGGATCATTACGGCGTGCAGATCGAAGGGCCGCAGAAGGAAGACGCGTTCTGGATCGACCAGCTGCCGGCGCAGTCGCAGCGGTTCGGCTTCGCGAATGCGCAAGCATTCACGCCCGACCGATGGCTGGAAGACGGCGAGACCGTGCAGTTCGGCAACGAGACGCTGGAAGTCTTCTTCTGTCCCGGCCACACGCCGGGGCATGTCGTGTTCTTCAGCCGCGAGCATCGGCTTGCGTTCGTCGGTGACGTGCTGTTCGCCGGCTCCATCGGCCGAACGGACTTTCCGCGCGGCAATCACGCCGAGCTCATCCGCTCGATCCGCGAGAAGCTCTGGCCGCTCGGCGACGACGTCACGTTCGTTCCGGGCCACGGCCCGGCATCGACCTTCGGCGAAGAACGCCGCACGAATCCGTTCGTGGCCGATGGAGTCGCCGCATGAACGCGATTCCCGAAATCTACGTCAGCACGGACGTCGAAGCAGACGGCCCCATTCCCGGCCCGCACTCGATGCTGAGTTTCGCGTCGGCGGCGTACACGGCCGACAAGCAACTCATCGCCACGTTCTCCGCGAATCTCGAAACGCTGGAAGGCGCGGCCCCGCATCCGGTGCAGGCCGCGTGGTGGAAAACGCAGCCCGAAGCATGGGCCGCATGCCGGACCGATCTGCAGAAGCCGGAAGTGGCGCTTGTGAACTACGTCGAATGGGTCGAGGCGCTGCCGGGCAAGCCGGTGTTCGTCGCGTATCCGGCGGGCTTCGACTTCACGCATATGTTCTGGTACATGATGCGCTTCGCCCAACGCTGCCCGTTTTCATGGTCGGCGCTCGATATGAAGACGCTCGCCTTCGCCATCACCGGCCTGCCGTATCGGAAGGCAATCAAGCCGCGCTTGCCGAAGCACTGGTTCGACGACTTGCCGCACACGCATGTGGCGCTCGACGACGCGATCGAGCAAGGCGCGCTCTTCTGCAACATGCTCGCCGATCTGCGCGGAGCGCAGGCGGCTTTGGCTTCATCCCAAGCGGCAGCGAGCGCTGACGAACCGACGGAAGATCATCCTGAAGGTAAAACACCGCCCGCAGGGCAGTGAGTTAGGGAATCTCCCTCGTTGCGCCCACGTTGCATTGCGCTTCTTTTCTGGGGCCTCTACCATTGGAGTCAGATCGCGACCGAACGGAGGCGCAGTTGACTCTCGATACATTCTCACAAAAAATCCTGCGTCTTCTGCAACTGGACGCGCGGCGTTCCGTTCAGGAAATCTCCGATCAGGTCGGGCTGTCGAGTACGCCGTGCTGGCGCCGTATCAAGGACATGGAGCAGTCCGGCGTCATTCAGCGTTATACGGCGCTGCTCGACCGTGAAAAGCTCGGCCTACACGTCTGCGCGCTCGCGCATATTCATTTGACGCGACATACGGAAGGCGGCGTCGAGCAATTCGAACGCGAAATCGCCACGTGTCCCGAAGTGACCGAGTGCTACAGCACGACGGGCGAATCTGATTACATCCTGAAGATCGTCGCGCCCGATATCAAGGCGTACGACGCGTTTCTTCACGATCGCATCTTCAAGATTCCGGCGGTCGCGCAAGTGCGCACGAGCGTCGTGCTACGGGAAATCAAGTTCGATACGCAATTGCCGCTTTAACCGCGCGCCTTATTCCGAGGCGTTTCTTGCGGCTTAAGGCGCGGCCACTTTCACAGCCTGCGTCACGCGAATCTGACGCGCGCCCAGTCGTTGCCTGAGCGCATCCAGATCGACGTCCGCGAGTCGGGGCGCCGTCTTGCTTTCCGCAGCGTACGGCAGAACGATTTCCACGTCGAAGCCGCGCTTCAGATAGTGCAGATTCAATGTATCGACGGATAAGCCCTGCTCTGAAAACGCAGCAGTCACCGCCTTCGTCACCGTGGAACGCAGCGGGAAATTGCCGGGCAGCGGATTCACCGCATCGCTTTCCGGATCGACGTGAATGAGCGCGTCGATTACGCGCGAAT
The DNA here is from genome assembly GCF_023170545.1 of Caballeronia sp. Sq4a. Lineage (NCBI taxonomy): Bacteria > Pseudomonadati > Pseudomonadota > Betaproteobacteria > Burkholderiales > Burkholderiaceae > Caballeronia > Caballeronia sp. Sq4a. Next base: position 2,908,284 of record NZ_CP084250.1, on the reverse strand, counting down.
CGGCCAGGATATGCGCCCGCGCGGATTCGGCGATGTAATGACCCTCCGAAACCGAAATCAGCGGGTCCACCAGTATGTGCGCATCGACAATGGCGAGATCGCCCATTTTGCGGGTACGCAAGTCATGCACATCGCGCACGCCGGGTGTTCCCAGCAAAATGCCGCGAAAATCGGTCGTGGTCGATTCATCCAGCGCGCGGTCCGAAAGGTCTTGCAGCGCATCCCACGCGAACGTCCAGCCCATTCGGCCGACCAGAAAACCGACAAGCGCCGCCGCAATGGGATCGAGAATGCGGAACCCTGCGATACTGCCGACGATGCCGAGCGCGACGACAAGCGAAGAAGCGGCATCTGATCGCGCATGCCACGCATTCGCGACGAGCATTGCAGAGCGCACGCGTTCGGCCGCGCGCAGCATATAGCGAAACAGCGCTTCTTTCGAAACAAGAACGATTATGGCGACGACCAGTGCGCTTGCATGAACCGGCGGGATTTCGCCCAGATTCATGATGCGAACGCCCGCGCGCCATAACATGCCGATACCGACAGCAATGAGCAATCCACCGAGGAATAGCGAAGCCACTGTTTCGTAACGGCTGTGGCCATAGTTATGATCCACATCCGGCACGGCCGCCGCCTTTCGGTTCGCAATCAGAACCACGAGATCGGAAACGATATCGGCGAGTGAATGAACGCCGTCCGCAATCAACGCCTGCGAATGCGCAACGAGACCGACCGCGAGTTGCGCGGTAGTGAGTCCGCTGTTAAGCGCGATACTCGTCCAGGTCGTCCGAACTGCGACATCGTGCTTTTCTGTTGCGTGCGCCGTCGAAAGTGTCATGTAAAGTGCTCGGGGTGTCCATTGACAGCATTTTATCAGGCACGCACCGGTTCTGCTTTTAAATCAACGTCTTAATAACGCGACGCATTCTCGTCGCTAATTTAACCGAGCGTCGTGAATGAATAGCGCGGCGCCAACAAAAAAAGCCGCGCCATTGGGCGCGGCCTTCATTCTCCGACTGAAGCGCGGCTTATTTACCGATCAGGAAACTATCGCGATCCTGGCCCGCAATCCACTTGGGCGGCTTGCCGCGGCCGGACCACGTGCTGCCGCTCTCGGGATCGCGGTATTTCGGCGCGACACCCGTGCGGCTGCGCGATGCCTTAGCGGTTTTCGCGCCGCGGCCACCGGCCAATTCCTGAAGCGTGATGCCGTAATCGGCCATTTTCTGCTTGATCTCATTAAGTACTTCGGCGTATTCGCGCGACTTCGCTTCTTCGATCTGACGCTCAAGAGACTCGCGCTGTGCGAGCAGTTCCTTGTATGAAGGCATGGCAAATCCCTAAGTGGTGTATTGGCTTGCGAGTCGGTGCTCGCTCTTCGGTTATCAGTATAGCCTCGGACTGAATCGCAGATTAACACATTTCCGCTAAATCGCGGCATAGCAGGATTGCGATTAATTGTATTGGCTAATTACTCGTAACATTTGCCGACTCGTTCGCCGTGTTGAACGCTGACGCGCTGACGTAATTCTCCGATTCAGTGTCCGATGAGCCTGAGAATCGCATGAGACGAAAACAACCCATCGGCATTGCATACAAATTCTCATGCGATGGCAGCTTCTCGTGCCATTTCTTGGCTCAGCGACAGTCAGCAGTCGCCGTAAAGCGCATGCGAGCGTCGATGCGTCTTACGCGTGCCGTTCGAAACAGTCTATGAGCGCGGCTTTCAGTTCTTCTGCATTCAGCTTGGGTTTATCGAAAGTAAAACGATTGCGCATGCCTGATTCGAGCAAATCGCAGCCGTACCGGTCTATCCCCAATAATCGAACGTCGGCTGGCCGGCTTGCATGGGTGTCGGAGAACGCGCAAAGCGCGGCTTCTTCGTCATCGCTCAACGGTTCCAGCGAATCGATTTCGTTTCCGTCGAGCCAGCCCATCGCCCCGAAGCCGCCGATATAGCGCATGCGCTGCGTCGAAAGCACCCAGAATGCGAAGTCGCCTAATGCGAGATAACGCGCCGCATCAGGGTGATAGCGCAGATATCGCCGAGCCAGCTGTTCGTGATCCGATTTCGCCGCAGGTTCGAACGTGCCCAGCAAAGTCAGGCGCTGACCTTCCAGGACGCTTGCGCCATTTGCATGCGCGACGAGAAACCCGGCGCGGGGATCGGCTTGAAGATTGCGCGTGTGTTCCGCGAGGTGACTGATGAGCAGCATCGGCGCATGACGCGCGGTAAGCGCGAATGGCAATGCAGTCGGATAAGGAAAGCCGGCTGGATCGCGCGAATGAGTCGCGAGGGTTCCTTCCGAAACACGATGCAGCAAATGAAGCGGCGCTTGCGGCGGGATATTCATGAAAAGAGGTCGACAAGTGAACTGCCGAAAATGGTAAATCAGCGCGGTCAGCGTGTCTCCTGGCCGTTCGATAGAATCGTAAGCTCTCGCGAAAGGCGGCATGATCGGCGGTTGTTCCGCGTCATTGCCGCCGCGCGCCACCTTTCCAACGGCTCAACCGTGTCCGACTCGACTTCCGCTTCTTCCACCCGCGAGTCCAACCCATCGCTCGCGGTGCATCGCAGTCTTCCTCAAGCCACGCGCCAGCGCGCCCGATACGCCACGATGGCCGTCTTCTTCATCGCCGGCATGATGTACGCGTCGTGGGGCGTCCACGTCCCGACCGTGCGCGACAAGTTCGCGCTCAGCCCCGGCATGCTGTCGCTCGCGCTGTTCGCGGTCGCCGGCGGCTCCATTTTCGCGATGATCACCACGGGGTCCTGGATCGCGCGCGCCGGCACGCGCACGGCGTGCATGGCGGGCGGCATCGCGATGACGGCATGCGGCGCGCTAATCCTCGTCGTGCCGTCTTTCTGGCTGCTGCTGATGGTGCTCGCGGTGTTCGGCGCGGGAATGGCCACGCTCGATGTCGCGATGAACGCCGAAGCGAGCGCCGTCGAAGAGGCGCTCGGGCGGCCGATCATGTCGTCGCTGCACGGCATGTTCAGCATCGGCGGGATGGCAGGCGCGGCAATCGGCGGCACGCTGCTCGCGCACGGGCTCGCGCCGGCGGCGCATCTGGCGCTCGCGGCGGGCGCGAGTCTCGTCGTGCTGCTGGCTTCGATGCCGTCCGTGCTGCCGCACGTGCCGCATCACGAGGCGCACGCGAAGGCGTCGTCGTCGAATCGCTGGCGCTCGGGGGCGCTGTGGGCGTTGGGCGGCCTGGCGCTCGTCGCGCTGATCGCGGAAGGCGCCATGTACGACTGGGCCACCGTCTATATGCGCGATGTCGTCGAGGCGTCGCCGTCGTTGTCGAGCGCCGCGTATGCCGCATTCTCCGGCGGCATGGCGGCCGGGCGCTTCGGCGGCGATGCAGTGCGCGCCCGCTTCGGCGCGCCGCAGCTCGTGTTCGGCAGCGCGGGGCTCGCGTTCGTCGGCATGGTGATGGCGCTCGTCGTGCCGAACGCCTTCGTCACGATGACGGGCTTCACGCTCATGGGCCTCGGACTCGCGAACATGATGCCGGTGCTCTTCGCGGCGGCGGCGCGCGTCGAAGGCGTCACGGCGGCTGAAGGGCTCGCGCAGGTCGCCGGGCTCGCGTACTTCGGCTTGCTGCTCGGACCGGTGCTGATTGGCGGCGTCGCGCAGGTGAGCACGTTGCCCATCGGCTTGTGCGTCGTCGCGGCGTGCTGCGCGGCGATCGCGCTGATCGGCCCGCGCATCCTCAGGCGCCTGAAGATATAAAAAAACGCGCGGACCTTCGAAAGTCCGCGCGTTCTTCCCGGGCTCACGCCCAACCGCGATTACATCTTGACGACGTCGAGCAGCGTCTTCTTGCCTGCCTTGTAGTCGTACAGCGAGATCACGCCATGCTTCAGGTCGCCCTTCGAATCGAAGGTCGTCTGGCCGATCACGCCCTTGTAGTCCGTGTTCGGCATCGCGGCGAGGATCTTGGCCGGATCGACCGAGTTCGCGCGCTTCATCGCGTCGACGATGATGTACACGGCGTCATACGTGAACGGCGCGTAGATCTGGATCGGCTGGCCGAAACGCTTCTGATACTTCGCAGCGAATGCCTGACCGCCTTCCATCTTCTCCAGCGCCATGCCTGCTTCCGAGCACACGACGTTGTCGGTCGCGTCGCCGGCAAGGTCAGCCAGCTTTTCCGTGCAGACGCCGTCGCCCGCGAGCACCTTCGCGCGCAGGCCGAGCTGCTTCGCCTGCTTGGCGAACGGGCCGCCGGTCGCGTCCATGCCGCCGTACATCACGGCGTCGGGGTTCTCGCCCTTGATCTTCGTCAGAATCGCGCGGAAGTCGACGGCCTTGTCGTTGGTCGCGTCGTGCGAAACGACCTTCAGACCCAGCGACTTCGCGGTCTTCTCGAACTCGTTCGCGAGACCCTGTCCGTACGCGGTCGAGTCGTCGACCACGGCGACGCTCTTCACCTTCAGGTTCTTCGCTGCGTAGTTCGCGAGCGCCGGGCCTTGTTGCGCATCGGTCGCGACGACGCGGTACGTCGTCTTGAAGCCTTGCTGCGTGTAGGTCGGGTTCGTTGCGGACGGCGAGATCTGGACGATGCCCGCGTCGCTATAAATCTTCGATGCCGGGATGGACGTACCGGAGTTCAGGTGGCCGACCACTGCGACGACCTTGTCGTCGACGAGCTTCTGCGCGACTTGCGTAGCGGTACGCGGGTCGGCTGCGTCGTCTTGCGGGTCCAGTTGCAGGGTGATCTTCTGGCCGCCGATGGTGAGACCCTTCGCGTTGATCTCTTCGACTGCGAGCCGCGCGCCGTTTTCGTTGTCCTTGCCCAGGTGAGCGATACCGCCGGTCAGCGGAGCGACGTGACCGATCTTGACGACCTGGTCGGCTGCTGCGGACGTTGCCAACGTAGCGAACAGCACGGCTGCGGCGCTGATCGGCAACACTTTGTGAAGCTTGGTGTTCATGTAAGTCTCCAGTTTCGGTCCCAAAAACAACGTAATCGCCCTGTGCCCCGTCTTTCATCACGATCGCTCAGTCCCGTGGACGACCACGCCGGATGCATCGTATTGCACTTGGCAAGTCCTTCCGGCCGGCTGTTTGTGGCAGCCGCCATCCGCACCGCGCGAGAAGTGTAGGGTTGTCAAATTAATTTAGGGAAGTTTTTTAAGATACTGGTGTGACTACCGATTAACGGCCAGTTGAGAACGCCGCCCGTTTGTGGTGGCGATTGCGCCGCCAGGCCCAACCGATGCGGGTTTCGGGCCGGCCTTCGAGTTCTTTCGCATGCCTGCCGATAATCGCGCGGCGCTGGTCGCCATTAGCCGGTTTCAAAAGCTGTTTAACGCTTGGCTTTAGGCACTCGCCTCTAAAAATCGCCTGCCCGGTCAATCCGTGTGCCTGCTTCCCGCCAACGACTGACCGCGCTCAGGCGGCCGAAAGGGAAAGCTGGCAAACTCACTCGCCTGCGTTCTTATAGTCAACCAAGCAAGGAGCATCGACGTGACCGTAACCGTGACTTCCCGATGGATCGACATTCCCGCCGACGGCGGCAGCTTCCAGGGCTACCTCGCGCTGCCCAAGACGGGGATGGGGCCTGCCGTGATCATCCTGCAGGAGATCTTCGGGGTGAACGCGCATATCCGCAGTGTCGCCGATCAATACGCCGCTGACGGCTATGTCGCGCTCGCGCCCGACGTTTTCTGGCGCACGCAGCCGCGCGTCGAGCTCGGGTACGAAGGCGCGGATCGCGAGAAGGCGATGGAACTGCTGCAAAAGACCGACGTGGATTCGGCCGTCGCGGATGTCGGCGCCGCTGCCAAGGCGCTGCGCGCGCTGCCGGAAGCGAGCGGCAAGGTCGCCGCGATCGGCTATTGCTTCGGCGGCCGGCTCGCGTATCTCGCGGCGGCGCAAGGCTCGGTGGATGCGGCCGTCGCGTACTACGGCGGCGGCATCCAGAATCAGTTGGACAAGGCCGATCAGGTGAAGGCGCCGATTCAGTTCCACTACGGCGAACTCGACGCGCACATTCCCGCTGACGCCGTCGATGCGGTGCGCCAGCGCTTCGCCGGCCGCGCGGACTCGGAACTGTATGTCTACCCGGCCGCCGACCACGGCTTCAACTGCGGCGATCGCGCGTCGTATAACGCGAAGGCGTCGGCGCTCGCGCACGGCCGCACGCTGACGTTCCTCGGCCAGCACCTGTAAGTAGCGAACGCGCGCGGCGCACGCCGTGCGCCGTCATATCAGCGCGGGCAAGCCCTCTACCAGCAGGAACGCGACGAGCACGCCGACGAGCGCCCCGCACGCTCGCAGCACGTTATTCTTGAAGTGCGATGCGCACGGAATGGCGCCTAAGAACAGCGCGCCGGCAAGCGCCATCGGGATGACCAGAATGAAATCGCCGATCGTGAAATACGTCATGGTGCGTCTCCCATCGTCCTGCTTTTCTCGCTCGAATCGTGCCGGCGCGAACGTGCGCATCGACGATTCGAGTATAGGCGGCGGGAGAAAGCGCGTTGCGCCGTCGTCGCGAAACAGGGTTCGCTGAAAACGCCGGAGCCTTGTGACAGAAGGCTCCGCAGCCCGCGTTATTAAGCGGACGCGGTAAAACCCTTAGTTTCGTCCGATTTCATTCGGCTTTCGACGGCGCGCGGATCAGCGCCCGTTCGCGGCCATTCAGATAAGCCGCAGCCGCGACGCCGATCACGAGCAGTCCCGCGATCAACCCGACCACGCCCGGCCAGCCGAAGCCGGTCCAGAAGTGCCCGCCATACGATCCGATCAGGCTCGATCCCAGGTAATACGCCAGCAGATACAGCGCGGCGGCCTGGCCTTTCGCCTGTGTCGCGAGCCGGCCGACCCAGCCGCTCGCCACCGAATGTCCCGCGAAGAAGCCGAACGTCAGGCAAGCGATTCCGCCGATGATCACCGGCAGCGACATCGAAAGCGTCAGCGCGATGCCGGTCATCATCAGCACGATCGCGGCAATCAGCACGCGGCCACGGCCGAAAGCATCGGCCATCTTGCCCGACCACGGCGACGCGACCACGCCAGTGAGGTACACGGTGAAAATGGCGCCGATCTGCGTCTGGTTGAGCCCGAACGGCGCGCCCAGCAGCCGATAACCGACGTAGTTGTACACCGTGACGAAGCTGCCCATCAGCACAAAGCCGATCAGAAAGAGAAACGGTAGGCCGCCATGCCGCAGATGCCCGACTAGCGAACTGCGGTGATGCGCGAACCCGACGCCGCGCCGCGGCTTGAAGCGTCGCGACGGCGGCAGCAGCGACCGGAACGCCAGCGTCGCGAGCAGTCCGAGCACGCCGATGCCGCCGATCGCCACGCGCCAGCCGAAGAAGTCCGCGAGCACGCCGCTGATCACGCGCCCGGCCATGCCGCCGATCGCCGTTCCGCCGACATAGAGGCCCATCGCGAGGCCGAGTCCTTCGGGATGCACTTCTTCCGCGAGATACGCCATTGCGACGGCCGGCACGCCGCCGAGCGCGAAGCCTTCGAGCGCGCGCACCACGAGCAGCGCGTGCCAGTTCGGCAGCAACGCCGCGACGACCGTCAGCACCGACGACGCGAGCAACGACAGCGTCATCAACCGATGACGGCTCCAGCTCTCGGAGACGAATCCCGCGATGAAAATAGCCACCGCCAACGCCGCCGTGCTCACGGACACCGCGAGCGCGCTGACCGCCGGGCTGACGCCGAAGTCCTTCGTGAACTCCGGGAGCAGCGGCTGCACGCAATAAAGCAGCGAAAACGTCGCGTAACCCGCAAAGAGCAGCGCGAGCGCAGCGCGCCAGTAAGCTCGCGAGCCGCGCTCCAGATAGAGTTCCGCAGACGCGGGCGGCACATCTTTGCGCTGCGGCGCGGGTGATGCGTTCACGAATGAAGTCTCCGCTTAAAACTGAAACCCTCAACGATACGCCGTCCCTCAGGGTTTTGCCGGATGCAGCGGCGCATTCCATGTGCCGCAGACAGCAAATGCGCAGTGAACGTCTGCGCTGGGCAACAAATCGCGGCATTGGGCATCGCGTTTGCGCGTTGCCATAGGCTAAAGTAAGCGCACAATCGTTCATGAAAGCCGCGCAGGTCGCGCTTCCCGCAACAAAGACGCGGCGATTGTCTGGTGCACGCGCCGTCACGAGCGCGTGCTGTTGGAACATATGACCGGCGTCTCATTGAGCCGGCATGGATACGGGGTTTCATCATGCAAATCGGTTCGATTGTCCGCTCCGTGCATATTGCCGTGCCTCACGGCGCTCGCGGCATCGTCATGCGCATTCTCGGCGACATGGCCATGGTCGCGTGGTACGCAGGCGAGCCCGGCGTCACGAAGCTCCTGAACACGGAGCCGTTCTTCCTCGAAGACCTGATCGATACGGGCGATATCGTGCGCCCGTCGAACTCGGTCGTTCATTGAGCGGCGTTGCGCCGGCGACCCGAGCGCCGAGTTGAAGCGACGCTGATGCCTGCCGCCGGAAGGCGCACAATGCCGGAATGAACTCAAATCATTCCGACTCCGCCGGCGTCCCCGCTTCCGACGCCGCGCCGCCCTTCGCTGGCCTCACGCCCGAGCGCGTGCTCGACGCCGTCGACAGCGTGCTCATCACCGCCGACGCGCGCACGGACGGCCGGCTGCTCGCGCTCAACAGCTACGAAAACCGCGTGTATCAGGTGGGCGTCGAAGACGGGCCGCCTGTCATCGCGAAGTTTTATCGGCCCGGGCGCTGGTCGAATGAAGCGATTCTCGAAGAACACGCGTTCGTCGCGAGCCTCGCCGCGCGCGAGATTCCGGCGGTTCCGGCACGCGTTCTCGAAGGCGCGACGCTCCACGAATTCGAAGGCTTTCGCTTCGCCGTCTTCGACCGGCGCGGCGGCCGCGCGCCCGACCTCGACAACCGCGAAACGCTCGAATGGCTCGGACGCTTCATCGGGCGTATTCACGCCGTCGGCGGCGTCGAGCCGTATCGCGAGCGGCCGACGCTCGATATCCACACCTTCGGCTTTGAACCGCGCGAGTTCCTGCTGACGCATGGCTTCGTGCCCGACGACGTGCGCGAATCCTACGAGCGCGCCGTGTCGATGGCGCTGGACGGCGTCGCGCAATGCTTCGAGCGCGCCGGCGACGTGCGGCATCTGCGCATGCACGGCGACTGCCACCCGAGCAACGTGCTGTGGACGGACGCGGGCCCGCATTTCGTCGATTTCGACGACAGCCGCATGGGACCGGCGATCCAAGACCTGTGGCTCTTGCTGCCGGCCGGCCGCGCGGAAGCGTCACGTGCGCTCTCCGATCTGCTCGCTGGCTACGAAGACTTCTGCGACTTCGACGAGCGCGAGCTGCATCTGATCGAGGCGCTTCGCACGTTGCGGCTGGTCCACTACGCCGCGTGGCTCGCGCGCCGCTGGAACGATCCCGCGTTCCCCGCCGCCTTCCCGTGGTTCAACACGCAGCGTTACTGGGAAGACCGCATCCTCGAACTGCGGGAGCAAATCGGCGCGATGCAGGAAGGACCGCTCTGGCCCGTCTGAAATTTTTGGTGACGAAGCGGCGTCTTTACGCCGCCAGAAAGCATTGTGTCAGGCGTTTCGTCGTGCAATGATAACGATTCTCATTTGCCCGCCGTGAACGACCGAGAGTCGATCAGGGCGTGGCGTTGCCGACGAACCCGCCGACTCCGGAGAGACGCTTGAACGCGCCTGACACCCTCACCCCGCCGCCGACGAGCGACACCGCTCGATACCGTCCGCAAGGACGCCCGATGGACGACGCCGAACAAACTGGGCGCAAGACTCGCTCGCGCCGCTCGACGTTTCTGAAATGGCTGCGCAAGGTTCACGGCTGGGTCGGCTTGTGGGGGGCGCTGCTCGGCCTGCTGTTCGGCGTGACCGGTTTTCTGCTGAACCACCGCGCGCCGCCGCTGCGCGTCTCGACCGGCGAGCCGCAGGTTTCGCAGATGCAACTTCCGCTACCCGCAGGCGGTTTCAAATCGCCGCGCGACATAGGCATGTGGCTCAAGAAGGAACTGAAACTCGACGGCAACCTCGGCCGTACGCGGCGCGAGCCGGCGCATCCCGTCGGCTGGGGCGACAAGAGCGCGATTCAGCCCGAGCAATGGTCGACGATGATTTCATCGCCGGGCAGCAGCGTGATGGCCGAGTACTGGGTCGGCAACAACTTCGTCTCGGTGAAGCGGACGGAAAACACTTTCCTCGCGATGCTGACGAACCTGCACAAGGGCGTCGGCCTGAGCGTCGGCTGGGTGCTGCTGATCGACACGCTCGCCGGCAGCCTGATTCTTCTGTCGCTCACGGGCGTGCTGCTGTGGACTGAGCTCAACAAGCGGCGCATGGCGGGCGCGGCGATCGTGACGGTGTCGCTCGTCGCGATGATCGTGTGCGGGCTGATGTAAGCGGCAACGGCGGCGCTTTATTGTGCGGCCGTCAAACGCCGCACACTTCGCCATTTCCGGCGACTTCGCGCGCCGCCTTCGCGCCTTCCACTTGCAGCAGTTCCGGCAGCGACACCCCGTTCTTCGCCGCCGTCACTTCGGCGAGTATCGATACGGCAATCTCCGGCGGCGTCCGGCTGCCGATATAGATGCCGACAGGTCCGTGCAGCCGCGCGAGCTCGGCATCGCTGAGATCGAACTCTTTCAGCCGCTCGCGCCTCGCCGCGTTATTGCGCCGCGAACCGAGCGCGCCGACATAGAACGCCGGCGTCTTCAACGCTTCCATGAGCGCGAGATCGTCGAGCTTGGGATCGTGCGTGAGCGCGATTACCGCGCAACGCTCGTCGAGCTTCATGTCCATCACGGTGTCGTCGGGCATGGTGCGCACGATGGTCGTGCCCGGCACGTCCCACTCGTCGGTGTACTCCTCGCGCGGATCACACACGGTCACCTGATAGTCGAGCCCGACCGCGATGCTGCACAGATAGCGCGACAACTGCCCCGCGCCGATCACGAGCATCCGGTAGCGCGGACCGTGAATGGTCAGGAGCGTCGCGCCGTCGAAGAGCACGCCGTCCGTGGCCTGCGCGGGTTCGAGGCGCGCCGTGCCCGTCTCCATGTCGAGCGTGCGCGCGACGAGCCGTCCGCTTTCCACCGCCGCGCACAGTTCCGCGATGCCGCTTTCGCGCGTGAGCGGCTCCAGCACGAGCTGAATGGTGCCGCCGCACGGCAGTCCGAAGCGGTGCGCTTCTTCCGCGCTGATGCCGTATTTCACCGCTTCCGGCTTCGACTGCTCGATGCCCCGCTGCCGCACGCGGTCGATCAGATCGTCTTCGATGCACCCGCCCGACACCGAGCCGACCACGTGGCCGTCGTCGCGCACCGCGAGCATCGCGCCTTCCGGCCGGGGCGACGAGCCCCACGTCTTCACGACCGTGACCAGCAGCGCGCGATGCCCTTCTTCGAGCCATCGCGCGCTGTTCTTCAGGACTTCGAGATCCACGCTGTCCATGATTTCTTTCCTTTCTCTTCCTTGTCGGCGTCAGCCGGTTCGTCCGCGACGCCGTTCTGTTCTCGCTGCGCTTCGCCTGCGTCCTGCAACTTCGCGCCGAAACGCTTGAAGAACTCACCCGCGATCTTACGCGCTGCGCCGTCCACGAGCCGCGAGCCGATCTGCGCGAGCTTGCCGCCCACCTGCGCGTGCGCGCTGTAGGTGAGCTTCGTGGTGTCCGCGTCTTCGCCCGGCTCGAGGTTCACTTTCGCCGTGCCTTTGCTGAAGCCTGCCGCGCCGCCCTGTCCTTCAAAGACGATCGTATAGGTGTGCGGCGCGTCGATATCCGTCAGTTCCATGCGGCCCTTGAAGCGTGCCTTGACCGGGCCGACGGCGGCAGTCATCCCGACGGCATAGGCATTTTCGCCGTCCGCTTCGATGCTGTCGCAGCCCGGAATGCAGGCTTTGAGCATGGCCGTGTCGTTGAGCGCCTCCCACGCGCGATCCTGCGGCACCGGCAAGGTATGCGTTTCGGTCAGTTCCATTGCGTGTGTCCTCCTGGCATTCGGGGCGCGCCGCGCGCGGAAAGCGCCGCCATTTCCCGCCCGACAGCGGCGAGGCTGTCGAGGTTGTGAGCCGCGAGCATCGCGTCGACGTGCGGCAGGATCGCGCGCACGCCTCGCGCGCGCGGCGTGAAGCCGGCAAATCGCAACAGCGGATTGAGCCACACGAGCCGATGCGCGAAGCGCCTGAGCCGCGCCATTTCGGCATCGAGCACGTCGATGGCCTCGTGATCCAGCCCGTCGGTGACGAGCAGCACGGTCGCGCGGCCCGTCAGCACGCGACGCGCCCAGCGACGGTTGAATTCTGCGAGCGCCGCGCCGATGCGCGTGCCGCCCGACCAGTCCGCGACCTGTTCGCCGAGCGCGGTCACCGCGACATCGGGATCGCGCTCGCGCAACGCGCGCGTCGCGTTCGTCAGCCGCGTGCCGAACAGGAACACCTGCAAGCGTTCGCGCGATTGCAAAAGCGCGTGACAGTAGTACAGCACGGCGCGCGAATACGCGCTCATCGAACCCGAAATGTCGAGCAGCAGAACCAGCGGCGGCCTGCGTTCCACCGCCGCGCGATACTTCCACACGGTCCAGTCGCCGCCCGCGCGGACCGCTTGCCGCGCGCTCGCGCGCAAGTCTGCGTGCGTGCCGCGCGACGCCGCCTTCAGCCTGCGCGTCGGCTCAGTCGCGAGCGGCAGCCGATGCGCGCGAATCTGATGCCGCAACGCGCGCCATTCGTCGGCGCTGAGCGTGTCGAAATCGCGATGACTCAGGCGCTCCTGCGCGCTGAACGACAGCCGCGCGTGCGTCTCTTCGGCCTGCGCTTCAGGCTGCGCCTTCTCGCGCGTGTCGCGCGTGTCCGCGCGCGTCGCGAGCGCATCGGCGAGACGGTTGTTGCGCTTCGGCGGCGGCGCGGCGCTTTGAATCTTCGGCAGCAAGAGCGCGCGCAGCTTGCTTTCCCAATCGGGATCGCGCCAGAACAGATCGAACGCCGAGTCGAAGATCTCGCGCTCGTCGCTCGCATGAACCAGCAGGCACGCGAGCGCCGCGCGCACGTCGTCGCGCCGGCCCAGGTCGATGAGGCGCAGCGCGTCGAGCGCATCCACCGCCTGCGCCGGCGACATGCCGAGCCCCGCGCCGCGCAGCAAGCGCACGAAGTGCACGACGTTGCGCGCGAACGGTGGCATGGTCACGCCCGCGCCGTCGAAAGGCATTGCGCGAGCGTCGCGGCGTCCATGCGCGCGAGGTCGTCCTGATACTTCAGCAGCACGCCGAGCGTGTCCTGCACCGATTGCGGATCGAGTTCCGAGACCGACAACGCCGCGAGCGCGCGGCACCAGTCGATGGTTTCCGCGACGCCCGGCGCCTTGAACAAGTCCATTGTGCGCAACTGATGGACGAACGCGACGGCCCTCGCCTGCAACGCCGCGCCCGCTTCCGGCGCACGCGCCGCGACGATATCGAGTTCCACGTCCCGCGCCGGATAGCCGATCCACTGATACAGACACCGGCGCTTCAAAGCGTCGTGGACTTCGCGCGTGCGGTTGGACGTCATCACGACGAGCGGCGGCCGCGCCGCGCGCACGGTGCCGTACTCGGGAATCGACACCTGAAAGTCCGACAGCAGTTCCAGCAAGAACGCTTCGAACGGCTCGTCGGCGCGGTCGATCTCGTCGATCAACAAGACGCGCCGCGCATTCGCGTTCCCGGGATCGGGCAGAAGCGCCTGCAACAGCGGCCGCTTCAGCAGAAACTCGCCGCGATACAGCGAATCGTTCGACGGCGTTTCGCCCGCGGCTTCCGCGAGCCGCAGCGCCATGATCTGACGCGGATAGTCCCATTCGTACAGCGCGCTCGCCGTATCGAGCCCTTCGTAGCATTGCAGACGCAAGAGCGTCGTGCCGCACAAGCCCGCCGCCGCCTTCGCCAGCTCCGTTTTGCCGACGCCCGGCTCGCCTTCCAGAAAGAGCGGGCGCTGCATCTTCAGCGCGAGAAAGAGTGCCGTCGCCAGTTCGCGGCTCGCGAAGTACTGCTGCTCGCGCAGGCGCGCGAGCGTCTCGTCGATGGAAGCCGGTTCGTCGATCATCACGCCGAGAACGACAGCGCGCGTTCGATCGCGCGGCCCGCGAGCACCGGGATCAGATGCGCGCGGTAGGCGGCGCTCGCGTGCATGTCGTCGTTGAGGCCGTCGGCGGAAATCGTCACGCTGCGCGCGGACGCCACCGAGAAGTCCTTCGACAACGCCGCTTCCAGTTCGGTCGGCCGGAACGCGGAAGGCGCCGCGCCGGTCACGCCGACGCGCACGCCGTCCGCGTGCTTCGCGACGAACACGCCGACGAGCGCGAAGTGCGACGCCGGATTGCGGAACTTCTCGTAGCCCGCGCGCTCGGCGAGCGGAAACTCGACGGCGGTGATCAGTTCGTCCGGTTCGAGCGCGGTCTCGTACATGCCGAGGAAGAAGTCGTCGGCGGCGATGCGGCGGCGGTCCGTCACGATGGTCGCGTTGAGCGCGAGCACGGCGGACGGATAGCACGCTGCGGGGTCGTCGTTGGCGAGCGAGCCGCCGATGGTCCCGCGCTCGCGCACCTGCCGGTCGCCGATGCGGCTCGCCAAGTCGGCCAAGCCCGGCAGCGCGCGTTTCACATCCGCGTTCGCGCCGACCTGCGCGTGGCACATCGCGCCGCCGATGGTCAGCTTGTCCGCATCGAGCGTGACGGTTTTCATCGACGCGATGCGCGTCACATCCACGAGCGCCGACGGCTGCGCGAGCCGCAAACGCATGGTCGGCAGCAAGCTCTGGCCGCCCGCGAGATATTTGGCGTCGCCGTTCGCCGCGAGCGCGGCCACCGCCGCTTGCGCCTCGTCCGGGCGTTGATAGTCGAATGCGTACATATCGGTCTCCGTCAGGCGGTTTCGGCAGTGTGGGCGGCTTGGGCGGCGTGCATCGCGGTCCAGACGCGGTGCGGCGTCGCGGGCATCTGCAAGTCTTTGACGCCGAGCGGCGCGAGGGCATCGACAATCGCGTTGATGACGGCGGGCGGCGAGCCGATCGCGCCCGCTTCGCCGCAGCCCTTCACGCCGAGCGGATTGTGGGTGCACGGCGTGCCTTTCGCGGTCTCGACGGTGAAGCTCGGCAAGTCGATGGCGTGCGGCATCGCGTAATCCATGAACGAGCCGGAAAGCAGCTGGCCGCTCTCCTTGTCGTACACGCAGCGCTCCAGCATGGCCTGGCCGATGCCCTGCCCCAAGCCACCATGCACCTGGCCTTCCACGATCATCGGATTGATCACGTTGCCGAAATCGTCCACCGCAGTGAACTTCTGGATGCGCGTTTCGCCGGTGTCGCGATCCACTTCGACTTCGCAGACGTACGCGCCCGACGGATACGTGAAGTTGGTCGGATCGTAGAACGCGTTTTCGTTGAGACCCGGCTCCATGGTTTCGAGCGGGAAGTTATGCGGCACGTACGCAGCGAGCGAGACTTCCGCGAAGCTCTTCGTGCGGTCCGTGCCCGCGACGCGGAACACGCCGTTGGCGAACTCGATGTCTTCCGCCGACGCTTCCAGCAGATGCGCGGCGATCTTCTTCGCCTTCGCTTCGACCTTGTCGAGCGCTTTCATGATGGCCGAGCCGCCGACCGAAATCGACCGCGATCCGTACGTGCCCATGCCGAACGGAATGCGCCCGGTGTCGCCGTGAATGACCTCGACGTTTTCGATCGCCACGCCGAGCCGGTCCGCCACCACTTGCGCGAATGTGGTCTCGTGGCCCTGACCGTGGCTGTGCGAGCCGGTGAACACGGTGACGGAGCCGGTCGGATGCACGCGCACTTCGCCTGCTTCGAAGAGCCCCGCCCGCGCGCCGAGCGCGCCCGCAATATTCGACGGCGCGAGCCCGCACGCCTCGATGTAGCACGAATAGCCGATGCCGCGAAGCTTGCCTTCTTTCTCCGACTGCGCCCGCCGCTCGGCGAAACCCGCGACGTCCGCCAGTTCCAGCGCGCGGTTCAGGCACGCGTCGTAGTCGCCGGTGTCGTAGGTGAGGCCAACGGGCGTCGCATACGGAAACTCGCGGATGAAGTTGCGGCGGCGCAGTTCGACCGGATCGATGTTCAGCTCGCGCGCCGCCGTCTCGACGAGCCGTTCGACCACATACGTGGCTTCCGGACGGCCCGCGCCGCGATAGGCATCCACGGGAACGGTGTTCGTGAACACGGCCTTCACTTCGGCGTAGATGGCGGGCGTGGCGTACTGGCCGGCGAGCAGCGTCGCATAGAGCACGGTCGGCACCGACGACGCGAACGTCGACAAATACGCGCCCATGTTCGCCGTCGTGTGGACGCGCATCGCGAGGAACTTGCCGTCGTTGTCGAGCGCGAGTTCCGCTTTGGTGACGTGATCGCGGCCGTGCGCGTCGGAAACGAAGGCTTCGGAACGCTCGGCGGTCCATTTGATCGGACGCCCGACTTTCCTCGATGCCCACGTCAGCGCCACGTCTTCCGGATACAGGAAGATCTTCGAGCCGAAGCCGCCGCCCACGTCCGGCGCGATCACGCGCAGCTTGGATTCCGGCAGCGACAGCACGAACGCCGCCATCAACAAACGCTCGACGTGCGGATTCTGATTCGCGACGTAGACCGTGTAGCTGTCGTCGTGCTTCGAATAGCTCGCGTTGACGGCGCGCGGCTCGATGGCGTTCGGCACGAGCCGCTGATTCACGATATCGAGTGTGGTGACGTGCGCGGCCTGCGCGAACGCGGCGTCGGTGCGCGCCTTGTCGCCGTGGCCCCAGTTGTAGCAGACGTTGTTCGGCACGCTGTCGTGCACGAGCGGCTGGCCTGCGTCGGCGGCGCTGCCGGTATCGACGATAGCGGGCAGTTCTTCGTAATCGACCTCGATCAGTTCGAGCGCGTCCTTCGCTTCCTTCACCGATTCGGCGACGACGAGCGCCACCTGATCGCCCACGTGCAGCACCTTGTCGTGCGCGATGACAGGATGCGGCGGCTCGTGCATCGGCGAGCCGTCCGTGCTGTGGATGAGCCATCCGCACGGCAAGCCGCCGACGTTCTCGCCTGCGAGATCCTTGCCGGTGAACACGCCGATCACGCCCGGCGATGCGAGCGCCTGCTCGGTATTGATGCCGCGAATGCGCGCGTGCGCATGCGGCGAGCGAAGGAACACGCCATAGCTTTGGCGCGGCAGCACGACGTCGTCGGTGTATTGGCCCGCGCCGGTCAGGAAGCGATAGTCTTCTTTGCGCTTGACGCCAGCGCCGATCAGTTTCTGTTGCTCAGGGGCATTCATCGCGGTCTCCGTGATAGGCGCGATTCGTGGTGTCGAAAAGGGAACGAGGGAGTCAGGCGCCCGCTTTCATGTTCTGCGCGCCTTCGAGGACCGCCTTCACGATGTTGTGATAGCCCGTGCAGCGGCACAGATTGCCGTCGAGTTGATCGCGGACTTCTTCCTCGGTGAGATCGGGCGATTCGGCGGCGAGCGCGCTCGCGCTCATCACCATGCCGGGCGTGCAGAAGCCGCATTGCAGGCCGTGGCATTCCCTGAACGCCGCCTGCATCGGATGAAGCTGGCCGTCTTTCGACATGCCCTCGATGCTCGTCACGCTCATGCCGTCGGCCTGCGCGGCGAGGATGTTGCACGATTTGATCGCGCGGCCGTCGAGATGAACGGTGCACGCGCCGCACTGCGCGGTATCGCAGCCGACGTGCGTGCCGGTCAGCCCGAGGTTTTCGCGGAGAAACTGAACGAGCAGGACATGCGGTTCCACCTTCGCGGTCAGGGGTTTGCCGTTGACCGTCAGGCTGATGCTGAGCGTCATTACTGTCTCCTTGTCGACCGCGGCGGGCTTTTCGCCTCGCTACGGTCCTTGCATGATTGCAAGGGGATGGACCAGCCTCAACGTCACTCGGGTCACGCACGTCGCCACGTCTCTACCTGCCCGCGCGTCGCGTCCGGCTGGAATTTCGTGTTATGTGTACGGCGAGTAAAGCACAAATCAGCGGGCGTCGCTATTAGGCGCACGCCCGTGCCGCGCCGCCGACGGAGGAAAAAAAACGCCGTCCCGAGGGACGGCGCTCTTTAGCCGAACGATCAGACGAACACTCAGTGCGTAACGGTTTCGCGCTTCGCGGTCTTCGCGTTCGCGGGCTGCGGCTGAACGCGGCCCAGCGCCGAATGACGGCGCGAATACGCGAAGTAAATCACGAGCCCGATCACGAGCCAGACGACGAACGCAATCCACGTCGTCGCCGTCAGGTTGAGCATCAGGAAGAGGCACGACGCCACCGCGAGAATCGGCACAACGGGCACGCCCGGGCAGCGGAACGCGCGCGGCAGGTCGGGGTGCGTGCGGCGCAGGATCAGCACGGCGATGGACACCATCGAGAACGCGGCGAGCGTGCCGATGTTGATCAGCTCGGCGAGCACGTTGAGCGGCACGAGCGCGCCGATCAGGCCGAAGAAGATGCCGACGAGCCACGTCGTGAAGAACGGCGTCGAAAAGCGCGGATGCACGCTCGAGAGCTTCGCGGGCAGCAGTCCGTCACGCGACATCGCGTAGATGATGCGCGTCTGGCCGTAGCTCATGACGAGAATCACGGTGAGCATGCCCAGCACCGCGCCCAGGTCGATGAAACCCGCCACCCAGTTCTGCCCCGCCACTTGCAACGCGTACGACACCGGATGCGAGATGTGCGCGAACTGCGCCGCCGGCACGATGCCCGTCACGACCGCCGCCACCGCCACGTACAGCACCGCGCACACCGCGAGCGACGAAATGATGCCGATGGGCAGATCGCGCTTCGGGTTCTTCACTTCCTCGGCCGCGGACGACACCGAATCGAAGCCGATGAACGCGAAGAACATAACCGCCGCCGCGCCGAAAACGCCGGACCAGCCGTGCGGCATGAACGGATGCCAGTTCGCCGGCGTGACGTGAAACACGCCGACCGCGATCACCAGCAGCACGACCGTGACCTTGATCGCGACCATCACGTTGTTGATGCGCGTGGATTCCTTTACGCCGATCGACAGCAGCCACGTAATGACCATCATCACGAGGAAAGCGGGCAGGTTGAAATACGTGAGGTGGTCCGGCAGGGCGCCGGGCGCGGCGGTGAGCGCGGTCGGCAGGCTGATGCCGAAGCCCGACAGCAACGATTGCAGATAGCCCGACCATCCGACCGAGACGGCGGACGTCGCGAGCCCGTATTCGAGCATCAAGTCCCAGCCGATGATCCACGCGGCCAGTTCGCCGAGCGTCGCGTACGAATAGGTGTAGATGGAACCGGCGACCGGAATGGTCGACGAAAACTCCGCGTAGGCGAGCGCGGCAAAGCAGCAAGCGATGGCCGCGACGATGAACGACACCATCAGCGCGGGCCCGGCCTGCACGGCGCCCGTGCCCGTGAGCACGAAGATGCCGGTGCCGATGATCGCGCCGATGCCGAGAAACGTGAGGTCCAGCGCGCCGAGCGTTTTCTTGAGTGACGTGCTGTGCGCGCCGGCCAGCATGTGCTCGATGTTTTTCTTGCGGAACAACGACATTGCGATAAGTCTCCATGCGGCGCTCGCGCGCCCTGCTGCGGGAAAACCCGACATTCTATCGGAGACTTCGAAAATGCCCGGAAATTGGGCAACATGCGCAGCGCCGGTGTTTTTTATCTTGTACGAGATAAATCACCGCTCAGCCTGCGATCGCAGGGTTCATATCGACGAGGCGGTTCGAGAGGACGTAGAACGTGAGTTCGGCGTTGTTGGCCAGCTTCATCTTGTCGAGCAGGCGCGCGCGATACACGCTGACCGTCTTCACCGACAACGACAGCGCATTCGCGATGTCGGTCAACCGCTTGCCCGATGCCAGCATGCACAGCGTCTGGAACTCGCGGTCCGACAAGTTCTCGTGCGGCATCCGTTCGCTATCCAGCGAGACGTAATTGGCGAGCGCCTCCGCCATTTCCGGGCTGACGTACTTGCGGCCGGCGGCGACCTGTTGAACCGCGCGGATCATGAGCGCGGGGTCCGCTGTCTTCGATAGATAACCTGCCGCGCCCGCCTTCAACGCGCGCACCGCGTACTGGTCTTCGCGATACATGGAGAACATCAGCACCGGAAGACGCGGCGCGTCGCGCTTCAGGCGCTTCAGGACGTCGAGGCCGGTCGTATCGGGTAATGAGATATCGAGGAGAGCGACGTCGAACGAGGCGCGCGCCGCCAGCGCCAGCGCCTGTGCGCCCGTTTCCGCTTCGCTGACCTCCGACGCGACGCCACGCTCCAGCAGCAATTGCGCGACGCCACGGCGCACGATGGCGTGATCGTCGGCAAGAAGAATCTTGAGCGCCATGCGCGCGCTCAGTCGTTGACCGCGCGCAGCGCGGCGCGCGGCGCGGCCGTCCACGGCAGGCGGGCGCGCACGCACGTCCCGCCCGTTTTCGATGCGCCCACGCGCAGCGTGCCGCCGAACGCCTCGCAACGAGAGCGCATGCTCGCGAATCCAAGCCGCCCGGCTTTGCGGCGCGCAACGGGCGCCATCCCGATGCCGTCGTCCTCCACCACCAGCGTGAGGGCGTCGTCGTCGGCTGCGAGCGTCACGTTCGCGCGCGTCGCATGCGCGTGCCGCGCGACGTTGTTCAGCGCTTCCTGCGTGATGCGAAAGAAGGCATGCGACAGACCCTGCGGCAGCCGCTTCGCGTAGATTTCCACTGAACAGGATAAATTGACGGAGAGCCCGGCGCGCGCGCCGAAGGTTGCGAGCCACTCCGCGAGCGCGGCGGGAAGGCCGTCGTCGAGCGCCGGCGCGTGCAGGCCCTCCACGATCCGGTGATTCGACGCAGCGACTTCGGCGAGACATTCGCGCGCCTGGCGCAGCGCTTCGGAGCAGGCAGCGGGCGCATCGGCGGGCAGCAGATATTCGGCGCGCGCCACCGCGAGGTTCGCAGCGGTGAGAATGGCGCCGGCTTCGTCGTGCAGATCGGCGGCGATGCTGCGGCGAACGCGCTCATCGGCCGCGCAGACTTGCGAGGCGAGATCCCGTACGCGGGCGCGCAGGCGCTCGACCTCGCGGTCGCTTTCCAGCTTGGCGTCGAATAGAGCGGAAAACGGTAAGCCGGATGCTTCCGGCGTCGCTGACGACACGCCGCGCACGGTGGCGCAGGACGTTGCACGCTGATCCAGTCCGATCAGGGCCGACGGGTTCATTTTTCCTCGCTTTGAGCGCAACTTGAGCTACGTCCTCGGCAGACCACGAGTCGGCGTAACTGAATTTACACTCTGTAACATGGAAATCGGACGATGCACGTTTTGCGCATCGCTTCGACGTGACCGCATCATATCTCAAAAATATGATTAATCCATGTCCGACAAGGCTGCGGCGGCAGAACTTCATGTCGATTGGTAACAGCAGTGCGGCCGAACCGCCAACAATGCCTGTCCGCAGATGTAACAAGTTGCCCGCAAGCAGGCGAAAAAAAACCGGAGCGATGTGCCCCGGCTTCTCTGCAAACACGCCAACCACGAATCAGCCGACGAACGCCTTCTCGACGACGTAATGCCCCGGATGGTTGTTGCTGCCTTCCTGGAAGCCCAGCGAGTCGAGCAACTGGCGCGTGTCGCGCAGCATGTGCGGGCTGCCGCAAAGCATCACGCGGTCGTTCTCGATCGAGAACGGCTCCACCGACAGATCCGAGAACAGCTTCTTCGTCTCGATCAGGTCCGTGATGCGGCCGCGGTTCGCGAATTCTTCGCGCGTCACGGTCGGGTAATAGACGAGCTTCTCGGAGACGATTTCGCCGATGTGCTCGTGCGCCGGCAGGTGCTCGGTGATGAAGTCCTTGTACGCGAGTTCATCGACGAAGCGGCAGGTGTGCGTCAGCACGATCTTCTCGTAGCGGTCGTAGACGTCCGGGTCCTTGATGATCGACATGAACGGCGCGAGGCCCGTGCCAGTAGAAAGCAGCCACAGCGTCTTGCCCGGCAACAGGTTGTCCGCGACCAGCGTGCCCGTCGGCTTCTTGCCGATCAGCACGGAATCGCCGACCTTCAGGTGCTGCAGACGCGAAGTCAGCGGGCCGTCCGGCACCTTGATGCTCAGGAATTCGAGATGCTCTTCGTAGTTCGCGCTCGCGAGACTGTAGGCGCGCAGAAGCGGCTTGCCGTCGACTTCGAGGCCCACCATCGTGAACTGGCCGTTCTCAAAGCGGAACGAGGCGTCGCGAGTGCAGGTGAAACTGAAAAGCGTGTCGGTCCAGTGGTGGACGCTCAGAACGGTTTGAGAGTTGAGGTTGCTCATGGCTTC
Organism: Caballeronia sp. Sq4a; assembly: GCF_023170545.1. Lineage (NCBI taxonomy): Bacteria > Pseudomonadati > Pseudomonadota > Betaproteobacteria > Burkholderiales > Burkholderiaceae > Caballeronia > Caballeronia sp. Sq4a. The sequence goes on along the minus strand of NZ_CP084250.1, from coordinate 2,885,990 downwards.
TTGGACTATGCGAAAACGGTGACGCTCACGGCCGGAACGCCGGAATGCGGGTCGCTCGACGCCGCGCGAAAGGACGAGCGGCTTGCGCTTTCGTCCGAACTTTCGGCTTGGTGCGGCGTGTTTGCGGCAGGCCCGCGTCGGCAGTCGTGCAGCCGGGCGTTGCATGGGCGCAATCGGCTATTCTAACTCGATAGCCGCGGGGCGTCCTCGGGCCGGATCGCCAGCAGCGCGTGACGATCCGCCACGCGCCGCCGCCGCCGATTGTGCTCGCTGCCGGTCAGCAGCGAATGGACCGCGAGCCCGCATGATAGCAACCGTCGCCGAGCCGCTTCCGAATCACCCTTCTGACGGAAGGCGGCTGCAAGACATTCAGATGCGCTGATCCGTCGACGGCTTTTCCCACAGATTGATGCCGCCTTCCTGCGCGTACTTGTCGATTTCCGCGAGCTCTTCCGGGCTGAACTCCAGATTCTTCAACGCGCCGACGTTTTCGGTGACTTGCTCCGCGCGGCTCGCGCCGATCAGCACCGAGGTCACGCGCCCGCCGCGCAGCGCCCACGCCAGCGCCATCTGCGCGAGGCTTTGGCCGCGCCGCTGCGCCAGTTCGTTCAGCTTGCGCACATGCTCCAGATTTTCCTGGCTCAGGTGTTCCTGCTTGAGCGATCCGCCGCCCGGCTTGTTGACGCGCGCATCCTGCGGCACGCCGTTCAGATACTTGCTCGTGAGCAACCCTTGCGCGAGCGGCGTGAACGCGATGCTGCCCGCGCCGATCTCGTCGAGCGTATCGAGCAGTTCTTCTTCGATCCAGCGGTTCAGCATGTTGTACGACGGCTGATGGATCAAAAGCGGCACCTTGTGCTCGGCGAGCAGCTTCGCCATTTCGCGCGTCTTGGACGCCGAATACGAGGAGATGCCGACATACAGCGCCTTGCCCGAATGCACGGCGGTCGCGAGCGCGCCGGCGGTCTCTTCGAGCGGCGTATCGGCATCGAAGCGATGCGAGTAGAAGATATCGACGTAATCCAGCCCCATGCGCTTTAGGCTCTGATCCAGACTCGCGAGCACGTACTTGCGCGAGCCGCCGCCCTGCCCGTACGGACCGGGCCACATGTCCCAGCCGGCTTTCGTCGAAATCAGCAGTTCGTCGCGATACGGCTTGAAGTCGTCCTTGAAGAGACGTCCGAAGTTGGCTTCCGCGCTGCCGTACGGCGGCCCGTAGTTGTTCGCCAGGTCGAAATGGGTGACGCCGAGATCGAACGCGGTGCGCAGGATGTCGCGTTGCGTCGAAATGGGCGTGGTGTCGCCGAAGTTATGCCAGAGACCGAGCGACAGCGCCGGCAGCTTGAGACCGGATTTGCCGCACGTGCGGTATTGCATCTGCGAGGAGTAACGCTCGGATGCTGCTTCGTAAGCCATGACAGTTTTCCTTTGCGAGTGGCGGTTTTGGACTAACTTTGACAATCGTGAAGCTGGTGGATGCGCGCGGCTGCTCTATGCTCGCGAATCGACCAAAGCCGTCAATGTTAAGCCAATCGGCGACGGCGCGAGCGCCGGGCATCCGTGTCCCGATATGCGGGAGCACACGGCGCGCCGCCCGGTCAACGCACACATCGCACAAGGAGCACTCAATGGATTCAATCGACAAACTGCGCCCGGCCTACGACTTCATGCTCACGCTCGGGCTGACGTACGGCATCAACATTCTGATGGCGATCCTGATCGTCGCCGTCGGCTGGTGGATCTCGAACATCGTCGCCAACGCGCTGCGGCGCACGCTCAACCGCACGAACGTCGATGCCACGCTGACGCCGGTGCTCGCCAGTCTCGTGATGTGGGCGATACGCGTGGTCGCCATCGTCGCGGCGCTCGGCAAGTTCGGCATTGCGGCGGCGAGCATCCTGACCGTGCTCGGCGCGGCGGGGCTTGCCATCGGACTGGCGCTGCAGGGCACGCTGCAAAACATCGCAGCCGGTTTGATGTTGCTGCTACTGCGGCCGTTTCGCGTGGGCGACTATATCGAGGGAATCGGCGTGACGGCGGGCACGGTCAACGAGATCGGACTTTTCACCACGCGGCTCACGAAGGCGGACGGCGTCGTCATGTACGTGCCGAACAGCATCATCTGGGCGAATCCGGTGACGAACTACAGCGCGAACGAGCAGCGGCGCGTCGTGCTCAATTTTCTGGTGCAGCACGGCCAGGACGTCGAGCGCGTGCTCGGCGAGCTGCGCAGGCTCGTTACGGGCGATGCGCGCATCGTGCAGGACGGCGCGTCGGCGCCGTGGATCGCCGTCACCGATTACACCGATACCGGCGTGAAGTTCAACGTCGGCGTGTGGACGCGCGCAAGCGACCATCCGGCCGTGCAGGCCGACTTGCTGCGCCAGATCCAGCCGCTCACGCGCGTGCCCGTCGCGGCGTGACTTTGGCCTGACTGGACGCTCTGCGGCGTGCCTTGTAAGCTGGCGCGCCCTATCCCGAAACTAACGAGGATCCTTGATGACCCGAGCGATTTCCCTTGCCTTGCTCGTCGGCGGCATCGTGCTTTTGTACTTCGGCGGGCAGTCGTTTCACTCGTTGAGCAACGACGTCTCGCGCTTCTTCACGGGCTCGCCGACCAGCAAGACGATCTGGCTGATCGCGGGCGGCATTGTCGCGTCGCTCGCGGGGCTGATCGGACTGGCGCTGCCCTCGAAACGCTGAACGCTCGCTCAGACGAGCGCGACTTCCGGTTTCGACGCGGATCGCGTGCCCGGCAACGCCGCGTTGCTCGCGCCGCGATACGTGTAGACGAGCGAGAACTTCACCTGATCGGTGAGATTCTTGCCTGCGGAATGCAGCGTGTTGCAATGAAAGAACACGACGTCGCCCTTGGCGAGCTTGGGCGAAACCGCCGTGTGAATCAGCGCCGTGTTTTCCGGCAAATCGGCGCGGAAGAATTTGGCTTCGTCGAATCGGTCCGACGTGAACGCGAGCTTGTGGGATCGCGGCACGAACCACAGCGCGCCGTTTTCGACAGTTTCATCGCCGAGCGCGACCCACGCGGAAACCAGATCGTCGCGCTCGAACGCCCAGTAACGCACATCGCGATGCCAGCCCGTCAGGCTGCCGTACGCCGGGTGCTTCGTCATCACGCAGTTGTGATGCGCGCGCGATAGATACGGCGTTTCGCCGAAGTACAGTTCCATCCAGCCGCGCACTTCCGGCGATGTCGCGAACTCCGCGAATAGCGGGTGGCGCCCGTACGCGTCCAGAAGCCGCCGCACGGTATGTCCGCCCGGCGCGTGCTTCGATTCCGGCGCGCCGGGATACTTCAGGTCGGCTTCGTATTCAAGCGGCGCGGCGGCTTCGGCCAATTGACGCTGCGCGACCTCGCGCAGCGCGTCGCAGCGCGCCTCGGACACGAGCCCCTTCACGATGACGAAGCCCATTTGGCGCAGCTCGTGCACCTGATCACTCTTCGATTTCAGCGACGTTTGTTCAGACATGTTGGTCGGCCTCGGCGCGGCTTCGATATCGCCTCATGCAGCCAGCGCAATACCCGGAAATTGGGGCGAATACGGGCATTGTAAGTCGCACGGGCCGCAAAGGCGCTCGCAGCATGGCTCGCGCGCCGCGCCGTGAAGGGACTGCTTCAGTAGCCGGCAGGGAAAACGCGGACTTACGACAGTCACGCACGTCCGGTACATTGGCCGCATCGTTTCGGTGCAACTTCGCTGCCGGGGTTGAATCGAAGCCTTGAACGCTATTTTTGAGACGACTACTGTCGAGTTTGCCACCACGCAGACGAACCTATCGCCGACATGAACCACCGAATCGCTAAGGGCCTTCGACGCGCCGCATCCCGTGCCGCTCGGCCCGCCCGGCGCGGCATGATCCGCGCGTTGCGACATCATTCCGCTCGCACGCAGGCGCTTGCGCCGCAACCCACGAACGCGCATCCGGTCGATGGCATCCGCTCCTGGTTTCGCGGATTCTTTCTGAATCTGCGCGCGCGCGCCGCCTCGCGCGACGTGTCGCTGCGCACGCTGCTGCGCCGCCCAATGCAACTGCGCGCGCCATCACCCAAGCCGCGAGCGGCCGCGCTGACAAGCCGCCGGCCGCGTCGCACGTCGGCGACCAGCGCCGGCTGGTACGCGTTCGCGGTGCGCTGAAGAAAGACGCGCGTCGCCCCCAAAAAAAACCGGCAGGCGCGATGCCTGCCGGTTTTTTATTTATCGCGCCCAAAGGCTTACGCCACGCGCACCACCGGTTCCGTGCCGGCAGCTTCAGCCAGCAACAGCGCCTTGTCCGCGGCTTCCCACGAGAATTCCGGCTCTTCGCGGCCGAAGTGACCGTACGCCGCCGACTTTTCGTAGATCGGGCGCAGCAGATCGAGCATCTGAATGATGCCCTTCGGACGCAGATCGAAATGTTCGAGCACGAGCTTGGTGATCTCGGCATCCGACACGCGGCCGGTGCCGAACGTGTTCACCATCACCGACGTCGGACGCGCGACGCCGATGGCGTACGACACCTGAATCAGGCAGCGCGACGCCAGACCGGCCGCGACCACGTTCTTCGCGACGTAACGGCCGGCGTACGCCGCCGAGCGGTCCACCTTCGACGGGTCCTTGCCCGAGAACGCGCCGCCGCCGTGCGGAGCCGCGCCGCCGTACGTATCGACGATAATCTTGCGGCCCGTCAAACCGCAGTCGCCTTGCGGACCGCCGATCACGAACCGGCCCGTCGGGTTCACCAGGAACTTGATGTCGCCCTTGATGAGTTCCTTCGGCAGCGTCGGCTTGATGACTTCTTCGATCACGGCTTCGCGCAGTTGCGGCAGCTCGATGTCCGGCGCGTGCTGCGTGGAGAGCACGACGGTGTCGATGGAGTGTGGCTTGCCATCCACGTAGCGCACGGTGACTTGCGACTTCGCGTCCGGACGCAGCCAGGGCAGACGGCCGTCGCGGCGCAGGTTCGCCTGACGCTCGACGAGACGGTGCGACAGGTGAATGGGCAGCGGCATAAGTTCGGGCGTTTCGTCGCACGCGTAACCGAACATCAGGCCCTGGTCGCCCGCGCCCTGGTCGAGATTGTCGTCGTGCGCCTTGTTCACGCCTTGCGCGATATCCGGCGATTGCTTGTCATACGCGACGAGCACCGCGCAGCCGCGATAGTCGATGCCGTAGTCCGTGTTGTCGTAACCGATGCGCTTGATGGTGTCCCGCGCGATCTGGATGTAATCGACGTTGGCGGTGGTCGTGATTTCGCCCGCGAGGACGACGAGACCGGTATTGCAGAGGGTTTCCGCCGCGACGCGCGAGTATTTGTCCTGAGTCAGGATGGCGTCGAGAATAGCGTCGGAGATTTGGTCGGCGACCTTGTCCGGGTGGCCTTCGGAAACGGATTCGGAGGTAAACAGGTAGTCGTTCGACACGCTTCAGACTCCAATTAAGTACGGTTGAGATTCACGTAGCCGACTTCGTTTGGAGTCTGAAGCGGCGACGCTTTAGCGGATGTCCTTTCTCCGTCCTGAACCTCGATGCACGCGATGCATGCATTCGGCTCAGGCCGGCTTCGCCCCGCAAGTTGTCCATTAACTCGGCGAAGGTCTTATTATACCGGTTTCCCGTGTTTTTACAGAGTCGAACGCTTGTCGTCATTCGTCCCGCGCTTATCCTCCGCCGGTAGCCGCCGCCCGTATGTTCGCGGGAGCACCTCATGTTAGGGCGCATCGGCGTGTCGCTCGCCATCGGCTTTCTGAAGTTTCTCGCCATCATTCCTTACGGCATTACCGCGCGTTTCGGCGATGCCCTCGGCTGGCTGCTTTATAAGATTCCGAGCCGGCGCAAGCGCATCGTGCATACGAACCTCAAGCTCTGCTTTCCCGAATGGTCGCCGGAGCGCCGCGAGGAAGTCGCGCAGATGCACTTCCGCCATGCCATTCGCAGCTATGTCGAGCGCAGTGTGCAGTGGTTCGGATCGGCGAAGAAGCTGGAAAAGCTGATCGAAGTGGACAGCGCCGTCGATCTCAGCGATCCCGACCTGCCGCCCACGCTCTTTCTCGGGCTGCACTTCGTCGGCATCGAGGCGGGGTCGATCTTTCTGAACTACTCGCTGCACCGGCAATGCGGATCGCTGTATCAGCCGTTTTCGAATCCGCAGGTCGAAGAAATCGCCAAGCGGCAGCGCGCCCGCTTCGGCGCGGACATGGCGAGCCGCGCGGACAGCGCGCGCATCGTGCTGCGCTGGCTGCGCGACCGCAAGCCCGTCATGCTGGGCGCGGACATGGATTACGGCATGCGCAATTCCACCTTCGTGCCATTCTTCGGCATTCCGACGTGCACGCTGACGGCTGTCGGCCGGCTCGCGAAGACGGGCAAGGCGCAAGTGGTTCCGTTCATCGGCGAAGTGCTGCCGGACTACAAGGGTTATCGGCTGAAGATCTTCGAGCCGTGGCAGAACTACCCGACCGGCGACGACGATGCCGACGCCCGCCGCATGAACGCGTTTCTCGAAGAGCAGATTCCGCGCATTTCCGAACAGTATTACTGGGTTCACAAGCGCTTCAAGACGCGGCCGCCGGGCGAGGCGAGTTTTTATTGAGCCGCGCGGCGCCAAGCGGCACGAAACGCCGCACCGAGGCTCACATACAATAGCGGCCATGAAACTCAAGTTCACCAAGATGCAGGGCGCGGGCAACGACTTCGTCGTGCTCGACGGCTACTCGCAGGCGCTCGATCTGAGCGCCGCGCAGGTTCGCGCGCTCGCCGACCGTCATTTCGGCGTCGGCGCGGATCAGCTGCTGCTCGTCGAAAAGCCGACCGTCGATGGCGTGGACTTCAAGTACCGCATCTTCAATTGCGATGGCGGCGAAGTCGAGCATTGCGGCAATGGCGCGCGCTGCTTCGTGAAGTTCGTGCGCGATCGCGGGCTGACCGCTGCTTCGACGGTGCGCGTGCAGGTGCAGAAGGGCGTCATCACGCTGACGATGCAGGACAACGGCGAAGTGACGGTCGACATGGGCGCGCCGGTATTCGATCCGCCGCGCGTGCCGTTCGACGCGAGCGGTCTCGACGGCCGCAGCGAAGGCAACGATACGCTCTGGCCGCTCGATGTCGGCGGAAAGACGCGCTGGGTGTCGGTCGTGTCGATGGGCAATCCGCACGCGGTGCAGGTCGTGGACGACGTCGAAGCGTATCCCGTGCTCGCCGAAGGGCCGCAGATCGAGCGCCACCCGCGCTTTCCGGAGCGCGTCAACGCGGGCTTCATGCAGATCGTGGATCGGCATTCCGTCAAACTGCGCGTCTTCGAGCGCGGCGCGGGCGAAACGCTCGCCTGCGGCACGGGCGCATGCGCGGCGGTGGCCGCAGGCATCCGGCGCGGCGTGCTGGATTCGCCGGTGCGCGTCGAGACGCACGGCGGCACGCTCACGATCAGCTGGGACGGCGCACGCGACGAATCCGCCGCGCTTTTCATGGCCGGACCCGCCGCGACGGTCTTCGAAGGCGAGATCGAGCTTTCGGACATCGGCTGACTTGAGCCCACGCATTCAAACGTATCAGGCAAACATGAATCCACGCGAAGTCGCCGACTATCTGCTCGACAACCCCGATTTTTTCGTCGAGCACGCCGAACTGCTCGGCACCATCCGGCTTTCGAATCCGCACGGCAAGTCGGCTGTGTCGTTGCAGGAACGCCAGATGGAAATGCTGCGCGACAAGAACAAGCAGCTCGAGCGGCGGCTCGCCGAACTGCTGCGCTACGGCCACGAAAACGACAGCATCGCCACGAAGTTCAACCGCTGGACCGTGCGCGTGACCGGCCAGCGCGACCCGTACGCGCTGCCGTCCACCATCAGCAAAGGACTGTGCGAAGTGTTCGACGTGCCGCATGCCGCGCTGCGCATGTGGGATGTCGATGAAGCGTATCGCCAGGCGGATTTCGCGCGCCATGTCGGCGAGGAAGTGCGCATTTTCGCGGGCAGCCTCGACGCGCCGTATTGCGGCGCGAACAGCGGCTTCGCGGCGGCGCAGTGGCTCGGCGTGGCGAATTCGGCATCGGCGTCCAGCGGCGCATCGCTGGAAGACGCGTCCGCCGAACGCGGCATTCAGTCGATTGCGCTGGTCGCGCTGCGCGATCCGCAAGCCGGCCCGGATGCGCCCGCGTTCGGCCTGCTCGTGATGGGCTCGCCCGACGCGCGGCGCTTCCACGACGGCATGGCGACGGATTTCCTCGCGCAGATCGGCGTGCTGGCGAGCGCGGCACTGTCCCGCCTTCTGCCGAACTAAGCGACGCGACATGCAGCCCGCCGACCACATCGCCGCTTATCTCGCGATGCTCGAACACGAGCGGCGTCTGTCGGAGCACACGCTGCGCGGCTACACGTACGAACTCGGCGAACTGCGCGCGCTCGCCAAGGGCCGCGCGCTCGAAACGCTGACGGCCGCCGACATGCGCGGCGCGGTCGTGCGCGCGCACGCGGCGGGGCTGTCGCCGCGCTCCATCGCGCATCGGCTGTCGGCGTGGCGCGCGTTTTACCGCTGGCTCGCCGAACGCGTCGACATGTCCGCGAATCCGGTCGCGACGGTGCGCGCGCCGAAGCGCGAAAAGACGCTTCCGAAGGCGCTTTCCGTCGACGACGCAATGGCCCTGATGGACGCGCCGCGTGCCGACAGCACTGAAGCATTGCGCGATCAAGCCATGCTCGAACTGTTCTATTCGTCGGGGCTGCGGCTTTCGGAACTGGTCGGGCTCGATGTCCGTCACGTCGATACGAAGGAACATCAGTCCGCCGGCTGGCTCGATCTGGCTGCAGCCGAAGTCACCGTGCTCGGCAAAGGCAAGCGCATGCGCAAGGTGCCGGTCGGCCGCAAGGCGATCGATGCGCTGCGCGCGTGGATCGACGTCCGCGGCGAATTCGTCAAGCTGGACCCGCACGCGCTCTTTCTTTCCGTGCGCGGCAATCGCATGTCGCCGGGCGTGGTGCGCGAGCGCGTCAAGCGCATGGCGCTCTTGGCCGGCATTCCGGCGAATGTGCATCCGCACGTGCTGCGGCATTCGTTCGCCACGCACGTCTTGCAGTCGAGCGGCGACCTGCGCGCGGTGCAGGAACTGCTGGGTCATGCGAGCATCACCGCGACGCAGATCTATACATCGCTGGACTTTCAGCACCTTGCTCGTGTCTACGACTCGGCGCATCCGCGCGCGAAGAAGCGCGACTAACACCGCGGCGCCATGCGCGCTGCTCCGATCATCGCAATGAACACCATCACGCTCAAACCGGCGAAGGACAAGTCGCTCGTTCGCCGCCATCCGTGGATTTACGCGAACGCCATCGCGCGCATCGACGGCAATCCCGCGCCCGGCGCGACTGTCACCGTGCGCGCCGCCGATGGCCGCTTTCTCGCGCGCGCGTCGTACAGCCCGCATTCGCAGATTCGCGCCCGCGTCTGGACCTTTGACGAAGCCGAGCCCGTCGATCACGCGTTCTTCAAGCGCCGCGTGCAGCGGGCGGTCGCGCATCGGCAGACGATGGTCCGCGATACCGGCGCGACGCGCCTCGTCTTCGGCGAAGCGGACGGCTTGCCGGGTCTGATCGTCGATTACTACGTCGCCGATCAAGGCTCGCGCGCGCAGCTCGTCTGCCAGTTCATGGCGACGGGCGTCGAGGCGTGGAAGACGGCGATCGTCGATGCGCTGATCGCCGCGACCGGCTGCCCGAACGTCTACGAACGCTCCGATGTGTCGATCCGCCAGAAGGAAGGGCTGGAGCAGACGACCGGCGTGCTCGCGGGCGATCCGCCGCCGGACACGCTCATCACGAACGAATGCGGCGTGCGTTATCACGTCGACGTGAAGCACGGCCACAAGACCGGTTTCTACGTGGACCAGCGCGACAACCGCGTGCTCGTGCAGCAGAACGCGCAAGGCCGCGACGTGCTCAACTGCTTCTGCTATACGGGCGGCTTTTCGCTCGCGGCGTTGAAGGGCGGCGCTGCGCGCGTGGTGTCGGTGGATTCGTCCGGCGAGGCGCTCGCGCTCGCGCGTGAGAACGTCAAGGCCAACGGCTTCGACGCGGAAAAGGCCGAATGGCTCGACGCCGACGCCTTCAAGACGCTGCGCCGTCTGTACGACGAAGGGCAGCGTTTCGACCTGATCGTGCTCGATCCGCCGAAGTTCGCGCCGTCGCGCGAAACCGTGGACCGCGCCGCGCGCGCGTACAAGGACATCAATCTGAGCGGCTTTAAGCTGCTGCGTCCGGGCGGGCTGCTGTTCACCTATTCGTGCTCGGGCGCGATCGATGCAGACTTGTTTCAGAAGATCGTCGCGGGCGCGGCGGCCGATGCCCGCGTCGATGCGCGCATCCTGAAGCGCCTGGGCGCGGGCGTCGATCACCCGCTGCTCACGGCGTTTCCGGAAGGCGAGTACCTCAAGGGCCTGCTGTTGCAAATCGCGTGAGCGGCCTTATCTGGCTGCGGCAAGGTCACGCGGCGCAAAGCGTCCGCTTAGCGAATATGTTTCAATAACCGATTCAGTGCGCCACCGACCGGCCGCGCGATTCCGAACACTGACAAGGAAACAGGCGACACCATGATTCCCGTAACCATCCTGACCGGCTTTCTGGGCAGCGGCAAAACCACGCTGCTTAAACGCATCCTGAACGAGAAGCACGGCATGAAGATCGCCGTGATCGAGAACGAGTTCGGCGAAGAGAACATCGACAACGAAATTCTCGTGCAGGAAACGAACGAGCAGATCATCCAGATGAGCAACGGCTGCATCTGCTGCACGATTCGCGGCGATCTGGCGCGCGCGCTGGAAGACCTCGCGAACCGCAAGAAGGCGGGCACGCTCGACTTCGACCGCGTGGTGATTGAAACCACGGGTCTCGCGAATCCCGGTCCGGTCGCGCAGACGTTCTTCATGGATAACACGGTCGCCGACGAATTCCTGCTCGACGCGATCATCACGCTCGTCGATGCGAAGCACGCGAACGCGCAGCTCGACCAGCACGAAGTGGTGCAGCGGCAAGTCGGTTTCGCGGACCGGCTGTTCATCACGAAGTCCGATCTGGTGGATGCAGACGCGCTCGAAGCCCTGAAGCACCGGCTGGTGCACATGAACCCGCGCGCGGCGATCAAAGTCGTCAACTTCGGCGATGCCGACATCAAGGAAATTTTCGATCTGCGCGGCTTCAACCTGAATTCGAAGCTGGAAATCGATCCGGACTTCCTCGCGGAAGACGAGCACGATCATGACCACGATCACGCGCACGACGATCACGACCACGCCACCTGCGGTCACGACCACAGCCACGATCACGAGCATCATCATCACCACCATCACGCGCACCACGACGACAAGATCAAGTCGTTCGTGTATCGCAGCGACAAGCCGTTCGATCCGAACCGCCTCGAAGACTTCCTCGGCGGCATTTTGCAGATCTATGGCGAGCGGCTGCTGCGCTACAAGGGCGTGCTCTATATGAAAGGCGTCGATCGCAAGGTCGTCTTTCAGGGCGTGCATCAGATGATGGGCAGCGACCTCGCCGCCAAATGGATGCCGATCGAGAAGAAGAACAGCAAGATGGTGTTCATCGGTATCGAGCTGCCGAAAGATCTGATCACCGACGGCCTCGACGCCTGCCTGGTGAAGTAACGACCCGGCACGCATTTCGCTGATCTGCGCCAAGCGCGCGAAAGGCGGGACGCAACGTCGATGCGAAGATGCGCCGCCCGCGAGCCTCGCCGGCGGCGTTTTTCTTGGGCGTTTATTGTCGCGGTTATGTAGTCGCGCCCACCAAGCGACATCGCTTTTTGCGTGTTCAGGCGTTATATTTTTGAAATTCCGGCGGCTTTCGACAGGGTTTTCCTCGGTTATCGTCGGAAATTGCGGTTCAGTTACAATACAGCCCCACTGGAGAAGGGCGAATCCGTTCGGCGCATACGAATACGGGCGTTGGCCGTCGGATGTCAGAAAAGGATGCCCCGGCGGACGATCTGCTGATAGGCCGCGAGGGCCATAAGGCGAGCGTTGAAACGGAGCAGCCAATATCGGTTTCCAGAGGAGTTCGGCCCCGCATCGAGTGTCGCGTGACGCCAAAACGCTGCATGCATGCGGGCAACGCAAGTGCGGGCGTTGCCAAGACATCGCCTTACATTGAAGAAGCAAGCAGATGACAACGAAACTCTTGACCGAAGCCGAAATCCTGAAGATGAGCGAGAAGGACTACATGAACGAGGAACAACTCGCCTTCTTCAAGAACCGGCTCGAGCAGTTGCAAGCGGACATTCTCAAGAATGCCGGCCAGACGACGGAAAACCTGCGGGAAACGGTGATCGTGCCGGACCCGGCGGACCGCGCGACCATCGAAGAAGAGCATGCACTGGAACTGCGCACGCGCGACCGCGAACGCAAGCTGCTGAAGAAGGTGCAGCAATCGCTCGCGCGCATCGAATCCGGCGACTACGGCTGGTGCGAAGAAACCGGCGAGCCGATCGGCATTCCGCGTCTGCTCGCGCGCCCCACGGCCACGCTCTCGCTCGAAGCGCAAGAGCGCCGCGAACTGCGCCAGAAACTCTTCGGCGACTGAAGCGGCAAGCGCGGCGAACGGTGCGGGCCCGCCCGCAACGGGGAACGCGCCGCCGCGAAAATCCGCGAAGTCGGGCGCTGGCACGAACAAAAGGCACACGTGAATCGTGTGCCTTTTTGCTTTTCGGGCGTCCACGAAACCCACACCTTGATAATTCCGGCCGCGCCCTAAACTGATCTCGACGCGCCCGCTCATCGCGAAGGCGCGCGCGCGGCGCCGTACGCTTCGAGCCTTCCGGCCAGGCGGAACCCCGCGCCGTGCACTCCATCGAATTCTCGACTGCGTGGCGGCTCGTCACTGATCGCAAGCCGCCCGCGTTCTTCTGGTTTTCTTAAGGAACGCACATGGAACAATTTCACGGCACGACCATCGTCTCCGTGCGACGCGGCGGCAAAGTCGCGTTGGGCGGCGATGGTCAGGTGACGCTCGGCAACATCGTCATGAAGGGCGGCGCCAAGAAAGTGCGCCGCATCTATGGCGGCAAGGTGCTGGTCGGCTTCGCCGGCGGCACGGCCGACGCGTTCTCGCTGCTGGATCGCTTCGAAGCGAAGCTGGAGAAGCACCAGGGCAATCTGACGCGCGCCGCCGTCGAACTGGCGAAAGACTGGCGCACCGACCGCATGCTGCGCCGTCTCGAAGCCATGCTGATCGCCGCCGACGCGCAGGCCACGCTCGTCATCACCGGCAACGGCGACGTGCTCGATCCCGAAAACGGCATCTGCGCGATCGGCTCCGGTGGCGCGTATGCGCAAGCCGCCGCGCAGGCGCTCGCGGAAAACACCGAGCTCTCGCCGCGCGATATCGTTGAAAAGGCGCTGACCATCGCCGGCGATATGTGCATCTACACCAACCACAATCGCGTCATCGAGACGATCGAATAAAGGAACCCAGCGATGACCACCATGACTCCCTCCGAAATCGTCTCCGAACTCGACAAACACATCATCGGCCAGGGGCGCGCCAAGAAGGCGGTTGCCGTCGCGCTGCGCAACCGCTGGCGTCGCCAGCAGGTCGCCGAGCCGCTGCGCCAGGAAATCACGCCGAAGAACATTCTGATGATCGGGCCGACGGGCGTCGGCAAGACCGAAATCGCGCGGCGTCTTGCGAAGCTCGCGGACGCGCCGTTCATCAAGATCGAGGCGACGAAGTTCACCGAAGTCGGCTACGTGGGCCGCGATGTGGACAGCATCGTGCGCGATCTGATCGAAATCTCCGTCAAGCAGACGCGCGAGGCGGAAATGAAGAAGGTGCGCACGAAGGCGGAAGATCGCGCGGAAGACCGCATTCTGGATATCCTGCTGCCGAGCGCGCGCCCGGTCGGTTTCGGCGCGGCCGAAGCGACCAGCGAAGGCGATAACACCACGCGCCAGACGTTCCGCAAGCGCCTGCGCGAAGGCGCGCTGGACGATAAGGAAATCGAACTGGACGTCGAGTTGCCGCAAGTCGGCATGGACATCATGGGCCCGCCGGGCATGGAAGACATGACCGAGCAGATTCGCTCGATGTTCGCGAACATCGGCGGCGGCAAGAAGACGCGTCGCAAGGTGAAAGTGAAGGAAGCGCTGAAGCTGCTCACCGACGAGGAAGCCGGCAAGCTGCTCAACGACGAAGAGGTCAAGACGAAGGCGGTGCAGAACGTCGAGCAGAACGGCATCGTGTTTCTGGACGAGATCGACAAGATTGCGTCGCGCAGCGAAGTCGGCGGGGCGGAAGTGTCGCGCGCGGGCGTGCAGCGCGACCTGCTGCCGCTCGTGGAAGGCACGACCATCAACACGAAGTACGGGATGATCAAGACGGATCACATCCTGTTCATTGCGAGCGGCGCGTTTCACCTCGCCAAGCCGAGCGATCTGATTCCCGAACTGCAAGGGCGTTTCCCGATTCGCGTCGAGCTGGATTCGCTGTCCGTGGGCGATTTCGAGTCGATCCTGAATTCGACCGATGCGAGTCTCGTCAAGCAGTACAAGGCGCTGCTCGCCACCGAAGGCGTAGAACTGGATTTCGCCGAGGACGGCATCCGGCGTCTGGCCGAAATCGCGTTCTCCGTGAACGAGAAGACGGAGAACATCGGCGCGCGGCGGCTCTATACGGTGATCGAAAAGCTGCTGGAGGAAGTATCGTTCGCGGCGGGCAACCACGCGGGCCAGCCGGTGAAGATCGACGCGGCGTACGTGGATCGCGCACTGGGCGATGTCGCGGAAGACGAGGATTTGTCGCGCTACGTGCTTTAAGTCGCACCGGCAAAGGGAGAACCGGGCCTTCGCGCCCGGTTTTTTTTCGCCTGGTGCGCGAGAAGGCAAAAAAAAGCCCGCCTAGTCGGCGGGCTGAATCCATATCAGGAGGAGACATGGAGGAGACAGTTCCAATCATACACAGCGGGTTGATGCGACGCAATAGAAATTTTAGTAAAAACCCCTATGGCGTCGATGTGTGGTATCTGCGCGTCACTTTTTGTTGCAACGCTGGACGAGCCGAAAATGACAGAGCAAGGAACGGCGCGTAACCTCACCGGCACGGCTTTACATTGGACGCGTACCCTGAAGCCGCCGAGGTCATCATGAACGCCGCTGAATTCCCCCGCTATCAAACCGACGAAAGCCGCTGGCAAGCCGTCGCCAAGCGCGACGCCCAAGCCGACGGCGCATTCTTCTTCGCCGTGCGCACGACCGGCGTGTTCTGCCGGCCGTCATGCGCGTCGCGGGCGCCGCGTCGCGAGAACGTCTCTTTCTTCACGACGACCGACGAAGCGCAAGCCGCCGGATATCGCCCGTGCAAGCGCTGTCAGCCGACGAGCCTGCCGCGCGAACTCGCCATTGTCGAGCGCGCGTGCAAGGTGCTCGACGCCGATCCGCAGCAGCGCATGACGCTCGCGCAACTGAGCGACGCCGTGCATGTCAGTCCGTTCCATCTGCAAAGGCTGTTTTCGCGGATCGTCGGCATTTCGCCGCGGCAGTATCAGGCCGCGAGGCGGGCAGGCGTGCTGCGCGACGCGTTGCAGCGCGGCCGCGACGTCACGCGCGCGGCGCAGGACGCGGGCTTCGGTTCCTCGTCGCGCATGTACGAGGCCGCGCCCGCCGAACTGGGCATGACGCCTTCCGCGTATCGGCGCAAGGGCGCGGGGCTGACCGTGCGTTATGCTACCGCCGCCACGCCGCTCGGGGCCGTGCTCGTCGCCGCGACCGACAAGGGCGTCTGCAAGATCGCATTCGGCGACGATCCCGCCACGCTCGTCGAGCAACTCGCGGCCGACTTCGCGCTCGCCGAGCGCATGCGGGACGACGCGCGCATGGAGCCGTTCATCGCGCAGATTCGCGCGTATCTGCACGGCACGCGCGAGCGTTTCGATCTGCCGCTCGACATCGGCGCGACCGCGTTTCAACAGCGCGTGTGGGACGCGCTGCGGCAGATACCGTATGGCGAGACGCGCAGCTACACCGACATCGCCGCGTCGGTCGGTTCGCCGGGCGCGGTGCGGGCCGTCGCCAGCGCGTGCGCGTCGAATCCAGTGGCGCTCGCGATTCCGTGTCATCGCGTGATCGGCAAGGACGGCGCGATCGCGGGCTATCGCTGGGGACTCTCGCGCAAGGAAGCGTTGCTGGACACCGAGCGCGCGCATAGCGAAGCAGGAAAGGTCGCCTGAGAGCCGGATTTCGGCCGAAGCGCCCGGCGTCGAACGACGCGCGGGCGCTTTTTCGTTGCATCGGCGTTTCGCGTCGATCGCGCTGCGAACCGCGCCAATCGGTGCCGCAAGCACGGGCAACACCGAGATGTTAAAGTGCCCGCTACCCGAAAATTTGACCGAGCGCGTTCCAGTGCGCTCTTCGCAGAACGCTTCAATGGCAAACACGAATCCCGCTCACTCCGCAGCCGGCGCGTATCGGCGCAGGCTCGCCGCGCTCGCGTCGGGCTCGCATGCCGACGCCCTGCGCCAGGGCTTGCGCGGCATCGAAAAAGAAAGCCTGCGCGTGACGCTCGAAGGCAAGCTCGCGATGACGCCGCATCCGCGGTCGTTCGGCTCGGCGCTCACGCATCCGCTTATCACGACGGACTACTCCGAAGCGCTCGTCGAACTCATCACGCCCGCCGAGCCGGACGCCGCGCGCGCGCTGGAGCGGCTCGACGCGATCCATCGCTTTGCGTACGCGCATCTCGGCGACGAACTGCTGTGGAACCACTCGATGCCGAACGCGTTGCCGCCCGAGAACGAGATCCCGCTCGGCTATTACGGCACGTCGAACATCGGCAAGCTGAAGCACGTGTATCGCCGCGGACTCGCGCTGCGCTACAGCCGCACGATGCAATGCATCGCCGGCATTCACTACAACTATTCGCTCGACGAAAACGTGTGGCGCGCGTGGCAGGCGCTCGATCCGGCGAGCACGCTGTCGTTGCAGGACTTCCGCTCGGAGCGTTACTTCGCGCTGATCCGCAATTTCCGCCGCACGAGCTGGCTCTTGATGTATCTGTTCGGCGCGTCGCCGGCGCTGGATAAGCGCTTTGTCGAAGGCAAGCCGCATCAGCTCGAAGCCTTCGACAGCGACACGTTCTATCTGCCGCATGCGACCAGCCTGCGGATGAGCGATCTCGGCTACACGAACAATCCGGCGCAGGCCGATCTGCTGCCGAGCTACGACCGTCTGGACGCTTACCTCGACGTGCTCGCGAAAGCCGTGAGCCAGCCGTACGCGCCGTACGAAGCCATCGGCACGCAGCGCAACGGCGAGTGGGTGCAGATCAACACGAACGTGCTGCAAATCGAAAACGAGTTCTACTCGACCATTCGCCCGAAGCGCGTCACGCGCTCCGGCGAGCGTCCGCTGCACGCACTGGCCGAGCGCGGCGTGCAGTACATCGAAGTGCGCTGTCTGGATATCGATCCTTTCGCGCCGGCCGGCATCGCACTTGAGACCGCGCGTTTTCTGGACGCGTATCTGCTCTACTGCGCGCTCGAAGACAGCCCGCTGTTGCCGCGCGAGGCGAGCATCGAAGCAAACGACAACTTCAGCGCCATCACGAAGGAAGGACGCAAGCCGGGCCTCACGCTGCGTCGCGACGGCGCGAAAGTGTCCATGCAGCAATGGGCGAACGAATTGTTCGATGCGATTGAGCCGGTCGCCGACACGCTCGACGCGCTTTCCGGCAGCGACGACCACATTCGCGCGCTCACTGCGCTGCGTCCGCGCATCGCGGATGCTTCGCTGACGCCGTCGGCGCGCGTGCTTCAGACGATGCGCGACAAGCAGCAGTCGTTCGAAGAATTCGCGTTCGACATCAGCCGCGAGCACGCGGAATACTTTCGCCGTCGCCCGCTGCCGCCTGAAGAAGAGCGCAAGATGGAAGCGCTCGCGGCGCAGTCGCTCGCCGAGCAAGCCGCCATCGAACGCGAGCAGACCGAGCCTTTCGACGCGTTCATCGCCGCGTACGGGAACTACAAGCCCGACAGCGTCGGTGTCTGAGCGCACACAACGAGCCGTTTTTTCTTGCTGCGCCGTGGCGCGTGCGGCAAAAACGACGTGTTTTGCAACAGAGCGAAACGCGCCGAACACCGTACGCGCGTGCGGGCCAAAATCGGCTTTTTATCGACTATCGGGAATGCGATGAACTACCGACTCATCAGCGCAGCCGCGTCGCTGGCCTTGATCGCCGGATGCGCGGCCGAAACGCAGGTCAGCAGCCAGACGATCGAGCAGGCCACCGCGCCGCTCACCTGCATGAGCAAGCTCGAATGCGACGCCTGGTGGGCGCGCGCTCAGGTCTGGGTGACGAATCATTCCGAGTACAAGTTGCAGGCCATCACCGATTCGGTGATTCAGACGGCGGGTCCGTCGAGCGGCAAGCGCGCGCTCGCGTATCAGGTCACGAAGACGCCGAGCAACGAAGGCACCGCGACCATCGGCTTCGCGGCGCACTGCGACAGCCCGCTCGGATGCGATCCGAATCCGTGGCAGGCGGGCGCGGACTTCAAGCAGTTCGTGCGCAACGGCACGTCGCGGCCCGTGAGCGCGACGCCGCAAGCCGTTCAGCAGCCGCAGCAGATGCAGTCCGTGCCGCTGAATCTGGACAGCCAGCCGGCGCAATCCGTCACGCCGATTCAGTGACGCCCGCGCGTCAATGCCCCATCGACGCCGACGCGCCCTTGCGCGGACGCGTCAACCAGACCATCGCGGCGAGCACCAGAAACGCATAGAACGAGACGCGGAAGAAGTCGTTGGTCGACATCATGTACGCCTGCGCGGCCACGACGCGATCCAGTTGCGCGGTGAGCGCCTGCCCCGACAGGCCGACGCCCGCGAGCAAATCGGAATAGGCGGTGGTCGTCTGCGCGTACGGCGTGACCGATTCGGTGAGCACGGCGTGATGCCGGATCATGTCGTTTTCCCAGAACGTGGTGCTCACCGCCGTGCCGATCGCGCCCGACAGCGTCCGCAGAAAGTTCGACAAACCCGCCGCGCCCGCGAGCCTTTCGTCGGAAACGCTGGAGAGCGTGATCGTCGTCATCGGCACGAAGAAGCACGCCACGCCGATGCCCTGGATCAGACGCGGATACACGATGTCGTGAAACGGCGTGTCGAGCGTGAACGTCGAGTTCCAGTACGACACGAAGGCGAACACGATAAACGCGAAGCTCGCCACGACGCGCAGGTTCATGCGATGCATGTTCTGGCCGATCATCGGCGAAAGCACCAGCGCGAGAATGCCGACCGGCGCGGTCGCGAGTCCGGCGAGCCACGGCGTGTAGCCGAGCACCGTTTGCAGCCACAGCGGCAGCACGACGACCGACCCGAAGAACGCGAGAAAGCCGAGCGACGTGATGAGCACGCCCATCGCGAAATTGCGGTCGCGAAAGAGCGACAAGTCGATGACCGGCTCTTTCTCCGTGATCTCCCAGACGAACATGAACGCGAGCGAGATGGCCGCGATGATCGCCAGCGCCACGATGAAGTTCGAATTGAACCAGTCGCGGTCCTTGCCGAGGTCGAGCATCATTTGCAGACTCGCGACGCCGATCACAAGCAGCGCGAGCCCCACGCCGTCGATGCGCTGATTCGTCGTCTTCGTCTCATGGCCGCGCAACAGGAAGTACGCGATAGCCGCCGAGAACACGCCGATCGGCACGTTGATATAGAAGATCCACGGCCACGTGTAGTTATCGGTGATGTAGCCGCCCATCACCGGGCCGAAGATCGGCGCGACGATCACGGTCATCGCCCAGAGGCCGAGCGCGAGCCCGCGCTTCTCCGGCGGATAACTGCGCATGAGGATGGTTTGCGAGAGCGGGACCATCGGGCCGGAGACGAGGCCTTGCAGCAGCCGGAACGCGATCAGCGACTCGAAATTCTGCGCGAAGCCGCACAGCGCCGAGGCGACCGAAAACAGCAGCACGGAAATGGTGAAGAGTTTGACCTCGCCGACGCGCCTCGCGAGCCACCCGGTCAGCGGCACCGCGATCGCGGACGCGACCGAATACGACGAAATGACCCAGGTTCCTTCGCTCGTCGCGACGCCGAGGCTGCCGGAAATCGTCGGCACGGCGACGTTGGCAATGGACGTATCGAGCACTTCCATGAACGTGCCGAGCGCGAGGCCCATCGTCAGCAAGGCGAGGATGCCGCCGGTCAATGGAGCCGGGGCGGCGGGATCGGGCGCGGTCGTGGCGGTCGTTGACATTGTTCTTGTGCTCCAGCGCGTGGATTATGCGTGACGCGGCATTCTCTGCCCAGACAGTGATTAGGGCAACTCGTGCCGGCTTAAAGTCGATGAATTGCTCTAGTCGGCGTCGGGGTCGTCGAGCCCGCAGCCTGCGCTCGCGTCCGTCGGCGAATTGCCGATGATGCGCGCCAGCATGGCGATTAGAAGGTCCAGTTCCGCGCGGCTGAAACCGTGCAGTTGCTGGTTGAGCACCGCCGCGCCGATGGCCGGCAGCCGCGCGGCGGCGTCCTGGCCGCGCTCCGTCAACGTGAGTTCGACGATGCGCCGGTCCGCGTCGCTGCGCGTGCGACTGACGAAACCTTTCTTCTCCAGCCGGTCGAGCATCCGGGTCATCGACCCGCTGTCATAGGACATCTCTCGCGACAGTTCGAGCGGCGTGCGCGCCCGCCCCGACGCCAGCGAAAGGATGACGCCGATCTGCTGTGACGTGAGATCGAGCGGCTTCAGCGCCTCATCCGTGCGCGCGACCAACACATTGCGCGCCTTCGCGAGGTGATAGCCGAGGCTCGTTTCGAGGCGGATCGTGGCGGGATCGTAGAGCGGTTCGCTATGCATGCGGTTTGACGTCGGCGCGGCGTGCCGCGAAACAACAGTTCGGTAAAAAGCAATCGCCAGTATCTTGAAAAGTAGTTGCATAGTCAATATTATTCTATGCAACGAGTTATGCGCTTCATGCGCCGCCCGAGACTATGTTTTGATCCCAGCTGCGTCGTTCGAACGACGCTTGAAGAGACCGTAAATGACCCGCTTCGCAGAGACCGCCCGCACCGCCAGCCGACGCATCGGCCAAGTCAGCAGCACGATCGCCAGTGCTTCCCGTCACTTCGTCCCGCCGAAGCTGAATTCGTGGAAGCTCGCGCTTTATCTGATCGTGTTCCTGCTGCCGGGCGGCTCGCTGGCGGTGCTCGGAATGGGCTGGTTCGAGAATCGGCATCGGCGCAAGGGCGCAGCTTCCGAGAAAGCGGGCAGTGCGTCGTCGCGCACGCTGATCGGCGGGCCGTGCGCGGGCGGCTCGACCGGCCGTTGAATCGCGTTCATCGTCGCGAGTAACGCGCCGTAACCTATATCTTCCCGCACGTAACACCCGCCTTACGGCTAAGCCGTTACCCTAACGTCTGCCCGACGCCCGCTGCGAACCGCGCTGCGGGCGTTCCGTTACTATCTCGGCTGACCGCGTTCGCCGCGCCGGACGAACCGCCGCCAACCGAATTCTCGACAAGCAGATGCCGTATCGCCCCGCCGTTTCCGCCTCCATCGCGTCCCGCCGTTCCGCCGTTCGCCGCACTGAGCGCAATCTGAGCGCCATTTCGATTGCCGCTGCCTGCGCAATGTCGATCGCGGGTTGCGCCGTCGGCCCGGATTATCAGCGGCCCGCCACGCCCATGCCCGCCGCCTTCAAGGAAGCGCCCGAAGGCTGGAAAGTCGCCGAGCCCGCCGACCGCACGGACCGCGGCGACTGGTGGAGCGTCTACGACGACGCGCAACTGAACGATCTCGAAACGCGTCTGAACCGGTCGAACCAGACCATCGCGCAGTACGCGGCGGCGTATCGCCAGGCGCGCGCGCTGGTCGGCGAAGCTCGGGCGGCGTATTTCCCGACCATCGGGGCGTCCGCGTCGGCGTCGCGTTCGGGCAGCCGCCTGACGAACGGGACAGCCACGAGCCGCAGCACGGTCGGCAACGACTACAGCCTCGCGCTCGATGCATCGTGGGAGCCGGACTTGTGGGGCAGCATCGGCCGGACGGTGATGGCGCAGAAGGCGGGGCAGCAGGGCGCCGCAGCGGACCTCGCCAACGCGCGTCTGTCCGCTCAGGCGACGCTCGCGCAGACGTACTTCCAGTTGCGCGCGCTCGACGCGCAGCAAAAGCTGCTCGACGAGACCGTCGCCGCGTATCAGCAGTCGCTCAGGCTCACGCAGAACCAGTACGCGCAAGGCATCGTCGCGCGCTCGGACGTGATTCAGGCGCAGACGCAATTGCAGTCGGCGCAGGCCGCGGCCATCGACAACGGCGTGGCGCGCGCGCAATACGAACATGCCATCGCGGTGCTCGTCGGCGAGCCGGCGTCGACGTTCTCGCTCCCCGCGATGCCGCTCGACGCTACGCCGCCGACCGTTCCCACCGCGATGCCGTCCGCGCTGCTGGAGCGGCGTCCGGATATCGCGTCGGCCGAGCGGAAGGCGGCGGCGGCGAACGAACAAATCGGCATCGAGATGGCGGCGTATTTCCCGACGCTGACGCTCTCGGCGCAAGGCGGGTTCGAAAGCACGGTGTTGTCGCAACTGCTGCGCGCGCCGTCGCGTTTCTGGACGCTCGGGCCGGATATCGCCGCGACGATTTTCGACGGCGGCTTGCGCGCGGCGCGCACGGAAGCCGCCCGCGCCGCCTACGATCAGAACGTCGCGACGTATCGGCAAACGGTGCTGACCGCGTTTCAGGACGTCGAAGACAATGTCGCGTCTCTGCGCATTCTGGAGAAGGAAATCGTCGTGCAGCAGCAGGCGGTTCAGTCCGCGCAGCAGGCGCTCGCCATCATCAACAATCAGTACAAGGCGGGAACGGTCGCGTTCATCAGCGTGCTGACCGCGCAGACCACGGCGTTCACGGCAGAGCAGAAGCTCGCGAGCATCGCGGGCCAGCGCATGGTGGCGTCGGTGGGGCTGGTGAAGGCGCTGGGCGGCGGCTGGGACGTCGCGCAGATGAACCGCGAGACGGGCGGCGTAGAAGCGCCGGCGCCGGCTTCCGCGCCAGAGGCGATGTCCGCGACGGGGAAGAACGCAGCCGGCGGCTGATTTCGCGCTCTAATAATGGTTGAACGTCAGCGCGACGGTATCCGGATCGGTGTGTCGGCCGAGCAGATTCAAGAGTCCCGCGAGATTTTCGCGCTGCGCCGGTTCAGCCTTCGCGGTGCCTTCGAAGGTCGTCGCGTCTTGCGAGATCACGCCGCTGCCGGTCAAGAGCAGCGGGCCTCGGGTTGTCGAGAGATCAATGCTCGCCGTCGCCCCTTGCGCCTGCAACGCGACGCGGTACGACCCGAGCGGCTTGACCCGTGACACGCGCGAAGCCATGTCGTCGAGCGTCACCACGAACTGTCCGTAAGCGTTCCTGCCGAGCAAGCGGAATTCGGTCCACGAAAGCCGCACCGTTCCCTCGAAATTCAGCGTATTGAACGGCGCGCCCAGACCGGCGAGCAGCGTTGCCGGAACCGCGATTCCGCCCGCCGAAAGCGTCGCGCCACGCGTCGTGGCATCGACGATCACGGCGTCGGGCATCGCCTCGGTCTGCCGCATGGTCATGTGCACGCGGCCGGTGAAAAGCGGCCAGAACGCCGTCGTCCATTCGATGCGCCCCGGCAGCAGCGTCGCGCCGGAGCCGTCGCTGCTCGCCGCGAGCATCAGCGTTGCCGAGCCGCGCCAGAGTGAACCCGACGGATCGGCGAGATTGACGTGGCCGCCCGTCGCCTTCGCGAACTGCGGCGTGATCCACGCGGCGGGCATCATCACGAGCAGCGTGCCCGCCACCGAGAGCACCATCACGATGAGTCCCGGCAGCGCGAGCCTGAGTCGGCGAGTCCAGTAGCTCATTTGACGCTGGCCGGTTGCAGCGATGCCGTCAGGTCCACCTGACCGTCCGGCTTGAGCGCCTGAATGTGCGCTTCCGACACCTGCACCTTGAACTGCTTGCGCGCGTCGTCGAGCCACATCGTCCAGTTCGGAAACGACGCGTTCTTCAACTGAATCTGCACCGCCGCGCCAATGACCTGCACCTGCGTCGGCTGCATGTTGTTGTCCGCGAGCGACTTCGCGAGCGCATCGCGCAGCGCGCCGCCCGTCGGCGTCACGCCCTCGGCGCTGCCCGCGAGCGAGCGCGCTTCGTTAGCCTGCGCGGTCATCGTGGCGAGCTGGCGCTGCATCGTCGGCAAGGTGTCGCGCAGGCGGGCGCGGCCTTCATACGCGGGCGCCCACAGCACGAGATAAACCAGCGCGATGCCGAGCAGCAGGCCGCCCCACATCAACAGCGTCTTTTCGCGCGGCGTGCGCGCCTCCCAGAACTCGGAGAGCGTTCGTCCGATTTCCGCTTTCATTGGCCGCTCCTGATGGTCCATTTGCCGGTGTTCGTGTCGATGGCGCCGTTCAGCCCGTTGGCCGCGAGGCGCTTGCCGAGGTCAGGATCGACCTTGATGTCCGGCTTGAAAGTCACTTCCAGATGACGGTCCCGATAATCCAGCCCGGCGATGCCGTTCACCGGCACCGGGCCGAGCGAGCGCGCGAGGCCGTCCGCGAGCGACAGAAAATCCGACGGCGACAGTTCGCCCGACGCCACGCGCAGCCGGTCGAGATTGCGTGCCATCTGGTCGGGCGCGTCGAGCACGGTCGTGGTCTTGGGGAACGCGTTGAGCAGCAGTTCGGTCATCTGCGCGTTGATGGCGTCGCGCTGGCGCGAAAGCTGAATCCACTGCACGTTGATGCCGACAATCGACACGATGACCGACGCCGCCACGAGCGCGATCGGCACGCGCAGGCGGCGCATGGTCGCGCGGTCGAGCCGCCACGGCTGCGCCGCGAATTCGAACTGGCACAGGTCGAAGCGGCTCGCGAGCGCGTTGCGGGCGAGCGCTTCGAACGCGAGCGGCTGCGCGCCCGCGACGGCCGCATGTTTGCCCGACGCCGCGAGGCGCGGCTCGTCGCCGGGAATGTCGGCGAGCGAATACAGCGTGAACGGATGCCCGCCCGCCAGCGCGTCGAGCGTCGGCGCAATCGAATCGACGGGCAGCGCGAGCCCTTCGCCGAGCGCCGCGCGTTCGCCGCGCGCGATGGCGATTTCCACGCGCGGCGCGCCGCCGGTCCCGGGCGCCGCCGCTGGCACGTCGCCGATCAGCGCGGGCGCGGTCGAAATCACGTTGCCGAGCAATCCCGCGATGAAGGGCGTCGGCGGCGCTTCCGCTTCGGCGGCTTCGTCTTCGCCTTCCGGTGTCTCGATGACAGGCGCGGCGGCCGGAACGGGCAGGCAGCGCATGGCCGGTACCGCCTTCAGATTGCGATGCCCGGTGCTCATGAACGCATCGCAGACGAAGCGGAACCAGCCGCGATCGATGACGGCGACCACGCGCCTTCCGTCGGCGAGCGCGACCGGATCGACCGCGATGTGGCACGTCTGCGGGTCCTGGATCAACTGGTCTTCGACCACGTTCGGCAGCGCCTGACGCAGCCTCGGACCTTTGAGCGGCGGGACGGTAGCGGCGAGCAGCAGCGTGTCGCGCGCCGCGACGATCAGCACGGTCGCGTTGGCGCGCGGCAGAAGGCCGACAGCGGCGCGGCCGGCGCGCTGCGTCTCGCCGCGCTTGTCCAGCAGCAGAAACGGCAGGTCGGGCAGTTGCCACTCCTGCGAGCGCACGGCGGGATCGCGCGGCGGTAATAGAACGATCAGTGTGCTCAAAGGCCACTTCCTCTTGTCAGTAACAGCGTCATCAGAGCGCGTCGCGCGTAAAGACGATGCGCGTGGTGTGCGTCGTCGGATCGCGATACACGAGCGTCATGCGCTCCAGTTGCGCGCGCTCATGTTCGACGCGGCCGTGAATCACAAAATAGCGCGTGGTCACGTCGAGCTGGTTCGGATCGATCGACGTGGAACGGACGCCCGCGCCGGTCAACGCGAGCTGCACGTTGCCGATGTCGTGGAAAAACACCGTCTCACGCCGGGCGACGAACGCCTGCGCCTGCGAAAGGCTCATGCCCGGCACCACGGCCGCGATCACCGTGGCGGGCGCGGTGTTCATGTTCACGGCGGTCGTCGTCGGCAGCACGGTCACGAACGGCCGCAGCTTCGCGACCGCTTCGGCCGAAAAGCCTGGCACGTCGAGCAGCGAATCCACGCTGATCATTTGCAGCGGCGCGACCGGCGCGTCGCTATCGGCGTCCTTGAGGCCGGGATCGTCGGTGAAATTGCCGCCGCCCGTGCCGCCGCCTTGCGCAATCGCCGCCATGGCCTCCGCGGGCGAGCTCGCCGCAGTCGCGCCGTTGCCCGTCTGCGTCTGGAAGCGCGTGGCGGAGCGCGAGAGTCCCGCGCGCATCTGCAAGGCCACCGTCTTCGCGAGCGATCCGTTGATGCCGAGCATCGTCAAAAGCCGCTGGAACGCCTGAATCTGCTCGACGTTGATGGTGAGCACGCCGGGCGTCGGCGTCGCGACGAGGTTGCGCAAGTTGAACTTCGCCTGCGCGTCCTCGATGGAGCCGGACAGAAACGTCTGCGCGCCTTCCTGCGAGCGCACTTCGCCGATCTGCCCGAGGAAGTCGGAGAGCTTCGTCTTCGCGATCGGCACGCCCCACACGCCGCCGAGATACGTGACGGTCGGCGATGTATCGGCTTCGGAACGCAGAATGAGCCGCGTCCAGTCGAGCGCGCTGCGCGAAATCCACTGCGCCTGCGCAAGCAGCCGCTGATTTTCGATGCGCCGCACTTGCACCTGCTGCCGCCACAACATGCCCGAGACGAGAATCGACGAGAGCGCGACCACCAGCAACGCGCTGATGATCGCGACGCCGCGCTGTCTTTTGCTCAGGCCCGAGGCACGCATCGTCATTCTCCGACCAGAAACACGCGCGTGATCGGCACGCGCAGATTCGGCGCGCCAACCGCCACCTGAATGCCCGACACGGCACGCGCGAGCGGCGCGTTGCCGAGTTGCGGCACCTTCAGATTGTTGTCGTTCTCGTTGATCTGCGAAAGCACGTCGGCCATGCGCGTGGTCCAGCCCTTCTGCGGAATGTAGACGCGCGTTGCGAGCGACCGGACGCCGCCCAGCAACGGCACGGCGCTCCAGCCATCGGCGGTATCGCTCGACGACAGCGCGCGCCGCACCTCGCCCACGTTTTCCAGCGGCGGCGACGCAAATCGCACGATGCGCCCGTCCGTCAGCCGATACCGCACCACCTGCAGGCGCGGCGCGGTGGCGGGCGCGAACACGCCGCGCACGATCTGCAGCGTGCCGTTGCCGAGCGAGACGGCGGGCTGGCCGGCTTCGTCGTCGGTCGCGGCCTGACGCGCGTCGATGCGCATCTGGTCGAACAACTGCGCGACCACGCGCTCGTCTTCCATCGCGTTCGTGATGGTCGCGCGGCCGCGAATGATCTGGTCCAGCCCGCGCCACGACAACACGGCGATCACCGCGAGAATGGCGATGGCGATGAGCATTTCGAGCAGCGTGAAACCGCGCTGCCGGCGCGCCGCGCGGCGCGAATCAGAGCGAACGATTCGTTTCATTCGCCACCACCGTGACCATCTGCGCGAGATAACCGGCGCGCCCGGGCGTCGCGACGAACATTTCGACGCGACGGAAAATAGGATTCGGCGTCGCCGAGACGCGCTGCGTGCAGACGAGCTTCAGATTGCCCTGCGAGCAGTCGAAGGTGCGCGAGCCGATATCCGGAAACACATGCGCGAGCCGCAGTTGCGCGAGTTCGTTGTCCGCGCTCCAGCCTGCGAGCAGACGCCGATGCAGGTCCGCTTCGCTCGTCGCCATCGATCCGACCGCGCGCAGCGACGCCGCGAGCGCCACCGCGAGGATCGCCAGCGCGACGAGCACTTCGATCATCGTGAAGCCGCGTTGTGCGTCGCGTTCTGTGGATCGCGCGCGCATCACCGCACCTGAAAGCGGCCGTTGCCGCTGCCGATGATCGTCGCGCGCCCCACCGCCGAGACGAGCGTGATTTCCATGGGCGTGTCGATGGCTTCGGTGCCGAAGACGAGCCGGCTCACGGTCTTGTCGGAATCGAGAAATTGAATGCTCACGCTCGTCACGCCGCCTTCCCAGCGGCGCGCGCGCAAGAGGTCGTCGCGCAGCGGGCGCCAGCCGTCTTCGGTGCGAATGTCGAAGCGGAACCCGCCTTCCACCGGCTGAAACGCGATCGGCCGGGCGCGCACTTGCGCTTCGTCGCCCGCCGATTCGAACAGCAGCGCGAGCCGTTGCGCTTCTTCGTTCAGATCCGTGCGCGGATTGCGCGTGAGCTGCAGCGACGCGAGCGACACGAGCAAGCCCGCGATGACCAGCACGACGAGCATTTCCAGCAGCGTGAAACCCGCATTCCGACGCGCCGCCCTGTGCCTGCCGTGCCTGTTCACTTCACGTTCCTTTTACTGCCACGAGCCGACGTCGGCATCGTTGCCCTCGCCGCCCGCCTTGTTGTCCGCGCCGTAGCTGAACACGTCGATTTCGCCGTGCACGCCCGGATTCAGATATTGATACTGGCCGCCCCACGGATCAGCCGGCAGGCGTTCCAGATAGCCGCCGTCCTTCCAGTTGTTCGGCACGGGTTCCGTCGTCGGCTTTTCGACGAGCGCGCGCAGACCCTGCTCCTGCGTCGGATAACGGCCGTTGTCCAGCCGGTACAGCTTCATGGCCTGCATGATGGTGCCGATGTCCTGCTTCGCGGCCACCCGACGCGCTTCGTCGGGGCGGCTCATGATCTTCG
Organism: Caballeronia sp. Sq4a; assembly: GCF_023170545.1. Lineage (NCBI taxonomy): Bacteria > Pseudomonadati > Pseudomonadota > Betaproteobacteria > Burkholderiales > Burkholderiaceae > Caballeronia > Caballeronia sp. Sq4a. The sequence continues at coordinate 2,857,235 of NZ_CP084250.1, read as the reverse complement.
GCACGATCAGCGCGGCGAGAATGCCGAGAATCGCGATCACGACCATGATCTCGATGAGCGTAAAACCCCGTTGACGGCGCGCCTTGGCCTTGGTGATTTCCATGCGGCGTTGCGTCCACATTTGCATGACTGCTACCTCGTGTTGATTCAGGGCTTGCGCCCGCTTGATTTAAGAAACATGCGGCTTCGTTTGACCGAAGCCGCCGAGCATTCTATCGACCGGCCTTCATCGCGCCGTGACCGTGCTCAACGGACGTAGATCGTCGGTCCGGGCGGCACGGGCGGCAGGAAAATTTCCGACTTCACGCCGTTGCGCTCGACGATGATCGAACGCGCCTTCACCTGCGAGAGCTTCACGCCCTGCGCGAGCGGCCCGCCGAGCGACACCGCGCGCGGCGGCTCGCCGCCGTAGCTCACGATGGCCGCCGCGCCGCCTTGCAGCGCGAGAATGCCGAACAGATGCACGTCCGAATTCGCTTGCCGCTCCAGTTGCCCGCCGAAGATCGTCGCGGCCTGTTCGACCGACGGCGTACGCGTCGCGGCGGCGGCGGGCAGCGGCGCGGTCTGGCGAGAAGTCAGCGTGACGACCCAATAGGTCACCGTCACGCAAAAGAGCGCGAGCGCGGCGAGCGTGAGCAGGCGGGTTTGCAGGGCGTTCATTACTGCACCAGATTATTCAGTTCGATGATCGGCAGCATCACCGCGAGCACGATCACCAGCACGACGCCGCCCATCGCGAGAATCAAGAGCGGTTCGAGCAGGCTGGTGAGGAACATCGTGCGGCGTTCGAGTTCGCGCGCTTCGCCTTCGGACGCGCGGTCGAGCATCGTGGTGACGTCGCCGGTGGCTTCGCCCGAGCGGATCAAATGCACGAGCACGGGCGGGAACGTCTTCGTATTGGCGAGCGCCCGCGAGAGCGCGGAGCCTTCGCGCACGCGCACGATGGCGTCGTCGACGTTCTGGCGCATCGCGGTATTGCTCAACGTTTCGCCCGCCGCTTGCAGCGCGCGCAGGATCGGCACCCCGGCGGCCGTGAGAATCGCGAGCGTGCTGGCGAAGCGCACGGTGTTATAGCCGCGCACCAGCTTGCCGACGAGCGGCGCCGTCAAGAGCCAGCGGTCGAACGCCAGGCGCGGTCCGGGCCGCGACAAAATGCGCCGCACGAGCCACGCGACCAGCACCACGCCGATCAGCACCGCCCACCAGTAACTGCGCACGAAGGCGGACAGCGCCATCATCATCACGGTGAGAAACGGCAGCGCCTGCTTCGTGCTGGCGAACACGTTCACGACCTGCGGCACCACGTAACTCAGCAGAAACGTGACGATGCCGAACGCGATGATCGTCACGATGCCCGGATACGTGAACGCGAGAACGATCTTCTGCTTCAACGCGTTGCGCTGCTCGATGTAGTCCGCGAGACGCGAAAGCACGAGCCCCAGCTTGCCGGTGTGCTCGCCCGCCGCGACGAGCGCGCGATAAATCTCCGGGAAGTCCTTCGGATGCTGCGCGAGCGCGTTCGCAAACGAATGGCCGCCGAGCACTTCGGCGCGGATCGCGGCCATCAGTTCGCGAATGTAATCGCGCTCGGATTGCTCGGTGAGCACGGACAACGTTTCGCCGAGCGGCAGCCCGGCGATCAACAGACTCGCGAGCTGGCGCGTGAGAATGGCCTGTTCGCGCTGCGACAGCCGTCGCCCGAGCGAGAGCCGCTGCTGCCGTTCGCCGCGCGTGCGCGTGCCCGCCGCCTCGACGACGAGCGGCGTCAGTCCTTGCGTGCGCAGGTGGCTGCGCGCGGCGCGGGCGCTGTCGGCGTCGAGCACGCCGGTCTGCGTCTTGCCCGCCTGGTCGATGGCTTCGAAACGGAACGCCGGCATACGCTTATTCTCCGCCAGTCACGCGCAGCACTTCTTCGAGCGATGTCACGCCCGCGTTCAGCCAGCGGTTCGCGTCCTCGCGCAACGTGCGCATGCCGTTCGCGCGGCCCGCCGCGAGAATCTCGGCGTCGGCGGCGTTGCGATGGATCAGCGGTCGGATGGCGTCGTCGATCAGCAGCAGTTCGTACACGCCGCGCCGGCCCACGTAGCCCGACTGGCCGCACCGGTCGCAACCGACGGGATGCCAGTGCTTCACGCCGTCTTCTTCCTCGCGCGCTTCCTTGCACACCGGGCACAACTGGCGCACGAGACGCTGCGCGAGTACGCCGAGCAGCGACGACGCGAGCAGATACGGCTCCACGCCCATGTCCGTGAGACGCGTGACGGCGGAGGCGGCGTCGTTCGTGTGCAGCGTCGCGAGCACGAGGTGGCCGGTCAGCGACGCCTGCACCGCGATCTGCGCGGTCTCGAGGTCGCGGATTTCACCGATCATGATGATGTCCGGGTCCTGACGCAGAATGGAGCGCAGCGCCCGCGCGAACGTCATGCCGATGCGCTCGTTCACCTGCGTCTGGCCGATGCCCGACAGATCGTATTCGATCGGGTCTTCCACCGTCATGATGTTGGTGGTCGTGGTCTCGAGCCGCGACATCGACGCGTAGAGCGTCGTCGTCTTACCGGAGCCGGTCGGCCCGGTCACGAGCACGATGCCATGCGGCCGGCCGATCAGCTTGTCGAACTGGACGAGCGTGTCGCGCGCCATGCCGAGCGTTTCGAGATTCAGCCGCTGCGCGTCCTTTTCGAGCAGACGCAGCACCGCGCGTTCGCCGTGGCCGGTCGGCAGCGTGGACACGCGCACATCCACCGGGCGGCCGCCGACGCGCAGCGTGATGCGGCCGTCCTGCGGCAAACGTTTCTCGGCGATATCGAGCTGCGCCATGATTTTGATGCGCGAAATCAGCGCGCCGTGCAGCGCCTTCTTCGGACGCACGACGTCGCGCAGGGTGCCGTCGACGCGAAAGCGCACGACCGACGCGTTTTCGAACGGCTCGATGTGAATATCCGACGCCTGTTCGCGCGCCGCCTGCGTCAAGAGCGCGTTGATCATGCGGATGATCGGCGCGTCGTCTTCGGACTCCAGCAGGTCTTCCACTTCGGGAATGTCCTGCATCAGGCGCGAGAGATCGACTTCGCCTTCCACTTCGCCGACCACCTGGGCCGCGCTGCCGTCGTTACGGGCGTACGCCGAGTTGATGGCGGCTGCGAGTTCGTCGCCGGACTTGCGGACAATCGTGAGTGCGCCGAAATTGCGCGCGACTTCCGCGAGCGCCGCGTCGTTCGTGCGCTCGCTGATCCACACTTCGATGCCGTCGGCATGCTGCTGGGCGACCAGAATCTGGCCGGTACGCGCGAAGCCGTAGGGCACGAGCCGCGCTGCGAGCGGCGACGCGGCCGTTGCTTCCGTCGCGGTCGTGGTTTCGGCTTCGGCGTTCAGCGTGTTCACGGCTGTCCTCCCGTCTGATTGCCGCCGAGCGGCGCGGCGCTCGGCGCGTTGTTCGGCACCGCGTAGCCCGTGGCGGCGTTGCCGGGCATGGCGTTCGTCGCCGCGTTGCCGGGCATCGCGTTGGTCGCGCCGTTCGCGGGCGCCGGGTAACTATTTTGCGGCGCGCTCTGATACGGCTGCGGCGCCGGACCCGCGTTCGGGTCCTGCGGCAGCGTCGAGCTGGGCACGCCGCGCGTCAGGTTGTTCCAGTCGAGCAGATTCTGGGCCGGGGCGCCACCGCCTTCGCTCGGACCGAGCGGCTTCGGCGGCATCATCGGCACGTTCTGGTCCTTGATGATGCGGTTGTCCGTCGTCGAACCGTACTGCTGATTGCGCAGATATTCATAGCGCGTATTGGCGATCTGCGAGGCCGTCGCCTGATCGCGAACGATCACCGGGCGCAGGAACACCATGAGGTTCGTCTTCGTTCGCGTCTTGCTTTCGCTGCGGAACAGGCTGCCGATGAACGGAATGTCGCCCAGCAGCGGAATCTTGCTGTTGTTGTTGTTGTACTGATCCTGCATCAGCCCGCCCAGCACGACGATCTCGCCGTCGTCGGCCAGAATGGTCGATTGCACCGAGCGCGTGTTGATGGTCACGCCGCCCGGATCGGTCTTGGTCGTCGCGTCGACGCTCGAATCTTCCTGATAGATCTGGAGCTTGAGCACGCCGCCGTCGGTGATCTGCGGCTTGACGTGCAGCGTCACGCCCACGTCGCGCCGGTCGAACGTGTTGAACGCGGTCACGGACGTGGCGGCGTTCGCGGTCGGCGTGGCGTAGGAGCCCGTCACCACCGGCACGTTCTGGCCGACGACAATCTTCGCTTCCTCGTTGTCGAGCGTGATCAGGTTCGGCGTGGACAGAATGTTCGCATCCGCCGAGGTGGACAGCGCCTGAAGCAGGCCGCCGAGCCCGAACAAGTTGCCGAAGCGATGCAGCAGACCGATGTTCAGGCCGTTGGCGAGCAGGCCCGTGGTCGAGGTGACCGCCGACGGATTCTGCGCGATCGCATTGCCCTGCACGGTCAGGTCGAAGATGTTCGTGTTGCCCGAGCCGAAGCTCGTGCTGCCGTAGAGCGCGTTGTTGCCGCCGTTCGAGAGCAGCAGGCCCTGCCACTGAATGCCGAGATTCGCGCCGCTCGTGGCCGAGAGTTCGACGATCAGCGCTTCGATATAAACCTGCGCGCGGCGCGCGTCGAGCTGGTCGATCACCGTGCGCAGATTGCGGTAGACCGGATCGGCTGCCGTGATGATGAGCGAATTCGTCGCGGAATCCGCCTGGATCATGCCGCCGCCGCTCGTGTCGTTGCCGGTGTCGTTGTCCTTGTTCGAGGAAAAGCCCGCGTCGCGCGTGCCGCCGGTGCCGGACATCGGATTGTTGCCCGTGCCCGAACCGCTGCTGCCGAGGCCGCCGGGCAACGGCGGAACGCCTGAGGTGCCCGTGGAAGACGACGAGTTGCCGAGCCCACTCTGCCCGAAGGAATTCGACGAGTTGGAGCCGGAGCTGGTCGACGAGTTGTCCGAGTTGCCGCCGCCCTTGCCCAGCATGGCGCGCAGCGTCTTGGCAAGCCGCGTCGCGTCGGCGTTGCGTAGCGGCACGACGTGCATGTTGCCCGGTTCGGACGTCGGCGCATCGAGCTTTTTCGCGAGCGCCTTGGCCGCCGCGAGCCGCGCGCTGCTGGAGGCACGGAACATCAGCGAATTGGTGCGCGCATCGGGCGTGACGGTGACTTTCAGCGTCGCGTCCGTGCTGCCGATGGTGCCGGGATCGAGCAGCTTGTTCATCTGGTCCGCGACATCGATTGCGTTCGCGTTCTTCAGCTGCACGATGTCGACTTCACGGCCCGCCGCCGTGTCGATGCCCGCGATGATGCCCGCGATGCGCCGCACATTGTCCGCGTAGTCCGTGACGACGAGCGTGTTGTTCGCCGGATAAGCGGCGATGGTGTTGTTCGGCGAGATGAGCGGCCGCAGCACCGGCAGAATGTTGTTCGCCGACTCGTTGTGCAGCACGAACACCTGCGTGACGACCTGGTCGCCGCGCGCCGGCGGCGCATTGCCGACGTACGTCGGCACGCCTTGCAGCTTGGCGTCGGCTTCGGGCACGACTTTCAGAACGCCGTGATCCTGCACGAGCGAGAAGCCCTGCATGCGCAGCGACGCCTGCAGCGTCTTCAGCGCCTGCTCCTCCGGCACCGGATTTTCCGAGACGAGGTTGAGCTGCCCCTTGACGCGGGGATCGACGATGATGGTTTTGCCGGTGGCCGCGCCGATCGCCTTCGCGACCTGGTCGATATCGGCATTGACGAAATTCAACGTCACTTGCGCGTGCGCGGCTTGCGCGACGATAAGTCCCGCCGCCAGCAGTGCCGTCGCGATGCGACGCAGTGCCATAGGTTGTCTTCTCATGGATGTGATGTCTGAGCCGGGATACAAAGAACCGGCTAAGGCAGCACCGTTCGTCAATCCGAGGGCGCTGCCAACCGTGGTGCGAACGTGTCCGCCCGACCACGATTATTTATAAAAATGTGACGATAGCAGCTTTGTGTAACGAAATAGTGCAACTTCGTTCGCCGCCGCTTTCGCCCAGCGGCTGCATGCCAAGTGTTCCAGTGCGCTCAAGCTTTCCGACGCCCTGCCGATAACCCATCGGAAGGCTTTTGTCAGACAAGCGACGCACACGGGACCCGAATTGTAACCCGATTAGATTACTTTATTATTCATACGTTTAAGAAACCGCCGATAGTCAGCAGAGGATTCCCGTTGGTTCAATCCGCGGTCCGTTGGACCTATGTCGGCTAGCCAACTTATGGTCGAAGACGTCAGCCGGTATCATACGGGCGGTTCCGTTCCCCAGGCGTCGGCGTAAAGCTCGGGTTTTCCCGATGCCACGGGCGTCAGACGAGAGCGGACAACGAATCTTGGCGCACGCGCGAGGCGCGGCGCCGGCAGCATGACGGTTCCGCACAGGCGGATGGAGTAGAACGAAGATGAAGCGATTCCTGCGAATACTTGCGATGGGTTGCGGCGCCATGCTGGCGGCCGCGTCCGCTCACGCTGACTGTTTCGACGAAGCAGCGAAGTATCAGAAGGTCAATCCGCTCATTCTGCGCGCCATCGCCTGGCAGGAATCCCACAACAAGCCCGACGCCATCAACAAGAACGCCAATGGCTCGACCGACTACGGGCTGATGCAGATCAACTCCATCCACCTCAACACGCTTTCCCAATACGGCATTTCGAGCGGCACGCTGATGGAGCCATGCAAGAGCGTCTATGTCGCCGCATGGCATTTGCGCCAGAAGATGAACAAGTACGGCAATTCGTGGCAGGCCGTCGGTGCTTACCATTCCGAAACGCCCGCGCTGCGCGACAAGTACTCGGCGCAGATCATCGAGATTCTGCGGCGCTGGAAGTTGCTGCAAGCGTCGAAGTAATTCCCGGTTCTTCAGCGCGCGAGCCGCCGCGCCGCTCGGCGCCTTGCCTCCGCTCACCCCGCGTTTGATGCAGAATCGTGACTTCGATTCTCGTCCACACGCCCGCAATGAACCAAACGCCACTGCCAGTCACCGTGCTCTCGGGTTTCGTCGGCGCGGGCAAGTCCACGCTCCTCGATGCATTGCGCAACAACAGCGAGGGCGTGCGCATCGGTTCCTTCGCTTGCAGCGCGGGCGATGACGCGATGCAGTCCATTGCCGATGCCATCACGCGGCTCACCGAGCAGCAGCCTCGTTTCGATGCGATCGTGATCGAAGCGCCGCCCGGCGTGAATCCGATGGATATCGCCGAGCACTTCGCTTTCGGCGACGACGAAGACGCGCCTTTTGCAGGCCGCGCGCATCTCGATACGTTCGTCACCGTCGTCGACGCATCGACTTTCATGCGCGATTACGCGTCGGCGGAGTCGCTTGCCGAACGCGGCATCTTGCTCGGTGGCGAAGCGTCCGACGAAGACAAAACGGTCGTGGAGGCGCTCGTGGAGCAGTTCGAATTCTGCGACGTGATCGTCATCAACAAGACGGACTTGGTCGGCCAGGACGAAGTGGACCGGCTCGCGCAGATCTTCCGCGCGTTTAATCCGCGCGCCGTTCTGCTGCGGACGGAACACGGCAAAGCGCCGCTCGGCGAACTGGTGAACACCGGCCGTTTCGATCTGGATGCGACCGGCAGCGCCGCAGGCTGGCTCGCGATTCTGAACGATGAACACGAAGACGCTAGCGACGCGGATGCGTCGGGCGTCCGGCATTTCGTCTATCGGGCGCGCAGGCCGTTTCATCCGGAACGGCTGTGGAATCTGCTTCACGAGGAATGGCGCGACGTGCTGCGCGCGAAGGGCTTCTTCTGGCTTGCGACGCGCAGTGTCGTCGGCGGGTCGCTGTCGCAGGCGGGCGGCACGTTGCGGCACGGTCCCGCCGGCGTATGGTGGGCCGCGCAGGACAGAAGCGAATGGCCAACGGATGATCCGGAGCTGGAAGCGGAGATCGTGGCGGAATGGTTCGGCGATCCGGACGACAACAGCATCGGCGATCGACGGCAGGAGCTGGTGCTGATGGGCGTCGATCTCGACATCGAAGCGTGGCAGCGAAAGTTCGACGCGTGCCTCTTGACCGACGACGAATGGACGCGCGGCAGCGATGCGTGGCAGCACTTCGGCGATCCGTTTCCCGCGTGGGATGTCGAGGATCACGACCATGAGCATGATGACGACCACGAGCACGACCACGGCCCCGACTGCGACTGCGAAGACCATCATCGGCATTAGAAGATGAAAAAAAACCCGCCGATGGCGGGTTTCATGGTCCTCTTGGTCTCCGGCTTTTTTCCGCTCATGCGGACGAACCTGAGTAGCTTGCGCAAGACGGGCGCTATCAAGATACGAACACGGTACAACTAAACACGAGCGATGGCGCTGATAAACGCTGAAAGAGCTGCCAGGCGCTGCGCAGCGAGGCGGGCCGCCACGGGCCAGACGCTCAGCGCTTGTTGACTGCGTCCTTGAATGCCTTGCCAGCCGTGAACTTGACGGTCTTGGCGGCCGGAATCTTGATGGATTCGCCGGTCTTCGGGTTACGGCCCGTGCGTGCTGCGCGCTTTCCCGAACCGAAGCTTCCGAAACCGATCAACTGAACTGCGTCACCCTTCGAGACAGCCTTCTTGATGACTTCGAGCAACGTGTCCAGCGTCTCGCCGGTTTGAGCTTTGCTGGCGCCGGTCTGAGCGGCTACGGCGTCGATCAATTCCTGTTTGTTCATTAAGGTTCCTTTATCAGTTTAGGTTGACACGAACAGCGCGAACGCGCCGATTATACGTGCGCAAGCCGTGCAGTCGAGTAGGGACGGGCCTCTGGCGCGTCCGTCCGACGATTCGGCGCAGTTTCGCGCCATGTCACCGGCGTTGCATCCCATCAAATCCCTCGCGCCGCCTTCGAACGAGGCGCTTGGTATGATAGCGCAGCGCAAACCCAATCTGGACAAGGGTTTCAAAGATTTACCCTTATGTAACGGGCTGTTCCGGGCGGCCTCCGTGGGCCGATCACGCGCGGCTCGCTTTCGTCTGCCAAAGCCGCCTGATCGGACAGCGCGCCGTTGGTTTTTGCCAACGTTTCATCGCCAATTCCTTGGCCGTTTCGCGCTGTAAGCCTTGTCGGTACTGGCTTTCGCGGATGCAACCGGTCGTGCTTCAGTGCGGCGCGCGGCGGCGTTCGCCGACTATCCGACGCCTCACAGACGCCCGCTTTCCCTCCCAGGCTTGATGCATGACCGATACATCGCCCGTTAGCGAGCCGCTTCTCGCGCAGCACGATCTTCCGGCGCGCTGGAAGACGAAGCGCGTGTTCACCTTCGTCGATGCCGCCGTGCGCTTCGACACTCAAAGTCTCTTTCTGGCGCTATGGCGTCTTTGGCGCGACGACGCCGCGCGCTGCGAGCGCCTTCATGTGGTCGCGGTGGCGCCACTGCGCGCGCTCGATACGCCGCCGCCCGCCGACAGTGATCCTCTCTTAGCCGAACTCGCCCGCGTCTGGCCGATGCGCGTGCCCGGCGTGCATCGGCTCGAATTCGAAGCGGGGCGCGTCGTGCTCACGCTTGCCGTCGGCGACGACATGCTGTCGAAGCTCTGGCTGCGCGCGGACGCGTTTCATGTCGATGCAACGCAAGACGACGATCCGCGCAAGTGGAGTAAGACGCTAGCGCGCTTCGCGGGCGATGGCGCGACGCTCTGCGTCGACGTCGCCGAGGCAGGCCGCGACTCGTGGACGCGTGCGCTCGCTACCTCCGGCTTCGAATGCCGTCCAAGCGACGGTCGAATCGCTGCGCATTTCGCGCCGCGCTGGCGCGTTCGGCGTCATGAGCCGCCGCTGGCCGCGAACGTGACAGCGCGCGAGGCCATCGTCATCGGCGCGGGACTGGCGGGGTGCGCGGTGACGTCGTGCTTCGCGTCGCGCGGCTGGCGCGTGACGCTGATCGACCGGCACGCATCGCCCGCGCAGGACGCGTCGGGCAATCCTGCCGGCGTCTTTCACCCGATCGTGTGGCGCGACGACAGCATCGCCGCGCGCCTCACGCGGGCGGGCTTCCTGTGCGCGCTGCAACGATGGCAGACGCTCGAAGCCGCAGGCCACGACTTCCGGCGCAGCGCGGGTCTGCTTCAAATCGCCGATTCGGAAGAAGACGCGAATGCGCTCGCCGACGCCATCGCGCGATTCGGCTATCCGCGCGACTACGTGACGCCGCTGACGCGCGACGAGGCTTCGCGCATGGCAGGCGTAGAAGTGGCGCGAGGCGGCTGGCTCTTTCCGCGCGGCGGCGCCATTTCGCCCGCCGCGGTCTGCGCGGCGCAACTCGCCGCTGCCGGCGACGCGCTCACCACGCGCATGAATACGGCCGTGACGCAGATCGCGTTCGACGGCCGCGACTGGCGTGCCTTCGACGCCCAAGGCGAACTGATCGCGAAAGCGCCGGTTATGGTGCTCGCCAATGCGCACGACACGGCGCGTCTCGCCAGCCTGCACGAAGATCCGACGCGCGGCGTGCGCGGTCAGCTTTCGATTGTCGAGAAGAGCCCGCTCGATGCGCTGACGCTGCCCGTGGTCGGCGACGGCTATGCGGTGCCGCTCGGCGCGCGGCGCACGCTGATCGGCGCCACCTACGACATCGACGACACTGATCCGCACGTGCGCGAAGCCGGGCATGCGGAGAACGTCGAGCGCGTCGGACGCATGCTCGGCGGCATCGACGATATACGCGCCGCGCAGGGCCGCGTCGCGTTTCGCTGCGTGACGAGTGATCGCATGCCGATGATCGGCTCGCTCGCCGACGAAACCGCCGGCCGCCGCGATGCCCGGCGTCTTTCCGGCGCATGGCCGCTCGACCTGCCGCGCTTGCCGGGCTTGTATGGCGCGTTCGCCTTCGGTTCGCGCGGGCTCGTCTGGGCGACGCTCGCGGCCGAATTGATCGCGTCCCAAGCGGAGGGCGAGCCGTGGCCGATCGAACGCGAACTGGCCGAAGCCGTCGATCCCGCGCGATTCTTTTTACGAGCGTTACGTCACGGAGAAATCGGCCCGGCCTAGTTATCCTCGGAAATCTGTGGATAAGTCGGCGAAATCCGCAAGAACGAGCTGTGGGCGCGTTGTGCACGTAAACGGGACAAGCCGGAGACCACCCGTTAACCGCCAAAAGTTGTTCCGAGTTAACGGCGCGAGACGACTGGGTTTACCGCGCGCTTTTTCGGTTGACATGTGCTTGATCGGAAAGCACAAAAGCCACTTGTCCACAGCGGCTGCGGCGCCTTGTTAACTACTACTACGTTTATATACAGTAAACCTGTAAACACCTGAAGACGACGTCATCGGAAGCACTGGAAACGCGTGAACTGCCGGTCAGCTTTTCCGAATAAGATCGTTTGCGGTCGGCTTTACCTCATAAGAATCATAAACTTGCAGTTTTCGCCGGGGACATGACTGTGTGGCACAATCGCGCTTCTTCCTGCGTCGCGCCGTCCAGACGGCGAGCGCCTCAATGGAACGACGCTTGCAACGCGAAACTCCGATCATCGCGCTGCAACGCCGTTCGCTGCGTCCGGCCAGTCTCGCTTTAAGCGTCGCACTGGACCGGGGCGCATCGTCTAATCCTTGCACGGCCGGTTCCGTGACGCCGTGTTCGTTCGTATTCGTTTCGCCTGAATGAACTACGCCCGTGGCGGGAGCGGGTCGTGAGCATGCGTGTCGTCCGCTGACGTTTTTCGCCCACCGCGCGGCCGGACGTGCCCCTCTGCCTGAAGCAACGAAGGAGAAGCCCACACGATGAATTCGGCATTTTCATTTCTGCCCGCCTGGCCGCTCGAACCCGACGCCATTCTCTGGGCCGGTCTCGCGCTCGTCACCGCGGGGCTCGCCGGAGAACTGCTATGGCGCGCGTGGCGTCTGCCGCGCATCACCGGCTATGCGGTAATCGGGCTGATCGCGGGCAACGCGGGCCTCGGCGTGATCGACGCGAGCGCGGGCGGTCTGTCGCGTCCGCTGCTCGACGTCGCGCTCGGGTTGCTGCTTTTCGAACTGGGCGGCCGGCTCGATCTGCGCTGGATCCGCCGCAATCCGTATCTGATTCTGTCGAGCATCGCGGAATCGACGCTCACGTTCGGTCTCGTGCTGATCGCGCTGATCCTGTTCCATGTGCCGACGATGCCGTCGGTGGTGATCGCCGCTATCGCGATGTCCACGTCGCCGGCCATGGTCATTCAGCTGAAAACCGAGCTGCGCGCGGAAGGCCAGGTGACGCAGCGCCTGATGACGCTGACCGCGTTGAACAGCATGTACGCGGTGATCGTCGAAAAGCTGGCGGCGGGCGTGCTGCATCAGGAGATCTACGGGAACGCATTCGCGACGATCCTTCAGCCGCTTTATCTGCTGATCGGGTCGCTCGTGTTGGCGTTTCTGCTGGCGCGCGCCTGCAATCTGCTTTATCGACGCCTGAACGCCAACGATGAGCATTCTTTCGTGGCGCTCTTCGGACTCGTGCTGCTCGCCATCGCCATCGCTCACCTCTTCAAGCTCTCGACGATCTTCGCGTTGCTCGCGGCCGGCATCATCGTGAAGAACGCGGACGAGCGGCCGCAGTTGTGGCCATCGCACTTCGGTTCGGCGGGATGGCTGCTCACCGTCATTCTTTTTGCGCTCACGCTGACATCGTTTGCGTGGCGAGATATCGCGCTCGGCGGCGTCGCGGCGCTCGGGCTGGTGCTCGCGCGCTTCATCGGTAAGCTGGTCGGCGTGCTGATCTTCGCGAAGCCGAGCGGGCTCGAATGGAAGCAGGGCGTGGCGCTCGGCGTGGCGTTGACGCCGATGTCGGCGCTCGCATATCTGCTCGTCGACGATATGTATGTGCTGTATCCCGATTACGATCCGACGCTGCGCGCCATCGTGATGTGCTCGATCGTGCTTCTGCAGATCGCGACGCCGTTCGTGGTGTACCGTAGTTTGTCGGCGGTGGGCGAGCGGCGCGAGTGAGCGCGTTTAAGCATCGCCCGGCCGGCAAAGCATTGATTCAACAAGAGGCGTCATGGCACTAGAACCCTTCATCAACTCGGAACCGTTCACGTTCGGCGTCGAGCTAGAAATCCAGGTCGTGAATACGCACGACTACGATCTGACCAAGGCCGCGTCCGACCTCATGCGTCTCATCAAGGACGAGAAGATTCCGGGCAACATCACGCCCGAGATCACCGAAAGCATGATCGAGCTGTCGACCGGCATCTGCACGACGCACGAACAAGCCGTGACGGACTTGCGCAAGATCCGCGATACGCTCGTGGCGGCGGCGGACCAGCTGAACGTCGGGCTGGCCGGCGGCGGCACGCATGCGTTCCAGCAATGGAGCGACCGCCAGATCTACGACGCGCCGCGCTTTCAGTACATCTCCGAGCTGTACGGCTATCTCGCCAAGCAGTTCACGGTGTTCGGTCAGCACGTGCATATCGGCTGCCCCGACCCGAACAGCGCGCTTTTCCTGCTGCATTCGATGTCGCGCTACATTCCGCACTTCATCGCGCTCTCGGCTTCGTCGCCGTATATCCAGGGCGTCGACACGGGCTTTCACTCAGCGCGGCTCAATTCGGTGTTCGCGTTTCCGCTGTCCGGCCGCGCGCCGTTCGTGCTGACGTGGGACAGCTTCGAGGAATACTTCTCGAAGATGGTCCATACGGGCGTGGTGAACAGCATGAAAGACTTCTACTGGGACATTCGCCCGAAGCCCGGCTTCGGCACCATCGAGGTCCGCGTGATGGATACGCCGCTTTCGGTCGATCGCGCGGCGGCCATCGCGTGTTATATCCAGACGCTCTCCCGCTATCTGCTGCTCGACAAGCCGCTCATGCCGCAGGAAGACGACTACCTCGTCTACACGTTCAACCGCTTCGAGGCATGCCGCTTCGGGATGGAAGGCACATGCGTCCATCCGCAGACGGGCGAGCGGCGCACGGTCGCCGAAGACATTCTGGCGACGCTCGACGTGCTCGCGCCGCATGCCGAAGCGCTCGGATCGCAGGCCGCGCTCGCGCAGATCGCCGACATCGCGCGCGGCGGCGTCAACGATGCGACGTGGCTGCGCGGCGTGTTCGACAAGGAAAAGTCGTTGCACGAAGCCGTGAGACAGCAATGTCTCCAATGGCGCGCGTAATAAAGCGCGTAAGTGGCGTGATTCGAAATCCTTAAGGCACGCTTAAGACTTTTCGAGCATCGTGACGTATTGACGGTTCGCCCACATAGGCCGCTTGGAACATCTCCTAAGCGGCTTTATTGTTTTCCGTGTGTAGGGAATGCGTGCATGCCGCAGTGAGAATAAAATGCGCGCGCTAACGTTTGAGCGTAACCAAAGCACTTTCCTCAAGGTTTTCGTGTAGCGTCCGTATACATCAGGAAGGCTGTCGGTGAACGCGAAGTTAGTGCGGACAACACAGGAATCCTCTAGCGGTAAGAAACGTTACGGAGCGTTACGGGGCATGTAGCCGTTGGCAAAAAAGCAGGCACCATGACGGTAATTGGCAATGAACGGCAGTCCTTTCGGCTCGAGCGGCAGTCGGTTGGTGGTCCAGAGCGCAGTCTCAACGAAATACCGCGCTTTTCCACGGGTTATCCACAGTTTTGCGTGGATAATTAAGGTGTACGTTTGGTCTCAGTCGCTTAGAATGGCGACTTCGCTGATGGCGGGGTATAGTCGGCGAGAAAGCAGCGCCACGGCACCATACAAGAAGGCGCAAAACGAAGAGGGTGCAATGTCCCCATTCAGGCAAACCGAATTGGCTTGGTACGCCTGAATTTTGAGACGGCGGGGACCACAAACCGGGAGTCATCCCGAGAAACGGGGCAACCTGAATCGGGGCAGCTTTCGGGGCGAGGTGTTCGCTTATCAGCGAACGGGCTGTCGAAACCCATAAAGCGGAAAACAAGCGAAACATTATGAGTGAAGGCGTTTACGGAGAGCAGGCGACGGGGCGGGTGACCCACGGCCTGCTGCGGCTGAGCACGGCGATGCGCAGCCAGGCATGGGAATGGGCGGAAGGTGCGGGGCTGACGCCTACCCAGGGTGAAATTCTCGTGTTGCTGATGCAGCGCAAGGGGCCCATGCGCCTCGGCGAAATCGCACGCGAGACGGCGTTGACGGCCGCGACCACGAGCGATGCCGTGAGCACGCTCGAAGGCAAGGGGCTCGTCGAAAAGCGCCGCGCGCTGGACGACGGCCGCGCGCTGGCGGTGCGCCTGACGTCGCGCGGACGCACGGCGGCGAAGAAGGCGCTGCAATGGCCCGACTTCCTGTCGAAGGCAGTCGGCACGCTGCGCGAAGACGAGCAGGCGACGTTCTATCGCACGCTGCTCAAGACCATTCGCCAACTGGAAGCCCAGCAGCACATTCCGGCGCATCGCATGTGTCTCTCGTGCACGCACTTCGAGGTCAGCAAGAACCCGAAGAAGGTGCCGCACCATTGCGCGCTCTTGCAGATCGACATGGCGGACACCGATCTTCGTCTCGACTGTTCGGTATACGAAGAAGGCGATCTCAACACGCAGAAGAAGAGCTGGAAGGTCTTCGCGCAGATCGCCTGAGTTCGGGCGCAGCGGCATTTGCGGCATTCCACGCTGTGAGGCAGCGGCCAGTCGGTTAGACTGTGCCCGTCGCGCCTCGCCGCGAGGCGCGGCTCGTCATGTAGAGACGTTCCGAGCCACGCACGCCGATCCACGGAAAGCCGCCGATGAAACCTGAAGTCCTGGCCATTCGCCACGTTCATTTCGAAGACCTCGGCAGTCTGGAACTCGTCGTCGGCGACCGTGGCCACCTCGTGCGCTATCTCGATGTCGGGCGCGGGCGCATCGGCGCGCCGAATCCGCTCGATCCTTCGTTGCTCGTCGTGCTCGGCGGGCCTATCGGCGCGTATGAAGACGCGCAGTATCCGCATCTCGCTCCGCTTTTGTCGATGCTCGAAAAGCGCATCGCCGCGGGGCTTCCCACCATCGGCATCTGTCTCGGCTCGCAACTGATCGCGCGGGCGCTCGGCGCGCGCGTCTATTCATCGAATGATCTCGAACTCGGCTGGTCGCCGCTCACGCTGACCGACGCCGGGCGCGCTTCGCCGTTGCGTCATCTCGAAGCGGACGGTCACGCGGTGCCCGTATTCCACTGGCACGGCGATACATTCGATCTTCCCGACGGCGCGACGCTGCTCGCGTCCACCGAGCGATGCGCGCATCAGGCGTTCTCCTGGGGCGACCATGTGCTCGCGCTCCAATGTCACGCCGAAGTGCTCGCGGACCGCTTTGAGAACTGGCTCGTCACCTATCCGGGCGATCTCGCCCGCAGCGGCACGACCGCCGGCGCCTTGCGCGAAGCCACCGCGCAGCACGGTCCCGCGCTGGAACGCGCCGCCCGCGCGATGTTCGGCGAATGGCTCGACCGCTTTCCGGTCGACGCGCATCGAGACTGAGCCCGGCGCTGCACGAACAAAACGCAGGTGCTATTCTCGTTCGCTTCTTTCTTCGCGACGGGCTTCACACATGAGCGCGCTGTTCACTCCGGCCACGCTGCGCAGTCTGCAGTTGCCGAATCGCATTGTCGTTTCGCCGATGTGCCAGTACTCCGCCGAGCGCGGCGAAGCCACGGCGTGGCACATGATCCATCTCGGCCATCTGGCGCTCTCCGGCGCGGGCATGCTGTGCATCGAGGCGACGGCCGTGGAGCCCGACGGACGCATCACGCCGGGCGATCTCGGCCTCTGGGACGACGCGACCGAAGCGGCATTGCGTCCCGTGCTCGCCGCCATTCGCCAGCATTCGAAGATCGCGGTGACGATGCAGCTCGCGCACGCAGGCCGCAAGGCATCGAGCCAGAAGCCGTGGGAAGGCGGCCAACTCGTTTCCGTCGCGGATGGCGGCTGGATGACGCATGCGCCGTCCGCCATTGCTCACAAGCCGGGCGAAACACCGCCGCTCGCGCTGGACACCGCCGGCTTGCTGCGCGTGAAGGAAGCGTTTGCCGCGTCGGCGCGGCGTGCGGCACGGCTCGGCATCGACGCGCTCGAAGTTCACGCGGCGCACGGCTATCTGCTGCACCAGTTCCTGTCCCCGCTCGCCAATCAGCGCACGGACGAGTACGGCGGCTCGCGCGAGAACCGCATGCGCTATCCGCTCGAAATCTTCGATGCCGTGCGCGCCGCGTTTCCCGCCGACAAGCCGGTCGGCGTGCGCGTCTCGGCGACGGATTGGGTCGAAGGCGGATGGGATATCGAAGACACCATCGCGTTTGCCGCGCAACTGAAAGAGCGCGGTGTCGACTGGATCGACGTCTCCTCGGGCGGCGTATCGCCGCAACAGAAGATTCCGCTCGAGCCGGGCTATCAGGTTCCGTTCGCCAAGGCCGTGAAGGAAGCGACCGGCGTGAATACCATCGCCGTCGGTCTCATCACGGATGCGAAGCACGCGGAAGAGATCGTCGCGAGCGGGCAGGCCGATTTCGTCGCGATGGCGCGCGCCATGCTCTACGATCCGCGTTGGCCGTGGCACGCGGCGGCCGAACTAGGCGCGACCGTCAGCGCGCCGCCGCAGTACTGGCGCTCGCAGCCGCGCGAGCAGAAGCATCTGTTCGGCGACATCTCGTTCGGACAGCGTTGATGCCAAGCGGTTGAGATCGAAGCGCGCGGGAGTGTACGATACCGTGCTGACGGTCGAACGCGGCGCCTTCGAGGCCACCGCGTTTTTTTATTGCCACAGGCCAAAGCGCCCCACATAGATTCGATATTGAAGGACCATTCGATGAGTTCACGGAGGATCACCGTTCGCCGCTCGGGCGTGCATGGCAAGGGCGTGTTCGCCGCGAAGCCCATCGCGGCCGGCGAAGAGGTGATGGAGTACAAGGGCGAGCGCATTTCGTGGAAAGAGGCGCTGCGCCGGCATCCGCATAACCCGGACGAGCCGAACCACACGTTCTACTTCGCGCTGGAAGACGGGCGCGTGATAGACGGCAAGATCGACGGCAACAGCGCCAAGTACATCAACCATTCCTGCGCGCCGAATTGCGAGGCCGAAGAGATCGAAGGGCGTGTGTTCATTCGCGCGCTGCGCGATATCGAGCCGGATGAAGAGCTCAATTACGACTACGGGCTCGTGATCGAAGGGCGCATCACCAAGAAGCTCAAGAAGGAATACGAGTGCCGCTGCGGCGCGAAGAAGTGTCGTGGAACGATGCTCGCGCTGAAGCCGGAAAAGAAGTCGAAGAAAGAAAAGAAGTAAGCGGACCGCGCCGCCTAGTGCCGCGTGGAATCCGTCGCCGAAGCATGCGCTTTGACCGGCAGACGCACGATGAACCGCGCGCCGCCTTCCGGCGCATCCTCGTAATGCACGCTGCCGCCGTGCAGCGCGACGATGTCGTGCACGATGGCAAGCCCGAGGCCCGCGCCGCCTTCCACGCTTTGTCCGTCGCCACGGAAAAATCGCTTGAAGAGATCCGGCTGCTGGTCGCCCGGCACGCCCGGACCGTTGTCCTCGATCACCACTTCGCCGAAGCGCGCGCCGGTCGCGTCGCGCCATTCGCCGACCGTCAGCGTGATGCGCGCGCC
This sequence comes from Caballeronia sp. Sq4a, assembly GCF_023170545.1. NCBI lineage: Bacteria > Pseudomonadati > Pseudomonadota > Betaproteobacteria > Burkholderiales > Burkholderiaceae > Caballeronia > Caballeronia sp. Sq4a. The sequence goes on along the minus strand of NZ_CP084250.1, from coordinate 2,838,720 downwards.
GTCATAGCGTGAAGGCGGCACGTACTTGAGCGCGTTGTCGATCAAATTGGCGATCACTTCCCGCGCCAGCACGACATTGCCGCGCACGACGATCGGATGTTCGTTCTCGGGATCATCCGTGCGTTGAAAGCCGAGATCGACGCCGGCTGAAAGCGCCCGCGGCACCCATTCCGCGCCGGTTTCGAACGCCAGCGCGGCGAGATCGAAATCTGCGAAGCGCGCCGCCTGTTCGCCCGGTTCGGCGCGTGCCAGCGACAACAACTGATTCGACAGCCGCACGGCACGGTCCGCCGACGCGCGAAGTTCCTTCACCGCTTCGACTGCCTTCGCGGGATCGCGTGAACTGAGCGCCTGCTCTGCGTGCAGCTTCACGGCCGTCAGCGGCGTGCGCAACTGATGCGCGGCATCCGCGATGAACTTGCGCTGCGCATCCAGCGCCGCCTGCAAACGCACGAGCAGCGCGTTCATGGCGCTCGTGAGCGGACGGACTTCGCTCGGCACGTGCGATTCGTCGACCGGTTCAAGCGAGATGTGCGTCTGGCGATTGAGCGCGTCGGCCAGATCGGTGAGCGGGTTCAGCTGCTGGTTCACGACGCGCCACACGATCACCCAGCCGGCGAGCAGCAACAACAGCAGCGGCATCATGATCGCGACGAGAAACTCAACCGCGATGCGATACCGCGACCCCACGCGCTGCGCCACTTCGACGACGATCGGATTGCCGCGCGGTTGCGGCACGCGAACCTGCGCGGCGCGCACGCTGGTGCCCTGATAGTGCGTCTCGAAGACGTAGGCGTAGTGAATGCGCCGCACGGAAGTGCCCGTGAGCGGCAAGTCGGAATCGCCGGCGATTTCCTGATCGCCCGTGCTGATGCGATAGACGAGCTGCTCGATGGGATCGGAGAACATTGCCTGCGCGAGCGGCGGCACGGTGACGGGCGCATCGACGCCGGCAAGCTGGATCTGCTTGGAGATGGCCGTGGCGAGATCCGCGAGCGAGCGGTCCACCACATGCTGCGTGTACTGCCACGCGAGCCAGTACGCCATGAGCCCGCTCATCAGCGCGAGCAGGGACAGCGGCGCGGCGAGGCGGCGCAGCAGCGTGCGCCGCAGGCTCGGAGGCGCGGCAGGGTGAGCGGGCTTCGATCGCGCCAGATCGAGCCAGTCTTCGCGGGCGAAACGCTGATCGCCCGCGCGCCGGGTAGGAAGTCGCAAAGCGTTCTAGGGCAGAAGCGGCCGGTTCCTCACGCCGCCTGCCGGATCTCCTGAAGCAGATAGCCGAAACCGCGCACCGTGACGATTTCCACGCGCGTGTTCTCGAGCTTCTTGCGTACGCGATGCACATAGACTTCGATCGCGGTGTCGCCGAGATCGCCGCCGAAGTGCGTCAGATGATCCTGCAACTGCGCTTTGCTGACCACGCGGCCATGACGCAGCAGCAACATTTCGAGCACCGCGAATTCGCGCGGCGAGAGTTCGAGCGGGCGCTCGTCGTTGAAGATGCGGCGATCCACGCCCGAAAGCCGCAAGCCGCCGAGCGTCACTTCGGGGCGCGGCACGTCGCCGTGCGGTCCGCTGCGGCGCATCACTGCGCGAATGCGGGCTTCGAGTTCCTGCGGCTCGAACGGCTTGAGCATGTAGTCGTCGGCGCCGCTGTTCAGCCCCTGCACGCGGTCGTGCAGTTCGTCGCGTGCGGTGAGGATGATGACCGGCGTGTGCCGGTTGCCCTGCCGAAAGCGCGAGAGCAGCGTCATGCCGTCGATGCCGGGCAGGCCCAGATCGAGAATGACGAGCTCGTGGCGGTTTTGCGCGAGCGCCTGCTCGGCAAAGATGCCGTCGTGAACCATGTCGACGGTGAAGCCGGATTGCTCCAGGCTGCTTTGAATGCCGCGCGCAATAGGGCGGTCGTCTTCAATCAGAAGGATTCGCATGAAGTCGCTCAGTACAATTGGGTTGCGCTCGAGCCGGGCGCCCAGGCCGGTGATTGACGACGCGGCGGCGCAGGTTCGAGCCGGATCAAAACCGTTACCTCTTATGCGGCGCCGCCGACGCCTCGTTCGCGCGAGCGGCTTTACACCGAATGCCTGTCCCTGGACGTGGCTGTCTGCCACTCGGCGCACCGTCGAGCCGAATCTTCGTGGATGCGGCCGCTTGCCGTCTCTCAGCGGCACTGCGCTGTCCGTGGTGCGCTGCTGATTGTACAGCTTCAATATCGCGAGCCTCGTTGACGGTGGAACGCCCGTGGGCCGCGGAGTTGAACAAGTTTACGCCTACTTGAAAATTCGCCTACATGAATGAAAGATAGGCTCCGCAGCGGCTTACGGTCTTTCTTTTTTTGCCTTGCATAGCGCGTGACACGGGGCGCGGACGGCATTGGATGCCTTTCGGCAATGTCATGGTTGGTAATACGCTCGTTACCTTGTTGGCTACCGTAAGCCGATATTCAGGTCGTGCGCGACGGGCGCGCTTCCCGCGTGGTTATGGCGGTTTCCCACGGCCGATGCGCTAAAGTCGCATCTTCTCCCGTCTTCGCGCGCGCCCGCCATGCTGGAACTGGACCATTTCGACCTCGCCCTGCTGGACGTCCTGCAACGCTTCGGGCGCGCGACGCATCAGCAGCTCGGCGAGCAGGTGCCGCTGTCGCCGTCGCAGATCGGACGGCGCTTGCAGCGGCTAGAAGCCATCGGCGTGATCGAAGGCTACCGCGTGATGTTGCGGCCCGAGAAGCTCGGCCTCGGCGTGACCGCGTTCACCAGCCTGAAGCTGAAGCATCACAGCGATTCGGTGATCGAGCAGTTCCAGCAGGAAATCGACACGCTGCCCGAAGTGCTCGAATGCCACGCGACGGTCGGCGATGCGGATTATCTGTTGCGCATCGTCGCGCCGGATCTGAACGCGCTTTCCGGCTTCGTCATGAAGAAGCTGATGCGCGTGCCGGGCGTCGACAGCGTGCGCTCGAACATCGTGCTCACGACGTTCAAGCGCAACGGCCCGCTGCCGCTCGCTCACCTCGCGGCGGACGCGTCCTGACCGGCGTTCAGCAGATCGACATACGCGACCGGCACGAGATCCGCCGCGCCCACGCCGAGGCGCTCGAACATGGCGTGTGCTTCCGCTTCGCCGCCGGCTTCGTCGTCGTCCTGGCCGAGCAGCACTTCCAGTTCGACGAAATCGCCGAGGCCGTCCACGCGATCCAGATGAATGCGCGTGCGCCCGACGAGAAACACATGCCGCTCTTTCGAAACGATGCCGCGCGTGGTGAGCGCCTGCGCGAGCAGCGCGTGCATGGCTTCGGGATTCGTCACGGGGCTGCGCGAGTAGTACGAGACTTTGGGGCCGTCGCGGTCGTCGCGCTGATAGAAGATGAGTTCGGACGGCGTGCCGTCGTCGAACTGGCGCAGCTTCAGGCGGCCGGTCGGCACGTCGTAAAAAAAGTCCTGTTGCCGGAACACGAGCGGCGCATCCGTGGCGAGCGCGGCAGCGCGTTACCGCAGTTGGTCGAATTGATGCGCGCGTGCCTTGATTTCGATGTTGCGTGCCATAAACGAGGTCTCCGGTTGTCCTTCGGGTGAGGGCGCAGCAGCGAGACTAGCAAAGAATCCGTGAAGCCTGGGTTACACGGACCACTGGGCATCGATCAGGCGCAGCGCCGCCGCGATGGCCGGTTCCTCGCGACGCTCGGCGAGCGCGACGAACGATAGCTGTGTCGGCACGGTGACGCCTTCGACGATCGTGAGCGCGTGCGCATGCGCCTCCGCCAGCGCGATCGAATCCCGCGCGAGCGACAATCCCACGCCCGATTTCACGAGATCGAGCATCGACGGCTCCTGATCGACCTCCGCGACGATCACCGGCGTCGCGCCCGCCTCGCGGAACACGCGCGACAGCAGCCGGTTATGCGCGGATTCCGGCGGCGTCCAGATCCACGGCAGCTTGGCGAGCGTCGCCCACGCGCGCTTGCCCTTGTTCACGCGGTTGTGCCAGCCGGCCGGCGCCAGCACGCGATACGAGAACGGCGTGAGCCGGACGACATGAAAACGCTCGCCGTCGCGCGAACCGTCTTTTGCCGGATCGCCGATGTAATAGCCGACGTCCAGCTCGCGCGAGCGCACGCGTTCGAGCACCCAGCCCGACATGCCGTGACGCAGCGCCGTTTCGATGCGCGGATGCGCTTCGACCAGTTGCCGCAAAAAGCCGCCGAGCCGCAAGAACTCGGGATCGAGAATAGTCCCGATGCGCAGGGTTCCGCTGACGTCATGCCGCAGCGCAGCGGCCGCGCGCTGTACGTCGGCGGCGGCCGCGAGCGCGCGTTCGGCGTGCGGCAGCAGGGCTTCGCCATCGCGCGTCAACAAGAGACCATGCGACGTCCGCGCGAACAGCACCACGCCCAGCGTCTCCTGCAAGTTCTTGATCTGCAGGCTGACCGCCGGCTGCGTGAGATGCAGTTGCGCCGCGGCGCGCGTGAGGTTGCCTTCACGCGCCACGGTCAGAAAAGCGCGGAGCAGGGTGTAGTCCATCGGCTGATATTAGCGCGTCTTATATCGCTCTTGAACATATCTCATTGGATTGGCGGGCGGCGACCGCAGTACGCTTGACGGCACCGATGTGTCGACACATCGGAAAGGGCGCAGACAAAAGAGACACACAGACGCCCACGCCGAACAGGAGACAAGTCATGAAACAGAACGCCCGCAAGCTCGAAGGCGAATTCGACTACATCATCGTCGGCGCGGGCACGGCCGGATGCGTGCTCGCCAATCGCCTCACCGAAGACCCCGACGTTACCGTGCTGCTGCTCGAAGCGGGCGGCAAGGACGACTATCACTGGATCCACATTCCGGTCGGCTACTTGTACTGCATCGGCAATCCGCGCACGGACTGGCTGTACAAGACGCAAGCCGAACCCGGCCTCAACGGACGCGCGCTCTCGTATCCGCGCGGGCGCGTGCTCGGCGGATGCTCGTCGATCAACGGCATGATCTACATGCGCGGCCAGCGCGAAGACTACGACGAGTGGGCGCACATCACGGGCGATTCCAACTGGTCGTGGGACTCGGTGCTGCCCGTTTTCATGCGCAGCGAGGATCACCACGGCGGGGCCAATCCATGGCACGGCGTGGGCGGCGAATGGCGCGTCGAGAAGCAGCGGCTCAAGTGGAAAATCCTGGAGACGTTCGCGCAAGCCGCGCAGCAAAGCGGCATTCCCGCCACCGACGACTTCAATCGCGGCGACAACACAGGCGTCGGTTATTTCGATGTGAACCAGCGCGGCGGCATTCGCTGGAATGCGGCGAAGGCGTTTCTGCGCGAAGCGATGAAGCGCCCGAACCTGACGACGATCACCGGCGCGCACACGCAACGGCTCGTGTTCGAAGGCACGCGTTGCGTGGGCGTGGAATATCGCGGCGGCGATGTCGAGTACATCGCGAAGGCGCATCGTGAAGTGATATTGAGCGCGGGCGCGGTGAACTCGCCGCAGATACTCGAACTTTCGGGCATCGGCAATGGCGCGCGCTTGCAGCGGCTCGGCATCGACGTGGTGCGCGATTTGCGCGGCGTCGGCGAGAATCTGCAGGATCACTTGCAGTTGCGCATGGCGTACAGGGTCAACGGCGTGCGCACGCTCAACACGCTTTCGGCGCGCTGGTGGGGCAAGCTTTTGATCGGCATGCAGTACGCGTTCATGCGCAGCGGTCCCATGTCGATGGCGCCTTCGCAACTCGGCGTGTTCGCCAAGTCCAATCCCTACGATGCGTCGATCAAGCGGCCCGATGTTCAGTATCACGTGCAGCCGTTGTCGCTCGAACGCTTCGGCGAGCCGCTGCATGCGTTCAATGCTTTTACGGCGTCGGTTTGCAATCTGCGGCCGACATCGCGCGGAAGCATCCATATCACGTCGCCGGATGCGCATACGCCGCCGCTGATCGCGCCGAACTATCTCTCGACCGACCGCGACCGCGAAGTGGCCGCGAACTCGCTGCGTCTCACGCGGCGCATCGTGAGCGCGCCGGCATTGGCGCGCTATGCGCCGCAAGAGATTCTGCCGGGCGTGCAGTATCAAACAGAAGAAGAGCTCGCGAAGGCGGCGGGCGGTATCGGCACGACGATCTTTCATCCGGTCGGCACATGCCGCATGGGCATCGACAACGATCCGGGCGCGGTCGTCGACAGCCGCTTGCGCGTGCTCGGCGTGCAGGGTTTGCGCGTAGTGGATGCATCGGTGATGCCGGTCATCACTTCGGGCAACACCAATTCGCCGACGTTGATGATCGCCGAACGCGCGAGCGACATGATTCGCGAAGACCGGCGGGCGGTGCGGTCGCAAGAAGTCATCGCGGCGGCGCTTGCGTAGCTGCAGGCCGTCGCAGAGCACGCATCATGCCTTGGACGCGTGCAGCGACGGCCCTTCGAGGCTTGCATGAGTCAGTGCAAATCCCTTAGTGCAAATCCCAATGATTGCGCTGCATCATTGGCGCGACAATGGCCCCGGATCACGTGATGCTCGCTGTTTGTCGCGCCTGCTTTCCTGCGGTGCGCAACCGGCTACGAAGCGAAGCGGCATCGTGACGGAGACACCGTCCGGTGCGCGCGACAGAAAAATAAAGCGCAGGCGAACACATCGTTCAGCGCCTCACTTCGCATGGAAGGGGACATGATTCTCGGCGACACCATTCTGGAAACGCGAGGGCTCACGAAAGAATTCAAAGGCTTCACGGCCGTGAATGACGTGAACCTGCGCGTGCGCCGCGGCTCGATCCACGCGCTGATCGGACCGAACGGCGCGGGCAAGACCACTTGCTTCAATCTGCTCACCAAATTTCTGGAACCGACTGCGGGCCAGATCGTCTTCAACGGCACCGACATCACGCGCGAGCGCCCGGCGCATATCGCGCGGCGCGGCATCATCCGCTCGTTTCAGATTTCCGCTGTGTTTCCGCATCTGACCGTGCTGCAGAACGTGCGTATCGGCTTGCAGCGTCAGCTCGGCACGTCGTTCCAGTTCTGGCGCAGCGAACGTTCGCTCGATGCCTTGAACGATCGCGCGATGGACCTGCTCACGCAAGTCGGCCTCACCGATTTCGCGGATGTGAAAACCGTCGAGCTTTCGTACGGCCGCAAGCGCGCGCTCGAAATCGCCACGACGCTTTCGATGGAACCCGAACTCATGCTGCTCGACGAACCGACGCAGGGCATGGGACACGAGGACGTGGATCGCGTGACCGCGCTCATCAAGAAGGTATCGGCGGGACGCACCATTCTCATGGTCGAGCACAACATGAACGTGATTGCCGGCATCTCCGACACCATTACCGTGCTTCAACGCGGCGAAGTGCTCGCAGAAGGCAGCTACGCGGAAGTATCGAAGAATCCGCTCGTGATGGAAGCCTACATGGGCAGCGCCGACGCGGCGCTCACCGGAGCGCACGCATGAGCACGATCGCGGAAGAACGCCGCTCGCTCGAGGCGAACGGCGCGGCGGGGAATGCGCCCGCGCTGGAAATCGAAGGCTTGCAGGCGTGGTACGGGGAATCGCACATTCTGCATGGCGTGGACCTGAAGGTGAATCGCGGCGAAGTGGTCACGCTGCTCGGCCGCAACGGCGCAGGACGCACGACGACGCTTCGCGCCATCATGGGTCTGACCGGGCGGCGCACGGGCTCCATCCGCGTGGGCGGACGCGAGACCATCGGGCTGCCCACGCACAAGATCGCGCATTACGGGGTCGGCTATTGTCCGGAGGAGCGCGGCATCTTTTCGAGCCTGTCGTGCGAGGAGAACCTGCTTCTGCCGCCGCTCATTGGCGATCCGAAGCAGGCGATGTCGCTCGATGAGCTCTATTCCATGTTCCCGAACCTGAACGAGCGGCGCGCGAGCCAGGGCACGCGTCTGTCGGGCGGCGAACAACAGATGCTCGCCGTCGCGCGAATCCTGCGCACGGGCGCGAACCTTCTGCTTCTCGATGAAATCTCCGAAGGCCTCGCGCCCGTCATCGTCCAGACACTCGCGCGCATGATCCTGATGCTCAAGTCGCGCGGCTACACGGTCGTGATGGTCGAGCAGAACTTCCGGTTCGCGGCGCCGCTCGCGGACCGCTTCTATGTGATGGAACACGGGAACATCGTCGAGCATTTCGGCGCGGGGGAACTCGAAGCGAAGATGCCGGTGCTGCACGAACTGCTCGGCGTGTGAAACGCATCGCGCATCGGCCGGCCATCACGGCGACACGACAACACCAGTAACACCAGCAGCGCAGCAACAATCAAAAACTCATGGAGACTGGAATGAAAAAGAAGACCCTCGCGCGCCTCTCTACTCTTTGCTTTGCGGCTGCGGCGGCGAGTGTGACGCTCATGAGCAGCGGCGCGCAGGCTGCCGACGGCAATAGCGTCAAGATCGGTTTCGTCACCGACTTGTCGGGCCTCTATGCCGATATCGACGGACAAGGCGGGCTCGAAGCCATCCGCATGGCGATCGCGGACTTCGGCGGCAAGGTGAACGGCAAGCCGATCGAGCTCGTGTATGCGGACCATCAGAACAAGGCGGATATCGCGGCATCGCGCGCGCGTGAGTGGATCGACCGCGACGGCGTGAACGCGATCATCGGCGGAACGAACTCGGCCACCGCGCTTTCGACGGCGCAAGTCGCGGCGGAAAAGAAGACGCCGTACATCAACATCGGCGCGGGCGCGGACAACCTCACGAACGAACAGTGCTCGCCGTACACCGTGCACTACGCGTACGACACGATGGCGCTCGCCAAGGGCACCGGTTCGGCGGTGACGAAGCAGGGCGGCAAGACGTGGTACTTCCTGACCGCCGACTACGCGTTCGGCAAGGCGCTGGAGAAGAACACGTCGGATGTCGTGAAGGCGAACGGCGGACAGGTGCTCGGCACGGTGCGTCATCCGCTGTCGGCGTCGGACTTCTCGTCGTTCTTGCTACAGGCACAGGGATCGAAGGCGCAAGTCCTGGGTCTGGCGAACGCGGGCGGCGACACGATCAATTCGATCAAGGCCGCGAAGGAATTCGGCATCACCAAGTCGATGAAGATCGCCGCGCTGCTGATCTTCCTCTCGGATATTCACAGCCTGGGACTGGAGACGACGCAAGGTCTCGTCGCGACGGACAGCTGGTACTGGAACAAGGACGACAAGACGCGCGAGTGGGCGAAGCGCTACTTCGCGAAGATGAAGAAAATGCCGACGAGCCTGCAAGCCGCCGACTATTCCGCCGTCACCACGTACCTGAAGGCCGTGCAGGCCGCCGGCACGACGGACAGCGACAAGGTCATGGCGCAGATGAAGAAGGCGAAGATCGACGACTTCTACGCGAAGGGCTACGTTCGCGAGGACGGCGCGATGATTCACGACATGTACCTGATGGAAGTGAAGAAGCCGTCGGAATCGAAGGAACCGTGGGACTACTACAAGATCACGGCCACCATTCCGGGCGATCAGGCGTTCGGCACGAAGGCCGAGTCGCGCTGCGCGGCCTGGAAGTAAGTTTTTCGGCGACTGACGCCGCAAGCGGTCCCGCGCGACTGCTTGCGGCCATGCTTCGATCCAACCCTCGGCAGGTTCAATGGAAATATTCGGCATCCCGCTCGCCGCGATGATGAGCCAGTTGCTGCTCGGACTGGTGAACGGTTCGTTCTACGCGATCCTGAGTCTCGGGCTCGCGGTGATCTTCGGCTTGCTCAACGTCATCAACTTCGCGCACGGCGCCCTCTTCATGCTGGGCGCCATGCTCGCGTGGATGGGCTATTCGTACTTCAACGTCCCGTATTGGGCGATGCTGCTGCTCGCGCCGGTCATCGTCGGCTTGCTGGGCGTGGTCATCGAGCGGTCCATGCTGCGCTGGTTGTACAAGCTGGACCATTTATACGGGCTCCTGCTGACGTTCGGCCTGACGCTCGTGATCGAAGGCGTGTTCCGTTCCATCTACGGTTCGTCGGGCCAGCCGTACGACGTGCCATCGCTCTTGTCCGGCGCGACGAATCTCGGCTTCATGTTCCTGCCGAACTATCGCGCGTGGGTCGTGGTGGCGTCGCTCGTCGTGTGTTTCGCGACGTGGTTCGTCATCGAAAAGACGCGTATCGGCGCGTATCTGCGCGCGGGCACGGAGAACCCGAAGCTCGTCGAAGCGTTCGGCGTCAACGTGCCGCTGATGATCACGCTGACCTACGGCTTCGGCGTCGCGCTCGCGGCGTTCGCGGGCGTGCTGGCCGCGCCGGTCATCCAGGTCTCGCCGCTCATGGGGCAGTCGATGATCATCACCGTGTTCGCGGTCGTGGTGATCGGCGGCATGGGCTCGATCATGGGCTCGATACTCACGGGCCTGCTGCTCGGCGTGATCGAAGGCTTCACGCGCGTGTTCTATCCGGAAGCGTCCGCGACGGTCGTCTTCGTCATCATGGCGCTGGTGCTGCTCGTGCGCCCGGCGGGACTCTTCGGCAAGGAAAAATGATGCAGAGAAAAGTGCTCTACGCGCTGTTGCTGGTCGCGTTGATCGCGGTGCCGTTCGCGGGCGTGTATCCGGTCTTCATGATGAAGGTGCTCTGCTTCGCGCTCTTCGCGGCGGCGTTCAACTTGCTGATCGGCTATACGGGCTTGCTGTCGTTCGGGCACGCGATGTTTCTGTCGAGCGCGGGCTATACGGCGGGCTATGCGATCCAGACGCTCGGCTTCACGCCCGAGCTCGGCATCGTGCTCGGCACGGCAGTCGCGACGCTGCTCGGCGTGATCGTCGGACTGCTCGCGATCCGGCGGCAAGGCATCTATTTCGCGATGGTCACGCTCGCGCTCGCGCAGATGGTCTACTTCGTGTTCCTGCAAGCGCCGTTCACGCACGGCGAAGACGGCCTGCAAGGCGTGCCGCGCGGCAAACTGTTCGGCGTCCTCGATTTGAGCAGCGACGTCACGCTCTATTACGTCGTGCTCGTGTTGATGCTGCTCGCATTCGCGCTGATCGTGCGCATCGTGCATTCGCCGTTCGGGCAGGTGCTGATCGCGATCAAGGAGAACGAGCCGCGCGCGGTCTCGCTCGGTTACGACACCGCTCGTTACAAGCTGCTCGCGTTCGTGTTGTCGGCGGGGCTCGCCGGTCTCGCGGGCGCGACGAAGACGCTGGTGCTCGGCTTCGAAACGCTCGGCGATGCGTACTGGACGATGTCCGGCCTCGTCGTGCTGATGACGCTCGTCGGCGGCATGAGCACGATGTTCGGACCGTTGCTCGGCGCTGCGATCATCGTGGCGCTGGAAGACCGGCTCGGCGACATCGGCGCGGGCATCGCGAAGGTGACGGGCGTCGCGTGGTTCAACTCGCTCGGCGAATCGGTGACCATCGTGACGGGCATCATCTTCATTGCGTGCGTATTGGCGTTCAGGCGCGGCATCGTGGGCGAAATCGTCGCACGGGTGCGGCCGTTGCAGGGATAGAATCTAATTTGGTATCCGAAGTAAGTGCGATCAGCAGGCCGGTAGTTAACGGCGCAAAGAGCGCCCTTTTAAGTGCTTGTATGCACCACTAGGGTAAATGCTAGGTTGTGGCGAAATGATACGGCCATTAATATCCGTCCTAGTTCTGAAGCACCCAGATTTTTGAGGTGGAGAACGAGGAGACATGAGGCACGAAGTGCCCGAGACGAAAGGCGCTGTTGGATGAGTCCAACGGCGCCTTTTTATTTTTCCGGCCGATAATCTGAATCGCCTGACGGATTCATCCGGCCGCGCATCGAGCGCGATTCATCGGTCAGAGCATAGCTACTAAAACGTCTGCCGGATGTGGCCGAAACGCTTGATGCGCGGCGCGCCCATGGCTACACTGCATTTCCCGACTCTTCGGTCGGCGATTCGCAACAGATAATCCGCAGCAAAGAATCAGGCGTTATTTCTATTCGGACACACGATCGACGGGGTGGAAATCAATGAAGTGGGCATTACGCGGTAAGGCGGTCGCAATGGCCGTCGCGGGATTATCGGCGGTATTCAGCACTCAGGTTTTTGCAGACGTGAAAATAGGCGTGACGGTATCGGCCACGGGGCCGGCCGCATCGCTCGGCATTCCCGAAAAGAACACCATCGCGCTATTGCCGAAGGAAGTCGCGGGGCAGAAAGTGCAGTACATCGTTCTGGACGACGCCACCGATTCCACGCAAGCCGTCAAGAACGCGCGCAAGCTCACGAGCGAAGATCACGTCGACGCGCTGATCGGCTCCACGGTGGTTCCGAACTCGCTTGCGATGATCGACATCGCCGCCGACACCACCACGCCGATGATCTCGATGGCCGCGGCCGCGAGCATCGTCGAACCGATGGACAGCAAGCGCGCGTGGGTCTTCAAGACGCCGCAGAACGACATTCTCATGGCAACCGCCATCGCGCAGCACATGTCGAATCACGGCGTGAAGACGGTGGCGTTCATCGGCTTCTCGGACGCGTACGGCGAGAGCTGGTTCAAGGAGTTCTCGAAGGCGGCGGATCTCGCCAAGATTCGCGTCGTCGCGAATGAACGGTTCGCGCGCAACGACGCGTCGGTCACCGGCCAAGTGCTCAAGATGATGTCGCAGAACGCGGACGCGGTGCTGATCGCGGGCGCGGGCACGCCGGCCGCGCTGCCGCAGAAGACGCTCAAGGAGCGCGGCTACAAGGGCAGGATCTATCAGACGCACGGTGTCGCGAACAACGACTTCCTGCGCGTATGCGGCAAGGATTGCGAAGGAACGTTCCTGCCCGCCGGGCCGCTGCTCGTCGCAGAACAACTGCCGGACAGCAATCCCGTGAAGCAGGCCGCGCTGACCTACAAGAAGGCGTACGAAGGCGCGTATGGCGCGGGATCGGTGTCGACGTTCGGCGGCCACGCCTGGGACGCGGGCCTTATTCTGCAACACGCGATTCCGGTTGCGCTGAAGAAGGGGCAGCCGGGCACGCCCGCGTTTCGCGAGGCATTGCGCGCGGCGATCGAAGACACGAAGAATCTTGCGGCATCGCACGGCATTTTCAACATGAGCGCGAACGACCACTCCGGCCTCGATCAGCGGGCGCGGGTGATGGTCGAGATCGTCGGCGGCAAGTGGAAGCTCTCGGGCAACTGACCGTCGATATGTGAGTCGATTTGAACCAAGGCGCGTTTCCACCAACGCGCCTTTTTTTCGTTCGAAAGAAGAGGGCGCACAACTGCGCACGACGGCCTCATTGGTCAGGGAAAACGAGCCTAGGCATGTGCCGGGGTGGTCCATAGATTGGGGCGGCTGAATCGGCAGGGTTATCGATAACAACTCGCAGCAGCGCACCACGGGGGTGCGCCACAAGCAAGATCGCGTTTGGAGACGAGCAATGAAAACGAAGAAAGCATGGGTCAAAAGCGGCATTGCGCTGGCAGTCGCCGGCAGCGCGATGTTCGGCGCGGGCGCAGTGTTCGCGCAGGTGAAGATCGGCGTGACGCTGTCGGCGACGGGGCCGGCCGCATCGCTCGGGATTCCCGAGAAAAACACCGTCGCGTTGTTGCCGAAGGAAATCGGCGGCAAGTCGGTCGAATACATCGTGCTCGACGACGGCACCGACACGAGCCGCGCCGTGCAGAACACGCGCAAGCTGATCGACGAAGATCACGTCGATGCGATCATCGGTTCGACGGTCACGCCGAATTCGCTCGCGATGATCGATCCCGCGTCGAGCGCCAAGACGCCGATGATCTCGATGGCCGCGTCCGCGTCAATCATCGCGCCGATGGACGCGAAGAAAGCGTGGGTCTTCAAGACGCCGCAAAACGACGCGCTGATGGCCGACGCGATCGCGAGTCACATGGAAAAGCACGGCGTGAAAACAGTGGGCTTCATCGGCTTCGCGGATGCGTACGGCGACGGCTGGTACTCGGTCTTCAACGCGGCGGCGACTGCGCACAAGCTGAAGATCGTCACGAACGAGCGGTATAACCGCCCCGATACATCGGTGACGGGTCAGGTCTTGAAAACGATGGGCGCGAATCCCGATGCCGTGTTGATCGCGGGTGCGGGCACGCCGGCCGCGCTGCCGGCCAAGACGCTGAAGGAGCGCGGCTACAAGGGCAAGGTGTATCAGACGCACGGCGTCGCCAATAACGACTTCTTGCGCGTATGCGGCAAGGATTGCGAGGGCGAGATTCTGCCGGCCGGTCCCGTGCTTGTGACCGAGCAATTGCCGGACAGCAATCCGGTGAAGAAGTCCTCGGCGGCGTACAAGAGCGCGTATGAGAAGGCGTACGGCGCGGGCTCGCTCTCGACCTTCGGCGGCCACGCCTGGGATGCCGGACAGATGCTCGCCCGCGCGATTCCCGGGGCGCTCAAAAAGGGCCAGCCGGGCACGCCTGAATTCCGCGAGGCATTGCGGGCGGCGCTGGAGAACCTGAAGGACCTGCCGGTCTCGCACGGCATCATGAACACAACGCCGAACGACCACAACGGCTTCGACGATCGCGCGCGCGTGATGGTGCAGATCGTCGATGGCAAGTGGAAGCTGCTGAACGACTAACCGCGCACGGTATTTTCAAGATAGAGAAGCGGCGCGCCGGTGGTGCGCCGCTTTTCCCATGTTCATCGGCCGATTACGGCCCTCACGTTTCGAAGAAGCTCTGAAGAGGAAGTATGGACTTATCGATTGCGGCGATTCTCGCGCAAGACGGCATCACGACGGGCGCCATCTACGCGTTGCTTGCGCTCGCGCTGGTGCTGGTGTTTTCCGTGACGCGCGTCATCTTCATTCCGCAGGGCGAGTTCGTCGCCTATGGCGCGCTCACGCTGGCGGCGCTGCAAACGCAGAAGCTGCCCGCGACCTGCTTTTTGCTCATCGCGATGGGCGTGGGCTGCTTTATCGCCGAAGTCGCGGGTATCGTGCGGCATCCGGCGCGGCATCATCGGATAGGACGGCTCCTGGCCGTGCTCGCGGGCAAGTATCTGCTGTTCCCGGTCGCGGTGTGGGCGCTGACGCAGGCGGTCTTCGCACAGACGCTGCCGATCCTCGCCCAGATCGCGCTGACGCTTTTGATCGTCGTGCCGATGGGACCCTTCGTGTACCGGCTGGCGTATGAGCCGATCGCGGAGGCGAGCACGCTGCTGCTGTTGATCGTCGCGGTGGCCGTGCACTTCGCGATGGTCGGGCTCGGGCTCGTCATGTTCGGCGCGGAAGGTTCACGCACCACCGCGTTTTCCGACGCCAGCTTCAATATCGGCAGCGTGTCGATATCGGGGCAGAGTCTGTGGGTCGTCGGCACAGCGCTCGTGCTGATCGTCGCGTTGTACTTCTACTTCGACCGCTCGATTTCCGGCAAGGCGTTGCGCGCGACGTCGGTGAACCGGCTGGGTGCGCGACTCGTCGGCATCGGCACGGCGCAGGCCGGGCGTCTCGCTTTCACGCTCGCGGCGGGTCTCGGCGCGCTGTGCGGCGTGCTGGTCGCGCCGATCACGACCATCTACTACGACTCGGGCTTTCTGATCGGCCTGAAGGGCTTCGTTGGCGCGATCGTCGGCGGTCTCGTCAGCTATCCGCTGGCCGCAGCCGGCTCGTTGCTCGTCGGGCTGCTGGAGTCCTATTCGTCGTTCTGGGCGAGCGCCTATAAGGAGGTCATCGTCTTCACGCTCATCATTCCGGTGCTGTTATGGCGAAGCCTTGCCAGCCCGCATTCCGACGAAGACGAGGAGTAAGCCATGACCTTTCTCCATCGATATCGCTTCTTCTGGCTGTTCCTGCTCGTCGTGTTCGCGCTGCCGGTGCTGCCGGGACCGGTCGCCGTGCCGGAGTACTGGATCACGCTTCTGAACTACATCGGCCTGTATTCGATTGTCGCGATCGGGCTGGTGCTCCTGACCGGCATCGGCGGCATGACGAGCTTCGGACAGGCGGCATTCGTAGGCGTCGGCGCGTACGCGACCGCGTTTCTGACGACGCGCTATGGTGTCTCGCCGTGGCTCGCGCTGGTTGCAGGCGTCGTGCTGACGGCGTTTATCGCGCTGCTGCTGGGCCTCATCACGATGCGGCTCTCCGGGCACTTTCTGCCGCTCGGCACGATCGCGTGGGGGCTCTCGCTGTTCTATCTCTTCGGAAATATGGAACTGCTGGGCAAGTACGACGGCATCAACGGGATTCCGGTACTGAACCTGTTCGGCTGGCAGCTGGAATCGGGGCGCAGCATTTACTACCTGATCTGGGTCGTGGTGCTGCTCGCCGTCGTGTCTGTTCAGAATCTGCTTAATAGTCGCCCCGGCCGCGCGATTCGGGCGCTGCGCGGCGGCGGCATCATGGCCGAAGCGATGGGCGTCAATACGGCGTGGATGCGCGTCGTCATTTTCATCTATGCGGCGGTGCTCGCGGCTATCTCGGGCTTTCTGTATGCGCATTTGCAGCGCGCGGTCAATCCGACGCCGTTCGGCCTCAACCACGGCATCGAATTCCTGTTCATGGCGGTCGTCGGCGGGGTGTCGCATGTGTGGGGTGCGATTTTGGGGGCGACGATCCTCACCGTGCTGCAGGACTATCTCCAGACGCTGCTGCCGAAGCTTATCGGCGCGAACGGCAATTTCGAGATCATCGTTTTCGGAGTCGTCATGGTCTTGCTGTTGCAATACGCGAGGCAGGGCGTGTGGCCGTTCGTGGCGCGTGTGTTTCCGCGAGGGCCGCGCGCCCACGTGCCGGAGCACGGCGAGCCTTTGCCGCAGCGCAGCAAACCGGCCGCGGGCGAGCCGCTGCTGGTCGTCGATACGGCGCGCAAGCAGTTCGGTGGCCTCGTTGCCGTGAACGACGTGAGTTTCGATGTGAAAGCCGGCGAGATCGTCGGCTTGATCGGGCCGAACGGCGCTGGAAAGTCGACTACATTCAATCTGGTCACGGGCGTCCTGCAAGCGACGAGCGGATCGATCACGTTCCACGGCGAGCGCATCGACAAGCTGACGTCTCGGGAAATCGTGAAGCGGGGCATCGGACGGACGTTTCAGCATGTCAAGATGCTGCCCGGCATGACCGTGTTGGAGAACGTCGCAATCGGGGCGCATCTGCGCGGCAGCACTGGCGTCTGGCGCAGCGTCGTCCGACTGAACGCGGCGGAGGAAGCGCGGCTGATGTCCGAAGCGGCGAAGCAGATCGCTCGCGTCGGGCTGGAGAAGCATCTCTACGCCGAGGCGGGCAGTCTCGCGCTCGGTCAACAACGGATTCTCGAAATCGCGCGGGCGCTGTGCTGCGACCCGACGCTGCTCCTGCTCGACGAGCCGGCGGCAGGGCTTCGTTATCAGGAGAAGCAACAGCTGGCCGAGTTGCTCCGAAAGCTGCGGGCGGAAGGCATGAGCATCTTGCTGGTGGAACACGACATGGACTTTGTGATGAATCTGACTGACCGGCTCGTCGTCATGGAGTTCGGTACCAAAATCGCCGAGGGACTGCCGAAGGATGTGCAGGAGAACCCGGCTGTGCTCGAAGCTTATCTGGGCGGGGTGGAGTAATGGCTGAAACCATTCTTGACGTCAGCGACTTGTCCGTGCGTTACGGCAAGGTCGAAGCCTTGCGCAACGGGAAGCTGCAAGTAGCCGCCGGGCAGATCGTGTCGGTCATCGGACCGAACGGCGCCGGGAAGTCGACGCTGCTCAACGCCATCATGGGCGCTTTGCCGCAGAGCGGCCATGCGAAGGGCGTGATCCGCTACATGGGCGATGATGTGTCGGCGCTGGCGATTGAGCGGCGCGTTTCACGTGGAATGTGCCTCGTGCCGGAAAAACGGGAGCTCTTTTCGACGATGACGGTTGAGGACAATCTCATCCTCGGCGCATACCGTCGTAAGCGGGCGGGCGAGCGCGATTATCTGGATCAGCTGGGCCACGTTTTCGAGTTGTTTCCCCGGCTCAAAGAGCGACGCAAACAGGCAGCCGGGACGCTCTCAGGCGGTGAGCGGCAGATGCTCGCTGTCGGCCGGGCGTTGATGGGGAAGCCGCGCGTTCTGATGCTGGACGAGCCGAGCCTCGGACTTGCGCCGTTAATCGTCAAGGAAATCTTCCATATCGTCAGCGCGCTGAAGCAGACCGGAGTCGCTACGCTTCTGATCGAGCAGAACGCCCG
Organism: Caballeronia sp. Sq4a; assembly: GCF_023170545.1. Lineage (NCBI taxonomy): Bacteria > Pseudomonadati > Pseudomonadota > Betaproteobacteria > Burkholderiales > Burkholderiaceae > Caballeronia > Caballeronia sp. Sq4a. The sequence goes on along the minus strand of NZ_CP084250.1, from coordinate 2,820,646 downwards.
CGCTGCGTTGCAGATATCCGACTATGGGTATGTGCTCGAAACGGGTGAATTCGCCTTGGAAGGGGAGGCGGAAAGTCTGCGGCACAATCCGCAGGTTATCGAGACGTACTTGGGACTGGCTAAAAAGGCGGCGTAGCGCTTCGGTTGAAGCAACTTGTGATGGCGTGTTTCACGTGAAACACACCATTTTTTTCGGCTGTACGTGCGGCGTCGAAAACGACAGCGCGCGATGCCTATATAATCTTGCGATATTCCTTCTTCGGTTCGTGTCGTCCGCACACGAAATCTCCATGCTTTATCCCACAGAATTTGACGTGATCGTCGTTGGCGGCGGTCATGCAGGCACTGAAGCCGCGCTGGCTTCGGCAAGAATGGGCTGCAAAACGCTGCTTTTGACCCATAACATTGAAACGCTCGGGCAAATGAGCTGTAATCCGTCGATTGGCGGTATCGGCAAGGGTCATCTCGTGAAGGAGGTCGACGCCCTCGGCGGTGCGATGGCAGCGGCAACAGACGAGTCGGGCATCCAGTTTCGCATTCTCAATTCGTCGAAGGGCCCGGCCGTGCGTGCCACGCGTGCGCAGGCGGATCGGGTGCTCTATAAGCAGGCCATCCGGCATCGGCTCGAAAACCAACCGAACCTTTGGCTGTTCCAGCAGGCGGTCGATGACTTGATGGTGGAGGGCGACCGCGTCGTCGGCGCTGTGACGCAAGTAGGACTGCGGTTTCGCGCGCGGGCAGTCGTGCTGACCGCCGGGACGTTCCTCGATGGGAAGATTCACGTCGGTCTAAATAACTACGTCGGGGGGCGGGCCGGCGATCCGGCCGCAGTCTCACTATCGGCGCGCCTGAAGGAGTTGAAGCTGCCACAAGGGCGGCTGAAGACGGGGACGCCGCCGCGTATCGACGGGCGGACGATCGACTTCTCCGTGCTGGAAGAACAGCCCGGCGACCTCGATCCGATTCCGGTCTTTTCTTTCCTGGGACGCGTCGAGCAGCATCCGCGGCAGATGCCGTGCTGGGTGACGCATACGAATTCGCGCACGCACGACATCATTCGCTCCGGACTCGACCGGTCGCCGATGTACACGGGCGTGATCGAAGGCGTCGGGCCGCGTTACTGTCCGTCCATCGAGGACAAGATTCACCGGTTCGCCTCCAAGGACGCGCACCAGATCTTTCTTGAGCCGGAAGGGCTGACGACCAACGAGTTCTATCCGAACGGAATCTCCACCAGCCTACCGTTCGACGTACAGCTCGAGCTCGTCCGGTCGATGCGTGGCTTGGAACACGCGCATATTCTGCGTCCGGGCTACGCGATCGAATACGACTATTTCGATCCGCGCGCTCTGAAGGCGTCGTTAGAGACCAAAGCGATCAACGGGCTGTTTTTCGCCGGGCAGATCAACGGCACGACGGGCTACGAAGAGGCGGCGGCACAGGGGCTGTTAGCCGGCATCAACGCGGGATTGCAGGTGCAAGGGAAGGACGCGTGGTGTCCGCGGCGGGATCAGGCCTACCTCGGCGTGTTGGTCGATGACCTTGTTACGCGTGGAGTGTCCGAGCCGTATCGCATGTTCACGAGCCGGGCCGAGTATCGGCTTTCGCTGCGCGAAGACAACGCAGACATGCGGTTGACGGAAATCGGCCGCCAGATCGGCGTCATTGACGATGCACGCTGGGACGCATTCAGCCGAAAGCGCGACGCTGTTTCACGTGAAACAGAGCGGCTTCGTTCAACATGGGTCAATCCGAAGACGTTGCCGGCGGAAGAAGCGACCGCCTTGCTAGGCAAGCCGATTGACCACGAATACAGCTTGGCAGACCTTCTGCGTCGCCCTGGCGTCTCGTACGACGGCGTTTGCGCGCTGCGCGGCGGCTCGTCCGGGCCGGACGCTCCGCTTGCAGACGATCCAGTGCTTCTTGAGCAGATCAAGGAACAGATCGAGATCGGCGTCAAATATCAAGGCTACATCGAGCGGCAAGCGGACGAAATCGTGCGCAACGGCGCGCAGGAGAACACGCGTTTGCCGGAAGGCATCGACTATAACGACGTCCGTGGCTTGTCGTTCGAGGCGCGCCAGAAGCTGATGCAACATCGTCCGGAGACGATTGGGCAGGCGTCGCGCATTTCGGGCATCACGCCCGCTGCGATCTCGCTGCTCATGGTTCACCTGAAACGCGGGCTCGGCCGCCGAGGCAAGGGGAGCAGTGGCGACGAGCAGACGCCTACGACGTCGGCGGTGCAATGACGGATCTCGCTGCGTTGTTGAATGAGGGCGCTGGCGAGCTAGGCGTCGCGCTCTCCGACGAAAAGAAACAGAAGCTGCTCGACTACGTCGCACTGTTGAGCAAATGGAACGCGGTCTACAACTTGACTGCGATCCGCGATCCACGGCAGATGCTCATTCAGCACATCCTGGATTCGCTCGCGATCGTGCCCGCAGTCTCGAGCCGAAACGCGTCGACGTTGCTGGACGTCGGTTCGGGCGGAGGTCTGCCGGGCATCGTATTGGCCGTCGCGTTGCCGGACTTGCACGTAACGCTGAACGACATCGTGCATAAGAAAACGGCATTCCAGTCACAAGCGAAAGCCCAATTGGGGCTGACGAATTTGTCTGTTGTGACGGGCCGAGTCGAAACGCTGAAGCCGGGAATCGACGTCCCGGAAAAATTCGATGTGATCGTGTCGCGCGCGTTCGCAGAGCTCACGGATTTCGCTACACTTGCCCGACATCTGGTTGCGGACCACGGCTGCATCCTTGCGATGAAAGGCGTGAAGCCGGACGCAGAAATCGCGCGCCTGCCGCAGGGCGCGGCCGTCGAAAGTATCGAACGCCTGGCGGTGCCGTTCCTCGACGCCGAGCGACATCTCGTCGAGATTCGATTCGATGCGTGAGCCCTGCCGCACTCCAGCCATGCTGATCTTCTGACAGCGAAGAAACGAGGACATTAAACGATGGCAAAAATCTTCTGCGTCGCGAATCAGAAGGGCGGCGTTGGAAAGACGACGACAGCAGTGAACTTGGCAGCCAGTCTCGCGGGTCTCGGCCAGCGCGTGCTGTTGATCGACCTCGATCCGCAGGGGAACGCGACGATGGGCAGCGGCGTGGACAAAGCCGCCTGCGAGAACACGGTGTACGAGGTGCTGGTAGATGGCGTCATGTTGCGCGAAGCACGCGTGAGTCCGGAAGCCGTGGGCTACGATGTGCTGCCGGCAAACCGCGAACTCGCGGGCGCGGAAGTGGAATTGGTCGGGATGGAGAACCGCGAGCGCATTCTACGCGCCGCGATTGCCGACATAGCGCCGGACTATGATTTCGTGCTGATCGATTGTCCGCCCGCATTGTCGCTCCTTACGCTGAACGCGCTGTGCGCGGCGCACGGCGTCATCATCCCGATGCAGTGCGAATACTTCGCGCTCGAAGGTCTCTCGGACCTCGTCAATACCATCAAGCAGATTCACGCCAATCTGAACCGCGACCTGAAGGTGATCGGACTGTTGCGCGTGATGTTCGACCCGCGGATCACGCTGCAGCAGCAGGTGTCGGACCAACTGAAGGCGCACTTCGGCGACAAGGTGTTCGATGTCGTCATCCCGCGCAACGTGCGTCTCGCCGAAGCGCCCAGCTACGGCTTGCCGGGGGTCGTGTTCGACAAGGCGTCGCGCGGCGCGCAGGCATACGTCCAGTTCGGCGCGGAAATGATCGAGCGCTTGCGCGCGCTGCAACCCCAATCGATGCGGCAGGAAACGCCGACGGAGGAACCGAAATGAACGCTGTGATGAAGAAAAAGGGTTTGGGCCGCGGTCTCGACGCATTGCTCGGCGGCAGCGTCGACATCACGGAAGCCGTGCGCGGCGAGGGCACGCCGACGGTGCTGGCGCTCGACAAGCTGCAAGCAGGCAAGTACCAGCCGCGCACGCGAATGGACGAAGGCGCGTTGCAGGAGCTCGCCTCGAGCATTCGCGCGCAGGGCTTGATGCAGCCGATTCTCGTGCGTTCCGTGGGCGACGATCATTACGAGATCATCGCGGGCGAACGGCGTTTCCGCGCGGCGCGTCTTGCGGGTCTGGACGAAGTGCCGGTGCTGGTGAAGAACGTCCCCGATCAGGCCGCCGCGGCCATGGCGCTGATCGAAAATATCCAGCGCGAGGACCTGAACCCGCTGGAAGAAGCACAGGGCATCCAGCGCCTGCTCGACGAGTTCAGCTTCACGCACGAGCAAGCCGCCGAAGCGGTCGGGCGTTCGCGCAGCGCGGTGTCGAACCTGCTGCGTCTGTTGAATCTGGCGTCGCCCGTTCAGACGATGCTGCTCGCCGGCGATCTCGACATGGGACACGCGCGCGCGCTTTTGTCCGTCGACGCCGCCACGCAAATTCAGTTGGCGAATCATGTAGTGAACCGCCGCTTGTCGGTGCGGGAAACGGAGCGCCTCGTCGCCGCGACGCTCAAGCAAACGCCCGCGAAGGCGCGCCCGCCAAGCGACGGCGGACGCGACACGCGCCGTCTGGAAGAGGAGTTGTCGGATCTGCTCGCGGCCAGTGTGAAGATCAAGGTCGGCGGCCGGGGGCGCGGTAAGGTCACGATCGACTTCGGCAATCTGGACGCGCTCGAAGGCATTCTGACGAAGCTGCGCGGCAGCATCGAAACACCGACGCCGGCAGCGTAAAGGCAAGGGTCGATCTTGTCCGAGCTCGATGCCAAGGGCGTGCGCCCCGACTTCCCGGCACGCATCTGGAAGACGATCGCGAAGGAACCGGTGCTCGCGATACTCGTGCTCGCGCTGGTTCTCATCGAGGTCGTCCGTCCGCAGCCGTTGACGGCGCTGCCCGCCCTGGTCGACTGGCAGACGGTGCTCACGCTCGCCGGTCTGCTGATCCTGACCAAAGCGATCGAATTGTCAGGATTCCTAATGTGGGCGGCGCATCGGCTGGTGCATCACATACATGGCGAGCGCGGGCTCGCGCTGCTGCTCGTCGCGCTGGCGGCCGGCCTGTCCACGCTGCTGACCAACGATGTCGCGCTGTTCGCCGTCGTCCCGCTCGCGCTGTCGTTAAACAAGCTGGCGCCGCTGCCGATCAAGAAGCTCGTGATCGTGATCGCGCTGGCAGTCAACGCCGGCTCGATCCTGACACCGCTCGGCAATCCTCAGAACCTGTTTCTCTGGCAGACGAGCGGGGTTCCCTTCGGCGTCTTCGTGTGGAAGCTGCTGCCGTTGTGCGCGGCGCTGATGGCGTTGTTGTTCGCGCTGACATTCGCGATGTTTCGCGCGACGCCGCTGGACCTCTCCGGCGATGCGGAGGCGCATCGCGTAGACCGGGGACTATGCGGCATCAGCATCGTCGCGTTCGGCGTTTTCGTCGCGCTGGCGGATGCGCATCACGCGGGACCGGCGCTGGCAGCGCTGGCCGTCGGCTTCCTTCTCTGGCGACGCGAGGTCGTGCTGAAGATCGACTACCTCCTGCTGCTCATCTTCGTGCTGATGTTCATCGTGCTTCGCAGTGCTGCCGCGTTGCCGACCATCCACGATGCCATTGCGCGCATCGGCATCCACTCGCCGGTTCGCGCATTCGCCGCCGGCGCGGTGCTCTCGCAGGGCATCAGTAACGTGCCGGCGGCCATCGTGCTCGCGGAGTTCTCGAAGGACTGGCGCGCGCTCGCGTTCGGCGTGAGCGTCGGCGGGTTCGGCGTGGCAATCGGCTCGCTCGCGAATCTCATCGCCGTGCGTCTGTCGGGCGAGAAAGGCATGTGGACGCCGTTCCACGTCGTGTCGATACCGTTCTGGATCGCGGCCATGGTGATCGGCTGGGCGCTTGTTTGAAGCGTCCGACGCAATCGGTTTCAATCTGAAAATCTGCTTGCAATCGCAAGAAAAATCTTGGTTTTGAGACCGTTTTTTAAGGTTCGTCCGCTTGGCTTTTGACGCACCTAAACTATTGAATCCGTGACAACAATCGCTTACAATCCCCCGGATTTATCAGCTAGGCCACCTCGAAAGCGCCGCGAAAGCGCAAGGTGATTCTCCGGACACTGGGTTGAAGGCCTGAAGCCGAGCGCGAGTACTTCGCGCGCGGACCTCGGGCAAATGCGACGCACATGCGCGAACGAAACATGCAAGTCAGTGCTCGCTCGACCGGCGATAACCACGCCACCGGAAATCAGCCGCGCAATTCGACTGACGACTCGTGGGACGCCGAAGCGCAAGATAACAATATCGTTCCGCTCACACGGGATCAGGCAGAAAAGCTGTTCGGCCCGCAAGTGAGTCGTCCATCGCGTGTCACGCCGTATCGCGTCGTGGCGGCGCAAATGGTTTTGTCCCTGGGTGCGACGCTGCTTTGGTGGCTGTTTTACAAGCCGCCGGGCGATGCTGCGCTGTCCGCCTTTCTGGGAGGAGCGATCGCCTGGGTGCCTGCGGCTCTGTTCGCCGCGCGCCTGAAGGCGAAAAGCGGCGCGGAGACGATCATGAGCTGGATGATCGGCGAAGGCGTCAAGATGGGAGCGACGATTGCTATGTTCGTCGCCGTCGCGCTCTGGTATAAGAGCGCGCTGTGGCTGCCGTTGCTCGTCACGTACATCGTCGCGCTGAAAGCGTACTGGGTGGCCATGGCGCTGCGATGACCTTGCGGCGGCCGGTCTTCATGACCTCCCGGGTAAGTGCGGCGCAGCGTGGCCGTAGGTAGCATGAACATGAGTGCGGAACGCGTTCCGCACACGGGCCTCTCGCCCCGGAGCCGCGACGCGAAGCGGCGGCTCGGAAGCGAAGGCGGCGAAAGATTTTTGACAATTTGGGTGGCTTTAACGATATGGCAGCTAGCGAAGGAACGCACGCTCTGGATCCGTCCGAGTACATTGCGCACCACTTGCAGAATCTTTCCACGCATCCGCAGACGTCGATCTTCGACATCCACGTCTGGAATCTGGACACGCTGTTCTGGTCCATCGTATGCGGCCTTTTGACCATCATCATTCTGGGCCTGGCTGCGCGCAAGGCAACGTCCGGCGTCCCCGGCCGTTTCCAGTGCGCAATCGAAATGCTCGTGGAAATGGTCGAGGACCAGTCGAAGTCGATGATTCACGGCAGCCGCCGTTTCATCGCGCCGCTCGCGCTGACCGTGTTCGTCTGGGTCGCGCTGATGAACTCGCTCGACTTCATCCCCGTTGACTTGCCTGGCCGCGTGATCGGCTGGCTCGGGCTCGAGCACGCGCTTCCGCATCATCGCATCGTGCCGACGGCCGACCTCAACGGCACCATCGGCATCGCGCTGGGCGTCTTGCTGCTAATGCTCTACTACAACATCAAGATCAAGGGCGCCGGCGGTTTCGTGCACGAACTGCTGTCCGCTCCGTTCGGCTCGCATCCGGTTCTGTGGATTCCGAACCTCGCGCTGAACATCATCGAGTTCGCCGCCAAAACGGTTTCCCTCGGCATGCGACTTTTCGGCAACATGTACGCCGGCGAGCTGCTGTTCCTGCTGATCGCGCTTCTCGGCAGCATGTGGACCTTCGGTGCGAACCTGTCCGTGCTCGGCTTCATTGGCCATGTGATCGCGGGCACGGTGTGGGCAGTGTTCCACATCCTGATCGTGTTCCTGCAGGCCTTCATTTTCATGATGCTGACGCTGGTGTATCTCGGCCAGGCGCATGACACGCACTAACGTGAGCGTGCCCGGGTCCGGAATCGTCAAAGAATCACAGTTTTAATTTTTATAAATCCAGTTCCAAAGTCTTTAATCAAAGGAGTGATCATGCAAGCTTTCATCGCCAACATCCAGGGTCTGACCGCCGTCGGTATCGGCATCATCATCGGCCTGGGTGCAATCGGCGCCTGTATCGGTATCGGTCTGATGGGCGGCAAGTACATTGAAGCGTGCGCCCGCCAGCCGGAACTGATGAACCCGCTGCAGACCAAGATGTTCCTGCTGGCTGGTCTGATCGACGCGGCGTTCCTGATCGGCGTTGGTGTGGCAATGCTGTTTGCGTTCGCGAACCCGCTGCTCGCGCGTCTCGCAGGCTGAGGTTTCTCGGAAGTGCGCGTCCGAATTTTTGACAGGACGCAGAACGGAACGGGTGAGGCGCTGATCGAGCACAACAGCCGGTTAGCGCCTTTTAACCGTTTCACTCTCCGATCAAGCAACGTTTAAGGAAACACCGTGAATCTCAACGCAACCCTGTTTGCGCAAATGGTCGTGTTTCTGATCCTCGCGTGGTTCACGATGAAGTTCGTGTGGCCGCCGTTGATCAACGCCCTCGACGAGCGCTCGAAGAAGATTGCCGACGGCCTCGCCGCCGCCGACAAGGGCAAGGCGGAGCTGGAAGCCGCGCACAAGCGCGTCGACCAGGAACTCGCGCAGGCTCGCAACGACGGCCAGCAGCGCATTGCTGACGCCGAGAAGCGCGCCGCAGCCGTCGCCGAAGAAATCAAGGCCAACGCGCAAGCCGAAGCCGCGCGCATCATCGCGCAGGCCAAGGCGGACGCCGACCAGCAAATCGTCAAGGCGCGTGAAGCCCTGCGTGCCGAAGTCGCGGCGCTGGCCGTGAAGGGCGCAGAGCAAATTCTGAGACGCGAAGTCGATCAGAAGGCTCACGCCGATCTGCTGAATCAACTCAAAACCGAGCTCTGATCATGGCCGAATTTGCAACCATCGCTCGTCCTTACGCAGAAGCGCTGTTCCGCGTGGCCGAAACCGGCGATCTCGCGGGCTGGTCCACCTTCGTCGAGGAGCTGGCACAGGTTGCGCGTCTGCCCGAAGTGGAATCGGTCGCCTCGAGCCCGAAAGTGAGCCGCGAGCAGATCACCGACTTGCTGCTCGCCGCGGTGAAGTCGCCGCTCGCTCAGGGCAACGCTCAGGCAAAGAACTTCGTGCGCATGCTGGTGGACAACCATCGTCTGCCGCTGCTGCCGGAAATCGCCGTCCAGTTCGACGAGCTGAAGAACGCCCGTGAAGGTGCGGCCGACGCGCATATCGTCAGCGCGTTCCCCCTCGAAGGCGCACAGTTGAACGACCTGGTCGCAAGCCTCGAACGCAAGTTCGAGCGCAAGCTGAAACCGATTGTCGAAATCGATCAGTCGCTGATCGGCGGCGTTCGCGTGACGGTCGGCGACGAAGTGCTCGATACCTCGGTCCGCGCGCGCCTAGCCAGCATGCAGACGGCGCTCACCGCCTGACGCTTCTTGGAAGCGCCTTAGCTGGCACGCAACAGAATTGACTATCAGGAGCGAATAATGCAACTCAATCCCTCTGAGATCAGCGAGCTGATCAAGAGCCGGATCCAGGGCCTTGAAGCGAGCGCGGACGTTCGCAACCAGGGCACCGTGATCTCCGTGACCGACGGTATCGTGCGTATCCACGGCCTGTCGGACGTGATGCAGGGCGAAATGCTCGAGTTTCCGGGCAACACCATCGGTCTTGCACTGAACCTCGAACGTGACTCCGTCGGCGCCGTTATTCTGGGCGAGTACGAGCACATCACGGAAGGCGACATCGTCAAGACGACGGGCCGCATTCTCGAAGTGCCGGTCGGCCCGGAACTGATCGGCCGCGTGGTCGATGCGCTCGGCAACCCGATCGACGGCAAGGGCCCGATCAACGCCAAGATGACCGACGCTATCGAAAAGATCGCGCCGGGCGTGATCTGGCGTAAGTCGGTGTCGCAGCCGGTGCAGACGGGTCTGAAGTCGATCGACGCGATGGTGCCGATCGGCCGCGGCCAGCGCGAGCTGATCATCGGCGACCGCCAGTGCGGCAAGAGCGCCGTGGCTGTCGACGCGATCATCAACCAGAAGGGCAAGAACCTCATCTGTATCTACGTCGCGATCGGCCAGAAGGCTTCGTCGATCATGAACGTGGTGCGCAAGCTCGAAGAAACCGGCGCAATGGCTTACACCATCGTCGTCGCGGCTTCCGCTTCGGAATCGGCAGCGATGCAGTACCTCGCGCCGTACGCCGGCTGCACGATGGGCGAATACTTCCGCGATCGCGGCGAAGACGCGCTGATCGTGTATGACGACTTGACCAAGCAAGCATGGGCGTATCGCCAGATCTCGCTGCTGCTGCGCCGTCCGCCGGGCCGTGAAGCCTATCCGGGTGACGTGTTCTATCTGCACTCGCGTCTGCTCGAGCGCGCGGCCCGCGTCTCGGAAGAGTACGTCGAGAAGTTCACGAACGGCGAAGTGAAGGGCAAGAGCGGTTCGCTGACGGCGCTGCCGGTCATCGAAACGCAAGCCGGCGACGTGACCGCGTTCGTTCCGACGAACGTGATCTCGATTACCGACGGCCAGATCTTCCTGGAAACCGACCTGTTCAACGCCGGTATCCGCCCTGCGATCAACGCGGGCGTGTCGGTGTCGCGCGTCGGTGGCGCGGCTCAGACCAAGGTCGTGAAGAAGCTGTCGGGCGGTATCCGTACCGACCTCGCGCAGTATCGTGAACTCGCCGCGTTCGCGCAGTTCGCGTCGGACCTCGACGAAGCCACCCGCAAGCAGCTCGAGCGCGGCCGCCGCGTAACGGAACTGCTGAAGCAGCCGCAATATCAGCCGCTGCAGGTGTGGGAACTGTCGGTGTCGCTGTTCGCGGCCAACAACGGCTATCTCGACGATCTGGAAGTTGCGCAAGTGCTGCCGTTCGAAAAGGGCCTGCGCGAATACCTGAAGACGAGCCATGCCGATCTGATTAAGCGCATCGAAGACAACAAAGACTTGTCGAAGGACGACGAAGGCGCGCTGCATGCCGCGCTGAAGGACTTCAAGAAGTCGGGCGCTTATTGATCGGGACTGAGGAGCAACGCGCGGCGCATCATCGGATGACCGCCGCGCGGCTTCGATCAAGGAGTAAGCAATGGCTGGAATGAAGGAAATTCGCGGCAAGATCAAGAGCGTGCAGAACACGCGCAAGATCACGAAAGCGATGGAAATGGTCGCCGCATCCAAGATGCGCCGCGCCCAGGAGCGCATGCGTTCCGCCCGTCCGTACGCTGACCGAGTCCGCGCAATCGCAGCGCACATGAGCGCCGCGAACCCCGAGTATCGTCACCCGTTCATGGTGAAGAACGACGGCGCGAAAGCGGCTGGCCTGATCCTCGTCACGACCGACAAGGGTCTGTGCGGCGGCATGAACACGAACATCTTGCGTGCGTCCCTGAACCGCATCAAGGAACTGGATCAGAGCGGCGTATCCATCGAGGCGTCGGCCATCGGCGGCAAGGGACTCGGCTTTCTGAACCGGCTGCGCGCCCGTGTCGTGTCGCAAGTCACGCAATTGGGCGACACGCCGCATCTGGAAAAGCTGATCGGCGCGATCAAGGTGCAGCTCGACTTGTATTCGGAAGGCAAGGTCAACGCGGTGTACCTGGCGTACACGCGCTTCGTCAACACGATGAAGCAGGAGCCGGTGATCGAGCAACTTCTGCCGCTGTCGATCGACGATCTGCATAAGCAGGAAAGCGAAGCCGAAACGCCGAAGACGTCGTGGGATTACATCTACGAGCCGGACGCGCAAACCGTGGTGGACGACCTGCTCGTGCGCTACGTCGAGGCGCTCGTCTATCAGGCGGTCGCGGAGAACATGGCGTCGGAACAATCCGCGCGCATGGTCGCGATGAAGGCGGCGTCGGACAACGCGAAGAGCGTGATCAACGAACTGCAGCTCGTCTACAACAAGAGCCGTCAGGCAGCGATTACGAAAGAATTGTCGGAAATCGTCGGCGGCGCCGCGGCGGTCTGATTTTGCTGACCGCGTGAAAGAACACAGTATCTAAAGGAAATGCGATGAGTACTACTGCTTTGGTAGAAGGCAAGATCGTACAGTGCATCGGCGCCGTTATCGACGTGGAATTTCCGCGTGCGAAAATGCCGAAGATTTACGACGCGCTCATTCTGGAAGGCACGGAACTGACGCTCGAAGTCCAGCAGCAGCTGGGCGACGGCGTGGTCCGCACCATCTGTCTGGGTGCATCCGACGGCCTGCGCCGCGGCACGATGGTCAAGAACACCGGCAAGCCCATCAGCGTGCCGGTCGGCAAGCCGACGCTCGGCCGCATCATGGACGTGCTCGGCCGTCCGATCGACGAAGCGGGCCCGATCGAATCGACCAACCTGCGTTCGATTCACCAGCAAGCGCCTTCGTTCGACGAGCTGTCGCCGTCGACGGAACTGCTGGAAACCGGCATCAAGGTTATCGACCTGATCTGCCCGTTCGCGAAGGGCGGCAAGGTGGGTCTGTTCGGTGGCGCCGGCGTGGGCAAGACCGTGAACATGATGGAACTGATCAACAACATCGCGAAGGAACACGGCGGTTACTCCGTGTTCGCGGGCGTTGGCGAGCGTACCCGTGAAGGGAACGACTTCTATCACGAAATGAAGGACTCGAACGTTCTGGACAAGGTCGCGCTGGTGTACGGCCAGATGAACGAGCCGCCGGGCAACCGTCTGCGCGTCGCGCTGACTGGCCTGACGATGGCCGAGCACTTCCGTGACGAAGGTCTCGACGTGCTGTTCTTCGTGGACAACATCTACCGTTTCACGCTGGCAGGCACGGAAGTGTCGGCACTGCTCGGCCGTATGCCGTCGGCAGTGGGCTATCAGCCGACGCTGGCTGAAGAAATGGGCAAGCTGCAAGAGCGCATCACGTCGACCAAGACCGGCTCGATCACGTCGGTTCAGGCCGTGTACGTCCCTGCGGACGACTTGACCGACCCGTCGCCGGCTACGACCTTCGGCCACCTGGACGCAACCGTCGTGTTGTCGCGTGATATCGCTTCGCTCGGTATCTATCCGGCCGTGGACCCGCTCGATTCGACCTCGCGTCAGATCGACCCGAACGTGATCGGCGAAGAGCATTACTCGATCACGCGCGGCGTGCAGCAAACGCTGCAGCGCTACAAGGAACTGCGCGACATTATCGCCATTCTGGGCATGGACGAACTGTCGCCGGAAGACAAGCTGTCGGTCGCGCGCGCTCGCAAGATCCAGCGTTTCCTGTCGCAGCCGTTCCACGTCGCCGAAGTGTTCACGGGTTCGCCGGGCAAGTACGTGCCGCTGAAGGAAACCATTCGCGGCTTCAAGATGATCGTGGAAGGCGAATGCGATCACCTGCCGGAACAGGCGTTCTACATGGTTGGCACGATCGACGAAGCCTTCGAAAAGGCCAAGAAGATCCAGTAAAGGTCGGGTGTAACGAAGCGGACGCCGGCTCGCGCTAGCGTCCTCGAACTACGCTCAACCCAGGAGTTGGACAACATGGCAACCATCAAAGTAGACGTCGTCAGCGCGGAAGAGCAGATCTTCTCGGGCCAGGCGAAGTTCGTCGCGCTGCCGGGCGAGTCCGGTGAGCTCGGCATTCTGCCCGGCCACACGCCGCTTATCACGCGCATTCGTCCGGGCGCGGTGCGCATCGAGGCGGAAGACGGCTCGGAAGAGTTCGTGTTCGTCGCGGGCGGCATTCTGGAGATTCAGCCGGGCATCGTGACCGTGCTGGCCGACACCGCCATCCGCGGCGCCGATCTGGACGAAGCGAAGGCCGAGCAAGCGAAGAAGCGCGCCGAGGAAGCGATGCAGAACAACGCATCCGAACTCGAGTACGCTACGGCGCAAGCCGAACTGGCGTACGCCGCGGCGCAGCTCGCAGCGATTCAGCGTCTGCGCAAGGCGCACGCGAAGCACTGAGCGAGACGCACATTCGCGGGTCAAGGAAGCAGCCTCCGGGCTGCTTTTTTTATGCGTGCATGCCTCGGCAAATGTGCATATCGGATGTGCGACCTTTCCTTATGCGCCTAACGCATTGATTCCGCGAAGCCTCGACCGGTCCGACCGGCAAGCATTGCGGGTAACACTGAATGCCCGCTCCCGGCGTCGCCATGCACAATGGCCTTCCAATTAGCCTTCATCCGGGCGGAGTCCATCGATGGCACACGAACCGACGCACGCCGGCGCGCAGATCGAACCGCGCGACGGCCTCTCTTATGTCCGCGGCGCGACCGATATCCCGCTCAGCGATGCCACCGTCTCGCGCTTTCTTCTAGAAACGGTCGCGCGCTTTCCAGACCGACCGGCCGTCGTGTTCCGCGAACAAAACATCCGCTGGACGTGGCGCGAGTTCGCCAATGAGGTCGACGCGCTCGCGACCGCGCTGCTGCAGCTCGGCCTCAAAGCGGGCGATCGCGTCGGCATCTGGTCGCCGAATCGCGCTGAATGGCTGCTGACGCAGTTTGCTACCGCGCGCATCGGCGCCGTGCTGGTGAACATCAACCCGGCGTATCGGCTGGCCGAACTGGAATACGCGCTGCAGAAGGTCGGTTGCACGGCCATCATCGCGGCCGAGCAGTTCAAGACGTCGAAATATCTCGACATGCTTCAGGCACTCGCGCCCGAGTTGTCCGACGCCGAGCTCAACGACCTGCACGCGGCCAAGCTGCCTGCGCTGCGCACAGTGATTCGCATGGGCGACGGCACCACGCCAGGCATGCTGAATTTCGACGACGTCATGCGCCGGGGCCGCGCCGCGCTCGACACTGGGCGGCTCGACGCGCTCGAAGCGAAACTCGACGCCCACGACGCGATCAACATCCAGTTCACGAGCGGTACCACCGGCAACCCGAAGGGCGCGACGCTCACGCATCGGAACATCGTCAACAACGCGCGCTATATCGCGATGGCCATGCGGCTGACCGAAGCTGATTCGCTCTGCATTCCCGTGCCGCTGTATCACTGCTTCGGCATGGTGCTGGCGGTGCTCGCGTGCGTATCGACGGGCGCGGCGATGGTCTTTCCCGGCGAAGCGTTCGATCCCGCTGCGACGCTCGCCGCCGTCCACGAAGAGGGCTGCACCGCGCTGCACGGCGTGCCGACGATGTTCATCGCGGAACTGGATCACCCCGACTTTGCGAAGTACGACCTGAGCCGCCTTCGCACGGGCATCATGGCGGGCTCGCCGTGTCCGATCGAAACGATGAAGCGCGTCGTGTCGAAGATGCACCTGAGCGAGATCACCATCGCCTACGGCATGACGGAGACGAGCCCCGTTTCGTTCCACAGCTCGACGACGGACCCGCTCGACAAGCGCACAGCCACTGTCGGCCGCATTCAGCCGCATCTGGAGGTAAAGATCGTCGATGCGCTCGGGCAAATCGTGCCGGTCGGGGAAACGGGCGAACTTTGCACGCGCGGTTATTCGGTGATGAAAGGCTATTGGGGCGACGAAGCCAAGACGCGCGAGGCGATTGTCGATGGCTGGATGCACACTGGCGATCTCGCGACGCTCGACGCCGAGGGTTACTGCAATATCGTCGGGCGGTTAAAGGACATGCTGATACGCGGCGGCGAGAACATTTATCCGCGCGAGATCGAAGAATTCTTGTTCCGCCATCCCAAGATCCAGTCGGTTCAGGTTTTCGGCGTGCCCGACGCGAAGTACGGCGAGGAAGTCTGCGCATGGATCGTGGTGCGTCCGGGTGAGCAGGCGACGGAGCAGGAAATCCGGGCTTTTTGCGAAGGGCAGATCGCGCACTACAAGATTCCGCGCTATATCCGTTTCGTCGACGAGTTGCCGATGACGGTCACCGGCAAGGTGCAGAAGTTCGTGATGCGCGCGCAGATGATCGACGAACTGAAGCTGACCGAAGCGAAAACCGCCTGATCGAGGTGTCCAGACGGCCGGCAAACGACAAAGGGAGCGCAGCGCGCTCCCTTCTGTCATGGGCAAACAATACGACAAACGCCCGTGGCGCAAGCGCGCAAACGTTTGTCGAGGCGAAAAAAAAGCGGGCCTGGAGCCCGCTAAAAACCACACGCTACGGGGTTAGCGCGAGGAGACCAACTGTGGGAGCTTCGGTTCTGCCTTCAAACCGAAGAACGATCCCAACACGGATGCCCCCTATTCGGAGCGCCGGACCATGCCGGCTTGCGATTTGCGTTGCGGTTTCCGCAGCGCAATCGAGACCACCCGTGTTGAAACCGTTTGAACAGATTGTGGGCGAATTGATTGACGACGGCCGTAACAAAGTGTTTCAGGTTGTAACCCAAGGTGCATAATTGTCGAGCTAAACATTCTCCCCTGAAACCGCTAATGTCTGGCCATTTATTGCGAGTTAATCGGGCCATTTATTCATTTGCCCGGACGCCAGTGCAAAATGCAGTTTAAACGGCGGCGGCCGATTTGGCTATTCTTCAGAAAAATAGCACGGGCGGACGCATGAAAACGATTTTTTGGTGTGTTTTCAATGCGCCGCCACTCGCAAAACACTAATTGGAGACGTGCATGACGATCGATTCGGACCTTCTTCAGTATTACAGCCGCGTCGCGGAAGCCTTCCCGCCGCTCGGCCCCGACGCGGGTGCATCCGCCGTGCGCCAGCGCTTCAAGGCGGTCGCGCAGGCCTATTCGGGCAAGCGCGACGACGCGATCGCCGTCGAGGACCTTGACGTTTCTTTACAAAGCCGCACGCTTGCTGCGCGCATTTATCGGCCGAAGGCGGCAAGCGGACCGCTGCCGTTGCTCGTCTACTTTCACGGGGGCGGCTGGGTGGTGGGCGACATCGAGACGCACGACGGCCTCGTCGCGCGGCTCGCGCTCGATGCGCAGTGTGCCGTCGCGAGCGTCGATTACCGGCTCGCGCCGGAGCATCCGTTTCCGGCTCCGTGCGACGACGCATTGGACGCGCTTCTGTGGCTGGCGGAACATCGCTCGCGGCTCGGCTTCGCGACGGACCGGCTGGGCGTCGGCGGCGACAGCGCGGGCGCGCATCTGGCGGTCGTCGCGGCGCGCGGCGCGAACCAGCGCGTGGCGGGCCTCGTCAACGTGCAACTGCTGCTGTATCCGGTGATGCGACGCCAGTTCGAGAGCCCGAGCTGTCTTGCCAACGCAAACGGGCCGGGCCTCACCAACGACGAAATGCGCTGGTACTGGACGCAGTTCCTGTCCGGCGCCGCGCCCGACGAGCACGACGTGCGCGCGTTCCCGCTTGCCGAGCCGTACGAGCGGACGCCGGCGCGCGCCTTGATCGTCGCGGCCGCCTACGATCCGCTCTACGACGACGCCTACGAGCTTCAGCGCTTCCTCGAAGCCAACGGCGGTCGCGTCGAACTGATCGACGCGACGAACATGACGCATGGCTTCGGCCGCCTGCATGCGCAGTCCGACGCGGCGCTAGACTGGTTGCGGCAAATCGGCGAGCGCGCGGGCGAACTGCTGCGCGCGGATCGCTAACGCGTTACTTCAACCACTTGTCGACGACGGTCTGAAACTCGCCGGTCGAGCGCGCGAGGTGCAGCCACTGATCCACATACTGCTGCCACGCGACGTCCCCGCGCGGCAGCAGATACGCCTTTTCGCCGAACTGGAACGGCTTGTCCGGATGCACCGAGCACAGGCCGGGATTCAGCTTCTGCTGAAGCAGCGTCTCGGAGGCGTCCGTGACCATGACGTCGGCGCGGCCGTCGAGTATCTGCTTGAAGATCGTCACGTTGTCCGGATACTCGATCAGCTGCGAGTGCGAGAAATATTGCTTCGCGAACCGTTCGTTGGTGCCGCCCGGATTGACGATCGTGCGCACGTTCGGCTGGTCGATCTGCGCGACGGTCTGAAACTTGTCGACGTCGCCGCAACGCACGATCGGCGTCTTGCCGTCTTCCATGTACGGCGCGGTGAAGAACGCGCGCTTCTGCCGCTCCAGTGTCGTCGAGACGCCGCCGACCGCGATATCGCACTTCGCGACGAAGTCGTTCATCAGATTCGACCACGACGTCTTGACGTAATCGGCTTTCGCGCCGAGCGACTTCGCGAGACTGTCCGCGAGGTCGATGTCGATGCCTTCGAACTGACCGTCCGGCCGCAAGAACGAATACGGCTTGTAGTCGCCCGTCGTGCAGACGCGCAGCGTGTGGCGCGCGAGCACTTCGTCGAGCCGCGAGGCGTACGCGGGCGCGGCTTGCACGACGCTGCCGCCTTGAACGGTCTGGGCGTCCGCGACGCTCGATGCGAGAAGCGGCCAAGTCAGCGCGCAAGCGGCAAGACTGAAGGACATGCGTTTCATCGTTGCTCCTGGTTCTAGTTGTGATGGGCCGCGACGACGCCGGCGGCCATCGATGATAACGAGCGTCCGTGCGTCTGCAAATCATCTCGAAAAGCTCGCGACGCGCGCCGATTTGCCGCCGCGCTGCTGCGAAATCGGGCAGCCGGTCCGGTAGAATGGACGATTCTTCAGGCTTCGGCATCGAGCGACGTGGCACACACTCTTCTCAACGACACCTTTTTGCGTGCGCTGCTGCGCCAGCCGACCGAATACACGCCGATCTGGCTGATGCGTCAGGCCGGCCGTTATCTGCCCGAATACAACGCCACGCGCTCGCGCGCCGGCAGTTTCCTCGGCCTCGCGAAGAATCCGGACTTCGCCACCGAAGTCACGCTGCAGCCGCTCGAACGCTATCCGCTCGACGCCGCGATTCTCTTCTCCGACATCCTCACCGTCCCTGACGCGATGGGCCTCGGCCTGAATTTCGTGCAGGGCGAAGGTCCGCGTTTCGAACGCACGGTGCGCACGGAAGAGGACGTGAAGCGTCTCTCGGTGCCGGACATCGACGCGACGCTGCGCTATGTGACCGACGCCGTGAGCCAGATCCGCCGCGCGCTCACCGACGCGCAAGGCCGCCAGAAGGTGCCGCTTATCGGTTTTTCCGGCAGCCCGTGGACGCTCGCGTGCTACATGGTCGAAGGCGGCGGCTCGGACGATCACCGGACCGTGAAGGCGATGGCTTACGCGCGGCCCGATCTCATGCACCGCATTCTCGACATCAATGCGCAGGCCGTCACCGCGTATCTGAACGCGCAGATCGAAGCGGGTGCGCAGGCGGTCATGATCTTCGATACGTGGGGCGGGGCGCTTGCCGACGGCGCGTATCAACGCTTTTCGCTCGACTACATCTCGAAGGTCGTCGCCGGTCTGAAGCGCGAACACGACGGGGCGCGCGTTCCGGTCATCACGTTCACGAAGGGCGGCGGGCTGTGGCTCGACGAGATCGCCGCCACGGGCGTGGATGCGGTCGGCCTCGACTGGACGGTGAACCTGGGCGCGGCGCGTGAGCGCGTCGGCGGTCGCGTCGCGCTGCAAGGCAATATCGATCCGGCCGTGCTTTTTGCGCCGCCAGAAGCCATTCGCGCCGAAGCGCGGGGCGTCCTGGACAGCTTCGGAAATTTTCCGGGCCACGTGTTCAATTTGGGGCACGGCATTTCGCAGTTCACGCCGCCGGAGCACGTCGCCGAACTGGTCGACGAAGTGCATCGGTACAGTCGCGAGATGCGGGCGCGCGGCGTCGCTCGATAACGGGCCATGCTGCGGTGCAGCGAACGTCCACAGGCGGCTCGGCCGACGTGCGCGGCGGTGCAATCGGAATCGCCCGCCGTTCGCGGTCTCTCGCGATGTCAAGATTGACTTATGCACATTTTGTTCGTTGCGTCGCGCCATCAGACGTATCGACGCGCATAGCCCATAAAAACTCGCTATTCTTCGCCTAAGTCGCTGATTCCAAACAACTTATAAGAGTCTTGTCCGATATGTGGGCAAACGCACGCAAGCGATCCGTGACATTCTTTGCGGCGGGCCGCGCGGAACTTCTCAACAAAGTTATCCACAGGGCTGTGGAAAGCGGTGGAAAACCAGAAAAAACCGCACACTTCGCGCCGACTTTGACGTTTCACTTTAACTTCGTCGCCGCGAGTCTTGTGCTGCCGTCGCGCGCCGCGAGTGCGGGGCCTTGCGGGCGCTTGGCGCGATGACGGACGTCTTTGTGCGTGTTGCCGTCGATCAGCCCATGCCCGTGCTGTTCGACTACCGCTACGCGCTGGCCGGCGGACCGGCCGTCGGCGCACTCGTCGAGGTGCCGTTCGGACGGCGCGACGTCGTCGGGCTGATCTGCGAAGTGACGTCCGCCACCGACGTACCGCCGAATAAGTTGCGCGACGTGATGCGCATGTGCCGCGAATGCCCGCCGCTTTCCGCGCAGTGGATCGCGCTCGCGCATTTCGCGGCGGAATATTACCAGCGCGGACTGGGCGAAGTGGCGCTGCCGGCGCTCCCGCAAGCGTTGCGCGACGCCTCGCGCTGGGATCGGCTGCTCGCGGTCGAGGAGCGTTTCCGGCTGCTCCCCGCCGGCCGCGATGCGCTCCCGGACGCGCTGCCGGTGCGCGCTCACGCGCTGCGCCGTCTGGCCACGGCGCTCGCGGAACATGAGTTGTTTACCCTATCCGACGCTCGCGCGATGCATCCGAAGGCGTCCGCCACTTTCGACGACTGGCTCGCGCGCGGCTGGATCGAACGCGCCGCGCAAGGCGAACCGACACGGCCCGACGCGCCGTCTTCGCCGACCGGCGGGGCGTCGCTTCCGCAACTCACCGACGAACAACGCGAAGCCGTCGATGCCATCGCGGGCGCGCAGGGCTTCGCGCCGTTCCTGCTGCACGGCGTGACGGGTAGCGGCAAGACCGAGGTCTATCTCCACGCGCTCGCCGGGTTGCTCGCGGCGCGGCCCGATGCGCAGGCGCTCGTCCTCGTTCCGGAAATCAATCTCACGCCACAGTTCGAAGCCGCTTTTCGCCAGCGATTCGCCGCGCTGGCGCCGGATTCCATCGTCACGATGCACAGCGGTCTCGCTGAAGGCGAGCGCGCGCGCAACTGGCTCGCGGCTCACACCGGCAGCGCGCGAATCGTGCTCGGCACGCGGCTCGCCATTCTCGCGTCGATGCCGAGCCTCGCGATGATCGTCGTCGACGAGGAACACGATCCGGCCTATAAGCAACAGGAAGGCTTGCGCTACTCTGCGCGCGATCTGGCGGTGTATCGCGCGAAGCAACTGGAGATTCCCGTGGTGCTCGGGTCCGCGACGCCCTCGCTCGAAACCTGGTGGCAGGCCGAGCAGGGCCGCTACACGCGACTCACACTGACGCGCCGCGCGGTGACCGACGCCGCGCTGCCGACCGTGCGGCTCATCGATCTGGAGGAAGAGCACCGGCGCGGCCGGGCGTCAGTCGAAGGGCTGTCGGGGCCGCTCATCGCGGCGCTGAAATCGCGGCTGGAGCGCGGCGAGCAGAGCCTCGTCTTTCTGAACCGACGCGGCTACGCGCCGATCCTCTCGTGCGACGCCTGCGGCTGGGTCGCGGGCTGCCCGCGTTGCAGCGCCTATGCCGTGCTGCATAAGCCGGAGCGCGCGCTGCGCTGCCACCACTGCGGCTGGGAATCGCGCATTCCGAAGTCGTGCCCGGATTGCGGCAATATCGATATCGCGCCGATGGGCCGTGGCACGCAGCGCGTCGAGGAAACGCTCGCGATCGTGGTGCCGGGCGCGCGCGTGCTGCGCATCGACGCCGACAGCACGCGGCGCAAAGGCAGCGCGCAGGCGCTGTTTTCCGACGTCCACGCGGGCGAGGTCGATATTCTCGTCGGCACGCAGATGATCGCGAAAGGACACGATTTCCGGCGTGTCACGCTCGTCGGCGTGCTGAATGCAGACACGGCGCTCTTCTCGCACGACTTCCGCGCGAGCGAACGGCTCTTCGCGCAACTGACGCAGGTCAGCGGCCGCGCCGGCCGCGCCGGGCTGCCGGGCGAAGTGCTGATCCAGACGCGCTATCCGCGCCACGCGCTTTATCTCGCATTGTCGCGACAAGACTACGTCGGATTCGCGAACGCCACGCTTGCCGAGCGACGGGACGCGCGCCTGCCGCCCTTCGTCTATCAGGCGATGCTGCGCGCCGAAGGCCGCACGCTCGAAGCCGCGATCGCGTTTCTCGAAGACGCCGCCGCGGCGTTCGCGCCGTTGCCCGGCGCGGACCGCGTGACCGTCTACGATCCCGTGCCGCTCACCATCGTCAAGGTGTTCAACGTGCACCGCGCGCAACTGCTGGTGGAAAGCGGCTCGCGCGCCGCGCTGCAAACGGCGCTGCGAGCGTGGCAGCCGGTGCTGCGCTCGCTCAAAGGCGTGCTGCGCTGGAACGTGGAAGTCGACCCGCTCGACGTGTAAAACGCGGCGGGCCGCCCGCCGCTCGTCAGACTTTCGCGCGCGATGCCTCCGCGCCGCCGCGAACCGGCGTCGCCTCGTCGCGCGTATCGTCGACACGATGCGTACGCGACGACGCTCCGCGCACGAACAGCACCATGCAAAGCGCGAACATCGCCCAAACCCCGACCACCACCATCCACGTGCTCATGTTGTCGTTCCCCGTAGCTGCTTTTGTAGCGCCGGACGGCGCGCATCGCTTTATATCGGCAGCGGGGAGGCATTTACTTAGGGGTTGTCCCAAAAAAGAGTGGGTTAGGGAAACTACTAGGCGATTTCCGCCGCCGGACAAGCATCCGAAAAACCACGGAGAAGCCCGCCCCACAAGCGTTTCGACGCGGTGCAACCGTCTCGAAAATGCTGGTTGCACCTTTTATATCAGCGGAGTACGATTCGCCAACTTTTAGGTCCCTGGCCGGGTAAGCGTGACCGGCAAACGAAGGAAATATGGCGAGCACAACCCTTGGCGTGAAAGTCGACGATTTGCTGCGGTCCCGGCTGAAAGACGCCGCCACGCGACTGGAACGCACCCCTCACTGGCTGATCAAGCAGGCGATCTTCGCGTATCTGGAGCGGATCGAGCACGGCCAGCTTCCGCCCGAACTCTCGGGCGTGAACGGCACGTCGGAGATGAGCGACGCCGCGACTGTCGAAGGCGACGAAGACGGCGCGCCGCACCCGTTCCTCGAGTTCGCGCAGAACGTGCAGCCGCAGTCCGTGCTGCGCGCGGCGATCACGGCGGCGTACCGCCGTCCCGAGCCGGAGTGCGTGCCGTTTCTGATCGGTCAGGCGCGACTGCCGGCCACCGTCGCCGCCGACACCGAAAAGCTCGCGACGAAGCTGGTCGAAACGCTGCGCGCGAAAAGCAAGGGCGGCGGCGTCGAAGGTCTGATCCACGAATTCTCGCTGTCGAGTCAGGAAGGCGTGGCGCTGATGTGCCTCGCCGAGGCGCTCCTGCGCATTCCCGACCGCGCCACGCGCGACGCGCTGATTCGCGACAAGATCAGCAAGGGCGACTGGCGCTCGCATATGGGCCAGGCGCCGTCGTTGTTCGTCAACGCCGCGACGTGGGGCCTGATGATCACCGGCAAGCTCGTGACGACGAACAGCGAAGCCGGCCTCTCGTCGGCGCTCACGCGCATGATCGGCAAGGGCGGCGAGCCGCTGATCCGCAAGGGCGTCGATATGGCGATGCGTCTGATGGGCGAGCAGTTCGTCACCGGCGAGACCATCTCCGAAGCGCTCGCGAACAGCCGCAAGTTCGAAGCGCGCGGTTTCCGCTATTCCTACGACATGCTCGGCGAAGCCGCGACGACGGAAGAAGACGCGCAGCGTTACTACGCGTCGTACGAGCAGGCCATTCACGCGATCGGCAAGGCGGCCGGCGGGCGCGGCATCTACGAAGGCCCGGGAATTTCGATCAAGCTGTCGGCGCTGCATCCCCGTTACTCGCGCTCGCAGCAAGAACGCACGATGAGCGAACTGCTGCCGCGCGTGCGCGCGCTGGCGCAACTCGCGCGGCGCTATGACATCGGCCTGAACATCGACGCCGAGGAAGCCGACCGTCTCGAACTCTCGCTCGATCTGCTCGAAGCGCTGTGCTTCGATCCGGAACTGGCGGGCTGGAACGGCATCGGCTTCGTGGTGCAGGCGTATCAGAAGCGCTGCCCGTTCGTGATCGACTATCTGGTGGATCTCGCGCGCCGCAGCCGTCATCGCTTGATGATTCGTCTCGTAAAGGGCGCGTACTGGGATACGGAAATCAAGCGCGCGCAAGTGGACGGCCTGGAAGGCTACCCGGTCTACACGCGCAAGATCTATACGGACATCTCGTATCTCGCCTGCGCGAAGAAGCTGCTCGGCGCGCCGGATGCCGTCTATCCGCAATTCGCGACGCACAACGCGTACACGCTGTCGGCCATCTATCACCTCGCAGGACAGAACTACTATCCCGGCCAGTACGAGTTCCAGTGCCTGCACGGCATGGGCGAGCCGCTGTACGAGGAAGTCACCGGCCGCGACAAGCTGAACCGTCCGTGCCGCGTGTATGCGCCGGTCGGCACGCACGAAACGCTGCTCGCGTATCTGGTGCGGCGTCTTCTGGAGAACGGCGCGAACACGTCGTTCGTGAACCGCATTGCGGATGAATCGGTGCCGGTGAAGGACCTCGTGCGCGATCCGATCGACGAAGCGCAAGCCATCACGCCGCTCGGCGCGCCGCACGCGAAGATCCCGCTGCCGCGTCAGCTTTACGGCAACGAGCGCCTCAATTCGATGGGCCTCGACCTGTCGAACGAACATCGGCTGGCGTCGCTGTCGTCGGCCCTGCTCGCAAGCGCGAATCATCCGTGGCAGGCCGTGCCGATGCTGGAACGCGACGACCCGCAAAACGGCGTCGCGCGCGAGATTCGCAATCCGGCGGATCACCGCGATGTGGTCGGCACTGTGGTCGAGGCGTCGTCGCAACAGGTAAGCGCGGCGCTCGCGAACGCGGTGGCCGCTGCGCCGATCTGGCAGGCCACGCCCGTCGAAGACCGCGCCGATTGCCTCTCGCGCGCCGCCGACCTGCTCGAAGCGCAGATGCACACGCTGATGGGCCTCGTCGTGCGCGAAGCGGGCAAGTCGCTGCCGAACTCGATCGCGGAAATTCGCGAAGCCGTCGATTTCCTGCGCTACTACGCGTCGCAGATTCGCGCGGAGTTCTCGAACGACACGCATCGCCCGCTCGGGCCGGTGGTGTGCATCAGCCCGTGGAATTTCCCGCTGGCCATTTTCATGGGTCAGGTCGCGGCCGCGCTCGCGGCGGGCAATCCCGTGCTCGCCAAACCCGCCGAGCAGACGCCGCTGATCGCCGCGCAAGCCGTGCGCATTCTGCGCGAAGCCGGCGTGCCGGCGGGCGCGGTGCAACTGCTGCCGGGCGATGGCGAGACCGTCGGCGCGGCGCTGGTCGCCGATGCCCGCACGCGTGCCGTCATGTTCACCGGCTCGACCGAAGTCGCGCGCCTGATCAACAAGACGCTGTCGGAGCGCCTCGATTCGGACGGCCGCCCGATCCCGCTCATCGCGGAAACTGGCGGCCAGAACGCGATGATCGTCGATTCGTCGGCGCTCGCCGAACAGGTCGTCGCGGACGTGATGCAGTCTTCGTTCGATTCGGCCGGTCAACGCTGCTCGGCGCTGCGCGTTCTCTGTCTGCAGGACGATGTCGCCGACCGCACGCTCGACATGCTGACCGGCGCGATGAAGCAGCTCGCCGTGGGCAATCCGGATCGCCTGTCGGTGGATGTCGGTCCCGTGATCGACGCGGATGCGAAGCGCAGCATCGACGCGCACATCGCGGCGATGCGCGAGAAGGGCCGCAAGGTCGTGCAGCAGCCGCTGCCCGATGCGTGCGCCCAAGGCACCTTCGTGCCGCCGACGCTGATCGAACTGGAAAGCATCGACGAGCTGAAGCGCGAAGTGTTCGGGCCGGTGCTGCATGTGGTGCGTTACCGCCGTGCGTCTCTTGATAAACTCCTCGACCAAATTCGCTCGACGGGGTACGGACTGACGCTCGGCATCCATACGCGGATCGACGAAACCATTGCGCATGTCATTCAGCGCGCGCACGTGGGCAACATCTACGTGAACCGCAACGTGATCGGCGCAGTGGTCGGCGTGCAACCGTTCGGCGGCGAAGGTCTGTCGGGCACGGGTCCGAAGGCGGGTGGCGCGTTGTACTTGCAGCGTCTGTTGGCCAAGCGCCCGACCGGCTTGCCGAAGTCGCTCGCGAGCACGCTCGTCGTCGATGAAACGCCGTCTGCCAATACGCCCGCCGCCGCGCTTACCGCGTTGCGCGACTGGGCCATCGGCGAACGCGATCCGCAGACGGCCGCGCGTTGCGATGGCTATCTGCAACACGTGCTGGCGGGCGCGACCGCGGTGCTGTCCGGCCCGACGGGCGAGCGCAACACGTACACGTTGAGCGCGCGGGGCACGGTGTTCTGCGTGGCATCGACGGCGAGCGGCGCGCGCGCGCAATTCGCCGCGGTGCTGGCGACAGGCAACAAGGCGCTCTTTGCGGGATCGGCGGGCGAGCAACTGGTGGCATCGCTGCCGCCCGCGCTGAAGGCGCATGCGTCGGTGAGCAAGGATCCGGCAGCCGGCTACGATGCCGTGCTGTTCGAAGGCGACAGTGACGAACTGCTGTCGCTGGTGAAGGAAGTCGCGAAGCGCCCGGGGCCGATCGTATCGGTGCAGGGCGTCGCGGCGGGCACGTTCGCCGACGCTGGCCACGACGGCGAAGACTACGCGCTCGAACGTCTGCTGACGGAACGCTCGGTGAGCGTGAACACGGCGGCGGCGGGCGGTAACGCGAATTTGATGACGATCGGTTGAGACTTGCGGCGCCCGGTTCAGACAAATTCAAAACAAACGGCAGCAGGCACGGCGATCCCGGCAAGAAGCTGCCATCCACACTGGTATTAGGAGAAGCTATGAAGCACACGATGACCAAGCTGGCAGCCGCCATGACGCTCGCCGGCCTGTCGTTCGCGGGGACCGCATTCGCACAGCAGGCAGACGACGTGAAGGTCGGCTTCGCCGGCCCGATGACGGGCGCGCAAGCCCACTACGGCAAGGACTTCCAGAACGGCATCACGCTCGCGGTCGAGGAATTCAACGCGACGAAGCCGGTGATCGGCGGCAAGCCGGTTCGCATCGTGCTGGATTCGGCGGACGACCAGGCCGACCCGCGCACGGGCACGACCGTCGCGCAGAAGCTCGTGGACGACGGCATCAAGGGCATGCTGGGCCACTTCAACTCGGGCACGACCATTCCGGCATCGCGCATTTACGCGAACGCCGGCATCCCCGAAATCGCGATGGCCACCGCGCCGGAATACACGACGCAGGGTTTCAAGACCGCGTTCCGCATGATGACCTCGGACACGCAGCAAGGCTCGGTCGCGGGTGAGTTCGCGGTGAAGAACCTGAAGGTCAAGAAGATCGCCATCGTCGATGACCGCACGGCATACGGCCAGGGCCTCGCGGATCAGTTCGAGAAGGCAGCGAAGGCGGCGGGCGGCACGATCGTCGATCGCGAATTCACGAACGACAAGGCTGTCGACTTCAAGGCGATTCTGACCAAGATCAAGTCGATGAACCCGGACCTCGTGTACTACGGCGGTGCGGATTCGCAGGCTGCGCCGATGGTCAAGCAGATGAAGACGCTCGGCTTCCGCGCGCCGCTGATGGCGGGCGAAATGGTGAAGACCGACACGTTCATCAAGATCGCGGGCGACGCGGCGGACGGCACGGTGGCATCGCTCGCCGGCCTGCCGATGAACGAAATGCCGGGCGGCGCGGCGTACGAAGCGAAGTACAAGAAGCGCTTCAACGAAGACGTGCAGACGTACTCGCCGTACGCCTACGACGGTGCGATGGCCATGTTCACCGCGATGAAGGCGGCCAACTCGACGGACCCGGCGAAGTATCTGCCGGTGCTCGCGAAGACCGACATGCAAGGCGTGACGACGAATCACCTCGCGTATGACGCGAAGGGCGATCTGAAGAACGGCGGCATCACGCTGTATAAGGTCGTCGGCGGGAAGTGGACGACGTTGCAGAGCGTGGGCGGGAAGTAAGGCTTAGTCGCAAGGCTTGAAGAGGACGGCCCGGCGTGCGTAATGCACGCCGGGCCGTTTGTCTTGGCTAGAGCGCATCGACTTCCTAGACTCGATCACGTCGCCGACGGCGCATCAGGCAAACGCCGGCGAACAAGAATACGAGCGCACCGACTACCGCGTTTTCAAGTGCGGTCGCCAACGCTCGACCACCGCATTCATCGCCGCAGGGTGTGTTCGAATCCGGCAACACGACATACAAGCTGGTTATACCGGCGACGAGCGCGCCACAGACCAACAGTCCGGCATAAAGGAGCGCGCGCTTCCACTTTGTTTGCCAGAAAAGAGCTTTCGCCTGCGAGAGGTCTTCCTTCAGTTTGGATTTAAGAAGTCTCACCGGCCCGGGACCTCAACTCTTCTCCAAGAGCCGGTGCAATGCCCGACGCTTGGGGTGGCTTCACTTGACGCAGCCAGCCAAGCAGCCAGATCTCACTTCCTCCCCTGCTCCCGCACCTGCTCCAGCGTCGCCCCCGGCGTGCTCTGATCCTGCGGAATGCGAATCTCGATGACCGCAGGCAGCCCCGAACCCACCGCGCGCTCGAATGCCGGCATGAACTGCTCGGTCGCCTCCACACGCTCCCCGTGCGCCCCAAACGCCCGCGCATACGCGACGAAATCCGGGTTCGTGAGCCCCGTGCCATGCACGCGATGCGGATAGTGCCGCTCCTGATGCATACGGATCGTGCCGTACTGCGCGTTGTTCACCACCACGAAAATCACCGCCAGCCCATACTGCATGGCCGTCGCGATCTCATGGCTCGCCATCATGAAGCAGCCGTCGCCCGCAAAGGCGATCACCGTGCGCTCCGGATACAGCGACTTCGCCGCGATCGCAGCCGGCACGCCGTAGCCCATCGCGCCGCTCGTCGGAGCGACCTGCGAGCGAAAATGCCGGTACGCGTAGTGCCGATGCAGCCACGTCGCGTAATTCCCCGCGCCGTTCGTGAGAATTGCGTCGGCGGGCAAGCGCTCCGAGAGCGTGCGCATGATCTCGCCCAGCTGGACGTCGCCGAGCATGGGGCGCGGCTTGCGCCAGTCGAGATACGCGGCGTGCGCGGCTTCGGCGCTTCCGGCCCAGGCAATCTCGGCAGGCGGTTCCAATGAAGCCAGCAGCGACGCAATCTCCGGCATCCCCGAAACGATCGGCAGATCCGCGCTATACACGCGCCCCAGTTCCTCCGCGCCCTGATGAACGTGGATGAGCGTCTGCTTCGTCTTCGGGATGTCGAGCAACGTGTAGCCGCCCGTCGTCGATTCGCCCATGCGCGGCCCGAGCACGAAGAGCACATCCGCGTCGCGCACGCGGGCGGCCAGCGCCGGATTGATGCCAAGGCCCACATCGCCCGCGTAGTTCGGATGCTCGTTGTTCAGCGTGTCCTGGAAGCGAAACGCGCAGCCCGCCGGCAGTTGCCATCGCTCGATGAAGCGGGCGAAATCCTGCGTCGCCGGTTCGGTCCAGCCGCTGCCGCCCGCGATCACGAACGGCTTCTTCGCATTCGCCAGCACATCGCGCAGCCGCTCCATCTGCGCGGGCGCGGGCGACGCCGCGACGCGCTGGTAATGCGGCGCGGGCGGCACGGCTTCGCACGCTTCGGTCAGCATGTCTTCGGGCAGCGCGAGCACGACCGGCCCGGGCCGCCCCGCCATCGCCACATGAAACGCGTGACTCATGTATTCCGGCACGCGGCGCGGATCGTCGATCTGCGCGACCCACTTCGCCATTTGCCCGAACATGCGGCGATAGTCGATTTCCTGAAACGCCTCGCGATCCATATGGTCGCGCGCGCATTGGCCGATGAGCAGGATCATCGGCGTCGAGTCCTGATACGCGGTGTGCACGCCGATGGACGCGTGCGTCGCGCCCGGCCCGCGCGTCACGATGGCGACGCCCGGCCGCCCGGTCAGCTTGCCGACCGCTTCGGCCATGTTCGCCGCGCCCGCCTCGTGGCGGCAGACGATGGTCTGGATCTGCGCGGTCTCGTCGTGCAGTGAATCGAGGACGGCGAGAAAGCTCTCGCCCGGCACGCAAAAGACGCGCTCGACGCCGTGGTGCACGAGCGCATCCACGACAAGACGCGCGCCGGTGGTCTCACGGGAAAGAGCGGAGGAAGCGTCGGAGGTCATGCGGTCAAGTCTCCTGTTGTGTTCCGGCCGAAGCCGGGCATTGCGCGTTGAGCCCTAGAGCTTACGCCGCCGCGCGGCCCGTTGTCCGCTAACAAGCGGAATACAAGCGGAATCTTTTCCCGGTCGGTTGCCGCCGGATCGTCCGGGCGTCGTCCATCAGTCGAAATACCCCTGTTTCCCACCCTTTATCCCGCGATAGGCCGAAGGGCATCTTCGCAATAATGGCTTCACTGAAAAGCGGGCGCCCCAAAACATCCGGCAGCGCCCGCCTCGCAAAGATCGCAGTCTCATACCTCATCGGGGGCAAGTTTGAACATTCGTAAATTCATTGGCGCGAACAGCCGCGACGCTCTGCGCCAGGTTCGTGAAGCGCTCGGCCCCGATGCCGTGGTGTTGTCGAATCGCACGCTCGACGACGGTTCCGTCGAGATCGTGGGCGTGGCGGATCGCGACATCGCATCCATTTCGCCGGCCGCGCACGAACAGGCGCCGGCCGCATTCCCGAGCGCCACGCCGCGCTCCGCGCTCGCGCAAGCCGCAGCCGCCGTGGCCGCGAAGCAACCCGCCGCCGCGAATCCGTACGCGAGCGGCGACGTGTTCTCGTCGGTTTTCGGCGCGAATCCGGAAGCCCATGCAGATGACCTCGACCACCGCGACGCCCCGCGCGACGCCTTTGCCGACGAAGCACCGCGCACGATGGCCGAGTCGAACCCGTGGCTGATCGAGCACGCGCGACGCATCGCCGAGCAGGCCGCGATGCCTTCGAATCGCCCGCTCTCGGCATCCGCTGCGATCGCTCACGGTCTGGGCGTGCCGGTCCCGCCGAAGGCATCCGCGCCGAAGGCCGCCGACAAGCGTGCCGAGAAGCGCGCCGACAAGCCAGAGCCGAGCAACTACGCCCTGCGCGAGTCCGCGCAGCCGAAGATCGACACGCCCGACTGGGCGCGCGAAGCCGCGCAAGTCGCCGCGCGCCGCGCCGCCCACAAGATCAACGCGGGCGCGCCGCAAGCGGAAGCCTCGCCCGACAGCGCGCTCGAAGGTCTGCCCGCGAACGCGGCCGCCGTCGTGACCGACGCGATTCGCGCACGTATGGAGCAAGTCGTCAACGAAACGGTGATGCACGAGCTCTCGTCGATGCGCGAGATGATGGAAGAGCACTTCTCCGGTCTCCTGTGGGGCGAGCGCCAGCGCCGCAGCCCGGGCAACGCCGGCCTGACCAAGCGCCTGTTCGCGGCCGGTTTCTCCGCGCAACTGGTGCGCATGGTCGTGGACAACATGCCCGAGATGGAAAGCGCCGAGCACGCGATGGAATGGGTGCAGCAGGTGCTCGAATCGAACCTGCCGGTGATGGCGAGCGAAGACGCGCTGATGGAGCGCGGCGGCGTGTTCGCGCTGATGGGCCCGACGGGCGTCGGCAAGACCACGACCACGGCCAAGCTCGCCGCGCGCTGCGTGATGCGCTTCGGCGCGAGCAAGGTCGCGCTGCTCACGACCGACAGCTACCGCATCGGCGCGCACGAGCAACTGCGCATCTTCGGCAAGATTCTGGGCGTCTCGGTGCATGCGGTGAAAGACGCCGCCGACCTGCAACTCGCGCTCTCGGAACTGCGCAACAAGCACATCGTGCTGATCGACACCATCGGCATGAGCCAGCGCGATCGCATGGTGTCCGACCAGATTTCGATGCTGTGCGGCGCGGGTCATCCGGTGCAGCGCCTGTTGCTGCTCAACGCGACGAGCCACGGCGACACGCTCAACGAAGTGGTGCAGGCGTACAAGAGCGCGGCCGACCAGCCGCCGCTCGCGGGCTGCATCCTGACGAAGCTCGACGAAGCGACGAATCTCGGCGGCGTGCTCGATACCGTGATCCGCTACAAGCTGCCGGTGCATTACGTCTCGACCGGGCAGAAGGTGCCGGAGAACCTGTACGTCGCGACCAAGCGTTTTCTGATCAAGAGCGCGTTCTGCATTCCGCGCGAAGGCTCGCCCTTCGTGCCGCAGGACGACGAGGTGCCGGCACTGCTCTCCGCATTGTCCGCGCGCGCCACCACCGAACTGCATGAGGTCCGCTTTGGATAAGTTCGTGCTCGATCAGGCCGAAGGTCTGAGAAGGCTGCTCACGCGAGGCGGTTCGCGCGTGGTGGCGGTGGCGGGCGGGCCGGCGGGTATCGGCTGCACGTCGGCGGTCGTGAATCTGGGCGCGGCGCTGTCCGTGCATGGCAAGGACGTGCTCGTGATCGACGAGCGGGCGAACGCGGCATCCGCTGCGCGCCTCGCCGGCACGTCCGGCGCTGGGGCGCTCGCCGCGGTGATGTCGGGCCGCGAGGCGCTTCAGGACGCGGTGACGCGCACGCCGTTCGGCTTCTCGCTGCTCGCCGCGCCACGCGACGAACGCATCAGCCACGACGCCGCGCAGTGCCGCGCGCTGCTCGACGGTCAGGCGGACATCGTTCTGATCGACGCGCAGCTCGATCGATACGGCGCGCTCTCGTCGCTCGCGGCGCAGGCGCATGACTTTCTCATCGTGACGCGGGTGGCCGCGTCCGCGATCACCGAGGCGTACGCGTGCATCAAGCGTCTGCACTACGCCCATGCGATCGGCCAGTTCCGCGTGCTCGTGAATCACGTGCAGAACCCGGCCGACGCGGCGGTCGCGTTCGACAACCTGTCGGGCGTCGCGAGCCGGTATCTGGCCGTGTCGCTCGTGCAGGCAGGGTATGTGTCCGAGGATGCGCGCGTCACTCGGGCGAAGGAGCTCTCGCGCTGCGTGGTGGAAGCGTTCCCGGCGACAGCCGCGGCGCGCGACTACCGGCAGATCGCGGCGGAGCTTCTGCATTGGCCGATGCGTCCCGCGCCGTCAGGGAGCGAGACGCAGGTCCGGAATGACGCGCGGTTTTCGGTTGGCGAGGCTGACAAGGGCGGACGGGAGACGGGGCGCATGGCGTCGATGTTTTCCAGTCATGCATTGACCAGTACGGCGTCGATGTGATCAAGAATAAGGTGACTCAGATGTACAACGCCCAAGGCAAACTCTCACAGTCGGACGTCCTGACTAAATATGCGCCGCTCGTTCGTCGGCTCGGACTTCAGCTCGTCGCCAAGATGCCGGCGAGCGTCGATCTCGACGACCTGATTCAGGCCGGCATGATCGGTCTTCTGGATGCGGCGAGCCGCTACAAGGAAGATCAGGGCGCGCAGTTCGAAACCTACGCGAGCCAGCGCATTCGCGGCGCCATGCTCGACGAGCTGCGCGCGAACGACTGGCTGCCGCGCAGCATGCGCAAGACGTCGCGCGAAGTGGAATCGGCGGTGCACAAGGTCGAGCAGAACCTCGGCCGCGCCGCGAGCGAAGTGGAAATCGCCGAGCACATGAAGATGCCGCTCGACGAATATCAGTCGATGCTGCAAGACCTGCACGGCAGCCAGCTGATCTACTACGAAGACTTCGACCGCTCCGCCGACGACGAGCCGTTCCTCGACCGCTATTGCGTCGATCGTTCGGACCCGCTGTCCGCGCTGCTCGACGACAGCCTGCGCGGCGCGTTGATCGAAGCCATCGACAAGCTGCCGGAACGCGAGAAGCTGCTGATGAGCCTCTACTACGAACGCGGTCTGAACCTGCGCGAAATCGGCGCGGTGATGGAAGTGAGCGAATCGCGCGTGTGTCAGCTGCACAGCCAGGCGGTCGCCCGCTTGCGCGCCAAGCTGCGCGAGCAGTCGTGGACGAGCGTCGAGGCTTAATGCGCTAGCCGGCTTCGAAGTCTCGCGCTTCGGCGAACACCGTTTTGCCGATGCCGAGACTTTTCGCGCGATACATCGCGCGGTCGGCGGCGCGCAGCACGGCGTGGATGTCGGCGTGGCGCGCGTCGGCGGCGCTCGACAGCATGCACGCGCCGATGCTCGCCGAGACCGAAACCGGCCGGCCATCCACCGACGTAATCGACGCGAGCGTCGCGTGAATGCCCTCGGTGATCGCGAGGACGGCCGTGCGGCTCTGCGCTTGAAGCGCGAGCACCACGAACTCGTCGCCGCCCAGGCGCGCCACGGTGTCGCTGTTGGACATGCGGCGGGCGAGCACGTTGGCGAACTGCTGCAACAGCAGGTCGCCGACTGCGTGACCGTAGGTATCGTTGACTTCCTTGAAGCCGTCGAGGTCGATCAGGAGCAGAACGGTGTCCTGCGTGGCGTCGCACATCGTGCGATTGACGATGTGTTCCAGCGCATACCGGTTCGCGAGACCCGTGAGCGGATCGGTCGATGCCTGACGCGCGAGATCGCGATTGGCGTTGCCGAGACGATCGACGAGCACGGTCAGATACACCGATGCCGCCAGCACGCTCAACGCGAGCCCGAGCGCGGCGGACGGGTTCCCGTTCCACCACGGCTGCCAGAGCGCGAGCGCGCCGATCACGGTCATCGCGGTGGCGCAGGAAACGGCGAGCGTGCGCTTGCCGTAACGGCAGCCCGAGCCGATCAGAAACCAGAAGACCACCCACAACAGCGGCAACGCTGTCTCGCCGCCTGCGGCGAGCGCGGCGCCGACGAGCGCCTGATCGGCGATGGTCGTGACGACGAGCCGCTTCTTCGATGGCGACGCCATGCGGCTGACGATGAGCAGCGTGACCGCCCCGTACACCACATAGAGCCCGACGATTTGCGCAACCAGCGACGCATCGCGCGAAGGGACGAGCCACGCATAGCAAGCGTAGGCCAGCAGGACCGCGGCGCCCAACACGACGCGCAGCGCGGCCTGTTCGCGTTCGGGATGCCGAAGCGCCGCCCATGCGAACGCATGAGACCAGCGTGGCGGGTGGTGGGCCTGCTGCATGTGAACCCCTGGATTTTGTTTTTGTTCGATCGACGCGGTCGGAATGGGCGCGGCCGGCCGTAGGGTTAACGGCAAAGCGTTGCGTTGCTTGAGTTTCGTGGGGGATGACGACGAAGCGACTGATGTGCGACTTGGCGCGCCCGGCTGGGATCGAACCAGCAACCCCTTGTCTTCTCGTATGCCGCTATCGAGCAGGTCGTCGCACGGCCTTCGTGTACGCGGAGTAGTGATCAATCAGCATGGCCGGTAAAGCCGGTGCCTGTTTCGGCAAAGCAGACAAAGTAAGTCAAGTTCGCACGGACGCGTCAGAGTTGCTTGGAGCCCACGCGAAAGCCAGCGCCGTCGAGCCTATGCGAAACCATGCGTGTGAGGCATGAACGCACGGCCAACGAGCCTCGTTACGCCACGCGAACGCAAGGAAGAAACGACGAGCGAATCGGGCGAAGGATTGAACTTCGACCCGGAGCTGATCAAGCAACCGGTGCCCGGAACGCTTGACCGCGCGGATGAAAGAGCAACTGTCCGCGAGCGCGCGCTGGGCGGCGAGCAGACGCACCTACTCGGCTACGAGAAAGGCGAAACCAAGCCGGTGGGCAGCATGATCACTGCAACGGCACCGGCCACAAGCGCGTCACGAGTGACGACGGTTTCTCGACATCGAGCTTCCGCGCGACCGAGCGGAGACCTTCCATTCGGTGTTCATTGTCAACGGCGAGCACGCTCTAGCGGCTTCGACGACAAGATCATCGCCATGTACGCGCACGAAGTCCGTAGATGCTTCGATGACGTGCGTCAGCACGGTGACCGGCGGAGTGATCGAAGATGTGCGCGAATGGCCACAGCGACCGCGCGAGCCGATGTACCGAGTACGTTTTGTTCGACTCGCTGCGGGCCAATATCCGCGACGAAGACGCGGTCCTCAACAGGGCGGTCTACATGCCGCTGGGCGTGCGCCGCAGCGGCACGCGTGACGTGCCGAGGCTCTGTGTCGAGCAGACCGAGAGCGCGAAGTTCTGGCCATGCGTAGCTAATGACCTGAAGCCGCGCGGTGTGCAGAACGTCCTGAATGATTCACGACGTCTTCGCGCCCGGCCGGCGGGCAGCCGGGCACGCGCTGGCTAACCCGCCACAGCTTCGGTGGGCGCGAAGTGCGCCGCCCACATGCCATGCAACGCGTCTTCCAGATGCTTCGCGAAGCGGTGAGCGTCGCACAGCGGCGAAGCGACGAGTTGCGCGCGCAGGCCGCTGCGAAGCGCTTGCAGTTGCGACGCATCGGCGGCGAACTGCGTGGCTTTGGCGACATAGTCGTCTTCGCTCTGTGCGATCCAGTCGGGAAAGCCGGCCGCATGCAGCATGCTTTCGCAGATGTGCGACAGAAAGCGCTCGCCGCGCAGGCACAGGACGGGCACGCCCATGAACAGGCCTTCCGCCGTCGTCGTGCGGCCGGGATACGAGAAGGGGCTCAACGCGATGTCCACCCGACGATACGCGGCCAGATACTCGGCACGCGGCGAACGGTCTTCCAGGATCAGGCGCGATGCATCGACGTCGTGTGCGGCAAAGCGCGCGACGATCGACTGGCGAACGTGATCCAGATCGAGATTCTGCGCCTTGATGAACAGACGCGAATGCGCGACGGCATGCAACACGCGTGACCACAACATCACCGTCTGATCCGAAATCTTGGCGAGCTTGCCGAAATAGCCGAACGTCACATGTCCGTTGTCGAGCATCGGCAAGTTGCCTACGTCCAGCTGCTCGGCAGGCGGCGTGAAGCACAAATAGCTGTCAGGCATCCGCCACGCGCGCTCGGTGAAGTGGTGCGCCTCGCTCTCCGGCACCACGTGACGGTCGCCAAGCATGTAGTCGATCGCGCGCACACCCGTGCTTGCGAAGTAACCGGGCCAGCTGACCTGCACGGGCGCGGGCTTGCGCGCAAACACGGGCAGGCGGTTGAACTGCGTATGGCCCGATGCATCGATCAGCACGTCGATGCGATCGTCGCGGATGCGCGCGGCGGCGGCATCGTCCGTCATGCCGGCGAGGCTCGACCACGTCGCAAAGTGCGACCGGATGCGCAGCGTCAGCGCATCTTCGACATCGCGCGTCGCATACGCGTGCAACTCCACGCGCGCTGCATCGACATGATTCGCCACGCTTTCGAGCAAATAACCGACGGCGTGCTGATTCAGGTCGCCCGACACAATGCCGACGCGCAATGCTCGGCGTGTCGCGGGCGTCGCTTCGACGAGCCAGTCACGGTACGGCGTAACGCCCTGCGTGATGGCTTCATCGAAACCTTTGGCTTCCTCCAGGTACGCGGCGGGCGTCACACCGCTGTAGTAATTCGACGCGAACAACCGGTTGCTGCGCGGCGCCGGCAATTCGGGACGTAACGCAATGGCCGTGCTGTACGCCTCGATGGCAGCATCGAGTTCGTCGAGCTCCATCATCGTCGTGGCAAGGTTGTTATAGGCTTGCGCGTGATCAGGCCTAAGCGACACCACCTTGACGAAAGAATCGACAGCGCCGGTCAGGTCGTGCATCGCGCGCTGTGCAATCCCGAGGTTGTAATACGCGTCGATATAGTCGGGCTGCTGCGCGATCGCCTGGCGGAAGCACTCGACGGCAGCAGCAGGCCGGT
Organism: Caballeronia sp. Sq4a; assembly: GCF_023170545.1. Taxonomy (NCBI): domain Bacteria; kingdom Pseudomonadati; phylum Pseudomonadota; class Betaproteobacteria; order Burkholderiales; family Burkholderiaceae; genus Caballeronia; species Caballeronia sp. Sq4a. The sequence goes on along the minus strand of NZ_CP084250.1, from coordinate 2,783,343 downwards.
TGTCCGCCTGCATGACGTTGCCGAGGTTGTAATAGAACGCGGCCGCCGGTCGAACCGCGATGGCGGCCATGATCAGCTCGCAGGCTGTCGCGTATTGGCCGAAGGCGTGAGCAACGAGGCCCAGCAGATGCAGCGCTTCGGGTTGGTTCGGATCTGTCGCGAGGATCTCGCGATACAGCGTCTCCGCCTCGTCGAGACGATCGGCCTGATGACATTCGACGGCGCGCGCGAGCAGCGCCTCGACAGCGGGATTCGTCGTCGCCGGCTTCTCGGCGGCGGCCACATTGGCGCCCGGCGTCCGCAGACGAGCCGCCGCGCGCTCGTGCATCTTTTCGTTCGCCAGTGCCGCGTCGGCGCGAAAGCGCGGGGACGCATAGAGTCCCGCAGTCGGCTGTTTGACCAGCTCGTCGAGGTTGTCGCGCAATGGCTGCAATTCGACCATGCCGAGCGTGTCGATGCCGTGCGTGTACAGGCGTGTCAGTTGCGCTTTTGCGCGCATCAACGCTTCCGCGGACATCTGACCCGCCGCCGCCTCGCCGCGCACCATCACTTCCCATTCGTAGTAGCCCGCAACGAGAATGGGACTCGCGACACCCGAATTCTGCGTACCGTGCCGGCGGAAACAGCTCAGATAGCCGCCCAGCAGCACGAGCGGACCCTTCTCCGCGAGGTTCAGATACATGCTGACGTCGTTGAGGAACGTGATGTCCCAGCCGCGGTACAACATGACCGTCGACATGTCGACGGCATCGCGCACCATCATGATGTTGCTAGGCTCGCCGATGAAGTTGTTCGCCAGCGCGACCATGTGCTCGACGAGTGCCGGACGTTCGACCAACGCAATCTGGCCGGCCGGAACGAGGGGCGGCGGCGTGTGCAGGACGTTGTCGTCGGCGTCGATCAAGACGCGCTCATGAACGGCGATGGCCGAACCGGGATGCTGACGCAGCGCGTCGACCAACGCTTCCACGGAGCGCGGCATGAGCAGGTCGTCGTCGTAAAGCCACTTGATGTACTCGCCGCGCGCCTGTTCGAACAGCAGAAACGAATTGCGACGCGCGTCCCCGCTGGCATGATGGAAATAGCGAATGCGCGGATCGTCGAAGCTCTCGACGATGGGGCGCAAGCGACCGTCCACCGTGTCGTCGCCGACCAGGATTTCGATGTCCGCGAAGCTCTGTGCCTGCGCGCTCGCGATTGCCTTCGCAAGGTAGTCCGGCTTGAACGCGGGGATGAGGATGCTGACGGTGGTCATGGAAAAACGGGTCCTGTTCGAGAAAGAGGGCGCACATCGGCAGCCTGAAGTTGCATGGCCGCGCCCGGGCATTCATGGCACGACGGCTTGCATACAGAATAGCGAGCCATCATTCGACGCCATCCACGGAACAGCGAGGCGTTTTCGTCCCTATTCGCAACTGATGTCGCGCCTGACGTCGCGCTGGATCGCGCTTACGCATCCTCGCGCGCCCGCGCGAGCGAACCATTCCTCGAAATAGCAGCGTTTGGCCCGCTTGATCAATCGATCGGATTGCCATGGCCGAGGCTATTCTCGTTTCATTGGACGTGCGCCCGTTGCGCATTCCGCTCATTCGCGACTGCCATGCAAACACTCGTTCCGGTCACCCAGCCCTATCTGCCTCCCCTCGAGGAGTTTCTTCCGTATCTGCAAAAGATCTGGGACAGCAAGCAGGTGACCAATGGCGGCCCCTTTCACACGCAGCTCGAAGCGGCGCTTTGCGAACACCTCGGTGTCGAGTATCTGTCGCTGTTCTCGAACGGCACGCTCGCGCTGATCACCGCGTTGCAGGCGATGAAAGTGACGGGCGAAGTCATCACGACGCCGTTTAGCTTTGTCGCGACGACGCACGCGTTGCACTGGAACGGCATCAAGCCCGTCTTCGCCGACATCGACCCCGTGACGATGAACCTCGATCCGCGCAAGATCGAGGCGGCCATTACGCCGCAAACCACTGCTATCCTGCCCGTTCACGTCTACGGCAACCCGTGCGACGTCGAAGAGATCGAACGGATCGCCGACACGTATGGCCTGCGCGTGCTCTACGACGCGGCTCATGCGTTCGGCGTGCGCCGGTTGGGCGAGTCCGTGCTGAAGTTCGGCGACATGTCGGTGCTCAGTTTTCATGGCACGAAGATCTTCAACACGTTCGAAGGCGGCGCGATCATCTGCCACGACGCCAAGACGAAGCGCCACATCGACCATCTGAAGAACTTCGGTTTCGCCGATGAAGTCACCGTCGTAAAACCCGGCATCAATGCGAAAATGAACGAACTCCAGGCGGCCTTCGGCCTCTTGCAGTTGCAGCATATGGACAGGATCGCTGTCGCGCGCGCGCGGATTGCGGCGCGCTACGAGGCGGCGCTCTCAGGCGTGAAGGGACTGCTGCTGCCTGTCGCGCCCATCGACAGTACGCGCAACCATTCGTACTTCCCGGTCCGCGTGACGGCAGACTTCCCCATCACGCGCGACGCGCTTTACGATGCGCTGCGCGCGGAAGACATCCTCGCCCGGCGGTATTTCTATCCCCTCATCAGCGAGTTTCCTAGCTACCGTGGCCTGCCGTCGGCGGGACCGGCGAATTTGCCGGTGGCGACGGCTGTCTCCCGCGAAGTGCTGTGCCTGCCTATCTTCCCGGCACTCGACAGCGACACGCAGGACAAGATCATCGAACTGGTGCTGACGGCAGCGACGGTGAGTGATCGCGCCAAGGAACTGGCGCACGCCTAAGCGGCCATGGCGTCAGCGCGCTGCCGTTGCACCCGGTCCGTGTGCCTTCTATCAAGGTATCTTCTATGTCAAATGTGCTGTCCATGCCCGACGTCTACCTGAATTCGATCGTAGTCGTTCAGGGCGAGCGAATCGAGCAAAACGACGCTTCGACGTTGGGCATTGCCGATGCGAATTACGAGCGCATCGTGCGAAAAACAGGCGTGCACAGCCGGCCTGTCGCAGGTCCCGATCAATATACGAGCGACCTCGCATTCGCGGCCGCGCAACAGTTGCTCGCAGCGAGCCCCGCAACAGGCGTCAGCGCGTTGATCGTCTGTACGCAAACGCCGGATCATCTGATTCCGGGCGTATCCTCGCGCATTCACGGTAGGGCGAAGCTGGCAAACGATTGCCTCGTCATGGACATCAACCAGGGCTGCTCCGGCTTCGTCCTGGGAACACAGACGGTCGTCGCGCTGCAGCGCTCGTTCGCGACAGAGAAAAGCGCGATCCTCATCAACGCTGATACCTACTCGCGCTTGCTTCGACGCGACGACATCACGACACGCGTGTTATTCGGCGATGCCGCGACGGCGTGCGAATTCTCGACGCGTCCCCAAGGATTGCGCTTCCTTTACTGCCGCAGCTTTGCAGACGGCTCGGGCTACGATGCGTTTGTCGCTCAGGGGTCCGCAATTCGACCGAGCGAGCAGGCGCCCGGCATTTACATGGATGGCACCGCGATTTTCAATTTCGCGCTGCGCGAAGTTCCGAAAGCGGTCGAAACGGCGTTGAGCGATACCGGGTTGAGCATCGGTCAGATCAGGAAGTTCGTTTTCCATCAAGCAAACGACTTCGTGACATCGCAGTTGGCCAAGAAGCTTCGGCTCAGCGACGAGCAGGTTCCGAACAACTGCGCGTATATGGGCAATACTGTCTCGGCCTCCGTGCCTATTCTGCTCGCGGAACAGATGGCATTGCTGGAGCCCGGCGATATCGTGATGACGGTCGGCTTCGGCGTCGGATTGTCCTGGGGCGTCGCGCTATTCGAGTATGCAGGCAATTCTCCGGCGTAACGGCAAACCGGCGTCAACCGAGTGACGCCAAAAAAGCAAAAAGGCACGACTGCGTAAGTCGTGCCTTTTTGCTTTGGGAAAGCGTACGCCTTCCAGTTCAGCTTACGTCCTCAAGCATGGCTGGGCAGCACGCGCACTGGATTCTCGAATTGCGGCGAGATGAAGGTGTTGGGAGCGATCTTGCCCGCATACTGCCGCGGGATGTTCAGGTATGAATGCGCGCCGATCACAGACGCCCGTGCAAGACTGCTGTTCGCGCAGATGGTGACGAAGTCGCCTATGATCGCCCGTTCACGGACCGAGACATTGGCTTCGAGCGTCACATAGTCGCCGACCGTGACTTCTTCCGTCACCACGACATTGGGACGCAGCACGCAGTGATGGCCGATTTTGCTGCCAGCACCGACGAAAGCGCCCGCGTGAATGATCGTGTTGTCGCCAATGACCGCGTCCGAAGCAATCTGCGCACGAGGCGAAACAAGCGAGACAGCGCGATAGCCGAGCGCGGCTGTCGCCTCGTGCAGCGCGCGTCTCACATCGTTTATATAGAACTCGTTGACCGCGATGGCGATGTCCCATTCCTCTGGCGAGAAGCGTTGAAGTTCGCTCAGATCGAAGACGTAGTAGTCCTTCGACGGAATGTGCAGCATCGCCACATCGCGTTGTGAATGGGCCTGCAATGCGAGCGCGTGGACGTCGCGCAAAGAATCGTCGGGACCGGCGATCAGCAGAGACTTCATGGCGTGCCTTCTTCATTCAGATGTTGCATGTACCAAGTCCCCACCGCCGCGAGCGGCGCCTCGTGATCGCCCAGCACGTTGATGGGCGATCCCGACTTCAGCGACTTCTGCAGCGCATTGAGCAAAACCACGTCTTCATCGACGACCCGTTTTTCCGCATGATGGATGCCCCACAGCAGATGCGGCTGCGGCGGCGTGCCGTCCTTGAAACGTGCCGTGAAGACCCACGAGTGGTACTCGAACTTGTCCGGTGCGACGGGCACATACTGCTGCAAGTAAAAGTGCTCGCCGTGGATTGAGCCGAAGTTCACGTTTGGAAACAGCACGCAGTGGAGCACCGCCCCTGGATCTGCCGCCCGCTCGAACAAGCCGGAATACCAGTGAGGCGCATAACGCAAGCTGCACCGCCTGAGCTGCGAAAGATCGGCGAGCTCGACGGGACGCGCCGGTATTTCGCCCGAGTAGAATTCGACGTCCGCAAGAGGACGCCCTTTTCCGAACAATTGAGAGGTGGTCGTCGACGCGCCGTGCTGCGAACCGTCGCTGGCATAGTCGAACAGCGGTGCGAAGGTGTCCTTATGCACGAACGAAACGTGATTCCAGTCGAGAACGTTCTCGAAGTTCAGCTTCCAGTTGTAATCAACGTTGAAGGTCGTGTACGACACTTCGGGCGCGAAGTATGCCGAGATCGCCTCAAGCACACGCAGCATGTCGCTTGAATATTGTTCGGTGATGGGTATCGGTTCCGCGCTCAGGTTGACGAACACGAAGTTGCCGACCACCTCGAGCGCGAACGTCTGCAAACGCAGTTCGCTTCGCTGACTCTTGCAGATCTGGTAGAGCTTGTCGTTCGGGATGCCGCGCAGGCTTCCATCGCCGTTATAGGTCCAGCTGTGATACGGGCAGATCAGCTTGCGTTTGCCGCAGTCGGCCTGCTGAATGGGCATGCCACAATGGGCGCAGGCGTTGCGATAAGCGCGCAGCTCCCCGTCGACCCTCTGTACGAGCACGGGCACGCCGCCCAGGTGACGCGTGATGAAGCTGTTCTCGTCTTGCAGTTGCTGCGTGAGACCGACGAGCAGCCAAAGTTCGCCGAAGACTTTTTTCTGCTCACGATCGAACCACGCTTGGTCCGTATAGCAGGCAGGTGGCAGGACAGGTTCAATCATGGCGAATGTTCATCACTGGAGTGAGTTCGATGCAACGACGCGCGGTTGCGAGTGGCCCCGTGACTTTGGCGGAACCTTGCGCGACGCGCGTGCCGATGCCGCCGCGGAGCATCGGCCGCGGCGTGAAAACGTTCAGATCGTCCGTGCGGGGTTGCCGAAAACGGTCACGCCTGGCGGTACGTCCCTGACGACGACGGAGCCGATGCCGATCGTCGCCCCAGCGCCGATGGTGACGCCCTTCGCGATCGTCGAGCGCGGGTTGATGGTCACGCCATCGCCGATGTTCACGCCGCCCGCGATGAATGTCATTGCACCGATCATGCAATGCTCGCCGACCGTGACGTCGTGTCCAACGATCGTGTAGGTGTCGATATAGGTGAACGCACCGATCGCGCAGTCCGTCGAAATGACTGCGCCTGGCGTCACGAAGGTGCCTTCGCCGATCCGCACGCGCGCTGCTACGGACGCGCCGTTCTTGAAGCTGAAGAACGCCGCGCCTTGCGCCTGCAACGGCGCCACGAGCTTCCTGCGCCAAACGGGGTCACCGACGGCCGGAATGAACAAATCGCCTTCCCGAACCTTGTAGTCGAGTGGATTGCCGACGACAGCGCAATCCAGGCCTTCGGGTATAGCGACGTCCGCGCGCGTGTCGAGGAATCCGCCGAGCTCGATTTCGTCGCGCAGCGAGGCGTCTTTCGACAGCACGTCGTACACGATGCGGCCCAAACCGCCGCCGCCGATAATCAATAGCCTTTTACGCATGGCTGAATTACCCGACCGTGTGCCCGCCGTCCATCACGAGCGTGGTGCCCGTGATCCATCGGCTTGCACTGGAAAGAAAAAAGATGGCAGCATAGGCAACGTCGTCCGGCAGTCCCAACCCTAGCGGATAACGGGCGGCCGTTTCGTCGATGCTGTCCGTCGTGCGCCGCGCTGCCTGCAGCATGGGCGTTTCGACTAAGCCCGGCGCGAGACAGTTGACGCGAATCGCTCGCTTGGCAACTTCCATCGACAACACGCGCGCCATACTTTCGAGCGCGCCCTTGCTGCCGCCATAAGCGCCGACGCCCGCCACGCCGATATGCGCCGATATCGATGAGATGAACACGATCGAGCCACCGCGGTTCACCGCGTTGCGGACAAGAAGCTGCTGCGTCAGCAAGATCGGGCCCAGCGCGTTGATGCGGAACTGCTCTTCGATGTGGCTGCGCGATGCAAGCTTCAACGGCGCGAGCGCAGCGACGCCCGCGCTGTGCACGATGCCGTCGAACTTGCCGACGTCTTGCGCCAACTGTTTGATGCTGTCGTCGTTGCCCAGGTCGCACGTGAAATAGCCGTGACCTTCGCCGCCCAGTTCGTCGATGAGGCTACGCAAGCGCGCGTCGTCGCGTCCAGTCGCGATCACCGTCGCGCCAGACTGCGCGCAGCGCACGGCGATCTCCCGCCCGATGCCGGACGAAGCGCCCGTCACGAGTATGCGTTTGCCGTCGAGTGAGAATGCGTCTTGCACGGTCATGCCTCTATCAGCGCCGGGAACGTGGCCGATTCGATGTCGACGATCGCGCCGCCCCATGACAGCCCGATGCCGAATCCGCACAGCAGCAGCCGATGCTTTGCGTCGTCGAGCGTGGTGTGAAGCCGCGCGGTCATGGTCACGGGCAGCGATGCGCCGCTCGTGTTGCCGAAGTCATGCAGCGTCGACGGCACTTTCTCCGCGGCGAGGCCGAGCTTCTTGCGGATCGTCTCGTTGATCATGCGGTTCGCCTGGTGGAAGACGAAGTAATCGATCTGCTCCTTCTCCGTTTTCGCGTAGTTCAGCAGCGTGTCGACTGCGGGCGGCACGCGCTGCGTCGAGAAGCTGAGGACAGCCGTCCCGTCGAGGATCAGATCCATCGGCGAACGCAAGAAGCCGTTTTCATCCCGATGCTGAAGCGTGTGTTGCGTTGTGACCGGCTCGCGATGGCCGCCGACGGGCAGCATGATCGCCCTGTGTCCGCTGCCATCGCTGTTCAGGTTGAAGAACATCGGCGCGGCGTTGGCATCGAACTCCAGCGCGGTCGCGGTGCCGGCGTCGGAAAAGATTGGATCCTTGATTGAACCGGCGCGGTCGCCGACCAGCAGCAGTCCCTTCTTGATCGCACCCGACGCAATCATGCTGCCGAGCAAATGAATGCCGAACGGATAGCCGGAGCAACCCAGGTTCACATCGAAAGCGATGGTCGTGTGCGGCAGGTCGAGACGGTCCTGCAGAATGATGGACGTGGCGGGAATGATGTAGTCAGGCGATTGCGAGACGACGATCAGCGCGTCGATCTCATCGCGTGACCATTCGAGGTCCGCCAGCAACTTTTCGGCTGCGACGAATGCGAGGTCCGAGAAACATTGCCACTCGGGGCACAGACGGCGTTGCCGGATGCCGATGTTGCGCACCAGCCGCTCGCGCTCCGAGCGGATCTGCGGCGGCGCGTCTTCGATGTTGTCAACGACGCGCTTGGGCACGCAGGTCGCCATGCCTGCGAAGCGCACGTTGTGCAGAGTGGAAAGGCCCATGGTGTGTGTTATCCGAGCAGCTTGTGCAGGTCGGCGAGCGTCACGCACTTTCTGATGTCGTCGCCGGAGATGGTTTTGCCGAAGTCGGTGTCGAACATGACGATCACGCCGAGCGACGCGAGCGAGTCCCACTCAGGCAGGCTGAGAAGCTCCGTTTCCCCCGTGACTTCGACGGGTTCCTGGAAATCGACGGCAATCAGAAATTGCTCGATGAACTGTTCGATGGTGGGAAGCGTTGTGACGGAAGACATCAATGACTCCTTGGATATCGCGGCATAGGCGCGAATGGTGATTCGCTCAGAATGGGCGGCTCGGCGGCGGTCCATGCCGCAGAGCCATGCACCAGGTTTGTCGGGAGCGTTTGTCATCGCAGCCTGTCAAGCCTGGCTGCCGGGAGTCCTGTCGGAGCGGTCGAACGACGTGGATGGTGCTCACGTCGCCCGTCATCGAGCGGGAGTGGCGGCAGATGATGGGACTATACCGACGCACCCGATCATCCAATTCGGTCAACAGAGGCCGATTCTCCCTCCAAATCAGGCCAATACCGGGAGATGGAGGGGGGGCGTGCATCGGGCGGGTCAGTCCAGTGACGGCGCCGTTGCTGGCTGCCATGCGGGGAGACGGACCGGCGACGCGAGTGGGCTCGCGGTGCAGTGATGTAGGAAGCGGCGGAAACGGGAAGACGGGGAGACGGGGAGACGGTGGTGCGTGCGGTGGAAGGTACGTACCTGCACTGACGCAACACCGACGATCTTTGGCGCGCCCGGCTGGGATCGAACCAGCAACCCCTGCCTTCGGAGGGCAGTACTCTATCCATTGAGCTACGGGCGCTTCGGCGGAGAGCCTTGCGTGCGGGTGCCGGAAGACGGCTGCAAGGCCCATGCGAATCCGAGAGGATACCTGTTTTCCGTGGATCCGTCCATCGCGCCGGGGTCGCGGCCGCCCGCGAAGCATCACACGATTCGGGTAAACGCCCGCGCCACGGCGCCCGCCGCCCCGCGCCTTCCGGTAAGCGTTCCGTCTATAATCGACAGTGCCCTCGGCGACGCAGGGCGTCAAGCGCGGTAGCTGTCACGCTGTCACTGAACCGACTCACCTAAAAAAACGGGAGACGAGACAAGCATGAGCGAAGCCCCCCACGGAGCCCCGATCAAGACACCCGGCCAACTCATCGCGGCGGTTATCGCGGGGTTCGGCATTCCCGTCGCCATCATCGTTCTGCTCGCGGTCTACGTCGACAATACGACGCGCACCGGCGCGGGCACCAATCTCGACGCCTCCGTCGAGCAAAGAATCGCGCCGGCCGCTCAAGTGAACATCCGCGACGCCAACGCGCCGCGCGTCTATAAAACCGGCGAGGAAGTGTTCAAGGCCGTCTGCTCGACGTGTCACGCCACCGGCACGGCCGGTGCGCCCAAGTTCGGCGATGCAGGCGCATGGGCGCCGCGCATCGGCCAAGGCTACGACACGCTCGTCCATAACGCGCTGAACGGCAAGGGCGCGATGCCCCCCCGCGGCGGCACCAGCCCGGACGATTACAGCGATTTCGAGATTGCGCGCGCCGTCGTCTACATGGCGAACAACGGCGGCGCGAAGTTCGACGAGCCGGCGCAGCCCGCGCCGGGCGCTGCGGCATCGGCATCGGCGCCTTCGTCCGCTTCCGCGCCGGCGGCTTCCGGCGCAGAGGGCGCGGCGGGCGCCAGTTCGACCGAAAACGCGCAAGCCGCGGCCGCCGTCGCGGCGCTCGCGTCGGTGCCGCAGACGGCATCGGCGCCGGCGGCGGGCGCGCAAAGCGCCGATGCGTCGCAGGCCGGCAAGGCGCTCTACGAGCAGGTCTGCCAGGCGTGTCACGCGGCCGGCGTGCTCAACGCGCCGAAATTCGGCGACAAGGCCGCGTGGGCGCCGCGTCTCAAGGACTCGATGGAGACCGTCTACAACTACGCGCTGCACGGCAAGGGCGCCATGCCGCCGAAGGGCGGATCGAACGCGTCGGATGCGGACGTGAAGGCCGCCGTCGATTACATGGTGAACGCGGCGAAGTAGCGCGGGAACGTAGAAGGCGTCAGTTCTTCTGCAACATCGCCTTCAACATCGCCATGCGATCCTTCGGCGAGAGGGGCGCTTCTTCGGCCGTCGGGGGCGGGGCGTCGTCTAGCAGCATCTCGGGGATGAAGCGCGACGGCTCGCACACCACCGTCTCCCGCGCGCGCTTGCGCTTCTTGCACCAGTTCAGATGCAGGCTGCGCTGCGCCCGCGTGATCGCCACATACATGAGCCGGCGCTCTTCCTCGATGCGCGCGTCGTCGATCGGCGCGTCGTCGTCCGAACTGCCGCGATGCGGCATGATGCCTTCCTCGACGCCGACCAGAAACACGTGCGGATATTCGAGTCCCTTCGACGCATGCACGGTCGAGAGCCGCACCGCGTCGGGGTCTTCGTCCTTGCCTTCGAGCATCGACATCAGCGCGACAGTCTGGATCAGCCCGAGCAGATTCTTGCCTTCGTCGGCGAGACCATCGGCGGTGTCGTAGCCGGTTTGCTCCGCTTCAGGCGACGCTTCGGGCTTCGTGCCCTTGCGCTTGAGCCATTCGAGAAACTCCAGCACGTTCTGCCATTTGGACTGCGCCTGCCGCTCGTCGAACGCATCGTAGAGATACGCTTCGTAGTGGATGGCTTCCATCATGTCGTCGAGCACTTCGGTCGCCGGATCGCGGCCCGCACGGTCCGACAGGCGGCGAATCCACTCGCAGAACGTGCGCAACGGCTCGACCTGCCGCGCCGAGAGCCGCGCCTCGATGCCGCCCATGAACACCGCTTCGAAGAGCGACACCTTCGCCGCGCCCGCGAACGCGCCGAGCGCCTCCAGCGTCGTGTTGCCGACGCCGCGCCGGGGCGTCGTGATGGCGCGGATGAACGCGGGATCGTCGTCGGGATTGGCGATCAGACGCAGATACGCGATCAGATCCTTGATCTCCGCGCGGTCGAAGAACGACTGCCCGCCCGACAACACATACGGAATGCGCTCGCGCCGCAGCACTTGCTCGAAAATGCGCGCCTGGAAGTTGCCGCGATACAGAATGGCGTAATCGCGAAACGCCGCGCGCCGCTCGAACTTGTGCGCCGACAGACGAAACACGACGGACTCGGCCTCGTGCTCTTCGTCGTTGCAGCCGGTCACAGTGATGGTGTCGCCCATGCCGTGCTCGGACCACAGCTTTTTCTCGAAGAGCTTCGGATTGTTCGCGATGACGTTGTTTGCCGCCGTCAGAATGCGCACCGTCGAGCGATAGTTCTGCTCCAGCTTCACGACATGCAGCTTGGGAAAGTCCTTGCTCAACTGCGCGAGGTTTTCGAGCGTCGCGCCGCGCCAGCCGTAGATGGCCTGATCGTCGTCGCCGACCGCCGTGAACGCGGCGCGCGGACCGGCGAGCAGCTTCAGCAGTTCGTACTGGCAGGCGTTCGTGTCCTGATATTCGTCGATCAGAAGATAGCGCAGGCGGTTTTGCCACTTTTCGCGCACCTGCTCGTTCTGCGCGAACAGCTGCGCGGGGCGCAGGATCAGATCGTCGAAATCGAGCGCCTGATACGTGTGCAGCGTCGCCGCGTAGCTGCGATAGACGATCGCCGCCTGATGCTCGTCCTCGTTGCTCGCGAGCACGGCGGCCTGATCGGGCGAGACCATCGCGTTTTTCCACAGCGAGATGATCGACTGAATCTTGCGGATCAGCCCTTTGTCCGTGGTGCCGAGTTGCTCCTGAACCATGCCGAAGCAGTCGTCGGCATCCATGATCGAAAACTGCGGCTTCAGGCCGACGTGCTCCGCTTCCTGCCGCATGATCTGCACGCCGAGCGAGTGAAACGTGCAGATGGTCAACTGATTGACCGGCACCTTGCGGCCTTCCTTGCCGGGCGTCGTGAGCGTCTTGCCTTCGAGCAGCTTCGCGGTGCGCTCGCGCATTTCGAGCGCGGCCTTGTTCGTGAAGGTGAGCGCGGCAATGTGCTTCGGCTCGAAGCCGCGTCCTTCTATCAGATGCGCGATTTTCTGCGTGATGACGCGCGTCTTGCCGCTGCCCGCGCCGGCGAGCACGAGACAGGGACCATCGAGATAGCGCACCGCTTCGCTTTGGGCGGCGTTGAGACCTGCGGACATCGTTCTGGACTTTGGCGAGTGAGGCGAGCGGCGCAAGAGCCAAGCCGCGCCGCTGATTGAACTGCGAACACCGCCGTGCAACCCGTTGATCGCACGGCAAATTCGAGAGCGCGATGTTAACACGATAGAACGCGGCGGGTTTTGGCCCCTGTTCGCTGGCCGATGGCGCTTCTGGCGGCGCAGGCTCATGCCACAATATCCGACCGATTCACGACAGGATGATGCCTTCCATGAGTTCAGCACTGAAAGTCGGCCTGATGGGCTATGGCCTCGCCGGCGCGACGTTCCACGCGCCCGTCATCGAGCATTGCGGCCGCGCGAAGGTCGCCGCCATCGCGACGAGTCAGGCCGAGCGCGCGCTCGCCGATTATCCGGACGCGCGCATCGTCGCCGACTTCGATGCGCTCATCGCGCTCACCGACGTTCCCTGCGTCGTGATCGCCACGCCGAACGACACGCACTTCGACCTCGCGCACCGCGCGCTGTCGGCGGGCAAGCATGTGGTCGTCGACAAGCCGGTGACGCTGTCCGCCCGTGATGCCCGCACGCTCGCCGATCTCGCCGCCGAGCGCGGGTTGCTCTTCGCGCCGTTCCACAATCGCCGCTGGGACGGCGATTTCCTGACGGTGCGCGCGCTGATCGAAAGCGGGCGGCTCGGGCGCGTCACGCATTACGAATCGCATTTCGACCGTTTCCGCCCGAAAGTGCCGCAGCGTTGGCGCGAAGAAGCGGCGCGCGGCGGCGGTCTGCTGTTCGATCTGGGGCCGCATCTGATCGATCAGGCGCTCACGCTGTTCGGCGCCCCGCAGACGGTGACGGCGTTCGTGAAGGCGCATCGCGATCACGCGCACGCGCCGGACTACGTGCATCTCGTGCTCGGTTACGCGGACAAGGAAGTGGTGCTGCACGCGAGCGCGCTTGCGGCGCTGGAGCCGCCGCGCTTTTCGATTCACGGCACGCGCGGCAGTTATGTGAAGACCGGCCTCGACGTGCAGGAAGACCAGCTTCGCTCGGGCATGCGGCCGGGCAATCCGGAATTTGGGAAGAATCCGCCGGGTCTCTTGCGCGAAGTGGACGGCGATCACGATCTGCGGCATCAGTTCGCGACGCGCGATGGCGCGTACGTGGAGTTCTATCGCGCGCTGGCGGCGTCGGTGATCGACGGCAAGCCGTTCCCCGTGACGCCGCAAGATGCCGTCGATGTGATGACGGTTATCGAGCTCGCGATGCAAAGCGAGCGGGAAGGGCGGAGGGTGGAGTTCGTGCGGGGCTAGGTGTCAGCGCCTGTTGATGTTGCCGGACGTCGTGCTCACATTCCCGCCGACGTCGCGGCACGCGACATTTCCCGACACCGTCTGCACCGACCCGCCGACATCGCCGCACAAGACGTTGCCCGACACGACCGATACGGCCCCGGCTTTCCCGTGCACCGTGAGCTTGTCGCAGGCTTCGACCTCGATCCGTTCGACGTCGCCGTGAATTTCGATGGTGATGCGCGGCACGTCGTCCCCGCTGACGGTCTCGCCGTCCACGGTCACTTGCTTGCCGCGAACGGAAATCGCGTTACCGGTGACCGTCCGGCCATTAATGGTGACTGAAGCCATGATCGATTCGAAAGTGAGTCGGCGAACATCCGAGTGTAGGCGACGGCCGCGCCGCGAACGTAACGATTCGTGCCAATCACGCCCGTCCGTTTCGGGCAATCGCCCCCGTCCGAATCCGTTTGACAACCCCATTCCCCTCGCGTAAATTCTGCCGCACGCGTCGGGAGAGCGCGTGGCCGCTTCATGGAAGCGAGAGCCGCGCCGCCGAAGGGGCACACCCACAAACTCTCAGGCAAAAGGACCGGCCGCGTCGAGGACACATTCCTCGCACTCTGGAGAGCGGCAACGGCACGCATCAGGCCAGTTGCCCACCGAAGGGGCGCGCGATGGACCGCCAGCACACGCTCGCGAATCCGCGCAATCTCTCAGGTACCGAGGACAGAGGGGTCACGCATCGCAACCGCATCGCGGGTCGGTGTCTTGTCTTGGCTGCATGGAGCGGCGAGCAAGGCGGCCGTCCGCAGCGAAAGCGCGCTGCGTGGCCTTTTTTGCTCCGCGAACCGAGGCCCCGATGACCGAACTTCAACACACGCCCTTGCACGCCGCTCACCTCGCGCTCAACGCGCGCATGGTCGATTTCGGCGGCTGGGACATGCCCGTCAACTACGGTTCGCAGATCGACGAGCATCGCGCCGTGCGCACCGACGCCGGCATGTTCGATGTGTCGCACATGCGCGTCGTCGATTTCGAGGGCGACGGCGTCCGCGCGTTCTTCCGCCACGCGATCGCCAACAACGTCGACAAGCTGACGACGCCCGGCAAAGCGCTCTACTCCTGCCTGCTGAAAGACGACGGCGGCGTGATCGACGACCTCATCGTTTATAACTTCTCCGAAACGCAGTTCCGCGTGGTCGTGAATGCGAGCACGGCGGACAAGGACATCGCGTGGTTCGGGAAGCTCAACGCCGACGGCAACTTCAACCTCGCGATCACGCCGCGCGGCGATCTCGGCATCATCGCGGTGCAAGGGCCGAACGCACGCGAAAAGGTCTGGAACGTGCTGCCGGAAACGCGCGCCGAAACGGAAGCCGCCAAGCCGTTCAACGCGGTCATGTTCCCCTCCACGCAGTACGGCGAACTGATGCTCGCGCGCACCGGCTATACCGGCGAGGACGGCTTCGAGATCGTCGTGCCGGCCGCGAACATCGAAAAGCTGTGGAACGCGCTGCTCGCCGCGGGCGTGAAGCCCGCCGGTCTGGGCGCGCGCGACACGCTGCGGCTCGAAGCCGGCATGAACCTCTACGGCCAGGACATGGACGAAACGGTGTCGCCGCTCGACGCGGGCCTCGCGTGGACCGTCGATCTGAAAACGCCGCGCGATTTCGTCGGACGCGCGGCGCTGGAGGCGAACGGCTCGAAGGCGAACTTCGTCGGGCTCGTGCTTATCAAGGAAAACGGTCGTGCGGGCGGCGTGCTGCGCGCGCATCAGAAAGTCGTCACGCCGCACGGCGAAGGCGAGATCACGAGCGGCACGTTTTCGCCGTCCATGCAGGAGTCGATTGCGTTCGCCCGCGTGCCGACGGCCGTCGCGCCGGGCGATACGGTGCAGGTCGTCATTCGCGACAAGCAAGTTCCCGCGCGCGTGGTAAAACTTCCGTTCGTGCGCAACGGCAAGGTGCTCGTCGAACTGGCATAACGCCGCCGAGCGCCGTCGCGCCCGTTCCCTCCGACCCAGAATCTCACGAACGAACCACGCAAGGAGCATCCAATGAGCATCCCGGCCGATCTGAAATACACCGAATCGCACGAATGGGTCCGCACGGAGTCCGACGGCACGCTGACCGTCGGCATCACCGATCACGCGCAAGAGGCGCTCGGCGACATCGTGTTCGTCGAACTGCCGGCGGCGGGCAAGTCCGTCGCGGCGGGCGATGCCATCGCGGTCATCGAATCGGTGAAGGCCGCCTCCGACATCTACGCGCCGGTTTCGGGCGAAGTCGTCGCGGCGAATGACGCGCTGACGTCGTCGCCGGATCAGGTGAACGGCGCGCCGTACGAAAGCTGGCTCTTCAAGATCAAGCCCGCGAGCGACGCGGGCCTCGACAAGCTGCTCGACGCCGAAGGCTACGGCAAGTCGATCGGCGAATAACTCTCTATCAGACGAAAAGCGGCTCGCACGCGGGCCGCTTTCGCAGGAATTCACATGAAGCTCGAACACCCGGATCGTCCGATGAACCGCACTTCCCTGTCACTCGCCGCGCTCGAATGCCACGATGCGTTCGCCGGCCGGCACATCGGCCCCGACGAGGCCGACCAGCGCGCAATGCTCGATGCGCTCGGTTTCGCGTCGCGCGCGGCGTTCATCGACGCGGTGATTCCGGACACGATCCGCCGCAAAGAAACGTTGCCG
Source organism: Caballeronia sp. Sq4a (assembly GCF_023170545.1). Taxonomy (NCBI): domain Bacteria; kingdom Pseudomonadati; phylum Pseudomonadota; class Betaproteobacteria; order Burkholderiales; family Burkholderiaceae; genus Caballeronia; species Caballeronia sp. Sq4a. The sequence continues at coordinate 2,766,976 of NZ_CP084250.1, read as the reverse complement.
CTCGGCGCGTTCACGCAGCCGAAAAGCGAAGCCGAGGCGCTCGCGGCGCTGCGCAAGCTCGCGGACGAGAATCTGGTGTTTCGAACCTTCATCGGCCAGGGGTATTACGGCACGCACACGCCTGCCGTGATCCTGCGCAACGTGCTCGAAAATCCGGCGTGGTACACGGCCTACACGCCGTATCAGCCGGAAATTTCGCAGGGGCGTCTCGAAGCGCTGCTGAACTTCCAGCAGATGGTGATGGACCTGACCGGCCTCGCGATGTCGAACGCATCGCTGCTCGACGAAGCGACGGCCGCCGCCGAAGCCATGACGCTGCTGCAACGTGTCGGCAAGCCGAGGTCCAACGTGTTCTTCGTCGCGGACGACGTACTGCCGCAAACCATCGAAGTGGTGAAGACGCGCGCGAAGCCCGCGGGTATCGAAGTGAAGGTCGGTCCGGCAGCGGATGCCGCCAGCGCGAACGCATTCGGCGTGCTGCTGCAATATCCCGGCGCGAACGGCGACGTGCATGACTATCGCGCGCTCGCCGAAGCGGTTCACGCGGCGGGCGGCCACGTCGTCGCGGCGGCGGATCTGCTGGCGCTCACGCTCATCACGCCGCCCGGCGAATGGGGCGCGGACGTCGCCATCGGCAACACGCAGCGGTTCGGCGTGCCGGTCGGCTTCGGCGGTCCGCACGCGGCTTACATGGCCGTGCGCGACGAATTCAAGCGTCAGATGCCGGGGCGTCTCGTCGGCGTGACCGTCGATGCGCAAGGCAATTCCGCGCTGCGTCTCGCGCTGCAAACGCGCGAGCAGCACATTCGCCGCGAGAAGGCGACATCGAATGTCTGCACGGCGCAGGCGCTGCTCGCGATCATGGCGAGCATGTACGCGGTCTATCACGGCCCGCAAGGTCTGAAGACGATTGCGCTGCGCGTGAACCGCGTCGCGTCGATTTTCGCGGCGGGCGTCGCGAAGCTCGGCTACAGCATCGCGAACAAGACGTTCTTCGATACCGTCACCATCGAAAGCGGCGCGAACACGACCGCGCTGCATCAGGCCGCTTACGCCGCGCATATCAATCTGCGGCGCGTGAGCGCGACCCAGGTCGGCGTATCGCTCGACGAAACCACCACGCGCGACGACCTGCAGAAGCTCTTCGCGCTGTTCGCGGAAGTCGCGGGCAAGACCGAAACGTTCGATATCGACGCGCTCGACGCGTCCATCAGCGATTCGCTTCCGGCAGACCTCAAGCGCACGAGCGATTACCTCACGCATCCGGTATTCAACCGCCATCACTCCGAACACGAAATGCTGCGCTATCTGCGCAGCCTCGCCGACAAGGACCTCGCGCTCGACCGCACGATGATCCCGCTCGGCTCGTGCACGATGAAGCTCAACGCCACGTCCGAGATGCTGCCCGTGACGTGGCCGGAGTTCGCGCAGATTCACCCGTTCGCGCCGGCCGAGCAGACGCTCGGCTATCGCACGATGATCGACCAGCTCGAACAGATGCTAGTCGCGTGCACCGGCTATGCGGCCGTGTCGTTGCAGCCGAACGCGGGTTCGCAGGGCGAGTACGCGGGCCTGCTCATCATTCACGCGTATCACGAGTCGCGCGGCGAAGGGCATCGCAATGTGTGTCTGATTCCGGCGTCCGCGCACGGCACGAACCCGGCGTCGGCGCAAATGGCGGGCATGCAGGTCGTGGTCGTCGCGTGCGATGCGAACGGCAACGTCGATATCGACGATCTCAAGGCGAAGGCCGAGAAGCATTCCGCGAATCTCGCTGCGATCATGATCACGTATCCGTCGACGCACGGCGTGTTCGAGCGCAACGTGCGCGAGATTTGCGACATCGTGCATCAGCACGGCGGGCAAGTGTATGTCGATGGCGCGAACATGAACGCGATGGTCGGTCTGTGCGCGCCCGGCCAGTTCGGCGGCGACGTCTCGCATCTGAACCTGCACAAGACGTTCTGCATTCCGCACGGCGGCGGCGGACCGGGCGTCGGTCCGGTCGCGGTCGGCGCGCATCTCGCGAAGTTCCTGCCGAACCAGACTTCGACCGGCTATCAGCGCGACGAAGCGGGCATCGGCGCGGTGTCGTCGGCGCCGTACGGCTCGGCCGCGATCCTGCCGATTTCGTGGATGTATATCGCGATGATGGGCGCGAAGGGCCTCACCGCCGCCACCGAAAGCGCGATTCTCGCGGCGAACTACGTCGCGAAACGTCTCGCGCCGCATTACCCGGTGCTGTACAGCGGCCCGGGCGGGCTCGTCGCGCACGAGTGCATTCTCGACGTGCGGCCGATCAAGGAAGCGAGCGGCATTTCGGTGGAAGACGTGGCCAAGCGCCTGATCGACTACGGCTTCCACGCGCCGACCATGAGCTTCCCCGTGCCCGGCACGCTGATGGTCGAGCCGACGGAATCTGAGTCGAAGGAAGAGCTGGACCGCTTCATCGACGCGATGATCGCCATTCGCAACGAGATCCGCGCAGTCGAAGAAGGCCGCGCCGATCGCGAAGACAATGTGCTGAAGAACGCGCCGCATACGGCTGCCGTCGTCACGGCGGACGAATGGGAGCACGCCTACACGCGCGAAGAGGCGGCGTATCCGGTGAAGACGCTCATCGCGCGCAAGTACTGGTCGCCGGTGGGCCGCGCCGACAACGCATATGGCGACCGCAATCTGATGTGCTCGTGCGTGCCGGTGTCGGAGTACGCCGACGCGTGACGCACGGCGCGCCGCGCCGCCCGAAAGCGTCAAGCTTTGTCGGGCGGTTTTGCGGTGCGTTCGAGAACGGCTAACATCTCACCCCGGACCAAGCCAATCAGGGAGTGCGTATGGCGCCGAAGGTGCGAAAGGGGAACGAGGCGAGCCGCTTCAGGGCGACACGCGCGACGCTGGCGACGCTTTGCGCGCTTTCGATGACCGCGCCTGCCGCGCATGCAGCGATGAACTTCTGCGCCGCGCCGGCCATGCAGACGAGCGAGCGCACGAATGCCGATCCCGGCGTGAAGGCGCTGGTGAACGCGGTGCAGGCGCACGTCAACGAGACGCCGAAGGCCCGCGCCACGCTGCACACCGAAGGCACGTTGCCGCACGAAGGCATCTATGACCAAAGCGTCGAAGCGGAGAAGGACCTCGACCTGATGCGCAATGCCGCGCTCGCCTGGCGCGCCACGGGCAACGAGCGCTATCTGCGCCTCGTCGACCGCTTTCTGCTGGCGTGGACCACGACGTATCAGCCGAGCTTCAACCCGATCGACGAAACGAACTTCGAATCGCTGATCCTTGCGTACGATCTGACGGCGAGCGCGTTGCCAGTGAAAACGCGCAACGCGGCCAATGCGTTCATCGCGAAGCTGGTGAACGGTTACGTCGCGGATATCGACAAGCAGCCGCGGCCGCTCAAGGGCACGTACCGGAACAACTGGCAGAGCCATCGCGTAAAGCTGATCGCGATGGGCGCGTTCACCATCGACGACCGCAAGATGATCGACGCGGCGCAGCGGCTTTTTGTCGAGCATATCGGCGACAACATCGCGCCGGACGGTTCGACGGTCGATTTCGCCGAGCGCGACGCGCTGCACTATGTCACCTACGACTTGCAGCCCCTCGTGACGGCGGCGCTCGCGGCGCGGCGGCACAACCGCAACTGGCTGCCGGAGCGCGCGCCGACGGGCGCGACGCTCGCCGGCGCGCTCAACTGGCTGACGCCGTACGCGCTCGGCACGAAGACGCACGACGAGTTCGTGCATTCGAGCGTCGCCTTCGACGCGAAACGGCGCGAGGCCGGCTTGCCGGGCTACTCGGGCCAGTGGGACCCGAAGAACGCGGCGGAGCTTTTTTATCTGGCGGCGCGTCTCGACGGCCGCTATGCGCCGGTGGCGCTGCGGCTCGCGCCGACGCCGCCCGCGTGGCTCGCGGTCTGTCTGCCGCTGCCGGCGCGGTAACTTCCAATTGCAGGAGCAGTCATGGCAGTCAGCGTTTTCGATCTCTTCAAGGTCGGCATCGGACCTTCCAGCTCGCACACCGTCGGCCCGATGCGCGCCGCACTCATGTTCGCGCAAGGGCTCGAACGCGACGCGCTGCTGGACGCGGTGGCATCGGTCAAATGCGAGCTGTACGGCTCGCTCGGCGCCACGGGGAAGGGCCACGGCACGGATCGCGGCGTCATGCTCGGACTCTTGGGCGACGCGCCGGATACAGTGGATGCCAGCACCATCGTGCCGCGGCTCGAAGCGGTGCGCGCAACGAAGACGCTCGCCTTGCTCGGCAAGCACGAAATCCCGTTCACGGTGAAGGACAACATCGCGTTCTATCGGCAGGCGCTGCCCGAGCATCCGAACGGCATGAAGCTCTATGCGTTCGATGCCAGCGCTCAATTGCTACGCGAATCGACATATCTCTCGGTGGGCGGCGGCTTCGTCGTGACGGCGGGCGCGCCGAATACGGCGGTGCTCACGGCGCACGCGCAATTGCCGTATCCGTTCCAGACCGGCGACGAACTGCTGAAGATGTGCGCCGAATCCGGCAAGTCGATCGCGCAACTCATGTGGGACAACGAGTGCGTCTGGCGCAGCCCCGATGAAATCCGCGCGGGCCTCTTGCATATCTGGAGCGTGATGCAGGATTGCGTCGCGCGCGGGTGCGGCATCGGCAATCCGGATGCGGAAGGGCATCTGCCGGGACCGTTTCAGGTCAAGCGCCGCGCGCCGCAGCTTTATCGCGCGCTGACGGGACGGCCCGAGCAGGCGTTGCGCGACCCGCTTTCGATGATCGACTGGATCAACCTGTACGCCATCGCCGTGAACGAAGAGAACGCGGTCGGCGGCCGCGTCGTGACGGCGCCGACCAATGGCGCGGCGGGCATCATCCCGGCCGTGCTGCATTACTACGACCGCTTCGTGCCGGGATCGAATGCGCAAGGCGTGATCGACTTCCTGTTGACGGCGGCGGCCATCGGCATTCTGTACAAGATGAACGCGTCGATATCGGGCGCGGAAGTGGGATGCCAGGGCGAAGTGGGCGTCGCGTGCTCGATGGCGGCGGGCGGCCTCGCGGCGGTGCTCGGCGGGACGCCTGCGCAGGTGGAGAACGCGGCGGAGATCGGCATGGAGCACAACCTCGGGCTCACGTGCGATCCGGTGGGCGGCATGGTGCAGATTCCGTGCATCGAACGCAACGCGATGGGCTCGGTCAAGGCCGTGAACGCGGCGCGCATGGCCATGCGCGGAGATGGCTCGCACTACGTGTCGCTGGATTCGGTCATCAAGACCATGCGCGAGACAGGGGCCGATATGAAGACGAAGTATAAGGAGACGTCGCGCGGGGGGTTGGCGGTGAATATTGTGGAGTGTTGAGTTTTTGCTGTGCGCTGGCAGGCGTTCCGTCCTGCGAGTGCAACATTTCTTGTACTGAGCGCGCGGCGTCGGTTCGAGCGGCTAGCATGGTCGGAGCCAAAACGAATCTATCGACCGCATCCTCGATGCCTGTCTGACGATGACTGCGCGCCGCTCAATGCGTCGGTAGCAATACCTGAGAGAAACGCATTGAAACCGAAGGACCTTGCCGCGCACAGGGATGCGTGTAAAACGCTCAACGGTTCCCCGAAGTTCCGGCCAATGGTCAAGCAGCGATGGCCGAAGCCCTTCAACAAGATGGCTCGGCCCCGCGTTCAGGCGACCGACCTCATTCCAGTTTCAGCCGATCACGCCGTGCTTTTCCTTTGGCGCGATGGCGATCAACTCGAAGACCGCTCGTTTTACGGACACCTGGTCTGCACAATGCCGCGTGGCGACATATACCCGCTCTTCGAACTGCATTACCATCCGAGTCACAAGGGGTTGCACTGCAAGCTGCCCTGCAATACGTCGAGCGATTACACAAATCGCTTGTTGCCCGGCGCACCCGAACTCGACTTGAAGCTGCCGAGACGCTTTGACCCGCGTGCCGCCACTGACCGTGCCGCGCTTATCGTATTCTTTTGCAACGCTGTAGGCATAACCATCTTCAACGATCAGGACGGACAAGGCGATCTATTGTGCTAGCAGACCCGCTCAAACAAACGCTCTGCTCTTTGTTCGAAGTGCACGCCGATACAAACGGCGTGCAGCGAATCGTGACGCCGTTGCAGTACCCGGGAACGGGGGATCAGGTGGTCGTGCGCATTCGTCCGTCTCAGGGCGGCTATTCGATTGATGAAAACGGAGAAGCCTGCTTCAACGCAGGCATGATGGGCGGGGAAGTGGAATCGGGCGCCGTGGAACGCTGGTCGCAGGAAATCGCGCAGTGGAGTCCCGTTCGGCTGTGCGAGGACGAAGTCATCCGCGCCTCGACCTCAGACGAACGTCTTCTTGCGCCTTACGTCTTTCGCGTGGCCGAGGCGGCACAGCAGCTTTTCGCGGTCGCGACATCCCGCGTCGAGCGTCAGCAGTCAAGCGATTTCAAAGGACGGCTCACCCGCGCGATCGCGGATATCGCCGCCGAGTTCGGGCTCGAGCACCGGTCGGAAGTCGAATTGCCGATTTCCGGCGGGCTTGTTGCCGATCATGTCATCGAGACGCCGACGCCCTCCATCGTCATCGCCGCGACTTCGGCCAAGCGGCTGCTGGAAGGCGAACTCATTCACCTGCAATATCGTGCCGAGAAACTTCCGGGCTCCGTGCTGGCCATTGCGGAAAGTCAGTTGGCGGTCGGCAAGACGGAGTTCGAGCGCGCCAACTACTACACATGGAAGACGGTCGTTTTCGACGCGCGCAATCTTCGCAGTCTCATCGGCTCCGTCCTGCATTGAGACGGATGCTCACGCCCCAATCAAATTAACCACCTTCACATTCCGCGTATCCGGCACTTCCGCATAAGACAGCACCTTCAGTTGCGGCAAGCTCCGGCGCAGGAACCGCGCGAGCATCGCGCGCAGCGAATGCTGCACGAGCAGCACCGGCGGCAATCCCAGATTCTGCTGGCGCATGATCGCGTTCTGCGTCGAGTTCATCAGCGTCTGCGCGAGTCCCGGCTCCAGTCCCGGATTCGGCCCCGTCGATAGCGCCTGCGACAGCACGCGCTCCAGCGTCGGATCGAGGCCCATCACCTGCAAATCGTCGGCGCCCGGATACCACTGTTGCGTGATCGCGCGACCGAGCGCGAGACGCACCGCCGACGTGAGTTCGTACGGATCCGAGATGCGCGGCGCGTGTTCCTGCAACGCGTCGAGAATCGTGCGCATGTCGCGGATCGGCACGCTTTCGTCGAGCAGATTTTGCAGCACCTTCTGCAGCGTCGTGAGGGAAAGCGTCTTCGGCACGAGGTCTTCCGTGAGCGACGGCGTGTCCTTGCCGATACGCTCCAGCAGCGCCTGCACTTCCTGTCGGCCGAGCAGTTCCGCGGCATGCGTGACGACGAGGTGATTCAAGTGCGTCGCGACCACCGTGCTCGCATCCACCACCGTATAGCCGTAGACCTGCGCCTGTTCGCGCATGTTCGTTTCGATCCACACCGCCGGCAAGCCGAACGCGGGATCGGTCGTCTGCGTGCCCGGCAGCGCCGCCGACACCTGACCCGGATTGATCGCGAGCCATTGGCCGGGGAACGCCTCGCCCACGCCGACTTCTACGCCCTTCAGCGCAATGCGATACCCGTTCGGCCGCAATTCCAGGTTGTCGCGAATATGGATGACCGGCGGCAAAAAGCCGATTTCCTGCGCGAACTTCTTGCGAATGCCCTTGATGCGCTTCAGCAGTTCGCCATCCGCGTTGCGATCCACGAGCGGAATCAGGCGGTAGCCCACTTCGAGCCCGAGCGGATCGATGAGCGCCACGTCTTCCCAGCTCGCCTCGGCGTTCTCTGCCGATGCCGCCACGGCCGATGCGATCGGCGTGACATCCGTGATCGCGCTCGTCTTCTTGTTCGCGGCGCGCTTGTTCATCGTGCGCGCGGCGTAAATGAGCCCGCCGCCCAGCAGCATGAACGCGAAGTGCGGCATGCCCGGAATCAGTCCCATCACGCCGATGATCACGCCGGTAATCATCAACACGCGCGGGTTCTGGAACAACTGGCCGGTCAGCTGCGTGCCGATGTCCTCTTCGGTCGCGACGCGCGAGACGATCACGCCCGCCGCCGTCGAAATGATGAGCGACGGAATCTGCGCGACGAGGCCATCGCCGATGGTAAGCAGCGTGTAGTTGGTCGCCGCGTGCGCGAAGTCCATGTCGTGCTGAAGCATGCCGACGATCAGGCCGCCCACCACGTTGATGACCATGATGAGCAAGCCCGCGATGGCGTCGCCGCGCACGAACTTGGACGCGCCGTCCATCGAGCCGTAGAACTCGGCTTCCTGCGCGACGCTCTGGCGGCGCTTCTTCGCCATGTCCTCGTTGATGAGACCGGCGTTCAGGTCGGCGTCGATCGCCATCTGCTTGCCGGGCATCGCGTCGAGCGTGAAGCGCGCGCCGACTTCCGCGATACGTCCCGCGCCCTTCGTGATGACCATGAAGTTGATGATCATCAGGATCACGAACACGACGATGCCGACCGCGAAGTTTCCGCCGACGAGAAAGTGCCCGAACGATTCGATCACCTGTCCAGCCGCGTCCGGGCCGGTATGGCCTTGCAGCAGCACGATACGCGTCGACGCCACGTTCAGCGACAGGCGCAGCAGCGTGGAGAACAAGAGCACGCTCGGGAACGCCGCGAAGTCGAGCGGCTTTTGCGTGTACATGCTGACGAGCAGCACCATCACCGACAGCGCGATGTTGAAGGTAAACAGCAGATCCAGCAGAAACGCCGGCAACGGCAGAATCATCATGCCGAGAATCATGCAGATCAGGATCGGGCCGGCGAGCGCCCGAATGTTCTGCGTGCCCAGCGCGTCGGGGCGTTTGGCGAAAAATCCTGCGCGCGCGTTCATGCTGCGGCTCCCTTGTCAGTGTTACCGTCGTTCAGGGCTTCGGCAGCTTCCTGATCGGCGTCGGCGTCGGATACGCCGCCTTTGTCCAGTTCCTTCGGAACGTCGAGATCGGTGGGATCGTCCGGCTTGATGCCGCCGTCTTCCTTGTAGCGCTTCAACTGGTAGACCCACGCCAGCACTTGCGCGACCGCGCCGTACAGCGCGCCCGGAATCTCCCGGTTGATCTCCACGTTGTGATACAGCGCCCGCGCGAGCGGCGGCGCTTCTAGCAGCGGCACGTTGTTCTCGCGGCCCAGCTCGCGGATGCGCGCGGCCACCAGATTCACGCCCTTGGCGACGACGCGCGGCGCGCGCATCTCGCCGTCCGTGTACTTCAGCGCGACGGCGAAGTGCGTCGGATTGGTCACGATCACGTCGGCGGTCGGAATGGCCTGCATCATGCGGCGGCGGGCGGCTGCGCGCTGCTGCGCGCGGATGCGGCCCTTCACGTGCGGATCGCCTTCGTTTTCCTTGTGCTCGCGCTTCACTTCTTCCTTGCTCATGCGCAGCTTCTTCGCGTACGACCACATCTGATACGGCACGTCGACGGCGGCGACGAGAAACAGTCCGCCGATCGCCATGCCGCAGCACACGACGATGAGGTGCATGGCGTCGGCGAGCGCGAGACCGAGCGGCTTTGTGATCAGTCCGAGCACTTCGGCCTTGCGGCTCCAGATTTCCCAGCCCGCCACGCCGCCGACGATGAGCGTCTTCAACACGGACATGCCGAGCTGGATCGGGCCTTGAATCGAAAAGATCTTGCCGAGCCCGCTGATCGGGTTGAGGCGGCCGAAGTTCGGCGCGAGCGGCTTGGTGGTGATGAGCCAGCCGCCGAGCGCCATGGGCGCGGCGAGCGCGGCGAACGCGGTCATCGCGAGCACGGGCAGCACGGCGAGCATGCCTTCCTTGCTGGCGTTGGCCGCGCCGATCATCGTCTGGCGCGTGTCCAGCACCACGTCGTGATTGAACGTGAAGGCGTTGCGCAGGATCGACTGCAAGTGTCCGCTGATGGACCCGGACAACGCCAGCACGCCGAAAAATCCCGCCGCCAGCAGCGCGAACGACGCGAATTCCCGCGAGCGCGCAACCTGGCCTTCCTCCCGCGCCTTTTCCAGGCGCTTGGGAGTGGCTGATTCGGTTTTTTCGAGATCGCTTTCTTCTGCCACTGCGTGCTCCGCTTCGTGCTTCGTTGCCCACGGCATGAAGCCGCTTTCTGATGCAAACGATTATTGCGGAAGGCGTCGAGTGGCTATCGGGGGATTAAGTCGGGGAAAGGGGGGTTAATCGACGGATAAACGAAAACGGCGCGCGACCTCGTGCAAGGTCGAGCGCCGCAATGAGACGAATCGGCAAGACGATCAAACGCCCGGCACGCGCCCGTCCGGGCCGTAGAACCCGGCCTTCGACGGCGCGACCTGCAAGGCGGCGAGCGCCTTGCGGTTGTATTCCATGCGCGTGCGGATCAGCACGCCGTTGTTGTTGTTGCCCTGTTTCGCGCGCCGGGCGGCGGCGCAGAGCAGCTTCCATTGCTCGGCGATGCGGGTATCGGCTTCGGCGGCGGCTTCCATGCCGGCGAATCCGCCGGAAAAACCGAGCGCGTTCAGATGCGCGTCGCGCTCTTTTTCGAGCCCGCTGATGCGCTCGGTCAGCGCCGTCTTCTGGCCGATGATTTCCGGCAGCGCGGCAAGCGGCTGCGCGGCGATCAGGGCTTTTTCCTCGTGCTCGAGGAGGGCTTCGAAGGCCTGAACGGCGGCGACTTCTTCGGTGACAGTGGCAAGCAGGGCGTCTCTCATTGCAGCTCGCTAAAAACGCGGTTCATAAGCGCCGCCCGGCTCCTGTCCACTTCGCGCGCCGGGACGTTGCCCGGGCCGTTGCGTTCAGCCGCCGGTCGGCGGGGTTCTCGTTTGCAGCAGGTCGCGCGCGGTGCTCAAAATGCCGTCGGCGATCTTGCTGGTGTCCATCTTCAGGCTGCCGTCGCGAATCGCGGCCTTGATCGATTCGACCTTCGCCGTATCGATGTCCGAGCCGTTCGACGCGCGCAGGTCCGACGACAAGGTCGACAGGCTGACCGTCGACTGGCCGGCGCTGGCGCCGTTCGCTTGCGCGGTCGGCGCGGCAGTCTTCGCATCGCCTTGCGATGCACGTTGCAGCCCGTCTTGCAGGCCGCTCAAAGAGGTGTTGCTATTCGATTCGATTTTCACGATGTCCATTCCCGAACGTGTTGAGTCCTTTATCGGCGGTGGCTTTGAAAAACTTTACCCTGCCGGGGAAGGCGCAACCTGCTCGGTGCCTGGTCATCTGCCGCTCTGCCTTGTCCCACAAGGCTTTGACGGGTTTGCAACAAATTGCAACAGAACGTCTGGTGCCGCACACAAGCCCGCTTACATGCGGACTTCCACCGTCTGACTGTCCTTCACGATGCCGGTGATGATCTGTCCTCCGGCCGTCTTCACGCGAACTTGCTGGCCGGGCGCGGCGTTGTTCATCGCGCTGCCATCGGCGGAAATCGAGAAGCCGCTGCCGTCGGCGACCACGTGCACCGTCTGGCCGATCGCCACCGAACTCGCGGCGCGCAGCATGTCCGTGCGCAGCGGCAAGCCGGCCGGCACGCGCGACAACGCCACCGCGCCGACCGCCTGCGACGGATCCGTGACGACGGCTTGCGGCATCGCCGTGAGATCGCCGTCTCGGGCGACGAGGTCCGCGCTCGCGAGCACTTCGCCCGGCGCGATGGCGCGCGCGGCGGTGTAGTACGTCGCGTTGATGGAGACGCGCGCCTGCACATACAGCGTCCACGGCCGCTCGCCGACGCAGCGCACGCCCACGGTCACGCGACCCCACAGACGCGCGCCGGTCGGCATGAACGGATCGAGCGCGGAGCAGGGCGCGAGGCCGCGCGGGAAGACCGGCGTCACGGTGATATCCACCTTGCCGGGCAAGCCCGCTGCCTGCTGTTGAAGGAACGCGAGCGCGGCGACGCGGATGGATTCGCCGTCCTGCGCAGTCGCGGCGGCTGACGGCGTTTGCGCGGCGGCCGGCGCCGGCGAGAAACTCACGCGTTTCATCGGCGAGGCGGCGGCAGCGGCGGCCGAGTAATTAGCGGGGCGAATCGGCGATGCAGCGGCGGCCGCGATCGGGCGCGCGCCAGCGGCGCCGGGCGTCGCGTCGTCGCGCGTGACGACGACCGGCATCACGTCGCGCGATGCGATCTGCCTTGCGCTGGTCGCGCCGGTCGCGCTGGCATCGCCGCGCGAGACGGCGACGGGCGCCTTCGCCGACGTGGCCGCAGCGGGCTTCGCATCGCCCGGACCCGGAACCACGATCAGGCCGCCTGCGTCGTCCATGGCGTCGTCGGCGGCTTCGGCGCGCGCTTCCAGCGCGAGCGCGGCGTGGCGCATGGCGGCGTCGGCGGCGCTCGTCGCGGCGCGATAGCCCGAGGCCCGCGCGATGTCGGCCACAGGAGCGGGCGTCGGCGCGGGCGAGGCTGCGGCCACGGACTTCGACGAGCCGAGACTCTTCGCCATTTCCGCGACGGCGGCGGGATTGGTCTCCGCGTTGCCCGGAATCGCGATCATGCCGTCGCTCTGCTGCGCGAACGCGCTCGCCGCGAAGCCGAGCATCAGCGACGCGCCCGCCACGCCGCGCGCCGCTGCACGCGCGCCGCGCTTCATCGCGCTTGCACGCATCGCAACGTTCGACGACTGTCTGGCGCACCTGCTCATCACTGCTCTCCTCGCCGCCGCGTAGCTAGCGACTGCGTACCTGAAGGGATCGGGCCGCTCGCTGCGGCCACTCCGTGCGGTCGCGGCCATGAAAACGCCGCTTCCCACTCTCGACGCAGATTCTAGATACGCCGGGCCGCGCTCAAGCCTCGAATAGAGGCCGCGTTTCCCGGTTATTCATCGGATTAGTTATTGCGCGCCGCTCCTAAGATGCGTGTCATGCAAAAACCCCCCAGCGATTGGGCGGGGACAGGCGACAACCATCCCCGACGGGACCGGAGAAGAAACGAATGCTAGACAGACTCGACAAGGAACTCGCGTTCGGCCGTGAGGCGCTCGATGTGCGCGCTTACCGGCAGGAACTGCTGTCGTCGAATATCGCGAACGCCGACACCCCCGGCTACAAGGCGCGCGATGTCGATTTCTCGACCGCGCTCGCCGGGGCGCTGAAGAAGGACGGCGCGTCCGCCACGGCCTCGAACACGGCGACGCTCAAGATGGCGCAGCCGGTCTCGGTGAGCACGAGCGGTTCGCTCGCCGTGACCGCGAAGGGCCACATGTCCGGCACCTCGACGCTCACCGCGTCCGGCGGCTCGACCGACGACTACGGCCGCCTCGCGTATCGCGTGCCGAGCCAGCCCTCGCTCGACGGCAACACCGTCGATCTCGACGCCGAACGCGTGCAGTTCGCGGACAACGCGCTGCATTTCGAAGCCGGAATGACCGTGATGACCTCGCAGATCAAGTCGATGTTGTCCGCCATCACGTCCAACAGTTAAGAAAGCCATGCCTTCATTGATGAACATTTTCAGCGTCGCCGGTTCGGCGATGTCTGCTCAGGCCCAGCGCCTGAACGTGACCGCGTCGAATCTCGCGAACGCGGACAGCACGACCGGTCCCGACGGCCAGCCGTACAAGGCGAAGCAGGTCGTCTTCGCCGTCGATCCGCTCGGCGGCGCGAAAAGCGGCTCCGGCCAGCAAGTCGGCGGCGTGCAGGTGACGGGCGTGATCGACGATCCGAGCCCGATGAAAACCAGCTACGACCCGACCAACCCGGCGGCCAACGCGGACGGCTATGTGACGCTGCCGAACGTCGATCCGGTGCAGGAAATGGTCAACATGATTTCCGCGTCGCGTTCCTACCAGGCGAACGTCGAGACGCTCAATACCGCCAAGCAATTGATGCTCAAGACTCTGACCATCGGAACCTGAGGAATCCAACCGTGACGACGAACACCACCATCGGCAGCAACGGCACCACGGTGTCGCAGACGCTGCTGGACACCATGAACGGCACGAAGAGCGCGTCCAGCTCGTCGACCAGTACCAGCGGCACGGGCGGCACGTCCGCTTCGGATCTGCAGAACACGTTCCTCACGCTGCTCGTGACGCAGTTGAAGAATCAGGACCCGACCAATCCCGCCGACAGCTCGCAGATGACCTCGCAGCTCGCGCAGATCAACACGGTGACGGGCATCGGTCAGCTCAACACGTCGCTCAGCTCGCTCGCGACGCAGCTTTCCGCAGGCCAGTCCACGCAGGCCGCCATGCTGATCGGCTCGAACGTGCTCGCGCCGGGAAACAGCATGACGGTGTCGAGCGGCGCGTCGTCGACGTTCGGCGTGCAGCTCGCCAACGACGTGAGCGACCTGCAGATCGTCGTGAAGGACAAGTCCGGCAACATCGTCAACACGTTGGATCTCGGCGCGCAAGGCTCGGGCGTCGTGCCGGTATCGGGCTGGAAGCCGGTCGACTCGAAGGGCGCCACGCTCGCCGACGGCACCTACACGATCACCGCGCAAGGCACGATCAACGGCCAGCAGGCGACCGCGACGACGCTGTCGGCCTCGCAGGTGCAGAGCGTCGTGCAAATGACGGGCGGCACGCCGGGCCTGAAGCTGTCCAACGGTTCGACGGTCGGGCTGTCGAGCGTCGCTTCGATTCTTTGATTCCACTTTCCTTTGACGCCGGGATGCGCCCGGCGAAGAGATAAATCATGAGCTACCAACAAGCACTGAGCGGCCTCGGCGCCGCGTCGAGCGACCTCGACGTGATCGGCAACAACATCGCGAACTCGAACACCGTCGGCTTCAAGCAGGGCGCCGCGCAGTTCGCGGACATGTACGCGAGTTCGATGGCGACGGCCGTGTCGAACCAGATCGGCATCGGCACGCGCCTCGCGGAAGTCCAGCAGCAGTTCTCGCAAGGCACGATCACGACGACCAACCAGGCGCTCGACGTCGCGATCAACGGCAACGGCTTCTATCAGCTGTCGAACAACGGCTCGACGGTGTATTCGCGCAACGGCGTGTTCCATCTGGACGACAGCGGCAAGATCGTCAACTCGGCGGGTCTGCAACTGATGGGCTACGCGGCCGATTCGGGCGGCGTCGTCAACAGCGCGAGCACGGTGCCGCTTTCCGTCCCGACCGCGAACATCGCGCCGACGGCGACGAAGACGATTACCGCTGCGTTCAACCTGAACTCGCAGGACAGCAACAACGCGGCGAGCAGCTTCGATCCGGCCAACGGCAACACGTACAACGCGTCGACTTCCGTGGATGTGTACGACACGCTCGGCGGCACGCAGAAGGTGTCCGTGTACTTCACGAAGACCGGCACCGGCTCGTGGGAAGCGTTCGCGGGTTACGGCGACCCGGTCTCGCAGAAGACCGACCTCGGCGCGGTGACGTTCGATTCGTCGGGCAACATGACGAGCGGCTCGAAGTTCACGTTCACCATTCCGAACGGCGCGGACCCCTCCGGCGCGACGACGCAATCGTTGACGCTCGATCTCTCCGGCACCACGCAGTACGGCGCGAAGAGTGGTCTCACGAACCTGCATCAGGACGGCAACAGCACGGGCGAACTGACGGGCTTCACCGTCGGCACCGACGGCATGCTGACCGGCAACTACTCGAACGGCGAAACGAAGGCGCTCGGGCAAATCGCGGTCGCGAACTTCAACAACCAGAACGGCCTGCAGAACCTCGGCGGCAACGTGTACGCGCAAACGGCCGCTTCGGGCGCGCCGCAAGTGGGCGTGCCGGGCTCGACGAACCACGGCACGCTGCAAGGCGGCGCGGTGGAAAACTCCAACGTCGATCTGACGAGCGAGCTCGTGAATCTGATCACCGCGCAGCGCAACTATCAGGCGAACGCGCAGACGATCAAGACGCAGCAGACTGTCGACCAGACGCTGATCAATCTGTAATCACCGTCCGCACGCACTAGACGCATCAGGAAAGAAGGAAGCGATTCATGGACCGTCTGATCTACACCGCGATGACCGGCGCAAGCCAGTCGCTGGAACAGCAAGCTGTCGTGGCGAACAACCTGGCGAACGCATCGACCACCGGTTTCAAGGCGCAACTCGCGGCGTTCCGTCAGGTGCCGATGTCGTTCGAGAACCAGTCCGCCGACGGCACGACGCGCACTTTCGTGCTCTCGTCGACGCCGACGGCGGATTACTCGGCCGGCCCGATCCAGCAGACCGGCAATCCGCTCGATGTCGCCGTGCAAGGGCCGGGCTGGCTCTCCGTGCAGACGGCGGACGGCGGCGAGGCGTACACGCGCGCCGGCAATCTGCACGTCGACCAGAACGGCCAGCTCGTTACCGCGAACAACCTGCCGGTGCTCGGCAACGGCGGCCCGCTATCGGTACCTCCGGGCGCTGAAGTGACCATCGGCAAGGACGGCACGGTGTCCGCGCTGATTCCGGGCGATCCGCCGACCGCGATTGCGACGGTGGATCAACTGAAGCTCGTCAATCCGGACCCGGCCACGCTCTCGCGCGGCGACGACGGTCTTTATCGCACGGCGTCGGGAGACCCCGCCGATGCGGACCCGAACGTGGTCGTGGCCGGCGGCGCGCTCGAAGGCAGCAACGTGAACCCGGTCTCCGCGATGGTCTCGATGATCACCAACGCGCGCCAGTTCCAGATGCAGACGAAGCTCATGGAATCGGCGGACCAGAACGAACAATCGGCCAACAAGCTGCTCAACTTCTCCTAAGCGGCCTGCAAGATACTAGGACAACACAGACATGAATCGCTCTCTCTATATCGCCGCGACCGGCATGAATGCGCAGCAGGCGCAGATGGACGTCATCTCGAACAACCTCGCCAACGTGAGCACCAACGGCTTCAAGGGCTCGCGCGCCGTGTTCGAAGACCTGCTGTACCAGACCACGCGCCAGCCGGGCGCGAACTCGACCCAGCAAACCGAACTCGCCTCGGGCGTGCAGCTCGGCACGGGCGTGCAGCAAGTCGCAACGGAACGCCTCTACACGCAGGGCAACTTGCAACAGACCGGCAACTCGAAGGACGTGGCCATTAACGGGCAGGGCTTCTTCCAGGTGACCATGCCGGACGGGACCACGGCATACACGCGCGACGGCTCGTTCCAGACCAACGCGCAGGGCCAGCTCGTCACGTCGAGCGGCTATCAGCTGAATCCGGCTATCACCATTCCGACCAACGCGACGTCGATCACCATCGGCTCGGACGGCACCGTGTCCATCACGCAACCGAACTCGACGGCCGCGACGAACGTCGGCTCCATTCAGCTCGCGACCTTCATCAACCCGGCCGGTCTGGAAGCGCGCGGCGAGAACCTGTTCTCCGAGACGGGCAGCTCCGGCGCGCCGAACGTGTCGCAGCCGGGTCTGAACGGCGCGGGCACGTTGCAACAGGGCTATGTGGAAGCGTCGAACGTGAACGTGGTGCAGGAACTGGTCAACATGATCCAGACGCAGCGCGCGTACGAGATCAACAGCAAGGCCGTGACCACGTCCGACCAGATGCTGCAAACGCTTTCTCAGATGCAGGTTTAACCCTCTTTTCAACGGATGAAAACGCAAGGGATGGCGTCACACTAACGCTTCATTCAGCTTCATACGAGTCACCAAGATGTCGCCCACTCAAATCTTCACGCGTGCAGCGGTTGCCGCACTCGTCGCCGCGCTCGGCGCATGCGGCCTCGTGCCGAAGGAGCCGATCGTCCAGCAGCCGATGACCGCGCGTCCGCCGCAGCCGCCCAGCGGCGGGCGCTCGCCCGGCGCGATCTACAACGCGGGCTACGCGGGCCGGCCGCTCTTCGAAGACCAGCGTCCGCGCAATGTCGGCGACATCTTGACCATCGTGATCTCGGAAAACGTGAACGCGACGAAGTCGTCCGCGGCGAACACCAATCGCGGCGGCTCCGGCTCGTTCTCCGTGCCGACGACGCCCGGCATCTTCGGCGGGCTCTTCAACAACACGAACCTGTCCGCGACCGGTGCGAACAAGTTCACGGCGGCGGGCGGCGCGAGCGCGGCCAACACGTTCAGCGGCACGCTCACCGTCACCGTCACCGAAGTGCTGCCCAACGGCAACCTGATGGTGAGCGGCGAAAAACAGATGCTCATCAACCAGGGCAACGAATTCGTGCGCTTCTCGGGCGTCGTCAATCCGACGACCATCTCGGGCAGCAACACCGTGTACTCCACGCAGATCGCCGACGCGAAGATTGAATATTCCGCGAAAGGCTATATCGACGAAGCGCAGAACATGGGCTGGCTGCAGCGCTTCTTCCTCAACGTGGCGCCGTTCTGATCATGAATCCGCTTCTCCGTTTCGTTTCGTTTTCGCTCGCGGCCGCGCTCGTGGCCCTGACCTCCGCGCAGCACGCGCACGCCGAGCGCCTGAAAGACCTCGTCTCGTTCCAGGGCGTGCGCGATAACCCGCTGATCGGCTACGGCCTCGTCGTCGGGCTCGACGGCACGGGCGACCAGACCATGCAGACGCCGTTCACCACGCAGAGCTTGACGAACATGCTCGGCAACCTCGGCATCACGGTGAACTCGGCGACGACGCAGAACATGCAGTTGAAGAACGTCGCCGCCGTGATGGTGACCGCGACGCTGCCGCCTTTCGCGCGTCCCGGCGAAGCGATCGACGTCACGGTGTCGTCGCTCGGCAATGCGAAGAGCCTGCGCGGCGGCACGCTGCTCATGTCGCCGCTCAAGGGCGCGGACGGCCAGGTGTACGCGATGGCGCAGGGCAACCTCGTCGTCGGCGGCGCGGGCGCGAGCGCGAACGGCAGCAAGGTGCAGGTGAATCAACTCGCGGTGGGCCGCATTTCGGCGGGCGCCATCGTCGAGCGCGCGGTGCCGACGGCGTTGCAGCAGCAAGGCGGCGTCTTGCAGATGGAACTGCGCGAGATGGACTTCGACACGACGCAGCGCATTGTCGCGGCGGTGAATAACCAGTTCGGCATGGGCACGGCGCTCGCGCTCGACGGCCGCACCATTCAGCTGCACGCGCCGCAAGACGCGAGCGAGCAGGTGCAGTTCATGGCGCAGTTGCAGAACATCGACGTGCGTCCGGCGCAGGCCGCCGCGAAGGTGATCCTGAACGCGCGCACCGGCTCCATCGTGATGAATC
Source organism: Caballeronia sp. Sq4a (assembly GCF_023170545.1). Lineage (NCBI taxonomy): Bacteria > Pseudomonadati > Pseudomonadota > Betaproteobacteria > Burkholderiales > Burkholderiaceae > Caballeronia > Caballeronia sp. Sq4a. The sequence continues at coordinate 2,747,888 of NZ_CP084250.1, read as the reverse complement.
AGATGGTCACGCTGCAGAACTGCGCGGTCGCGCACGGCAATCTCTCGGTCGTCATCAACACGCAGACGGCGGTGAGCCAGCCGAACGCGCTCTCGAACGGGCAGACCGTGGCGGCGAAGCAGTCGCAGATTCAGCTGAAGCAGGACAGCGGCGCGCTCAAGATGCTCTCGGCCGGCGCGAATCTCGCCGATGTCGTGAAGGCGCTCAACGCCCTCGGCGCGACGCCCGCCGACCTGATTTCGATTCTCCAGTCGATGAAGGCGGCAGGCGCGCTGCGCGCCGACCTCGAAATCATCTAAGGAGCCCGGCACATGAACTCGAACCTGACGAGCGGCATCGCCAACTCCGCGCTGGCATCGACCGATGGAAGCGGTGGCCTCGCGAATCTCACGAACCGCTTCGCGCTCGACACGCAGGGCTTCGACGCGCTGCGCGCGCAGGCGCAGGCCAATCCGCAGCAGGGCCTGAAGGCGGCCGCCAAGCAGTTCGACGCCGTCTTCACGCAGATGATGCTAAAGAGCATGCGCGACGCGACGCCGTCCGACAGCCCGTTCGATTCCAACGATTCGAAGTCTTTCACCGCGATGCTCGATCAGCAGTTGTCGCAGCAGATGTCCTCGAAGGGCATCGGCGTGGCGGACATGATGCTCAAGCAGCTGATGCGCAACGCGGGCGGCAAGACCGACCCGGGCGGCATGGGCGGCGGCGCCAACGCAATGACCGCGATGAACGCGATGAGCGGGCTCTCGGGCGGCGGCGGCGATATCGAATCGAACGCGGGCAACATCGCCGCGATGAACGCGATGGCGAAAGCCTACGCGGCCGCGCAGGCCAACAAGAACGGCGCGTCGCTCTCGGAAGGCAAGGGCTATACGGCGGCCAGCGCGCTCGAACCGCCGGCACACGGCGTGGGCTCCGACAAGGTGAATGCGTTCGTCGAGCGGCTGGCTGCGCCCGCGCAGGCGGCGAGCGCGGCGACGGGCATTCCGGCGCGCTTCATCATCGGCCAGGCGGCGCTGGAATCGGGCTGGGGCAAGCGCGAGATCAAGCATGCGAACGGCGCGACGAGCCACAACATCTTCGGCGTGAAGGCGACGCCCGGCTGGACCGGCAAGACGGTCGATTCCGTCACGACCGAGTACGTGAACGGCCAGCCCAAGAAGGTCGTCGAGCGTTTCCGCGCCTACGATTCATACGAAGATGCGCTCAACGACTACGCGAGCGTCATCAAGAACAATCCGCGCTATGCGCCGGTGATCGAGGCGTCGCGCGACGTGGCGGGCTTCGCGCACGGCATGCAGAAGGCCGGCTACGCGACCGATCCGCACTACGCGAAGAAGCTGATTTCGATCATGCGACAGATCGCCTGACGACGCGCCGGCGTGGTGCGTCGCGCAAGCGCGAGGGGACTTTGTGTCCAGCAAACGTTTTACGTCGGATGGGACGGCGCACCACATAAGAAAGTTGCGAGCGCCCCTAAACTTTCCAAGAGGCATGCCGCTAACCCGAAGACGACAGTGCCGGATCGATAGCGGTCCGGCGAGCCGCGCGGCGTGGGCCGCAGGCGATGCGCGGGCAAAATGGACACGGCTAGCACCATGAATAGTTATCAGAAACACGATGTCGCCGAGGAAGACAGCGACCACGAAGTGGATTTCGGACGCCGCAATCCGCTGGAAATTGGCGTGGCGCTGCGCAATCTGGCCAATCGCGGCGATTTCCTGACCGCGCAATACGGCGACGCGCAGATCGTCACGCGACTCCTCGATGTCGATGTGACGTCGCACCGCTTCACATTCGATTGGGGCGGCGTCGCGGAGCAGAACCGCGACGTGCTGCAAGCGCCGAAGCTGATTTTCCACGCGGCGCCGGATGGCGTGCGCGTCGAGTTCACGACGGCCACGCCGCGCGAGACGACGTTCGACGGCCGACCGGCTTTCGAGGCGGAATTTCCGTCGGTGCTGTATTACATGCAGCGCCGCGAATACTTCCGCGTGGAAGCGCCGGTGCTGGACCCGTACATTTGCAGCGGCTCGCTGCCGGGCGGCGACCGGTTCCGTTTCGAGGTGCATGATCTGTCTTTGGGCGGCGTGGCGCTGCGCACGACCGACGCGCGCGTGGCCGACATGGAACTGGGCGTGGAAATTCAGGATGCCGAACTGCACTTCACCGCGACGGGCAAGGTGACGCTCGATATGAAGCTGGTGTCGCATCGCGAGTCGACTACGCTCAAGGGCGACCGGCGGTTCACGCTCGGGTTCAAGTTCACTTCGATGCCGGGGTCGGCGGAGAATACGCTGCAGCGGCTCATTACTCAGCTTGAGATGAAGCGGCGGGCTTTAGCACGGTAGGGTTGTTTGCCGTTTGCTTGGAACCGCAAGTTGGACCGCTTTTTTGCTCTTCTAGCGTTGCTGTCTCTCGGGGCGTGGGCTTTCTCTTCGTGGAACTTGTTTTCGCGTCGGTCTATTAGCGTTGCCCCTCCCCGGGGCGGGGGTCACTTTCTTTGCTGCTGTGTATAGACCGGAGACACGGGTAACAGGTGTGTCAGGACATAGGTAACACATTCAACTGCTTCTGCTGCGCTCTTTCAAGTCGACCGTATCGATTCGATGATGAAGGAAGTACACGTCATAACAGCCGTCGATTTCCGGACACGCCCGCAGGGCGATCGGCAGGTTCGCCAGTGCGCTTGAGACTCGGAAGCGTCGCGACCGGAAACGCACCTCGCCGTTGAGCCCGACGCGAACCACCGCGTCTGCGTCCCCGTATTCGATCGGCGGCATGCGCTCCGGATACGCTCGCGGGCTGGGTCGATAGCGCGAAATCGGTGTGGCCATGTCCAGCGCCTGATGCGGCCGCTCGTGGTTGTACACCTGGCGCCACGCGTCAAAGGCTTGCTGGGCGCTCTTCAGGTTCTTGAAGTGGCGGCCCGCGAGCAGTTCGGCCTTGAGCGTGCGATGAAACCGTTCGTCTTTACCGTTGGTCTGCGGGTGCCGGGGGCGGCTGTACGAGATCCGGATGCCCAGGCGCATCAGCCAGATCGCCAGCGCAGTCAACTGGCCCGAGCGCGCCGGGCTGCCCCAGGGCGGACCGTTGTCCGCATTGATGCGCAGCGGCATCCCATAGCGGCGAAACACCGCGCGCAAGTGCTCGCGCACCACCCGCGTGGGCGTGCTGCCACAAGCATCGAGCGCCAGATCGAAGCGCGAGTGATCGTCCAGCACCGGTGAACGGCGCGCAGCGCGTCCCACTATCCAGTTCGATGCAGCCCTTGAAGTCCATCTGCCACAAATCGTTGGGATGCGCGTGTTCGAAGCGCTGCCACGGCAAGGCTGCGGTGCTGCTCTCGGCGCTGATCAGGCCGTGCCGATGCAGAATGCGCGTCACGGTGCTCGGCGATGGGGTTCGATCGCAACCGAGATCGCTCATGCGACGCGCGATTTTGGGCGCGCCCCAGGCTGGCTGCGCTTGACGCAACTCGACCACGCGCGCCTCGACATCGGCCGCCGTACGCGACGGGCTATGGATGGGCCGCCGGCATCGATCGGCCAGCGCGGTGTCGCCCTGCTCGTAGCGCCTGATCCACTTGTAGCCGGTCTTCGGACTAATGCCGTACTGGCGACACAAGGCGCGTCGATTGGCCCCTTCTTGGCTGGCGAACTTCACGAACTCAAGCCGCAGTTCCATGATGTCTTTGCTATCCCAGGTCATGACCGACTCCGGACGAACCATTCGTCCGAAGTGTTACCTATGTCCTGAAACAGGTGTTACCCATGTCTCCGCTCTATACACAGCAGCAAAGAAAGTGACCCCCGCCCCGGGGAGGGGCCACGCTTATAGACCGACGCGAAAACAAGTTCCACGAAAGAACGAAAGAACGAAAGACCGCCCCGAGCCCAAGTCCCACGAAAGAACGAGCTGACGAACCGTTACTGCGTAAGTTAGCAAACCCGCGCCCAGCCAAGGGGCAAACCCCCAACAGCCATGCGCAACGACAAGCTCCACACAAAGCCCCCCCACACCGAATCCTCAGTTCCGCCCCCGACCAACCGCCCGAGAACCCCAAAAAGGCACCAAAAACCCCCTCTGTTCGACCCATCACGACAAGCCGCGATAGCGAACAATTCAACCTATCGAAAGAGGCACGCATTCATGGCTACCACTACTGCAAACCAGCAACCCATCGTTCCCGCGAAGAGCGGCAAGCTCAAGCGCATTCTGATCATCGCCATCGGGGCGATCGTTCTGCTCGGCGCAGGCGCCGGCGGCGCGTACTTCGTGCTCGGCAAGTCCGCGCACGGCCCCGCGAAGCCCGCGCCGCTGCCGCCGCCCGTGTTCTTCCCGCTCGAGTCGCTGACAGTCAACCTGCAAGCCGACGACGGCATCATGCATTACCTGCGCGTCGGCCTCACGCTCAAGCTCAAGGACGAGAAAGGCCAAGCCGCGCTCACCGAACGCATGCCGGAAATCCGCAGCCGCATCCTGCTGCTGCTCTCCGCCAAGCATCCGGACGACCTCGCGGGCATCGACGGCAAACGCAAGCTCGCCGACGAACTGCGCGTAACCGTCGAAGCCGCCGCCAGTACGCCCGAGCAGCCGGCCCACATTCAGGAAGTGCTCTTTACTGAATTCGTCGTTCAGTAAGCGCCCGGCACCCAATCAAGGAACGAGAGAGTCATGGGCCACGAAGAGTTCATGTCGCAAGAGGAGGTCGATGCCCTCCTCAAGGGCGTCACCGGCGAGATCGACCAGGTCTCCGACGAAAACAAGCCAGCCGGCGTGCGTCCGTACAACATCGCGACGCAGGAACGCATCGTCCGCGGCCGGATGCCCGGCCTCGAAATCATCAACGACCGCTTCGCGCGCCTCATGCGCGTGGGCATCTTCAACTTCATGCGGCGTTCGGCGGAAATCTCCGTCGGCCCCGTGAAGGTGCAGAAGTACAGCGAATTCACGCGCAATCTGCCGATCCCGACCAACCTGAACCTGGTCCATGTGAAGCCTCTGCGCGGCACGTCGCTGTTCGTGTTCGATCCGAACCTCGTGTTCTTCGTCGTGGATAACCTCTTCGGCGGCGACGGGCGGTTTCATACGCGCGTCGAAGGCCGCGAATTCACGCAGACCGAGCAGCGCATCATCCACAAGCTGCTGAACCTCGTGTTCGAGCACTACGCGGCCTCGTGGCGCAGCGTGCGCCCGCTCCAGTTCGAATACATGCGCTCGGAGATGCACACGCAGTTCGCCAACGTCGCGACGCCGAACGAAATCGTCATCGTGACGCAGTTCACCATCGAATTCGGCTCGATCGGCGGCACGCTGCACATCTGCTTCCCGTACTCGATGATCGAGCCGATCCGCGACGTGCTCTCCTCGCCGATTCAGGGCGAAGCGCTCGAAGTGGACCGCCGCTGGGTGCGCGTGCTGTCGCAGCAGGTGCAGTCGGCCGAAGTGGAGCTGACGGTGGATCTCGCCGAGATTCGCTCGTCGTTCGCGAAGCTGCTCAACATGCGCGCGGGCGATGTCTTGCCGATCGACATTCCCGAGCAGGTCGTCGCGAAGGTGGACGGCGTGCCGGTGATGGAATGCGGTTACGGAATTTTCAATGGTCAATATGCGCTGCGTGTCCAGAACATGATCAGCAGCGCCAGCGATTCGACGAAGGAAGGTAGTTATGAGTGATCTGATGCAGGAAGGCACCCAGCCCGGCGCGACCGACATGAAAGACGAAGAACTCTCGATGGACGATTGGGCGAGCGCGCTCGCCGAACAGAACGGCAACGAAGCGCCGGTCGCATCGGCGGGCGTATTCCAGCCGCTGTCGAAGGCCGCGGCGCCCTCGACGCGCAACGACATCGACATGATTCTCGATATCCCCGTGCAGATGACGGTGGAACTCGGGCGCACGAAGATCGCGATCCGCAACCTGCTGCAACTGGCGCAGGGCTCGGTCGTGGAACTGGACGGCCTCGCAGGCGAGCCGATGGACGTGCTCGTGAACGGCTGTCTGATCGCGCAGGGCGAAGTGGTCGTGGTGAACGACAAGTTCGGCATTCGCCTGACGGACATCATCACGCCGTCCGAACGTATCCGGAAGCTGAATCGATGAAACGCCTCGCCACCGTTGTCGTGTTGGCCGCGCCAATCTTCGCCCATGCAGCCGACATGAACGCCGTGAATCATGCCGCGCAGATCGCCTCGGGCGTCGGCGCGGGCAGCGCGGTGCCTTCGCTCGGCTTCGGCGCGGTGCTGCAAACGCTGCTCGGGCTCGCCGTCGTCATCGGCTTCGTGTTCGGCTGCGCATGGCTCGCCCGCAAGTTCGGCTATCAGGGCGGCAAGCGCAGCGGGCTCGTCAAGGTGGTGGGCGGCGCATCGCTCGGCAACAAGGAGCGCGTGGCAGTGGTCGAGGTCGGCGATACGTGGCTCGTGCTCGGCGCGGGCCCCGGCAACGTGCGGCTTCTGCACACGATGCCCGCCGGTTCCGCCGAAGCCGAAGTGCCGGCCGGCGTGACGGGATCGCCCGCGCAAACGTTGCCGGGTTCGTTCGGCCAGCGCTTTCGCGATGCGCTCGCCGGCGAAGCGAACAAGCGGCTTCAGAAGTTCGTCAGTACCGGCAAGTAAAGCCGACCGTTCCAGCCGATCCATCGGGCGTGCTCCGCGAGGACCACGCCCGTTTTGCTTTGGGCGACGCGCGCTTTCGCAATAGAACGAGTTGGCGCCGAATTGCCCTTCTGTTCGCGCCATCGTTTGCGACCGGGATAGTCAACAATTCATGCTATCGAAAGAGGCAGGACACCATGGCTATCACATTCGTCATTTTTCAGAGTCAGCGGCTTGGCGACGCGCTCAAGCGTCTCATGCAGTTCGTCGGCGGGAGCAAGTAATGCAGGTCGGTCGTCACATCGCGCGGGGCGTGAAGCTCGCGCTTCCGGTTGTCATCGCGCTGTCGCCGCTCGCGGCCCTCGCGCAAAGCACGGCGGGTTTGCCCGCGTTCAACACGAGCCCCGGCCCCAACGGCGGCACGACGTATTCGCTCAGCGTGCAGACCATGCTGCTGCTGACGATGCTCTCGTTCCTGCCCGCGATGGTCCTGATGATGACGAGCTTCACGCGCATCATCATCGTGCTGTCGCTGTTGCGCCAGGCGCTCGGCACGTCGAGCACGCCGCCGAATCAGGTGCTCGTCGGCCTCGCGCTCTTTCTCTCGTTCTTCGTAATGTCGCCGGTGCTGGACCGTGCCTACAACGACGCATACAAGCCCTTCTCCGAAGGCCAGATCGCGATGGATCAGGCAATGACGCGCGGCGTCGCGCCCTTCAAGCAGTTCATGCTGAAGCAGACGCGCGAATCCGATCTCGCGCTGTTCGCCCGCATTTCCAAGGCCCCGCCGATGAACGGCCCGGAAGACGTGCCGCTTTCGCTGCTCGTGCCGTCGTTCATCACGAGCGAGCTGAAGACCGGTTTCCAGATCGGCTTCACGATCTTCATTCCGTTCCTCATCATCGACATGGTGGTGGCGAGCGTGCTGATGTCGATGGGCATGATGATGGTGTCGCCCACGACCATCGCGCTGCCTTTCAAGCTGATGCTGTTCGTGCTCGTCGATGGCTGGCAGTTGCTGATCGGCTCGCTGGCTCAAAGTTTCGTATCGTAAGGAGACGCGCATGACACCCGAATCCGTCATGACGATGGCGCATCAGGCGATGGTCGTCGCGCTGTTGCTCGCCGCGCCGTTGCTCTTGGTCGCGCTCGTCGTGGGTCTCGTCGTGAGCCTCTTCCAGGCGGCCACGCAGATCAACGAATCGACGCTCTCGTTCATTCCGAAGCTGATCGCGGTCGCCGTGACGCTCGTGATCGCCGGTCCGTGGATGCTCTCGACGCTGCTCGACTACATGCGCCACGTGTTCACGATCACGCCCGCGATTACCGGCTGAGCGTTCGATGTTCTCCGTCACCTACGCGCAACTGAACGGCTGGCTCACCGCGTTCCTGTGGCCGTTCGTGCGCATTCTCGCGCTCCTCGCCACCGCGCCGGTCTTGAGCCACATGGCCATTCCGACGCGCGTGAAGATTGCGCTTGGCGCGTTTATCACGCTGATCGTCGCGCCGACTTTGCCCGCGATGCCGCAAACCACGGTGTTCTCGGCGGCGGGCATCTGGATCATCGTCAATCAGTTTCTGATCGGCGCGGCCATCGGCATGACGATGCAGATTGCATTCGCCGCCGTCGATGCCGCGGGCGAGTTCATCGGCCAGCAAATGGGCCTCGGCTTTGCCATGCTTTACGATCCGCGCGAGGGCGGCAATGCGGTGGTCATCTCGCGCTATCTGAACACGCTCGCGATGCTCGCGTTTCTCGTGTTCGACGGCCATCTGCAATTAATCAGCGCGCTCGTGACGACGTTCCAGAATGTGCCGATCGAGGCGAACGTGGTGGCGGCGGCATCGCATGCGCAGGGCTGGCGCGTGCTTGTTGGCTATGGGACCAGTATTTTCGGCACGGGCCTGCTGCTTTCGCTTCCGATCGTGGCGGCGCTGCTCATCTCTAATCTGGCGCTGGGCATTTTGAACCGGGCGGCGCCGCAGATCGGGATTTTCCAGGTTGGGTTTCCAGTCACGATGCTGGTCGGCTTGCTGCTCTTGCAGCTCATGTTGCCCAATCTGATGCCGTTCTTCTTGCGCATCTTCGATGCGGGTATCGCGCAAGTGGGGCGCGTGGCTGGGGCACTTTATTGAGGTTGGGCGTCGGCGGGATGCCGCCTCGGTGTTTGGTTTGTTCCGTGCCACCTTATCGGTCGGTCGACGCACGTATGTCGTTGCGGCGGTCGACTCCGCAGACCGACTGTCAGCAACCAAGTTGCGCCACTGTCGTCGCGCAATGCTGGAGACACAACGGGGCACCGCTCTTTCGCGTAACGCCCCGCGAACACCGCGCGCTTATCCGCCCGGTTCGAAACGTCTGCCATTTCCTTAACATCTCATCGGTCGATCGACGCGCGAGCTGATTGCGGCGGTCGACACGGTAGACGAGCCGTCAGCAAAGAAGACGCGCCACCGTCGCCGTGCGATGCTGGGGACAGCGAGGGGGCATCGCTCTTTTGCGCAATGCCCCGCGAACTACTATCGCTTTCAGCAGAATCGCGCGTTCATGCGTCCGGTTCGACGCCTGCCACTTGCTTCGCACGCCATCGGTCGACCGACACCGTACCTGACTGCGACGGTCGAGACGGCATACCGACTTCGGCAAAGAAGTTGCGCCACTGTCGTTGTGCGATGCCAGAGAAAAGAAGGGGCACCGCTCTTTTACGCAGTCCCCCGCGAACTACTATCGGTTTCAGCGGAATCGCGCGCTTATGCGTCCGGTTCAAGGTCTGCCGTTTCCCTGCACGCCATCGGTCGATCGACACGCGTATCTGATTGCGGCGCTCAACACGGTAGACCAGCCGTCAGCAACGAAGCTGCGCCACCGTCGTCGTGCGATGCTGGAGACAGCGACGGGGCATGGCTCTTTTGCGCAATCCCCCGCGAACTACTATCGCTTTCAGCGGAATCGCGCGCTTATGCGTCGGGTTGAACGTCTGCCGTTTCTTTGCACGCCATCGGTCGATCGACACGCGTATCTGATTGCGGCGGTCGATACGGCAGACCGACTACAGCAAGGAAGTCGCGCCACCGTCGTCGTGTGATGCCGAAAGCGACAACGAGGCACCGCTCTTTCGCGCAATGCCCCGCGACCTGCTATCGCTTTCAGCGGAATCGCGCGTTCATGCGTCCGGTTCAACGTCTGCCACTTTCTTCGCACGCCATCGATCGACGCGCGCATCTGATTGCGGCGGTCGAGACGGCATACCGTCTTCAGCAAGGAAGTTTGCGCCACTGTCGTTGTGCGATGGCGGAGGCAGCAACAGGGCTGCCGCTCTCCCGAGCAACGCCCCGCAAACTGTTATCGGCTTCAGCGAACCGTGCCTTCATTCGTGCGGGTCAACGTCTACAGTCGAGACGGCAGCCCGACCGACAGCAACGAACTCACGCCTTTGTCGTCGCGCCACGCCGAAAACAACAACGGGGCAAAGCTCTCCCGAGCCATGCCCCGCAACCTACTACCGCTTCTATCAAAAGCCGCCGCGCTTACCCGCCCAAATAATCAAACAACGACATCTTCTGAATCTGCGTGAACGCCATCTGCGCCGCCTGAAGCGAGTTCTGCGTCAACTCATACGAGCTGATCGACGAAACCAGGTCGATCTGCGTCAGGTTCGCCAGATCCGATGCGTTCTGCGTCTGCGTCGTCTGCATCGCCGTCTGCGTCGATTGAATCTGCTGCTCGCGTCCGCCCACCACGGTCTGCGCCGCCAGCACGTTGTTGAACGTGTTGGTGATCTTCGTGCCCGCGGTCGTCAGCGCGTTGGTCAGCGCGGCGTGCGCGCTGTCCGATCCGGTCGGCTGCTTCAGCGCGCTCACGAGGTTGTCGAGCGTCGCGAAGATGTCGTTGTTGCCAGCGGTCGCGGGCTGCACCGTGAAGCTGTCGCCATTGCCGGGCGCGCCCGCAACGGACACCGTCTGGCCGCCGAGCGTGATGTCCGCTTTGCCGGTGTACGCGGTCGGCGTCGTCGGCAACGATGAATCCGCCGGCACCGCCGTGACCGTGTAGCTCGTCGTGCCCGCGGTGGCATCGACGGCGAACTGGATCGTGTACGTGCTGCCGTTATTCGGATTGCTCGGGTCGGAAACGCTCACGCCGCTGATCGTGCCCGTGCCCGTGTTCGTCGCAGCCGCGCTCGAAACAGGCGTGCTTTCCGTCGGCGATACGCTGCCGAAAATCGACTGGCCCGGGTCGCCCACCGCGATCGAACGTCCCGCGCTGATCTGCACCGTGCGCTGGCCGGCGTCGCCCGAATACGTCGCGCCGACACCCGACGGGTTGTTCGTGTACGGCTGCGTGCCGCCCTTGAGGCCCGAGAAGATGTAATTGCCGTCGCTGTCCGTGGTGTTCGCGATGTTCATGAGCTGATCGCGATAGCCCTGAATCGCATTGGCGATGGCCGTGCGGTTCGCGTCCGTCAGCGAGCCGTCGCCGGCCTGCACGAGCTTCGTCTTGATGCTTTGCATCACGTCGCTCACGTCGCTCAGCGTGGAGTCTTCCTGTTGCAGCGAGGAGAGCGCCTTCGTCTGATTCGTGCCGTATTGCGTGAGCGCGTTGCCCTGCATCGTGAGCTGCACGGCCTGCGCCGCGCCGAGCGGGTCGTCGGACGCGGTCATGATGCGCTTGCCCGACGATATCTGCTGATACATGGACGCCAGCGTGCTCTGCTGGTCGCTCATGGAAGCGACGTTCAGATTGAAGTACTGGGAACTGGAAATACGCATCGCGAGTTGCCTCAGTTGAAGATGCCGAGCAGCGTCTGGAACAGCGACGACGCGGTCTGAATCACCTTGCTGTTCGCCTGATAGAGCTGCTGATACTGGATGAGGTTGGCCGCTTCTTCGTTCAGGTTCACGCCTTGCACGGACTGCTGTGCCGCTGTCGCCTGATTGAGCAGCGCGGTCTGCGACGAACTCGTCGCCTTGAGCTGATTGGCCTGATTGCCGATGTCGTTCACGTAGCTCGCGTACGAACCCGTGAGCGTATCGGTGCCGCCGTTGAGCGACTTCGCCGAGACGAGGTTCGCCATCGCGAGCGCGTTGCTGCCGTCGCTCGTGCCGCCCTTGTTAGCGGCGATATTGAACACGTCCTTGTCGGCGGGAACGCCGCTCAATGTCGCGCTTACGCCGTTGGACGTGATCGTGAGTCCCTTCGAGGCGTCGTACGGAATCGTCGAGTTCGCGGTGTACGCGGTGCCGTTCACGGTCACATCGACGTTCGACGTGAAGCCGCCTGCGGCCTTGTCGTACGTGAGCGAGATGTTCGACGGCATGCTGTAGCCCGCCGCCACCGTCGCCGACGTGATCGAGCCGGTGCCCGTGTTCGAAGTCGATGCCGAGCTCACCGCGGGCGATGCCGCCGCGATCGCGGTAGGGCTCTTCGTGGTCAGCGCGAAGTTGTCCAGCGCGCCGCGCGTCGGCTGAATGCTGAAGGAGTCGCCCTTCTGCATCGTGCCGGACACGGTGATGTTGAGGCCGTCGAACGTGCCGCTGTTGGCGGGCGGCGTAATGCTGCCGAGCGATTTACCCGACGCCGGATCGGTCACTTCGTAGTCCGTACCGTTGTACGTCAGGGTGTAGTCGCCCGTGGAAGGCTGCGACGCGTCGGCGAACGAGACGGCCACGCTGCCGCTGCCCTTGTTGCGCGCGTCGGAATATACGTTGGGCGTGCCGGTCGAAAAGAGCGCGCCGCCCGCCTTGCCGCTCAGGTCGAGGCCGAGCGCGTTCTGGCTATTCAGTTGCGAGGCGAAGCTCGTCGCGATGGCGCCGAGTTGCGCCTGCGCGGGATCGAGCGTCTGCGTGCGGAAGTCGATCAGGCCGCCCACGACACCGCCCGTCAGCGCGGAATTGTCGATGTACTGCGTGTTCGCGGCGGTCTGCGGCGTGCCGTCGGTGCGCTTGAACGCGACGGTCAGCTCGCTCGGATCGGAGGGCGACGTCACCGTTTGCAGGCCGTACTGCGTATTGCCGACGACGAGCGGCTGCCCGTTGCCGATGAACACGTTGTAGTTGCCGTCCTGCTGCACGACTTGCACGCCGATCATCGAACTGAGGTTCGTTACGGCCTGATCGCGTTGATCGAGCAACTGGTTCGGCTGCTGGCCCGATGCGCTCGCGCCGTTGATCTGCTTGTTGAGATCGGCGATTTGCTGCGCGTAGTTGTTGATCGACGAGACGGCGCTCGACAGTTGCGTGTTGACGCTCTGGCGCAGCTGGTCGTATTGCTCGCCGGCGGAGGTCATCTGGTCGGCGAGCGTCTGCGCGCTGCTGACGAGCGACTGGCGCGAGGCCGTGCTGCTCGGCGAGTTCGCCACCGACTGCAGGCCGGAGAAGTAGTTGCTGATGCCCGCCGCGATGCCCGACGTCGGATCGCCGACGAGGTTGTTGAGCTGCGAGAGCATCGTGTAATAGGTGTTCGCCGCGCTGCTCGCCGACTGCGTGTTGTTGACTTGCGTCGTCAGGTACTGGCTGTACTGTCGCGTGACGGTGACCGTCTGCACGCCGTTGCCGAGATACCCGGAGCCGGTGCTTTGACCGGACGCTTCCTGGTACGCGACCTTTTCCAGCGTATAGCCGGGCGTGGCGGCGTTGCTGATGTTCTGGCCGGTCGTCGTGAGGCCCCACTGGGCCGCATTCAGGCCCGACAAGCCGATGTTGATGATGTTGTTGGACATGCACGAATCCTTTTCTGGCGCTGCCGCTTGATTGCACGTTATATCGGCTGTTCGCCGGGGAAATTTAATGGTTTCCTTTTTTGATGCTTTCGGGTTTTCGCCTGCGGCGGGCGTTGTTTGGGTTCTTGCATTTTGCTTCTATCTTTGTGCTTCGTATGCGGCGATGTACGGGGGGTTCTTGGGTTAATTCTCGCGTTTGGTTCTGTTTTGCTGCCGCTCCTTTTCGTGGAACTTCTATTCGTGTCGGTCTATTGGCGTTGCCCCTCCCCGGGGCGGGGGTTACTTTCTTTGCCGCTGTGTATAGACCGGAGACATGGGTAACACCTGTTCCAGGACATAGGTAACACTTCGGACGAATGGTTCGTCCGGAGTCGGTCATGACCTGGGATAGCAAAGACATCATGGAACTGCGGCTTGAGTTCGTGAAGTTCGCCAGCCAAGAAGGGGCCAATCGACGCGCCTTGTGTCGCCAGTACGGCATTAGTCCGAAGACCGGCTACAAGTGGATCAGGCGCTACGAGCAGGGCGACACCGCGCTGGCCGATCGATGCCGGCGGCCCATCCATAGCCCGTCGCGTACGGCGGCCGATGTCGAGGCGCGCGTGGTCGAGCTGCGTCAAGCGCAGCCTGCCTGGGGCGCGCCCAAGATCGCGCGGCGCATGAGCGATCTCGGTTGCGATCGGACCCCATCGCCCAGCACCGTGACGCTCATTCTGCATCGGCACGGCCTGATCAGCGCCGAGAGCAGCACCGCAGCCTTGCCGTGGCAGCGCTTCGAACACGCGCATCCCAACGATTTGTGGCAGATGGACTTCAAGGGCTGCATCGAACTCGACAGTGGGACGCGCTGCGCGCCGTTCACCGTGCTGGACGATCACTCGCGCTTCGATCTGGCGCTCGATGCTTGCGGCAGCACGCCCACGCGGGTGGTGCGCGAGCACTTGCGCCGTGTTGAAACCGTTCGTCTTTACCGTTGGTCTGCGGGTGCCGGGGGCGGCTGTACGAGATCCGGATGCCAAGGCGCATCAGCCAGATCGCCAGCGCAGTCAAAAAGTCTCAAGCGCGCTGGCGAACCTGCCGATCGCCCTGCGGGCGTGTCCGGACACCGACGGCTGCTATGACGTGTACTTCCTTCATCATCGAATCGATACCGTCGACTTGAAAGAGCGCAGCAGGAGCAGTTGACTGTGTTACCTATGTCCTGACACACCTGTTACCCATGTCTCCGGTCTATACACAGCAGCAAAGAAAGTGACCCCCGCCCCGGGGAGGGGCAGCGCCAATAGACCGACGCGAGAATAAGTTCCCCGAAAGAACGAAAGAAAGACCGCCCCAAGCGCTACCGCGTAGGTCCGCAACCTCGCCCCGGCAAAGGGCAACCCCAACGACCGAACCCAAACCAACGCCCATCGGGGAAAGAGAAGCCCTTAAGCAAAAGTATCCACAAGCCCCACGGTCCGCCGAACGACCGCAGAAACGCCCCCGCCAGCGGCCTCGAGACCACCGCCACCGCCAACACCCCGCCCTCCGCGAGAGGAAGAAGAAGCCCCGCCCTGACCATCCCCCTGGGACTGACGCCCAAACGCCGACCCATCCGAGACACTCGTGCTCCCGAGACTGATGCCATTGGCTTCCATCGCCTCGCGAAGCTTCGGCATCGCAGCTTCCACCGCCTCACGCACCTGCGCATGCTGCGACACGAACAGCGCGTGCGCATGATTGTCGGCGACCTGAAGCGTCACCTGCAGCGGTCCGAGATCCTTCGGATTCAACGTGAGCTCCGCGCTCTGCTGATCCGACTTCGACACGAACACGACCTTCTGGCTGAACGCATCGTCCCAGCCGGATGCGCCCACGTGCGGCGCAATCGCCGCGCTCGTCGCCGACGTCATCGCGCCTTGCGGGCTCGATACGCCCGCATTCGCCGATGCCGCCTGCAACGCGACCGCATGCGCCGCCGCATCGGCGGACTGCTTGTACGCGGCGCTCGCGCCGTCGCCGGCCGGCGTCAGCGCGTCCTGCGCCGTGGCAAGCGCGGCGGCGTTCGTCTGCGCCGCGCTCGCAGCCGCGTTCTTCGCATCGCCCGATGCGCCGTTCGTCAACGCGATGCCGCGCGCGCCCTTCGCGCCCGCGCCGAGCAAGGCGCCCTGCGTTTCGCTCGTCGTCCCGTCCGTCGCCTTGGCGCCGTTTGAGCCATTCGCGCCGTTCGCGGCATTCCCGCCGGCATGCGCAGCCGCAGCCACGGCAGCCGCATTGGCCGGCGTGCCGTTCATCGCCGCAAGCGCGGCTTGCAGCGCATCCTGAGCCGGGTTCGCGTCGGCGCTCTTCTTCGCGTCGCCGGTCGCGGATGCGTCGCCGTCCGCCGATGCCGCCGTGGCCGCGCCAGTCGCCGCATCGGTGAGCGCGGCGAGGCTGGTGTCATCGGCATCCGCATCCGACGCGTCGGCGGCGTCGGCGCGCGCCTTCGCTTCGGCGGCCGCTTTCGCAGCGGCATCGGCTGCATTCGCAGGCTTCGCGTTCGCGTTGGCGCTCGCGGCCGGCTTCGACGCGTCCGCGCCGTCGCTCTTGTCCGCATGTTTCGGCGCGTCGTGCGTCGCGTCGGTCTTGCCGTTCGCGTCCGCCGATGTCGACGCCTGCGCGTCATCGCTCTTGCCGGCGTTCGCGCTGTCGTCGGGCTTCGGGGCGTCGTGCACGCTCGACTTGTCGCCGGACGTGAGTGCCTTCGCCGCGAGGGCGTCCGCGTTCGCGCGGTCGGTGATGCCTTGCAGCGTCAGCCCGAACGAAACGCCCGCGCTCGCCGCGCGCTTGGCCGTCGATGCGCTCGACGAGCTCGCGCCCGTGAGCGCGCCGATGGTTGAAACGGAGGACATGTTCGACCTCTTAAATCCTGAAATAAACTACACGCGGCGCTCGCTGCCATGACAGCAGCGCCGCTAAAAATCCGTCAGGCGCGCTCGGCTCGCATGCGCAGCACTTTCGCCGCGTGCTCGTCCGCTTCGCGCTGTTCGACACGCGCCGCCTTGCGCGCGAGAACCGCTTCGCCCCGTGCAGCCAGCACTTCGTAGCTGCCGACCTTCTGCTTCTTGAGCCGCCACTCCGGCTTTGCCGCCTCGATGCGCTGGTCGGCCGTCACGAGCAGCATGCGCTGCTGCGCGATGGCCGAATCCAGCGTATCGACGAACGCCTGGAAGTTGCGCAGCGTCTGCGCCGTCGTGCCTTGCTGGGCAGATGCCGTGAAGCGCGCGTGATACTCGTCGCGGTAGGCAACGAGCGATTCGAGCTGTTTCTCGGCCTCGTTGCGTTCCTGCTGCAACTTCCCGAGCTTCTTGGTGGCGGCGTCGAGCTCTTCTTGCGCGAGTTCGATGAGCGTGTTGATCGGCAGATTCTTGGACATGACGTGGCGGTTCCTGTGGTCTTCAGGGCTCTACGTGTTCTTATGACGAATGGCTCGAATACTAGTCGAAAAGCTGATGCAACAAATCAAGACTCGGTTCGAAATTTGCCTGCTCACGAAAACCTTGCTGTAAAAACGACTCCATCCGCGGATACAGCGCAATCGCGCGGTCGAGCAGCGCGTCGCGGCCGCTCGAATACGCGCCCACGTTGATGAGGTCGCGGTTGCGCTGGTAGCGCGACAGCATCTGCTTGAAAAGACGCACGCGTTCCAGATGCTTGTCGTCGATGAGCGAAGTCATCGCGCGGCTGATGGACTGCTCGATGTCGATGGCCGGGTAATGCCCCGCCTCCGCCAGCGACCGGTTCAGCACGATATGGCCGTCCAGAATGGCCCGCGCCGAGTCGGCGATCGGGTCTTGCTGGTCGTCGCCTTCGGTCAGCACCGTATAGAACGCGGTGATGGAACCGCCGCCTTCCGGCCCGTTGCCGGTACGCTCGACGAGCGCCGGCAGCTTGGCGAACACCGAAGGCGGATAGCCCTTGGTCGCAGGCGGCTCGCCGATCGCGAGCGCGATCTCGCGCTGCGCCATCGCGTAGCGCGTGAGCGAATCCATCAGCATCAGCACATGCTTGCCCTGATCGCGGAAATATTCGGCGAGCGAGGTCGTGTACGCGGCGGCCTGCATCCGCAGCACCGGCGACACGTCCGCAGGCGCGGCCACGACGACCGAGCGCGCGAGACCGTCCTCGCCCAGAATCTGCTCGATGAACTCCTTCACTTCGCGGCCACGTTCGCCGATCAGCCCGATCACGATCACTTCCGCGCTCGTATAACGCGCCATCGTGCCGAGCAGCACCGACTTACCGACGCCGGAACCCGCGAACAAGCCCATGCGCTGGCCGCGCCCGACCGTGAGCAGCGAGTTGATCGCGCGCACGCCCACGTCGAGCACCTTGTGAATCGGCTCGCGGTTCAGCGGATTGATGACCGGCGCGGCGAGCGGCGCATCGACCTTCGCGCCGAGCGGGCCGAGCCCGTCGAGCGGACGGCCGGACGCATCGACCACGCGGCCGAGCATTTCCCAGCCGACCGGCAGACGCTTCGCGCCCGCCATCGGATCGTTGATCGGCGCGCTTTCCAGCGGATACACGCGCGCGCCGGGCAAGAGGCCGCTCATTTCGGTGGTCGGCATCAGAAACAGCTTGTCGCCCGCGAAGCCGACGACTTCCGCTTCCGCCGTCGGGATCGCGCTGCCGGGCGGCAGTTCGATCATGCATTCGGAGCCCACGCCCATCTTGAGGCCGACCGCTTCGAGCACGAGGCCGGCGGCGCGCGTGAGGCGCCCGCACGGACGCAGCGGCTTCGCGATGGCGTTGCGCGACCTCAGCGCGTCGAGCTTGTCGCGCCACGCGTCGATGTGGGGATTGCCCGCGAGCTTCGCCAGTTCGGCGATGGTGTGCGCGGCGTACGCGTCCGGCGCGGCGTCGCTTGCGGCTTCTTCGCTCGCGAGCGGCCCGAACGACGCCCGCGCGATTTCCTGTTCCAGCGCGGACAACCCGTCCTGCGTGATGCGATGGTTCACCACGGCTTGTTCCTCCCGAGCGCAGCGGCGACGCGTTCCCAGCGCGACGCGTTGGTCGCGTCGATCTCGCCGGTCGCGGCGTGCGCCTTGCAGCCGCCGCGTTCAATGGCCGGGTCCGGACGCACCGTCCAGCCCGCCGATTCCAGTTCATCCTTCAGATACGAATCGACGATCGGCAGGTCGGCCGGGCTCACGATCAGCGTCGGCGCGCCCGACAGTTCCGGCTCGGCCGCGATCACTTCACGGGCGACGGCGACGAGCGCGGTCGGATCGAGCGCCAGATGCTGACGCACGACCTGCTGCGCGATATCGACGGCCAGCCCGGCCAGCGTTTCCGCGATGGCGGCGTCGGCGGCCTGAAGCGCGGTCTTGAACGCATCGGCGATCTGCGCGAGTTGCGCCGCCTGCGCGAGCGCTTCCTTGCGGCCGTCCTCGAAACCCTTCGCGTGGCCTTGCTCGAAGCCCGCCTGATAGCCGAGCGCCTGACCGGCGACGTGCCCCTTGGCGACGCCGTGCGCGTGCGCGTCTTCTTCGATGCGGCGCAGATGCGCTTCGAGCGCCGCCTGTTCCGCCGCGCTGTTGTCGACGGTGACGGGATCGAACGACGCCATCTCCCAGCGTTGATACGCGGAGACGGGCGCCTTCTCGCCCCGGTTCTGGGTGGCGGCGTCAGACATACGCGTCCTCCGCCTTGCCGCCTAGCTGAATCTGGCCGTTTTCCGCCAGATTGCGGACGATCTGCAGAATCTTGCGCTGTTGCTGCTCGACTTCCGACACGCGCACCGGACCGCGCGAATCGAGGTCTTCGGCGAGCAGTTCGGCCGCGCGCTGCGACATGTTCGAGAGGAACTTCTGGCGCAGCGCGGGCTGCGCGCCCTTCAGCGACACGATCAGCGTTTCCGATTCCACTTCCTTCAGCAGCAACTGGATCGCGCGGTCTTCCAGGTCGAGCAGGTTCTCGAACACGAACATCTGGTCGATGATCTTTTGCGCCAGTTCCGCGTCGTACTCGCGCACGTTCGAAAGCACGCCTTCTTCGTGATTGCTCGACATGAAGTTGAGAATCTCCGCCGCCGTGCGAATGCCGCCCATCGGCGCGCGCTTCAGGTTGTCGCTGCCGGAAAGCAGCGTCGTCAGCACGTCGTCGAGTTCGCGCAGCGCGGCCGGCTGAATGCCGTCGAGCGTCGCAATGCGCAGGAGCACGTCGTTGCGCAGGCGGTCGTTTAGCAGCGACACGATTTCCGACGCCTGATCGCGGTCCAGGTGCACGAGAATCGTCGCGATGATCTGCGGATGCTCGTTCTTGATGAGTTCCGCGACCGCGCCCGAGTCCATCCACTTGAGGCCTTCGATACCGCTCGTATCGCTGCCTTGCAGAATGCGGTCGATGAGCGCGCCGGCCTTGGTCTCGCCGAGCGCCTTCGTCAGCACCGAGCGAATGTACTCGCTCGAATCCAGCGAAAGCGCCGTGTGCTTTTCGGCTTCGCCGACGAATTCGGTCAGCACGTTGTCGAGCTGCTCGCGCGTCACGTTCTTGAGCGCCGCCATCGTGGCGCCGATCTTCTGCACCTCGCGCGGGGCGAGATACTTGAAAACTTCGGCGGCTTCTTCCTCTCCGATCGACATCAGGAGGAGCGCGGCTTTATTGAGACCTTCAGCGTTCATCGGACACCCAGTTCTTCACGACCGTCGCAACGATTCTCGGATCCTGCCGCGCGACCATTCGCGCGTAGTCGAGATTTCGATCGAATTTGGCCTTGTTGCTTTCATGACCGAGGAGGCTGACCTCGGCATCCTTGTCTTCGTCCTGCTTCGCTTCGCCGCTAATCGTCGGACCGTCCAGCAGCGAGAGTTCGTCGGCTGCGGCGAGCGCGGGCGCTTCTTCCGGCGGCGGCGGGAACGCGCGGCGCATTGCGGGCTTCACCATGCTGAAGTACAGGAACAGCGCGACGATGCCGATACCCACGTACTTCGCGAGCGAGATGCCGCGCGCAATCATGTCCGGCGTGCGCCACCACGGCACGGCAGGCGTCAGGTCCGAATCCGACGAGAACGCGCTGTTCACCACGTTGACCGAATCGCCGCGCTTCTCGTCGAAGCCCATCGCGTCCTTCACGAGCTGCTGCACTTGCGCGAGCTTGTCGGCGGCGAGCGGCTTCATCGTGACGTTGCCCTTCGCATCGACCTGGCGCTCGTAGTTGACGACCACCGCCACGGACAGACGCTTGATGCCGCCCGTCGCCTGCTCGTAGTGGCGCACGGTGCGATCCACTTCGTAGTTCGTCGTCGTGTCCTTGCGCAGATTGGTCGGCGTGGAACGCGTGGCGGTCGTGCCCGACGCGGCGGCGTCGATCGGCGCGGACGCCGGCTGCGGCGGCTGGTTCGAGAGCGCGCCCGGCACGCCCGAGGCGCCGCTGCCCGACGTTTCGCTCGATTCGCTCGACTGCTGGCTGCGGATCGCCGTGTTCTGCGGGTTGGCGTTCGGGCCGTAGCTTTCGGCGGTCTGCTCGAGCTTCGAGAAGTCGATGTCGGCGCTCACTTGCGAACGCGCATTGCCCGCGCCGAAGAGCGGCGAAAGAATGGCGTCGATGCGCTTTTGCGTGTTGTGCTCGATCTGCTGCACGTACTTGAGTTGCGACGCGTCCAGGCCGTTGACGGCGCTCTGGCTCGTGAGCAGGTTGCCGTCCTGATCGACGATATTCACGTTCTTGACCGGCATGTCCGGCACGCCCGATGCCACCATGTGCGCGATCGCGAGCACTTGGCCTTCGTCGAGCACGCGGCCGGGGTAAAGGTTCACCATCACGGAAGCGGTCGGCAGTTCCTTGTCGCGCACGAACACGCTCGGCTTCGGAATGGCGAGATGCACGCGCGCCGACTTCACCGACGAAATGGAACCAATGGTGCGCTCCAGCTCGCCTTCGAGCGCGCGCTGGTAATTGATCTGCTCGGCGAACTGGCTGATGCCGAACTTCTGGTTGTCCATCAGTTCGAAGCCGACCGAGCCGTTCTTCGGCAGACCCTGGCTCGCGAGACGCAGACGCGTTTCGTGAACCTGCTCGGCCGGCACGAGAATGGCGCCGCCGCCGTCGGACAGCTTGTAGGGAATGTTGCCCTGCTGAAGCGCGGCAACGATCGCGCCGCCGTCGCGATCCGACAGATTGCTGAACAGCACGCGGTAGTCCGGCTGGCGCGACCACATCACGAGACCGGCGACGACCATCGCCAGAATCGCGACGGCGACGATCAGCGGCACGCGCGGGTTCGAGCGAAACTGCGAAAGCATTGGCACCCGCTGCGCGAAACCGCCGGCGGAAAGGCCCGCGCCCGCTGCGGGCGCGCCTGCCGCGCCCGGCTGCGCACCCGCCAGGCCCATTCTGGCGTCGGGCGTGATCAATGAGTTGTTGGGCGTTTCCATTAGCGTCGAAGCTCCGAATCTTGGCTTCTTCCCGCGCCGCAGTGTCGTCCGCGGTTGGGGAAGTCTTTTCACGAGATGGATTATCCGCACTACCTTGCAAGTCGATTCGGTGAATAGAGCGGGGTTTTCCCCGTTCTTCGTACGCTTCGAAACGGGGTCCGCTGCTAATCTTTTTCATACCCGGACGAGCCATTTTTTACCGGCCCGTCCGAGCCGGCCAGACGCCGGCAATTCCACGGTCCTGCATCAATTTGCTGTCACACGGAGTCAATATGAACTTTCCGATCAATCCGCTTTCCGCCGCGATGAGCGCCATTCAGTCGATGTCGGCGCAGGCCGCCGGCGGCGCGGGCAGCGCGGCCACGGTGGCGTCCGGCGCGGTGACCGGACAAAGCGCGGGTTCGGGCGCGGCGACCGCGGGCAGCTTCGCGGACGCGCTCAAGTCGTCCATCGACAAGATCAGCGCCAACCAGACGACCGCGCTCAACGAGGCGCATGCATTCGAAGTCGGCGCGCCGAACGTTTCGCTCAACGACGTGATGGTGGACATGCAGAAAGCCAACGTCGGCCTTCAGTTCGGCTTGCAGGTGCGCAACAAGCTCGTGAGCGCGTACAACGACATCATGCAGATCTCCGTCTAACGCCCGGCGAGCGCCGCCGACCGTTCCGATCCTGCCTTTGAGCTTGGTTTTCGCCCCCAAACCCTTGCGCCCTAAAGCTTTTGCGCGTTTCTCCGATAACCCCGTTAGCAGCCCGGCGAACGACGGTTCGCTCGCGAAAGCGAGCCGCGCCTTCGTGTTTCGAGCCGGCGCGGACGTTCGCAGGCCGGAAAAAGCCGGGGCAGACGCGGGAGCGACACGGCGACATGCCGCGTGCTTCGCGTCGCGGGGGATACAGGTTGCAGGCGGCGCGGGTGAGGGCTTCGAGCCACGCTCGCCGGCTGCATGGATTTGCACGGGACGAGACGGGGCCGGGGCACGCGCGAACGCGCGCCCCGGCTAACCGGGGCGAGAAGCCGTAACAGTCGTCGAGACAGGAGCCATCGATGTTTTCGCAGGGACAGGCGGGAGCCAACGCATATGCGCGCGTCGGCGTTCAGACCGGCGTCATGGGAGCCAGCCCGCACCGGCTCATCGTGATGCTCTATCAGGGCGCGCGGCAGGCCATCGCGCAGGCGCGCATGCATACGCAGCAGAACAACGTGGGCGCGCGCGGCCAGGCGATCGGCAAGGCAATCAGCATCGTCGAAAGCGGGCTTCAGCAGGCGCTCAACAAGGACGCGGGCGGCGAAATCGCGCAGCGGCTCGACGCGCTCTATTCGTACATGACGCGGCGTCTTTTGCAGGCGAACATGGAGCAGAGCGAGACGATGCTCGTGGAAGTCGACAATCTGCTGGCGACGCTCGAGGAAGCGTGGGTCGGTATCGGACCGGAAGTGGCGCAAATGACCGCCGCAGCCGTCTGAACGAAAAACGGTGGGCGACTGCCGCAGAAGAATGAAAACGACAGAAGAATACTTCGCTCACTACGAAGCCATTGCCGCGCTGTCCGCCCAGATGCTGAGAGCGGCGCGCGAAGGCGACCTGGGCGATTTGAAGGCGATGCAGGGCACGTATCGCGACCTCGTCGAGCAGTTGAAGGACGCCGATCACGCATCGGCGCTCGACGAGACCGCGCGGGCACGCAAGCTGGACCTCGTGAAGAAGATTCTCGCCGACGACGCCGCCATCCGCGACCTGACATCGCCGAGTCTCGCGCGGCTGTCCGCGCTCTTCGCGGTCAACAGTCCGGCGCGCGTGCTCAAAAAGATGATAGGACTGCGTTAGGCAGACACGCCGCGAGGCTTCGCGGACGTACTTGAGGAATCTCGGCATGACAGGATTCGACTCCGCGATAGCAACGCTCCTGGCCGGCCGCTCGGACCTCGTCCTTTCCGCGATCCGCGCGGCCGACGCGGTGAACGGCGCGGCGGGCGCCGCCGCGGGACGCACGACGACGCAGGCGGGCACGTCCGCCACGGTCGATACGCCCGACACGCCGGAATCCGGCGCGGCGGGCGCGGGCCCGGCGGCATCGGCGCAGACCGAGCTTTCCAGCGTCGCGCGCACGCTCGACGTGATTTCGCGCTTGTCCGGCACCGCGTCGGCCGTTATCGGCGACGCGCCGTTATGGCCGACGCCGCCGCACCCCGCGAGCGCGTTCGCCGCGCTCACCACCGGCCTTTTCGATACCGCTTTCTCGTCGAACGCCGCTGCCGTCGCGGCGGCGCGCGCCGCGAGCCAGAATTTGCCGCCGCTGCCGGCGTCCGTGCTGGCGGGCGAGCTGGCGAAGACCGTCGGCGAAAGCGGGCTCTTCTACGAATCGCATCTCGCGCAATGGCTCGCAGGCCAGCGCACCGCAGCCTCGCTCGGCAACGAGCCGCAGGCCCGCGTCGATCCGCGCGCGCTGTCGCTGCCGTTCGATTTTGCGAGCGAAGGCGCGCCGGACGGGGCGCATGCCGCGCCGGCGTTCTTAGCGTCGCCCGTTTTCCCCGATCTTCACGACAACGCCCCGCCGACGCCCGCGCGCGCCGTCGAGATGCCGCAGACGCCGCAGCAGGCGGCGGCGCTCGCCGCGTCGGTGCGCGACGCGCCCGCGTCGGCCCTTTCGAATTCGCAGAGCGGAGCCGCGAGCGCGAGCAGTGCGAGCGCGCAGCCCGCGCCGTCCGGTTCGGGTTCGGCGATGCAGGCGTCGGTGGCGGCGGGCGTGCATCCGGCGACGCTCGACATCGTGCGCCAGCAACTCGATCTTCTCGCGAACGGGCAGTTCCGCTGGCAAGGCGAGGCGTGGCCGGGCACGCGCTTCGAATGGGAAATTGCCCGCGAGCCGCGCGATGCCCGCGCGCCAGAACCGGCGGCGGACGAGCGCGCGTGGCGCACCCGCGTCACGCTGTCGCTGCCGGCGCTCGGCACCGTGGACGCCGAACTGGTCCTGAGCGGAGAGAAGCTCGTCGCGCGCATCAATGCGAGCGACAAGGGCGCGGCCCGGCTCGCGGCGGATGGCGCGGCGTTCGCGCGTCAACTGGATGCGGCGGGCATCGCGCTGGCGTCGTTTTCGGTGCGTTCGATCGACGGCGCGGCGGGCACCGATGTCGCGCACGACACAGGCCATGCGGCGCCGAAGCCGGTTCGGTCGCCGCTCGAACATCTGTTTCGCGCGTCGCCGCGCAATGAAGGAGGCGCGACATGAGCACGCCGTATGGCCGCAAGCAGGCGACCGCGCTCACCTACGAAGCCGGCAATCGCGAAGCGACGCCGCGCGTCGTCGCGAAGGGCTATGGCATCGTCGCGGAGATGATCGTGCAGCGCGCGAAAGAGGCGGGCGTCTACGTGCACGAATCGCCGGACATGGTCTCGCTGCTGATGCAGGTGGACCTCGACGCGCATATTCCGCCTGCGCTCTATCAGGCGGTGGCGGAACTGCTTTCGTGGGTGTATCGGCTGGAGAACGAAGAGCCGTTGCGGGAGGCGGGGCGGGCGGTGCGTTGAGGGCGCGGTGCAATTGTTTGCGCTTCGGCGGCTGCCCGTTTGCCGACGAGAACGCATGGCTGCGTAGCCTCTTGCGTTGAATCGAGTGCGGCGATCGTGTGCTTTTCCGCTGCAAGCACCGCTGCCTAGACCGGCTGGGCGCCTTTCGTCGGGGTCGGTCTCCGGCGCTTCCTTTTTCGAAGCGATCTTGAAATGCCATTGGCTGTGCGGCGCACTGTCCGGCGCCGGGCATTTTTCGCAGCTTGGTCGCGTGGGCTCTGGCGGTGAGCGTCTTCGTCGGTCGCTTGATACCGACGGCCTGGCCGCGAAGAGCGGCGGCGCGGCCGCTTCTCCTTGCAGCGCGGCCTTATGAGCAGGGCGTCGCTGTTGACCCAGTTCATTTGTTCGCATCACTACGCGCCCCCCAGGGCAGCTGGAACGCCCCCTTGCACGGTTCTGCCCGCCGTCGCACTAGCCAAACGCCCGCGCCACGATCCCCGCGTGGTCGAACCGCGCCGGCAGCGTGCCGTAGACGCGCCCCGTTTCGCCGCGCGCATCGCCGAGACGCGTCTCGATGAACGCCTGCGCCACGTCCTCCGGCGCATGACGCGCGAGCAACACGCCCTGCGCACATAACACCAACTGCTGCGCGATGCGCCGCGCCGACGCTTCTCTTTCCGATGCATCGCCCGTCAGCATTCCGATGAGCGCGCCGAGCGCCGCGCCCAGCGCCGGATGCGCGGATGCCGCGTCGCGCCAGTCATCGAGAAGCGCGTGCGCCGCGTCCTGCTCGCGCTCGAACGCGCGCAGCACGTCGAGGCACATCACGTTGCCCGAGCCTTCCCAGATCGAATTGACCGGCGCTTCACGATAGAAACGCGCCATCGGGCCCGATTCGACATAGCCGTTTCCGCCCCAGACTTCCATGGCTTCGCCGGTGAATTCGAGCGCGCGCTTGCAGACCCAGAACTTCGCGGCGGGCGTCACGATGCGCCGCCACGCGCGCTCGGCCGGCGCGCTGCCCGCCGCCGCGCTGCGTTCGAACGCGCCCGCGAGCCGCATGAACAGGAGCGTCGCGGCCTCGGATTCCAGCGCGAGATCCGCGAGCACGTTGCGCATCAACGGTTGATCGACGAGCCGCGCGCCGAACGCGCTCCGATGCCGCGCGTGATGAATCGCCTGCACGAGCGCCGCGCGCATGAGCGCCGCGCTGCCGATCACGCAGTCGAGCCGCGTGAAGTTCGCCATTTCGATGATCGTCGGCACGCCGCGACCTTCTTCGCCGACCATGACGCCGTAGGCATCGAAGAATTCGACCTCGCTGCTCGCATTCGAGCGATTGCCGAGCTTGTCCTTCAGACGCTGCACGTGAACCGCGTTCTTGCGGCCGTCCGGCGCGAAACGCGGCACATAGAAGCACGACAGCCCGCCTTCGGCCGAAGCGCGCGCGAGCACCAGATGCGCGTCGCACTGCGGCGCGGAGAAGAACCATTTGTGGCCGACGAGCCGGTATTCGCCGCCGCGCCCGCCCGCGCCGAGCGGCTCGGCGCGCGTGCGGTTGCTGCGCACGTCGGAGCCGCCCTGCTTCTCGGTCATGCCCATGCCGATCATCATCGACCGCTTGCCGGCTTCGAGCGGAATGTCGCGCGGATCGTGTTCGCGCGACAGCAGCGGTCCGGCGAGCCTCGCGTACAAAGCCGGCTCGTTGCGCAACACCGGAATGCTGGCGAACGTCATCGTGATCGGACACAGCGAACCGGATTCGAGCTGGCCGTGCAGAAAGTAGCTCGCGCAACGCGCGGCCATGGAGCCGGCGCGGGCGTGCGGTTCGAACGGCAAAGCGTGCAGGCCGGCGTGCCGCAACCGGCGCAGGAGTTCGTGCCACGCGGGATGGAATTCGATCGCGTCGATGCGCTCGCCGCGCGCATCGTGCGTCGCCAGTTCCGGCGTATGGCGGTTGGCCAGATGGGCGAGCGCGAGAACATCGGGCTGCGTGAGCGCGCAGCCGTCGCGCGAGAGGGCGTCGGCGTGCCAGCCGGCGCCTTCGCGCTCGACCGCCGCCGCGAGCGCGCAATCGGTGGCGAACGCGTCGTAACGCTCGAGCGGCGGCGCCTGATTCGCGACCTCGTGCGTCTGACCGAACCGGCTGGCGGGTGCATCGGCGGATGAAGCATTCATACAGCGGTCTCCTGTCTCGGGCGGCGTCGGAGCCATCTCGAATTCATGAATCATAGGCCGGCGTTTCGGCGCACGGGTAGAGGCATCGCTCTCTTCATTGGCGGCCGGACGCGAGCGCCCGGTTGTCACAGCGGCGACAAGTTTTCTGAGGCGCAGTCCTAAAGGCACGAGAGCTGAGACAAATCCGATTGTTCAGTCCGCCATGCCGACTTGCAGGACCCCGAACCTATAATCGTTCGGCCTGAGTCGGGCGCTCGGCCCGGTGCAACAACGCATTTCTGGAAGTCTTCTCAATGAGCATCAACCTCAATCAGTCGGTGCAGGGCGCTTTGAACGAAAGCGTGTTGCAGCATCTCGCCGCGCGCGTCGGCTGCGCGCCCGAATCCGCCAAGCGCGTCGTGTCGCTGTGCGGGCCTGCGCTCATCGGCTCCATGATGAACAAGGCGTCGTCGCTCGACGGCGCGCGCAATCTGTTCAACGCGGTCATGTCGCCGGCCGTCAACACGCATATCGCCGAAGAACTGCCGCACTTCGTGCTGAACGACGACGGCATGCAAACGCTGCTGGCCACGAGCGCATCGGTGGACGGCGCGGTTGCCTCGCACGACAACGTCAACGCGCTCAGCGAACGCATCGCCGAATATTCGGGCGTGCCCGCGCACGTCACGCGCGTCTTGGCCGGCGTGGTCGGCGCGACCATTCTCGGGCTGCTCAAGCGTCACTTCACGCAGCACAACGGTCAGGTCGGCCAGTTGCCCACGCTGCTCGGGCACCAGTTGCCGGTCGTTCGCGCGAACATGACAGACGCCTTCGCGCAGGCACTTGGTCTCGGCTCGGTCGGCGCGTTTCTGGCGGGGGTGGCGTCGCGGCTGAAGGCAGTGTCGTCGCATCTGGAGCATCCGTCCACGCAGGAAGCCGCCGCGTTCCCGATTCACAGCGACCTGTACCCCGCGCCCGAGACCGAGGAAAACAAGGACAAGTCGAACAAGCGGAAGTGGCTGTGGGTGGCGAACGCCGCCGCGCTCGCGCTGTTCGCGGCGTTGGTCGCGCGCGGCTGTTCGACGGAAGAGAAGCACAAGGACGCCGCGCACGATGCGCAAGCGGACGCGTCGGCTTCGGGGTCGGCTTCCGGGGCGGCTTCGGATTCCGCTGTTGCTGCCGCGTCGTCCGACGCTGTGGCGAGCGGCGCGGCCGTGGCCAGCCAGGCGTCCATGCCGACGCTGCTGCCGAGCAAGAACGCGCTCGCCGCGATCACCGTCGATGCGTCGGGCGTGCCGACCGTCAAGGCGACCGTCGGTAGCGACGAGGAGCGTCAACGGCTGATCGACCTGATGTCGGCCAAGTTCGGCGCGGACAAGTTCCACGCGAACGTCGCGGTCGACCCGGACACGAAGCCTTCGGCATGGCTCGACAAGCTCGACACCCTCGTGCCCGTGATGACGCTGCCGGGCGCGCGCGTGCAGATAGACGGCGACAAGATAGAACTGGCCGGCAAGGCCGCTGACGCCAAACTCGGCTGGCTGGAAAAGCTGAAGGCGCTGTTCGGCTCGGGCTGGAACATCGGTCTCGCTTCGGCGCAGGCGGACGCGGCGGCTTCCAATGCGGCGGCGGCATCGGCGGCATCCGCAGCATCGGCGGCCGCGCCTGCATCCGCTGCGGCAACTGCGGGAACGTGCTCCGCACCCGCCATCGCGCGAATGCTGAACCTCAA
Source organism: Caballeronia sp. Sq4a (assembly GCF_023170545.1). Lineage (NCBI taxonomy): Bacteria > Pseudomonadati > Pseudomonadota > Betaproteobacteria > Burkholderiales > Burkholderiaceae > Caballeronia > Caballeronia sp. Sq4a. The sequence goes on along the minus strand of NZ_CP084250.1, from coordinate 2,718,783 downwards.
GCCCATCCACTTCCGCACCGGTTCAAATACGCCGCCCGCCAGCGCGATGGCCGCGCTCGCGAAGTCGGCGCAGGCGCTGAAAGACTGCGACGCCCACGGCGCGCCCATCATGCTGCGAATCGCCGGCTATTCCGACAACACCGGCAGCGCGGCGCTGAACGTCGAACTGTCGAAGAAGCGCGCGGAAGCCGTGCGCGGCTATCTGGTGAAGCACGGCATTCCGGCCAGTTCGTTGAAGGCCGAGGGTCTCGGCGAAGTCAATCCGATCGCCGACAACTCGACGCCGGCGGGCCGCATGGCGAATCGCCGTATCGAGTTCACGGAAGTGAACTGAAGCGGGTCGAGCAAGACGGGCGCGTTGCTTCGCAACGAAGATCAGCCGCCCGCATCCGCCTTCTTGCCCCGCCTGCGGGCGAATCCATCGGCCAAGAAGTCCTGATCGAGGTTGGCGGGCAGCACTTCCCGCGCGACCTCGATCCACGCTCGCGCCGCATGCGACAGATAGCCGTTGCGCCGCCAGCCGAGCGCCATGTCCCAGTGAATCTCCGGCGCGACAACCGGCCGGCACGTGAACGCGTCGGTGTCGAGGCGTCGGCAATACGGCGCAGGCAGCAGCGCGATGCCGATTTCCGCCTGCACTAGCGCCGCCATGAAATCCCAATGCCCGCTGCGCCCGACGATGGTCGGCGTGAAGCCCGCCGCGCGGCACGCGTTCATCACGATATCGTTGAGCGCCAGGCTTTCGCCATAGAACACGAACGGCTCGGCGGCGAGATCCGCCAGCGGCACCTCGCGCACGTCTTCCCAGCGCGCGCCCTTCGGCGCGACGAGCCATAGCAACTGACGGCTGACCGGCAGCACGTCGAACATATCGGTATCGACGGGTTGCAGGACGCCGCCCAGTTCCAGTTCGCCATCCATCAGCGCGGCCTCGATCGCCTTCGATCCGCGCTCGAACAGCTTCAGCTCGACTTTCGGATACCGCCGCCTGAACGCCGCGATGGCCGGCGTGAAAAGCGAGCCGCCCATCGGCGGAATGCCGATGGTGAGCGTGCCGCGCCCAAAGGTGCCGAGGTCATTCAGTTCCGCCTCCAGCCGCGCGTGCGCCGCGAGCACGTCCACGCCGCGTTGGTAGACGATCTGCCCGGCATCGGTCAGCACCATCTGCCGGCCTTCGCGCAACAGCAGCGGCGAGCCGACTTCGTCTTCCAGCGCCTTCACCATCTTGCTGATGGTCGGCTGCGTGACGAACATGTGCTCGGCGGCAGCGGTAAAGCTCTTCTGTTTGACGACTTCGACGAAATACCGCAATGCGCGCAGTTCCATGATCGGCCTCGGATTCCGGATTGGAATGAAGTGAATAAGGTTAAGTCATTTTTATTATGGAAACGACGGCTCTATACTCGGCTACAGGTTAACCCTAATCGCACACCACGCCATGTCCGCCGTCCTTTCGAATGCAAGCACCGCCAACACTGCTCGCGCCGCTATCAGCCGGTTCGCCCGCGTCGCGGTGCAGGCCGGCGGCATCGCGGTGATCTGGTTCGTCGCCGATTTCGTCGCGCGCAAGCTCGCGTTGCCGGTGCCGGGCGGCGTGGTCGGTCTGGTCGCGTTGCTCGCGCTGCTGTTTTGCGGCGGCGTCGCGCCGCGCTGGGTGAAGGCGGGCGCGGACTGGCTGCTTGGCGACATGCTGTTGTTCTTCATCCCCGCAGCGGTCGCGGCCGTGCAGTACGGCGGCCTGTTCATGGAAGACGGCTGGCGGCTCGCGCTCGTCGTAGTCGCGGGCACGCTGATGGTGATGGTCGCCGTCGCGTTCGCCGTCGATCGCGCCGCGCGCCTCGAACGTCGTCTCGCGTTGCGCCGCGCGCTCGTCGCCCGTCACGCGCGCGCCTGAGCACGCGGCCATGCACCACTTCTACGCCTCGCTTCTCGCCGACGACGCCGCGCGCCTCATCGCCGCCGGCTGCTTCGTGCTGACGGTCGCGCTGTACTTCGCGTCGAAAAGTCTCTACGCGCGATTCCGCAGCCCGTGGCTCACGCCGATGCTTTCCGCGCCGGCCGTGCTCGCGCTGATCGTCACGACCGCGCGCATTCCGTATTCGGTCTACTTCGCCGACACGCGCTGGCTCATGTGGCTGCTCGGCCCGGCCACCGTCGCGTTCGCGGTGCCGATCTACGAATACCGCGCGCTTCTGAAGCGCCACTGGATCTCGCTGACGGTCGGCGTCACGGTCGGCATTCTGGTTGCCGTGGGCGGATCGCTTGCGCTCGCGAAGCTCTTGCATCTGTCGCCGGAATTGCAGCGCAGCCTCGCGACGCGCTCGGTGTCCACGCCGTTCGCGCTCGCCGTGTCCGACAAGATTCACGCGCCGAAAGACCTCACCGCGCTTTTCGTGATCGCGACGGGCGTCTGCGGCATGCTCTTCGGCGAGATCGTGCTCGCGCTCGTGCCGCTGCGCACGCGGCTCGCGCGCGGGGCGCTTTTCGGCGCGGCGGCGCACGGCGTCGGCACGGCGAAAGCGCGCGAACTCGGCAGCGAAGAAGGCGTGGTCGCGAGCCTTACGATGATGATCGCGGGCGTCGTGATGGTGCTGCTCGCGCCGGCGCTCTCCGCGCTGCCGTTCTAGGCGCGCGCATCGGTAAAATGCGGCTCACGCGGCGTCGATGATTTGAATCAGCGTGTGCTGAAACGCAAACGATCCAATAAGACTTTGCTACAATCGTCACTCGCCCCCGAGGAGCGTTGCGACGGTTGAGCGGCTTGCAGCAAGCCTCATCCGCCAGGCTCGGTGGCATTCAATCCGGACGGTTCCAAAGCGCCCTAAAAAGCGCCCCCGAGCCACCGCATTCGAACGGCGCTCACGTCAACATTTCTAGTCTTTTTTAGAAAGGAGGGCGTGATGAACGCCGCAGTTCTCGATTCCAACACCACCCAGGATTTCGTTGTCGCCGACATGTCGCTCGCCGCATGGGGCCGCAAGGAACTCGACATCGCCGAGACGGAAATGCCCGGTCTCGTGCAAATCCGCGAAGAATACAAGGCGCAGCAGCCGCTCAAGGGCGCGCGCGTCGCGGGCTCGCTGCACATGACCATCCAGACCGGCGTGCTGATCGAAACGCTGAAGGCGCTGGGCGCGGACGTGCGCTGGGCGTCGTGCAACATCTTCTCGACGCAGGATCACGCCGCCGCCGCCATCGCCGACGGCGGCACGCCGGTGTTCGCGTTCAAGGGCGAATCGCTCGACGAGTACTGGGAATTCTCGCATCGCATTTTCGAATGGCCGAATGGCGAATTCGCCAACATGATTCTCGATGACGGCGGCGATGCCACGCTGCTCCTGATTCTCGGCTCGAAGGCGGAGAAGGACCGCTCGGTCATCGCCAAGCCGACGAACGAAGAAGAAGTCGCGCTGTACAAGTCGATTGCGCGTCACCTCGACGCCGATCCGACGTGGTATTCCACGCGCCTTTCGCACATTCAGGGCGTGACGGAAGAAACGACCACGGGCGTGCATCGCCTGTATCAGATGGAGAAGGACGGCCGCCTGCCGTTCCCGGCCATCAACGTGAACGATTCGGTCACGAAGTCGAAGTTCGACAACCTGTACGGCTGCCGCGAGTCGCTCGTGGACGGCATCAAGCGCGCGACCGACGTGATGATCGCGGGCAAGATCGCGGTCGTGGCTGGTTACGGCGACGTGGGCAAGGGCTGCGCGCAATCGCTGCGCGGTCTGGGCGCAACCGTGTGGGTCACGGAAATCGATCCGATCTGCGCGCTGCAAGCCGCGATGGAAGGCTACCGCGTCGTGACGATGGAATACGCCGCCGACAAGGCTGACATCTTCGTGACGGCGACCGGCAACTACCACGTCATCAACCACGACCACATGAAGGCGATGCGCAATAACGCGATCGTCTGCAACATCGGTCACTTCGACTCGGAAATCGACGTTGCCTCCACGCGCCAGTACACGTGGGACAACATCAAGCCGCAGGTCGATCACATCATCTTCCCGGACGGCAAGCGCATCATTCTGCTGGCCGAAGGCCGCCTCGTGAACCTCGGCTGCGCGACGGGCCATCCGTCGTTCGTCATGTCGAACTCGTTCACGAACCAGACGCTCGCGCAGATCGAACTCTTCACGCAAGGCGACAAGTACGAGAACAAGGTGTACGTGCTGCCGAAGCATTTGGACGAGAAGGTCGCGCGCCTGCATCTGGGCCGCATCGGCGCGGAACTGACCGTGCTGTCGGACGAGCAGGCAGGCTATATCGGCGTCGACAAGAACGGTCCGTTCAAGCCGAACCACTACCGCTATTAATCGCACGCGGCGGCGGGGCCGGCGCGGATGCGCACGCATCCGCGCCGCGCTTTGCCCGAACGACGACAAACCGGAGAACCCTCGATGACCGTGCTGCTGACATGGCTGATCAACGCGCTCGCGCTGCTGATCATCACCTATCTCGTGCCGTCCATACACATTCGCAGTTTCGGCACGGCGCTGATTGTCGCGGTGGTGCTCGGGCTGATCAACGCCGTGCTGCGTCCGGTTCTCATCATCCTGACGTTGCCGGTGACCATCCTCACGCTCGGCCTCTTCATCCTCGTGGTGAATGCGCTGTGCTTCTGGCTGTGCTCGTCGCTGCTGAAGGGTTTCGAGGTCTCGGGTTTCTGGTCGGCGTTCTTCGGCTCGATTCTGTACAGCATCGTGTCGTGGCTTCTGTCGGCGCTCGTGTTCGGGCAGCGCAACTTCGGCTAGCCGCCGCGCTTTGTGCCACACATCATCATGAAACCCATCGAACTCTCATTCGAGTTTTTCCCGCCGAAGACGCAGGAAGGCGTGCAGAAGCTGCGCGCCTCGCGCGCGGAGCTCGCGAAGCTCGCGCCGAAGTTCGTCTCCGTAACGTTCGGCGCGGGCGGCTCCACGCAGCAAGGCACGCTCGATACCGTGCTCGAAATGGCGGCCGAAGGCTTGCAGGCCGCGCCGCATCTATCGTGCATCGGCTCGTCGCGCGAAAGCCTGCGCGCGATTCTCGGCGCGTACCGCGAGCACGGCATTCGCCATATCGTCGCGTTGCGCGGCGACCTGCCTTCGGGCATGGGCGAATTCGGCGAACTACGTTATGCGTCGGAACTGGTCGCGTTCATTCGCCAGGAGCACGGCGACTGGTTCCATATCGAGGTGGCCGCGTATCCGGAGTTTCATCCGCAAGCGCGTTCGCCGCGCGCCGATATGGAAAACTTCGCGCGCAAGGTGAAGGCGGGCGCCAACGCCGCGATCACGCAGTACTTCTTCAACGCGGACGCGTACTTCCGGTTCGTCGGCGAAGCGAAGAAGCTGGGCGTGGACGTGCCCATCACGCCGGGCATCATGCCGATCACGAACTTCTCGCAGCTCATGCGCTTCTCGGACATGTGCGGCGCGGAAGTGCCGAGGTGGATCGCGCGGCGTCTGGAAAGCTACGGCGACGACCGCGAGTCCATTCGCGAATTCGGTCTCGACGTGGTAACGGGCCTGTGCCGCCGCCTGATCGACGACGGCGCGCCCGGCCTGCATTTCTACACGCTCAACGGCGCGGCCGCGACCAGGACGATCTGCGAACGGCTCGGTTTTCAAAGCGCCTGAATCTCGCGTTTCTTGCATCACCCGCGCGGCGCTCGCCGCGCGGTTCTTCATTTCCTCCCGCACGCCCGACGTTTCGCGCTCCGACGCAATCCACCACGTGGAAAGTGGAGAAAACCCACCACGCGCGTAACATTTGTTCGTGCTAGTGTTGCGGCCGGCATTTTCGTCCGCTAACAAGGCGGTGGACGCGATCAAGTAAGATCGCGCTACGCCGGCCAAAAGCTGGCATTGACTTGGAGGAAACATGAAGAAAAATGGCCTGTTGCGAGTCGCCCGCATGTCGGCGCTCATGGGCGCCGTCGCCACGGCAACGCTTTTCGCGGCGAGCGCCGCGAACGCGGCAATCCCGAACAAAACGCTTGTTTACTGCTCGGAAGGCAGCCCCGCCGGTTTCGATCCCGCGCAGTACACCACGGGCACCGATTTCACCGCGAACACGTTCACCGTGTATAACCGCCTCGTCGAATTCGAGCGCGGCGGCACGAAAGTCGAACCGGGTCTCGCGGAAAAGTGGGAAGTCTCGTCGGACGGCCTGACGTACACGTTCCATCTGCGTCACGGCGTGAAGTTCCAGACGACGTCCTACTTCAAGCCGACGCGCGAATTCAACGCGGACGACGTGCTCTTCACGTTCAACCGCATGCTCGACCCAAACCAGCCGTTCCGCAAGGCGTACAACGTGCAGTTCCCGTACTTCACGGACCTGGGCCTCGACAAGCTGATCTCGAAGATCGAAAAAGTCGACCCGTACACCGTCAAGTTCACGCTGAAGGAAGTGAGCGCGCCGTTCATTCAGAACATGGCGATGGAGTACGCGTCCATTCTCTCCGCCGAATACGCGGACAAGCTGCTGAAGGACGGCAAGGCCGCGGACATCAACCAGTATCCGCTCGGCACCGGCCCGTTTATCTTCCGCAGCTATACGAAGGACGCGACCATCCGCTTCGACGGCAATCCGGACTACTGGAAGCCGAACGCGGTGCAAATTTCGAAGCTGATCTTCTCGATCACGCCGGACGCCGCCGTGCGCGTGCAGAAGCTGAAGAGCAACGAGTGCCAGGTGATGAGCTATCCGCGCCCGGGCGATATCGCGGCGCTGAAGTCGGCATCGAATGTGGATACGCCGTCGCAGGCCGGCTTCAACGAAGGCTACGTTGCGTATAACGTGACGAAGAGCAATCTCGGCAACGCCGACGTGCGCCGCGCGCTCGACATGGCGATCAACAAGAAGGCGATCATCGATTCCGTGTATCAGGGCGCGGGCCAGCCGGCCACCGCGCCGATGCCGCCGACGCAGTGGTCCTACGACAAGAACCTGAAGGCAAACGCGTACGACACTGCGAAGGCCAAGCAACTGCTCAGCAAGGCGGGTTTCCCGAACGGCTTCGAAATCACGCTGTGGGCCATGCCCGTGCAGCGCGCCTACAACCCGAACGCGCGTCTGATGGCTGAAATGATTCAGGCCGACTGGGCGAAGATCGGCGTGAAGGCGAACATCGTGTCGTATGAGTGGGGCGAGTATCTGAAGCGCGCGCACGCGGGCGAACACGACGCACTCTTGATCGGCTGGACCGGCGACAACGGCGACCCCGACAACTGGCTCGGCACGCTGCTCGGCTGCGATGCGGTGAAGGGCAGCAACTTCTCGAAGTGGTGCTACAAGCCGTTCGACGATCTCGTCGTGAAGGGCCGCTCGACCACGGATGTCGCCGCGCGCACGAAGGCGTACACCGACGCACAGCAGATCTTCGCGCAACAACTGCCGTTCTCGCCGATCGCGCATTCGACCGTCTATCAACCGGTCAGCAAGAAGGTGACGAACATGAAGATCGAGCCGCTCGGCTATGTGCGTTTCGATGGCGTCGGCCTGCAGTAAGTCTTGCTGGCGGAATGCTTTTTGCACTAAACCTTAACTAGTCGAAACACGTCCGGCGGCGCGGATCAAACGATCCGGCCGCCGGTAGCGTATTTATCCCCAAGAACGAACCAAAGGGCGATCATGTTCCGATTCGTTTTGCGACGCATAGGAATGGTGATACCGACGTTCATCGGCATTACGATTCTCGCGTTCGCGCTCATCCACCTGATCCCGGGCGATCCCATCGAAGTCATGATGGGCGAACGGGGCGTGGACCCGGCGGCCCACGCCGAAGCCATGAAGCGCCTCGGGCTGGACCAGCCGCTGCCGCTTCAATATTTCCACTATGTCGGCCACGCGCTCAAGGGCGATCTCGGCACGTCCATCATCACCAATACGAGCGTGATGGGCGAATTCATGGCGCGCTTTCCGGCGACCGTCGAGCTGTCCATCTGCGCGATGATCTTCGCGCTCGTCGTCGGCTTGCCGGCGGGCGTGGCGGCGGCGCTCAAGCGCGGCACGGCGGTCGATCACGGCGTGATGGGCACCGCGCTCACCGGCTACTCCATGCCGATCTTCTGGTGGGGCTTGATCCTCATCATGTTCTTCTCGGCGAAGCTCGGCTGGACGCCCGTGTCGGGTCGCATCGCGGTGGAATACGACATCCCGCACGTCACCGGCTTCATGCTGATCGACTCGCTCTTTTCGAGCGACGAAGGCGCGTTCACGTCGGCGCTCTCGCATCTGATTCTGCCGACCATCGTGCTCGGCACGATCCCGCTCGCGGTCGTCGCGCGCATGACGCGCTCGTCGATGCTCGAAGTGCTGCGCGAAGACTACATCCGCACCGCGCGCGCAAAGGGCCTTTCGCCGTTGCGCGTGGTCGTCGTGCATGCGCTGCGCAACGCGCTGATTCCGGTCGTGACCGTGATCGGTTTGCAGGTCGGCACGCTGCTCGCGGGCGCGGTGCTGACCGAGACGCTGTTCTCGTGGCCGGGCGTCGGCAAGTGGCTCATCGACGCCATTTCGCGCCGCGACTATCCGGTCGTGCAAGGCGGCATTCTGATGATCGCGACGCTCGTGATCGTCGTGAATCTGGTCGTCGATCTGTTGTACGGCGTGTTGAATCCGCGCATTCGCCATACTCGCTGAGGAAACATGATCCCCTACGCTCACACTTGTTCGCTGCCCCCCAAGGGGGCGCATGCCTCATTTGAGGCGGTTCGGCGCGAGGCATAACGAATGGCTGACGTTCAAAACAATATCCCGCCCGGCGCATTGACGCCGCCGTCCGGCCGCATGGTCGCGGCGCGCGAGTTCTGGGCGAACTTCTCGCGCAATCGCGGCGCGGTCGCGGCCGGCATCATCGTGCTCGTGCTGCTGTTCATCGCGATTTTCGCGCCGTTGATCGCGCCGCATAGCCCGATCGAGCAGTATCGCGACTACGTGAAAATCCCGCCCGCATGGCTCGACGGCGGCAACCGCATGTTCCTGCTCGGCACCGACGAAGCGGGCCGCGACATTCTCTCGCGCCTCATGTACGGCGCGCGGCTGTCGTTCTGGATCGGCTTCGTGTCGGTGGTGCTCGCGCTCATTCCGGGCGTCGTGCTCGGGCTGATGGCCGCGTTCTTCCACTGGCTCGACACGCCGATCATGCGCGTGATGGACGTGCTGCTCGCGCTGCCGTCGCTGCTGCTGGCGGTGGCTGTCGTCGCGATCATCGGGCCGGGGCTCGTCAACACGATGCTCGCCATCGCCATCGTCGCGCTGCCGGGTTACGTGCGTCTCACGCGTGCGTCCGCGCTCGGCGAATTGCAGAAGGAATACGTGACGGCATCGCGCGTGGCGGGCGCGAGCACCGCGCGGCTCATGTTCTCGCAAGTGCTGCCGAACTGCGCCGCGCCGCTCATCGTGCAGGCGACGCTCGGTTTTTCATCGGCGATTCTGGATGCCGCCGCGCTCGGCTTTCTAGGCCTCGGCGTGCAACCGCCCGCGGCGGAATGGGGCGCCATGCTCGCCTCGGCGCGCGATTACATCGAAAGCGCATGGTGGATCGTGACGATGCCCGGCCTCTCGATTCTCGTCTCGGTGCTCGTCATCAACCTGCTCGGCGACGGGCTGCGCGACGCGCTCGATCCGAAACTGAAACGGATGGCATGACATGACCGATCTACTGACTATCCGTAACCTGCAGGTGACGTTCGGCGGCACGCAAGCGGTCGATCGCATCAATTTATCCGTGAAGCCGGGCGAAGTGGTCGGCGTCGTGGGCGAATCCGGCTCGGGCAAGAGCGTCACGATGATGGCGCTGATGGGCCTCATCGATCATCCCGGCAAAGTCACCGCCGATCAGATCACCTTCGACGGCCACGACCTGCTGAAGGCATCGGCGCGGGCTCGCCGCAAGATCATCGGCAAGGATATTGCGATGGTCTTTCAGGACGCGCTCACGAGCCTGAACCCGAGCTACACCGTCGGCTATCAGATCAAGGAAGTGCTGCGACTGCACGAAGGCTTGCGCGGCGATGCGCTGAACAAGCGCGCTCTCGAACTGCTCGATCAGGTCGGCATTCCTGACGCGAAGAACCGCATCGACACGTTCCCGCATCAGATGTCGGGCGGCATGAATCAGCGCGTGATGATCGCGATGGCGGTCGCGTGCAATCCGAAGCTCCTGATCGCGGACGAACCGACCACCGCGCTCGACGTGACCATTCAGGCGCAGATCATGGAACTGCTCGTGCGCTTGCAGAAGGAACGCGGCATGGCGCTCGTGCTGATTTCGCACGATCTGGCGGTCGTGTCCGAGGTCGCGCAGCGCGTCGCGGTCATGTACGCGGGCGAGATCATCGAGACGAACCACGTGCCGGCCATTTTCAGCGAGCCGCATCATCCGTACACGGAGGCGTTGCTCGCCGCGATTCCCGAGCACAGCCGCGGCGCGGCGCGGCTCGCTGCGCTGCCGGGCATGGTGCCGGGCCGCGACGACCGGCCGAGCGGCTGTCTGTTCGCGCCCCGCTGCAAGTATGTGGTCGATGACTGCTGGAAGGGCAGGCCGCATCTGTATCAGCTCGACGCGCGCGATGCCGCCGTGCGCGCGCGCTGCATCAAGCCGCTGAATGTGGCGCAGGAAGTCGCGCAGGCGGTGCGCGCCGAACGCGAGGCGCAGATTGTCGAGGAGGGCGCGCGATGAACGCCGTACCGAAGGAGAAGACGCAGGACATCGTGCTCGCCGCCGACCGGCTCACGAAGCACTACACCGTAAAGCGCAGCATGTTCACGCAAGGCACGGTGAAGGCGCTCAACGGCGTGTCGTTCGAATTGCAGCGCGGTCGCACGCTCGCGGTCGTCGGCGAATCCGGCTGCGGCAAGTCCACGCTCGCGCGCCAATTAACGATGATCGAAGCGCCCACGTCCGGCCGGCTGCTGATCGAAGGCGAAGACGTCGCGGGCGCGAGCAAGGCGAAAATTGCGGAACTGCGTCAGCGCGTGCAGATGGTGTTTCAGAACCCGTTTGCCTCGCTGAATCCGCGCAAGACCGTCGAGCAGACGCTCGGCGAGCCGCTCGCGATCAACACGAAGCTCTCGTCGACGGAGCGCGCCGAGCGCATCGCGCAGATGATGCGCACGGTCGGCTTGCGGCCCGAGCACGCGTCGCGCTATCCGCACATGTTTTCGGGCGGGCAGCGTCAGCGCGTGGCGATCGCGCGGGCGATGATTCTCGATCCGCAGATCGTGGTCGCGGACGAACCCGTGTCGGCGCTCGATGTGTCGATTCAGGCGCAGATTCTCAATCTGTTCATGGATCTGCAGCAGCAGTTCGGCACGAGCTACGTGTTCATTTCGCACAACTTGTCGGTGGTCGAGCACATTGCCGACGATGTGATGGTGATGTATTTCGGCGGCATTGCTGAACTGGGCGACAAGAAGACGATCTTCGCGAATCCGCGACATCCGTACACGCGCTCGCTGATGTCCGCGACGCCCGCGATCTTCGAGGAAGACCGGCGCATCAAGATCAAGCTGCAAGGCGAGATGCCGTCGCCGCTCAATCCGCCGTCGGGCTGCACGTTCCATCAGCGTTGCCCGTATGCGATCGAGCGGTGCCGCGTCGAGGAGCCGGCGCTGCGGGTGGTCGATGGCCGTCAGGTCTCGTGCCATCGCGCCGAGGAGGTCGGTGAAGGCGACGCCTGAATCGCAGGCGGCGCGGCCGGTCGCTGACCGGGCGCGCCGCGTTGCATCGAGTGCGGCGGCGCTCGCGGTCTGCGCGGCGCTGTGGGTCGCGGCGTTGTTTGCTCGCGCGCGATGCATGGTTCTGGCATGGACGATGGCGGCCGCAATCTGCGCCGTCGTTTCACCCGCGAGTTTCGCCGTCACGGGATCGCGTGCGCCGCCGGGCGGCACGCCGCAACCCGCAGGCGAAGCCAGCGCGACCGACGTTCCGGATCCGCCCGCGCAGCCGTCGCGCGTGGATCGCAGCAACGGCACCACGGCGAGCGGCCCCGTGCGCGCGCAGCCGCCGCACATGCCGTTCTACGTCGCGACGAAGGGCGCGACGACGCTCTACGTGCTCGGCACGCTGCACGTCGGTTTCGCGAGCGACTATCCGCCCGAGCAGCCTTTCCGCCAGCCCATTCTCGCGGCGCTCTATGCGTCGCCGACCCTCGCGCTCGAAATCTCCCCGGACGAACTGCTGTCGTCGCAAGACGACGTGAACCGCTATGGCATGTGCCATAGCGAATGCCTGATCGACTATCTGCCGGATTCCATGTGGAAGAAAGTCGAAGCGCGCATGCGCAGCAATCCGGCGGCGCTCAAGGAACTGCGGCATACGCGGCCGTGGCTCGCGTCGATGCTCATCGAAACCTACGACACGCTGAAGGCCGGCTTCCAGAGCGAGTACGGCACCGAGGCGCAATTGCAGAACGTCTATCTGCGCGTGCGCGGGAAGATCGTCGGATTGGAAACGTTGAACGAGCAGATTTCGACGTTCACGCGACTCAGCTCCGCGCAGCAACGCGAGATGCTCGCGGAAGATCTGGTGCAGACGCCAGCCGAGAACATCGCCGACGTGAAGGAGCTGCATCGGCTATGGCGTATTGGCGATGCCGACGCGCTCAAAGCCTGGGACGACGCGAAAAGCAGCAAGCTCGCGCGGTCGAAGGCGCTCGCCGCGCAAGTGGACAACCGCGTGGTCTACGAGCGCAACCGGCGCTTCGTCGCGCGGATGGTGCAGCTCGCCGCGCCCGACAAGCCGGTGTTCGTGGCCATCGGCGCGCTGCATCTCGGTGGGCCGCGCGGCGTGCTCGAGTTGCTGAGAAAGCGCGGGTTCGTGGTCGCGCCTTCCTGACACCCAAGCGCGACCGCCGCATCAGATGAACATCAGCCAGTTCAGCAAGAAGATGTTCACGATCAGCAACGTCAGCGCGGTGGGCACCTGCACCTTGATGACCGCGTTCTTGTCCGGCAACTCCAAAAGCGCGGCCGGCACGATGTTGAAGTTCGCGGCCATCGGCGTCATGAGCGTGCCGCAGTAGCCCGAGAACATGCCGATGGCGACCATCGTCGCGGGATTGCCGTGGAACACGCCGACGAGAATCGGCACGCCGACGCCGCCCGTCATCACCGGAAATGCGGCGAAGCCATTGCCCATCACCATCGTGAAAAGCGCCATGCCGATGCAGTACACCGCCACCGCGACGAGCCGGTAATCCATGTTTACGTAAGCCGTCGTGACGTGCGCGACCGCCTTGCCGACGCCCGCATCCGAGAACACCAGCCCGAGCATGCCGAGCATCTGCGGCAGCACGGCGGCCCATGAAAGCGCGTCGATCAGGCGGCGCGTTTCGCGCATCGACTGGCCGACGGTATCGCGCGTCATCACGCACGCCACCGCCAGCGCGATCACGCAGCCGATGCCGAAGCCGATCAGCGTCACGTTCTTCAGTTCGATCAGCGGCTTGCCGCCGAACACGAGATGGCTCGCGCCGAGCGTGAGGATCACGGTGACGACGGGAATCGTCAGCGCGGGCACGAAGAGCTTGTTGCCGAGACGCATGGCGCTCTGGCGGCGCGTTTCCTCGGAGAGCATCTTGGGCTTCGCGCCGGTGACGCCGCCGAAGCCCGCGATCAGCGCCATCGCCACGACCAGCACGCCGACGACCGACACCGGCAGCCAGTCGCCGATCAGAAAGATGAGCGCATAGACGAGCCAGAACGTGCCCGCCGACAGCCGCCGCGGATGCGACTTGTCCGTGAGAATCATGCCCGCGACGACCACGAGCACGATGCCGACGAGATAGAACAGATAGTTGATGGTGAGCGTCATGCCTTTTCTCCCGCGACGTTGCGCGTCAGTGCGTCGAGTTCGCGCGTCAGTCGGCGGTCGAGCAGCCACAGCCGGAAACCGTGGATCAGGAACGCGCAGATGGCCGTCGGGATGCCCCAGACGGCGACGTGCATCGGTTCGACGACGATGCCCGCTTCCTTCAGGAACGTGACCATCAGCACGATCGCGCCGAACGCCACGAAGATGTCTTCGCCGAAGAAGAGGCCCACGTTGTCGGTCGCCGCCGCGTACGCGCGCAGCTTGAAGCGCACGGCGTCCGAGAGCTTGCCGTGACGCGCTTCGGTCGCGCCTTCGGCCATCGGCGCGAGAAGCGGCCGCACCATCTGCGGATGACCGCCCAGGCCCGTCAGCCCGACCGCCGCCGTCAGCTCACGCACGAGCAGATAGACGATCAGGAGACGCCCGGCCGTCGCCGCGCGAATGCTCGAAATCCAGATCTGCGCGCGCTCGCGCAGCCCGTGGCGTTCGAGCAGGCCGATCACCGCGAGCGGCAGCAAAATGATGAGCGGAATGTTGCGCGTCTTCAGAAAGCCGCTGCCGATGGCCGTGAGAATGCGCTCGGGCGGAAAGTGCGCCGCCAGGCCGGTGACGATCGCGGCGGCGGCCACGATCAGCATCGGATTGAAACGCAGCACGAAGCCCACGATGATGACGGCCACGCCGATGAGCGGCCATAAGTTGACTGCGGTTGCCATGAGATCTCCAAACGGTTTGTCGATTCAAACATCGCGCCTCGATGCGGGCGCGTGGTGACAGCGAACGACTATCGGCTCTTGCGGCCGCTTGCTAAAACGCCCCGGCAAGGCGGGGCGTTCGATGCTTCAATGAAGCTCAGGCGGCTTGAGCGGCGCGAACGCCGATGCCCGCATCCGCCAGCGCGCCGCGAATGCGCCGGGCGAATGCCAGCGCGTGCTCGCCGTCGCCGTGCAGGCAGATGGTCTGCGCGTTGAGCGGCACCCAGTCGCCCGAGACGGCCTGCACGCGCTGGTCGCGGACCATCGAGAGCGTGCGTTCGAGCACGGCGTCTTCGTCGTCGAGCAGCGCGCCCGGCTCCTTGCGCGGCACCAGCGAACCGTCCGCGCGATAACCGCGATCCGCGAACACTTCTTCGATGGCGACGAGCCCCGCGCGCCGGGCCGCATCGATCAGGCCGCTGTTCGCGAGACCGAAGACGAGCAGCGACGGATCGAAGTCGCGCACGGCGGCGGCGATGGCATCCGCGATGTCCGGCGTCCTGGCCGCCTGGTTGTAGAGCGCGCCGTGCGGCTTTACGTGCGCGATGCGCCCGCCTTCCGCCTTCGCGATAGCCGCGAGCGCGCCGAGTTGATACAGCACGCCCGCGTAGATTTCGTCGGGCGGCAGGTCCATTTCCTTGCGGCCGAAGTTCTCCGGATCGTGAAAGCTCGGATGCGCGCCGATCGCGACGCCCTTTTGCACCGCCCAGCGCACGCAGTCGCGCATGGCAGTCGCGCCACCCGCATGCCAGCCGCACGCGATGTTCGCGGAGCTGACGAGGTCGAGCAGGGCTTCATCGGAGCCGCAGCCTTCGCCGAGATCGGCGTTCAGATCGATCTGCATGATGATGTCGTTTGAAGTAGTCGTTGCGTTGGGTTGTCCTTCATCGCCCGATGCGTTCTTCGTGCATCGCGATGGCCGTTTCCACCTGGCTCACGTACTGGCGTTCTTCGGCGAGCGCGTGGCGCGCTTCCTCCACCGATGTCTCGACGAAGCGCACGCCGCCGTTCAGCCGCACTTGGGCGAGCTTCCACAAGTCGGCCTTGATGACCGCGCCGATCTTCGGATAGCCGCCCGTGGTCTGCGCGTCGCCCATCAGAATGATCGGCTGGCCGTTCGGCGGAACCTGAATCGTGCCGGGCAGCACCGCGTGCGAAAGCAGTTCCGTCTTCGCGCGGCGTTCCAGCGGCGTGCCCGCGAGCCGGAAGCCCATGCGGTTGCTGTTCGGCGTGATGGTCCATTCGTCGTCCCAGAAGTCGCGCTGCGAATCGTCGGTGAAGCTCGCGTACTCCGGGCCGCGCAGCACGCGGATCGGCGCGGCCCACGCGAGGCCGGGCGCGTGGCGGCCGCGACGCGCGGGTTCATCGACGAGAACGAACTTGCACCACGCGGGCGCTTTCACGCCGAACGCGGGTTCTTCCGGCGAGAACGCGATGCCTTTGTGCGGCTGCGGCACGCCCACCGGCAAGCGGTCGCCGTCGCGCAGCGCGCGTCCGCCGAGTCCGCCGAAGCAGGCGCCGAGATCGGTGCTGCGCGAGCCGAGCATCGGCAACACGTCGATGCCACCCGCGATGCACACGTAGCAGCGCATGCCGCGCTTGGCCGCCCGCAGCGTCAGTTCCTGGCCCGCGCGAACAGGCAGGCTCCACCACGAATAGACCGGCACGTCGTCGAGCGTCGCGCCGAAGTCCGTGCCCGTGATGGCGATGCGCGTCGCGCGCTTGAAGCGCAGCACGGTCGGCCCGAACGTCACTTCGATGCCCGCCGCATCCGGCCGGTTGCCGACGATGCGATTGCCGATTTCGAGCGACAGCGCATCGAGCGCACCGCCCGAACTGACGCCGAGATGCCGATAACCGGGGCGGCCGAGATCCTGCACCGACGAGAGCACGCCCGCGCGAATCACGTCGATCATGCGCGCACCTCCACGGCGATAAAGCGCACGCGGTCGCCGGGCTGCATCAGCGTCGGCGGATTGCGAGTCGGGTCGAAGAGCTTCACGTCCGTGCGGCCGAGCAGTTGCCAGCCTCCCGGCGAGGTCGCCGGATAGATGCCCGTCTGCGCCCCGCCGATGCCGACCGATCCCGCCGGCACTTCGAGGCGCGGCTCGCGGCGGCGCGGCATGTGCAGCGCGGGATCGAGCCCGCCGAGATAGGCGAAGCCCGGCTGGAAGCCGAGAAAGAACACGATGTATTCGGCTTGCGTGTGACGCTTCACCACTTCATCGACCGACAAGCCGACGTGCTCGGCCAGCGCCGCGAGGTCGGGGCCGTCGTCGCCGCCGTAGCGCACCGGAATGTCGATCTGCGTGCCTTCGGTGTCGGCGTGGCCCGCGACGTCCCATTGCGCGTCGAGTTGCGCCGCGAGGCTGTCGTAGTCGGCCTCGAGCGGATCGAACACGATCGTCAGATTGTTCATGCCCGGCACGACTTCCACGACATGCGGCAGCAGGCGCGCGTAATCCGCGAGCGTCCAGATGCGGCGCTGGCAGTCGATCGTGGCGGGCGGCGCGACGTCGCAGACGAGCGCGCTTTCGCCGAGCGGATAGATTCGTGGTCTGGTCATGCGTTCGAGTGTGTCCTTCGAGCACGGCGGCGTTTTCGTGGGAGACCGCTTTCGCCACGCCGTCTCGGAATGTTACATTGTCAATAAATTATCAAGAAATTATCAATACGCGTTTGTCTGGAGTGTGGCGCGAACGCATTGCGCTACACTGCGACGCACTTTTCTACGGTCATCGCCATGTCGCGTCAGCCAACCAAGATCGTGTCGTCCGAGCACCTCGTCTCCGAAACCAGCGCGGAACTGTCCGAATTCGAGTACGCGCTCATCATGGCGAGCAACGCGTTCAACCGATGGATGGTGCGCTGCATGTCGGCGGCGGGCGCGAAGGACATGACGGCGGTGGAAGTGTCGCTGCTGCATCACGTGAACCATCGCGACCGCAAGAAGAAGCTCGCGGATATCTGCTTCGTGCTGAATATCGAGGACACGCATGTGGCGACCTACGCGCTCAAGAAACTCGTGACGCGCGGCTATGTGACGAGCGAAAAGGCCGGCAAGGAAGTGTTCTTCACGACGACGCCGGCGGGGCGCGAGTTGTGCGGCAAGTACCGCGAAGTGCGGGAAAGCTGCCTGATTTCCGCGCTGCGCGAAAGCCGGCTGACCAACGAACAGATCGGCGAGGCGGCGCAACTGATGCGCAACGCATCCGGCCTTTACGACACCGCCGCGCGCGCGGCGGCGTCGCTCTAGGCGCGACTCAGTAACGCGCCGCTTCGGTGACGATCGCATCGAGCGGCATGTCGTGCGATTCGCGCGGCAGGGCGCCGAGCTTGCCCATTTCGTACGCTATGCCGATGGTCGCGGGCTTCTTCGCGACCGGCCACGCGGCGAGCGTGCGGTCGTAATAGCCGCCGCCGTAGCCGAGGCGGTATCGGTCCGAATCGAACCCGACGCACGGCACGAGCAGCAATTCGGGCACCACGACTTTCTCTTCTTCCGGCACCGGAATGCGATAGCGGCCCGGCTTCATCGGCGATTGCGCGTGCCATGCGTGAAAGGCCATCGGCGCATGCGGCTGCACGACGACGGGCAGCGCGGCCTCGCGATCATCGTCCGATGCGAGCCAATCCGCGATGACCGCGCGTGCGTCGAATTCGCCCGCCACCGGCCAGTAAAAACCGATGCAGCGGACCGCGCGCTCATCGAGCAGCGCGCGCAACCGCTCGGCCAGCGCCGCGTTGCGCGCCGCTTGCGCCGGGTCTTCGGCCTGCGCTTCTCGGCGCGCGAGCAGCGTGGCACGCAGGGCGCTTTTCGGCTCCGCGCGGACAGGTTCCGCGCAAACGTTGCGTGCTATGCTTTCAACCGATCTTTGGACCACCTCGCGCTCCAGTAATAACGATGTCAAAACGCTTCAACCGAGTATATCTTGCGGTCGGTTACGCCCTTGCCGCCGCGACGCTCGTCGCCTGCGGAACGGCCTCGGCCGTGCGCCCGGACGCCGACTTTTCGCCGTCCTCCGACGACCGCGTCTTCATGCAGTTGCGCGAGGCGGCCCGGGCGAACGACGCCGGCCGTGCCGCCGCGCTCGCCGCGCAAATTCCGAATTATCCGGCGCCGGGTTACGTCGAATACTTCACGATCAAGCCGCAGCTTTTCGATGCGCAAGGCCACGCGCGCCCGGACGCGCCCGACGCGCCGGTGCTCTCGTTCCTGCAACGCTACGACGGTCAAGCCATTGCCGACCGCATGCGCAACGACTACCTCGTGGTGCTCGGCGGCCGGCACGACTGGCGCAACTTCGAGCAGCAATATTCCCGCTTCGTGCTCAACGACGACACGCAGGTCAAATGCTATGGGCTCGAAGCGCGGCAGTCGCGCGGCGAGAACATCGCCGAGGCGGCGCGCGCGCTGCTCGTCGATCCGAAATGGTACGGCGACGGCTGCGTCGATCTGATCGCGGCGCTCGCGGAGTCCGGCCAGTTCACGAGCGACGACATCTGGCAGCAGATCCGCCTCGCCTACGAGCAGAACTACACGACGACCGGCGCGAATATCGTCGATGCGCTCGGCCAGGAACGGCCGAAGCCCGAACTGCTCGACAACGCCGTCAACAAGCCGCCGCTGTATCTCGCGCGCGGCGTCATGCCGAACACGCCGGCGCATCAACTGACGCTGCTCGCGATCACGCGCCTCGCACGCAACGATCCGGCGATGGCCGCGGCCACGTTCAGCTCCGTCGCGCCGAGTCTCACGCCGGCCGAGCGCGCGATCGGCTGGGGCACCATCGGCTATCAGGCGGCGTTGAAGCGCATGCCGTCGGCGGCGGACTGGTATCGGCTGTCGGCGAATGCGCCTTTGTCGAATCCGGCGTACGAATGGCGCACGCGCAGCGCGCTGCTCGCGGGCGACTGGAACATGGTCCGCTGGTCCGTCGAGCAGATGCCGCCGACGCTGCGCAGTCAGCCCGCGTGGGTCTACTGGCATGCGCGCGCCGTCAAGCAGGCGGGCGACGCGGCCACGGCCAATCAGGAATTCCAGAGCATCGCGGATCAATACAACTTCTACGGCCAGCTCGCGCTGGAAGAACTCGGCCAGAAGATCACGCTGCCGCCGCGCACGACCGTCTCGGACGCCGAGATCGCGCAGATGCAGTCGGTGCCGGGCTTCGCGCTGTCGCAGCGTTTCTATGCGCTCAACATGCGGCTCGAAGGCAATCGCGAATGGAACTGGCCGCTGCGCAGCATGACTGACCGTCAGTTGCTTGCCGCCGCGCAATATGCGAAGCGCATCGAGCTGTACGACCGCACGGTGAACACCGCCGACAAGACGAAGACCGAGCACGATTTCACGCTGCGGTATCTGTCGCCGTTCCGCGAGATCGTCGAGCGCGACGCGCAAAGCACCGGGCTCGACACCGAATGGGCCTACGGTCTGATTCGCCAGGAATCGCGCTTCATCATCAACGCGCGCTCGGAAGTGGGCGCGGGCGGCCTCATGCAGTTGATGCCCGGCACGGCGCAACTCGTCGCGAAGAAGATCGGTCTCGGCTCGCTGTCGCGCGCGCAAATGAACGACATCGACACCAACATTCTGCTCGGCACGAACTACCTGTCGATGATCTACAATCAGTTCGACAACTCGCCGGTGCTCGCCACCGCCGGCTACAACGCCGGTCCAGGCAGGCCGCGCCAATGGCGGCAGGATTTGCGCGCGCCGGTCGAGGGCGCGGTTTTTGCTGAAACCATTCCGTTTTCCGAGACGCGCGATTACGTGAAGAACGTGCTGTCGAACACCGTGTATTACGCGGCGCTGTTCGAAGGCCGTCCGCAATCGCTGAAGGCGCGGCTGGGTTATATCGCGCCGTAAGCGCGCTTCACGCCACGCCGCGCTCGGCCATCCGTTCATCGGAAGCACGCGCGGCGGCTCGTCCTTACCTCGTAGCCCCGCATTCGTCAGCGCAAGCGGACAGCCGCGACACAAGAGGCGAACATGCAACATCAGAACGTGGCGATCATCGGCGGCTCCGGCTTTATCGGCAGCCATCTCGTCAACGCGCTGGTCGATCTCGGCAAGAACGTGCGAATTGCGACACGGCGTCGCTCGAACGCCGCGCATCTCACGTTATTGCCGGTGGACGTGCTCGAAACCGATGTCCACGATCCCATCAAGCTCGCCGCGTTCGTCGCGGAAGCCGATGCGGTCATCAATCTCGTCGGCGTGCTTCAAGGGCGGCGCGGCGATCCGTACGGCCCCGAGTTCGCGCGAGCGCATGTCGAACTGCCGCGCAAGATCGTCGCGGCGTGCGCGGCGAAGGGCGTGCGCAGACTCATTCATATGAGCGCGATCGGCGCGGACTCCGAAGGTCCGAGCATGTATCTGCGCTCGAAGGGCGACGGCGAGAAGCAGGTCCGCGAGTCCGGCCTCGACTGGACCATTTTCCGCAGTTCGGTGGTCTTCGGTCCCGAGGACAATCTGCTCAACCAGTTTGCGTTTCTGGAACGGCTCTTTCCGGTGATTCCGCTCGCCTGCGCGGACGCGGAATTCCAGCCGGTTTTCGTCGGCGATGTCGCGAAGGCCATCGTCAACGTGCTCGACCTCGACGCCGCGAACCGCATGGTCTACGAACTGGCGGGCCCCGCCGTCTATACGCTCGCGGAACTGGTGCGCTTCGCGGGCGCGACCATCGGCAAGCGTGCGCGCATCGTCAAGCTGCCGGAGAGTCTCGGCCGTCTCCAGGCGATGACGCTGGAAATGGCGCCCGGCGAACCGCTGATGTCGCGCGACAACCTCGACTCGATGAAAACGCCGAGCATCGCGAGCGGGCCGCTCGCGCCGGAACTGGGCATCGGCGAGCCGGCGAGCATCGAGGCCATCGCGCCGCTGTATCTGACCGGCATGTCGCCGCGTTCGCGCTTCAATACTTTCCGCGCCACGGCGCACCGTTGATTTCGGACCGCATGAAACTCGTTATCGGCGACAAGAATTCGTCTTCCTGGTCCATGCGTCCCTGGGTGCTGCTCAGGCATTTCGGCATTCCGTTCGATGAAGCGCTCATCCGGCTCGGCCAGCCCGGCACCAAGGCGAAGATTCTCGATGTGACGCCGTCGGGCAAAGTGCCGTGCCTCATCACCGATAGCGGCGAGACCGTGTGGGATTCGCTCGCGATCATGGAAACGCTTGCCGAGCGATATCCGCAGCATGCGCTCTGGCCACGCGATGCCGCCGCCCGCGCGCATGCGCGCAGCATCAGCGCGGAGATGCATGCGGGCTTCGCCGACCTGCGCCAGAACATGCCGATGCAGATCGCGACGCGCGAGCCCGGCATCGGCGCGACGCCCGGCACGCTCGCGGATATCGCGCGGATCGATGCCATCTGGACCGGCTGTCTCGCGCAATCGGGCGGGCCGTTCCTGTTCGGCGATTTCTGCATAGCGGACGCGATGTTCGCGCCCGTCGTCATGCGCTTCAACTCGTATGCGCCCGCCATCAGCGAAGGCGCGCGCGAGTACGCGGCTCGCGTGACGGCGCTGCCCGCCGTGGCCGCCTGGATCGATGATGCAAGGAAGGACAACGCGCGATGAATATTTACGCGGTAGGCGGCGCGATTCGCGACGCGTTGCTGGGCGTGCCGGTGGTGGACCGCGATTACGTGGTCGTCGGCGCGACGCCCGAGCAAATGGTCGCGCAAGGGTACAAGCCCGTCGGCAAGGACTTTCCGGTATTTCTACATCCGGTGACGCACGAGGAATACGCGCTCGCCCGGACCGAGCGCAAGACGGCGGCGGGCTATCACGGCTTTCAGTTCTACTATTCGCCGGATGTGACGCTGGAGGAAGACCTGGCGCGCCGCGATCTGACGATCAACGCGATGGCGCGCGAGGTCAACGCGGCAGGCGAGTTGACCGGTCCGGTGATCGACCCATTCGACGGACAGAGCGACCTGAGCGCAAAGCGTTTCCGGCATGTGGGCGATGCGTTCATCGAAGATCCGGTGCGCATACTTCGGCTCGCGCGATTTGCGGCGCGCTTCGCGGATTTCACCATCGCGCCGGACACGGAAGCGTTGATGGAGAAGATGGTCGAAGCCGGCGAAGTCGATGCGCTCGTTCCCGAGCGCGTGTGGCAGGAGATTTCGCGCGGGCTGATGGAAAAGCGGCCGTCGCGCATGTTCGAGGTGCTGCGCGGTTGTGGCGCGCTCGCGCGGATTCTGCCGGAAGTGGATGCGCTCTGGGGCGTGCCGCAACGCGCCGATTATCACCCGGAAGTCGACACGGGCGTGCATGTGATGATGGTGGTCGACTATGCGGCATCGCAGGGCTATGCGCTGCCGGTGCGCTTCGCCGCGCTCACGCACGATCTGGGCAAGGCGACCACACCGGACGATATCTTGCCGCGGCATCTCGGGCATGAGGGACGCAGTGTCGATTTATTGAAGCCGTTGTGCGAACGCTTGCGCGTGCCGAACGAATGCCGCGATTTGGCGCTGCTCGTTGCGCGGGAGCACGGCAATATTCATCGCGTGATGGACATGGGCGCGGCGGCGCTGGTGCGGCTTTTCGAACGCACCGATGCGCTGCGCAAGCCGGCGCGCTTTGCCGAGGCGCTACAGGCGTGCGTCGCGGATGCGCGTGGGCGGCTGGGGCTCGAGCAGAAGGAGTATCCGCAGGCGGAGCGGCTGCGGGAGGCGCTTGTCGCGGCGCGGTCGGTCGATGCGGGGGCTGTGGCGCAGCGGTTCGCGCATGAGCCTTCAAGGATCAAGGATGCGGTGCATGAGGCGCGGGTGGAGGCGGTCGGGAGCGTGTTGAGCGGGGGCCGCTCGGGGGCGCTTTCTTCTTCTTGAACGTTGGGTTTGTGTTGGGGATCGGTGCGCTTCTTTCTTTGTGGAACGAAAGGAAGCGGCAGAAGACCACAAGCGCCATTGCGGAGCTAGCCCCGCCGCGCCGCGCCGAAACGCAAACAATCAAAGCGCCCGCGCAATCAAAGAAAGCAGAATAGAAATCACGACCGTGGACATAAACGGAAACGAATACTCCCGCCCAAAAATCCGCAAAGTAAAATCCCCGGGCAACCGCCCGATGCCAAACTTCCTAAGCCAAGGCATCGACCCGGAAAGAATGGCAAGCGCGATAAACGTCGTGACTACCCAGCGAATCATGACCGCAGCCTCATAACGCGTGCGAACGATCGCCCGCAGCGAATGCATCGAGCGTCCCTTCGATGCCGCGCGAAAACGCGATCACCTTGAACAGCTCGCCCATCTCCGCCTCCGAAAGCAGCTTCTGCACCGCGTTCGCCGCAGGAAGAAATCGCTTCACATCCGCAGGATCGAGCGCGCTGAGAACATCGGTAATGCCGGCATTCATCAGAAACCGCGCCTGCGACGTGAATCCAAGCAAATCCGCGCCCGTTTCCACGCCGGCCTCCGCGATGCCCGTGAACTCGACGTGCGCCGTCAAATCCTGCAATCCAGGATAAAGGAACGGGTCCGCATGCGCGCGATGCCGGTAATGACACATCAACGTGCCCGTCGCGCGCTGGGCGTGATAGAACTCGCGCCGCGGAAAGCCGTAGTCGATGAAAAACGCCGCGCCGCGCGTGAGCATCGTGCAAACCGTCCTCGTGAACGCGAGCGCCGCCTCGTGCGTCTCCGTCAGATATTCGGTGAACGGCTCGTCGTCGTTCGCTTCGTCGATGGCCGCGTCGATCAACTCGATCTGTGCATCCGGCGTGACCGCGCGATCATCGAAAGCGAAGCCTTCGTTCTGAACCACCACGCCGCGCTCGTGCCACGCGCCCAGCTTGCGCACGACGAGGCGCACCGGCATCGCGTCCAGCACTTCGTTGCCGACCACCACGCCTTCGAACGCATCGGGCAGCGCGTCCAGCCATTCGACCTTCGCGGCCTGAGCAGGCGCTTGCGCTTCAATCGTCGCGCGCTGACGCTCGCGCAGTTCGCCGGAGAGATCGACGATCGCGTAACCGTCGATCTCCACGCCGAGGTCGGGGAGCGCCGTCAGCAAACCCGCCGCGAGCTTGCCCGTGCCCGCGCCGAATTCCATCACGCGCCGCGTGCCGCTCTCCTGCAAAGCCTGCGCGATGGGGCGCGCAAGCGTCGTCGCAAAGAGCGGCGACAACTCGGGCGCGGTGATGAAGTCGCTGCCATCGTCGGCGCGGCGGCCGAATTTCATGGCGCCGCCGCTGTAGTAGCCGAGGCCGGGCGCGTAAAGCGCGAGTTCCATGTACTGGTCGAACGGCAGCCAGCCGCCCGCCGCCGCGATGCGTTCGCGGATCACTTCGGTCAGCGCGGCCGATTGCGCGAGCGCGTCCGGGCCGGGAGCAGGTAAACTATCGGTTGGTCGATTCGGATTCATCCCAGTATTGTAAATGAGCGCCTCCACGCCGCTTTCTCCCGCCAATTCGCCGTCTTCGGGCGTGAATGCGCCGCTCTCGTCGGCGTCATCCACGCAGCGCAAGCGCGCCGTGCTCGTGACGGGCGCGGGAAAGCGCATCGGGCGGGGCATCGCGCTGGAATTCGCGCGGCAAGGCTGGGACGTCGGCGTGCATTACGGCCGCTCCGAGCAGGAAGCGCGTGAAACCGTGGCGCACATCGAATCGCTCGGGCGGCGCGCGGTCGCGCTAAACGCAGATCTCGGCATCGAAGCCGAAGTCGCGCGGCTCGTGCCAGCGTGCGTCGAAACTTTCGGCGCTTTGCATTGCGTCGTGAACTGCGCATCGCGTTTCGATGAAGACACCGCCGCCGACTTCGGCTACGCGAAGCTCATGCAGATGACCGCCGTCAACGTCGCCGCGCCGCTCACGCTCGCGCGCACGCTGCACGAAGCCACGCCCGATGCCGCCGAAGACGACGAATCGCTACGCGCCGTCGTCATCAACGTGCTCGACCAGAAGCTCTACAACATGAACCCGGATTACCTGTCGTACACGCTGACGAAGGCGGCGCTCGACACGGCCACCGTCGCGCTCGCGCAGGCGCTCGCGCCAAAACTGCGCGTGGTCGGACTCGCGCCGGGCCTCACGCTGATCTCCGCCGCGCAGACGCCCGAATCGTTCGAAGCGGCGCATCGCGTGACGCCGCTCAGGCGCGCATCGACGGTTGCGGACGTGGCGCAGGCGGCGTGCTATCTGGCGAACGCGCACGGCGTGACGGGCACGACGCTCGTCGTCGATGGCGGCCAGCATCTCGTGCCGAGCCCGCGCGACGTGATGTACATGATCGGCGCCGAGAAATCCTGAAACGCGCCACGTATAACTATTGGATAACGCCATGCTTGCCGCACTTTCTCATCCCCGGCTGACCGATTGCCGGCGGCTCTTTCTGCGCAACTACGAAGTGCGCATCAATATCGGCGTGCATGACTTCGAAAAGCGCGGCGAGCAGCGCGTGGTGTTCAACGTCGAGCTGTTCGTGCCGCTCGCGCTGTCCACGCCCGTCGCGGACAAGCTCTCCGAAGTCGTCGACTACGACTTCATGCGCTCGACCATCGCGGCGCGCGTGAATCGCGGCCACATTCACCTTCAGGAAACGCTGTGCGACGACGTCGCCGCCGCCTTGCTTGCGCATCCGAACGTGCGCGCGGTCGCGGTATCGACGCAAAAGCCCGACGTCTATCCCGACTGCGACGCAGTGGGCGTCGAAGTCTTTCGCATCAAAGAGGAACGAGCATGAACGCGCGTGAAGCCATGGAACACGCAGAAGAGCAAAAGCCCGCGCGCGAGGCGTTGACCAAGCGCCAGCAGAAGGAAGCGTACGAGAACAACAAGCTCTTCAAGCGGATCGTGCGTCAGGTCGGGCAGGCGATCGGCGACTTCAACATGATCGAACAGGGCGACAAGGTCATGGTCTGCCTGTCCGGCGGCAAGGACAGCTACGCGATGCTCGATATCCTCATGCGCCTGCGCGAGCGCGCGCCGATCGACTTCGACATCGTCGCCGTCAATCTGGATCAAAAGCAGCCCGGCTTTCCCGAGCACGTGCTGCCCGAGTATTTAGCCAAGCTCGACATTCCGTTTCACATCGAGAATCAGGACACGTACAGCATCGTCAAGCGGCTCGTGCCGGAAGGCAAGACGACGTGCTCGCTGTGCTCGCGGCTGCGGCGCGGCATTCTGTATCGCGTGGCGGGCGAACTGGGCGCGACGAAGATTGCGCTCGGGCATCATCGCGACGACATTCTGCAAACGCTTCTGCTCAACATGTTCTACGGCGGCAAGCTGAAGGGCATGCCGCCCAAGCTGCAATCCGACGACGGCAAGAACGTCGTGATTCGTCCGCTAGCCTACGTGAAGGAAACGGACCTTGAAAAGTTCGCCGAACTGCGAGAATTCCCGATCATCCCGTGCAATCTGTGCGGCAGCCAGCCGAACCTGAAGCGCGCGGAGATGAAGGCGCTCATTCGCGAGTGGGACAAGCGTTTTCCGGGGCGCGTCGAGAACATGTTCAATGCGCTCTCGAACGTGGTGCCGTCGCATCTGATGGATCCGGCGCTCTTTCCGTTCGCGAGCCTGCGCGCCACCGGCGAGGCCGATCCGCAAGGCGATATCGCGTTCGACGAAGAACCGTGCGCAAGCGAACCGTGAGCATCGCGAAACGCCATTTCAATTGTTCAGTTCGACGATCTGTGAAAGCCTGTAGAACGAGACGCGGCGCGGCTTCCGCGGGCGTTTTCGAAAAAGTTCGCATGCTATATTGGCGCGACCTGAACCCTGCAAGACTCAAGCGATGAACATCGTGATCCTGGCTGCCGGCATGGGCAAGCGCATGCGCTCCGCCCTGCCGAAAGTCCTTCATCCTCTGGCGGGCCGGCCGCTTCTCGCGCATGTCATCGACACGGCGCGCACGCTGTCGCCCACGCGCCTCGTCGTGGTGGTCGGACACGGCGCCGAGAAGGTGCGCGAAGCCGTCGGCGCGCCGGACGTGCAATTCGCCGTGCAGGAGCAGCAGCTCGGCACGGGGCACGCCGTGCAGCAGGCGCTGCCGCTTCTGGATGCCTCCGTGCCGACGCTCGTTCTGTACGGCGACGTTCCGCTCACGCGCGCCAGCACGCTGAAGCGTCTGCTCGATGCCGCCGGCAGCGAACGCTACGGCGTGTTGACCGTGACGGTGGACGATCCGACCGGCTACGGGCGCATCGTGCGCGACGCGGGCGGCGCGGTGCGAAAGATCGTCGAGCAGAAAGACGCGAGCGACGCGGAGCGGCGCATCACCGAGATCAACACGGGCATCGTCGTTTCGCCGACGCGCACGCTCGAACAATGGCTCGCGTCGCTGAAGAACGACAACGCGCAAGGCGAGTTCTATCTGACGGACGTGGTCGAGCGCGCGATCGAAGCGGGCGTCGAAGTCGTCACCGCGCAGCCGGACGCCGAATGGGAAACGCTCGGCGTGAACAGCAAAGTGCAACTGGCCGAACTGGAGCGCATTCACCAGCGCAACGTCGCGTATGCGTTGCTGGAAGCGGGCGTGACGCTCGCCGATCCTGCGCGCATCGACGTGCGCGGCACGCTGGAATGCGGCGCGGACGTGACCATCGACGTCAATTGCGTGTTCGAAGGCCGCGTGACGCTTGGCGACAACGTGAGCATCGGGCCGAACTGCGTGATTCGCGATGCGTCGATCGGCGCGGGAACGCGCGTCGAGGCGTACACGCATATCGAAGGCGGCACGGCCGGCGCGAACGTCGTGCTCGGACCGTACGCGCGGCTGCGTCCGGGCGCCGTGCTCGGCGACGAAGCGCACGTCGGCAATTTCGTCGAAGTGAAGAACGCCGTGATGGGCCGCGGCTCGAAGGCGAATCACCTCACGTATATCGGCGATTCGGATATCGGAGCGCGCGTGAACGTGGGCGCGGGCACCATCACCTGCAATTACGACGGCGCGAACAAGCATCGCACCGTGATTGGCGACGACGTGTTCATCGGCTCGGATACGCAGCTCGTGGCGCCGGTGCGCGTCGGACGCGGCGTGACCATCGCGGCGGGCACGACCGTCTGGAAGGATGTCGGCGAAGGCGAACTGGTGCTGAACGAGAAGCGCCAGGTCAGCAAGACGGACTACATCCGGCCCACCAAAAAGAAAGTGTGAAGCGCGCGAGGCCGGGCCGGAGGGCTCGGCTTTTTTTCATTGTGCGTTCGGTTTTGACATCAAAGGAATAACGACATGTGCGGAATTGTCGGCGCGGTTGCGCAACGGAATATCGTCTCGGTGCTCGTCGAAGGATTGCGGCGGCTCGAATATCGCGGCTACGACTCGTGCGGCGTGGCCGTGCTGAGCAACGGCGAGCCGCGCCGGGCGCGCAGCGTCGCGCGCGTGTCGGATCTCGACGCGCAAGTGCGGGAAACGGGCATCGGCGGCATGACGGGCATTGCGCATACGCGCTGGGCGACGCACGGCGCGCCCGTCACCGACAACGCGCACCCGATCTTTTCGCGCGATACCGTCGCGCTGGTGCATAACGGCATCATCGAGAACTACGAGTCACTGCGCGCGATGCTGCGCGACAAGGGCTACGAGTTCGTGTCGCAGACGGATACCGAAGTCATCGCGCATCTGATCCACAGCATGTATCGCGGCGATCTGTTCCAGACCGTGCGCGAGGCCGTCAAGCAACTGCACGGCGCATATGCCATCGCGGTGATGCACAAGGATCAGCCGCATACGGTCGTGGGCGCGCGCCAGGGTTCGCCACTCGTCGTGGGCGTGGGCGAAGGCGAGAACTTTCTGGCATCGGACGCGCTCGCGCTTGCCGGCAGCACGGACCGCTTCGCGTTTCTGGAAGAAGGCGATGTCGTCGAGATTTCGCTCGATGGCGTGAAGATCGCCGACCGCGACGGCCTGCCCGCAGAGCGTGAAGTGCGCGTCGTGACGGCTTACGGCGGCGCGGTGGAACTCGGGCCGTATCGTCATTTCATGCAAAAGGAAATTTTCGAGCAGCCACGCGCGATCACGGACACGATTCCGCAAGCCGACAGTTTCGAGCCGCGTCTCTTCGGCGATGGCGCAGCCGACGTGTTTTCGGGCATCGACAGTCTCCTGATTCTCGCGTGCGGCACGAGCTACTACTCGGGGCTGACGGCGAAGTACTGGCTGGAATCCATCGCCAAGATTCCGACGCAAGTCGAGATTGCGAGCGAGTATCGGTATCGCGAGTCGGTGCCGAATCCGAAGGCGCTGGTCGTCGTGATCTCGCAGTCGGGCGAAACCGCCGATACGCTCGCCGCGCTCAAGCACGCGCAATCGCTCGGACACGCGCATACGCTCGCCGTCTGCAATGTCGGGACGAGCGCGATGGTTCGCCAGACGGAACTCGCGTTTCTGACGCACGCGGGGACGGAAATCGGCGTGGCGTCGACCAAGGCGTTCACGACGCAGCTCGTCGGGCTGTTCGTGCTGGCGGTGACGCTGGCGAAGATGCGCGGCCGCGTCGATGCGAAGCAGGAAGCGGCGTATCTCGGTCAGTTGCGTCACTTGCCGGCGGCGTTGAATAGCGTGCTGGCGCTGGAGCCGCAAATCATCGCGTGGTCGGAAGAGTTCGCGCGCAAGGAGAACGCGCTGTTCCTCGGGCGCGGGCTGCATTACCCGATCGCGCTCGAAGGCGCGCTGAAGCTGAAAGAGATCTCGTATATCCACGCGGAAGCGTATCCGGCGGGCGAACTGAAGCATGGGCCGCTCGCGCTGGTGACGGAGGCGATGCCGGTTGTGACCGTCGCGCCGAACGACGCGCTGCTGGAGAAGCTGAAGTCGAACATGCAGGAAGTGCGGGCGCGTGGCGGCGAGCTTTATGTGTTCGCGGATGCCGATACGCGCATCGTCAGCGAGGATGGGATTCATGTGATTCGGATGCCGGAGCACTACGGGGCGCTGTCGCCGATTCTGCATGTCGTGCCGCTGCAGTTGCTCGCGTATCACACGGCTTGCGCGCGGGGTACGGATGTCGATAAGCCGCGGAATCTGGCGAAGTCGGTGACGGTGGAGTGAGTTGGTAGCGTCGGCTCTCTAGCTCGAAAGCGCCTCTTCGGAGGCGCTTTTTTTCTGCCCGACAACTATGTCGCTGTGGACAACCCTGTGACCACCGCACAGCGAAACCTGTTCGCCGTTTCTGCATAAGTCTGCGCCCCGTCGGAGGCGCTGAAAGTTGTCCTCTCGTCGCGCCGTAAACTGCGCTGCCATACCGAAGTTGTTTACTTCGCAAGTGTCTGAAGCGAAACGGGAGAAGCGGGTTATCCACTGTTTCAAGTGAGGCTTGTTAACTACTACCACGTATACATATGCGATTCTTTTGTTTACTTAGACGCGTGGTTGGGCTGCTGAGAATCGAGGCTTGTAGCAAAGAAGCGGGAACGGCACAAAAGTAAGACGTCGTATGACAGGTAGGCCGCAGAGGCGCCGTGCAATGGCGCGGATGCGGGTTAACTCGGCTGGTCTAACGCACATCAATGACGGTACGCTAGATAAGACGTCAGACAACTGAGCCCCAGCCGCCAACATCCGGAAGCGCGCAGCCACCTCAAGGAGGCACCATGCCGTCGTCGACCCCGTACCAACCGTTGCCCAACGCCTTCAGGACTTCACTACGCGCCCGCGAGAAGCTCATCGGCTGCTGGGCGTCGCTGGCCAGTCCGATCGTCACGGAACTGCTCGGCGTCGTCGGCTTCGACTGGATGCTGCTCGATGCCGAGCACGCGCCCAACGACACGCTCACACTCATCCCGCAACTGATGTCGCTCAAGGACAGCGTGAGCGCGCCGGTCGTGCGGCCGCCCGCGAACGAGCCCGTCGGCATCAAGCGGCTGCTCGATGCCGGCTTCGTCAATTTCCTGATTCCGTTCGTCGATAGCGCCGCCGACGCCACGCGCGCGGTCGCGGCGACGCGCTATCCGCCCGAAGGGATTCGAGGCGTGTCGGTCGGGCATCGCGGGAACCGCTACGGCACGGTCGCAAACTACTTCAAGATGGCGAACGACAATATCAGCGTCGCCGTGCAGATCGAGAGCCGCGCAGCCGTCGATGCCATCGACGAAATCGCGGCCGTCGACGGCGTCGATGCGCTTTTCGTCGGTCCATCGGATCTGGCCGCCGCGTACGGTCAGCTCGGCAACGCAAATCATCCGGACGTGCAGGCGGCCATCGCGCATGTCTTCGAGCGCGCGCACGCGGCCGGCAAGGCGAGCGGCATTCTCGCGCCCGTGCAGCAGGACGCCGAGCGCTATCTGTCGATGGGCTGTACGCTCGTCGCAGTGTGCGCCGATCTCGGCATGCTCAGAAACGCGGCGCAGGCCGTGAAAAAACACTTCATCGCAGAATAGGGCGCGAGCGGCACGCTCGCCCGACTGGAACCCGAATAAAAGGAGCAGATTCATGACGACGAAAGCAGGCTTCATCGGACTCGGCATCATGGGGCATCCCATGGCGGCGAATCTCGTCAAGAACGGCGTGGAGCTAGCCGCGTTCACGCGCAGCGGCGTGCCGGCCGAGCTGACGCAAGCAGGCGCCACCGCGTGCAACAGCCCGGCAGAAGTGGCCGAGAAAGCCGATATCGTGTTCCTGATGGTGCCGGACACGCCCGATGTCGAGCGCGTGCTCTTCGGCGAGAACGGCGTCGCGCAATCGCTGCGCGCCGGTCAGATCGTCGTGGACATGAGCTCGATCTCGCCGATCGCGACGCGCGAGTTCGCCGCGAAAGTTCGCGAGCGCGGCGCGGATTATCTGGATGCGCCCGTGTCCGGCGGCGAAGTCGGCGCGAAAGCGGCATCGCTCACGATCATGGTCGGCGGCGCGCAGGCCACGTTCGACAAGGTGAAGCCGCTGTTCGACATGATGGGCAAGAACGTCTCGCTGATCGGCGATGTCGGCGCGGGACAGGTCTGCAAGGTCGCGAATCAGGTGATCGTCGCGGCGACCATCGAGGCGGTCGGCGAGGCGCTCCTGCTCGCGTCGAAAGCGGGCGTCGATGCCGAGAAGGTCCGCACGGCGTTGATGGGCGGTTTTGCGTCGTCGCGGATTCTCGAAGTCCACGGCGAGCGCATGACCAAACGCACGTTCAATCCGGGCTTCCGGATCGAACTGCATCAGAAGGATTTGAATCTGGCGCTCTCGACGGCGCAATCGCTCGGCGTCTCGCTGCCGAACACGGCGACGTGCCAGGCGCTCTTCAACGCGTGCGCGGCGCACGGCGGCAAGGCGTGGGATCACTCGGGCATGGTGCGGGCGCTCGAGCTTCTGGCGAACCACGAGATCGGGCAGGGAGCGAAGTAAGGGCGCTCCGGTTCGCGGTGTCCGCCCGATTCGCGCGCCGCGGGTCGGCGCTCGAAGCGTCGGCGAAAGCGGGGCCGTGCGGCACCAAGCGCCCGCCTGATTGCTGGCGCGCCGCAGGTCTGACCGAAACTACGACACTACGACAACGAGCGGCGTCGCCTCGCGCGTCGACCACGCCGTCGCGCTACTCCCCGCTACGCCGCTTTGTTCAACCGCTCGATGAGCGCCATCGCGGCGGCAGGATTAGCGGCCTTGTGTCCGCTGATGACGTAGAGATAAACATCGCGCGCCGACGCCTTCGACGGCGCCTTGCCGACCATCTGCAAGTCCTCCGGCGCCCCGCCCGCCGCCCATTCCGTTGCGCGCGCGGCCCAGCGATCGAGCGCCGCCTTCGAGTAGCCGAGCTTCTGCTTTTCGGTCGTGCCCATGATGCGCGCATACACGAACGGCGCGGTGATATCCGCGATCTGCGGATAGTCGGAATCGCCCGCCACGACCACCGCGATACCGTACTTTTTCAGCAGCGCGACGAACGCGGCATCGGCGAAACTCTCGTGCCGCACTTCCACGGCGTGACGAAGCGCGCGGCCTTCGACGGTGGCGGGCAGCAGCTTCAGGAAGCGCTCGAAGTCCTCGGGATCGAAGTGCTTTGTCGGCGCGAACTGCCAGTTGATCGCGCCGAGCTTGTCCTGCAATTCGAGCACGCCGCTCGCAAAGAACCGTTCGATGGAATCGCCCGCTTCGGCGAGCACCCGGCGATTCGTGGCATAGCGCGGCGCCTTCAGCGAGAACACGAAGTCGTCGGGCGTTTCATCGCGCCATTTGGCGAACGTGTCCGGCTTCTGCAAACGGTAGAACGTGCCGTTGATCTCGATGCTCGTGAGCGCGCGGCTCGCGTATTCGAGTTCGCGCTTGTGCGTGAGACCTTCGGGATAGAACGTGCCGCGCCACGGCTCGAAATCCCATCCGCCGATACCGACACGAATGCGTGCCGCGTTCTCCGTCTTCTTCTTCGCCGCCATCGGGCCTCTCCGGTCTCATGCAAGATCGCTGGATGACACGAGTGTAGCGAACCCTCGGCGAACCGGCATGTAAGCGGCACGAGCGTGCGCCGCGCGGCTTGGCGCTATTTGCGACCGACGAGATAACTCACGCCTTGCGGCCCGTATTGTTCGGAATGCTCGACGTTGGCCGGCAGATGAAAGACATCGCCCGCGCGATACAGCCGCGCCTCGCCGCCGACGCGCAAGGTGATGTCGCCTTCGACGATGAGCGCCTTCGCTTCGAACGGATGTGCGTGTATGTCGAGCGAGACGTCCGGTTCGCGCGTGACCGTCACGACTTCGTGAAAGCCTTCGGCGGAAAGCTGGGCGAGAAATGCATCGCGATGCATGAGGGCGGTCTCGGCTGGGAGAGTGAGAAGGGGCGCGTCCGCGTGGACGGAAAGAGGCGCCCTCGATGCACCGAAGCTAACGCAAGCGTTCGTCAGTTGCCGAAGAAGATGTCGCACTGCGGGCCGCGCGTGCACGGCTTCGAGATCGGGTCGCGGCGCGTGGCGGCCGAGCCCATATCGCTGCGCGTGGAGGAAACGCCGCCGTAGGACATGTCGCCGGTCTGGCTCTGGGTGTCGGCGGACTGCGTCCACGTGTCGGGCGTGGCCTGGCCCGGCACCTGTGCGGTCCGATAGTAGCTCTGCTGCGCCGAGGCGACGCCCGCGGTAGCAAGCAACGAGGCGGCGACGGCCGCCATGACGAGACGTGATTTCATGTTGTGCTCCTTGATAGTGACGCGCTGGCGCGCGGGCCGCGCATCGGTATCGCGCGGTGGCGGCGCTGGCGCAATGACTCGCGGCACGGTGTCATGTCGCTGCATCGCGCTCAGCAACCTGCGCGCCGCACGCAATTCAAGTTATAGGCCGCGTTTCTGCAATGAACAGCAGATTCGCTTATACGCTCGCGATCCGGTCGGCGACATGACGCGACGCAGGCGCGCGCGACATGCACCGTGTACGCGCCGCGCCGCGCGGCCCTAGAATGCGAGCATCCACAGTCACACGGAGCGCGCCATGACCGTCACCATCTATCACAACCCGAAGTGCGGCACCTCGCGCAATACGCTTGCGCTGATCCGCAACGCGGGCATCGAGCCGAACGTCGTCGAATATCTGACGGCGCCGCCGAGCCGCGAGACGCTCGTCGCGCTGATCGCCCGTTCGGGCCTCAGCGTGCGCGAAGCGCTGCGGGAAAAGGGCACGCCGTACGCGGAACTCGGACTCGACGATCCATTGCTCAGCGACGATCAACTCATCGACGCGATGCTCGCGCATCCGATCCTTATCAACCGGCCGTTCGTCGATACACCGCTCGGCGCGCGGCTGTGCCGTCCGTCGGAACTCGTGATCGACCTGCTGCCGTCGCCGCAGAAGGGACCGTTCGCGAAGGAAGACGGCGAAGTGATCATCGACGAGACCGGCAAGCGCGTCCGCTAGCGCTCCATGCCGTTACGTCGCGTTACCTTTATGGCATCGCTGTTGCACCTGTGTCAGGCGTCGCTCTCTAGACTGCATCTGACTCACACGGCACTCGGTGCAGGGAGGAAAGCGAAATGAACAAGAAACTTCTTGGTACGGTTATCGGGCTCGCAGGCATGGCGGCGCTGGCCGCGTCGGCTACGGCGTCCGCGCACGTCGATGTCGCAGTGGGAATCGGCGTGCCGGCCTACGGGGTGCCTTACTACGCGCCGGCGCAGCCGGTGTACGTGCAGCCGGCTGTGCCCGTTGCCTATGGATACGGCTACGGCTACGGCTATGGCAATGGCGGCGACCGCTGGCGCGAGCGCGAATGGCGTGAGCGGCGCGAATGGCGCGAGCACGAATGGCGGCGCGAGCGGCGCGAAGAGCGCTGGCACGATCGCCACGGCTGGTAATGCAAGACGCTACGGGATGACGCGGCGGGCCGAAGGGTTCGCCGCGTTTTTTTTTGCGGCGCGCCGGCAGTCCTTCCTGCAAGCCGCGCCAATTTTGACGCGCTAACGTAGCGGACCCTGCACTCGATACCACGCCATGAGCCATCCACCGAAATTCTCGATGATCGACGGCGCGCCGACGCCTGTTGGCCCGTTCTCGCACGCGGCTGAAGCCGACGGCTGGGTGTTTCTCACCGGCCAGATGCCGACCGATCCCGACGACGACAGCGCGCCGCTGCCCGAAGGCGTCGCGGCACAAACGCGGCGCGTGATGAACAACCTGATTCTCGTCTTGACCGGCCTCGGCCTGACGCTCGATCACGTCGTGAGCGCGCGCATCTTCCTCACGGAATTCAAGCGCGACTACGACGCGATGAACGCCGTCTACCGGTCGTATTTCCTGCCGAAGCCGTTGCCGGCGCGCACCTGCATCGGCGTGACCGGGCTCGCGCGCGATGCGCTCGTGGAGATCGACTTCATCGCGCGGCGGCCTTGATGGTGCCGTCTGCGCGGCTCACTTGCGGGCTTTGGACGCGTCCACCCAGCGAAACGTGAGATTGATGCGCTCGCCGCGCGCGCCCGGCTCTTTCGGCACGCGATGCACCCATTCCCGTTGCGTGCGTCCGCGCATCACGAGCAGGCTGCCGTGTGTCAGCGAGAGCGCGTGGGTGGCGTGCGTGCGCGCGTGGCGGAATTCGAATGTGCGCGTCGCGCCCAGACTGACCGATGCGATCACCGGCTCCGGCCCGAGCTCGCGCTCCTTGTCGGCGTGCCAGCCCATGCTGTCCTGCCCGCCGCGGTATCGGTTGATGAGCACGCTGTTGAAGCGGGCGCCGCACGTGGCCTGCGCGGCGTCGCGTAACTGCGCGACGGCGGGCGTCCACGGCTGCGGCACGTTGCGGATGCCCGAATAGACGTACACCGCGTCGGGCTCGCCTTGCCACGCGGTGAGGCGCGGCAGCGGCACGCGGCCGCCCGGCGTGTTCATGGTGTCCTGCTGCCAGCGCACTTCGTCGATCAGCGCGGCCATCAGGTCGGAGCCGGCGTCCGCGTCGATCCAGTCCGGATGCCACGCGATATCGGGCTTGGGAATGTCGTCGAAGAGATCGAACATGGCAGTGCGGGCGCAGCCGAAAGAATCACGATAGCAGAGCCGTCGCGCGGCGGCATTGCGGTCTCTCCCTGTCCGACCGTGCCGCATGTGCTACAGTCGGCCGACTATCTCATTAAGATGCGAAGACTGCGCATGACTTTCAACGCCGAAACGAATCACGGCGCGCTCGGCCGCCGTATCCTCCTCGTCGATGACAGCGCCGATGCGGCCTTCGCCCTGTCGATGCTGCTGGAGGCGCTCGGCCACGAAGTGCGCACCGAGTCCGACGGCGTGTGCGCGCTCGACTCCATCGACGACTTCCGGCCGGACGTCGTGGTGCTGGACATCGGCTTGCCGGGCATGAACGGGCTCGACGTGGCGCGCGAGATGCGCAAACGCGATGCGACCCGCGACGCGCTTCTGCTCGCGCTCACCGGCTACGGCAGCGCGGAAGACCGGCAGACCGCGCTCGACGCCGGCTTCGATCATCATCTGACCAAGCCGGTTTCCATCAACGATCTCGAGGCGCTGCTTACGCGTCCCTGATTTGCGCCCCTGAGTTGCGCTTCAATCCGCGATACGCAGCTTCGCCATATAAGGCAAGTGATCGGAGAGCCACGCGGTATCCTGCGTCGGCACGATCCACTGCACCGGCTTCAGACCGCGCACGAACATCTTGTCGAGCGCGAGCGCCGGCGAGAACGCCGGAAAGGTGCGCCCCGATTCACCGAGCATCGTCGCCACTTCGTTCATGCCGAGTTCGCCGAATAGCGGTACGGAATCGTTGCGCCAGTCGTTGAAATCGCCCGCCAGCACGAGCGGGCCTTCGGGCGCTTCCTTCGCGATCCAGTGCGCGATCCAGTTCATCTGACGCAGCCGCGCGGCGCGCGTCAGCGCGAGGTGCGCGCACAAGAGCGTGATCGCGTGTCCCGCGAACGTCGCGCGCGCGACGAGCAGCCCGCGCTTTTCGAACCGATGCGCCGAGATGTCCCAGCGTCCGGACAGATCCAGCGGATGCGGCGAAAGGATCGCATTGCCGTGCCGCCACGACGGCTTGAAGACGTTCGGGCCGAGCGCGATCTGCAATTCGAGCGCGGTGGCGATTTCGGTGGCCTGGCAATGCCAGACATCGTCGAGCGGCGCGGAAAGCGGCTTGCCGAAGCCGCTTGCGAGCACCGGCTGCGGCAGCCGCCGCGCCATGGCTTCCTGAAGAAAATAGACGTCCGCGTTGGTGGTCTGCACCCAGCGCTGCATGGCGTTCCATGCGCGCAGGCCGAGTGGCGAGCGACCCTTGTGCAGATTCCAGCTCACCGCCGTGAAATCCGGCGTGACCGCATTCGCGGACGGTGCTGGCGGAAGATGTTCTGGATTTCGCATGCGTTCGTTTTTGTGTGCGTGGTGCGCCGGCTTACTGCGCCGGCGCTGACGAAGCCAGGCTCGCGCGCACCCGGTACAGCAGCGACGGATTGCTGTCGATGATCTGCCACTGCGCCCATTCGCCCGGTTTCAACACGAGGCCGGGATGCGACGCGGCCACCTGACGCGGCGTCGGCGGCACCTTGCAGCCCGAGGCCGACGTCTGAGAGGTGTCGCTTTCCAGCGTTTCCTGCGCCTCGATGGCGAGCGTGATGTCGTCGGCGCTCGCGTGTGTCGGCGAAACAGTGAGCGTGCGTTGCAGGTCGATATCGCCGGCCGGTTTGTCCGCGCAACCGACGCGGTTCTGCACGATGTTGTGATGCGTATCGGTTTTCGCCTGACCGACGTTCGTGGTGGCAGAGAAAGAGTCGATCTGCTGGCCGTCGCGCACCACTTGCAACTCCCAGTTGACCGGCTGCGGCGTGCTCTGCGCAAAAGCGCCGTGGCTCGCGGCGAGACACGCGCAGGAGACGAGCGCGGATCGGATGAGACGCGGAAATGCGATGCGATTCGTTTTAGTCATTGAAAGCTTCTCCGGCGCTCGGGCTAATCGGATGGCAGCCGACGCGCGCACTCACACGGCGCGGCGGCCGCCGAACGCGTGTTGCCCGGCGACTTCGTTCTGACAAGACGGACGGGGCGCGGTTCGGCGCATCAACGGATCATGTGAGGCCGCGTCCCGTCGATTCCAACCTCGCGGCTTGATGAGCACGTTCTGAACCCGCCCGCCGCGGCATCGCGACGATGATACTCGCGTGCGCGGTGCACGCTCCGCTTTCTCAAAATTGGCAGCAGACGCCCGCGACTGCTCGCTTGCGCGTGATTCTTTCATCGATACACTGAACTCGTCGAAGCGAAAAAAGACGGGGTGCGACATGACGACGGCCGTGGTCAAACAAGAACTGGCAGTGGCGTCGTTCAGCAAGGTCTACAGTCTCGACGACGTCGAGACTGCGCTGAACGATCTCTCCGAGGGCGCGAGCGAAGCCTTGCGCGCAACTTACGAAAAGATGCTGAAGGTGGGCAACCTGCGCTTCTGCGTGAAGCCTAACCGCATGCCTTCCATCGACGATCTCGCGGCATCGCTGCCGAATTTCGAGGAACCGCTCGACGATATCCGCAAGCAGATCGCGCTGTGCCTCGAAACCGAAGACCGCCTCGAACTCATGCCGATGCTGCTGCTCGGCGAGCCGGGCATCGGCAAGACGCATTTCGCGAAGCAGCTCGCGCGGCTGCTCGGCACGTCGTGCCACTATGTCGCGATGAGCTCGCTCACGGCCGGCTGGATTCTCTCCGGCGCGTCGTCGCAATGGCGCAATGCGAAGCCGGGCAAGGTCTTCGACGCGCTCGTGAACGGCAGCTACGCGAACCCCGTGATGACCGTCGATGAAATCGACAAGGCCACCGGCGACACGCAATACGATCCGCTCGGCGCGCTCTACGCTTTGCTGGAACACGATACGGCGCAGAGCTTCATCGACGAATTCGCCGAGGTGCCGATCAACGCGGGCAATGTCGTGTGGATCGCCACGGCCAACGACGCGCGCGCGATTCCCGAGCCGCTTCTCAACCGCATGAACGTGTACGAGATTCCGGCGCCGGACCGCGACGGCGCGCGGCGCATCGCGCAGGCCATCTACGCGGAGATTCGCGAGGCGCACGCGTGGGGCAGCCGCTTTCCCGAAACGCTCGGCGACGCGCCGCTCGATGCGCTCACGCAGGCGTCGCCGCGCGGCATGCGGCGCGCGATGTTGAACGCGTTCGGCAACGCGCGCATCGACGGCAGACACCATGTCGAGGCGCGCGACATCGAACTGGACCGGCAATCGCGCCGCAAATTCATGGGCTTCTAATCAGCCGCGGTTTCGCGATTCGCGCGAAACGCCGTCGAACCGCGCTATTTTCAGCATCTGGCGGCCAGATTCTTGCCTTTTTCCGAATTGCACCGGAAAACGCTGCTCGCTGCGTGCGTTATTGTGCGACGCGCAATAATCCCGCACGTAGAATAGGTCGCATCGAGAAGGCGCGGGAAAGGACATGGATCGGATCGAATGCGTGGTAATCGGGGCGGGCGTCGTCGGGCTCGCCATCGCGCGGGCGCTCGCATTGCGCGGGCGCGAAGTGATGGTGCTGGAAGCGGGCGAAGCCATCGGCATCGGCACGAGTTCGCGCAACAGCGAGGTGATACACGCGGGCATCTACTATCCGCGCGGCTCGCTGAAGGCGGAACTGTGCGTGCGCGGGCGCGAAATGCTGTACGCGTTCTGCGAGGCGCACGGCGTGCCGCACCGGCAGTGCGGCAAGCTGCTCGTCGCCACGGCGCGCAATCAGATTCCGCAGCTCGCGGCGATCGAGCAGAAGGGCGTCGAGAATCGCGTGGAAGGGCTCGTGCGAATCAGCGGCGCAGAAGCGAAGGAAATGGAACCGCAACTGCAATGCGTCGAAGCGGTGTATTCGCCGCGCACGGGCATTGTCGATAGTCATCAGTACATGCTCGCGCTGCAAGGCGACGCCGAAAATCATGGCGCGGGAGTGGTGTTTCATACGCCGGTTGTGAGCATCGAGGCGCGCGAAGGCTGCTTCATCGTGGAGACGGGCGGGCAGGCGCCGGCGCGTTTCCGGGCGTCGTATCTGATCAACAGCGCGGGGCTGCATGCGAACGACATCGCGCGGCGCATTCGCGGCCTCGACGACCGACACGTGCCGCCGCTCTACTTCGCGAAGGGCAACTACTTCAGCGTGAGCGGACGCGCGCCGTTCGAGCGCCTCATCTATCCGATGCCGAACGAAGCGGGACTCGGCGTGCATCTGACGATCGATATGGGCGGGCAGGCGAAGTTCGGCCCCGACGTGGAATGGGTGCCGTCGATCAACTACGACGTCGATCCGCGTCGCGCCGATTCCTTCTATGCAGCCATTCGCGCGTATTGGCCCGGCTTGCCCGACGGCGCGCTGCAACCGGCGTACGCCGGCATTCGGCCGAAGCTCTCCGGTCCCGGCCAGGCGGCGGCGGATTTCATGATCCAGGGCAAATCGGCGCATGGCGTGCCGGGGCTCGTGAACCTGTTCGGCATGGAATCGCCGGGGCTGACGGCGTCGCTCGCCATTGGCGAACGGGTCGCCGACATGTTGCGCTGAGCGTTCATTAACGCTTATCTCCGACATTTGTCCTCATCGAAACGCTTGTGTGTTGTTATGCTCGGGCATCGCCGTCGTGAGAACGGCGCTTTCCCCCAATACAACATGGAGCGAGTCACCATGAAGACATCCCGTCGCACATTTCTGATGACGAGCGTAGGCGTTGCGTCGACGCTCGCGCTCGGCTCGCGCGTCGCTTTCGCCGATGCGCCGAAGGTCGAGGAAAGCGATCCGACCGCGCAGGCGCTCGGCTACAAGATGGACGCGAGCAAGGTCGACAAGGCCAAGTTCCCGAAGTACGCAGCGGGCCAGGATTGCGGCAATTGCCAGTTCTATCAGGGCAAGGCGTCCGATCCGTTCGCGCCGTGCCCGATGTTCGGCGGCAAGCAGGTCGCCGCGAAGGGGTGGTGCAGCGCCTACGCGAAGAAGGCCTGACCTAGAACCGACGACCACGACGAAGCGCGCCCGGCTGCGAAGCCCGGCGCGCTTTTCTTCGTTGCTTGTCGCTTGATAAGGCCACGCGCGGTCTTTACACTCGCCAAGGAAAAAATATCCCGGCCGCGCAAGCCCGGCGCCGATCGATCAATCTACAGGGATTTGCATGGCAGACAGACCATTAAATGCGCGCGCGGTAAGCGCGGCGGTGATCGGCAACGCGTTGGAATGGTACGACTTCGTCGTATTCGGCTTCATGACGGTGGTGATCGCGCGGCTCTTCTTCCCGAGCGACAACGACTACTCGTCGATTCTTCTCACCACGGCCAGCTTCGGCGTGGCCTTCGTGATGCGGCCCGTGGGCGGCATCGTGCTCGGGCTGTACGCCGACCGCGCCGGGCGCAAACCGGCGCTCACGCTCGTGATTGCGCTGATGACGCTCGGCATTCTGCTGTTGGCGATTGTGCCGCCTTACTCGGCCATCGGCATCGGCGCGCCCATTGTGATCGTCGTCGCGCGGCTGTTGCAGGGCTTCTCGGCGGGCGGCGAGTTCGGCAGTTCCACCGCGCTTCTGATCGAGGCGGCGCCGTTCTCCAAGCGCGGTTTCTACGGCAGCTTCCAGATGGCGAGTCAGGCGGCGGCGCTCTTGCTCGGCGCGGTCGTGGGCGCGGCGATCTCGCGCGGGCTGTCGCCGCAAGCGCTGGAGTCGTGGGGCTGGCGCGTGCCGTTCATCATCGGGCTCGTGATCGGGCCGATCGGCTTGTATATCCGCCGCAACATGTCGGACACGGAAGCGTTCATGCACGTGAAGAAGACCGCGCGCCGCGCGACGCTCGGCGAGGTCTTCCGCACGCATGGCCGTGAAGTGCTGTGCGGTCTCGGCGCGGTGATCGCGCTGACGGTGACGGTCTACGTGCTGATCGCGTATCTGCCGACGTTCGCCGTCAAGCAACTCAAGCTGCCGTACGGCCAGTCGTTCACGGCGCTGATCGTCGGCAATCTGCTGTTGACGGTGCTCTCGCCGGTGGCGGGCGCGTGGTCCGACCGCATCGGACGCAAGGCGCTCACGCTGTGGTCGCTCGGGATCACGCTCGTCATCATCTATCCGCTCTTCGCGTGGCTCGCGGCGGAGCCGAGCGTGATGCGTCTCGTGATCGTGCAGGCCGCGCTCTCGATCGTGCTGTCGGGCTACTACGGGCCGTTCGGCGCGCTGCTCTCCGAGCTGTTTCCCGCGCACCTGCGCTCGACCGGCCTTTCACTCGCATACAACATCGCGGTGATGATCTTCGGCGGCTTCGGGCAATTCATCGTGACGTGGCTCATTCGCGTCACTGGCTCGCAACTCGCGCCGACGTTCTATGTGATGGGCGGCGTCGTGCTCTCGCTGATCGCGGTGGCGGCGATTCCCGCGACGCGCCACGCCGACGTCGACGAAGCGCGCGAATTCACTCGCTAGGCGGCATTGCATGAAAGTGATCGAAAGCGGCAAGTTCACGGCCGAGCGCGCGTGGGGCGCGCTCGATATCTGCGTGATGAACGGCACGTCGTGCCGTCTGCACTGGACGGATGCGCCGTACAAGTGGCACGTGAATGACGGCGAAGAGGTGTTCGCCGTGATGGACGGCGTGGTGCGCATGCACGTGCGCGACGCAGAAGGCGAGCGCACGCTGACGCTGAAGGCGGGCGATATCTTCCACGCCCAAGCCGGCGACGAGCATTACGCCGAGCCGGTCGGCGCGGCGCGCATTCTCGTGATCGAGAAAGAAGGGAGCGTCTGAGCGAGGCTCAGCGCGAAAGGCCCGCTGCGACCAGCAGTTCGGCGAGCGCTTCGGTCATGCCGCCTTCGTGCGTTTCGGCGCGTTCCTTCAGTTGCTTCACGAGCTTTTCGTCGAGCTTGCACGCAAAGGGGACGAGGCCTTTCGCCTGATCCAGCTTGCGCTGCTCGCGTCGGTCGGCTTTCGGCGCATCGGCCGCGCCCACGCGTGCGCGCCCGCCTTGCTTGAGATCGTTGGCAAGTTTGAACGCCTTGTTTTGTTCCAGCTGGAATTTGTTCACGTAATGCTCCGGGGCCGCAGTGTCGATGGAGCCGTATTGTACTGGCCCGGCTGCGGCGCTTGCCCG
This sequence comes from Caballeronia sp. Sq4a, assembly GCF_023170545.1. Classification (NCBI taxonomy): domain Bacteria; kingdom Pseudomonadati; phylum Pseudomonadota; class Betaproteobacteria; order Burkholderiales; family Burkholderiaceae; genus Caballeronia; species Caballeronia sp. Sq4a. The sequence continues at coordinate 2,674,770 of NZ_CP084250.1, read as the reverse complement.
TGCTCGCTTCAAGCCGGACCGGTTTCCGCCATCGCGTCGATGCGCGCGCGCATGCGCCGCCAATGCGAGCCTTCCCAGAACACGCGCCGGCAGACATCGCAGGTGACGAAGCGCGTGTGGCGTTCGCGCACGCCGTCGGGGACACGGCCGTCGACCTCGTCGGGCGCGGCGGCGCGCAGCGGCGCGTTGCACATCAGGCACAGGCGGAACGCGCGCACATGGGCGGCGAGATTCAGCCGGTCCGCGATCTCGCGCCATTGTTCGTCCGGTTGCAGCGCGCGCACGTAGCAGCCGTGCAGCACGGTGCGGCGCTTGAGCAACTCACGGTCGCGGGTGAGCACGACGCGCGATTCTTCGTGCGCGAGGCGCTCGATTTCATCGTCCGGGAAGTTGTTGTCGTAGCGCGTGTCGAAGCCCGCGAGCCGCAGCAGTTGCGCGAGCCCGCCGAGATGCGCGTCCGCGATGAAGCGCACATTCGCCGGCTGCAAAGGCGGGCGCAGCAACGAGCCACCATCCGCGACATCGGGCGGCGCGTGGCCCGCCGGATACACCTCGATGCAATCGCCGGGCTGGATCTGCGCGTCGAAGCCAGCGGGCACGCCGTTACGCACGATCAAGCCGACTTCGGTGTGCGGCACGCCGAGCGCTTCGATCATGTGCTTCGTCGACGATGTCGGCGGGCACGCGCACTCGAACGTTCGCCCTCGCTGCGGCCGGGCGAGGAAGTCGTTCAGTTCATCGTGAAAATGAAAGCGCGCGTTGACCATGCGAGCAAGTATGGCATTGCGCGCCGCTGCGTGCTGCCGGGCGATGTGCTCTACTGGCGCACGGCCGCGCGCCGTGGGCGCGACGGGAACTCAGTGAAAGGAGCACAGGCAATGGATATCGGATTCATCGGATTGGGCGAGATGGGCGGCGCGATGGCGAGCAACGCGCTGAAGGCGGGGCACTCGGTGCGCGTGTGGAACCGCTCGCGCGAGAAAACCCGGGCATTGGCGGACCAGGGCGCGTCCGTGGTCGATACGCCGGAGCAGGCGTTCTCCGGCGATGCCGTGTTCTCCATGCTCGCCGACGACAACGCGCTGCGCTCCGTTCTCGTCGAAGGCGGCTTGCTCAAGCATGCGTCGAAGGGCCTCGTGCACGTGAACATGGCGACGATCTCGACTGCGCTCGCCGTCGAACTCACGCAGTTGCACGCGCAGCACGGCGTCGGCTATGTGGCGGCGCCGGTGCTCGGCCGCCCGGATGTCGCTGCGGCGGGCAAGCTCAACATTCTCGCGGCGGGCGCGGACGCGGACATCGAACGCGTGCAGCCGGTGCTGGATGCAATGGGCCAGAAGACGTGGCGCGTCGGCCAGCAGCCGGAGCACGCGAACGTGCTGAAGCTCGCGGCGAATTTCATGCTCGGCTCGGCGATCGAAACCTTCGGCGAAGCGGCGGCGCTCGTCACGGGACACGGCATCGAGGCGCAGACCTTCCTCGATGTCATCACGAACTCGCTGTTTCCGGGCCCGGTGTACCAGGGCTACGGGAAGATGATCGCGGAGCGCCGCTATGAACCGGCGCTCTTCAAGGCGCGTCTCGGGCTGAAGGACGTGCGCCTCGCGATTGCAGCCGGCGAAGCCGTGAACGTGCCGTTGCCCGTGGCGAGCGTGGTGCGCGATAACCTCGTCGATGCCCTCGCTCACGGCGACGGCGAGAAGGACTTCGCGGTGCTGGGGCAAGTGGCGGCGCGGCGCGCAGGACAGTGATTTCCAGACGAGAAGACGCGGCATAATCGCAGTCCCGCTCTTCTTAGGTAGACCGCAATGAGTCTGCATGTCTGGTGGATGTTCGTCGCCACGGTGTTTGTCATATCCGCGATTCCGGGTCCCAACATGCTGCTCGTGATGACGCACGGCGCGCGTTTCGGCCTGCGCCGCTCCGTCGCGACGATGGCCGACAGTCTGAGCGCGCTCGTTTTGATGCTGTCGGTATCGGCGGCGGGGCTCGGCGTGTTTCTCGAGGCGTGGCCGCGTTTCTTCGATGCGCTGCGCCTCACCGGCGCGGCGTATCTTGTCTGGCTCGGCGTGAAGAGCTGGCGCGCGAAGGCGAGCGCGGTCGAGGTGCGCGACGAAAGCGGCGGCGCGCGTGCTCGGTCGACGGGGCCATCGGCGCTTTATCGCAACGGCTTCCTCGTTGCAGGCAGCAATCCGAAGTCGATCCTCTTCGCGGCGGCGCTGCTGCCGCAATTCATCGACGCGGCGCGGCCCGTGCTGCCGCAGTTCGCCGTGCTCGTCGCGACGCTCGCGGTGATCGAGGTGAGCTGGTTCACGGTCTATGCGGGCCTCGGCGCGCGCATCGGCGAGAAGCTGAAAAGCGCGGCGGTCGCGCAGGCGTTCAATCGGCTGACGGGCGGCCTGTTCGTCGGCTTTGGCGCGATGATGGCGCTGCTGCGGCATTGAGCTTTCACCGCCGATGTTATGTGCGCTAGCGCTCGAAGCGTCGAGCGAACGGGCGCACAGTTTGCTCGATTTGTGTTGGAGTTTGATTCGATGCCGAACATACGCGGGCAGGCGAGCGATGGATAGTGGCCTCGGGCATCGGTCTTATGTTTGCGGCGAAACCGTTCGCAGGCTCGTGTTTGGCGGAGCAGTTTGGGCGGACTTCGATAAGGTTCGCGCTGCAGCGGGCGGCAGACCGCGCGTTGGGAAATGCCGAGACGCTGAAAGCGCCTGATGCTTTCCAGCGCACGCCGTGTCTGCGCTTAACGGGTTAGCCGCGGCGCACGCGGTTTGCGAGAGCCGCGATGCATGGACTCGCTGCGCGTGCGTAGGCGCGGACTGTGAGGCGTTGGTTTCGGACGGAGTTGAGTTGCGGAAAACGGCGGAACGGGATGCATGGGGCTGCACGGAAGGCTAAAGCCTAAGTACGGCCGACCGCGAACCAAGCACTACAACCCTGACTGCGGCCGACCGCGAAGCATGAAGCAGCACGAAAAGCGAAAGCTCTAAGAGGCGTTAACAGAATGACTTTTGCAGCTGCCGCCAGCATATGATGCAGCAAGCGATTTTGAGGAAAGCCTCGTGTATGAAAGCGAGCCGTTCGAAGCGGATGCGCAGTCGGCGGAAGTTGTGAAGCCACGAAATGGTCCGCTCCACGACCCAGCGTGTTTTGCCCAGCCCGCTTCCATGAGGCTGACCGCGTCGAGCGATTTCGGTTGCAATGCCGGCGGCATGCAGTGGACGTCGGTATTTGTCGTGGTCGTAGCCTCTGTCGCCCTGAACGACCCGAGGCTTCGATAGCGGTCTGCCACGCTTGCCGCTGATGGGCGGAATAGCCTCGACCAGCGATTGAAGTTGAGTGACGTCGTTTCGGTTGGCGCCGGTCAGTATCACCGCAAGCGGGATACCCTGGGCCTCGGTGATGAGATGGTGCTTTGAACCGGGTCGCGCGCGGTCTGTGGGATTCGGTCCTGTTTTTGACCTGAGCCCACAGCGCGGATTGAGGAGGAATCGACGATGACGCGAGACCAGTCGATTTGGTCGGCTGCGCGCAATCGCGCAAGCAGCACCTCGTGCAACTGCTCCCAGACGCCGGCGGCCTGCCAGTCACGCAAACGACGCCAGCAACTCATGCCACTGCCGCAGCCCATCTCGCGAGGCAATAGGTCCCAACGCAGGCCCGTCTGTAAGACGAAGAGGATGCCCGTGAGCACCGCACGATTATGGAGCGGCCTGCGCCCTGGGTAACGGGTTCGTCGTGGGTTGGGCGGGGGCAGCAGCGGTTCAATGAGTGCCCACAGTTCGTCGTCGAGTATCGGCTTGGCCATGTCCTTTTCGTCGTCGAAACAATGAAAAGGTTAACAGCATTCATCGAGAGTTAACAGCCCCTTCGCTCATTTTGTTAAGGCTTCTAAGTGCCGCCCGACCGGGATGCACGGAGCTGCAAAAAAGGCCGAACCCCCAACGCGGCCGACGGCGATGCATGAAGCAGCACAAAGGCCAAAGCCCTAAGCGCAGCCGACCGCGATGCATGGAGCCGCACTAGGACCAAAGCCCTAAGTGCGGCCGACCGCGATGCATGGGACCGCACGAAGGGCTAAAGCCCTAAGCGCAGCCGACCGCGATGCATGGGACCGCACCAGGGGCTAAACCCTAACTGCGGCCGACCGCGATGCATGAGACCGCACTAAGGGCTGAAGCCCTAACTGCGGCCGACAGGAGACACGGATGCAAGCGAAGATTTCAGGCGTCGCGCTCGCCGCACTTTATTGCGGTGTGCTGACGACCGCGACCGCCGCCCGCGCCGACGATACGCCGAGCCCTTGCGATGCGCTCAAGCACATCGTCGCGGCATCGCCGACATTCTCCTCGCTCACGGCCAGCGACGGCCGGCCGCTCGCGTTGCCTTACGGCGACGACGCGCAGTGCGCCGCCTCGCAGGCGAACTATCGCTGCACCTGGACGCCCCACGCCGGCTCCAGCGCCGACGCGCTGCAAGGCGTGGCTGCGGACATCGCCTCGTGCCTGCCGGACGCGACGCACGATCAAAACTCGCCCGCGCGGCAGCATTTCTATCTCGGTGCACGCGGCGCGCGCACGGAAATCACGGCGGCATCAGCCGGTTCCAACAAGCTGAAGCTCGAAATCTCCGCCAACCGGTGAGGCCATCATGACCAAGCGCATCCTGATAGCCGATGACGACGACGACGCGCTCGCCGGCCTCGCGAATCTGCTCAACGGCATGGGTCACGAAGTGGCGCTCGCCGCCAACGGCGCGCAGGCCGTGGAGGTGGCCGCGCAGTTCGCGCCCGAAGTGGTGATTCTCGATCTCGGCATGCCGCTCGTCGACGGCCTCGCCGCCGCGCGGGCGCTGCGCGAGTCGCCGAATGGAGCCGCGATGCTGCTCGTCGCGCTAACCGGATGGGGCCAGCCGCAGCATCGCGATATGACGCTGGAAGCGGGCTTCGACATCCACCTCGTCAAACCTATCTCGGCGGATCAACTGCAATTCATCCTGTCGATGACACAGCCCTAAGCACGCTTGTTGCAACGCACCAAATTTCTTGGTATAGTGGTTCCTGTCTCCTCCATGTCTCCACTGATATGGATTCAGCCCGCCGACCTAGGCGGGCTTTTTTTCGTCCGTCGGTTTCGTGTTGCGGCGCATGAAAAAGCCGGCCCGCAGGCCGGCTCGTCCTCGACACGGTGTCTGAATCAACGCCTTCAGCGCGCCAGCCCCGTCGTTTCGTCGGCGCCGATGGCGAGGTTCATGCACTGAATCGCCGCGCCCGACGCGCCTTTGCCCAAATTGTCCAGCCGCGTCACGGTGACAAACCGCTCGTCGTTGCCGAACACGAAGACGTCGACGCGATTCGTGTCGTTGCAGGCTTGGGCGTCGAAGAAGCCGTTGTCCAGATTGCTGTCCGCATCGAACGGCATCACGCGCACGAACGGCTCGCCCGCATAGTACTCGGCGAGCATGTCGCGCACGTCCTGCGGCTTGGCGGCGCGCGTGAGCTGGTCGGGCGAGAAGTACGTCGTGACCGCGAGACCCTTCAGGAACGGTCCGACGATCGGCGTGAAAATCGGCGCGCGCGACAAACCGGTGCGCACGGACATTTCCGGCAGATGCTTGTGCGTCAAGCCGAGCGCGTAGGCGCGCGGGCTATTGAGGCGCACGTCGTCGCCCGCTTCGTATTCCGCGATCATCTTCTTGCCGCCGCCGCTGTAGCCGGTGATCGAATAAGCGTGCGCGTGGAAATCGGCCGGCACGAGCCCGCCCGCGACGAGCGGCTGCATGGACAGCACGAACGCCGATGCGTGGCAGCCCGGCACCGCGATGCGCTTCGCCGTGCGCAGCCGTTCACGCTGCGCGCGCGAAAGCTCGGGCAGGCCGTAGGCCCAGTCGTCGTGCGTGCGGAAGGCGGTGCTCGCGTCGATCACGCAGGTCCGGTCGTTGCCCGGCTCCACGAGCGAAACCGACTCGCGTGAGGCGACATCCGGCAGGCACAGGAACGTCACGTCCGACGCGTTGATCAGGCGGCGACGCTCCTCGACATCCTTGCGCTTCGCCTCGTCGATGCGCAGCACTTCGATGTCACGGCGCTGCGACAGATATTCGAAAATCTTCAGGCCGGTGGTGCCTTCCTGTCCGTCGACAAATACTTTCGTGGTCATCTCGATCTCGCTGGTTCGTGGCCGCCGCGCGTGCGCCGCCGCAAAACCGCCATTTTAAGTCGATTTCGCGACCGGTTGATGTCGATTCCTGCGCAGAATTCAACGGCAACGTCCTTGGCGGATTAGCAGGGTTATCGAAGCGGCGCACGCTCGCAGACTGAGGAGAGAAGCCGGGCAGCGCAGCATTTTTACCCCGGCGCGGCCCGGTTCGTAACGGTCGGTGGCACGCGAAGCGTACGCATCGTCGATCCGGACGGGCGCGTCCGCGGAATCAGGAGACTAGCCGCCGAACCCCGCGCGGCTGCCGCTGACGCGTCACGACGCGACCGGCGCCGCTTCCGATGCGCCCGGACGGTCCGCCCACCGCGCGGCGACGGCGGCGATGCGCGCGCCGAAGGTCTTCGCCGTCTCGATATCACCGGGCGGCGGCGCTTCTTCCGGCGACGCATCCGCGGGCGCTTGCGTGAGCAGGCCCGTGAAGCCGCCGACGAAGTTCAGGTCGTTGCGCGTGGCCGCTTTCGTGTTCGACGGCATCAGGCCCGCGCCGACCCAGATCATGCCGTGCTGCATCGCCAGCGTGACGAAGTAGGAAATGGTCAGGAACTTGTCGCCGTTCATGTGCGCGGAGTTGGTGAAGCCCGCCGCGATCTTGTCTTTCCACTTCTGCTCGAACCAGGGCTTGGAACTGGCGTCGGCGAATTTTTTGAAGTCGGCGGACGGTCCGCCCATGTAGGTCGGCGCGCCGAACACGATGGCGTCGGCGGCTTCGAGCTCGGCCCAGGCGGCGTCGTCCATCTCGCCGACGGGCATCAGCTTGCCGTTCGCGCCGGCGTCGGTTGCGCCGGCGAGCACGGCTTCCGCGACTTTCTTCGTGTGACCGTAGCCGCTGTGATAGACGATGACGATGTTCGGCATGATTCCCTCTAGCCGCGCGTGGCGGCGCGCGCGAGCGACGCGCGTGTTGCATGGTGAGCGGCGGTCGTGTCCGGATGCGTTATTCGCGGCGCTGCAAGGCGCACAGCGCGGCCGAAACCTGGACGCATGGACGCAGTCAGTCTAGCGCAGCCGTTTTCCGTGCTACCGGGGCTACCGCACGCTCACATGCACGCGGCGAAACAATCGCGCGGGGCTATCGTCCGACGGAAAAGGTCAGTTGCGCGCTGGCGATGGCGGTCGCGCGGATTTCGTGATCGAACATGAGCGCGGGCGTGCCCTGACGCAGGCGCAAGTCGTCGCTATTCAGCGCGTACACGGTCACGACGTAGCGATGCGGCTTGCCGGGCGGCGGGCAGGGGCCGCCGTAGCCGTCCGTGTCCCAGTCGTTGCGCGCCTCGACCGCGCCGACCTTGCGCAGCGCGCCCGAGGCGCTCGCATTCGCCGGCAAGTGCGTCACGGTCGGCGGAATGCCGGCGACGGCCCAGTGCCACCAGCCGCGCCCCGGCGCATCGGGATCGAGAATCGTCACGGCGAAGCTGCGTGTCTGCGCCGGTGCGCCGCGCCACGAAAGCTGCGGCGAGCGGTTGCCGCCCTTGCAATCCGAATCGTTGAAGAGCAGTTCGTGCCCGATGGTCTTGCCCGGCGCCAGTTCCGGGCTCGTCACGGAGAAGACGTCCTGCGCGGCCGCGCCGCGCGCATGACACAGCAGCGCCGCCGCGCTGGCGACGCCGAGCGTAAATGCAGCGACAGCGTGACCGGAACGCACGATCCGACATGCGAGGCGCATGGCTGACTCCTGGCAGCGGCTGGAACCCATATAGCAGCGTTTCGCCGGCTGCAACGATGTTTTTTGTCTCAGTGATGCGCTTCGTAGGAGGTTGCAGTTTAACATTGCAACAAAGCATTAAAAGCTTGATCCTTGGGCCAAACCTATGGCGCGAAATCAGTCGTCTTTCTTTGTGCGCGCGGCTGATGGTGAAGACTCAAACTCGTAGATCAACATATGAACCATTTGAACTTGATTCGCGTGGCAGTCAGTCGACCGGATTTGGGAGAAGAATAAATGAGCCAGCGAATTCAGGTCATCATTGCAGACGACCATCCTGTGATTTTGTTCGGCGCCGCGCAGGCGCTCAGCAAGTTTCCGGAAGTCGATGTCGTTGGCCAGGCGCGTCAATCCACCGAACTCGTCCAGCTATTGCAGAAAACGCCGTGCGACGTGCTGGTGACGGATCTCGCCATGCCCGGCGGTTCATACGGCGACGGCATGCCGCTCCTCGGCTACATCGGCCGCCAGTTTCCGAAAGTGCGGCTCGTCGTGCTGACCATGCTCGAAAATCCGGCTTTGCTCAAACGTTTGCGCGAAGTCGGCGTCGTGTCGATCATCAACAAGGCCGACGACATGAACCACATCGGTTGGGCCATTCAGCATGTGATGCGCGGGCAGGAATATCTCGGGCCGTCGGTGAAGGCGGCGCTCGACAGCATGGGCATCGGCGCGTCGGGGCAGCAGCGCGGCGTCATTCTGTCGAAGCGCGAACTCGAAGTGGTGCGCCTTTTCGTGTCCGGCATGACCATCACGGAAATCGCGGGGCAACTGCGGCGCAGTATCAAGACCATCAGCACGCAGAAGAACACGGCAATGCGCAAACTCGGCATCGAGCGAGATTCCGAGTTATTCCAGTACGCGCAAAGCAACGGATTAATGAACCTCTCTGCCTATACGGGCGACGGTACACTGGAAGATTCGCCGCTGCCGGATTCCAAATCCTTATAGACGCCAATCTTCCAAAATAAAAAAGCCGCTGACTCAAATCAGCGGCTTTTTGTTTTAATCGCCTGACAGCAACGATTAATTATTGCGGCGTGGCAGTGGCGCCGCCGTGCGCGGCCGACCATTCGGCCGGCGCATGCAGAAACTTCTCGACTTCATCGAGCGTCTTGGTTTCGAAATAGCCCTGTTCCTTCGCGACCCGCAACACGTCCCACCACGTGGCGAGCGCGTGGAGATCCACGTCGATGTCCTTCAGAACGGACACGCTCTCCTTGAAGATGTTGTAGTGGAAGAGCACGAAGCAGTGGTTCACCGTCGCGCCGGCCGTGCGCAGCGCGTTGATGAAGTTGATCTTGCTGCGGCTGTCCGTGGTCAGGTCTTCGACCAGCAGCACGCGCTGGCCTTCAGTCAGCAGACCTTCGATCTGCGCGTTGCGGCCGAAGCCCTTCGGCTTCTTGCGCACGTACTGCATGGGCACCATCAGACGGTCGGCGATCCACGCGGCAAACGGGATGCCGGCGGTCTCGCCGCCCGCGACGGCGTCGATCTGCTCGTAGCCGACATCGCGCAGAATGGTCGCTTCGGCCATTTCCATCAGGCCGCGACGCACGCGCGGATACGAAATCAGCTTGCGGCAGTCGATGTACACCGGGCTCGCCCAGCCGGACGTGAAGATGAACGGTTTTTCCGCGTTGAAGTGCACCGCCTGCACTTCGAGCAGCATCTTGGCGGTGGTGTCGGAGATCGTCTGGCGATCGAAGCCTGTCATGGGCGAATCCTTGGACTGATGTGGCGCTTCTGGAAGCGGAAGGCGGCCGCGAGGGCCCTGGCGCATGAACCGGACGCCGACGAGCCGTCTTTCGAAGGGCTGTCCGGCGTTTTTCTGCGCGCGTGTCGACGGGACCCGGCGCTGAAAGCGCCTGCGTTGTCCCATGCACAGCTAACCCGCGATTTTACCCGAGCCTGCGCGGCGGGGCGAGCAGCGCGGCGGCACGCGTCCCGAGCGACTTTTTTCCGGTTGTGACGGCGGGCCGCTCGCCAGTACACTCGCCGCGCCTTCCGATTCATTTTCGCGATGAGACCCGCTTCCCGCCCGACCGATTCTTCCGATTTGCCTGCTCCGTCGCCTCGCCACGCGTGGCATGCGCTCGCCGCATCCGTGCTCGGCTACGCGATGGACGGCTTCGACCTGCTGATTCTCGGCTTCATGCTTCCCGCGATCGCTGCCGACTTGCACCTGACGCCCGCGCAATCCGGCGCGCTCGTCACGTGGACGCTCGCGGGCGCGGTGGCGGGCGGCGTCGTGTTCGGCGTGCTGTCGGACTACTTCGGGCGCGTGCGCATGCTCACGTGGACCATTCTGGTGTTCGCCGTCTTCACGGGCCTCTGCGCGCTCGCACGCGGATACGGCGACTTGCTGTTCTATCGCACGATGGCGGGCGTCGGGCTGGGCGGCGAGTTCGGCATCGGCATGGCGCTCGTCGCGGAAGCGTGGCCCGCGCGACAGCGGGCACGCGTGTCGTCGTATGTCGGGCTCGGCTGGCAGCTCGGCGTGCTCGCCGCAGCGCTCCTCACGCCGCTACTTCTGCCGATGATCGGCTGGCGCGGCATGTTCGCCGTCGGCTTGCTGCCGGCCGTCGTCTCTTTTCTGGTGCGGCGGCGCGTGGCCGAACCTGCGCTTTTCACCGCGCGCCGCACCGAAAACCCCGCGCGCAAGTTGCCGCTGAAGCGCCTGTTCAACAATGCGCGGACCGCGCGCGCGAGCCTCGGCGTGATCGTGCTGTGCTCGGTGCAGAACTTCGGTTATTACGGGCTAATGATCTGGCTCCCGAGCTATCTGTCGAAAACGTTCGGCTATTCGCTCACGAAGTCCGGCGTCTGGACGGCCGCGACCGTGCTCGGCATGGCGCTCGGCATCTGGCTGTTCGGCATCGCGGCCGATCGCTTCGGACGCAAGCCCGCGTTTCTCGCGTATCAGATCGGCGCGGTCGCCATGGTCTTCGTCTATTCGAATCTGACGAGCCCGGCCGCGCTCCTGATCGGCGGCGCGGCGATGGGCGTGTTCGTCAACGGGATGATCGGCGGCTACGGCGCGCTGATTTCCGAGATCTATCCGACCGAAGCGCGCGCCACTGCGCAGAACGTGCTGTTCAACATCGGGCGGGCGGTCGGCGGACTCGGGCCGGTCGTGGTGGGCGCGCTCGCGGCGCGCTATACGTTCGCGGTGGCGCTCGCGTTTCTCGCCAGCATCTATCTGCTGGATGTCGCCGCGACCCTCTTTCTGATCCCCGAAAAGCGCGGCGCGGAACTCGACTGAAAGGCGCGGCGCGCCTCTTCTTCCGACGAAACGCACGCCCAGCAACGCTTCCGCATGAAATGCTGCGTCGCGCCATTTGGGATACGCGGTGTACACTGAACAGCCAAAAACAAGGCTCCGTTCGCCCGCTTCATCCCTGCCGGGCGGCACGCTGCGTCTATCCGACGCGCCGGGTGACTAACAACATTGGTCCATCGATTCACATCCCGCCCACAGTGCCGAGCGGCCGCCGGCTGTGAACCCTGTTCAAAAAATTTCTAACGTCTCAGGCTAATCATGGACGAACAACTGAAGCAAAGCGCTCTCGCGTATCACCAGAATCCGCGTCCCGGCAAGATTTCCGTCACGCCGACCAAACCGCTCTCCAACCAGCTCGACTTGTCGCTCGCGTATTCGCCGGGCGTCGCGGCTGCGTGCATGGCGATCTACGACGAACCGCTCGACGCGCAGAAGTACACGTCGCGCGCAAACCTCGTCGGCGTGGTGACGAACGGCACGGCCGTGCTCGGCCTCGGCAACATCGGACCGCTCGCGGCCAAGCCGGTCATGGAAGGCAAAGGGTGCCTGTTCAAGAAGTTCGCGGGCATCGACGTGTTCGACATCGAACTGAACGAGACCGACCCGGACAAGCTCGTCGACGCCATCGCGATGCTCGAACCGACGCTCGGCGGCATCAATCTGGAAGACATCAAGGCGCCGGAATGCTTCTACATCGAAAAGAAGCTGCGCGAGCGCATGAAGATTCCCGTCTTCCATGACGATCAGCACGGTACGGCGATCATCGCGTCCGCGGCCATTCTCAACGGCCTGAAAGTGGTCGGCAAGACGCTCGACAACGTGAAGCTGGTCTGCTCGGGCGCGGGCGCGGCGGCGATCGCGTGTCTGGACCTGCTCATCGATCTCGGCCTGAAGAAGTCGAACACGATCGTCGTCGACTCGAAGGGCGTGATTTACGAAGGGCGCGGCAATCTAGATGCGTCGAAGGAGCGGTATCAGGCGAGCACCGACGCGCGCACGCTCGGCGACGCGATGCACGGCTGCGACGTGTTCCTCGGCTGTTCGAGCGCGGGCGTGCTCAAGCCGGAAATGGTCGCGACCATGGCCGACAAACCGCTGATTCTCGCGCTGGCGAATCCCGAGCCGGAAATCCGGCCGGAAGAGGCGAAGAAGGTGCGCCCGGACTGCATCATCGCGACGGGCCGTTCGGACTATCCGAACCAGGTCAACAACGTGCTGTGCTTCCCGTTCATCTTCCGTGGCGCGCTCGACGTCGGCGCGACGACCATCACGGAAGAGATGAAGCTCGCGTGCGTGCGCGCGATCGCGGAACTGGCCGAAGAAACCGATCAGGGCGATGAAGTCGCAAAGGCGTACGAAGGCCACTCGCTCGAATTCGGTCCGGAGTATCTGATTCCGAAGCCGTTCGATCCGCGTCTCATCATCAAGATTGCGCCGGCTGTCGCGCAAGCCGCGATCGATTCCGGCGTCGCCACGTGCCCGATTCAGGACATGGACGCGTATCGCGAGACGCTCGGCGCGACCGTGTACCGCACCGGCATGGTGATGCGCCCGGTGTTCGCGGCGGCGAAGGCCGCGCCGGCGCGCATCGCGTTTGCGGAAGGCGAGGACGAGCGCGTGCTGCGCGCCGCGCAGTTCGTGCTGCTGGAGAAGATCGCGAAGCCGATCATCATCGGGCGGCCGGCGGTCGTCGAAATGCGGCTGCAGAAGATGGGCTCGAAGCTGAAGCCGGGCGTCGATTTCGAGATCGTGAATCCGGAAGACGATCCGCGCTATCAGAAGAGCTGGCAGGCGTATCACGAGATCGCCGCGCGTCAGGGCGTGACGCCGGAAAGCGCGAAGGCGGCGCTGCGCAAGTTCAACACGCTGATCGGCGCAATCCTCGTTCATACGGGCGATGCGGACGGCATGATCTGCGGTCTCATCGACACGTATCAGGATCACCTGAAGTTCATCGATCAGGTGCTCGGCAAGGCGGAAGGCGCGGACAACTTCGCGGCGATGAATCTGCTGATGCTGCAAGGACGCAATATCTTCATCAGCGACACGTACGTCAACGAATTGCCGACGCCCGAGCAACTCGCCGACATGACGATTCTGGCGGCGCGCGAAATCGAGCGATTCGGCATTCAGCCGAAGGTGGCGCTGGTGTCGAACTCGAACTTCGGCAGCGTGCCGAGCGCATCGAGCAAGCGCATGGCGGAAGCGCGCAAGCTGATCGCGGAACGCGCGCCGGATCTCGAAGTCGATGGCGAAATGCACGGCGATGCGGCTTTGTCGGAAACCGTGCGTAAGGCGGCGTTCCCCGGCACGACGCTTTCCGGCGAAGCGAATCTGCTCATCATGCCGAACGTGGAAGCGGCGAATATCACGTACAACTTGCTGAAGATGGTGAGCGGCGAGGGCGTGACTGTCGGGCCGTTCCTGCTCGGCGCTTCGAAGCCGGTTCATATTCTGACGCCGGCGGCGACCGTGCGGCGCATCATCAATATGACGGCGGTGGCGAGTGCGAATGCCAGCGTGATGAAGGCGAAGTAACGCGGGTTTAGCGTAGAAGTAATGGACGGCGATTCGGGAGACTGGATCGCCGTTTTTTTTTCGATGGCGTCTTATTTTGAACGGTCGAATCTCTACGGTCTCTCCCGTGATTCAATTGGGGATACGAATCAAAGAATGGAGCAGTCGTTGGAGATCATCGTTGAAACGTTCCGTGCGCGGCGCGAGAACTCGGCGTCACCCGTGCGCGTGCGTCCGCTAGCAGGTCAAGGGTTGAGCACCGACCTGCGCGTCGAATGCAGCAAAAGCATGCGTGCGCAGTATCCGATCGGTACGCTGTTTCGCCTGGACGTGAGGTTGATTCATCGTTTGGGAACGCCGTTGCTGTACGCGCATCACGCAGCGCCGTTCGAGCGAGTCGGCCTCGACGAAGCCTTCCGATTCATCGACACCATGTTCGGCAGCGCGAACGCATCGAAATAAAAAAGGCGATTCGCTTTCGCGAACCGCCTTCGAGCGTGAAGCGGCGAGATTCAAGCCACCTGCCGCTTCTCCCCACCTTCATTGGAACGCCACCGCGCCAGCAGCTTTTCCCACTTCACCTTCGCCGCCTTGACGTTGTTCTCCTTGATATGCCCATAACCGCGCATTGAATCAGGCAGGCTCGCGAGCTCGATCGCCAGCGGCAGCTTCTGCGGCGTCAATCCAGCGATCAGTTCCTTGATCAGCGCCTCATACTCGCCGATCAACGCGCGCTCCATCTTCCGCTCCTCCGTGCGGCCGAACGGGTCGAGCGCCGTGCCGCGCAGGAACTTCAGCCGCGCGAGCACGCGCATCGCGGACATCATCCATGGACCGTACTGCTTCTTCACCAGATGCCCATGCGCGTCCTTCTTCGAGAAAGACGGCGGCGCCAGATGCATCTTGATCTTCCAGTCGCCTTCGAAACTGCTCTTCACCTTTTCGATGAACGCCGGATCGGCATAGAGACGCGCGACTTCGTACTCGTCCTTGTAGGCCATCAGCTTGTGCAGATTCTTGGCGACGGCCTCGGTCAGCAGATAGTCGCCGACGCCAAGCTCAGCCTCCGCCGCGCGCACTTGCGCGACGAGCCGTCCATACTGCGCGGCGTAGGCGGCGTTCTGATACTTCGAGAGATAGTCGAGGCGCTTGTCGATCAGCGCATCCAGCGCCTTCGGCGTATGCAGCGCGATGACCTTGCTCGGCGTCGCATCCTGCGTCCCTTGCGCGAGCCGCGTGACAGCCGGGAGATCGTGCGCGGCGCGGCGGCCCCATTCGAACGCGGCGAGATTCTTCTCGACCTGCACCGCGTTCAGCTCGATGGCGCGCACGATCGACTCATGCCGCAGCGGCACCCAGCCCATCTGCCACGCATAGCCGAGCACGAACGGATTCGTGTAGATGGCATCGCCCATCAGCGCGACGGCGAAGCGGTTCGCATCGACGAGCGCGACATGCTCGCCCGCGGCCGCGCGAATATCGGCTTCCGCGCTCGCGCCCGGGAAGCGCCAATTCGGATCCTTGATGAACGCGGCGGTCGGCGTCTGCGCGCTGTTCACGACCACGCGCGTGCGACCCGGCTGCATCCGCGAGCCGCATTCGTCGCTTGCCGTGACGATCGCATCGCAGCCGATGACGAGATCCGCCTCGCCCATCGCGATGCGCGTCGCGTGAATGTCGGTCGGGCGGTTGGCGATCTGCACGTGGCTCATCACGGCGCCGCCCTTCTGCGCGAGGCCGGTCACGTCCAGCACGGTGACGCCCTTTTGCTCCAGATGCGCCGCCATGCCGAGCAGCGCGCCAATCGTCACCACGCCCGTTCCGCCGACGCCCGTCACCAGCACGCCGTACGGCCGGCCGATGTCGGGCAACTCCGGCGTCGGGACGGGCGGCATCGCATCGCCGGCCACGCTCGTCGCCTTCGGCTTCTTCAACTGGCCGCCTTCCACGGTCACGAAGCTCGGGCAGAAGCCGTTCAGGCAAGAGAAGTCCTTGTTGCACGTAGACTGGTTGATCTGCCGCTTCGTGCCGTATTCGGTGTCGAGCGGCTCGACCGACAGACAGTTCGACTTCACCGAGCAATCGCCGCAGCCTTCGCACACGGCCTCGTTGATGACAACGCGCTTCGCCGGGTCCGGATACGCGCCGCGCTTTCTGCGGCGGCGCTTTTCGGTGGCGCAAGTCTGGTCGTAGATCAAGATGGACGTGCCGGGAATCTCGCGCAACTGGCGCTGAATGTCGTCCAGCTGGTCGCGATGATGCACGTCGATGCCCGGCGCGAGGCCGACGTCCGGCGTGTATTTTTCCGGCTGATCCGTGACGATGACGATCTTCGCCGCGCCTTCCGCCGCGAGCTGATGCGTGATCTGCGGCACGGTCAGCACGCCATCGACCGGCTGGCCGCCCGTCATCGCGACGGCGTCGTTGTACAGAATCTTGTACGTGATGTTGACCTTCGACGCGATCGCCGCGCGAATGGCGAGCAGGCCGGAGTGGAAGTACGTGCCGTCGCCGAGATTGGCGAACACGTGCTTGTCGTTGGTGAACGGCGCTTGCCCGACCCACGCCACGCCTTCGCCGCCCATCTGGCTGAATGTGCTCGTGTTGCGGTCCATCCAGACCGTCATGTAGTGACAGCCGATGCCCGCCATCGCACGCGATCCTTCCGGCACGTTCGTCGACGTGTTGTGCGGACAGCCGGAGCAGAACCACGGCTTGCGCTCCGCTTCGACGCGCGGCCGCGCGAGCGCCTTTTCCTTCGCCTCGATCACGGCGATGCGCGCCGCAATGCGCGCGCGCACGTCGGCGGGCAGGTCGAACTTCGCGAGCCGCGCGGCAATGGCCTTCGCGATGATCGCGGGTGAAAGCTCGTAGTGCGCGGGCAGCAGCCAGTTGCCCATCGGCACGGACCATTCGCCGCCCGCGCCGTCTTTTTCGTCGAACTTGCCGAAGACGCGCGGACGCTGCGCATCCGGCCAGTTGTACAGTTCTTCCTTGATCGCGTATTCGAGAATCTGGCGCTTCTCTTCGACGACCAGAATTTCCTTGAGGCCGCGCGCGAATTCCTGCGCGCCTTGCGCTTCCAGCGGCCACACGCAGCCGACCTTGTACAGCCGAATGCCGATCTGCGCGCACGTTTCATCGTCGAGGCCGAGATCGGTCAGCGCCTGACGCACGTCGAGGTACGCCTTGCCGCCCGTCATGATGCCGAAGCGCGCGTGCGGCGCATCGATCTCGATGCGATCCAGCTTGTTCGCGCGCACGTAGGCAAGCGCGGCGTACCACTTGTAGTCGAGCAGACGCGCTTCCTGCACGAGCGGCGTATCGGGCCAGCGGATGTTCAGGCCGCCGTCGGGCATCGCGAAATCGGTCGGAATCACGATTTGCGTGCGATGCGGGTCAATATCCACCGACGCCGACGATTCCACCACGTCGGTCACGCATTTCATCGCGACCCAGAGGCCCGAGTAGCGGCTCATCGCCCAGCCGTGCAGGCCGAAGTCGAGATATTCCTGCACGTTCGACGGAAACAGCACCGGCAGCCCACACGCCTTGAAGATGTGCTCGGACTGGTGCGCGAGCGTCGATGACTTCGCCGCGTGATCGTCGCCGGCGAGCACGAGCACGCCGCCGTGCTGCGACGATCCGGCCGAATTGCCGTGCTTGAAGACATCGGCGGAACGGTCGACGCCGGGGCCTTTCCCGTACCACATCGAAAAGACGCCGTCGTACTTCGCGCTCGGGTAGAGGTTGACTTGCTGCGATCCCCAGACGGCGGTGGCCGCGAGATCTTCGTTCACGCCCGGCTGAAACACGACCTGATGCGCGGCGAGATACTTCTTCGCCTTCCAGAGCGACTGGTCGAGACCACCGAGGGGAGAACCGCGATAGCCGGAGATGAACCCGGCGGTGTTGAGACCTGCGGCTCTGTCGCGTTCTTGTTGGAGCATCGGCAGGCGAACCAGCGCCTGGATGCCGCTCATGTACGCGCGGCCGCGTTCGAGGGTGTATTTGTCGTCGAGCGTGACGGATTTCAGCGCGGCTTCTAGCGAAGCTCTTTGTTCTGCGTCTAGCGGGGCGTTCATTCTGTGTGCTCCTCCACCCGAGTTTGGGATCGCCAAAGCATGATTCGGGCCGTTGCGTCTTGTGAACGCGCAGGCCGGGACTTCAAGTTTGCCGATGCCCGCGCTTTCGAGACAGTGGTACAAACCCGTTAAAAAATCCTCACTTAGCACCAGTTTGCGTCAAAACGTTGAAGCGCGGCGGGGAACGTCGAGACGTTTGTTACAGGGTGTAAATGTGACCGATGCGCGGAACCCACGGTCGTGGCCCTGTCTAAACGGGCGCTTGCGCAGTTTCGCGCGCACGGTTTTCGAGAGCGCGGAACGGCGGGCAGCCGTACACACGCAGTCAGAAGGAGAAAAGAATGAAGCAACGCCACATCCAGAGTTTCCTGATGGTCTCGGCGGCCTTTTTCGCGATCAGCGCGCCGATGGGCGGCGCGCGGGCGAACGGCACGCCGTTCGGGGCCACGTCGGTTCCGCCCGTCGCGCAAGTGCGCACGCAGACGCCGCAGATGCGCGGCAGCGAGCGCCGCGACTCCGAGCGCAGCAACGACGAGAACGCCGCCTGAAAGCATCGCTAGGAAACGAAAGGGACATGAACGCTGCGTTCATGTCCCTTTTTTGCGCCTTTTCGGTTGTTAGGCGCTCGTGTCCTTCAACACACCGCGCCGCATCTGATCCAGTTCGATGGATTCGAACAGCGCCTTGAAGTTGCCCTCGCCGAAGCCCTGATTGCCCTTGCGCTGAATGATCTCGAAGAAGATCGGGCCGATCTGATTCTCCGTGAAGATTTGCAGCAGGATTTCGTCGCGCACGCCGTCGATCAAGATCTTGCGCTTTTTCAGTTCCGCGACCGATTCGCCGTGATTCGGCACGCGCCGGTCGACGAGTTCGTAATACGTGTCGATGGTGTCCAGCAGCGCAATGTTCGACGCGCGCAGGCCGTCGACCGTCTCGTAAATGTTGTCCGTGCCGAGCGCGATGTGCTGAATGCCTTCGCCGCGATATGCGTCGAGATATTCCTGAATCTGGCCGGCGTTTTCCGAGCCTTCTTCATTGATCGGAATGCGAATCTTGCCGCACGGCGAGGTCATCGCTTTCGACTTCACCGCCGTCACCTTGCCTTCGATATCGAAATAGCGCACCTCGCGGAAATTGAAGAGGCGCTCGTAGAACTCAGCCCATTCGATCATCCGGCCGCGATGTACGTTGTGCGTCAAATGGTCGATGTAGGTCAGTCCGTGGCCGACCGGATTCGGATTCGCGCCGGGAATCGGCTCGAAGTCGACGTCGTAAATGCTGATATCGCCGATGCTGCCCGGCTCTGCGCCGTTTTTGCCGCGCCAGCGATCCACGAAATAGATCAGCGAATCACCGATGCCCTTGATCGCCGGAATGTTCAGTTCCATCGGGCCGGTCTTGTTGTCGAAGCCCCACGCGCCGAGTTCGAGCGCGCGCTTGTACGCTTTCGCCGCGTCCGCGACGCGAAACGCGATCGCGCAGATCGACGGTCCATGCAGGCGCGCGAAACGTTGCGCGAACGAATCCGGCTCCGCATTCACGATGAAGTTGATCTCGCCCTGCCGGTACAGCGTCACGTTCTTGTGCCGATGCCGCGCGATCGCCGTGAAGCCCATCTGCTCGAATAGCTTGCCGAGCGCCACCGGATCCGGCGCGGTGTATTCGATGAATTCGAAGCCGTCGGTGCCGACGGGGTTCTCCCAGGTGGTAGCGCTCATGCGTGTCTCCCGTTTTCTATGCGGCGCTTTGCCGCGACGTGGAGAGAAGTTTAGCCAGCGAACGGCGGCAAAAACTTGCGAAAGAAATCGCGCGTTCCTAAGATGGCGCACGAAACTGCCACCGATTCGCCGAATGGAGACCGAAAATGGCCGAGCCCGAACTCGATACGATCGACCGAAGAATCCTCGCGATTCTTCAGGAAAACGGGCGCCTGTCGAATCAGGAGATCGCGGATCGCGTGAATCTTTCGCCGAGTCCGTGTTTGCGGCGAATCCGGCGGCTGGAGGAGACGGGCGTGATTCGCGGCTACGTCGCGCTGCTGGACGCGAAGAAGCTCGGTCTCGGCTTGCTGGCTTATGTGAACGTGCGGCTGGAGAAGCGCGGCGGCATGCCCGCGTCGGCCGGCACGCCGAATCCCCCGACGCACGGCGATCTTTTCCGCGAAGCCGTGCGGTCGTGGCCGGAAGTGGTGGCCTGCGACGCGATGACCGGAGAGATGGATTTCCTGCTGCGCGTGCAGGTGCGCGACATGGACCACTTCTCGCGCTTCGTGCAGGATCAACTGCTGCATCACCCTTCGGTGATCGACGTGCGTTCGAGTTTCTCGCTGGAGCGCATCAAGGAGACGACCGCGTTGCCGCTGCGTTGAGCGCATCCGGACAACGAAAAGGGCGGCCTGAGCCGCCCTTCGCATGGTGTCGCTCGCGGCGCCAACCGCGCTGCCGATGAACTCAGGCCGCGTTGGCCGTCGGCATGAACGCCCGGAACACCTGCGACGCGCGATGCGCCTGGCGCTTGATCGCGTAGTCGAACACGGCGGCTTGCTCTTGCAGCATTTCCGCCATGATGCTCGTCTGATCCGCAGGCGGCAGCGAGAGATACGCGTCAGCTTCGCCGTAGGCGTATTCGATCTTCATGCCCGATTTGCGCGCGATGTGCATCATCCGCGCGTTGCGCGACAGGCAGTGCATGTACAGCACGGAAACCTGCGTATTGCGGCTGCGCATGGCGGCGCGCTCGAACAGCTTGCTGCCGATGCCGCGACCGCGCGCGCTTTCG
Organism: Caballeronia sp. Sq4a; assembly: GCF_023170545.1. Lineage (NCBI taxonomy): Bacteria > Pseudomonadati > Pseudomonadota > Betaproteobacteria > Burkholderiales > Burkholderiaceae > Caballeronia > Caballeronia sp. Sq4a. Next base: position 2,654,184 of record NZ_CP084250.1, on the reverse strand, counting down.
AGCACCGAGACGCCGAATTCGGCAGTGCGCTTCTCGCCTTCCGCCGGCAGATACGCCAGATGACCGACGCCGAGCAGTTCCAGCGAATTGCCGAACACGCCGAACACCGTGTCGTTCGTGAAGTTCAGGTTCTGAACGTAGTTTTCGATGACGTGGTCCGGCACGATCTGCCCGAAGCGGAGCAGGCGGTCGTCTTCGTCAAGCGCGAGGAAATGGGTAAGCAGGCGCTCACGATCGGCGGAGGACAACTCGCGAACGAGAACCGGCAAGCGCGCGGCGTCCGGCAGCGGCCGATCAGCGGCGGCGGCAATCTGCGGCGCGGTGCGGTTGAAGGTCAGTTCCACGGTGTTCTCCTTGTTCGTATGCTGCAAAGCAAAACGAATTTTATCCCTTCCAAGGAAAACGCGTACGGGAAAACCCTTAAAAGTAGTGGAGGAGGCGTTCTAGGTTTGCCTTTTTGTCCGCAGAATCAGGCGGTTAGATGGCAGCGGACAGAGTGACGCAGCGCAGCACAGGCTTAATCGGCGGCGAGTCCGTGCTCGATCATCTCGACGACCTGTTCGGCGAAATCGCGATAGCCGAGCTTGCCGCCCGGCTTCAGCCAGGTGAACGTCCAGTTGATCATGCCGAAGACCATCATCGTGAGCGCGGTCTGGTTCTCTTTTGTCACGCGCTTCGGATAGGCCCGGGCGAGTTGGCGCGTGAACGCCGCGACGATATCCCGCTGACGGTCGAGGACCACTTCGCGCTGCGCGTCTTCGAGATACTTCACGTCGTTCAGTAGCGCCACGTGCCGGCTATGCGACGTCTCGTATTCCGCGAGAAACGCGCGCACGAGCTCCGCGAAGGCTTCGCGCTCGCCCAGGCCGCGCCGCTGGCTCGCGCCTTCCACTTCCGCGATGATCAGCATGAGCCGCTTCGTGTAGCGGTCGAGCAGGTCGAAGAGGATCGCTTCCTTGCTCTCGTAGTAGTGATAGAGCCGCGCCTTCGAGGTGCCGCTCGCGGCGGCGAGGTCCGACATCGACGTGCTCGGATAGCTGGTCTGCGCGAATTTGGCGGCGGCGAGTTCGAGAATCTGTTCGCGTTGCGTGTCGTGGTCAGGCGCTTTGGTGCGGGCCATGTGTCGGAAGCGTTCTTTCGGCTTATTCGGCTTGAGTCGATGAGCGTCGCAATTCGGCGTGAGCCATATCCGACGGCGTGCCGCGTATTTTAAGCCGGCCCGCCGTGACCAGTTCCCGACAGCGCCAGAACGCGACGGAATCGCTCACCAGAAAATCGAAGCGCCGCGCCATCGCGCCCGCGGCGATGCGCGTTGCCGGCTGCCAATCGGACGTGGCGAGTTCGAGCAGCGTTTCATCGACATCCAGCCACGTTCCGGACACCAGCATGTTGTCGCGCAGGCGACGGTTTTCCGCGCTGGAATGCTTCGCCTCCTGCCATTCGAGCGCGAGCCGGCTGATGCGCAGCACGGAGATAGGCGCGGCTGTCGGCAGCTTCGCGAGTAGTTGCCGCGGCGAAAACATGCCGACGGACGTCGCCCGGTCCGCCCGGCGCACGGTTTCGGCATGCGCGTCCGGCGCTTCGATGGCGAGGTCGTCGAAGGTCAGTTTCGCTTCGTTCAGGCGCTGCGGCGCATTGCGCAGGAAGTACGCCACGCGCCGAAGCGTGAGTTGATCCGCCGCGCTTTGGCCGTGCCAGACGACGACCTGTCCGTCGCCGCGCGCAAGCCGTCCGAGCAGCGCAAGCTGGCTCTGCAATTGATCTTCGATATCGGCAGGCGTGTTGGACACCTGACGCCAGAACGCCGCGCGCGCGACAGGCGATTCGTCGATGTCCTGCAACGGCCCGACAGCGAGATCGTCGCGCAGCGCGATCACCTGTTCCGTGCGTTCGGCGAGCCGCAGCGCATTGGTGAGAGCGTCGGCCGCGCAGTCGCCATTGGTGACGTGAATCGTATTCATGGTGTCGGCTTGCCGGAAAGACGAAGGACCGCTCGGGAGGAGCGATCCCCAGTTTAGCCAATCCGGGAACGCGCCGGTGTGGGTTGCCGCGCGGAATCAGCGTTCGTCGAAACTCACGACCACGCGCTCGCTCACCGGATGACACTGGCACGTCAGCACGAAGCCGTCGTCGATTTCGTGCTGCTCCAGCGTGTAGTTCTTGTCCATTTTGACTTCGCCTTCCAGCACTTTCGCGCGACACGTGCAGCAGACGCCGCCCTTGCACGCGTACGGCAGCGCGAGTCCCGCTTTCAGGCCGACGTCGAGCACGCTCACGCCTTCATACGGCAGCCGCAGCTTGCGCTTTTTCCCGTCGATGACAAGTTCCAGATCGGCCGCAGGCGTGTTCTCGGTGATCTCGATTTGCGGCGCGCCCGCCTGCGGCAACGGCGTGCCGAACCGTTCGACGTGAATGCGCTCCGGCGCGACGCCCGCTTCCTTCAGCGCGGCTTCGGCGGCGTCCATCATCGGGCCGGGGCCGCAAATGAACGCTTCGTCGATTTCGCCGGGCGGCAGGAGCGATTCGAGAAACGCCTTGCACTTGGCCTTGTCGAGCACGCCGTTAAAAAGCTCGACGTCCTGCAAATCGTCGGACAACACGTGATACAGCGAGAACCGGCTCATGTAGCGGTTCTTCAGGTCTTCCAGTTCCTCGGCGAACATGATCGCGTCCACGCTGCGGTTGCCGTAGACGAGCGTGAAGCGGCTCGTCGGCTCCATGTCGAGCGTGGTCTTGATGATCGCCAGCACCGGCGTGATGCCCGAGCCGCCGGAAAACGCGACATAATGCTTCGCATGATCCGCGTTCAGATGCGTGAAGAAGCGGCCGTCGGGCGTCATCACGTCGATTTCGTGGCCGGGCTTGAGCGTGTCGAACGCAAAGTTCGAGAAGCGCCCGCCGCGCACGCGCTTGATGCCGATGCGCAGTTCGCCGTCGCGGTCGTAATCTGTCACGCCGACGCAGATGGAATACGAGCGGCGCGTTTCTTCGCCGTCGATATGCGTCTTCAGCGTCACGAACTGGCCCTGCGTGAAACGAAACGCGTCGCGCAGTTCCGGTGGCACGTCGAAGGACACGGTGACCGCGTCGGCCGTCTCGGGGCGCACGTCGCGGATACGCAGCGGGTGAAATTGCGGAGTCGCCATAAGAGTCGTGTCGTGGAGAGGTCAGTACGGCTTGAAGTAATCGAACGGCTCGCGGCAATCGAGGCAGCGATAGAGCGCCTTGCACGCCGTCGAGCCGAATTGCGCGAGCGTCTCCGTGTGCGTGGAGCCGCAGCGCGGACAGGCGATGACTTCCTTCTTGTACGGCACGAACCGCATCGGCTTTTCCGTGCTGCTGCACGCGCCTGCCGGCGGCGCGATGCCGTAGCGGCGCAGCTTGTCGCGCGCTTCGTCCGTGATCCAGTCGGTGGTCCAGGCCGGCGCGAGCACCGTTTCCACGCGGTGCGCGCCGAGTTGCGCGCGCTCGATAGCCTCGGCGATGTCCTCAGCGATCTGCGACATCGCTGGGCAGCCGGAGTACGTCGGCGTGATGACGACTTCGAGCACGCCGTCGTCGCCGTGGCGCACGTCGCGCAGAATGCCGAGTTCGCGGATCGACACCACCGGAATTTCCGGGTCCGGCACGGCTTCGAGCACGGACCACGCGCGTTCTATCGTCGCGTCCATGATTACCAGCTCGCGCCCGGATGCTGCCGCGCGAGGCTTTGCATTTCCGCGAGCAAATAGCCCATGTGCTCGGAATGCTCGCCGAGCTTGCCCGTGCTGACGTGCTTGACCTCGGCGGGCGCTTGCAGCGTGGCTTCGTCGAGCGCGGCTTGCACGTCGTCGCGCCAGACGGCTTCGAAATCGCTCGCGAGCGGCGCGATGCCGGCTTCGGCCACTGCGCGCTCGATCGCGTCCGGGTGAAAGAACTCGCGCGTGTACGGCATCAGATAGTCGAGCGCCGCTTGCGCCCGGCGATGCGATTCCTCGGTGCCGTCGCCGAAACGCACGAGCCAGTCGCGGGCGTGATGCACGTGATACCGCGTTTCCTTGATCGACTTCGCCGCGATCGCCGCGAGCTGCGTGTCCGACGAAGCCTGAAGCGCAGTCCAGACGTGGGCCATGAAAGCCGAGTACAGGAAGTTGCGCACGATCGTCACGGCGTAATCGCGCTCGGTGCGCGCCGTGCCCGCGAGCGGGCCGAAGTGCGGCAACTCCACCAGCGTGTAGTTCGCGAATTCGCGTTCCGTGCGGAAATACGCGTAGTCGTCTTCGGTCTTCGCCTCGCCCGTCAACGCCGACTCGAGCGTCGCCGCATGCGAATACAGCAGCCGCGCCTGCCCGATCAGATCGAGACTGATGTTCGCCAGCGCAATGTCCTCTTCCAGCGCGGGCCCGTGGCTGCACCATTCGGCGTTGCGCTGACCGAGAATCAGCGCGTTATCGGCGAGGCGCAGCACATAAGCGAGGTGTTCGGTGCTCATGTCGCGCGCTCACATATGGTTGATTTCGTCGGGCAGCACGAAAAACGTCGGATGCCGGTAGATCTTGTCGCCTGCCGGTTCGAAGAATTCGCCCTTGTCCGCCGGGTCGGACGCCGTGATTGCCGACGACGGCACAACCCAAATGCTCACGCCTTCCTGGCGCCGCGTGTAGACGTCGCGCGCCATGCGCAGCGCGGTCGCGGCGTCGGCGGCGTGCAGGCTGCCGCAATGCTTGTGATCCAGTCCCTGCTTGCTGCGCACGAAGACTTCCCAGATCGGCCATTCCTTGCTCATATTCGATGTCTCCCGTTCAGGCGGCTTGCTTGTGCGCGCGCGCCTTCTGTTTTTCGGCGTAGGCGAGCGCGGCTTCGCGGACCCAAGCGCCCTCGTCGTGCGCCTTCACGCGCGTGGCGAGACGCTCTTTGTTGCACGGACCGTCGCCGTTGACGACGCGCCAGAATTCTTCCCAGTCGATCTCGCCGTAGTCGTGCGCGCCGCGCGCCGCGTTCCACTTGAGGTCGGGATCGGGCAGCGTGACGCCGAGAATCTTGGCCTGCTCGACGGTGGCATCCACGAACTTCTGGCGCAGGTCGTCGTTCGAAATGCGCTTGATGCCCCACGCGAACGACTGCCCGCTGTGGATCGAATCCTTGTCGCTCGGGCCGAACATCATCAGCACCGGCCACCACCAGCGGTTCACCGCCTGCTGCACGAGGTCCTTCTGCGCCTGCGTGCCTTTCATCATGGCGAGCAGCGCGTCGAAACCTTGGCGTTGGTGAAACGACTCCTCTTTGCAGATGCGGATCATCGCGCGGGCGTACGGTCCGTACGTGCAGCGGCAGAGCGGAATCTGGTTCATGATCGCGGCGCCGTCGACCAGCCAGCCGATCACGCCGACATCGGCCCACGTGGGCGTCGGATAGTTGAAAATGCTCGAATATTTGGCCTTGCCCGCGTGCAGCGCGGCGACGAGTTGGTCGCGCGAGACGCCGAGCGTTTCGGCGGCGCTATATAGATAGAGGCCGTGGCCGCCTTCGTCCTGCACCTTCGCGAGCAGAATCGCCTTGCGCTTGAGACTCGGCGCGCGGCTGATCCAGTTGCCCTCCGGCTGCATGCCGATGATTTCCGAATGCGCGTGCTGCGAAATCTGCCGGATGAGCGTTTTGCGGTAGGCCTCGGGCATCCAGTCCTGCGGCTCGATTTTGCCGTCGGCTTGCATGACCGCGTCGAAGCGTTGCTGCTGCGCGGAGGCGTCGACGGGCGCGTCGGGCGCGGTCGGCTGGCCGGGGAGGTCGAGAGATTGGGTGTACATGGCGGACACTCGCTCGTAGGAAAGTCGCTGTGCGCCGATTATAAACCGACCGGCCGGTCGGTGAATCGCATTTTTCGGGATAGGCGGGTTTTTCCTGAGGCGATCAAGCGGCGCGGCCGTTTTCGGGCGCACCGCTTCGTTGAATGTGGATTTATCCCGTGGTGTTCGCCATATCGGACGCCAACGCGGTTGGCCGATGCATCGAGGCGCGAAAAAAAAGCGGCGCGGCCGTTTCGGGGCGCACCGCTTCCTTATGGCCGGATTGCTCCGAGCGCGTTACTCGACGCGTTCTCCCTCGAAATCTTCGGCGTCCACGTCATAGCCCGACGGTTCCCAGCGCACCGCCATCTATGGGCGCGTTGTCCCTCGAAGCTAACGCGGTCAGCCGATGCATCGAGGCATTACAAAAAAGCGGCGCGGCCGTTTCCGGTCGCACCGCTTCTTAACGGCCAGATTGCTCCGAACGCGTCACTCGACGCGTTGTCCCTCGAAGTGTTCGGCGTCCACGTTATAGCCCGACGGTTCCCAGCGCATCGCCATCTATGGGCGCGTTGTCCCTTGAAGCTAACGCGGTTGGCCGATGCATCGATGCGCTAAAAAAAACGGCGCGGCCGTTCCCGGTCGCACCGCTTTTTCATAGCCAGATTGCTCCGAGCCCGTTACTCGACGCGTTGTCCCTCGAAGTCTTCGGCGTCCACGTCATAGCCCGACGGTTCCCAGCGCACCGCCATCAGCGCGACAAGCCCGGCGAGCGGCGCCACCGCGATGATCCAGAACACTTTCGTTCCGAGCGCCGCCGACAGCACCGGAAACAAGAAGAGCGAAACGGTCGAACTGGCGCGCATCAACGTCTGATTGAAGCCGACACCCACGCCGCGCAGCGACGTCGGATAGCTCAGCGAGGCGAACGTCATGCTGTGCGAGCCCGGCCCGACGCCTTGCCCGAGCAGGAAAGCGGCGAGCAGCGCGATCGCGATGACGACCTGCGCACCCGTCGCTGGTTTGCCGACCACCGCCAGCCCGACCAGCGCCACGAGCTGGAACGCGTAGCCGACGACCGTCAGCTTCCACGCGCCGAACTTCGGCACGGTGCGCACTGCGAACAGCCCGCCGGCAAACGCGAAGCAGAGATTCAGCGCGAGCGAGGCGAGAATCGTCGTGAGCATCGACTGCGCGAGGAAACTCGAGATGATGACCGGCAGACCGAACGCCACCGCGTTGTACGCGAAGGACGACGCAATCGCGATGACCGTCGCCAGCACTGTGCGCCGCAGATACACGCCGCGCAGCAGCGCGCCGTAGTTGCTCCACGTCGCGCCGCGCGGTTTCGCCGCTTTCGATTCCGCGAGCGCGTCCGGATCGACGCGTGCATCGACGCCATACGAGCGTTTCAGGATCGCGGCGGCGGCCGGCAGATCGCCCTGATTCGCGGCCCAGACGGGCGATTCGCTCATATAGCGGCTGCGAATGGCGATGATTGCGATGGCCGGCACCGCGCCGAAGCCGAGAATCAGCCGCCAGAGCCAGCCCGCGTTATGCGCGGGCAGCGCTGCGTACAGACCGAGCACGAGCAAGTACGAAATGCTGATGGCGGCGTACCACGTCGGGCACCACATCGCGACGCGAGCGGCCTTGTTCCCGCGCCCTTGCAGCCGCGAGAATTCCGCGAGGAACGCCATCGCGACGGGCAAGTCGATGCCGACGCCGAGCCCCATCACGAAGCGCGCTCCGCCCAACACCCAGGCGTTCGGCGCGAGCGCGCAGGCGATCGCGGCGACGACGAAAAAGAACATGTCGGCCATGAAGACGCGGTAGCGGCCGATCTTGTCAGTGAGATAGCCGCCGAAGAACGCGCCGATGATCGCGCCGAACGTGATCGCCGAGGCGACGAAACCGGTTCCGGTCGGCGTCAGCGAAAACTCGCGGGCGATGTCCTTGACGCCGAATGCCAGCGCGCCGAGGTCATAGGCATCGAGGAAGATGCCGCCGAGCGCGATGGCGACGACGATGCGCGCATCGCTGCCGATGGCCGCGCCGCGATTGACGAGATTCGAGACGTCGGCGGCGCTGCGAATGACGGGACGCGCATCGGCGGCGCCGGCCCGGGAAGGTGTTCGCTCGGGCGCGATAGATACGGACATGATCGACGGAATGTAGAAAATTTGTGGACGCAAGGAATCGCCGGATCGTATCCGGCTGGCGGGCGGCGACCAAATTCTTTTTTGTTATTTAATGACTTACGGCCGGGCGCACGCCTTCGTCCGCCAGCCAACGAACGCGATGCGACAATGTCGCTCCTCGTTTACTCGTTTCCTCGCGACCTGGCATGACCTCAGTTGAAAACATCGAATCCGTGCAAGTCGCGGTCGTCGGCGGCGGACCGGCCGGGCTCATGGCGGCGGAGGCGCTCGCGGCCGGCGGCGCGAGCGTCGATGTGTTCGACGCGATGCCGTCGGTCGGACGCAAGTTCCTGATGGCGGGCAAGGGCGGGATGAATCTGACGCATTCCGAGCCTGCCGACGCGTTCATCGCGCGCTACGGCAAGCGTCGCGCGGACATTGCGCCGCTGCTCGCGCGCTTCGACGCCGCCGCGTTGCGCGAGTGGGTGCACGGGCTGGGCGTGGAAACCTTCGTGGGAAGCTCGGGCCGCGTGTTTCCGACGGACATGAAAGCCGCGCCGATGCTGCGGGCGTGGCTGCATCGGCTGCGCGCGTCGGGTGTTCGGCTGCATATGCGGCATCGCTGGCTCGGCTGGACCGACGCGGGCGTGGGCGAATCGCGGTTCGCGACGCCCGATGGCGAAAAGCGCGTGCGCCACGATGCGCTCGTGCTGGCGGTCGGCGGCGCGAGCTGGCCGCAACTCGGCTCGGACGGCAGCGCGATGACGCATCTGGCGGCGCGGGGCGTCGACGTGCGGCCGTTTCTGCCGTCGAATTGCGGTTTCGACGTGGACTGGTCGCCGCATTTTCGCGAACGCTTCGCGGGCGAGCCGCTGAAGTCGGTCGCGATCGGGCTGGAACGGGCGGACGGCGCGGTGGACTGGCGGGTCGGGGAATGCTTGCTGACCGAGCATGGCATCGAAGGCAGTCTGATCTACGCGTTGTCGGCGCAGATCCGCGATCGTCTGATGGAGCAAGGCGACGCCGGCGCGCGCATTCTCGTCGATCTCCTTCCGCAGCTGTCGGCCGGGCGCGTCCGGGACGAGGTGCGGCATCCGCGCGGCGCTCGGTCTCTGTCGAGTCATTTGCAGAGCCGGCTGCATCTGGCGGGCGCGAAGGCCGGCCTGTTGCGCGAATGTCTGACGAAAGAGGAATTCGCCGACCTCGACACGCTCGCCGCGTGCATCAAGGCGCTGCCGCTGCGCGTGCGACGTCCGCGGCCGATTGCGGAAGTGATCAGCAGCGCAGGCGGCGTCGCGTTCGAATCGCTCGATCAGCGCTCGATGCTCACCGCGCTGCCCGGCGTATTCGCCGCGGGCGAAATGCTGGACTGGGAAGCGCCGACCGGCGGTTATCTGTTGACGGCGTGCTTTGCGAGCGGGCTCGTCGCGGGGAAGGGCGCGCTTGCGTGGCTTCGCGAGCGAGCGTGACTAGCGGACGCGAGCATGCGCTGCGAGGTGGACGATCAACGTTCGGGCGGTGAAGTGGCTTCTGACGCTCGTTCGGCAACGGCCGCAATGCGTCGAGCCACGTGCAAGAAGCTGCCGGATTTCTGGCGTCGAACCGTCGCGATTCGCCTCCGAGGAACGCAATCTAGCGTCGCGCAGGACCAAGCGCTCGCCGGATGCAACGAGGCCAAGCCGCAAGCGTCATTCAGTAACAAGCCGAATCCCGGCAACCCCGCGCCTCACGCCGCAACCAGCCGCCAAAGCGACGTCACTTCCGCCGATCGCGCCGCGTGCAGCGGGTCCGACTTATCCGTCGCGCGCGGATGATGCGGTTTCACGTCGATGCGGCCATCGACCTTCAACCCGGCAGCGTCAATCCATTCCTGAAGCTGAGCACGCGTGCGCAGCCCGAGATGCTCGGCAAAGTCGGACAAAATGAGCCAGCCTTCTCCGCCGGGCGTCAGATGCGCGGCGAGGCCGCCGAGAAAACCGCGCAGCATGCGGCTTTCCGGATCATAGATTGCGTGTTCGATTGCCGAACTCGGGCGCGCCGGCAGCCACGGCGGATTGCACACGACGAGCGGCGCGCGTCCTTCCGGGAAGAGATCGGCCTCGACGACCTGCACCTGCTTGCGCAGCCCGAGCCGGTCGATGTTCTCTCGAGCGCAGGCGAGAGCGCGCGCATCGACATCCGTGGCCACGACGCGCTCCACGCCGCGCCGCGCCAGCACCGCCGCGAGCACGCCGGTACCGGTGCCGACGTCGAACGCGAGCGATGTCGACGGCAACGGCTGATTCGCGATCAGATCGATGTACTCGCCGCGCACCGGCGAAAAGACGCCGTAGTACGGATGAATGCGGCCGCCCGTCGCCTTGATCTCGACGCCCTTCTTGCGCCACTCGTGCGCGCCGATCAGACCGAGGACCTCGCGCAACGAGACCACGGACGGCTCCTGCGGCGGGCCGTACGCTTCCTCGCACGCTTCGCGCACGTCCGGCGCGCGGCGCAGTGGGATGACGTACTGCTCGTCGAGCGGAAGCACGAGCATCGCGAGGGTGCGCGCCCGCTGCGACTGCGCGAGACGGTGCAGGTTGAAGGTATCGATCGGGGACAGCGGTTTGTCTTTGTCCGACGCCGCTTTCTTTGCCTTGCGCGGCTTGTTGTCGATGCGCCGGGCCATCGCCTGCAGGAGCTGCCGCGCGTTCTGGAAATCGCCGCGCCAGAGAATGGCCGTGCCCTCGCAGGCGAGGCGGTAGGCGTGATCCGCGGTCATTTGATCGTGACCGATGACGAGACGCTTCGGCGGCTGATTACCGCTTTCGGAGCGCCAGCGAGCAGAACGGCTTTCGCCGTCCTCTTCCCAATGGAGTCGGGGCGTGGAGCTTTCGGGTTGCATAGAGGTACGTCGTGAAAAGGATTGGCTGCATTGTGAGGCCAATCGATGCGGGCGGGTCGGTGACGCGCGTTTTCTTCCCGATTCGGCGGCGCGTTCGCTGTGACGATCGGGCACAATTTAGATCTTTTCCGAACGCCACCGCCGAATGAAGCCCAAGTATCTCGCCGCACTGTGCGCGGCCGCGCTTGCTTTCCCGTTCACCGCCGCGTCGCTTGCGGTTGCCGCCGAGACGGCCGGATCGCCCGCCAACGACCATTGGGTCAGCGCCTGGGGCACGGCGCTTCAATCGATTCCGCAACTCGCGAATCTGCCGCCGCTTTATCGCGCGCCGGAAGTCGGGGGCCGAACCGTCCGGCAAGTGATCTATCCGCAGCTTACCGGCAAGCAAATGCGCTTGCGCATCAGCAACGTGTATGGAACCGCGCCGCTCGTTGTCGAGTCGATGAGCGTTGCGCGTGCCGTCAGCGGTAGCAGCCCCGCGATACAGGGCGCCAGCGCCCGGCACGTGCTATTCGCCGGCAACAAGACGGTGACGGTCGCGCCGGGCGGGCAAGCCACGAGTGATCCGCTCGCGTTCGACGTGGCAGCCGGTCAGCCGCTCGCGGTCAGCATGTTCATCGGGAAAGAACAGAAACTCGTCGCGTGGCATCGCGTTGCAAGCCAGGTCAATTACGTTTCGACGCCCGGAGACCGCACGGACGACGCTTCTCCCGCAGCCTTCCGGACTCGCTTCACGCAGTATGCGTGGCTGACGAACGTGTCAGTGGAGAATCCGACGGCGCGGGCAGTCGTCGCGATCGGGGATTCCATTACCGACGGCATGCGCTCGACGCTGAACGCCAATCGGCGCTGGCCGGACGCTCTCGCACGCGAAATCGCTCAGAAAAACGGCGGGCAGGCGGCGGTCGTCAATGTGGGCATCAGCGGAAACCGGCTGCTCAGCAATTCGCCTTGCTATGGCGAGGCGCTGGTGAGCCGCTTCGATCGCGACGCGCTGCGGCAGCCGGGCGTGCGCGCGGTGATCGTGCTGATCGGCATCAACGACATTAATTTCGCTGCGATGCCGGCGCACGGCGGCCTCGACTGCGATGCGCCGCATACCGAGGTCAACGCCGACGCGCTGCTGCGGGGATATCAACGACTCATCGCGCAGGCGCACCAGCGCGGGCTGAAGATCTACGGCGCGACGCTCACGCCGGCGTCGCTGCCACCGGAGCGCGAGGCGATTCGCACGGCGGTCAATACGTCCCTCCGCGCGAGCCGGGCGTTCGATGGCGTCATCGACTTCGATCAGGCGCTGCGCGATCCGTCCCGGCCGAGCGCGCTGCAGCGGCGTTTCGACAGTGGCGATCACATTCACCCGAGCGACGCCGGATACGCCGCGATGGCGGCTGCGGTGCCCCTGGACGTCGTCCTCGGGACGGCGAAATAGGCGTCCGGGAATGGTCCGCAAAAAATCTCGCGTCATCACCTTGTCATTGGCGTTTGCTTGGCCTAGAATTCCGCTCCTCGTCGCAAGATGAGCGCCGCCAAAGAAACAGGCGGTCTCCGAAGTCCTCAGTTTTGAAAGCGAAAGCAGAAAAAAGCTGTTGACAAGGAGAAAAAGATTCTTCATAATCTCGTTTCTCTGCTGCTGATGCAGCGACGCAAGACGAAGCGGTGCCGAGCAAAGTGCTCGATGGCGAAGTGGAAAGTCTTGGCGGATTGCTCTTTAAAAACTAACAGCCGATAAGTGTGGGCGCTTGATGGTAAGTGCGGCCGGTTCTACGGAATTGGTCAAGCAAAAGTATCAAGAGTCTCACACGAAGTATCAGAGGAAGGTTTATCTGTCGAGAGACGGATTAATCATCGTCAGTACGTTGAGTGAGCGACCGGTTGGTAAAACAACCGAAAACAGTAACAGGCATTGAACTGAAGAGTTTGATCCTGGCTCAGATTGAACGCTGGCGGCATGCCTTACACATGCAAGTCGGACGGCAGCGCGGGCTTCGGCCTGGCGGCGAGTGGCGAACGGGTGAGTAATACATCGGAACGTGTCCTGTAGTGGGGGATAGCCCGGCGAAAGCCGGATTAATACCGCATACGATCTACGGAGGAAAGCGGGGGATCTTCGGACCTCGCGCTGTAGGGGCGGCCGATGGCAGATTAGCTAGTTGGTGGGGTAAAGGCCTACCAAGGCGACGATCTGTAGCTGGTCTGAGAGGACGACCAGCCACACTGGGACTGAGACACGGCCCAGACTCCTACGGGAGGCAGCAGTGGGGAATTTTGGACAATGGGGGCAACCCTGATCCAGCAATGCCGCGTGTGTGAAGAAGGCCTTCGGGTTGTAAAGCACTTTTGTCCGGAAAGAAAACTTCGGCCCTAATATGGCTGGAGGATGACGGTACCGGAAGAATAAGCACCGGCTAACTACGTGCCAGCAGCCGCGGTAATACGTAGGGTGCGAGCGTTAATCGGAATTACTGGGCGTAAAGCGTGCGCAGGCGGTCTGTTAAGACCGATGTGAAATCCCCGGGCTTAACCTGGGAACTGCATTGGTGACTGGCAGGCTTTGAGTGTGGCAGAGGGAGGTAGAATTCCACGTGTAGCAGTGAAATGCGTAGAGATGTGGAGGAATACCGATGGCGAAGGCAGCCTCCTGGGCCAACACTGACGCTCATGCACGAAAGCGTGGGGAGCAAACAGGATTAGATACCCTGGTAGTCCACGCCCTAAACGATGTCAACTAGTTGTTGGGGATTCATTTCCTTAGTAACGTAGCTAACGCGTGAAGTTGACCGCCTGGGGAGTACGGTCGCAAGATTAAAACTCAAAGGAATTGACGGGGACCCGCACAAGCGGTGGATGATGTGGATTAATTCGATGCAACGCGAAAAACCTTACCTACCCTTGACATGGTCGGAAGTCTGCTGAGAGGTGGACGTGCTCGAAAGAGAACCGGCGCACAGGTGCTGCATGGCTGTCGTCAGCTCGTGTCGTGAGATGTTGGGTTAAGTCCCGCAACGAGCGCAACCCTTGTCCTTAGTTGCTACGCAAGAGCACTCTAAGGAGACTGCCGGTGACAAACCGGAGGAAGGTGGGGATGACGTCAAGTCCTCATGGCCCTTATGGGTAGGGCTTCACACGTCATACAATGGTCGGAACAGAGGGTTGCCAAGCCGCGAGGTGGAGCCAATCCCAGAAAACCGATCGTAGTCCGGATCGCAGTCTGCAACTCGACTGCGTGAAGCTGGAATCGCTAGTAATCGCGGATCAGCATGCCGCGGTGAATACGTTCCCGGGTCTTGTACACACCGCCCGTCACACCATGGGAGTGGGTTTTACCAGAAGTGGCTAGTCTAACCGCAAGGAGGACGGTCACCACGGTAGGATTCATGACTGGGGTGAAGTCGTAACAAGGTAGCCGTATCGGAAGGTGCGGCTGGATCACCTCCTTTCTCGAGCTTGATGCACGAAGCATTGAAGCGCTCACGCTTATCGGCTGTGGTTTAGAAACAGGCTAAGGGTCTGTAGCTCAGTCGGTTAGAGCACCGTCTTGATAAGGCGGGGGTCGTTGGTTCGAATCCAACCAGACCCACCACCCTAACAAGTGCTGACCGAGCTTCGAACTCGAGTCAGGCACACGGGGGATTAGCTCAGCTGGGAGAGCACCTGCTTTGCAAGCAGGGGGTCGTCGGTTCGATCCCGTCATCCTCCACCATCAATCTTCAATGCAAAACGCTTCATCGCGAAGTTTTTTGCATTGGCGATTGCTAGCCAGTTGATGCTGTGGGTATTGCAAGACACCTATCGGCTAAACGTTCTTTAACAATCAGGAAGAAGTAGTAAAGAGATTATCTGAAAGCACTTAGAGATGGGTGCGAGTAGGGTAGTCAGGGTAGTGATTGTATCGAGTATGAAAAGTGATCTTAATTGATGACTTGGAATACGGCACAACGCGAATACTCAGCCTATGACAGAGGTGTCGCGAGACACACTCGTTATAGGGTCAAGCGAACAAGTGCATGTGGTGGATGCCTTGGCGATCACAGGCGATGAAGGACGCGGTAGCCTGCGAAAAGCTTCGGGGAGCTGGCAAACGAGCATTGATCCGAAGATGTCCGAATGGGGAAACCCACTCCGTATGGAGTATCCATAGCTGAATACATAGGCTATGCGAAGCGAACGCGGTGAACTGAAACATCTAAGTAACCGCAGGAAAAGAAATCAACCGAGATTCCCAAAGTAGTGGCGAGCGAAATGGGAAGAGCCTGTACTCTTTATTTGTATTGTTAGCTGAACGCTCTGGAAAGTGCGGCCATAGCAGGTGATAGCCCTGTAAGCGAAAACAGTATGAAAGAACTAGGGGTACGACAAGTAGGGCGGGACACGTGAAATCCTGTCTGAAGATGGGGGGACCATCCTCCAAGGCTAAATACTCGTGATCGACCGATAGTGAACCAGTACCGTGAGGGAAAGGCGAAAAGAACCCCGGGAGGGGAGTGAAATAGATCCTGAAACCGCATGCATACAAACAGTCGGAGCCTGGAAACGGGTGACGGCGTACCTTTTGTATAATGGGTCAGCGACTTACGTTCAGTAGCGAGCTTAACTGATTAAGGCAGGCGTAGCGAAAGCGAGTCCGAATAGGGCGATCAGTTGCTGGGCGTAGACCCGAAACCAAGTGATCTATCCATGGCCAGGTTGAAGGTGCGGTAACACGTACTGGAGGACCGAACCCACTAACGTTGAAAAGTTAGGGGATGAGCTGTGGATAGGGGTGAAAGGCTAAACAAACTTGGAAATAGCTGGTTCTCTCCGAAAACTATTTAGGTAGTGCCTCGTGTATCACCTTCGGGGGTAGAGCACTGTCATGGTTGTGGGGTCCATTGCGGATTACTACGCCATAGCAAACTCCGAATACCGAAGAGTGCAATCACGGGAGACAGACATCGGGTGCTAACGTCCGGTGTCAAGAGGGAAACAACCCAGACCGCCAGCTAAGGTCCCAAAGATTGGCTAAGTGGGAAACGAAGTGGGAAGGCTAAAACAGTCAGGAGGTTGGCTTAGAAGCAGCCACCCTTTAAAGAAAGCGTAATAGCTCACTGATCGAGTCGTCCTGCGCGGAAGATGTAACGGGGCTCAAGCCAGTCACCGAAGCTGCGGATGCGAGTTTTACTCGCATGGTAGGAGAGCGTTCCGTAAGCCTGCGAAGGTGCGTTGAAAAGCGTGCTGGAGGTATCGGAAGTGCGAATGCTGACATGAGTAGCGATAAAGGGGGTGAAAAGCCCCCTCGCCGTAAGCCCAAGGTTTCCTACGCAACGTTCATCGGCGTAGGGTGAGTCGGCCCCTAAGGCGAGGCAGAAATGCGTAGCTGATGGGAAGCAGGTCAATATTCCTGCACCATTGTTAGATGCGATGGGGGGACGGATCGCGGAAGGTTGTCCGGGTGTTGGACGTCCCGGTCGCTGCATTGGAGAAGGTGCTTAGGCAAATCCGGGCACGTAATTCAAGGGTGTGGCGCGAGTGACTTCGGTCACGAAGCAATTGGAAGTGGTTCCAAGAAAAGCCTCTAAGCTTCAGTCTAACGATGACCGTACCGCAAACCGACACAGGTGGGCGAGATGAGTATTCTAAGGCGCTTGAGAGAACTCGGGAGAAGGAACTCGGCAAATTGGTACCGTAACTTCGGGATAAGGTACGCCCTGGTAGCTTGACTGGCCTGCGCCAGGAGGGTGAAAGGGTTGCAATAAACTGGTGGCTGCGACTGTTTAATAAAAACACAGCACTCTGCAAACACGAAAGTGGACGTATAGGGTGTGACGCCTGCCCGGTGCCGGAAGATTAAATGATGGGGTGCAAGCTCTTGATTGAAGTCCCGGTAAACGGCGGCCGTAACTATAACGGTCCTAAGGTAGCGAAATTCCTTGTCGGGTAAGTTCCGACCTGCACGAATGGCGTAACGATGGCCACACTGTCTCCTCCCGAGACTCAGCGAAGTTGAAGTGTTTGTGATGATGCAATCTCCCCGCGGCTAGACGGAAAGACCCCATGAACCTTTACTGTAGCTTTGCATTGGACTTTGAACCGATCTGTGTAGGATAGGTGGGAGGCTATGAAACCGGAACGCCAGTTTCGGTGGAGCCGTCCTTGAAATACCACCCTGGTTTGTTTGAGGTTCTAACCTTGGTCCGTGATCCGGATCGGGGACAGTGCATGGTAGGCAGTTTGACTGGGGCGGTCTCCTCCCAAAGCGTAACGGAGGAGTACGAAGGTACGCTAGGTACGGTCGGAAATCGTGCTGATAGTGCAATGGCATAAGCGTGCTTAACTGCGAGACCGACAAGTCGAGCAGGTGCGAAAGCAGGTCATAGTGATCCGGTGGTTCTGTATGGAAGGGCCATCGCTCAACGGATAAAAGGTACTCTGGGGATAACAGGCTGATACCGCCCAAGAGTTCATATCGACGGCGGTGTTTGGCACCTCGATGTCGGCTCATCTCATCCTGGGGCTGTAGCCGGTCCCAAGGGTATGGCTGTTCGCCATTTAAAGAGGTACGTGAGCTGGGTTTAAAACGTCGTGAGACAGTTTGGTCCCTATCTGCCGTGGGCGTTGGATATTTGAAGGGGGCTGCTCCTAGTACGAGAGGACCGGAGTGGACGAACCTCTGGTGTACCGGTTGTCACGCCAGTGGCATCGCCGGGTAGCTATGTTCGGAAGAGATAACCGCTGAAAGCATCTAAGCGGGAAACTCGCCTTAAGATGAGATATCCCCGGGGCTTCGAGCCCCTTGAAGGGTCGTTCCAGACCAGGACGTTGATAGGTCAGGTGTGTAAGTGCAGTAATGCATTGAGCTAACTGATACTAATTGCCCGTAAGGCTTGATCCTATAACCAGTGTGTTTTGTCGGTCAAAGTTAGCGCTTCAGCGCTTACTTGGACCCCACCCTCGAAGAGGGCGCCACTGGTCGAGTCACAGCGTGTGCGACAATCGCCACCCGAATTCACTACTACTTCTTCCCCGATTGGTTGTAGCGCCCCCAATGGCGATACAACATCCCCTTAAAGCCTGATGACCATAGCGAGTCGGTCCCACCCCTTCCCATCCCGAACAGGACCGTGAAACGACTCCACGCCGATGATAGTGCGGATTGCCCGTGTGAAAGTAGGTAATCGTCAGGCTCCTCCTTGCCACAAACAAAAACCCCACCCCGCAAAGGTGGGGTTTTTGCGTTTGGGGCGACCGACTATAAGTGAGAGCCTTATCGATTTGCTTCGCAAGAAGCACTTGACAACCGCGTGTTGTTACCCCATAATCGATAGTTCTCTGCGGAGGGGTGCCCGAGTGGCTAAAGGGGGCAGACTGTAAATCTGTTGGCTTACGCCTACGTTGGTTCGAATCCAACCTCCTCCACCAGAATTCAAGCGGTAAGGGAATCCAACCCTCGCGGGTGTAGCTCAATGGTAGAGCAGAAGCCTTCCAAGCTTATGACGAGGGTTCGATTCCCTTCACCCGCTCCAGTGTCGGTTTTGTAGTGCCCATGTGGCTCAGTGGTAGAGCACTCCCTTGGTAAGGGAGAGGTCGGCAGTTCGATCCTGCCCATGGGCACCAGCTGTATCAGTCTAGAAAGTTGCGCGCGGCGCAAGGTGCGAAAATCCTGTTAGGAGTCGAAAATGGCCAAAGGTAAATTCGAGCGGACCAAGCCGCACGTGAACGTGGGCACGATCGGTCACGTTGACCACGGCAAGACCACGCTGACGGCAGCGATCACGACGGTGCTCACGCAGAAGTTCGGCGGCGAAGCCAAGGCGTACGACCAGATCGACGCGGCGCCGGAAGAAAAGGCACGCGGCATTACCATCAACACCGCGCACGTCGAGTACGAAACGGCTAACCGCCACTACGCACACGTCGATTGCCCGGGCCACGCCGACTACGTGAAGAACATGATCACGGGCGCCGCGCAGATGGACGGCGCGATCCTGGTGTGCTCGGCCGCTGACGGCCCGATGCCGCAAACGCGCGAGCACATCCTGCTGGCCCGTCAGGTCGGCGTGCCGTACATCATCGTGTTCCTGAACAAGTGCGACATGGTGGACGACGCCGAACTGCTCGAGCTCGTCGAAATGGAAGTGCGCGAGCTGCTCTCGAAGTACGACTTCCCGGGCGACGACACGCCGATCATCAAGGGTTCGGCCAAGCTCGCGCTGGAAGGCGACAAGGGCGAACTCGGCGAAGTGGCGATCATGAACCTGGCCGACGCGCTGGACACGTACATCCCGACGCCGGAGCGCGCAGTTGACGGCGCCTTCCTGATGCCGGTGGAAGACGTGTTCTCGATCTCGGGTCGTGGCACGGTGGTGACGGGCCGCGTCGAGCGCGGCGTCATCAAGGTCGGCGAGGAAATCGAAATCGTCGGTATCAAGCCGACGGTGAAGACCACCTGCACGGGCGTGGAAATGTTCCGCAAGCTGCTCGACCAGGGTCAGGCGGGCGACAACGTCGGTATCCTGCTGCGCGGCACGAAGCGTGAAGACGTCGAGCGCGGCCAAGTGCTGGCCAAGCCGGGTTCGATCACGCCGCACACGCACTTCACCGCTGAAGTGTACGTGCTGAGCAAGGACGAAGGCGGCCGTCACACGCCGTTCTTCAACAACTACCGTCCGCAGTTCTACTTCCGTACGACGGACGTGACGGGCTCGATCGAGCTGCCGAAGGACAAGGAAATGGTGATGCCGGGCGACAACGTGTCGATCACGGTCAAGCTGATCGCCCCGATCGCCATGGAAGAAGGTCTGCGCTTCGCAATCCGCGAAGGCGGCCGTACCGTCGGCGCAGGTGTCGTTGCGAAGATTATCGAGTAAGAGCCAGAGATCTCTCGGTAGTCTGTAGTTTTCGGGGTCGGCGAAACCGTCGGCCCCAAACGGTTTAGGGGTATAGCTCAACTGGCAGAGCGTCGGTCTCCAAAACCGAAGGTTGGGGGTTCGATTCCCTCTGCCCCTGCCACATTCTCGCGCCAGGTGGCGCTGCTTAAGGTGTTATGGCGAATCCTTCAGTCGAAACTGTAAATACTTCCAGCGATAAGTTGATGTTGGTGGCTGGGGTATTGTTGGTCTTGGCCGGGTTCGTGGGTTTCTTTCTGCTCAGCGGCCAAGAGTGGTATGTCCGCGGTGCGGCGCTTGCTGTCGGTTTGGTTGCTGGTGTCGCTGTCGGCCTTCTGTCTGCGCCTGGGAAGGGCTTCATCGCCTTCGCGAAGGACTCGTACAAAGAAGTGCGAAAGGTCGTTTGGCCTACGCGAAAAGAGGCGACGCAGACCACGCTGGTGGTCTTCGCATTCGTCCTCATCATGGCCATCTTCCTTTGGCTTAGCGACAAGTCAATCGAATGGGTAATTTTCTCGGCGATTCTGGGTTGGAAATGATATGAGCGATACTCCGACATCTCCGAGTGGAAAGCGTTGGTATGTAGTGCACGCCTACTCCGGCATGGAGAAGAGCGTGCAACGTGCGCTTCAGGAGCGCATCGAGCGGGCAGGAATGCAGGACCAATTCGGTCAGATTCTTGTTCCGACCGAGGAAGTAGTGGAAGTCAAGGGTGGCCACAAATCGGTCACCGAGCGTCGTTTCTTCCCGGGCTACGTCCTGGTCGAGATGGAAATGACGGATGAGACCTGGCACCTCGTGAAGAACACGGCGAAGGTCACGGGTTTCGTCGGCGGTGCACGCAATCGGCCGAGCCCGATTTCGCCGCGCGAGGTCGAGAAGATCATGTCGCAGATGCAGGAAGGTGTCGAGAAGCCGCGGCCAAAGACCCTTTTCGAAGTCGGCGAGATGGTGCGTGTGAAGGAAGGCCCGTTCACCGACTTCAACGGCAACGTCGAGGAAGTCAACTACGAGAAGTCCCGCGTTCGCGTTTCAGTCACGATCTTCGGGCGATCGACGCCGGTTGAGCTTGAGTTCGGCCAGGTCGAAAAGGTTTAAGAATACGTCGCGCGAGGTCATCGGCCTCGCGCGATTCGCGCTTACGGCCCGCGTAATGGCCGTTGAGGAGCGTCAGTAGTCGTCAAGTCGAACGCGCGCTATCACTCACCGAACGCTCACGCGTTCAGCAGAGGTTTTCAACATGGCAAAGAAAATCATCGGCTTTATCAAGCTGCAGATTCCTGCAGGTAAAGCCAATCCGTCGCCGCCGGTCGGTCCGGCGCTGGGCCAGCGCGGCCTGAACATCATGGAGTTCTGC
Organism: Caballeronia sp. Sq4a; assembly: GCF_023170545.1. Classification (NCBI taxonomy): domain Bacteria; kingdom Pseudomonadati; phylum Pseudomonadota; class Betaproteobacteria; order Burkholderiales; family Burkholderiaceae; genus Caballeronia; species Caballeronia sp. Sq4a. The sequence goes on along the minus strand of NZ_CP084250.1, from coordinate 2,633,176 downwards.
AAGGCGTTCAACGCGCAGACTCAGGGCATGGAGCCGGGTCTGCCGGTGCCGGTCGTCATTACGGCATTCGCGGACAAGAGCTTCACGTTCATCATGAAGACGCCGCCGGCTACCGTTCTGATCAAGAAGGCAGCGGCAGTGCAAAAGGGTTCGAGCAAGCCGCACACCGACAAGGTCGGCAACATCACCCGCGCTCAAGCGGAAGAAATCGCGAAGACCAAGATGCCGGACCTTACGGCAGCTGATCTGGACGCAGCCGTGCGCACCATCGCCGGTAGCGCGCGTTCGATGGGTATCACTGTGGAGGGCGTGTAAATGGCTAAGCTTTCGAAGCGCCTTCAGGCATTTGCAAACAAGGTCGATCGTCAGAAGCTGTATCCGATCGACGACGCGCTGAACCTGATCAAGGAATGCGCAAACGCCAAGTTCGACGAGTCGATCGACGTTGCCGTTCAGCTCGGCATCGACGCGAAGAAGTCGGACCAAGTGGTTCGTGGTTCCGTCGTTCTGCCCGCCGGCACCGGCAAGTCGGTTCGCGTTGCAGTGTTCGCGCAAGGCGACAAGGCCGAGCAAGCACGTGCAGCTGGCGCGGACGTGGTCGGCATGGAAGACCTGGCTGAGCAAGTCAAGGCCGGCAATCTGAACTTCGACGTCGTGATCGCTTCGCCGGACACGATGCGCGTGGTCGGTACGTTGGGCCAGATCCTCGGTCCGCGCGGCCTCATGCCGAACCCGAAGGTCGGCACCGTGACACCGGACGTCGCTCAAGCGGTCAAGAATGCCAAGGCTGGTCAGGTGCAATTCCGTGTCGACAAAGCCGGTATCATTCACGGCACGATCGGCCGTGCTTCGTTCGAACCCGCTTCGCTGCGTCAGAACTTGTCGGCGCTGATCGATGCGCTGAACAAGGCTAAGCCGGCGACGAGCAAGGGCGTGTATCTGCGCAAGATCGCGCTGTCGAGCACGATGGGTGTTGGCGTTCGCGTGGACCAAGCCACGCTCGCGCAACAGTAAGAATCTAGACGCGGTCGCTAGACCGCGTTCTCAAGGGCTTTGGGCGGTTGCGCAACAGTCGTTTCGTTGAGCAGCCGGTTGTCAAAGACCGTTGGTGGCGGTGCAGCAGTTGGGCGGCGCCTTAATTCAAGCCAACGCAGATGGCGAACCCGAAACAGTTTTGCAGTGGTTGAAGCCGGTTGTCGATCGTTCTCAGATGGTCACCAACCGCTTGAAATACTCCTAACAGTCGGACGCCGTTGTCGAACGTGGTGCATGAAGGTTGGACACCTGAGTGCATCGAATCTGGAGGTTTAACCGTGCCACTGAACAAAGAAGATAAGCAGGCAGTCGTCGCTGAAGTCGCCGCGCAAGTCGCGAAGGCTCAGACGATGGTGCTCGCTGAGTATCGTGGGATCACGGTTGGCGATCTGACCAAGCTGCGCGCGAAAGCGCGTGAGCAACAGGTGTATCTGCGCGTGTTGAAGAACACGCTGGCGCGTCGCGCCGTCGAAGGTACCCCGTTCGCTCCGCTGGCTGAGCAGATGACCGGTCCTCTGATCTACGGCATCTCGGAAGATGCCATTGCCGCAGCCAAGGTCGTCAACGACTTCGGCAAGAGCAATGACAAGTTGATCATCAAGGCTGGTTCCTACGAAGGCAAGGTGATGGACAAGGCGGGCGTGCAAGCGCTGGCCAACATCCCGAGCCGCGAAGAGCTGCTCTCCAAGCTGTTGTTCGTCATGCAAGCACCTGTTTCCGGCTTCGCGCGCGCTCTCGCCGCGCTGGCAGAGAAGCAAGGCGAAGCTGCATAACGTCACGCTTGAGCCACAGTTGCTCAGTTAGGTAAAGATCGCTAGCTCGATCCGAATTCAATTTAGGAGTATTTCAAATGGCAATCGCAAAAGAAGACATCCTGGAAGCCGTTGGCGCGATGTCGGTTCTGGAACTGAACGAGCTGGTCAAGGCGTTCGAAGAGAAGTTTGGCGTGTCGGCAGCTGCTGTTGCGGTCGCTGGCCCGGCTGCTGGCGGTGCTGCCGCTGCTGCTGAAGAGCAAACCGAATTCACGGTGAACCTGCTCGAAGCCGGCGCGAACAAGGTCTCGGTCATTAAGGCTGTTCGTGAACTGACGGGTCTCGGCCTGAAGGAAGCGAAGGACCTGGTCGACGGCGCACCGAAGCCCATCAAGGAAGCGGTGCCCAAGGCTGCTGCTGAAGAAGCGAAGAAGAAGCTGGAAGACGCAGGCGCGAAGGCTGAAATCAAGTAAGTTTCATTGCGCTGTGCGAAGGCTGGCGGTTTTTCACCGCCGGCCTTTTTGTGCTTTGTGGGGTCCGAGTTTTTATGCGCGTTGGCAAGCATAAACGGCCCCGCAGAAGCCAAAGACAACGGTCGGATCGGCAATATATTCCGGCAGTTGTCTTTGTCTTCTGAAGCGACTGCAGAAGGCAAGTTTGGTCGGGTAGCGGGAAACACAGGCATCCGCTGCCGTCAGCCAGCGGTTGGTAGCGGCCAACCACCAAGCTTCTAGACTCGCGCGTCCTCCCCGGACAGCGGCGCGGGTCTCAGTCGGTGAACACCGGGCCGTGTCGTCGAGGTATCCCGCCTCGGTAACGCCCGCCGTGATTCGGAGATCGTATGCAATATTCCTTCACCGAGAAGAAGCGTATTCGCAAGAGTTTCGCGAAGCGCCCCATCGTTCACCAAGTTCCCTTTTTGCTGGCGACCCAGCTTGAATCATTCCAGACGTTTCTGCAAGCGGAGACGTCTTCTTCGCAGCGCAAGGCAGAAGGCTTGCAAGCTGCGTTCACCTCTGTTTTCCCGATCGTTTCGCACAATGGCTTTGCGCGGCTGGAATTCGTCAGCTACATGCTGTCGCCGCCCGCATTCAACATCAAGGAATGCCAGCAGCGCGGCCTGACCTATTGCTCCGCCCTGCGCGCGAAGGTTCGTCTCGTTCTGCTCGACAAAGAGTCGCCGAGCAAGCCTGTCGTGAAGGAAGTCAAGGAACAGGAAGTGTACATGGGCGAAATTCCGCTCATGACGCCGACTGGTTCTTTCGTCATCAACGGTACTGAGCGCGTGATCGTGTCGCAGCTCCACCGTTCGCCGGGCGTGTTCTTCGAGCACGACAAGGGCAAGACGCATAGCTCCGGCAAGCTGCTGTTCTCGGCGCGCATCATTCCTTACCGCGGTTCGTGGCTCGACTTCGAGTTCGACCCGAAGGACGTGCTGTACTTCCGCGTCGACCGTCGCCGCAAAATGCCGGTCACGATTCTGCTGAAGGCCATCGGCCTGACGCCGGAACAGATCCTCGCGAACTTCTTCGTATTCGACAACTTCGCGCTGATGAGCGAAGGCGCGCAGATGGAATTCGTGCCCGAGCGCCTGCGCGGTGAAGTTGCGCGCTTCGACATTCAGGATCGCGAAGGCAACGTCATCGTCACGAAGGACAAGCGGATCAACGCGAAACACATTCGCGACCTCGAAAACGCCAAGACGAAGTTCATCTCGGTGCCCGAGGAGTATCTGCTCGGCCGCGTGCTCGCGAAGAACGTGATCGATCCCGACACGGGCGAAGTCATTGCGAACGCCAACGAGGAAATCACCGAAACGGTCCTCGAGAAGCTGCGCGAAGCGAAGGTCAAGGAAATCCAGACGCTGTACACGAACGATCTCGACCAGGGTCCGTACATCTCGTCGACGCTGCGTATCGACGAAACCGCGGACAAGATGGCCGCGCGTATCGCGATCTACCGCATGATGCGTCCGGGCGAACCGCCGACCGAAGAAGCGGTCGAGGCGCTGTTTAATCGTCTGTTCTACAGCGAAGACGCGTACGACCTGTCGAAGGTCGGCCGCATGAAGTTCAACCGCCGCGTGGGCCGCGATGAAATCATCGGGCCGATGACGCTGCAGGACGACGACATCCTCGCGACCATCAAGATTCTCGTCGAGCTGCGTAACGGCAAGGGCGAAGTGGACGACATCGACCACTTGGGCAATCGTCGCGTGCGTTGCGTCGGCGAACTCGCGGAGAACCAGTTCCGCGCGGGTCTCGTGCGTGTCGAGCGTGCTGTGAAGGAACGCCTCGGCCAGGCCGAAAGCGAAAACCTGATGCCGCACGACTTGATCAACTCGAAGCCGATTTCGTCGGCGATTCGCGAGTTCTTCGGTTCGTCGCAGCTGTCGCAGTTCATGGACCAGACCAACCCGCTGTCGGAGATCACGCACAAGCGTCGCGTTTCCGCACTCGGCCCGGGCGGTCTGACGCGTGAACGCGCAGGCTTCGAAGTCCGCGACGTGCATCCGACGCACTACGGCCGCGTGTGCCCGATCGAAACGCCGGAAGGTCCGAACATCGGCCTGATCAACTCGCTCGCGCTGTACGCGCACCTGAACGAATACGGCTTCCTCGAAACGCCGTATCGCAAGGTCGTGGACGGCAAGGTGACGGACCAGATCGACTACCTGTCGGCGATCGAAGAAGGCCGTTACGTGATCGCGCAGGCGAACGCCGCAGTGGCCGTAGACGGCACGCTGACCGACGAACTCGTGTCGTCGCGAGAAGCCGGCGAAACGCTGATGGTCACGCCGGACCGCATTCAGTACATGGACGTGGCGCCGTCGCAGATCGTGTCGGTCGCGGCATCGCTGATTCCGTTCCTCGAGCACGACGACGCGAACCGCGCGTTGATGGGCTCGAACATGCAGCGTCAGGCCGTGCCGTGTCTGCGTCCGGAAAAGCCGGTCGTCGGTACGGGCATCGAGCGTACCGTGGCGGTCGACTCGGGCACGACGGTTCAGGCCATGCGTGGCGGTGTCGTGGATTACGTGGACGCGGGCCGTATCGTGATTCGCGTGAACGACGATGAAGCCGTCGCCGGCGATGTCGGCGTGGACATCTACAACCTGATCAAGTACACGCGTTCGAACCAGAACACGAACATCAACCAGCGTCCGATCGTGAAGATGGGCGACAAGGTCTCGCGCGGTGACGTGCTGGCCGACGGCGCCTCGACGGATCTGGGCGAGCTCGCGCTCGGCCAGAACATGCTGGTCGCGTTCATGCCGTGGAACGGCTACAACTTCGAAGACTCGATCCTGATCTCGGAAAAGGTCGTCGCGGACGATCGTTACACGTCGATCCACATCGAAGAACTGAACGTCGTGGCTCGCGACACGAAGCTCGGACCGGAAGAAATCACGCGCGACATTTCGAACCTCGCGGAAGTGCAGCTTGGCCGTCTCGACGAGTCGGGCATCGTGTACATCGGCGCGGAAGTCGAAGCGGGCGACGTGCTGGTCGGCAAGGTCACGCCGAAGGGCGAAACCCAGCTGACGCCGGAAGAAAAGCTGCTGCGCGCGATCTTCGGCGAGAAGGCATCGGACGTGAAGGACACGTCGCTGCGCGTGCCGTCGGGCATGAGCGGCACGGTCATCGACGTGCAGGTGTTCACGCGCGAAGGCATCACGCGCGACAAGCGCGCGCAACAGATCATCGACGATGAACTGAAGCGTTACCGCCTGGACCTGAACGACCAGCTTCGTATCGTGGAAGGCGACGCGTTCTCGCGTCTCGCGCGCATGCTGAACGGCAAGGTCGCGAACGGCGGTCCGAAGAAGCTCGCGAAGGGCACGAAGATCGACCTCGCGTACCTCGAAGACCTCGACCACTACCACTGGTTCGACATCCGCCTCGCGGACGAAGAAGCAGCGGCGCAGCTCGAAGCCATCAAGGACTCGATCGAGCAGAAGCGTCACCAATTCGACCTCGCGTTCGAAGAGAAGCGTAAGAAGCTCACGCAAGGCGACGAACTGCCGCCGGGCGTGCTGAAGATGGTCAAGGTGTATCTCGCCGTGAAGCGTCGCCTGCAGCCTGGCGACAAGATGGCGGGCCGTCACGGTAACAAGGGCGTCGTGTCGAAGATCGTGCCGATCGAAGACATGCCGTACATGGCCGATGGCCGTCCGGCCGACGTCGTGCTGAATCCGCTCGGCGTGCCGTCGCGGATGAACGTGGGTCAGATTCTCGAAGTGCATCTGGGCTGGGCCGCGAAGGGTCTCGGCTGGCGCATCGGCGAAATGATGCAGCGTCAGGCGAAGATCGAAGAACTGCGTCAGTTCCTCACGCAGATCTACAACGAGTCGGGCCGCAAGGAAGAGCTGGAAGGCTTCTCGGACGACGAAATCGTGGAACTGGCGAAGAACCTGCGCGAAGGCGTGCCGTTCGCGACGCCGGTGTTCGACGGCGCGACGGAAGACGAAATGTCGCGCGCGCTGGACCTCGCGTTCCCGGACGACGTGGCGCAGAACCTCGGCATGAACGCGTCGAAGAACCAGGTCACGCTGCACGACGGCCGCACCGGCGAGCCGTTCGAGCGCAAGGTGACGGTCGGCTACATGCATTACCTGAAGCTGCACCACCTGGTCGACGACAAGATGCACGCGCGTTCGACCGGTCCGTACTCGCTCGTCACGCAGCAGCCGCTGGGTGGTAAGGCGCAGTTCGGTGGCCAGCGTTTCGGTGAAATGGAAGTGTGGGCGCTCGAGGCGTATGGCGCATCGTATGTGCTGCAGGAAATGCTGACGGTCAAGTCGGACGACGTGACGGGCCGGACGAAGGTGTATGAGAACCTCGTCAAGGGCGATCACGTGATCGACGCCGGCATGCCGGAATCCTTCAACGTGTTGGTGAAGGAAATCCGCTCGCTCGGTATCGACATCGATCTCGACCGCAACTAATCGGACTACGGAGAGAAAGCAATGAAAGCTCTGCTCGATCTATTCAAGCAAGTCCAACAAGAAGAAGTTTTTGATGCGATCAAGATCGGCCTCGCGTCGCCCGACAAGATCCGTTCGTGGTCGTTCGGCGAAGTGAAGAAGCCGGAGACCATCAACTACCGCACGTTCAAGCCGGAGCGGGATGGTCTGTTTTGCGCGAAGATTTTCGGGCCGATCAAGGACTACGAGTGCCTGTGCGGCAAGTACAAGCGCCTCAAGCACCGTGGCGTGATCTGCGAGAAGTGCGGCGTCGAAGTGACGCTGGCCAAGGTGCGCCGCGAGCGCATGGGCCACATCGAACTCGCTTCGCCGGTCGCGCACATCTGGTTTTTGAAGTCGCTGCCGTCGCGTCTGGGCATGGTGCTCGACATGACGCTGCGCGACATCGAGCGCGTGCTGTACTTCGAAGCGTACGTGGTGATCGATCCGGGCATGACGCCGCTGAAAGCGCGGCAGATCATGACGGAAGAGGATTACTACAACAAGGTCGAAGAGTACGGTGACGAATTCCGTGCCGAAATGGGCGCGGAAGGCGTGCGCGAACTGCTGCGTTCGATCAACATCGACGAGCAGGTCGAACTGCTGCGCACCGAGCTCAAGAACACGGGTTCCGAAGCGAAGATCAAGAAGTACGCGAAGCGCCTGAAGGTGCTCGAGGCTTTCCAGCGTTCGGGCATCAAGCCTGACTGGATGGTGCTCGAAGTGCTGCCGGTGCTGCCGCCGGAACTGCGTCCGCTCGTGCCGCTCGACGGCGGCCGTTTCGCGACGTCGGACCTGAACGACCTGTATCGCCGCGTCATCAACCGTAACAACCGGTTGAAGCGTCTGCTCGAACTGAAGGCGCCTGAAATCATCGTCCGCAACGAAAAGCGGATGCTGCAGGAAGCCGTCGATTCGCTGCTCGACAACGGCCGTCGCGGTAAGGCGATGACCGGCGCGAACAAGCGTCCGCTGAAGTCGCTCGCTGACATGATCAAGGGCAAGGGCGGTCGTTTCCGTCAGAACCTGCTCGGTAAGCGCGTGGACTACTCGGGCCGTTCGGTGATCGTGGTCGGCCCGACGCTCAAGCTGCATCAGTGCGGCCTGCCGAAGCTGATGGCGCTCGAACTGTTCAAGCCGTTCATCTTCAACAAGCTGGAAGTGATGGGTGTCGCTACCACCATCAAGGCTGCGAAGAAGGAAGTCGAGAACCAGACGCCGGTGGTGTGGGACATCCTCGAAGAGGTGATCCGCGAGCATCCGGTCATGCTGAACCGCGCGCCGACGCTGCACCGTCTCGGCATTCAGGCTTTCGAGCCGGTGCTGATCGAAGGTAAGGCAATCCAGCTGCACCCGCTGGTTTGCGCGGCGTTCAACGCCGACTTCGACGGTGACCAGATGGCCGTTCACGTGCCGCTGTCGCTCGAAGCGCAGATGGAAGCGCGCACGCTGATGCTGGCGTCGAACAACGTCCTGTTCCCGGCCAACGGCGATCCGTCGATCGTGCCGTCGCAGGATATCGTGCTCGGCCTGTACTACGCATCGCGTGAAGCGATCAACGGCAAGGGCGAGGGACTCACGTTCACGGGCGTGTCGGAAGTGATCCGCGCGTACGAGAACAAGGAAGTCGAGCTGGCTTCGCGCGTCAACGTGCGTATCACCGAAATGGTGGCGAACGAAGACACGAGCGAAGGTGCGCCGAAGTTCGTGCCGAAGGTCACGCTGTACGCGACGACCGTCGGCCGTTCGATCCTGTCGGAGATTCTGCCGCCGGGCCTGCCGTTCTCGGTGCTGAACAAGCCGCTGAAGAAGAAGGAAATTTCGCGCCTGATCAACACGGCGTTCCGCAAGTGCGGTCTGCGCGAAACGGTGATCTTCGCCGACCAGCTGATGCAGATGGGCTTCCGCCTCGCGACGCGCGCCGGTATCTCGATTTGCGTGGACGACATGCTCGTGCCGCCGCAGAAAGAGACGATCGTCGGCGACGCCGCGAAGAAGGTGAAGGAATACGACCGTCAGTACATGTCGGGTCTCGTCACCGCGCAGGAGCGCTACAACAACGTGGTCGACATCTGGTCGGCAACGTCGGAAAGCGTCGGCAAGGCGATGATGGAGCAGCTCGCAACCGAACCGGTCATCGACCGTGACGGCAACGAGACGAAGCAGGAGTCGTTCAACTCCATCTACATGATGGCCGACTCGGGCGCGCGTGGTTCCGCGGTGCAGATTCGTCAGCTGGCCGGTATGCGCGGCCTGATGGCGAAGCCGGACGGCTCGATTATCGAGACGCCGATTACCGCGAACTTCCGCGAAGGCCTGAACGTGCTGCAGTACTTCATCTCGACGCACGGCGCGCGTAAGGGTCTGGCGGATACGGCACTGAAGACGGCGAACTCGGGTTACCTGACGCGTCGTCTCGTGGACGTGACGCAGGATCTGGTCGTGGTCGAAGACGATTGCGGTACGTCGAACGGCGTGGCGATGAAGGCGTTGGTCGAAGGCGGTGAAGTCGTCGAAGCGCTGCGTGACCGTATTCTCGGTCGCGTCGCGGTGGCGGACGTCGTCAATCCGGAAACGCAGGAAACGCTGTTCGCTTCCGGCGATCTGCTGGACGAAGACGCGGTGGAAGAGATCGAGCGTCTCGGCATCGACGAAGTGCGCGTGCGCACGCCGCTCACCTGCGAAACGCGCTACGGCCTGTGCGCCGCGTGCTACGGCCGCGACCTCGGCCGCGGCTCGCGCGTGAACGTGGGCGAAGCGGTCGGCGTGATCGCGGCGCAGTCGATCGGCGAGCCGGGCACGCAGCTGACCATGCGTACGTTCCACATCGGTGGTGCGGCATCGCGTGCGGCGGTTGCATCGACGGTGGAAGCGAAGAGCAACGGTACGGTGCGTTTCACGGCCACGATGCGCTACGTGACCAACGCGAAGGGCGAGCAGGTCGTCATTTCGCGTTCGGGCGAAGCGATCATCGCGGACGACCTCGGTCGCGAGCGTGAGCGTCACAAGATTCCATACGGCGCGACGCTGCTGCAACTCGACGGCGCAACGATCAAGGCCGGCTCGCAACTCGCGCAATGGGATCCGCTGACGCGTCCGATCATCACCGAGTGGGGCGGTACGGTGAAGTTCGAAAACGTCGAGGAAGGCGTGACGGTCGCCAAGCAGATCGACGACGTGACCGGTCTTTCGACGCTCGTCGTGATCGACGCGAAGCGCCGCGGCTCGCAGGCTGGCAAGAGCGTGCGTCCGCAGGTCAAGCTGCTCGACGCGAACGGCGAGGAAGTGAAGATCCCGAACACCGAGCATTCGGTGCAGATCGGCTTCCAGGTCGGCGCACTGATCACCGTGAAGGATGGTCAGCAAGTGCAGGTCGGTGAAGTGCTGGCGCGTATCCCGGTTGAAGCGCAGAAGACGCGTGACATTACCGGTGGTCTGCCGCGCGTGGCCGAACTGTTCGAAGCGCGCTCGCCGAAGGACGCCGGCATTCTGGCGGAAGTCACGGGTACGACGTCGTTCGGTAAGGACACGAAGGGCAAGCAGCGTCTCGTCATCACGGACCTCGAGGGCAATCAGCACGAGTTCCTGATCGCGAAGGAAAAGCAGGTGCTGGTGCACGATGGTCAGGTCGTCAACAAGGGCGAAATGATCGTCGACGGTCCTGCGGATCCGCACGACATCCTGCGTCTGCAGGGTATCGAGGCGTTGTCGCGCTACATCGTGGACGAAGTGCAGGACGTGTACCGTCTGCAAGGCGTGAAGATCAACGACAAGCACATTGAAGTGATCGTGCGTCAGATGCTGCGCCGCGTGCAGATCGTCGACAACGGCGATACGCGCTTCATTCCGGGCGAACAAGTCGAGCGGTCGGACATGCTCGACGAGAACGACCGCATGATCGCGGAAGACAAGCGTCCGGCGACGTACGAGAACGTGCTGCTCGGTATCACGAAGGCTTCGCTCTCGACCGATTCGTTCATCTCGGCGGCGTCGTTCCAGGAAACGACTCGCGTGCTGACCGAAGCGGCGATCATGGGCAAGCGCGACGATCTGCGCGGTCTGAAGGAAAACGTGATCGTCGGCCGTCTGATTCCGGCCGGTACGGGTCTCGCGTTCCACAAGGCGCGCAAGAGCAAGGAAATGTCGGATCGCGAACGCTTCGACCAGATCGCTGCCGAAGAGGCATTCGATTTCGGTACGCCGGAAGCCCCGGCAACGGAGCAGCAGCCGCATACCAACGAGTAAGCGTCTTTCGCTCGTAGCACCTAGAACCGCCCGGTTTTCGCCGGGCGGTTTTTTTTCGCCGCTTCTTTTCGTTCTCGCGCGTCGGCCGAACGGCTAACGTTGCGATTCACGCGTGGGCGCGCGCGCTCGCGTTGATAGAATTCGTTATCCTCCACGCCGCAGTCCGCGCTTCTTTCCTATGTCCCGTCCGCTCGAAATCCTCAACGAAGTATTCGGCTATCCGGCCTTTCGCGGACAGCAGGCGGAAATCGTCGAACATGTCGCGAACGGCGGCGATTCGCTCGTGTTGATGCCGACGGGCGGCGGAAAGTCGCTGTGCTATCAGATTCCGTCGCTGGTACGCAAAGAGGCTGGCTTCGGCGCGGGCATCGTCGTTTCGCCGCTGATTGCGCTAATGCAGGATCAGGTTGCCGCGCTCACCGAACTGGGCGTGCGCGCGGCGTATCTCAATTCCACGCTTTCGGGCGCGGAAGCCGCCGCGACCGAACGGGCGCTGCGCAACGGCAGCATCGATCTGCTGTACGTCGCGCCAGAGCGTCTCATGACGCCGCGGTTTCTCGACCTGCTCGAAAGCTCGCCTGTTGGACTTTTTGCGATCGACGAGGCGCACTGCGTCTCGCAATGGGGCCACGACTTCCGGCCTGAATACATTCAGCTGTCGGTGCTGCACGAGCGTTTCCCGAACGTGCCGCGCATCGCGCTCACCGCAACGGCGGACGCGATCACGCGCGATGAAATCGTGCACCGCCTTGCGCTCGACGACGCGCGCATCTTCGTGTCGAGCTTCGACCGGCCGAATATCCGCTATCGGATCGTCGAGAAGGACAACGCGCGCTCGCAACTGCTCGACTTCATTCGCGCCGAGCACACGAACAAGGACGGCACGACGGACGCGGGCGTGGTCTATTGCCTCTCGCGCCGGAAGGTGGAGGAAACCGCCGACTGGCTCAAGGGGCAGGGCGTTCGCGCGTTGCCGTACCACGCCGGCATGGAGTTCGAGACGCGCCAGAAGCATCAGGAGATGTTCCAGCGCGAGGAAGGCATCGTGATGTGCGCGACGATCGCGTTCGGCATGGGCATCGACAAGCCGGACGTGCGGTTCGTGGCGCACCTGGATTTGCCGAAGAGCGTCGAAGGCTATTACCAGGAAACCGGGCGCGCGGGCCGCGACGGCCTGCCCGCGAACGCGTGGATGGCGTACGGCCTGGGCGATGTCGTGCAGCAGCGCAAGATGATCGACGAATCCGTCGCTGACGACGCGCACAAGCGCGTGCAGACAGGCAAGCTCGACGCGCTCCTCGGCCTTTGTGAAGCCGCGACGTGCCGCCGCGTGCGCCTGCTCGCCTACTTCGGCGAGACGAGCACGCCGTGCGGCAACTGCGATACGTGTCTGGAACCGCCGGCGTCGTGGGACGCGACGCGCGAGGCGCAGATGGCGCTGTCGTGCGTGTATCGCGCGCAGAAGGCCAGTGGTTTCCATTTCGGCGCGGGGCATCTGATCGACATTCTGCGCGGCACGCGTAGCGAAAAGGTCTTGCAGCGCGGACACGACAAGCTGTCCACCTTCGGCGTCGGCGCGAGCCTGTCGGAGCCGGAGTGGCGCGCGGTTTTCCGGCAACTGGTCGCGTTCGGCTTTCTTGCCGTCGATCATGACGGGTTCGGCGCGCTCGTGCTGACCGACGCCAGCAAGCCCGTGCTGAAGGGCGAAGAGCGCGTCACGCTGCGCAAGTACGTGAAGCCGGTGCGCAACCGGCAGTCGTCAGGCCGAACCGGCGAGCGCGCCGACCCGACCGCAGGCATGTCGCCGCGCGAGAAAGCGCGATGGGATCGCTTGCGGACGTGGCGGGCCGAGACCGCGAAAACCGACGGCGTGCCGGCGTACGTCATCTTCCACGACGCGACGCTTGCCGAAATCGCGCGGAGCGATCCCGATACGATCGACGACTTGCGGCACATTCCGGGCATCGGCGTGCGCAAACTCGAGCGTTTCGGCGACGAACTGCTCGACGTGGTCGGCGCGGACTGACGTCGCGTCGGCGAGTGAGCCAGGATTTCACGCAACGTATTGACCGCATTGGTATTTTCAGAATATCATGCTAGGTTCTCGTTCTTGGCGAGTTTCGGGATCCTGCTTAACGCTGGGTCCGCGCAAGCAAGAGCCATTTACGAGAAGTCAGACGCGCGGTTTCTTCGCTTTGCCCGTTCGGAATCGCGCCGATTTTGTTCATTTTTAGGATTAAACGATGCCAACCATCAATCAACTGGTTCGCAAAGGCCGCGCGTCGGAAACGACGAAGAGCAAGTCGCCGGCCCTGCAGGACTGCCCGCAGCGTCGCGGCGTGTGCACCCGCGTGTACACGACGACGCCGAAGAAGCCGAACTCGGCACTTCGTAAAGTTGCAAAGGTTCGTCTCACGAACGGCTTCGAAGTCATTTCGTACATCGGTGGTGAAGGCCACAACCTGCAGGAACACTCGGTCGTGCTGATTCGCGGCGGTCGTGTGAAGGACTTGCCGGGTGTGCGTTACCACATGGTCCGCGGCTCGCTGGATACCCAGGGCGTCAAGGATCGTAAGCAGGCTCGCTCGAAGTACGGTGCGAAGCGTGCCAAGGCTGGCAAGTAATCGCCGGTTCGAGTAGTCGAAGTAGTTTCAGGTCGCCGCAAGGCGGTTAATGCGGTGGTGCCGGATGTGCCGGCGCTGTCGAGTAAGTGGTCACCCGGCCAAGCTGGTTTAGTCGAGAGATGGATCGGGTTAGTTGGTGGCCGCGGAGCGAAAGAAACGCTCCAACTGAAAAGGTAAAGGAAGAATCATGCCGCGTCGTCGCGAAGTCCCCAAGCGGGAAGTATTGCCGGATCCGAAGTTCGGCAACGTAGATGTAGCCAAGTTCATGAACGTGCTGATGTTGTCCGGCAAGAAGTCGGTTGCCGAACGCATCGTGTACGGCGCTTTTGAACAGATCCAGACCAAGGGTGGCAAGGACCCGCTGGAAGTGTTCACGGTCGCGCTCAACAACGTGAAGCCGGTGGTCGAAGTGAAGAGCCGTCGCGTTGGTGGTGCGAACTATCAAGTTCCGGTCGAAGTGCGTCCCTCGCGTCGTATGGCATTGGCGATGCGTTGGTTGCGCGAAGCCGCGAAGAAGCGCAGCGAAAAGTCGATGGCCCTGCGCCTGGCAGGTGAGCTCTCCGAAGCGGCCGAAGGCCGCGGCGGCGCGATGAAGAAGCGCGACGAAGTTCACCGCATGGCAGAGGCTAACAAGGCATTCTCGCATTTCCGTTTCTAAGCTCCCGCTCATAGGGCAACGGAAAAATCAGGGCGGGTGCGCTAGTTCGGCGCCTCGCCCGTTTGTGTTAGGGCGCTGCCGGCTCATTGACTGAGTCGGCGCGTCGACCGAATAAAGGATCCAAAGTGGCTCGCAAGACACCTATCGAGCGCTACCGCAACATCGGTATTAGCGCTCACATCGACGCCGGCAAAACGACGACGACCGAGCGCATCTTGTTTTACACGGGCGTGAACCACAAGATCGGTGAAGTTCACGACGGCGCAGCAACGATGGACTGGATGGAGCAGGAGCAGGAGCGCGGCATCACCATCACGTCGGCTGCTACCACGGCCTTCTGGAAGGGCATGGGCGGCAACTATCCCGAGCACCGCATCAACATCATCGACACGCCGGGACACGTCGACTTCACGATCGAAGTGGAACGCTCGATGCGCGTGCTCGACGGCGCGTGCATGGTTTACTGCGCAGTGGGCGGCGTGCAGCCGCAGTCGGAAACGGTGTGGCGTCAGGCGAACAAGTACAAGGTTCCCCGTCTCGCGTTCGTCAACAAGATGGACCGCACCGGCGCGAACTTCTTCAAGGTCTACGACCAGCTGAAGACGCGTCTGAAGGCGAATCCGGTGCCCGTCGTCGTGCCGATCGGCTCCGAAGAAAACTTCAAGGGCGTCGTCGATCTGCTGAAGATGAAGGCGATCATTTGGGACGAAGCGTCGCAAGGCACGAAATTCGACTACGTCGACATTCCGGCTGAACTCGTCGACACGTGCAACGAGTGGCGCGAGAAGATGATCGAGTCGGCTGCTGAAGCCAGCGAAGAGCTGATGGAAAAGTACCTCGGCGGCGAAGAACTGTCGGAAGCGGAAGTCGTGAAGGCGATCCGCGACCGGACCATCGCGTGCGAAATCCAGCCGATGCTGTGCGGCACCGCGTTCAAGAACAAGGGCGTGCAGCGCATGCTCGACGCCGTGATCGACTTCCTGCCGTCGCCGGTCGACATTCCGCCGGTTACGGGCGAACTCGAAAGCGGCGAGAAGGCCGAGCGGCGTGCTGCCGACGACGAGAAGTTCTCGGCACTCGCGTTCAAGATCATGACGGACCCGTTCGTCGGTCAGCTGATCTTCTTCCGCGTGTACTCGGGCGTCGTGAATTCGGGTGACACCGTGCTGAACGCGACCAAGGACAAGAAGGAACGTCTGGGTCGTATTCTGCAGATGCACGCGAACCAGCGCGAAGAAATCAAGGAAGTGCGCGCGGGCGACATCGCCGCGGCCGTCGGCCTGAAAGAAGCGACCACGGGCGACACGCTGTGCGATCCGCAGAACCCGATCGTGCTCGAACGCATGATTTTCCCGGAGCCGGTGATTTCGCAGGCTGTCGAGCCGAAGACCAAGGCTGACCAGGAAAAGATGGGCCTGGCGCTGAACCGTCTGGCGCAGGAAGACCCGTCGTTCCGCGTGCAAACGGACGAAGAATCGGGCCAGACCATCATTTCGGGCATGGGCGAGCTCCACCTCGAAATTCTGGTCGACCGCATGAAGCGCGAATTCGGCGTGGAAGCGACCGTCGGCAAGCCGCAGGTTGCTTACCGCGAAACCATTCGCACGACGGCGGCTGACGTCGACGGCAAGTTCGTCAAGCAGTCGGGTGGTCGCGGCCAGTACGGTCACGCGGTCATCACGCTGGAGCCGAACGAGCAGGGCAAGGGCTACGAGTTCCTGGACGAGATCAAGGGCGGCGTGATTCCGCGCGAATACATCCCGGCCGTGGACAAGGGTATCCAGGAAACGCTGAAGTCGGGCGTGCTGGCTGGCTTCCCGGTTGTGGACGTGAAGGTGCACCTGACGTTCGGTTCGTACCACGACGTCGACTCGAACGAAAACGCGTTCCGCATGGCCGGCTCGATGGCCTTCAAGGAAGCAATGCGCAAGGCAAGCCCGGTCATCCTCGAACCGATGATGGCTGTGGAAGTCGAAACGCCGGAAGACTACATGGGCAACGTGATGGGCGATTTGTCCGGCCGTCGCGGTATCGTCCAGGGCATGGAAGACATGGTTGGCGGCGGCAAGATCGTTCGCGCCGAAGTGCCGCTGTCGGAAATGTTTGGCTACTCGACGTCCCTGCGCTCGCTGACGCAAGGCCGTGCAACGTACACGATGGAATTCAAGCACTACGCTGAAGCTCCGCGTAACGTCGCCGACGCGATCATCAACGCCAAGGGTAAGTAATACCCGCAAGTCATTCGGCGCAAGCCACAAGCTTTAACCGATAACCAAACTTTGAAAGAAGGTAATCATGGCAAAAGGTAAATTCGAGCGGACCAAGCCGCACGTGAACGTGGGCACGATCGGTCACGTTGACCACGGCAAGACCACGCTGACGGCAGCGATCACGACGGTGCTCACGCAGAAGTTCGGCGGCGAAGCCAAGGCGTACGACCAGATCGACGCGGCGCCGGAAGAAAAGGCACGCGGCATTACCATCAACACCGCGCACGTCGAGTACGAAACGGCTAACCGCCACTACGCACACGTCGATTGCCCGGGCCACGCCGACTACGTGAAGAACATGATCACGGGCGCCGCGCAGATGGACGGCGCGATCCTGGTGTGCTCGGCCGCTGACGGCCCGATGCCGCAAACGCGCGAGCACATCCTGCTGGCCCGTCAGGTCGGCGTGCCGTACATCATCGTGTTCCTGAACAAGTGCGACATGGTGGACGACGCCGAACTGCTCGAGCTCGTCGAAATGGAAGTGCGCGAGCTGCTCTCGAAGTACGACTTCCCGGGCGACGACACGCCGATCATCAAGGGTTCGGCCAAGCTCGCGCTGGAAGGCGACAAGGGCGAACTCGGCGAAGTGGCGATCATGAACCTGGCCGACGCGCTGGACACGTACATCCCGACGCCGGAGCGCGCAGTTGACGGCGCCTTCCTGATGCCGGTGGAAGATGTGTTCTCGATCTCGGGTCGCGGCACGGTGGTGACGGGTCGCGTCGAGCGCGGCGTCATCAAGGTCGGCGAGGAAATCGAAATCGTCGGTATCAAGCCGACGGTGAAGACGACCTGCACGGGCGTGGAAATGTTCCGCAAGCTGCTCGACCAAGGTCAAGCGGGCGACAACGTCGGTATCCTGCTGCGCGGCACGAAGCGTGAAGACGTCGAGCGCGGCCAAGTGCTGGCCAAGCCGGGTTCGATCACGCCGCACACGCACTTCACCGCTGAAGTGTACGTGCTGAGCAAGGACGAAGGCGGCCGTCACACGCCGTTCTTCAACAACTACCGTCCGCAGTTCTACTTCCGTACGACGGACGTGACGGGCTCGATCGAGCTGCCGAAGGACAAGGAAATGGTGATGCCGGGCGACAACGTGTCGATCACGGTCAAGCTGATCGCCCCGATCGCCATGGAAGAAGGTCTGCGCTTCGCAATCCGCGAAGGCGGCCGTACCGTCGGCGCAGGTGTCGTTGCGAAGATTATCGAGTAAAATCTCGGTCTTCTTTGAAGTCGCTGTACTGAAGTAACGTGACCGGAACCGGGTGTTCGCCCTCAAGCGAATGCCCGGTTCCTCGCTCTTTTGCCCAATCGGCGGCGCAATACCGCCTCGCTCTTTTTAAGGAATCGTCATGCAGAACCAGAAAATCCGCATTCGTCTGAAGGCTTTCGACTATCGCCTGATCGACCAGTCGGCAGCCGAGATCGTCGATACGGCGAAGCGGACTGGCGCGATCGTCCGTGGCCCGGTGCCGCTGCCGACGCGTATTCAGCGTTTTGACATCCTGCGTTCGCCGCACGTCAACAAGACGTCGCGCGACCAGCTCGAAATCCGCACGCACCAGCGCCTGATGGACATCGTCGACCCGACGGACAAGACCGTCGACGCACTGATGAAGCTCGACCTGCCGGCTGGTGTCGACGTCGAAATCAAGCTGCAGTAAGCCTACAAAGCTCCGCCGGCGTCTCGGACGGAGCTAAGTCTTTGATTGCTTGCAGAAAACGAAAAGCCTTGTTATACTCCAAGGCTTTTCGCGCATTTGCGCAAAAAAGTGCGCCTTGTTTCTCGTAGCAGGGCGGACATTTTGAAATCAGCCCCGACCAATCGCAGTCGGGAATGGAGAAAACGATGAGCCTTGGACTCGTAGGTCGCAAGGTTGGCATGACCCGTATCTTCACGCCTGAGGGGGACTCGATCCCCGTCACCGTGCTGGACGTGTCGGACAACCGTGTGACGCAGATCAAGACCGTTGAAACGGATGGTTATACCGCCGTTCAGGTTGCATTCGGTACTCGCCGCGCTTCGCGCGTGACGAAGCCGTTGGCGGGTCACCTCGCCAAAGCCGGCGTTCAAGCTGGTGAAATCCTCCGCGAATTCCATATCGATACCGCCAAGGCAGGTGAACTGTCGAACGGCGCCGTCATCGGTACGGACATTTTCGAAGTCGGCCAGAAGGTCGACGTGCAAGGCACGTCGATCGGTAAGGGCTACGCCGGTACCATCAAGCGCTACAACTTCGCTTCGGGCCGCGCATCGCACGGTAACTCGCGTTCACACAACGTTCCGGGTTCGATCGGTATGGCGCAGGATCCGGGTCGCGTGTTCCCCGGCAAGCGCATGACGGGTCACCTCGGTGACGTGACCGTCACGGTCCAGAATCTCGAAATCGCCCGCATCGACGCTGAGCGCAATCTGCTGCTCGTCCGCGGTGCTGTTCCGGGTGCGAAGGGCGGCAAGGTCTTCGTGACCCCGGCCGTCAAGACCCGTGCTGCGAAAGGAGCGAAATAATGGAACTTAAGCTCCTGAATGCCAATGGTCAGGAAGGCGCTGGCGTGACCGCATCGGACGTCGTGTTCGGTCGCGATTACAACGAAGCCCTGATTCACCAAGTCGTCGTCGCTTATCAGGCGAACGCACGTAGCGGCAACCGCGCTCAGAAGGATCGTGAGCAGGTCAAGCACACCACGAAGAAGCCGTGGCGCCAGAAGGGTACGGGCCGCGCTCGTGCCGGTATGTCGTCGAGCCCGTTGTGGCGTGGCGGTGGTCGCATTTTCCCGAACTCGCCGGAAGAAAACTTCTCGCACAAGGTCAACAAGAAGATGCATCGCGCAGGCCTCTGCTCGATCTTCTCGCAGTTGGCTCGCGAAGGCCGCATCTCGGTGGTCGAGGATCTCGCGCTCGAAGCGCCGAAGACCAAGCTGTTGGCTGATAAATTCAAGGCGATGGGTCTCGATTCCGTGTTGGTCATCACCGATACGGTCGACGAAAACCTGTACCTCGCGTCGCGCAACCTGGCCCACGTGGCGGTTGTCGAGCCGCGTTACGCCGACCCGCTCTCGCTGATCTACTTCAAGAAAGTGCTGATCACGAAGGCTGCGGTCGCTCAGATCGAGGAGTTGCTGTCATGAGCGAAGTTCGCAAAAACGATCATCGTTTGATGCAAGTTCTGCTCGCGCCGGTGATCTCCGAAAAGGCGACGCTGGTTGCCGACAAGAACGAACAAGTCGTGTTCGAAGTCGCGCCGGACGCCACGAAGCAGGAAGTGAAGGCTGCTGTCGAGCTGCTGTTCAAGGTCGAAGTCAATTCCGTCAACGTGCTCGTCACGAAGGGCAAAGCCAAGCGCTTTGGCCGCTTCAACGGCAAGCGCAAGGACGTGAAGAAGGCGTACGTCTGCCTGAAGCCCGGCCAGGAAATCAACTTTGAAGCGGAGGCCAAGTAATCATGGCAATCGTGAAAGTTAAGCCGACCTCGCCGGGTCGCCGCGCGATGGTCAAGATCGTCAACAAGGATCTGCATAAGGGCAAGCCGCATGCTGCGCTGCTCGACTCGCAATCCAAGTCGGCGGGCCGTAACAACAACGGTCGCATCACCACGCGTCACCAAGGTGGCGGTCACAAGCAGCACTACCGTATCGTCGATTTCCGTCGCAACAAGGACGGCATTCCGGCAAAGGTCGAGCGTCTCGAGTACGACCCGAACCGTAGCGCGAACATCGCGCTGGTTCTGTACGCAGACGGCGAGCGTCGCTACATCATCGCGCCGAAGGGCGTGGCGGTCGGCGCGCAGCTGATGTCCGGTTCGGAAGCGCCGATTCGCGCAGGCAACACCCTGCCGATCCGCAACATTCCGGTCGGTACGACGATCCACTGCATCGAAATGCTGCCGGGCAAGGGCGCGCAGATCGCGCGTTCGGCTGGTACGTCGGCCATGCTGCTGGCACGTGAAGGCATCTACGCGCAGGTTCGTCTGCGTTCGGGTGAAATCCGCCGCGTGCACGTCGAGTGCCGTGCAACCATCGGTGAAGTCGGCAACGAAGAGCACAGCCTCCGTCAAATCGGTAAGGCCGGTGCAAACCGCTGGCGCGGTATCCGTCCGACGGTGCGTGGTGTTGCGATGAACCCGATCGATCACCCGCACGGTGGTGGTGAAGGCCGCACGGCTGCAGGTCGCGACCCGGTGAGCCCGTGGGGCACGCCGACGAAGGGCTATCGCACCCGCAGCAATAAGCGCACGACGACGATGATCGTCCAGCGCCGTCACAAGCGTTAAGGAGTAGGCAATGACACGTTCTGCTAAAAAAGGTCCGTTCTGCGACGCTCATTTGCTGAAGAAAGTTGAGGCGGCTGCGTCCACGCGTGACAAGAAGCCGATCAAGACCTGGTCGCGTCGTTCGACGATTCTGCCGGACTTCATCGGTCTGACGATCGCCGTCCACAACGGCCGTCAGCACGTTCCGGTGTACGTCACGGAAAACATGGTCGGCCATAAGCTTGGCGAGTTCGCACTGACCCGTACGTTCAAGGGTCACGCGGCCGACAAGAAGGCCAAGAAATAAGGGGCTATCAAGATGGAAGTGAAAGCAATTCATCGCGGTGCCCGCATCTCGGCGCAGAAAACGCGCCTTGTGGCTGACCAGATTCGTGGTTTGCCGGTCGACAAGGCGCTGAACGTCCTGACGTTCTCGCCGAAGAAGGCGGCGGGTATCGTCAAGAAGGTCGTGCTGTCTGCGATCGCGAATGCGGAACACAACGAAGGCGCCGATATCGACGAGCTCAAGATCACGAGCATCTACGTCGACAAGGCCGCTTCGCTGAAGCGTTTCACCGCACGCGCAAAGGGTCGCGGTAACCGCATCGAGAAGCAATCCTGTCACATCACTGTGACGGTCGGGAATTAAGGAGCCATACGATGGGACAGAAAATTCATCCGACTGGCTTCCGTTTGGCCGTCAGCCGCAATTGGGCTTCGCGCTGGTACGCGAACAACAACAATTTCGCGGCGATGTTGCAGGAAGACATCGGTGTTCGTGAATACCTGAAGAAGAAGCTGAAGAACGCGTCCGTCGGTCGCGTGGTGATCGAGCGTCCTGCAAAGAACGCACGCATCACGATTTTCAGCTCGCGTCCGGGTGTCGTGATCGGCAAGAAGGGCGAAGACATCGAGTCGCTCAAGTCCGAGCTGCAAAAGCGCATGGGCGTTCCGGTTCACGTCAACATCGAAGAAATCCGCAAGCCGGAAACCGACGCTCAACTGATCGCCGATTCCATCACGCAGCAGCTCGAGCGCCGGATCATGTTCCGCCGCGCGATGAAGCGCGCGATGCAAAACGCGATGCGTCTTGGCGCCCAGGGCATCAAGATCATGAGCGCGGGCCGTCTGAACGGTATTGAAATCGCTCGTACCGAGTGGTATCGCGAAGGTCGCGTGCCGCTCCATACGTTGCGGGCCGATATCGACTACGCGACGTCCGAAGCGAAGACCACGTACGGCATCATCGGCGTGAAGGTGTGGGTCTACAAGGGCGACACCCTCGGCCGTAACGAAGCGCCGGTAGTGGAAGAAGTCGCGGAAGAGAAGCGTCCGCGTCGCAACGCACGTCCGGGTGGCGATCGCCGTCCGCGTCGTGACGGTGAAGGTGCGCCGGGTGGTGCACGCCGCGGCGGCCCCCGTCGTGGCGGCGCCGGCGGTGACGCGAAGAGTGGAGAATAACGATGCTGCAACCGAAACGCAGAAAGTATCGCAAAGAGCAGAAGGGTCGTAACACCGGCAAGGCGACGCGCGGCAACGCGGTGTCGTTCGGTGAATATGGCCTGAAGGCTATCGGTCGCGGCCGTTTGACCGCGCGTCAAATCGAAGCGGCGCGTCGTGCCATGACGCGTCACATCAAGCGTGGCGGCCGGATCTGGATCCGCATTTTCCCGGACAAGCCGATTTCGCAAAAGCCGGCAGAAGTGCGTATGGGTAACGGTAAGGGTAACCCGGAGTACTACGTCGCTGAAATTCAACCGGGCAAGATGCTGTACGAAATGGACGGTGTCTCCGAAGAACTGGCGCGCGAAGCGTTCCGTCTGGCTGCAGCCAAGCTGCCGCTGAAGACGAACTTCGTCATCCGCCAGCTCGGCGCCTAAGGAGTAAACGATGAAGGCATCTGAACTTCACCAGAAGGACCAGGCGGCGCTCAACAAAGAGCTGTCGGACCTGCTTAAGGCGCAATTCGGCCTGCGCATGCAACTCGCGACCCAGCAGCTCACGAACACGAGCCAGCTGAAGAAGGTTCGTCGCGACATCGCACGTGTGCGGACTGTCCTGACTGAAAAGGCGAACCAGAAATGAACGATAGCGTAAAAACCTCGCTCAAGCGGACGCTGGTCGGCAAGGTCGTCAGCAACAAGATGGACAAGACGGTTACCGTGCTGGTCGAGCACCGTGTGAAGCACCCGATCTACGGCAAGTACGTCGTGCGCTCGAAGAAGTACCACGCGCACGATGACGCGAACACGTACAACGAGGGCGACCTCGTCGAAATCCAGGAAACCCGTCCGATTTCGAAGACGAAGGCCTGGGTTGTGTCGAAGCTGCTCGAAGCGGCTCGCGTGATCTAAAGCTGAAGTATCGCGATGCAGTAAGTAGTGTCGCAGTAAGTTTCGCTTGCAAGACCGAGATTATTTGTTATAATCTCGGTCTTCCCTCTTTGTGGGAGCCCCGTCGCGGGCGAAATTGGTGGGGGAAGCCGGTTCGGGCGCCAGCCTGTATCGACAGATTCACCGGATTGCGATGGCGGGTTTCGTCTGCCTTCGCTGCCTGTTCTAACCCAAGCAGCCGATTGGCTGACGGGACCAAGACTGACCGGATGTGCCATGGTGGTGCGACCGGATTAAGTTGGGAAAGATAAACCATGATCCAGACCGAAACTCGGCTTGAAGTGGCCGACAACACGGGTGCGCGTGAAGTCATGTGCATCAAGGTGCTCGGCGGCTCGAAGCGTCGTTACGCTAGCATTGGCGACATCATCAAGGTGACCGTCAAGGAAGCGACGCCGCGCGGACGCGTGAAAAAGGGCGAAATCTACAACGCCGTGGTCGTTCGCACGGCCAAGGGCGTGCGTCGCCAGGATGGCTCGCTGATCAAGTTCGACGGCAATGCCGCTGTCCTCTTGAATACCAAGCTCGAGCCGATCGGCACGCGTATTTTCGGGCCGGTGACGCGTGAACTGCGTAGCGAACGATTCATGAAGATCGTTTCGCTCGCGCCGGAAGTGCTGTAAGGAGTCGCGATGAACAAGATTCGCAAGGGTGACGAAGTCATCGTCATCACCGGCAAGGACAAGGGCAAGCGCGGCACCGTGCTGGCCGTTGCGGAAGATCGTGTGACCGTCGAGGGTATCAACCTCGTCAAGAAGCACGTGAAGCCGAACCCGATGAAGGGTACGACGGGCGGTGTGGAAGCCAAGTCGATGCCGCTGCACATTTCGAACGTCGCACTCGTCGACGCGAACGGCAAGGCATCGCGTGTTGGCATCAAGGTCGAAGACGGCAAGAAGGTTCGCTTCTTGAAGTCGACCGGCGCCACGCTCAACGCCTGATGCGGAGTTAAATAATGGCTCGTCTGCAAGAGATTTATAAAGAAACGGTTGTGCCGCAACTCGTCGAAAAGTTCGGCTACAAGTCCATCATGGAAGTGCCGCGCATCACCAAGATCACCCTGAACATGGGCCTTGGCGAAGCCGTCGCTGACAAGAAGATCATCGAAAACGCCGTCGGCGACCTGACGAAGATCGCCGGCCAGAAGCCGGTTATCACGAAGGCGCGTAAGGCAATCGCAGGCTTCAAGATTCGTCAGGGCTACCCGATCGGCGCGATGGTGACGCTGCGCGGTCAAGCGATGTACGAATTCCTGGACCGCTTCGTGACGGTTGCGCTGCCCCGCGTGCGCGACTTCCGCGGCGTGTCGGGCCGTGCATTCGACGGTCGTGGCAACTACAACATCGGTGTGAAAGAGCAGATTATTTTCCCCGAAATCGACTACGACAAGATCGACGCGCTGCGTGGGCTGAACATCAGCATCACGACCACCGCGAAGACTGACGACGAAGCAAAGGCGCTGCTCGCCGGCTTCAAGTTCCCGTTCAGAAACTGAGGTTACCGTGGCTAAACTGGCACTGATCGAACGTGAAAAGAAGCGCGCACGCCTGGCCGCGAAGTACGCTCCGAAGCGTGCTGAACTGAAGGCTGTGATCGAAGACTCGAGCAAGTCGGACGAAGAGCGTTACTTCGCTCGCCTCGCGCTGCAACAACTGCCGCGTAACTCGAACCCGACTCGCAAGCGTAACCGCTGCGCAATCACGGGTCGCCCGCGTGGCACGTTCCGCAAGTTCGGACTTGCGCGTAACAAGATCCGCGAAATCGCATTCCGCGGCGAAATCCCTGGCCTCACCAAGGCGAGCTGGTAATAGGAGAAACATAAATGAGCATGAGTGATCCTATCGCCGATATGCTGACTCGCATCCGCAATGCGCAGATGGTCGAGAAGGTTTCGGTGACTATGCCCTCGTCGAAAGTCAAGGTTGCGATTGCGCAGGTTTTGAAGGACGAAGGTTATATCGACGACTTCGCAGTGAAGGCTGAAGGTGCGAAGACGGAATTGAATATCGCGTTGAAGTACTACGCTGGCCGTCCGGTGATCGAGCGCCTCGAGCGCGTGTCGAAGCCCGGTCTGCGCGTGTACCGCGGTCGCAACGACATCCCGCAGGTCATGAACGGCCTGGGCGTTGCAATCGTGTCGACGCCGAAGGGTGTGATGACCGACCGCAAGGCGCGCCAGAACGGCGTCGGCGGCGAAGTCATCTGCTACGTCGCTTAACGCCGAAGGGAGAAGAAACATGTCTCGTGTAGGTAAAAGCCCGATCGCGCTGCCGCAAGGCGCGGAAGTGGCCGTCAAGGGCGACGTCATCACCGTCAAGGGGCCGCTCGGCACGATCTCGCAAGCGGGCAACCCGCTGGTGACCGTGGCGAACGACAACGGTACGCTGAACTTCGCGCCGGCCAACGAAAGCCGTGAAGCGAATGCGATGTCCGGCACGATGCGCGCCCTGGTGGCGAACATGGTGCACGGCGTCACCAAGGGTTTCGAGCGCAAGCTGACGCTGGTTGGCGTCGGTTATCGTGCGCAAGCGCAAGGCGACAAGCTGAACCTGTCGCTGGGTTTCTCGCACCCCGTGGTGCACCAGATGCCGGAAGGCATCAAGGCTGAAACCCCGTCGCAGACCGAAATCGTGATCAAGGGGATCGACAAGCAGAAAGTCGGACAAGTCGCGGCGGAAGTGCGCGGCTATCGTCCGCCGGAGCCCTACAAGGGCAAGGGCGTGCGCTATTCCGACGAGGTCGTGATCCTCAAAGAAACGAAGAAGAAGTAAGGGTGCGCAATCATGGATAAGACTCAATCTCGCCTGCGCCGCGCTCGTCAGACGCGTATCAAGATCGCCGAGCTGCAGGTCGCGCGTCTCGCCGTGCATCGCACGAATACGCACATCTACGCGCAAGTGTTCTCGGCGTGCGGCACCAAGGTGCTCGCAAGCGCCTCGACGCTCGAAGCCGAAGTGCGCGCAGAGCTGGCCGACAAGTCGGGCAAGGGCGGCAACATCAACGCTGCAACCCTGATCGGCAAGCGTATTGCCGAAAAGGCCAAGGCTGCCGGCATCGAATCCGTCGCCTTTGACCGCTCGGGTTTCCGCTACCACGGCCGCGTGAAGGCGCTGGCTGATGCGGCGCGCGAAGCCGGGCTCAAGTTCTAAGGGAAGAATTCGTCATGGCAAAGATGCAAGCGAAAGTTCAGGCTGACGAACGCGACGACGGCCTGCGCGAAAAGATGATTTCGGTCAACCGCGTGACCAAGGTCGTGAAGGGTGGCCGTATTCTCGGTTTCGCCGCACTGACCGTGGTTGGCGACGGCGATGGCCGCGTCGGCATGGGCAAGGGCAAGGCGAAGGAAGTTCCGGTTGCCGTTCAGAAGGCAATGGAACAAGCCCGCCGCAACATGTTCAAGGTGCCCCTGAAGAATGGCACGTTGCAACACGAAGTTCACGGCAAGCACGGCGCTTCGGCGGTCCTCCTCGCTCCGGCGAAGGACGGTACCGGCGTGATCGCAGGCGGTCCGATGCGCGCAGTGTTCGACGTGATGGGCGTGCAAAACGTTGTGGCCAAGAGCCACGGTTCGACGAACCCGTACAACCTCGTCCGTGCGACGCTGGATGGCCTGCGCAAGCAGTCGACTCCGGCCGACATCGCGGCGAAGCGTGGTAAGTCCGTCGAAGACATTCTGGGCTAAGGTGGGCACCATGTCTGAAAAAACTGTCAAGGTTCAGCTCGTCAAGAGCCTGATCGGGACCCGCGAATCGCACCGCGCAACGGTGCGTGGCCTCGGCCTGCGTCGCCTGAACTCGGTCTCCGAGCTGCAGGACACGCCGGCAGTGCGCGGGATGATCAACAAGGTCTCGTACCTCGTTAAGGTCATCGCCTAAGCGGCCGACCACGGATCCAAGGAGTTGAACATGGAATTGAATAACCTGAAGCCGGCGGAAGGCGCGAAGCACGCAAAGCGTCGCGTCGGTCGCGGGATCGGTTCGGGCCTCGGCAAGACCGCGGGCCGCGGCCACAAGGGTCAGAAATCGCGTTCGGGCGGCTTTCACAAGGTCGGCTTCGAAGGCGGTCAGATGCCTCTGCAGCGTCGTCTGCCGAAGCGCGGCTTTACCTCGCTGACGAAGGAATTCGTCGGTGAAGTGCGCCTCTCGGATCTCGAGAAGCTGCCGGTCGACGAAATCGATCTCTTGGCGCTGAAGCAAGCGGGTCTGGTCGGCGAGCTCATCAAGAGCGCGAAGATCATCAAGACCGGCGAGATCAGTCGCAAGGTCACGGTGAAGGGCCTGACGGCAACGAAGGGCGCCCGTGAGGCAATCGAAGCCGCTGGCGGCTCGTTCGCCGAGTAACGCGCTTTCGCCGTTACTAGCACTAGCATCGGAGAAGGTTCTTGGCTAACAGCCCGAGTCTCGCAAAACCCGGTCGAAGCGCGGCGAAATTCGGCGATCTGCGTCGGCGTGCAGTGTTCCTGCTGCTGGCGCTGATCGTCTACCGCATTGGTGCGCACATTCCGGTTCCCGGCATCGATCCGGATCAACTGGCCAAGCTGTTCCAGAGCCAGTCGGGCGGCATCCTTGGCATGTTCAACATGTTCTCGGGTGGCGCGCTGTCGCGATTCACGATCTTTGCGCTGGGCATCATGCCCTACATTTCGGCGTCGATCATCATGCAGTTGCTGTCGATCGTGTCGCCGCAGATGGAGGCGTTGAAGAAGGAAGGGCAGGCGGGGCAGCGGAAGATCACGCAGTACACGCGTATCTTCACCGTGGTGCTCGCGACCTTCCAGGCGTTCGGTATCGCGGTGGCGCTGGAGAACCAGCCCGCTTTGGTGCTGGACCCCGGCATGGTGTTCCGGCTGACGACGGTCGTCACGCTGGTGACGGGCACAATGTTCCTGATGTGGCTGGGTGAGCAGATCACGGAGCGCGGTCTCGGCAACGGTATCTCGATCATCATCTTCGGTGGTATCGCGGCGGGTTTCCCGAACGCGATCGGCGGTCTGTTCGAGTTGGTCCGCACCGGTTCGATGAGCATCATCTCGGCGATCATCATCGTCGTGCTGATTGCGGCGGTCACGTATCTGGTCGTGTTCATCGAACGCGGTCAGCGCAAGATCCTCGTGAACTACGCGAAGCGCCAGGTCGGTAACAAGATTTACGGCGGACAGTCGTCCCATCTGCCGCTGAAGCTCAACATGTCGGGTGTGATTCCGCCGATCTTCGCGTCGTCGATCATCCTCTTCCCGGCAACCATCCTGAACTGGTTCAGTTCGGGCACGCGCACCAACTGGTTCGCGAACACGCTGCACGGCGTGGCCGAGGCCCTCAAGCCCGGTCAACCGGTGTACGTGCTGCTGTATGCGTTGGCGATCGTTTTCTTCTGCTTCTTCTACACCGCACTGGTGTTCAACAGCCGGGAAACCGCCGACAACTTGAAGAAGAGCGGTGCATTCGTTCCGGGTATCCGTCCGGGCGATCAGACTGCACGGTATATCGACCGCATCCTCACGCGTTTGACGCTGGCCGGTGCGATCTACATTGTGTTCGTGTGCCTGTTGCCTGAGTTCTTGGTGTTGCGCTGGAACGTGCCGTTTTATTTTGGTGGAACGTCGCTGCTGATCATTGTCGTCGTCACGATGGACTTCATGGCTCAGGTGCAGTCGTACGTTATGTCGCAACAATATGAATCGCTGCTCAAGAAGGCAAACTTCAAGGGCGGCAATGTCCCGATGCGTTAATTAAGGACTATGGCCAAAGACGATGTAATCCAGATGCAGGGCGAGGTGATCGAAAACCTGCCCAACGCTACTTTCCGGGTGAAATTGGAAAATGGCCATGTCGTCCTGGGACACATTTCTGGAAAGATGCGGATGCACTACATCCGCATCCTGCCAGGCGACAAGGTTACGGTTGAATTGACGCCTTACGATCTGTCTCGTGCACGGATCGTGTTCCGGGCGAAGTGATTTGAAAAAAGGGTAATATCATGAAAGTGATGGCATCGGTTAAGCGCATTTGCCGCAATTGCAAGATCATCAAGCGCAAGGGCGTTGTGCGCGTGATTTGCAGCTCTGATCCGCGCCACAAACAGCGTCAAGGCTGAACGCCGCGCTTTTGCTTGCGCTTTTTGTTTGAGGAAAAACAATGGCTCGTATCGCAGGGGTTAACATCCCGAATCACCAGCATACCGAGATCGGCCTGACGGCAATCTTCGGCATCGGTCGCACGCGCGCTCGCGGCATTTGCACCGCAGCTGGTGTGGAATTTTCGAAGAAGGTCAAGGACCTCACTGACGCAGACCTCGAAAAGCTGCGTGACGAAGTGGGCAAGTTCATCGTCGAAGGCGACCTGCGCCGTGAAGTGACGATGAACATCAAGCGCCTGATGGACTTGGGTTGCTACCGCGGCATGCGTCACCGCAAGGGCCTGCCCCTGCGTGGCCAGCGCACCCGCACGAATGCCCGTACGCGCAAGGGTCCGCGTCGTGCAGCGCAATCGCTGAAGAAGTAAGCGGAACTGACAGTTACAGGAAAACGTAATGGCTAAGGCTTCGAACAACTCCGCGGCGCAACGCGTTCGCAAGAAGGTTAAGAAGAACGTCGCCGAGGGCGTGGTTCACGTTCACGCGTCGTTCAACAACACCATCATCACGATCACCGATCGTCAAGGTAACGCTCTCGCGTGGGCGACGTCGGGCGGTCAGGGTTTCAAGGGCTCGCGTAAGTCGACGCCGTTTGCAGCTCAGGTCGCAGCCGAATCGGCTGGCCGCGTGGCGATGGAATACGGCGTGAAGAACCTCGAAGTGCGGATCAAGGGCCCCGGTCCTGGCCGTGAATCGGCGGTGCGCGCGCTGCATGGTCTTGGCATCAAGATCACCGCGATCTCCGACGTGACGCCGGTCCCGCACAACGGTTGCCGTCCGCCGAAGCGCCGTCGCATCTAACGCGATGACGCAAACGCATGCTCCTGCTGATGCGAAAGTATCGGCGGGATTCGTGCGTCATGAATTGACTAAGCCCACCGTTCGGCCCAAAGGGTTCGGACTAGCGCGGACGGAAGTTCGCGTGATCAATTTTTAAGGATTCAACGTGGCACGCTATACCGGTCCCAAAGCCAAGCTGTCCCGCCGTGAAGGCACCGATCTGTTCCTGAAGAGCGCGCGTCGCTCGCTCGCCGACAAGTGCAAGCTCGACAGCAAGCCCGGCCAGCACGGCCGCACCTCGGGCGCGCGTACGTCCGACTACGGCACCCAGTTGCGCGAAAAGCAGAAAGTGAAGCGTATCTACGGCGTTCTCGAGCGTCAGTTCCGCCGCTACTTCGCTGAAGCCGACCGCCGCAAGGGCCCGACGGGCGAAAACCTGCTGCAACTGCTCGAGTCGCGTCTCGACAACGTCGTGTATCGCATGGGCTTCGGCTCGACCCGCGCTGAAGCGCGTCAGCTCGTGAGCCACAAGTCGATCATGGTGAACGGCCAGGTCGCCAACATCCCGTCGCTGCAAGTGAAGGCTGGCGATGTCGTCTCCGTGCGCGAACAGTCGCGCAAGCAGGCGCGTATCGTCGAAGCACTGTCGCTGGCAGAGCAAGGCGGCATGCCGAGCTGGGTGTCGGTCGATGCGAAGAAGTTCGAAGGTACGTTCAAGTCGATGCCGGAGCGCAGCGATATCGCTGGCGACATCAACGAAAGCCTGATCGTCGAATTGTATTCGCGTTAATCGCGCGGCCTTCGCGCAGTAACCGGATCTGCAGCCGGGGAGCCTGATTGCTCGTGGCAAAAGGGGCATCCCCGGCTGTGTATTTTCAGGTTGTTACCGGTCAGCCTTATCGGTGTAACGAGCCGAGGGTATTGAAAAGGAAAACCTATGCAAACCAGTTTGTTGAAGCCCAAGATCATTGCAGTTGAATCGCTTGGCGAAAGCCACGCGAAAGTGGTTATGGAGCCGTTCGAACGCGGCTATGGCCACACCTTGGGTAACGCGCTTCGGCGCGTGCTGCTGTCGTCGATGGTGGGCTACGCGCCGACCGAAGTGACGATCGCAGGCGTCGTGCACGAATACTCGACGCTCGATGGTGTGCAAGAGGATGTGGTCAACCTGCTGTTGAACCTGAAGGGCGTCGTCTTCAAGCTGCACAACCGCGACGAAGTCACGGTCACGCTGCGCAAGGAAGGCGAAGGCGTGGTCACTGCCGGCGATATCGAACTCGCGCACGACTGCGAGGTCATCAATCCGGAACACGTGATCGCTCATCTGTCGAAGGGCGGCAAGCTCGACGTTCAGATCAAGATCGAGAAGGGCCGCGGCTACGTGCCGGGCAACGTGCGTCGCTACGGCGAAGATTCGGCGAAGATCATCGGCCGCATCGTGCTGGACGCGTCGTTCTCGCCGGTGCGTCGCGTGAGCTACGCCGTGGAAAGCGCGCGTGTCGAACAGCGTACCGACCTCGACAAGCTCGTGATGAACATCGAAACCAACGGTGTCATCTCGCCGGAAGAAGCGATCCGTCAATCGGCGCGCATTCTGGTGGACCAGTTGTCGGTGTTCGCAGCCCTGGAAGGCACGGAAGCGGCAGCGGAAGCGCCGTCGCGCGCGCCGCAGATCGATCCGATCCTGCTGCGTCCGGTGGACGACCTCGAACTCACGGTTCGCTCCGCGAACTGCCTGAAGGCCGAGAACATCTACTACATCGGCGATCTGATCCAGCGCACGGAAAACGAGCTGCTGAAGACGCCGAACCTGGGCCGCAAGTCGCTGAACGAAATCAAGGAAGTCCTGGCTTCGCGTGGCCTGACGCTCGGCATGAAGCTCGAAAACTGGCCGCCGGCCGGGTTGGACAAGTAAGTCTGCAAGTCATCGCGGACGTCGCGGTGTAACTGGCAAAGACGCGGATTTTGCTTTAAAATCCGCGTCTTGCTTTTTTCTTCGACCGGCCCGTGCGCCTTTTCCGTGAAAGCGGAGCGCAATAGAAGAGCTGGATCAAAACTCGTTAAAGGAACTGAAGATGCGTCACAAGCATGGTCTGCGGAAACTGAACCGCACGAGCAGCCACCGTCTGGCAATGCTCCGTAACATGTCGAACTCGCTGATCGAGCACGAAGTCATCAAGACGACGCTGCCGAAGGCCAAGGAACTGCGCAAGGTTGTCGAGCCGCTGATCACGCTCGGCAAGAAGCCGTCGCTGGCAAATCGCCGTCTCGCGTTCAACCGCCTGCGCGATCGTGATTCCGTCGCGAAGCTGTTCGACGTGCTCGGCCCGCGCTACGCGAACCGTCCGGGTGGCTACCTGAGCATCCTGAAGTTCGGTTTCCGCGTCGGCGACAACGCCCCGATGGCGCTGGTCCAACTGATGGATCGCCCGGAAGTCGGAGAGACCGAAGAAGTTCAGGAAGCTGAATAAGTTTTCGGTAGCAGTCAGCAAAAAGGCCAAGCTCAGCTTGGCCTTTTTGTTTTCGGCGGTACCTTTCCGTAGGCTGGTTCGGTAGTGAGGCGGCGCAGTCCGCGAATGCTACGATATTGGTCGTTACCTGCTTCTTTGGAGCCGCGAGTGAACGTTCCCGTCGTCCTGATGCTGACCACGTTGCCCGACGCCGAATCGGCGAACGCGCTCGTTGAGGGCATTCTCGAAGCGCGTATCGCCGCGTGCGTCACCAAGCTCGGCGCGGTCGAATCGCACTATCACTGGAAGGGCGCGGTGGAGTCGTCGCAGGAAGTGCAGGTGCTGATCAAAACGAGCGTCGCGCGGGCAGATGAGCTTCAGCAATTCGTCGCGCAACGGCATCCGTACGAAACGCCCGAGATCCTTGTCTGGCAGGCGGACGCTTCGTCGGCTTACGGTCAGTGGGTCAATGCAGAAACCCAGCGTTCTATTCATGTTTGAGCTTTTTCGACTCTTCGGGCGTCGCGCGTGGGGAGCCTTGCTGCTGCTGGCCGTGTTCTCCGGTGCGATGGGCGTGGCGCGCGCTGCCGACGATTTCCTTGACCCGGCTGTCGCGTTCAAATTCAGCGCGTCCGAGCAGCCGGGCGAAGTCGACGTGCGATACAAGATCGCCGACGGCTACTACATGTACCGCGAGCGGTTCGCTTTTGCCGTCAAAACCGGCGAGGCGACTATCGGCGCCGCGCAATTGCCGGCCGGCAAAGTCCACTTTGATCAGACGTTCAATAAGGACGTCGAGACGTATCGCGGCGAGTTGCTGATCCGCATTCCCGTCGCGCAGGCCAAGGGCCCGTTCGAACTGGCCGTAACATCGCAAGGTTGCGCCGATCAGGGCATCTGCTACCCGCCGATGGAGCGCACGTACCGCGTGAAAGGCGCCGCGTTGCAGCCTGCGGGCGCTCGGGCGCCGGCTCCGTCCGCGACGGATGCATCGCAATCCTTCTTCGAGCGCGCGACGAGCGCCGACTACGCGCAGTCGATGCTCGAAGGCGGCGGATTCTTCGCCGTCGTCGGTCTGTACTTTCTGGCGGGCATGGTGCTGAGTCTGCTGCCCTGCTCGTATCCCATGATCCCGATTCTCTCGGCAATCATTGTCGGCGAGGGCGCCCGGGTGACGCGGGCGCGCGGCTTCGCGCTGTCCGTTTCTTATGTCGTCGGCATGGCGCTCGTGTACACCGCGCTCGGCGTGGCGGCCGCGCTAATCGGGCAAAGTCTCGGCGCGTGGCTCCAAAACCCGTGGGTGCTCGGCGCGTTCGGCGTCTTGCTCACCGTGTTCGCTGTCACGCTGATCTCGGGCGTCGATATCGCGCTGCCCGAGCGGTGGCAGAGCAGCGTTAATGAGGCATCGCAGAAGCGCAGCGGCGGCAAGTTCGCGGCGGTCGCCGTGATGGGCGCGTTGTCCGCGCTGGTCGTCGGCGCGTGCATGACGGCACCGCTTTTCGCCGTGCTGGCGTTCATCGCGCACACCGGCAACGCGCTGCTCGGCGGTGCGGCGCTGTTCGCAATGGGCATCGGTCTCGGCGTGCCGTTGCTCGTCATCGGGCTCGGCGCCGGTTCAATCCTGCCGAGAGCGGGCGCGTGGATGGACGGTGTGAAAGTCTTTTTCGGCGTCGTGCTGCTGGCGGCGGCGTTGTGGATCGTGTGGCCGGTGATCGGCGGCGTCGCACGCATGCTGCTCGGCGCGCTGTGGCTGTTGATTGCAGCAGCGTCGCTAGGCGTATTCGGCGCGGTCACCGCAGCGCCGGCAACGGTGTGGAAGCGCCTCGGGCGCGGGCTCGGCGCGGTTTGCGTCGTCTGGGCGGCCGCGCTTATCGTCGGTCTCGCGGCGGGATCGACCGATCCGTTGCAGCCGCTCGCCGTTCTGACATCTCGCGCCGATCCGGCCGCTTCTGCCGCCGCGCGGAATCAATCGCCGACTTTTGCGCCGGTGCGGTCCTCGACGGAACTGGACTCGGCCGTCAAAGCCGCCGCCCGCCCCGCGATGCTGGACTTCTACGCGGACTGGTGCGTCTCCTGCAAGGAGATGGAAAACCTGACCTTCTCCGATGCCCGCGTTCAGGCGCGGCTCGCCCAACTGAACCTGCTGCGCGCCGACGTCACCGCGAACAATGCGGACGATCAGGCGCTGCTGAAGCGTTTCAAGCTGTTCGGGCCACCGGGCATCATTTTCTTCGACGCTCAGGGCAATGAGGTCTTGCGGGTCGTCGGCTATGAATCGGCGGACACGTTCCTGAAGCGCCTCGACAAGCTCGGGCCTTCGAACGGCTAAAAGAAAAGGGCGATGCCCGAACGCATCGCCCTTGTTTCGCGTGATCGCGAAGTTTACTTCGACGCGCGCAGAATCCGCGCAGCGTCCAGCGCGAAGTACGTCAGCACGCCATCCGCGCCCGCGCGCTTGAACGCGAGCAGCGATTCCATCATCGCCTTGTCGTGATCGAGCCAGCCGTTCTGCGTCGCGGCCTTGATCATCGCGTATTCGCCGCTGACCTGATACGCATACGTCGGAAAGCGGAACTCGTCCTTCACGCGCCAGACGATATCGAGATACGGCATGCCGGGCTTGACCATCACCATGTCCGCGCCTTCCTCGATATCCATGCGCACTTCGCGCATGGCTTCGTCCGAGTTCGACGGGTCCATCTGATACGTCATCTTGTTACCCTTGCCGAGATTGGCGGCGGAGCCGACCGCGTCGCGGAACGGGCCGTAGAACGCCGACGCGTACTTCGCGGCATACGCCATGATGCGCGTGTGAATGTGGCCGTCGCTTTCCAGCATTTCGCGGATCGCGCCGATACGCCCGTCCATCATGTCCGACGGCGCGACGATATCCACGCCCGCTTCCGCCTGCGTGCGCGCCTGATCGACGAGAATTTCGCTGGTTTCGTCGTTCTTGACGTAGCCTTCTTCGTCGAGCACGCCGTCCTGACCGTGGCTCGTGTACGGGTCGAGCGCGACGTCGGTCAGCACGCCGAGCATCGGGAAGTTCTTCTTCAGTTCACGCACCGCGCGCGGAATCAGACCATCGGGATTGGTCGCCTCGCGGCCGTCGGGCGTCTTGAGCGACGGCTCGATCGCCGGGAAAAGCGAAATCACCGGCACGCCCAACTCGACGCATTGCTCGGCGACCTTCATCAGCAGATCGACCGACGTGCGCTCGACGCCCGGCATCGACGGCACCGCCTGACGCACGTTCGCGCCTTCGACGATGAACACCGGATAAATGAGGTCGTTGGTGGTGAGAATGTTCTCGCGCATCAGACGGCGCGAGAAGTCATCGCGGCGCATGCGGCGCGGGCGATGACGCGGATAAAAACTCATGACTCGACTCGAATTGACGTGCTTCAGGAGGAGATCCAAAACGTGCGCTATATGGCGCAAAGCCATGCTGGACAAGCCGGCGAGCGTTTTGGAGGCGTTTTGAGACAATGGTATATCATAGCCAGCGAGCAAGGCGCTCGCGCCGCGCTCCCCGCTTCTCCTCCCTGAGCGGGTGCCTGTCGTTATTCGATAAGGCTGTTCACCCGCCGTCATGCGGCGGGTTTTTTTATCCCGCTCGCAACTCCGCTGCCACTACGAGATCACTCGGCCGCGTCTTCGGATGCCGCTTCGGCCGGCAGCAGCCAGCTTTCGATCAGTTCGTGCGCCTCTTCGAGGCCCGTGCGCTTGAGCGCGGAAAACAACTGCACGCTCAACTCCCCGCGATACCCCGCCGCCTTGTATTCACCAAACGACTTCTGCGTCGCGCGCAGCGCGTTGGTCATCTCTTGTCGCGTCAATTTGTCGCACTTCGTGAGGAGCGCGTGGATCGGCTTGCCGGTCGGCGCGAACCAGTCGACCATGATGCGGTCGAGTTCCGTCAGCGGACGGCGCGAATCCATCATCAGAATCATGCCGCGTAGTTGCGCGCGGCTCTGAAGGTAGGTCGAGAGCAACTGCTGCCAATGCGCCTTCGCCGCGCCGGGCACTTCGGCGTAGCCATAGCCGGGCAAGTCGACCAGGTGTCCGACCGGCGCGGCTTCCGGCCCGACCGAGAAGTAGTTGATGTGCTGCGTGCGTCCCGGCGTCTTACTGGCGAACGCGAGACGTTTCTGATTGCAGAGCACGTTGATCGCCGTCGACTTTCCGGCGTTCGAGCGACCCGCGAATGCGATTTCCGGCTGCGGCGTCGGCGGAAGGTCGCGCAGGTGATTGACCGTGGTGAAGAAGCGGGCTTGATGGAGCAGAAATGGCATTGGCGGGAGGACAAGAGAGCGCGAAAGAGCGCGAGAGAGAGGCGTCGACTCGAAGCCTAGAGAACCCCGGCGATACTGGGCATGCCCCGACTGGCGTCTTTGCGTGTAGCGGGTTATTGTACAATACGACGGATTTTTAAAGACCCGCATGGGCGCAAGACCCAGGCTGCAGGCGTCACCCATAAAGGAGCGAGACAGTTTCAGGGCATCTTTTGAGCCCTTTCGTTCGGGTACTTGCGGCCATGTCCGGCTGCCGTCGTTTTTTGCAGAACCTAACATTCTCACAAGACGAAAAACAGGGTACGCGAATGAACCGACTGTACAGGTCTCTGGTGGTGCTTCAGGCAGCGGCGGCTCTCGGTGGATTGGCGGTATCGGTTTCAGTGAATGCGGCGGAGGCGGCCCAGCCGGCCAAGCCGGATGCGGCAAGGGGGCAGGCCATCGCGACCCAGGTTTGCGCGGCGTGTCACGCGGCGGACGGCAACAGCGCCGGCGCCGCGTTTCCCAAGCTCGCAGGGCAGCACGCCGACTACATCGTCAAGCAGTTGAAGGATTACAAGACGCAGCCGGGCGCAAAGGCGCCGGCGCGCAACAATCCGATCATGACGGGCATCGCCGGGGCGCTGTCGGATCAGGACATGGTGAACGTGGCGGCGTACTTCGCGTCTCAGCAGATCAAGCCGAATTACGCTCGCGACAAGACCGACGTCGCGCTCGGCCAGAAGATCTATCGCGGCGGGATTGCCGACAAAGGCGTGCCGGCGTGCGCCGCGTGCCACGGCGCAACGGGCATGGGCATTCCGGTGCAGTATCCGCGGCTGTCGTGGCAGTGGGGCGATTACACCGTCGCGCAGCTCAATGCCTTCGCCCAGGGCACGCGCAACAACAGCGAACCGATGCACGCCATCGCGTCGCGCCTGAACGAAGCGGAAATGAAAGCGGTAGCGGATTACGTCGCCGGATTGCATTAAACGCAGCACGAGAGCGTCCAGCGGTTCCCGGCGAAGAGCAAGAACGCGGGGAATCGCCCATACTACGCACGAAGCCGGCCCACAGAGGCGGGCGCGAAAACAAGAAAAAGGGTGGGACGTCGGTCGGTCAGACCGCTTACGTCTCCACCCTTTTTTGCTGTCAGCCGGAGTTTGAATGAGCATCACCACATCGGGATTGCAGTCGAAGTCGAGCCGTCGCGCCATGAAGCATTTCGTCGAGCTCGTGAGTTCGATGCGCTTTGCCATCGCCTTGCTGGTCGTGCTGGCGATCGCGAGCATCATCGGCACGGTGCTGACGCAGGAAGACCCGTATCCCAACTACGTCAACCAGTTCGGCCCGTTCTGGGCGGACATCTTCCGCGGCCTGAGCCTCTACAACGTGTACAGCGCGTGGTGGTTCATGCTGATTCTCGTGTTTCTCGTGATTTCGGTGTCGCTGTGCGTCGTGCGCAATGGCCCGAAGATGGTCGCGGATATCAAGAACTGGAAGGATCGCGTGCACGAGGGCAGTCTGCGCGCGTTCCATCACAAGGGCGAGTTCGTGGTCGGCGCGGACCGCGCTCAAACTGCCGCGGCGCTCGAACGCCTCAGCGCGAAGATGGGCTATCGCTTCGTCCGGCGCGAGACCGACACGGGTGCGACGCTGATCGCCGGCAAGCGCGGCGCGCTCACGAAGCTCGGCTATATCTCGGCGCACCTCGCGATCGTCGTGATCTGCATTGGCGGGCTGCTCGACAGCAATCTGCCGATCAAGCTGCAGATGTGGCTCTTCAACAAGACGCCGGTCGCCACGAACGCGGTCATCAACGACATTCCCGCCGAGCATCGCCTTTCCACGTCGAATCCGACGTTTCGCGGCTACGCGTGGGTGCCGGAAGGGCAGTACGTCGGCACGGCCATTCTGAATCAGCAGGACGGCTCGATCATTCAAGACCTGCCGTTCTCCATTCAGCTCGACAAGTTCATCGTCGATTACTACTCGACCGGCATGCCGAAGCTCTTCGCGAGCGATATCGTCGTGATCGATCACAAGACGGGCAAGCGCATTCCGGCGCGTGTCGAGGTGAACAAGCCGTTCACGTACGACGGCGTGTCGATTTATCAATCGAGCTTTCAGGACGGCGGCTCTAAACTCGAAATGACCGCCTGGCCGATGACGGGCGGCAGCGCCAAGACCGCGCCGTTCAACGGGACGATCGGCGGCACCTCGCCGGTTGCATCGCAGTTCGCGGGCGCGCAGGGCGAAACGGTCGAATTCACGGATTTCCGCGCGATCAACGTCGAGAACATGACGGACGGCAGCGGCGCGCCTGACGCGCGCGGCGTCGGCAAGAAGGAAACACTGCGCGACGCGTTCGACGAGCGCCTCGGTTCCGGCGCGAAGACATCGCGGCCGACGGACCTGCGCAATATCGGCCCGTCGGTGCAGTACAAGGTGCGAGGCACGGACGGCCAGGCGCGCGAATACAGCAACTACATGCTGCCGGTGGATGTCGGCGGTCAGCGAATGTTCCTCGCCGGCATGCGCGTGAGCCCGAACGATCCGTTCCGCTATCTGCGCATTCCTGCCGACGAGCAAGGCTCCGTCAAGCAGTGGATGAACTTGCGCGCTGCGCTGCAAACGCCCGCGACCCGCGCCGCGGCTGCTCACCGATTCGCCATGCGCTCGGTGCCGCAGGAGAACGCCGAGTTGCAGAAGCATCTCGAAGAAAGCGCGTTGCGCGTGCTGAACCTGTTCGCCGGCGCGGACGCAAACGGCGCGACGAGCGCGAATGGTCAGATGAACGGCGGTTTCCAGAGCATCGCCGCATTTATCGACAAATCCGTGCCGAAGGGCGAGCAGGAAAAAGCCGCGGGCCTGCTGATGCGCATGCTGGAAGGCGCGATGTGGGACGTTTGGCAAATGTCGCGCGAGCAGAACGGCGAGCCGGACGCGAAGATCGACGAAAAGAGCACGGCGTTCGTTCAGGCAT
The DNA here is from genome assembly GCF_023170545.1 of Caballeronia sp. Sq4a. NCBI lineage: Bacteria > Pseudomonadati > Pseudomonadota > Betaproteobacteria > Burkholderiales > Burkholderiaceae > Caballeronia > Caballeronia sp. Sq4a. The sequence continues at coordinate 2,593,359 of NZ_CP084250.1, read as the reverse complement.
CCATCAACGCGCTTTCTGACAGCTTTCTGTACGGTTCTCCCGTCTTTCTGCAACTGGATTCGTTCAAGCAGGTGCAAGCCTCGGTATTCCAGTTGACGCGCGCGCCGGGTAAAAAAGTGGTGTATCTTGGCAGCCTTCTGCTGGTCGTCGGCATCTTCTCGATGTTCTATGTTCGTGAACGCCGGCTCTGGTTCTGGCTCAAAGATTCAGAGCAGGGCGGCGCGAGCGTGCTGATGGCCATGTCCACCGCACGCCGGACGCTGGATTTCGAGAAGGAATTCGAGCGCACGCGGGCGTCGGTCGGCGCGACGCTGGGCGCTTCGCCGATCGACCCGGCCGCGCCGCCGACCGCTCAGAATGCGCCGGCGTCCGCCGCGCCGCAATCGCAATCCGAAGCCGCGAGCTCGGAAGTTTCATCACGGTAAGATCATGGACCTCACACAGACTTCCTCCCACGCCTCCGCCAAGACGGAACGTCCGGCATCGAGCCTTCCCGATGTCGCCGTGTTCGACGACCGTCCGTTCTTCCGCAGGCTCGGCGCGCTCGATTGGCTGTTCGCCCTCGCGATGGTCGCGGGCGCGGGTTTCGCGCTCAACCGCTATCACGCGTACATGGACGTGTACGACACGGCGGTGCTGGTCGGCGCGGTGCCGACCTTCGTCGTGCTCGGCTGGCGCTGGAAGCCGGTGCGCTTGCTGATCGCGCTGATCGCGGTCATGTCGCTGCTGTCGATTCAACTTTACCAGCACGATCTGACGCGCGCTGACACCAATTTCTTCCTCAAGTACTTCCTGTCGAGCCAGTCCGCGATTCTGTGGATGAGCGCGCTCTTCGTTCTCGCGACGCTGTTCTACTGGATCGGGCTCGTCACGCGGTCGCAGACGGGCGGCGCGATCGGTTCCCGCATGACGTGGGTCGCGGTGCTGATGGGCTTCACCGGCATGATGGTGCGCTGGTACGAGTCGTACATGATCGGCAGCGACGTCGGCCACATTCCCATTTCGAATCTGTACGAAGTCTTCGTGCTGTTCTGCCTCATCACGTCGCTGTTCTATCTCTACTACGAACAGCATTACGCGACGCGGCAAATGGGCGCGTTTGTGCTGCTCGTGATCAGCGCGGCCGTCGGCTTCCTGATGTGGTATTCGATTGCGCGCGACGCGCAGCAGATTCAGCCGCTCGTGCCTGCGCTGCAAAGCTGGTGGATGAAGATTCACGTGCCGGCGAACTTCATCGGTTACGGCAGTTTCGCGCTATCCGCGATGGTGTCGGTCGCGTATCTCGCCAAGCAGCGCGGCGTGCTGGCGGATCGCCTGCCGTCGCTCGAAGTGCTCGACGACGTCATGTACAAGTCGATCGCGGTCGGTTTCGCGTTCTTCACCATCGCGACGATTCTCGGCGCGCTCTGGGCGGCGGAAGCGTGGGGCGGCTACTGGAGCTGGGACCCGAAGGAAACGTGGGCGCTGATCGTCTGGCTGAACTACGCGGCGTGGCTGCATATGCGGCTGATGAAGGGCTTGCGCGGCGCGGCGGCGGCGTGGTGGGCGCTGACGGGTCTGATCGTGACGACGTTCGCGTTCCTCGGCGTGAACATGTTCCTGTCGGGCTTGCACAGTTACGGCAAGCTGTGAGCCGGCCGGCATAGAAAAAGGAGAAACCGCCATGCGTCGCGCTGGCGGTTTTTTTCGTTTCGGCGTGGAATACGGGCGCTGGTTCTGCTGTTTGCCTGTGTATCGCGAAAGCAAAGGAGTCGGCTCCATGTGGATCAAACGTAATGGCGTGCTTTATGGCGACGACATCCCCAGTCACGAGATCACGCCGCGCGACGTGTTCGAAAACCGCCGCCGCGCGCTGCGTTCGTTGGCCGCGCTCGCGGCCACGGGGCTCGCGGGCGCGAGCAGTCTCGCCCAAGCGACGCTGACTTCGCCCGATGCGAAGGGGCAGAAGCTCGCCGCGAAGACCAACGCGAAGTTCGTCGCGCTCGACAAGCCGACGCCGCTTAAAGACGTCACCACGTACAACAACTTCTACGAGTTCGGCACCGACAAGGGCGATCCGGCCGAGCACGCGGGCACGCTGCGTCCGAGGCCGTGGAAAGTGTCGGTGGAAGGCGAGATCAAGAATCCGAAGGTCTACGACATTGACGAGATCCTGAAGCTCGCGCCGCTGGAAGAGCGCGTCTACCGGCTGCGATGCGTCGAAGGCTGGTCGATGGTCATTCCGTGGATCGGCGTATCGCTGTCCGAGCTGATCAAGCGCGCGGAGCCGACGGGCAACGCGAAGTACGTGCAGTTCATCACGCTCGCGGACCGTTCGCAGATGCCGGGTCTCTCCACGCCGATCCTCGACTGGCCGTATTCCGAAGGCCTGCGCATGGATGAAGCGATGAACCCGCTCACGCTCCTGACTGTCGGCCTTTACGGCGAAGTGCTGCCGAACCAGAACGGCGCGCCGGTGCGTATCGTCGTGCCGTGGAAGTACGGCTTCAAGAGCGCGAAGTCGCTGGTCAAGATCCGCTTCGTGGAAAAGCAGCCGCCGACGAGCTGGAACACCTACGCCCCGAACGAATACGGCTTCTATTCGAACGTGAATCCGAACGTGGACCACCCGCGCTGGAGTCAGGCGACGGAGCGGCGCATCGGCGAGGACGGATTTTTCACGCCCAAACGCAAGACGCTGATGTTCAACGGCTACGGCGATCAGGTGGCGTCGCTGTATCAGGGCATGGACCTCAAGAAGAACTTCTGACCATGCCGACTGCAACCGATATCAAGACGGCGCAGCCGCGGGCGCGCGCGCAGACGGGGCCGCGCTGGATCGTGCCTGCCAAGGTCGCGGTGTTCATTGCCGCGCTGTATCCGCTCGCGCGCCTCGTGCTGCTCGGCGTGACGGGCGTGCATGGCGGGCTGGGCGCGAACCCCATCGAGTTCATCACGCGCTCGACCGGGCTCTGGACGCTCGTCTTCGTGTGCATCACGCTCGCGATCACGCCCGCGAGACGCCTGACCGGCGTGACCGCGCTCGTGCGCTTTCGCCGCATGATCGGGCTCTATGCGTTCTTTTACGCCGCGCTGCATATCACGACGTACTTCTGGTTCGACAAGTGGTTCGACGTCGCCGAGATTCTGAAGGACATCGGCAAACGGCCGTTCATCACAGTCGGATTCGCGGCGTTCGTGTTGCTGATTCCGCTCGCCGTCACATCGCCCAGAGCGATGGTGCGCAAGCTCGGCCGCCGCTGGCAGACGCTGCATCGCGCGATCTATGGCATCGCCGCGCTCGCCATCCTGCATTTCTGGTGGATGAAGGCGGGCAAGCACGATCTGATACTGCCGAAGATCTACGGCGCGATCGTGATTGCGCTGCTCGGCTGGCGTCTGGTTGTGTGGCTGAAGTCGAAAGCCGCGACGCGCGCATAAAAAAAGCGATGCCTCGGCATCGCTTTTTCGGTGTGAGTTCGAGCGAGCGTCAGTCCGGCAGGATCGACTCGCCGGCGAACAACTGCCGTACCTCTTCGCGTTGGCGCACGAGGCGCGCGCGCTCCCCGTCGACCATGATTTCGGCAGCGCGCGGGCGCGTGTTGTAGTTCGAGCTCATCACGAAGCCGTACGCGCCGGCCGAGCAGATGGCGAGCAAGTCGCCCGGCTCGACAGCCAGATCGCGATCGCGCCCGAGCCAGTCGCCGCTTTCGCAGACGGGGCCGACCACGTCGTACTTGTGCGCGGGTGTTTCGCGCTCCACGACCGGCACGATGCGATGAAACGCCTCGTACATCGCGGGGCGCGCGAGGTCGTTCATCGCGGCATCCACGATGGCGAAGCTCTTCTCCTCGCCCGGTTTCAGATACTCGACGCGCGTGAGCAGCACGCCCGCATTACCGACGAGCGAGCGCCCCGGCTCGAAATACACTTCGCGCTGACCGTGGCCGCGCTTTTCGATATGCGCGAGCAGCGCGCGCACGAAATCGCCGATATCGGGCGGCGTCTCGTCGTCGTAAGTGATGCCGAGACCGCCGCCGACGTCCACATGACGAATGGACATGCCGTCCGACTCGATCTGCTCGACGAGATCGAGCAACTTGTCGAGCGCGTCGAGATACGGGCTGATCTCGGTGATCTGCGAGCCGATATGGCAGTCGATGCCGACGACATCGAGATTAGGCATCGCGTGCGCCTCGCGATACGTCGCGCGCGCGTCGCTGAACGCCACGCCGAACTTGTTCGATTTGAGGCCCGTGGAAATGTACGGATGCGTCTTCGCGTCCACGTCCGGGTTCACGCGCAACGAAACCGGCGCGTGCTTGCCGAGCGACTTCGCCACTTCGTTGAGCGCGTGCAGCTCGGGAATCGACTCGACGTTGAAGCACTTGACGCCCGCTTCCAGCGCCTCGCGCATCTCCGCCGCCGACTTCCCGACGCCCGAAAACACCGTGTTCTCCGCCTTGCCGCCCGCTGCGAGCACGCGCGCCAGTTCGCCCGACGACACGATGTCGAAGCCCGCGCCCATGCGCGCGAACACGTTGAGCACCGCGAGATTGCTGTTGGCCTTCACGGCGACGTGCACGACCGCGCGGCGTCCGGCGCACGCATCGGCGTAAGCACGATAGGCGCGCGTCAAGGCATCGCGGGAATAGACGTAGAGCGGCGTGCCGAACTGCTGCGCGAGCGACGCGGTGGAGACGCCTTCGGCGTGCAGCACGCCGTCGACATAATGGAATGCGGAATCACTCATGCGTGCTTGGAATGGAAGATGCGCGGTGCGCGAAGAGCTTGCCGGTCACTCGGCCGACGACGCGGCTTTCGGCGCTGTGGGCGTCGATTTCAGGCTGGTCTCGGGAGCGAGCGAAAGGGGTGCGCCGGACGTGTCGGGCACGTCGCCTGCCGCGTTCGCTCCGGTCTTGCCGGCGCGCGACGCGGTTTCGTCGCTGGGAGTTACGTCGGAAGGCGGCGTATCCTGAAGGTTCTCAGGGCGCTGCGGCATGGGAGGCACGACGGGGAGATAAAGCGGACCGCGTTGCCCGCAACCGCCGAGCGTGAGCGTGGTCGCGGCACAAACGCTGACAGCCGCTACAATCGCGCTCATCCTGAAAACAGCTCGCATGACCGTCCCTGTACATAGAATCGATGGAGTTTAGCATGACAGACCAGGAATACCTGACCTTGGCGGAGGCCGTGCTGACGGCGATCGAGCGGTCCGTCGACGAGGCTGAAGCCGATATCGAATTCGAGCGAAGCGGCAACGTGTTGACGCTCGAATTCGAGAACCGGACGAAGGTGATCGTGAACCTCCAGCCGCCCAAGCACGAGATCTGGCTCGCGGCGAAGGCGGGCGGATTCCACTACAAGTACGTCGACGGCCAGTGGCGCGATACCCGCGACAACAGCGAGTTTTTCGCGGCGCTTTCGCAGCATTCCACCACGCAGGCAGGCGAGCCGGTCAGCTTCAAAGCGTGACCGGCGCGGGGCGCGCAACGCTCATTGCCCCTTGAACAGATTCATGATGTCCTGCTTTTCCTGCTCGCCGACATCCGGCGCGGGCGCGGTCACGCCCGACACGCCGCCTTCCTGCGGCGGCGCCTGACTGACGCCGATGGTCGCGATGAAGCCGTGGCCCGGCGTCATGTCGTCGTAGTACAGCTCGCCGCCGAGCGATTTCACGTCGGGCGGCATCAGCGGCTTGTACTCGGGCACGCCTTGCAGCGCGCGGCTCATGTAGTCCATCCAGACCGGCAGCGCGAGCCCGCCGCCGGTTTCCTTGTCGCCGAGGCTGCGCGGATTGTCGTAGCCGACCCACGCGATGGCCACGAGCGAACGCTGATAGCCGGCGAACCACGCGTCGCGCGAATCGTTGGTCGTGCCGGTCTTCCCGGCCAGATCACTACGCTTGAGCTGATTCGTCTTCGCGGCCGTGCCGTGCTGCGCGACGCTTTGAAGCAGGCTGTTCATCACATACGCGTTGCGCGGCGTGATGGCGAGCGGCGCGGTCTGCTGCGCGACGAGCGGTTGCGGATGCGACACGACCGCGCCGTACGGATCGGTGATATCGGCAATCAGATACGGATTCACGCGATATCCGCCGTTCGCGAACACCGCGTAGCCCGCCGCCATTTGCAGCGGCGTGACGAGACCTGCGCCGAGCGCCATCGGCAGATAGGCGGGATGGCGGTCGGCGTCGAAGCCGAAGCGCGTGATGTACTGCTGTCCGTACTTCGTGCCGATGGTGTTCAGAATGCGGATCGACACCATGTTCTTCGACTTCTGTAGCGCGGTGCGCATGGTCATCGGGCCGTCGAAGCCGCCGCCGTAGTTCTTCGGCTCCCACGCCTGGCCGCCGGTTTCCGCGGCGCTGAAGAAGAGCGGTCCGTCGTTGATGATCGTCGCCGGCGACAAGCCCTTCTCCAGCGACGCCGAGTAAATGAACGGCTTGAAGCTCGAACCCGGCTGACGCCATGCCTGCGTGACGTGGTTGAACTTGTTCTTGTTGAAGTCGAATCCGCCGACGAGCGCGCGAATCGCGCCGTCCTGCGGCACCATCGAAATGAGCGCGCCTTCCACTTGGGGCAGTTGCGTGATGGTCCAGTCGCCGTCGTCGTTCTTCACGAGCCGCACGATGGCGCCCGGACGAATGCGCTGGTTCGGCTGCGCGCGCGGCGAAAGCGCGTTCGCGACGAAGCGCAGATTGCTGCCGCTCACGGTGGCCACGTTACCGTCGATGAAGCTAGCCTTGACTTCCTTCGTGCTCGCCGCCGTCACCACGGCCGCGACGATCTCGCCGTTGTCCGGATGCTCGGCGAGCGCGTCGTCGATAGCCTGTTCGCGGTCGTCCGCGTTCGACGGCAGATCGATGAAACCTTCCGGCCCGCGATAGCCGTGACGCCGCTCGTAGTCCATCAACCCTTTGCGCACGGCGTGGTACGCGGCGTCCTGATCGGCGGAATCGATCGTCGTCACGACGTTGAGGCCGCGCGTGTACGCTTCCTCGCGATACTGCGCGTACATCATCTGGCGCACCATTTCCGCGACGTATTCGGCGTGGACGCTGAACTCGCGCCCCTGGCCCTTCACGACGAGCGGCTGCTTGGCCGCTTTTTCGTACTCGTCCTCGGTGATGAAGCCGAGTTCGCGCATGCGCTGAAGGATGTACTCCTGGCGCACTTTCGCGCGCTTCGGATTGACCACCGGGTTATACGCCGACGGCGCTTTCGGCAGACCGGCGAGCATGGCGGCTTCCGCGAGCGTGATGTCCTTGAGATCCTTGCCGAAATAGACGCGCGCCGCGCTCGCGAACCCGTAGGCGCGCTGCCCGAGATAGATCTGATTCATGTACACCTCGAGAATCTGATCTTTCGTCAACGCGCGCTCGATCTTGTACGCGAGCAGCATTTCGTAAATCTTGCGCGTATAGGTCTTCTCGCTCGACAGGAAGAAGTTGCGCGCGACCTGCATGGTGATCGTGCTCGCGCCCTGCGATGCGTGGCCGTTCGTCAGCGCGACGCTGCCCGCGCGCAGAATGCCCGTCAGGTCGACGCCGCCGTGGTCATAGAAACGCGCGTCCTCGATGGCGAGCACGGCCTTTTTCAGATGATCGGGCACGTCCCGAATGCGCACGACGCTGCGGCGCTCTTCGCCGAATTCGCCGATCAGCACGTGATCCGCCGTATAGATGCGCAGCGGCACCTTCGGACGATAGTCGGTGAGTGCTTCGAGCGACGGCAGGTTTGGCATCGCGACGACGAGCGCATAGCCCAGCACCAGTCCAGCACAGACGATCAGCGCGAAAACGCTGACGAGAAAACCGAGAAACAGCCGTGTGTACCAGGGGCGTGATGCCTTCTTGGGCCGTTCGGGCGGCGTGGCAGGCGGATTGGTCGGGGAAGAGGATTGCATAGCACCACCAAAAACAGTCCCGCGATTATAGCCGTCCGGGTTTCGGGTTTTTCCTAGGGACTCCAGACACCTGACCGATGCATCGCGCTGGCTTTTCCAACTCCAACAATACCCGCGATAGCCCGGCAAAACATCCTGCCACCGCACGCGTTAGCCATTCGGCCGAATGTTCGCCGTGCGCCGCCGTCCCGACAATTCCTTTATTGCATGCGCACGAACGGTTCGGAGCGCGAGTAAGAGAAGGAGTGGTCATGAGAAACGAACATGCCTTGCGCGGCACGATGCTGACGGTCACGCGCCGGTTCGCGGCGGGCATCGACGTGAGCGAGGACGCGGTGCGTATCGCCGTGTTGAGCCGGCGTCTGAAAAGGGACTCGACGGTGTGCGTCGAGCATCTGGATAAAGTGCCGCTCGCGCCGGGCGCGGTGGTGGGCAGCGACTTCATCGACCGTGCCGCCGTCGTCGCCGCGCTGCGAGAAGTGGTCGCGCGCCTGCCGCAGAACGGCGCGTGGCGAGCGCTGCGTTGCGCCATGGGACTGCCGGCGTCCGCGACGCACACCACGCGCGTGCCGCTCGCGCGCCTGATCGAATTGCGCGAGCCCGACATGGCGACCCTCGGCGCGGACCCGTGCGGACTGCTCGAACCTGCGGTGCTCGCCGAAGCCGAGCGCGTGTCGGGCATCGAGCGCAGCGCGCTGGCGGTCGACTGGTCAGTGAGATCGCGCGAGGGCGGCGAGCCGGACGTCGCCATTTCCGCGACGGCGCGTCAGCACGTCGAGGCACGCGTGGAAACGGCGGCGGCGGCGGGCATCGCGTTGTGCGCCATCGACGGCGAGCCCGCCGCCGCGCTGCGCGCGATGCGCCATTCCGGCAGAACCGAGCTGGGTTCCGAGGCGCGCTACGTGGCGTGCTGGCTCGAAGGCGGGGGCTTGCACGGTTGGCTCGTGAACGCGGGCGATGTCGAGCGCGATTTGCTCTATCCGGCGCCGGAGTACGGCAGCGCCCTGGACGCGCTGCGCGATCTGGCGGGCGCCGCGCCGCTCGGCGGCATCTTCGTGGGCGGGCAAGAGCAGTTGCTGAAACAGGCCGGGCTTTCCCTCGAGGCGTTGACCGAGGTCTTCGGCTGTCCGGCGCTGCCGTTCGAGTCCGCGCCGTATTGCCACGGCGCATCCGAAATCGCGGGCGCGCTGAAACATTCGCCGGTCTTCGCGGTGGCCTTCGGTCTCGCACTGCGCGAGGTGCTGCAATGACGAGCGCCGCCATTGTCGAAGGATTCAACCTGCTTCCACATCGAGCGCTGAAACGTCGCTCGGTGCGGCGTCAGCGGATCGCGATTCTCGCTGCTGCCGGACTGGCGGGATGCGCGGCGGTCGGCGGGGTCGTCGGCTGGGACGCGTTCGAGCGGGCGCGTCTCGACCACCGCCGCATTGCGCTCGAAGCGAAGCTGCGCGCATCGAGCGCGCAAATCGACGAGCACGCGCGGCTGCTGCGCGTCGAAGGCGAACGGCGTCGCGCGCGCGAGGCCGCGCAGCCGCTCGCTGCCCCGCGCGATCGCTTTCTCGCGCTTCTCGATGCGCTCGCGGACGGACCGGCTTCGAACGACGTCGCGCTGCAACGCGTCTCGCAACGCGCGGAAGAAGTGGAACTGGCGGCGCTCGCGCCCGACTCGCAGACGGCGGCGCGCTGGCTCAAGCGTCTGGAAGGGCTGCGCGGCGTGCAATCGGTGGAAGTCGTAGAGATGAAGCGGCGCGCCGAAACCGTGTCGCCGGGCAGGCGCGAAGCCGTCGCGCACGCTTCGCCCGTTGCGCCCGCTACCGACCGTTACGAGTTCACGGCGCTCGTGCGCTATGCGCCGGCGGCCGGCAAGCCGATACCGGCGAGCACGAAAGCGTCGATCACGAGGAGGACCCGATGAGCACGATAAGCATGAATTTCCCCACGCGCCTGCGCCAGCCGATTCTTCAGCCGCTCGACCAGTGGTCGAAACGCAGGACCGCGATCACGGCGGTGACGCTTGCATTCGTCGTATTCGCGCTGGCTCTGCAAGGCTGGCGGAACGCCGGCTTGAGTCAGCGCGATGCGAGCCGCGCCGCGCTCGCCGCGACGCAGCGCAAGCTGGACGACGCAGGGCGCGTGGCTGCCGAACTGCCCGATCTGCGAACGCGCGTGGCGGCCAGCGCGATGAAGCCCGAAAACTGGACCGCCAGCGATGCGCTGCACGCCGTCGCCGCGCTCGCCGCCCAGAACGGGCTGCGCGTGACCGAGATCGATCCGCAAGCATCGAAAAGCGGCGTGCCGAAACCGGCGCCGGCGCCCTCCGAACGCGCATTGACGATTCGCGCGGAAGGCGCGTTTCCCGAGATCCGACGCTTTCTGGAGGCGCTTTCGGGACTGCCGCGCCTGGTCGTGCCCGAGGCGGTTCAGATTCGGCGGCAGGCGGGCGCGCTGACCCTCGACGCGACGCTGCGCATCCACGACACATTGCCCGCCGTGCCGCTCGCCGAGCCGCCGCGCATGGATGCGTTTATCGTCGATCCTTTCGCGAAGGACAGCGCCGCCGGCTTTTCGCGCGGCGCGGGCATGCTGCTCGTCGGCACGCTCGTCGGACGGCATCGCGCGATGGCGCTCGTGCAGAGCGCCAAGAGCGTCGAGCATGTCGAGCCGGGCCAGGCAATCGGCGATGAGCGGCTCCAGCGCGTGCAGCCGCGTGTCATCGAACTCGTGAGCGGCGAAGGCGCGTTGCGCAAGTTGACCTTTGCGGAGGATGGCAAGTGAGCGCGGCCGTTTCGATCCTCCGCGCGATCGGCGTCGCTGCGCTCGTCGTCGCAGGCGCGGTGAACGCAGCGGAAATTGGCGATGCCCCGGTTGCGCCGTTGCCGCCGCTGCCCGCATCGTTCGATAACTTGCCGACCGACCAGTTCGCCATCGATACGAGCGTGCCGGCCGCGTCGGCGTCGCCCGTGATCGTGCCGTCGCCGCCTGCGGCCACGTCCGCGCAGCCAGCCGCCACCGCCGACGAGCCGCTCGAAGGCCCGCCGGTGCCGCTGCCGAAGCTGCAACGGCTGAGCGCATCGAATAACGCACGGCCCGCCGACGACGGCAAGCCGATCACGCTCGACCTCAAGAACGCGGACCTGAGCGCCGCGCTGCAGAGCTTCGCGCGCTTCACCGGGCTCAACATCATCGCGAGCGAAAAGGTGCGCGGTCAGGTGTCGATCAACCTGGCCGCAGTGCCGTGGCGGCGCGCGTTCGATACGCTCCTCGACGTCAACGGGCTTGCCATGGAGCAGCACGGCAACGTGATCTGGGTCGCGCCGCTCGCCGAGCTCGCCGCCCGCGAGAAGCTGCGATACGAAGCGCATGCGCGCGCCGCCGATCTCGAACCGCTCGCGAGCCGCACGTTCCTGCTGCGCTATCCGCGCGCCGAAGACGTTCGCAAGCTGCTCACCGGCTCCGGCACGCAGCGCGTGCTGTCCAAGCGCGGTTCCGCGATGGCCGATGCCCGCACCAACCTGCTCTTCGTCACCGACCTCGACGCACGCGTGCAGCAAATCGCCGATCTGATCGCCTCGATCGACAAACCGACGCCGCAAGTCATGATCGAAGCGCGGATCGTGGAGGGCGAGACAGGGTTGTCGCGCAATCTCGGGGTGAAACTGGGCGTCGCGCCGACGGGCGATGCGGCGCGCGGCATCGCGGGCGGCAAGGACGGCGTGGTATACGATCTGTCGGCGCAGCCTCTCAATGGCTTCGACGCGGCGACGGCGGGCCTCACGCTCTTCGCCGCGCAAGCCACGCGGCTGCTGGATATCCAGCTGAGCGCGCTGGAGGCCGAAGGGCGCGGGCAGGTCGTTTCGCGCCCGCGCGTGGTGACGGCGGACCGCGCGAAGGCCATCGTCGAGCAAGGCACGGAGCTGCCGTATCAGGCGAAAGTCGGCAATGGCGTCTCCGGCGTGCAGTTTCGCCGCGCTGCGCTCAAACTGGAGGTCGAGCCGCAGATCACGCCGCACGGTCATGTCGTGCTGGATCTGGATGTGGCTAAGGACAGCGTCGGCGACCAGACGGTGTCGGGGCCCGCCATCAACACGAAGCACGTGCAGACGCGCGTCGAAGTGGAGGATGGCGGCACCGTGGCGATCGGCGGCATCTATTCGGACGACGACCGCGAGGACGTGACGGGCGTGCCGGGACTGATGAGGCTGCCGCTCATCGGCTGGCTTTTTCGTCACGACGGGCGTCGCAGGTCGCACAGCGAGCTCGTCATCCTGATCACGCCGCATGTAATTGCGTCGGACGGATAGGGGCTCGCAGATGGCCGGGTGCGGGGCAAATCGGCGCGGCGGGCGCGACTCGACAAAGCGGGCGGTTTGCCCTTAAGCTGCCGCACGAACAAATTCGATACCGTAAAGGATTGACGTTGCAGGAAGGGCACGCGAACGCGAACATTTTTTTCGTCGGACTCATGGGGGCGGGTAAAACCACCGTGGGCCGCGCGGTTGCGCGCCGTTTGCAGCGCGATTTCATCGACTCGGACCTGGAAATCGAGGCGCGCACGGGCGCGCGTATTCCGGTGATCTGGGAACTGGAAGGCGAGAGCGGGTTTCGTCAGCGCGAAGCCAATGTCATCGACGAGCTGTCGCGAAAGAGCGGCATCGTGCTCGCAACGGGCGGCGGCGCGGTGCTGCGGCCCGAGAACCGGGAACATCTGAAGAATCGCGGCATCGTCATCTATTTGCGCGCCAATCCGCACGATTTGTGGCAGCGCACGCGCCGCGACAAAAACCGGCCGCTTCTGCAGACCGACGACCCGCGCGGCAAGCTCGAAACGCTCTTCCGAACACGCGACCCGCTCTATCACGAGTGCGCGCACTTCGTCGTGGAAACCGGCCGGCCGACCGTCAACGCGCTCGTCAACATGGTCCTGATGCAACTGGAGGTGGCCGGCGTCATCAAGTCGGCTGAGTCATAATGTCCGCCATGATTACCCCAACGATCACCGTCAACGTCGAACTGGGCGAGCGCGCCTATCCCATTCATATCGGCGCGGGTCTGATCGGCCGCACCGAGCTTTTCGCGCCGCATATCAAGGGTTCGTCGGTCGCGATCGTCAGCAATTCCACGGTCGATCCGATCTATGGCGACACCTTGCGCGCCGCGCTCGAACCGCTCGGCAAGAAGGTGACGACGGTGGTTCTGCCCGACGGCGAAGCCCACAAGAACTGGGAAACGCTCAACACCATCTTTGACGCGTTGCTGTCGAATCGCGCCGACCGCAAGACCACGCTGATCGCGTTGGGCGGCGGCGTCGTCGGCGACATGACCGGCTTCGCGGCGGCATGCTACATGCGCGGCGTGCCGTTCATTCAGGTGCCGACCACGCTGCTGGCGCAAGTAGATTCGTCGGTGGGCGGCAAGACCGGCATCAATCATCCGCTCGGCAAGAACATGATCGGCGCGTTTTATCAGCCGCAAGCGGTCATCGCGGATATCGGCGCGCTGCATACGCTGCCCGAGCGCGAACTGGCGGCGGGCATCGCGGAAGTCATCAAGACGGGCGCAATCGCCGACGCCGAATTCTTCGACTGGATCGAAGCGAACATCGGCGCTTTGAACGACCGCGACGAGCGGGCGCTCGCCCACGCCGTCAAGCGGTCGTGCGAGATCAAGGCTTCGGTGGTGGCGTCGGACGAGCGCGAGGGCGGACAGCGCGCCATCCTCAATTTCGGTCACACGTTCGGCCACGCGATCGAAGCCGGCCTCGGCTACGGCGAATGGCTGCACGGCGAGGCCGTCGGCTGCGGCATGGTGATGGCGGCGGATCTTTCCGTGCGCCTCGGCAGGCTCGACGACGCCGCGCGCAAGCGGCTCGTGCGCGTGATCGAAGCGGCGAAGCTGCCCGTCCGCGCGCCGAAGCTCGGCGACGACCGTTACATCGACCTGATGAAGGTCGACAAGAAAGCCGAAGCCGGCGAGATCAAATTCATTCTGCTGACCCGCTTCGGCGCGACGGAAATCACCGGCGCGCCCGATCAGGCCGTGCGCGAGACGCTCGCTGCCAGCGTCTGACCAATCGGGCATCAGCCGGGACCACGACGATGCACGACGAAGCGGAGCCGCCGGTGAGCGAAACAGAAGCTGAATTTGGAGTGCCTTCGTCGCTTGCGCTGGAAGCGCATCTCGCGCCGTACGCGGCGCGGTCGGCGTTGTCGCGCGGGCGCCGGCATGCGGAGCCGCCGCCCGCCGCACGCACGGAGTTTCAGCGCGACCGCGACCGTATCGTGCATTCGACCGCCTTTCGACGGCTCGAATACAAGACGCAGGTCTTCGTCAATCACGAAGGCGATCTCTTTCGCACGCGTCTCACGCATAGTCTGGAAGTCGCGCAGATCGCGCGGTCGGTCGCGCGCAATCTGCGGCTCAACGAAGATCTGGTCGAAGCGATTTCGCTCGCGCACGACCTCGGCCATACGCCGTTCGGTCACGCCGGCCAGGACGCGCTCAACGAATGCATGCGCGATCACGGCGGCTTTGAACACAATCTGCAGAGCCTCGCGGTCGTGGATCAACTCGAAGAGCACTACGGCGCGTTCAATGGCCTGAACCTGTGCTTCGAAACGCGCGAAGGCATTCTCAAGCATTGCTCGCGCGAGAATGCGCGGCAACTCGGTGATCTCGGCGAGCGGTTCCTCACGGGCAAACAGCCTTCGCTCGAAGCACAGATCGCGAATGTCGCCGATGAAATCGCATACAACAATCACGACGTGGACGATGGCCTGCGCTCCGGCCTCATCACGCTCGACCAGCTCGCGGAAGTGAGCTTGTGGCACACGCATTTCGAAGCGGCTCGCGCGGAGTTTCCCGCCATCGAAGGGCGCAGGCTGATCCACGAGACCATTCGGCGGATCATCAACACGCTGATCGTCGATCTGATCGAAGCCACGAGCCGCAATCTCGCGCGCGCCGCGCCCGCCTCGCTCGAGGACGTGCGCAATGCGCCGCCGCTCGTCGCCCATAGCGACGAAGTCGCCGCGCAAGCCGCCACGCTGAAGCGTTTTCTGTTCAAGAACCTCTACCGGCATTATCGCGTCATGCGCATGGCCAATAAGGCAAGGCGCGTCGTGACCGGTCTCTTCGACGCCTTCACCGACGATCCGCGCCTTCTGCCGCCGGCGTATCAGGCGCGCATTGCGGCAGCGGAAGAGTCGGCGAACGATCCCGCCGCGCCCAGTCACAACAGCACGCAGGCGCGGCTCATCGCGCATTACATCGCGGGCATGACGGATCGGTACGCGCTAAAAGAATATCAACGCCTGTTTGTCATCGACAACAACTAACATCGCGCGATTCACGCGCAGACGTTCGACAACCGGAGACTCACTCGATGCGATGCATGCCCTCGTTCCGTTCCCTCTCGGCCGCGGCCATTCTGGCTTTCGGCGCTAGCACGGCGGCTCAGGCCGCGACGGAAATCCAATTCTGGCACGCGATGGAAGCCGCCCTCGGCGAGCGCGTGAACGACATCGCGAACGACTTCAATGCATCGCAGAGCGATTACAAGATCGTGCCGGTATTCAAGGGCACGTATGACCAGACGCTCGCGGCGGGCATCGCGGCGTATCGCAGCGGCAATGCGCCCGCGATCCTGCAAGTCTATGAAGTCGGCACCGCGACGATGATGCAGGCGAAGAAGGCCGTGCTTCCGGTCTACGACGTCTTCAAGCAGGCGGGCGTTCCGCTCGACGAGAAAGCGTTCGTGCCGACCATCTCCGGCTACTACAGCGACGCGAAGACCGGGCATCTGATCTCGATGCCGTTCAACAGTTCCACGCCGGTCCTCTACTACAACAAGGACGCGTTCAAGAAGGCGGGCCTCGATCCGAACCAGCCGCCGAAGACCTGGGCCGATGTCGAAGCCGATGCGAAAAAGCTGAAGGCCGCAGGCTACTCGTGCGGGTATTCGTCGGGCTGGCAGAGCTGGATTCATCTCGAGAACTACAGCGCGTGGCACGCCGCGCCATTCGCATCCAAGAACAACGGCTTCGATGGCCTCGACGCCACGCTCGAATTCAACAAGCCGCTACAGGTCGCGCACATCCAGTTCCTTCAGAACATGGCGAAGGACGGCACGTTCACGTATGTCGGCCGCAAAGACGAACCCGTCTCGAAGTTCTATAGCGGCGACTGCGGGATCATCACGAACTCGTCGGGATCGCGGGCGACCATCCAGAAGTATGCGAAGTTCGAGTACGGCGTCGGCATGATGCCGTACGACGCAAGCGTGAAGGGCGCGCCGCAGAACGCGATCATCGGCGGCGCGAGTCTGTGGGTGCTCTCGGGCAAGGACCCGGCGGTGTACAAGGGCGTCGCGAAGTTCCTCGCGTATCTGTCGTCGCCGAAGGTGGCGGCGAAGTGGCATCAGGACACGGGTTATCTGCCGGTGACGACTGCCGCCTACGAACTCACGCAGAAGCAGGGCTTCTACGACAAGAACCCCGGCGCGGACATCGCCATCAAGCAGATGTTGAACAAGCCGCCGCTTGCCTACACGAAGGGCTTGCGCCTCGGCAACATGCCGCAGATCCGCACGGTCGTCGATGAGGAACTGGAGCAGGTCTGGGCCGGCAAGAAGACGCCGCAGCAGGCGCTCGATTCTTCCGTTCAGCGCGGCGACGAACTTCTGCGCCGCTTCGAAAAGAGCGGCGGCTGAACGAGACGCTCGACGCTTAAGCGCCCGCGACTCGCGCGGGCGCGCTTAAGGACATGTCAATGGAAAAACGGTCTCGTTTCGACGCGAGCGTCTTGCCGTATCTGCTGGTCGCGCCGCAGCTCGCCATTACCGCGCTCTTCTTTCTGTGGCCGGCGGGCGAGGCGCTCTGGCAGGCCACGCAAAGTCAGGACGCATTCGGCACATCGAGCGAATTTGTGGGCTTCGCGAACTTCCGGCAGCTTTTCGCTGACCCGCTCTATCTTTCGTCGTTCAGTACGACGATGATTTTCTGCGCGCTCGTCACCGTGTCGGGCCTCGTGATATCGCTCGTGCTCGCCGCCTGCGCGGATCGCGTGACGCGCGGCGCAAAGGCGTATCAAACGCTGCTCATCTGGCCGTATGCGGTCGCGCCCGCCATCGCTGCGGTGCTGTGGTCGTTTCTGTTCAATCCGAGCATCGGCCTCGTGACGTATGCGCTCGCCAAAGAGGGCATCGTCTGGAATCACGCGCTCAATGGCACGCAGGCGATGTTTCTCGTCGTGCTCGCGTCCGTGTGGAAGCAGGTCAGCTACAACTTCCTGTTCTTCTACGCCGGGCTTCAGGCGATCCCGCAATCGCTGATCGAAGCCGCCGCCATCGACGGCGCCGGTCCCGTGCGACGTTTCTTCGGCATTGCGCTGCCGCTCCTTTCGCCGACGACCTTCTTCCTGCTCGTCGTCAATCTGGTGTACGCGTTCTTCGATACCTTCCCCGTGATCGACGCCGCGACCGGCGGCGGCCCCGCGCAATCGACCAAGACGCTCATCTACAAGATCTTCGCGGAAGGGTTTCAGGGCCTCGACATCGGCAGTTCGGGCGCGCAGTCCGTCGTGCTGATGGTGATCGTCGTGGCGCTGACCATCGTGCAGTTCCGCTTCGTCGAACGCAGGGTGCAATATTCATGATCGAGAATCGCCGCAGCTTCGATATCTTCTGTCATGCGGTGCTGATACTCGGCGTCGCGCTGGTCGTGTTTCCGGTCTACGTCGCGTTCTGCGCGGCCTCGATGAACGCGAAGGAAGTCTTCACCGTGCCGCTTTCGCTCATCCCGAGCACGCATCTGTTCGAGAACGTCGCCCACATCTGGACGCACGGCAGCGGCAACGCCGCCGCGCCTTTCGGGCGCATGCTCGTCAACAGTCTCGTGATGGCGCTCGTCATCTCCATCGGCAAGATCGCGGTGTCCATCATCTCGGCGTATGCCATCGTGTTCTTCCGCTTTCCATTGAAGAACCTCGCGTTCTGGCTGATCTTCGTCACGCTGATGCTGCCAGTCGAAGTGCGCATCTTCCCGACGGTGCAGGTCGTTTCGTCGATGCATCTCGCGAACACGTATGCGGGGCTCACGCTGCCGCTCATCGCCTCGGCGACGGCCACGTTCCTGTTCCGCCAGTTCTTCATGACGCTGCCCGACGAACTGATGGAAGCGGCGCGCATCGACGGCGCGGGGCCGCTGCGCTTCTTCTGGGACGTGGTGCTGCCGCTTTCGAAGACGAACATCGCGGCGCTGTTCGTCATCACGTTCATCTATGGCTGGAATCAGTATCTCTGGCCCATTCTCATCACCAACGAGCAGTCGCTGCAAACGGCGGTGGTCGGCATCAAGAGCATGATCGCCTCGGGCGATACGGCGACCGAGTGGCATCTCGTGATGAGCGCGACGCTGCTCGCGATGCTGCCGCCGCTCGCGGTCGTGTTGACGATGCAGCGGTGGTTCGTGCGCGGCCTCGTCGATGCGGAAAAATAATAAGGAGAACCGGGTTCAATGGCTGCACTGACACTCCAGGGCGTCAAGAAGACTTACGACGGCAAGCAGTACGTACTGCATGGCATCGACGTGGCGGTGAACGACGGCGAGTTCGTCGTGATGGTCGGGCCTTCGGGCTGCGGCAAGTCGACGCTTCTGCGCATGGTCGCGGGCCTCGAAAGCGTGTCGGAAGGCACGATCGAGATCGGCGGGCGCGTGGTGAACAAGCTGGAGCCGAAGGATCGCGATATCGCGATGGTCTTTCAGAATTACGCACTTTATCCGCACATGAGCGTCGCGCAGAATATGGCGTATGCGCTCAAGATCGGCGGCGCGGACCGCGCGACCATCGAGAGCCGCGTCGCGAATGCCGCGCGTATTCTCGAACTCGAACACCTGCTCGCGCGCAAGCCGCGCGAGTTGTCGGGCGGGCAACGTCAGCGCGTGGCAATGGGGCGCGCGATCGTTCGCGAGCCGGCCGTCTTTCTCTTCGACGAGCCGCTCTCGAATCTCGACGCCAAGCTGCGCGTGCAAATGCGCCTCGAAATCCAGCGCCTGCATGCGCGTCTCGCCACCACGAGCCTGTATGTGACGCACGATCAGATCGAAGCCATGACGCTCGCGCAGCGCGTCATCGTGATGAACAAGGGCCGCGCGGAGCAGATCGGCGCGCCGACGGACGTGTACGAGCGTCCCGCGTCGGTGTTCGTCGCAAGCTTCATCGGTTCGCCCGCGATGAATCTGCTCGAAGGCCGCTTGTCGGAAGATGCTTCGGTGTTCGAAGTGGCGCGCGGCGGACCGAAGCTCCCGGTTGCGGGCGCGCAGGGATTGACGCGCGAGATGTGCGGGCGCGAGTGGATCATGGGCATTCGCCCGGAACACATGACGCCCGGCTATATCGAAACGGCTAGCGCCACGCTCGACGTCGATTCAGCCGAATTGCTCGGCGCGGACAATCTGGCGCATGGCAAGTGGGGCAAGCATGACGTGGCGGCGCGCTTGCCGCATGCGCATCGGCCGCAGCGGGGCGAGAAGCTGCTGGTTTCGGTGCCGGCGCGGCAACTGCACTTTTTCGATCCGGCTACCGGATTGCGCGCCAACTGAGGAGAACCGCGATGAGAATCTGGCCGTATCCCGCTATCGTCGCGCATCGCGGCGGCGGCAAGCTCGCGCCGGAGAACACGCTCGAAGGCATCCGGACGGGCGCGCGTCTCGGCCTGAAGATGATTGAATTCGATGCGAAGCTGTCGGCGGACAACGTCGTGTTCTTGCTGCATGACGACGACGTGGACCGCACGTCCAACGGCCACGGCGCGGCGAAGTCGATGACCTACGCGCAGTTGTGCGCGCTCGACGCCGGGTCGTGGTTCAGCGAGGCATTCGCCGGCGCGCACATGCCGACGCTCGCGGAAGTGCGCGAGCTATGCGCGTCGCTGAATCTCGCGGCGAACGTGGAGATCAAGCCGTGTCCGGGGCGCGAAGTCGAAACAGGCGAGCTCGTCGCGCGTGAGGCGGCGCGTCTTTGGAATGGCGCCGAGCCCGCGCCGCTGCTGTCATCGTTTTCTTTCGAGGCGCTGGAAGCCGCGCGCGACGCCGCGCCCGATCTGCCGCGCGGCGTGCTGTACGAGCGCGTGCCGGCGGAGTGGCGCGAGCAGACCGCGGCGCTCGCGTGCGTCTCGCTGCATGCGGACCATCGTTCGCTCGACGAGACGCTCGTGCGCGACATCCGCGACGCGGGCCTGCGCGTGCTCGCCTACACCGTGAACGATCCCGAGCGGGCGCGCCTGCTCGCGCGATGGGGCGTCGATGCGATCTGCACGGACCGCATCGACATCATCGGCGCGGACTTTCTCGACAGCTAGCCGGGCAAAGAAGCCTCAGCGGGCGCGCGCCAGCAGCACGCCCGCGAGCAACGCGAGACCGCCGACCAGCGCGATGGTTCGCCACGGCCGGTCGCGCAAGTAGGCGTCGGCGTCGTCCATGACCGCGGCGGCGCGCTCGCGCACTGCCGCTTGCGAGTCGTTCAGACGGGCGCGGGCCGCGTCCACTTGATCGCTGATGCGCGCGCGCAGCCTTGCGGCATCGGCGGATGCGCCTTCGCCCAAGAGCTCTTCGAGTTCGGAAAGCAGCGCGCGCAGTTCGGTGCCGATATCTTCGGCAGCCTCGCGGCCGTGGCGCGCCATGCGGCGTGCGCGGCGGCTCGTGCTGTTCCATGAATCTCCGATGGCGTCTCGCGTGTTAGGCAGTGCGTTCATGATCGCTCCGTCGATGGATGAATCGTGGATGGATGACACTCCGCTTTCGCGGCGGAAAGTGCCATTGAGCAAGTTGGATGCCGGTGCCAGCGCGCGACGCGCAGGCCGTCGACGCGTAATTACTGCGTGGCACACGCCGCCGCGCAAGTCACATTTACAAGGCGCGTGTAAAAGAAAACGCCGTCATGCTGACTGCACGACGGCGTTCGGACTGCATAGTGAATGCTGCTCACGCGATCAGAATCGATAGCCGACGCGCAGATACGTCACGATCGGATTGATGGTGATCTTCGCCTGCGACTGCACGTTGAGCGTGCCGACCGGCGTTTGCGCCTGCGTGCTCAACTTGGCGGTCGCCTTCAACGGAATGAAGGACACGGAGAACGCCGCGAACCAGTGTTGTGTGAAATTGTACTGAGCGCCCAGATTGAAGACGGGTGCCCACGAACTATCCGTATCGACGGTGGTCGGACCATGCAGCACGGTGCTCTCGAATGCGCTGTTCGTGATGTGCGCGTCGGTGAACCAGGTGCGCGTCACGCCGATGCCGGCGAACGGGCGGAATTTTGCGTCAGGAGCGTTGAAGAAGTATTTGAACAGCAGCGTGGGACTCCACTGCTTGGCGCTGCCGATCTTGCCGTACTGCGAGAGCGTTCCGGTTCCATTGAGGTCGAAGGAGGGCGGAATGCCTATCTCGAACTCGCTGGCAATGTGGTCGGTGATGAAGTAGCCCAGCGTGAAGCCGGCGGTATCAGCGCTTCCGATGCCGGCGCCCGTGCCGGGTACGCTGATATTAACGGGAGATCCGCCTACACTTGTTTCTTTGAGCGGACCGCTGCTGTCTTGCGGTGCAAAGTGAAACCAGCCTGCAGTTGCGTAAATGGATCCAGCCGATTGCGCATGTGCCGCGGTGGACACGCATGCGAGTGCTGCGATCCCCGCCATGACTTGTTTTATTTTCAATTTGTGCTCCTCCTGAAAGCACGCTCATTATGAACACATCATTTCAAAGTCACCATAGCGGCACGGTAGAGCATTTTCCCTAGGGCGAAAGACCGCTTCGGAGTCCCGTTGCACGGCCCTTGCATGCGTCTTGTGTCCCCGCTGCAGCAGCGTCTCCAGTCAGCCCCCGCTTGGGGTAACACAAACGCGACCCATGGAATATCCAGAATGGCACGGCTTGCACGACTCTACGTCCCCGAACAGCCGCAGCATGTCATCCTGCGCGGTCTCGACCAGCAGCCCGCCTTCGTCGACGACCAGGACTACGAGCTTTTCATCGAATGCCTGAGGACGGCCTCACGCGATCATCACCTCGCCATCCACGCTTATGCGCTGATGCCGCAAGCCGTTCATCTGCTCGTCACGCCCCGCGACGAAGCCAGCTTGCCCAAGGCGATGCAGGCGGTCGGCCGGCGTTACGTCGCGCACTTCAACCGGCGTTACACGCGGCGCGGCACATTGTGGGAAGGTCGGTATCGCGCGACGGTCATCGAGGGAGAGCGGTACTTTCTGCTTGCCACGCGCGTCGTGGAGATGGCGCCGGTGCGCGCGCAGCTCGTGGCGTCGCCGCAGGACTACAAGTGGTCGAGCTACCGGCATCACATCGGGCTGACGGTGGATTCGCTGATCACGGACCACTCGCTCTTCTGGCTGCTCGGCAACACGCCGTTCGAGCGCCAGCACGCGTACAAGGAACTGAGCGAGCAACCGCTCGACGAGCGCGAGACGACCCGTCTGCTTCAGGCGACGCTCAAAGGCTGGGTGCTCGGCAGCGATACGTATCGCGAGTGGGCGGCGCGTGCCGCGAACCGCCGCGTGTCGCCGCTGCCGCGCGGCCGGCCGCGCAAGATTCGGGAAACGCCCCAGACGCAGTAAGAGCGCGCCGCGCTGAACCAAACGGTGGCCCGATTTGCGGGACGCCGTTTATTTTCGCTGCTTCGCGATATGGCACCAAATAAATATGGCAGCGATGCACCATTTCGATAATAGGTGACAGACCATCGAATTTAATTTGCCATCTTTTTGATTCGTCGCGTATATTTCGATTTCCGGCGTTTATTGCGATGCAGCGCAAGCTGCGCTATCGGCTCCGCGCCTTGCAGCGCAGCCGAAAGCGCCCGGGCGAGAGATAACAAAACGGTTCAACGGCCGAGTCGGCCCCCACAGTAGAGACGGTGTCCCCATGAACGATCATCAGCAGCCGGCAGTCGGTTCGCTTCCCGCCGCGCAGGGCATGTACGACCCCGCGAATGAACACGACGCGTGCGGCGTCGGCTTCGTCGCCCATATCAAGGGCAAGAAGAGCCACGAGATCATTCAGCAGGGTCTCAAGATTCTCGAGAATCTGGATCACCGGGGCGCGGTCGGCGCAGACCCGCTGATGGGCGACGGCGCGGGCATCCTCATTCAGGTGCCGGACGGTTTCTATCGCGAGGAAATGGCCAAGCAGGGCGTGACGCTGCCGCCGGCTGGCGAATACGGCGTCGGCATGATCTTCCTGCCGAAGGAACACGCGTCGCGCCTCGCGTGCGAGCAGGAACTCGAACGCACCGTGAAGGCCGAGGGACAAGTCGTGCTCGGCTGGCGCGACGTGCCGGTCGACGCCAACATGCCCATTTCGCCCGCCGTGAAGGCGAGCGAGCCGCTGATCCGCCAGATTTTCATCGGACGCGGCAAGGATATCGTCGTGACGGATGCGCTTGAGCGCAAGCTCTACATCATCCGCAAGACGGCGAGCCATCGCATTCAGGCGCTCAAGCTCAAGCACGGCAAGGAATACTTCGTGCCGTCCATGTCGTCGCGCACGGTCGTCTACAAGGGGCTGCTGCTGGCCGGTCAGGTCGGCGTGTACTACCGCGACCTGCAAGACGAGCGCGTCGTGTCCGCGCTCGCGCTCGTGCACCAGCGTTTCTCGACGAACACGTTCCCCGCGTGGGAACTGGCGCACCCGTACCGCATGATCGCGCACAACGGCGAGATCAACACCGTGAAGGGCAACGTCAACTGGCTGAACGCGCGCACCGGCGCGATCGCCTCGTACGTGCTCGGCGACGATCTGCCGAAGCTCTGGCCGCTGATCTATCCGGGCCAGTCGGACACCGCTTCGTTCGACAACTGTCTGGAACTGCTGGTGATGGCCGGCTATCCGCTCGTCCACGCGATGATGATGATGATTCCCGAAGCATGGGAACAGCACACGCTGATGGACGACAACCGCCGCGCGTTCTACGAATACCACGCCGCTATGATGGAGCCGTGGGACGGCCCGGCCGCGATTGCGTTCACGGACGGCCGCCAGATCGGCGCGACGCTCGACCGTAACGGCCTGCGCCCGGCGCGCTACATCGTGACGGACGACGACCTCGTGATCCTCGCGTCGGAATCCGGCGTGCTGCCCATTCCCGAATCGAAGATCGTCAAGAAGTGGCGTCTTCAGCCGGGCAAGATGTTCCTGATCGACATGGAGCAGGGCCGCATCATCGAGGACAAGGAGCTCAAGGACAACCTCGCGAACGCGAAGCCGTACAAGAGCTGGATCGACGCCGTGCGTATCAAGCTCGACGAGATCGAGCCGAAGGCCGAGGACGTGGAAGCGCAGCGCCGCGAGGCCGCCGCGCTGCTCGATCGCCAGCAGGCGTTCGGCTATACGCAAGAAGACCTCAAGTTCCTGATGGCGCCGATGGCGCAATCGGGCGAGGAGGCCGTCGGCTCCATGGGCAACGATTCGCCGCTCGCGGTCATGTCCAGCAAGAACAAGACGCTCTATCACTACTTCAAGCAGTTGTTCGCGCAGGTGACGAACCCGCCGATCGACCCGATCCGCGAGAACATGGTGATGTCGCTCGTCTCGTTCATCGGGCCGAAGCCGAACCTGCTCGACACTATCAACATCAACCCGACGATGCGCCTGGAAGTGTCGCAGCCCGTGCTCGACTTCAAGGACATCGCGAAGATCCGCGCCATCGACACGTACACCGGCGGCAAATTCCGCTCGTACGAACTGAGCATTTGCTATCCGGTCGCGTGGGGCAAGGAAGGCGTGGAAGCGCGCATTGCCTCGCTGTGCGCTGAAGCCGTCGATGCCGTGAAGTCCGGCTACAACATCCTGATCGTGTCGGACCGCAAGATGGACCGCGACAACGTCGCGATTCCGGCGCTGCTCGCCACGTCCGCCATTCACACGCACCTCGTGCAGCACGGCTTGCGCACGAGCACCGGTCTCGTCGTGGAAACGGGTTCGGCGCGCGAGACGCATCACTTCGCGCTGCTCGCGGGCTACGGCGCGGAAGCCGTGCATCCGTATCTCGCGCTGGAAACGCTCGCCAACATGGCCGAAGGGCTGAAGGGCGACCTGTCGGCGGACAAGGCCATCTACAACTTCACGAAGGCAGTCGGCAAGGGCCTGCACAAGGTCATGTCGAAGATGGGCATTTCGACGTACATGTCCTACACCGGCGCGCAGATCTTCGAAGCAGTCGGTCTGTCGTCGGATCTCGTGGAAAAGTATTTCAAGGGCACGGCGTCGAAGGTCGGCGGCATCGGCATCTTCGAAGTGGCCGAGGAAGCCATTCGCCTGCATCGCGATGCGTTCGGCGACAACCCCGTGCTCGCGACCATGCTGGATGCGGGCGGCGAGTACGCGTACCGCGTGCGTGGCGAAGAGCATATGTGGACGCCGGATGCCATCGCCAAGCTGCAACATTCGGCGCGCAGCAATTCGTACCAGACGTACAAGGAATACGCGCACCTTATTAACGACCAGACCAAGCGCCACATGACGTTCCGCGGCCTGTTCGAGTTCAGGCTTGACCCGGCTAAGGCCATTCCGCTCGATGAAGTGGAACCGGCGAAGGAAATCGTCAAGCGTTTTGCGACGGGCGCGATGTCGCTCGGCTCGATCAGCACGGAAGCGCACGCCACACTGGCGGTCGCGATGAACCGCATCGGCGGCAAGTCGAACACGGGCGAAGGCGGCGAAGACGAAACGCGCTATCGCAACGAACTGCGCGGCATTCCGATCAAGAGCGGCGACTCGCTGCAATCGATCATCGGCAAGGAAGTCGTCACCGACATTCCGCTGAAGGACGGCGATTCGCTGCGCTCGAAGATCAAGCAGGTCGCGTCCGGGCGCTTCGGCGTGACGGCGGAATATCTGTCGTCGGCGGATCAGATCCAGATCAAGATGGCGCAGGGCGCGAAGCCCGGCGAAGGCGGCCAGCTGCCCGGCCACAAGGTGTCGGACTACATCGGCAAGCTGCGTTATTCGGTGCCGGGCGTGGGCCTCATCTCGCCGCCGCCGCACCATGACATCTATTCGATCGAAGACCTGGCGCAGCTCATCCACGATCTGAAGAACGTGAATTCGTCGTCGAGCATTTCGGTGAAGCTGGTTTCCGAAGTGGGCGTCGGCACCGTGGCGGCGGGCGTCGCGAAGGCGAAGGCCGATCACGTCGTGATCGCGGGCCATGACGGCGGCACGGGCGCGTCCCCGCTGTCGTCGCTGAAGCATGCCGGCACGCCGTGGGAACTCGGCCTCGCCGAAACGCAGCAGACGCTCGTGCTCAACCGTCTGCGCGGCCGTATCCGCGTTCAGGCCGACGGCCAGATGAAGACCGGCCGCGATGTCGTGATCGGCGCGCTGCTCGGCGCGGACGAGTTCGGCTTCGCGACGGCGCCGCTCGTCGTCGAAGGCTGCATCATGATGCGCAAGTGCCACCTGAACACGTGCCCGGTCGGCGTCGCGACGCAGGATCCGGTGCTGCGAGCGAAGTTCACGGGCCAGCCGGAACACGTCGTCAACTTCTTCTTCTTCGTTGCGGAAGAAGTGCGCGAGATCATGGCGCAGCTCGGCCTGCGCAAGTTCGACGACCTGATCGGCCGCGTCGATCTGCTCGACACGAAGAAGGGCGTCGAGCACTGGAAGGCGAAGGGACTCGACTTCTCGCGCATCTTCTATCAGGTGCCGGTCAGCGAAGAAGTGGCGCGCAAGCATGTGGACGTGCAGGACCACGGTCTCGACAAGGCGCTGGATCACGTGCTGATCGAGAAGTCGAAGGCGGCGATCGAGAAGGGCGAGCACGTCTCGTTCATTCAGCCGGTGCGCAACGTGAATCGCACGGTCGGCGCCATGCTGTCCGGTCTGATCGCGAAGAAGTACGGCCACGACGGCTTGCCGGACGACACCATCCACATTCAGCTGAAGGGCACGGCGGGCCAGAGCTTCGGCGCGTTCCTCGCGAAGGGCGTGACGCTCGATCTCGTCGGCGACGGCAACGACTACGTCGGCAAGGGCTTGTCAGGCGGGCGCATCATCATTCGCCCGACCAACGACTTCCGCGGCAAGTCCGAGGAAAACATCATCTGCGGCAACACGGTGATGTACGGCGCAATCGAAGGCGAATCGTACTTCCGCGGCGTCGCGGGCGAGCGGTTCTGCGTGCGTAACTCGGGCGCGACGGCGGTTGTCGAAGGCACCGGCGACCACGGCTGCGAATACATGACGGGCGGCACGGTGATCGTGCTCGGCGAAACGGGCCGCAACTTCGCGGCGGGTATGTCGGGCGGCATCGCGTTCGTGTACGACCCGGACGGCACGTTCGCCGCAAAGTGCAACAAGTCGATGGTCGCGCTCGATCCGGTGCTGCAACAAGCCGAACAGGAGCGCACGGTGGATCGCGCGCTGTGGCACGCGGGCCAGACCGACGAAGCGCTGCTCAAGGGCCTCGTCGAGCGCCACTTTCAGTTCACCGGCTCGCCGCGTGCGAAGGCGCTGCTCGAAAACTGGGATGCGTCGCGTCGTCAGTTCGTGAAGGTGTTCCCGACCGAATACAAGCGCGCGCTCGGCGAAATCGGCGCGAGAAAGGCGAAGGAAGCACTGGCGGCTTAAGCCCGAAACACAACAAGTCAGGGCTCTCCGATGAAAAGGCATCGGAGAGCGCGATCCTCACTCAATACAGAGAAAGATATGGGCAAGGCAACCGGTTTTCTCGAATTCGAACGCCGCCATGAGGCGTACGAAGCACCGCTGACCCGCGTCAAGCATTACAAGGAATTCGTCGCTGCGCTGACTGACGACGACGCCAAGGTTCAAGGCGCGCGCTGCATGGATTGCGGTATTCCGTTCTGCAACAACGGCTGTCCGGTCAACAACATCATTCCGGACTTCAACGATCTCGTGTTCCGCCAGGACTGGAAGAGCGCGATCGAAGTGCTGCATTCGACCAACAACTTCCCGGAGTTCACGGGCCGCATCTGCCCGGCGCCTTGCGAGGCGGCGTGCACGCTCGGCATCAACGAAGATCCGGTCGGCATCAAGTCGATCGAGCGCAAGATCATCGACAAGGCGTGGGAAGAAGGCTGGGTCGCCCCACAGCCGCCGAAGCACAAGACGGGCAAGAAAGTCGCCGTCGTGGGTTCGGGTCCGGCGGGGCTCGCGGTCGCGCAGCAACTGGCGCGCGCGGGACATGACGTGGTCGTGTTCGAAAAGAATGATCGCATCGGCGGACTGCTGCGCTATGGCATCCCCGACTTCAAGCTGGAGAAGTGGCTGATCGACCGCCGCATGCGCCAGATGGAAGCGGAAGGCGTGTCGTTCCGCACGAACGTGTTCGTCGGCCGCGATGCGATCCCGTCGCACATCGGCAATACGGCGAAGGAAAGCATCACGCCGGAAGAACTGAAAGAGCAGTTCGACGCGGTGGTGGTCGCGGGCGGCTCGGAAACGCCGCGCGACTTGCCGGTGCCGGGGCGCGAGCTGCAAGGCATCCACTTCGCGATGGAGTTTCTCCCGCAGCAGAACAAGGTCAACGCGGGCGACAAGGTCGCGGATCAACTCGTCGCGAAGGGCAAGCATGTCGTCGTGATCGGCGGCGGCGATACGGGCTCGGACTGCGTCGGCACGTCGAACCGTCATGGCGCGAAGAGCGTCACGCAATTTGAACTGCTCGCGCAGCCGCCTGAAGAAGAGAACAAGCCGCTCGTGTGGCCGTACTGGCCGATCAAGCTGCGCACGTCGTCATCGCATGAGGAAGGTTGCGAGCGCGACTGGTCGGTTGCGACCAAGCGCTTTGAAGGCAAGAACGGCAAGGTGGAGAAGCTGATCGCGGCGCGCGTCGAATGGAAGAACGGCAAGATGCAAGAAGTGCCGAATTCCGAATTCGAGATGAAGGCGGATCTGGTTCTGCTCGCGATGGGTTTCACGCAGCCGCTTTCGCCGGTGCTCGAAGCGTTCGGCGTCGACAAGGACGCGCGCGGCAACGTGCGGGCAACGACTGAAGGCGAGAAGGCGTATTACACGTCGGTGGACAAGGTGTTCACGGCGGGCGATATGCGGCGCGGGCAGTCGCTCGTCGTCTGGGCGATTCGCGAAGGGCGTCAGTGCGCGCGGTCGGTGGATGCGTATTTGATGGGGTCGAGTGAGTTGCCGCGGTAATCGTTCGACGCATCGTGAAGCAAAAAGGCCACGCGTTCCGTGGCCTTTTTGCTATCTACGCGAAGAAATCAAGCCTCCACCATCGCCCTTTCGATCTCGATCTTGTAGTCATGGAACATCGCGACCGACTCCCGATGCGCGACGCTTAAGATGGCCGCTTTCGGCAACCGCTCGACCAGCGTGTTGTAGATGTGCAGCTCGTTCTCCGCATCGAGCGCGCTCGTCGCTTCGTCGAGGAACACGAAGTCCGGCTTGTGCAGCAGCACGCGCGCCGCAGCCAGCCGCTGCTGCTCGCCCGGCGACAAGCTGCGCGCCCAGTGCGCGCTTTCATCGAGCCGGTCCGCGTACGCTTCGAGGTTGCAGGCGCGCAAGGCTTCGCGCGATTCTTCGTCGGTGAACGTCGTGGCCGGCGACGGATACGACAGCGCCGCGCGCAACGTCCCGATCGGCAGATAACTCTGCTGCGGCACGAACATCAGCTTCGCATCGACGGGCGCGTCGATGGTGCCGTCGCCGAACGGCCACAGGCCCGCCAGCGCGCGCATCAGCGTGCTCTTGCCCGAACCCGACGGTCCGACGACGAGCCAGCGCGAACCGGGCTCGATCGACACGTCCGCCACGCGCGAAAGCGGCGTGCCATTCGGAAGCGCGAGTGTGAGGCCGGTCGTCGTCAGCGACGGCGTGCTCGTGTAATGCAGATTGATGCCGCCGCGTTCCGTCGCAGGCGACGTTTCCTCGCGGATATGCGTCGAGCGCATCACGCGCTTGAACTCGCGCAGACGGTTGACGGTGGCGCGCCATTCGACCAGCGTCGAATAACTGTTGATGAACCACGAGAAGGAATCGCTGACCGTGCCGAACGCCGATGAAATCTGCATCAGCACGCCGAATGAGAACGCGCCCGCGAAGTAGCGCGGCGCGGCGACCATGATCGGAAAAATGATCGCAATCTGCCCGTAGAAGGACAGCACGAAGGTCATGCGCTTCGTGTACTTCATGATGAGCCACCAGTTGTCGCGAATGCGCTGGAAGATGCTCTTCGCGTTGGCGGTTTCGGTGGCGATGCCGTCGTAGAACGCAATCTGCTCGGCGTTTTCGCGCACGCGAATCAGGCCGAAGCGGAAGTCCGCCTCCACTTTCTGCTGCTGATAGTTGATCGACACGAGCGGATGCCCGACCTTCTGGATGATGAGCGAGCCGAGGATCGCGTAGAGGGCGGCGGCCCACACCATGTAGCCCGGAACGACGAGCGGCTTGCCGAAGAGCGTCAGCGTCAGAGCGCCCGCGAGCGTCCACAAGATAGTGATGAAGGTGACGAGCGTGACGAGCGTCGACAGCAGGTCGAGCGACAGCGTAAGCGTGGTGGTCGCGAAGGATTGCAGGTCGTCGCTGATACGCTGGTCGGGGTTGTCGGCGAGGCGGTCGCGTTCGATGCGGTAGAACGCCTTGTCGCCGAACCATTGTTCGAGATACCGGTTCGTGAGCCATTGCCGCCAGCGGAACGCGAGCATTTGCCGGAGATAGCGGCCGTAGACGGCAAGCAGGATGTACGCGAACGCGAGACCCGTGAAGATCAGCAGCAAGTGCGGAAAGTCGCGCACGTTCTTGTTTTGCAGCGCGTTATAAAAGTCTGCGTTCCAGCTGTTGAGCCGCACGTTGATCCAGACGACCGTCATATTGATCGCGATGATCGCGACCAGAAGGCCCCACGCGATGCCGCGTTCTTCCGAGACCCAGTAAGGTTTGATGAGGCTCCACGCCGATACGTCATCCGCCTTCTGCTGCGTGCTTTCGAGATTCGTGTTGACCATGACCTTGTGTTCGGGTGCGCCGGATCGCCGGCGGGTTGAGACGGTGTCGCTTGCCGTTCGGCGCGCGGCATCGACGTGCGCGCAGCCAGTTCCGGGTTCGCAGATTGTTGTGATGCTGCCTTAACTGTCGCTTAATTCGGCCCGATCGTCCGATGAACCGGTGTTCGGGGCATTGTGCCAGAGTGCCGCCGGCCGCGACCGAAGCGGCACGACGCGGCACGACGCGGCACGACGCGGCACGACGGGAGCGCCACGGCCGCAGCGGGCAATCCCGGTTTGCAGCGGCTTTGCCTTTTATGCTCTAATGATCTGCGACGAAACAGGGGTGCTTCGCGCGACGTCACTGGCAACGGTGGCCGGCGCGGCGAGGCTGAGAGAGACCCTTTGCACCCGATCCGGGTAATACCGGCGAGGGAAGTTTCCGGAGAACGCGCGTTCGCCGCGCCATTCCTCCAGTCTCTTCCGGTCTTCCTTTTCCGCTCGGTGCGTCTGACGGCCGCCGTGCAGGTCTCTCCTCCGCTGATTCGTCACGTTAGTCAATCGGTATGCCGCTTCCTGCGGCGACGCTCGCGTACGTCGAGGCGACGCACGCGACCGGATGAGGAGACATCGGATTGTGAACAGCATGGAACAGGGCGACGCCCGCCGGCCGGATTTCGCCGTGATCGGCGGCGGGCTCGTCGGGCGGCTCGTCGCCTGGCAGCTTGCGGGCGCGGGGCACGGCGTCGCGCTCTACGAGCGTGGCGACGAAGCCGGCTCGCAGTCGGCCGCGTGGGTCGCCGCGGCCATGCTCGCGCCGCTCGCGGAGGCAACGAGCGCGGAGCCGCTCGTCGTCGAACTCGGCGCGGCGTCGCTCGCGCGCTGGCCGGATGTGCTCGCGGCATTGCCCGAGCCGGTCTTCTTTCAGCGCAACGGGACGCTCGTCGTCTGGCACGGCGCGGATCGCGCGGAAGCGCCGCTTTTCGAGCGCCGGCTGCGCGCGAACGCCCCGGTATCGCTACTCGACGGCGGTTTCGTCAAGCTCGCGGGCGCGCAGGTCGCCGAGGCGGAACCGGCGCTCGGGACGCGCTTCGCGCAGGGCTGGCTGCTGCCGCACGAAGGCCAGCTCGACAACCGGCAGGCGCTCAAGGCGCTCGCGGCGGGGCTGGCGGCGCGCGGCGTGCGCACGCACTGGAACACGCCGGTCGATGCCATGCCCGATGCGCGCTGGATCATCGATTGCCGCGGTCTCGGCGCGAAGGCCGCGTGGCCCGCGCTGCGCGGCATTCGCGGCGAAGTGGCGCGGGTGCATGCGCCGGGCATCGGGCTCACGCGGCCGGTGCGCTTGCTGCATCCGCGCTATCCGCTTTACATCGCGCCGAAGCAGAACGACGTCTACGTGATCGGCGCGACGGAAGTCGAGGGCGAGGACATGTCGCCCGTCAGCGTGCGCTCGGCGCTCGAATTGCTGAGCGCGGCCTTCGCCGTGCATCCGGGATTCGGCGAAGCGCGCATTCTCGAACTCAATTCGCAATGCCGGCCGACGCTGCCGGATCATCGTCCGGCCATTGCCTGGGATGGCGCGCAGACGCTGCGCGTGAACGGGCTGTATCGGCACGGCTTCATGATCGCGCCCGAAGTGGCCGATGCCGCGTGCGCGCTCGCCGATGCGCTCATCGGAGGAGCGGTGCGCGACGCCGCTTCGTTCGCGCAGTTCCGCGGCGATGCCGCATGGCCCGAGCTGCTGCACGGCGCGTTCGCGGCCGTGCCCGCGTGACACGATTCAGAGACAGAACCATGAACATCCACATCAATCAGCGCGAGTTCACCTTGCCCGATGCCGCGACCGTGACTGACGCGCTCGCCGCGTTCGGCGCGAAGCCGCCGTTCGCAGTCGCGCTCAACGGCCAGTTCGTCGCGCGCGGCGAGCATGGCACGAAGACGCTCGCGCCGGGCGACAAGCTCGACGTCGTTTCGCCCGTCGCGGGCGGTTGAACACACGAAGGATTCCATCATGACCACACAGACCGCCGATGTGCTCACGCTCTACGGCCAGGCATTTCCGAGCCGCGTGCTGCTCGGCACGTCGCGCTATCCGTCGCTGCAATCGCTGTCCGATTCCATCGATGCCGCGCGCCCCGGCATGGTGACGGTCGCGCTGCGCCGCCAGTCGGAGACGGGCGAAGCCGGCTTCTTCGACGTGCTCAAGCGTCACGGCGTCGCGCTGTTGCCGAACACCGCGGGCTGCCAGAGCGTCGACGAAGCGCTGACAACTGCCTACATGGCGCGGGAAGTCTTCGACACGCCGTGGATCAAGCTCGAACTGATCGGCGACGATTACACGCTCCAGCCCGACCCGATCGGCCTGGTCGAAGCGGCGGCGAAGCTCGTGCGCGACGGCTTCAAGGTGCTGCCGTACTGCACCGAAGATCTGGTGATCGGCCGGCGCCTGCTCGATGCCGGCTGCGAAGCGCTGATGCCGTGGGGCGCGCCCATCGGCACGGGCAAGGGCGTGACGAACCCGTACGGCCTGCGCACGCTGCGCGAGCGGCTGCCGGACGTGCCACTGATCGTCGATGCGGGTCTGGGCGTGCCGTCGCACGCGTGTCAGGTGATGGAGTGGGGCTTCGACGGCGTGCTGCTCAACACGGCGGTGTCGCAGGCCACGTTTCCGCCGCAGATGGCGCGTGCATTTGCGCTGGGCGTCGAAGCGGGCCGCAGCGCGTTCCTCGCCGGTCCGATGGCCGAGCGCGACAGCGCGCAGGCAAGCACGCCGGTCGTCGGCATGCCGTTCTGGCATCAGGACGGAGGTGCGGCATGAGCCTGCTCGGTCGCGAAGTGTTCTGGCCGCCGGCGGACGAACTCCTGGAAGTCGCGGAGCGCATCCGCGCGCGTCTGGGCGACTGGCCCGCCGCGTCGACGCGCTGGCGCATCTGCCTGACCGCGCCCGAATCGGCCGGCGCGCAGGATTTGATCGTGCTCACGGGCCCGCGTGAATCCGATCCCGGCGCGCTTGCCGGCGACGCCGCCCTGCTCGAAGCGCACGGCTCGCGCGTGACGCTGACGCGCAACGGCGCGCGTTTCGTGCTCGACGGCGAGCGCTCCGACGACTGGCTCGCCGCGCTCGCCGCGTTTCTCGACTGCAACTTCGAGCCGCACGATGCACTCGTTCTGGCGCTGGCCTGGCGCACCGGCGACGAGTCGAAAGACGACGCCTGGCCCGTCGATTTCGCGACGTTTCCGCGCGTGAGCGACCTTCCGCCCGCGCCGGAGCCCGCATTCCCCGCATGCCCCGACGCGCTCGGCCTCTATCCCGTTCTGCCGAGCGCGGAATGGGTGGAGCGCGTGCTCGAGCTGGGCGTCGCCACGGCGCAACTGCGCCGCAAAAGCGCGGACGCCGACGATCTTCGACGCGAGATCGAGCGGTCCGTGGCGGCGGGGCGTCGTCATCAGGCGCGGCTCTTCATCAACGATCACTGGCGCGAGGCGATAGCGGCGGGCGCTTACGGCGTGCACCTCGGCCAGGAAGACGTCGAGACCGCCGACCTGAGCGCGATTGCGGGCGCCGGCCTGCGCCTCGGCCTCTCGACGCACGGCTACTATGAAATGCTGCGCGCGCTGCATTTCCGGCCGAGCTATCTCGCGCTCGGCGCCGTCTTCCCGACGACGACGAAGGTCATGCCGACCAAGCCGCAGGGGCTTGCCCGCCTGCGCCGCTACGTGCAGCTTCTGCGCGGCCGGGTGCCGCTCGTCGCGATCGGCGGAATCGACGGCAAAGTGATCGGCGACGTGCTCGCGACGGGCGTGGGCAGCGCGGCGGTCGTGCGCGCGGTGACCGAAGCGCCGGATACTGCTCAGGCGGTCACATTGCTGCAACAAAACTTTGCAGGTCAATGCTGACAGTTCCGAAAAAATTAGGCACCGCGCACTAGGCAAAGCACCGATTGCACGCAGGCCCTATAATGCGGCGTTTTGCGTCAACGGAATTTCTTACCCAGTGCCAGCCTCTTCTGAGACTCTGCTCGAGCTACGCGACGTCGACTTCGGTTACGGCGACCGGCTCGTCCTGTCGAACCTGAACATGCGCTTCACGCGCGGTCAGGTCGTCGCGGTCATGGGCGGCTCGGGCTGCGGCAAGACCACGACGCTTCGGCTGATCGGCGGTCTCGTCAAGGCGAGCCGCGGCCAGGTGCTGTACGGCGGGCAGGACGTGGGCGCGCAGACCCGCGACGGCCTCTACGCGCTGCGCCGGAAGATGGGCATGCTGTTCCAGTTCGGCGCGCTCTTCACGGATCAGACGGTCTTCGAGAACGTCGCGTTTCCGCTGCGCGAGCACACGGATCTGCCCGAAGCGCTTATCCGCGATCTCGTTCTGATGAAGCTCAACGCCGTCGGCCTGCGCGGCGCGCGCGATCTCGCGCCGTCGGAAATCTCGGGCGGCATGGCGCGTCGCGTGGCGCTCGCGCGCGCCATCGCGCTCGATCCCGAACTCATGATGTACGACGAGCCGTTCGCCGGCCTCGATCCCATTTCGCTCGGCATCACCGCGAAGCTCATTCGCACGCTGAACGACGCGCTCGGCGCCACGTCCATTCTCGTCTCGCACGACGTGCCGGAGTCGTTCGCCATCGCCGACTACGTGTACTTCGTGGCCAACGGCGGCATCCATGCGGAAGGCACGCCGGCGCAACTGCGCGCGTCGCAGGACCCGACCGTGCGCCAGTTCATCGACGGCACGCCCGACGGCCCCTTCAAGTTCCACTACGCGAGCCAGAACCTCGCGGCGGATTTCGGCATCGGAGGCAAGGCATGATCAGCGCACTCGGACGCTGGGTGCTCGACGGCTTCGGCACCGCTGGTTACGCGACGCGCATGCTCGTGCGTCTCGTGCTCGAATTCTTCCCGCTGCTGCGCCGCCCGCGGCTTGTCACGAAACAAATCCACTTCGTCGGCAATTATTCGCTCGTGATCATCGCGGTGTCGGGCCTGTTCGTCGGCTTCGTGCTCGGCTTGCAGGGCTACTACACGCTCAACCGCTATGGCTCGGAGCAGGCGCTCGGGCTGCTCGTCGCGCTGTCGCTCGTGCGCGAACTCGGGCCCGTGGTCACGGCGCTGCTCTTCGCCGGGCGCGCTGGCACGTCGCTGACGGCGGAAATCGGCCTCATGAAGGCGGGCGAGCAACTCACGGCAATGGAAATGATGGCCGTCGATCCCATCAAGGTGGTCGTCGCGCCGCGCATGTGGGCGGGCATCATCTCGATGCCGGTGCTCGCGGCCATCTTCAGCGCGGTCGGCGTGATCGGCGGCTATGTGGTCGGCGTGCTGCTGATCGGCGTGGATTCGGGCGCGTTCTGGTCGCAGATGCAGGGCGGCGTGGATGTCTGGCGCGATGTCGGCAACGGCGTCGTGAAAAGCGTTGTGTTCGGTTTCGCGGTGACGTTCATCGCGCTGTTCCAGGGCTATGAAGCCCGGCCGACGCCCGAAGGCGTGTCGCGCGCGACGACGAAAACGGTCGTGTACGCGTCGCTCGCCGTGCTCGGCCTCGACTTCCTGCTGACCGCGTTGATGTTCAGCTAATGGACCACTCGCGGACGCTCGCGAGGGCGTGGGCGTTGTGAAGGGCACAGACCATCACGCGCAACCCGCGACAAGATTCTCTTTGGAAAGACGATGAAAAAGACTGCTCTCGACTTTTGGGTCGGCCTCTTCGTGGTGCTCGGTTTCGTGGCGCTGCTGTTTCTCGCGCTGAAGGCCGGCAACATGAGTTCCCTGTCGTTCCAGCAAACCTACGCCGTTCGGCTCAAGTTCGACAACATCGGCGGCCTGAAGCCGCGCGCGCCCGTTAAAAGCGCGGGCGTGACGGTCGGGCGCGTCGGCTCCATCGGCTTCGACCCGAACGCGTATCAGGCGGTCGTGACCATCGACATCGACAAGCAGTACCAGTTTCCGAAGGATTCGTCCGCGAAGATCCTGACCTCGGGTCTGCTCGGCGAGCAGTACATCGGCCTCGAGCCGGGCGGCGACGATCAGATGCTCAAGAACGGCGACACCATCACGATGACGCAATCGGCTGTCGTGCTCGAAAACCTGATCGGACAGTTCCTCTACAACAAGGCGGCGGATTCGGGCGCGTCGAAGGCAGCAACGCCGGCCGCGCCGGCCGCTGCCGCGCCGGCGTTCCCGGGCGCGGCCAGCGCCATGGGCGCTGCACCCGCACCCGCCGCACCCGCGGCGTCGGGCGCGGCGGCAGCGAGCGCGGCATCGGGCTCGGCTCAATAAGGAGAAGCTATGTACGCGATGGGGCTGCGGCGCGTGCTTGTCTCGGCGGCGGCGGTGACGCTCGCCGGTTGCGCGACGGTGACGACGCCCACGAAGGGCGATCCGTTCGAGAGTTACAACCGGACGATGTTCACCATCAACGACAAGGTGGACCAGTTCGCGCTGAAGCCGGTCGCGAAGGCGTACGTGTGGAGCGTGCCGGAGCCGGTGCGCAACAGCGTCACGAACTTCTTCTCGAATATCGGCGATGTGTACATCGCGGCGAACAATCTGCTGCAGTTGAAGATAGCGGATGGCGTCTCCGACATCATGCGCGTCGCGATCAACACGGTGTTCGGCGTCGGCGGCCTCTTCGACGTGGCGACCGTCGCCAAGTTGCCGAAGCACTCCGGCGACTTCGGCCTAACGCTCGGTCATTACGGCGTGCCGTCGGGTCCGTATCTCGTGCTGCCGCTGCTCGGGCCGAGCACGGTGCGCGATACGAGCGGTCTGGTGGTCGACTATTTCGGCAGTCCGCTGACATACGTGAGTCCGGATTCCGTGAGTTGGGCGCTGTATGGCGTGAACCTCGTCAATACGCGGGCGAATCTGCTCGGCGCGACGGACGTACTCGCCGATGCCGCGCTCGACAAATACTCGTTCGTGCGTAACGCGTACTTGCAGCGTCGGCAGTATCTGATTCACGGCGACACCGACGGCGATACCGGCAGCATGCCGAACTACGACGAAGCGCCGCTGCCGACGTACGCCGAACCGGGCGGCGCGAGCGGCGCGGTGGGCGCATCGGCAACGGCGGTGCCGCCCGCTGCGGCGTCGGCGGCGGAAGGCGCGTCGGGCGCGGCGCCTGCTTCGGGAACCGCAGCCACGCCGAACGCCGCGAGTTCTAGCGGCGCGACCGTGCCGGGCAATCAGTACGTGCCGCCGCGTGCGCCGCCCGGCTTCCCTTCGTTCCGCCTGCGTTGAGCGCATCCACGCTAACGCGCGGTAACATGATTGACAGCGTTTATTACAGATTGGCCGGTGCGCGGCCTGAACTTGGTTCAAGCGGCGCACTCCAATCCAAGCCACTTCTTTTGCAGGGTCTGCGATGAAAAAACTCTTCTTGCTTCCTTTGTTTGCCATGCTGATGGCGTTCTGCGGCGCGGCGTCGGCGCAAACGGTCGATACCAGCTCGCCCGACGGCATGATCAAGACCGTCACGCAGCAGGTTCTCGATCAGATCAAGTCGGACCCGAAGCTTCAGTCGGGCGACGTGCAGCACATCACCGAACTCGTCAACCAGAAGATCCTGCCGTACACGGACTTCACGCGCACCACGCGTCTCGTGATGGGCCGCAACTGGAATTCGGCCACGCCCGAGCAGCAAAAGCAGATCGTCGAGCAATTCAAGATGCTGCTGATCCGCACGTATTCGGGCGCGCTCAGCCAGGTGCGCAATCAGACCATTCAGTACAAGCCGTTCCGCGCATCGCCGGAAGACACCGATGTCGTCGTTCGCTCGGTGGTGATGAACAACGGCCAGCCGGTCGAGCTCGACTATCGCCTGTACAAGACGCCGCAAGGCTGGCGCGTGTATGACATCAACGTGCTCGGCGCATGGTTGATTCAGGCGTATCAGCAGCAGTTCAGCGAGCAGATCTCGCAACACGGCGTCGACGGCCTGCTGCAGTTCCTCACGCAGCGCAACCAGCAACTCGCGAGCGGCAAGGCTTCGTCGTGAGCGCAGTCGGCACCGGCGGCCGTTTCCAGACGGCCGCGTCCTTGACTCACGAAAGCGCGAAGGCCGCGCTCGAAGCCGGCCTTTCGCGCATCGCCGCGGGCGCGACGGAAGTCGATTGCGCGCCGCTTCGGCAGTTCGATTCGTCCGCGCTCGCCGTGCTGCTCGCATGGCAGCGCGCGGCCACTGCGCGCGGCGCCGCGCTCGGTATCGTCAACATTCCCTCCGGGCTTGCCAGTCTTGCGCAAGCCTATGGCGTCGACACGCTGCTCACCTTCCGACATTGATCCTGTCCTGACTCATATGCTCAGGCGCGGCGGCGTTCATCAGCGTGAGCACCGCCGCAAACAGGATCGCTCCGACGTCGGCTCTACCGGCTTTGCCCTATAATCAAACGTTTTTTCGGGCCCGAACCCGGCCCCTTTTGAAGCGAGCCCGGGTCCGTCACGCGTAATCCGCACAATCGAGGCGCGGCCGCACGAGGCGCGCGCACTGTTCATGTCAGCCATAGAAATCCGAAACGTCCGAAAGCGCTACAAGGATCTGCAGGCGCTCAAGGGCGTGAGCCTCACGGTGGAAGAGGGCGAGTTCTTCGGCCTGCTCGGCCCGAACGGCGCGGGCAAGACCACGTTGATCAGCATTCTCGCGGGACTCGCGCGGGCCGATAGCGGCACGATCAGCGTGCGCGGTCATGATGTCGTCAGCGATTTTCGCGCGGCGCGTCGGGCGCTCGGCGTCGTCCCGCAGGAGCTCGTGTTCGATCCGTTCTTTACGGTGCGCGAGTCGCTGCGCATCCAGTCGGGCTATTTCGGCCTGCGGAACAACGACGACTGGATCGACGAGGTCATGGCGAACCTCGATCTCACCGAGAAAGCCGACGTCAACACACGCGCGCTGTCCGGTGGCATGAAGCGCCGCGTGCTGGTGGCGCAGGCGCTGGTGCATCGGCCGCCTGTGATCGTGCTCGACGAACCCACGGCCGGCGTCGACGTCGAGCTTCGGCAGACGCTCTGGAAGTTCATCTCGCGCCTGAATCGCGAGGGACATACCATCGTGCTGACGACGCATTACCTCGAAGAAGCCGAATCGCTGTGCGACCGCCTGGCGATGCTTCGCCGCGGTGAGATCGTCGCGCTTGAGCGCACGAGCGCGCTGTTGCAGCGTTTCGCTGGCATGCAGCTCTATCTGCGCTTTTCGAGCGGCGTGCTGCCCGCCGACCTGCGCTCGTTGGAAGTCGATCCTCAAGCGGTATCCGGCGCGCAGCACCTCCTGCGCTTGTCGAGCTACGACGAAGTCGAGCCGATCCTCGCGAAATGTCGCGCGGCGGGCTGCACGTTCGACGAAATCGAAGTGCGCAAAGCCGATCTCGAAGACGTGTTCCTTCAGGTCATGAACGAGCCGGAAATGGTCGAGGGGCTTTCATGAGCGGTTTCCAGACGTTGTTCTACAAGGAGTTACTGCGCTTCTGGAAGGTGTCGTTTCAGACGGTGCTCGCGCCTATCGTCACCGCGCTGCTTTATCTCACCATCTTCGGTCACGCGCTGACCGGGCATGTGCAGGTCTATCCGGGTGTCGGGTACACGAGCTTTCTCGTGCCCGGCCTCGTGATGATGAGCGTGTTGCAGAACGCATTCGCGAACAGTTCGTCGTCGCTGATTCAGTCGAAGATCACGGGCAATCTCGTGTTCGTGCTGCTGCCGCCCATCGCGCATTGGGAGATGTTCTTCGCGTATGTGCTCGCGTCGGTCGTGCGCGGGTTGTGCGTCGGCTTCGGCGTCTTCATCGTGACGATATGGTTCATCCCGATGTCATTTTCCGCGCCGCTCTACATTATTGCGTTCGCGATGCTCGGCTCGGCGATTCTCGGCACGCTCGGTCTGATCGCCGGCATCTGGGCCGACAAGTTCGATCAATTGGCCGCGTTCCAGAACTTCCTGATCATGCCGCTCACGTTCCTGTCGGGCGTCTTCTATTCGACGCATTCGCTGCCGCCCGTCTGGCGCGCGGTGTCGCATCTGAATCCGTTCTTCTACATGATCGACGGTTTCCGCTACGGCTTTTTCGGCTCGTCGGACGTGAACCCGCTCTTGAGCCTGTGCATCGTCGGCGGCTTTCTGGTCGTGCTCGCGCTCATCGCGGTGCGGCTGCTCGCGAGCGGCTACAAGCTGCGTCACTAAATCTCAAGGAGACAATCCCATGTTGCCGACTCCCGAGCAAGTGAAGGACTACATCGCTGGCGGTCTGTCGTGCCAGCATCTCGAAGTGGAAGGCGACGGCCAGCATTTTTTCGCGACCATCGTGAGCGATGCGTTCGTCGGCAAACGCCTGATCGCGCGTCATCAACTGGTCTACGCGGCGCTCGGCGAGCGCATGCGCGAGGAGATTCATGCGCTCAGCATGAAGACCCTCACTCCCGACGAATGGAAATCGGCCTGAATCCATCCGGCGAAGCCAAACAAGTCACACGCAGGCCACACGCCCAACCCTCAGCAACAGCTAGCAACACCCGGCACGACCGGTAGAAGCAGGCAGAACCAGGCAGCACAGAGTGCGGAACATTCAAGATAACCGCGGCGCCGAATCCGGCTCCGCAGCAGGACGCTCGGTCGAAGGACAAGCAATCATGGACAAACTCGTCATTACGGGGGGCGCGAAGCTCTCCGGCGAAATCACCGTATCGGGCGCCAAGAACGCGGCTTTGCCGATTCTGTGCGCGAGCCTTCTCACCGCCGACGACGTCCATCTGTCGAACGTGCCGAACCTGAAGGACGTGCGCACCACGCTCGAACTGTTGCGTCAGATGGGCGTGCAGTCCGAAGCCATGACCGACGGCCGCGTGACGCTCAACGCGTCGAAGGTGGATAACCTCGTCGCGCCGTACGAGATGGTGAAGACCATGCGCGCGTCGATCCTCGTGCTCGGGCCGCTCGTCGCGCGTTTCGGCGAAGCGAAGGTGTCGCTGCCGGGCGGCTGCGCCATCGGCGCGCGTCCGGTCGATCAGCACATCAAGGGCCTTCAGGCGATGGGCGCCGAGATCAACATCGAGCACGGCTTCATCGAGGCGCGCGCGAAGCGTCTGAAGGGCGCGCGCATCATCACGGACATGATCACTGTGACCGGCACCGAGAATCTGCTGATGGCGGCGGTGCTGGCCGATGGCGAAACGATCATCGAAAACGCGGCGCGCGAGCCGGAAGTGAGCGACCTCGCGAATCTGCTCGTCGCGATGGGCGCGAAGATCGAAGGCATCGGCACGGACCGGCTGGTGATTCAGGGCGTCGAAAAGCTGCATGGCGCGCGTCATGCCGTGGTGCCGGACCGCATCGAAGCGGGTACGTTCCTGTGCGCGGTCGCGGCGGCGGGC
Source organism: Caballeronia sp. Sq4a (assembly GCF_023170545.1). Lineage (NCBI taxonomy): Bacteria > Pseudomonadati > Pseudomonadota > Betaproteobacteria > Burkholderiales > Burkholderiaceae > Caballeronia > Caballeronia sp. Sq4a. Next base: position 2,551,140 of record NZ_CP084250.1, on the reverse strand, counting down.
GGCGATGTCACGCTGCGTCACGTGAGCCCGTCGCTGCTCGACGCCGTGACGGCCAAGCTGCGCGAAGCGGGCGTTTCCATCGAGGAAGGCGAAGACTGGATGCGCGTGCGCATGAGCAAGCGGCCGGAAGCCGTGAACATTCGCACGTCCGAATATCCCGCGTTCCCGACCGACATGCAGGCGCAGTTCATGGCGCTGAACGCGATTGCAAGCGGCACGTCGCAAGTGGTCGAGACCATCTTCGAGAACCGCTTCATGCACGTGCAGGAGCTGAACCGCCTGGGCGCGAGCATCACGGTCGATGGCAACACGGCGCTCGTGAGCGGCGTCGCGCAACTGTCGGGCGCGAAGGTCATGGCGACCGATCTGCGCGCGTCGGCGAGCCTCGTCATCGCGGCGATGTGCGCGGACGGCGAAACGCTGATCGACCGCATCTACCATCTGGATCGCGGCTATGACCGCATGGAGTCGAAGCTGACGGCGGTCGGCGCGAACGTTCGCCGCATCAAGGGTAGCGGGAGCGAGCAATGAGCTCGTTGCCGCAGACGTCGTCGTCGGTCGAGGCCAGCGCGCCGCTCACGCTCGCGCTCTCGAAAGGGCGTATCTTCGAGGAAACGGTGCCGCTACTCGCGGCAGCCGGCGTGCAGGTCGCCGAAGATCCGGAAAGCTCGCGCAAGCTGATTCTTCCGACCACGAACCCGAACCTGCGCGTGATCATCGTGCGCGCGACCGACGTGCCGACGTACGTCGAATACGGCGCGGCGGATTTCGGCGTGGCGGGCAAGGACGTGCTGATCGAGCATGGCGGCGGCGGTCTGTATCAGCCGGTGGATCTGAACATTGCGCGCTGCCGGATGTCGGTGGCCGTGAAGGCAGGCTTCGACTACGCCAACGCGGTGCGCCAGGGCGCGCGGCTGCGTGTCGCGACGAAGTACACGGAAACGGCGCGCGAACACTTCGCGGCGAAGGGCGTTCACGTCGATCTGATCAAGCTGTACGGATCGATGGAACTCGCGCCGCTCGTCGGCCTCGCGGATGCGATCGTCGATCTGGTGAGCTCCGGCGGCACGCTGCGCGCGAACAACCTGGTCGAGGTCGAAGAAATCATGCAGATTTCGTCGCGACTGGTGGTGAATCAGGCGGCGCTCAAGTTGAAGCGCGCGGCGCTGAAGCCCTATCTCGACGCGTTCGAGCGCGCCTCGGCAGCAACGAACAACTAGGGCGGCCGCTTCGCGCGGGCCGTCCACAGCACAATCGGAAACCAGCATGTCTATCAAGATTCGTAAGCTCGATTCCAGCACCGATGGTTTTCAAAAGGCGCTGCGCGCGGTGCTCGCGTTCGAAGCGAGCGAGGACGAAGCCATCGAGCGCGCCGTCGCGCATATTCTCGCCGACGTGAAAGCGCGCGGCGACGAAGCCGTGCTCGAATACACGAACAAGTTCGATCGCCTGAAAGCGGACAGCGTCGCGGCGCTCGAATTGCCAGCGTCCGAGATGGAAGCCGCGCTGGAAGGTCTCGAGCCGAAGCGCCGTGCGGCGCTCGAAGCGGCGGCGGCGCGCGTGCGCGGCTATCACGAAAAGCAGCGCATCGAATGCGGCAGCCATAGCTGGCAATACACCGAAGCCGACGGCACCGTTCTCGGCCAGAAGGTGACGCCGCTCGACCGCGCGGGCATCTACGTGCCGGGCGGCAAGGCGGCGTATCCGTCGTCGGTGCTGATGAACGCCATTCCGGCGCGCGTCGCGGGCGTGAAGGAAATCGTGATGGTCGTGCCCACGCCCGATGGCGTGAAGAATCCGCTCGTGCTCGCGGCCGCGCTGCTCGGCGGCGTCGATCGCGTGTTCACCATCGGCGGCGCGCAAGCCGTCGGCGCGCTCGCGTACGGCACGCAGACCGTGCCAGCTGTCGACAAGATTTGCGGTCCCGGCAACGCATATGTGGCGTCGGCGAAGCGTCGCGTGTTCGGAACCGTCGGTATCGACATGATCGCGGGGCCATCCGAGATTCTCGTGATCTGCGATGCGACCACCGATCCGCGCTGGGTTGCGATGGACCTGTTCTCGCAAGCCGAACACGACGAACTCGCGCAATCCATTCTGCTGTGCCCGGACGCGGCGTTCATCCAGCGCGTCGAGGACGCTATCGTCGAACTGCTTCCCGCGATGCCGCGGCGCGACGTCATCCAGCGCTCGCTCGAAGACCGCGGCGCGCTCATCAAGGTGAAGGACATGGCCGAAGCCTGCGCCATCGCCAACGACATCGCGCCGGAGCATCTGGAGATTTCCGCGCTCGATCCGCATCAGTGGGCCGCGCAGATTCACAACGCGGGCGCGATGTTCCTCGGCCGCTACACGAGCGAAAGCCTCGGCGACTACTGCGCCGGGCCGAACCACGTGCTGCCGACTTCGCGGACCGCGCGCTTTTCGTCGCCGCTCGGCGTCTACGACTTCATGAAGCGTTCGAGCGTCATCGAAGTGAGTTCGGACGGCGCGCAGACATTGGGCGAAATCGCGGCGGAACTCGCGTATGGCGAGGGGTTGCAGGCGCACGCGAAGAGCGCCGAATACCGGATGAAAAACGTCGGCTGAAGCGGGCCGTTGAACCGAACGAGGCGGCCTCAGAGCCGCCGCCAGCGCCAACAGCGCCACCATGAACACACCGAACGACATCATTCGTCCCGACGTCCTCGCGATGACGAGCTATCCCGTGCCGGAATCCACGGGCCTCATCAAGCTCGACGCGATGGAAAATCCCTACACGCTGCCCGACGCGCTCGCGCAACGGCTCGGCGCGCATCTCGCGGGCGTCGCGCTGAACCGTTATCCGGCGCCGCGCCCGGCTGAACTCATCGCGAAGCTCAAGCGCGCCATGCACGTTCCGCCCGCTTGCGACGTTCTACTCGGCAACGGCTCCGACGAGTTGATCAGCATGATGTCGGTCGCGTGTTCGAAGCCGGGCGCGAAAGTCGTCGCGCCGGTGCCGGGCTTCGTCATGTACCAACTGTCGGCGGCGTTCGCGCATCTCGAATTCATCGGCGTGCCGCTCAATGCCGATTTCACCCTGAACGCCGACGCGCTCATCGCCGCCATCAAGGAACACGCGCCCGCGCTCGTCTATCTCGCGTATCCGAACAATCCGACCGGCACGCTCTACGACGACGCCGATATCGAACGCGTGATCGCAGCGGCGACGAAGAGCCTCGTCGTCATCGACGAGGCGTACCAGCCGTTCGCCGAGAAAACGTGGATGCCGCGCGCCGCGGAGTTCGATAACGTCGTCGTGATGCGCACGGTGTCGAAGCTCGGTCTCGCGGGCATCCGCCTCGGTTACATGGCCGGTTCGCCCGCGTGGATCACGCAATTCGACAAGGTGCGCCCGCCGTACAACATCAACGTGCTGACGCAGGCCACCGCCGACTTCCTGCTCGATCATCTCGACGTGCTGGACGCGCAAGCCGCCGCGCTGCGCGAGGCGCGGGCCGACCTGGCGCGGGAAGTGGCCGCACTGCCGGGCATGACCGTTTATCCGAGCGCGGGCAACTTCCTGCTCGTGCGCGTGCCCGACGCGGCGCTCGCGTTCGAAACCCTGCTGACTTCGCGGGTTTTGGTGAAAAACGTGAGTAAAATGCATCCGTTGCTTACGAATTGCGTGCGTTTGACGGTCGGAACGGCCGACGAGAACGCGCAGATGCTCGCGGCGCTGAGAAAGCTCGCGCCCAACTGAACCCTTCTTCGAAAAGTCTCAAGGAAACACCATGCGCATTGCGGAAGTCGTTCGCAACACCAGCGAAACGCAGATCCGTGTGAAGCTCGATCTGGACGGCACCGGCAAGCAGAAGCTCGCCACCGGCGTGCCGTTTCTCGATCACATGCTCGACCAGATTGCCCGTCACGGCCTGTTCGACCTCGAAATCGAAGCGCATGGCGACCTCCATATCGACGATCACCATACCGTCGAAGACACCGGCATCACGCTCGGGCAAGCGGTGGCGAAGGCCATCGGCGATCGCAAGGGCATTCGCCGCTATGGTCATTCGTACGTGCCGCTCGACGAGGCGCTGTCGCGCGTCGTGATCGACTTTTCGGGGCGGCCGGGGCTCGAATTCCATGTGCCGTTCACGCGTGCGCGCATCGGCACGTTCGATGTCGATCTCACCATCGAATTCTTCCGCGGCTTCGTGAACCACGCGGGCGTGACGCTGCATATCGACAACCTGCGCGGCATCAACGCGCATCATCAGGTCGAGACCGTGTTCAAGGCCTTCGGCCGCGCGCTGCGCATGGCCGTCGAAGTCGACGAACGCGCGGCGGGACAGATTCCATCGACCAAAGGCAGTCTCTGATCAGCCGTTTGCCGATTCGGCGCCGCACAGCGTTCAACTCGGCCGACCATTCGCGATGGATCTTTTCAAGTCGTTCATATCCTTGCTCGCGCTGATCAACCCGATCGGCGCGATACCGTTTTTTCTGAGCCTCACCTCGCAGCAATCGGACGTGGAGAAGCGCAACACCATCCGCGTCGCGTGTATTTCGGTGTTCTGCGTGATCGCCGTAACGGCGCTGCTCGGGCAGCAGATCATCGCGTTCTTCGGTATTTCGGTCGGATCGTTCGAAGTAAGCGGCGGCATCATCATGCTGCTCATGGCGATCAGCATGCTGAACGCGCAAGTGGGCAACGCGCGCTCGACGCCCGAAGAGCGTATGGAAGCGGAAGAGCGCCACAGCATCGCAGTCGTGCCGCTCGCCATTCCGCTGCTCACGGGCCCGGGATCGATCAGCACGGTGATCGTCTATGCTGCAAGTGCGCAGCACTGGTACGACCGCTTCGGGCTCGTCGTGCTGGGCGCGATCATCGCGGCGTTGTGCTTCGGCGCGCTGAATCTCGCGGAGCCGATCGCGCGCTGGGTCGGGCGCACCGGAATCAATATCGGCACGCGTCTCATGGGATTGATGCTGTCCGCGCTGGCGGTGGAATTCATCGTCAACGGCTTGAAGGCCCTGATGCCTACCTTGAAATGAAAACTTCGATTGCGATTGTTGATTACGGAATGGGCAACCTGCGCTCGGTGTATCAGGCGCTGAAGAAGGCCGCGCCCGACGCGGACGTGGCGATCGTCGATCAGCCGCAGGCCATTCACGCGGCCGATCGCATCGTGCTGCCGGGACAGGGCGCGATGCGCGACTGCATGGCGCACCTCGGGCAGTCCGGCCTGCAGGAAGCGGTGATGCAGGCGTCGCGCGAAAAGCCGATGCTCGGCGTGTGCGTCGGCGAGCAGATGCTCTTCGACTGGAGCGAGGAAGGCGACACGCGCGGTCTCGGGCTGTTCCCGGGCAAAGTGGTGCGTTTTCAGCTCGAAGGCCGCGTGCAGGACGACGGCTCGCGCTTCAAAGTGCCGCAGATGGGATGGAACCGCGTGCGTCAGACGCAGGCGCATCCGGTCTGGGACGGCATCGCGGACGGCGCGTTCTTCTACTTCGTGCACAGCTATCACGTCGCGCCGGAGAACCCGGCGCACACATCGGGCGAAACCGTCTACGGCGATGCGTTCACGTCGGCGGTTGCGCGCGACAACATCTTCGCGACCCAGTTTCACCCGGAAAAGAGCGCCGACGCGGGCTTGCGCCTGTACCGCAACTTCGTTCACTGGAACCCGTGAGCGGCGTCGCGCGTTAGCCTGGCGGCCGCGCCTCCGCACGATTGAGTGCCGCGAGACTTGTACTACACTAGCGAGACGGCCCGCGCGGCCGTTTCAATCACTTTCACCCAGAAGATACGCGATACCTATGCTGCTCATTCCGGCCATCGATCTCAAAGACGGTCAGTGCGTGCGCCTGAAGCAAGGCGATATGGACCAGGCGACCATTTTTTCAGAAGATCCGGCGGCGATGGCCCGGCATTGGGTCGACAAGGGCGCGCGCAGACTCCACCTCGTCGATCTGAACGGCGCGTTCGCGGGCAAGCCGAAGAACGGCGACGCCATTCGGGCGATCATCGAAGAAGTGGGCAGCGAGATTCCGGTGCAGCTCGGCGGCGGCATCCGCGACCTGAACACCATCGAACGCTATCTGGACGACGGCCTTTCGTACGTGATCATCGGCACGGCGGCGGTGAAGAATCCCGGTTTCCTGCAAGACGCGTGCAGCGCGTTCGGCGGGCACATCATCGTCGGACTGGACGCGAAAGACGGCAAGGTCGCCACCGACGGCTGGAGCAAGCTGACCGGCCACGAAGTCGTGGACCTCGGCCGCAAGTTCGAGGACTACGGCTGCGAGTCGATCATCTACACGGACATCGGCCGCGACGGCATGCTTCAGGGCATCAACATCGACGCGACCGTCCGGCTCGCGCAAGCGGTCAAGATTCCGGTGATCGCAAGCGGCGGGTTGTCGAGCATCGCGGACATCGAATCGCTCTGCGAAGTCGAGGACGAAGGCATCGAAGGCGTGATCTGCGGTCGCGCGATCTATTCGGGCGACCTCGACTTCAAGGCGGCGCAAACCCGCGCCGACGCGCTGCGCGAAGCAGACGACGCCTGAGCCGCATTTCCGGCTTCTCGCGCGAGCACACTGAAGCGCGCCGGGCGGCGCTGGCCGCCCTCAACCGTACCGAACCGGCAGTAGCTAGAACATGGCTCTCGCAAAACGCATCATCCCCTGTCTCGACGTGACCGCTGGCCGCGTGGTGAAGGGCGTCAACTTCGTCGAACTGCGCGACGCGGGCGATCCCGTCGAAATCGCGCGACGCTACGACGATCAGGGCGCCGACGAACTCACGTTCCTCGACATCACCGCGACGTCCGACCAGCGCGATCTCATTTTGCCGATCATCGAGGCGGTGGCCTCGCAGGTCTTCATTCCGCTCACCGTCGGCGGTGGCGTGCGCGCGGTCGAGGACGTCCGGCGTTTGCTGAACGCGGGCGCGGACAAGATCAGCATGAATTCGTCGGCGGTCGCGAATCCGCAACTCGTGCGCGACGCGTCGGACAAGCACGGCTCGCAGTGCATCGTCGTCGCGATCGACGCGAAGCGCGTGTCGGGCGAAGGCGAGCCGCCGCGCTGGGAAGTGTTCACGCACGGCGGGCGCAAGGCGACCGGCATCGACGCAGTGGAATGGGCGCGCAAGATGGCCGAACTCGGCGCGGGCGAAATCCTGCTGACCAGCATGGATCGCGATGGCACGAAAGCCGGCTTCGATCTGGCGCTGACGCGGGCCGTGTCGGATGCCGTGCCCGTGCCGGTGATCGCGTCGGGCGGCGTCGGGTCGCTGAAGCATCTGGCGGACGGCATCGTCGAAGGGCACGCCGACGCCGTGCTCGCCGCAAGCATCTTCCACTACGGCGAGCATACGGTCGGCGAAGCGAAGCGTTTCATGGCCGATCAAGGCATTTCGGTGAGGATCTGAACCGTGAGCGACCCGACGAATTGGCTCGACAAGGTGAAGTGGGACGCGAACGGCCTCGTGCCCGTCATCGCGCAGGAAGCATCGACCAACGACGTGCTGATGTTCGCGTGGATGAACCGCGAAGCGTTGGCGAAAACCATCGAACTGAAGCGCGCCGTGTACTTCTCGCGCTCGCGACAGCGCCTGTGGTTCAAGGGCGAAGAGTCGGGGCACGTCCAGCACGTGCACGAAGTGCGGCTGGATTGCGATGAAGACGTCGTGCTGCTCAAGGTCGAGCAGGTGTCGGGCATCGCGTGCCATACGGGCCGCCATTCCTGCTTCTTCCAGAAATTCGAGGGAACGGCCGAGGGCGGCGAGTGGGTCGCCGTCGAGCCGGTCCTAAAAGACCCAGAAAGCATCTACAAATGACGCAAGCCACCACGCTGGACACGCTGCTTCGCCTTGCCGCCGTTATCGACAGCCGGAAAGGCGGCGATCCGGAACAATCCTACGTTTCGCGACTCTTTCATAAAGGTGACGACGCGGTCCTGAAGAAGATCGGCGAGGAAGCGACCGAAGTCGTGCTCGCCGCGAAGGACGCGCGCCACGGCGGCGCGCCGAAGGCGCTCGTCGGCGAGGTCGCCGATTTGTGGTTTCATTGTCTCGTGATGTTGTCGCACTTCGACCTGAGTCCCGCCGACGTAGTCGCCGAACTGGAACGGCGCGAAGGCTTGTCGGGCATCGAGGAGAAGGCGCTGCGCAAGTCGCGCGAGCGCGAACAAAACGGCGGCTGACGAGGCGTTCGCCCACTTTCTCGCGCGAGCGAAGGAGGCAAGCATGGCCGGGCTCGATGGACCGTACCCGCCGCCTGTGTATCAGACGCCGGCGGAAGACGAGCGGCTGCGCAGCCTGCGCACGCTCACGCACATCCTTTACGCGCTGTACGCGCTCTATTGGCTGACGGGCGGGCTGACCGTGCTCGTCGCGATCATCATCAATTATCTGAAGCGCGGCGACACGGTGGGCACGCCGTATCAGGCGCACTTTTCCTGGCAAATCCGCACGTTCTGGTGGGCGGTGCTCGGCCATGTGATCGGCGTCGCGTTGTTGTTCGTGGGCGTCGGCTTTCTCATTTTGTCCGCAGTCGGCATCTGGACGCTGTATCGCGTCATCAAGGGCTGGCTGTTTCTCTACGAAAACAAACCGATCGACCCGCAGACGTGGTTCTAGCGGCGATGCCTGGCAACGGAGTACGCACATTCATGAGCCAAGACAACTGCATCTTCTGCAAGATTGCCTCCGGGCAGATTCCCAGCACGAAAGTCTACGAGGACGACGAATTCGTCGCGTTCAACGACATCAACCCGGCCGCGCCGGTTCATGTGCTCGTGATTCCGCGTCAGCACATCGAGACGCTTTCGGACTGTTCCGAAAGCGATGCGCCGCTGCTTGGTAGAATGTTAAGTCTCGTTGGCCGTCTCGCGAAAGATTTGGGCGTTTCCTACACGGGTGGGGATACCGGGTTCCGGACGGTCATCAATACCGGGCCAGGCGGCGGGCAGGAGGTGTATCACATTCATGCGCATCTTCTGGCTGGGGCGCGTCCGTGGCGGCGAATGGGCTGACGCCGGTTTCATCGGCGTTTTGCTTTCCAATGCCATATTGGGCGCGCAAAATCGATACTGATAGCCGAGGCGGCATTGCTTCGGCTCGAGCTGCAGGCCAGCCTTCCGTCGCGGAAAGGCTTTTGCGGCGGAATAAGGAGAGTTTTCATTCATGGGTTCGTTAAGCATTTGGCATTGGTTGATCGTTCTGCTGATCGTGGCGCTCGTCTTCGGCACGAAGAAATTGCGCAATATCGGCGGTGATCTTGGCGGCGCGGTTCGCGGCTTCAAGGAAGGCATGCGTGAGGAAGAGAACCCCGCGTCGACCGATAAGCGCGATCAACTGCCGCGCGACACGGTGGACGTGGAAGCGAAGGACAAGACGCGTTCGGGCGACTACCGCTAATCGAACGGGCGAACGTAACCCTGCACAGTTCCTTCAATGCTCGATCTTGGTCTGACCAAAATGGCGCTCATCGGCGTCGTCGCGCTGGTGGTGCTCGGGCCGGAGCGCTTGCCCGGCGTCGCTCGCACGGCGGGCGCGCTCTTCGGGCGCGCTCAGCGTTACATCAACGACGTGAAGTCGGAGGTGGCGCGCGAGATGGAACTCGACGAACTCAAAAAGATGCGCACGCAGTTCGAGACGGCGGCGTCGAACGTCGAATCGACGATTCACGACAACCTGCGACGCCACGAGTCCGAACTGAACGATGCGTGGAGGGAAGGCACGTCGGTCGAGCCGAGCATCGCGGGAGGCGCTGCGGCGTCGCCTGAAGATGAAAGCGGCGCTTCCGACAAGCCTTGGGTGAACTCGACGTTCGCGCCGGCGAAGCGCAAGAACTGGCGCGTCAAGCAGACGGCGGTTCCTAACTGGTACAAGCGCACCACCGCGCGCCGCACGCGCGTGCAGTCGGGCGCGGCCCGCGTCGCGCGTCATACGCCTGCAAGCTTGCGCCGTCCGACGAAATTCTTCTGACACGGCCGCATTTCTTCCATCGATGATCCAAACCGAGGGCCGGCGTGAGCGACCCGCAATTCAATAAAGACGAGCCCGTCGAAGAGACGTTTATCTCCCATTTGGTGGAACTGCGCGATCGCATCATCCGCGCGGGGGCTTCGGTCATCGTCGTTTTCGTCGGGCTGGTGTATTGGGCGCCGGACATCTTCAAACTGCTCGCGCGTCCGCTGATGCAGAACTTGCCGCGCGACGGCAAGATGATCGTCACCGACGTCACCGGCTCGTTCTTCGTGCCGATGAAAGTGACGATGCTCGTCGCCTTCGTCATCGCGTTGCCGTTCGTGCTGTATCAGATCTGGGCGTTCGTCGCGCCGGGGCTCTATCAGCATGAGAAGAAGCTGGTCGCGCCGCTGGTGTCGAGCAGCTACGCGCTGTTTCTCTGCGGCATGGCGTTCGCGTATTTCGTCGTGTTCCCGACCATTTTCCGCGTGATGGCGCATTACAACGCGCCGCTCGGCGCGGAAATGACGACGGATATCGACAATTACCTGAGTTTCGTGCTCACCATGTTCCTTGCGTTCGGCGTCACATTCGAGGTGCCGATCGTCGTCGTGCTGCTCGCGCGCATGGGCGTGGTGTCGATTCAGAAGCTCAAGCAGATCCGGCCGTATGTAATCGTCGGCGCGTTCATCATCTCGGCGGTGGTGACGCCGCCGGATGTCTTCTCGCAGCTCATTCTGGCGATTCCGCTCATCATCTTGTACGAAGCGGGAATCGTGGCGGCGCGGCTGGTTGTCGGGAAAGAGGCGATCAAGAGCGAAGAGCTCACCGTGAAATAAGAAGCTGCGGCCGATTGTCGCAGCGTCCGTCGGACCGAACGCGTGTTCTCCGCAATAAAAAAGGCAGCCGAGGCTGCCTTTTTTGAGCGCTCGGCGCGTTATTCGTCGCCCTGATCGCCCTGATCTTCGTCCGGCGTCTGCGGCGCCTTGGGCTGCGCGGGCCGTTTGCCGATCATCACGTTCACGTCCAGTTCCTTGTTCTTGCGCATCAGATGCACTTTCACGGACGTACCCGGCTTGATCTGAGCAACCACGTTCAAGAGGCGCGTGGTGTCGGTGATCGTGTCCTCGTTGATGCTGACGAGAATATCGCCGGGCTTGATGCCGGCTTTATCCGCCGGGCCGCCTTGCAGCACGCCCGCGACGATCGCGCCGGATTTCTGATCGAGCCCGAACGATTCCGCGATCTCCGGCGTCACGTCCTGCGGTTCGACGCCGATCCAGCCGCGCGTGACCGTGCCCGTCGTGATGATGCTCTCCAGCACGCTGCGCGCCGTCGACACCGGAATGGCGAAGCCGATGCCCAGCGAGCCGCCGCTACGTGAATAAATGGCGGTGTTGATGCCGAGCAGGTTGCCGTTCACGTCGACGAGCGCACCGCCCGAATTGCCGGGGTTGATCGCCGCGTCGGTCTGAATGAAGTTCTCGAACGTATTGATGCCCAGGTGATTGCGCCCGAGCGCGCTCACGATGCCCATCGTCACCGTCTGGCCGACGCCGAACGGATTGCCGATCGCCAGCACGACATCGCCGACGTGCGTTTGGTCCATTCGCCCGAGCGTGATGCTCGGCAGGTTCGTCAGCGCGATCTTCAGCACGGCGAGGTCCGTTTCGGGATCGACGCCGATCACCTTCGCGCTCGACGTGCGCCCGTCCGCGAGCGCGACTTCGATCTGGTCCGCACCGTCCACGACGTGCTGGTTCGTTAGAATGTAACCTTCCGAGCTGACGATGACGCCTGACCCGAGATTCGACGCGGGAGGCTCGTCGTTCTTGCGTCTGTTCTTGTCGCCGAAGAAGTAGCGGAAAAGCGGGTCTTTGGCTCGCGGGTCCGCCGGCAGATTGCCGTCCTTGCTGGAGAACACGTTCACCACCGCGGGCATCGCCTTTTGCGCGCCGTCCGCATACGACGACTGGAGCGGGCGCGAGCCGATGCTCGGCGCCACTTCCTGTAACGCGACGATCGGCTCGGCGAGTTGCTTGCCGAATTGGCCCTGACGTTGAAGCCACTGCGGTTTCAGGGTCGCGATGATGAACATCAGAGCCAAAAGCACGGTGACCGCTTGGGCAAAAAACAGCCAGAAGCGTCTAAGCATTTGAAGGGATAGAGGATTTCATGGATCGGATCGAACTCGAATTGTATCTGAACAACCTGCTGGAAATCGGCCGCTTCAAGGACTATTGCCCGAACGGCCTACAGGTGGAAGGCACGCGCCGCGTTCAGAAAATCGCGACCGGCGTGACGGCATCGCTCGCCTTCCTGGAAGCCGCGCTGGAGTGGGGCGCGGACACGGTGCTCGTCCATCACGGCTACTTCTGGCGCAACGAGGCGCCGCAGATCACGGGGCGCAAGCATCGGCGGCTGCGCACGCTGGTCGCCAACGACATCAATCTATTCGCGTATCACCTGCCGCTCGACGCGCATCCGGAACTCGGCAACAACGCGCAGATCGGCGCGCGGCTCGGCCTCATTGCCGACGGCCGTTTCGGCGATCAGGACATCGGCTGGGTCGCGCCGATCACCATGCCGCTTTCGCTCGAGCACTTCACCGCGACGGTCGAGAATGCGCTCGGTCGCAAGCCGCTCGTGTTCGGCGACGCCGACCGCGAACTGCGGCGCGTCGCGTGGTGCACGGGCGGCGCGCAGGGCTATTTCGAACAGGCCATCGACGCGGGCGCCGACGTGTATCTGAGCGGCGAGGTGTCCGAGCAGACGATGCACATCGCGGCGGAATCCGGCGTGGCGTATATCGCGGCGGGGCATCACGCGACGGAGCGTTATGGCGTGCAGGCCGTCGGCGCGCACCTGTCCGAAGAGTTCGACATCGAGCATGTGTTTATCGATATCGATAATCCGGTCTGAAGTGGCGATTCTTCGTCGCTCAAGCCCGGCTGGAGCGATGAAAAGACGCTTCACGCGAACGCACGAAAACGTGGGGAAAACCCGGAAGGTTCGTTAAATCCGGGTAATTTTCCCCGAACGGCCCTTGTAAATGGCAACTCCATTCGCGCACACTAGCGGCGGAACACTGATGTGACGGTATAAATCCAACTCAGAAGTGGGGCGTGTGATGCGAGACAAGGACGATAAGCGCGTCGATGGCGGCCGCCGTACCTGGCTGATTACGACGACCGTGGCGGGTGGTGTCGGAGGTGTGGCAACGCTGGTTCCCTTTGTTGGTTCGTTCGCTCCGTCGGAGAAGGCCAAGGCGGCGGGCGCACCCGTCGAGGTCGATATCAGCGGACTCAAGCCGGGCGAAATGATGACGGTCGCCTGGCGCGGCAAGCCGGTGTGGATCGTGAATCGCACGGACGAAATGCTGTCCGACGTGAAGAAGGCCGACAACGAAGTGGCCGATCCGAAGTCCAAAATGGAATTCTCGATGCCGTTGCCGGAGTACTGCAACAACGAGTTCCGCTCCCGCGCCGATCACAAGAACATATTCGTGGCCGTCGCCGTCTGTACGCACCTCGGCTGCACGCCGACGCCGCGCTTCACCGAAGGTCCGCAACCCAATCTTCCCGATAACTGGCCCGGCGGCTTTCTTTGCCCGTGCCACGGCTCGACCTACGACATGGCCGGCCGCGTCTTCAAGAACAAGCCCGCGCCGCAGAATCTGGACGTGCCGCCGTACATGTTCACTTCCGCGACGCAACTCGTGATCGGCAAGGACGAAAAGGGAGAGGCTTAAATGGCGACCGCAGACAAGGATGTGGAAACGACGGGCTTCTTGGGCTGGATAGATCGCCGGTTTCCTTTGACTTCCACCTGGAAGAAACACGTCACCGAATACTACGCGCCGAAGAACTTCAACTTCTGGTATTTCTTCGGCTCGCTTTCAATGCTCGTGCTGGTCATTCAGATCGTCACGGGCATTTTTCTCGTCATGAATTACAAGCCCGATGCGACGCTGGCTTTTGCATCGGTCGAGTACATCATGCGCGAAGTGCCGTGGGGCTGGCTCATTCGGTATATGCATTCCACGGGCGCGTCGATGTTTTTCGTCGTCGTTTATCTGCACATGTTCCGCAGCCTGATGTACGGGTCGTACCGCAAGCCGCGCGAGCTCGTGTGGATTTTCGGTTGCGCCATTTTCCTGTGTCTGATGGCGGAAGCGTTCTTCGGCTATCTGCTGCCCTGGGGGCAGATGTCGTTCTGGGGCGCGCAGGTTATCGTGAATCTGTTCTCGGCGATTCCATTCATTGGCCCGGATCTGTCGCTGTGGATTCGCGGCGATTATGTCGTGTCGGATGTCACGTTGAATCGCTTCTTCTCGTTTCATGTGATCGCGATTCCGCTCGTACTGATCGGGCTCGTTGTTGCGCATCTGGTCGCGCTGCACGAAGTGGGATCGAATAATCCCGATGGCATCGAAATCAAGGCAAAGAAGGACGCGAACGGCATTCCGCTCGACGGTATTCCGTTTCACCCGTATTACTCGGTGCACGACTTCATGGGCGTCTGCATCTTCTTGCTGATTTTCGCGGCGATCATTTTCTTCGCGCCGGAAATGGGCGGCTACTTCCTCGAAGCGAATAACTTCGTGCCGGCCAATCCGCTGCAGACGCCGTCCGAAATCGCGCCCGTCTGGTACTTCACCGCGTTCTACGCGATGCTGCGCGCGACCACGGATCCGTTCAAGATCGTGCTGATGATCATCATCGCGCTGCTCGGGGCGTTCGCGCTTTTGCGCGCGCGCGGAAAATGGCGCATTGGGCTGCCCGTGCTCGCGCTCTTGGTGATCGTGTTCATGGCGCTCACCGAATCCAAGTTCTGGGGCGTGGTCGTGATGGGCACGGCGGTCGTTTCGCTGTTCTTCGTGCCGTGGCTGGATCGCAGTCCGGTGAAGTCGATCCGCTACCGGCCGCTCTTTCACAAAGTCTTCTACGCGATCTTCGTCTTCGCGTTCCTGGTGCTCGGCTTCCTGGGAACGCGTCCGCCATCGCCGGCGGGGACGCTCATCGCGCAAATCTGCGCGCTCATTTATTTCGCGTTTTTCCTCGGCATGCCTTTCTGGACGCCGCGCGGCCGATTCAAGACGCCGCCCGAGCGAGTGAACTACAAATTCCACTAAGCGCCCGTCCGGAGAAGACACAATGAAAAAATGGCTCTCGACTCTCGCGATGATCGGCGCGGCGATGTTTTTGTTCAGCGCGGCGCCAGCGCACGCGGCGGAAGAAGCGGTGCTGGACCGTGCGCCCGATAACGCGGACAATTTTGCGTCCTTGCAGCACGGCGCCCAAATATTTGTAAACTACTGCCTGAACTGCCATAGCGCGAGCCTGATGCGCTACAACCGTCTGACGGACCTCGGGCTCACGCAGAAGCAGATTCAGGACAATCTGCTGTTCACGACGGAGAAGATTGGCAACACCATGAGCATCGCGATGCGCCCGGACGACGCCAAAGCGTGGTTCGGCGCCTCGCCGCCGGATTTGTCGGTGGAGGCGCGAGCGCGCGGCAAGGACTGGCTCTATACGTACTTGCGCAGCTTCTACCGTGATCCGACCCGCCCGACGGGCTGGAATAATCGCGTGTTCGAGAACGTGGGCATGCCGCATGTGCTGTGGACGCTGCAAGGCATCCGCGATGCGCGATTCGAGACGGATACGGACGAGAAAACCGGCGAAAAGACAAAAAGATTCGTGGGTTACACTCAGGTGACGCCTGGCACCATGTCGAACGTGGATTATGATTCAGCTGTGGCCGATCTGGTTTCGTACCTTTCGTGGATGTCCGAACCCGCCCAGCAGACCCGCAAGCGCCTCGGCGTCTGGGTCTTGCTGTTCCTGGCGCTCCTGAGCTTCCTCGCATGGCGTCTGAACGCGGCATACTGGCGAGATATCAAATAGCACGCCATCGACGGCGTGGGTCGGCTCGGCGGCGCTCCCGGAAGGGAGCCCCGCGGCCGGCCTTCGAGTTTACTGAAGGGACTTAAAAACATGATGGTTCTGTATTCCGGCACTACTTGCCCGTTCTCCCAGCGCTGCCGGCTGGTGTTGTTCGAAAAGGGCATGGATTTCGAGATCCGCGACGTCGATCTGTTCAACAAGCCGGAAGACATCGCGGTGATGAACCCGTACGGTCAAGTGCCGATTCTCGTCGAGCGCGACCTGATCCTGTACGAGTCGAACATCATCAACGAGTATATCGACGAGCGTTTCCCGCACCCGCAGCTGATGCCGGCTGATCCGGTGCAGCGTGCGCGCGCGCGTCTGTTCCTGCTGAATTTCGAGAAAGAACTGTTCGTGCACGTCGGCACGCTCGAGAACGAAAAGGGCAAGGCGGCCGAGAAGAACCACGAAAAGGCGCGCAGCGCGATTCGCGACCGCCTCACGCAACTCGCGCCGATCTTCCTGAAGAACAAGTACATGCTGGGCGAGGAATTCTCGATGCTCGACGTCGCGATCGCGCCGCTCTTGTGGCGTCTGGATCACTATGGCATCGAGCTGTCGAAGAACGCCGCGCCGCTGATGAAGTACGCCGAGCGCATTTTCAGCCGCCCGGCTTATATTGAAGCGCTGACGCCTTCCGAAAAGGTGATGCGTCGATAGTTTGCGAGAACGGGGCGCGCCGGGCGCGAGTTCGCGCGACCGTGCTCCGGCAGAGGAAAGTTGATGCAAGAAATTTCCACCAAGCCGTATCTGTTGCGCGCGCTGTACGAATGGTGCACCGATAACGGTTTTACGCCCCATATCGCTGTGCGAGTCGACGGCGCGACGCGCGTGCCGCGGCAGTTCGTGCGCAATGACGAGATCGTGCTCAACATCAGCTTCGAGGCGACGAGCCAGTTGCAGATGGGGAACGAATGGATCGAGTTCAGCGCGCGCTTCTCCGGGAAGTCGCACAAGATCGAGGTCCAGGTCGCCAACGTGCTCGCCATTTACGCTCGCGAAAACGGGCAGGGAATGGCGTTCCCCGTCGAGCCGTCGTCCCATTCCGCGAGCGAGCCCAGTGTATCGGCTGCGCCCCGCTCGGCCGACCGGGAGACTCGTCACGTCGAGTCCCAGGCGGAGGATCAGTCGGGCGCTGGGGCCGCTTCGTCGAGCGAAGATGCGCCGTCAGGTTTGTCGGATGACGACGCTTCGAAATCCTCTGGCCGGTCGCACCTGAAAGTCGTTAAATGAAGTAGAATCTCGTCCTTCGCCGGCTTAGCTCATCTGGTAGAGCAGTTGATTTGTAATCATCAGGTGGCGGGTTCGAGTCCTGCAGCCGGCACCAAGATTTGAGCGTCGACGGGTCGTGCGATGTCCGCACGACCCGTTTGCTTTAAGCGAGCCGATTCGTTCGCAGGTCAGAGTCGAAAGGCGAGTCAAAAAGAAGCTTCAAAAACTTGTTGACACTGACCGAAACGACGTACATAATCTCGTTTCTCTGCTGCTGATGCAGCGACGCAAGACGAAGCGGTTGAGCTAAGTGCTTGATGCGGCGAAGTGAAAGGTCTTGGCGGATTGCTCTTTAAAAACTAACAGCCGATAAGTGTGGGCGCTTGATGGTAAGTGCGGCCGGTTCTACGGAATTGGTCAAGCAAAAGTATCAAGAGTCTCACACGAAGTATCAGAGGAAGGTTTATCTGTCGAGAGACGGATTAATCATCGTCAGTACGTTGAGTGAGCGACCGGTTGGTAAAACAACCGAAAACAGTAACAGGCATTGAACTGAAGAGTTTGATCCTGGCTCAGATTGAACGCTGGCGGCATGCCTTACACATGCAAGTCGGACGGCAGCGCGGGCTTCGGCCTGGCGGCGAGTGGCGAACGGGTGAGTAATACATCGGAACGTGTCCTGTAGTGGGGGATAGCCCGGCGAAAGCCGGATTAATACCGCATACGATCTACGGAGGAAAGCGGGGGATCTTCGGACCTCGCGCTGTAGGGGCGGCCGATGGCAGATTAGCTAGTTGGTGGGGTAAAGGCCTACCAAGGCGACGATCTGTAGCTGGTCTGAGAGGACGACCAGCCACACTGGGACTGAGACACGGCCCAGACTCCTACGGGAGGCAGCAGTGGGGAATTTTGGACAATGGGGGCAACCCTGATCCAGCAATGCCGCGTGTGTGAAGAAGGCCTTCGGGTTGTAAAGCACTTTTGTCCGGAAAGAAAACTTCGGCCCTAATATGGCTGGAGGATGACGGTACCGGAAGAATAAGCACCGGCTAACTACGTGCCAGCAGCCGCGGTAATACGTAGGGTGCGAGCGTTAATCGGAATTACTGGGCGTAAAGCGTGCGCAGGCGGTCTGTTAAGACCGATGTGAAATCCCCGGGCTTAACCTGGGAACTGCATTGGTGACTGGCAGGCTTTGAGTGTGGCAGAGGGAGGTAGAATTCCACGTGTAGCAGTGAAATGCGTAGAGATGTGGAGGAATACCGATGGCGAAGGCAGCCTCCTGGGCCAACACTGACGCTCATGCACGAAAGCGTGGGGAGCAAACAGGATTAGATACCCTGGTAGTCCACGCCCTAAACGATGTCAACTAGTTGTTGGGGATTCATTTCCTTAGTAACGTAGCTAACGCGTGAAGTTGACCGCCTGGGGAGTACGGTCGCAAGATTAAAACTCAAAGGAATTGACGGGGACCCGCACAAGCGGTGGATGATGTGGATTAATTCGATGCAACGCGAAAAACCTTACCTACCCTTGACATGGTCGGAAGTCTGCTGAGAGGTGGACGTGCTCGAAAGAGAACCGGCGCACAGGTGCTGCATGGCTGTCGTCAGCTCGTGTCGTGAGATGTTGGGTTAAGTCCCGCAACGAGCGCAACCCTTGTCCTTAGTTGCTACGCAAGAGCACTCTAAGGAGACTGCCGGTGACAAACCGGAGGAAGGTGGGGATGACGTCAAGTCCTCATGGCCCTTATGGGTAGGGCTTCACACGTCATACAATGGTCGGAACAGAGGGTTGCCAAGCCGCGAGGTGGAGCCAATCCCAGAAAACCGATCGTAGTCCGGATCGCAGTCTGCAACTCGACTGCGTGAAGCTGGAATCGCTAGTAATCGCGGATCAGCATGCCGCGGTGAATACGTTCCCGGGTCTTGTACACACCGCCCGTCACACCATGGGAGTGGGTTTTACCAGAAGTGGCTAGTCTAACCGCAAGGAGGACGGTCACCACGGTAGGATTCATGACTGGGGTGAAGTCGTAACAAGGTAGCCGTATCGGAAGGTGCGGCTGGATCACCTCCTTTCTCGAGCTTGATGCACGAAGCATTGAAGCGCTCACGCTTATCGGCTGTGGTTTAGAAACAGGCTAAGGGTCTGTAGCTCAGTCGGTTAGAGCACCGTCTTGATAAGGCGGGGGTCGTTGGTTCGAATCCAACCAGACCCACCACCCTAACAAGTGCTGACCGAGCTTCGAACTCGAGTCAGGCACACGGGGGATTAGCTCAGCTGGGAGAGCACCTGCTTTGCAAGCAGGGGGTCGTCGGTTCGATCCCGTCATCCTCCACCATCAATCTTCAATGCAAAACGCTTCATCGCGAAGTTTTTTGCATTGGCGATTGCTAGCCAGTTGATGCTGTGGGTATTGCAAGACACCTATCGGCTAAACGTTCTTTAACAATCAGGAAGAAGTAGTAAAGAGATTATCTGAAAGCACTTAGAGATGGGTGCGAGTAGGGTAGTCAGGGTAGTGATTGTATCGAGTATGAAAAGTGATCTTAATTGATGACTTGGAATACGGCACAACGCGAATACTCAGCCTATGACAGAGGTGTCGCGAGACACACTCGTTATAGGGTCAAGCGAACAAGTGCATGTGGTGGATGCCTTGGCGATCACAGGCGATGAAGGACGCGGTAGCCTGCGAAAAGCTTCGGGGAGCTGGCAAACGAGCATTGATCCGAAGATGTCCGAATGGGGAAACCCACTCCGTATGGAGTATCCATAGCTGAATACATAGGCTATGCGAAGCGAACGCGGTGAACTGAAACATCTAAGTAACCGCAGGAAAAGAAATCAACCGAGATTCCCAAAGTAGTGGCGAGCGAAATGGGAAGAGCCTGTACTCTTTATTTGTATTGTTAGCTGAACGCTCTGGAAAGTGCGGCCATAGCAGGTGATAGCCCTGTAAGCGAAAACAGTATGAAAGAACTAGGGGTACGACAAGTAGGGCGGGACACGTGAAATCCTGTCTGAAGATGGGGGGACCATCCTCCAAGGCTAAATACTCGTGATCGACCGATAGTGAACCAGTACCGTGAGGGAAAGGCGAAAAGAACCCCGGGAGGGGAGTGAAATAGATCCTGAAACCGCATGCATACAAACAGTCGGAGCCTGGAAACGGGTGACGGCGTACCTTTTGTATAATGGGTCAGCGACTTACGTTCAGTAGCGAGCTTAACTGATTAAGGCAGGCGTAGCGAAAGCGAGTCCGAATAGGGCGATCAGTTGCTGGGCGTAGACCCGAAACCAAGTGATCTATCCATGGCCAGGTTGAAGGTGCGGTAACACGTACTGGAGGACCGAACCCACTAACGTTGAAAAGTTAGGGGATGAGCTGTGGATAGGGGTGAAAGGCTAAACAAACTTGGAAATAGCTGGTTCTCTCCGAAAACTATTTAGGTAGTGCCTCGTGTATCACCTTCGGGGGTAGAGCACTGTCATGGTTGTGGGGTCCATTGCGGATTACTACGCCATAGCAAACTCCGAATACCGAAGAGTGCAATCACGGGAGACAGACATCGGGTGCTAACGTCCGGTGTCAAGAGGGAAACAACCCAGACCGCCAGCTAAGGTCCCAAAGATTGGCTAAGTGGGAAACGAAGTGGGAAGGCTAAAACAGTCAGGAGGTTGGCTTAGAAGCAGCCACCCTTTAAAGAAAGCGTAATAGCTCACTGATCGAGTCGTCCTGCGCGGAAGATGTAACGGGGCTCAAGCCAGTCACCGAAGCTGCGGATGCGTGTTTTACACGCATGGTAGGAGAGCGTTCCGTAAGCCTGCGAAGGTGCGTTGAAAAGCGTGCTGGAGGTATCGGAAGTGCGAATGCTGACATGAGTAGCGATAAAGGGGGTGAAAAGCCCCCTCGCCGTAAGCCCAAGGTTTCCTACGCAACGTTCATCGGCGTAGGGTGAGTCGGCCCCTAAGGCGAGGCAGAAATGCGTAGCTGATGGGAAGCAGGTCAATATTCCTGCACCATTGTTAGATGCGATGGGGGGACGGATCGCGGAAGGTTGTCCGGGTGTTGGACGTCCCGGTCGCTGCATTGGAGAAGGTGCTTAGGCAAATCCGGGCACGCAATTCAAGGGTGTGGCGCGAGTGACTTCGGTCACGAAGCAATTGGAAGTGGTTCCAAGAAAAGCCTCTAAGCTTCAGTCTAACGATGACCGTACCGCAAACCGACACAGGTGGGCGAGATGAGTATTCTAAGGCGCTTGAGAGAACTCGGGAGAAGGAACTCGGCAAATTGGTACCGTAACTTCGGGATAAGGTACGCCCTGGTAGCTTGACTGGCCTGCGCCAGGAGGGTGAAAGGGTTGCAATAAACTGGTGGCTGCGACTGTTTAATAAAAACACAGCACTCTGCAAACACGAAAGTGGACGTATAGGGTGTGACGCCTGCCCGGTGCCGGAAGATTAAATGATGGGGTGCAAGCTCTTGATTGAAGTCCCGGTAAACGGCGGCCGTAACTATAACGGTCCTAAGGTAGCGAAATTCCTTGTCGGGTAAGTTCCGACCTGCACGAATGGCGTAACGATGGCCACACTGTCTCCTCCCGAGACTCAGCGAAGTTGAAGTGTTTGTGATGATGCAATCTCCCCGCGGCTAGACGGAAAGACCCCATGAACCTTTACTGTAGCTTTGCATTGGACTTTGAACCGATCTGTGTAGGATAGGTGGGAGGCTATGAAACCGGAACGCCAGTTTCGGTGGAGCCGTCCTTGAAATACCACCCTGGTTTGTTTGAGGTTCTAACCTTGGTCCGTGATCCGGATCGGGGACAGTGCATGGTAGGCAGTTTGACTGGGGCGGTCTCCTCCCAAAGCGTAACGGAGGAGTACGAAGGTACGCTAGGTACGGTCGGAAATCGTGCTGATAGTGCAATGGCATAAGCGTGCTTAACTGCGAGACCGACAAGTCGAGCAGGTGCGAAAGCAGGTCATAGTGATCCGGTGGTTCTGTATGGAAGGGCCATCGCTCAACGGATAAAAGGTACTCTGGGGATAACAGGCTGATACCGCCCAAGAGTTCATATCGACGGCGGTGTTTGGCACCTCGATGTCGGCTCATCTCATCCTGGGGCTGTAGCCGGTCCCAAGGGTATGGCTGTTCGCCATTTAAAGAGGTACGTGAGCTGGGTTTAAAACGTCGTGAGACAGTTTGGTCCCTATCTGCCGTGGGCGTTGGATATTTGAAGGGGGCTGCTCCTAGTACGAGAGGACCGGAGTGGACGAACCTCTGGTGTACCGGTTGTCACGCCAGTGGCATCGCCGGGTAGCTATGTTCGGAAGAGATAACCGCTGAAAGCATCTAAGCGGGAAACTCGCCTTAAGATGAGATATCCCCGGGGCTTCGAGCCCCTTGAAGGGTCGTTCCAGACCAGGACGTTGATAGGTCAGGTGTGTAAGTGCAGTAATGCATTGAGCTAACTGATACTAATTGCCCGTAAGGCTTGATCCTATAACCAGTGTGTTTTGTCGGTCAAAGTTAGCGCTTCAGCGCTTACTTGGACCCCACCCTCGAAGAGGGCGCCATTGGTCGAGTCACAGCGTGTGCGACAATCGCCACCCGAATTCACTACTACTTCTTCCCCGATTGGTTGTAGCGCCCAAAGGCGATACAACATCCCCTTAAAGCCTGATGACCATAGCGAGTCGGTCCCACCCCTTCCCATCCCGAACAGGACCGTGAAACGACTCCACGCCGATGATAGTGCGGATTGCCCGTGTGAAAGTAGGTAATCGTCAGGCTCCCCTTGCTCTAAACAAAAACCCCACCCCGCAAAGGTGGGGTTTTTGCGTTTTCTGGCGCTCGCGCGGCGAACCGATGCTGGCGCGCTAAAATCTCCGTCGTATCCCGCATCGTCGTTGTCATCGAGTTCTCATGCTACGTTTAAGCGAAATCAAACTCCCGCTGGATCATCCTGATTCCGCTATCAGGCCGGCCGTCATCGCGCGTCTGGGCGAAGTTGGAATCGCGGCGGAGGAACTCATCGACTTCCATGTTTTCCGTCGCGCACATGATGCTCGCAAACGCGCCGACATCAAGTTGACCTACATCATCGATGTCACGGTGACGGACGAAGCGTCCGCGCTCGATCGCCTCAAAGCACATCCGCATCCCCACTGCGGCGTGACGCCCGACATGACGTACCACTTCGTGACGCGAGCGCCCGAGCGGTCCTCGATGCTGCGACCGGTGGTCATCGGCATGGGGCCTTGCGGGCTATTCGCCGGGCTGATTCTCGCGCAAATGGGTTTTCGGCCGATCATCCTCGAGCGCGGCAAGGCCGTGCGTGAAAGAACGAAGGATACATGGGGACTTTGGCGGCGGAACGAACTCCAGCCGGAGTCCAACGTGCAGTTCGGAGAAGGCGGTGCCGGTACGTTTTCGGACGGAAAACTCTATAGCCAGATCAAGGATCCGAAGCACTACGGCCGCAAGGTTCTCGACGAGTTCGTCAAAGCAGGCGCGCCAGAAGACATTCTCTATCTGAGCCGCCCGCATATCGGCACTTTTAGACTCGTTAGCATGGTCGAGAAGATGCGCGCGACGATCCACCAACTCGGCGGCGAAGTGCGTTTTCAGCAGCGCGTCGAAGACATCGACATCGATAACGGCAAGGTGCGCGGCCTGCGCCTGTCGACCGGTGAAACGCTTCGCTGTGACCATGTCGTGCTGGCCGTCGGCCATAGCGCGCGCGATACCTTCGAGATGCTGCACAAACGCGGCGTTTTCATGGAAGCCAAGCCGTTTTCGCTAGGGTTTCGCATCGAGCATCCGCAGGGCGTCATCGATCGTAGTCGCTTCGGCAAGTTCGCCGGGCATGAGCGCCTGGGCGCTGCCGACTACAAAGTGGTGCATCACTGCAGCAACGGGCGCTCGGTCTACAGCTTTTGCATGTGCCCGGGCGGTACGGTCGTCGCGGCGACCTCCGAGCCGGGGCGTGTCGTCACGAACGGCATGAGCCAGTATTCGCGCGCGGAGCGGAATGCAAACGCGGGCATCGTCGTCGGCATCACGCCGGAGGATTATCCCGGCGGTCCCTTGGCGGGAATCGCGTTTCAGCGAAAGTGGGAAGAGCGAGCTTTCGAACTCGGCGGCGGCGATTACTGCGCGCCTGCACAGCTCGTCGGCGACTTCATTGCCGGCCGTCCGTCGACGTCGCTCGGTTCGGTGATTCCGTCATATAAGCCGGGCGTCAAGCCCACCGATCTGAGCACGGTTTTGCCCGATTACGTCATCGAGGCGATTCGCGAAGCCTTGCCGCAGATCGACAAGAAGCTCCCCGGCTTCGCCATGCACGATGCTGTGCTGACCGGCGTCGAGACGCGCACGTCTTCGCCGTTGCGCGTGCGTCGAAGGGGTGACTATCAGAGCGTGAATGTCGAAGGCTTATACCCGGCAGGCGAGGGCGCGGGCTACGCGGGCGGAATCTACTCGGCGGCGATCGACGGTATTGAAGTCGCCGAGGCCGTTGCTCTGCAGATGATGGCCGAGCATTCCGCGACTGTATAGGCCAACGTTAGCATGGACGTCATCCTGACGCCGAATGCGCCGTTCCGCCCGACGCATTCGGATGAGGTCTCACGAAACCCGACCGCTTCCGCCGAACGATGGCGGAAGCGCAATCAGCGCCCGATCTCAGAGCATTGACGCCCAGGCGGGCGCCGATTGCCCCGCATCAGCTACCCTGCGCTTCAATAAATCAAGTCACCACGCCAACCTGCCACGGCACAAATTCACTCTGCCCGTAGCCATGCTGCTCGCTCTTAGACGGCACGCCTGACGCGCAGTCCAGCATCATCTGGAAAATCTCGTCGCCGAGCTGGTCGATCGTCGCGGTGCCGTCGATCACGCCGCCACAGTTGATATCCATGTCGTCTTCCTGCCGCTCCCACAGCGCCGTGTTGGTCGCGAGCTTGAGCGATGGCGACGGCGCGCAGCCGTAAGCCGAACCGCGGCCCGTGGTGAAGCAGATCAGGTTCGCGCCGGATGCCACCTGGCCGGTCGCGGACATCGGATCGTAGCCGGGCGAATCCATGAAAACGAAGCCCTTCGCGTCGATACGCTGCGCGTACTCGTACACCTCGACAAGATTGGTCGTGCCGCCCTTGGCGACAGCGCCGAGCGACTTTTCGAGAATCGTGGTCAGCCCGCCGACCTTGTTGCCCGCCGACGGGTTGTTGTCCATTGCCGCGCCGTTGCGCTCGCAGTAGCTCTCCCACCACTTGATGCGCGCAAGCAGCTTTTCGCCGACTTCGCGGCTCACCGCGCGCCGCGTCAGCAAGTGCTCCGCGCCGTACACCTCGGGCGTTTCGGAAAGAATCGCCGTGCCGCCGTGCGCAACGAGCTTGTCGACTGCCGCGCCGAGCGCCGGATTCGCCGAGATGCCGGAATAGCCGTCCGAGCCGCCGCACTGCAAGCCGACGATCAGATGCGAAGCAGGCAACGGCTCGCGCTGCACGCGGTTGGCGTCCGCGAGCATCTCCTTCACCATCGCGATGCCGCGTTCGATGGTTTTCCGCGTGCCGCCGCTATCCTGAATGGTGAAGCTGCGCAGCCGCTCGCCGTCCTTCAATCCGGCCGATTCCAGCACGCCGCCGATCTGGTTCGTCTCGCAGCCCAAGCCGACGAACAGCACCGAATGAAAGTTCGGATGCACCGCGTAGCCGGCGAGCGTCCGGCGCAGAATGCCGAGCCCTTCGCCTTGCATGTCAATGCCGCATCCCAGACCGTGCGTGAGCGCGATCACGCCATCGACGTTCGGATAATCCGCCAGCACTTCCGGATGCACGTCGCGCCGGAAATGGTCCGCGATCGCGCGCGCGACCGTCGCCGAGCAGTTCACGCTCGTCAGCACGCCGACGAAATTGCGCGTGGCGACGCGCCCGTCGTCGCGGCGAATACCCATGAACGTGGCCGGCGAGTCGACGAACGGCGTCGGATGCTTGTCGACGCCGAACTCGTGTTCGCGCGCGAAATCGGCCATCGAGAGATTGTGCGTGTGCACGTGCTGGCCGCGCGCAATCGCCTCTTTCGCCACGCCGATGATCTGGTTGTAGCGTTTGACGGGCTCGCCCGCCGCGATCGCGCGGGTGGCGATCTTGTGGCCCGGCGGAATCAGCCCGGTGACGACGAGATCCTCCGACGCAATGCGCGCGCCGGAGAGCAATTGACGTGTCGCGATCACGACGTCGTCTTTCGGATGCAGCCGGATGACCGCATGGTCGTTGGATACGGTGGACATGATCTTTCTTAGATGGTGGAGGGTGCGCGCTTGTCGGCGACGGCGCGTTTGTCCGCTTCATCGAGCGGCTCGATCTTGCCGACGATCACAAGATAGCTGAACGCGCCAAGGAAGCAAAAGCCGCCCGCGACGCACAACGGAATAACGAAGGAGCCCTTGGTGATGGAAAGCATCACGCCGGTGAACGTCGTGATGACGATGCCCGCCAGATTCGACGCGAAGTTCTGAATGCCGCCGATCGACGCAACGTGGTCCGGCGTCGGCGCGACGTCGCTCGGAAGCGACCAGATGCTGGCCGCGGCGAACGCGAGGCTCGCGTAAGCAATGCCGAAGAACGCAAGCATCAGATAGATGTTCGACGTGAACGCCGACAGCGTGATGACCGACGAGAGCAGCATGCCGCCGACCATGCAGGTCTTGCGAGCAGCGGTCAGGCTCCAGCCGCGCTTGAACAGCGAGTCGGAGACGAAGCCGCCGAGCCAGCCGCCCGGAATCGACATCAGCGCGGGGATCGTGCCGAGCGTGCCGAGCGATTTCAGCGAGAAGCCGTGCGCCTGAACGAGATAGCTCGGGAACCACGTGATGAAGAAGTAGATCACGAAGTTCAGGCAGAAGAAGCCGAGCATCATGCCCCACAGCGTGCGGTACTTGAAAAGCGAGGCCCACGACACTTTGTTCTTCGGGGCAACCGGTTGCGGCGGCACATCGACCTCGCCGGTGAGGTCGCCCTTCGACTTGTTCCGGTAGATCGCGAACCAGCCGACAATCCACACGAAGCCGAGCAGGCCGGTGATCACGAACGACGCTTCCCAGCCGAACGAACTGATGATGAGCGCGACGACAGGAATCGACAGCGCCGAGCCGACGCGCGAGCCGCTATCGAAGATGCTGGTCGCGAAGGCGCGCTGCTCTTTCGTGAACCATTGCGACACGAGTTTCGCGCACGACGGATACGCGCCCGCTTCGCCGATGCCGAGCATGAGCCGGCAGCCGAACATGCCGGCGACGCTCGTGGTCACCGCGGTCAGCGCCGTGAACACCGACCACCAGCCGACCGCCAGCGGGAGCGCGATGCGCGCGCCGACGCGATCGACGAACCAGCCGAACGGCATCTGCATGAGCGCGTAAGTCCAGAAGAAGCCGCTCAGGATGAAGCCCATCTCCGCGGGCCCGATGCCGAGCGCCTTCTCGATCTGAGGCGCTGCGACCGCGAGATTGGCCCGGTCGATGTAATTGATGGCGATGGCCAGAAAGGCCAGAAAAATCACTACCCAACGCATCTTGCGCATTTGTTGTCTCCTGCTGGAAGCGGCACTACGTTCGTGTCGGCCGGTCCGCCTTATGCCGTGCGGCGGGCCGTGTTTATGAAATTCATGGCGCTGTCCGCTTCTGCGGCGGACTGGCGTGGTAGATCAGTGTGTCGTCGTTTCCAAGGCCTCGCGCAGTCGTTTTTGCTCGACATCGAGCTTGAGCTCGCGAGCGAGCTCGATGACCGGCTGAAAGCGCCGGGCCTTCTTCTCTTCATGATTCCGGGCGATGTCCGCGAGCCGATGCACGAGAAACGGGTTCTCGAACCGGTCGCGCACGCTCGCGAGATATTCCGTCGCCACGTCGTGCTGGCCGAGCGCGTTGAACACCGGTAACACTTCGTCGCGCCAAACTGTCTCTAGCGGATCGCGGTACGCCGGGTCGCGCATGGCGTCGAGCACGGTCATGTTCGGCGCGCCGTCGCGCGTACGCCAGATTTCAGCAAGCATGGTGTGGCCGAGGTTGAGCAGCAGCAATTTGAGCCGTTCGTAGTGCGCAAGATCGTCGGTCACCACGATATCTTCGTGCTCGCACGGAAGGACCATGCGCGGCTGCCGCTCGATGGCCCACAGCGCGTAAGGCTCGGCAATCGCGCCAACCGGAACGATCGGCTCCGACACGATACGGTCCACCAGCGAGTTGACCCAGATGCAGTCGTTCGTCAGATAGCGGATGAAAGCGTCGTCCAGGCTCCACCCGCGCGCGACGCCGCACACGAGGTCGCGCAGCGTGTCGCCATTGCGGGAAACGAGTTCGCACGGCAGCAGGGTGATCGGCTCGGCGCCCGCGCGGAAGCGCGCATGCAGCAGCACCGCGAGCTTCGCGGCGAAGCCGCGCGGCGTGCGGCGGCCGTCAAGCAGGTCGGCGGTGTCTTCATCGAAAAGTGCGTAGCCGGCATCGGCGGTATTCGAGACGATGACTTTCACGTCGCGCTCGATGCGTTGCAGAAGCAGCGGCCAGTCTTCGTTTGCGTGCAGCGCCTCGGTGATCGAATCGCTCTCGATGGTGACGTCCACAGTCTCGTCGCCGCGACGTCCGCGAATGCGTACCGGATAGCGTCCCGTCGCGCGCAGCGCATCGGTGCGGGCGCGGCTATCCGCGCTCGACGTCGTCTGCACGACCGTGATCTTGCCGAGCGCCTTCGACGGATCGCGCCGCGCCGCTTCGGCGACGAAGAAATCCACGTGCGCTTGCAGAAAGCGGCTCGTGCCGAACTGAAGAATCGGATTGCTCATGATTGCGTCGCTCGCGTCGTGCGGTGCATTCGCCGTGCCCGCGACGGATGACGCATTGGGCTCGGTCGTGTCCGTCTGGAAACGGTTCCAGCGGGATCGAAAAAAAGGTGGCCACGTGGCCTTACCAGATCGCATACTAGTGGCTTGAATCGTGATTGGTCAAGCCACTTGTAAGCAGCGAATGTTCGGTGAACCGCCCGCCTACGGTGCTTCAGCGCCTCGCCTGATTACAATCCACGTTTTCCCCGAGCTTTCAGGAGTCAGCACGTGAGTGTGAAACCACCGGAGACGCGGCGTCTTTATTTGCAGATCGCCGACAAGCTGCGCGGGTTGATCGAACAGAAGGACTTCGCGCCTAACGGCCGACTGCCGTCCGAGCGCGAACTGGCGCAGACGCTCGGCGTGTCGCGGCCGTCCGTGCGCGAGGCGCTGGTTGCGCTCGAACTGGAAGGGCGCGTCGAAATCCGCATGGGTTCGGGCGTCTATACCTGCGCGACGCCGGCTGCGAAGCCGCCGCGCGCCGAAGCCGAGCTCGGCGAGAGTCCCATCGAGATCATGAATGCGCGCAGCGTGATAGAAGGCGCGATTGCCGCGAGCGTCGCGCCGTTCGCGCGGCCCAAGGCGCTGAAGGCGCTGCGTACGGTGTACGAAACGATGGCGCGCGAAGTGGAGAACGGCCTCATCCCAATGAGCGCGGATCGCGCGTTTCATGTCGCGATCGCGCAGATGTCCGGCAACGACGTGCTCGTGCGGACCGTCGGCGCGCTCTACGACGAGCGGCATAGCCCGCTGTCATCGACGCTTCGGGGGCATTTCGAGGGAGAAGAAACGTGGGCGGCCGCGCTGACGGAACATCGCGACATCCTTGAGGCGCTCGAGGCGCGCGACGCGGTTCAGGCTCAGGCCGCGATGCAGCGGCACATGCGCAATTCCGCGGCGCGGCTCATGACAAAACGCAAGGCGTGAAGCCGGCGCGTCCTCGAAGGGCGGGCCGGCTCGGGGCGCAGCGGCGCGTCAGCCCGGGTAGGCTTCATCGACCTTCAAGCCGGCTAGCTTGAAGATCACGCGCAGCGTCTGCGGGGCGATGTCCCGGCGCGACGCGAGCGTCGTCAGCACGAAATCCATCACCTTGGCGTACTTGAGCATGGTCAGGCACGTTTCGATATCGGTGGAGCCGTCGCGCATCGATTCTGCAAGGCGCAGCATCTCCACGGAAATCTCTCGTGCCATTTCCAGTTCGAGCTGCTGCTTTTCGCTCCACGCCGGCATCGCGGTCAGTGCCGCAAGCATCTCCTGAAACTGCTTCTCTGCTTTCTTGTCCGGGATCGCATCCATCGCCGTCCTCTCTTGATCATGGCGCCGGCGAGTCGCATTCGCCGCGCTGTGCGTTAGGTGTTACGTAACAGAGCCACACGCGGCGACAACGTAAGCGTTGCGAAACGCGGCTTTGCTACCCAGCTTGTTGCTCCTGCCTTGTTGCATCGTCGTGCGATCTTCCGGGTCGCATCGTGTGCTGTCTGTATCAATGGCCTCATTGTCAGACGATGCACGATCCGTTCCACGGGCCTCTTCGGGCCGCGTTTGCCCTCCAACCGTCAGGCGGAACAAGAGCGTCTTTGCGCTTTTGGGTAAACTTCCTCTTTTGAGACGGCAGAACCAGCGGTTAGCGCACATTCAGCGCGAACATGCTCCGCTTTTCACACTCCAGTCACTGATTACGATGGCCAAGAAGTCCACTGCCGCGTCGCCCGGCGCGTCCGATTTGCAAACCAAGCACGAAATCCGCCCAGGACAGTCCATCGAGCTGCTGAAGGAACTGCATATCCTCACGCGCGACGGCAAGATGAATCAGGACAGCCGTCGCAAACTGAAGCAGGTCTATCACTTGTTTCAGTTCATCGAACCGCTTCTGGCCGATGTGCATCAGCGGCAAGGATCCGTGTCGCTTGTCGATCACGGAGCAGGGAAGTCTTACCTGGGCTTCATTCTCTACGATCTCTTCTTCAAGACTCTGCGCGATCGGTCACACATCTATGGCATAGAGACGCGCGAGGAGCTGGTAAAAAAGTCGGAAGAATTGGCAGAACGGCTCGGCTTCGATCGCATGTCGTTTCTGAATCTGTCGGTGGCCGAATCGATTCATTCGCAGCAATTGCCGGACTCGGTCGATATCGTCACCGCATTGCATGCATGTAATACCGCAACGGACGACGCCATCCATTTCGCTCTGCAGAAGAAGGCGAAGTACATCGTGGTCGTGCCGTGCTGTCAGGCGGAAGTCGCGTCGGTGTTGCGCAAGAACAAGGGACACGCGCTGTCGAAGAATGTGCTGACCGAAATGTGGCGGCATCCGCTGCACACGCGCGAATTCGGGAGCCAGATCACCAATGTGCTGCGTTGCCTGCAACTCGAATCGCACGGTTATCAGGTCAGCGTGACCGAGCTCGTGGGCTGGGAACATTCGATGAAAAACGAACTGATCATTGCGCAGTTCAAGGACTTGCCGCGCGGCCGTCCGGCGCAGCGGCTTTCGGATGTGCTCGAAACGCTCGGGCTCGACGAGCTTCGCGAGCGTTTCTTTACGCAGTAGTTACCGTTTGTTCATCCACGCCTTGAAGCCGTCGTGCCCGAGGCGGCGCAGTGTTTCGATGTTGCGCTCGTAGATGTCGGAGGCGTCCGGGAACGCGGCGACCGCGCGATCGATGCTCGCTTCGCGCAACAGATGGAAGATGGGAAACGGGGCGCGATTCGTATAGTTGTCGATATCGTCCGGCTCGGTGCCATCGAACTGATACTGCGGATGAAAGCTCGCAATCTGCAACTCGCCCGCCAGCTTGAGTTCGCCGAGCAGACGTTCGGCAAAAAAGAGCGCGTCGTTGTAATCGGTGAAGTCGGCGAAGGCGTCGGGCGTGATGAAAAGCGTCGTGTCGATGGCGTTCGGATCGCTCTCGTGCAACAGGCGCAATTCGTCCGCGAGTTCGACGACCACGTCTTCCACGGTTCGCGCTTCGCTCACCACATAACGAATCTGTCCCTTCACGTGCACGCTCTTGGCGAACGGGCACAAATTGAGGCCGATGACCGCTCGTGTGAGCCAGTGCTCGGTGGCCGCGATGACATCTTCGCGGGTGCTTCGGTGCTTCATGAGCTTTCCTGATTTCCTTGCCGGTGATTGCGCTTCTCGCATGCTGCATCGACTAACGCGCGCGCCACGCGCGACGCCGCGCGCAGCGGCCCCGAGCCGGGACCATAAGTCTGACTGGTTGCGTACACGCCATCCAGAAGCAGCGCCAGCGATTCTGCCAGTTCCACCGGCTGTTCCGCGCCGGCTGCCTGACATTTTTCGATGAAGCGCGTCATCACATAGCGTTTGTTTCGCTCGACCAGTTGCCGCGCCGGATGCGCTGGGTCGCCGAACTCGCACGACACGTTCACGAACGGGCAGCCGCGATAGTCCGGCGCGGACGCGCGCTCGACCAAATCGTCGAACGCCTGCACCAGTTGTTTCGCCGGATCGCCCGGATGCTTGTCGAAGCTCGCTTCTAGCCGTTGCCGGAAGCGGTCGTCCATGCGCTCCAGATACGCGACGACGAGTTCGTCCTTCGACGCGAACCGCCGATACAGACTCATCTTGTTGACGCCGGCCCGCTCCACGACGGCATCGACGCCGACCGCCCGAATGCCTTCGCGATAAAAAAGTGCCTGCGCCGCGTCGAGCAGTTGCTCCTGCGCGGTTGCGCCGTCGGTACGAACCTGACGGCGGGCAGGGGTTTTCGCCGGGGCGGCGGGTGATCGTGTCAAAGTCGGATCCTCGAAAACTGGATTGGTCTTGACATGTTACCGATCAGTAACTAAGCTCGCAACTCCAATGTGACTGATCAGTAACGAAGAACAATCAACCGAGCGGAGCGGCGATGAATTGGGTAGCGAAACGGCTTGACGGCCGCATGCACTACGGATGGGTGACGGTGGGCGTCGTGTTTCTGGTGCTGCTGGCCGCAGCCGGCACGCGCGCCACGCCGAGCGTGATGATGCTGCCGCTCGAAAAGCAACTCGGCTGGTCACGCGGCACGATTTCACT
This sequence comes from Caballeronia sp. Sq4a, assembly GCF_023170545.1. Taxonomy (NCBI): domain Bacteria; kingdom Pseudomonadati; phylum Pseudomonadota; class Betaproteobacteria; order Burkholderiales; family Burkholderiaceae; genus Caballeronia; species Caballeronia sp. Sq4a. Next base: position 2,518,105 of record NZ_CP084250.1, on the reverse strand, counting down.
CGCGATTTCCATCAATCTGGCGCTGTACGGCTTGACCGGACCGTTCGCCGCCGCCGCGATGCAGCGTTTCGGCGTGCGTCCGACCTTGCTCGCCGCGCTGGCGACGCTCGCGGCGGGCGTCGGCGCGTCTTCGATGATGACCGCGCCGTGGCAAATGGTGCTGGTCTGGGGCGTGGTGGTCGGCGGTGCGACGGGCGTCGCCGCCCTGACGCTTTCGGCGACGGTCGTGAATCGCTGGTTCACGACGCATCGCGGCCTCGCGATGGGCATTCTCACCGCCAGTTCGGCCACCGGTCAGCTCGTGTTCCTGCCGTTCCTCGCGTCGATTTCCGAACACCACGGCTGGCGGCCGGTCGTGTTCGTGGTCGCTGCTGCCGCGGCCGTGGTGCTGCCGCTCGTCGCGTGGCTGCTCCCCGAGCGTCCGGCCGATGTCGCGCTGCGGCCCGTCGGAGAGGCCGCCGGCACGCCGCCCGCCGCCGCTGCGGCGCATAAGAATCCGATCAAGGTGGCGTTCGGCGCGCTGTCGTCGGCAAGCCGGACGCGGGATTTCTGGCTGCTCTTTTTCAGCTTCTTCGTCTGCGGCGCGAGCACGAACGGCTATGTTGGCACGCATCTGATCGCCATGTGCGCGGATTACGGCATGACGCAGGTGCAGGGCGCGACGCTGCTCGCCGCGATGGGCATCTTCGATCTCTTCGGCACCACGCTTTCGGGCTGGCTTTCCGACCGCTTCAACGCGCGCGTGCTGCTCTTCTGGTACTACGGGCTGCGCGGGCTGTCGCTGATGTATTTGCCGTATGCGTTCGGCATCGACTTTTTCGGCTTGCCGGTCTTCGCGGTGTTTTACGGCCTCGACTGGATTGCCACCGTTCCGCCGACCGTGCGTCTCGCCACCGACGTGTACGGCAAGGAATCCGCGCCGATCGTGTTCGGCTGGATCGTCGCGGGGCACCAGCTCGGCGCGGCGTTCGCGGCGCTCGGCGGCGGCATGCTGCGCTCGAGCCTCGGCAGCTACACCGTCGCGACGATGATCTCCGGCGGACTTTGCCTCGTCGCGGCGGTGGCGGTGCTGCGCATCAACCGGGCGCGGCGTGCTGCCGGCGTGGCCGCGACTTGACGCGAGAGCGGTGTCTGCGTGCTGCGGCGTCCTTGTTTATGCTTGCTCTTTCTCACTGACAAGGAGTCACGCCATGAGTGCAAAGCCCGCTCCGACCGACATCGACATCCACGATCTGCTGGCCGGCCGCTGGAGCCCGCGCGCGTATTCGAACGAGCCGGTCGACCGCGCGCAGTTGCATCGGTTGCTGGAAGCGGCCCGCTGGGCGCCGTCGTCGAGTAATTTGCAGCCGTGGCGATTCCTCGTGTTCGATCGTCATCGCGACGAGGCGGTGTTTCAGCGGGCGTTCGAGACGCTCGTGCCGTTCAACCAGAAGTGGAACGCGAACGTGCCGTTGCTGATCTGCGTGGCGGCGTCCACGCTGACGCCGAAGGGCGAGCCGAATCAGGCAGCCGCCTACGACACCGGCGCGGCGGCGATGGCGCTCGTGCTTCAGGCGCACGCGCTGGACCTCGCGGCGCATCAGATGGGCGGCTTCGATCGCGACGCCTTCCGCGCTGCGTTCTCCGTGCCTGACGATGTCCAGTTGATCGCGATGATTTCGGTCGGGCATCACGGCGACGCGAGTCTGCTGGACGAGACCCTGCGAGAGAGGGAAACCGCGCCGCGCTCGCGTCGGCCGTTGGGCGAAACGGCGTTCGAGGGCGCGTGGGGGAAGGCGTTTGGTTGAGCGAGGGTGTGGGCGCCGGTGAGCGTCGGGCGTCGCGGGGACGCCGGTTCGATTGGCGAAATCCTATTGCGAAGGCGAAACCGCCGCGCGCGCCCGCCGACTCTGCGGCGCGTGTGGCAAGGCGTCCGGCCGAGAATGCGGAGTCAGTGATCGTCGGGCATCACGGCGATGCGAGTCTCCTGGACGAAACGCTGCGCGAGACAGCTTCCGCAAGCGCACCAAACAAGCGTCCGACTGCAGCGAAAACTCAATGATCATTCGCAGCCGACAGCGGCCGAGCCACGTCCTCGAGCGACTTCCGTTCCGCCGCGACGCCCCAGATGCCCGCGACCACCGCCGCCGCGACCATCAGCGCCGAGCCGATCAGATAGCCGATGAACACCGCGCTGCGCTCGTGCGTGTCGATCAAATGCCCGAAAAGCGCCGGTCCGATGATTCCGCCGAGCGCGGTCCCGAACGCATAAAACACGGCGATCGCGAGCGCGCGGATTTCGAGCGGGAACGTCTCGCTCACCGTCAGATACGCCGAACTCGCCGCCGCCGACGCGAAGAAGAAAATGATCATCCACGCGACGGTCTGCGTGGTGACGGTGAGCATGCCTTGCGTGAACATCCACCCGCTGATCGTCAGCAGCACGCCCGAGGTCGCGTACGTGAACGCGATCATCCGGCGGCGGCCGAGCACGTCGAACAGCTTGCCGAGCAGCACGGGCCCCAGAAAATTGCCGGCGGCGAACGGCAGCACGTACCAGCCGATGTGATCGCCCGGTACGTGATAGAAGTCCGTCAGCACCAGCGCGTAGGTGAAAAAGATCGCGTTGTAGAAAAACGCCTGCGCGGTCATCAGCATCAGCCCGACGAGCGAGCGCCGCCGATGCACCTTGAAAAGCGTATCGGCGACTTCGCGCAGCGGCGTGTGTTCGCGGGCGTGCAGCCGCAGCGGCTTGACGGGCGTGTCGGGCACGGTCACGCCGTGCTCGCGGAAATGCGCTTCGATGTCCTCGACCACCTGCCGCGCTTCGTCTTCGCGGTTGTGCGTGATGAGCCAGCGCGGGCTCTCCGGCACCCACATCCGCATGAACAGAATCGTGAGCCCGAGCGCCGCGCCGATCAGAAAGCACCCGCGCCAGCCCCAATCGGGCGGCAGCACGCCCGGATCGAGCAGCACCAGCGACCCCGCCGCGCCGATGCCCGCGCCGACCCAGAACGTGCCGTTGATCGCAAGGTCGGTCCAGCCGCGCAGCCGGGCGGGCGTGAACTCCTGAATCGTCGAATTGATGGCCGTGTATTCCCCGCCGATGCCCGCGCCCGTCAGGAAACGAAAGAGCACGAACGAAGCGAGATTCCACGAAAACGCGGTCGCGGCGGTGGCGGCCACGTAGAGAAACAGCGTGATGAAGAACAGCTTGCGCCGTCCGAGCCGGTCCGTGAGCCAGCCGAATCCGAGCGCGCCCACCACGGCGCCTGCGATATACGCGCTGCCGCCGAAGCCGACGTCCGCGTTCGAGAAGCGCAACACCGGACTGGTTTTTAGCGCGCTCGCGACCGCGCCGGCGAGCGTCACTTCGAGCCCATCCAGCAGCCACGTAATGCCGAGCGCGAAGACGATGAGCGTATGAAAGCGTCCCCACGGCAGACGGTCGAGCCGACCGGGCAAATCGGTTTCGATGATGCCGGATCGCTCGCCTGAGCCGGCTGTCGAACGGGTGTCTTCGGGTGCGGTGGTTTCGTTCATGACGTCCGGCCGTCGGCGGTTGAGCGACGAAAAGGCCGGAGCAAGCTCCATTCCGCTTTTCTCGGGCTAACCGAGCAGGCTAAATTTAGCCCACGAGAGATTGATGATCCTCGCGTCGCCGTGGTACAAACCCCGTCCAAGTTTTTTTGATACGCGGCGTTGCCTCGTAACGCCGCCGCGAATCCCATGACCTATTGCGCGATCGATTTTGGCACGTCGAACTCTGCCGTCGCCCTGCCCGATGGCCTGCGCATGCGGCTCGCGCCCGTCGAGGGCGACGCGACCACGCTGCCGACCGCCGTCTTCTTCAACACCGACGAAAACGAGCAGTCGTACGGCCGAGCGGCGCTGGAGGCGTACATCGACGGCTTCGACGGCCGTCTGATGCGCTCGATGAAGAGCATCCTCGGCTCGCCGCTCGGGGACAACGTCACCGATCTCGGCGACGGCTCGGCGATCAAATACACCGACGTCATCACGCTGTTCCTCCAGCACCTCAAGCAGAAGGCGCAGGCGGTGGCGCCCGAGCCGCTGACCCGCGCCGTGCTGGGCCGGCCGGTATTTTTCGTCGACGACGACCCGCGCGCCGACCGCATGGCGCAGCAGCAACTCGAAGCGTGCGCGCACGCGGTCGGTTTCCGCGAGATCCACTTTCAGTTCGAACCGATTGCCGCGGCCTTCGACTATGAGGCGCGTCTCACGCAAGAAGGACTCGTGCTCGTCGCGGACATCGGCGGCGGCACGTCGGACTTTTCGCTGGTGCGCGTGGGGCCGGAGCGGGCGCGTCATCTGGATCGCAAGAGCGATGTGCTCGCGCATCACGGCGTTCACGTGGCCGGCACGGATTTCGACCGTCGCGTCGAACTCGCGACGATTCTCCGGCAGCTCGGCTATCAGGCGCTCGATCCGCAGGGCCGCGAAGTGCCGAACCGCGTCTACTTCGACCTCGCGACGTGGCATCTCATCAACACCGTCTACACGCCGAAGCGCGTCGGCGAATTGCAGCTGATGCGCCATCTGTACGTCGATCCGCGTCATCACGACCGGCTGATGCGCGTGGTCGATCGCCGGCTGGGGCACGCGCTCACCGCGCACGCCGAAGAAGCGAAGATCGACGTGTCGGCGGGCGGCGCGACCGAGATCGACATGGAGGAAATCGAGGAGGCGCTGCGCGTGCCGTTCGACGAGCAGCAGTTGATCGAGGCGGGAAAAGACGAAACGCGGCGCATCGTGGAAGCGGCGCTGGAGACGGTGAAGCGCGCGGGCGTCGCCGCCGCGGATGTCGGCGCGGTCTATTTCACCGGGGGCACGACCGGCTTGCGCTTTCTCTCGGACGCGCTCGCGGCGGCGTTCCCGGCCGCGCAGCCGGTGTTCGGCGATCGGCTGGCGAGCGTGGCGACCGGTCTGGGCATTTACGCGCAGCGCGTGTTCGGCTGACGCTCAACCGTTACATTTCGCCTGATGTTTTGCACGGCCCAAAGCAAAAACCCCGCGAATGCGGGGTTTTTTTCGATCGAGCGGGTCTTAGACCGGCTTGATGTTTGCAGCTTGCTTGCCCTTCGGGCCGGTCTTGACTTCGTAGCTGACCTTCTGGTTTTCCTGAAGCGTCTTGAAGCCTTCGATGCGGATTTCCGAGAAGTGCGCGAACAGATCTTCGCCGCCGCCATCCGGGGTGATGAAGCCAAAGCCCTTTGCGTCATTGAACCACTTGACGGTACCGGTTTCCATATTACTTATTCCAAAAAATTTGATGATTAAGGCCGAAGCCAGGGGTGCATGAAAATCAAGGAAGGGGCAATGGGACCAACCGGAGTACCGTGATGGCGAACTACGAAAGAACCACTTCACTCGCCACTTGAAATCCTGCAAGAAGGTTTATACGGCGAAACCATTTCGCGGTCAAATAATATCCGACCAGTCTGAAGGGATTTTTTTGAGACACGATCCGGGCGCGTTCGCCCGCGAGTTTCTCCACTGCCAGCAACCCGCCACGCCGCGCAGAAATGCTGAATTCTGCGCCACCCGGCTGCAATCGAAAGGTGCAACCGTTAAACTACGCGCCTCGTCAAGAGGGGTTGCACCAGCGTCGCCGTGTCGCCGGCATTTCATTCCGGCACCCCGGCGAATGCGGCCGCTTAGCCGTGTTCGACCTCGCGTGCGACGCGAGACATTGGAGAAGATCGTGAAGAGTTCGATACAAAGAAATATCGGGCCGTTGGCGTTGATGCTGACCGGCCTGGGATCCATCATCGGTTCGGGCTGGCTGTTCGGGGCGTGGAAAGCGTCGCAGATCGCCGGGCCGGCCGCCATCTGCGCGTGGGTGATCGGCGCGGTCGTCATTCTGGCCATCGCGCTGACGTACGCCGAACTGGGCGCCATGTTCCCGGAATCGGGCGGCATGGTGCGCTACGCGCGCTACTCGCATGGCGCGCTCGTCGGGTTCATCGCGGCGTGGGCCAACTGGATCGCCATCGTTTCGGTGATTCCCATCGAGGCCGAAGCGTCCATTCAGTACATGAGCACGTGGCCGTACGACTGGGCGCACGCGCTCTTCGTCAACGAGACGCTCACCACGAGCGGGCTCGCGCTGTCCGCGCTGCTCGTCATCATCTACTTCATGCTGAATTACTGGGGCGTGAAGGTGTTCGCGCGGGCGAACACGGCCATCACCATCTTCAAGTTCCTGATTCCCGGCGCGACCATCGCGGGCCTCATCTTCGCCGGCTTTCACTCGGAGAACTTCGGCACCACGTCGAGCTTTGCGCCCTACGGCTGGCCTGCCGTGCTGACGGCGGTTGCGACAAGCGGCATCGTGTTCAGCTTCAACGGTTTCCAGAGCCCGGTGAATCTGGCCGGCGAAGCGCGCAATCCCGCGCGCAGCGTGCCGTTCGCCGTGGTCGGGTCCATTCTGATCGCGCTCGTGATCTACGTGCTGCTTCAGATCGCGTACATCGGCGCGGTGAACCCGAGCGACGTGATGCAGGGCTGGAAGCACTTCCACTTCGCGTCGCCGTTCGCGGAACTGGCGATTGCGCTGAACCTGAACTGGCTCGCCGTGTTGCTGTACATCGACGCATTCGTGAGCCCGAGCGGCACCGGCACCACGTACATGGCGACGACCACGCGCATGATCTACGCGATGGAGCGCAACAACACGATGCCGAAGATGTTCGGCAACGTGCATCCGTTCTACGGCGTGCCGCGTCCGGCCATGTGGTTCAACCTGATCGTCGCGTTCATCTTCATGTTTTTCTTCCGCGGCTGGGGCACGCTCGCGGCGGTCATCTCGGTGGCGACGGTCATTTCATATCTCACCGGTCCGATCAGCCTGATGGCGCTGCGCCGTTCCGCGCCGGATCTCGAACGCCCGCTCAAGCTGCCGATGATGGGCGTGATCGCGCCGTTCGCGTTCGTCTGCGCGTCGCTCGTGCTGTATTGGGCGAAGTGGCCGCTGACGGGCCACATCATTCTGCTGATGGTCGTTGCCTTGCCGGTGTATTTCTACTTTCAGGGCAAGACGGGCTTTGCCGGCTGGGGCCGCGATCTGAAGGCGGCGTGGTGGCTGATCGGCTATCTGCCGTCGATGGCCGTGATGTCGCTCATCGGCAGCAAGCAGTTCGGCGGCAGCGGCCTGTTGCCGTATGGCTGGGATATGGCCGTGGTCGCCGTCATGTCGCTGCTGTATTACTACTGGGGCGTGCACACCGGTTATCGCTCGGACTACCTGGACGAGCGCGAAAGCCGCGACGACATCCTGCACGAAATCGGCGCCTAAAGCGTCACCCGCCGCATTGAAACGAAGCCCGCCTGAACAGGCGGGCTTTGTCGTTTCTAGGCCGGATCAAGCGTCCGCGAAAACGTAGTTGGTCATCGCCAGCGCGCGCTGGAAGGTGCCGAGCGACTGGATGCGCAAGTCGTAATCGTCCGCCGCCGCGCCGAGCGCGCCGAACACGGGCAGCAGATGCTCGTCGGTCGGATGCATCAGCGCGGCGTGCGGCGCGCGGGCGCGATAGTCGAGCAGCGCGTCGATGTCCCGCGCTTTCAGCCGCGACTCGAACCAGTCGGTGAACTCGACCACGCGCGGATCGGCGTCTTCCGGCCGCGCGCCGAAATCGGCCATACGCAGATTGTGCGTGATCTGCCCGGAACCGACGATCATCACGCCGTCATCACGCAGATCGCGCAGCGCCCGGCCGACGCGAAAGTGATGCGCGGCGTCGAGGCGCGGCTGGATGGAGAGTTGCGCGACCGGCACGTCGGCGTCCGGAAACATCAGCAGCAGCGGCACCCACGCGCCGTGGTCGAGTCCGTGGACCGTCGTTGCGCTCGGCACGCCGTGAGCGCCGAGCAACGCGGCGGCGCGCTCGGCGACATCCGGCGCGCCGGGCGCTGGATAGCGCAGCTCGTACAGCGCGGGCGGAAAGCCGTAGAAATCGTGGATGGTGTCGGGCCGCGCGGCGACGCTCGCCACGGGCTGCGCCGTGCCCCAATGCGCGGACAGTACGAGAATCGCGCGAGGCTTCGGCAGCGTGGCGGCGAGCGCGGCGAACTCGGCGGAAGGCATGGCCGGGTCGATCGGCAGCGTGGGCGCTCCGTGGGAGATGAAGACAGTCGGGAGTCGGCTCATGGCAGCAGCCTCGGAAGATGTGATGCCACGAATGTATAGCCAACCGCAAGGAAGATAAACGGCGGCCGAGGCAACGGATTATGTCCGCGCCGTTGGCAATCAGTCGCTTGCGCCGCCCATGCCCGACCACGCGGCCGCGCTCGGCTGCGCCATCCCGAACAGGTCGATGACGCGCGCCACGGTGTAATCGACCATTTCGTCGATGCTCGCGGGCTTGTGATAAAACGCCGGCAGCGGCGGAAAGACGATGCCGCCCATCTCGGTGACGGCCGTCATGTTGCGCAGATGCGCGAGATTGAACGGCGTTTCGCGCACGAGCAGCACGAGCCGGCGGCGCTCTTTGAGCACGACATCGGCGGCGCGGGTGACGAGATTGTCGGAGAGACCGTGCGCGATGCTCGCGAGCGTGCGCATCGAGCAGGGCGCGACGATCATGCCGTCCGTCGCGAACGAACCGGAGGCGATGCTCGCGCCGACATCGCGCACGCTATGCACGACGTCCGCGAGCGCGTTGACGGCGGCTTTGTCGAGATCGAGTTCGTGCTGGACGTTGAGCCAGCCCGCGCTCGACACGAGCAAATGCGTCTCGACGCCGCCCAGCCGGCGCAGCGTCTCGAGCAGACGCACGCCGTAGATGGCGCCCGTTGCTCCGGTAATCGCGACGATCAGCCGTCGCTTGGCGGCAGCGGGCGCACTCACTTGCGATACGGCTTTAAGCGGCGGCGAAAAGCTGCTGCAATTCGCCCGACTGATACATCTCCATCATGATGTCCGAGCCGCCGATGAACTCGCCCTTCACGTAAAGCTGCGGAATGGTCGGCCAGTTGGAAAATTCCTTGATGCCCTGGCGGATGGCGTCGTCTTCGAGGACGTTCACCGTCATGATCTGGTCGACGCCGCACGCCTTCAGCACCTGAATGGCGCGGCCCGAGAAGCCGCACATCGGGAATTGCGCGGTGCCTTTCATGAAAAGGACCACCGGATGTTGATCGACGATCTGCTTGATGCGTTCTTGCGTTTCCATGGCGTTCCTGCGCGTGAATGTCGGATGTTTCGGAAGAAGCTGATGAGTCTTGAAATGATAGCGGATTTCGCCTGGCCGGGCTTTCACTCAGGCCGGCGCGAGACCGCCGCTAATTCGTTCGATGTCCGCGAGATCGCGCAACGAACGCACGGCGGTGAAGCCGCGTTCGGACAATAACTGGCGCACGGCTTCGGCCTGATCGTAGCCGTGCTCGATCCACAGGGCGCCGGTGGGCGCGAGCAGCAAAGGCGCTGTCTCGACGATGACGCGGATCGCCGAAAGTCCGTCGGCCTCGTCGGTGAGCGCGCCGCGCGGCTCGAAGCGCAGGTCGCCTTGCGCGAGATGCGGGTCGTCACATGCGATATACGGCGGATTACTGACGATCGCGTCGAAGCGCACCGATGCATCGACGCTCGCAGTCCAGTCGCTTTCGATGAACGTGATCGCGCCGCCCGCGCGTGCCGAATCCAGCAGCCGATCGGCGTTGCGCCGGGCGACATCGAGCGCGGCGGGCGACCGATCCACGGCAAAGACGCGCGCATCGGGCCGCGCGTGGGCGATCGCGATGGCGATGGCGCCGGTTCCGGTGCCGAGATCGAGCACGCGGGCATTCGGCGTCCCGGCGATGGCATCGAGCGCCGTTTCGACGAGCAATTCGGTTTCCGGGCGCGGAATGAGCACGTCGGGCGTCACGTCGAAGTCGAGTCCGAAGAACTCGCGCTTGCCGGTCAGTTGTGCGATCGGTTCGCCCGCGCCGCGCCGCGCCGCGAGCGCTTCGAACCGCGCGACGGCCGTAGCATCGAGCGTATCCGTATCGCGCGTAATCAGCTCGGTGCGCCGCCAGCCCAGCACATGCGTCAGCAGCACGCGCGTCTCCAGCGCCGGCAGCGGCGAGGCGCGCAGCAAGTCCGCCGCGGTCGTCACTCCGCTTCCCCGAGCGCCGCGAGCAGTTCCGCCTGATGCTCGGACACGAGCGCGCCGATCAGTTCGTCCAGATCGCCGTCCATGATGTATTCGAGCTTGTAGAGCGTCAAATTGATGCGGTGATCCGTCATGCGCCCTTGCGGGAAGTTGTACGTGCGAATGCGCTCCGAGCGGTCGCCCGAACCGATCAGGCTCTTGCGCGTCGCGGCTTCCTTCGCGTGCTGCTCGTGATACTGCTTGTCCTTGATGCGCGCGGCGAGCACCTTCAGCGCGCGATCCTTGTTCTTGTGCTGCGAGCGGTCGTCCTGACATTCGACGACGATGCCCGTCGGCAAGTGCGTGACGCGCACGGCCGAATCCGTCTTGTTGATGTGCTGCCCGCCCGCGCCCGACGCGCGGAAGGTGTCGATACGCAAATCCGCAGGATTGATGACGACTTCGCTGATTTCATCGGCTTCGGGCATGACCGCGACCGTGCAGGCGGACGTGTGAATGCGCCCCTGCGTTTCGGTCGCCGGAACGCGCTGCACGCGATGCCCGCCCGATTCGAACTTGAGCCGCGAATACGCGCCTTGTCCCGCGATCCGCACGATCACTTCCTTGTAGCCGCCGAGATCGGAAACGCTTTCCGACATCGTCTCGGCGGTCCAGCGGTTGCGCTCCGCGTAGCGCAGATACATGCGCAGCAGGTCGCCGGCGAAAAGCGCCGATTCGTCGCCGCCCGTGCCCGCGCGGATTTCGATGAAGATATTGCGTTCGTCGTTCGGATCCTTCGGCAGCAGCATCGTCTGCAGATCGCTTTCGATTTTCGCCATGCGCTCGCGAGCCTCGCCGATTTCCTCTTCGGCGAAATCGCGCATCGAAGGGTCGGCGAGCAGATCCTGCGCGGTGGCTTCGTCGGTGAGCGCCTGACGCCAGAGCGCGTACTGCTCGACGATCGGGCTGATTTCCGCGTGCTCACGCGTGAGCTTGCGGTACTGGTCCATGTCGGACGTCACGTCTTCACGGCTCAGCAGTTCGTTGAGATCGACCTGCCGTTTTGCAAGCTGGTCGAGCTTGCTTTGCATGCTGGTTTTCATCGGGCGGGAATGACGCGCTCGGGCGTCAGGAAAAACTGCAATCGGAGAAGCCGCCGCGCCTAAGACGCGGAGCATTTGAGAATAGCAAAGAGACGGCCGCTAACGGCCCGACGAATCGCTGCCGGCGCCGCCGTGTCGGTAGAAGCCGCTCATCAGGTCGATGAGCTGGTCGCGCTCTTCGCGGCTCGCGCGGTTGAGCGCGTGCGTGGGGCCGTGAATGAGCTTGTTCGTGAGGGCTTGCGACAGCGCTTCGAGCACGGCGGCGGGATCGTCGCCACGCGCGAGCATCTTGCGGGCGCGTTCGACTTCGGCGCGGCGCAGCGCGTCGGCCTGCGTGTGCATGTGGCGGATGACCGGCACGATGCTGCGCGCATCCAGCCACTGCATGAAATTGGCGACACGCGTTTCGATGATCGCTTCGGCCTGCGCGACCGCCGCTTGCCGCGACGCATTGCCTTCGCGGACGATGGCGCCGAGGTCATCGACGGTATAGAGGAAGACGTCCTGCAGATTGCCGACTTCCGGCTCGATATCGCGCGGCACGGCGAGATCGACCATAAAAATGGGCCGATGCCGCCGCGCGCGCACCGCGCGCTCGACCGCGCCGAGACCGATGATAGGCAGCGTGGACGCCGTGCACGACACGATGATGTCGAACTCGTGCATGCGCGTGGGCAGTTCCGAGAGCGGAATCGCGCGGCCGTTGAAACGCTCCGCGAGCTTTTCGCCGCGTTCGGCGGTGCGGTTCGCGACGACCAGTTCGCGCGGATTCTGCGCGGCGAAGTGTGTCGCGCAAAGCTCGATCATCTCGCCCGCGCCGATGAACAGCACGCGCTGGCTCGAGATGTCTTCGAAGATGCGCTCGGCGAGACGCACGGCGGCAGCGGCCATCGACACGGACTGCGCGCCGATTTCGGTCGTCGAGCGCACTTCCTTCGCGACCGCGAACGTCCGCTGGAAAAGCTGGTTCAGATACGTGCCGAGCGCGCCCGCTTCCGACGCGGTGCGCACGGCGTCCTTCATCTGGCCGACGATCTGCGTTTCGCCGAGCACCATCGAATCCAGCCCGGACGCGACGCGAAAGGCGTGGCGCACGGCTTCCGATTGCGGCAGCGCGTAGACGTGCGGCGCGAGCTCGGAGACCGGCAGATTGTGATACTTCGACAGCCACTGGATGGCGGCGTCGCGCGCGGCGGTGTCGTCCGTCGCGCAGTAGAGTTCGGTGCGGTTGCAGGTGGACAGAATGGCCGCTTCGGGCGACGCCTTCGCGAGCGGGCCGAGCCAGACGTCCTTCAGCGCGGAAAGGGCGGGCTTGAGCTGTTCGAGCGGAAACGCCACGCGTTCGCGCAAGGCGACAGGCGCAGTGTGGTGGTTGATTCCGATCGTGAGGAGCTGCATGTAGTTATGCGTTGGCCCTAAGCCGTTGGCCTTTCAGATAGCCCAATATTATAGCGTTTTAGGAATTCGTTCATTTATAGGCGGCATTCGGGGACGGACCGCGGACGGCAGCGCGAGGCTCGCGGAAAATGTCGGCGTTATCCGGCGCGACAATCGACCGCAGTGGACGCTTACTCGAAGTATTGCGCGAGTTCGGCGGCGCGCGCTTCTAGTTCGGGAAGCGGCATGGCGTGCGTCTCTGCGGCGGCTTGGCGATTGCGCTGGGCGGCAGCGATCGCGTCCTGGCGCGACGTGGCGTCGTGATGCAGATGGAACAACGCGGCCCGCGATTCGGGAATGGAATGCCAGCGCACGCCGAGGCGCGTCGCACGCGTGAGCAGGTCGTCGTCCTCGCCGCCCCAACCGGTGAAGCGCGGATCGTAACCGCCGACGCGCATGTATTCGGACCGCTTCATCAGCACGATGGCGCCCGGCGTATTTTCGTAGAGCACTTCCATTCCGTCGGGCAAATCCGATTCCAAATATTTTTCCAGTGCCGCGTAATTCCCGGACCGAATAAAGTCGCTTCGATAATCGCCGGTGATATTAATGACGCGAAGAAATGGACATAACGCATCGCTCGCGTTTCCGTCTTTCAATGAATTGAGGCTGAGCGGCAGGTATTCCGGATTGGCGATCATATCGGCGTCGTGGAAACAGATGATATTGCCGGTGCATAAACGCGCGCCGAGATTACACAGTTTTGCTTTCGGAAAAGGTCCGTCGTCGTGAATGAAGATATGGCGGATTTTCTCGTCGCCGAAACCCGACCAGTGAAAGGTTGGCGTCGCGTCCGCTTCGATCAGATAGAGCACGTAATCGCGGTAAGTCAGGTCGAGATGGCGCAGCACGCCGCGCAGGTTCTCCCGCCGCTCCTGCGTCGCGCCGCGGTAAGTCATAATTATTTCGAGACCACCGAGAGATATCGGCTTGTTTTCACTCATGATGCTTCTAACCGTTGATGACCAATCGGCCTTGCAATTCGCACGGCCGGACTGGTTGAAAGAAATGCCGGGCGTATTGATCGATGCAAAGTCGCTGAGTTGATCGCCCTGAATGTATTTCGGAGTTTAGCACTCGCGCGTCGTTTCATTTTTAGGCATATTCGCAGAAACAAATCGCGAAATTGAATGGATATGCGGCCGTCCGAGGGCGCTTGCCTTCGCCAACCCGGCCCCCTAAACTCGTTCGCTTACGTCCGGCGCCGCGCGCCGTTTTCCATCTTTAGAGCAGTGGAGCAGCGTCCCGATGAGCTGGATCGGCTTGGTTTTTCTCGGCGCGGTTATCGGCGTGGCAGGCTGGTGGCTGCATCCGCTGCGGCGGGCGGGGCGCGTCGGTCGGGGCGCGGCAGGTCGCGTGTGGGCCGCAATCGTCGCGGGCATCATTGCCACCGTGGTTGCGCGCATGTTCGGCAATGTCATCGATATTTATCACGATGGCGAGACGCTCGAATGGTTCGCGTGCACGCTCTTCGCGCTCATCGCCGTGACGGCGACCGTCGGACTGGCCGCGCGCCGCTAAAGCTTTCGCATCTTAATTCGCCACTTTCGGCAGGTGATTCATGAACGACCGCATCGCACATTCCGCTGTTCCCGATCCTTCGACATTCGCCGCGCGCGTCGAAACGCTTCGCAGCCGAATGGCAGCGGAGCGCATCGACGCCGTTCTCATTCCGTCCGCCGATCCTCACCTTTCCGAATATCTGCCCGAGCGCTGGCAGGGCCGCCAATGGCTGTCGGGTTTCACCGGCTCGGTCGGCACGCTCGTCGTGACGAAAGACTTCGCGGGCGTCTGGGTCGATAGCCGCTATTGGACGCAGGCGGAAGCGCAACTCGCCGGCACCGGCATCTTGCTCATGAAGATGATGGGCGGGCAGCAGACCGCGCCGCACGTCGAATGGCTCGCGGAGAACGTGCCGTCGGGCGGGGTCGTCGCGGTGGATGGCGCGGTGCTCGGCGTCGCGGCGGCGCGCACGCTGGCCGATGCGCTGACGGCGCGCGGCATCACGCTTCGGACGGACGTGGACGTGCTCGAATCCGTCTGGCCCGAGCGGCCCGGCCTGCCGGATGCGCCGGTGTACGAACACGCCGCGCCGCACGCGAGCGTCGGCCGCGCCGAAAAGCTCGCGCATATCCGCGAAGCCATGCGCGGCAAGGGCGCGCAGTGGCATTTCATTTCGACGCTCGACGATCTGGCGTGGCTCTTCAATCTGCGCGGCGCGGATGTCAGCTACAACCCGGTGTTCGTCGCGCATGCGCTGGTCGGTCTGGACGACGCCACGCTTTTCGTCGCCGAAGGCAAGGTGCCCGACGCGCTGAAGGCGGCGCTCGTCCGCGACAACGTGCGCGTCGCTCCGTACGCGGACGCAATGCAGGCGCTCGCCTCGTTGCCGGCCGGCTCGACGCTGCTCATCGATCCGCGCCGCATCACGCACGGCCTGCTGGAGAAGGTGCCGTCGGCGGTGAATATCGTCGAAGCGGTGAATCCGTCGACGTTTGCGAAATCGCGCAAGACGGCGGCGGAGGCCGAGCATATTCGCGCGACGATGGAGCAGGACGGCGCGGCGCTCGCCGAATTCTTCGCGTGGTTCGAAGACGCGCTGGGCCGCGAGCGCATCACGGAGTTGACCATCGACGAGAAGCTCACGGCGGCGCGCGCACGGCGGCCGGGCTTCGTCACGTTGAGCTTCGGCACGATCGCGGGTTTCAACGCGAATGGCGCGATGCCGCATTATCGCGCGACGGAGGCGTCGCATTCCGTGATCCAAGGCAACGGACTGCTGTTGATCGATTCCGGCGGTCAGTATGTAAGCGGCACGACGGACATCACGCGCGTGGTGCCCGTGGGCGAGATCACGCCCGAGCACAAGCGCGATTTCACGACGGTACTCAAAGGCACGATTGCGCTTTCGCGCGCGCGCTTTCCGCGCGGCATTCGCTCGCCGATGCTGGATTCGATCGCCCGCGCGCCGATCTGGGAAGCGGGCGCGGACTACGGCCACGGCACGGGCCACGGCGTCGGCTACTTCCTGAACGTGCACGAAGGACCGCAAGTCATCTCGCACTACGCGCCCGCCGAGCCGTGGACGGCCATGGAAGAGGGCATGATCACGTCGATCGAGCCGGGCATCTATCGGCCGGGCAAGTGGGGCATCCGCATCGAAAACCTCGTGCTGAACCAGAGCGCGGGCAAAACCGAATTCGGCGATTTCCTCTCGTTCGAAACACTGACGCTATGCCCGATCGACACGCGCTGCATCGACATGTCGCTCATGCGCGAAGACGAACGCGCGTGGCTCAACGCGTATCACGAGACGGTGCGGCGGCGCGTGTCGCCGCATGTGGAGGGCGCGGCGAAGGCGTGGCTCCTCAAACGGACCGAGGCCATTTGATATGGGCAAAGAAACCGCGGTGATCGTGATCGACGTGCAGAACATGTTTTTCGGCGGCGCGAAGCCTGCGCATCGCGCAGCCGAGGTGATCGATGGCATCAACCGGCTGACGGCGACGGCGCGCCGGTCGGAGGCGCCGGTCTTCATCGTGCAGCACGAGAGCGACGCAAACGGCCCGCTCGCGCGTGAGAGCGACGCGTGGCAGTTGCCTTTGTCGCTCGCGCGCGAAGCGGGTGACGCGTCAATCTACAAAACGGTCGGCGATTCGTTTCAGGGCACGCCGCTCGAACAGCGTCTTCGCGAGCGCGGCATCGAAAGCGTCGTGCTGTGCGGTTACGCGACGGAGTTCTGCGTGAACGCCACCGCGCGCCGCGCCGAATTGCTCGGTTTTCGCACGGTTGTCGCGGCGGATCTGCATACGACCGCGGACAAGCCGCATCTCGACGCCGCGAAGATCGTCGAGCATCAGAACTTCGTCTGGACACATTCGTCGATGTCCGGCAACGGCGTCAGCGTTCTGCCTTCCGCCGAGATCCTGCAAAAGGAGTTCGCATGACCATCAAAGCAGTCGTGTTCGATTTCGGCGGCGTGCTGATCGACTGGAATCGGGAATATCTGTACAAGCAGTTGATCCCCGACGAAGCCGAGCGCCGCTGGTTTCTGGACAACGTCTGCAAGATGGAATGGGTCGTGCAGCAGGACGGCGGGCAAAGCATGGAAGAGGGCACGGCCGAACTCGTCGCGCAGTACCCGGAGCACGAGCCGCTGATCCGCGCGTTCTATGCGCGCTGGCACGAAATGGTGGCGGGCGTGCTGGAAGAAGGCGTGGCGCTCGTCGACCGGCTCGATGCCGCAGGCGTGCCGCTTTTCGGGCTGACGAACTGGTCGGCGGAGACGTTCCCGTACGCGTGGGAACGCTTCGACGTGCTGCGGCGCTTCAAGGAAATCGTGGTGTCGGGGCGCGTGGGGCTGGTGAAGCCCGATCCGCAGATTTTCGCGTTGATGCGCGCGGAAATCGAAAAGCATCTGCCGGCCATCCAGCCGCATGAGCTCGTTTTCATCGACGACAACGCGGCCAACGCGCAAGCCGCGACGGATCTCGGCTGGCACGGCGTGCATCACACCGGCGCGCAGGAAACGGAAGCGAAGCTGCGCGCGCTGGGCGTTCCCGTCTAACCCAATCCCGCTCCGAGCGAAGCAAACGGCGGCGCGCTACTGCCCCAGCAGGTTCTTCAGCGCGTTGCCGATTCCCTTCACCGTTTCGCCCGCGCCCTTCGCCACGCCTTCGGCGCTCACGCCGAGCGCCTTCGCGAAGCCGGCCGCGAGCTTCTTCGACAGACTCTCTGAGAGCGAGAACTTCGGATCGCGCAAATCGCCTTCGAGCACGAAATCCAGCTTGATTTCCTGCTTGCGGTCCTTCAGCGCGGCGATCGCTGCTTTCGTCGGAATGGAGAGAAAAGTGTCGAGCGGACTGTCGCCGTCGCTGATCTGCAAGTGATTCAGCGTGAGCGTTCCCGGCGCGTGGATGCGGTAATCGCGGACGTTCGCGTCGATGGTCATGTCGATGGTCCCGCCCGTCACCGCGGCCTTCGCGCCGGCTTTCTTCAGCAGGTACGGATCGAGCGTCGAAATATCGACGCTGCGCAGCATTGCGTGCGTTTGCGAATCCTTGTTCGCGATGACCATCCAGCCGCCCCACGAAATGGCGCCGGTGTGCGACGGACCTTTGATCGAGCCGTTCATCGACAGCGCGGTGCGGTCGGTCAGCGCGGGCAGATGCAAATGGTCGATGGTCGCGCGCGCGTCGCTGATCAGCACGCGATACGGCGGCTGCCGAACGGAGGCATCGAAGAACTCCATCGCGCCGCGCTCGAACGACACGCGGTCGATCAGCTTCTCTTCCTCCGCGTGTTGGGCGGCTTTGTCGCCGGGCTTCGCGTCGGCTTCGCGCGCCGTTTCCTTGAGGCCCGGCAGCACGCGCACGCGGCCATCGGCGGAACGGGCGATCGAAAGGTAATAGTTGTCGACGCTGACATCGCGCAAATGAACGCGGTTCGACAGTGCCGCGCGCATGTCCACGTCGAGCACGATGCGCTCGGCGCGTAACGCGTCGCTTGTCGGCCAGTCATGCGGGCCGCGCAGCCGCACGCGCGAGAGCGTGATGTGTCCGAAGCCGACATCGATCTCATCGACGGAACCGTTCGGCCCGAGCGTCTCGCGAATGCGCTCCTTCATTTGATGCGCGACGAAGAACCAGCCGCCGACCGCCACGACGACGAGCGCCGCGACGATTCCCATTGCCCACCGCGCTCCCCGCTGCGCGCGCCGTCCCGCCATCTGATGCGTCTCCATTTTTGGGCGTTATCGTGCCGCCAAAAACAGAAATGGCGACGGTCGCTAGACGGTCGCCATTTTCGGAGCCGATGTCGGTGCGCGCGCCCGCATTAGGCGCGCTTTGCCGCTTATCGCATGATTAGCGCGTGATCGGCTTGTACCGCAGACGCTTCGGCTTCGCGGCTTCCTCGCCCAGACGCTTGCGCTTGTCGGCCTCGTATTCCTGATAGTTGCCGTCGAAGAATTCGACGTGCGATTCGCCTTCGAACGCGAGAATGTGCGTCGCGATGCGGTCCAGGAACCAGCGGTCGTGCGAGATGACCATGACCGAGCCGGCGAATTCGAGCAGCGCGTCTTCGAGCGCGCGCAGCGTTTCGACGTCGAGGTCGTTCGACGGCTCGTCCAGCAGCAGCACGTTGCCGCCCGCGATCAGCGTCTTGGCGAGATGCAGCCGCCCGCGCTCGCCGCCCGACAAGTTGCCGACCAGCTTCTGCTGATCGCTGCCTTTGAAGTTGAACCGGCCGATATACGCACGCGACGGCGTTTCGTACTTGCCGACCGTCAGCACATCCGCGCCGCCGGAGATTTCCTCGAAGACGGTCTTGTCGGCGGCGAGCGCGTCGCGGCTCTGATCGACATAGGCCAGCTTGACGGTCGGCCCCATGATGATTTCGCCCGAATCCGGCTGCTCGCGGCCGGTCAACATGCGGAACAGCGTCGATTTACCCGCGCCGTTCGGCCCGATGATGCCGACGATCGCGCCCGCCGGAATCTTCATGCTCAGGTTGTCGATGAGCAGACGATCGCCGTACGCCTTGCTCACGTTCTTGAACTCGATGACCTCGTTGCCGAGCCGGTCGCCGACCGGAATGAAGATTTCCTGCGTCTCGTTGCGCTTCTGGTATTCCTGGCTATTGAGTTCCTCGAACCGCGCGATACGCGCCTTCGACTTCGCCTGGCGTCCCTTCGGGTTCTGGCGCACCCACTCCAGTTCCTTCTTGATGGCCTTCTGGCGCGCGGATTCGCTCGCTTCTTCCTGCTTGAGGCGCTCTTCCTTCTGATCGAGCCAGCTCGAATAGTTGCCTTTCCACGGAATGCCGTGGCCGCGGTCGAGTTCGAGAATCCATTCGGCGGCGTTGTCGAGGAAGTAGCGATCGTGCGTGACGGCGACGACGGTGCCGGGATAGCGCGTGAGGAACTGTTCGAGCCATTCGACCGATTCCGCGTCGAGGTGGTTGGTCGGCTCGTCGAGCAGCAGCATGTCGGGCTTTTGCAGCAGGAGCTTGCACAGCGCGACGCGGCGCTTTTCGCCGCCCGACAGATGTTCGATCTTCGCGTCCCACGCGGGCAGGCGCAGCGCGTCGGCGGCGACTTCGAGCTGCTGCTCGGGACTGCCGCCGTCGCTCGTCGCGAGAATGGCTTCGTACTTCGCCTGCTCGGCGGCGAGCTTGTCGAAGTCGGCGTCGGGCTCGGCGTACGCGGCGTAGATTTCGTCGAGCTTCTTTTGTGCCTGGAACACATCGCCGAGACCTTCTTCCACGGCCTGACGCACCGTTTGCTGCGGATCGAGCTGCGGCTCCTGCGGCAGATAGCCGATGTTGAGATTGGGCATCGGCTGCGCTTCGCCTTCGATGTCCTTATCGACGCCCGCCATGATCCGGATGAGCGTGGACTTGCCCGAACCGTTCAGCCCGAGCAGACCGATCTTCGCGCCGGGAAAGAACGAGAGGGAGATGTCTTTCAGAATCTGACGCTTCGGCGGCACGATCTTGCCGACGCGGTTCATGGTGAAGACGTATTGGGCCATTTGGATGGGTGCGATGTATGTGTTGATCGAAGTTGGGGCGTCGCGCACGGGGCAATCGGCGCGTGCGCGATGCTTCCTTGCTCTGTGGCGATCCGGGCGTGAACAGGTTGTGATTGTACTGCGCGGGCGTTCGTCGAGCCGGGCCACTCACGTTCCGCGTGTTGGCGGCGGTTCTCTTGTCTGACGCAATGCAGGATGATATCGGCTCGGTCATGACCCAGCTCTTGACGGACGCCTTCATCGTTCTACTTCACATGCATCACTCCAACGAACCTCTCTCGCATGATCTACCACCTCTACTCACTTTGCGCGTTTTCGAGTCGGTGGCGCGGCATTTAAGCTTTGTTCGCGCCGCTAGCGAACTTGCTGTCTCGCAAAGCGCCGTAAGCCACCAGATCCACAAGCTGGAGCACCACCTGGGCGCGTCGCTTTTCGTGCGCCGGACACGCTCTATCGAATTGACGCCCGATGGCAGCATCTACTACTCGAAGATACGTCGGGCGCTCGAATGGATCGCCGAGGGAACGCGCGAGATGCGCAATAAGCGAGAGTCGCGCGCGCTTCTGCGGGTCAGTCTGCTGTCGTCATTTGCGACGCACTGGCTGGCTCCGCGGCTAGCGGACTTCAGCGCCATGTATCCAGAGATTAATCTTCAACTACTGCCGTCGATCGAGCTGGCAAACGTAGGCGAGGGGGGGCCGGATGTCGCAATCCGTTACGGTGAGGGCGACTGGAAGAACGTCACCGCATCGCTGCTCATGGCGGAGCGCTTGTCACCGGTCTGCAGTCCGGCTTTTCTCGCGGCGCACGGGCCGTTTCTAGATGCTTCGACCATCCGGAAGGGACCGCTGCTTCTGTCCTACGCACAACGTCACTTCGAATGGGAGGCATGGAGCGTCCGCTTTGGATGTGATCTGTCAGGGGTTCCGAGAATTATGCTGCACGATTACAACATTGTGCTTGAAGCTGCTGCTTCTGGGCACGGAATTGCGATGGGCCGCCACCGCTTGATTGAAAGGCGGCTCACTGCGCGGACGCTCGTCGAAGCGGTTCCCGGTTCAGTCTACGAAGGAAGGATCGGCTATTGGCTGGTCACGGCCGAACGTTCGGCGGATGCCACGATCGAGCGATTCGTCGACTGGATAAGGCACGCCGCTGCGGCAGCCGTGCAACGTCGTGACGGATGAGTTATTTCGATAGGTAGGCCGCAAACGTTTGATTGGTCAGCGGTGTAGATGTTAGATAGGATCACTACCAGTTTGGGATTGCAAGTTCGAACCTGACATGCTCTGGAGCGAAGGCGATCGGTGTCGAAGCGCGTCGCTCAATTGCAGGTGTCTGGCCTATCAGGAGAAGTGTCGAATGTTCAAGTTAACGTTGGTGCCGCAGGACGTGGAAGTTCTGCTACCCGCGAATAGCTCGCTGACGGAACTCGAGTTCGAGTTGCATGGTCAGGACGGCATTCCGTTCGGCTGTCGCTCTGGCGCGTGCGGCGCTTGTGTCATAGAGGTGTTGAATGGTCCCGGGGCACTTGGCGCGAAGCACGGCTGCGAGGCGGAGTTCCTCGACCACCTTGGCTTCAAGGGCGAGCGTTTCCGGCTGGCTTGCCAGTGCCGGCTGATCGGTGACGTCACCATCAGCACGGCGGCGCGTCCATATGCAGAAAGCATCGAAGTCGATCAATAAAGAATCGGCCAGTTCCCACCCTGACGAGACAAGTCCGGCGTTCGATCGGCATTTCGTCAAACGTTCCAAGAGGCAAAAGCAGTGAATCGCGTAAAAAACGTTGGACTTGAGCACAGGACGCCGTTCCTGAGCGCGGCAGCATCGATAAACCTTCGCAGCGAAATCGATACGATCATTGATCGTCAGATCGAGCAGTGGTACGAGACCGTCCCGTATGCTGCGCACCTCGAAGGTAAAGCGGTAGATTCGGAGTACTACAAGCGCCATCTCATCGAGACTGCATGGCGAATTCGGCTCCTGCGTGTTTCGGAGTCGAAAGCCCTTGCAGAAATTGCCAAGTGCAGCCCGGAGGCGGCGCAAGTCTGGGCGAACTATGAACGCGAGGAAATGCTCCACGACGAGCTCTTCATACAGGATCTGGCTCGCACGGGTGTGACACGCGAGCAGTTTCTTGCAACGGAGCCGTATCTGTCCACCAAGCTGCTGACCGGCTTCTTCTCGTATCTACTGGATCACGAAGGGCCTCTTGGCGTCGTGGCCTACTCGTACCTGGTCGAATATGTCAATGTGAAGCTCGAGCCGAAGAAGATCGAGGCGCTCAAGCAATCGGTCGGCGAGGCGAATATTGGCGGGCAGGTTTCGCATTCCCATACCGACATCAACGACGATCACCCGGGTGAAGTGTGGCAAACGATCCGCCATCTGATCCGCTCCGACGCTGACGTGCAAAACCTGAAACGTTACCTCGCCGAGCACCAAGCCATCCTTGCGATGTACTTCAAGGAACTCCACGACGACAAAATCCTGGGCGAACGGCGGCAAGCCGCGTGAAGAGGCGCACGACGATGACGAGAACCGGAGTATTGCTTCTTAGCCACCGCGGCTTTTCCTTCATGGAGGACCTGATCGCTGCGCTCGAAGCACGCGGCTTGTGCAGCTTCGTCTTGTCATCGTCGCCTTTGGCGCCTGGCCGGGCAAAGCGGCTACAGGAACTGTCGACGAAAGCGGACGCTCTCTTCTGCACCGAATGCGATGCACTGACGGCGGATGACGTCGAAGCCGCCTTGGATGAGTTGCGGGAACGGGGCGAGCGCGTCGTAGCTTGCGTATCGGTATGGGAAGGCTATCGAGGCCTGATGGCGCTCGGCAATGAAAAGCTCGGTGTCGCCGACTTGAGCTCGTCCCAAGTGAACTTCCTGAGAAACAAGCTCGCAGTTCGAAACCAACTCGCTGCGGCGGGCTTGAGTCATGCTCGCGCCGTAGCACTAACGCGGGACAACCTGGACGTGCTCAAGTGCGAGGCACGTCCTTACTTTATTAAGCCGATCTGTGGGATCGCATCCTATGGCGCCTTCGCGCTTCGTCCGGACACGTCATGGGATTCGATTGAACGCATCGCCCAAGAGGCGCGCATCGACGAAGTCTACCGTTCCGCGTTCGGCGAGGGCCTCGCTTTCATGGCCGAAGACTACATACCTGGACGGGAGTACAGCTTCGAACTGCTTTTGACGAGCGGGCGTGTTCACGTGTTGGCCATTCACGAGAAGTGCGCAGTCACCGAGATGGCGGGAACTGTTCTCGAGGACGCGTGCGCGAGTCCGCCGATATCGATCGACGCAGCGGCGTGTGCGGAAGGAATCGAATGGATCGACCGGGCTTTCCGGCAACTCGGCCTGAAGTGGGGATGCTTTCATGTCGAGGCGCGGCAGGACGGTGCGCGCTGGGATCTGATCGAAATCAATCCGCGCGTCGGCGGCTGTCTGATCTCGCCCAGCGTGAAGGCGCTGAACGGCGAGGACGGCATACTCGAGTTGTGGCTCGACTTGTTGCTCGCGTCGAGCGCACGAAACGAGAGTACGCTCGACGCCTTCGAGGCTCGCCTCGCGTCGCTCTCATTCACTGCGGACGGCGCGCCCCCCTACGAGCACGCGACATTTTTTCGGGCCTACTTCGGACGTACGGGCAAGCTGGACTACGTCGGTGTGCGTGACGTGGACCCGGCGCCGATCTTAAGTCAATTATTCGTCACGGTGGGAACCGAAATCACGCAGGCGTCCCGAGAGGTGTTCCTGGGACAATTGTTGTGGCGCGTCGCCCGTCGGGAACTTGAGGCTTCGTTGCCGAAGCTGATGCGGATCTCCGAACAGGCCGTCGAAGTCCGCTATACGGAGCCGAACGCGGTACGTGCCGCCTGAGAACCCAAGCTAACGAGAGAGCGCTATGACTATAAAGACCTCAGTGTTCCTAATAATCGACTACAACCTAGCTCGTGTCGCCGAAGTCGCGCATATGTCCGACTATGCGCGGCGCCGCTATCACGTCGATACGCTTCTGATTCGTGCGAATCCGGGCGAGCACGACAAACGCCTCTGCGACCATGTGATCGCGCTAGATCCACGTTCCCCCGGTTTTGTCGATGCCGCATTCGAGGCGCTTGCCCCGTGGCGCCACGCTCTGCGCGGCGCCATTGTGTTCTCGGACAATGCAGTATTCAACGGTGCGGCACTGCTGGAACGTCTCGGATTGCCCGCCGACTCCGCCGAACTTGCGCTCGGCGCATTCAGCAAGCTGGAATACCGACGCACGGAGACTCGGTTTCGCGACATATTGGCAGCGCAGCGCATCATGACTCCCGGGTGCCAGGCCGTGGCGACTCTCGAGGACCTGGAGCGCTTCGCCGCTGCCCATCCGGAGGGTTTCGTCATCAAACCATCCTGCGAGGGCAACAATCGTGGCGTCGTGATGCTTCGGTCGGGCGACGACCTGACGAGCGCGCTCAACGAGGTAATGCCCTATCTCGAAAGCGGCGTCATTTGCGAACAACTCATTCCCTATCACCGGGAATTCTCATACGACGGCGTAGGGAGGCTGTCGTTCGTCACTGAAAAAGTCAGTGCGTCAGGTCGTTATCCAGTCGAAGTGGCGCAGGTGGTGCCGGCGCGCCTCGAACAGCACGAAAATGAGACGCTGCGTCGCGCCGGAGAAGCGGCGAATTGGCTCGTGGGCCAGCGCGACGGGCCCTTCCATAATGAGATCAAGCTTAGCGACGACGGCCGGTCCGCCGCCGTAGTTGAGCCAAACCGCCGCCCCGCCGGCATGAAGATCTGGAAGCTCGCGGAGACAGTGTTTCACGTTGACTTTTATAAGTTGTGGATCGATTCAGTGCTCGGCGGCGGCTTCGAAGCATCGGTGCTCGCACCGACGTGTCAAGCAGCGAGCGTGATGCTCGGCGTGGCCGCGGATAGCTGGTTCGCACCGGAGGAGGTAAGACCCGGCGAGGAACTCCTGAATCGGGCGCTTGCAGCGACTCGCCAACGGCACGGCCTCGCCGAAAATGCACTGCGCATTATCGATTTCAACTGGCTTGGGCAAGATCGCAGGTTCGTGCCGGCAGTGCCCCGCGACAACGGCGATTTCGTCGCCTGCGTCTGTATTTCGCTGCACACAGATGCAGTTGATATTCGTGAAGTGGTGGCGAGCGTGCGCGATTGCTGGACGGAGTCGCTGGGGCGCATTACATCGGCCGACGACAAATCCGAGTCACTGGAGCAAGTCGGCGTGCAACTGGCATCCTGACCCCGATGGGACGCTCATGAGAATTCTAATCCTGCACCGCATCCCCTATCAAAAGATCGAGTATCACCGCGCCGTTGATCACGACGTGCACGAGGTGACGTATTTTGGCAAGCGTGAAGCGCTCGACACGCTTCCGGCATCGTTGCGCTGCGCCACCTTCGAACGGCCCGGTGTTGCTAGCGCATTCGAAGAAGCGCGCGTGTGGCTGACGCGCGAGCCGAAACGGTTCGACCGGATCATCTCGCTGTCGGAGTACGAACTTCTCGACGCGGCGCGTCTGCGCGAGTGGCTCGGCGTGCCCGGCCCGGCGCTCGAACAGGTGCGCCTCGCGCGCGACAAGACGCTGATGAAAACCGCGGTGACCGAGGCGGGACTGAGCGCGCCGCGCTTTCTTCTGCTTCCGGACTTCCTTTCGTCGGGGGGGAGGGCGGCGTGGCAGGGCGCCACGGTGCTGAAGCCGCACAGCGGCGCTTCGAGCGAAGAGGTGGTTGTGTTTCCGAGCGTCGCGGATGCGTACACGGCCATCAAAGCACACCGTTCGGGGGTGCCAGGGCTTGATAGCGGGCACCGTGACGCGGCGCAGTACGAGCTAGAAGAGTTCGTCACAGGCGCGATACTGCATTTCGATGGACTCGTGCAAGATGGGCACGTCCTCACAATGACTGCCAGTGAGTATGTT
This sequence comes from Caballeronia sp. Sq4a, assembly GCF_023170545.1. NCBI lineage: Bacteria > Pseudomonadati > Pseudomonadota > Betaproteobacteria > Burkholderiales > Burkholderiaceae > Caballeronia > Caballeronia sp. Sq4a. Next base: position 2,492,019 of record NZ_CP084250.1, on the reverse strand, counting down.
GGTGATTGCCTGCGATTTGCCAATGGCGAACCGCTAGGGTCATTTCACATTCCATTCGATGACACCGCCCGTGCCTGGGTATCAAGCGCACTGAGTGCTACCGGCATCTGCAATGGCAGCTTTCACCTGGAGGCGATCCGACGGCGCGACGAGTTGGTATTTCTCGAGGTTGGCAACCGAGTCGGCGGCGCTGATGTCGTGAGAACGTTTGAATTGGCGACAGGAATACATCTGCCGTCGCAGGAATTGCGCATTTTGCTCGGCGAAGGCGGTGACTTCTGCAGTTGCGAGAAGTCACGCACGAAGTGGCACGGGTGGTTCGTCTACCCGGGGCATCATCTCAGGAATGCGGCCAACTTTGGCGTCGCTGGCGCGGCTGCGTTCAGCCGAAGTCCATACGTCGTTCACTGGCACGAATTGCCTTTCGGTGCGACGTTGCCTCGAAACATCACTTACCAAGCGCACGAGACGCCGCTCGCGGGCGTCATTGCGACTGATTGCGCGAGCCACACCCGCGACTGGATAGAAGTAAGCGGTCCATCTTCGACGTCTGGCAGTGAGCGACAGTAGCGAGGACCATAGGTGTCCACCTATCTTGGAGGTGGACACCTATGACTGGCATGGACTCAGAGTTGGCAGTAGTGCGTCGCAGCAGCGATGGCCGTCGCCGCTATGACGAAAAAAGTAAACGCGCCTTGATTGAAGCAGCACTTCGTCCCGGAGTATCAGTCGCCGGTCTGGCTCAGCAGCACGGCATCAACGCCAATCTGCTGCGCAAGTGGATCGCGAAGTACCTGGTGGAGCGCGAGAATGGCATTTCGCCAGCGTCGCAGCATAATGGCAACGACGAATACAACCCGCCTCAGCCCGACAAGTCGATTAATGACGTGGCCGTCGATCTGCCAGGGTCGCACCAACCCGTCCCGGTCGCGGTAAAGCCGTCTGCGTTCGTGTCGGTCGTTTCAGCGTCGCCGACACAACCGTCCACACCGCCATCGATGACACTTGCCTTGCATGTGCGTCTGTCGAACGGCGTCGAGCTTGAACTTGGCGGGGCAATCGCGACCATCGACGAATTGACGACCATGGTTCAGATTCTGGGGAGGATGCCGTGTTCCGGTTCGACGACGATCTGAAGGTCTATCTGCACCGCGATCCCGTTGATTTCCGCTACGGCATGAATAGCCTGTCGATTCTCGTCGAGCAGTCGATGCGCCTGAATCCGATGGACACTTCCCTATACATCTTCGGAAACCGGCGTCGCGATCGGATAAAAATCCTTGGCTGGGATGGCAGTGGTTTCTGGCTTCTCATAAAGCGATTGGAGAGAAGCCACTTCATCTGGCCCGACAACAAGGCTGAGATCGTGACGATGACCACCAACGTGCTGCACGCGCTACTCGACGGCGATGACATCACCGCGATTCGACGGCATCCCAAGCAGGAATATCATCGCGTGAGCTGAACAGTGAGGCGGCGTGCAGGTCTAACCGCCATGCCGATCAACGTCACGATCACCGCCGAGGAACTGAAGGCGTTGCTTGCCGAGCGCGATGCTGCACGTGCATTGCGAGAGCAACAGGAGGCATTACGCGGCGCCTTGCGGCTCGTGACGGCCGAGCGCGATCTCGCTGAGGAGCGCCTTCGAGCCTATCGTCGCGAACTGTTCGGCGCGAAGAGTGAAGCACGAGATTCTGATCAACCTAGCTTGTTCAACGAAGCCGAGACGCTCGGCGCGAACAGCGCGCCCGCGCAGGAAGACACGCCGGAGACGACGGTCGCCGCGCACAAGCGCAAGAAGCGCGGTCATCGCAAGCCGCTTGATCCGAATCTGCCGCGCGAGGTCGTGCGACACGAACTGCCCGAAGCCGAACGCTTCTGCACGAACGATGGGCACGCGCTCGTCGAGATAGGCGCGGAGATCAGTGAGCAGCTCGATGTGATCCCCGAGCAGCTTCGGGTGATCCAACACCAGCGCATCAAATATGCGTGCCCATGCTGTGACCTCGGCATCAAGGTCACGCCGGCGCCGCCGCGCATCATCGCGCGCGGACTGTTCAGCGAATCAGCGCTTGCATGGATCGCCACCGGCAAGTATCAGTTCGGCATGCCGCTGTATCGTCAGGCTGGTTTGCTGTGTCGCTTCGGCGGTGACATCTCGTCGAACACGATCGCCGCCAGCATGGTTCGCGTTGGCCTCGCGACCCAGCCCGTGATCAACTTGATGCGCGATGCGTTGCTCGAGGCAGAGCTGATCTACTGCGACGAAACAACGTTCCAGGTACTGAAAGAGAAAGGGAGAAAACCACAAACGAAGAGCTACCTCTGGGCGCAGATGACCGGCTCGGGCGTCCCTATCCGCTGCTTCAGCTATACACCTGGACGCGGCGCCAAGCTGGCCGACAAGCTGTTCACGGGCATCCGCAAGGGCGCCGTTCTAGTAACTGACGGCTACGAGCCCTACAACGACATCGCTCAACGCTACGACCTCGTGCACCTCGGATGTTGGGCGCACCTGAGGCGGTACTTCATCAAAGCGGAGGACAACGTGCCCAAAGTCGCCCGTTCGCCCGATCTGCTCGCGACACGCTTCATCACGCTGATCGGCAAGCTGTTCGCTGCAGAGGCCCGCTCTAAGAAATGGAAGCCTGAGCGACGACAGCGATTGCGACGGCGATACAGCACGCGCATCCTCGACGCCATCTACGCCTTGGCGCTCGCGCAGTCGCCCGGCATCGTGCCAAAAAGTCTGCTTGGAAAGGCACTGACCTATCTACGCGAGCAGTGGCCGAAGCTGATCCGCTATGTCGAGAACGGCAGTTGGCCTATCTCGAACAACCCTTGTGAGAACGCGATTCGCCCCTTCGTCGTTGGGCGCCGTTCATGGCTTTTTAGCGACACGGTTGCAGGGGCAAACGCTAGTGCAAACCTCTACAGCCTCATCGAAACGTGCAAAGCCGGCGGCATCGATCCTTATCGTTACCTCCACTGGTTATTCCAGCGCCTTCCGCTGGCGAAGACCGTCGACGACTACGACGCGCTGCTTCCCTGGAAGATGCCCGCAGATCTCCGCTGACCCACTTCGCTATCACGTATCACGGCGCTCTACCACCTTACTCTGAGCGGCGTCGTTCGTGGATCGCTTACGGATAGAAAGCTTGTTTGCGTCTGCGTCGCACCAAACGGTGCCGCACCGTGCGTCCGCGGAGGGAAGATGAACCTCTTCTTACTGGCTACGTTCATCTATCGCTTCGCCAATGGCTTACTGTTTCTCGCAGTCGCCTGGAACCTCGTGACGTCTGCCCACGGCGGCGCGATGCCGCTCGCGGTTTCGGCCATCGGCGGATTTCTCCCCGCGGTCATCGCCGCACCGTTCGCGCGCCGCCTGCTTGAGCGCGTGGATGTCGGCAGACTGACACTTTGGGGCATGGTTGCGTTGTCCGTGTGCGCATTGGCATTCACGCTCTTCTTGCATCTTTCGGTCGCGCTGCTAGTCATCAACTTCGCGGTGTTGTCCATTTTTTTCGTACTTGAAGGCGCGTGGGATGCACTTCTAGCCACGATCGCGAGCAGTCTGACAGAGAGCGTGAGCGACAGACTCAACGCACGGCAAAGCGCCGCCACACAGGCCGGCCTCATGCTCGGCGGACTGCCGCTCGGTTGGCTCGTTCGTCTCGGCGGCAGCGCCACACCCTTCATCGCAGCAGCTGTGCTTTACGTGGCGGCGCTGCTCCTGTTCACTTTGCCCGCGCTACGGCGCATCGTATGGAATGAGCCGCGGCTCCTTGCGACCGAAGCGAACGCGGCGGCGATAACGAAGGCGACTGAGTCGATGCCCTTGACTGAGTGGAGCGTGAAGACGACGCTCGCGCTGGTGTGGCCATGTCTGACGCTCGTCAACATGGTGGTGCCGCTGGTCGCGAACTCGAAAGGGCATGGAACGGTGGAGCACGCGGCCGTTCTCGACGCGGCCATTGGCCTCGGCATGGCGTGCATTGGTGTGGCCTATGAGCGCGTGGCGCGGTTGCCTACCCCAATGCGGCGGGGCTTCGTTGCGGCGGCCGTGTGCTGCGTCCCCTTGCCATTCGTCGTGCTCTTAGCTGCCCCTTATCTGCTTCCCGTGTTGGCGCTTGCATTCTTCGTCTGTGGTATCGGCTTTGGGCTGCTCCGTGTGAGTCTGCGCAGGCAGCTCATCGCGACGCAACCCGCACATCGGGTCGGGCAGACGGTTGCATCGTGCAATGCATACGGATTTCCGGTGCTTACGGTTCTCGCGCTTCTGTACGCGCAGACTTGGGAGCGCGGTGCGTTCGTTCCGTTTGTCGCTTTCTCTGCGATGGCCGTCATCGGCGGAATCGCAACGTTCGATCTGCGACGGGCCACTGCTCGACGCGATGTGGCCTAGCCGCAAATCGGTTAGGCCAAGTGCGCACGACACGTCCCGCCGCTATTCCCAGCGCGCGACGCCCCCATGCCGCGAGCACGTCCCGCTGTGATGCTGGCTGAAGCTGTAGGTTCCGTCGCGGCATTGCGCGCTCGCGCCTTCGGGAACGGCGCCGGAGCGCGAGCGGGCGGGGGAGTGGATCACGTTGCCGTCGTGGTTGCGGTAGTGGCGGTGGGAATCGAGGTCGGATTCGTCGGGTTGCTGCGGGCTGTAGCCGTGGTGGTAGTACGCGTGAGCCGGTGCGCATGCGAGCGCGATCATGCAACCGACGACGAACGCGCCGATTCGTGGCTGTATCTTCATTTTCTGGTCTCTCGTTGTTGTACTCGACGGTCTTGGCCGCCGTCCGCTCATGAAAAAAGCGGAGCGCCATTTTTCAGGCACTCCGCTTTTCGAATCAAGCCGTTGTGACGACTTTTGACGCTCAGACGTTGAACAAGAAATTCATCACATCCCCGTCCTGCACGACGTATTCCTTCCCTTCCGCCCGCATCTTCCCGGCTTCCTTCGCCCCTTGCTCGCCCTTGAACGCGACGTAGTCATCGAACGAGATGGTCTGCGCACGGATGAAGCCGCGCTCGAAGTCCGTGTGGATCGCGCCGGCCGCCTGCGGCGCCGTATCGCCGATATGAATCGTCCACGCCCGGACTTCCTTCACGCCTGCCGTGAAGTACGTCTGCAAGCCGAGCAGCTTGAAACCGGCGCGGATGACGCGGTTCAGCCCCGGCTCATCCATGCCCATGTCGGCGAGGAAATCCTGCTTGTCGGCATCGTCCAGATCGGCGATTTCCGCTTCGATCGCCGCGCACACCGCGACCACCGGCGCGCCCTCGGCTTCCGCGTGCTTGCGCACGGCGTCGAGGTACGGATTGTTCTCGAAGCCGTCTTCCTTCACGTTTGCGACGTACATCGTCGGCTTCGACGTGATGAGGCAGAACGGCTTGATGAGCGCCTGCTCCTCGTCGGTCAGCGAAAGCGCGCGCACCGGCTTTGCCTGATCGAGCTGCGCGCGCACTTTGTCAAGCACCGCGACGAGCTTCGCCGCTTCCTTGTCGTTGCCCGATTTCGCCGCTTTCGAATAGCGGGTAAGCGCCTTTTCGACCGTGGCGAGGTCGGCGAGCGCGAGTTCCGTGTCGATGACTTCGATGTCCGCGAGCGGATCGACCTTGCCCGCGACGTGAATCACGTTTTCGTCTTCGAAGCAGCGCACGACGTGCGTGATGGCGTCCGTTTCGCGGATGTTCGCGAGAAACTGGTTGCCGAGGCCTTCGCCCTTGCTCGCGCCCGCGACGAGACCCGCGATATCGACGAACTCGACGACAGCCGGCAGGATGCGCTCGGGCTTCACGATCTCGGCAAGCGCCTGAAGGCGCGCGTCCGGCACTTCGACGACGCCGACGTTCGGCTCGATGGTGCAGAACGGATAGTTCTCGGCGGCAATCCCCGCCTTGGTCAGTGCATTGAAAAGCGTGGACTTGCCGACGTTAGGCAAGCCGACGATGCCGCATTGGAGGCTCATGGAATCCTTCGAACTGGTGAGACGGCGCTTCGCCGCGCGGGGTTCGTCAAACGATGCGCGCCGGGCGGCGACAAGGGCGTCCGCCAGCGCAGCGGCCGCTCGGGCGGCCGGGCAAACCGCTATTGTACCGCCGGGCCGGGCCGGCGTTTCCGCCGGCTTGTCCTTTGAGCAAGCGCCAAAACCAGCGCAACCCTCGCAGCTATAATGCCCGCATGACTTCGCATCCCCTGACCTTTCACGCGGTCGTCGTCGGTGGCGGGCTCGTCGGCAAGACCGCCGCGCTCGCGCTCGCCCAGTCCGGCCGGCGCGTCGCGCTGCTCGCGCCGCCCGCGGCCGGTTTGCCGCCCGGCGCCGTCTTCGATTCGCGCATCTACGCGCTGTCGTCCAGTTCGGAGACGCTGCTCGAACGGCTGCGCGTGTGGCAGGCGCTCGATCGTTCGCGGCTCGGCCCGGTGTTCGACATGCGCGTGTTCGGCGACACGCACGCGGAACTGCACTTTTCGGCGTTTCAGGCTTCGGTGCCGCAGCTCGCGTGGATCGTCGAATCGACGTTGATCGAACAGGCGCTCGACGCCGCCTTGCGCTTCCAGCCGAGCCTTTCGTGGTTCGAGGCGCGCGCGCAGGGCATGACGATCGACGACGATGCCGCGCACGTCGTGCTGTCGAGCGGCGAAACGCTGCAAACGGACCTGATCGTCGGCGCGGACGGCGCGCATTCGTGGGTGCGCGCGCAGATGGGCGCGAAGATGCATCGCCGCGATTACCGGCAAACGGGCGTCGTCGCGAACTTCAAGGCCGAGCGGCCGCACGGCGAAACTGCATACCAATGGTTCCGCGATACCGAAATCATCGCGCTGTTGCCGCTTCCGGGCGATCACGTGTCGCTCGTCTGGTCGGCGCGCACGGAGCACGCGGACGAACTGCTCGCGCTCGATCCGGCGCAACTGGCCGCGCAAGTCGAAGCGGCCACGCAGAACACGCTCGGCGCGCTGGAATGCGTGACGCCCGCGCAGGGCTTTCCGCTCGGGCTGCAGACGGTGGACCGGCTGATCGCGCCGCGCGTGGCGCTTGTCGGCGATGCCGCGCATCTCATTCATCCGCTGTGCGGGCAGGGCATGAATCTCGGCCTGCGCGACGTCGCCACGCTCGCCGATGTCATCGCGAACAAGGAAGCCTTCCGCGATCTCGGCGATCCGATTCTGCTGCGCCGCTACGAGCGCGCGCGCCGCGAAGACATTCAGAAGCTGACGCTCGTGACGGACGGCATGCAGCGCCTGTTCTCCGCGCCGGGCACCTTCGCGCAGGCCATTCGAAATACCGGCATGGCGCTCGTCGGCGCCCAGCCGCTCGCCAAACGCTGGCTCGTCTCGGCGGCGCTCGGGTGACGCGGCAAGTTCAACGGTCCAACTCACAACACCAAGGCGGGCGCGGTCGTCACGCGTCGCCCCATTATCGGGATACGGCATGAAAACCACTCTTCGCCTTGCTCTCGCCGCGGCAGCCACGCTCGCCGCGACGCTCGGCCTCGGCTGTTCGGCGCAGGCCGATCAAACCACCGACAAGCTCAAGTCCACGCTCGAAGCGCGCATGGGCGAAGTGACCATCAAGAGCATCGACAAGACGCCGATTCCGGGGCTCTACGAAGTGAACCTCGGCACGCAGATCGTCTATAGCGACGCGACCGGCAACTACGTGATGGTCGGCGATCTCGTCGACACGCGCAGCAACAAGAACCTGACCGAAGCGCGGCTCTCCGAGACCAACAAGATCGACTTCGCGAAGCTGCCGTTCGAGAACGCGGTGAAGGTCGTCAAAGGCAACGGCAGCCGCAAGATCGCGGTGTTCTCCGATCCGAACTGTCCGTACTGCAAGCAGCTCGAATCGTCGCTGAAGTCCATCGACAACGTGACCGTGTACACGTTCTTGTATCCGGTGCTTTCGCCGGATTCGACCGAGAAATCGAAGTCGATCTGGTGCTCGAAAGATCGCGCGATGAGCTGGGAGAGCTGGATGCTCGACCGCAAGCCGCCGACCACCGCCGGCACGTGCGACACCGCCGCGATCGACAAGAACCTGAAGCTCGGCCACGCGATGAACGTCTCGGGCACGCCGACCGTGTTTCTCGCGGACGGCCGCCGTCTGCCCGGCGCGGTGCCCGCCGACCGGCTGGAAAAGGAAATCTCGGCCGCGCACTGATCGCGGCCCGATCTGGCAAGAGGAGGCGTGAGGGCGCCTCCTTTCGTTTTACGGCTCGCCATTGCGCATCCGGCGCAATGAAGCAACGCCCAGAACAAGAACAAGGACGACTATGGCAATGACTCCGCTCACGCAACCGGTGCGCTACAGCATCGTTCCGAAGAACCCGGCGGCGCATCTGTTCGAAGTGACGCTGACCGTCGCGCAGCCCGATCCGGCTGGACAGCGGTTTTTGCTGCCGGTGTGGATTCCCGGCAGCTACATGATCCGCGAATTCGCCCGCAATATCGTCACGCTGCAGGCGTTCAACGCGGCCGGCCGGCGCGTCGCCATCGAAAAGACGGACAAGCACGCGTGGCAAGCCGCGCCGGTCGACGGCCCGATCACGCTGCGCTACGAAGTCTATGCGTGGGACATGTCGGTGCGTGCCGCGCATCTGGACGATACGGTCGGATTCTTCAACGGCACCAGCGTCTTTCTCGCGGTGGAAGGGCAGTCGAGCGCGCCGTGCGTCGTCGATATTCAGCCGCCACCGGGCGGCGCGCACCGCAACTGGCGCGTCGCGACGGCGCTCGCCGAATCGCGCGGAACGAAGCGCTACGGCTTCGGCAGCTACGAAGCCGCGAACTACGACGAACTGATCGACCATCCGGTTACGCTCGGCGAATTCGCGCTCGGCAACTTCACCGCGCACGGCGTGAGGCATGACATCGTGATCGCGGGGCGCGTCGTCGCGCTGGACATGCAACGGCTCGCGGCGGACCTGAAGCGCGTGTGCGAAGCGCAGATCGCGCTCTTCGAACCGCGCACGAAGAAAGCGCCGATGGACCGCTACGTGTTCATGACGGTCGCCGTCAGCGATGGTTACGGCGGGCTGGAGCATCGGGCATCGACGGCGCTGATCTGCAATCGCACCGACCTTCCGGTGCAGGGCCGCCCGGAGATGACGGACGGTTATCGCACGTATCTGGGCCTGTGCAGCCACGAGTACTTCCACACGTGGAACGTGAAGCGCATCAAGCCGGCGGCGTTCGCGCCGTACGATCTGTCGCAGGAAAATTACACGTCGCTGCTTTGGCTCTTCGAGGGCTTCACGTCGTATTACGACGATCTGATGCTCGTGCGCAGCGGTCTCATCAGCGCGGGCGATTATTTCTCGCTGCTCGGCAAGACCATCGGGGGCGTGCTGCGGGGCAGCGGGCGGCTCAAGCAATCGGTCGCGCAGAGTTCGTTCGATGCATGGGTCAAGTACTATCGCGCCGACGAGAATGCGGCCAACGCCATCGTCAGCTATTACCAGAAGGGATCGCTGCTCGCGCTGGCGTTCGATTTGTCGATCCGCGCGCAGACCGACAACCGCAGATCGCTCGATGACGTGATGCGGCTACTCTGGCAGCGATACGGCCGCGAGTTCTACAACGGCAAGCCGCGCGGCATCCGCGAAGAAGACGTCGAGGCGCTGTTCGCGGAGGCGACCGGCGCTGACCTGCGCGCGCTCTTTCGCGATGGCGTGCGCGGCACGCGCGATCTGCCGCTCGATGCGCTGCTCGAGCCGTTCGGCATCGCCCTCGCGCCCGACATGCCGACCAACGGCACGGCCGGCAAGCCGTCGCTCGGGGCGCGGGTGCGCGGCGGCGCGGAATGCACGCTCGCGGTCGTTCATGACGGCGGCGCGGCGCAGAAGGCGGGACTGTCGGCCGGCGACGTGCTGGTGGCCATCGACGGCCTGCGCGTCACCGGGTCGAATCTGGACGCGCTGCTGTCGCGCTATTTGCCGGGCGCGAGAATCGAGGTGCATGCGTTCCGCCGCGACGAACTGCGTCGCACCGAGGTCAGGCTCGACGCGCCCGAAGTGTCGCGCTACGTGCTGACCGCGATGGACGGCCGCGGTCCGTCGAAGCAGTGGCGCGAGCGCTGGCTGAAAGGCTGACCTGCAGCGCGGCCGTCGGAGGATTGTTCTACCGATGCAACGATCCTTCACGGCCGCGCCGCTTTTTCCCGAACGTCGAAAATTGAAGAATGCTTCCTAACGCGGGCGCGCTTGCCGTCCGCTCCTCACTCAGGAAGGAAGACATCATGACGACGATTCTGCAAATCAATTCCGCCGCGCGTTCGCAAGGCGCTCAGTCGACGCTGCTCGCCGACGAACTCACCGCGAAACTGCAACAAAGCAATCCGGGCGCGAAGGTCGTTGTGCGCAATCTGCTCGCCGACAACCTGCCGCACCTCGACGACGCCACGCTAGGCGCGTTCTTCACGCCCGCCGACAAGCGCACGCCCGAGCAGGCCGCCATCGATGCGAAGAGCATCGCGCTGATCGAAGAACTGCAAGCGGCGGATATCGTCGTGATCGCGGCGCCGCTGTACAACTTCGGCATTTCGTCGCAACTGAAGGCGTACTTCGACCAGATCGCGCGGTCCGGCATCACGTTCCGCTACACGGCGAACGGTCCAGAAGGTCTCGTGAAGGGCAAGAAGGTGTTCGTGGTGTCGGCGCGCGGCGGCAAGTATGTCGGCACGCCGCATGACTCGCAGACGCCGTATCTGAAGTCGTTCCTCGGCTTCCTCGGCATGACGGATGTCAACTTCATCTACGCCGAAGGCCTGAACATGGGCGCGGACGTGGCCGGCACGGCGCTGGCGCAAGCGCGCGAGGCGATTGCGGCGCTGTAAGCGGCTTCTAGAGCCGCCGATAGTTAAAGCCCGCTGCGTCGTTCGACGCAGCGGGCTTTTTTATGCAGGCGGCAAGCGCCAGTCGATCGGCGCTCGTCCGTGTTCGACGAGATACGCGTTCGCCCGCGCGAAATGCCCGCAGCCGAGAAATCCGCGATGCGCGGAGAGCGGCGACGGATGCGGCGCTTCCAGCACGCAGTGCGCTTTGCCGGTGCCCTCGATCAACCCGCGCTTGGCCTGCGCGTGCGCGCCCCACAACATGAACACGAGGCCGTCGTGCCGCAGCGCCATCTCGTGGATGAGCGTGTCGGTGCATTGCTCCCAGCCGCGCTTCGCGTGACTGCCGGCCTTGTCGCGCTCGACCGTCAAGGACGTGTTCAGAAGCAAGACGCCTTGCTTCGCCCAAGCATCGAGACAACCATGCGACGGCGCCGCGAACCCGAGACTCGCCTGAATCTCCTTGAAGATGTTGCGCAGCGACGGCGGCGGCCGCACCGGCGCGGGCACCGAAAACGCGAGACCGTGCGCTTGCGGCGCGCCCTTGTCTTCGCCGTGATACGGGTCCTGGCCGAGAATGATGACCTTGACGTCGCCGGGGCGCGTCAGACGCAGTGCGCGAAAAACGTCGGCGGGATAGACGGTCTTGCCGGCGGCGCGCTCGGCATCCACGAACGCGCAGAGCGTCGCATAGCGCGGGCTTTCGATGAACGGCATCAAATGCCGCCGCCAGTCGGCGGGCAGCGCATCGAACTGGCTTTCGAGCGTGGTGAACGCGGGCGCGTCCGTCGCGCCTTCCGGCTCCGCAAACAGGGAAGGCTGACGATTCATGCTTCGGCGTCTTGAATACCGCTTTGCGGCTGCTCGCGCAGCCGGTAGCCGCGCTGCGCCTTGCTCAGATCTTCGGGAACGAGTTCCGGAAAAGCGCCGCGCACTTCGGCGGAAAGCGTTTCCAGCGCGTGTTCGTTACCCGACTTCAACTCGAACTCCAGTTCGCTGATTTCCGCGCGACGCGTTTCGCCGTCGACATTTGCTGTCACTTCGCCGAGGTCGAGCGCCACTTCGATCTGCGCGCCCTCGTGCTCGACGTCCCACACGATGCGCCGGTAGTCCGTGCGAAACAGCGCAACCAGTTCCGGCGCGGCGGCTTTGAGCGCCTCGCGGGCGGTTTCGTCGTCGCAGGCGGCGAGCAGCGCGTCGATTTCGAGCGCCTCGCCTTTCACCGGCATTTCCCATTCGTGGCGGCTGTGCATGCCCGCGCGCGATTCGCCGAGCGTCTTGTAGGTTTGCAGCCATTCGTCCGGCGCGCGGCGCAGGCGCAGCGCGGCCTTGGCTTCGGCGAGCGCGAGCTGAGGCGTGTCGAAGTAGACGTTGCCCAGATCGAACGGCCTGCCCGCGCCGGCGCGCTCGTCGAAGAAACGCGCCACGTCGTCGTGTTGCGACGGCGGCAGCGCCAGCTTGATTTCGCGTTCGATTGCCACGATGCAGTCCAATTAGAAGAACATGCGGGCGAGTTCCGCGCCCGGGTCGTCGGCGCGCATGAACGCCTCGCCGACGAGGAAGGTGTTTACGCGCATCGCGCGCAGCCGCTCGACGTCGAGACGCGACAGGATGCCCGATTCCGTCACCACGATACGGTCGTCCGGCATCGATTCGAGCATGCCGATGGTCGTATCGATCGTCGTCTGAAACGTGCGCAGGTTGCGATTGTTGATGCCGATGAGCGGCGTCTTGAGCGTGAGCGCGTCGCGCAGTTCGTCGGTGTCGTGGACTTCGACGAGGACCGCGAGACCGAGCGAATGCGCGTACGCTTCCAGGTCCTGCATCTGCGAGAGCTCCAGTGCTGCTGCGATCAGCAAGATGCAGTCCGCCCCCATCGCGCGAGCTTCGATCACTTGATACGGATCGACGATGAAGTCCTTGCGCAGCACCGGCAGGCTGCACGCGGCGCGCGCCTCTTCCAGATACGCGACGCTGCCTTTGAAGAACTGCACGTCGGTGAGCACGGACAGGCACGCGGCGCCGCCTTTTTCGTACGAACGCGCGATGTCGGCGGGCACGAAGTCCTCGCGTATCACGCCTTTCGACGGGCTCGCCTTCTTGATTTCCGCGATCACCGCGGCTTGCCCGGCGGCGTGCTTCGCGCGCAATGCGCCGACGAAATCGCGCAGGTCCCGCGCGCTCGCTTCGAGCTTCAGCTCTTCGAGCGGCGCGCTCTGTTCGGCGGCGCGAACTTCCTCGCGCTTGACCGCGATGATGCGATCGAGAATGTCGCTCATGATGGGTTCCGTTATTTCGTGAATTGCTGCGTGAAGCGTACCAAGGCCTCGACCTTCTCGCGCGCCGCGCCGCTTTCGATCGCTTCGCGCGCGGCGGCCATGCCTTCGGCGATCGAATCGCACCTGTCGGCGGCATAGAGCGCCGCGCCCGCGTTCAGTATGACGATCTCGCGCGCGACGCCCGCCTTGTTGTTCAGCGCGCCGAGCAGCATGGCCTTCGACTCTTGCGCGTCCTGCACTTTGAGCGAGCGGTTCGAGACCATCTGCAAGCCGAAGTCTTCCGGATGAATCTCGTACTCGCGCACTTCGCCGTGCCTCAGTTCGCCGACTTTCGTCGCCGCGCCGAGCGACACTTCGTCCATGCCGTCCTTGCCATGCACGACGAGCACGTGTTTCGCGCCGAGCCGCTGCATCACGCGAACCTGAATGCCGACGAGGTCTTCGTGGAACACGCCCTGAAGCTGGTTCGGCGCGCTCGCCGGATTCGTGAGCGGCCCGAGGATATTGAAGATGGTTCGCACGCCGAGTTCGCGCCGCACGGCCGCGATGTTCTTCATGGCCGGATGATGATTTGGCGCGAACATGAAGCCCATGCCCGTTTCGGCGATGGAGGCGGCCACTTGCTCCGGCGTCAGGTCGATGTTGACGCCGAGTGCTTCGAGCACGTCCGCGCTGCCCGACTTGCTCGACACGCCGCGATTGCCGTGCTTCGCGACTTTCGCGCCGGCTGCTGCGGTGACGAACATCGACGCCGTGGAGATGTTGAACGTGTGCGAGCCGTCGCCGCCCGTGCCGACGATATCGACGAAATTGGAGTTGTCCGCCACCTCGACGTGATTGGCGAACTCGCGCATGACGGTCGCCGCCGCCGCGATCTCGCCGATGGTTTCCTTCTTCACGCGCAAGCCGGTGATGATCGCGGCGGCCATCACGGGCGACATCTCCGCGCGCATGATCTGGCGCATGAGATGCAGCATTTCGTCGTGGAAGATTTCGCGGTGCTCGATGGTGCGTTGCAGGGCTTCTTGTGCAGTGATCGTCATGTTCTTAAGCCCGCTTGCCGGACGCCGTGTTCTTCACGAAGTTTTCGAGCAGCGCGTGGCCGTGCTCGGAAAGAATGGATTCCGGGTGGAACTGCACGCCTTCGACGGCGAGTTCCTTGTGACGCACGCCCATGATTTCGCCGTCCGCCGTCCACGCCGACACTTCCAGACAGTCCGGCAACGACTCGCGCTCGATGGCGAGCGAGTGATAGCGCGTGACGTTGAAGTGCTTCGGCAGATCGGAGAAGACGCCCTTGCAGTCCGTCTCGATCTGGCTCACCTTGCCGTGCATGATGGTCTGCGCGCGCACGACGCGCCCGCCGAACGCCTCGCCGATCGCCTGATGGCCGAGGCAGACGCCGAGAATCGGCAGCTTGCCGGAGAATTCGCGCAGCACGTCGAGCGTGATGCCCGCGTGCTGCGGGTTGCTCGGCCCGGGCGAGAGACAGATGCGCTCGGGTTGCAGTTCCGCGATCTGGTCGAGCGTGATTTCGTCGTTGCGATACGTGCGCACGTCCTCGCCGAGCTCGCCGAAGTACTGGACCAGGTTATAGGTGAACGAATCGTAGTTGTCGATCATCAGCAGCATGGTCTTGTCTCCTCAGAAGTCGCTGTCGAGGCCGTCTTGCACTTGCTCGGCCGCGCGCAGCACGGCGCGCGCCTTGTTCTCCGTCTCTTGCCATTCGGATTCGGGCACGCTGTCCGCGACGACGCCTGCCGCCGCCTGCACATACAAATTGCCTTTGTGGATGAGGCCGGTGCGAATAGCGATGGCCAAATCCATCTCGCCGCTGAACGACAGATAGCCGACTGCGCCGCCGTACAGCCCGCGCTTGACGGGCTCGAGTTCGTCGATCAGTTCCATCGCGCGGACTTTCGGTGCGCCGGAAAGCGTGCCGGCGGGAAATGTCGCGCGCAGCACGTCGAAATTGTTCATGCCCGGCTTCAATCTGCCTTCGACCGAGCTCACGATATGCTGCACGTGCGAGTACTTCTCGATGACCATCTTGTCCGTCACCGCGACCGAGCCCGTCTCCGCGATACGGCCCACGTCGTTACGCGCGAGGTCGATCAACATGACGTGTTCGGCGATTTCCTTCGGATCGTTCAGCAACTCGGTGGCGAGTTCGGCGTCGCGCTCGGGCGTGTTGCCGCGCGGCCGCGTGCCGGCGAGCGGGCGAATGGTGACGATACGGTCTTCGGCGCGCTTTTCCTGACGCACGAGAATCTCGGGCGATGCGCCGACCACGTGAACGTCGCCGCCGAAGTTGTAGTAGTACATGTACGGCGACGGATTCAGCGACCGCAACGCGCGATACAGCGAAAGCGGATTGTCGCGGAACGGCTTGATCAGCCGCTGGCCGACTTGCACCTGCATGAGTTCGCCCGCCGCGATGTACTCCTTCGCGCGACGAACGGCCTTGAGATAGTCCTCTTTCGCGAACTCGCGATACGTCTCCGTGCGCACGCTCGCCGACGTCACCGGCGGCTGAACCGTGGCGCGCAGACGGCCGCGCAACTCGCGCAGACGGTGCTTCGCCTTCGCGTACGCTTCGGGCTTCGTCGGGTCTGCATAGACGATGAGGTAGAGCTTGCCCGCCAGATTGTCGATAACCGCGACTTCTTCAGTCAGCAGCAACTGGATGTCGGGCAGGTTGAGATCGTCGCGCGGGGCCGTGTCGGCGAGCTTCTTCTCGATGTAGCGGACCGCGTCGTAACCGAAGTACCCGGCGAGACCGCCGCAAAAGCGCGGCAGGCCGGGGCGCATGGCCACTTTGAAGCGTTTCTGGAAGCGTTCGATGAACGCGAGCGGATCGCCTTCGTCGGTCTCGGTGACCGTGCCGTCCGTGACCACTTGCGACACGCCGTTCTGCACGCGCACCGTCGTGCGGGCCGGCAAGCCGATGAACGAATAACGCCCGAACCGCTCGCCGCCGACGACCGATTCCAGCAGGAAAGAGTTCGCGCCATTGCGCTCGCTCTGGGCGAGCTTAAGGTAGAGCGAGAGCGGCGTTTCGAGGTCGGCGAGGGCTTCGGCGATCAGCGGAATGCGGTTGTAACCTTCGTTCGCCAGCGATTGGAATTCGAGTTCGGTCATCTTGCGGTCCTTGAGCGACGCGTTCGTTGTGTCAGGGCGCGTCAAAGGGGATGCTTACGGCGCTGCGAGCAGCCCGTTTGCCGGATTGACGGTCGATGCGGCTTGGCCGCGCGGCATCGAACGAGTTCGATGTCACGTGAGCGGCCTGCACGTACGGCACATGCCGCGCGCAACGCTAGACGGCGCATGCCGAAGCAAGGCTCGATGTACGACCGATGTACGACCAATCAACGGAAACGGCGCGGGAATGCGCAGCGAAACAAAAAACGGTTGCTGAAGCGAGTGAAGCGGAACGCAACGTCACTTCAGCGTACCTCGGGCGAGGTTAGCGCGACCAGCGACGCCAGGGCCAGGCTCCCCGGTCGATGCTGCTCAGACTCCGTTTTCTGTTGAGAAACATGAGAGATGGACTATTCAGTCAGTGTGGTATTCGGCGGCGCAAGCGTGGCGGCAATTGCCGAAGCGGCTGCGCGCAGCGAGGAAACTATACCATCGGATTTCACCGATTGCACGGCTTTCCCATGGTTGTAACCGTAGGGCACCGTGAGCGTCGCCATGCCGGCGGCGCGGCCCGCGAGCGCGTCGTTTTCGGAATCGCCAACGGCCACCGTCTCGCGCGGCAGCACGTCCAGCCGCTCGCATGCGGTGAGCATCGGCAGCGGATCGGGTTTCTTCAACGGCACGGAATCGCCGCCGAGAATGACCTTGAAGTATTGCGCGATGCCGAAGTGCGACAGCAATTCCACCGCGAAGCGATGCGGCTTGTTCGTGACACACGCGAGCGCGATGCCGAGCTCGCGCATGGCTTCGAGCCCTGCCTCGACCTCGGGGAAAAGCGTCGAATGCTTGCCGTTGATCTTCGCGTACTCGCTTTGATACGTGGCCAGGGCGTCGTCGAACTGAGCGGTGGCCTGCGGATGCGGCAGGCGCGCGCCGAGCACGCTGCGGATCAAATTTTCCGAACCCTTGCCGATGTAGCCGACGACTTCTTCGCGCGTGGCGGGCTGATCGATGCCGACGCGCGTCAGCATGCCGTTGAGCGCGGCGACGAAGTCGTCTGCGGTGTCGACCATCGTGCCGTCGAGGTCGATGATCGCGGCGCGGATCGGGCGGTTCGTGAAGGCCTGCGGCGGCGCGATGAGCTCGCTCATTGTTGCGCTCCCGATTTCGCCAGTTCGGCGCGCATGGCGTCGATGACCTGCTTGTAGTCGTGCTTGCCGAAGATGGCCGAGCCCGCGACGAACGTGTCCGCCCCGGCCGCCGCGATTTCCGCGATGTTGTCCACTTTCACGCCGCCGTCGATTTCCAGATGAATCTCGCGGCCCGTGCGCTCGCGGTAGGCGTCGATGCGCGCGCGCGCCTCGCGCAGCTTGTTGAGTGCTTCCGGAATGAACGACTGCCCGCCGAAGCCCGGATTCACCGACATGATCAGCACGAGATCGAGCCGGTCCATCACGTGATCGAGATAATTGAGCGGCGTTGCGGGATTGAAGACGAGACCGGCCTTGCAGCCGTGATCGCGAATGAGCGAAAGCGTGCGGTCGATGTGGTCCGAACCTTCTGGGTGAAAGCTGATCACATTCGCGCCGGCTTTCGCGAAATCGGGCACGATGCGATCCACCGGCCGCACCATCAGATGCACGTCGATAGGCACTTCCGTGTGCGGGCGAATGGCTTCGCACACCATCGGGCCGATCGTGAGATTCGGCACGTAATGGTTGTCCATCACGTCGAAGTGAATCCAGTCGGCTCCCGCGGCGACGACGTTGCGGACTTCCTCGCCGAGCCGGGAGAAGTCGGCGGAAAGGATGCTGGGAGCGATGTGAAATTGCGCCATGGACGTATCCGGTTGGGGCCGCAGGGACCACGAGACTCGATTCGCGCGGCCGAGCGTGCAGCCGACGGTCTGAAGCGCAATTCTAACCCGCGTTGTCTTTAGCGTAAGTCGGCCGGACGGCCAGCTTGACAGAGCCGAAAACGCCCGCGAGGTCCGCTCCGTGTTGCGGGCGCGGGCTGCATCAAGCAGAATGCCTGACCAGTAGCGGCGCACCCGCGCGCTGTTTTTGCGCAGCGCAGCGACGAATTGAATTGGAACGACGATGAGCCAGTACGAATTCACCGTGTCCGTCGAGACGCGATATATGCCCGAGCAGTCCGACCCGGACAGCCGTCAATACGCGTTCGCCTACACGCTGACGATCCGCAATACGGGCCAAGTGACGGCTCAGTTGATTTCGCGCCACTGGATCATCACGGATAGCGACAATCAGGTGCAGGAAGTGAAGGGGCTAGGCGTGGTCGGTCAGCAGCCGTTGCTTGCGCCGGGCGAGCAGTTCGAATATACGAGCTGGGCTGTGATCGCGACGCCGGTGGGCACCATGCGCGGCGAGTATTTCTGCGTGGCGGACGACGGCGAACGCTTCGAAGCGCCCATCGCGGAATTCGCGTTGCACGTGCCGCGCACGCTGCACTGAGCGCGCAGGCAGCGGCCGAGCGCAAATCAACGGCGTTTGGCCGGATCGTTCGCGCGGTTCTGGTGTTTCTTTTTGCCCGAAGCCGTCCACGCGACGATGAAAATCAAGAGCCCGAGCGCCACGAGCGCCTCGAGCGCGAAGATCAGCATTGGATATTCGTCGAACAGATCAGACATGGCGGTTCCCATCAAGAACGAGCATTGTATGCGGTTAGCGCTACGCGCCGCGCAAGGAGCGGCCTGGGCCGCGTCGATTGCAACGGCCGTGCTGCTCGCCTCGTGCGGCGGCGGCAGTTACGTGAAGCCGGGGCCGAGCACGGCGGGCGGCACGCCCATTACCACGGGCCAGCGCGCATCGTCGCGACTGACCGCGGTCAGTTGGCAGCAGGTTCCCGGCTGGCAGGACGATAGCCTGATCGGCGCGACGGCTGCGCTGCGACAAAACTGCAGCCGGCTCGCGCGCCAGCCCGGATGGCAGAAGGCATGCGCGGCGGCACAAAGCCTCGACGATCTGGACATGTCGGCGGCGCGCAGTTTCTTCGAAGCGTATTTCACGCCGTTCCAGCTCGCCAATACCGACGGCACCGTCGACGGCCTCGTGACCGGCTATTACGAGCCGTTGCTGCGCGGCTCGCGCACGCGCCACGGTGCTTATCAGTACGCGTTGTATCGGTGGCCGTATCGGTACAAGCCGGGCTCCGCGCTGCCGGCGCGCGCGCAACTCGAACGCTCCGGCGTGCTGAACGGCAACGAGCTCGTGTGGGTCGACGACCCCATCGAAGCGTTTTTCCTGCAAGTGCAGGGGTCGGGGCGCATCGTGATGGAAGACGGCAGCGTCATGCGCGTGGGTTTCGGCGGGACGAACAACCAGCCGTACCGATCCATCGGCAAGGAATTGCTCGATCGCGGCGAACTCACGCCCGCGCAGGCGACGATGCAGGGCATCAAGGCGTGGGCGAAGGCGAACCCGGCGCGCGTCGATGCGCTGCTCGACGTGAACCCGCGCTTCGTCTTCTTCCGCGAGATGCCCGCGAACGACGTGATGAACGCGAGTCTCGGCGATGGTCCCGTCGGCGCGCTCGGCGTACCGCTCACGCCCGAACGTTCGATTGCCGTCGATCCGTCCGCCATTCCGCTCGGCACGCCCGTATTCCTGCAGACCACGCGGCCGCTCAGCAACCAGCCGATGAACCGCCTCGTCTTCGCGCAGGACACCGGCACGGCGATCAAGGGCGGCGTGCGCGCCGATTATTTTTGGGGCCTCGGCGACGATGCCGGCGATCTCGCCGGACGCATGAAGCAAGGCGGCCGGATGTGGCTGCTAATGCCGAACTCCTGAGCGCAGAGACGCTTACGCGCCTAACTTGCGCTTGTCCACCACGCGCCGCGCCTTGCCGACCGACCGCTCTATGCCATTGACCGCAAGGACGTTCACGACCGCGCTCACGCCGATGAGCGCCTTGATGTCATAGGCGAGCGCGGTCTTCGCGCTTTCCAGCGCGGCTGTATCCGGCGCCGATTCCGGACACGGCTCGCAGTTGAGCGTGAGAACGTCGAGCGGGCCGTCCTTCGTCAGCACGATCTGATAATGCGGCGCGAGCACCGGACGCTTCAGCAACAATTCCTCGATCTGCGTCGGAAAGACGTTGACGCCCCGCACGATCATCATGTCGTCGGAGCGGCCGGTGATCTTCTCCATGCGGCGCATCGTCCGAGCGGTGCCGGGCAAAAGGCGGGTCAGATCGCGTGTGCGATAGCGGATGATCGGCAACGCTTCCTTCGTGAGCGATGTGAACACGAGTTCGCCGAATTCGCCATCGGGCAGGACTTCGCCCGTTTCGGGATCGATGATCTCGGGATAGAAGTGATCTTCCCAGATCGTCGGGCCGTCCTTGGTCTCGGCGCACTCGGACGCTACGCCCGGTCCCATGACCTCCGACAATCCGTAAATGTCCACGGCATCGATACCCATGCGTTGCTCGATGGCACGACGCATGTCGTTCGTCCACGGCTCCGCCCCGAAAATGCCGATTCTCAGTGACGAGTTCGACGGATCCAAGCCTTGCCGCTCCAGCTCGTCCGCAATCGACAGCATGTAGCTCGGCGTGACCATGATGATGTCGGGCCGGAAGTCCTGAATCAGTTGCACCTGCTTCTCGGTTTGCCCGCCGCCGAACGGAATCACGGTCAGCCCCGCGCGTTCGGCGCCGTAGTGCGCGCCGAGCCCGCCGGTGAAAAGGCCGTAGCCATAGCTCACGTGCACCTTGTCGCCGCGCCGCGCGCCCGCTGCGCGAATCGAACGCGCGACGAGATCCGCCCACGTGTCGATATCTTTCGCGGTGTAGCCGACGACCGTCGGCTTGCCCGTGGTTCCCGACGACGCGTGAATACGCGCGACCCGCTCTTGCGGCACGGCGAACATGCCGAACGGATAGTTGTCGCGCAGGTCCTTCTTGGTCGTGAACGGAAACCGCGCGAGATCGGCGAGTGACTGCACTTCGTCGGGATGCACGCCCGCTTCGTCGAACTTGCGCCGGTAGACCGGCGAGTTCTCGTAGGCGTGCTTCAGCGTCCATTTCAGGCGTTGCAGTTGCAACGCGACGAGCTCGTCGCGGCTCGCCTTTTCGATCGGATCGAGCGGCAATGCTGTGGTCATCAGTGTCTCCTTCATGCTCGCTGTCGTGGTGCGCTGGACGGCCCGTCAGACGGGAATCACAGTTCCCTTGATTTGCGCCGACTTGCCGCGAAACATCGCCACCGTTTCGCTGTCGCGGTTGGTCACGCGGATGTCGTAGATGCCCGCGCGTCCGCTCAACGTCTGTTCGACCGCCTCCGCAGTGAGCCGGTCGCCGCCTTGCACGGGCCGCAAAAACTCGATCGAGCAGCCCGCCGCGACCGTGCTGACGTTGTACGAATTGCACGCGAAGGCGAACGCGGAATCCGCGAGCGTGAAGATCAGACCGCCGTGGCAGATCGCGTGACCGTTCAGGAAGTCAGGACGGACGTTCATCTGCAGGCGGGCATAGCCCGGGCGCACTTCGATCAACTCGATACCCAGCGCGCGCGAGCAAGCGTCCGCTTCGTACATGGCCTTGGCGGTGGCTTCCGCAAGCTGTTGAGGCGTCACAGGTCTCTCCGGTAATCGGTAATGGTCTTAAAGGCCTTCGAAGCGCGGCGCGCGCTTCTCCTTGAACGCCGCGACGCCCTCGATATAGTCGCGCGACGCGCCGAGTTCGCGCTGAATGTCGCGTTCGAGGTCGAGCTGAGCGTCGAACGTGTTGTTCGCGCTCGGACGCATCAGTTGTTTGATCGCGGCCACTGCGCGCGCCGGCTGTTGCGCGAGTTGCGCCGCCAATTGCGCGGCGGCCTGCTGCAATCCACTGTCTTCGACGACCCGCCACACGATGCCCCAGGCTTCCGCCTTTTCCGCGCTCAACTTGTCGCCGGTGAGCGCGAGGGCGAGGGCACGCGCTTCGCCGACGCGGCGCGGCAGCAGCCACGTCCCGCCCGAATCGGGCACAAGGCCGATCTTCACGAATGCCTGAATGAAGCTCGCCGAGCGCGCGGCGATGACGAGGTCGCATGCCATCGCCAGATTCGCCCCCGCGCCGGCAGCCGTGCCGTTGACGGCAGCGATGACGGGCAGCGACATCGTCTGCAGGCGACGCACGAGCGGATTGAAGTGCGCGTCGATCAGCTCGCCGAGGTCGGACATCGAACCGGGCGTGAAGTCGAGGTCGGCCAAGTCCTGTCCCGCACAGAAGCCGCGCCCTGCGCCCGTGATGACGACCGCGCGCGCGTTGCTGGCCTCTATCTCCGTGAGCGCGTGGCTGAGATGGCCGTGCATTTCGCGCGTGAAACTGTTCAGCTTGTCCGGGCGGTTCAGCGTGATGGTCGCGACGCGCGTATCGCCGTCGATGTGATACAGGACAGACTTCTCCGACATGGCATCTCCTTGGACAGGTGCCGGCTGCGTTGCTCACTCACCCGCCGATACTAGACGTGCTGCGCGCCGCTTTCCATTCGGCCGAACGGCATAAGCCGATTGCGCACTTTCGCGCGTTGTCGTTTTCGCCTATGCCGTTTGGCCAGCTTCCGCGGGCGTTGCTTTCGGGGCAACATGGACCCGACTCTGAACAACCCGGAAGCGATTCGCGACGAAGGCGGCATCCGCGAGCGCGGCGTTGGCGGCCGGGTTGGCGCCGGTGCCGTGGAAGTCCGAAAACGCGGCCGACTGATTGACGAACACGCCACCGGTCAGATTGATCGAAAGCGCGACGCCGCCGCGTATCGCGGCCTCATGCGCGGAATGAATGACGGCGTCGTCGGTGCTGTAGACGGACAACGTGAGCGCGCCGTGCTCCTGAGCGATCGAGCCGGCGAGGTCGACGGAGTGCGCGGTCGAATCCGTCGCGATGACGAACGAGATAGGGCCGAACCATTCCTTCGTGAACTTCGCTTGGTCGGAGCGGGCGTCCATCTTGAGCAGGAGAGGCGTATGAATGCGCGCGTCGGGGAAGACCGGATGGGCGAGCGTCTGGCTATCGAGCAATACCTCGCCGGTTGCGCGGGCTTCGGCAATGCGCGCGACGACGCCTTCGTTCTGGATTGCGCCGATCAGTTCGACGGCGCGCGCTGCATCCGACGTCAGCTTCTCGACCGCGCCGGCGAGCGATTTCGCGACATCGTCGAAGCTCAAGTGACCGTCCGCGGTACGGATGCCGTCGCGCGGCACATAGATGTTCTGCGGCGCGGTGCACATCTGACCGGAGTAGAGCGCGAGCGAGAACGCGATGTTGCGGGCGGCGGCTTTCATGTCGTCGACGGAATCGATGACGATCTGGTTGACGCCCGCCTTCTCGGTGTAGACCTGAGCCTGATGCGCATTGCGCTCGAGCCAGGTGCCGTTTTGCGTGCTACCCGTGAAGTCGATGAGCTTGATCTCGGGGCGAACCGCGAGCTGCTGCACGAGCGGGCCGTCATTCGGCTCCGTTGCGAGCAGCGTGACGATGTTGGGATCGAAGCCCGCTTCGCGAAGCACCTCTCGGGCAATTCGGACGGTGATTGCCAGCGGCAGGATCGCTCCGGGGTGCGGTTTGACGATGACGGCATTGCCGGTGGCGAGATCGGCAAAGAGGCCGGGGTATCCATTCCACGTCGGAAACGTGCAGCAGCCGAGGACGAGCGCGGTGCCGCGAGGCACGACGGTGTAACGCTTCTTCATGGCGAGCGGCGGATTCTTGCCCTGCGGCTTTTCCCAGTGCGCTTCGGAAGGAATGCGGCGCAGCTGGTCCCAGGCGTAGACCACGGCCTCGAGCGCGCGGTCCTGCGCGTGCGGGCCGCCTGCCTGGAAGGCCATCATGAAAGCCTGTCCGGTGGTGTGCATCACGCTGTAGCCGATCTCGAAGCTCGCGCGATTCAGACGTGACAGGACCTCGAGGCTCACGCCGACCCACGCCTGCGGACCGGCGGCGCGCCATTCGGCTTGCGCTTTCGCAGCGGCGTGAATGAGCGCGTCCGGGTCCGCCTTCGGATAGCGAATATCAAGCGCGATGCCGAAAGGCGATTGCTCTTTGCCGACGGTTTCGCCCGTCGACGGTTGGTCCAGCTCGAACGTCTTGCCCAGGTGTGCCTTGAACGTCGCTTCTCCGTCCGCGTTGGCGGTTTCCCCGTACACTTTGGGACTGGGCATTTCGGCGAACGGGCTCCAGTAGCCGCGGGTTTCGATGGCAGCGAGAGCTTGGTCGAGCATCGCCTCATGCTTCGTGAATAGCGGATGTGTCATGGTCGCGAGAACGGAAGTAAAGGACGGTTCAGCCGATTAATTAACCGACCGGTTGGTTGGTGATGTTAGCATTATCGAGATGACGGACAAGAGGTCTTTTCATTAGGACTTACCTGAAGATCGCTAGGAGGAGCGCATGACTTACGAGAATCTGCTGGTCGAGACACGCGGGCGGGTCGGACTGATCACGCTGAATCGCCCGAAGGCGCTGAACGCGTTGAACGATGCGTTAATGGACGAGCTCGGCGCGGCCCTGAAGTCGTTCGACGCGGACGACGACATCGGTGCGATCGTGCTGACCGGCAGCGAGAAGGCCTTTGCGGCGGGCGCGGACATCGGCATGATGGCCAAGTATTCCTATATGGACGTCTACAAAGGCGACTACATCACGCGGAATTGGGAGACGATCCGGTCCATTCGGAAGCCGATTATCGCGGCGGTGGCGGGGTTCGCGCTCGGCGGCGGCTGCGAGTTGGCCATGATGTGCGACATCGTCATCGCGGCGGACACGGCGAAGTTCGGTCAGCCGGAAATTAAGCTCGGCGTGATTCCCGGCGCGGGCGGCACGCAGCGCCTGCCGCGCGCCGTATCCAAGGCGAAAGCGATGGACATGTGCCTTACGGCGCGAATGATGGACGCCGCCGAAGCCGAGCGTGCGGGACTGGTGTCGCGCGTGGTCGCAGCTGAGCGTCTGCTCGACGAGGCTGTGGAAGCCGCGACCATCATCGCGGGCTTCTCGTTGCCGGCGGTCATGATGGCGAAGGAGTCGGTGAACCGCGCCTATGAGACGACGCTTGCCGAAGGCGTCCACTTCGAGCGGCGCTTGTTCCATTCGCTGTTCGCGACCGAGGATCAGAAGGAGGGAATGTCGGCGTTCGTCGAAAAGCGCAAACCAGTGTTCAAACATCGATAATTTCTTGCGCGGAACCCTTGCGTATTGCCGTGCCGGTAACTAGAATTCCGTTCCTTCGCGATTCAACGAACGCGAAAGAAGCGGGAAGTAGTGGTGTCGTGGTTGCGGCTCGGAAGGTGAGCAGTGTTCCGAGCGTGGTTGACGAGTGAAATGCTTCAAAAAACTTGTTGACACTGACCGAAACGACGTACATAATCTCGTTTCTCTGCTGCTGATGCAGCGACGCAAGACCAAGCGGTTGAGCTAAGTGCTTGATGCGGCGAAGTGAAAGGTCTTGGCGGATTGCTCTTTAAAAACTAACAGCCGATAAGTGTGGGCGCTTGATGGTAAGTGCGGCCGGTTCTACGGAATTGGTCAAGCAAAAGTATCAAGAGTCTCACACGAAGTATCAGAGGAAGGTTTGTCTGTCGAGAGACGGATTAATCATCGTCAGTACGTTGAGTGAGCGACCGGTTTCTTAGAAACCGAAAACAGTAACAGGTATTGAACTGAAGAGTTTGATCCTGGCTCAGATTGAACGCTGGCGGCATGCCTTACACATGCAAGTCGGACGGCAGCGCGGGCTTCGGCCTGGCGGCGAGTGGCGAACGGGTGAGTAATACATCGGAACGTGTCCTGTAGTGGGGGATAGCCCGGCGAAAGCCGGATTAATACCGCATACGATCTACGGAGGAAAGCGGGGGATCTTCGGACCTCGCGCTGTAGGGGCGGCCGATGGCAGATTAGCTAGTTGGTGGGGTAAAGGCCTACCAAGGCGACGATCTGTAGCTGGTCTGAGAGGACGACCAGCCACACTGGGACTGAGACACGGCCCAGACTCCTACGGGAGGCAGCAGTGGGGAATTTTGGACAATGGGGGCAACCCTGATCCAGCAATGCCGCGTGTGTGAAGAAGGCCTTCGGGTTGTAAAGCACTTTTGTCCGGAAAGAAAACTTCGGCCCTAATATGGCTGGAGGATGACGGTACCGGAAGAATAAGCACCGGCTAACTACGTGCCAGCAGCCGCGGTAATACGTAGGGTGCGAGCGTTAATCGGAATTACTGGGCGTAAAGCGTGCGCAGGCGGTCTGTTAAGACCGATGTGAAATCCCCGGGCTTAACCTGGGAACTGCATTGGTGACTGGCAGGCTTTGAGTGTGGCAGAGGGAGGTAGAATTCCACGTGTAGCAGTGAAATGCGTAGAGATGTGGAGGAATACCGATGGCGAAGGCAGCCTCCTGGGCCAACACTGACGCTCATGCACGAAAGCGTGGGGAGCAAACAGGATTAGATACCCTGGTAGTCCACGCCCTAAACGATGTCAACTAGTTGTTGGGGATTCATTTCCTTAGTAACGTAGCTAACGCGTGAAGTTGACCGCCTGGGGAGTACGGTCGCAAGATTAAAACTCAAAGGAATTGACGGGGACCCGCACAAGCGGTGGATGATGTGGATTAATTCGATGCAACGCGAAAAACCTTACCTACCCTTGACATGGTCGGAAGTCTGCTGAGAGGTGGACGTGCTCGAAAGAGAACCGGCGCACAGGTGCTGCATGGCTGTCGTCAGCTCGTGTCGTGAGATGTTGGGTTAAGTCCCGCAACGAGCGCAACCCTTGTCCTTAGTTGCTACGCAAGAGCACTCTAAGGAGACTGCCGGTGACAAACCGGAGGAAGGTGGGGATGACGTCAAGTCCTCATGGCCCTTATGGGTAGGGCTTCACACGTCATACAATGGTCGGAACAGAGGGTTGCCAAGCCGCGAGGTGGAGCCAATCCCAGAAAACCGATCGTAGTCCGGATCGCAGTCTGCAACTCGACTGCGTGAAGCTGGAATCGCTAGTAATCGCGGATCAGCATGCCGCGGTGAATACGTTCCCGGGTCTTGTACACACCGCCCGTCACACCATGGGAGTGGGTTTTACCAGAAGTGGCTAGTCTAACCGCAAGGAGGACGGTCACCACGGTAGGATTCATGACTGGGGTGAAGTCGTAACAAGGTAGCCGTATCGGAAGGTGCGGCTGGATCACCTCCTTTCTCGAGCTTGATGCACGAAGCATTGAAGCGCTCACGCTTATCGGCTGTGGTTTAGAAACAGGCTAAGGGTCTGTAGCTCAGTCGGTTAGAGCACCGTCTTGATAAGGCGGGGGTCGTTGGTTCGAATCCAACCAGACCCACCACCCTAACAAGTGCTGACCGAGCTTCGAACTCGAGTCAGGCACACGGGGGATTAGCTCAGCTGGGAGAGCACCTGCTTTGCAAGCAGGGGGTCGTCGGTTCGATCCCGTCATCCTCCACCATCAATCTTCAATGCAAAACGCTTCATCGCGAAGTTTTTTGCATTGGCGATTGCTAGCCAGTTGATGCTGTGGGTATTGCAAGACACCTATCGGCTAAACGTTCTTTAACAATCAGGAAGAAGTAGTAAAGAGATTATCTGAAAGCACTTAGAGATGGGTGCGAGTAGGGTAGTCAGGGTAGTGATTGTATCGAGTATGAAAAGTGATCTTAATTGATGACTTGGAATACGGCACAACGCGAATACTCAGCCTATGACAGAGGTGTCGCGAGACACACTCGTTATAGGGTCAAGCGAACAAGTGCATGTGGTGGATGCCTTGGCGATCACAGGCGATGAAGGACGCGGTAGCCTGCGAAAAGCTTCGGGGAGCTGGCAAACGAGCATTGATCCGAAGATGTCCGAATGGGGAAACCCACTCCGTATGGAGTATCCATAGCTGAATACATAGGCTATGCGAAGCGAACGCGGTGAACTGAAACATCTAAGTAACCGCAGGAAAAGAAATCAACCGAGATTCCCAAAGTAGTGGCGAGCGAAATGGGAAGAGCCTGTACTCTTTATTTGTATTGTTAGCTGAACGCTCTGGAAAGTGCGGCCATAGCAGGTGATAGCCCTGTAAGCGAAAACAGTATGAAAGAACTAGGGGTACGACAAGTAGGGCGGGACACGTGAAATCCTGTCTGAAGATGGGGGGACCATCCTCCAAGGCTAAATACTCGTGATCGACCGATAGTGAACCAGTACCGTGAGGGAAAGGCGAAAAGAACCCCGGGAGGGGAGTGAAATAGATCCTGAAACCGCATGCATACAAACAGTCGGAGCCTGGAAACGGGTGACGGCGTACCTTTTGTATAATGGGTCAGCGACTTACGTTCAGTAGCGAGCTTAACTGATTAAGGCAGGCGTAGCGAAAGCGAGTCCGAATAGGGCGATCAGTTGCTGGGCGTAGACCCGAAACCAAGTGATCTATCCATGGCCAGGTTGAAGGTGCGGTAACACGTACTGGAGGACCGAACCCACTAACGTTGAAAAGTTAGGGGATGAGCTGTGGATAGGGGTGAAAGGCTAAACAAACTTGGAAATAGCTGGTTCTCTCCGAAAACTATTTAGGTAGTGCCTCGTGTATCACCTTCGGGGGTAGAGCACTGTCATGGTTGTGGGGTCCATTGCGGATTACTACGCCATAGCAAACTCCGAATACCGAAGAGTGCAATCACGGGAGACAGACATCGGGTGCTAACGTCCGGTGTCAAGAGGGAAACAACCCAGACCGCCAGCTAAGGTCCCAAAGATTGGCTAAGTGGGAAACGAAGTGGGAAGGCTAAAACAGTCAGGAGGTTGGCTTAGAAGCAGCCACCCTTTAAAGAAAGCGTAATAGCTCACTGATCGAGTCGTCCTGCGCGGAAGATGTAACGGGGCTCAAGCCAGTCACCGAAGCTGCGGATGCGAGTTTTACTCGCATGGTAGGAGAGCGTTCCGTAAGCCTGCGAAGGTGCGTTGAAAAGCGTGCTGGAGGTATCGGAAGTGCGAATGCTGACATGAGTAGCGATAAAGGGGGTGAAAAGCCCCCTCGCCGTAAGCCCAAGGTTTCCTACGCAACGTTCATCGGCGTAGGGTGAGTCGGCCCCTAAGGCGAGGCAGAAATGCGTAGCTGATGGGAAGCAGGTCAATATTCCTGCACCATTGTTAGATGCGATGGGGGGACGGATCGCGGAAGGTTGTCCGGGTGTTGGACGTCCCGGTCGCTGCATTGGAGAAGGTGCTTAGGCAAATCCGGGCACGTAATTCAAGGGTGTGGCGCGAGTGACTTCGGTCACGAAGCAATTGGAAGTGGTTCCAAGAAAAGCCTCTAAGCTTCAGTCTAACGATGACCGTACCGCAAACCGACACAGGTGGGCGAGATGAGTATTCTAAGGCGCTTGAGAGAACTCGGGAGAAGGAACTCGGCAAATTGGTACCGTAACTTCGGGATAAGGTACGCCCTGGTAGCTTGACTGGCCTGCGCCAGGAGGGTGAAAGGGTTGCAATAAACTGGTGGCTGCGACTGTTTAATAAAAACACAGCACTCTGCAAACACGAAAGTGGACGTATAGGGTGTGACGCCTGCCCGGTGCCGGAAGATTAAATGATGGGGTGCAAGCTCTTGATTGAAGTCCCGGTAAACGGCGGCCGTAACTATAACGGTCCTAAGGTAGCGAAATTCCTTGTCGGGTAAGTTCCGACCTGCACGAATGGCGTAACGATGGCCACACTGTCTCCTCCCGAGACTCAGCGAAGTTGAAGTGTTTGTGATGATGCAATCTCCCCGCGGCTAGACGGAAAGACCCCATGAACCTTTACTGTAGCTTTGCATTGGACTTTGAACCGATCTGTGTAGGATAGGTGGGAGGCTATGAAACCGGAACGCCAGTTTCGGTGGAGCCGTCCTTGAAATACCACCCTGGTTTGTTTGAGGTTCTAACCTTGGTCCGTGATCCGGATCGGGGACAGTGCATGGTAGGCAGTTTGACTGGGGCGGTCTCCTCCCAAAGCGTAACGGAGGAGTACGAAGGTACGCTAGGTACGGTCGGAAATCGTGCTGATAGTGCAATGGCATAAGCGTGCTTAACTGCGAGACCGACAAGTCGAGCAGGTGCGAAAGCAGGTCATAGTGATCCGGTGGTTCTGTATGGAAGGGCCATCGCTCAACGGATAAAAGGTACTCTGGGGATAACAGGCTGATACCGCCCAAGAGTTCATATCGACGGCGGTGTTTGGCACCTCGATGTCGGCTCATCTCATCCTGGGGCTGTAGCCGGTCCCAAGGGTATGGCTGTTCGCCATTTAAAGAGGTACGTGAGCTGGGTTTAAAACGTCGTGAGACAGTTTGGTCCCTATCTGCCGTGGGCGTTGGATATTTGAAGGGGGCTGCTCCTAGTACGAGAGGACCGGAGTGGACGAACCTCTGGTGTACCGGTTGTCACGCCAGTGGCATCGCCGGGTAGCTATGTTCGGAAGAGATAACCGCTGAAAGCATCTAAGCGGGAAACTCGCCTTAAGATGAGATATCCCCGGGGCTTCGAGCCCCTTGAAGGGTCGTTCCAGACCAGGACGTTGATAGGTCAGGTGTGTAAGTGCAGTAATGCATTGAGCTAACTGATACTAATTGCCCGTAAGGCTTGATCCTATAACCAGTGTGTTTTGTCGGTCAAAGTTAGCGCTTCAGCGCTTACTTGGACCCCACCCTCGAAGAGGGCGCCACTGGTCGAGTCACAGCGTGTGCGACAATCGCCACCCGAATTCACTACTACTTCTTCCCCGATTGGTTGTAGCGCCCCCAATGGCGATACAACATCCCCTTAAAGCCTGATGACCATAGCGAGTCGGTCCCACCCCTTCCCATCCCGAACAGGACCGTGAAACGACTCCACGCCGATGATAGTGCGGATTGCCCGTGTGAAAGTAGGTAATCGTCAGGCTCCTCCTTGCCACAAACAAAAACCCCACCCCTCAAAGGTGGGGTTTTTGCATTTGGGCGACTCAAAGCGTCACGTCGCTCGGCTGCGCCCCTAAATCATCGGGCTAAAAACCGCTCAGCGAGCCTAACCCAATACGACGAGCCGACAGACAGTAACGCGTCGTTGAAGTCGTAGCTCGCGTTGTGCAGCATGCACGGGCCTTCACCGTGTCCATGCTCGCGATGCCCTCCATCTCCATTACCCAGAAACGCGTAGCAGCCGGGCTTCTCGAGCAGCATGAAGGAGAAGTCTTCAGCGCCCATCGTCGGTTCGACGGAAGAATCGACGTTCTGCTCGCCGACCACTTCGGCCATTACCTCGGCTGCAAGCTTCGTCTGCGCGGGATCGTTAATCGTCGGCGGATAGTTTCGATGGAAGCAGACTTCGACTTCGCAGTCGTAAGCTGAAGCGGTCGATTCAGCGATTTTCCGCATACGCGCTTCGATCAGGTCGAGCGTTTCCACGGAGAAAGTACGCACCGTCCCGCCCAGCCACGCGTGATCGGGCACCACGTTGACCGCATCGCCCGCATGAATTTGCGTGATCGACAGCACGGCCGTATCGAGCGGCTTCTTGTTGCGCGTGATGATGCTCTGCAGCGCATTGGCGATTTGAACCGCGCTGAAGACGGGATCCCGTCCGTTATGCGGCAAAGCGGCGTGCGACCCAACTCCGCGGACGTTGATACGAAACGCATTGCTCGACGCCATGATCGGCCCTTCCGTCACGCCGAAGTGCCCTGCCGGAATGCCAGGCCAGTTGTGTATGCCGAAAACGGCGTCGACGGGGAAGCGGGTGAAAAGTCCATCGTCGATCATGGCCTTCGCGCCGGCGCCGCCTTCTTCGGCCGGTTGAAAGATGAAAACGACCGTTCCGTCGAACCTTCCGTGTTCCGCGAGATACTTGGCCGCGCCAAGCAACATGGCCGTGTGCCCGTCGTGACCGCACGCGTGCATGCGTCCGGCGTGAGTCGACTTATGGCCGAAGCTGTTGGTTTCCTGAATCGGCAAGGCGTCCATGTCTGCGCGCAGCCCGATAGACGCACCGCCCGTCCCACGCTTCAAAACGCCAACGACGCCTGTCTTCCCCAATCCTCGATGGACCTCGATCCCCCAGCGTTCGAGATTCTCCGCCACCAGTTTTGCAGTCCCTACCTCTTCATAGCGCAGTTCGGGATGAGCGTGGATCGTTCGTCGGAGAGCCTGGATTTCATCGTGAGATGCTTCGATTTCCGGAATCAGATTCATTGAACCGCTCGCTTGTTTGAATTCGGACCAACCGTGTGATGCAGCTCTGGTTCATTCTACGCCGCCACTATTTGAGTCATCGGACGGACGGTCGCATAGCCGGCGTAATAGAATTCTGGCATCTGCCGCCCTTGCCGATTGACCGGACTATCCGATGAACGCCCCAGCCGAGTTTGCCCGAGCCGTTTGCCCGCACGATTGCCCCGACACCTGCGCGATGCGCGTGACCGTAGAGAATGGCAAAGCAGTGAAGGTCAGTGGCGATCCGGATCATCCGCCGACGCAAGGCGTGCTCTGCACGAAAGTCACGCGATACGCCGAGCGGACGCATCACAAGGACCGCCTGCTCACGCCGCTGATTCGTGTCGGGCCGAAGGGCTCCAATCGTTTCGAACGGATCAGTTGGGACGCTGGGCTGCGAATAGCCGCCGAGCGCCTCGGTCCGATCGCGCGCCGTGCGCCGGAAGCGATCCTTCCGTACAGCTACGCCGGAACGATGGGTCTCGTCCAGGGCGAAAGCATTGCCGCGCGTCTTTTCAATGTGCTCGGCGCGTCACGACTCGATCGCACGATTTGCGCGGCAGCCGGTGCGGCGGGGCTGCGCTATACGTATGGCGCGGGCATCGGCATGCACGTCGAGTTCTTCGAGGAAAGCGAGCTGATTCTGATCTGGGGTTCGAACCCGATCGCGTCGAGCCTGCACTTCTGGACGCGCGCGCAGGAGGCGAAGCGGCGCGGCGCCAAATTGATCGCAATCGATCCGTACCGGTCGCTGACCGCCGAGAAATGTCATCAGCACATCGCGCTGCGGCCCGGCACGGATGCCGCGCTCGCGCTCGGCATGATCCACGTGCTGATCCGCGAAAACCTGGTGGATCACGCGTACATCGCAGATCACACCGTCGGTTTCGACGCACTCGCGGCGCGGGCCGCGCAGTATCCGCCGTCGCGCGTGGCGACGATTTGCGGCATCGAGGAACAGACCGTCGTCGATCTGGCGCGCGCATTCGGCTCGACCAAGAAAGCCGCCATCCGCCTGAACTACGGCATGCAACGTGTGCGCGGCGGTGGAAACGCGGTGCGCGCCGTCGCGTGTCTGCCGTCGCTGACGGGCGCGTGGCGCGAGCGGTCGGGCGGTCTATTGTTGTCGTCGTCGGGCTGGGCACCGGTCGACAATGCCGCGCTCGAACGCCCGGACTTGCTGCCGGGCTGGCCGCACAAGCTGCCGCGTAGCATCAATATGAACGCAATCGGCGACGCCTTGCTTCATCCGGGCGATGCCGCGTTCGGGCCCAAAATCGAAGCCTTGATCGTCTACAACTCGAACCCGGTCGCGGTTGCGCCGGACTCGGCGAAAGTTGCGGCTGGCTTCGCGCGTGAGGACTTGTTCACCATCGTGCTGGAGCACTTTCAGACCGATACCGCCGACTACGCCGACCTTATCTTTCCGGCGACCACGCAGCTCGAGCACCTGGACGTCCACAAGTCGTACGGTCACACGCACATCATGGCGAACCTGCCGGCCATACCGCCGGTGGGCGAGTCGCGTCCGAACACCGATTTCTTCCGCGGCCTTGCCCGCGCGATGCAGCTCACCGAGCCTGCCCTCTTCGAAACGGACGAGCAGATTGCGTCGAAAGCCTTTCGCTGGGACGACCCCACGCTGAACGGTCGCGGATGGGAGGCACTAAAGGCGTCGCGCTGGCTCGAACTCGACATTCCCGACGCGCCGCTCGCGCAGGGAGGATTTCGCACGCCATCAGGAAAGTGCGAATTCTTCAGCGAACGTCTCTCACGCGAAGGTCTCGACCCGCTGCCGGACTACCTTCCGCCGTACGAGTCGGCGGAAGCGGCGCCGGAACTCGCCGCGCGCTATCCGCTCGCGATGATCTCGCCGCCCGCGCGCAACTTCCTGAACAGCAGCTTCGTGAACATCGAGAGTCTGCGCGCGACCGAGGCGGAGCCGCATCTCGACATTCACCCGGCGGACGCCGACGCACGCGGTATCGCGGACGGCGCGCAGGTGCGGATCTTCAACGATCGTGGGTCGATGCAGGCGCGTGCGCGTGTCACCGATCGGGCGCGCGAAGGCGTGGTCGTCGGCTTGTCGATCTGGTGGAAGAAGTTGTCCCCCGATGGCTGCAACGCCAATCAAGTAACGAGCCAGGCTTTGACCGATCTGGGGGGATCGGCGACGTTCTACGATTGCCTGGTGGAAGTGGAGTCAGTGCATTGAGAAGTATGGAAAGACCCGACCCGAAGTGGTCTGGAATGCGGCGTCTAACCGGATTGTCGGAACGGAACGGAGCGGCTAGCATCCTGTTTTCGCACGACCATTCGAAAATTAAATAAGGAGACGCCGTATGGAGAAAATCTGGCTGAAATCGTATCCGGCCGGCGTACCTGCGGAGATCGACGTGTCGGCGTACCGGTCGGTCTCGCAGTTGCTTGAAGACAGTTTTCGCAACAACCGCGACCGTCGCGCCTTCCTCTGCATGGGGCAGGCGATCACCTATGGCGAGCTCGACGACATGTCGAAAAAGCTCGCTGCATGGCTGCAGCACAAGGGCTTGAAGCGCGGCGCGCGCGTCGCGCTGATGATGCCGAACGTCCTGCAATACCCGATCGCCATCGCGGCCGTGCTGCGCGCGGGCTATATCGTCGTGAACGTGAACCCGCTCTACACGCCGCGCGAGCTGGAACATCAGCTTCGCGACAGCGGCGCGGAAGCCATCGTCATTCTCGAGAATTTTGCGACCACGCTCGAGGCCGTGATCAAGAACACGGCGATCAAGCATGTCGTCGTCGCGGCAATGGGCGACCTGATGGGCATGAAGGGCCTGCTGGTCAATTTCGTCGTCCGAAAAGTGAAGAAGATGGTGCCTGCGTTCAACTTGCCGGGCAGCATTCGCTTCAACGATGCGATCAGCGAAGGCAGCCGCCACGCGCTGGAGCCGGTCGCGCAGACACCGGACGACGTCGCGTTCCTTCAATACACCGGCGGCACCACCGGCGTGGCGAAGGGCGCGACGCTGACACATCGGAATCTGATTGCCAATGTGCTGCAATCCGAAGTGTGGCTGGAGCCGGCGCGCAGACAGCGGCCCGACATCGACCAGTTCGTGTGCGTCGTCGCGCTCCCGCTGTATCACATCTTCGCGTTGACGGTGTGCGGCATGCTCACCATCCGCACGGGCGGGCTCGGCGTGCTGATTCCGAATCCGCGCGATATCGCGGGCACCATCAAGGAACTGAAGGGCATTCCCATCAACACGTTTCCGGCGGTGAACACGCTCTATAACGCGTTGCTGAATCATCCCGATTTCTCGAAGCTGGATTTTTCCAAGCTCATCGCGGCGAACGGCGGCGGCATGGCGGTCCAGGAGGCGGTCGCAAAGCGCTGGTTCGCGGTGACCGGCGTGCCGATCGTCGAAGGCTACGGGCTGTCGGAGACTTCACCCTGCGTCACGTGCAACCCGGTGACGGCCACCGAGTACACCGGCACCATCGGCTTGCCGTTGCCATCGACCGAAGTCTCCATCCGCGACGACGACAACAACGAAGTGCCGCTCGGGCAGGCCGGCGAGATCTGCATCAAGGGACCGCAGGTGATGGCCGGCTACTGGAATCGCCCGGACGAAACGGCGAAGGTGATGACGCCCGATGGTTTCTTCCGCTCAGGCGATGTCGGCGTGTTCGACGAGCGCGGTTATGTGAAGATTGTCGATCGCAAGAAGGACATGATTCTCGTCTCGGGCTTCAACGTGTATCCGAACGAAATCGAGGATGTCGTGGCGATGTTGCCGGGCGTGTTCGAAGTGGCTGCGGTCGGCGTGAAGGATCAGAATTCGGGCGAGGCGGTGAAGCTCTTCATCGTGCGTAAGGACGACAACCTGACCGAAGCGGACGTGATCGCGTTCTGCAAGGAACGGCTGACGGGCTATAAGCGGCCGCGCATCATCGAGTTTCGCAAGGACTTGCCGAAGAGCAATGTCGGCAAGATTCTTCGCCGCGAGTTGCGCGACGGTACGGTCTGAGCGGATCTCGCTCGCATCTATCGAAGCCTTCGCGTCGCAAGACGCGAGGGCTTTTTTCATGGCGCGTGGCGGGAGGTTGAGACAAAAAAAGGCGCCCGAAGGCGCCTTTCAACAGATCCCGCTTTATTACGAGCTTCTTAGAACTTGTGGCGGATACCGACCAGCGCTGCGACCTGGTTCGACGTCGACGACGGGGACAGGCCGTTGATGTTGGCGACTGCGGCGCCACGCGTCGAGTCCGTGCCCGAAGCGTGTTGATACACGCCGTCGATATACACGTCCGTGCGCTTCGACAGGAAGTAGTCCGCGCCAAGCATGCCTTGGTGGTACTTCGCATTGCCCAGGCCGTAACCCTTCGTGTAGTCGTAGGCAGCGCCAACCAGCAGGGCCGGGGTCAACTGATACTTGAAGTTGATTTCGGCGTTGTGGAACTTGCCCGTGCCGCCCGTGTATCCAGCCGGGTTCAGACCGGTGCCTGCTTCCGTGCCGACATCCTTGAATTGCGTGTTGCTATACGTCGCGCCGACCGTCGCCGCGCCGAACGTGTACGCCGCGCCTGCCGAGATCACTTGCTGCGTATGAGCCGAAGCGTAGCCCGAATACACGCGGCTGCCGGCCATGTTCGAGCCCGTCGTGCTCGACGCCGGCGTGTTGCCGAAGAACGAGTAGTTCGGGTCCTTGACGTTCAGGTAGCCCGCGCCCAATTGCAGCGGACCTTGCGAGTAGCCAAGGCCGACCGACCAAATCTGGTTGCGGTTGAACTGGCCAGCGTTGCCGCCGAGGCTATACAGACCGCCGAACGAGAAACCTGCGTAGTTGGCGCTCGTGAACTTGATCGCGTTGTTCACGCGATTCGAGTTGTTCATGTTGTCGAGGTCGCCCGGGTGCGCGCCGTAGTACGTCGCCCACTGGCTGCCGACTTCGAACGCGCCGGTGAAGTCGACCACGGAGTCATACTGGCGACCCAGCGTGACCGTGCCGAATTGCGCCGTCGACAGACCGACATACGCCTGACGGCCGAACTCCGAGCCGCCTTGACCGAGACGGCCGTTGAACACGTTGAAGCCGTTCTCCAACACGAACAGGGCCTTCAGACCGCCGCCCAGATCTTCCGTGCCACGCAGGCCCCAACGGCTGCCCTGCACGTTGCCGCTGCTCATGGAGTACAGCTTCTGACCGTTGACGTTATTGGAATAGGCGAAACCTGCGTCGATGATGCCGTACAGCGTCACGCTGCTCTGCGCATGTGCGGCGCCAGCGAAGACGCCCAATGCTGCAAGAGCGAGAAGCGACTTTTTCATTGTGTAGATCTCCAAGGAGTGTTTTGCGACTTGTTTGGCAAGGTCACTGTTCTAGCGCCAGTGTGTTGACGGTCCCTGCCGGGGTCTTCTTTGCGAAGTGACACGTAATGTAACAAACACGACTTTTCGCACAAAGGAAAAGGGACCGCGCCCGCGGCTACGTGTGACGTTTACGCAACATGCGCTAAAATCCTGGTTTTGCAGCAGTTTTGCGAGTCGTGTTTGCCCTAATTACAAAAAATGGCGCTCGTCGACGGCCGTTTTCGCATGTCTGACCGGGAGAATAGGGATTGCTAATCGTCCCGTGCGACATTGCGCGAAACGATGACATCAACAACGAGGTGAGAACATGACGCTCGATGAAATCATTGGCGAGTTCGATCGCGGCCTGCGTTCCATGACCGGAGTAAGCCGCATGTCGCGGCCTGTGCCGCAATCGAACATGCCGGTTCTCGTGGAGGGCGGCATGATCGCTGACGCGCCGCAGCTCACTGACGAGGAGAAGGCTCATTCAGCCGGTCTGATGCGCGTGAACCATGTCGGCGAAGTCTGCGCGCAGGCGCTTTATCAGGCGCAGAAGCTCGCGACTCAATCACCGGGCCTGAAGGCGAGCTTCGAGCAGGCCGCCCGCGAAGAGGAGGATCACCTCGCATGGACGTCGCAGCGTCTCAAAGACCTCGACTCGCGCCCGAGCCTTCTGAATCCGCTGTGGTATGCGGGCGCGCTCGCCATCGGTTTCGTCGCGGGCCGTTTTGGCGACCGCGCGAGCCTAGGCTTCATGGCGGAAACTGAACGCCAGGTCGAGCAGCATCTCGACGGCCACATGAAAACGCTGCCTGCCACCGACTACGCTTCTCGCGCGATCGTTGAACAGATGCGCCAGGACGAAAGCGCGCACGCCGCCGCCGCCATCGGCGCGGGTGGATTGGAGATGCCGTTTCCTGTACGTCTCATGATGCGAGCGGCGGCGAAGGTGATGACGCGCACCGCCTACTACGTATAGGCGTCCAAGTGCCGCCGCCAGTTGTTTGTATGAACAATGGAATCCGTCGAGCGCCCGGAGCGCTCGCGGAAACCGTTACATTTCACGCGTCTGCGGCGCAGATGTTCATACTTTACGTTCGCTTCCCTCACTAGTTCTCTAATTTCAAACGATTTTCCCCTTCCTGTCGGCAATAAGTCCCTTCGCTAAGTCCTTGTTCTAGCGAGTAAAAGCTCCCCGAAAAAAAGCCACGCGTCTTGACCGAGGAAATGCGTTCCTCTAAAGTGGGAGACAGTGTGAGAAAGTGGTTGTTTGTGTGATTCAGCGACTACTTTTCGGCAGTTTCAAGGCATGCGCGGCGTCTCGGTGGGCATCGACAGTCAGGCAGCGACAAACGGGGAGAAGGGCGAGTGTTCCAAGGGGCGTCGGCGCTGACGCTCGATGCGAAAGGGCGGATGTCGGTTCCGTCCCGCTATCGGGAGGCGCTGCAAGGGCAGGCAGAAGGCCGGGTGACGCTCACGAAGAGCCCGGATGGATGCCTGTTGCTGTTTCCTCGCCCGGAGTGGGAAGTCTTTCGCGCCAAGGTTGCCGCGCTTCCCATGGAAGCCATGTGGTGGCGGCGCATTTTCCTCGGCAACGCAATGGATGTCGAACTCGATACTGCCGGGCGCGTGCTGGTCTCGCCCGAGCTTCGTGCTGCCGCTTCGCTGGAAAAAGAAGTGACGCTGCTCGGCATGGGCGCTCACTTCGAATTATGGGACTCGCAGACGTACGCGGCGAAGGAAGCCGCAGCCATGGCGCAGGGCATGCCCGACGCGCTAAAGAATTTCACTTTCTGACGCGGCGCTGAAAAACATGGCACCTGCGATGGGAAATGACTTGCAGCATCGCACGGTGCTGTTGAAGGAAGCGGTAGACGGACTGATCACGCGCGCCGACGGTATCTATATAGATGGCACCTTCGGGCGCGGCGGTCATAGCCGGGCGGTATTGCAGCGGCTGGGCGAGGCAGGGCGGCTGATCGCGTTCGACAAGGACCCGCTCGCCATCGCCACGGCGCAACAGATTCAGGATCCGCGCTTTTCGATCGTGCATGACAGCTTCGCCGCGTTGCGAAGCGCGGCGACCGAGCGCGGGATAGAACGGGTGTCGGGCGTGTTGCTGGACCTCGGGGTGTCGTCGCCGCAGGTGGACGATCCCGAGCGCGGTTTCAGTTTCCGCGCGGAAGGTCCGCTCGACATGAGGATGGACCCGACGCGCGGCGAGTCGGCGGCCGAGTGGCTCGCGCGGGCCACGGTGCAGGAAATGACGGAGGTGATCAGAGATTATGGGGAAGAACGGTTTGCTTTTCAGATTGCAAAGGCGCTTGTTGCTCGCCGGGCAGAGTCCGACCGTCTTGGGCCTCTCGTCAGCACGCGCGAGCTTGCCGAAATCGTGGGTCACGTCGTCAAGACCCGTGAAAAGGGCAAGGACCCGGCAACTCGCACCTTTCAAGCTATACGGATTCACATCAATCAAGAGCTTGCGGAGCTGCAAGTAGTTCTTGAATCGGCACTTTCGCTGTTGGAGCAAGGGGGGCGGCTGGTCGTGATCAGCTTTCATTCGCTCGAAGACCGGATCGTCAAGCGGTTCATGCAGGCGCAATCGAGCGCGCCGGCGGTGGACCGTCGCTTGCCGATCCGCGCGGTCGATCTGCCGAGTCCGCCTCTGCGGATCGTCGGCCGCGTGTTTCCGAGCGATGCCGAAGTCGCCGACAACCCGCGCGCCCGGTCCGCGGTCATGCGTATCGCGGAGCGCATCGCGCCATGAACCGCCTCAACATTTTTCTCCTGATCGTCGTGCTCGGGTGCGCGTTGTCGGTCGTCAGCGCCACGAACAAGCAGCGGCAGGTGTTCATCGAATTGCAGCGGGCGCAGTCGCAGGAGCGCCAGCTTCAGCAGGATTACGCGCAGTTCCAGTATCAGCAGAGCGCATTGTCGAAGACTTCGCGCATCGAGCAGTTGGCCACTAACTCACTGAAGATGCAGCCCGTGACAACCGGCCGCACGCAATACCTGACCTACGACCCGGCGACCGCGAAGGCCGCCGAAGCACCCATGCCGCCGCCGTTGCCTGCCTCGGCGCCGTCCGCACGCGGAGTCAAACGATGAAGAAATCCGCGAAGCAGAAGGACGTCGCCTACACGCCCAATCCGATTCTCGCCGTGCGCCTGCCCATGTGGCGCTCGAAGCTCGTCGTGTTCCTGTTGTTCATGGCGTTCGTCGCGCTGGCGGCGCGCGCCTTCTGGATTCAGGGC
Organism: Caballeronia sp. Sq4a; assembly: GCF_023170545.1. Classification (NCBI taxonomy): domain Bacteria; kingdom Pseudomonadati; phylum Pseudomonadota; class Betaproteobacteria; order Burkholderiales; family Burkholderiaceae; genus Caballeronia; species Caballeronia sp. Sq4a. Next base: position 2,450,957 of record NZ_CP084250.1, on the reverse strand, counting down.
CCGGGCAACGCTTTCTTCAAGAAACAGGGCGAAAGCCGCTATCAGCGCACGCTGGAAATGCCCGCGACTCGCGGCCAGATTCGCGACCGAAACGGCCTCGTGCTCGCCACGAGCCTGCCGGTTAAGGCAATTTGGGCGATTCCTGAAGCCGTCCCGAACGATCTCGGCGCGGACAAGCTCGCCGAACTCGCGAAGCTGCTCGACATGACGCAGAAAGACCTGCGCGCGAAGCTGTCGATGGACAAGACGTTCGTCTACGTGAAGCGTCAAGTTCCGCTCGAGGTCGCGCAGAAAGTCGCGGCGCTCGACATTCCGGGCATCTATTCGCGCGGCGAATACAAGCGCTTCTATCCGGAAGGCGAAATCACCGCGCACCTGATCGGCTTTACTAATATTGAAGACAAGGGCCAGGAAGGCGTCGAACTCGGCGACCAGAGCGTGCTGGCCGGCACGCCGGGCATGCGTCGCGTCATCAAGGACCGGATGGGGCATATCGTCGAGGACGTCGACGAACAGGTCGTGCCGCATAACGGCCAGGACGTCGAGCTTTCGATCGACAGCAAGATTCAGTACATCGCGTACACGGACCTGAAAGCGGCCGTCGAAAAGACGAAGGCGAAGGCCGGCGCGGCGATGGTGATCGACGTGAAGACGGGCGAAGTGCTCGCGCTCGTCAACTATCCCACCTACAACCCGAACGACCGCTCGCGCATGACCGGCGAGCAGTTGCGCAACCGCATTCTGACGGACACTTTCGAGCCGGGCTCGATCATGAAGCCGTTCACCGTTTCGCTCGCGCTCGATCTGCATCGCGTGACGCCGAATACGCTCGTCGAAACGGGCGGCGGCGTGTTCGTGCTGGACGGCGCGCGCATCACGGACGACTCCGGTTTCGGCACGCTCACCGTCGGCGGCGTGATTCAGAAGTCGAGCAATATCGGTGCGACCAAAATTGCGATGCAATTGCGGCCCGAGGAAATGTGGAACATGTACACGAGCCTGGGTCTCGGTCAGGCGCCGAAAGTCGGTTTTCCCGGCGCAGTCACCGGACGCCTGCGGCCGTGGAAGAGCTGGCGGCGCATCGAGCAGGCGACCATGTCTTATGGCTACGGCTTGTCGGCGTCGCTGTTCCAGCTGGCTCGCGCGTACACCGCCATCGCGCATGACGGCATGATTCTGCCTGTCTCGATTTTCCGCACGCCGGGCGATCAGCCGCCGGCGGGTCAGCAGGTCTTCTCGCCGACCACCGCGCGCGAGGTTCGCGCCATGCTCGAGACGGTCGTGTCGAAAAACGGCACGTCGCCGGATGCGGCGGTGCCGGGCTATCGCGTCGGCGGCAAGAGCGGCACGGCATACAAGCACGCGGGCCGCGGCTACGATCATTCGAAGTACCGCGCGTCGTTCGTCGGCATGGCGCCGATGCCGAATCCGCGCATCGTGGTGGCCGTATCCGTCGACGAACCGACGGCGGGCAGCCACTTCGGCGGGCAGGTATCGGGGCCGGTGTTCTCGGGCATCGTCGGCGACACGCTGCGCGCGCTGAACGTGCCGCCGGACATGCCGGTCAAGCAAATGGTCGTGACGGACGAATCGAATTCCGCCACGCAAGCGTCCGCGCAGCCCGCGAACGCGAACGGTTCGAACAATGCGAACACGGCGAAGAAGGTGGCCGTGTCGAGCAACACGAAGACACATCCGGGAGTCGTGCGATGAGCGCGCCCCGTCAGAGCAAGATGCAGAAGGACGTTTCACATGCCGTTCAATGGCTGCGCGCCCATGCGCGGCCCGAGGCCCATTTGCACGCCGACACGCGCTCGCTCAAAAGCGGCGACGTGTTCCTGGCGTACGCCGTCGATGGCGCGGACAACCGGCCGTATCTGGACGCGGCGCTCGGCGCGGGCGCGGCTGCCGCGCTGTATCAGCCGGAGAACTTCGCGGGCAAGCCGGACGCGTCGAAGGCGTTGGCCGTGCCCGCGCTCAACGAACTGGCGGGTCCGATTGCGTCCGCGTGGTACGGCGAGCCGAGCGCGTCGATGCTCACCGTCGGCGTGACGGGCACCAACGGCAAGACATCGTGCAGCCAGTGGATCGCCACCGCGCTGACCGCGCTCGGTCGGCCGTGCGCGATCATCGGCACGCTCGGCATCGGCATGCCGGGCAAGCTCGCGTCGACGGGCTTCACCACGCCGGATGCGCCGCAGCTTCAGCGCAGCCTCGCGCAACTGAAGGCGCAAGGCGCGGAGGCTGTCGCGATGGAAGTCTCGTCGCATGCGCTGCATCAGGGGCGCGTGAACGGCACGGACTTCGACATCGCCATCTTCACGAATCTCACGCAGGATCATCTCGACTATCACGGCACGTTCGAGGCTTATGAAGCCGCGAAAGCGCGTCTTTTCGCGTGGCCGTCGCTGAAAACGGCCATCGTCAATCGCGATGATGCCGCCGGTCAGCGCCTCATCGAATCGCTGCGCGGCAAGGTTCGCACGATTGCGTACGCCGTCGATATGCCGGCCGATGCCGCGCCGAGCGCCGACGCCGTGCTGCTCGCGAGCCGCGTGCGCGCAACCGCCACGGGCACCGCGTTTCATCTTTCGTCGGACTGGGGCGAGGCCGAAGTCGAAGTGAACACGCTCGGCACGTTCAACGTGAGCAATCTGCTCGCGGTGCTCGGCGTGCTGCTGGAAGTCGGCGTTCCGTTCGATGCCGCGCTCGCGCGCATCTCGAAGCTCGAATCGGTCAACGGTCGCATGGAGCGTCTCGGCGGCCGGCTGCAAAACGATGAACCGCTCGTCGTGATCGACTACGCGCACACGCCCGACGCGCTCGAAAAAACGCTCGCTGCGCTGCGCCCGATCGCTGCCGCGCGCGGCGGCGAGCTCGTCTGCATGTTCGGCTGCGGCGGTGACCGCGACGCGACCAAGCGTCCGCTGATGGGCGAAATCGCCGAACGTCTCGCGGATCAGGTCGTCATCACGAGCGACAATCCGCGCAGCGAAGATCCGCTTGCCATCATCGACCAGATTGCCGCCGGCATGAAGGACGCCTCGAAAGCGCGGCGCATCGAGGATCGCGCGAGCGCCATCCTGCAGGCGCTGCGCTCGGCTGCGCGCGAAGATGTCGTACTGCTCGCCGGAAAAGGACACGAGGCCACGCAGGAAATCATGGGCAAAAAGCGCGCGTTCTCGGATCAGGATCACGCGCGCCTCGCGCTTGCCGCACGCGCCACGCAACAACGCGGAGGCGGCGAATGACGATGTTCACCTTGCGCGAAGCCGCCGCGCTGATTCCCGGCGCGGTCTTTCAGGGCGACGAAGCTATCGCCATCGAACGCGTCGTGACCGACAGCCGCGCCGTGCAGGCGGGCGATCTGTTCGTCGCGGTGAAGGGCGATCGCTTCGATGCGCATGACTTCCTCGATCAGGTGGCGAAGAGTGGCGCGGCCGCCGCGCTCGTCTCGCGCGATGTGCGCAATTCCGATGCCTGGCCGCTGCCAGTCATCAAGGTAAAGGACACGCGTGCGGCGCTCGGTGCGTTGGCGCACGGCTGGCGCAAGCGCTTCACCATGCCGCTCGTGGCCGTCACCGGCAGCAACGGCAAGACGACGGTCAAGGAAATGATCGCGTCGATCTTCGCGGCGGCAGTCGGCGAAGACGCGCGTCTGGCGACCGCGGGCAACTTCAACAACGACATCGGCCTGCCGCTCACGCTGTTTCGACTGGGCGCGGCGCATCGGCTAGCGGTGGTCGAGCTGGGCATGAATCACGCCGGCGAGACGGACGCGCTCGGCAAGATCGCTGCGCCGACTGTGGCCGTCGTGAACAACGCGCAGCGCGAGCATCAGGAGTTCATGGCGACGGTCGAAGCCGTCGCGCTCGAACATGCGTCCGTCATTCACGCGCTCGGCGAGACGGGCACGGCCGTGTTCCCCGCCGACGACCACTACGCGAGCATCTGGCGCGTGGCGGCCACCGGCAATCCAATCATGGATTTCGCGCTGACGGACGACGAATCGAACGCGGCGGTCACGGGCACGGTCGACGGCGCGACGGTTCATGTCCGCACGCCGCACGGCCGCGTCGACATCGCGCTTAACGTGCTCGGCGAACACAACGCGCGCAATGCGCTTGCGGCCACGGCCGCCGCGCTGGCCGCGGGCGTTTCGCTGGACGTCATCAAGCGCGGGCTCGAAGCGTTTCAGCCGGTGAAGGGCCGCTTGCAGGTGAAGCGCGCGGTGACGGGCGCGCTCGCGGGCGCGACCATCATCGACGACACGTACAACTCCAATCCCGATTCCATGCGCGCCGCCATCGACGTGCTCGCGGCGCAGGCCGCGCCGCGCGTGCTCGTGATGGGCGACATGGGCGAAGTCGGTGAAGAAGGGCCGGCGTTTCATCGCGAAGTCGGCGCGTATGCGGCCGAGCGCGGCATCGACGCGTTGTTCGCGCTCGGCGAAGCGAGCCGCGATTCGGTGAACGCATTCCGCGCGGCGGCGTCGAAGCAGACCGCCGTTCATTTCGACGACGTGGCCGCACTCATCGACGCTCTTCAGCAAGCCGGGTTCGGACCCGGCGCAACGTATCTCGCGAAAGGGTCGCGCTTCATGAAGATGGAGCGCGTGGTCGACGCCCTGACGAGCCCACAACAACCCGCGGCGGGCAATGCGCCCGCTGCACACTGACTCACAGAAAGAGAAGGACCAGCATGCTACTCGCACTCGCGCAATGGCTTCAGAATGACGCCAGCTTCATGCGCGTGTTCACCTATATTACGTTCCGCGCGGTGGGCGCCACCGCGACGGCGCTTTTGATCGGTCTCGTCTGCGGCCCGTGGGTCATCCGCAAGCTGACCGCGATGAAAGTCGGTCAGGCGGTGCGCAAAGACGGCCCGCAAACGCACCTCGTCAAGTCGGGCACGCCGACGATGGGCGGTGTGCTGATTCTCATGGGCATTGCGGTTTCGACGCTTCTCTGGGCCGATCTCACGAACCGCTTCGTGTGGATCGTGATGCTCGTCACGTTCGGCTATGGCGTGATCGGCTGGGTGGACGACTATCGCAAGGTCGTGCACAAGGATCCGCGCGGCATGTCGTCGCGCGAGAAGTATTTCTGGCAGTCGGTCATCGGCCTGTTCGCGGCCGTATATCTCGCGTTCAGCGTGTCCGAGGCCAGCAACACGCGCGTGTTCGATCTCTTCATGGCGTGGGTGCGCAGCGGCCTCTCGATGGGCCTGCCCGCGCGCGCCGACCTCATGCTGCCGTTCCTTAAGTCGATCACGTATCCGCTCGGCGTGTGGGGCTTCATCGCGATGACGTACTTCGTGATCGTCGGATCGAGCAATGCGGTGAATCTCACCGATGGCCTCGACGGTCTCGTCATCATGCCGGTCGTGCTGGTCGGCGCGTCGCTCGGGGCGTTCGCCTACGTGATGGGCAGCTCGGTGTATTCGAAGTACCTGCTTTTTCCGCACATTCCCGGCGCGGGCGAACTGCTGATCTTCTGTTCGGCCATGGGCGGCGCGGGCCTCGCGTTCCTCTGGTACAACACGCACCCCGCGCAAGTCTTCATGGGCGATGTCGGCGCGCTCGCGCTCGGCGGCGCGCTCGGCACCATCGCGGTAATCGTTCGTCAGGAAATCGTGCTGTTCATCATGGGCGGCATCTTCGTGGCGGAAACGCTCTCCGTCATGCTGCAAGTCTTCTGGTTCAAGTTCACGAAGCGCCGTTACGGCGAAGGCCGGCGCTTCTTCAAGATGGCGCCGCTCCATCACCACTACGAACTGTCCGGCTGGACGGAAACGCAAGTGGTGGTGCGCTTCTGGATCATCACGTTGATGTTGTGTCTCTTCGGCTTGTCGACGCTCAAGCTGCGTTGATCGTGCACGTCTGCGGTTTCTTCGGTTTCAGGAAAGGGTAAAGCGATGTTTGGCGAGAAGTTTTCCGGTCGGCAAAGTCCGATGGTGCTCGTGCTGGGGCTCGGTGAATCCGGCCTCGCGATGGCGCGCTGGTGCGCCAGGCACGGGTGCCGGCTGCGGATCGCCGATACGCGCGAGAACCCGCCGAATCTGTCGGAACTGGTGATTCACAACATCGACGCGGAGTTCGTCGGCGGCGCGTTCACGACCAGACTGCTCGATGGCGGCATCGAACTGCTTGCCATCAGTCCCGGCCTTTCGCCGCTCGCGCCGGACCTCGCGCCCCTGATCGCGGCGGCGAAGGAGCGCGGCATTCCGGTGTGGGGCGAACTCGAACTTTTCGCGCAGGCGCTCGCCGGTCTTGCCGTGAACGGCTACGAGCCGAAGGTGCTCGCGATCACCGGCACCAACGGCAAGACGACGACCACGGCGCTCACCGGTCTTCTGTGCGAACGCGCGGGCAAGCGCGTGGCGGTCGCGGGCAACATCAGCCCGGCGATGCTCGACAAGCTCGCCGAAGCGATCGATCAAACCGCGCTGCCGGACGTCTGGGTGCTCGAACTCTCCAGCTTCCAGCTCGAAACGTCGCACAGCTTCGCGCCGGATGCGGCTGCCGTGCTGAACATCACGCAGGATCACCTCGACTGGCACGGCGGCCTGGACGCCTACGCCGCCGCGAAGGGCCGCATCTTCGGTCCGCGCACGGTGCGCGTGCTGAATCGCGACGACGCCCGCACGATGGCGCTCGCTGCGAACATCGCGCAGGACCGCGTGGTGACGTTCGGGCTGGATGAGCCGTCTAAGGTCGGCGACTACGGTCTGTTGCGCGACAACGGCATCGCGTGGCTTGCGCAAGGCATCGACCGCGACGCTGCCGACGAACCCGCGCCGTCGCGCCGCCGCAAGCAGGACGTTGCCGCGCCGAACGTCGTTGCCAAACGACTGATGCCTGCCGACGCGCTGCGCATTCGTGGCCTGCACAACGCGGCCAACGCGCTTGCCGCGCTCGCGCTGGCCCGCGCCATCGACTTGCCGCTCGCCGCGCTCTTGCACGGCTTGCGCGAGTATCGCGGCGAACCGCATCGCGTGGAAGTGATCGCGCAGATCGACGGCGTCGATTACGTGGACGACAGCAAGGGCACGAACGTCGGCGCGACGGTCGCCGCGCTGGATGGCCTCGCGCAACGCGTCGTGCTGATCGCGGGCGGCGACGGCAAAGGTCAGGACTTCTCGCCGCTGGAAGCGCCGGTTGCGCGCTGGGCGCGTGCCGTGATGCTGATCGGCCGCGACGCGCCGCGCATTCGGGAGACGCTCGCAGCCACCGGCGTCGCGCTCGAAGATCACGCGACGCTCGAAGCCGCGACGCAGGCGGCATCGCGCATCGCCGAGCCAGGCGACGCCGTGTTGCTGTCGCCCGCGTGCGCGAGCCTCGACATGTTCAAGAACTACGCACACCGCGCCGACGTGTTTCGCAGCGCGGTCGAAGATATCGCCGCCGCGCGGGGAGTGATGCTATGAGCTGGTCGGACCGCTTCGGATCGAAAATCACCGGGCAGCGGAACGCGGTTCCGAACGATTCGCTCGCCGGGCGCTCGGGCGGCATTTCGAGCGCAGTCAACGGCGTGCGTCCCGCGCGCTCGCGCATGCTCGACTACGATCACTCGCTCTTGTGGGTGACGATCGCTTTGCTCGGGCTCGGCATCGTGATGGTGTATTCCGCGTCCATCGCCATGCCGGATTCGCCGAAGTACGCACAGTACCGCGACTATCACTTCCTCGTGCGGCACCTCATTTCCGTCGCGACGGCGCTGGTCGGCGCGGTGATTGCGTTCAAGATTCCGGTGAAGACCTGGGACAAGCTCGCGCCGAAGCTCTTTCTGGTCGCGCTCGTGATGCTCGTCATCGTGCTGATTCCGCACATCGGCAAGGGCGTGAACGGCGCGCGCCGCTGGATTCCGCTCGGCATCACGAACATGCAGCCGTCCGAAATCATGAAGCTCGCGGTGACCATCTACGCCGCGAACTACACGGTGCGCAAGCAAGAGTTCATGCACAGTTTCGGCAAGGGCTTCTTGCCGATGGCCGTGGCGGTCGGCGCGGTCGGCGCGCTGCTGCTGCTCGAACCGGACATGGGCGCGTTCATGGTGATCGCGGCCATTGCAATGGGCGTGCTGTTCCTCGGCGGCGTGAATGGCAAGCTCTTCGGCGGTCTGGTGCTTACTGCGGTCGGCACGTTCACCATGCTCGTGTGGCTCTCGCCGTGGCGTCGCGAGCGGATCTTCGCTTATCTCGATCCGTGGGACGACCGCTACGCGCAGGGCAAGGCGTATCAGCTGACGCACTCGCTGATCGCATTCGGGCGCGGCGAGTGGTTCGGCGTCGGTCTCGGCGGCAGTGTCGAGAAGCTCAACTATCTGCCGGAAGCGCATACGGACTTCATCCTCGCGGTGATCGGCGAGGAACTCGGTTTCGTCGGCGTCATCTGCGTGATTCTGCTGTTTTACTGGATCGTGCGCCGCGCGTTCGAGATCGGCCGTCAGGCACTGGCGCTTGATCGCACGTTCGCGGGGCTGATGGCGAAGGGCGTCGGCATCTGGTTCGGCGCGCAGACGTTCATCAACATGGGCGTGAACCTCGGTCTTCTGCCGACCAAGGGCCTCACGCTGCCGCTCGTCAGCTACGGCGGCTCGGGCATCTTGCTGAACTGCGTCGCGCTCGCGGTGCTGCTGCGCGTCGATTACGAAAATCGCGTGCTCATGCGCGGAGGCAAAGTATGAGCGCGCAATGCCCCACGCTGATGGTCATGGCGGGCGGCACCGGCGGCCACGTGTTTCCGGGGCTCGCGGTCGCGCACTGGATGCAGGCGCGCGGGTGGCGCGTCGTCTGGCTCGGCAACGCGAGCGGCATGGAAGCGACGCTCGTCCCCAAGCACGGCATCCCGATGGAATGCGTGCGCTTCGGCGGCGTGCGCGGCAAGGGCATCAAGACGAAGCTGATGCTGCCGGTGAATCTCATGCGCGCGTGCTCGCAAAGCCTGCGCGTGCTGCGCCAGGTGAAACCCGACGTCGTGCTCGGCATGGGCGGCTACATCACGTTTCCGGCGGGCATCATGACGAAGCTCGCGGGCTGCCCGCTCGTGCTGCACGAACAGAACTCCATCGCGGGTCTCGCGAACAAGGTGCTCGCGCATCTCGCGAAGCGCGTGCTCGTCGCGTTTCCCAATGCTCTGCCAAATGCCGAATGGACCGGCAATCCCATTCGAGCGGAACTTACGTCGACATTGCCGCCCAAAGAACGCTACGCGTCGCGCGCGGGCAAGCTGAACGTCCTCGTCGTCGGCGGGAGTCTGGGCGCGGCCGCGCTGAACGAAACGGTGCCGAAGGCGCTCGCGCTGCTGTCGCCGGAAGAACGGCCGCGCATCGTGCATCAGGCGGGCGCGAAGCATATCGAAGCATTGCAGGCGAACTACGCGACGGCCGGTCTTTCGCGCGGCGAAGACTTGCAGCTCGTGCCGTTCATCGAGGACATGGCGAGCGCGTACGCATCCGCCGATCTCGTGATTTGCCGCTCGGGTGCGATGACGGTGTCCGAGATCGCGGCGGTCGGCGTGGCCGCGCTCTTCGTGCCGTTCCCGTTTGCCGTCGACGATCACCAGACGACCAACGGCGCGTTCCTCGCGAAGAACGGCGCAGCGGAATTGATACAACAGCGCGATTTGTCGGCGGAAAAGCTCGCCGGCTGGTTGCGTGCGCAGACGCGCGACACGCTGGCGGAGATGGCCGCGCGCTCACGCGCCCTGGCGAAACCGGACGCGACCGAACGGGTCGCGACCGTCTGCGCCGACGTCGCCGGCGCGCGTCTTACGGGCCAAGCTCGGGAGGCACATTAAGTCATGAAACACATCGTCAAGCACATTCACTTCGTCGGCATCGGCGGAGCAGGGATGAGCGGCATCGCGGAAGTGCTGCTGAATCTCGGCTATCAGGTCAGCGGCTCGGACCTCTCAAAGAACGCCGTCACCGAGCGGCTGAAGGCACTCGGCGCGCGCGTCGAGATCGGACACAACGAGCAGAACATCGAAGGCGCGAACGCGGTCGTCGTATCGACGGCCGTGCGTCCCGACAATCCCGAAGTGCTGGCCGCGCGCCATCGGCGCGTGCCGATCGTGCCGCGCGCCGTGATGCTCGCCGAGCTCATGCGGCTGAAGCAGGGCATCGCCATTGCCGGCACGCACGGCAAGACCACGACGACATCGCTCGTCGCAAGCGTGCTGGCCGCGGGCGGGCTCGATCCGACGTTCGTGATCGGCGGGCGTCTCATCAGCGCGGGCGCGAACGCGCGGCTCGGCACCGGCGATTTCATCGTCGCCGAAGCGGATGAATCGGACGCGTCGTTCCTCAATCTTTTCCCGGTGATCGAAGTCATCACGAACATCGACGCCGATCACATGGACACCTACGGCCACGACTTCGCGCGGCTCAAGCAGGCGTTCATCGAATTCACGCACCGGCTGCCTTTCTACGGCATCGCGGTGCTGTGCGTCGACGACCCGAACGTGCGCGAGATCCTGCCGTTCGTCTCGAAGCCCATCATCCGCTACGGCATCGGCGCCGACGCGCAGGTGCGCGCGGTGAACGTCGAAGCGCGCGACGGCCGCATGCATTTCACGGCCATGCGCGAAGACGCGCCGCCGCTCGACATCGTGCTGAATCTGCCGGGCCTGCATAACGTGCAGAACGCGCTCGCCGCCATTGCGATTGCGACTGAACTCGAAGTGGCGGATGCCGATATCCAGAGGGCGCTCGCCGAATTCAACGGTGTCGGCCGGCGCTTCCAGCGTTACGGCGACGTGAAGACGAACGACAACGAAGGCGCGTACACGCTGATCGACGACTACGGGCATCACCCGGTGGAAATGGCCGCGACCATCGCGGCGGCGCGCGGCGCATTCCCGGACCGGCGTCTCGTGCTCGCGTTCCAGCCGCATCGCTACACGCGCACGCGCGACTGTTTCGAAGATTTCGTGAAGGTGCTCTCCACCGTGGACGCACTGGTTCTCACCGATGTTTATGCCGCAGGCGAAGCGCCGATCGTCGCCGCCGACGGCCGCGCGCTCGCACGCGCGATCCGCGTGGCGGGCAAGGTGGAGCCGGTATTCGTCGAAACGGTGGATGAAGTGCCCGACGCCGTGACGACGCTCGCGCGCAACGGCGACGTGGTGATCACGATGGGCGCGGGCTCCATCGGCGGTGTATGCGGACGGCTCGCGCAGAGCCAGCCGCAGTGAAGACAGCAACAAACGACGTCATGAGTAACACAGTGAACAACATCGATCCGAAGGTCTTCGGCAAAGTGGCGGTGCTTCTCGGCGGGAATTCCGCCGAGCGCGAAGTCTCGCTCAATTCGGGCCGCCTCGTGCTGGAAGGGCTGCGAGAGGCGGGCGTCGACGCGCATCCGTTCGATCCCGCCGAACGCCCGTTGTCGGATCTGAAGGCGGAAGGCTTCGAGCGCGCGTTCATCGCGCTGCACGGCGGCTATGGCGAGAACGGCCAGTTGCAGGGCGCGCTGGATTTCTACGGCATTCGCTATACCGGCAGCGGCGTGCTCGGCTCGGCGCTCGGCATGGACAAGCTGCGCACCAAGCTCGTGTGGCAGCAGACCGGCATTCCGACGCCGCCGTTCGAAACCGTCTATCGCGGCGACGATTACGCCGGGCGCGCGCAGGAAATCATCGCGAAGCTGGGGCTGCCGCTGTTCGTCAAGCCGGCGAGCGAAGGCTCGAGCGTCGCGGTCATCAAGGTGAAGAGCGCGCAACGGCTCGTGCCGGCGCTGGAAGAAGCCGCGAAGTTCGACAAGATCGTGATCGTCGAGCAGAGCATCGAGGGCGGCGGCGAGTACACGTGCTGCATCGCGGGCGATCTCGATTTGCCGGTCATCAAGATCGTGCCGGCGGGCGAGTTCTACGACTACCACGCGAAGTACGTCGCCGACGACACGAAGTATCTGATTCCCTGCGGTCTGACGGACGCCGAAGAAGCGCGCATGAAGCAACTGACGCAGCGCGCGTTCGACATGCTCGGCTGCACGGACTGGGGCCGCGCCGATTTCATGCTGGACGCCGACGGCCACCCGTACTTCCTCGAAGTGAACACCGCGCCGGGCATGACGGATCACTCGCTGCCGCCGAAAGCGGCGCGTGCGGTCGGCATCAGCTACAAGGATCTGGTTGTGAAGGTGCTGTCTCTCACCCTCAAGAACTGACGAAGCGCAACCATGTGGAACAACGTTCGCCAGATGAATCTCGCCGCCAGCGCGCTCAACGCCATGCTCGTGTTGATGCTGCTGTGCGCGGCGGGCGTCTACGCGATCCAGCGTCCCGAGTTTCGTCTGCGCGAGATTCAGATCGACGGCGATACGACGCACATCAATTCGCCGACGGTGCGGGCGAGCGTCGTGGGACACCTGAAGGGCAACTTCTTCACCGTCGATCTCGACACCGCGCGCACCGCGTTCGAACAGATGCCGTGGGTGCGCCGCGCGAGCGTGCGTCGCGTGTGGCCGAACGCGATCGCCGTGACGCTGGAGGAGTACAAGCCGCTCGGCACGTGGGGCAGCGATCAGTTGGTCAGCGTGGACGGCGAGCTCTTCACCGCGAACCAGGGCGAACTGGACGACGACCTGCCCGCGTTCGATGGTCCGGAGGGCACCGCGAAGGAAGTGGTCGCGCGGTATCACGACTTCCAGAAGTGGTTCGCGCCGCTCGACGCGCAGCCCGAGGAAGTCACGCTGTCGCCGCGTTTCGCGTGGACCGTGAAGCTCTCGAACGGCACGCAGATCGAACTGGGCCGCGAGCGCAATCAGGACACGCTGGATGACCGTTGCAAGCGCTTCGTCGCGTCGTGGGCAGCGGTCACGGGGCGGTGGGGCAAGGACATCGAATATGCGGATTTGCGTTATCCCAACGGCTTCGCGATACGCGCCGCCGGCATGCGCTTCATCAACGACACCGACAAGGCCAAGAAGTAAGCAGACATCACAGGCATGAGCACGCTATGAGCAAAGACTACAAAGACCTGCTGGTTTCCCTCGACATAGGTACGTCGAAGGTGGTCGCGATCGTCGCCGAATTGAAGGGCGAAGGCCACTACGAGGTGATCGGACTCGGTCAGAGCGACTCGAAGGGGTTGAAGAAAGGCGTCGTGGTCAACATCGAGGCAACGGTGCAATCCATTCAGCGCGCGCTTGAAGAAGCCGAGCTGATGGCCGATTGCAAGATCACGAACGTCTTCACCGGCATCGCGGGCAGCCACATTCGCAGCTTCAATTCGAGCGGCATGGTCGCGATCAAGGACAAGGAAGTCACGCAGACGGACGTCGCCCGCGTGATCGAAACGGCCAAGGCGATCAACATTCCGACCGATCAGCAGGTGCTTCACATCCTGACGCAGGAATTCATCATCGACGGTCAGGAAGACGTGCGCGAGCCGATCGGCATGAGCGGCATTCGCCTCGAAGTGAAGGTGCATATCGTCACGGGCGCGGTGAGCGCGGCGCAGAACATCGTGAAGTGCGTGCGCCGCTGCGGGCTCGAAGTGAACGACCTCATCTTGCAGCCGCTCGCGTCGTCGCTGGCGGTGCTGACCGAGGACGAGAAGGAACTGGGCGTCGTGCTCGTCGATATCGGCGGCGGCACCACCGACATCGCCATCTTCAGCGAAGGCGCGATCCGTCATACGGCGGTGATTCCGATTGCCGGCGATCAGATCACGAGCGACGTCGCGATGGCGCTGCGCACGCCGACGCCCGACGCGGAAGACATCAAGGTGACGTACGGCATCGCGAAGCAGGCGCTCGCGGACCCCGACGAGATGATCGAAGTGCCGGGTCTCGGCGAACGCGGTCCGCGCACGCTGTCGCGTCAGGCGCTGGCGGCGGTGGTCGAGCCGCGCGTCGAGGAGCTGTTCTCGCTCGTGCAGCAGGTCGTGCGCGAATCCGGCTACGAAGAGTTGCTGTCGAGCGGCGTCGTGCTGACCGGCGGCGCGGCGATGATGCCCGGCATGGTCGAACTCGGCGAGGACATCTTCCTGAAGCCGGTGCGCATCGGCGTGCCCGAGTACGCCGGCGGTCTCGCGGATGTCGTGCGCAATCCGCGCTATTCGACCGCCATGGGCCTGCTCGCGGAAGGACGCTCGCAGCGCATGCGCGGTCGCAAGGTCGCGGTGCAGAACGGATCGATGGGGCAAGTGCTCACACGAATGAAAGACTGGTTCCTCGGAAACTTCTGAAGCTTGCGTGGAACAGAGCAGTACGAAACAAACGTATTTAAGTAATGAATATAATTCGCGCCGGTACCGGCGGCTAGCGCGCGGCGAGAGGTTGCCCGATCTCTCACCGGATAACGCCGATCTTCATTCTTGACGGAGGCAACATGGATTTCGAAATGCTGGAAACGGAAACCAACGGAACGATCATCAAGGTGGTCGGAGTTGGTGGTGCGGGCGGCAATGCCGTTCAGCACATGATCAACCGGGGTGTGCAGGGCGTCGACTTCATCGTGATGAACACCGACGCACAGGCGCTCGCACGTTCGCGCGCGCCGCAGGTGTTGCAGTTGGGCATGACCGGTCTGGGCGCGGGCGCCAAGCCGGAGAAGGGCAAGGAAGCGGCTGAAGATGCGCGCGAGCGTATCGCCGATGCACTGCGCGGCGCGCACATGGTGTTCATCACCGCGGGCATGGGTGGCGGCACGGGCACGGGCGCGGCGCCGGTGGTCGCGCAGATTGCGAAGGAAATGGGCATTCTGACGGTCGGCGTCGTGAGCAAGCCGTTCGAATTCGAAGGCGGCCGCCGCATGCGCGTGGCGGAAGCCGGCTCGCAGCAACTGGAGGATCACGTCGATTCGCTGATCGTCGTGCTGAACGACAAGCTCTTCGAGGTGATGGGCGACGACGCCGAGATGGACAAGTGCTTCCAGTGCGCGGATGACGTGCTGAACAACGCTGTCGCGGGCATCGCGGAAATCATCAACGTCGACGGTCTCGTGAACGTCGACTTCGAAGACGTGAAGACCGTGATGGGCGAGCAGGGCAAGGCGATGATGGGCACGGCGACCGTCGCCGGCGTCGATCGCGCGCGTCTTGCTGCGGAACAAGCCGTGGCGAGCCCGCTGCTCGAAGGCGTCGATCTGTCGGGTGCGCGTGGCGTGCTGGTCAACATCACGTCGAGCCGTTCGCTGCGTCTGTCGGAAACGCGCGAAGTGATGAACACCATCAAGAGCTACGCCGCCGACGACGCAACCGTGATCTTCGGCGCGGTGTACGACGATGCAATGGGCGACGCCCTGCGCGTGACGGTGGTCGCAACGGGCCTCGGCCGCGCGGCGAAGAAGCAGCAGCAAGCGCCGATGACGCTCCTGCGCACGGGCACCGATAACCAGCCGGTCGCGCACGCGTCGCACAACACGTACGCGCCGCAGCATGGTCAGGCAACGGATTACGGTTCGCTGGACACGCCGGCTGTGTGGCGTTCGTCGCGCGAAACGGCGGCATCGCACGTGCAGGCATTGCAGGAGAAGGGCGTCGATACGTACGACATCCCGGCGTTCCTGCGCAAGCAAGCGGACTGAAGTCGCGCTGTGCTCGTTGCTCGCTAGCTAGCAAGAGCAATGCAGCCACCGCAGGCACGCGCCGAGCATGAGAAGGCGGCGCAGGTTTCGCGTGGGGCGACTGTCCAAGGCCGCGTCAGCATCAGACGCCAGGCCGTGGCCAGCCGACCTCCACGAATTTGCCGACGAGCAAATGAAACCTGAATCGTCGATCAAGCGCGAGGCGAGACTGCGGGACGATGCAATCGCAAGGTGTTTCGAGCACTGACGAGGGAAGGACCGAGCATGATCGAAGTGGGTGAAACGTTGCCTGATGCGCGTCTCTTCGAGTTCATCGAAGTGGCGAGCGAGGGCTGTGCCGTGGGACCGAACGGGTTCGCGGTGCGCGAGCGGACCGCCGGCAAGCGCGTGGTGATCTTCGGATTGCCGGGCGCGTTCACGCCGACGTGTTCCGCCAGACACGTGCCGGGTTATGTCGAGGCGGCGGATGAGTTTCGGGCCGCCGGCATCGACGAAATCTGGTGCGTTTCCGTCAACGACGCGTTCGTCATGAACGCGTGGGGACGCGATCTCCAAGCCGCGGGCAAGGTGAGGATGATGGCGGACGGCAGTGCGCGTTTCACTCAGGCACTCGGACTGGATCAGGATTTATCCGAGCGTGGCATGGGAATCCGTTCCCAGCGTTACGCGATGGTGGTCGACAACGGCGTGGTCAAGACGCTCGCTGTCGAAGCGCCCGGAAAGTTCGAAGTCAGCGACGCTCGCAGCATTCTGGCGACGTTGCGCTGATCGCAGCGGCGTCGCGTTGTCTTTGTACAACGCGTAAAGACGCCCTCGCATTCGGCGACAACTTGGGGCCGATGACCGGAAATGCCTCCATTCCGGCCATCGGCCCGTTCTACTTGACTGGCCCTGCGTCGCGGCGTAACACAGGGAAACAGTTGATACCTCTTCGTTTGGGACGACTTACTCCGAATGGAGTATACTTCGATCTATTAGAATTCAATGAACGATTAATTCTCTTTATTGGGAATTGCTATCGGAAAAAAATCATGTTGAAGCAGCGAACAATCAAGACCGTCGTCAAAACCGTGGGAATCGGGCTTCATTCCGGCCGCAAGGTCGATCTGACGCTGCGCCCGGCACCGGTTGGAACCGGCATCGTGTTTTCTCGGATCGACCTGCCGCAGCCGGTCGACATTCCCGCGTCCGCCATGGCGATCGGCGATACGCGGCTCGCGTCCGTGCTGCAAAAGGACGGCGCGCGCGTGTCGACTATCGAGCACCTGATGTCGGCGTGCGCGGGACTGGGCATCGACAATCTGTACGTCGATGTCACTGCCGAGGAAATCCCGATCATGGACGGCAGCGCGTCTTCGTTCGTGTTTCTCATTCAGTCGGCGGGTATCGAAGAGCAGAACGCGCCGAAGAAATTCATCAAGGTGAAGAAGCCCGTCGAAGTGCGCGATGGCGATAAATTCGCGCGTCTCGAACCGTATTTCGGCTTCAAACTGAGCTTTACCATCGATTTCCGCCATCCGGCAGTCGACAAGACCGGGCAGGCGCTGGAAGTCGATTTCGCGACGACGTCGTATGTGCGCGAAATTGCTCGCGCTCGCACGTTCGGCTTTGCGCATGAAGTGGAAATGATGCGCGAGTTGGGTCTGGCGCGCGGCGGCAGCATGGACAACGCCATCGTGCTCGACGAGTACCGCATCTTGAACAACGACGGCCTGCGCTACGACGACGAGTTCGTGAAGCACAAGATGCTCGACGCCATCGGCGATCTGTACGTGGTGGGTCATCCGCTGCTCGCGTCTTACACCGCGTACAAGGGCGGTCACGCGATGAACAACATGCTGCTGCGCGAACTGCTGGCGAACGAAGAGGCGTTCGAAATCGTCACGTTCGAGGACACGCAGAAAGCGCCGCGCGGTTTCGCATTCGATACGCAGACGGCGTTTGCCTGATCATCGGCAAAAAGCAGGACGAAAGGTGAGCGGCAGCGAAAGCGCCGCTCATTTTTTTTGCCCGCGCCCCTGGTGACGCGCCGCCATGCGCGCGAGCGCTTCCTGTAGCGGCGAAGGCGCGAGCGTCTCGGCGAGGTCGTGCAGCGCGGACGCGCCCGCTGCGGACATGCGCGCCTGCTTCGGTGGCGGCGCTTCCTTCATCGACTGGGGACGCACGCGGATCTT
The DNA here is from genome assembly GCF_023170545.1 of Caballeronia sp. Sq4a. Taxonomy (NCBI): domain Bacteria; kingdom Pseudomonadati; phylum Pseudomonadota; class Betaproteobacteria; order Burkholderiales; family Burkholderiaceae; genus Caballeronia; species Caballeronia sp. Sq4a. The sequence goes on along the minus strand of NZ_CP084250.1, from coordinate 2,433,248 downwards.
GAGCGAATCCACCGCCCAGCCGCGCTGCTGGAGATCCGACAGAAGCCGCGGCTCGATATGCCGCAAGCGCGCGGCGAGCGCATTGTGCGCGGCGAAAAGCGCCAGCACGCCGTCCTTAATAAAGCCGGGCTCGACATTCGCCGCCAGATAGTCGGGCAGCAGCGCGGTCAGATCGCGCTGGAGCGCCGCCACTTGCTCGACGCCCGCGCGCAGCGCGCGGAACGCGTCGGTGCGATCCAGCACGTCGGCCAGGGCTTGCGGTCGGCGCGGATCGAACCGCCCCGGCGCAGACCTTGAATTTGTAGAAAAGCGGCTCATTTTTTAATCAGCGGACGCGTGATGCGACCGCTCGATTGTACCGCGAGCCTGCCTTCCACTTAGCGTGGACGCCCGCCGCGAAAGCCCGCGCGGCCAAGCTTTCAACGCGTTGACTGTCGCGTGGCGCAAACGCCCGAGCGCCCACGCTGACGCAAGATGTGCTTGACTCGCGTGCTAAAATTCCCGATTCGAATTTCACCCAATGGACTTAAGTCGCCGAGGTTTTCCGAGCCCGGACGCAGCATCGCGCTGCCGCCCATCCGAAGCCGCGACGCAGACACTGATCCAATGACGACCGGTTTCCTTCAGAAGATTTTTGGCAGCCGCAATCAGCGGCTGGTCAAGCAGTACCAAAAGACCGTTGTGGCGATCAATGCCCTCGAGCCGACCGTCGAGAAGTATACGGACGATCAGTTGCGCGCGAAGACGGACGAGTTCCGCAAGCGCGTCGCGGGCGGCGAGTCGCTGGACGTGATTCTTCCGGAGGCGTTCGCCGTCTGCCGCGAAGCGAGCCGGCGCGTGCTGAAAATGCGCCACTTCGACGTCCAGCTGATCGGCGGCATGGTTCTGCACTACGGCAAGATCGCGGAAATGCGCACGGGCGAGGGCAAGACGCTCGTCGCCACGCTCGCCGCGTATCTGAACGCGCTGTCGGGCCGCGGCGTGCATGTGGTGACGGTGAACGACTACCTCGCCCAGCGTGACGCCGAGTGGATGGCGCGCCTCTACAACTTTCTCGGGCTGTCGTGCGGCGTGAATCTGTCGCAGATGGAGCACTCGCAGAAACAGCAGGCGTACGCGGCGGACATCACCTACGGCACGAACAACGAGTTTGGCTTCGACTATCTGCGCGACAACATGGTCTACGAGACCGACGCGCGCGTGCAGCGGCCGCTCAACTTCGCCATCGTCGACGAAGTGGACTCCATCCTGATCGACGAAGCGCGTACACCGCTCATCATTTCCGGTCAGGCTGAAGATCACACCGATCTCTACGTGCGCATGAACGCGCTGCCGCCGCTGCTCGAACAGCAGATCGGCGAGGAAAAGGCGGACGGCACGGGCGTCGAAAAGCCGGGCGACTACACGCTCGACGAGAAAGCGCGTCAGGTTTTCCTCACCGAGTCGGGCCACGAGAAAGCCGAGCGCCTGCTCGCCGAGTGGGGCCTGATCGGCGAAGGCGAGAGCCTGTACGCGCCGCAGAACATCACGCTGATGCACCACATCTATGCCGCCCTGCGCGCGCATACGCTTTTCCATCGCGATCAGCATTACGTGGTGCAGAACGGCGAAGTCGTGATCGTCGACGAATTCACCGGCCGAATGATGACGGGCCGCCGCTGGTCGGACGGCCTGCATCAGGCAGTCGAGGCGAAAGAACACGTGCAGATTCAGGCCGAGAACCAGACGCTCGCCTCCATCACGCTGCAAAACTACTTCCGCATGTACGCGAAGCTGTCCGGCATGACCGGCACGGCGGATACCGAAGCGTACGAGTTCCAGGAAATTTACGGCCTGGAGACGGTCGTCATTCCGACGAACCGTCCGCCGAAGCGCGTCGACAAGCAGGACCAGATCTACAAGACATCGAAGGAACGTTACGACGCCGTCATCCGCGACATTCGCGATTGCGTCGAACGGGGCCAGCCGACGCTCGTCGGCACGACGTCGATCGAAGCGTCCGAACTGCTGTCCGGCATGCTGATGCAGGCCGGCATCAAGCACGAAGTGCTCAACGCGAAGCAGCACGCGCGCGAAGCGGCAATCGTCGCGGAAGCGGGGCGGCCGGGCGTCGTCACCATCGCGACCAACATGGCGGGTCGCGGCACGGACATCGTGCTCGGCGGCAATGTAGAGAAACAGGCGTCGTTCATCGAAGCCGATCTCTCCATTCCCGAGAACGAGAAAGCCGCGCGCATCCAGAAGCTGCATGACGAATGGCAGGCGCTGCACGACCACGTGAAGGCGGCGGGCGGGCTGCATATCATCGGCACCGAGCGTCACGAATCGCGCCGTATCGACAACCAGTTGCGCGGCCGCGCGGGCCGTCAGGGCGATCCGGGCTCGTCGCGCTTCTATCTGTCGCTGGATGATCCGCTTCTGCGCATCTTCGCGGGCGACCGCGTGCGCGCCATCATGGATCGCCTGAAGATGCCGGAAGGCGAGCCGATCGAAGCGGGCATGGTCACGCGGTCCATCGAAGGCGCGCAGCGCAAGGTGGAAGCGCGCAACTTCGACATTCGCAAGCAACTGCTCGAATACGACGACGTCGCGAACGATCAGCGCAAGGTGATCTACCAGCAGCGCAACGAACTGCTCGAAGCGAACGACGTGCAGGAAACGATCGCGGCCATGCGTCATAGCGTGATCACCGACCTCGTGCGCACGTTCGTTCCGGCGGGCAGCATCGAGGAGCAGTGGGACGCGCCCGAGTTGGAGGAAGTGCTGCGCAACGAGTGGTCGCTCGATCTCGCCATTCAGGAGATGATCAACGAGTCGAATTCGATCGACGCCGAGGAAATCTGCGAAGCCGTTCTCGCCGCCGCCGACGAGGCGTACGAGGCGAAGGTCGCGCTCGTGGGCCGCGAATCGTTCAGCGCGTTCGAGCGTTCGATCATGCTTCAGACGCTCGACAGCCGCTGGCGCGAGCATCTGGCGGCGCTGGATCATCTGCGTCAGGGCATCCATCTGCGCGGCTATGCGCAGAAGAACCCGAAGCAGGAATACAAGCGCGAGGCGTTCGAACTGTTCGCCGCCATGCTGGACGCGGTGAAGCAGGAAGTCACGCGCATCGTGATGAACGTGCAGATCCAGTCGCCGGAGCAACTGGAAGAAGCCGCCGAGCAGTACGAAGAAAAGGGCAGCCACGTCGAGAACGTGTCGTTCACGCATGCGGACTACAACGCGGCGGCCGCGCCCGCTGCGCCCGCAGCCGCGGCAGCCACGGCCACCGCGCAGATGATCAGCCAGGCAATGGCTGGCGGCGACGACATCAGCGTGGCCACGCGCCCGGCCGACGACGTGCCGAAGGTCGGCCGCAACGACCCGTGCCCGTGCGGCAGCGGCAAGAAGTACAAGAACTGTCACGGCAAACTCGTATAACGAACTGTCCGTCCGACAAATCTGGCAAGCGACGCAGCAATGCGTCGTTTGTTTTTGCGGGTTCGAGCACGCCTTGTGCTGCGCGCCCGGCGTTTCACGGCGCTCCCGGCCTGCCGGCGGCGTCAGTCTTTCACAGCGTGCCGGCGCATGCGAGCCGGCACTCGCCACCTTCAGCGAGTCGCGAACATGGCTGTCAACTTCCCCTCGATCGATCCCGCCGCGCTTCATCCGGTCACTGGCGTCACGCTAGGCTGGGCCGAAGCGAATATCCGCAAGCCGAATCGCAAGGACGTGCTCGTGATTCGCGTCGATGAAGGCGCGACGGTCGCGGGCGTGTTCACGCAGAACCGCTTCTGCGCGGCGCCCGTGACGGTGTGTCGCGAGCATCTGGACGCGGTGCGCGCGGGCGGCAAGGGCATTCGCGCGCTGGTGGTGAACACGGGCAACGCGAACGCGGGCACGGGGGAGCCCGGCATGGCGCACGCACGCGAGACCTGCGCGGAGCTCGCCCGTCTGGCGGGCGTCGAACCGCAGCAGATTCTGCCGTTCTCGACCGGCGTGATTCTGGAGCCGCTGCCGATCGATCGTCTGAAAGCGGGGCTGCCCGCCGCGCTCGCCAATCAACAGGCCGCGCACTGGTTCGATGCCGCGCAAGCCATCATGACCACCGACACGCTGCCGAAAGCCGCGTCGCGTCAGGTGCAGATCGACGGCCATACGGTGACGCTGTCGGGCATCAGCAAGGGCGCGGGCATGATCAAGCCGAACATGGCGACGATGCTCGGCTTTCTCGCGTTCGATGCCGCGGTCGCGCAGCCGGTCCTCGATGAGCTGGTGAAGCACGTGGCGGATCGCTCGTTCAACTGCATCACCATCGACGGCGATACGTCCACCAACGATTCGTTCATCCTGATCGCGTCGGGCAAGTCGAGCCTGCCCGCCATCACGTCCACGGATTCGCCCGCGTACGCCGCGTTGCGCGACGCGGTCACGTCCGTGGCGCAGGAACTCGCGCAGTTGATCGTGCGCGACGGCGAGGGCGCGACCAAGCTCATGACCATCACGGTCGAAGGCGGCAAGGACGTCGCGGAGTGCCGCCAGATTGCCTATGCAATCGGTCATTCGCCGCTCGTGAAGACGGCGTTTTACGCGTCGGACCCGAATCTCGGCCGCATTCTTGCCGCCATCGGCTATGCGGGCGTGACCGATCTGGACGTCGGCAAGATCGACCTGTATCTCGACGACGTGCTCGTCGCGAAGGCGGGCGGACGCAACCCCGACTACCGCGAAGAAGACGGCCAGCGCGTGATGAAAAAGAGCGAGATCGCCATTCGTGTGTTGCTTGGCCGCGGCCAGCAGCAGGCGACGATCTGGACCTGCGACCTCTCGCACGACTACGTGAGCATCAACGCGGATTACCGCTCGTAACGCGCGCCCGATCGGCGCGCACAGAAATGGACATGGACAAACTCGAACAATTTCTCACGCGCGCGGAGGCGGTTCTGGCGCGCATCGAAGGCATGCTGCCGCCCGCCGCGCCGGAAATCGACTGGGAATCGGCTGTGGCGTTTCGCTGGCGCAAGCGGCAAGGTCGCGGCTTTTTGCAGCCGGTGCCGGCCATCTCGCAGATTGCGCTCGGCGACCTGCAAAACATCGACCGTCAGAAGGCGCTCATCGAGCAGAACACGCGGCAGTTCGTCAACAAGCTGCCGGCCAACAACGTGCTGCTCACGGGCGCGCGCGGCACGGGCAAGTCGTCGCTCATCAAGGCGTGCCTCAATGCGTACGCGAAGGACGGCCTGCGCCTGATCGAAGTCGACAAGGACGATCTGCATGATCTCGGCGATATCGTCGATCTCATCTCGACGCGGCCCGAGCGTTTCATCGTGTTTTGCGACGATCTCTCGTTCGAAGAAGGCGAGTCCGGCTACAAGGCGCTGAAAGTGGCGCTGGACGGCTCGGTCGCGGCGCAGTCGGAAAACGTGCTGATCTACGCGACCTCGAACCGCCGGCATCTGCTGCCGGAGTACATGAGCGACAACGAGACCTACAAGCACACGCCCGATGGCGAGATTCACCCCGGCGAAGTGGTCGAGGAGAAGATTTCGCTGTCCGAACGCTTCGGGCTGTGGGTCAGCTTCTATCCGTTCAAACAGGACGACTATCTGTCGATCGTCGGGCACTGGCTGAAGCATTTCGGCTGCGACGCGAGCGAGATCGAAGCTGCTCGCGGCGATGCGCTCGTCTGGGCGCTGGAGCGTGGATCGCGCTCGGGCCGCGTGGCGTGGCAGTTCGCGCGGGACTGGTCGGGCCGCAAGCAATGAGCGGGGCGTCGGACGTTGTGAACGCTTCGGGTGATCTCGCTCCCGATGGCCGCAAGGTGACCGAAGTGGCCGTCGGCGTGATGGTGCAGCCGGACGGCCGTTATCTGCTCGCGCAGCGCCCCGAAGGCAAGCCGTACGAGGGCTACTGGGAATTCCCGGGCGGCAAGCTGGAGCCGGGCGAAAGCGTCGAAGCGGCGCTCGGGCGCGAATTGCACGAAGAGCTCGGCATCGACGTGACCGCGTGCGAGCTGTGGCGCACGCTCGAGCACGACTATCCGCACGCGTACGTGCGGCTTTTCTTCTGCAAGGTGATGGAGTGGACCGGCACGCCGCTCGGCCGCGAAGGGCAGGCTATCGCGTGGCAGACGCTGCCCGTGGAAGTCGGGCCGCTGTTGCCCGCCGCGATTCCGGTGCTGGAATGGCTCGCGGCGGAAGCGCAGCCATAGTGCGCGTTAGTTGAGGCCGCCGTGCGAGTCGTCGTCCGGCGGCGTTTCCTGGGAGTTACCGGAGATACGGTACTTTTCGGTCGCCCAGGCGCCCAGATCGATTTGCTTGCATCGCTCGGAGCAGAACGGACGAAAGCGGTTTTCCGGGACCCAGCGCACTTCCTTCGCGCAGGTCGGGCATTTGACGACAGTGGTCATGACGGTGAGACGTTTTGGATTGAGCCAGCGTTGATCGACATTCGATCATATAAGGCCGAAGCGCGTGGTTCAAAGACTGCAAAGCGTCAGATGAAAGGGCACGTCGACATCGACGGCGCGCGGTTTCAGGTCGCCGTCCTGCACGGTGAAGCGCACCCAGAGCATGTATTTGTTCGCGCTCGCCTCGGGAATGACGCGCACTTCCGGCGACACGCGCACCTGCATCAACTGATACGTACGCCCGGAAAGCATCTGCTGATAGCTGCCCTGCATGGCCATGACCTTCGACGCCTGACCGGATTCCCGCGCGAGCCGCAGCACGATAGCGGCGGCGTCGCGTAGCGCGAGCATCGGCATGACCCATTTGGCGATGTCCTGACGGCGATCTTCGACGGGCAACTGCTGCCACGCATAATACGACGGCAGATCGAACTTGCAGGTTCCACCGGGAATGATCGTGCGGCTGCGAATGCTCGCGAGCCATTCGTTGTCGGCCAGATGCTGCCCCGTCTTGCCGTGCATGTCGGTGAGCCCGGCAAGCGTCTGCTCGATCTCGCCGAGCACGGCTTCCAGCGCTTCCTGTTCGATGCCCGGATTGCCGCGAAACGGCGCCAGCGTCTGCCGCTGCCGTTCCAGTTCCTTCATCAGATCGGCTTTGAGGTCCGTACGGCCCGCGACTTCCGCGATCTCGAACAGCGTGGTGAGCGCAACGTGATGTTCCCGGGGATCTTCCTGCGTGAGGAAGAACGTGAAGCGCTCGAACAAGTCTTCGAGACGCAGCAGCGTCCGAATCCGCTCGTTGAAGGGATACTCGTAAAGAATCAAGCGCTCGCCTCGGCGTGGGTCGGTTGCTTCCATGAGCGGAAGTCAGGACATTCTAATGCCGCATCTTTACCCTAGCAAATCCGCTCACATTTACGGCGCTTTTGACGCGGTTCGCGGCAATAAATGGAACTTTTCCTGATGTTTCAGGCAAGCAATGCGCTGCTCACGGCTCGGTCCGCGCTGCGAGTTCGAGATATCGCCCGTGCAGCGCCTCGACGTCATGCGCCAGCGATTCGAGCGTGGCTGATTCGTCGTTGACCACGATGTCGTCTGCTGCGGCGAGGCGGGCTTCGCGCGCTGCCTGCTTTGCGATGATCGCCAGCACCTGCTCGCGGGAAAAGCCGTTGCGCCGCATGACGCGCGCGATCTGCGTCTCGACCGGGCAATCGACGACGAGCACCCGCGATACCCGCGACGCCCAGTTGCCCGACTCGACGAGCAGCGGCACCACGACGATGTGGTACGCGCCGCCGGCGGCCGCCCGCTGCCGCTCCGTTTCCGCGCGGATCAGCGGATGAAGGATGGCTTCGAGACGCGCGCGCGCGGTGTCATCGGAGAACACCAGCTCGCGCATCTTCGCGCGATCCAGCGAGCCGTCCGGCGCGACATACGCGCTGCCGAATTCGCTCGCGATCAGCGGCATCGCGACGCCGCCCGGCGCGCTCACCTGATGCGCGATGAGATCCGTATCGACTAGCGGCACGCCGCGCGCCGCGAAGAGGTCGGCGACCGTGCTCTTGCCGCTGCCGATGCCGCCCGTCAAGCCGATGCTGAACATCCGTTGCTCCCTTCGCTCATCCGAACAGTGAATAAAGCGGCGTCCCGATAAAAAGCGTGATCGCGCCGCCCGCCGCGAGAAACGGGCCGAACGGCAAGGGCTCCTCGAAGCGCATGCGTCCGCGCCATGTCGAGAGGATACCGAACAGCGCGCCCGCCACCGCCGAAATCAGCAGCACCTGCGCGAGCGCCGCCCAGCCGAGCCACGCTCCGATGGCCGCCAGCAGCTTGAAATCGCCGTAGCCCATGCCTTCCACGCCGCGCGCCAGTTTGAAGAGCCAGTACACGCACCAGAGAAACAGATAGCCCGCGATCGCGCCGATCACGCCGTCATGCAGCGTCGCAAAGCCGCCATCGCCGAAATTGACGATCAGCCCCGCCCACAGCAGCGGCAACGTGAGCACGTCGGGGAGGTAGCGCGTGTCGTAGTCGATCAGGCCCGCAGCCAACAGCGTTGCGCACAGGCCGAATGCGGCGAGCGCGGGCCAGTCCGGGCCGAACGCATAGAGCGAGAGCGCAGCGAAGGCGCCGGTCACCAGTTCGATCAGCGGATAGCGCGGACTCACGCGCGCGCCGCACGCGGAACAGCGCCCGCGAAGCGCGAGATAGCTGATGACCGGAATGTTCTCCCACGCGCGCAGGACGTGACCGCAATGCGGGCAGGCGCTGCGTGGAACGGCAAGATTGAACCGCGCCGGATAGCCGTCCGACGGTGGCTTCGGCGCATCGGGCAGCGCCGCGTCGAGTTCCGCACGCCACGCGCGTTCGAGCATGACCGGCAGGCGATGCACGACCACGCTCAGAAAGCTCCCGACGATCAGCCCGAACACGATCGCGAACGCGTATTGCGCGGCCACCGGCAACGCGGCGAACGTTGCCAGATATGGGCTCGCGTGATGCGCGGCGGACGTAGTGATCGGAGGCTGCATGGTCGTGGTGCGATGTCTTTGGCCCGCGATGCTACACCACGTTGCCGAGCTGAATGATGGGAAGATACATGGCGATGACGAGTCCGCCGACGAGCGCGCCCAACACCGCGATGACGAGCGGCTCGCACAGGCTCGCGAACGCGCCGATGCGCTCGTCCACCTGACGATCCGCGAGCGCAGCGAGATCGAGCAGCATGGAGTCGAGCGAGCCGGATTCTTCCGCGACGGCGATCGGCTGCACGACGTCTTGCGGAAAGCAGCCGAGCGCGCGCATCGCGGCGGCGAGTCGCTCGCCGTTGCGCAAGCGCGACGCGATCTCGACGGTGGCGCTATCGAACACCGGACTCCCGGTGGCCTGCGAGAGCGAATCGAACGCGTCGGAAAGCGGCGTGCCGGCCGCGAGCAGCGTGCCGAGCGCGCGGCTCCAGCGCGCGACGGCCAGTGACCGTAGCAAGGGACCGGCAATCGGCAACTTCAGTGCGATGCGGTCGGCCGTCTCGCGGGCGTGGGCCGATCGCTTGAGCCAGCGAGCCGCGACGAGCGTCATGCACGCGCATACCGCGATGAACGGCACGCCGTGTCGCGCGACCCCATCGGACAACGCGAGCACGAAGCGCGTCGGTGCGGGCAGCGCGGCGCCGAAGCCGTCGAAGATCGTCTTGAAAGTCGGCACGACGCCGATCAGCAGCCCTGCCGTGATCGCGAGCGACAGCAGCAGCACCATGACCGGATAGGCGAGCGCGGCGCGCAGCTTCGTGCGCTGGGCGCTGGCCCGCTCGCGATCGTCGGCCAGACGCGCGAGCACCGCAGGCAGCGCACCGGCTACTTCTCCGACGGCGACGAGTTGACAGTACAACGCGCCGAACGCCGGATGACGCGCGAGCGCCGCCGAGAACGGCACGCCGCGCGTGATGTCGCGCGCCAACGAACGGACGATGCGCGGCAAACCGCCGCGCCCGCCCGCGTTGCCGAGCAGTTCCAGCGCGCTCGCGAGCGGCAACCCGGCGCGAAGCAACCCGGCGAGTTGGCGCGTGAACACGCCGACTTCCGCCGACGATGCCTTCGGCGGCGGCGCTGCGCCCAACGCGTCGAGTTCCAGCACGGTCACGCCTTCCCGCCGCAACGAGGCGCGCGCCGAAGCGGAATCCGCCGCGATCAGCTTGCCGCGTTTGAACGCGCCTTGCCCGTCGATGCCGCGCCACGCGTAGCGCATCTCGCGCATCTCGCGCATCTCGGATAAGTCGGCGGCCATCACGCGATCTCCGTCGCGTCGGCGGCTTCCGCGACGCTCGTCACGCCTTCGCGCACGCGTGCGAAAGCGGCGTCGCGCAGGGCGGGCATGCCTTCGGATTGCGCAAGCCGCGCAACCGCGTGCGTCGCCGCGCGGCCGACGATCAACTCGCGGATACCATCCGACACCGGCATCAACTGATGCACACCGACGCGCCCGCGATATCCGATGCCGTGACACGCCGGGCAGCCGCGCGGCTCGAACGGACGAAAGCCGTCTGGAAGCGTCAGCGCGGACGGCGCGCGGCACGCGTCGCAGAGCTTGCGCACCAGCCGTTGCGCCGTCACCAGCCGCAACGCCGACGCGAGGTTGTACGGCGCGACGCCGATGTCGATCAGGCGCGCGATGGCGGCGGGCGCGTCGTTGGTGTGGAGCGTGGAGAGAACGAGGTGGCCGGTCTGCGCGGCTTTTACGGCGACGTCGGCGGTTTCGGCATCGCGAATCTCGCCGACCATGATGACGTCCGGGTCCTGCCGCATGAACGCACGCAGCGCGACGGCGAAAGTAAGCCCCGCCTTTTCGCGCACGCTGACCTGATTGATGCCCGCAAGCTGGATCTCGGCAGGATCTTCCACGGCGCAGATGTTGCGCGCTTCGGCGTTGAGCATCTGAAGGAAACAGTACAGCGACAGCGTCTTGCCGCTGCCGGTCGGACCCGTGACGAGCACGAGGCCATGTGGCGCGCGAATGGCGGATTCGACGACGCCGCTTTGCTCGTCGCTGAGGCCGAGCGCGCCGAGCGACAGGTCTCGCGGCAAGGCATCGAGCCGGCGCAGGACCAGCTTCTCGCCGAACAGCGTCGGCAGTGAACTCACGCGATAGTCGCCGGTCTGGCCGCCCGGCAAGGCGAGCCGCAGACGTCCGTCCTGCGGCACGCGACGCTCCGCGATATCCATGCGCGCGAGTACTTTGATTCGCGTGACGAAGGCATCGCGCAAATGCGGCGGCGGACGGCGCAAGACGTGCAGCGCGCCATCGACGCGCAGCCGAATGCGCCATTCGTGCTCGGATGGCTCGACGTGGATGTCCGACGCGCCGCGCTCGGCGGCTTCGCGCAAGGTGTCGGCGAGCAGCGAAACGGCGGGCGAGTGCCCGTCGGACGTTGTTTCGAAGGTGGAGTCGGCCGGGCGTGGGAACGCGGCGGAAGGAACGGAAGTCATCGGCGGTAGCGGATCGGGGGTCGGGATCGGAACGAGATGACCGATCATCCCGCCGTCCCGCGTGCCCGGCTACTCGTCCGAATGGCTAACGCAATGCGCGCTTCGTCGGCGGGGCCGGACGAAAGATCTTGACCGTGCGAACCGCCTGATCGTCGCTGCGCATGACTTCCAGATACACGCCGCCGATTCGCATCGCCACGTCGCCGTCCGGAATGTCTTCGAGCGTTTCGAGGATCAGGCCGTTGAGCGTCTTAGGACCGTCCGTCGGCAGCGTCAGCTTGAGCCAGCGGTTCAGTTCGCGCAGCGGCATGCTGCCCGGCACGATGCACTCGCCGTTCTCGTCCCAGCCGCGCGAGCCCGCGCCGCGCGGAATCGTCGACGTGAATTCGCCGATCAGTTCCTCGATGATGTCTTCCGGCGTGACGAGCCCTTGCAGCTCGCCGTATTCGTCGACGACGATCGCGATGCGGTGACCGCTCTCCTGGAAGTACTGCAACTGTTGGAAGACAGGCGTGCCGGCCGGCACAAAATAAGGCTCGGTCAGCAGTTCGCGCAGCGTGTCGCGCTCGAGTTCCTGGTTATGCAGCGCCGACAGCGTCTTGCGCACATGAAGGACGCCGAGCACGCGGTCGATATCGCCCTGATAAACGACGAGCTTGTTGTGATAGCACGTCTCGAGCTGATGCAGGATGTCGTCGAATGGCGCGTCGAAGTCCAGCGCCTCGATCCGGCGGCGCGGGATCATTACGTCATCGACGGAGATGTTTTCCAGATCGAACAGATTGAGCAGGATGCTGCGGTGCTTGGTCGGCATGAAGCTGCCGGTTTCCAGCACGATGGTGCGCAGTTCTTCGGGCGACAGACGCTGATCGCGGTTGCCCTTCAGGTTGATATGCAGCGCGGCGAGAATCGCGTTGGCGAAAAGGTTGACGAACCACACGAGCGGCCGCGCGATGCGCATGAGCGGCGCGAGCACGAGACTCGCCGGCAACGCGACCTTTTCGGGATACGTCGCGCCCACGATCTTCGGCGCGATTTCCGCGAACACGATGATGAGGAACGCGATCACGCCCGTCGTGACCGAAAGCACGACGTTGTCGTGCCCGAACGTGCGCAGCGCGATGGAGGTGGTCAGGACCGGGATGATCGTGTTGATCAGATTGTTGCCGATCAGGATGACCGAAAGCAGCTGATCCGTCTTGGCGAGCAAACCTTGCGTCGTCCGCGCGCCCAACGAGCCTTGGGTAGCCAGGAACTTCAGCCGATGGCGATTGAGCGCCATCATCGACGTTTCAGAGATGGAGAAAAAACCGGAAAGGAACAGCAGCAGAAAAATGGCGCAGATTTGCGCCCATAAGGGAAGGTTGTCCACGCGGTGATCGAGTAGGGGCGGTGATGGATGGACTATAGCAGACGGCTTTCCCGGGCCGCCGGGGCCCGCCCGCTGGGGCTCGCCCGCGGAGCATCGGCCGAAAAAGAAAAAACCCGCATGGCGAACCATGCGGGTTTTTGCAATTCTGGTCGGGGTGAGAGGATTCGAACCTCCGGCCTCTACGTCCCGAACGTAGCGCTCTACCAGGCTAAGCTACACCCCGAATTCGTTACTTGGACGCTTCCGGCTTGAAAGTCTCTTTCAAGACTGCCTCGACGTCGAGTAAGAGCATAATTCTAGCAGGCTCTCTTTGTAAATGGAAGCGGGGAATGCAGAAATCGCGTTCGCCGCTGCCTGCGCCTCTTTGCGCGCGCATTCGAGCGTATGGTCCAGCGCGCCCGAAGTCGTGATGGCGTGGAAAATCGTGTCGAAGCGATCCGTGCCGCCGTGCTCGATCGCCTCGCGCGCGAGCGCCGCCTGTTCCGCCGTGCCGTGCTCCATCAAGTAGATGAGCGGGAGAGTGGGCTTGCCTTCGCGCAGATCGTCGCCGGCGTTTTTGCCCATGGATTCGGGCGTGCCGGTGTAGTCGAGCCAGTCGTCCATGATCTGGAACGCCGTGCCGATGCGTCGGCCGAACTCCGCCGCCGCCGCTTCCGTGCGCGCGTCGGAACCTGAAAGCACCGCGCCCAGTTGCGCCGCCGCCTCGAAGAGCTTCGCGGTCTTGTAGCGGATGACCTGCATGTAGCGCGCTTCGTCCACATCCGGGTCGTGCATGTTGAGGAGCTGCAGCACTTCGCCTTCGGAGATAATGTTGGTCGCGACCGACAGAATCTCCATCACGCGCATCTTGCCGACGCTCACCATCATCTCGAACGAGCGCGAGTAGAGGAAATCGCCGACGAGCACGCTCGCCGCGTTGCCGAATAGCGCATTGGCCGTCTTGCGGCCGCGGCGCAGGTCGGATTCGTCGACGACGTCGTCGTGCAGAAGCGTGGCCGTGTGAATGAACTCGACCACGGCGGCCAGTTCGTGGCGATGCCCGGTCGTATCGCCCAGCGCGCCCGCCACGAGCAGCAAGAGCGCCGGGCGCAGCCGCTTGCCGCCCGCGCCGATGATGTACTCGGAAATCTGGTTGATGAGCATCACTTCTGATGCCAGGCGCTGCCGGATGACGCGATTGACCTGCTGCATGTCCTCGGCGATCGGGGCAAGCAGTGCGGCGGCGTCGGGGGAGGAAGTGGCGGTGGACGACATGATCGGCAAATGAGGTAATGCGGCGGATTATAAGGCGAATCGGACCCGCGACGAATCACCGGGCGCTTTGGGGCTTGATTCACGGGGCGCTTTGCGGTGGCGATGACGCACGGCGGGCTGCCAAAGCCGCTTGCGCGAAATGTCAATGCCTTTTGACGCGGCGTCTAAGCCTATGTATAATCTCGTGTTTTCCCCGCGCGGTGCGTGGAAAAACGAATTCTGAGTGAGGTTCTCAATGTACGCGGTCATAAAAACCGGCGGCAAGCAGTACAAAGTTGCCGTTGGCGAAAAATTGAAAGTAGAACAGATACCGGCAGACATTGACGCTGAAATCACGCTCGACCAGGTTCTCGCAGTAGGCGAAGGCGAATCGATTCAGTTCGGTACGCCGCTGGTCAGTGGGGCTTCCGTCAAGGCTACCGTCGTGTCGCAAGGTCGTCACAAGAAAGTGACGATCTTCAAGATGCGTCGCCGGAAGCACTACCAAAAGCACGCTGGCCATCGCCAGAACTACACCGAACTGCGCATCGACGCGATCAACGCTTAAGCGTCGCGCAACGGTCAAGGAGCTATAGCAAATGGCACACAAAAAAGCAGGCGGGTCTTCCCGCAACGGCCGCGATTCGGAATCGAAGCGCCTCGGCGTGAAGGTTTACGGCGGCCAGGCAATCAATGCAGGCGGCATCATCGTTCGCCAGCGCGGCACGCGCATGCACCCGGGTGAAAACGTCGGCATCGGCAAGGATCACACCTTGTTCGCGCTGACGGACGGCCACGTCCAGTTCACGACGAAGGGCGCAGCGAAGAAGCACACGGTCGTCGTCGTCCCGGCAGCAGCGTAAGGTTCACTGCACGGGCTTCAGGACCGCAAAAAAGGCCCCGCGAAGTTCGCGGGGCCTTTTTCATTGGCGCGCCGGAAAAAGCGGCGCCCACAGAATCGAAGCATATGAGTGCCCGGCACGCGCCGGTCACGGCAAAATAGCGTGTCGACTGAGCGAGTTCCAACTCGCGGCAGTCATCGCACGGAAACACGGGACGGAGCAACGCATGAAGTTCATTGACGAAGCGAGGATCGAAGTCATCGCCGGCGACGGGGGAGATGGCAGCGCGTCGATGCGCCGCGAAAAGTTCGTCCCCTTCGGCGGGCCGGACGGCGGCGACGGCGGCCGCGGCGGCAGCGTCTACGCGGTCGCGGACCGCAACATCAACACACTGATCGACTACCGGTTCGCGAAGAAGCACCAGGCGCGCAACGGCGAAAACGGGCGCGGTTCGGACTGCTACGGCAAAGGCGGCGACGACATCACGCTGCGCATGCCGGTCGGCACCATCATTTCGGACCAGGAAACGGGCGAGATCATCGCCGACCTGACCGAGCACAATCAACAAGTGCTGATCGCGCAAGGCGGCGCGGGCGGTCTCGGCAACCTGCACTTCAAATCGAGCACGAACCGCGCGCCGCGTCAGAAGACCGACGGCAAGCCGGGCGAGCGCCGCATGCTCAAGCTCGAACTGAAGGTGCTCGCGGATGTCGGCCTGCTCGGCATGCCGAACGCGGGAAAGTCGACGTTCATCGCGTCCGTTTCGAACGCGCGGCCGAAGATTGCCGACTATCCGTTCACGACGCTCGCGCCGAATCTCGGCGTCGTGCGCGTCGGGCCGAGCAAGAGCTTCGTGATCGCGGACATTCCGGGGCTGATCGAAGGCGCGGCGGAAGGCGCGGGCCTCGGTCACCGCTTCCTGCGCCATTTGCAGCGCACGGGCGTCTTGCTGCACCTCGTGGACCTCGCTCCGTTCGATGAAAACGTCGATCCGGTCGCGGAAGCGAAGGCGATCGTCAACGAACTGCGCAAGTACGACGAGTCGCTTTATGAGAAACCGCGCTGGCTCGTGCTGAACAAGCTCGACATGGTGCCGGAAGACGAGCGCGCGTCGCGCGTGAAGGACTTCCTCGACCGCTTCGAGTGGGACGGCCCGGTGTACGAAATTTCGGCGCTGACCGGCCAAGGCTGCGAGGCGCTGGTGTACGCCATCTACGACTACATCTCGGCGCATTCGGACGCGTCGCGTGCGGCGGAAGCGGAAGATCTCGCGGCCGACGTGCGTTTTCGCGATGACATCGCCGGGAATAAAGCGGACGACGAAGACAGATAACCGAGGAGAGAAGCGCACGATGCGTTCGGTCATTGCCGCTGCGAAGCGAATCGTAGTGAAAGTGGGGTCCAGCCTCGTCACCAACGACGGGCGCGGACTGGATCACGCGGCCATTGCCCGGTGGGCGGCGCAGATCGCGGCGCTGCGCGAACAGGGCAAGGAAGTCGTGCTCGTGAGCTCGGGCGCGATTGCAGAAGGCATTCACCGGCTCGGCTGGACCAAGCGCCCGAGCGAAATCGACGAATTGCAGGCCGCCGCCGCCGTCGGGCAAATGGGCCTCGCGCAAGTCTACGAGAGCAGCTTCGGCGCGCACGGCATCCGCACCGCGCAGATTCTGCTCACGCACGCCGACCTCGCCGACCGCGAGCGTTATCTCAACGCGCGCTCCACGCTGCTCACGCTGCTGCGTCTGGGCGCGGTGCCGGTCATCAACGAGAACGACACCGTCATCACCGACGAGATCAAGTTCGGCGACAACGACACGCTCGGCGCGCTCGTCGCCAATCTGATCGAAGGCGACGCGCTCGTCATTCTCACGGATCAGCGCGGGCTTTTTACCGCCGATCCGCGCAAAGATCCGAACGCGACGCTCGTCGAACAGGCCGATGCCGGCACGCCCGAACTCGAAGCAATGGCCGGCGGCGCGGGATCGAGCCTAGGCCGTGGCGGCATGCTGACCAAGATTCTGGCGGCCAAGCGCGCCGCACACAGCGGCGCGAACACGGTGATCGCGAGCGGCCGCGAGGCCGACGTGCTCACGCGCCTCGCGTCGGGCGAACTCATCGGCACGCAGCTTATCGCGCGCACCGCTCGCATGGCTGCGCGCAAGCAGTGGATGGCGGATCACCTGCAGGTGCGCGGGCACGTCGTGATCGACGATGGCGCGGTGCAGAAGCTCACCGCCGACGGCAAGAGCTTGCTGCCGATCGGCGTGGTCGATGTGAAAGGCGCCTTCGGTCGCGGGGAAGTGATCGCGTGCGTCAACGATAACGGGCAAGAAGTTGCGCGCGGCATCACGAATTACAGCAGCGCCGAGGCGCGGCTGATTCATCGGCGGCCGAGCGCGGAGATCGAAGCCGTGCTCGGGTATATGCTGGAGCCGGAACTCATCCATCGCGACAATCTGGTGCTGGTCTGAGGGCGCTCATCCCGCCGAATGAACGAAGCCCGCTGAGCCGAAAGGCCCGCGGGCTTTTTACTGCTACATCGCGAACGCAATCAGCGCAGGTTGATGGAGCGTTGCGTGCGCTCGTACTGAATGTTGTTGACGATCTGCTTCGCGGTGCCGACCGGCAGCTTGCTCGTGCAGAAGTAGTCCTGATACAGCGCTGCCTGATACGCGTTCAGTTCGCCGTTCTCGATGCGCCGGAAGTCGAACGCGACGCCGCGATCCCAGCCGGTGCCGTCTTCGTTGATGCTCGCGTAGCGGCGCCATTCGTACGTGTCGCAGCGAATGCCTTCGTAGTTGACGTTGCGCGCGCCGCTCGGGCTCGTCGCCACGACGACGTAGCGCACGACGCCGTCATCGCCGACCGTGAGCGAGGTCTTGTCGACCGCGAACGTCAGCGGTGTGTTCTGCGAAACATTGAACGGCAGCAGATTCGACGGCTGCGGCAGCGGCGGCAGCGTATCTACTTTGTTCTCCACCCATTCGGTCTTGCGGTCGAGCAGATAGGTGAAGACGCCGTCGTCCTGATTGGACGGGCCCTTGGAACTGGAACAGCCGGCAAGCGCGGCGAGCATGGCGACGAGTACCGCGGATGAGACGATGACTTTCAATTCGATGTTCCCGAATAACGAATGCGCGGACGGCGAATGCCCGGCGCAGCGAGCAGTGCTCGCCGCGCCGGGCTATGAAACGTGCCGAGTGTCAGATTGAACGAAGAATCGCCGCGCTCGACGCCAGGACCGAACGCGAAGTCAGTCGCACGATGAACGCCGCGCGATGATCTGCACTTCTTCGCTGACCGTACATTCTGCCTGAACCGCGGCGCCCGCGGCGGTTACGGCAGGTGTCTCGATCGTCATGGTCTGAATGACGCGCGGGTAACGCGGCCCATGATGCGCGGCGCGCTCACCGCGTTCGCCACGAGTATTGGTTCGCCGCAAGAAGCGGGAAAGCTCGGTGAGAGCCAGTTGATAAACGTCGCGCTTGAACTCGATCACCGCGTCGAGCGGCACCCAGTATTCGTTCCAGCGCCAAGCATCGAATTCCGGATGGTCCGTCGCGCGCAGGCAAATGTCGCAGTCGCGCCCGACCATGCGCAGCAGAAACCAGATCTGTTTCTGACCGCGATAATGACCGCGCACTTCGCGCTTGATGAACTTATCCGGCACCTCATAACGCAGCCAGTCGCGCGTGCGACCGACAACTTTCACGTGCTCAGGAAGCAGGCCGGTTTCTTCGTGTAACTCCCGATACATTGCTTGCACGGGGGTCTCGCCGTATTTGATACCCCCTTGCGGAAACTGCCAGGAATGTTCACGCAGCCGCTTGCCCCAAAACACTTCGTTGCGCGCGTTCAAGAGGATGATGCCGACGTTCGGGCGAAAGCCTTCACGATCCAGCATACAACCACCTTCGAATCCTTTAAAATTGCTTTGATTATAAACAGATAACGGCCCCGGCGCATCCGTTCCAACCCGTGTCGGAGCCCTAATTTCAGGGCTCGCGGTGCGCCTGCCCGCAAGGAATCTTTGCCAGGCAACCCGGAAGTCGGCAGAATCTTCTTTTCCGGCTTCATGCAGGGCAACCGGCCGCAAGTGGCGCGCGAGCGTTTCATTGCGGCCTCGTGCAGAGCCGTCGACCGTTTCGTCGTTCACCCGTTTCGCCAGCCTTCAACCACATGGTTTCGTGGGCGCGCGCCGCTTTTGGAAAATTTCTGAATGAAAGCAATCCGTTTCTTCATCGGCACCCTGAAGGAAGCTCCCGCCGACGCCGAGATCGTCAGCCACAAGCTGATGATGCGCGCCGGCATGATCCGCCGCGTCGCGGGCGGTATCTACGATTACATGCCGATCGGCCTGCGCTCCATCCGCAAGGTCGAAGCCATCGTGCGTGAAGAGATGAATCGCGCGGGCGCGCTCGAACTGCTGATGCCGGCCGTGCAGCCGGCCGAGTTGTGGCAGGAATCGGGACGCTGGGAGCAGTACGGCCCCGAACTGCTGCGCATCAAGGACCGTCACGAACGCGATTTCGTCGTCGGCCCGACGCACGAGGAAGTGGTCACGGACATCGCGCGGCGCGAGATCAAGAGCTACCGCCAGTTGCCGGTCAACTTCTATCAGATCCAGACGAAGTTCCGCGACGAGATTCGTCCGCGCTTCGGCGTCATGCGCGGCCGCGAGTTCATCATGAAGGACGCTTATTCCTTCGATAAGGACACCGCCGGCCTCGCCGAGTCGTACAAGAAGATGTACGACGCCTACGTGCGCATCTTCACGCGCATCGGGCTGGAGTTCCGCGCGGTCGCGGCGGACAACGGGTCGATTGGCGGCAGCGGATCGCACGAGTTTCACGTCATCGCGGAAACGGGCGAAGACGATATCGCGTACTGCCCGGATTCCGACTTCGCCGCGAACGTGGAAGCGGCCGACGCCTTGCCGCTGATCGCCGAGCGCGCCGCGCCCGCCGAGGAGATGAAGAAGACGCCGACGCCCGGCGCGGCCAAGTGCGAAGCCGTCGCGCAGTTGCTCGACATTCCGCTCGAACGCACGATCAAGTCGATCATTCTCGCGACCGACAACGAAGGCGCCGAGCCGACCATTTGGCTCCTGATGCTGCGCGGCGATCATTCGCTGAACGACATCAAGGTGAGCAAGCTGCCGGGGCTGAAGGGTTACCGCTTTGCGACGGAAGCCGAGATCGTCGAATGGTTCGGCACGCCGCCGGGCTATCTCGGTCCCATCGGCACGAAGAAGCCGGTGCGCGTGATCGCGGATCGCACGGTCGCGAACATGAGCGATTTCGTCGTCGGCTCGAACGAGGTCGACTACCACACGACTGGCGTGAACTGGGGCCGCGATCTGCCGGAACCGGAAGTCGCGGATATCCGCAACGTCGTGGCGGGCGATCCCTCGCCGGACGGCCGTGGCAAGCTCGAAATCTGCCGCGGCATTGAAGTGGGACACGTGTTCCAGCTCGGCACGAAGTACTCGGATTCGATGGGCGCCACGTTCCTCGACGAAGGCGGCAAGCCCGCGCCGATGCAGATGGGCTGCTACGGCATCGGCGTGACGCGCGTGCTGGGCGCGGCTATCGAACAGAATTTCGACGACAAGGGCATCATCTGGCCGGAAGCCATTGCGCCGTTCGAAGTCGTGATCTGCCCGATGGGCTACGACCGCAGCGACGCGGTGCGCGAGCAGGCCGACAAACTGTACGCGACGCTGCAGGACGCGGGCATCGACGTGATTCTCGACGATCGCGGCGAGCGCCCCGGCGTGATGTTCGCGGACTGGGAGTTGATCGGCGTGCCGCATCGCATTGTGATCGGCGATCGCGGGCTGAAAGAAGGCAAGCTCGAATATCAGGCGCGTCGCGACACCGAAGCCACGCTGCTGCCGCTGGACGAGGCGGCCGGCGTCGTGACGGCGAAGATTCGGGCCGCGCTCGGGAAGTAAATGCAGTACAACTTCCTGTCGGCGACGATCCTTCTGCTGCTGATCACCGATCCGCTCGGCAACATTCCGATCTTCATCAACGCGCTGCGCGGTGTCGCCACCGAGCGGCGCCGCGTGGTGATCTTGCGCGAAGTGGCGATCGCATTCGGCATTCTGCTCGTCTTCATGCTGGCCGGCGACCGCTTCCTGCGCGCGATGAATCTCACGGATGTGTCGCTGCGCATCGGCGGCGGGATCGTGCTCTTTCTGATCGCGCTTCGGATGATCTTCCCGCATCCGGATGGCCCGATGGGCGGCGACACGCGCGGCGGCGAACCGCTGATCGTGCCGCTCGCGATTCCGGCGCTCGCCGGCCCGTCCGCGCTTGCGACGGTGATGCTGCTAACGTCGCAGGCGCCGGGCAAGATGTTCGAGTGGATCGGCGCGCTCACGGTGACGATGGTCGTCTGCGCCGTCGTGCTGATTCTCGCGGAGAAGATCCAGCAATGGCTAGGCGAGCGCGCGGTCACGGCGTTCGAGCGGCTGATGGGACTGGTGCTCGTCGCGATTTCCGTCGAGATGATTCTCACGGGCATACGCGCGTTCGTGCATCAGTTGTGAAAAAAGCGGCCGAGGCCGCTTTTTCTTTTTCATCGTGCGTGAGCGCTCACGCGCCTTCGGTCAACGCCCGGATAGTCGGCAGATTGCGCCAGTAACCCTTTGCATCCATCCCACAGCCGAACACGTAACGGTCCGGCACTTCGAAGCCGCAGAAATCCGGGCGCAGCGGCTTCGCCTTCGGGATGAGCTTCTCGCACAGCACCGCCGACAGGAATTGCTTCGCGCCCATCGCCATGATGCGGTCGCGAATGGCGGCCATCGTTTCTCCTTCATCGAGGATGTCGTCGAGCACGAGCACCACGCGGTCCTTCACCGATTCGGCCGGCGCCACGCGCCATTGCATCTCGCTGCCGCCCTTAATCGCGTTGCGATAGCGCGTCAAATGGATGTAGTCGAACTCGAGCGGGAAATCGAGGTGCGGCAGCAGCATGCCGGTGAACACGGCCGCGCCGCCCATGACGGAGAGCAGCAACGGGAAGTCGTCCTGCGTCGCGGCCTTGATGTCCGCAGCCATGCGTTTGATCGACGCGTCGACCTGATCGGCACTGACGATCTCTTCGGAGTGGCTGAAAATGTGGAGAGCTTCTTCGCGATTCATAGAGGCAGGCGGGAGAGACGACGACTCAGTGTGGAAAAAACGGCGGCGTGCGCCATATGATAAACCCGCGTTCCTTTCGCGTCGGGCGAACGAAAGCGCGGGTTCCAAGCGGCGCGGATCAGCGCATGCCCGGCATCATGCCTTTCATGCCGCGCATCATCTTCTGCAGGTTGCCGCCTTTGAGCTTCTTCATCATGCCGCGCATCTGCTCGTACTGATTCAGCATGCGGTTGACTTCCTGCACGTGCACGCCCGCGCCCGCGGCGATGCGGCGTTTGCGTGCCGCCTTGATAAGCTCCGGCTTCGCGCGTTCCTGAAGCGTCATCGAATTGATGATGCCTTCCATGCGGCGCATCTGCTTCTCGGCATTGTTCATGTCCGCGCCTTGCGCCGCCTGCTGGAACTGCGCGGGCAGCTTGTCCATCAGAGACGACAGCCCGCCCATCTTCTTCATTTGCGAGAGTTGCGCCTTGAAGTCGTTCAGGTCGAAGTCGCCGCCTTTCTTGACCTTGTCGGCCAGCTTCTGCGCCGCTTGCGTATCGACGCCGCGCTGCGCTTCCTCGACGAGCGCAAGAATGTCGCCCATGCCGAGAATCCGGTTCGCCATGCGATCCGGGTGGAAGACTTCGAGGCCGTCCAGCTTTTCCGCGACGCCGACGAACTTGATCGGCTTGCCGGTGACGTGCCGCACCGAAAGCGCCGCGCCGCCGCGCGAATCGCCGTCGAGCTTCGTGAGCACGACGCCCGTGAGCGGCAGCGCGTCGTTGAACGCCTTCGCGGTGTTCACGGCGTCCTGGCCGAGCATCGCGTCGACGACGAAGAGCGTTTCAGCGGGCTTGAGCAGCGCGTGCAGCTCGCTGATCTCCTTCATCATCGCTTCGTCGATACCGAGGCGACCGGCCGTATCGACGATCACGACATCGTGATAATGACGCTTCGCCCAGTCGATGGCGGCGCGCGCGATGTCCGCCGGCTTCTGGTCGGGCTCGGACGGGAAGAAGTCCGCGCCGACCTGTTCCGTCACCGTTTGCAGTTGGCGGATAGCGGCGGGGCGGTACACGTCGACGGAAACCGTCAACACCTTCTTCTTCTGCTTTTCGCGAAGGAGCTTGGCGAGCTTGCCGGTGGTCGTGGTTTTACCCGCGCCCTGCAAGCCGGCCATGAGGATGACGGCGGGCGGCGTGACGGCGAGATTCAGCTCGGCGGCCTTGCCTTCGTAGTCGCCGCCGATCACGGCGGTCAGCTCGCGCTGCACGACGCCGACGAGCGCCTGACCCGGCGACAGGCTCGAAAGCACTTCTTCGCCGAGCGCCTTTTCCTTCACCTTGGCGATGAACTCGCGCACGACGGGCAGCGCCACGTCGGCTTCGAGCAGCGCGAGGCGCACTTCGCGCAGCATCTCCTGCGTGTTGGCCTCGGTGAGCCGGGCCTCGCCGCGCAGCGTCTTGACGACGCGCGCCATCCGTTGAGTGAGGTTGTCGAGCATGGGAATGTGAGAGTGCGGCCCTGGTTTCCGGCGACGCGCAGGCGGTTTCGCGGCGATGCGCCCTACTTTGGCGCAAGGGGGAAGACGTCGCGGGTTCGGGGCCTAGTGTAAACTTCGAACATGGATATTGTACTGTATGCCCTCACTGCGTTTCTCTACGGCGGACTGGCCGTGGCGGGCTGGCGCGCGCATCGTCATACGGCCGTGGAGCCGGTTCTGGCGGGCGTGCCATCGGGCATCGGCGCCGCGCCGGCGAATCCATCGAAGGCGTCGGGCATGAGCGGCATGGGACGCGCTCTATTATTAATAGCGTTGGTCGTGCACGGCGTTCTCCTGCACATGACCATCTTCCCGCAGAACGCGATGATCTTCGGCTTCGCGTTCGCGTTGTCCGCCATGTTCTGGCTCGGCGCGGGCATCTACTGGATCGAGAGCTTCTTCTTTCCGCTCGACGGCCTGCGCCTGCTCGTGCTGCCGCTCGCCTGCTTGGCTTCGCTGTTGCCGCTCGCGTTCGGCGGCGTGCGCGTGCTGTCGTACTCCGCCGCGCCGATGTTCAAGCTGCATTTTCTGATCGCGAATATCGCGTATGGCCTCTTTGCGATTGCGGCGCTGCATGCCGTGCTGATGCTGATGCTCGAACGACGCCTTCAGCGCATGCGCGGCCTCGCGATGCGTCACAGTGGCGGCAACGGCTGGCTCGCGAGCTGGCTCGACACCTTGCCGCCGCTGCTCACGCTCGAAAAGCTGTTGTTCCGCCTGATCGGCGCGGGCTTCGTGCTGCTGACGCTCACGCTCGTGTCGGGCATCGCGTTCAACGAGCAACTGGTCGATCGGGCGCTGCGTTTCGATCACAAGACCGTCTTCGCCATTCTGTCCTGGCTGATGTTCGGCGGGCTGTTGACTGCGCGCCGCATCTCCGGCTGGCGCGGACGCGCCGCGCTGCGCTGGGTGCTGGCTTCGTTCGTGGCGCTGCTGCTCGCGTATGTCGGCAGCCGCTTCGTGTTCGAAGTGCTGCTGCATCGCGCGGTCGTCTGAGCGCGGTTTTACTTCTTCAAGCCGATGCGAAATTTTCTTCTTCTTATCGTTCTCTTCTTCGTGACGCAATGGCTCCTGAAGAAGCTCCGCCGCGCCAACGAGCGCGAGCAGGCGGGGACGCGTGCTTCCACTAACCGCGCTTCCTCGACGACGGGCGGCGCGGGCGCCCGCAACGGCGCGGCTCGCCGCGATGCGCCGCAGCTTGCCGATCCGCTCATTCGCTGCGCGCAGTGCGGCGTGCATACGCCGACGAGCGAATCCATAGCGGTCGCAGGGCAGCGGTTCTGCTGCGCGGAGCACGCACGGCGTCATGCGGCGCGTCCGGGCGGTCGGGACGCGAGATGAGGGCGCTGGCTGCGGGTATCGAGGCGCACATGCGCTGACGAGTGAAGTAATAGTCGTCGCTTGACAGCACTCCGCTGCGGCACGCGCGCTCTGCGTCGCGCGGCCCGGCGTGTGAGCGATTTGCGACGCCAGGTGAACGCGCCAACTGCGCGATGGCTTCGTTGACGCCCACAGCCGGCTCAGAGGCCCGGCGCGAATGCCGTCCGCCGAGCTTCGAGGCGCGTGTCGACGGCACGACGTCCGAGCTCGTCGGGATCCATAGCTTCGGCCCGCCCGGCGTTTCAAGCACCGATTCGAGCGCGCGCTATTCGCCGACACGCGCGATCATGACGCGACCCCCCGCGCGCAGGCCATCGCTGATGTTCACCGGCCTGACGCTCGCCAACGTGCTTGGTCAGGCGGCGGGCTCGCGCTCGACGTTCTGATCGTGCGTCCGTAAGTTCAATCATCTGCGCCGCATGCGCGTGTCGGCGCATTCCATATTCACCGCGAAGGCGCGTTCGCGGCTGTTCGTCCCCACGATGAACCCGCGAGCCACGCGTTCGAGTCGTCGTTTCAGGAACGCGGGCGTTGCAACCACTAGGCGACAACCAGCGGTTCGACGAGTACGCGGAGCTTGCCGCTCATGTGAATCAACGCGAACCGATATTCGATCGACGCGTTCCCGCTCTTCGTCGCCAGCGATGAACCTGCGAGCCACGCGTTTGTGTGGCCTTTTCGGGAAGGCGAGCGTTGCATCCACTACTCTACAACCTGCGGTTCGACGAATACGTGGAGCTTGCCGCCCGTATGAACTCATCGCGAACCGTTATCCAATCGACGATCGCCCCGACGCCCCCGCTGCGACGACGCGCCGCCGCCACTTCAACGAGTCGCCCGAGCCGACACCTCGACGGTCTCCGACCTCCGCCTACGGTCATTCTCGCTGCGACGCAACAGCGTCGCGCGGGAGCCCTTGCCGCGCTTCGACGCCGCAAAAGTCAACCCCGCGAGGGCGCTTCCGAAGCAAATAAACCTTTTTGAGACCGTGCGAAGTTCCACTATACTTGGTGCCGAAGGACGTGATTTGCACTATATCTTGTGTTGTAGAGGCGGCGCCCGCTCCCACGAGCCGGCGCCGTCGGCTTTCCGGCGTATCTGAAGTTTGGCTGGCCCGGGGCGGTGCGCAAGCGGTTTCATCAAGAGACCCTCAGCGCATCGAGCGCCAGCGCAGCAGCACCGTGAAGAACGTATGCAAGTGAATGCGAGTCGCGTCGACCGACACCGCGCGCCAACGCGGGCACCGCACGCGACGCCATGACAGTGCGGGCCGCCATCGCCGCGACTCGTGTTCAGGGCCTGCTGTCTTCACAGCCCGCCTTACTGCCAAACACCGCGACGCGCGTCCGCGTTATTGACCGGCGACGCACGCGGCATAAGTGATAAATCCGCGGATCATCCGCACCATTCGAACACCAGGAGTTTTGCACATGCAAACCACCGACAACGCCACGACTTCCTACGAAGGCGCATCCGCGCAGCATGCTGGCGGGGCGCACGTTCAGGGCGCGCAATCGCCCGCGTCGAACACGACGTATGCCGACTACAAGGTCATTCGTCGCAACGGGAGCGTGGTGTCGTTCGAGCCGTCCAAGATCGCGATTGCCGTGACGAAGGCGTTCATCGCCGTGAACGGCGGTCAGGGCGCGGCGTCCGCTCGCGTGCGCGAGCAGGTCGAGCAACTGACGCAGGCGGTCGTGCGCGCGCTTCTGCGCAGCCGTCCGCACGGCGGCACGTTCCACATCGAAGACATTCAGGATCAGGTCGAACTGGCGCTCATGCGCGGCGGCGAGCACAACGTCGCGCGCGCCTACGTGCTGTACCGCGAGAAGCGCACGCAGCAGCGCGAGCAGGACCGCAGCCATGCGCAGAATGCGAAGACGCACGAAGGCGTCATCAACGTGACGGACAACGGCATCACGCGCCCGCTCGATCTCGACGCGCTGAAGGCGCTGATCGTCTCGGCCTGCGCGAATCTGGGCGATGCCGTCTCGGCTGATCCGATCGTCGCGGAAACGGTGAAGAATCTGTACGACGGCGTGCCGATGAATCAGGTCTACGATTCGGCCATTCTCGCCGCGCGCACGATGATCGAAAAAGATCCGGCGTACAGCCAGGTCACCGCGCGCATCTTGCTGCACACGATCCGCCGCGAGATTCTCGAAGGCGAAGTGACGCAAGCCGAGATGGGCGAGCGTTACGCCGAGTACTTCCCGCAGTTCATCAAGCGCGGCGTCGAAGCGGGCCTGCTCGACGACAAGCTGCAACAGTTCGACCTGAAGCGTCTCGGCGCCGCGCTCGACGCGAACCGCGACCTGCAGTTCGGCTATCTCGGCCTGCAAACGCTGTACGACCGCTACTTCCTGCACGTGGAGGGCACGCGCATCGAGTTGCCGCAGGCGTTCTTCATGCGCGTGGCGATGGGTCTGTCGCTGAACGAAATCGACCGCGAAGCGCGCGCCATCGAGTTCTACAACGTGCTGTCGTCGTTCGACTTCATGTCGTCGACGCCGACGCTCTTCAACTCGGGCACGCATCGCTCGCAGCTTTCGTCGTGCTATCTGACGACGGTGGCCGACGACCTCGACGGCATCTACGAGGCGCTCAAGGAAAACGCGCTGCTCTCGAAGTTCGCGGGCGGCCTCGGCAACGACTGGACGCGCGTGCGCGCGCTCGGCTCGCATATCAAGGGCACGAACGGCAAGTCGCAAGGCGTCGTGCCGTTCCTGAAGGTGGTGAACGACACGGCCGTCGCGGTGAACCAGGGCGGCAAGCGCAAGGGCGCGGTGTGCGCGTACCTGGAGACGTGGCACCTCGACATCGAAGAATTCCTGGAACTGCGCAAGAACACGGGCGACGACCGCCGCCGCACGCACGACATGAACACGGCGAACTGGATTCCCGACCTGTTCATGAAGCGCGTGATGGAAGGCGGCGAATGGACGCTGTTCTCGCCGTCGACGTGTCCGGACCTGCATGATCTGTTCGGCGCGGACTTCGAGAAGGCGTACGTCGCTTACGAAGAGAAAGCCGCGCGCGGCGAGATCAAGCTCTTCAAGAAGGTGCCGGCGCAGCACTTGTGGCGCAAGATGCTCGGCATGCTGTTCGAAACCGGCCATCCGTGGATCACGTTCAAGGACCCGTGCAACGTGCGTTCGCCGCAGCAGCACGTCGGCGTCGTGCATTCGTCGAACCTGTGCACGGAAATCACGCTGAATACGAGCGACACTGAAATCGCCGTGTGTAACCTCGGCTCGGTGAACCTCGTCGCGCACCTGACGAAGCAGGCCGACGGCACGCTCGCGCTCGACCACGCGAAGCTCAAGCGCACCATCAGCGTCGCGATGCGCATGCTCGACAACGTGATCGACATCAACTACTACGCGGTGCCGAAGGCGCGTAATTCGAACCTGAAGCATCGTCCGGTGGGCATGGGCATCATGGGCTTCCAAGACTGCCTGCACTTGCTGCGCACGCCGTACGCGTCGCAGGAAGCGGTGGAGTTCGCGGATCGTTCGATGGAAGCCGTCTGCTACTACGCGTACTACGCATCGACGGAACTGGCGGAAGAGCGCGGCCGTTATTCGAGCTATCGCGGCTCGCTGTGGGATCGCGGCATCCTCCCGCAAGACACGGTGAAGCTCTTGGCCGAAGCGCGCGGCGGTTATGTGGAAGTGGACACGTCCGAGTCGATGGACTGGTCGACGCTGCGTTCGCGCATCGCGACGCATGGCATGCGCAACTCGAACTGCGTGGCGATTGCGCCGACGGCGACGATCTCGAACATCATCGGCGTGTCGGCGTGTATCGAGCCGACGTTCCAGAACCTGTACGTGAAGTCGAATCTGTCTGGCGAATTCACGGTGGTCAACGACTACCTGGTGCGTGATCTGAAGGCGCGCGGCCTGTGGGACGAAGTGATGGTGTCGGACCTGAAGTACTTCGACGGCACGCTCTCGCGCATCGACCGCGTTCCGGCCGACCTGCGCGCGATCTACGCGACGGCATTCGAAGTGGATCCGAAGTGGCTGGTGGAAGCGGCGTCGCGCCGGCAGAAGTGGATCGATCAGGCGCAGTCGCTGAACATCTACATGGCGGGCGCATCGGGCAAGAAGCTCGACGAGGTGTACAAGCTCGCGTGGCTGCGTGGTCTGAAGACGACGTACTACCTCCGCACGATGGCGGCGACGCACGTCGAGAAGTCGACGGTGGCGCACGGCGCGCTGAACGCGGTGCCGTCGGGTGAGGGCGGTGCGGGTTCGGGCGGTGGCTTCGGTGTATCGTCGGGCGGTGCTGCTTCTGCTGCTGGCGGGGTCGGTGGTGGTTTCAATGCTGCCGCTGCTGCGCCTGCCGTCGAGGCGGCTGCGCCGGAAGCCGACGGTCCCGTCTGCATGATGCGTCCGGGCGATCCGGGGTTCGACGAGTGCGAGGCATGTCAGTGAGGCTTTTTGCTGGCGCCTGAGTAGGGTTCTGCTCGCGGCGAAGGCCGGTGCTGAGTTTCTCGGTGCCGGCTTTTTTGTTTTTGTTGTCTTGTCTTGTCGGTGAACTTGTTTTCGTGTCGGTCTATTGGCTTTGCGCTTGCCGGGCTGACGTATGGCCGTCGTTCCGCCTCTCTGCTTCGTTGTCTCGCGCGGGCGTGAAACTTGTATTCGTGTCGGTGTATTAGCGTTGCCCCTCCCCGGGGCGGGGGTCACTTTCTTTGCTGCTGCAAAGAAAGTAACCAAAGAAAGCAGCTTCTTCGCCCGTGGTATTGAGTGATGGTGCACTCCGCAATACGCCATTGGCACTCAGCTTGAATCAACCCTGAATCACCTTCCACGCCCGCTGACCGCCACGTCCTCCGAGCCCCTTGGCTCGTCAACACCGAGGGTTTGCATGCGTGGACGCCGTTTATCGACCTAAGTCGGGGCGCGAGGGGGCTAGATGTGCACCGGTGCGTGCAGAAACTTATCGATGAGCTACCGACTACCACTTGCCGGAGGCGAAGCGCAAAGCGCGCGCATGGTTTTATCGAGCCAAGGGGCTCGGAGGACGTGGCGCTCAGCGGGCGTGGAGAGCGATTCAAGGCTGCCAATTCACGTAGCGCCACCGCATGTCTGCGAAGTGACCACTCTCTTGCTGCTGCGGGCCAAAAAAAAGCTGCTTTCTTTGGTTACTTTCTTTGCAGCAGCAAAGAAAGTGACCCCCGCCCCGGGGAGGGGCAACACTAATAGACCGACACGAGAACAAGTTCAACGACAAGACAAGCCCAACGAACACCGCCGGCAGGCAACAAACAAGGAACCCTTACCCCCGCGTCCCACGCGAAATCTCAACGCCCGCATTCCGCGACAACCGAGCCGTAACCGGCATGGAAAGAAACGAGAACAGCCCGACGACAACAAACGCAGGCCAGAAGTCCGACCATCGCACGGTCGCATGACCATTCACGTACTGCGTGAGTTCGAGCGTAATGCCCGCCACCGTGACGCCAAGCCCGAGCGACACCTGCTGCACGAAGCTGGCAAGACTCGTCGCTCGTCCGACATCGCGGGTTTCGATCTCCGCGTAGGCGAGCGAATTGAGGCTCGTAAATTGCAGCGCCGGAAAGAAGCCGCCGAGCAGCACCACAGCCCAGATCACCCAGGTGGGCGTGCCGGGAAAGAACGTGCCGCATGCCGCAATCGCCAAGCCCGACAACGCCGCGTTGAAGAGTAGCGTCTGCCGAAAGCCGAATCGATGCAGCACGCGCGACGCAAGCGAGCGCATGAACATGCCGCCGAACGCCGATGCACACGTGATCGCGCCGGACTTGAACGCCGTCATGCCAAGACCTTCCTGCAACGCGAGCGGCAAGAGGAACGGCACCGCGCCGAGCCCGATGCGAAAGAGCGAGCCGCCCAGGACGCTCGCCTGAAACGTCGGCACGCGAAAGAAGCGCAAGTCGAGCAGCGGTCGCGCGGCCCGGCGCGCGTAGAGACAGTAGAGCGCGGCCATCAGCGCGCCGGCCGCGCACATCGCGAACGCAACGCTTTGCGGCACCAGCTCGCCGCCGACGAGCGAAAGCCCGAGCAGCAGCAACACGCCGGCGCCCGCCGAGAGAAAGAAGCCGAGCCAGTCGAGCCGGCCCGGATGTTCTTCGCGCGAGTCGGCGATGTAGCGATTGGTCAGGTAGATGCCCGCAATGCCAATCGGAATATTGATGAAGAAGATCAGCCGCCAGTGCAGATACGTCGTGATGAAGCCGCCGAGCAGCGGGCCGGCGGCCGGGCCGAGCATCGCGGGAACGGAGAGATAGTTCATCGCGCGAATGAACTCGGAGCGGCGCACCGAACGGAAGATGATGATGCGGCCGACCGGGACCATCATCGCGCCGCCCACGCCCTGTATGAACCGCGCGACGGTGAAGGGCCCGAGCGACGTCGATGCCGCGCACAGGATCGAACCGGCCACGAACACGCCGATGGCCGCGCGAAAGACGGCGCGTGCGCCGAAGCGGTCGGCCACCCAGCCGCAGATCGGAATGAAGACGCCTAAGCCGAGCACGTAGCTGGTGACGGCGACCTTGAGTGTGACGGGATCGCGTCCGAAGGCGCGCGCCATTTCAGGGATTGCAGTGACGATGACGTTGGCGTCGACGCTTTCCATGAACATCGCACACGCGACGATGAGAGGAGCGATGAAAGCTTTGACGGCGAGCGGCATCAGAGAATGCGATCGGTCATGGCGGCAAGAGCGGCGATTATGGCACCGATACCACGCGCATGCGATCGCGCGCCAGGCGCGATGCGATGCGATCAACATAACGAGGAGTGAAGACACGATGGACCCGCAAGACCTGCAGCGTCTCGTGACGCAGACCATGCCTTACGGCAAGTACAAGGACAGACTCATCGCCGACTTGCCCGGTCACTATCTCGCGTGGTTCGCGCGTGAGGGTTTTCCTCAAGGCAAGCTCGGTGCGTTGCTCGCGCTCATGCACGAGATCGATCACAACAATCTGCGCTCATTGCTAGACCCTTTGAGGCGTTGACTCCACGCGCTATAGGTAGTAGAGCAGCGCCACAGCGGACACAAGATATAGTGGTAAAGCGAGGCCGCGAATGCTAAACTTCGGCAACGAATTCGAAGCGCGCGAAGGCAACGAAGACACGTCGCTCGGCTGCTGGAGCGTCATCGGGCGAAGCCAGAACGAGCGCGCGCTTTCATCTTCGCTTGCATCGCATCGCATTCGATCAACGGCACTCGCGTCGCTCGCCTCGAACGATCATCGCGGGCTGTCGCCAAGCGTTCGCATGACAGCATCGAAGCATCGACCGAATCATCGATCGAAGCATTGAAGCCACGCAGCCCGATCACACATCGCAACGCTTGAAGAGAGTCGATGAGGACCGCTTCACACATGTCTCTCTCTTGCTCGCATCACGCATGAAAGACCATGCGCAGAGCCAAGTGTTGTATGCAGGTAGCAACGCTGAATCCAAATCGCTAGAAAACGAGAATTTTCATGAGCAAGCTCTTTTATCGCTCATGAAAAGATGGTACAAACCGATCTAAATTGATGGTGAGAATTTATGCTCAACTGGGATGACGAGACCACTGCCGTAACTCCGTCGAGCGGTTCGCAACACAACACGTTGCGCAACGCTCAAGGCACGGCTTTCGGTACGCAGAGCGCAGCGCATGCTGCCCAATCGTTCGATCATCAAGCCGCCCATCAGACTGCTCAGGCGCAGAACATCTTCTCGGATGGCTTCGTGCCTCCCGCAGCCGCCACGCCTTCCGCTGGCGCCATCGCCGCGCAGAGCGAAGCGCGCGTCAACGTCGCCGACAAGCGCATCATCAACGGCAAGACCGACGTCAACCAGCTCGTGCCGTTCAAGTACAAGTGGGCGTGGGAGAAGTACCTCGCCGGTTGCGCGAATCACTGGATGCCGCAGGAAGTGAACATGTCGCGCGACATCGCCCTGTGGAAAGACCCGAACGGTCTGTCCGACGACGAGCGCCGCATCGTCAAGCGCAACCTCGGCTTCTTCGTCACGGCCGACTCGCTCGCCGCGAACAACATCGTGCTCGGCACGTATCGTCATATCACCGCTCCGGAGTGCCGCCAGTTCCTGCTGCGCCAGGCGTTCGAAGAGGCGATCCACACGCATGCGTATCAGTACATCGTCGAATCGCTTGGCCTCGACGAAAGCGAGATCTTCAACGCGTATCACGAGGTCAAGTCGATCCGTGACAAGGACGAGTTCCTGATCCCGTTCATCCAGACGTTGACCGACCCGGCGTTCACCACCGGCACGCTGGAAGCGGACCAGAAATTGCTCAAGTCGTTGATCGTGTTCGCCTGCATCATGGAAGGGCTCTTCTTCTATGTCGGCTTCACGCAGATTCTGGCGCTCGGTCGCCAGAACAAGATGACGGGCGCGGCGGAGCAGTATCAGTACATCCTCCGCGATGAATCGATGCACTGCAACTTCGGCATCGACCTCATCAACCAGATCAAGCTGGAAGAGCCGCAACTGTGGACCGCCGAATTCAAGGCGGAGATTCGCGAACTCTTCAAGCAAGCTGTCGATCTTGAATATCGCTACGCTGAAGACACCATGCCGCGCGGGGTTCTCGGCCTGAACGCGTCGATGTTCAAGAGCTACTTGCGGTTCATCTGCAATCGGCGTTGCCAGCAGATCGGCCTGGACCCGCTCTACCCGAACGAGGAAAACCCGTTCCCGTGGATGAGCGAAATGATCGACTTG
The DNA here is from genome assembly GCF_023170545.1 of Caballeronia sp. Sq4a. Classification (NCBI taxonomy): domain Bacteria; kingdom Pseudomonadati; phylum Pseudomonadota; class Betaproteobacteria; order Burkholderiales; family Burkholderiaceae; genus Caballeronia; species Caballeronia sp. Sq4a. The sequence continues at coordinate 2,399,637 of NZ_CP084250.1, read as the reverse complement.
AAGAAGGAACGCAACTTCTTCGAGACACGCGTGATTGAGTATCAAACCGGCGGCGCGCTGACCTGGGAATAACAACAAGCCCAGGACGTGTTGCAGACGAAATCGATGGGACGGCTGGGCAGCAGCGTGCGTCATTGCGCGCGCCCCGCCGACAAGGTTTAGGAGAACGGTCGCCTGATGCAAAGTGCGCCTACTGACTTGACGGACCGTGTGGTTCGATTGAAAGACAGGCGTTTTGCGTTCCCTTCAATGGGATGGGCAAACTTCCCCCCGGAAAATGCCGGCGACAAGCTCGCTGGCTCGATCAAGCGATGGCCGGCGCCGTGTATGGGCGCTGACTCAATTTGGCGCGCGGTGCCTCGGGGCACGGCGCGCCTTGCCGTATTCATTAGCGTAAGCAGGTGGGATCAGCGTACGCCGATGAATAATCCGCTTCGTAGCGTGTGCCCTGAGAGCCTCCACGCGAAGAAGCGGGTTTTGACGAAGGGTGTTGTTTGAACTGACTCTCATCTGAAAACCTGAAGGAGAAAAACCATGGCAGTTGCCAAGAAGAAACCCGCCGCGAAAAAGGCTGCAGCAAAGAAAGCCCCCGCCAAAAAAGCCGCCGCTCCGGCGAAGAAGGTAGCCGCGAAGAAGGTCGCTGCGAAGAAGGTTGCAGCGAAGAAAGTCGCCGTGAAGAAGGTCGCGGCGAAGAAGGCTGCGCCGGCCAAGAAGGCAGCAGCAAAGAAGGTCGCAACGAAGAAGGTAGCGGCCAAGAAGGCGCCCGCGAAGAAAGCCGCTGCGAAGAAGGTTGCCACCAAGAAGGTAGCCACGAAGAAGGCCGCAGCCAAGAAGGCGCCTGCGAAGAAGGCCGCAGCGAAGAAGGCGCCTGCGAAGAAGGCCGCCGCCAAGAAGGCGCCCGCGAAGAAAGCGGCGGCGAAGAAGGCCGCTGCGAAGAAAGCGCCCGCGAAGAAGGCTGCCGCGAAGAAGGCTCCTGCGAAGAAGGCGTCGGCGAAAACTGCCGCTGCTCCCGCTGCGCCTGCTGCTTCCGCGCCTGCTCCCGCAGCGAAGAAAGCCGAGCCTGCCGCAAAGAAGGCGCCGGCCAAGAAGGCTGCTGCTGCAAAGAAGACGACGGCTGCGGCTCCCGCAACGACGGCTACCACGGTGTCGACGCCCGCTCCGGCGGCTCCGGCCACTGCGGTCAAGACGGCGCTGAACCCGGCGGCGGCATGGCCGTTCCCGACGGGCAGCCGTCCGTAAGTCGCGACAACAGCAGTCCGAAGCACCGCGGCACACGTCGATGTGCCTTAAGACCGGGTAGGCCTACCCGGCCTCGACCCGTCGCCGGTCAAGTCCGGCGGCGGGTTGTTCGCTTCGGCGCCCGAAGTAACTGCGCGCCGTTTCCAGCCAGCCGCGAACGAAAAAAAGCGCATGCCTCTTTCGATGCATGCGCTTCTTTGTGCCTACCGCAGACTGGCTGCGAATCCTCGGCGGAATAGCTCCGACGGACTTAGTGCGTCACGCGCGTCACGCCGCCGCTCGACAGCAGCCGTACGCGCTCGCCGGCCTGGAACACTTCGCCATTCGACGTCTGCGTGATGGCGCGCAGGTCGCCGTTGTCGAGACGCACGGTGATTTCCAGCCCGTTCTTAGTCGCGACGCTGTTCTCGACCGCGTTGCCCGCGACGGCGCCGGCTAGACCACCGATGATGCCCGCGATGATCGACCCGTTGCCGCCGCCGATTGCGCTGCCCGCCGCGACGCCGCCGAGCGCGCCGCCGCCGATGGCGCCGAGGCCGGTCGGCTGGCCGTTGTTCGAGCTGATCTTCACGCCGCGCACGCTTTCGACGGTCGCCATGCGCACCGTTTCCTCGCGCTGCGCCTGCGACGCCGTGTAGACGTCGGGCGAACTGCTGTTGTAGGCGCAGCCCGTCAGCGCGACTGAGCCGATGAGCGATGCTGCCAGCACGATGCGACTTACCGTTTTCATTCCTTCACTCCCTTCATCCACTCGATCACGACAGGCTGCTTCCGAATGCCTGCTTGAAACGCTCTTCGATTTCGGCGCGCGTCGGCGCATAAGTTTGCGGGCCCTGATGCTCGATCTTCAACGCACCCATCAGACTCGCGAGACGCCCCGTCTTTTCCCAGCCAAGCTTGTTCTCGATGCCGTACAACAGGCCGCCGCGAAATGCGTCGCCGCAGCCGGTCGGGTCCACCACTTGCCGCGCCTTCACGGCCGGCACGTCCATCACGCCGTCTTCATGATAGATCTGCGCGCCGTGTTCGCCGCGCGTGACGACCAGCGCCTCGACCCGGCTCTTGATGTCTTCGATCGACCAGCCGGTCTTGTTGCTCAACAACTTGGCTTCGTAATCGTTGACCGTCACGTATGTGGCAAGTTCAATCATGCGACAAAGCTCTACACCTTCAAGAATGGGCAAACCCTGACCCGGATCGAAGATGAACGGCACGCCCGCCGCCGCGAACTGCTTCGCGTGCTCGCGCATGCCGTCCGCGCCGTCCGGCGCCACGATGCCGAGCGTAATGCCCTGCGCTTCGTCGGCGCGATTCAGGTGCGATTCCATCATCGCGCCGGGGTGGAAGGCCGTGATCTGATTGTTCGCGAGGTCGGTCGTGATGAAGCATTGCGCCGAGTGCTGGCCGGGCAGCACGCGCACGTATTCCTTCGACAATCCGAGCGCGTCGAGCCGGTCGATGTAGAGCTGCGCGTCCGCTTCGCCGAGCGTCGCCATGATCTTCGCATCGCCGCCGAGCAGCTTCAGCGCATACGCGATGTTGCCTGCGCAGCCGCCAAAGTTGCGCCGCATCGTCGGCACCAGGAAGCTGATGTTCAGCATGTGCACCTGGTCCGGCAGGATGTGGTCGCCGAAGCGGCCCTGGAAGGTCATGATGTTGTCGTAGGCGAGCGAGCCGCAGATAAGCGTAGCCAAGGCGAACGTCCTTATTAGTTAGGCGCGAGGAAAGAGTAGCCCATACGGCGCGCGGCGGCGTTGGCATCGGCCGAACCGAAAGACCGCCGCGCCCCGTATGCGGACCGCCACAGCGGTCCGTCGATGCACTTTACTTCAGTGCGGCGAGCGCCGAATCATAGTTCGGCTCGTTTTTGATTTCCGGCACGAGTTCGGCGTGCAGCACCTTGTCGTTTTCGTCCAGCACGACGACCGCGCGCGCTGTCAGCCCTTTGAGCGGGCCGCTCGTCACATCGACGCCGTACGACTGCGCGAACTCGTGGCCGCGGAACGTCGAGGCCGTCACCACGTTGGCCAGGCCTTCGGTCGTGCAGAAACGCTTGGCCGCGAAGGGCAGGTCGCCGGAGACGACGAGCACCACGGTGTTGTCCAGCTTGCCGGCCGCTTCGTTGAACTTGCGCGTCGACGTGGCGCATGTGGGCGTGTCGAGGCTCGGCACGATGTTCAGCACCTTGCGCTTGCCCGCGAAGCTCGCGAGCGTGATATCGCCGAGATCCGCGCCGACGAGCGTGAACGCGGGCGCTTGCTGTCCTTCGCTCGGGAACGTGCCGCTGACTTCGATCGGGTTGCCGCCGAGGGTAACTTGACTCATGTTGCGCTCCAGAGGATGTGTCAGATGCTGACGGGAACTGTGCGACCGGCTCTTGCTGCCGGGTCGCGTCTTGGAAAGCCGGGCGCTCGCGCCGCTATCCGGTTACGGATAGAAGACTTGCACCCGGTAATTCGCGGCGACGGCATCGCCCGTATCGAGCCGGACGACGACCGGTTGCGCGCTTTGCGGCGGAAGGCCGATGGCGAATATCGTACCCGGTCGCGCGTAATCCTGCGGCCACAGCACGCGGCGAATGGCGACGTCGCTCTTGTCGTCGAGCAGGGTGAGTTCGAGCGCCGGATAGGCAAGCGTGACGTCCGAGCGGTTGCGCAGCATGAGCTTCAGTTCGAGCTTGTGCGGGCCGTCCACCTGACGCAAGCCGGAACTCTCGATCTGCAAACCGGAGATGTAACGCGGCGGCGAAATCGTGCAGCCGACCTGGTCGCAGATATTGACGTAGAACGCGTGCGAGCCGGGGACATTCACCATGATCGTTTCGCGTTGCCACCAGGCGAACTGGACCAGCAGCAGCAACGCGAGCAAGACGGCAATGACGATACCGAGCGCACGCAAGCCCTTGCGCGCGGGCTTGCTCGGTTGCGTCGTGTCGATAAGCGGTTCTCGCGAGACCGGAAACGCTTCGTTGGCGCTCGGCGGGTGCGCGGTGCCGAGACCGGCCGGCCGCGCGCCGAGGCCGGGTTCGTCCTCGTCCCATGCGGAAGCCGGCGTCGGTGTCGGAGTCGGGGTAGCGGCTGGGCGCGCGCGCGGCGGTTCGGGCCGGTTTTGCGCCGGGCCGATGAAAGGCTCCGCGCGGTCGTCGAGCGGATCGACGAAGCGCGAGGGCGGCGGCGCGGGTTCGGGACGCCTCGGCGCTTCGCTTCTGGCGGGCGGCGCGGGTGCGTCGTCGTTGAGCGGCGCGCCGGAGACGGCCACCGGCTTCACCCGGCCGAGCGGCACCGGTTCGACGACAGGCTCGGCGTCGGGTTCGTTCGCGGCGTCCTTGCGCGGCACGTTGCGGGGCACATTGCGTTGGGGCGGCGGCGGCATCGGCGCGCCAGCGAACGCCGGCGCGTTCGCATGCACGGTCGGATCGTTGTCTTCTTTCGCCGGGGGCGGCGAGAAGGGCTTCGCGGCCGACTTGTTGCCGAGATCGAGCTGACGCGGCACTGCCAGCGTAGGCGGCACGCTCGTGGCTTCCTTCTTCGACGACGAGAACGTCGAAGGTCCGACCGCGACTTCATCGTCGATCAGCGCGGCGTGCTGCGCTTCGTCGGCTTCGGCCGACTCGTCCGGCAACTCGAACCGATGATGCGCGGCGTCGAAAACTTCCTGGCAATGGCCGCAACGCACCCGCCCGTCATGCGGCGCGAGCAGATGCGGATCGAGCTTGAAGACGGTTTCGCAGTGTGGGCAGCGGGTAGCCAGCGCCATAGGAAGTGCCAGTGGAAAGTGCCAGCGGCCTCACGGCCGAAACGGTGATGATGGCGCTATTCTAAAGGCTTTCGCGCCGCGTTCCGGCAAGGCACACCCAGCCTTCGTGCTCGCGCCAGACGCCGATGTCGATCCACTTCGCGTAGACCGCCGCGACCTCGTCGGCCTGGCGCGCGAGGATGCCCGACAGCGCGATCCGCCCGCCCGGCTTCACCTTCGCGGCGAGCATCGAGGCCATGAGCTTGAGCGGATTCGAGAGGATATTGGCGACCACGATGTCGAACTCGCCGGCGGGGCAGTCGTCGGGGAGGCCGTAGGTGACGTCCGCGTGATTGCGCTCGCTGTTCTGGCGCGCGGACTCGACCGCTTGCGGGTCGATGTCGATGCCATACACCGGATTCGCGCCGCACTTCTTCGCGAGAATGGCGAGGATGCCGGAGCCGCAGCCGTAGTCGAGCAGCGACTGCCCCGGTTTCACCGATTGCTCCAGCCATTCCATGCACAGGCGCGTGGTCGGATGGCTGCCCGTGCCGAACGCGAGGCCCGGATCGAGTTCCAGCACGAGGGCGTCGGGATCGGGCGCGTCGTGCCATGACGGCACGACCCAGATGCGCTCGCCGATGGCGATCGGATCGAACTGCGCCTGCGTCAAACGCACCCAATCTTGCTCCTCGACTTCGCGCACGGAGAACGCGGGCGTCGCTGTCAGGCCGATGTCGTTGGACGCCGCGGCGAGCAGCACGGCCGGGTCCGCGTCCTGGCCGAGCAGCGCGACCACGCGCGAACGCTTCCACGCGCTGCGCTCGGGCGTGAGCCCGGGCTCGCCGAAGAGCGGCTGCTCGTCGGGCGTGTCGGCGTCGGCGTCCTCGACGGACACCGAAAGCGCGCCCATGTCCAGCAGCGCATCCGACAGCGCCTCCGCGTGCTCGCGGTCCAGCTCGGCGATCAGTTCCCGGTAACTCATGCTCGTTTCTCTGCCAAGGCGCTTCAGGACTCTTCGGCCACCGCCGCCTGACGCGCGGCGAGCTTGTTTTCGAGGTAGTGGATGCTCGTGCCGCCTTCGACGAACTTGGCGTCGATCATGAGTTCGCGGTGCAGCGGAATGTTGGTCGAGATGCCTTCCACGACCATTTCCGACAGCGCGATGCGCATGCGGTTGATCGCCTGTTCGCGCGTCGCGCCGTACGAGATCAGCTTGCCGATCATCGAATCGTAGTTCGGCGGGACGAAATAGCCGTTGTACGCGTGCGAGTCGACACGAATGCCCGGGCCGCCCGGCGCGTGCCACGACGTGATGCGTCCCGGCGACGGCGTGAACTTGAACGGATCTTCCGCGTTGATGCGGCATTCGATCGCGTGGCCGCGGAACTGGATGTCCTTCTGGCGCAGCGTGAGCTTCTCGCCAGCGGCAATGCGAATCTGTTCCTGCACGATATCGACGCCCGTGATCAGCTCCGTCACGGGATGCTCGACCTGCACGCGGGTGTTCATCTCGATGAAGTAGAACTCGTTGTTCTCGTACAGGAATTCGAACGTGCCCGCGCCGAGATAGCCCATCTTCTTGCATGCTTCGGCGCAGCGGTCGCCGATGCGGTCGATCAGACGCCGCGCGATGCCCGGCGCCGGCGCTTCTTCGATCACCTTCTGGTGGCGGCGCTGCATGGAGCAGTCGCGCTCGCCGAGCCACAGCGCATTGCGGAACGAATCCGACAGCACCTGAATTTCGATGTGCCGCGGGTTCTCCAGGAACTTCTCCATGTAGACCTGCGGATTGCCGAACGCGCGGCCCGCTTCTTCGCGCGTCATGTTCACCGCGTTGACCAGCGCCGCTTCGGTATGGACCACGCGCATGCCGCGACCGCCGCCGCCGCCCGCCGCCTTGATGATGACGGGATAGCCGACCGCGCGCGCAATTTTCACGATCTCTTTGGGATCTTCCGGCAACGCGCCTTCCGAACCCGGCACGCACGGCACGCCGGTCTTGATCATGGTCTGCTTGGCGGTGACCTTGTCGCCCATCAGGCGAATGGTCTCCGGGCGCGGCCCGATGAACGTGAATCCCGATTGCTCGACGCGCTCGGCGAAATCCGCGTTCTCGGAAAGAAAGCCGTAGCCGGGATGGATGGCTTCGGCGTCGGTGACTTCGGCCGCGCTAATGAGCGCAGGCATGTTCAGATACGACAGATTCGACGGCGCCGGTCCGATGCAGACGGCTTCGTCGGCGAGCTTCACGTACTTCGCTTCCTTGTCGGCCTCTGAATAGACGACGACTGTCTTGACGCCCAGTTCGCGGCACGCGCGCTGGATGCGAAGCGCGATTTCGCCGCGGTTCGCAATGAGAATTTTTTCAAACATGGCAGTGGGTCGGCTCATCAACGGGCACGCGCGAGCGGCCCTCGGGATTCGAATCGGCGGCGCGCGCGCCCGGATGCTTCCGGATCGCGTGCGCCGGCGCGGTGAAGCCGGGCGAACCGGAGCGAAGCGTCCGGCGCGCGGCCCGACGCGCTTAGTCGCCGATCACGAAGAGCGGCTGGCCGTACTCGACCGCCTGACCGTTCTCGACAAGAATTTCCTTCACGACGCCGGACTTGTCCGATTCGATTTCGTTCAGAAGCTTCATGGCTTCGATGATGCACAGCGTCTGGCCTTCCTTGACCGTATCGCCCACTTGCACGAAAGGATCGGCGCCCGGCGACGGCGCGCGGTAGAACGAGCCGACCATCGGCGAGGTCACGACGTGGCCCTGCGGCGCGGCGGCGCTCGCGGCGGCGCCAGCGCTCGCGCCGGCATCGCCCGATGCGGATGCGCTCGGCGCGGCTTGCGCCTGCACTTGCGGCGCGTATTGCTGCGGCGCCTGCATATAGACGGGCGCCGCGTTCTTGACGATGCGAACCTTGCCTTCGCCCTCCGTCACTTCCAGCTCCGAGATGCCGGATTCCGAGACGAGGTCGATCAGCGTTTTCAGTTTACGAAGGTCCATCGAAAAATCCCCTTTCAATACTTGGAGACCGGGACTGCCCGGTGCTTGACTTGATTTGTGGGTGTGTTCTGAGCGTCAGCCGCGCGCCGGCGCGGCCATCATCCGGTGCGCGCGGGCGTGCGGCGCAGCGCGCCCGCGGCGAAACTGGCGGCGGTGCGACCTGTCGTATGGGGCGCGGTGGCTCGGCCAGCGCCGCTTTCGCGGGCGGCTAAACGGGCGGCTACGTGGCCTTGCTGCACCGGCGGAATAGTCATGGTCGCTTCGGGTTGTGCGGAATTCGGCGCACTTTAGCGCCGTTTAGAGAATTTTGTCTAGTTTTACAGCGCGACAGACCGTGCTTGTTCGCGCGTGCGACCCGACATTATCGCAGCCAAACAGAGAAGTTACAGCAAACGTCCGGCAACTTGCTGATTAATTCGGCGAACGTCAGGCGAAGTCGCAGCGAATTTTTACAGCGCGTCGAGCGTGTGGCGCAGTTCCGCTTCGTTGACTTCGCCTAGCTTGGTCGAGTGAACCACGCCCTTGCTGTCGATGACGACGGTGAACGGCAGCCCGCCCGCGTTGTTGCCGAAGCTACGCGCAAGGTCCGCGCCACCGAAGCCGGTGACGTAGACGGGATAGTCGACCGGGACCTTCTTTAAGAAGTCGTTGACGTTCTTCTCGCTGTCGACGCCGAGCCCGATGAACGTGATGCCCTTCTTCTGATATTCGCGCTGTAAGGCCGAAAGCGTCGGCATTTCCTTGACGCACGGTCCACACCACGACGCCCAGAAGTTCACGACGACCGGCTTGCCCTTGTACGCCGCGAGCGGTTGCGATGTGCCGGACGCGGCGGGCGGCGTGATCTTCCAAAGTTGATCGACGGCGTTGCCGCTCGGCTGCGTCGCGGCTTCGGTGTCGCTGCCGGTAAACAGATGACCTGCGTAGAAGCCGCCGACCGTCGCGGCGATGGCGACCGCCAGGGCCGCAAAGATACGTGTGCTGTTCATGGGGTGAGATTGAAAGCGCCTTGCCGTTCACTCGCCGATGTAAAGCGGCGGGCGATCCGGATCGTCGGATTGATCGAGCAGCGCGCGCACGGCGGCGGCGTTCGCGCGGGCGAGCCGGCCGCGTCCGTCGGCGCGCACCGCGCCGCGCAGATCCACGGTGTTGTAGAGCGCGATGTGGACCCCGATCGGCTCCTCGCCGCGCAGGCGATGCAGAAAGCTCAATGTCTCCACATAACCGCGCCCCGCGAAGTGCCGCGTCTCCGAGACGTCGTATTGAATATTGGCGTTGAGCAGGTAGATCGCGACTTCCTTCGGGTTGTCGCAGAAGCATTGCAGATGGATATCCGAATGCTCGCCTGCCGTGCCGTTGAGCACCGCGCCCGTCAGATACGGATCGTAGGGCTTCAGGCGCTCCATCCATTCGAGCGCGGTTTCGCGCATGCGGCGCAGCACGGCGGGCTGGCTGTCGCTCTGGAAAATCGCCTGATATTCGCGGATTTCCTCTTCGATCTGATCGTTGTCGGGCAAAAACTCGCCGCCGATCTTGCTTTCGCCCACCACGAGCCGCGCCGCCTTGCGCTTGGCGGTGGAGTAGTCGAGACCGTCTTCGGCGATCATTCTCGCGGCTGCGATCGCGATTTCCTCGCGCACGCGCTGCGGATCGATATGTGATTTGCGAACCATGGGGGCATCATACTAGATAACGTCTGGGCGTCCGGCGGGGCGGCGGCCGTGGCAGCCTTGGCCTCAGGCCGGCGGGCGCGCTCGGTTACAATATGCGCCTCCGGGCGCACTCCCGCACGGCTTTTATCCGTGGTGCGCCGTTCCAGTTTTCCGCACTCCATCGCCCGCGCGGCGCGACACGCTTTATGCACATCCACATCCTCGGCATCTGCGGCACCTTCATGGGCGGTCTCGCCGTCCTGGCGCGCGAGGCCGGACACAAGGTCACCGGCTGCGACGCCGGCGTCTATCCGCCGATGAGCACCCAGCTCGAAGCACAAGGCATCGAACTGATCGAAGGGTTCGGGGCCGAGCAGATCGAGCTCGCGCCTGACCTCTTCGTCGTCGGCAATGTGGTGTCGCGTGGCAATCCGCTCATGGAAGCCATTCTCGACCGCGGGCTGCCGTACACGTCCGGTCCGCAATGGCTCGGCGAGCATGTGCTCGCGGGGAAATGGGTGCTGGCGGTCGCGGGCACGCACGGCAAGACCACGACGAGTTCCATGCTCGCGTGGCTGCTGGAAGACGCCGGCATGAATCCGGGCTTTCTGATCGGCGGCGTGCCGCTCAACTTCGGCATTTCCGCGCGCCTGACCGATTCCAGCTTCTTCGTGATCGAAGCCGACGAGTACGACACCGCCTTCTTCGACAAGCGTTCGAAGTTCGTCCACTACCGCCCGCGCACGGCGGTGCTCAATAATCTGGAATTCGATCACGCCGATATCTTCCCCGATCTCGCCGCTATCGAGACGCAATTTCATCACCTTGTTCGAACGGTGCCGGGCGTGGGCCGCATCGTCACGAACGGGCGCGAGGCGGCGCTCGAACGCGTGCTCACGCGCGGCTGCTGGTCGGGCGTCGAGCGTTTCGGCGTGGAGGGCGGCTGGCAGGCGCTGCCCGCCGAGGACGGCGCGACGGTCGACGAACAGTTCGCTGTCTACTGGCAAGGCGAGCGTCAGGGCGTGGTCGACTGGCAAGTGCAGGGCGAGCACAATCGCATGAACGCGCTGGCGGCCATCGCGGCGGCGCGCTCGGTCGGCGTGCCGGCGGCGCAGGCTGCGAAGTCGCTCGCGAGCTTTCGCAACGTGAAGCGGCGCATGGAAGTGAAGGGCAGCGTCGACGGCGTGACTGTCTACGACGACTTCGCGCACCATCCGACCGCCATCGAAACGACGGTGGCCGGATTGCGCACGCGCATCGGCGATTCGGGTCACGCGCGCATTCTCGCCGTGCTCGAACCGCGCTCGAACACCATGAAGCTCGGCACGATGAAGGCGCAATTGCCCGCGAGCCTCGCCGGCGCGGACCTCGTCTTCGGCTACGGCGCGCGCGAAGGCCGCGACAAGCTCGGGTGGAATCTTGCCGAGGCGCTGTCCCCGCTCGGCGACAAGGCGCACGCCTTCGACGAAATCGAACCGCTCGTGAAGGCGGTCACTGCCGCCGCGCGCCCCGGCGACCACGTGCTCGTGATGAGCAACGGCGGTTTCGGCGGCGTGCATCAGAAACTGCTCGACGCGCTTTCCGCGCGTCCGTCCGGCACCACGACACGAGGCCCCGCGTGATCCTCTACCTGCACGGCTTTCGCTCGTCTCCCCAATCGTTCAAGGCCCGCGCCATGCGCGCGCGCCTCGCGGAACTTGGCCGGTTGAGCGAATGGCAGTGCCCGGTGTTGCCCGTGTCGCCGTGCGACGCCATCGCGCTGGCGGAAACCATCGCGAGCACGGCGGCGTCGGACGATGTCACCGTCGTCGGCAGCTCGCTCGGCGGCTATTACGCGACCTATCTCGCGGAAAAGCACGGCTGGCGCGCGGTGCTGCTCAATCCCGCCGTGGTGCCGCAATCGGACCTGAGCGCGTACCTGGGCGAACAGCCGTTGTGGCACGGCGGCGGCAGCATCACCGTGTTGCCGCGCCATCTGGACGAACTGCGCGCGCTCGCCGTCGATGCCATCACGCGGCCCGAGCGCTACTTTCTGATTGCCGCGACCGGCGACGAAGTGATCGACTACCGCACGATGCTCGCGCGCTATCCCGGCGTGCGCACCACGTTGATTCAGGGCAGCAACCACGCGATCAGCGACTTCGCGGACTATCTCGGCGACGTGCTCGCGTTCTGCGATCAGTCGCCGCGCGCGGCCGTCGCGCCCGCGGCGGCATGACGCCTCATTCATCCACCGGCGCATGCCGCGTCCGGTCCACCGTCTTACGAGAGTATTGAGTGAACGTTTTCTTCGAGGAATCGGGTAGTTTCAAGGCCGGCTCGGTCTTGTCGAAACAAGGCGACGCGTTCCAGGTCGAGTTGCCGGGCGGACGCCGCGCAAAGGTGCGCGCGAAAGACGTGCTGATCGAATTCGAGAAGCCCGCCGCCGCCGATCTGATGCAGGAAGCCGACGCCATCGCGCAGGACATCGACCTCGATTTCCTGTGGGAATGCGCGCCCGAGGAAGAGTTTCCGTTCACCGCGCTCGGCGCGGACTATTTCGGCGACAAGTTCGGTCCGAGCGAGCGCGCCGCGCTGGTGCTGCGCATGCACGGCGCGCCGGTGTACTTCCGTCGCAAGGGGCGCGGGCAGTATCAGCGCGCGCCGCAGGAGCAGTTGCAAATGGCGCTCGCGTCGCTGGAGCGCAAGCGCCAGCAGGCGCTCGTGCAGGCGGGCTACGAGGAAGAACTGAAGGCGGGCAAGCTGCCCGAGGCGCTGAAGGACAAGGCCATCGGTCTCCTGACGAAGCCGGACAAGAATTCCATCGAATACAAGGCGCTCGAAGCGGCGGCGGCCGCGCGCGGCATTTCGCAGGCGCGGCTCATGCTGGAATGCGGCGGCATTGCGTCCGCGCGCCAGTTGCACGAAGCGCGTTTCCTCGCCGAGTACTTCCCGCACGGCGTCGGCTTCCCGTCCGTGCAGCCCGCGCCGCTGCCCGAAGATCTGCCCGAAGCGGACGTCGAAGCGTTCTCCATCGACGACGTGACGACCACCGAAATCGACGATGCCTTCTCCGTGCAGCATCTGGCGGACGGGCGCGTGCGCATCGGCGTGCATATCGCAGCGCCGGCGCTCGGCATCGCGCGGGGCGACACCATCGATTCGATCGCGCGCAGCCGTCTTTCGACGGTCTACATGCCCGGCGACAAGATCACGATGCTGCCAGACAACGTCGTCGATGTGTTCACGCTCGGCGAGGGCGGACTGCGGCCGGCGCTGTCGCTGTACATCATCGTGAATCGCGAGACGCAGGACATCGTCGCGAGCGAAACGCGCGCCGAGCGCGTGTTCATCAAGTCGAATCTGCGCCACAATCATCTCGACGAGCACGTCACCGAAGAAAGCCTCGCCGCCGGCACGGGCGATTATCCGCACAAGGAAGACATCGCCGTGTTGTGGCCGCTCGCGCAGGCGCTTTTCGAAAAGCGCCAGCAGGCACGCGCGACGTACGGCCTCAAGCGCGAGGTGCAGCGCAATAACGACTTCAACTTCTACGTCGAAGGCGAGCACATCACCATCACGCCGCGCCGCCGCGGATCGCCGCTCGACCTGATCGTGGCGGAACTCGCGATTCTCGCGAATTCGTCGTGGGGCGCGTTTCTCAACGATCACGGCGTGCCGGGCATCTACCGCTCGCAGCGCGGCTTCGGCGGTCCCGGCCCCAAGCGCACGCGCATGCAGACGACGCCCGCGCCGCACGAGGGCCTGGGCGTCGCGCAATATGCGTGGAGCACGTCGCCGCTGCGCCGTTACGTCGATCTGGTCAATCAGTGGCAACTGCTCGCGTGCGTGCAGCACGGCGTGACCGCGAAGCTGGCCGCGCCGTTCAAGCCGAAAGACGCCGACCTGTTCGCCGTCGTGCAAGGCTTCGACGATACGTACACCGCTTACGCGGATCATCAGCGCCGCATGGAGTACTTCTGGTGTCTGCGCTGGCTGAAGCAGGAGAACAAGCGGCAGGTTCCGGCGTCGGTGGTGAAGGACGACCTCGTGCGCTTCGAGGAGATTCCGCTGATCCTGCACGTGCCCGGCCTCGGCGTGCATGCGCGCGGCACGCGGGTCATGCTGGAAGTCGTGTCGATCGATGAACTGACCGTCGAGGCGTCGTGCCGTCTGCTGCACGTGATCGACGCGCCGTCGGCGGCCGCGCCGGTCGAAGAAGACGAAGCCGAGGAAGAACTCATCGAAGCCGACGACCTCAGCGCCGAAAGCGAAGCGGAAGCGCAGGCGGAGGCATCGGCGGATGAATCGGCGGAAGCGTCGCCGCAGCCACAGGAGCCGAACGCATGAACGCGCCGCAGCCGCGCGACCGGTACGCGGTGATCGGCAATCCGGTCGAGCACAGCAAGTCGCCGTGGATTCACGCGCGCTTCGCGGAACAGACCGGCGAAGCGGTCGAATACGGGCGCATTCTGGGACCGCTCGGCGGCTTCGAGCAGGCAGTCGAAGCGTTCATCGCGTCGGGCGGACGCGGCATGAACGTCACCGTGCCGTTCAAGCTCGACGCCCACGCGTTCGCCGACTCGCTGTCGCCGCGCGCGGCGGCAGCCGGCGCAGTCAACACGCTGTCGTTCACCGCAGACGGCGTGCGCGGCGACAACACCGACGGCGTCGGCCTCGTGCGCGACATCGAAGCGAATCTCGGCGTGAGTCTGGAAGGCGCGCGCGTGCTGCTGCTCGGCGCGGGCGGCGCGGCGCGTGGCGTCGTCTTGCCGATCTTCGACCGGCGGCCGGCGTCGCTCGTCATCGTCAATCGCACGGCGGCGAAGGCGCAGCAACTCGTCGGTCAATTCGCGCAGGCCGCGCAGGAGGCGAACGTGCGCCTGTCGGGCGGCGGCGCCCACAGCATCGAAAAGACGCGCTACGACGTGATCGTCAACGCGACGGCCGGCAGCCTCGACGCCGCGCTGCCCGAATGCGACGACGCGGCTTTCGGCGCCGGCACGCTCGCCTACGACATGATGTACGGCCCGAAGCCGACGGTCTTCATGCAGCACGCGGAGCGTCTCGGCGCGCGCGCGGCCGATGGTCTCGGCATGCTGGTCGAACAGGCCGCCGAATCGTTCTTCATCTGGCGCGGCGTACGCCCGGACGGCGGCGCGGTGCTGCGCGAACTGCGTCACACGCTGACGGCAAAAGCCTGATGACCACCGCGCCCGGCCACAGCCGCACGTCGCCGAGCGACCGCCCGATGCGTCGCGCGGTGCGGCTCGGTCCCGCGCGATGGATCGCGTACGGCGTATCCGTCTTCTTCATCGCGATTCTGGCGACGCAGCTTTACTTCTTCCTTCAGATCGGCGTGTGGACGGTGACGAATCCCGGTTCGACCGCCTTCATGCGCGCCGACGCGTGGACGCTCGCGAAGACGCATCCCGGCATCGCGCTGCAACGCACGTGGGTGCCGTACGACCAGATCTCGCGCAATTTGAAGCGCGCGATCATCGCGTCCGAAGATGCGAACTTCGTCAATAACAACGGCTACGAAACCGACGCCATCTTGCAGGCGTGGGAGAAGAACAAGTCGCGCGGAAAGATCGTCGCGGGCGGCTCGACTATCTCGCAGCAACTCGCGCGCAATCTGTTTCTGTCGCGCGAGAAGAGCTATATCCGCAAGGCGCAGGAGTTGGTGATTACGTGGATGCTCGAGTTCTGGTGGACCAAGGAACGCATCTTCGAGGTCTATCTGAATTCGGTGGAGTGGGGCAACGGCGTCTACGGCGCGGAAGCGGCGGCGCGCTACTACTACAAAACGTCGGCGGCCAAGTTGACGGCGGGACAGAGCGCGCGCCTCGCCGTGATGCTGCCGCGTCCGAAGTACTTCGACGACCATCGCAATTCGGCGTATCTGACGATGCGCGCGCGCGTCATCGCGCGGCGAATGGGCGCCGCCGAACTGCCGGAATAGAATTTAGCTCGCGTCGCTAAACTCGATAAAGCCCTGATCCGTCAGGGCTTTTTTGTTGGCGCGTCGCTTTCACTTGTCAGCTAGACTCCCATTATGTGAACAGCGCGGTCACATATTGAAGATTCGAGACAGCCGGAACTACAATCCGTCCAAGCCTTCGACGACACCGCCAGAAGGCACTGCAGAGGCCAAGACGCCTCGCGCCAACAAGAACAAAACCGGAGACACGTCATGCATTCGATCGCCTGCCCGCGCTCGCGGGTCGCGCCGCACGATTCATCCGCCTCACGCGAAAAGCGCGCGCCGTCTTGCTCGCTCATCGAGGGGTGATCGACATGAACAAGCTCCAGCCCGCCGATACGGACAACGGCCTGGCCGCCAACGACGCCCGCGCGCGCGAAACCGGCCGCCGCGACGCCGACGCCATCGCGCTACCGAGCGCGCTCGTCGATGTCACGCCGCAGCAGGCCGGCACGCAGACGCTGCTGCGCGGCCTCGCGATTCTCGAAGCGGCCGCGAACGGCGCGCGCGATCTGCGCTCGTTCAGCGCGGCGCTCGGCACGACGCGCAGCACCACGCACCGGCTCGTGAGCTCGCTCGTGCAGGCGCGGTATCTGCGGCAAGTGCAGGGCGGCTATCTGCTCGGGCCGAAGCTGATCGAACTCGGCACCATCGCGCTGGAACAGATGCCGCTGACGGCGGTCGCGCGTCCGCATCTTCAGGCGCTCGCGCAGCATACGCACGACACGATTCACTTGGGCGTGCGCGACGGCGACGACGTGCTCTACATCGACAAGATTCCCGGCACGCGCGGGCTCGAAATGCGTTCGCGCGTCGGGCACCGCATGCCGCTCGCATCGACGGGCATCGGCAAGGCGATGATGCTCGACCTCGAAGCGAACGCGTGGAAGAAGCTGCTCGACGCGTCGCACCGGGCGCTCGCCCGCACGAGCTTCAAGCCGGAGAACCGCCCGGACGTCGATACGTTTCTTCAGCGCATGACGCGCTATTCGCAAGGCGGTTACACCTTCGACCTCGAAGAGAACGAGGCGTCGATTCGCTGCGTCGCCGCGCCCGTGCGCGATGCGTCGGGCGCGATCGTCGCGGCGCTTTCTGTCGCGAGCACCATCCCTTATATGCCGGACGAACGCATGGAAGAACTGATCCCGGTCGTGCAGCGCGAAGCGCGCTCGATCTCCGAAGAACTCGGCTGGCGCGCGCCGCAGGCCAATCGCAGGATCAAGCGATGACCGCGCCCGCTCTCATTGCGCTCGACTGGGGCACCACGTCGCTGCGCGCCTATCTGCTCGGCGACGACGCTAAGGCGCTCGACACCCGCGCGTCGTCGGCAGGCATCATGAAGCTGCCCGCCGGCGGCTTCGACGAGGCGTTCGAGGAAACCTGCGGCGCGTGGCTCGACGCGCATCCGCGCTTGCCCGTGATCGCGGCGGGCATGATCGGCAGCGCGCAAGGCTGGATCGAAGCGCCGTATGTCGATACGCCCGCCGACGCCGACGCGCTCGTCGCGGGCATCGTCACGGTGACGGCGGCGCGCGGCGTGACCGTGCGCGTGGTGCCGGGCGTGCTCGAACGCGGCGTGCTGCCCAACGTGATGCGCGGCGAGGAAACGCAGATCGTCGGCGCGCTTTCGGCCGACGCGTCGCTGTCCGCGCCGGGCGGCGCGCTGATCGGCCTGCCCGGCACGCATGCGAAATGGGCGTTCGTCGAGGACGGCCGTATCGAGCGTTTCTACACCTTCATGACCGGCGAGACGTTCAGCGCGCTTCGCGACCACACGATTCTCGGCCGCACGATGCAGCACGGCGCGGCCCCCGATGCAGCGGCGTTCATCCGCGGTGTCGATACTGCGCGCGATGCCGGTCATCCCGGCCTGCTCGCGACCATCTTCAGCACGCGCACGCTGGGACTCACCGGGCAACTGACGCCCGAACAGCAGCCGGATTACTTGTCAGGGTTGCTCATCGGCCATGAACTGCGCGGACTGAACGAAGTGCTGGCGCGGGATGCGTCGTCGCTCGCGGGCAGGACGCTGCGCCTGATCGGCAACGATGCGCTCTGCGACCGCTATCGCGCAGCGCTCGCGCGTTTCGACTGCCAGGACGCGCAGACGGTCGCGCATGCCACCGAACACGGCCTTTATCGAATCGCCGCGCAAGCCGGGCTCGTCACCGCGCCCGCGAGCGCCGCCTGACGCAACGCATACGAACGCACACGCAAGGAGCACGACGATGCAACCTCACATCAATCTGCCGGGGCCGTACGAGATGCACGCCGGTCTCGCGAAGGCGTTCGCCCAGTGTCCGCTCATCGCGATCCTGCGCGGCGTCACGCCCGCCGATGCCGCCGAGCACGGCCGCGCGCTGTACGAAGCGGGCTTTCGCATCGTCGAGGTGCCGCTCAATTCGCCGCAGCCGTTCGACAGCATCGCCGCGATCCGGCAGGCGCTGCCGGACGACGCCATCGTCGGGGCGGGCACGGTGCTGCATCCGAGCTACGTGGATAACGTGAAGGACGCGGGCGGCGAACTTATCGTGATGCCGCACAGCGACGGCGATGTCGTGCGGGCCGCGAAGGCGCACGGACTCGCGTGCGCGCCGGGCGTCGCCACGCCGAACGAAGGTTTTCTCGCGCTGAAGAACGGCGCGGACGTGCTGAAAATGTTCCCCGCCGAGCAACTCGGCCCGACGGTGGTGAAGGCGTGGCGGGCGGTCATCGCGAAAGAAGTGCCGCTCGTGCCGGTCGGCGGCATCGCGCCGGACAACATGGGGCCGTTTCTCACGGCGGGCGCGAACGGCTTCGGCTTGGGCTCGGCGCTCTACAAGCCGGGGCAAAGCGTGAGCGTGACGGCATCGCACGCGAAGGCGTTTATCGCTGGGCTTGCTATCGCGAAGGGTGAGAAGCGATGAACCGGCTCGCCGGCAAAGTCGCGATGGTCACCGGCGCGGGCCGCGGCATCGGCGCGGCGATCGCGTTGGCGTTCGCGCGCGAAGGCGCGGCGGTCGCGCTCGCGGAACTGGACATCGAGACGGCGCGCGAGACGGCGAAGCGCATCGCCGACGAAACGCAGTCCGAGCGCGTCATCGCGGTGCAGACCGACGTGACGCAAAGCGCGTCGGTGAAAGACGCCGTCGCGCAAACGGAAGCGAAGTTCGGCGCGCTCGACGTGCTCGTGAACAACGCCGGCATCAACGTGTTCTGCGATCCGCTGACCATGACCGACGACGACTGGCGGCGCTGCTTCGCCGTCGATCTCGACGGCGTGTGGAACGGCTGCCGCGCGGTGCTGCCCGGCATGGTGGAACGCGGCCGGGGCAGCATCGTGAATATCGCCTCGACGCACAGCTTCAAGATCATCCCGGGCTGCTTTCCGTATCCGGTCGCGAAGCACGGCGTGATCGGGCTGACGCGCGCGCTCGGCATCGAATACGCGCCGAACAACGTGCGCGTGAATGCCATCGCGCCGGGTTACATCGAAACGCAACTGACGCTGGACTGGTGGGACTCGCAAGCCGATCCGAAGGCAGCGCGGCAGGCGACGCTCGATCTCCAGCCGATGAAGCGCATCGGCAAGCCGCAGGAAGTCGCGATGACGGCAGTGTTCCTCGCATCGGACGAAGCGCCGTTCATCAACGCAAGCTGTATCACGGTCGATGGAGGCCGTAGCGCGCTCTATCACGACTGAGACGACTGAAGACGTACGAACCAAAAGAAATGACGCACTGGCCGCGGTGCGGCATCCCACGCAGAAAGATACGCGGCCACACGCTTTTTACCGCCCGCACGCGGGTATTTTGAGACAACGGAAAAAGTCGGGAGACACAAGATGAAACGCAGACTGTTCCTCACGCTGATCGCCGCCGCCACGGCCACGAGCGCCACGATGATCGCCGCGCCCGTCGCGCAGGCCGCCGACGACATCAAGATCGGCTTTCTCGTGAAGCAGCCGGAAGAGCCGTGGTTCCAGGACGAATGGAAGTTCGCCGAGACCGCCGCCAAGGAGAAGGGCTTCACGCTCGTGAAGATCGGCGCGCCGTCGGGCGAAAAGGTGATGAGCGCGATCGACAACCTCGCCGCGCAAAAGGCGCAGGGTTTCATCATCTGCACGCCGGACGTGAAGCTCGGGCCGGGCATCGTCGCGAAGGCGAAGGCCGACAAGCTGAAGATGATGACGGTGGATGACCGCCTCGTCGATGGTTCCGGCAAGCCGATCGAGTCGGTGCCGCACATGGGCATTTCGGCCTACAACATCGGCAAGCAGGTGGGCGACGGCATCGCCGCCGAGATCAAGAAGCGCGGCTGGGACATGAAGGATGTCGGCGCGATCGACGTCACTTACGAGCAGTTGCCGACCGCGCATGACCGCACGAGCGGCGCGACGGACGCGCTTCTCGCCGCCGGTTTCCCGAAGGCGAACGTGATTGCCGCGCCGCAAGCGAAGACCGACACGGAGAACGCGTTCAACGCGGCGAACATCGCGCTCACGAAGAACCCGCAGTTCAAGCACTGGGTCGCCTACGGCCTGAACGACGAAGCCGTGCTCGGCGCGGTGCGCGCGGCGGAAGGCCGCGGCTTCAAGGCGGACAACATGATCGGCATCGGCATCGGCGGCTCGGATTCGGCGTTGAACGAGTTCAAGAAGCCGAACCCGACGGGCTTCTTCGGCACGGTCATCATCAGCCCGAAGCGTCACGGCGAAGAGACCTCCGAGCTGATGTACGCGTGGATCAAGGACGGCAAGGCGCCGCCGCCGCTCACGCTCACGACGGGCATGCTCGCCACGCGTGAGAACGTGTCGTCGGTGCGTCAGCAAATGGGCCTGGCGTCGAACTAAATCCATCGAGCAGGCGGGCCGCATGACAGCGCGGCCCGCAGAGAACAAGGAGGCGATGTGTCAGCGACGCTGCGTTTTGACAATATCGGCAAGGTGTTTCCAGGCGTGCGCGCGCTCGACGGCGTGTCGTTCGACGTCAATGCCGGCGAAGTTCACGGTTTGATGGGCGAGAACGGCGCGGGCAAATCGACCTTGCTCAAGATTCTCGGCGGCGAGTATCAGCCCGATTCGGGGCGCGTGCTCATCGACGACCGCGAAGTGCATTTCGGAAGCGCCGCGGCTTCGATTGCATCGGGTATCGCGGTGATTCACCAGGAATTGCAGTACGTGCCGGACCTGACGGTATCCGAGAACCTGCTGCTCGGCGCGCTGCCGAACCGGCTCGGCTGGGTCGACAAGCGCGCGGCGAAAAAGCACGTGCGCGAGCGGCTCACCGCGATGGGCGTCGATCTCGATCCCAACGCGAAGCTGCGCAAGCTCTCCATCGCGCAGCGGCAGATGGTCGAGATCTGCAAGGCGCTCTTGCGCAACGCGCGCGTGATCGCGCTCGACGAGCCGACTTCGTCGCTCTCGCACCGCGAAACCGAAGTCCTGTTCAAGCTCGTGCGCGACCTGAAAGCGGACAAGCGCGCGCTCATCTATATCTCGCACCGCATGGACGAGATCTACGAGCTATGCGACGCCTGCACCATTTTCCGCGACGGCCGCAAGATCGCGTCGCATACGCGCCTGGCCGAAGTGCCGCGCGACACGCTCGTGCAGGAAATGGTCGGCCGGGAGATCTCGGATATCTATAACTATCGTCCGCGCAAACTGGGCGACGTGCGCTTCGCGGTGCAGAACGTGCAGGGCGAGGCGCTTTCCGCGCCGGTGAGCTTCGAGGTGCGGCGCGGCGAGATCGTCGGGTTCTTCGGGTTGGTCGGCGCGGGGCGCAGCGAACTGATGCATCTGATCTACGGCGCGGACAAGAAGAAGGAAGGCACGATCCAGCTCGACGGCCAGCCGATCAAGATTCGCAGCACCGGCGAAGCGATTCGCCACGGCATCGTGCTGTGCCCGGAGGATCGCAAGGAAGAGGGCATCGTCGCGATGGCGACGGTGGCGGAGAACATCAACATTTCGTGCCGCCGTCATTTTCTGCGCGCGGGGCTTTTTCTCGACCGCAAGAAGGAAGCCGAGACGGCGGACCGCTTCATTCAGCTTCTGAAGATCAAGACGCCGAGCCGCCGTCAGCGCATCCGCTTTCTGTCGGGCGGCAATCAGCAGAAAGCGATTCTGTCGCGCTGGCTCGCGGAGCCGGATCTCAAGGTCGTGATTCTCGATGAACCGACGCGCGGCATCGACGTCGGCGCGAAGCATGAAATCTACAACGTGATCTATCAGCTCGCGGAGCGCGGCTGCGCGATCGTGATGATCTCGTCGGAACTGCCGGAAGTGCTCGGCGTGTCCGATCGCATCGTCGTGATGCGGCAAGGGCGCGTCGCGGGCGAATTGCCGCGCGGACAGGCGAACGAACAGTCGGTGCTGAGCCTCGCGCTGCCGCAATCGGAGACGGTCGCCGAAGCCGCGTAAGAGTTAAAGGGGACAAGGGAAGAAATCATGGAAGCCAGAGAAAACATCGTGGGACAGGCTAGCGAAACGGTCGCGAACGCGCTGATCCCGCAGAGAAGCGACAAGCAGAAGTGGTGGCAGCAGATCACGGAATACAGCCTGATCGTGATCTTCATCGTGATGTTCGTCACGATGTCGCTGACCGTCGATCACTTCTTCTCCATTGAGAACATGCTCGGGCTGGCGCTGTCGATCTCGCAGATCGGCATGGTCGCCTGCACGATGATGTTCTGCCTCGCCTCGCGCGACTTCGACTTGTCGGTGGGCTCGACCATCGCGTTCGCGGGCGTGCTCTGCGCGATGGTGCTGAACGCGACGAACAACACCTTCATCGCAATCATCGCGGCGGTGGCGGCAGGCTCGGTGATCGGCTTCGTGAACGGCGCGGTGATCGCGTATCTGCGCATCAACGCGCTGATCACCACGCTCGCGACCATGGAAATCGTGCGCGGGCTCGGCTTTATCGTGTCGCACGGGCAGGCGGTCGGCGTGTCGTCGGATACGTTCATCGAACTCGGCAGCCTCACCATGCTCGGCATTTCTCTGCCGATCTGGGTCACGCTCGCGTGTTTCATCGTGTTCGGCGTGTTGCTGAACCAGACGGTTTATGGCCGCAATACGCTTGCTATCGGCGGCAATCCGGAAGCGTCGCGGCTCGCGGGTATCAATGTCGAACGCACGCGCGTATGGATTTTCCTCGTGCAGGGCGCGGTAACGGCGCTCGCAGGCGTTATCCTTGCGTCTCGGATCACGTCGGGACAGCCGAACGCGGCGCAAGGCTTCGAGCTGAACGTGATTTCGGCGTGCGTGCTCGGCGGCGTCTCGCTGCTCGGCGGCCGCGCGACGATTTCCGGCGTGGTGATCGGCGTGCTCATCATGGGCACGGTCGAGAACGTGATGAACCTGTTGAACATCGACGCGTTCTATCAGTACCTCGTGCGCGGCGCGATTCTGCTCGCTGCCGTGTTGCTAGACCAGTTGAAAAATCGCGGATCGCGCGACTGAAAGGACGGCGAAACATATGACATCCATCGACAAATCCCTCGCGCGCTACCCGAGCCTCGCGGGCAAGACCGTGCTCGTCACGGGCGGCGCGACCGGCATCGGCGCGGCGTTCGTCGAGCATTTCTTCGACCAGGGCGCGAAAGTGGCGTTCTTCGATATCGACACCGAAGCCGGCGAGGCGCTGGCCGACCGGCTCGGCGCGGACCTTGGCGCGGACCGCACGCGCCCGATGTTCCTGCGCGTGGACCTGACGGACATCGACGCATTGCGCCAAGGCATCGCGGATGTGCGCGGCGCGCTCGGGCCGATCGGCGTGCTTGTGAACAACGCGGCCAACGACAAGCGTCATACCATTCAGGAAGTCACGCCCGAATCGTTCGATTGGGGCATCGCGGTGAATATCCGTCACCAGTTCTTCGCGGCGCAGGCGGTCGTCGACGACATGAAGCAACTCGGCGGCGGCTCGATCATCAATCTCGGCTCCGTCAGCTGGATGCTTAAGAACCCGAATCTGCCCGTGTACGTGACGGCAAAATCGGCGGTGCAGGGCTTGACGCGCGGTCTCGCGCGCGACCTCGGCAAGTTCGGCATCCGCGCGAATTCGCTGGTGCCCGGCTGGGTGATGACGGAAAAGCAGAAGCGCCTGTGGCTCGACGAGGCGGGCAAGCTCGCGATCAAGCAGGGACAGTGCATCGACGCCGAAGTGCTGCCGGAGCATCTGGCGCGCGCCGCGCTCTTTCTCGCATCGGACGATAGCAGCATGATGACGGCGCAGGAAATCATCATCGACGGAGGATGGGTCTAATGAATCAAAGCGGCGCAACCGATGCAACCGAGGCACGTCTTCTGATCGACAGCCGGTGCGCGCTCGGCGAGGGCGCGACGTGGTGCGCCGCGAGCGGGCGGTTCTACTGGACGGACATCGAAGGCAAGCGGTTCCTGCGATACGATCCGCGCGACGGATCGACCGAAGCCTTCGACATGCCGGAGCGCCTCGCGTGCTTCGCGCTCTGCGCGGACCCGGACTTCGTGCTGCTCGGGCTTGCGTCGCGGCTCGCGTTCTTCCAGTTTTCGACGGGCAAGATCGAGACGATCACGGAAGTGGAAGCCGGCCTGCCGACGCGCCTGAACGACGGCCGCTGCGACCGAGAAGGACGCTTCGTGTTCGGCACGAAGCACGACGTGGACGACGCAGAGCCGCTCGGCGGTTACTATCGGCTGAACCTGGATTTGTCGCTGGAGCGCCTGCCGCTCGGAAATTGCGCGATCAACAACAGCACCGCGTTCAGTCCGGACGGCACGACGCTCTACTACTGCGACACGCCGACGCGCCGCATTCGCGTCTGCGATTACCCGAGTCTCGCGAACGACCGCGTGTTCGTCGAATTGACGGACGATACCGGCGCGCCCGACGGCTCCACGGTCGACGCGGAAGGCGGCCTGTGGAACGCGCAGTGGGGCGGGCGGCGCGTGGTGCGCTACGCGCCGGACGGCCGCGAGACGGCGCGCATCGAGGTGCCGAGCGCGCAGCCGAGTTGCGTCGCGTTCGGCGGCGACTCGCTCGATACGCTCTTCGTGACGACGGCGCGCATCGGCTTGAGCGAGGACGCACTCAAGACCGACGCCCACGCAGGCGGCATCTTCACCGCGCAGCCCGGCGTGCGCGGCATCGCGGAGCCGGTTTTCGCCGGCAAGCCGCGAGCATAAAAAACCGAGGCGGCGCGCGATCCGACGCGCCGCCCGTTCAGTACCCGGCGCGGCCGCGCCGGGTTTTTCGCCTCTCGATGGAGCACAGGTCATGACGGTTGCGCGCAATGAGCAAAGGGTGAATCCGCCGTCCGCGTCCACGGCGCAGGCGAACGCGCGCCGCTCGCGGCTCGCCGCCGCCGCCGAACCGCCCATTCGCCCGGGGCCGAGCACGGCGGTCGTCGCCATTGGCGGCGCGGCCGTCGAAGGCTGCATCACGCTCGCGAACGCGCACTTGAGGCTCGATGTTGCGCCGGCGCTCGGCGGCGGCGTCACGCGCTTCGACTGGCGTCACGAAGGCGCGCTCGTGCCGATTTTCCGGCCGTGCGCCGAACCGGGCCCGGACACCGATCCGGACCAGCTCGCGTGTTATCCGCTCTTGCCGTATTCGAACCGCATCGGCAACGGGCATTTTCGATTCTCCGGACGCGCCATCGACGTGCCGCGCAATCGCCCGGATGAGCCGCTGCCGCTGCACGGCGACGGCTGGCTCGGCGCGTGGACCGTCGAGGAAGAAGACACGACGCGCGTGCGTCTTGCGTTCGAGCGCAGCGACGGCAAGCCGTACTCGTTTCGCGCGTCGCAGACGTATGCACTCGACGAAGCTACGCTCGTCGTCACGCTCGACGTGCAGAACACCGGCGACGAGGCGCTGCCCTTCGGTCTCGGCCTGCATCCGTTTCTGATGCGCGAAGCCGACACCGAGCTGTCGGCGGCGGCGGGCGGCCTGTGGCTCTGCGGCGACGACTGGCTTCCGGTGCGCCATGTGCCCGCGCCGCCTGCGTGGCAGTTCGGCGTCGCGTATCCGATGCCGTCCGAAATGGTGAACAACGCGTTCACCGGCTGGAGCGGACGCACGAGTGTGCTCTGGCCGAAGCGCCGTCTTTCGCTGACGATTGCCGCCGACACCGATTACTACGTGCTTTACGCGCCGCCCGGCGAAGACTACTTCTGCTTCGAGCCGGTCGATCATCCGATCAACGCGGTGAACCTGCCGGGCGGCGGCGAGGCGAACGGCATGACGGTGCTCGCCCCCGGCGAGCGGCTTTCGCGCGAGTTCCGCTTTACCGTCGAGCGCACCGGCGAGGCCGCGCGCCGTGGCCGGCCGCGCACGCGCGCGGGAGCGAAGGCGCGCGGCCGCGCGGCGCTCGCGCGCTGAACGCGCCAAACGCACCAAACGCACCAAACGCCCGAACCGGAAAGCGTAGTCGCGCACGTTAAAATGCATGGCATCCCTTTCCGCCGGTTTTTCCCCATGTCTTTCATCCAGTCGCTCAACGCCGCGTGGTCGCGCACGCAATCGCTCCTGTGCGTCGGCCTCGATCCCGAGCCGTCGAAGTTTCCCGGCGCGCTCGCGGGCCGCGCCGACGCGATCTTCGAATTCTGCAAGACCATCGTCGATGCCACCGCGCCGTACGCGTCGTCGTTCAAGCCGCAGATCGCGTACTTCGCCGCGCATCGCGCGGAAGATCAGCTCGAAGCGCTGATCGCGCATATCCATGAAAAGCACGCGGGGCTGCCGGTCATTCTCGATGCGAAGCGTGGCGATATCGGCAGCACGGCCGAGCAATACGCGAAGGAAGCGTTCGAGCGTTACAAAGCGGACGCCGTGACGGTGAATCCGTACATGGGTTTCGATTCCATCGAGCCGTATCTCGCGCATGAAGGCAAGGGCGTAATCGTGCTGTGCCGCACGTCGAACGCGGGCGGTTCCGACCTGCAATTCCTGACGACGGACGGCAAGCCGCTGTATCAGGTCGTCGCGCAGTTGGCGGCCGAGAAGTGGAACGCGAGCGGGCAACTGGGGCTCGTCGTCGGCGCGACGTTTCCGAAGGAGATCGAAGCGGTGCGTGGCATTGTCGGCGACATGCCGCTGCTGATTCCGGGCATCGGCGCGCAAGGCGGCGATGTCGAAGCGACCGTGCGCGCGGGCCGCACGGCGAACGGCTCGGGCATGCTGATCAACTCGTCGCGCGCCATCATCTACGCCGGCAAGGGCGACGATTACGCGAACGCGGCGGCCGAAGCCGCGAAGAAGACGCGGGATACGATCAACGCGTATCGGTGATGAGGGCGGCGCGGGCTCACCGCTCGCGCTGTTCCAGAAACTCTAGCAACTTCCTCAAAGCGTGCGCCGCTGCCTGCGTGCGCACCTGCTCGCGGTCGCCTTTGAAATGCTGCGTCTCGAACGCGGTATGCAGGCGATTGCTCCACGCAAAGCAAACGGTGCCGACCGGCTTCGCTTCGCTGCCGCCCGCGGGTCCGGCGACGCCCGTGATCGACACCGAAACCTGCGCGCGGCTGTTGCGCAGCGCGCCTTCGGCCATCGCTTTCGCGACCGGCTCGCTCACCGCGCCGTGCTGCTCGATCAGCGCGGCCGGCACGCCGATCATCTCCGTTTTCGCCAGATTCGAATACGTGACGAAGCCGCGCTCGAACCACGCGCTGCTGCCCGAAATGTCCGTGATCGCGGCCGCCACCATGCCGCCCGTGCACGATTCGGCGGCGGCGAGCATCAGCCGTTCGTCGCGCAGCTTGTTGCCGACGCGGATCGCAAGTTGATGAACGACGGTATCGGTTGGCATGGCGGTGTCTCGCAGACAAAGGAGTGAAACGTCACACGGTCATGCGCCACAGCGCAATCACGAGCAGGCTGAAGAACGCGGCGACGAGATCATCGAACATGATGCCAAAGCCGCCTTTCAGATGGCGGTCGAAATAGCGGATCGGCGGCGGCTTCACCATGTCGAAGAAGCGGAACACGATAAACGCCCACAACTGCCCGGTGAAGGTCGCGGGCGTGACGACCAGCAGCACGAGCCAGAACGCGACGATCTCGTCCCACACCACCGGCGACGGGTCCGCGACGCCCATCTTCTTCGCGGTGAAGCCGCAAAACCAGCATCCGGCGATGAAGCCGACGGCGATCAGCGCGCCCCATTCCGCCACGGTCAAATGCCGGTTGAGCGGCACGAACGACGCCCACGCGAAGAGCGTGCCGACCGTGCCGGGCGCAATGGGCGAAAGGCCGCTGCCGAAACCGAGCGACAGAATGTGCAGCGGATGCGTGAGCATGAAACGCGCGCTCGCCTTGCGCGGTTTGGCGGGGGTGGGCGAACGCGGCGGCGCGGATTCGCTCGCGGCGGTGTGGTCAGTCTGCATGAAAGTGGTCGAAGCCTTGCAACGTCAGGGAAAGCGGCGCGCCCGCGCCGTCGCGCCAGGCGATGGCGGGCGCGCCCGCGGAACCGATTGTACCGATGCGCGTGAGCGCCACGCCCACGCGCTCGCCGATGCGCGCCACCGCATCGCGCGCCTCGCGCGGCGCGGTAAAGCAGAGCTCGTAGTCGTCGCCGCCCGCGAGCGTGCACTGGCGGCGCGCGGTGTCGGGCAGCGCGCGCACCGCGTCGGAACACGGCACGGCGTCGGCATCGACGGTCGCGCTAACGCCCGAGCGCGTGAGGATGTGCATGAGGTCGCCCGCGAGGCCGTCGGAGATATCGAGCGCCGCGTGCGCCACGCCGGCGAGCGCGAGTCCCAGCGTCACGCGCGGCTCCGGCCGTTCGAGCGCCTGCTTCCATGCCGATGCGCTCGCTTCGTCCGGCGCGCGCCATTCGTCGCGCAAGACGCCGAGCCCCGCGCGCGCATCGCCGAGCGCACCCGACACGTAGATGTCGTCGCCCGGATTTGCTGCGTCGCGTCGCAGCGCCGCGCCGTGCGCCACATCGCCGAATACGGTGATGCAGATGTTGAGCGGCCCGCTCGTCGTGTCGCCGCCGACGAGCGCGCAGTCGAAGCGTTCGGCCAATGCGAACATGCCGTCGCTGAACGCGGCGAGCCACGCTTCATCGGCGCGCGGCAAGGCGAGCGCGAGCGTGAACGCGTGCGGCTTCGCGCCCATCGCGGCGAGATCCGACAGATTCACCGCGAGCGCCTTGTGACCGAGCGCGTACGCATCGACATCGGGGAAAAAGTGACGGCCGGCGACGAGCATGTCCGTCGAGATCGCAAGCTGATGGCCGGCGGGCGGCGCGATCAGCGCGCAGTCGTCGCCGATGCCGAGCGGCGCGTCGCCCTGTCTCGGCGAGGGCGCTTTCGCGCGGCGGGCGAAGTATCGATCGATCAGGGAGAACTCGGAAAGCATCGTCGGGGAAGCGGTTATTTGTGCGGTGCAAGAGAAAGACGGCGCGGCAACGGCTGCGCTTTCGAACGCCGCCGCACGTCTCGAAAAAACGGAATGATGTGTCGAAAGCCTTGCCCAGCCGGGCGATCAGGCGTTCTCCGGTCATGGCACTTGTAGCCGAATTGCATGGACTGCGCGTAAAAGCGGGGCTTGATTGGCGCTACAATGCGTTCGAGGTTCCATTCTAATTCCCGCACTGCTAGCCCGCCTTATGACGACTCCCGCCAATACGAAGTTGCGCGAAGCCGCGCTCGATTATCACGAGTTTCCGACGCCCGGCAAAATCGCGATCGCCCCGACCAAGCAGATGATCAACCAGCGCGACCTCGCGCTGGCGTACTCGCCGGGCGTGGCGTTCGCATGCGAAGCGATCGTCGAAGATCCGCTGAACGCCGCGCGCTTCACCGCGCGCAGCAACCTCGTCGGCGTCGTGTCGAACGGCACGGCGGTGCTCGGGCTCGGCAACATCGGGCCGCTCGCCTCCAAGCCGGTCATGGAAGGCAAGGCCGTGCTCTTCAAGAAGTTCGCCGGCATCGACGTGTTCGACATCGAGCTGAACGAAAGCGACCCGCACAAGCTCGTCGATGTAATCGCCGCGCTGGAGCCGACTTTCGGCGGCATCAATCTCGAAGACATCAAGGCGCCGGACTGCTTCATCGTCGAGCGCGAGGCGCGCAAGCGCATGAAGATTCCCGTCTTCCACGACGACCAGCACGGCACGGCCATCGTCGTCGCGGCGGCCATCACGAACGGCCTGAAGGTGGTCGGCAAGAACATCGGCGAAGTGAAGCTCGTCGCATCGGGCGCGGGCGCGGCGGCGCTCGCGTGTCTGGACCTGCTCGTCGATCTCGGCATGAAGCTCGAGAACATCTTCGTGACGGATCTGGCCGGCGTCGTGTACAAGGGTCGCGTCGAACTCATGGACCCGGACAAGGAACGCTTTGCCCGCGAAACTAGCGCGCGCACGCTTGCCGAAGTGATCGAAGGCGCGGACGTGTTCCTCGGCCTCTCGGCGGGCGGCGTGCTGAAGCAGGACATGGTGAAGGGCATGGCCGCGAAGCCGCTGATTCTCGCGCTCGCCAATCCCACGCCGGAAATCCTGCCAGAGCTCGCGCTGGAAGTGCGCCCGGACGCGGTGCTCGCCACGGGCCGCACGGACTACCCGAATCAGGTCAACAACGTGCTGTGCTTTCCGTTCATCTTCCGTGGCGCGCTGGATGCCGGCGCGACGACGATCACGAAGGAAATGGAGATCGCCGCGGTGAACGCGATCGCCGAACTCGCGCGTCAGGAGCAGAGCGATATCGTCGCGACGGCGTATGGGATTCAGGACTTGTCGTTCGGGCCGGAATATCTGATTCCGAAGCCGTTCGATCCGCGTCTCATCGTGAAGATCGCGCCGGCGGTGGCGAAAGCCGCGATGGAATCCGGCGTGGCGACGCGTCCTATCGAAGACATTGACGCGTACGAGCAGCACTTGCAGCAGTTCGTCTACCACAGCGGCACGACGATGAAGCCGGTGTTCCAGCTCGCGCGCAGCGTGGAGCCGGAGAAAAAGCGCATCGTGTTCGCGGAAGGCGAGGAAGAGCGCGTGCTGCGCGCGGTGCAGATCGCCGTGGACGAGAAGATCGCGAAGCCCATTCTCATCGGCCGTCCGGCAGTCATTCAGCAGCGCATCACGAAGTTCGGCCTGCGCCTCACGCCGGGCGTCGACTTCACCGTGGTCGACACGGACCACGACGAGCGTTATCGCGACTTCTGGCAGACCTATTACGCGATGATGGCGCGCAAGGGCATCAGCCAGCAGATGGCGAAGCTGGAAATGCGCCGCCGCACCACGCTGATCGGTTCCATGCTCGTGAAGAAGGGCGAAGCGGACGGCATGATCTGCGGCACGGTGAGCACCACGCATCGGCATCTGCACTTCATCGACCAGGTGATCGGCAAGAAGGACGGCTGCAATGTGTACGCGGCGATGAACGCGCTCGTGCTGCCGGGCCGCCAGATTTTTATCGTCGATACGCACGTGAACGTCGATCCGACGCCGGAGCAGCTCGCCGAAATCACGATCCTCGCGGCGGAAGAAGTGAAGCGCTTCGGCATCATGCCGAAGATCGCGCTTTTGTCGCATTCGAACTTCGGCACGAGCAACGCGCCGACCGCGCAGAAGATGCGCGACGTGCTCGCCATCCTGAAGGAGCGCGCGCCCGATCTCGACGTCGACGGCGAAATGCACGGCGACGTGGCGCTCGATGCCCGTTTGCGCAAGGAAGTGCTGCCCGAATCGACGCTCGAAGGCGACGCGAATCTGCTGATCCTGCCGAACATCGACGCGGCGAACATCTCGTACAACTTGCTGAAGACGGCGGCGGGCAACAACATCGCGATCGGGCCGATTCTGCTTGGCGCGGCGAAGCCGGTGCACGTGCTGACGGCTTCGGCGACCGTGCGGCGCATCGTGAACATGACGGCGTTGCTGGTGGCGGACGCATCGGCGGCGCGCTGATTCTCGCTCGATGTAATCCCGACGCGGCGGATCTTCCCGCCGCGTTTTTTTTTTTGCGCCCAAAAAAAACGTGCCGCGAAGGCGGCACGCCGGGGCAATAGCAAGGGGGAAGTTTGCTGTTCCCTAAAAGCGCAGGGCGTCCGGCATGGAGCGCATGCCGTGAAACTGGCGACAAGTGAGGCGGCTTGTCCAAGGGTTTCGATTCCCAGCGCGTGAAATTATTATCTTGCGCAGTTGAAATGTCTCTCAGATTTGGGCTAGATGTAGCTGCCTTTTCTCCGCAAAACGGTGCATGGGCCCGCGAAGTTGAGAAAAAATTTCCGAAATCCCGCCGAACGTTGCTTCGCTTTGGCATTAGCGATACCCTTACATCTTTCGGGGTTGTCGCATTTTTCGGTTCATCGCGGGGACAATCGTTTCGTGAAGCGCGCTACGGCACTTGCCTGCATCGTCGCACTCGGCGTCTTTCTGGGCGGCTGCGGCAAGGACGAATCCCGAAGCGCGGCAGACACGGTCATGCCCGCGAAGCCGGCGAATCAGGCCGATTCGGCGAAGATCCCGCCGGAGGCCAGCCGGTCGTCCGCAGCGCAGGCCGGCCAAGCGCGCAACGACGACTTCGCGACTGTGACCGTCGCGCAGTTGCCGAAACAGGCGGTCGAGACACTGCAGTTGATCCAGGCGGGCGGGCCTTTCCCTTACGAGAAAGACGGCGTCGTGTTCGGCAACCGCGAACGCTTGCTGCCACGGCGTGCGCGCGGCTACTACCACGAATACACAGTCCCCACGCCGCGAGCGCGGGATCGCGGCGCACGCCGGATCGTATGCGGCGGCCCCAAGCGGCAGATCGACGATTGTTACTACTCGGACGACCACTACGCCAGTTTTAAACGCATTGCGGGATAACGAGGGATTAACGGCATGAGCGACAACATCTACGCGCACGACAACGGCGTCGCGGGTGATTTTTTCGCAACCGGCGACGGCAACCTGTTCCAGCGAGTATTGCGGCTACGCATGACAGAACACGACAACAGACCCGATGACGAGCCGAATCCGAACCTGCATCCGGCGGCGCATCCGCAGGACGAGTCGGAGTCTCTGTTTGCGACGGTGCGGCCGAACATCGTGCAATCCATCCGCGCGTTTCGCGTGCAGGAACTCGCCGACGAGGCCAATCGCCTCGGCCAGCACTTTCTGTATGCGTATCTCGGCCAGGCGCAGAGCAAACAGGAAGTGCTGGAAACCATCGCGACCTCGTTCCTGTTTCCGAAGCACTTCGGCAAGAACTACGACGCGCTCTACGACTGCCTCACCGACCTCGTGCACCGCGCGGGTTCGCAGCCGGGCTTCGTGATCGTGCTGGAGCAATTGCCCATCGCGCAGAAGTTCGACAAAGAAGGGCGCGAAACGCTGCTCGATGTGTTCCGCGATGCCGCCGAATTCTGGGCCGAGCGGCGCGTGGCGTTCCGGGTGTTCTATTCTTTCGTCTGAGTTCGTTCGATCGCGTCAGCGGTTAGCAGGACAGCCCGTCATCGGGCTGTTTGCTTTTGTGGCGGCCGGGCGCGGACTCACCATCCGCCCCAGCGCGCGGCCAGCGCCGCGAGCACCGCGATTCCCGCCGTTTCCGTGCGCAACACGCGCGGTCCGAGACCGAGCGCCGCGAAACCCGCCGCGACGATCTCGCTCTCTTCTCTCGGCGAGAAGCCAGCTTCCGGACCGATCACCAGCGTGACGCAGCCGCGCGGCGGCTCTGCGGGCAGCGCGGCGAACGACACGTCGGCGCGAGGCGAAAGCAGTAGCCGCAGGTCGCCATCCGCAGCGGCTGGCAATGACGCCAGCCACGCGCTCAGGTCGCGCGGCGCGGCCACTTCCGGCACGCGATTGCGCCAGCATTGCTCGCACGCCGCGCGCGCGAGGGCCTGCCAGTGCGCCTGACGCCGCAACGCGCGCTCGCCCGCGAGCCGCACGACGCCGCGCTCGGCCGTGAGCGGCACAATCTGCGCGACGCCCAGTTCCACCGTCTTTTCGATGAGCCAGTCCATCTTGTCGCCGCCCGCGACGCCCTGCGCGAGCGTCACGCGATACGGCGGCTCGGCTTCGCGTTCGCTGTGTGCGTCGATGCGCGCGAGCGCCGCGCGTTTGCCGATTTCGACGAGCACGCCGTGATACTCGCCTCCGGTGCCGTCGAAGAGCGTGACGGCGTCGCCGTTCTGCAAGCGCAGCACGTGCACGTGGCGCACGACGTCGTCGGGAAGAGACATGGTCTGACCCGCCGCGAGCGGGCCGTCAACGAAAAAGCGTGGCATGGAGATCGATCACGGACGCTCGGTCCGCGGATAGCGCCTTGCGGCGAGTTCAACGAAGGTGGCGCGCAATCGCCCAGCGATAGCCGTCCGGGTCTTCGATCTGCGCGAAGCGGTCGCCCCAGAACTGGTCTTGCGGCTCGATGAGCGGCTTTGCGCCGACGGCGAGCGCCTGCGCGAAGGTGGCATCGACATCGTCGACATAGAGATAGAACGACTGCGGCGCCATCTGGCCCGCGCTCTTCGGCGTGCGCGCCTGCGATCCGTACGCGCCCTCCGGCGCGAACATCAGAATCAGTTGCCCGCGATACGTCATCTCGACGTGGATGATGGTGCCGTCGTCGTTCACGCTGTCGCGTACCGCGAAGCCGAACGCCTTCTCGTAGAACCCGATGCTCACGCGCGCATCGCGCACGGTGAGATAGGGCGTGAGCCAGGGGACGTCGGCGGGGCGAGGGTCAGTCATCGAAAGCACTCCTTGAAGCCTTTTGCTCGTACCAGTGAGGGGCATTTTGCCATGAGGCGCGAACCGCCCGCGGCGCGAGCCCGCGTGATGACGCGATGAACGGCTTCGCCCGGCTGCACGGAACATGCCCGCGAACGCCGGAAGCCGCACGTTCGGCGCCGTGTCGCACGCCTGTCGATCGGACCGGTCTGTTAGAATGACCGTCTCCCGATCCTCGTCGTTTCTCGTCGTTCCGGTACTGAAAACGCGGTGTGCCGCGGGTCCGGCGTCCGGTGCGAAGTACCGGTCAGACGCAGCGTCAAGAAGCACCGTGGATCGTTTCAGCACTGCCTCGACGCACTGACCCGACGTACTGCCTCGACGCACTGCCTCACTGCTTCCGTAGCCGCCGACACCCGACATGACGATCCCGACTTCCAGCCCGACCGCCCTCATGGCCAACGCAATTCGCGCGCTCGCCATGGATGCCGTGCAACAAGCCAACTCCGGTCACCCCGGCATGCCCATGGGCATGGCCGAGATCGGCGTCGCGCTGTGGTCGCGCCATCTGAAGCACAACCCGTCGAATCCGCACTGGTTCGACCGCGATCGTTTCGTCCTGTCGAACGGTCACGGCTCCATGTTGCTGTACGCGCTTTTGCACCTCACCGGCTACGACCTGCCGATGAGCGAGATCAAGAACTTCCGCCAGCTGCATTCGAAGACGCCGGGCCATCCCGAAGTGGGCATCACGCCGGGCGTCGAGACGACCACCGGCCCGCTCGGCCAGGGCGTCGCCAACGCGGTCGGCATGGCGCTCGCCGAAGCGCTGCTCGCCGCGGAGTTCAACAAGGCCGACGCGAAGATCGTCGACCACCACACGTACGTGTTCCTCGGCGACGGCTGCCTGATGGAAGGCATCTCCCACGAAGCGTGTTCGCTCGCGGGCACGCTGAA
Organism: Caballeronia sp. Sq4a; assembly: GCF_023170545.1. Taxonomy (NCBI): domain Bacteria; kingdom Pseudomonadati; phylum Pseudomonadota; class Betaproteobacteria; order Burkholderiales; family Burkholderiaceae; genus Caballeronia; species Caballeronia sp. Sq4a. Next base: position 2,364,461 of record NZ_CP084250.1, on the reverse strand, counting down.
GCTTAACAAGCTGATCGCCCTGTACGACGACAACGGCATTTCCATCGACGGCCACGTCGAGCACTGGTTCCACGACGACACGCCGAAGCGCTTCGAAGCGTACGGCTGGAACGTGATTCGCGCCGTGGACGGCCACGACGTCAACGCAGTCGATGCCGCCATCGCCCAGGCGAAGCAATCCGACAAGCCGACGCTCATTTGCTGCCGCACGGTCATCGGCAAGGGCGCGCCGACGAAGGCGGGCGGCCACGACGCGCACGGCGCGCCGCTCGGCGGCGACGAGATCGCGGCCACGCGCGCGGCCATCGGCTGGCAGTACGAGCCGTTCGTGATTCCGCAGGAAGTCTATGCGGCGTGGGACGCGAAGGAGCAGGGCGCGCGCGTGGAAGGCGAGTGGAACAAGGCGTTCGACGCCTATCGCGCGAAGTACGCCGAACAGGCCGCCGAATTCACGCGCCGCATGAAGGGCGAACTGCCCGCCGACTGGAAAGCGAGCGCCGCGAAGATCATCGAGGACGCGAACCAGCGTGCGGAAACCGTCGCGACGCGCAAGGCATCGCAACAAGCCATTGAAGGCCTCGCCGCCGCGCTGCCGGAACTGCTCGGCGGTTCGGCCGACCTGACCGGCTCGAATCTCACGAACTGGAAGGCGTCGAAAGCCGTGCGCGCCGCCGGCGACGCGGAGAACGTCAACGCGGGCCACGCGGGCATCCAGTGGGGCAATCACATCAATTACGGCGTGCGCGAATTCGGCATGAGCGCGGCCATCAACGGCATTGCGCTGCATGGCGGCTTCCGTCCGTTCGGCGGCACCTTCCTGACGTTCTCCGACTACAGCCGCAACGCGCTGCGCGTCGCCGCGCTGATGAAAGCGCGCTCGATCTTCGTCTTCACGCACGATTCCATCGGCCTCGGCGAAGACGGTCCGACGCACCAGTCGGTCGAGCACGTCTCCAGCCTGCGTCTGATTCCGCAGTTGCAGACGTGGCGTCCGGCGGATACCGTGGAAACGGCCGTCGCGTGGACGCATGCGATCGAACACGAAGGCCCGTCGACGCTCATTTTCAGCCGCCAGAACTTGCAGTTCTCGCCGCGCAACGACATTCAGATCGCGAACATCGCGAAGGGCGGTTACGTGCTCGTCGACTGGAACGACGACATTCCCGCGCGCAAAATCATTCTGATCGCGACGGGTTCGGAAGTGCAGCTCGCGATGCAGGCGGTCGAGGCGCTCGCGAAAGAAGGCATCGGCGCGCGCGTCGTCTCGATGCCCTGCACGAACCTCTTCGACAAGCAAGACGCCGAATACCGTGAGCGCGTGCTGCCGAAGGGCGTGGCGCGCGTAGCGATCGAAGCGGGCGTGACGGATTTCTGGCGCAAGTACGTGGGCCTCGAAGGCGGCGTGGTCGGCATCGACACGTTCGGAGAGTCCGCGCCGGCCGGTGCGCTCTTCAAGCACTTCGGCTTCACGGTGGAGCACGTCGTCGAAACGGCGAAGGCCGTTCTGGCCGCGTAAGCATCCGCGTGCAGCGAAGCAGGTTTTTTTAAGCCAAGGAGATAGACCATGACGATTCGCGTTGCAATCAACGGCTACGGCCGGATCGGCCGCAACACGTTGCGCGCCTTCTACGAGAACGGCAAGAAGCACGACATCGAGATCGTCGCCATCAACGATCTCGGCGATGCCAAGACGAACGCGCACCTGACGCAGTACGACACCGCGCACGGCAAGTTCCCCGGCGACGTGTCCGTGGACGGCGACTACCTCGTCGTGAACGGCGACAAGATTCGCGTGCTGGCGAACCGCAACCCGGCTGAACTTCCGTGGGGCGAGCTGAACGTCGACGTGGTGATGGAGTGCACCGGCTTCTTCACGACGAAGGAAAAGGCGAGCGCGCACATCAAGGGCGGCGCGAAGAAGGTCATCATTTCCGCGCCGGGCGGCAAGGACGTGGACGCGACCATCGTGTACGGCGTGAACCACAACGTGCTGAAGGCATCGGACACGGTCATCTCGAACGCATCGTGCACGACGAACTGCCTCGCGCCGCTCGTCAAGCCGCTGAACGACAAGATCGGCCTCGTCAACGGCCTGATGACCACGATCCACGCCTACACGAACGACCAGGTTCTGACCGACGTGTATCACGAAGACCTGCGCCGCGCGCGCTCGGCCACGCATAGCCAGATTCCGACGAAGACCGGCGCTGCGTCGGCGGTCGGTCTCGTGCTGCCGGAGCTGAACGGCAAGCTGGACGGCTACGCGATCCGCGTGCCGACCATCAACGTGTCGGTGGTGGATCTGTCGTTCATCGCGGCGCGCGACACGACGGTCGAAGAAGTCAACAAGATCATGAAGGAAGCGTCGGAAGGCGAGCTGAAGGGCATTCTCGGCTACAACGACGCGCCGCTGGTGTCGGTCGACTTCAACCACAACCCGGCTTCGTCGACGTTCGACGCAACGCTCACGAAGGTGTCGGGCCGTCTCGTGAAGGTGTCGAGCTGGTACGACAACGAGTGGGGCTTCTCGAACCGCATGCTGGATACGGCGGTCGCGCTCGCGAACGCGAAGTAACGTTCGGTCCGCTGAAATGACAAAGCCGCTCCTCCGAGCGGCTTTGTTTTTTGCGCGGCGTTATGCGAACCGCTGGCGCAGGAACGATATGACGTACGGCGTCGCGGCGGCCGCAACGGTCGACGCAGTGCCCGGGTCCAGGCCCATGCGCGCGCCGATGGATTCCGCGATGCGTCCGGTCAGCACGCCTTCGCCGCCTTCTTCCAGCGACTTGAAGAAGCCGTCGCCGCGCACGAGTCCCGCCGCGAACGCCGCGAAGAAGCTCTTGCCGGGATGGTCGCCCAGCAAGCCCTGGCTCTGCTCTTCGGCGTGCGCGTGCGCCGTTTCCGCAGCCGTACTAAGCATTTGCTGACTGTCTTCCTGGCTGAAGCCCTGATCGGTCAACGCCTGCGTGGCTTGCGCCCCGTGCGACGAAGACAGAAATTCTGATACGAGTTGTTGCACGTCCATTGACGTTACTCCTTTTGACGTTCGCTGATTGCAGGTCCGCGGAAAGCTGATTGAAGCCACGGAGGGCTAGCGATCGCTCGCGGCCGGTGCTATGACCGCGGCTGTCGCGGGAAGTGCCTGCGTCGGCGGAGACGAGCGTCGTTATCGGAATTCGCCGCATAGGGACGAAATGGACGAAACAAAACCGCCGTCCATCGAAGCCGATGGACGGCGGCTCATTTTCGTCACTATGCGTTCGCGCCGCCCCGGGCGCGTTCGCTCAGTGCTTGCGGTGCGGGCAGTTTTCCTTCGTGCAGGCGCCGTAGAGCGCGAGCGCGTGCTCGTGCAGCTTGAAGCCGCGCTCCTTCGCGATGGACTGCTGGCGCCGTTCGATCTCGGCGTCGAAGAACTCTTCGACGCGCCCGCAGTCGATGCAGACGAGGTGATCGTGGTGCGAACCTTCGTTCAGCTCGAACACCGCTTTGCCCGATTCGAAATTGCTTCGCGACAGCAGGCCCGCTTGCTCGAACTGCGTGAGCACGCGGTACACGGTGGCGAGCCCGATATCGAGCTCTTCATTGAGCAGATTGCGATACACGTCTTCAGCGGTCAGGTGACGCACCGGACTATGCTGGAAGATTTCCAGAATCTTGAGGCGGGGCAGGGTCGCCTTGAGCCCGATATTTTTCAGATCGGAGGGATTGGTCATGGCTAGGCATCCCTAGAGTACAATTCAAGGTTCTCATAGTAATGCGTTTTTCCGAATCCTGACATCTCATGCGGAAAGTACGCAAAACCGCGCGGAAGCTACGCAGAAGCCACGCAGTAGTCACGCAGAAGCGCACTGAGAGCGGAACGAGAAGCGCGGCGTTGTCAGTGTCATCGGCGCTGTGCGCGAAAGGTGAAATGATCTCAAAATTTTTATCGAATTGCAGGGAGAGCCGTCGCATGCGGGGAACCATCATCGCAGCAACCCTCGCCGCGCTGCTCGCGGGTTGCTCGACGTACGACAGCGTCACGCAGAAGATCGCGCAGAGCATCACGCCATACCGCATCACGGTCGTGCAGGGCAACTTCGTTTCGCAGGAAGCGGCGAGCCAGATGCAGGTCGGCATGTCGCGCGATCAGGTCAGGCAACTGCTCGGCACGCCGCTGCTCACCGACATGTTCCACGCGGACCGCTGGGACTACGTGTTCTACTTCAAGCGCGGCTCCACCTCCGTCGTGCAGCAGCGCGACTTCATCGTGAACTTCGCGAGCGATCGCGTCGTGAGCTGGTCGGGCGGCGAGAATCTGCCGTCTAACCTCGAACTGCTCGCCGAGATCGACGGCGACCGGGGCCTGAAGGTCGCGAAGGCGCCAACGGCGCCCGCAGCGGTTGCGGCATCGGCATCGGCGGCGTCGGCAAGCACCGTGACCGCGCCGGTCGGCGAGCCGTCCACGCAGCCGAACACCGCGGCAGCCTTCGCGGGCGATGCGAACCAGCAGGCCGCGCAGGCAGCGAATCGCGCGACGGCGCAAGTCGAAATGCCGACTGGCCGCACGCAATCGTCCGTGCGCCCGAACGTGCCGCAAAGCGCGGGCGCGGCGCCCGGCGCGGCCAGCGTGGGCGGCAACTCGCAGATCCAGTTGCAGCGCAAGCCACAGACGATCACGATTCCGGACAGCAGCGCGGTCGGTCCCGCGAGCACGTCGCCGGCTCCGGCCAACGCGGGCGGGCAAGCGCAGTTCAGCATGCCGCAGTAACGCGGCGAAGCATCGTCGGGAAGGCGCGCCGTTCGCGCCTTGCCGGACAGACCGGCGTCGCGGGCGCTCCCGCGTGACGCCGTATCAATCAGCCGCGCTCGCCGCGCGGTTCAACACGAGACAGCCATGAAGATCGCCATCGCCGGGGCGTCAGGCCGCATGGGCCGGATGCTGATCGAAACCGTTCTCAACGACCCCGAGGCGCAACTCGTCGGCGCGCTCGACCGTCCGGGCGTGCCGCAACTCGGGCAGGACGCAGGCGCGTTTCTCGGCAAGACCACCGGCGTCGCGCTCACCGACGACATCGAGCGCGTGTTCGCCGACGCCGACTATCTGATCGACTTCACGCGCCCTGAAGGCACGCTCACGCATCTGGAAGCGGCGCTGCGTCACAACGTGAAGATGGTGATCGGCACCACCGGCTTCTTCGACGAGCAAAAGGCGCAGTTGAAGCAGGCGGGCGACAAGATCGGCGTGGTCTTCGCGCCGAACATGAGCGTCGGCGTGAACGTGACGCTCAAGCTGCTCGAATTCGCCGCGAAACAGTTCGCGCAGGGTTACGACATCGAGATTATCGAGGCGCATCATCGGCATAAGGTGGATGCGCCGTCCGGCACCGCGCTGGCGATGGGCGAAGTCGTGGCCCGCGCGCTCGGCCGGAATCTGAACGACTGCGCCGTCTATGCGCGTGAAGGCGTGACCGGCGAGCGCGATCCGTCGACCATCGGCTTCTCGGCGATACGCGGCGGCGATATCGTCGGCGATCATACGGTGCTGTTCGCGGGCATCGGCGAGCGCATCGAGATCACGCACAAGTCCGCGAGCCGTCTGTCGTACGCGCAGGGCGCGCTGCGCGCGGTGCGCTTCCTCGCCGCGCACGACAAGGGCTTCTTCGACATGCAAGACGTGCTCGGCCTGCGCTGAGGCGTTTACGGACGATGGCGGCAACGGGCGTTATCCACTATCTGCAAAGCGGCGATGCCGTCACGCATGCGGTCGCGGGCGTGCTGCTCGCCATGTCGCTCGCGAGCTGGTGCTTCCTGCTCGTGAAGGCGTGGGTGCTCGCACGCGCAAAATGGCAAGGGCCGCTCGCGCTGCAACGCTTCTGGCAGGCATCGACGCTGAAAGACGGCATCGCCGCGTTGCGCAGCGCGGACCGCGAGCGCGTGTATCTGCCGCTCGCCGAAGCGGCGTGGCGCGCCTCCGAAGCGGAAGTACCCGGCGCGCTGCTCGCCCGCGTCGAGCGCAACGAGCGCGTGTTGCGCGCGCTGCGCCAGGCGTTGCTGCGCTCGCAACGTCGGCTCGAATTCGGACAGGTGTTGCTCGCGTCGGTGGGCAGCACGGCGCCCTTCGTCGGCTTGCTCGGCACGGTCTGGGGCATCTATCACGCGCTCGGCAGCATTGCGGCGAGCGGGCAGGCGATGATCGAAAACGTCGCGGCGCCGGTCGGCGAGGCGCTCATCATGACCGCGTTCGGGCTCGTCGTCGCGATTCCGGCGGTGCTTGCGTACAACGTGCTCGGCCGCTACGTGCGGCAGATCTCTGAGGAACTCGACGGCTTCGCGCACGATCTGCACGCGTTCGTTTGCGGCGAGAAAGAATAGGGAGCGCGCGATGGCCTTCGGCGGACTCGACAACAAGCCCAACGGCTCGCCCATGGCCGACATCAACATGACGCCGCTCATCGACGTCATGCTCGTGTTGCTGGTGATCTTCATCATCACCGCGCCGCTTTTTACGCACGCTATCCGGCTGGATTTGCCGAAGGTCTCGTCGCAGCCTGCGCGCGAGACGCCGCAGACCATCACGCTTTCCATCGACGATACTGGCAAGCTCTATTGGAACGACGCGCCAATCAGCGCCGCTGACATGCGCGCGCGCTTCGCCGCAGCCGGCAAGGCGGCCGACAAGCCGGAACTGCATCTGAGGGCGTCGAGCGCCACGCGATACGAAATCGTCGCGCAGGTGATGGGCGCGGCGCAGCAGGCCGGAATCGAGCGGATCGGTTTCGTGACGCAGCCAGTGCCGGCGCGCTGACACGCTCGGATTCGGCCTATGCCGTTCGGCTGAATTGCCGGACGACCGCGCGCCGCGCAAACTTGCGGCGATTGTTCCAGTGAATGGCCCCGGAATTCGCGCGGCCAGCGGCTTTACGAATCCAGGACACGCGGGGAGCGGACGGTATAATCGCCCTTTGCCCGTCCAACGCGTCCCGCGTCAATCAGAGCAGGCCCGATTCCGCCGTTGCATCGCGCGGGTCGCGCCGGCCGGTCGACCACGCAGCGTCTGGATTCGCCACCGCAAGCCAGCGGCCAAGCCCAACGAAGCTCGCGCCCGTTCACAGCATCAAGCGTAAAGCCACCACACCATGCACGATAAATACGTACCCGCCGACGTCGAATCCGCCGCGCAGAGCAACTGGCGCGCGAACGACGTCTACCGGACGACCGAGACGTCGGCCAAGCCCAAGTTCTACTGCGTCTCGATGCTGCCGTATCCGTCGGGCAAGCTGCACATGGGGCACGTGCGCAACTACACCATCAACGACGTGATGTACCGTTATCTGCGCATGAACGGCCACAACACGCTGATGCCGATGGGCTGGGACGCGTTCGGCATGCCCGCCGAAAATGCCGCGATGGCCAATGGCGTGCCGCCCGCGAAGTGGACGTACGACAACATCGCGTACATGAAGAAGCAGATGCAGTCGATGGGCCTCGCCATCGACTGGTCGCGCGAAGTCGCCACGTGCTCGCCCGAGTACTACAAGTGGAACCAGTGGCTGTTCCTCAAGATGCTGGAAAAGGGCATCGCGTACAAGAAGACGGGCACGGTGAACTGGGACCCGGTCGATCAGACGGTGCTCGCGAACGAACAGGTCATCGACGGGCGCGGCTGGCGCTCGGGCGCGCTCGTGGAGAAGCGCGAGATTCCGATGTACTACCTGCGCATCACCGATTACGCCGATCAACTGCTCGACGATCTCGAAGGCCTCGGCTGGCCCGAGCGCGTGAAGATCATGCAGCAGAACTGGATCGGCAAGAGCTTCGGCGTCAACTTCGGCTTCCCGTATGAGATCGACGGCGAGGCGAAGCTCTTGCGCGTGTTCACGACGCGCGCCGACACCATCATGGGCGTGACGTTCGCGGCGATCGCGGCGGAGCATCCGCTCGCCACGCGCCTTGCGCGCGATAACGTCGGTTTGCAGGCGTTCATCGAGGAATGCAAGCGCGGCGGCGTCGCGGAAGCCGACGTCGCCACGATGGAAAAGAAGGGCATGGCGACCGGCTTTTTCATTACGCATCCGCTGACGGGCGAGAAGGTCGAAGTGTGGATCGGCAACTACGTGTTGATGTCCTACGGCGAAGGCGCCGTGATGGGCGTGCCGGCACACGATGAGCGCGACTTCGCGTTCGCGAAGAAATACGATCTGCCGATCAAGCCGGTGATCGCCGTCGAAGGCAAGACCTACTCCACCGCGGCGTGGGAAGAGTGGTACGGCGACAAGACGGCTGGCCGCCTCGTCAACAGCGGCAAGTACGACGGCTTGACCACCGAGGAAGCGATCGATGCGATCGCCGCCGACCTGAAAGCCAAGGACCTCGGCGACAAGCAGGTCACCTGGCGTCTGCGCGACTGGGGCATCTCGCGCCAGCGTTACTGGGGCACGCCGATCCCGATCATTCACTGCCCGAGCTGCGGCGACGTGCCGGTGCCGGAGAAGGATCTGCCGGTCGTGCTGCCTGAAGACCTCGTGCCGGACGGCACGGGCAATCCGCTCGCGAAGTCCGAAGCGTTCCTGAACTGCTCGTGCCCCAAGTGCGGCGCGGCGGCGAAGCGCGAAACGGACACCATGGACACCTTCGTCGATTCGTCGTGGTACTTCTCGCGCTACAGCGCGCCGGATGCCGCGACGATGGTCGACGAGCGCACCGATTACTGGATGCCGATGGATCAGTACATCGGCGGTATCGAGCACGCCATTCTTCACCTCTTGTATTCGCGCTTCTGGACCAAGGTCATGCGCGACATGGGCCTCGTGAAGTTCGGCGAGCCCGCCAAGAACCTGCTCACGCAGGGCATGGTGCTCAACGAGACGTTCTATCGGGAAGACGCGAGCGGCAAGAAGACCTGGTACAACCCGCTGGAAGTCACCGTGTCGCACGACGACAAGGGCCGTCCGACCGGCGCGACGCTGATCGCCGACGGCCAGCCGGTTGTGCTCGGCGGCGTCGAGAAGATGTCCAAGTCGAAGAATAACGGCGTGGATCCGCAGACGCTCATCGACCAGTACGGCGCTGACACGGCGCGTCTCTTCGTGATGTTCGCGGCGCCGCCGGAGCAATCGCTCGAATGGTCGGGCGCGGGCGTCGAAGGCGCGAGCCGCTTCCTGCGCCGCGTGTGGCACTTCGCGCACGACAACGCGGAGGCGCTGCGCCAGCACCGCAAGCTGAATGCGTCGAACTTGAGCGACGCCGACCGCGCCCTGCGTCGCGACATTTACACCGTGCTGAAGCAAGCCGATTTCGACTATGGCCGCCTGCAGTACAACACGGTCGTGTCTGCCGCGATGAAGATGCTCAACGCGCTCGACAGCGCGAAGAATGCAGGCGAAGGCGTGCTGAACGAGACCTTCGGCGTGCTGCTGCGCGTGCTGTATCCGGTCGTGCCGCACATCACGTTCCAATTGTGGTCGGAACTCGGTTATGCCGACGAGTTCGGCCCGCTGCTCGACGCGCCGTGGCCGAAGGTCGACGAAGCCGCGCTCGAACAAGCGGAAATCGAACTGGTGCTGCAGGTCAACGGCAAGGTGCGCGGCGCCCTGACCGTGGCGAAGGAAGCAACGCGGGAAGCCATCGAACAGGCGGCGCTCGCGCATGAAATGTTCGAAAAGTTCTCGGAAGGCCGCGCGCCGAAGAAGATCGTCGTGGTGCCGGGGCGTCTCGTCAACGTGGTGGTCTGATGGCCAAAACCTGGGGATTCGATGTGAGCGTCAAAGCCGTCGAAAATCGCGCGGCGCGCGTGAGCCGGCGTACTTTCCTCGCGCTCGTGGGCGGCGCGGTCGCGCTGTCCGCGTGCGGCTTTCAGTTGCGCGGCGAGCAGGACTACGCCTTTAAGCGCCTGGCGATCAGCGGCGGCGCGCCGCAGATGGTCGGGCGGCTCGAGCGCATGGTGCAGGGCGGAAGCGATACGGTCATCGTGAAGCCTTCCGAGAAGCCCGACGCGACGCTCTACCTCAACGAAGGCCAAGGTCTCAGCACACTCAGCCTCAATTCGCAGGGCGTGATCCAGGAATACGAGCTCGTCTACAACCTGAGCTATACGCTCGTCGGCGCGGACGGAACGGTGCTGATTCCGCCTAGCGCTATCGCGCTGAATCGCGCGATGACCTATAGCAACCAGTACACGCTCGCGAAGTCGCAGGAAGCCACGCTGCTCTACAACGACATGCGCAACGACGCCGTGGATCAACTGACGCGCCGGCTCGCGGTCGTGCGTTCGCTGCATCCGACGCCGGCCGAGCAGACGCCGGGTATCGCGCCGCGGGCCCCGTTGCCCACGCCGCCGCTGTAACGGGCTACGCGACCGTCCACCATGCAACTGAAGCTCGACGCGCTCGAAGCGCATCTCGCCAAAGGCCTGAAGGCGCTGTACGTCGTCTATGGCGACGAGCATCTGCTCGTGCAGGAGGCGTGCGACCGCATTCGGGCCGCCGCGCGCGCGGGCGGCTTCACGGATCGAACCGTGTTCACGGTGGAGCGCGGGTTCGACTGGAGCGCGCTCATCGGCGCGACGCAGTCGATGTCGCTTTTCGGCGACCGGCAGCTGATCGAGTTGCGGATTCCGACGGGCAAGCCCGGCAAGGAAGGCGGCGAGTCGCTGAAGATGCTCGCCACCGCCGACAATCCCGACGTCGTGACGTTGGTCACGCTGCCGCGCCTCGATTCGGCAGCGCAGAAGTCCGCGTGGTTCACGGCGTTGATCGGCGCGGGTGTCGCGCTGAAGGTCGATCCGGTCGACCGCGCGCAGCTGCCGATGTGGGTCGGCCAGCGGCTCGCGCAGCAAGGCCAGCGCGTCGCGCCGGGCGAAGAGGGGCGGCGCGCGCTCGTTTTCATCGCGGAACGCGTCGAGGGCAATCTGCTTGCCGCGCATCAGGAAATACAGAAGCTGGGGCTGCTTTATCCGCAAGGCGTGCTTACGTTCGAGCAGATTCACGACGCGGTGCTGAACGTCGCGCGCTACGACGTTTTCAAGCTGAACGAGGCGATGCTGATGGGCGACGTCGGCCGTCTTTCGCGCATGCTCGATGGTCTCAAAGGCGAAGGCGAAGCGGCGGTGCTCGTGCTGTGGGCGCTCGTCGACGAGGTGCGCACGCTCCTGCGCATCAAGCGCGGTGTGACGTCGGGCAAGCCGCTCGCCACGCTGCTGCGCGAAAACCGCGTGTGGGGACCGCGCGAGCGGTTGATCGGCCCGGCGCTTTCGCGCGTGACGGAAGACGCGCTCGAACGCGCGCTCTCGCTCGCGGCGCGGCTCGACCGGCAGGTCAAAGGGCTTTCGGGTAGTTCCGGCGCGGGTGCGCGCGGCAGCGAGCCGCCGCCCGATCCGTGGGCCGGCATGTTCGAACTGGCGATGGCCGTGGCGCAAGGCGCGTCGCCAGCGCCGCGACCGCGTCGCTAGTACGCGCCACGGCTTAGAATGATTCTTTGCGCGTCGGGCCATTCAGCCGGACGCGACTCCCATCTCACTGATGCCGCGCTTTCGCAGCCGGCATACGGAATGATCCAGATGAACATCGACCAGTACATGACCGATCTCGGCCGCCGCGCGCGCCTGGCGTCACGCGCGATGGCGCGGGCGTCCACGGCGGCGAAGAACGCGGCGCTCGTCGCGGTGGCGGATGCGATCGAGCGGGAACGCGACGCGCTCAAGGCCGCGAACGCGCGCGATCTGGATCGAGCTCGCGAGAAGGGCTACGACGCGGCGTTCATCGACCGTCTGACGCTCTCCGACAAGGCGCTCCGCACGATGGTCGAAGGGTTGCGGCAAGTCGCGTCGCTGGCCGATCCGATCGGGGAAATCAGCGGACTCAGGTTCCGTCCGACGGGCATTCAGGTCGGGCAGATGCGCGTGCCGCTCGGCGTGATCGGCATCATCTACGAATCGCGGCCGAACGTCACCATCGACGCCGCCGCGCTCTGCCTGAAATCCGGCAACGCGACGATTCTGCGCGGCGGTTCCGAGGCGCTCGATTGCAACACGGCGCTTGCCAGGCTCATCGGCGAGGGACTGCGGGCGGCGGGGCTGCCGCAGGACGCGGTGCAGGTGGTCGAGACGGCGGATCGCGCGGCGGTCGGCAAGCTCATCACCATGACGGAGTTCGTCGACGTGATCGTGCCGCGCGGCGGCAAAAGCCTCATCGCCCGGCTAATGGAAGAATCCCGCGTGCCGATGATCAAGCATCTCGACGGCATCTGCCACGTGTACGTGGACGACCGCGCCGATCTGGCGAAAGCGGCGGCGATCTGCGACAACGCGAAGACGCATCGCTACGGCACCTGCAACACGATGGAAACGCTGCTCGTCGCGCGCGCTGTCGCCGACGCCGCGCTGCCCATGCTCGCGCGTGCGTTTCAGGCGAAAGACGTCGAACTGCGTGTCGACGCGGCGGCGCGCAAGGTGCTCGAAGCGGCGAAAATTGGCGGGCTCGTCGATGCCACCGACGAAGACTGGAGCACCGAGTATCTCGCGCCAATTCTGGCGGTGAAGATTGTCGATGGTCTGGACGAGGCCATCGACCACATCAACACGTACGGCTCGCATCATACGGACGCGATCGTCACCGAAGATCACGACCGCGCCATGCGCTTTCTGCGCGAAGTGGATTCCGCGAGCGTCATGGTCAACGCGTCGACGCGCTTCGCGGATGGCTTCGAGTTCGGGCTCGGCGCGGAAATCGGCATCTCGAACGACAAGCTGCACGCGCGTGGCCCGGTGGGACTGGAAGGCCTGACATCGCTGAAATACGTCGTGCTCGGCCACGGCGAAGTGCGTCAATAAGAACGACCCAAAGACAAACGATGCTCTGGATCAAATCGCTGCATATCGTGCTGGTCGCCTCGTGGTTCGCGGGGCTGTTCTACTTGCCGCGCATTTACGTCAATCTCGCGATGGAGACGGACCCGGCAGCGACCGCGCGCCTGCTGCTGATGGCGCGCAAGCTCTTTCGCTTCATGACGTTCATCGCGGTGCCGGCGCTCGCGTGCGGGCTGTGGCTGTGGCTGGATGTCGGCATCGGGCGCGGACAGGGTTGGTTGCACGCGAAGCTCGGCATCGTCGTGTTGCTGATTGTGTATCACGCGTATTGCGGCGTTTTGCTGCGCACGTTCCAGCGCGGCGAGAACACGCGCACGGACAAGTGGTACCGCATGTACAACGAGCTGCCGGTGCTCGGCTTGCTCGGCGCGACGCTGCTGGTGGTCGTCAAACCGTTCTGATGTCTCTTCCGTGAGCCCGGCGCCGGCTCACGTTCCCACCCGGCGTCCTTCCAGTACGTCCTTCGCCTCGGCGAGCTTCTCCGCCAACTGCGGACCGCGCGCCAGCGCCAATCCCACCGCCAGAATATCGCCGATTGCGAGATGCGAGACGCGCGACGTCATCGGCGAAAAGATATCCGTGTCCTCATCGACATTCGCGAACAGGCCGACGCTCGCCAGTCGCGCGAGCGGCGAATTGCCGTGCGTGATCGCGATGACTTTCGCCCCGCCATTGAGCGCGGATTTGCACGCATCGAGAATGTCCTTCGTGCGGCCGGTGTTCGAGATGGCGACAACCACATCGCCGGGACCGAGCAGCGCCGCCGACGTCGTGTAGGTATGCGGATCGGCGTACGCGACTGACGGCACGCCGAGGCGGAAAAACTTGTGCTGCATGTCGAGCGCGGCGATGCCGGAGCCGCCCGCGCCATAGAACTCGATGCGCCGCGCATCCGAAAGAATCGCGATGGCCGCCGCCACGCTGTCCGACGACAAGCTGTTCCTCACCGCGATCAGCGCGCCGATGGTGCGGTCCAGCACTTTCGCCGCGACGCCGGCTGCGGGCTCGTCGCTGCGGACGTCGCGGTAGACCGTGGGCACATCCCCTGCGACGCTTTGCGCGAGCCGGATCTTGAACTCCCGGAACCCGGAGAAGCCGAGCGCCTGACAAAAACGCGCGATGGTCGGCTGGCTGACGCCGGCACGGGCTGCGAAATCAGTCATCGAAAGGTCGAGAACTTCGCGCGGCGCTTCCAGCACGTAATCGGCGAGCTTGCGCTCGGACGGGCGCAACTGCTCACGCATTGCTTCGACTTGGGAGAGCAACATCGGAAAACTCGCCTATGCTGGAATTTGCCTGCGACTATAGCCGATGAATCGGTTTGTACAAATACTACATGACGTCGACCGCGGTTCTTAGGGAAATCCCTGAGACATCGATCGGTAAAGGCATTGACTTAGGTGTTCGCTGAATTGGCGGGCGCATTCAGTGCATTGTCATCATGTAGTTTTTCTACTAATATGACGCCAAACGGCCAGCCATACAACAACGACGCAGCCGCCGTTCTTCGCGATTGTCCAATCCACAACTCGACGGCACGCGCGCCGCAGTGAGACAAGGAGCTTCGATGGTTTCCCCGCATTCACAACTCAAGAAGGTCACCGACCGCGTGATCGAGCGCAGCAAGTCCACGCGCGCGGCGTATCTCGCGCGCATCGACGCGGCGCACGGCAAGTTCCCGGCGCGCGGCGCGCTGTCCTGCGCAAACCTCGCGCACGGTTTCGCCGGACTCGAAGGCCAGGAGAAGATCGCGATCAAGGCGGTGCGCGAGCCGAACATCGGCATCGTGTCGTCGTACAACGAGATGCTTTCCGCGCACGCGCCGTACAAGAGCTTTCCGGACATCATCAAGCAGGCGGCGCGCGAACACGGCGGCATCGCGCAATTCGCGGGCGGCGTGCCGGCCATGTGCGACGGCATCACGCAGGGCAACGCGGGCATGGAGCTGTCGCTGTTTTCGCGCGAAGTCATCGCGATGAGCACGGCCGTCGCGCTCACGCACAACATGTTCGACGCGGCGCTGTGCCTCGGCGTCTGCGACAAGATCGTGCCGGGCCTGGCCATCGGCGCGCTGCAATTCGGCCATCTGCCGACCATCTTCGTCCCCGCCGGCCCGATGACGAGCGGCCTCACCAACGACGAGAAGGCGAAGGTTCGCCAGGAGTTCGCGACCGGCAAGTGCAATCGCGACGCGTTGCTCGAAGCGGAAGCCGCCGCGTATCACGGTCACGGCACGTGCACGTTCTACGGGACGGCCAACAGCAATCAGATGCTGATGGAAGTGATGGGCCTGCATCTGCCCAGCGCGGCGTTCGTGCACCCGCACACACCGCTGCGCGATGCGCTCACCGCGGAAGCCGCGCGCCGCGTGCTCGATCTCACGCTCGAGCGCGGGAACTACACGCCGATCGGCCATGTGGTCGATGAGAAGGCGATCGTCAACGGCATCGTCGCGCTGCTCGCGACGGGCGGTTCGACCAATCACACGCTGCACCTCGTGGCGATTGCGCGGGCGGCGGGCATCGTGATCGACTGGAACGACTTCGACGAGTTGTCGCAGGTCGTGCCGCTGCTCGCGAAGATCTATCCGAACGGCAAGGCCGACGTGAACCACTTCCACGCGGCGGGCGGCGTGGCGTTTCTCGTGCGCAATCTGCTGGAAGGCGGCTTGCTGCACGAGGACGTGCAGACGGTCGCGGGCCGCGGCTTGTCGCACTACACGAAGGAGCCGAAGCTCATCGACGGCAAGCTGCAATGGGTCGACGGCGCCGCCGAAAGTCACGACACGAAGGTGCTGCGCGGCATTCGCGAGCCGTTCCAGCCGGACGGCGGCTTGCGGCTCATGCAGGGCAAGCTCGGGCGCGGCGTCATCAAGATTTCGGCGGTGGCGCCGGAGCATCGCGTGGTGAAGGCGCCGGCCATCGTCTTCAATTCGCAGGAAGAAGTGCAGGAAGCGTTCGACAAGGGCGAACTGAAGCGCGATTTCGTCGCGGTCGTGCGCTTTCAGGGCGCGCGCGCGAACGGCATGCCGGAACTGCATCGGTTGACGCCGCTTCTCGGCGTGTTGCAGGATCAGGGCTTCCATGTGGCGCTGGTCACCGACGGGCGCATGTCGGGCGCATCGGGGAAGGTGCCCGCCGTGATCCACGTGTCGCCGGAGGCGCTGTTGCACGGGCCGCTCGGCAAGGTGCGCACCGGCGATATGCTCTTGATCGACGCGCCGGCTGGCGTGCTCGACATCGAGATCGATGCACGCGAGTGGGCGTCGCGCGAAGTCGAAGCGCCGGCGAATCAGGCGGAGAACGAGGTGGGCTTCGGGCGCGAGTTGTTCGGCGTGTTCCGCAGCGCGGCGTTGCCGGCCGAGGAGGGCGCGTCGGTGTTCGGGCCGCTGATCGGCGCGAAGGCCGCGTCGACGGATGGCGGCGCGACGGCGACTGCGGGGCAAGCAGATCGTCAGATGGTGCATGGACGCTAGCGAATCGAGCCACAGTTCGAACCTGAAGAAACCCGCGGTCGGACGACAGCGCCGCCGCACACAAGAAGGAGTCGCATCACATGAAGACGGTAAGCGAAATCGTGCGTCTGGGCCCGGTCATTCCGGTGCTCGCATTCGATTCGGTCGAGCAGGGCGAACATGTATCGCGGGCGCTGCATGCGGGCGGCGTGAAGGTGCTCGAAATCACGCTGCGCACGGCGGCGGGCATCGGAGCGATCGAACGCGCGAGTCAACTCGCGGAGGACATCGTCGTCGGCGTTGGCACGATCACGAAGCCGGAGCATTGCGAGCAGGCGAAGAAGGCTGGCGCACAGTTCGGCGTGTCGCCGGGCTTGACGAAAGACATGCACAAGGCCGCGCAGGACGCTGGATTGCCGCTGCTGCCGGGCGTGATGACGCCGAGCGACATCATTACCGCGATGGAACTGGGCTATGAGATCGTGAAGTTCTTCCCCGCGCAGCAGGCGGGCGGCGTTCCGATGTTGCAGGCGTTTTATGGGCCGTTCCCGAATCTGAAGTTCTGCCCGACTGGCGGCATTACTGCGGAGACGGCGTCACTGTTTCTCGCCCAGCCGAATGTGGTCTGTGTCGGGGGATCCTGGCTGACGCCGAAGGCGGCCCTCGCTGCACAGAATTGGGAGGAAGTGACGCGGCTGGCGCGAGCTGCGAGCACGCTCGCGCCGCAGAAGTGAGGTCTTGAAGCGCCGTGCAGAGTCTGGGCCTTTTCGGCGATCGACTGCGACGGGCTCGGGCTTTGAATCCGCGTGACAAGAGCCGAACCGCAGGCGCTGTTTCCCTGGTCAATGCGTTGATGAAAGTCGCCGCTGTAATAGAACAAGGTTCAGCGCCGTTGCGGAACTGGACCTTGTCTGCGGCCGGCCGAGTGCCTGCTGCCCTTGCGGAGGCAGATTTTCCGCGTTTCGATGTTCGCCGTTCGGCGAACCACGCAAAGCGGCCGAATCTGCTGCTTAGCCGCAGAACCTATCGCAAAGAACCGACCCTCCTCCGAGCGTCGGTTTTTGTTTTTGGGCGTCCACATCGCCGAACGTTAGGCCGTCAAAACGTCAACTACTCCCATGCTCGCCTGCGACGAGGCTTATCGAGCAGATCCCTGGACGTCTCGTGCACGCACTTGTTAGATAAACGTAAGCGGTCCATCTTCGACGTCTGGCAGTGAGCGACAGTAGCGAGGACCATAGGTGTCCACCTATCTTGGAGGTGGACACCTATGACTGGCATGGACTCAGAGTTGGCAGTAGTGCGTCGCAGCAGCGATGGCCGTCGCCGCTATGACGAAAAAAGTAAACGCGCCTTGATTGAAGCAGCACTTCGTCCCGGAGTATCAGTCGCCGGTCTGGCTCAGCAGCACGGCATCAACGCCAATCTGCTGCGCAAGTGGATCGCGAAGTACCTGGTGGAGCGCGAGAATGGCATTTCGCCAGCGTCGCAGCATAATGGCAACGACGAATACAACCCGCCTCAGCCCGACAAGTCGATTAATGACGTGGCCGTCGATCTGCCAGGGTCGCACCAACCCGTCCCGGTCGCGGTAAAGCCGTCTGCGTTCGTGTCGGTCGTTTCAGCGTCGCCGACACAACCGTCCACACCGCCATCGATGACACTTGCCTTGCATGTGCGTCTGTCGAACGGCGTCGAGCTTGAACTTGGCGGGGCAATCGCGACCATCGACGAATTGACGACCATGGTTCAGATTCTGGGGAGGATGCCGTGTTCCGGTTCGACGACGATCTGAAGGTCTATCTGCACCGCGATCCCGTTGATTTCCGCTACGGCATGAATAGCCTGTCGATTCTCGTCGAGCAGTCGATGCGCCTGAATCCGATGGACACTTCCCTATACATCTTC
Source organism: Caballeronia sp. Sq4a (assembly GCF_023170545.1). Classification (NCBI taxonomy): domain Bacteria; kingdom Pseudomonadati; phylum Pseudomonadota; class Betaproteobacteria; order Burkholderiales; family Burkholderiaceae; genus Caballeronia; species Caballeronia sp. Sq4a. The sequence goes on along the minus strand of NZ_CP084250.1, from coordinate 2,346,255 downwards.
GGAAACCGGCGTCGCGATCGGATAAAAATCCTTGGCTGGGATGGCAGTGGTTTCTGGCTTCTCATAAAGCGATTGGAGAGAAGCCACTTCATCTGGCCCGACAACAAGGCTGAGATCGTGACGATGACCACCAACGTGCTGCACGCGCTACTCGACGGCGATGACATCACCGCGATTCGACGGCATCCCAAGCAGGAATATCATCGCGTGAGCTGAACAGTGAGGCGGCGTGCAGGTCTAACCGCCATGCCGATCAACGTCACGATCACCGCCGAGGAACTGAAGGCGTTGCTTGCCGAGCGCGATGCTGCACGTGCATTGCGAGAGCAACAGGAGGCATTACGCGGCGCCTTGCGGCTCGTGACGGCCGAGCGCGATCTCGCTGAGGAGCGCCTTCGAGCCTATCGTCGCGAACTGTTCGGCGCGAAGAGTGAAGCACGAGATTCTGATCAACCTAGCTTGTTCAACGAAGCCGAGACGCTCGGCGCGAACAGCGCGCCCGCGCAGGAAGACACGCCGGAGACGACGGTCGCCGCGCACAAGCGCAAGAAGCGCGGTCATCGCAAGCCGCTTGATCCGAATCTGCCGCGCGAGGTCGTGCGACACGAACTGCCCGAAGCCGAACGCTTCTGCACGAACGATGGGCACGCGCTCGTCGAGATAGGCGCGGAGATCAGTGAGCAGCTCGATGTGATCCCCGAGCAGCTTCGGGTGATCCAACACCAGCGCATCAAATATGCGTGCCCATGCTGTGACCTCGGCATCAAGGTCACGCCGGCGCCGCCGCGCATCATCGCGCGCGGACTGTTCAGCGAATCAGCGCTTGCATGGATCGCCACCGGCAAGTATCAGTTCGGCATGCCGCTGTATCGTCAGGCTGGTTTGCTGTGTCGCTTCGGCGGTGACATCTCGTCGAACACGATCGCCGCCAGCATGGTTCGCGTTGGCCTCGCGACCCAGCCCGTGATCAACTTGATGCGCGATGCGTTGCTCGAGGCAGAGCTGATCTACTGCGACGAAACAACGTTCCAGGTACTGAAAGAGAAAGGGAGAAAACCACAAACGAAGAGCTACCTCTGGGCGCAGATGACCGGCTCGGGCGTCCCTATCCGCTGCTTCAGCTATACACCTGGACGCGGCGCCAAGCTGGCCGACAAGCTGTTCACGGGCATCCGCAAGGGCGCCGTTCTAGTAACTGACGGCTACGAGCCCTACAACGACATCGCTCAACGCTACGACCTCGTGCACCTCGGATGTTGGGCGCACCTGAGGCGGTACTTCATCAAAGCGGAGGACAACGTGCCCAAAGTCGCCCGTTCGCCCGATCTGCTCGCGACACGCTTCATCACGCTGATCGGCAAGCTGTTCGCTGCAGAGGCCCGCTCTAAGAAATGGAAGCCTGAGCGACGACAGCGATTGCGACGGCGATACAGCACGCGCATCCTCGACGCCATCTACGCCTTGGCGCTCGCGCAGTCGCCCGGCATCGTGCCAAAAAGTCTGCTTGGAAAGGCACTGACCTATCTACGCGAGCAGTGGCCGAAGCTGATCCGCTATGTCGAGAACGGCAGTTGGCCTATCTCGAACAACCCTTGTGAGAACGCGATTCGCCCCTTCGTCGTTGGGCGCCGTTCATGGCTTTTTAGCGACACGGTTGCAGGGGCAAACGCTAGTGCAAACCTCTACAGCCTCATCGAAACGTGCAAAGCCGGCGGCATCGATCCTTATCGTTACCTCCACTGGTTATTCCAGCGCCTTCCGCTGGCGAAGACCGTCGACGACTACGACGCGCTGCTTCCCTGGAAGATGCCCGCAGATCTCCGCTGACCCACTTCGCTATCACGTATCACGGCGCTCTACCACCTTACTCTGAGCGGCGTCGTTCGTGGATCGCTTACAGATAAACTGCATATCAAGGTCCACCCTGGCGCTCGAGAACATGGCCATCTCCCGAACGTCGCGAAGGAGAGCAAGGCGACGTTCCACAAACGCAACATTGCGTCGGCTCGCCTCTGACGACGCAATCCTCGCTTACCAGTAGAATTCGGTTCGTCCGCGCCGTGCGTGCGCTTGCCGGACATTGCCCGACGAAGCAGGGCAGCGACGGCAAACGCACGGGCAGCGCAAATAATCTCAACAAAATCAAGGAGGCGTTATGCCAGCCGTCCACGGGAGCATGTTGCTGCTCTACGCGGTGATCGCGATCGCGGTTCTGATCCTGATGATCGCCCGTTTCAAGGTTTACCCATTTCTGGTGCTCATGATTGTGTCCGTGTTGCTGGCCCTCGCGGTCGGCATGCCGATGGACAAAATCGTCAAGTCGTTCGAAACGGGCAACGGCAATACGCTCGGCCATATTGCGGTCGTGGTCGGTCTCGGGACCATGCTCGGCAAGATGATGGCCGAATCCGGCGGCGCCGAGCGCATCGCGAATACGCTCATTAATCTCTTCGGCGAGAAGAACATTCACTGGGCGATGATGGTCGTCGCGATCATCGTCGGCTTGCCGGTTTTCTTCGAAGTCGGTTTCGTGCTGCTTATTCCCATCGCGTTCAACGTCGCGAGACGAACCGGCAAGTCACTGTTGCTGATCGGCCTGCCGATGGTCGCAGGTCTTTCTGTCGTGCACGGTCTGATTCCGCCGCACCCGGCCGCGCTGCTCGCCGTGCAGGCGTACCACGCGGATATCGGCAAGACCATCGCGTACGGCCTGATCGTCGGCGTGCCGACCGCGATCGTCGCCGGTCCGCTTTTCGCGCTCTTGATCCACAAGTACGTCAAGCTGCCGGATGCCAACGCGCTCGCCGATCAGTTCACGCAAAAGCATGGCGACACCGAGAAGAAGCGTGACCTGCCGAGCTTCGGCATCACGTTGTTCACCATTTTGCTGCCGGTCATTCTAATGCTGGTCGGAAGCTGGGCCGATCTGGTCTTCGCGCCGAAGACCTTGCCGAACAATTTGCTGCGCTTCATCGGTCAGTCGGACATGGCGCTCTTGATTGCCGTGCTGGTCAGCTTCTGGACTTTCGGCGCGAAACAGGGCTTCAATCGCGAGCAGATTCAGAAGTTCTGCGGCGAGTGTCTTGCTCCTATCGCGGGCATTACGCTGATCGTGGGCGCGGGCGGCGGTTTCGGCCAGGTTCTGCGCGATAGCGGCATCTCGCAGCAGATCGTTTCCACGGCGTCGTCGGCGAACCTGTCGCCGCTGTTGCTCGGCTGGTTCGTCGCTGCACTCATTCGTCTCGCGACGGGTTCGGCTACAGTTGCCATGACGACCGCGTGCGGCATCGTCGCACCGGTCGCGGCGGCAGCGGGCGGGCATGTCACGCCCGAATTGCTGGTGCTGGCCACGGGCTCGGGCTCGCTCATCTTCTCGCATGTGAACGATGGCGGCTTCTGGCTGATCAAAGAATATTTCGGGATGACGGTCGGACAGACGTTCAAGACCTGGTCGTTGCTGGAAACCATCATTTCCCTGATGGGACTCGGTTTGACCCTCGCACTCGCGACGGTCGTGTAAGGAGTTTTAGATGATTCTCATCGCGATGGGCGTGTCGGGCGCCGGTAAGACCCGAATCGGCGAATTGTTGGCGGAGCGCCTGCACTGTCCGTTCACGGACGGCGACGCTTTTCACAGCGCCGCCAACAAGGAAAAGATGCACCACGGCATTCCTCTGACCGACGAGGACCGCTGGCCCTGGCTCAAGACCATACGCGCGGCCATCGAAGAGAAGCAGCGGGCGGGCGAAACGGCGGTGTTCACGTGCTCGTCGCTCAAGCGCTCGTACCGCGACATCTTGCGCGACGGCGACAAGGACGTGTGCTTCGTCTATCTGCACGGCACCTTCGAGACGCTGCAGGAGCGCCTGCAAACGCGCACCGGGCATTTCTTCGATCCGTCGCTGCTGACGAGCCAGCTCAACACGCTCGAAGAACCGGGTGAGGACGAGGCGATCATCGAGAGCATCGAGAAGACGCCCGAGCAGATCGTCGATGACGTGATCGAGGAGCTCAAAACGCGCTGAACGTGTCGTAAAGAGAAAGCCCCGCGCTCGCGAGAGCGTGGGGCTTCTTTTATTGCGTAGCGGCCGCGTTACGCGATGCGCTTCGCCAGTTCCGCCGCCTTGCCGATATACGACGCCGGCGTCATGTCGAGCAGCAATTGCTTCGCGTCGGCAGGAATTGCGAGACCGCCGATGAACGCTTGCAGCGCCTCGCGCGTGATGCCTTTGCCGCGCGTCAGCTCCTTCAGTTGCTCGTACGGATTTTCGATGCCGTAACGGCGCATCACGGTCTGCACCGGCTCCGCGAGCACTTCCCAGCAGTTGTCGAGGTCTTCGTTCAGGCGCGCGGCGTTCACTTCGAGCTTGTCGAGCCCGCGGATCAGCGCGTCATACGCGAGCAGCGAATAGCCGAACGCGACGCCGATGTTGCGCAGCACGGTCGAATCGGTGAGATCGCGCTGCCAGCGCGAGATCGGCAGCTTGTCGGCGAGGTGGCGCAGCGTCGCGTTCGCGAGACCGAGATTGCCTTCCGAGTTCTCGAAGTCGATCGGATTGACCTTATGCGGCATCGTCGACGAACCGATTTCGCCCGCCTTCGTGCGCTGTTTGAAGTAGCCGAGCGAGATGTAGCCCCAGACGTCGCGGTCGAGGTCCAGCAGGATCGTGTTCGCGCGCGCGACGGCGTCGAACAGTTCGGCCATGTAATCGTGCGGTTCGATCTGGATCGTGTACGGATTGAACGTCAGCTTCAGCCGGTTCTCGACGACATCTTTCGAAAACGCTTCCCAGTCGAACTCCGGATACGCCGACAGATGCGCGTTGTAGTTGCCGACCGCGCCGTTCATCTTGCCGAGCAGCGGCACATGCGCGATACGCTCGATCGCACGCGACAGGCGCGCCGCGACGTTCGCGATTTCCTTGCCGAGCGTCGTCGGGCTGGCGGGCTGGCCGTGCGTGCGCGAGAGCATCGGCTGTTCGGCGTGCGTGTGCGCGAGCTTGACGAGGCGCTCATGCACCGAACGCAGCGCGGGCAGGATCACGTGTTCGCGAGCGCCCGCGAGCATCAGCCCGTGCGACGTGTTGTTGATGTCTTCCGACGTGCAAGCGAAATGGATGAACTCGCTTGCGCGCTCCAGTTCCGGCTGGCCCTTGACCGACTCTTTCAGCCAGTATTCGACCGCCTTCACGTCATGATTCGTGACGCGTTCGATATCCTTGATGCGCGCCGCATCGTGTGCGGTGAAGCGGCTGACGAGGCCCAGCAGAAACTGCTCGGCGGCTTCGGAGAAGCGCGGCACTTCGGCGAAACCCGCACGCGACAGCGCGATCAGCCAATGAATCTCGACCGTCACGCGATGACGCATGAAAGCCGCTTCGGAAAGCCAGTCGCGCAGGGCTTCGGTTTTGGCGGCGTAGCGGCCGTCGAGCGGCGAAAGCGCGGTGAGCGCAAAGAGGGTATCGGGGCGGGTATCGGACATGGTGACGTGTCGGCAGCGGCGTGCGGCTGGAGGGAAAAGACGGAAGAACCGCGCATTTTACCATCGGATGCGTCCCATTCCGGGACGCTCAGCGCGCGCGGAGCGCCTCGTCCAGCGACTGAAGCTGCTCCGGCGTGCCGACGTTCTCCCAGCGGCCTACGTACAGTTCACCGGTCGCGCGTCCTTGCGCGATGGTTTCGCGATAGTAGGGCGTCAGCGCGCGCCGCGTGCCGGGCGCGAGATCGCGGAACTTGCGGGTGTCGTAGAGCCCGATGTTGCCGAACGTGTAGCGCGGCGAGCCATCGAGCGCGAGCTTGCCGTCGATCAGCGCAAAGTCGCCGTTCGGATGAAACGGCGGATTCGGCGTCATCACGAGATGCAGGCCCGGCTGTTCGCTGCGCCGGAGTTCGTCGGCGCGGTCTCGCAGCGTCGCGTAGTCGAAATCGCAGAACACGTCGCCGCTCACCGCGATAAACACGCCTTCGCCGATCAACGGCAGCGCCTTCGCGATGCCGCCCGCCGTTTCCAGCGCCTCGCCCTCGGGCGAGAAACGCAACTCGACGCCCCAACGTGATCCGTCGCCGAGCGCCGCTTCGATCTGCCCGCCGAGCCACGCGTGATTGATGACGATAGTCTCGACCCCCGCCGCCGCGAGCCGCTCGATCTGCCAGACGATGAGCGGCTTGCCGCCCGCTTCGAGCAGGGGCTTCGGGCATGTATCGGTGAGCGGGCGCATGCGCTCGCCGCGGCCGGCGGCGAAGATCATCGCCGTCTTCAGGTGTTGGGTCATGCGGAATCGGGAATCAGAACGTGTAGCCGACTTCGACGGCGCGGCCTTCGAGCGAATCGAGCAGGCGCGCGAACGGCCACAGCGGCGCATAACGCTCCGCGACCTTACGGGCATAACCGATGAAACGCGGCAGATCCGCCAAATAGTGTGACTTGCCGTCGCGATAGTGAATGCGCGCGAAAAGACCGAGCACCTTGATGTGCCGTTGCAGGCCCATCCATTCGAGTTGACGGTAGAACTCGCCGAAGTCTAGATCGACGTCCAGTCCGGCCTTCTTCGCGCGCTCCCAGTAATACGCGATGCAATCCAGCTGAAACTCCTCGTCCCAGCTGATGAACGCGTCGCGCATGAGCGAGGCCACGTCGTACGTGATCGGCCCGTACACCGCGTCCTGAAAATCCAGCACGCCGGGGTTCGGCTCGCTCACGATCAGATTACGCGGCATGAAATCGCGCAGCATGAAGGTCTGCGGCTGCGCGAGCGCGCTTTGTGCGAGCAGCGTGAACGTGTCGTCGAGCGTCTTGCGTTCGTCCGCCGTCACTTCGCGGCCCAGATGGCGGCCGATGAACCACTCGGGCATCAGTTCCATCTCGCGGCGCAGGAACGCTTCGTCGAACGGCGGCAGCACGCCCTCGCGCGCCGTCTTCTGGAAGCGGATCAGGCTGTCGATGGCCGCGCGCATCAAGGGCCGCGCGTTCTTCTCGTCGAGCACGGACATATACGTGGTCGTGCCGAGATCGGTGACGAGCATGAAGCCCGCGTCGAAATCCGTTTGCAGGATCTTCGGCACATGCACGTTCGCCGCCTCCAGCAGGCCCGCGACCTGCACGAACTCGCGGCATTTCTCGGGCGGCGGAGCGTCGACGGCGATCAGCGTCTTGCCGTGCTCGGATTCGCAGTCGAGACGGAAATAGCGGCGGAAACTGGCGTCGGCGGAGGCAGGGGCGAGGCTGTCCAGATTCAGCCGATACGTTTCGGCGAAAGTCTGAAGCCAGGAACGGAGTTGCTCGAAGCGGGTGTCGGCGGGATTGTGCGTCATAAATTCGAGAGGCAAAACATCTTGCCATATAATACCCCACGACTTTTTTAAGCGATCCTTGAGCTATCTGTTCGCGCCTGGCGCCAGGCGCCGACGACCGTGCCGCGTCATCGTTCGATCGAGTGTCGTCCCTGCCTAGCCACGGACCGTCGAATTCACTCCGGCAATGATGCGGGCGAACCGCGGCCGCTCACTTGGCGGCATCGAGCGCGTCCGACGCGAAAGGGATCGAACCGCCACCCATACATGCCGCCACGACAGTTTCCCGCATCGAAGATTCAAGGCGACGCACAGCCACGCCGGCGGCGGCTCGTCGCCGCGCTGCTTTCCGTACCGGGCCTGATGCCCGCTCTCGCGCATGCGCAGCTCGCCGGTCCGGCCGCCGACGCGCAGCCGATCGACGGTCCCGGCAGCCTGCGTCTCGCGCCGCAGTTGCAGGAACGGCCGCTCAAGAGCGGTCAGCAGCCCACGACCTTCCTGCTCGGCGACAAGGCCACCGGCACGTCCGACGAGGACATGGCGGCGAAAGGCTCGGCCGAAGTGCGCCGCACGGTCACGGTCATCAAGGCCGACGCGCTGCATTACGACCAGGATACTGACATGGCCGATGCTTTCGGCCATGTCAGGCTCATCAACAACGGCGTGTCGTTCGTCGGCCCGGAAGCGCATCTGAAAGTGGATTCGAACGAAGGGTTCATGACGAACCCGAAGTACCACTTCAATCTGACGGGCGGCTCGGGCAGCGCGGAGCGCATCGATCTGATCGACAACGAGCGCGCGCGCGTCGATCACGGCACCTACACCGCATGCCAGTGCGACACGAATCCGGCGTGGTACATCAAAGGCTCGTCGTTCGATTTCGATACCGGCTCGGAAGAAGGCATCGCGCATAACGGCGTGCTGTTCTTCCAGGGCGTGCCCGTATTCGCGAGTCCGTGGCTCTCGTTCCCGCTGACGGGCGACCGCCGCAGCGGCTTTCTGCCGCCGACGTTCTCGCTCAGTTCGACGACGGGCTTCGAAGCCACGATTCCGTACTACTTCAACATCGCCCCGAACCGCGATCTGACCGTCACGCCGCGCATCATGTCGCGGCGCGGCGTGCTTGGCGAAGCGAATTATCGCTACCTGTCGCCGACGTACTCGGGCTCGCTCACGGTCGACTATCTGCCGAACGACCGCGAAACGCACACCAACCGTTATGCGATCTTTTGGCAGCATCGGCAGAACTTCGGCGGCGGCTTTGGCGGCTACGTCAATTACAACAAGGTCTCGGACGATCAGTATCCGGAAGACCTGGGCAACGCGTCGAATCAGTTCCTGAACGGCACGCAGTTGCTGTATCAGCAGGAAGCCGGGCTGACGTACAACAACGGGCCGTGGTCCGTGCTCGCCCGCGAGCAACGCTGGCAGACGCTGCAGCCGTCGATTCCGCCGTATGCGCGCGAGCCGCAGTTGAATGTGCAGTACAACAAGTACAACGTCGGCGGCTTCGATTACGGCGCGGAAGCGGACTTCACGCGCTTCACGATCACGCAGGAAGGCGCGACCGACGGTCAGCGCATGTATCTGAACCCGTACGTGAGCTACGGGATCAACGCGCCGGGCTATTTCTTCACGCCGAAGGTTCAGTGGCACTTCGCGTCGTACGACCTGAGCCACATCGCGACCGGCCCGATTCCGGGCCAGCCGCTGACGCCGGCCGGGCAGCCGAAGAATTTCACCGAGTCGATTCCCACGGTCAGTCTCGATACCGGGCTCGTGTTCGACCGTTCGGTCCGGCTCTTCGGGCAGGACTACATTCAGACGCTCGAGCCGCGGCTCTATTACGTCTACACGCCGTATCGCAACCAGAACTTCGCGCCGATCTTCGATACCGCCGAAGCCGACTTCGGGCTCGCGGAAATCTACACGCCGAACACGTTCGTCGGTAACGACCGCATCGCGGATGCGAACCGCCTGACGGCCGGGCTGACCACGCGCTTCATCAACCCGGCGACGGGTGACGAGCGCGCGCGTTTCGTGATCGCGCAGCAATACTATTTCACGAGCCAGCGCGTCACGATCAGCCAGGACCAGCCGATCAACGAGGCCAAGCACTCGGATCTGATCGCCGGCGCGGCCATCAAGCTGGGCGCTGGTTTCGCTTCGGAAACTGCGTTCCAATATAATGTCGACAATAACCAGCTCGTGCGCACGAGCGTCGGCTTCGCGTTCAGTCCGGCGGACCGCAAGGTCATCAACGTCGGCTACCGGTACACGCGCTCGAACCAGACCACGCTCGTCAACGAGCCGATCAACCAGTTGCTGGTGTCCGGCGAATGGCCGCTGACGAACCGTCTCTATGCCGTCGCGCGTGTCAATTATGATCTTGCCGGCCACCGGCTCGTCGACGGCCTCGTGGGCTTCCAGTACGATGCCGACTGCTGGGCGCTCGGCTTCGGCGCGCAGCGTTACGCCAACGGCGTGAACACGAGCGGCCAGCCTTCGTCGGGTACGCGCGTGCTTGCGCAGATCACGTTCAAGGGTTTGTCGAAGGTCGACAACGGTCTCGTCAGCGCGTTCCGCGCGAGCGTTCAGGGCTACCAGCCGCCGCCGCCGTCTGCTCCGCCGCTCGCCCGCTTCAGCGACTACGAGTGACGAGACGTACCACAACGCCAAAGAAGCGCACAGCGCACGAATGGGTCAAGTCAGGATTTGATGGAGTATCTGTGGCAAACATGAAACTGTTTCGATCGACGGCGATGGCCGCGAGCGCGCTGACAGCGGCGCTGATGATGAGTTCGCCGGCCGGTGCGCAGGCGTTGTCGAACCCGAATGTGCAGGTGGCGGATTCCGTCGTCGCGGTGGTGAACGACGGCGTCATCACGCAGCGCGAGCTGGAAGAGCGCACGAGCCTCATCGTGCAGCGGCTCAAGCAGCAGAACGCGCCTGTGCCGCCCATCGAACAGATGCGCCGGCAGGTGCTCGACCAGATGGTGCTCGAACGCATCCAGCTGCAAAAGGCGAAAGAGGACGGCATCGTGATCGACGACGCCACCGTCAATCGCACGCTGCAACGCCTCGCGCAGCAGAATCAAATGACGCTCGACGTCTACCGCTCGCGCATCGAGGCGCAAGGCGTGCCGTGGGCGACGTTCATGCGCGACGCGCGCACCGAACTGACGCTCTCGAAGCTGCGCGAGAAGGAAGTCGACAGCAAGATCACCGTGTCGGACGGCGAAGTGGCGAACTACATCGCCAGCCAGCGCGGGCCGGGCGCCCGTAACGCGAGCGACCTGCATCTGCAGCACATCATGTTCAAGCTCGCGTCGAACGCGCCGGATTCAGAGGTCGCGGCCGTGCAAGCCAAGGCCGACGCCGTGCTCAAACAGGCGCAGGCCGGCGAAGACTTCGCGAAGCTCGCCAAGCAGAACTCGCAGGACACCGACGCCAGCAAGGGCGGCGACCTCGGCTTTCGCGCGCCGGGCACGCTGCCGGCGGGCATCGTCTCGGCGGTGTCGGGGCTGCGTCCGGGCCAGGTCGTGCCGACGCTCCTGCGTACCGACGGCGGCTTCGAGATCGTGAAGCTGGTGGAACGTCGCGCGAGCGAGGGCACCGCGGCCGATGCGCCGAAGCTCGTGCAGACGCATGTGCGCCACATTTTGCTGCGCGTGTCGGACGGCATGTCGGAAGCCAGCGCGCGCCAGAAGCTGCTCGATATCAAGCAGCAAGTGGCCGCGGGCGGAGACTTCGCCAACTTCGCGCGCACGTACTCGCAGGACGGCTCGGCCTCGCAAGGCGGCGATCTCGGCTGGATCAGCCCCGGCGAAACCGTGCCCGAATTCGAACGCGCCATGAACAACCTGCAGGACGGCGCGGTGAGCGATCCGGTGCGCAGCGAATACGGCTATCACCTGATTCAGGTGCTCGGCCGCCGCGACGCGGAAGGGACCGCCACGCAGCAGCTCGACATCGCGCGTCAGGCAATCGGTCAGCGCAAGGCCGAGCAGGCGTACTCCGACTGGCTGCGCGAACTGCGCGACACGGCGTACGTGCAGTACAAGGGCATCGCTGCGCAAGAGGCGCAGCAGTAAGCCGCATGAGCACCGCCGCGCATCCGGACAGGCCGCTTACCGTCGCCATTACGACCGGCGAACCGGCTGGCGTCGGTCCGGAACTGACGGCTGCGGCGCTCGCTCAGGCGCACGCGCGCTGGCCGTCGGTGCGCTTTGTCGTGCTCGGCGACCGTGCGTTGCTCGAAGCGCGCTCGGGCGCCAAGTGGCCTACGAACGGCGACCTCACCGAGATCGAACATCACGCGCTCGCGGCGCCCGCCGAAGCCGGCAAGCTGGACGCGGCAAATGGGCGCTACGTGCTCGATCTGCTCGATGCCGCCATCGACGGCGCGGTGGCGGGCCGTTTCGATGCCATCGTCACCGCACCGCTGCAAAAGAGCACGATCAACGATGCCGGCGTGCCCTTCACCGGCCACACCGAATATCTCGCGGAGCGCACGCACACGCCGCGCGTCGTGATGATGCTCGCGGGCAGCGGCGAGCGCCCGTTGCGCGTCGCGCTCGCGACCACGCATTTGCCGCTGAAGGACGTATCGGCTGCGCTCAGCATCGACGGTATCGTGGAGACATTGCGCATCATCGATCACGATTTGCGCGCGCATTTCGGGCTCGCCGCGCCGCGCATTCTCGTGACCGGTCTCAATCCGCACGCGGGCGAAAACGGCTATCTGGGCCGCGAGGAAATCGATGTGATCGCGCCCGCGCTCGAACGCGCCCGCGCGCTCGGCATCGACGCGCCTGGTCCGTATCCCGCCGACACGCTGTTTCAGCCGCGTTATCTGGAAGACACCGACTGCGTGCTCGCCATGTTCCACGATCAGGGCCTGCCCGTGCTGAAATACGCGACCTTCGGCGAAGGTATCAACGTGACGCTCGGGCTGCCGATCATCCGCACCTCCGTCGATCACGGCACGGCGCTCGATCTCGCGGGCACGGGCCGCGCGGACCCCGGCAGCATGATCGCCGCCATCGACGCCGCCGTGACCATGGCGCGCCACAAACGCAGCGCCTGAGCGCATTCAACGAAAACGTATGTCCACACGACACCAGGGCCATCTGGCGCGCAAACGCTTCGGCCAGAACTTTCTCGTCGATCAGGGCGTGATCGATTCCATCGTCGACGCCATCGCGCCGCAGCGCGGCGAGCGCATGGTCGAGATCGGGCCGGGGCTCGCGGCGCTCACCGAGCCGTTGATCGAGCGGCTCGCCACCCCCGAGTCGCCGCTGCACGCCGTCGAACTGGATCGCGACCTGATCGGGCGGCTGGAAAAGCGCTTCGGCGAGCGGCTCGTCGTGCATTCGGCGGACGCGCTCGAATTCGATTTCGGCACGCTCGCGCTCGCGGGCGACAAGCCGTCGCTGCGCATCGTCGGCAATCTGCCGTACAACATTTCGAGTCCGCTGCTGTTCCATCTGACGACGTTCGCGCCGATGGTGATCGACCAGCACTTCATGCTTCAGGACGAAGTGGTCGAGCGCATGATCGCCGAGCCCGCGAGCAAGGAGTACGGGCGTTTGTCGGTAATGCTGCAATACCGCTACGTGATGGAGAAGCTGATCGACGTGCCGCCCGAATCATTCCAGCCGCCGCCGAAGGTGAACTCCGCGATCGTGCGCATGATTCCGTTCGCGCCGCATGAACTGCCGGCCGTCAATGAAACCGTGTTGAGCGATGTCGTCAAGGCCGCGTTCGCGCAGCGTCGCAAGGTCTTGCGCAACAATCTCGCGGCGTATCGCGACAAGGTCGATTTCGATGCGCTCGGATTCGATCTCGCGCGTCGCGCCGAAGAAGTGCCGGTGGCGGAGTTCGTCGCGCTGGCGCAGGCTCTCGAGCGCAGTTGATTCGTCGGTTCGTCATTGGCATGTCGCCTCGCACGCGTCGGTGGCGAGCAGTTTCATCAGTCGGTCGAGCCGCATGCGCTGATCGCGCTGCAAGCCGCGCGTCGCGCTGACCTGCTGCACGCGCTTGCGCCAGTAAGTCTGGCCGAATAGCGAATTCGCGCCTTCAGCCGACAAGACGCGCTCCAGATGCACGATCGCGGCGTCGACGTTATGAGCGGTGTAGGGACTGGTCATCGGGTTACCTCGCTGCGTGTTGACGTTGACGAATTCTGCGTGCCTGTCGGGACATTTCGCGTCTCTTCAGCGCGGCGAAGCACTGAGTCGAACGGGACGCGAAATGTCCCGAACGTCTGCAAGCATCGTCGTTCGAACACGCGAGAAGCGCGACCACTCATTCAAAGGAGACAGCGCCATGCGCTTCATTCACGCGGCCGATATCCATCTCGACAGCCCGCTGCACGGGCTTTCCGCCTACGCCGACGCGCCCGCCGACATGCTGCGCAACGCCACGCGCGAGGCGTTCTCGAAGCTCGTGTCGGTCGCCATCGACGAACAGGTGGACTTCATGGTCATCGCGGGCGACCTGTACGACGGCACCTGGCGCGATCACAACACCGGCATCTTCTTCTGCAAGGAGATGGGCAAGCTGCGGCGCGCGGGCATTCCCGTGTATCTGCTCTACGGCAATCACGACGCCGAAAGCGAAATGACGAGCCAGCTTCAGTTGCCGGACAACGTCCACACGTTTTCGACGAAGAAGCCGCAGACATATCGCATCGACGCGCTGAAGGTCGCGCTGCACGGCCACAGCTTCAAGGACAAGGCGGTGACGACGAATCTCGTGACCGCGTATCCGCCGCCTGTCGACGGTTATTTCAATATCGGCGTGCTGCACACGGCGCTGGAAGGCGCGGCGATGCATGCGAGCTACGCGCCGTGCACGGTCGCCGAACTGCATGCGCGCGAGTATCACTACTGGGCGCTCGGCCACGTGCATGAATTCGCGATCTGGCAGGAAGCATCGACCATCGTGTTTCCGGGCAACTTGCAGGGGCGCACCATTCGCGAGACGGGCCGGCGCGGCGCGGTGTTGGTCAGCGTGTCCGAGGCGGAGGAGGTTAGCGTCGAGCGGCTCTTCATCGACGTGTTGCGCTGGGAAGCCGTGAATGTCGATGCTTCCGGCCTCGACACGCTCGATGAGGTCGCCCGCGCGGCCGGCCGTGCGCTGGAGGCGCTCGTGGATGCCGCCGAGCGCCCCGTGCCGCACGCGGTGCGCGTGAGCATCACCGGCGCGACGAAGGCGCACGGCGAACTCTTCGCCAACGAGAAACAGCTACGCGCCGAAGTCCTCGCGCAGATCGCGGCGATCAGCCATGACCGCTTGTGGCTCGAAAAGGTGAAAGTCGCGACGCAGCCGATCACGCGCGAACGCACGGCAGCGGATCTTGCCGATGGCGGCGACGCGCTCGCCGATCTTCACGCGCTGCTGATCGAAGCCGAATCCGATCCCGAATTCCTCGCCATGCTCAAAGACAGGCTCATCACGCTCGCGACGCAAGCGCCGAGCGACTTGCAGAAGTCCGTGCCCGAACTCGACTACGTGCGCGACGGCGAACTGGCGAAGCTCGTGAGCGAAGCGCGCTCGGGCCTGATCGCGCAACTCGCGGACGCGGAGTAACGGGATGCGCATCAGCCAGCTCGATCTCATCCGCTTCGGCAAATTCACGGATCACGCCGTCGAGTTTCCGCTGGCGGAGCACGATTTCCATTTCGTCGTCGGCCCGAACGAGGCGGGCAAATCCACCATCAAGACGGCCATTTCCGAACTGCTTTTCGGCATGCCGCATAGCTCGTCGCTCGCGTTTTTGCATCCGCAGAGCGATCTGCGGCTGGGCGCGAAGCTGGAGAAAGACGGCGCGGCGCTCGCCTTTCATCGCACGAAGAGCCGCAAGTCGCCGCTCACGACGCCGAACGGCGACCCGCTCGCCGCCGATGCGCTCGCCCCGTTCCTCGGCACCGCCGACAAGAGCTTCTTCGAGCAGATGTATTGCCTCGATCACACGGCGCTGATTCGCGGCGGCCAGAGCATCCTCGACGCATCGAGCGATGTCGGGCAGGTGCTGTTTCAGTCGGCGGCGGGCATCGCGAGTCTGGGCCAAGTGCGCCAGCGTCTCGCCGATGAAGCCGACAGTCTTTGGGCCAAGCGCAAGTCGGGCGAGCGGGCGTACTACGTCGCGCTGAAGCATTACGAAGAAGCCACCGCCGAACTCAAGGCGGCGAGCGTGCGGACGGCGCAGTGGCGTCGGGCGCACGGCGCGGTGGAGGAGGCGCAGGAGCGCAGCCGCGAGCAGGAAGCGCGTCGCGCGGAACTGGAAGTCATGCGCGCAAAGCTCGAACGCATCCGCCGCGCCGCGCCGTATCTCAACGTCTGGCGGGCGAAGTCGGCGGAACTCGACGCGCTCGGCGATACCGCCGATCTGCCCGCCAACGCCGAAGCGACGCTCCAGAACGCGCTCACGCGGCTGGCGTCGGCGCAGACCGCGCTCGATCTGCACACTGGCGACGTCGAGCAGTTGCAGAAGGACTTGAGCGAGATTCGCATCGATCAGGCGCTGCTCGCGGTCGAAGCGGACATTCGCGCGCTCGAAGGGACGCGGCATCAATGCGCGAATCACGCGAACGAGATCGCGCGACTCGAACAGGAAGTCGCCGTGCGCGTGCGGCAGATTGCGCAGGATTGCGCGCAACTCGGCTGGCCGCAGGACGAAGCAAGCGCGCGGCAGTCGCTGCCCGGACCGCTCGTGCTGCAGACCGTGTCGAGCCTGATGCTGGATCGCGGCGAATTGGAACTTGCGGCCCGCAACGCCGAGCGCGCGGCGCACGAGAGCGTGGAGCGGATCGCGGCGTTGGAGACGCGGCTCGCCGCGCTGTCCGATTGCGACGTCGCGCCTGGCTTGCGCGTGGCGCTGCGGGCGGCGCAGAAGTCTCGCGATACCGCGACGACGCAACGCCGCCTCGACGACGCCCGCCGCGAAGCCGACCACGCCTTGCAGGCGGCGCTCGCGTCGCTCGGCAAGTGGACGCGGCCGCTGCCCGAACTGCGCGCGATGACGCTGCCCGCCGCCGAGCGCATCGCGGTGCTGCGCGACGAACGGCAGGCGCTGGCCTCACGGCTCGCGGTGGCCGGCGATCGGCTGAAGGAAGCGCAAGACGCGCTGCACGCGACACAAACCGAACTGGGCGATTTCGTGCAGACACACGATGTCGTGACGGCCGCCGATGTCCGCGAGGCCCGCGACGCGCGCAACGCCGCGTGGCACGCGATCCGCGCGGGCGAGACGCCGCTCGCGACAGCCGCGCCGCGCTTCGAAACGGCGATGCACGCCGCCGACGGGCTCGCGGATCGTCAACTCGGCTCGGTCGGTCAGGCGACGCAGCTCGTCGCGCTGAAGCGGCGCGTGGCGGTGGAACAGGAAGCCGTCGCACGCCGGGAGCAGGCCGCGCGCGATGCCGCGACGGCGCTCGCTGAATTCGACGCCGCGTGGGCCGCGCTGGCCGCCCAATCGCAGATTGCGGAGATGGCGCTCGACGACGCGCCGTCGTGGCTCGCGCGCCGCGATCAGGCGCTTGCCGCATCGCAGACGCTGGACCGCTACACCGAAGAACTGTCACGCGAATCCGCCGATGCAGACTCGCGTCGCGCCGAACTCGCGCGGCAACTCGCGCAGGCGGGCGTGGCTGCCGATCCGTCCGCCGACCTCGACGCGCTATGCGACATCGCCGAGCGCCATATCAGCGCCGTCGACGAGGCAGCGGTCACGCGGCGTCACGTGAGCGAACAGCTGGACGCAGCGCGTGCCGAGAGCGTCGCGCGCCAACGCGCCGCGAAGACCGCCCGCGACGCGTTCGAGCAGTGGCAGCGCGACTGGTCGGCAGCGGTCGGTCGCGCGGGCCTCGCGGTCGCGGCGGAGTCGCAGGCGGCGGCGGAAACGGCCATCGGCATCGTGAAGAAGATCGGCGATCAACTCGCGCAGATCGACGCCATTCGCTCGCAACAGATCGAACCGATGCGCGCGTCGCTCGCCGCGTTCCAAGCGGACGCGGCGCGGCTCGCCACGCACATCGACCGTGAGCTTGCCGCGCTCGAAGCAAGCGGCATTTCGGCGGAACTGTCGTCGCGGCTGGAGAGCGCGTGCGCGGCGCGCGGCGAAGCGGAGCGCATCCGCCGGGAACTGGCAACCGCCAACGAGCAAGCGAGCGCCGCGAAGGCTGCGCTCGACGAAGCCCGCGCGACGCTGCGCCCGCTCTACGAACTCGCGGGCGTCGATACGCCGGAACTGCTCGCCGCGCGCATCGCCGAGTCGCAACGCAAGCGCGACCTGACCGCCGCCGTGAACGAGGCGCGCGACGCATTCATCAAAGGCGGCGACGGACTCGCGCTCGACGCGCTGATCGCGGAAGTGGACGGCGCGGACATCGCGGACGTGCAGGCGCAACTATCGCTGACGAGCAGCGCGCTCAACGAATCGGTGAAAGTGTCGACAGCGCTGGCCGCCGAACTCGACGCCGCCGAACGCGAACTGAAGGCGATTTCAGGCGAAGCCAACGCGGCGCGCGCCGAGGCGAAGCGTCAGGAAGCGCTCGCCGCCATGGCCGATGCCGCCGAACGCTTTATCAAGGTGGAAACGGCATCGACGCTGCTGAAGTGGGCCATCGACCGTTACCGCGAGCGCCGCCAGGGCCCGATGCTTTCGCGTGCGAGCGCCATCTTCGCGGAATTGACGCTCGGGGCGTTTTCGCGGCTCGTCGTCGATTACGACCGCCAGCCGATGGCGCTCGCCGCCGTGCGCGCGACGAACGGCGCGCATGTCGAAATCGGCGGAATGAGCGAGGGCACGCGCGATCAGCTTTTTCTCGCGCTGCGGCTCGCGGCGCTGGAGGAGCATGGTGAGAAGGCATCGGCGCTGCCGTTCGTCGCGGACGACCTGTTCATCAATTTCGACGATGGCCGCGCGCGCGCCGGCCTGCGCGTGCTGGCGCAGATCGCCAGGCGCACGCAGGTGATCTTTCTGAGCCATCACGATCATCTCGTCGGCATGGTGGGCGAAGTGTTCGGGCCGCAGGTCAACGTGCGGTACATGGGCTGAAGCGCGAGGCGGCATCAGCCGTTCAGCCCGCGATCGAGCCGCAGCAGCGTCTCCTTCGCGCCGCCCGCGATGCCCACGCCCACGCCCGGCGCGATGCCGTGCTCGCGCGGATTGATGCGCACGACGCGCGGGCCGTGCCGTTCGCTGAAGCGCCGCACCGTCGGCAGCGCGCGGCCCGCGCCCAGTTCCACGACGACGAGCCGTTCGACGCTTTCAAGCCAAGCCGCGAGTCGCCGTTCTTCTCGCGCCGATTGCGTGTCGATCCAGCTCCAGTCACCGAACATCAGAATGTTCGGGCGCGCGAGACGGCCGCAATGCGGACAAAGCGGCAACGCGTTGACGAGCTCGCAGCGGCTTTCGTCGACGACCGGCTCGAACGCGTCGGCGGGCCAGATGTGGTTCGTGCAGGCGTCGATGCACTGCATCGCATGGATGGCGCCGTGGCACTGCGCGACGCGCTCGGCGGCGAAACCGGCGCGCTGGAATTGACCGTCGACGTTGCTCGTGAAAACGAACGCGCCGTGACGCAGGCGCGCGCCCCAGCGCCGCAGCACGTCGAAGCCTTCGTGCGGCTGCGTCGCGCGATACAGCGCCAGCCGATGCCCGTAGAAGCCCCACGCAAGGCGTGGATGCCGAACGAAGCCGTCCGGATTCGCCATGTCTTCGAACGAGAAGCCGTGATGCCGCAACGCCGGATACGCGCGCCAGAAGCCTTCCGGGCCGCGAAAGTCAGGGAGGCCCGAATCGACGCCCATGCCCGCGCCCGCGGTAATCAGGAGGCCATCGGCGTCGGCGATCCACGCAGCGGCTTGCTCAATGAGCGCTTCGTCACTCATGCCGCTTCTCCTGCGTGCGCGCTTGCCGTTGCATGCCGATAGCGGTTCGCGAGCTTCAGATAGTCCTGCGCGAACTCGTCGCGCAACGCTTGCGGCGCAAGAATCTCGACGCCCGCGCCGAGCGCGCGCAGCCACCAGCGCAGCTTGAGGCTCGGCGTGACGGTGCCGGTCACTTTCATGCGGCCATCGGGCAGGGTGTCGATTTGCTGATCCTTCGACATCGGCGATTCGCGCAACTGATTGCCCGCGCTGCCTTCGAACGCAAGCTCCAGCTTTACCGCCGGTTCGGGCAGAAAGTCGAATGCCTGCTGCGTCTCGATGTATTTGCGCAGCCGGAAGTCCGCCGGATAGCTGAACGATTCGCCGGACTCCGTCACGGACCGAATGCGGTCCAGCCGATACAGCGCGCGCGCCGATTCCGGCTCGCCTTCGCCGGCGGGAGGCGCGCGGCGCGGGTCCTGCGCGACCATGTACATGACGCCCGCCGATTCGACGAGCGCGAGCGGCCAGAGGCGCTTCGTCTTCGGCGCATCGCTCTTTTCCTTGCTTTCGCTGCGGTACGCGGCGCGATACTGCACCAGCAATTCGCGCTCGAAGAACGTCGCGGTCGCCACCGTGTTGAAAATCTCCGGCCGCAGCTTCGGGCGAATCAGCGTGAACGCGCCATCCACCGAATCGATCTTGTCGGCCCACGCGCGATACATGCGGCTGTCCGCTTTTTCCTGCGACAGCCGCGCTTCCGCCGCCTTGAACAGCGGATCGATGTCTTGCGTGACGGCGGCCGGCAGTTTGTTGCCCGCGAAGCGCTGAAGAATATGGAACGCGACGGCCTCCGACGCGCTCATCAGCCCGACGCCTTCCTGAAGGCCGTGCAGCCACGGCTTGCGCTGCCACAGCAACTCGCGGCCGTTGATCGTGGAGATGACGCGCGACTCGGCTTCCAATGCGGTGAGATGGCGCTGTACCTTCTTCGTGTATCCGACGCGATGCCCGCGCTCTTCGAGCCGGCGGCGCACTTCGGGCGTGGAGAGCCACGAGACGGCGTCCCGCTCCGTCGGCAGCACGCGGAGAATGGCTTCGTCGAGACTGGAGGTCATGGGGCGGTTCCTTGAGGCGTTATCGCCTCATTATAGGAATGACCGGGACATAACGTGTCTCGAACGACATGCCGTCAGCGACGCCTACTGAATCAGCTCCTGCTTACGCGCCCAGACCATCGCGTCGTAACGGCTCGATACGCCCAGCTTCGCGAAAATATTGCGCAGGTTCCATTTCACCGTTTCGAGCGTGATGTTCAGCGTGAGCGCGATGCGCTTGTTCGACATGGCCTGCGCGACGAGCCCGAGTATCTCGACTTCGCGTTGCGTGAGCACGGCGTCCGTCTTCGACGTGTTCGCGCGTCGCAGCATCGACGCGGCGTCGTCCGCGCTGGCGCTATCGGCGAGCTTCGCGACCAGCTCTTCGAGATAGCGCAGGCTGGATGCATCGAGCCGCTTCTCGCGCAACAGAGCGCCGAGCTGCTTGCCGACGATATGCGCTTCATCGACGAACGTCCGCACGAGGCCGAGCTCGCGTCCCGCCTGCACCGCGCGAAGCAGGCATGCGTTCGCGTCGTCCGTCCGCTTCATGTCCGCGAGCACCGCGCCCGACAGCAGATCGACGAGCGCAAGCAAGCGGCTGCGGTTGAAGCCGACGGCATGCGCCCGGACGACGTCGAGCGCGCGCAAGGCTTCGGCCGGATCGTCGTTGCGCAGCACGCGCGCGCGCGTGAGCGCCGCGTTCGCCGCGATTTCATCGGGAAGCTCAGCGCCGTCCGTGTCCTTATCCGTATTCGTATTCGTCTTGGCGCGCGCCAGTTCGTCCAGCAGCGCCGCCGTCTCGCTCGCGCCCGTACGATCGCCTTTGACGAGCAGAACCTTGACCTGTTCGGCGAGCATATAGCTGACGGCACGCCGCTGCCCGAGGCTTTGCAGATGCGAGGTCTGCTGCCGGATGAACGCGAGCGCGGCATCGGCGCCTTCCTGCAATAGATCGAGCCTCGCGCGGCACAGCGATGCCCAGATCGTGACGTCAGGTCCCGACGAATGCAGCAGGCCACGCCGGTTGGCGATCGTCTCGCGGGCGTCGTCGATGCGATCGAGCTCGTAGTACACCTCCACGAGCAGGCCGGCGCACACGTTCGCGCTGATCGAATGATGGCCCGCCGCCTTCACCGATCGCGCGAGCAACGCCGAGCCCAGACGCTCGGCATCGCGCATGCGGCCTTCGAACATGAGATTCGACACCAGCGTCGCCTCGACGACGAGCGCCATGTCGTTGTTGCGATCGGCGTGCGGGACATGATGCGTGTCGAAGAGACGCTTCGCTTCGGCGTAGCGACCGACCGAGCGGTACGCGACGCCCAGTTCCGCGATCAGCATGTAGCGCAGGAACGGGTTCTCGACGGCCGCGTCGCGCACCGGTTCCAGCAGTTCGATCATGCGCGCGGCGTCATCGTTCTGGAACGCGATGGCCGCCTCGACGAGCGGCAGACTGCGCTCGATTTCCGGCGGGACGGTGTGTGCGCCGCTGCGCAGTTGCGCGAGCCACGCCTTCGCCTTCGCGGGACGCGACGTCAGCGAAACCGTCAGGCACGCGAGGAACAACAGGCGCGGGTGACGGAACAGCACTTCTTCCGGCACGCGATCCAGCAGATGCAGCGTCGGGCTGAGATAGTCGAGATTCCACGTCGCGGGCGCGGCGCGCTCGATCATGCCGGTGGCGTATTCGATGTCGTTGCCGAGACTCGCGTGGCGCATGGCATCGGCGAGCAGGCCGTTTTCCGCGAACCAGCGCGCGCCGCGCCTGTGCAGTTCGTTCACGGCGTCGCGGCCGCGCCGCTCCAGACGCGTCGAAAGAAACTCGCCGAAGAGCCGATGCAGGCGATACCAGATCATTTTGTCGTCCGAATCGATTCGGATGGTGAGCAGGTTGTCGTCCTCCATCTTCTTGAGCAGATCCGCCGCGTTCGCCTGACCCGTCACGCTCTGCGCGAGGGACGCGTTGAAGCGCCGGAACACGCACATGCTCTCGGCGAACGCCGTCAGTTCCTCCGGCAGATGCGCGATGATCTCTTCGCTCAGATAGGTCTGCAGATCATTGGAACGCCACACGAGATCCTGCAGCATGCTCCGCGCTTCCGGGCGGTTGCGCAGCATCGTGACGATGAGTTGCAGGCACGACGGCCAGCCGCTCGTGAGCTCGTGAATCAGGCCGAGCTCGTCCGCATTGATCTTGCCGGTGCCGAGGTTTTCGTCGAGAAAATGCCGCGTTTCCGGCAGATCGAACGGCAATTCCGCGCTGTCCACTTCGACGATCTGACCCATCATCCGCAAGCGGCTGAGACTCAGCGGCGGCGTCACGCGCGACGAAATCACGAGGTGCAGATTGCCCGGCCCGTGATCGAGCAGCTTCTGCACGAACTTGTGCGCGGCGGGCGCTTCGACGTGGTGATAGTCGTCGATGATCAGATACACGTCCTTCGGCAGATCGACCGCGCCTTCGACGATGGCCGCGATCGCCGCGTACATTGCGCTCGCGCTCGTGTCGTCGGGCGGCATGTCGGTCTCCACCGAGATGCCCAGGCGCTGCATCGCCGCGAAGAGTTCGGCGCAGAAATCCGCGTAGCCGCCGTCGTCGGCGGTGAGCGAAAGCCATGCGACTTCCGCGCCGGACTTCAGGCAGTTCTGCCGCCATTGCGCGAGCAGCACGGTCTTGCCGTAGCCGGCGCTGCCGGACACGAGCGCGAGTTTCGCCTGATGCACGCGATCCAGTTGCGCGAGCAGGTTCGTGCGAGGGACATGCCGTGCGCCGATGCGCGGCGGCGAAAACTTGGTGGAAACCAGGTGTTTGGTGAAAGGCGTGGGCAAGTCGTCACCTAGTCGATGCTCGCGGCGATTCACTCGGTCGCGATGGGCGGCGGGCTCGAACTCGCGCTCGGCTGCCATTACCGGCTCGCCACGCGGCAAGCGAAGATCGCGCTGCCCGAAGTGAATCTCGGTCTGTTGCCGGGCGCGGGCGGCACGCAGCGCCTGCCGCGCGCAATCGGCCTCCAAGCAGCGCTCAACATGATCGTGTCGGGCAAGACCATGCTCGCCGAACAGTTCGCGGGCACGGGCCTCTTCAACGAGATCGTCGCCGATGATGTCGTCGCGGCCGCCGTGAAATTCGCGCGCGATGTCGCCGGGCGTGCCGGTTCGCATCCCAAGCTGCGCGACGCAAAAGTGCAGCACGCGCACGCCGAAGCGTATCTCGGCTTTGCGCGCAGCACGGTGGCAGCGAGCGCAGGGCCGTATCCCGCGCCGCTGGCCTGCGTGAATGCCGTCGCGGCGTCACTGAAGCCATTCGATGAAGGCCTGAAGGCCGAGCGCGACGGCTTCATGGCGTTGATGAACACGCCGGAATCTCGCGCGCTGCGCCACGCCTTCCTCGGCGAACGCGCGGCGAGCCGCATCCCCGACGTGCCCGCCGACACGCCGACGCGCGCCATCGCGAAGGTGGCCGTTATCGGCGCGGGCACGATGGGCGGCGGCATCGCGATGAACTTTCTGAACGCGGGCGTGCCGGTCACGCTGCTCGAGATGAAAGCGGACGCGCTGGAGCGCGGCGTCGGCGCGATTCGCCGCAACTACGACAACACCGCGAAGAAGGGCAAGCTCACGCAAGACGATGTGGACGCGCGCATGGCGCGGCTTGCGACCACGCTCTCGTACGACGACATCCGCGACGCCGATCTCGTGATCGAAGCCGTGTTCGAAGACCTCGAGGTCAAGAAGAGCGTGTTCCAGCGGCTCGACGAAGTGGCGAAGCGCGGCGCGATCCTCGCATCGAATACGTCGACGCTCGATATCGACGCCATCGCGTCCTTCACGAAGCGCCCGCAAGACGTGATCGGCATGCACTTCTTCAGCCCCGCGAACGTGATGAAGCTGCTGGAAGTGGTGCGCGGCGCGCGGACCGCGAAAGACGTGCTCGCCACGGTGATGCAGCTCGCGAAGAAGATCGGCAAGGTCGCGGTGGTGTCGGGCGTGTGCGACGGCTTCATCGGCAATCGCATGATCGAGCAGTACAGCCGTCAAGCCGGCTTTCTGCTCGACGAAGGCGCGCTGCCGCAGCAAGTGGACCGCGCGATCGAGCGCTTCGGCTTCGCAATGGGCCCGTTCCGCATGATCGACATGGCGGGCAACGACATCAGCTGGGCGATCCGCAAGCGCCGCGCCATCGAGCAGCCCGAGTTCAACTACTCGAAGACGGGCGACCTGCTGTGCGAGATGGGGCGCTTCGGCCAGAAAGCGCAGGCGGGCTGGTACGACTACAAGCCAGGCGATCGCCGGGCGTATCCGAGCGCGGTCGTCGACGAAATGATCGTGCAGCATTCGAAGGATCTCGGCATCGCGCGGCGCAGGATCAGCGACGAGGAAATCGTCGAGCGGCTCGTGTTCGCGCTCGTCAACGAAGGCGCGTTGATCTTGCAGGAAGGCATCGCGTCGAAGGCATCCGATATCGACATGGTCTATCTGCACGGCTACGGCTTTCCGAAGTTCCGCGGCGGGCCGATGCAGTACGCGGACGAGATCGGCCTGTACGCGGTGGCGCAGGCCATCCGCCGCTACGCCAACGGCTACCAGGGCCACGCGTGGACGGTCGCGCCGCTCCTGCAGCGGCTCGCCGATGCCGGCGCGAGCTTCAACGACTAAGGACCGAGACATGAACGAGGCAGTGATCGTATCGACGGCGCGTACCGCGCTGGCCAAAAGCTGGAAGGGCGCGTTCAACATGACGCACGGCGCGACGCTCGGCGCGCACGCGGTCCGGCACGCTATCGCGCGGGCGGGCATCGAGGCTGGCGAAGTCGAAGACGTGCTGATGGGCTGCGCGAACCCCGAAGGCGCGACGGGCGGCAACATCGGCCGTCAGATCGCGTTGCGGGCGGGCTGTCCGGTGACGGTGCCGGGCGCGACCATCAACCGCTTCTGCTCGTCCGGACTGCAAAGCATTGCGATGGCCGCGCAGCGCGTGATGACAGGCGAAGGCGAAATTTACGCGGCGGGCGGCGTCGAAAGCATCTCGTGGACGCAGCGCCAGATGAACATGGAGTACGCGAACGACCCGTGGCTCGCCGCGAACAAGCCCGAGATTTACTGGAGCATGTTGCAGACGGCGGAGCAGGTCGCCAGGCGCTACGGCATTTCGCGCGAGCGGCAGGACGAGTACGGCGTGCGCAGCCAGCAGCGCGCGGCGGCGGCGCGCGAGGCGGGACGCTTCGACGATGAAATCGTGCCGATGACCGTCACGGCGGGCGTCGTCGATCGCGCGACCGGTGATATCGTGAGCCGCGAAGTGACCATCGCCGCCGACGAAGGCATTCGCGCGGACACGACTTTGGAAGGCGTCGCGAAGATTCGCAGCGCGCTGCCGGGCGGCGTCATATCGGCGGGCAACGCGTCGCAGTTCTCCGATGGCGCGTCGGCATGCGTCGTGATGGACGCGCGCGTCGCCGCATCGAAGGGCATCGCGCCGCTCGGCGTGTTCCGCGGCTTCGCGGTGGCGGGCTGCGAGCCGGACGAAATGGGCATCGGACCGGTGTTTGCGGTGCCGAAGCTGTTGAAGAAAGCGGGGCTGACGGTTGACGACATCGGCTTGTGGGAGCTGAATGAGGCTTTCGCCGTGCAGGTCTTGTACTGCGCGGATACGCTCAGCATTCCGATTGAGCGGCTCAACGTGAACGGCGGCGCCATCGCGGTGGGGCATCCGTTCGGCGTGTCGGGCGCGCGGCTCGTCGGACACGCGCTGATCGAAGGCAAGCGCCGCGGCGTGAAGCACGTCGTGGTGACGATGTGCATCGGCGGCGGACAAGGCGCGGCCGGCCTCTTCGAAGTGCTTTGACAAGGACGAGAGACATGTCGTTGATCCTTTCCCGGCGCGATCTGAACTTTCTTCTGTACGAATGGCTGAAGGTCCAGGCGCTCACCGACAACCCGCGCTACGCCGACCATTCGCGCGAAACGTTCGACGCCGCGCTCGATACGTGCGAGAAGATCGCCACCGATCTCTTCGCCACGCATAGCAAGAAAAGCGATCAGCAGGAGCCGCATTTCGACGGCGAGCGCGTGCACGTCATCCCCGAAGTGAAGACGGCGCTCACGGCGTTCAGCGATGCCGGGTTGATGGCTGCCGGACAGGACTTCGATCTGGGCGGCATGCAGTTGCCGGTGGTCGTCGAGAAGGCGGGCTTCGCGTACTTCGTCGCCGCGAATATCGGCACGGCGGCGTTTCCGTTCCTGACCATCGGCAACGCGAACCTGCTGCTCGCGCACGGCACGCAGGAGCAGATCGACACCTTCGTGCGTCCTGAACTGGAAGGCCGCTTTTTCGGCACCATGTGTTTGTCCGAGCCGCAGGCGGGCTCGTCGTTGTCGGATATCACGACGCGCGCCGAGTACGAGGGCGAATCGCCGTTCGGGGCGCAGTATCGGCTGCGCGGCAACAAGATGTGGATCTCGGGCGGCGAGCATGAGCTGTCCGAGAACATCGTCCATCTGGTGCTCGCGAAGATTCCCGGTCCGGACGGCAAGCTGATTCCCGGCGTGAAGGGCATCTCGCTTTTCATCGTGCCCAAGTATCTGGTCGAAGAAGACGGCTCGCTCGGCGAACATAACGATGTAGTGCTCGCCGGGCTCAATCACAAGATGGGCTATCGCGGCGTGACCAACTGCCTGCTCAACTTCGGCGAAGGCGTGCGGCATCGGCCGCTGGGCAAGGCGGGCGCGGTGGGCTATCTCGTCGGCGAGGCGGGGCAGGGGCTCGCCTGCATGTTCCACATGATGAACGAGGCGCGCATCGGCGTCGGGCTCGGCGCGGCGGTGCTCGGTTACACGGGCTATCTGCATGCGCTCGACTATGCGCGCAACCGGCCTCAGGGACGCCCGACGGGACGCGCGGGCAAGGACCCGGCGAGCCCGCAGGTCAAGCTCGTGGAGCACGCCGACGTGCGCCGCATGCTGCTCGCGCAGAAGAGCTACGCGGAGGGCGGCCTCGCGTTGAACCTGTACTGCGCGAAGCTCGTGGACGAAGCGCGCGCCGCCGAAGCCGCCGACGACGCGCAAAAACACGAACGCCTCACGCTCTTGCTCGACATCCTGACGCCGATTGCGAAAAGCTGGCCGTCGCAATGGTGCCTGGAAGCGAACAATCTCGCGATTCAGGTGCACGGCGGCTACGGCTACACGCGCGAGTACAACGTCGAGCAGTTCTATCGCGACAACCGTCTCAACGCGATCCACGAAGGCACGCACGGCATTCAGGCGCTCGATCTGCTCGGCCGCAAGGTAACGATGAAGGACGGCGCGGCGCTGCGGCTGCTCGTGGACCGCATGCATGCGAGCGCGGCGCGCGCGTCCGCGACGGGCGATGCGGCGCTCGTCAAGCACGCTTCCACGTTCGACGAATCGGTGACGCGCCTCATGCACGTCACGCGCATGTTGTGGGCGGCGGGCGATCCGTCGGTCACGCTCGCGAACGCGTCGCTGTACATGGAGGCGTTCGGCCATGTGACCGTTGCGTGGATCTGGCTCGAACAGGCACTTGCGGCGCGCGCGGGGCTCGCCGCCGCCGGCAACGACGACGACGCGGCGTTCTATCGCGGCAAGCTCGCCGCCGCCGATTACTTCTTCAAATGGGAACTGCCGCGCGTCGGACCGCAGTTCGATCTGCTCGTGTCGCTGGACCGCACGACGCTCGACATGCAGGACGCGTGGTTCTAGGAGAGCGAATGCGCACCGTACAACAACTCATCGACCTGAGAGACAAGACCGCGCTCGTGACGGGCGGCTCACGCGGCCTCGGCCTGCAGATTGCCGAGGCATTGGGCGAACAGGGCGCGCGCATCGTGCTGTCCGCGCGCAAGCCGGATGAACTCGATGCCGCCGCGCAGCATCTGCGCTCGCGCGGCGTCGATGCGCGGTGGATCGCGGCGGACGGCGCGCGGGAGGACGAAATCGCCCGCCTCGCCGATGAAGCGCTGGCCGCGCTCGGCCGCGTCGACATTCTGGTGAACAACGCGGGCGCGACATGGGGCGCGCCCGCCGAGGATCATCCGATCGCGGGTTGGGACAAGGTAATGAATCTGAACGTTCGCGGGCTGTTCCTGCTGACGCAGCGCATCGGCAAGCTCTCGATGATTCCACGCCGCTATGGACGCATCATCAACGTGGCGTCCATTTCGGGGCTCGCGGGCAACGGGCCCGGCACGATGGAGACGATCGCCTACAACACGTCCAAAGGCGCGGTCGTGAATTTCACGCGGACGCTCGCGGGCGAGTGGGGCGAGCACGGCATCACGGTGAACGCGCTTGCGCCCGGCTTCTTTCCGTCGAGGATGACGCAGAGCTCGCTCGACCGCTGGGGCATCGAGCGCATGTGCGAGAGCATTCCGCTTCACCGTCTCGGCGACGACGAAGACCTGAAGGGCGCGGCTGTTCTCTTTGCGAGCGATGCGGGCAAGCACATAACCGGGCAGGTGCTGGCCGTGGATGGCGGGGTGACCGCGGTGTAGATTCGGTGTCTCGACTGCGCTGAGTGCCGAAGCGTCCGTTCGTCGAGCGAACTATCGAGCGAACTAATGAGCAGAAACGACAAAGGGTTACAGGCTTGCGCCTGTAACCCTTTGAATTCTTTGGTAGGCCGTGCGGGATTCGAACCTGCGACCAACGGATTAAAAGTCCGCTGCTCTACCAGCTGAGCTAACGACCCGAAAGAGGCAAAATTATAAGCGGCGATCTCGAATACTGTCAACCGTATATCGCCGTTACTCGCTCAAGAAAAACGCCCGCGGCATGCGTGCCCGCG
This sequence comes from Caballeronia sp. Sq4a, assembly GCF_023170545.1. NCBI lineage: Bacteria > Pseudomonadati > Pseudomonadota > Betaproteobacteria > Burkholderiales > Burkholderiaceae > Caballeronia > Caballeronia sp. Sq4a. The sequence goes on along the minus strand of NZ_CP084250.1, from coordinate 2,317,179 downwards.
AGCGTTCTTCAACGAGAGGCGCGGAACCGGAGAAGCTCAAGAGCTCCGCTTACTTCACCTGCGACATCTTGCTTTGCGCCGTCTGCGCGACTTCAGTGCCCGAATACTGCGAGATGATCTGTTGGAGCGTCTGCTTCGCAGCCGATTTCTGGCCCTGTTCGATCTGGTTATTCGCGATTGCGAGCAACGCTTCGGGTGCTCGCGGATGCGTGGGGTACGTCTTCACCAGATTCTGCCAGATCGCGGTCGAGCCCTTGTAGTCGCGCTGCGCATACAACGCGTTGCCGAGCCAGTACTGCGCGGTCGGCTGATACGGGCTTTGCGGATACTTCGCGACGAACGCCTTGAACGACGCCGCGGCGCCCTTGTAATCACCGTTACGGAACTCCGTCGACGCTGCGTTGAACGCTTCCGTCTCGCCGGGCTGCACCGAACCCGTCACGCCGTCGATGGTCTGCTGCTGCGGCTCGAACTTCTTCAAGCGCGTATCGAGGTCGGCGTAATAGTCCTTCTGCTGCTTTTGCAGCGTGGCCACCTGGTTCGCCAGGTCCTCGTTCTGCCCGCGAACCGTCGCGAGCTGCTGATTCAGCTGGTCGAGCCGATTCTGCTGATCGAGGATCGTGCGCTGCGCAGCCTGCAACTGATTGGTGAGGCCATCGGTCTTGGTGCGCAGATCGAGCACGGCTTTGCGCGCTTCGTTGTCGTCGAAGACGCCGGCGTGCGCGGGCACGCCGAGCATTGCCGAACCGACTACACACGCGGCTGCGGCAGCGCGCAGCAAGGGAAAGCGATACAACATAGGGCGACTCACCCGTGACTGGTTACGTTAGTTCGATTACTGCTGGTACACGAGATCCGCGCGGCGGTTCTGCGCGTACGACGATTCGTCGTGACCCGTCGCCATCGGCTTTTCCTTGCCGAGGCTCACGGCTTCCATCTGCGAATCGGCCACGCCCATCAGCGACATCGCGCGACGCACGGCTTCCGCGCGCTTCTGGCCGAGCGCGAGGTTGTACTCGCTCGTGCCGCGTTCGTCGGTGTTCCCCTGAATCAGGACGTGACGCTCCGGATGGCTCTTCAGATACGACGAATGTTGTTGCAGCAGCGGCTGATAGTCGTCCTTCACGGCGTAGCTGTCGAAGTCGAAATAGATGCTGCGCTTGGCGAGCGGGCTGTTCGGATCGTTCAGCGGGTCGATGTTGACTTGCTTCACGTCCGTCGGGTTGGGCTGCGTGCTCACCGCACCCTTGTTTGCGCCTTCATCGAGCTTCACGCCCGAATGACACGCGGCCAATGCGCCGACCATTGCAACTGCCAGGCCGATACGGAGTTTCGACATCATGGTACCTCTCCTTGTGTTGTAGCTGAACGTTGTAGGTGAAACGTATTGCTGGACTTATTGCATGAACGGACCCCAGGACGGCTCGCGCACCGCGCCGCCCTGTACGGACAAGACTTGCCGCGTGCGACCATCGGTCGACACGGCTGCCAACACGCCACGTCCGTTCACTTGGGTGGCGTAGAGGATGTACTGACCATTCGCCGCGAAGCTCGGCGATTCGTCATGCGTCGTATCGGTCAGCCCCGTTGCCGTGCCGGACGCGAGGTCCTGCAAATACAGCTTGAAGCCGCCGCCGGTGCGCGAAATGTACGCGAGTTGCTTGCCGTCCGGACTCACGCGCGGGCTCGTGTTGTAGCTGCCCGTGAACGTGACCCGCTGGGCCGCGCCGGCAGATTCCCCCGCCGCCGGCATTCTGTAGATCTGCGGTTGGCCGCCGCGATCGCTCGTGAAATAGATGGAGTTGCCATCGGGCGAGTAGGCCGGCTCGGTATCGATGGAACTGCCTTGTGTCAGACGGCGCAGGCCGGTGCCGTCCGCGTTGACTTCGAAAATCTGCGTATTGCCGGTGCGCGACAGGGCGACCGCGAGCTTGCGGCCGTCAGGCGACCACGCCGGCGCACTGTTGTTGCCCTTCTGATTCGACACGACGATGCGGCGTCCCGTCGGCAGGTCGTGAATGTAGACGACGGGCTTCTTCTTTTCGAAGGACACGTACGCGACCTTCGTGCCGTCCGGCGACCACGCCGGCGAGATGATCGGTTCCGGGCTGGAGAGGGCGATCTTCGCGTCCTGGCCGTCCGAATCCGAAATCTGCAACTGATAGCGCCCGCCCGTCTGGATGACATACGACAGGCGCGTGGCGAACACGCCCCGGCCGCCGAGCAGCTTGGCGTAGATGTAATCCGCAATCTTGTGCGCGCTCATGCGCAGGCCGCTTTCCGCGCTGACGAGCGACAGGCCGCCGAGATTCTGCTGCTTCACCGTGTCATAGAGGCGAAAGCGCACTTCGTACTGGCCGTTCGACAGGCGCGTGACGCTGCCCGACACGAACGCGTCCGCGCCCTTGGCCTTCCACGCGCCGAGATCGACGGATTCGGTTTCCGAAACCGGCGTGCTGCCCGCGTCGATGTTCGTGAACTTGCCGCTCCTCTGCAGATCCTGACGAATGATCGCGCTGATCTGCTGCGGCGAGCTCGCCTCGTTGGCGAAATTGGCCGTCGCGATCGGGAACTGAGTCGAACCGACGCCGGTGACGAGCACGTTCAACTGGGCGTGTGCGGCGGTGCCGGCTGCGATCAGGCAGGATGCGACCAGCGTTCTCAGGCCAAGCTTCGTCATCAAACTCATGCTGTTTAGGTTCCGAAAAAAGCGTTTTCAAGTGTCTGGGGAATGCAGAACAGACCCCCGGTTGCACGATTCGTTCCCAGCGCAAAGCGCCTCGCACGCTGGCCGAATCAGCCTCCAGCCGGCCGCAGCGTGATGGTGAAATGATCGGGCGCCTTGCCGTCGACATCGACGGGCATCGGGTCCGAACGCTGCACCGCGCGAAGCGCCGCCTGATCCCATTGCTCGTTGCCGCTCGACCGGCTGATGTTTGCCGAGAGCAGCGTGCCCGACGGCGAACAACGCACCGACACGACGGTTTCGAGTCCAGCGGTCTCACCGGCCCAGACGATGTTCGGCCGCACGCGCCGCTGCACCTTCTCGGCATAGCCGGGCGATGTCGCGTTGCCGCCCGCGCCCCGGCCCGTGCCGCTCTTCGCGAGCCCTTCGCCGCTCGAACTCGTGCCGCCGCCCAACTGGCCTTGCAACGCGGCGAGCCGCGCCCGGCGCTCGGCGTCGACCTTCGCTTTTGCCTCCGCGTCAGCCCTCGCCTTTGCCTGCGCCTTGGCTTTCGCTTCGGCGTCGGCCTTCGCGCGGGCTTCCTTCTGCGCCTGCTGTTGCTCAGCCTTGAGTTGTTCCGCCTTCTGCGCCTCGGCTTGCTGCTGGCGTTCCTTCTCTTGCTGAGCCTTGGCTTGCTGCTGTTGCTTCTGCAGTTCCGCCTGACGCTGCTTCTCGATCTGCTTCTGCTTGTCCTGCATCGCCTTCTGCGCCGCTGCCGCGGCGGCCGCTTGCGCGGCGAGTTGCTGCTGGCGTTTCGCCTCGGCTTCCTGCTGCGCCTGCTGCTGCTCGCGACGCTGCTCGGCAAGCTGCGCCTCGCGCGCGGCGGCTTCCTGCTGCTTGCGCTTCTTCTCCTGCAACGCGATGTCCGCCTGCTCGTCTCTCGCGGGCGGCGGCGCGGGCTGCGCCTTCGCGGGCGCCGGCGGCGGAGGAGCGGGGCGCGGCGTCGGCGCGGACATGTCGGGGATATCGGTCCAGATTTCCGCTTCTGCGCCGGCCGGCGTGTTGTTCTGCCAGTTGATGCCGTGATAGAGCAGCCAGCCGAGCAGCAAATGCATGACGGCCGCGAGCGCGAACGCCTTGCCCGTGCCTCGCTCGCGCCGCGGACGGATGGGCCGCGCGGAACGCGCGCGCGCCTGCTGGGGCTGGCCGGTGCGACGATCGATCATTGCGATTTGACGAGCAGTCCAACGCGCTTCACGCCGCGCGCTTTCATATCGGACATCACGTCCATGACGACTTCATACTTCACCGTCTTGTCAGCCGCGATCACGACCGGCTGATCCGGATGCGACTCCTGACGATTGAGCACGAATGCGTTGAGATCGCCCTTCGTCATTTTCTGCTCTTGCGTGGCGCCGCCTTCTTCCTTGTAGCGCACGTTCATGCTGCCGTCCGCCTTGATGTTGATGACAAGCGGCGGCTGCTGTTCCTGCGGCTGCGCATTGCCGACGGTCGGCAGATTGATGATCGAAGGCGACACGAGCGGCGCGGTCACCATGAAGATGACGAGCAGCACGAGCATCACGTCGATATACGGCACGACGTTGATGTCGGCCATTGCGCGGCGCGAGCTGCCGCGCATGCTGGAACGGATCGGGCCTGCCATCGCGGACTCCTGTTAGTGCGCCTGACGCTGCAAGATGTTCGAGAACTCTTCGATGAAGGTCTCGAAGCGGATCGCCAGACGGTCGATGTCGTGCGCGTAGCGGTTGTACGCGACCACGGCGGGAATTGCGGCGAACAGGCCGATCGCGGTGGCGACGAGCGCCTCGGCGATGCCCGGCGCGACGTTCGCGAGCGTCGCCTGTTGCACGTTGGCGAGACCCCGGAAGGAATTCATGATGCCCCAGACCGTGCCGAACAAACCGATATACGGACTCACCGAGCCGACCGACGCGAGGAACGCGAGGTTCGCTTCCAGCACATCCATTTCGCGCTGGAACGCGGCGCGCATCGCGCGGCGGGAGCCGTCGAGAATCGCGCTCGGATCGGTGATGCGGCGCTCCTTGCCCTTCAGGAATTCGCGCATGCCCGACTCGAAGATACGCTCGAGCGCGCCGATGGTGTGACGGTTATTCGCCGCGCTCTGATACAGCGCCTGGAGGTCGCCGCCCGACCAGAAATCGCGTTCGAAGCGCTCCGTCTGCGCACGCGCGCGGCGAATGGCGAACCACTTGCGGAAGATGAAGGTCCACGACAGAAGCGACAGAACCAGCAAGAGCGCCATCACGGCCTGCGCGAGCACGCTGGCATGGACGACGAGAGATACGATCGACAGGTCTTGTGTATTGTTCATAAAGGTCCGCTGTTACTTCCCGGAAAACGGCGTCCGGTCGGAGCGTCAGGCTTTCGTGAATGAGATGTGAACGGAACGAAAGCCGCGCCTTTGCCGGCTCTTTCTCGATTGTCTTGCGCTGCTAACCACGGCTGAATCCGCCATGCGGCGCGATGGGTGCATCGGCTGACTGCGCCGCAGGAGGGCCGCGCCGGAGTCCGTCGAGGACGGCTGCCGGAATGCCGGCGGGCCGGATGGATGCGCGATCCACCGACGCCACGCGAATCTCGCCGCTCGCGAGCAGCACGCCGTCGCGCCACGCTTCCTGATGAAAGTCCACCGACGCGCGCCCGAGCCGCTCGATACGGCTGACGACGCGGATCACGTCGTCGAGACGCGCGGGCGCTGAATAATCGACGGACGTCCTTTTCACGACGAACACGATGCCGTCCGATTCCGCGAGGCGTTGCTGGTCGATGCCGCAGGCGCGCAGCCATTCGGTACGCGCGCGCTCGAAGAACTTCAGGTAATTCGCGTAGAAAACGATGCCGCCGGCGTCGGTGTCCTCGTAGTACACGCGAATCGGCCATTCGAAAACGGACGGATTGCTCACCTGCGCGCCGCCCCGCTTGCGCCGGGCCTTCTCAGACCGCTGCGGCTCGCTTTTTGACAGATATTCATCCGCGGCATTTTACCGGAACCCGCTCAGTGCTCGCCAAATCCTCAGGCAGTTTGCCGCTCAGCCGCGGTGAATTTGCAACGGTCCGAACGTCTGCGCGACCGGCATCAGTTCGATCGTGTTGATGTTCACGTGCGCCGGCCGCGTGGCGATCCAGTAGATCGTGTCCGCGATGTCCTCGGCCGTGAGCGGCTGCACGTCCTTGTAGACGGACGCGGCCTTGTCGTCGTCGCCCTTGAAGCGCACGTTGGAGAACTCGGTCCCGCCGCACAAACCGGGCTCGATATCCGTCACGCGCAATGCGGTGCCCGCGAGATCGGCGCGCAGGTTCAGGCTGAACTGCCGCACGAACGCCTTGGTCGCGCCGTAGACGTTGCCGCCTGGATACGGATAAGTACCCGCCACCGAGCCGAGATTGAACACGTGGCCGCGATTGCGCTCGACCATGCCCGGCAGAACGGCATGCGTGACGGCGACGAGACCGGCGCAGTTCGTGTCGATCATGTTCTTCCAGTCGTCGAAGTTCGCGCGTTGCGCGGGCTCGAGACCGAGCGCGAGGCCGGCGTTGTTCACGAGCACGTCGATCTGCGCAAAGCCGTCAGGCAGCGATGCGATCGCGTTTCGCACGGCGCTCTCGTCGCGCACGTCGATTTCGACGGGCAACAAGGCGTCGCCGAGTTCCTTCGACAGCGCGTCGAGGCGTTCCTTGCGACGCGCCGCCGCGACGACGCGATGGCCGCCCTTGACGAAAGCGCGCGCGATGGCGGCGCCGAAGCCGGCTGACGCGCCGGTGACGAAGACGATCATGGTCGAGCTCCGATTGGAGATAAGCGATAGGCCGAACCGGGCGGCGCGCGGGCACGCATCCGGCAACGGCGCAAAGGGTACTTCCATTGATGCCAGGCGGCAAGCGACCGCGCACGCGAACGACCGTGCTTCCGGGCGCAGCCACGCACCGCAAAAGAGGCTCGCGGAGGGCCCCGGAGGCCGGTTGCCTAAAGCCCGGCCGCCCATTAAACTACAACGCTCAAACCCCGCGTGACTGGCGATAGAATCTTCGGATTCAAGGTGGAACGACCCACTAGGAAGCGCGGAGCGTCGTTTTGCCGTTCGCCTGGGCAGCTGAGATCCGCGCGCCGTCGCTGCGTTGCCGGTGGCTGTCCGTTCCGCGAAACCGGATTCTTCCCTCATCCGCCGCGTCTGGACTTCATCGGTGTCCAGCCTTTCGTGCGCCCGCGCGATCCGGTCAACCTGTTTTGATCTCACGGAAAACGTATGTTCGACAGAGCCGAAAGTACCCTTGCCAAAGTCGATCCCGAATTGCTCAAGGCCATCGAGCAGGAAAACCGCCGACAGGAAGAGCACATCGAGCTGATCGCCTCGGAAAACTACACGAGCCCGGCCGTCATGGCCGCGCAGGGTTCGCAACTCACGAACAAATACGCGGAAGGCTACCCGGGCAAGCGCTATTACGGCGGTTGCGAGTACGTGGATATCGTCGAGCAGCTGGCCATCGACCGCGTGAAGCAACTTTTCGGCGCCGAAGCCGCGAACGTGCAGCCGAACTCCGGCTCGCAGGCGAATCAGGGCGTGTTCTTCGCCGTCCTGAAGCCGGGCGACACGATCATGGGCATGAGCCTCGCGGAAGGCGGGCACCTCACGCACGGCTCGCCGGTGAACATGTCGGGCAAGTGGTTCAACGTCGTGAGCTACGGCCTGAACGAAGCCGAAGACATCGATTACGAAAGGACCGAGGCGCTCGCCAAGGAACATAAGCCGAAGCTGATCGTCGCGGGCGCGTCGGCGTTCGCGCTGCGCATCGACTTCGAGCGTCTTTCGAAGATCGCGAAGAGCGTCGGCGCTTACTTCATGGTCGACATGGCGCATTACGCCGGTCTCGTCGCCGCGGGCCTGTATCCGAACCCGGTGCCGCATGCGGACTTCGTCACGACGACCACGCACAAGAGCCTGCGCGGCCCGCGCGGCGGCGTCATCCTGATGAAGGCGGAATTCGAGAAGCAGATCAATTCGGCCATCTTCCCCGGCATTCAGGGCGGCCCGCTGATGCACGTGATCGCCGCCAAGGCCGTCGCATTCAAGGAAGCCCTCGCGCCCGAGTTCAAGGCGTATCAGCAAGCCGTGATCGACAACGCTCGCGTGCTGGCCGAGACGCTCGTCAAGCGCGGACTGCGTATCGTGTCGGGCCGCACCGAAAGCCACGTGATGCTGGTCGACCTGCGCGCGAAGAAGATCACGGGCAAGGCCGCGGAAGCCGCGCTCGGCGCCGCGCACATCACGGTGAACAAGAACGCGATTCCGAACGATCCGGAAAAGCCGTTCGTCACGAGCGGCGTGCGTCTCGGTTCGCCCGCCATGACCACGCGCGGCTTCGGCGTGAAGGAAGCCGAAATCGTCGGCAACCTGATCGCGGACGTGCTGGACAATCCGGAAGACCAGTCGACCATCGAGCGCGTGCGCGCCCAAGTGGCCGATCTGACCAAGCGTTTCCCGGTCTACCGTTAATCCTCTAGCCCAGTCCCGAGACACGCCGCGATGCGCTGCCCGTTCTGCCGACACGAAGACACTCAGGTCGTCGATTCCCGCGTGTCGGAGGACGGCGCGGCCATCCGGCGGCGTCGGCGCTGTCCTGCGTGCGACAAGCGTTTCACCACGTACGAGCGCGTGGAGCTTGCGCTGCCGTCCGTCGTCAAGAAAGACGGCAGCCGCACCGAGTTCGACCGGCGCAAGATCGTCGCCAGCATGAAGCTCGCGCTGCGCAAGCGCCCGGTCGCGGCCGACGCCATCGACGCAGCCGTTGCGCGCATCGAATATCAGCTGCTCGGCAGCGGCGAGCGCGAAGTGCAGAGCGAGCGTCTCGGCGAGCTCGTGATGAACGAATTGCGCCAGCTCGACACCATCGCCTACGTGCGGTTCGCCTCCGTCTACAAACGCTTCGAGGACGTTTCCGAGTTCGAAGACGTGCTCGAGGAATTCCGCCGCGCCGCGCCCAAGAAATCCGCTTCCCGTAAGCGTTGATTCGTTCCGCATTCGCCCTCCGCAAGGTTTTCTCGCATTCCCGCGCCTAGTCTGCCGCCCGAAAAGCGACCTGAACACTAGGCCGTTCGGCTAATGGCGGCGCGCGTCGCTTCCCGATAGATTCAGCATTCTTCAACTCGAATCGTTCAGGGATGCAGATGAATCGCGTTCACTTACCCGGCTTCAGCGGCTTCACGCTGGTCGAACTGTGCGTCGTGCTGGCCGTCATGGCGATCATCGCGACCTTCTCGGCGCCGTCGTTCTTCGCCTGGCAGATGCGCGATCAGGTCGATGCCCGGGCGCGCTCGTTCTTTTCGACGCTTTCGCTCGCGCGGGCCGAAGCACTGCGGCGCGGCGCGCGCGTCACGCTCTGCCGCATCGACGCCGCGCGTCACTGCCTCGCATCCGGCAAAGGCTGTGATGGCGGCATCACGGACTGGTCTTGCGGCTGGGCGCTTTTCGTCGATCGCGACGGCGTTCCGGCGCTGCTGCGCGTTGAACCGGCCATGTCTTCCATCGCCATCGCGGGCGCGGCCACCGATCTTTCGTTCACGCCGCCGTCGGGGCAGGTGATCGGCGGCTTTCGCAGCTTCGACTTTTCCCAGCGCGGCGCCGATCCCGCTGGCAATCCCGCAGCCCGCCGCTGCATTCGCATCGCGGCGGGCGGGCGGCCGCGCATCACGCAGGGCGGCTGCGGAGCATCGGCATGAAGACGACGCAAAGCGGCGATTCGCTGATGGAAGTGATGATCGCGCTGGCGCTCGCTGCCGTGACGGCGCTCGGAATCGTCGCGGTGCAAAGCGCGCTCGCGAGGGGCGAGCGGCTCGCGTTGCTGCGCGAGCGCGCGACGCTCATCGCCGATTCGGTCGCGGAAGGCATTCGCAGCGATGCGGATCGCGCGGCGGTCCTGTCGCAATGGCAGGCGATAGCGTCCTCGACCTTGCCGGATGGCGATGTCGCGGTGCTCGATCGCGCAGACGGCGTGCGTGTCGCGACCGTCAGCTGGCACGCCGACGACCGCGCCGATCCGTGCCCCGAGCCGCAAGCGAAGCCGCTCGCGTCGTGCATTGCCTTGGCGTTCGCGCGATGACGCCGCGTTCTTTTCCCGCGCGCGGCCACACGCTCGTCGAACTCGCGATATCGCTCGCGCTCGGCATGTTGATCGTGCTGGCCATGCTGTCTCTGTATCGCGGTCAGCGCGCGGCGTTCGACCGCGCCACCGACGCCGCGCGCATGCACGACGCCGGCGTGTCCGCGCTCGACCTCATCGCCCAGCAGATGCAGATGGCGGGCTTCGGGGCAACGCGCGCCGATGCCACGCTATTCGGCTGCTCGCAGGCGCGCGTGGTCGGCGCGGATACGGCGGCGTCCTGCGAGTCGCTGACGAGCCGGTCCGACGGCGTGCAGGTGCGCTATGCAGCCGACACGGTTTCGACGTGGCCGACATCGGCGGGCGCCCCGACGGATTGCATCGGCCAGTCGGTGGCGGATGCCTTCGTCGGCAACCGCTTGTATGCGAAGGCCAGCGCCTCAACGGGCGAGCCGGAACTGTATTGCGAGGGCAGTGGCAAGCAGGCGCAGCCGCTGGTCGAAGGCATCGAGCGCATTCGGGTTTTGTACTGGCTGGCGGGCGCGTCGAGCGCGGTGGATGCTTCCGCGATCCCGCGCGACCGTTGGCCCGACGTTCGCGCCGCCGACGTGTGCGTGCTCGTCCGAGGCTTCGCGGCCGCGAGGCAGCGCCGCACGAACTACGTGGATTGCACCGGCGCGCCTGCCGTCGCCGACGATGCGCGCATGCATCAGGCGTTCTGGCGTCGCGTGCAGATTCGCAATGTAGCTTCGGCGAATCAGGGAGGCGCGGCATGAACCGTCGCGCGTTGTCTCGCGGCACGGCGCTGCCCATTGTCCTGCTACTCGCGGCGATCATCCTCGTCACGGCGAGCGCATGGCTGCAAACGTCGCTCGTGGCGGCGCGCACGACCGTCGCGGCGCGCGAGCGCGTGCAGGCGTTCCATGCGGCGGACAGCGCGCTCATCCGATGCAGCCACATGCTGTCGGCGGCGTTGCCGGCGATAGGAGCGGTCGATCAGGAGCCGGCACGCTGGCGGCTGAAAGCGTCGTTCGAAGGCGCGTCGGCGCTCGCAGTCGCGCCGTACGCGTCGTGGCCTTACGCTATGCGTCCGCCCCAATGCCTGATCGAGACGTGGTCGCGCTCCGGTCAGTCGTCGGCGACCTCGTATCTGATCACGGCGCGCGGTTTCGGCGCGACGTCGCAGACCGAAGCCTGGCTGCAACTGCGCATCGATTCGACGAACGGCACCGTCACGCAACAATGGCGGCGCGTCGCGGGGAAACCATTCTAAGGAGGACCAAGGATGAGCAAACTGAGATCAAGCGCGGGCTTCAGCCTGCTAGAACTCATGATCGCGCTAGGCGTCGCGGCGATCATCGCGACGTTCGCCATTCCTGCGTATCAGTCGCATATCGCGAAAGCGCATCGGCTGGACGCGGCTGCCGCGCTGTTCAAGGCGGTGCAGTCCGTGGAAAGCGCGCGGCTGTCCCAGACCGGAGCGGGCACCGTTGCGCTGAGCGCGGGCATCGACCAGGCGCCGTCGGGCGGAACGGCCGTCTACCGGCTCACGCTCTTGCCCGAGTCCGCGACCAACGGCGGTTATACGATCGAAGCGGCACCCGTGTCGCCCGGTCCGATGGAGGCCGACGCATGCGGCGTGTTCACCATCGACGCGACCGGCTCGCGCTCGAATCGGCTGATGGATGGCGCAGCGGCGCTCGACGCGGCCAGATCGGCCGCGTGCTGGACGGGCAAGGGATGATGCGGCTATGCGACTAGAAAACGGTCGGATCGACGGCGTCGGTGGACGTTTCCACGCTCGTGGCTTTCATCTGTTGCCAGATGCGCCAGCCTTCCCATGCGGCCAGCCCGAGACCGCCCCATTTGATGAGCGGCTTCGCGCCGCGCAACAGGCGAGTGCGCACCGGCTTTGTCAACAGCAGCGAAGCGAGCGATCCGACCACCGGATACTGCTTGAACAGGAAGCTGAACTTGCCCGCGCCGCCGCGGCCGAGCAGCGAATCCAGCGCGCCGGCGATGGTGCCACGCGGCGATGTATTGCGGATGCCACGTCGCGCAGGGCGGCTTCCTGGCACCAGCATGCCGATGAGCGGCAGATGCGCGACGTTATCGCGCAATTCGTGCGTGGCCTGCCGCAGTTCCATGCGTTCGACATCCGCGCGCGCAAGCAGCAATTCCTTGCGCAGCGTGCGCATGCCGGGCGTGCGAAGCTGCTGCTGAACTTCCTGCTTGGCTGCGCTGGAGGTGGCGTCGTTATGGCTCATGATCGAACGGGCAAGTGAGTTTCGCGTGGAAAGAATGGGATCGCGTTCAAAGGCGCCGCGCCGCGGCGCTTAGTTGAACATGTCGCGGTCCTTGCGGAACTGGTCGAGCGTGTCGTCGAACAGATGCGGGGCATCGCTCAACTTGCCGCGCGCGCGCAGGCCGCATCCGATGGCGAGCACCGCGTACAGCAGCGTGATGCCGCCGAGCGCCTGCCAACGATAGGTATCCCAAAAGAATATGGCGATGAGCACTGTCAGCGAGATCAGCGCCATCATGGCGAGCAGCATGGCCGCGAGCCCGAGGAAGAGCACGCCGATCAGCCTGACTTTTTCTTCCTGCAACTCGATGCCGATCAGTTCCAGCCGGGTCTCGAAGATGGCGAAGGCGGAACTCACAATGCGGCGCAAGGGTCCGGGGGACGAATCGCGCGGTAGCCGTTCTGTCGTCATGGTTTGGGTGCGAGAGCGCGTTGGGTGCCGCTTGATGATTTCCCGGCCGATGCACGAAGCAAGGAGCCGGCGCGAAAGTCGAGCCGCGCGCCGGATAAATGCGTCGCAGTTCGAACTGATTCGATCCCGGAGGACCGCATCGGTTACGGATTTAGCAAGCCTCGGGCCATTGCGGCGAAAAAAATGCTGCCCGCGCGTGCGGGCAGCATGGAACGACTACTTACGATTGATGAGCAGACCGATCACCATGCCGATGCCCGCCGCGATTCCGATGGACGCCCACGGATGCTCGTGGACGTAATCGTCGGTGGCGCGCGCCGCTTTACGGCCACGCTCGACCACGACGACTTGCGCGTCGGCGGCTTTTTCCTTGGCTTGTTTCAGGCGCGACATGGCGCTTTCGCGCAGCTCGGAAGCGCGCTCGCCCGTGGCGGCAGCGGCTTGCTTGAGCAGGTCTTCGGCGTCAGCGAGAACGGTTTTGATATCCGACATGAATCGCTCCTTATTGGTATCTGACATTGAAAGCTCCATCGGTGGGGCTACGGGCATCGTAACCAAAGATGCCATCGCTGACGAGGAGGCTTTGCTGCAGCGGCTTGCAGATGCAGGTTCCGTTCCAGTCGCTTGCCGCCGTGGCGCTGCGGGCGGGCCGCTCGCTTGTGCCGGCCTCCTGTCCAACATGGAGACGATCTGGCCCGTAAAAGTTTCAGCGGCGCATCGAAAGTTACAAAACGGCTGCGGGCCCGCATCAACGAAAAAGGCCGGTCGTGCCAGGACCGGCCTTGTCGCGAATCGGGGCCTGCGCGTTTAGAAGAACGCCTGAATGCCGGTCTGCGCGCGCCCGAGAATCAGCGCGTGGATGTCGTGCGTGCCTTCATACGTGTTGACCACTTCAAGATTCACGAGATGCCGCGCCACGCCGAACTCGTCCGAAATGCCGTTGCCGCCCAGCATGTCGCGCGCAAGCCGGGCGATCTCTAGCGCCTTGCCACAGGAATTGCGCTTCATGATCGACGTGATCTCGACGGCCGCCGTCCCTTCGTCCTTCATGCGGCCGAGGCGCAGCACGCCTTGCAGCCCGAGCGTGATTTCGGTTTGCATGTCGGCCAGCTTCTTCTGAATCAGCTGATTGGCGGCAAGCGGGCGACCGAACTGCTTGCGATCGAGCGTGTATTGCCGCGCCGTATGCCAGCACGCTTCGGCTGCGCCGAGCGCGCCCCACGAGATGCCGTAGCGCGCCGAGTTGAGACACGTGAAGGGCCCCTTGAGCCCGCGCACGTTCGGCAGCAGGTTGTCCTCCGGCACGAACACGTCGTCCATCACGATTTCGCCGGTGATCGACGCGCGCAGTCCGACCTTGCCGTGAATCGCGGGCGCCGAAAGCCCCTTCCAGCCTTTCTCGAGGATGAAGCCGCGAATCTCATCGCGACCGTCTTCTTCGAGCTTCGCCCAGACGACGAACACGTCCGCGATCGGCGAGTTGGAGATCCACATCTTTGCGCCGGACAGCGAATAGCCGTCGGGCACTTTCTTCGCGCGCGTCGTCATGCTGGCCGGGTCCGAGCCCGCGTTCGGCTCCGTCAGTCCGAAGCAGCCGATCCACTCGCCACGCCCGAGCTTCGGCAGATACTTTTGCTTCTGCGCCTCGCTGCCGAACGCGTGAATCGGCACCATGACGAGCGACGATTGCACCGACATCATCGACCGGTAGCCGGAATCCACGCGCTCGACTTCCCGCGCGATCAGCCCGTAGCTCACGTAGTTGAGCCCCGGCCCGCCGTACTGCTCCGGAATCGTCGGGCCGAGCAGGCCAAGTTCGCCCATCTCGCGAAAGATGGCCGGATCCGTCTTTTCCTCGCGGAACGCCTGCATCACGCGCGGTTGCAACTTGTCCTGCGCGTAAGCGCGCGCCGCGTCGCGCACCATGCGTTCTTCTTCGGTCAATTGCTGATCCAGAAGCAGCGGATCTTCCCAGTTGAAGCGGGCGGCGTCGGCCATCGCGTTCTCCTCAAGTCGTGGAAAGCGCCATCGCGCGGCGCTTGACGTTGGTTCCGCTGTGCGAAACAATGTTCTGAAATGAACTCTCAGTTTAGCATTCGATGCAAGCCGATTCCAACTCATACGCCACTGCAAAAACGCCGCCCGAAGGCATCGACGAGCGGCGGTTCGTGGTCGCGCTCGCACGCGGTCTCGATATGTTGCGCGCGTTTCGGCCGGGCGACACGCTGCTCGCCAACCGCGATTTCGTCGAGCGGACCGGATTGCCGAAGGCGACCGTCAATCGGCTCGCGTACACGCTCGCGACGCTCGGCTATCTGCGTTTCGACGAGGCCGCCGGCAAATACGCGCTCGACACCGGCGTGCTGTCGCTGGGATTCGCGCTGCTCGCGGGCGCGGACACGCTCGAACTTGCGCGGCCGCACATGCGCGCGCTCGCGCGCGAGATCGGCGCGGCGGTGTCGCTTGGCTGCCGCGACGGGCTCGACATGATTTATCTCGAAACGATCCGCAGCGAGACGGCGCTGACGCTCGGGCTTGCGCCCGGCTCGCGCCTTTCGATGCTCACGAGCTCGATGGGCCGCGCCTATCTGGCGGTGCAGGAGCCGGCCGCGCGGGCGGCGTTATTGGAAGAGTTGGGAAGAGCGGAGGGCGCGGCGCGCGTTGCGGCCGCCGAGCGCGCGATCGAGGACTTCGCCCGCGACGGCTGCTGCTACTCGTTCCGCGAATGGCATGACGACGTCAACGCGATCGCCGCGCCGTTTCGCGACGAGCGCAATGGCCGCTGGCTTGTGTTGAGCAGCAGCGGCCCGGCATCGTCGATGGACGAAGCGTATTTCCGCGAAACCATCGGCCCAAAACTGCGGGCGCTGGCCGCGCGGCTCGCGTGAAGGTGAACGCTCAGAGGAGCGTGCGCACGTGCCAAAGCTCCGGAAACAACACGACGTCGAGCATCTTGCGCAGATACGATGCACCCGCCGTGCCGCCCGTGCCCTGCTTGAAGCCGATGATCCGCTCGACCGTGGTCACATGGCGAAAGCGCCACTGACGGAACGCGTCTTCGAGATCGACGAGTTCTTCCGCCATTTCATACAGTTCCCAATGCTTCGACGGCTCGCGATACACCGCGAGCCACGCGGCTTCGACTGACGCGTCGTGCGTGGTCGGCTGCGTCCAGTCGCGTTCGAGGCGCGCGGGATCGATCTCGAAACCGCGTCGCGCGAGCAGGCGAATCACTTCGTCATAAAAAGAGGGCGCTTCGAGCGTCGCCCGCACCTCGCCGAGAATGTCCGGCCGATGCGCGTGGGGCTTGAGCATCTGCGCGTTCTTGTTGCCGAGCATGAACTCGATCTGCCGATACTGATGCGACTGAAACCCCGACGACGCGCCCAGATACGGCCGCATCGCGGTGTACTCTGAAGGCGTCATTGTCGCGAGCACGTTCCACGCTTGCACGAGCTGCTCGAAGATGCGCGACACGCGCGCGAGCATCTTAAACGCGGGCGGCAGTTCATCGCGATGCACCGCGCCGAGCGCCGCGCGCAGTTCGTAGAGCGCGAGCTTCATCCATAGCTCGCTCGTCTGATGCTGCACGATGAACAGCATCTCGTTGTGATCCGGCGAGAGCGGATGCTGCGCGGTCAGAATCGAATCGAGGCCGAGATAGTCGCCATAGCTCATCGAATCCGAGAAATCGAGCCGCGCGTCGTGCCAGCCGTCTTTCTCTTGCGCCGCCGTCGTGCCGTGGCCGAACGGACAACCCTTGGTTTCGCTCATCATCTCAGTCCTCAGGTCACCGACGCGCGTTCGGCGAACTCCGGCGCGCGCCAGCTTTCGGTCGCGAGCACGTCGCGCAGCACCTCGACCGCATCCCACACATCGACGAAACGCGTGTAGAGCGGCGTGAAGCCGAAGCGCAGAATGCCCGGCTCGCGATAGTCGCCGATCACGCCGCGCGCAATCAGCGCCTGCATCACTTCGTAGCCGTGCGGATGCTCGAAGCTCACCTGCGAGCCACGTCGTGCGTGATCGCGCGGCGTCGCGAGCGTGAGCGGAAAGCCGCCGCACCGCGCCTCGACCAGCGCGATGAACGCATCGCCGAGCGCGAGCGACTTGCGCCGCAGCGCCTGCATGTCGGTTTGCAGGAACACGTCGAGCCCGCATTCGACGAGCGCCATCGAAACGATCGGCTGGGTGCCGCACAGAAAGCGGCCGATGCCGTCGTCCGGGCGATACACCGGGTCCATCTCGAACGGCTTCTTATGGCCCCACCAGCCGGAAAGCGGCTGCGAGAACGCGTTCTGGTGACGCTTCGGCACCCAGACGAAGCCGGGCGATCCCGGGCCGCCGTTCAGATACTTGTACGTGCAGCCGACCGCATAGTCCGCGCCGACGCCGTTGAGATCCACCGGCACCGCGCCCGCCGAATGCGCGAGATCCCACACCGCGAGCGCGCCCGCGCGATGAATCGTCTCGGTCAGCGCGGCCATGTCGTGCATGGCGCCGGTGCGGTAGTTGACGTGCGTGATCATCGCGACGGCCGTGTCTTCGTCGATCGCGGCGGGCAGGTCGGCGGCATCGTCGACGAGACGCAGTTCATATCCGCGATCCAGCTGCTCGATCAAACCCTGCGCGATGTACAGATCGCTCGGGAAGTTCGAGCGTTCCGAGACGATCACGCGGCGCTTCGGGTCGCGCTCGTTCGCGAGTTTCAGTGCGGCGGAAAGCACCTTGAAGAGATTCGCGGAAATCGTGTCCGTCACGACGACTTCATCTTCTTCTGCGCCGATCAGCGAACTCAGCTTGTTGCCGAGGCGCTTCGGCAGCGCGAACCAGCCCGCCGTGTTCCAGCTTCGGATCAGCCCATGGCCCCATTCGCTGCCGATCACGCTCGCGGCGCGCGCGGCGGCGGCTTTCGGCGGCACGCCGAGCGAATTGCCGTCGAGATAGATGACACCGTCGGCAAGGGAGAACTGGTCGCGCAGGCGGGCGAGCGGGTCGTCGCGGTCGAGGGCGGCGGCGTCGTCACGAGATTTCATCGAAAAGTCCATGTGTTCGGGGAAGATTCAGGGTAGCGGGCGCAGGACGGCGCGCACGGGGCTTGCATCGAGCGTCGAGAACTTGAGCGGAAGCGCGATCAGTTCGTAGTCGCCGGGCGCGACGGCATCGAGCACGAGTCCTTCGAGAATCGCAATGCCGTGCGCGCGAATGCGGCGGTGCGCGTCCATCGTCTTCGATTCCTGCGGATCGAGCGACGGCGTGTCGATGCCGACGAGCTTCACGCCTTTCGCCGCCAGCAGGTCGATGGTTTGCGGCGCAACGGCGCAAAACGCGCTGTCCCATGCGTCGAGCGGCGCGCGGTCATACGTGCGGATGAGGACGCGCGGCGGCGCGTCGTCGAGGTGCGCCGCGATCATCTCCGGCGTCACGACGGGCGAAGCGCCGATGCAATGCACGACGCGGCACGCGCCGATGTACGTCTCTAGCGCGACCTCGCCGATGGCTGCGCCGTGTTCGTCGTAGTGCAGCGGCGCGTCGGCATGCGCGCCGGTGTGCGGCGAAAGCGTGACGCGCGCGACGTTCACCGGCGAGCCCGCTTCCATCCGCCAGACGCGCTCGATGCCGACAGGCGTGTCGCCCGGCCAGACCGGCGTCGCGGCGGCGATCGGCGGCGAGATGTCGATGAGCGTCATGGCGGCCTAGCAGAGAGCGGGGAGATGCGTCAAATCATAGCCGCGTTATCTTGAAAAGTGATTGCAAAATAACCACCCAAAAGGTTTGTGGCTAGAACATAATTCGAGGAAACGGGCTAGGAGACTCAAAAGTGACCGGATTCACGCTCGATGCAACGGATTGCCGAATTCTGGCGGTGCTGCAGGAAGATGGACGGATCAGCAACCTGGACCTCGCGGAGCGCATTTCGCTGTCGCCTTCCGCGTGCTTGCGGCGCATGCGCCTGCTCGAAGAGGAGGGCGTGATCGCGAGTTATCGCGCGTGTCTGGACCGCGAGCGGCTGGGCATCGAACTGGAGGCGTTCGTGCACGTCTCC
Source organism: Caballeronia sp. Sq4a (assembly GCF_023170545.1). Taxonomy (NCBI): domain Bacteria; kingdom Pseudomonadati; phylum Pseudomonadota; class Betaproteobacteria; order Burkholderiales; family Burkholderiaceae; genus Caballeronia; species Caballeronia sp. Sq4a. Next base: position 2,298,611 of record NZ_CP084250.1, on the reverse strand, counting down.
ATGCGCAACGATCAGGAGAACTGGCACGAGAAGTTTGCAGCGGCGGTACGCGAGTGGCCGGAAGTGGTCGGCGCGTTCGTCGTCACCGGCGACACGCATTACGTGCTGCGCGTGCTGGCGCACAATCTCAAGCACTACTCCGATTTCATTCTGACGAAGCTGTACAAGGCGCCGGGCGTGATCGACATCCGCTCGAATATCGTGCTGCAAACCATGAAGGACGATGCGGGCGTGCCGGTCGCGCTCATCGAGCAGCCGGCGCGCGGCGCCTGAGCCGGCGTTATTCCAGCGGCCCGAGCGAGTGGAAGCGGCCCGCCTGAAAGACGAGCGGCGCAATCTCCGACGCGTCTTCGCGCACGCCGCAGCGTTCCACTTCGCCGACGAAGATCATGTGATCGCCTTCGTCGTAGCGGCTGCGGTTGTGGCATTCGAACCAGGCGAGCGCGCCGTCCAGCACCGGCATGCCGCTGTCGCCCGCCGCGTGCGAGACGCCCGCGAAGCGGTCGCCCTTCACCGTCGCGAAGCGCCGGCACAGGTCCAGTTGCGAAGCGGCCAGCACGTTGATGACGTAGTGACTGTTCGCGCGAAACACGGGCATGGAGGCCGAGCGGGTCGCGAGACTCCACAGCACGAGCGGCGGATCCAGCGAAACGGAATTGAACGAGCTCGCCGTGATGCCGATCAACTGGCCGGAATCCGTGCGCGTGGTGATGACGGTGACGCCTGTCGCAAACTGGCCGAGCGCGGCGCGGAACGCGGTGGGATCGAAGTTCGGAGTTCTGGCGCGTTTCATCGGGCAAGTGGGCGATCGAATAGGTCTTTTGGCACCGAACAGGCCGAGTGTCGTGCTGAATGTCGCGCTCGAGTCGGACGAACCTTTTTTGAAGCCATGTAAAAGCTGGAGATTGACTCGATTCTAGCGGAATCGGCTGCTTCGAGCCGCCATAAGCCAGTACGGGCAATGTGGGCAACGCCGCTTTGCAAAAGCCGGTAAGCTCGGCGGCATTGAATAAGCGGCTTCGCGCATCAATATGGATGGTCCGCGGCGTGGCCGCTGCACTTGAGAGGAGCAGGCATGAACCAGCAAGCGAGACTCGAAACCGCGACGCTCGGCGGCGGTTGTTTCTGGTGCACCGAAGCCGTGTTTCTGGCGGTGGAGGGCGTGCAGTCCGTCGAATCCGGCTACGCGGGCGGCCAGGTGGCGAATCCGTCGTACGAGCAGGTGTGCGACGGCGATACCGGGCACGCGGAAGTCGTGAAGGTCGTGTTCGATCCCGAGGTCATCGGTTATCGCGAGATTCTCGAAATCTTCTTCGCGACGCATGATCCGACGCAGCTCAACCGTCAGGGCAACGACGTCGGCACGCAGTATCGCTCGGCCGTGTTCACGCATTCGGACGAGCAGCGCAGGATCGCGCAGGAAGTCATCGACGAACTGCGGCGCGAAGACGTCTACGGCGGCAAGATCGTGACCGAAGTGACGCCGCTACGCGACGACTACTATCCGGCCGAGGCGTATCACCAGAACTTCTTCGCGCAGCATCCGAATCAGGGTTATTGCGCGGCGGTCGTCGGGCCGAAGGTCGCGAAGTTTCGCAAGAAGTTCGCGCATCGCCTCAAGGCGTGACGGCGCGCGGGCCGGACTGCGCGCGCTCGCAACGCTCTGCGATGCCGCGCGCCAGTTCGAAGCACGTCAACGGGGCGGAGCCTTCCGCCTTGTTGTTCACCGCGATGACCACCGGCTGGCCCGCGAAGGCGTAACGCGCGGCCAGTTCCGCGAGCGCCTCGCGCGTCTCGCGGTCTTCATCGACGATTCTGTCGAACGGTTCGTACTTGGCCTTCGCCTGTTCATAGCGAAAGCCGCTGTGCAAACTCCAGCGCACGACGAGCGGTCCCATTTCTTCCTCATCCAGCAGCGCCAGCGCCTTCGCCTGACGGCGCACGTCCGGCATGCGCGCGTGCACGCCGATGCAGTAGCGCACGTTCGCGTCGCGCAGCGCCCGGATGAAGCGCGGCGTCAGCATGACCGCGTCGCGCAACTCGACCGCATAACACGCTTCGCCTTCTAGCGGCGGCAACGCGGCGAGGAACGACGCGAGCCGCTCGACGAAGCGCGACGGGTCCACGATCATCGCGTCGGGCAGCGGCGGGAACTGGAAGACGAGCGCGCCGGCCTTCGCCCCGAGGCCGCTCAGACACGGCGCGACGAACTCGTCGATGGCTATTTGCGCGTTCAGAAAAGCGGGATTGTCAGCGCCGGGCAAGCCGCGCTCGCCGCGAATAAATGCGTCCGTGACCGAAGCGGGCGCCTTCACGATGAACCGGAAGTGCGCCGGCACCTGCGACGCGTACCGCGCGTATTGCGCGACCGATACCGGACCGTAAAACGACCGGTCGATGGACACGCCACGCAACAGCGGATGCGCGGCGTAGGCGGCGAGGCCATCGCGCGAAAGCGTGCTGTTCGCGTACGCGTCGCCGTACACGATGCCTTGCCAGCCTGGAAACGACCACGTCGACGTGCCGAGATGCACGCTCGCCGGCAGCCGCTTCGCGATGTCTTCGTGTTCGCGCTTCAACGGCGCGGGCAGCACGCCGCGCGGCTTCGAAACGACCGCAGGCTCGGGCGCGCCGAACAGATCGCACTGTTCGTCGTCGCCCGCGCCTGCATCGATGGCGGACACTTCCCGGCTCAGAGCGGCTTCTCGTAGATATAGCGCCGCGACCACGGCAGCGTCTTCGCGCTGCGGCCCGCCTTGCGGCAAATCACCTGATAGAGCGACACGTCGTCGTTCTCGAACGCGTACGCGCAGCCGGCGAGATACACGCGCCAGATGCGGAATTTCTCGTCGTCCACGAGCTTGCGCGCTTCTTCGGCATGCGCCTCGAAGTTCTCGGCCCAGATATCGAGCGTACGCGCGTAATGGCGGCGCAGGCTTTCGACATCGACCGCTTCGAGCCCGCCGCGCTGCATGCTCTCCAGCGCGAGGCTGATATGCGGTAGCTCGCCGTCCGGAAACACGTATTTATCGATGAACTCGCCGCCGCCGAGCGACGTCTCGCCGCTATCCGCATCCGACGACGTGATGCCGTGGTTCATCGCGATGCCGTCATCGACGAGCAGTTCACGCATCTTCGCGAAGTAGCCCGGCAGATTCTTGCGCCCGACGTGCTCGAACATGCCGACGCTCGTGATGCGGTCGAACTGGCCTTCCACGTCGCGATAGTCTTGCAGGCGGATCTCGATCTGGCCTTCCAGGCCGGCGTCCTTCACGCGCTGCGTCGCGAGCTTGAACTGGTTCTCGGAGAGCGTCACGCCCACGCACTTCGCGCCGAATTTCTGCGCCGCGCGAATGACGAGCGCGCCCCAGCCGCAGCCGATGTCGAGCAGCCGATGCCCCGGCTGCACCTGAATCTTCGTGAGAATGTGGTCGATTTTCTTGATCTGCGCGGTGTCGAGGTCTTCATCGCCGTTTTCGAAGTACGCGCAGGAATACACCATGTTCTTGTCGAGCCAGAGCTGGTAGAACTCGTTCGACACGTCGTAGTGATACTGAATGGCCTTCTTGTCCGACGCCTTCGAGTGATTGAAGTAGCGTCGCACGCGGGCGAGCTTGCTCGCATTCGTCACCGTGCTTTTCGCGAGCGAATAGCCGATGTTGATGATGTCCGAGAGCTTGCCCTCGATATCGATCTTGCCTTTGACATACGCCTCGCCCAGATTGTCGAGGCTCGGCTCCAGCAGATACGGCAGCGCGGTCGCGCTTTTCACATGCAGCGTCACGGCAGGCGCGGCAAAGCGGCCGAAGTCGTGTTGCTGTCCGTCCCACAACACGAGGCGCGCGGGCAAGTTGGCTTGCTCGCGGACTTCCTCGACCCACTGCGTCAGCTTCTTCTCCCAGAACATGCTTGTTTCTCCGCGCTAAGAAAATCAAGGTGGAAGGCGTGACGCCTTCATGTTCGTCTGCCGTGTTGCTGCGCCGGCTTATTGTCTGCGCGCCGCGTGAGCGCGGCGCGCTTTACGTTGTGCTTACAATTCGTGCGTGTGTCGTGGTGCGCGAAGCGTGGGGCTCTTTACGGCGCCAGCCGCGTGATGCGCCACGGGGCATCGGCGCCTTCGCGCGTATAAACCATGCGATCGTGCAGCCGCGACGGCCGCCCTTGCCAGAACTCGATGGTGTCCGGCACGAGCCGGTAGCCGCCCCAGTGCGGCGGGCGCGGCGGCGCGTCGCCGAATTTCGCCATCATCTCGCGCTCGCGCGCTTCGAGTGCCTCGCGGCTTGCGAGCGGCTGACTCTGGTCCGACGCCCATGCGCCGATGCGCGAGCCGAGCGGACGCGAGGCGTAGTATGCGTCGCTCTCTTCGGCGCTCGTCTTCACGACCATGCCTTCGATACGCACCTGCCGCTCGAGCTCGATCCAGTGAAAGAGCAGGCTCGCGGCCGGATTGGCGGCCAACTCGCGGCCCTTGCGGCTCTCGTAATTAGTGAAGAACACGAAACCGCGTTCGTCGACACCCTTGATCAGTACGATACGCGCCGACGGACGGCCCTCTGCGTTCACAGTGGCGAGCGTCATCGCGTTGGGTTCGGGCAGCTTCGCGTCGAGCGCCTGGGCGAACCATGCTTCGAACTGGCGCACGGGGTTCGGGTCGATGTCCGCGGCGTCGAGCGCGCCGCGGGAATAGTTTTTACGAAGGTCTGCGAGGGTCGTCATGTTATGCGAACGCTACAGTCGCGTCAGTATAGCCAAGGTGAAACGTTCTTGCCCTGATTAAGGAATTCGCGCAATGACGCGTGTCAAAGCCGGCGCTTTCCAGGTCAGGCAATGATGCGGAGATTCGGCGCGCCTATCACGCCTTCCGTTTCGATAAGGCAGAATACGCAATTCAGCCGGATTTTGCATGAAGGGACTGCCAACTTTTGTGCAACCGACAGCCGCGCGTAAGCCTTGTCGCGCGGTCCTCGCCGGCAAGCCGCTTCGTTTTCATCTGCTCCGAGCGCCATGACCCCAACCGATGCCACCGCCACGCTTCCCGTTGAAGACACCGTCGATCGCGAACGGCGCTTCGGCGGCATCGCGCGTCTCTATGGCCCGAGCGCGCTCGCGGCGTTCCAGCGCGCGCATGTCGCGGTGATCGGCATCGGCGGCGTAGGCTCGTGGGTCGCGGAAGCGCTGGCGCGCAGCGCGGTCGGCACGCTGACGCTGATCGATCTCGACAACGTCGCGGAGAGCAACACCAACCGCCAGATTCACGCGCTCGACGGCAACTACGGCAAGGCGAAAGTCACCGCGATGGCCGAGCGCATCAAGCTCATCGATCCGGCGTGCGACGTCCGGCAGATCGAAGACTTCGTGGAGCCTGGCAATTTCGACGCGACGCTCGGCGGCGGCTTCGACTTCGTGGTAGATGCCATCGACAGCGTGCGCACCAAGACCGCGCTGATTGCGTGGTGCGTCGCGCGCAAGCAGCCGCTCATCACGGTGGGCGGCGCGGGCGGGCAGCTCGATCCGACGCGCATCCGTATCGACGATCTTGCGCTCACCATTCAGGACCCGCTGCTTTCCAAAGTACGCGGCCAGTTGCGCAAGCAGCACGGGTTTCCGCGCGGACCGAAGGCGCGTTTCAAGGTGAGCGCGGTGTATTCGGACGAGCCGCTCATCTACCCCGATTCGCCGGCGTGCGACATCAGCGAGGGCGCGGAGCATCTCGAAACCGCTTCGGGCTACGCCGGCCCGGTCGGTCTCAATTGCGCGGGCTTCGGGTCGAGCGTGTGCGTGACCGCGAGTTTCGGCTTCGCGGCTGCGGCGTTCGTGCTGCGCGAACTGGCGAAAGCTTCCTGATCGAACAAACGATCACGGCTAGATTGCGCGGGGGGGTCAGGTGAAGCGTGTGCGTGACCGCCAGCTTCGGCTTCGCGGCGGCGTTCGTGTTGCGCGAACTGGCGAAGCGTTCCTGATCAAAGAAACGACAACGGCCAGATCGCGCGGGCTTCGGGTAAAGCGTGCGTGACCGCGAGCTTCGGCTTTGCGGCGGCGGCGTTCGTGCTGCGCGAACTGGCGAAGGTTTCCTGATCGAACAAACGACAACGGCCAGCCTTTAGGGGCTGGCCGTTGCGTCTTTCTGCTTCGCTGTTTTCAGTTTATCGCCGCGCTCAACCTGCGTCGCCAGTACGACACGAGATCCGGCTGATTCGACGCAAGCTCGAACACGGAAAGCATCGTCTTGCGGCCGACGTCGTCCATGAAGCTGCGATCGCGCTCGACGATCGCGAGCAAGTGCTCCAGCGCGCCGGCATAGTCGCGCCCCGCGATCAGGCGGTTCGCGAGCGCAAAACGCGCCTCCAGATCGTCGGGGTTCGCGTTCACCGCGTCGATCAGCGCGTCGGCGGGCGGCAGCGCGGCGGCGGCTTCGGCGGCGTCGATCTCGGTCTTCAGCGCGTTGTAGCGCGCGTCGATGCCTTGCGTCGTCTTCGGCGAAAGCAGCTTGTCCTCGGCCTTCGCGTCCTCGATGCGCCGTTCCGCGAGCAGCCATTCGATCAGGTCGAGCCGTGCCTCGTCGTAGCCGGGATCGAGCGCGAGCGCGGCCTTGATGCGGTCGATCGCTTCCTTGCGATTGCCGAGCGCCCACGCGTTATGCGCGGCGCGGCGTTCGGTGTCGGCGCCGCCCGGCACGAGCTTGTCGAGAAAAGCGCGCAACTGGCCTTCGGGCAGCACGCCGATGAACTGGTCGATCGGCCGGCCTTCCGCGAACGCGATCACATGCGGAATGCTGCGCACCTGAAAGTGCTGCGCGAGTTCCTGATTCTCGTCGACGTTCACCTTGACGAGCTTCCACGCGCCGCCGGCTTCCGCTTCGAGGCGTTCGAGCATCGGGCCTAGCGTCTTGCACGGGCCGCACCACGGCGCCCAGAAGTCGACGAGCACGGGGGCGAGCATCGACGCGTTGATGACGTCGTTCTCGAATGTGGCAAGGGTCGTATCCATGCGTTTCTCCTCAAACTTGCGAGCTATCCTGAAATGTCAGATGGGGACGATCCGCGCGTGTCTCAATGCTTGGGTCCGCGTCGGCGCCGCAGGTCTCATGCCTCCGGCGCGCGCTCTTCGCGGCGCGGCGGCGGCAGCGGGATGAATTCGGTTTCGCCCGGCACCTCGCCCATGCGCTGCTCGCTCCACGCGCGCTTCGCGGCTTCTATCTTGTCCCGGGAACTGGACACGAAGTTCCATTCGATGAAGCGCGCGCCGTCGAGCGGTGCGCCGCCGAGCAGCATCACGACGGCGCCGTTCGCGCTCGCGAGCGTCGCGGGAACGCCCGGCGCGAGCACCGCCATCTGCTGCGCGGGCAGGCTTTCGCCGTCGATCGTGAGGTCGCCATCGACGAGATACACGCCGCGTTCCTCGTGCTCCGTATCGAGCGTCAGTTCGCGGCCGGCCGCGAAGTGCGCCGCGACGTAGAGCGTCGGCGAGAACGTTCGGGTCGGGGCGGTCGCGCCGAACGCCGTGCCCGCGATCACGCGCAGCGTGACGCCCGCGCGCTCGATCTGCGGCAGCGTCGCCGCCGCGTGATGCTCGAACGACGGCTCCACTTCCTCGCTCGCGACCGGCAGCGCCACCCACGTCTGAATGCCGTGCATCGTCTGGCCGGCGGCGCGCTCTTCGTCGGGCGTGCGTTCCGAATGCACGATGCCGCGCCCGGCTGTCATCCAGTTCACGTCGCCGGGAACGATCTTCTGCACCGAACCGACGCTATCGCGGTGCATGATCGCGCCGTCGAACAGATACGTGACCGTCGCGAGCCCGATATGCGGATGCGGACGCACGTCGAGGCCCTTGCCGGGCACGAGGGTTGCGGGTCCGATATGGTCGAAAAAAATGAAGGGTCCGACGGTGCGCGCGGCGAGCGCGGGAAGGACGCGTCTCACCATGAGGCCGCCGACGTCGTGTTGATGAGGTTTCAACTGCGCGCGGATCGTCGAGGACATGGCAGGTCACCGGAAGGTAGAGGCGGGCGTCGGAATGGCGCACCAGAACCGCCGATTCTACCGGCGGCCGCAGACAGGCGCTCGTCCGGCGGTTCGGCGCGCGCTCAACCCTTCACCGTTCCGTGCGGTCGCCACCGGCCGCGCATTTTGAAGCATGCGTGCAGCTTTGCGCACTCTTGATAGGAGAGGGAAACAATGAGCAAGAACAAGCTGTTGATCGCCATCGCCGCGGGCCTTTTCACCGCCACTGCCGCTACCGGCGCGCTGGCACAGACTTCGTCGGGCAACTCGTCGGCCGCGATGGGCGGCAATTCGGGCGCGGCCGCACAGGGCGATGCCTCGACCGGCGCAGGCGGCGGCTCCGACATGGGCACGACCACGACCAAGAAGCACCGGTCGCACCGGCATACGGGCCATGCGTCGGCCGGCACTAAGAAGACGCCTGCCGTCGAAACCGGCAACAACGCGGCTGCGGAATCCGGCCAGAGCAAGTAAGCGTCCGGCCGCGGCCTTCGTCAGCCGCCGAGCGCCCACGCCCTCGAAACGGGCGCGGGCGCTTTTTCGTTGTGCGCTTCCTAAAACCACGTTGAGCGCAGTTTTTCACAATCCTTCGCAGATTCGCTTCGCTACACTCGTCCGATCGCTCGCATAGCGTGCACGGAACAGGGGAGCGGCGATGTCGCCAAAGGATTTGCTGATAGCCACGGTGGTTATTTTTGCTTGGGGCGTGAACTTCGTCGTCATCAAGCTCGGGCTGCATGGCGTCCCGCCGATGCTGCTCGGCGCGCTGCGCTTCGCGCTCGCCGCGACGCCCGTGTTCTTCGTCAAGCGCCCGCAGATTCCGCTGCGCTGGCTCTTCGCGTACGGCCTCACTATTTCACTCGGACAGTTCGCGCTGCTGTTCTACGGCATGTATGTCGGCATGCCGGCCGGGCTCGCGTCGCTGGTGCTTCAGGCGCAGGCGTTCTTCACGCTGATCTTCGCCGCGATGTTCCTCGGCGAGCGCATTCGCGCAGCGAACGTCATGGGCTTGCTGATCGCGGCGGCCGGTCTCGCGCTGATCGGCATGCGAGGCGGCCACGCGATGACGCTCACCGGCTTTCTGTTCACGCTCGGCGCGTCCGCGATGTGGGCGCTCGGCAACGTCGCGACCAAGCGCATGGGCAAGGTCGATCTGCTGTCGCTCGTCGTGTGGGCGAGCCTCATTCCGCCGATTCCGTTTCTCGTGCTGTCGCTGATTTTCGAAGGACCGGCGCGCATTGAATCGAGTCTCGCGGCCATTCCGATGGTGTCGGTGCTCGCCGTCTGCTATCTCTCGTTTATTGCGACGATCGTCGGCTACAGCCTGTGGGGCAAGCTGCTCGCGCGGTATCCGGCGGCGCAGGTCGCGCCGTTTTCGCTGCTGGTGCCGGTGATCGGACTGGCGTCGGCCGCGGTGTTTCTCGGCGAGGCGTTGAACGGCACGCAACTGGCGGGCGCGGCGCTCGTCATGGCGGGGCTGGCGGTGAACGTGTTCGGCGGACGGCTCGTGCAGCGGTTCCTGCCCGCGGCGCGCTGACCGAAGCCGCGCGCGCCGTCTCGCCGAACGCTAAAGCTCTGCGCGCGCCGCTTACGTCATGCGGCTCTTTGCGAGCGGCGGATTTGCCGCGAAGTACCGCTTGATGCCTTTCAGGATCGCGTTGGCCATCTTGTCGCGATAGGCGTCGTCGTTCAGGCGCGCTTCTTCGTCCGGATTGCTGATGAACGCGGTTTCCACGAGGATCGACGGAATATCCGGCGCCTTCAGCACGGCGAAGCCCGCCTGCTCGACCGATCCCTTGTGCAGCTTGTTGATGCCGCCGATCTCGTTCAGCACGAAGCTGCCGTAGCGCATCGAATCGCGAATCTGCGCGGTGGTCGACATGTCGAACAGCGCGCGGTTCACGCTCGCGTCCTGCGTCTTCACGTTGATGCCGCCGACCTGATCCGACGAGTTCTCCTTGTTCGCCATCCAGCGCGCCGCCGCGCTCGACGCGCCGTGCTCCGACAGCGCGAACACCGACGAGCCGCGCGCATCAGGCGTCGTGAACGCGTCCGCGTGAATCGACACGAACAGGTCCGCGCCGACGCGCTGCGCCTTCTGCACGCGCACGTTGAGCGGCACAAAGAAGTCGGCGTCGCGCGTCATCATCGCGCGCATGTTGGGCTGGGCGTCGATCTTCGCGCGCAGCTTCTTCGCGATGTCGAGCGCGATGTGCTTCTCGTACGTGCCCGCGCCGCCGATCGCGCCGGGATCTTCGCCGCCGTGACCGGGATCGATCGCCACGGTCAGGAGGCGCGTCGTGGCGGCGCGGTCCTGCTTGGGCGCGGAGAACGCGTAGCGGCTGTCGTCATCGTCGTCGTTCTTCTTCGCGATGACGGGCGGCACGGCGACGGGCGGCACGCGCGGTTTGACTGCGGGCGGTGCTTTCGCGGTGTCGTCCGGAAGATCGTTGCCCGCGTACTTCTGGAAGAAGTCGTCCGTGGAATCGTGCGCGAGCGGCTTTTGCGCCGTGGCCGGGCCCGAGAGCGTGGCGGGCGGCGGCGCGGACGGGTTCGGATTCGCGCGATCGAACGCTTCCTGCTTGTGCTCGGTCTGCGCGAGCAGTTCCATCAGCGGATCGGGCGCGACGGCCGGATACAGATCGAACACGAGCCGATACTTGTAGCTGCCGATCGGCCCGAGCGTGAACACCTGCGGCTTCACCGAGCCCTTGAGGTCGAACACCATGCGCACCACATGCGGCTGATACTGCCCGACGCGCACCGCCTGAATCTGCGGATCGTTCGGCGTGATCTTGGAGACGAGGTCTCGCAGCGCCTGATCTAGATCGATGCCGTTCAGATCGACGACGAGCCGGTCCGGTCCTTGAAGCAGTTGATTGCTGTTCGTGAGCGGCTGGTCGGATTCGATTGTCACGCGCGTGTAGTCGCGCGCCGGCCACACGCGCACGCCGAGCACGGAACTCGCGTGCGCGAGCTTCGGGCCGACGAGCGCCAGCACCAGCGTCGACGCGCCCGCGCGCAGCACCTGACGCCTGCGCCAGTTGTGCGGCGCGCTCGCGCTCGATTCGATCGAGTGGAACGGCTTGATCAGCATCTTTCGAGACATGTCTTTCCTGTTTCGCTAAACGCCCGCGCGGTCAGCACGCGGCCTTCTTCTTCGTTCGTCTGCGTCGTTTCCTTGCCTGCGATGCCTGCATGCGGCAGCGTCAACGCGAACACGAGGTCCGGCACGCCGAGCAAGCCGCCCGCTTGCTGCGGCCATTCGACGAGACACACCGCGCCCCGGTCGAAATATTCGCGAAAGCCGGCATCGGCCCATTCGGCCGGATCGGCAAAGCGGTACAGATCGAAGTGATAGACGTCGAGCGGGCCGCCGGGCGCATCGAGCGAATAGGGCTCGACGAGCGTGTAAGTCGGGCTCTTCACGCGGCCCGCATGACCGAGCGCGCGCAGCGTCGCGCGCACGAGCGTCGTCTTGCCCGCGCCGAGATCGCCGATCAACTGGACCTGCAGGCCGTGGAATGGTTCGGACGAGGCCGTGTTGTGCGTGTATTCGATGGCCCGCGCGAAGCGTTCGCCGAATGCGAGCGTCGCGGCTTCATCGCGCAACTCGAAGCGGCGTTCGATGAGCGCGGCGGGCAGATCGGGCGTCGATGGTGCGGGGTTCTCGGGCATTGCTCGTAAAATAGAGTGATGAACCGTTTGCCGGACCACTCCACTGAAGTCACTGAAATCACGACAGCGACGAGCGCCGCCGCCGTCGAGTCGCGCGCCCTGCATCCGTTAGAGAACGACGAGGCCGCGCTGGCGGAGCTCGCGCGGCGCATCAGGGCGTGGGGGCGCGAGTTGGGATTCGGTGCGGTCGGTATCAGCGATATCGACCTGACGGATGCCGAGGAAGGCCTCGCCAATTGGCTCGAAGCAGGCTATCACGGCGAAATGGATTATATGGCCAAACATGGGATGAAACGCGCAAGGCCGGCCGAGCTTGTGGCCGGCACGCGACGGGTCATCACGGCGCGCATGGCTTATCTTCCCGCTGCGACGCTCGCGCACACGGGCGATGAAAGTGTCGCGACAGCCGATGGTCAGAAGAACGACTGGCGCGCGGTCGAGTGGAAGCGGCTCGGCGATGCTTCGCAGGCCGTGGTGTCCATCTATGCGCGGGGCCGCGATTATCACAAGGTCATGCGCAACCGCTTGCAGCAACTGGCCGAGCGGATAGAAAGCGAGATCGGGCGGTTTGGGCATCGCGCGTTCACGGATTCGGCGCCGGTGCTCGAAGTCGCGCTCGCGCAGAAGGCGGGCAACGGCTGGCGCGGCAAGCACACGCTGCTGCTCGACCGGGATGCCGGATCGCTCTTCTTTCTCGGCGAGATTTACGTCGACGTGCCGTTGCCTGTCGACCCGGAACCCGAGCACGACGGCGCGCATTGCGGCCAGTGCACGCGCTGCGTCGGCGCGTGTCCGACGGGCGCGATCGTTGCGCCGTATCGCGTGGATGCGCGGCGCTGCATTTCGTATCTGACCATCGAATTGCATGGCAGCATTCCCGAGGACATGCGCCCGCTGATCGGCAATCGCGTCTACGGTTGCGACGACTGCCAGCTTGCGTGTCCGTGGAACAAGTTCGCGCAGGCCGCGCCGGTCGCGGACTTCGACGTGCGTCATGGGCTGGATCGCGCAACGCTCGTCGAACTGTTCTCGTGGACCGCCGACGAGTTCGACACGCGCATGCAGGGCAGCGCGATTCGCCGCATCGGGTACGAGCGATGGCTGCGCAATATCGCCGTCGGCATGGGCAATGCGTTGCGCTCGCCGTTGGAAGGCGAGCAACGCGCGGCGATCATCGAAGCATTGCGAGGGCGCGCGGACGATCCATCCGAGATCGTGCGCGAGCATGTCGGCTGGGCGCTGAAGCAAGGAGAGACGCATGAAGAGCATGCTGTCTGAAGGCGGCTTCATCACGGTGGACTCGACCGCACGGCCGAAGCTCAAGATGGCCGCGAGCCGGTTCGACGCCGTCATCGACGCGCCGTTCGGCAAAGTCGGCATCCGCGTGGACGATCACGCCGTGCGCGAGATCGTCTATCTGCCGGCGCATGTCGAAAGCATCGAGGCGCATGCGCCGCTCGTGCAGGAAGCCGCCTATCAGATTCGCCGCTACTTCGAGACGCCGTCGATGCGCTTCGATCTGCCGCTCGCTCTCGGCGGCACCGCGTTCCAACAGCGCGTGTGGCGCGGCATCAGCGGAATCGCGGCGGGGCAAGTGTGGACTTACGGACAACTCGCGCGTGAGATCGGCAGCGTGCCGCGCGCGGTCGGACAGGCGTGCGGCTCCAATCCGCTGCCGATCGTGATACCGTGCCACCGGGTCGTCGCGGCGGGCGGAATCGGCGGATTCGCGCATCATCCGGGCGATGGCTTTTTCCGTGACGTGAAGCGCTGGCTGCTGGCGCATGAAGGTGTATCCATCGCATGACGAGCGCAACGACCGCAACCACAGAGGCACTCGACACGCCCGAACTGACCGCGAGCAGCGACGCCATCGACCTGTTCTGCGATGCGTTGTGGCTCGAACACGGGCTCGCCAAGAATTCGCTCGACGCCTACCGGCGGGACTTGCGGCTCTTCGCCGAATGGCTCGCGAAGACGCGCGGCGCGTCCATCGACGCGGCCACCGAAGCCGACATGAACGGCTACATGGCCGCGCGCCGCAGCGACAAGGCGACCTCCGCGAACCGGCGTCTGTCCGTCTTTCGCCGCTATTACGCGTGGGCGATGCGTGAACATCGCGCGAGCGCCGATCCGACTCTCAAGCTGCGTTCGGCGAAGCAGCCGCCGCGTTTTCCTTCGACGCTCAACGAATCGCAAGTCGAAGCCCTGCTGCACGCGCCCGATATCGAGACGCCGCTCGGCTTGCGCGACCGCACCATGCTCGAACTGATGTACGCGAGCGGCCTGCGCGTGACCGAACTCGTCACGCTGAAGACCGTGGAAGTGGGCCTGAACGAAGGCGTCGTGCGCGTGATGGGCAAGGGCTCCAAGGAGCGCCTCGTTCCGTTCGGCGAAGCGGCGCACGACTGGCTGATGCGCTATCTGCGCGACTCGCGCCCGGCGCTGCTGGGCCCGCGCGCCGCCGATGCGCTCTTCGTCACGGCGCGCGGCGAGGGCATGACGCGCCAGCAGTTCTGGAACATCATCAAGCGTCATGCGCTGAACGGCGGCGTGCACGCGCCGCTCTCGCCGCACACGCTGCGTCACGCGTTTGCCACGCACTTGCTCAATCACGGCGCGGACCTGCGCGTGGTGCAACTGCTGCTCGGCCACTCCGATATTTCGACGACGCAAATCTATACGCACGTCGCGCGTGAACGCCTGCAGAAGCTGCACCGCGAGCATCATCCGCGCGGCTAGATGTCCGCGCCGCGCATGAGTCCGCGCGCGATGATCACCTGCTGAATCTGCGACGTGCCTTCGTAGAGCCGGAAAAGCCGCACGTCGCGATAGAACCGCTCGATGCCGTACTCCGCGATATAGCCCGCGCCGCCGTGCACTTGCACGGCGCGGTCCGCGACGCGCCCGCACATCTCGGTGGCGAAATACTTCGCGGACGACGCTTCGATGGACACGTCGCGGCCCTCGTCGCGACGGCGCGCGGCGTCGAGCACCATGCATTCGGCGGCGTACAACTCGGCTTTGCTGTCGGCGAGCATGCCCTGCACGAGCTGGAATTCCGCGATCGGCTGCCCGAACTGACGACGTTCCATCGCGTAGGCGAGGGCATCGCGCAACATGCGCTTCGCCGCGCCGACCGCGACGGCCGCAATGTGGATGCGGCCTTTGTCGAGCGTTTTCATGGCCGTCTTGAAGCCGACGCCTTCCACGCCGCCGATCAGTTGACTCGCGCTCACGCGGCAGTTCTCGAAAATCACGTCGCTGGTATGCGCGCCGCGCTGGCCCATCTTGCGGTCCGGCTTGCCGAGCGACAAACCCGGCGTATCGCGCTCGACGATGAACGCCGAAATGCCGCTCGCGCCCTTCGCGTCGCTGGTGCGTGCCATCACGGTGTAGATGCCCGCTTCCGGCGCGTTCGTGATGTAGCGCTTGGTGCCGTTGAGCACGTACGCGTCGCCGTCGCGCCGGGCCGTGGTTTTCAGCGACGCCGCGTCCGAGCCGGAATCTGGCTCCGTCAGGCAGAACGAGCCGATCAGTTCGCCTGCCGCGAGCTTCGGCAGATAGTGCGCTTTCTGTTGCTCGGTGCCGTCGAGCAGAATGCCAATCGACCCGATGCCGTTGTTCGTGCCGATCACCGAGCGAAAGGCCGGCGACGTCTGCCCCAATTCGAACGCGACGCGCACTTCCTCTTCCATCGTGAGGCCGAGGCCGCCGTACGCTTCCGGAATGGTAAGCCCGAACATGCCGATCTCGCGCATGGCGTCGATCAGGTCGGAGGGGATGGCGTCGGTTTCGTCGACTTCGGCTTCGCGCGGTACGAGCTTCTCGCGCACGAAGCGGCGAATGGTGTCTTCCAGCAGCGTTTGAGTTTCGGCGTCGCGGATCATGGCAAGGTCCTGTCGTGAGTCGAACGATCGTACGACATCGGGAGACGCTGCACCACTAGGCCGAATGGCCGATGGTGGGCCGCATTCCGCGCCGCTACAATGCGTCCATGTCGAAAATCAAACACGTTTCCGAGACGCCTGCGACGCAATTCCTGCGCCGTCACAAGGTGGCGTTCGGCGAGCATCCGTACGATTACGTCGAGCATGGCGGCACCGAGGAATCGGCGCGGCAGCTCGGCGTGGACGAACATTCCGTCGTCAAGACGCTCGTGATGGAAGACGAGCACGCGAAGCCGCTCATCGTGCTGATGCACGGCGACCGCACCGTGTCCACGAAGAATCTCGCGCGGCAGACGGGCGCGAAACGCATCGAGCCTTGCAAGCCGGAGGTGGCGAACCGGCACTCCGGCTATCTCGTCGGCGGCACGTCGCCGTTCGGCACGAAGAAGGCGATGCCCGTGTACGTCGAATCGAGCATTCTGGAGCTGGACACCATCTATCTGAACGGCGGGCGGCGCGGCTATCTGGTGAGCCTGAATCCCGCCGTGCTGACCGAACTGCTCGGTGCCAAGCCCGTGCAGTGCGCGAGCGTCGATTAGAATGCTGACCGCGCTTTCGCCCCGACTCGTCACGCTTAAAGAGAACACATGATTGATCTGATCGTCGCCGTCGTGTCCTATCTGATCGGCTCGATTTCGTTTGCCGTCGTCGTCAGCGCGGCGATGGGACTCGACGACCCGCGCTCCTACGGCTCCGGCAATCCCGGCGCGACCAACGTGCTGCGCACCGGCAACAAGCGCGCGGCCATCCTGACGCTGATCGGCGATGCCTTCAAAGGCTGGCTGCCCGTATGGCTCGTCGCGCACTTCGGCGCGCGCTTCGGGCTCGATGCGACGGGGCTCGCAACGTGCATCGCGCTCTCGGCCATCGCCGTATTCCTCGGCCATCTGTATCCGATCTTCTTCAGGTTTCAGGGCGGCAAGGGCGTTGCGACAGCCGCGGGCGTGCTGCTCGCGATTCATCCGGTGCTCGGGCTCGCGACGCTGCTGACTTGGCTCATCATCGCGTTCTTCTTCCGGTACTCGTCGCTCGCGGCGCTCGTCGCCGCCGTGTTCGCGCCGTTTTTTCAGGTGTTCCTGTTCGGGCCGAGCCGCATCTCGCTTGCCGTGCTCGCCATGAGCGCGCTCTTGATCTGGCGGCATCGCGCGAATATTTCGAAGCTGCTGGCGGGCAAGGAAAGCCGCATCGGCGACAAGAAAAAGGCAGCGCAGTAAGCAACAAAAAAGCCGTTCCGGCATTGCGCGGAACGGCTTTTTCGCAAGCGACTCGCGAAAATCAGTCGCGGAAGTTGTTGAAGTCGAGCGGCGTATCCGTCACTTCTTTCTTCAGGAGCGCGATGGTGCTCTGCAAATCGTCGCGCTTTGCGCCTTGCACGCGTACCGCATCGCCCTGAATGCTCGCCTGCACCTTGATCTTGCTGTCCTTCACGATCTTCACGACCTTCTTCGCCAGATCGCCCGACACGCCTTTCTTGATGGTGACGACCTGCTTCAGCTTGTCGCCGCCGATCTTTTCCTGCTTGCCGTAGTCCAGAAAGCGCACGTCGACGCCGCGCTTCGCGAGCTTCGACAGCAGCACGTCTTTCACCTGGCCGAGCTTGAAGTCGTCGTCGGCGTAGAGCGTGAGTTCCCGCTCTTTCTGCTCGACGCGTGAATCCGAACCCTTGAAGTCGAAGCGCGTCGAGATTTCCTTGTTGGACTGCTCGATCGCGTTCTTCACTTCGATCATGTTTGCTTCGCTGACGACGTCAAACGATGGCATCTGTCTTCCCCTTCTTCGTTGGGCGAGGGCGGGCGCGGCGCGCGCACTCGCTATAATCACGGACCTGACGTCATTCTACCGACGCGCTTTGGTTTTCCCCAAGGCCGCTTCCATTCCAGCATTCGCCACGCGGTTCCCCATGTCCGACGCCTTCTTTCCCGCGCCCGCGCTCCTCGCGGATTACTCGCTGCGTCCGCACAACACGTTCGGCTTCGATGTTCGCGCGCGTCACGCAATGCAGATCGATAGCGTCGAAGCCGCCGCTGCGCTCGCCGCCGACGCGCGGATCGCCAACGTGCCGCGCCTCGTGCTCGGCGGCGGCAGCAACGTCGTGTTGACGCGCGATTTCGAGGGCGTCGCGCTCGTCGTCGGCATCATGGGCAAGCGCGTGATCGGCGAGGACGACGACGCGTATCTGGTCGAAGCCGGCGCGGGCGAGAACTGGCACGCGTTCGTCGCATGGACGCTTGCACACGACATGCCGGGCCTCGAAAACCTCGCGCTGATTCCCGGCACCGTGGGCGCCGCGCCGATCCAGAACATCGGCGCATACGGACTCGAAATGGGCGAACGCTTCGAGCGGCTTCACGCCGTGGAGCTAGCGACGGGCGCGTTAGCCGAATTTGACCGCGACGCGTGCGCGTTCGGCTACCGCGACAGCTTCTTCAAGCGCGCGGGGCGCGGGCGGTTCCTGATCACGTCAGTCGTATTCCGTCTGCCGAAAGCGTGGACGCCGCGCGCCGATTACGCGGACGTCGCGCGCGCGCTGGAAGGCGCGTCGTCGTGCGACGCGCAGGCCATCTTCGACGCCGTGATCGCCGTGCGTCGCGCGAAGCTGCCGGACTGGACCGTGCTCGGCAACGCGGGCAGCTTCTTCAAGAATCCGGTTGTCAGCGCAGAAGCGTTCGACGCGTTGCGCGCGCGCGAACCCGGCGTCGTCTCGTACGCGCAACCGGACGGCAGCGTGAAGCTCGCGGCGGGCTGGTTGATCGACCAGTGCGGGTGGAAGGGTCGCGGCATCGGCGGGGCGGCGGTGCACGAGCGGCAAGCTCTGGTGTTGGTGAATCGCGGCGGCGCGACCGGCGCGCAAGTGCTCCAGCTCGCGGAAGCGATCAGAAGCGATGTCCTCGCGCGCTTCGGCGTCGAGTTGGAGATGGAGCCGGTCGTCGTCTGAGAAAGCGGACGCCGCCGGATGGCGCATGGGGCGGCGTTTTCGTACTAGGGAGAATGCGCTCGCGCGCTCTGGCGTCGATCTGCAGAAGGGAGCCGGTCGTCATAAACGACAAACGCCGCCGGACGTGAAATCCGGCGGCGTCTTGATGAGAGCAAGCCGCGTCAGTGGTTCAGCTTGCCGAGCAGCAGATATTCCATCAGCGCCTTCTGCACGTGCAGCCGGTTTTCCGCCTCGTCCCACACGACGCTCTGCGGCCCGTCGATCACTTCCGCGCTCACTTCCTCGCCGCGATGCGCCGGCAGGCAGTGCATGAAGAGGGCATCGGCGTTGGCGCGCGCCATCATGTCGGCATCGACGCAATAGTCCGCGAACGCCTTCTTGCGGGCCTCGTTCTCCGCTTCGAAACCCATGCTCGTCCACACGTCCGTGGTGACGAGATCCGCGCCTGCGCAGGCTTCGTTCGGATCGGCGAATTCTTCGTAGAACGGCGCGCTTTCAGGCGCCACCAGCGCGCGATCCAGCTTGTAGCCTTCCGGCGTGGACAGGCGCAGCTTGAAGCCGAGAATCTGCGCGGCTTCGATCCACGTGTACAGCATGTTGTTAGCGTCGCCGACCCACGCGACGGTCTTGCCGTGAATCGGCCCGCGATGCTCGTAATACGTGAAGATGTCCGCCAGCACCTGACACGGATGGTATTCGTTGGTCAGCCCGTTGATGACCGGCACGCGCGAGTTCTCCGCGAATCGCTGGATGATGTCCTGCCCGAACGTGCGGATCATGATGATGTCGACCATGCGCGAAATGACCTGCGCCGCATCCTCGATCGGCTCGCCACGCCCGAGTTGCGTGTCCCGCGTGCTCATGAACACCGCGTGACCGCCCAACTGGAAGATGCCTGCTTCGAACGAAAGGCGCGTGCGCGTCGAGTTCTTCTCGAAGATCATCGCGAGCGTGCGGTCGTGCAGCGGGTGATACGTCTCGTAGTTCTTGAACTTGCGCTTCAGGATGCGGGCGCGTTCCAGCACGTACTCGTAATCGTCGAGCGAAAAATCCTTGAACTGAAGATAGTGGCGAATTTTCTTGGCGGTCATGAAACGCAAGCAGCGGCTTCGAACCGGCTGCGCGACTGCCGGAAGACGTCGCTCGACCGGACGGCGCCGCCATCGGGAGTGGGTTGGCGTTCGAGCATAAAGGATTTTGCGAGGTTTGACGAGGCGGCGGAAAGGCCGATAGACAGGCGCGCGAGCCTGTGTGCGCTGCGGAAAAAGGGGCGCTGCGGTATAATTGCCGGCGCTCGTTTCAACAACTCTGCAACACTCAGTAACGCTCAGCACCGTTTCACGCGCATGGTCGGCGTTGGCTCGCAAGAGTCCGCTCGGCGTTCTTTTGCGCTTGCGATCTCTTCGTGCTGCCGAGTCCGCCATCCAGTCGCGGTCGCGGGCGGTCCTCTTCGGACCGTTGGCCAGGCGCCGCCCGGCGCTCGTGCCGGCCGGCGCGGTCGCCGCGTCAAGCGTGTGCATTCGCCGGTGCCGCCACCGGCCGACAAAAGGTATTGCTACATGGCTGAATCATCCCCTACCGAGTACTTCATACAAGGCATCACCAAGAGCGGGAGGAAGTTTCGGCCGAGCGACTGGTCGGAGCGCCTGTGCGGTGTCATGTCGGGCTTCGGGCCGAAAGCGAAAGGGCCGAACGCGCGCCTGCAATATTCCATCTACGTGCGCCCGACCATGATCGGCGATATCAAAGTCGTGATCGTCGATTCGCGTCTGCGTGACATCGAGCCGATGGCTTTCGACTTCGTGCTGAACTTCGCGAAGGACAACGACCTCGTGGTGACCGAGGCGTGCGAACTGCCGCCGCATCACGGCACGCAGACGCAGCAGCGTCGCTAGACTGAGCCGCACGGTCGGCAGCAGGACGCAAAAAAGCCCGCGCAAGCGGGCTTTTTCGTTACAGCGCAGCGGAAACAGGAAGCCGTTCCGACGAGCGCGCGATTCAAGGAACCGCAAGCGCCCGCCGAAAACGAGCCGGAATTACTGGGCTGCGGGAGCCTGCAGACCCTTGATGGCTGCAGCCAGGCGGCTCTTGTGACGAGCGGCCTTGTTCTTGTGGATGATCTTCTTGTCCGCGATGATGTCCATCGTCTTGACCGACGACTTGAACACTTCGGCGGCCTTGGCCTGATCGCCGGCTTCGATTGCCTTGCGAACTGCCTTGATGGCCGTGCGGAACTTCGAGCGCAGCGCCGAGTTGTGCGAGTTGGCTTTGGCGGCCTGACGGGCGCGCTTGCGAGCTTGTGCGGTATTTGCCATGACGGTTCCTTATCCTGTTTCTGCTGTTACTTGTCGGAGCGGGCTTCACCTTCTGACCCGGCGGGCCGGAAGCGGTGAACGACGCGCGCTGCCTTTGATCTGAAATTCCGGGAAGCGATTGAGCGGGTAAGCCATTCGCCATACGCCCGGAAACCTGAGACGCCCAAGTTGGACGCCTTTGGAACACTGCCGACAGAGCCGGAAGTCGCGAAAAGCACGCCGGCGCTTCAAGTCAGACTTCCCGCCGGATTCCCGTTTCGGGCGCAATTTCGCCAGAACCGGCCGTCGAAACCCGCGATTATAGCAAGCGAAGACGACATATGACAAGCGCGACGGTGCGGGCGGCAGGCCGTGCCCGCGCCGCCACGAATTTGGTGCAATCCGTCATTCTCGCGGCGTTGCGCGCCAGCGTTACCGGAGCGCGTCACCCTCGGCCCGTATAATAAGCGCCCCATGAATCTATTCCGAGCCCTCCTGACGGTCAGCGGCTTCACGCTGCTGTCGCGCGTGACCGGCCTGATCCGCGAAACGCTGATCGCCCGAGCCTTCGGCGCCAGTCTCTACACCGACGCGTTTTACGTCGCGTTCCGCATTCCGAACCTGCTGCGGCGCCTGTCCGCGGAAGGCGCGTTTGCCCAGGCGTTCGTGCCGATCCTCGCCGAGTTCAAGAACAGCAAGGGGCATGATCCGACCAAGGCGCTCGTGGACGCCATGTCGACCGTGCTGACCTGGGGCCTCGTCGTGCTGTCGCTCGTCGGCATGGCGGGCGCGGGCTGGGTCGTGTTCGCGGTCGCGTCGGGACTCAGGCACGACGGCGCGGCGTACGGCCTCGCCGTGGAGATGACGCGGATCATGTTCCCGTACATCATCTTCATCTCGATGACGACGCTCGCCTCGGGCGTCCTCAACACGTACAAGCAGTTCTCGCTGCCCGCGTTCGCGCCGGTGCTGCTCAACGTGGCGTTCATCTTCGCGGCGGTGTTCGTCGCGCCGCACATGAAAGTGCCGGTGTACGCGCTCGCCTACGCAGTGATCGCGGGCGGCCTGCTGCAATTCCTCGTGCAACTGCCCGGCTTGAAGAAGATCGACATGATGCCGGCTGTCGGCGTGAACTTCCGGCGCGCGCTCGCGCATCCGGGCGTTAAACGCGTGCTCGCGAAGATGGTGCCCGCGACCTTCGCGGTGTCGGTCGGGCAATTGAGCCTCATCATCAACACGAATATCGCGTCGAATATCGGGCAGGGCGCGGTGTCGTGGATCAACTACGCCGACCGGCTGATGGAATTCCCGACCGCGCTGCTCGGCGCGGCGCTCGGCACCATTCTCCTGCCGAGTCTGTCGAAAGCGCACGTCGACGCCAACGCCGACGAATATTCGGCGCTCCTCGACTGGGGCTTGCGCATCACGTTCCTGCTGGCCGCGCCGAGCGCCGTCGCGCTCTTTTTCTTTGCGGAGCCGCTCACCGCGACGCTCTTTCACTACGGCAAGTTCGACGGCCATTCCGTCGTGATGGTCGGCCGCGCGCTGTCGGCGTACGGCATCGGGCTCGTCGGGCTGATTCTCATTAAGATTCTCGCGCCCGGTTTCTACGCGAAGCAGGACATCAAGACGCCGGTGAAGATCGCCGTCGGCGTGCTCATCATGACGCAGGTGAGCAATTACATCTTCGTGCCGATTTTCTCGCACGCGGGGTTGACGCTGTCCATCGGCCTCGGCGCGCTCGCCAACGCGCTGCTGCTTTTCATCGGACTGCGCCGCCGCGGCATTTATCAGCCGTCGCCGGGCTGGACGCGCTTTTTCGTGCAGCTGATCGGCGCGTGTCTCGTGCTCGCCGGCGCGATGCACTGGGTGTCGGCCAATTTCGACTGGATTGCCATGCGCGCGACACCCTTCGCACGAATCATGCTGCTCGGAGCTAGCCTGGTTGTGTTCGCGGGACTGTATTTCGGTATGCTTTCCGCAATGGGCTTCAAATACGCTTACTTCAAGAGACGAGCGCATTGATGACGACGACGCGTATCCTCGATTATTTCTCGGCCCTGATGGCCGACGACGAGAGCCTGCCGCTCACGGAGGCCGCGCTGTCGCTCGCGCAGGACGCCTATCCGGACGTCGACATGCAGGCGGTGCTCGCGGAACTGGACGAACTGGTCGTGCGCGCGCGCCGCCGCATGCCGGAGGACGCGGATGTCAAACAGCGCGTCGAGGCGCTCAATCGCTATTTCTTCCGCGAGCTGGGTTTCTCCAGCAACCTGAACGATTACTACGATCCGGACAACAGTTATCTGAACGCGGTGCTGCGCCGTCGGCGCGGCATCCCGATTTCGCTTGCCGTTATCTATCTGGAAATGGCCGAGCAGCTTGGCTTGCCGGTGCAGGGCGTGTCGTTTCCGGGACATTTCCTGTTGCGCGTCGCGACGCCCGGCAGCGATCTCATGCTCGATCCGACCACCGGCCAGTCGCTCTCCGAAGCGCAGATGGTCGAAATGCTGGAGCCGTATGTGCAGCGCGTCGGCGAATCGATCGGCAGCGCGTTGCGCGTGCTGTTGCAGCCCGCGACGCGCCGCGAGATCGTCGCGAGAATGCTGCGCAACCTCAAGAGCATCTATCTTCAGACAGAGCGTTGGCAGCGTCTGCTTGCTGTGCAGCAGCGGTTGGTGATCGCGTTGCCGGACAGCATCGAGGAAGTGCGCGATCGCGGTTTCGCGTACGCGCGGCTCGATTATTTGCGTCCCGCGCTCGAAGACCTTCAGCGCTATCTGGAAGACCGCCCCGACGCGGTGGATGCCACCGTCGTCGAGTCAGAGCTGCACGATCTGCGACTGCGCACGCAGGAAAACGGCGACTGAGCCGAGATTCAACCGGCGCCTTTATTTCGGCTGCATGCGGATGGCGCCGTCGAGGCGGATCACTTCGCCGTTGAGCATCGGGTTGTCGAAAATCTGCTTGACCAGCATCGCGAACTCGTCCGGCTTGCCGAAGCGGGAAGGGAACGGCACCATCGCGCCGAGCGCCGTCTGCACGTCGGGCGGCATGCCGAGCAGCATCGGCGTTTCGAAGATGCCCGGCGCAATCGTCATCACGCGAATGCCGCTGCGCGCGAGATCGCGTGCGATCGGCAGCGTCATGCCCACGACGCCGCTTTTGGACGCCGCATACGCCGCCTGCCCGATTTGCCCGTCGAATGCCGCCACCGACGCCGTATTCACGATCACGCCGCGCTCGCCCGCCACGTTCGGCTCGTTCTTCGACATCGCGTTGGCCGCGAGCCGGATCATGTTGAACGTGCCGATCAGATTGACCGCGACGACCTTGCTGAACAGATCGAGCGGGTGAGGACCGTCGCGCCCGACCGTCTTCGATGCCGGCGCGATGCCCGCGCAGTTCACGAGGCCGCGCAGCGTGCCGAGCTTCGTCGCGGCATTGACGGCGCGTTGTCCGTCGTCTTCGCGGCTCACGTCGCACTTCACGAACACGCCGGACAATTCACGCGCAAGCGCTTCGCCCGCGGCTTCGTTCATGTCGGCGATCACGGGCTTGCCGCCATTGCCCGCGACGACGCGCGCGGTCGCCGCGCCCAGACCCGACGCGCCGCCCGTGATCAATACAACGTTGTCTTTCATCTCCATGTGTCTTCTCCTTGTAGTGTGGCCCTCGCGGGCGACGCGTCGATTGTAGCCAACGCGTTGCCGCGAGCGCGCACAAAAAAACCCGCTCGTTCGGAGCGGGTTTCTTGGATGCTCGGCTGCTTACTTCAGCGCAGCGAACACGCGATCGCGGATTTCATCGACACTGCCGGAACCCGAGATGCGCCGGTATTGCGGCGCCTTCAGGCCGTCTTCGGTCGCGCCCGACTTCGCCCAGTCGTTGTAATACGCGATGAGCGGCTTCGTCTGCGCGTCGTACACGTCGAGACGCTTGCGCACGGTCTCTTCCTTGTCGTCCTCGCGCTGGATGAGCGGCTCGCCGGTCACGTCGTCCACCATGTCGTTCTTCGGCGGATTGAACGTGACGTGATACGTGCGCCCCGACGGCGCATGCACGCGACGCCCGCTCATGCGGGTGATGATCTCGTTGAAGGGCACGTCGATTTCGAGCACGTAGTCGATCACGACGCCGGCGCTCTTCATGGCTTCAGCCTGCGGAATGGTGCGCGGAAAGCCGTCGAACAGATAACCGTTGGTGCAGTCGCTTTCCAGCAGCCGCTCCTTCACCAGATTGATGATGAGCAGGTCCGGCACGAGTTCGCCCGCGTCCATGTAGCGTTTCGCCTCGACGCCGAGCGGGGAGCCGGCTTTCACGGCGGCGCGCAGCATGTCGCCGGTGGAAATCTGCGGAATGCCGAATTTCTCCTTGATGAAGTTTGCCTGGGTGCCCTTGCCCGCGCCGGGTGCGCCCAACAGGATCAACCGCATGGTGATATCTCCGAATCGTCTAGAAACCGCTGGCGCGAGGTTCGTGACATCCGGCGGCGACGCTCGGGCGGCGTCGACGACAGGCGGCGCGGCCGATTCGACAGGCAGCGCGGCACCCGCGGACAGCGGCGCAACGTTGAGCGTGGCGCTGACCGGAAGGCTCGCGCAATCGCTTGATTATGCCACGCCTCATTACGATCGCGGCCCTGATAGCGATTATGGAAACCGCTAAGACGCCCGTCGCGCGGGCGTTTGGCGGGGTATACACCGGTTGCGCGATGCGTTCAGTTCGCGCGTGCGAAGAGCGCCTGCACGCGCGCGAGGTCCGCGGGCGTGTCGACGCCGGGCGGTGGCGCGTCTTGCGTGACAAGCACCGCAATGCGCTCGCCGTGCCACAGCGCGCGCAGTTGTTCGAGCGCTTCGGCCGCTTCGATGGGCGCTTGAGCGAGCGTCGGGAAGTCGCGCAGAAACTTCGCGCGATAGGCGTAGAGGCCGATATGCCGCAGCACGTTGTCCGGCACGGCGGGCAGCGCGGACAGCGAGGCGACGTCCGGCCAGTGCGGCTGCCACGCATCGCGCGACCACGGAATCGGCGCGCGAGAAAAGTAGAGCGCGACGCTTTTCGCATCCAGCGCGACCTTCACCACGTTCGGATTGAAGACGTCGGCGGGATCGTGGATCGGATGCGCAGCCGTGGCGATCGCGCATTCGCCGTGCGCGGAGAGATGCGTGGCGACGTCGCGCACGAGTTGCGGGTCGATCAGCGGTTCGTCGCCCTGCACGTTCACGACGATGGTCTCGTCGCTCCAGTTCAGGCGCGTGGCGACTTCGGCGAGGCGGTCGGTGCCGGTCGGATGATCGCTGCGCGTGAGCATCACCTCGATACCGTGATCGCGCGCTGCTTCGACGACGAGGTGCGAGTCCGTCGCGACGAGCACGTGACTCGCGCCCGACTCGCGCGCCCGCTCGGCGACGCGCACGACCATCGGCTTGCCGCCGAGATCGGCGAGCGGCTTGTTCGGCAGCCGCGTGGACGCGAGACGCGCGGGAATGACGGCGATGAACGGCACGGACATGACGATGACTTCAGAGGTCGCCGACAGGCTTCAGCGGCGTGACGGGCGTGCCTTCGACCGTCTGTCGCGCTTCGTCCACGAGCATCACCGGAATGCCGTCGCGAATGGGATACGCGAGTTTGTCCGCGTTGCAGACGAGCTCCTGTGCCGCGCGGTCGTAGTTGAGCGGGCCCTTGCAGATAGGGCAGACGAGGATTTCAAGCAGACGTGCGTCCACGGAGTTTCTCCACAACGAGAGCGATGAGGCGAGGGCTGAGCACGGCTTGCACGGGAACGACCCAGATGCGCGCGTCGCGCCAGGCTCCGAATTTTACTGCATCCTTTTCCGTGATCAGGATCGCGTCCGCTTCGACCGAGGCGAACGGATTCTCGCGGTACGCGTAGTGATCGGGGAAGGCGCGAGTCGTCGGCGCGATGCCCGCCGCGCGCAGCGTCGCGAAAAAACGCTCGGGCGAGCCGATGCCCGCCGCCGCCACCACTTTCTCGCCGGCGAACTGCGCGAGCGGCCGGCGCACCGAGGGATCGTCGAGCAGCCACGCGTCGCCGGGTTCGAGATCGAGCGCGAACGTGTTCGCCCACGGCGGCAGCGTGCGGTCGTAAGGACTGTTGATGAGCGTGGCATCGCGATGGCGCGACATCGGCTCGCGCAAGGGACCTGCGGGCAGCAGAAAGCCGTTGCCGCCGAGCCGGTCGTCGAACACGACGAGTTCGAACACGCGCGCGAGGCGATAGTGCTGCAGGCCGTCGTCGCTCACGATCACGTCGACATTCGGATGCGCGTTCAGCAAAGCGCGCGCGGCGGCGACGCGGTCCGGGCAGACGAACACCGGCGCATGCGTGCGGCGCGCGATCAGAAGCGGCTCGTCGCCGACTTGGCTCGCGACGCTCGCGGGCGTGACGCTCGTCGGCTCTGCGACCTTTGCGCCGTATCCGCGGGAGACTACGCCCGGCTGGAAGCCCGCCGCCCGCAGCGCCTCGACGAGCGCGATGACGGTCGGCGTCTTGCCTGTGCCGCCGACGGTCACGTTGCCGACGACGACCACCGGCACGCCGACATCGACGCGCTTCATCCAGCCCACGTCGAACAGCGCGCGGCGCGTCGCGGCAATTGCGCCGAACACGCACGCAAACGGCGTCAGCGCCCACGCGACGCCGCCGCGCCGACGCCATTCGCGGGCAAAGAAGTTTTCGATCGGCGGCTTGAAGTCAGACATGGACCGCCTTCGCGCGGACGGCATTCAATGCGCAGTGACGCGGGAACGATGTCGGGTACGGCAGGGCGCGCAACGGCAACTCCTTCGATTTCGGTATGCGTTGTACGGTTCGACCGGCGGTGCGCGCTCAAAGGTCCGAAGCGACCTCGGAACCTCGCGAGCCGGTGCACGACCCGGCACTCTAGCGCGCGAACGCGCTCTTCGCCAGTCGGCGCAGCCGTTCGCGGCGCCGACGCGAACTGTGGATAACTCTGTGAAGAATTTGGCGTTCGAAAAGGCGAAATCCGCTTCAGGAAAGAGTTGCTTCGGGAAATTGCCTGGCTTTCCGAAAGAAAACGCGTCGAATCAAAGACTTGCTACGAACTCATGGGCGTCTGGCGGCCGTCGGGGAGCCGCATCGGTAAGTTCTTCTGTGTGGACACTTGCTACACTGGCGGGGCCTTGCCAGGCGGACCGCGCCGGGCGACGCGCCTTTCATCCGATCCGAACCATGACTCCCGATTCCTTGCCGACGCCAGGCGGCGACGCCGTCATCCCCGTTTCCGTGCTCAACCGTGCGATCGGCACGATGCTGGAGCGGTCGTTTCCGCTCGTCTGGGTATCGGGCGAAGTGTCGAACTTCACGCGCGCCGCGAGCGGCCACTGGTATTTTTCGATCAAGGACGCCAACGCGCAGATGCGCTGCGTGATGTTCCGAAGCCGCGCGCAGTACGCCGAGTTCGTGCCGCGCGAAGGCGACAAGATCGAAGTGCGCGCGCTCGTCGCCATGTACGAGCCGCGCGGCGAATTGCAACTGAGCGTCGAAGCGGTGCGGCGCACGGGGCAGGGGCGCCTATACGAAGCGTTTCTGCGCCTCAAGGCGCAACTGGAGAGCGAAGGCCTCTTCGCCGCCGAGCGCAAGCGCGCGCTGCCGACGCATCCGCGCGGAATCGGCATCGTTACGTCGTTGCAGGCCGCCGCGTTGCGCGACGTGCTGACGACGCTCGCGCGCCGCGCGCCGCATGTGCCGGTGATCGTGTATCCGGGGCCGGTGCAGGGCACGGGCGCCGGCGCGAAACTCGCGGCGATGGTCGAAGCGGCCAACGCGCGGCGCGAAGTCGACGTGCTGATCGTGTGTCGCGGCGGCGGGTCGATCGAAGACTTGTGGGCATTCAACGAGGAAGTGCTCGCTCGTGCGATTGCGGCGAGCGAACTGCCGGTGGTGAGCGGCGTCGGTCACGAGACGGACTTCACCATCGCCGATTTCGCCGCCGATGTCCGCGCGCCCACGCCGACCGGCGCAGCCGAGCTCGTGAGTCCGCAGCGCGTGTTGTTGCTGCGCGAGCTCGATCATCGGCACGCGGCGCTCGCGCGCGCCTTCGGACGCACGATGGAGCGTCGCGCGCAGCAACTCGACTGGCTCGCGCGCAGGCTCGTGAGTCCGGCCGAGCGGCTCGCGCGGCAGCGCGTCCATCTGCGGCAACTGGCAAGCCGTCTTGCAAGTGCCGGCGCGCGGCCCGTGCGCGATGCCCGCTCGCACTTCGCGCTCGTGCGGTATCGCTGGGAGCGCAGGCGGCCGGATGTCGCCGCGCAAGGCGAGCATGTGCTGCGGCTCGCGCAGCGCATGAAAAGCGCGAACGAGCGTCGTCGCGAGCGCGAGAAAGCGTGTGTGTCGGAACTGGCGGCGCGCTTGCAGGTGCTCAGCCCGCAGCGCACGCTGGAACGCGGTTATGCCGCGTTCATCGACACGCAAACGGGCCGAGCGCTGCGCGCGCCGAACGCACTCAAGCCCAAGCGCGCGCTCACGGTGCACCTCGCGCAAGGCTCGGCGGATGTCGTTCTCGCCGACGTTCAGCCGCGTCTGTCCGACGATTTCTGACGCGTTTCGCGCTCGCGTCACGGCGTAATTTCGACGTGGCGCGAAGCGCGGCCGCGAGCACTTTTTACGCCGCTTTTGACGGTACGAAAGCGATCATGCTCATAAAGGCGGGCGGTTTGCGGGGTTATCCCAACTCGCCTACAATCCATTGCTCCACTGCTTCACTCCTCACAGTCCCACAATCCACATAGAAAGGAAGCTCGCAATCATGGAACATACGCTCCCGCCGCTGCCGTTCGACAAGAACGCGCTTGCTCCGCACATGTCGGAAGAAACGCTCGAGTTTCACTATGGCAAGCACCACCAGACCTATGTGACCAAGCTCAACGAGCTGATCAAGGGCACTGAATTCGAGAACATGCAGCTCGAAGAAATCGTGAAGAAGTCGTCGGGCGGCGTGTTCAACAACGCTGCTCAGACGTGGAATCACACGTTCTTCTGGAACAGCCTGTCGCCGAACGGCGGCGCTCCGACCGGCGCGCTGGCCGACGCGATCAACGCGAAATACGGCTCCTTCGACAAGTTCAAGGAAGAGTTCGCGAAAGTCGCCGTGGGCACGTTCGGCTCGGGCTGGACGTGGCTCGTGAAGAAGACGGACGGCTCGCTCGATATCGTCTCGACGAGCAACGCCGCGACGCCGCTGACCACCGACAGCAAGCCGCTCGTCACGCTGGACGTGTGGGAGCATGCGTACTACATCGACTATCGCAATGCGCGTCCGAAGTTCATCGAGGCATTCTGGAACATCGTGAACTGGGACTTCGCTTCGAAGAATTTTGGCGCGTAAATGGATGATGGGTTGTCGCCGAGGTGACAACCGGATGTGCCGGACAGCGAGTCCGGTCAGCGTTCCGAAGATAAAGCCCTCCGTGCGAGGGCTTTTCTTTTGACTCAGGAGATACGACGCGCTGCGCGAAGCGGTGGTGAGCGCGGCATAGACGCTTCGCAAGCTCGCCTGATTAAAGTTTCCCTGCGCGATTCCGTTATTTCATTGTCGGCATCCGTCGAGAGCGGCGGCCTGTGCTCACTCCGAAGACAATGAACTCGCCATGAAACTCGTATCGAAACTCTGCCTGCTCGCTCTGCCCATCCTCGCCGCATGCGGCGGCGGCGGCGACGACAAGACCTGCGTGTCGGATCTCAGCAATCTGACCAAATCCTGCGTTCCGAAAACGTCTCACGCATTGCCCGAAGGCCTCTGGTACGGGTCGGCGAATTCGTCGCAGTCGTTCGCGGCGCAGACCATCGTGCTGGAAACCGGGCAGTACTTCAGCATCTATACGCAGAGCGGCTCGTTCGTCTGGATGATCGAGGGCATCATGACGGCCACCGACGGCGCGTTCTCCGATTCCGCGACGGTCGGCTTCCACAACCTCGGCGCCATTCGCGCAGGCTCCCTGACGGGCAACTTCACGGCGAAGAGCGCACTGACCGCCACCACGAGTCTCTTCGTGAGCCCCGACACGACCGCCACCGCCTTCAACGGCAACTACAACACGACCTACGACACGCCGCTCGCCTTGAGCGATGTCGCGCGTACGTGGACGAGCGGCTCGGGCTTCAACCCCGTCTCGACCATCACCTTCGCGGCCGACGGCACGGCCAACGGCACGCAAAGCGCCTGCACGTTCACGGGCAGCTTCAAGCCACGCGCAACCGGCAAGCATCTGCTCGACGGCACGCTGAACTTCAGCGGCGCGTTGTGCGGTCTCAACAACGTGTCGATGCCCGTCGAAGCGACGGTCGTGAATGGCTTGCTCACCGTGATCGGCGTGACGCCGCAGCGGGATCAGGCGTTCTATCTGGCGGCGCAGTAAGCGTGGTGTCGTTGCGGGCCGAGGGGCGGTGCACGAGAGACCGAAGCCTCGGCTGACGCAATCGAGCGGATGCCATCAGCAACGCCGCAAGCGGCCGTTTCATGCGTTCATCCACGCCCGCCCGATAAAATAGCGGTCTTTTCCTGCACCACCGCTTCATCATGAAACGCTTCGCTGCCCTCTGCGTCGCGGCGTGGACTTCCGCCGCGCTGCTTTACTTCGGACGCCACTCCGCCGCGCTCATCGTGATGTCGGGTGTGCTCGCGCTGGCGGCGTTCGATCTTCTGCGCCCGGAATCGAACGAACGCGCGTGACGCCGCCGGTCGCGAAGTATCGCGCGACGAGCAGCGCGTACAGCAGCCATACCGCGACCGTGTAGCTCGCGCCGCGCGACGCGAACGCCATCACCGCGACCGCCAGGCTCGCGAGCAGCAATTCGACTCGCGGCGCGACCCGCGACAGCCGCGCGCCGGGCCGCTCGAATGCCGTGCCGAACAGAATGCACACCGGGATCAGCGCAACGACCAGATGCACCGGCTCCAGCATCGGGGATGCGACGAGCATCGTCATCGTGGCGAGCGCGAAGTCGATGCGACGGTCCGCGTGGCGCCGCGCCACCAATACCACGGCCAGCGTGCAGACCACCGAGGCGGTGGCAAGCCATACCGCGCCGAGCATCGGCTGAGACGCGCTGAGGCCGGCGCTCTCCATCACCGTTTGCAGGCCGCCGCGCAGCGCAACGTTGATCGGCGCGCCGCCAAGCATGAGGTTCTGCGTGTTGAGGCGCGGCATGTCGGACACGACGTAATGCCAGATCGCATGAAAACCGAGCGCCCACGCAGTGATCGCGGTCAGCACGACGGACGTGACGAACGTGAACAGGGCAGTGCGCCATTCACGTCGCAAGAGCAGAAGGCCCGCAATGGTGATGGGCGTCACCTTCAGCGCGATCGCTGCGCCGAGGAACACGCCCGCGAGCCCGCGATTGCCGCGATCGATGAAGAAGAACGTCGCCGCGAGCAGGAAGAAGAGCAACTCGTTCGACTGGCCCCAGTAGACATCGTCGAAGAAAGGGCGGCTCAAGAGCGCGAGCGCGACGATCAGCAGCACGACGCCGCGATCCGCGCCCCGATACGCGAGCTTCGCGACCATCGCGACGCCCAGCGCGAACAGCACCAGCGATCCGCCGACCCACACGGTCTTCGCCCCGAGCGGCGAGAGCGCGCCGAGCGGCGAGAACAGCCACGCGAATTGCGGCGGATACGCATAAAACACGTCCATGCCGGTATCGCGGGCGCCGATCGAGCGCATGAACGCGACGAGGCCCGCGTGATCGTAGAGCACCGTCGCATCGGCGGGATGGCTGAGCACGGTCGTGAACGCGTACAGGTAGTAATTGAAATCGCTGAACGCATTCGCGGGATCGGCCCGGAACTGCGCGTAGACGTGCGGCACGCGCGCCGCGATCATCGCTAGTGCAACGACGATCAACGTCGTCGAAATCGCGCCGAGACTCGGCGCGGACTTGCCCGTGGCAGTCCGTGAGATCAGCATGACAGTTCCCCGAAACGACTCTTTTATTTGATATTCGCGCCGCTCAGGCCGTGGCCGGAGCGGGCGCGTAAAGCAGCAGAACACTTGCGATCAACAACGTGGCGCCGGCAAGCGTGCGCAGCGACATCGCCTCGCCGAGCACCACGCCGAACAGCATGATTTCGAGTATCGTCACCGCGACCATCAGCGGATACGCCACGCTCAGTTCCACGCGCCGCAGCGCGAGCGCATACAGCACGAAGCCCGCGCCATAAGCGCCGATCGCCCCGAGCCGGTAGATGAGCGCGCGCGGCTCCATGCCGAAGACGAGCGCGTGGCCGCTCGCCGGCAGCGTGCCCGCGAGACGCAGCAGGATACTCGCGAGCGCGCTGCACGTGCCGCTCAGAAGAAGCGTGATGTATTGCATGAAGCGCAGTCAGGTTGGGAGCTAGATCGCCGCGACGATCGTGGCGATGCATAGACAGATGACGAGCAGGCTCAGGCGGTTTTTGATCGCGTAGACGATCGGGTCGTCGTGCATCTCGCCGCGAAACGCGAGCATCCACACGCGACTCACCCAGTACAGCAAGAGCCCGAAGAGCACCCATAGCGCGTGCGGATGCCGATACAGCAGCCGCACGTCCGACGAGTTCAGATACAGCGCCAGCACCAACACGGCGACATAGCCCGACGCGGTGCCGAACGAACGCAGAATGCCGAGATCCTGCGTGACGTAGCCGCGCCCGGCCGCCGACACCTTGCCGTCGCGCAAGAGGGCGTCGAGTTCCGTGTAACGCTTGACCATCGCGAGGCTCAGGAAGATGAGCACCGAGAACATGATGAGCCAGTCCGACAGCAGGATATCGGCCGCCGCGCCGCCCGCGATCACGCGCGACGTATAAAGCGCGGCGAGCGTGAAGACATCCACCAGCATCAGGCGCTTGAGCTTGAACGAATACGCGAGCGTCACGATGAAGTAGCCGCCGAGCACCAGCTGGAAGTTGGGCGCGAGTTGCCCGGCAAGCGCGGCGGATGCGACGAGCAGCGTCAACGTGAGCGCCATGCCGTAGGTCAGCGGCAGCTGGCCGGACGCGAACGGCCGGTTGCGCTTCTTCGCGTGGCGACGGTCCGAGTCGAGATCGAGCATGTCGTTCAGCAGATACACCGCGGAGGCGCAGAAGCTGAACGAGAAGAACGCGAGCGTTTCGTCGAGCAGCATCGCCGGATCGGTGAAGCGGTGCGACGCGAGCAGCGGCACGAAAATCAGCAGGTTCTTCACCCACTGGTACACGCGCATTTCCTTGAGCGTCAGCCGAACGAGCGAGCGCTTTTCTTCGAAGAAGACGATCGTCTTGTTCACCTTCTCCGCCGCCGCCGCGATGTGCCGGTTGCCGACGACGATCGCCTGCCGCGACGCCTTCCAGACCGGCACGTCGGCGAGCGCGTTGCCGCAGTAATCGAAACCGTGCGCGCCGAATTCCTTCGTGAGCGCGCCGGCCTTTTGGCTGCCTTTGAGATTGTGCGCGTGGTCGCTCGCAAGCACGCCCGTGAAGATGCCGAAGTGCTTGGCGATCTGTTCTGCGAACTGTTTGTTCGACGCCGTGCAGAGATAAAGGTCGCGTCCCGATTGACGCTGCTCCCGCAGATATTCGACGAAACGCGCGTTATACGGCAGCACGGACACGTCGATGGCCACGCGCTCGGCGATCTGCGCCTTCAGATAAGCCTTGCCGCGCAAGAGCCAGACGAAACAGTAGAGGATATAGACCGGATTCTTCTTGACGAGCACGAGGAACGATTCGACCAGCAGATCGGTGGCGGTCAGCGTGCCGTCCAGATCGACGCACAGGGGAACGCTAGCTTCGGCCATGATTTCCTCGTTGCGATCATTCGTCGTGAGATTCGGGCGAGCGCCGCCGAACCGTTTGCGTACAGAATAACGAGGGCTCTTTTTCTAGCTCTGTGCGTTAGGGCACTCGTGTCGCGCGCCCGAGACAGTACGGTATCTGTTTCCCTAGGTTTCGTGAATTGTTTGGGACCGCTTGCTTTCGGGGACGGATGCGGCGCTGTTAAGTAAGCGCCGCATGGAAGAAAGGCGTCTCAGCGGCGCTTCGGCACGCCTTCCCAGTTGATGTCGACGCACAGCACCTGGAGCCCGTAAGGCGTTTGCGCCGCGATGGACGCCGTCACGCACAGGTGCGCCTCGTTGATCGACAAATACGGTGCCGTGAGATGCACGCGCCCCGGCGCGCGCAGCGCCTCGATGAAATAGGGCCGGCGTTCCCAACTTGCGCCTTCCGAATGCAGCAGCGGGCTGAAGCGCTTCGCGCGCTGCGACGTGCGCACCACAGGCACGACGTTGTCGCCGATCTGCCGGCCTGCGTGGTCGAGCAGGAAACAGCGCGCGGTGTCGGCCAGTTGCAGCAATTCGCTCGTGGCGGCGGCGAGCGCCTCGCCTTCCATCAGCTTGACGGCGGCGCGTTCCAGTCCGCTCACGTACGGTTCGAGCCGCGCGGCCTGCGCGCGCTCGCGGGCCGCGACCCGTTCGCGCGATGCCGCCGAGAGCGCGTCCATCGTTTTTGCCGCGACTTCGCTGTGCACGGCTTCGACGCTCGGCTGCGCGAAATACGCGCCCTGCACGAAATCGACGTTGCATTCGAGCGCGATGAGCGCGTCGCGTTCGGTGGCGAGGCCGCCCATCAGCACAAGTTGGCCGGATTCGTGAAGCAGCGACACGAGCCGCGGCAACACGCGTTCGATATGGGAATGCTCCGTCGCCTGCTGAAGAATGCAGCGGTCGAGCGAGACGATATCGGGCCGCAACTGCCACACGCGGTCGATGTTCGAATGCTTCACGCCGAAGCCGTCGAGTGCGATCAAAAAGCCCGACTTGCGCAGTGAATCGACGATCTCGGAAAAGCGCGTCGTCTCGCCGCCGGCCTGCTCGGGCACTTCGAGCACCACGCGCTGCGGCGGCAGGCCGATGTCCTTCAGCGCGGCGAGCAGCGCGTCGCCGTAGCTCGTGTCCATCAGCGCGGCCGGATGCAGGCTGAGGAAAAGCCATTCGTCGTGGCTGTCGAACGCATTGAAGTTGCCGAGATGCAGCGATTCGGCGAGCCGGCCAAGTTCCAGCAAGTCGCCGCGCCGGGCCGCCTGCGTGAAGACCTCGTGCGACGGCACATGCCGATGCGTCTCGTCGCGCGCGCGCAGCGACGCGTGATAGCCGATCGCCCGCCGGTGCGACACCGAAAACACCGGCTGAAACACGCTGAACACGGTGTATTCGCCATACAGCACGGTGCGACGCGAGCCGTCGTCGCCGGCAACGGGGCGCGGCGGCTGGAAGCGGGGAGGGTCGAGATCAACCATGCTCATGGTCTGACGGGCGTCGATCGGCTTTATGAGATAGCGGCAGTTTACAAGATCGCATCCGATCATTCGAGCAAGAAGCATGCAAATCGAGCATCGGCGCGGGTTTGCGCAGTGCGGCGCGTGCATTCGTCCGCTCATTGCGGGTCGGGATGACGTCGGGCGTCGCGTCGCGGTGCCGCGCGCACCACTGCGGTGCTGCGCGACGTCGCGATGGGGAGCGCAATCGCTCAGTTCGCTTCCGACGGGTCCGGCTTCTTGCGCCCGCCGCGCACTTCCGGCGCGAGTTGCGCGAAGATCCACGCGGTCGCCGCGGTGATGACGCCCACGCACAGGAAGGTCGCGTGGAACGCAGGCAGCGAATTCGTTTCGGTGACGCGCGGAAGGAGCCCGGTGAAGGTTGAGAGAATCGCGCCCGCGACGGTCACGCCGAGACTCATCGATAGCATCTGCACGAGCGAAAACAAGCTGTTGCCGCTGCTCGCGCCGCCGGTGCCGAGGTCCTTCAGCGTGAGCGTGTTCATCGCGGTGAACTGCATCGAATTGACGGCGCCGAACGCGGCCAGTTGCACGAGCCGCAGCCATAGCGGCTGATGCGCGCTCGTGAGCGCGAAGCTCGCCATCATCAGGCCGACGAGCACGGTGTTCGTCACCAGCACGCGCCGATAACCGACGCGCTCGATCAGCCGCGTGACGAGCCGCTTGCTCGCCATGCCGGCGGCGGCGACGGGCAGCATCATCATGCCCGCCTGAAACGCCGTGTAGCCGAGGCTCACTTGCAGCAAGAGCGGAATGAGATACGGCATGGCGCCGCTGCCGATCCGCGCGAACAGGTTGCCGAGCAAGCCGACGCTGAACGTGTGAATCTTGAAGAGATCGAGCGAGAAGATGGGTTGCGCGGCGCGCGTCGCGTGCAGCCCGTAAGCGACGAAGCAGCCGACGCTCAGAATCAGCAGCACGAGCACGATGGCGTGCTGAAGGCCGAGGTCGGCGAGACCGTCGAGCGAAATGGTCAGCGCCACCATGCCGACCGCGAGCAGCAGATAGCCCGCGAGATCGAAGCGCGCGGTCGCGGGATTGCGGCTGTCGGGCATGTACAGATTCGTCGCGATGCAGCCGATGACGCCGACCGGCACGTTGATCAGGAAGATCCAGTGCCACGACGCGATCTGCACGAGCCAGCCGCCGAGCGTCGGACCGATGAGCGGCCCGATGAGCCCCGGAATCGCGACGAACGCGAGCGCCGAGAGATAGCGTTCCGCCGGAAAGACGCGCAGCACGGCGAGCCGGCCGACCGGCAGCAGCATCGCGCCGCCCACCCCCTGCACCACGCGAAACGCGACGAGCCCGGTGAGCGACTGCGCCTTCGCGCACAACAGCGAGCCGATGGTGAAGATCAGGATCGCGCTGAAAAACACGCGCCGCGTGCCGAGCTTGTCCGCGAGCCAGCCGGAGACCGGGATCATCATCGCCATGGTCAGCGAGTACGCGATCACGACGCCCTGCATGCGCAGCGGCGCTTCGCCGAGGCTTCGCGCCATCGCGGGAAGCGCGGTGTTGACGATCGTCGAGTCGAGCGTCTGCATGAAGAAGCCCGTCGCGACGAGCCACAGCATGATGGTGAGCGATCGGTCGGACGGCTGGACTGTGGCGGTGTCGGTCATGGCGGGCGACGTCGTTATTTGCGAAGCTCGGCGACGAAGTCGTAGTAGTCGTTGCGGCAGTAGGTATCGGTCAGCTCGATCGCGCGCTGGTCCGCCGTGTAGCCGACACGCGTGATGAGCAACAGCGCGTCGTGCGGCGCGATGCCCATCTGTTCAGCAATCTCCGGACTCGCGTTCACGGCGCGAAAGTGCTGCAACGCGCGCACGATGGAAAGGCCGCGCGTGTCGAGATAGCTGTAAAGCGAATCGCCGATGGCGAGCGGATCGGGGATCAGCGCGGCGGGGAAGGTGGAGTTTTCGACGGCCATCACGGTGTCGTCGGCAAGGCGCAGGCGCTTCAAACGCGCGACGGTGGCCGCGGGCGAGAGGCCGAGTTGAATGACTTCTTCGCGATTGGCCGGCTCGATGGTGCGCGAAAGCCACTTCGAGCTCGGCTGAAAACCGCGCCGGCGCAGCATTTCGGAGAAGCTCGACAGACGCGAAAGCGGGTCTTCGTAGCGCGGCCGGATGAAGCTGCCCGCGCCTTGTTCGCGTCGAATGAGCCCTTGCTCGACCAGCAGCGCGATCGCCTTTCTCGACGTGATCCGCGAAACGCCCAGCGCTTCCGAGAGCACGCGCTCCGAGGGCAGCGCTTCGCCCGCGTTCCAGCGGTTGTCGTGAATGGCGTTGGCGAGCTTGCGGGCGAGTTGAAGATAGAGCGGAGTGTCGCTGTCCGGGTCCGGGCGCAGGTCGCGCCAGCGGTCTTCCGTGGTCGAGTTCATAAATCGGACGCTGTGGGGCCAAGCGGCGATTTTAAGACAAAGAGCGGGCAAAATTTCCGGCGTTTGCCTGCTCTTTCGGACGAGAGAGTGGAGCGATCCGCGAATCGACCGTTCACGCGGTTGCCGGGCCGCCCACGCCGCGCCCGGCGCGCATGTAGAGCGCCACCGACAACGCCACCGCCGATGCCGCCGCCAGCGCCGCGAACAGGAACACCGAGCCGTAGCCGAATTCGCCTGCGACATAGCCGGCGAGCGGCCCGGTCAGGCCGAGCGACAAGTCGAGGAACACCGAGTACGCGGAGAGCGCCGCGCCGCGGCTCGCGGGCGGCACGAGGCCGACGGCTTCCACGCCGAGCGCCGGAAACACGAGCGCGAAGCCGCATCCGGTCAACGCCGCGCCGGCCAGCGCGAAGGTGGGCTCGGCGGAGAGCCACAGCATCAGCAGGCCCGCGCATTCCAGCGCGAACGAGACGATGGCGACGCGAAAACCGCCGTAGACCTTGATCGTGTTGGCGAACAAGAGGCGCGCGCCGACGAAGGTCGTGCCGAACACGGTGAGCGAAAGCGCCGCGTTCGGCCAGTGGTGCGCGGCATAGAAGAGCGTGATGAACGTGGCGATCGACCCGAAGCCCGCGGAACCGAGCGCGAGTCCGAGTCCATGCGGCAGCACGCGGAAGAACACGCTGCGATACGACATGCGCTCGCCGTGAACGATAGGCACGCTCGCCATGCGCGTCGCGAGCCAGTAGCCGATGCCGCCCAGCGCGATCACGATGAAGCCGAGCGACGCGAAGCCGAGCGAATGGTCGATGGCCACGCCGAGCGGCGCGCCGATCGCAAGCGCGCCGTACGTCGCGATGCCGTTCCACGAGATCACCTTCGCGTTATGCGCGACGCCCACGCGCCCGATGCCCCACGTGATCGAGCCGGTACCGACCCAGCTTTCGCCGAAGCCGAGCACGAGCCGCGCGATCACGAGCAGCACGAGGCTCACCGCGTGCCATTGCGCCGCGAGCGCGGAGCACAGCAGCAGCACGCCGCTCGCCGCGCAGGCGGCCAGCCCGTACAGCACCGTTCGCTTCGGCCCGAGCGTGTCAGCGGTGCGGCCCGCGAGCGGCCGCGACATCAGTGTGGCGAAGTACTGGACGCTGATCGCCGCGCCCGCCATCACTGAGCCGTAGCCCAAATCCGTATGCACGAAGCCCGGCAGCACCGCGAGCGGAATGCCGATCGTCAGATAGCAGAGGAACGTGTACAGCACGACCGACACGATCCGGAGAGTGACGGCGAAATCGCCTTGCGGCGCGGCGGCGGTGCGGGGCTGGGTGGACATAGGGAAAGTGCGGACTTGAATTCGGCGCGAAGGCGTGATTGTCCCATATGTTGCGGCGCAGCGTCGCAGCCTTTTTTAACCAGATGGATCAAATTCGCCGGGAGCACGGTCGTGCCGGATCGCCGAAAGCCTTGTCGGGTAAGGCGCTGGCGACTTATCGCGGGGCGAATATGTCGCTCATGCAATGTCCGCTATGGGTTCCGCATTTTGGCGGTGATAGCTTTCGAACCATCGAGGCGGTCGGACTATTCCGAAAATACCCGGCCCGAACCTCACCGCCACCGGCTGCGCACCCCGCGCAACCAGCAAGAAGCCATGAAGCCCCGCGAGACACTCGTCATGACCCAGCCGATCCGCTTTTATCACCGCAACGCGATCCGCGAAGTGAGCGGCGCGTCGCCCACGCGCACCGTCCTTCAATATCTGCGCGAAGACGCGCGCTGCACCGGCACCAAAGAAGGCTGCGCCGAGGGCGATTGCGGCGCGTGCACGGTCGTCGTCGGCGAGCCGGACGGCGCGGGCGGCGTCGCGTTTAAGGCGGTCAACGCGTGCGTGCAGTTCCTGCCGACGCTCGACGGCCGCGCACTGTTCACCGTCGAAGACCTGCGCCAGCCCGACGGCTCGCTGCATCCGGTGCAGCAGGCGCTCGTCGATTGCCACGGTTCGCAGTGCGGCTTCTGCACGCCGGGATTCGCCATGTCGATGTTCGCGCTGTATGAGAAGCACGGTCACGCGACCACCGGCTGCGCGCACCGCACGACGCCGTCGCGCGAGGAAATCAGCAACGCGCTGACCGGCAACCTGTGCCGCTGCACGGGCTACCGGCCGATCATCGACGCGGCCGAGCGCATGTTCGATCACGCGCCGCTCTCGCCCGTCGATGTGCAGTCGCTCGCCCGCACGCTCGACACCATCGCCCGCGACGACACGTTCCACTACGAGCACGCCGGCCGCCAGTTCGACGCGCCGCGCACGGTCGAGGCGCTCGCGAAGATCAAGGCCGAGAAGCCGGACGCGCGCATTCTCGCGGGCAGCACGGACGTCGGCCTGTGGGTGACGAAGCAATTGCGCGATATCGGCGACATCGTCTATGTCGGACAGATCGATGCGTTCAGGCGCGTCGAGACGACGGACGAGTGGATCGAGATCGGCGCGGGCGCGAGCGTCGAGCGCGCGTACGCGGAACTCGCGAAGACCTATCCCGAACTGGAAGAGATGTGGCTGCGGTTCGCGTCGCTGCCGATCCGCAACGCCGGCACGCTCGGCGGCAACGTGGCGAACGGCTCGCCCATCGGCGATTCGATGCCCGGACTCATCGCGCTGAGCGCTCGCGTGGTGCTCGGGAGCATCGACGGCACGCGGGAAATGCCGCTCGAAGACCTGTACCTCGCGTATCAGAAGAAGGACATGGCCGAGCATGAGTTCGTCGCGGCGGTGCGCGTGCCGACACGCACGGGAAAACGCGCGAATCTGCGCTTCCGGACTTACAAGCTGTCCAAACGCTTCGATTCCGACATCTCCGCCGTGTGCGCCGCGTTCGCGTATATCGCGGATGGCGACGTGATCCGCGAGCCGCGCATCGCGTTCGGCGGCATGGCCGCGACGCCCAAGCGCGCCGCGCGCGCCGAAGCCGCGCTCGCCGATGCGCAGTGGCACGAAGCCACGGCGCAGGCCGCGATGCGCGCGCTCGGCGAGGACTACGCGCCGCTCACCGACATGCGGGCGAGCAGCGGCTATCGGCTGGAGACGGCGAAGAGCCTGTTGTACCGCTTCTGGCTGGAGACGCGCCCGCACAATCCGCTCGCGAAATCGAAGCTGGATGTGCGCGCGATCGAACTCGTCGAAGCGAAATAAGGACACACACGAACATGAATCAGCAAGCCGAAGCCTTTCTCGCCGACGCGCAGTCCCACGTCAACGACGCCGACGCGTTCAAGCAGGTCCACGTCTCGCGACCGCATGAATCCGCGCATCTGCACGTGAGCGGCCGCGCGAGCTATACCGACGACATTCCGCCCGTCGCGGGCACGCTGCACGCCGCGCTCGGCCTGAGCCCGAAGGCGCACGCGAAGATCGTGTCGATGAACTTCGACGCGGTGCGCGCGACGCCGGGCGTGGTCGCCGTCTTCACCGCCGAGGACATTCCCGGCGTGAACGACTGCGGCCCGATCATCCACGACGATCCGATTCTCGCGCCGGGCGTCGTGCAGTACGTCGGCCAGCCGATGTTCATCGTGGTCGCGACGTCGCACGACACGGCGCGGCTCGCGGCGCGTCGCGCGTCGATCGAATTCGAAGATCTGCCCGCCGTGCTCACCGCCGAAGACGCGCGCCGCGCGGAATCGTACGTGCTCAATCCACTCAAGCTCGCGCGCGGCGATGCAGACAGCGCGACGTCGAAGGCCGCGCATCACGAACGCGGCGCGATGAAGCTCGGCGGCCAGGAGCAGTTCTATCTCGAAGGCCAGATTGCGTACGCGGTGCCGAAGGACGACGACGGCATGCACGTCTACTGCTCGACGCAGCATCCGACGGAAATGCAGCATCTCGTCGCGCATGTGCTCGGCGTGCATTCGCACAACGTGCTCGTCGAATGCCGGCGCATGGGCGGCGGATTC
Source organism: Caballeronia sp. Sq4a (assembly GCF_023170545.1). Taxonomy (NCBI): domain Bacteria; kingdom Pseudomonadati; phylum Pseudomonadota; class Betaproteobacteria; order Burkholderiales; family Burkholderiaceae; genus Caballeronia; species Caballeronia sp. Sq4a. The sequence continues at coordinate 2,256,072 of NZ_CP084250.1, read as the reverse complement.
GGCGGCAAGGAATCGCAGTCGGGCATCTTCGCCTGCTGCGCGTCGCTCGCGGCGTGGAAGCTGTTGTGTCCGGTGAAGCTGCGCCCCGACCGCGACGACGACATGATGATTACCGGCAAGCGCCACGATTTCGTGTACGACTTCGAAGTGGGCTATGACGACGAAGGCGTGATCGAGGGCGTGGCCGTCGACATGACTTCGCGCTGCGGCTTTTCCGCCGATCTGTCCGGCCCGGTGATGACGCGCGCCGTCTGTCACTTCGACAACGCGTACTGGCTGCCGAACGTCGCCATCGAAGGCTATTGCGGCAAGACCAACACGCAGTCGAACACCGCGTTTCGCGGCTTCGGCGGGCCGCAGGGCGCGTTCGCGATCGAGTACATCATGGACAACATCGCGCGTTCGGTGGGCCGCGATCCGCTCGATGTCCGCATCGCGAATCTGTACGGCAAGACGGAGAACAACCGCACGCCGTACGGCCAGACGGTCGAGGACAATGTGCTGCACGAGCTCATCGGCGAACTGGCCGCGACCAGCGACTATCGCCGCCGCCGCGAGGCCGTGCGCGAGTTCAACGCGAACAACGAGATTCTGAAGAAGGGACTGGCGCTGACGCCGGTGAAGTTCGGCATCGCGTTCAACGTCACGCACTTCAATCAGGCCGGCGCGCTCGTTCATATCTACACCGATGGCTCGATTCTCGTGAACCACGGCGGCACCGAAATGGGCCAGGGGCTGAACACGAAGGTGGCGCAGGTCGTCGCGCATGAACTGGGCATCGACTTCGGCCGCGTGCGCGTGACGGCGACGGACACGAGCAAAGTGGCGAATACGTCGGCGACGGCGGCATCGACCGGAACGGATTTGAACGGCAAGGCCGCGCAGGACGCCGCGCGCCAGTTGCGCGAGCGGCTCGCGACATTCGCGGCGGAGAAGTTCGGCGCGGGCACGGTGCCGGCGGCGAGCGTGCGCTTTGCCAACGACTGCGTGATCGTCGGCGAAGATGCGATTCCGTTCGGCGAAGTCGTCGCGAAGGCGTATCTCGCGCGCGTGCAACTGTGGTCCGACGGCTTCTACGCGACGCCGAAGCTCTACTGGGATCAGGCGACGATGCAGGGCCGCCCGTTCTTCTATTACTCCTACGGCGCGGCGGTGTCGGAAGTGGTCATCGACACGCTCACCGGCGAAATGCGCGTGCTGCGCGCGGACGCGCTGCATGACGTGGGCGCGTCGCTGAATCCGGCGCTCGACATCGGGCAGGTGGAAGGCGCGTTCGTGCAGGGCATGGGCTGGCTCACGACGGAAGAACTCTGGTGGAACAAGGACGGCAAGCTGATGACGCACGCGCCGTCGACCTATAAGATCCCGACGGTCAACGACATGCCCGCCGATTTCCGCGTGTCGCTCTTCAAGAATCGGAACGCGGAGGACAGCATTCATCGCTCGAAGGCCGTAGGCGAGCCGCCGCTGCTGCTGCCATTTTCGGTGTTCTTCGCGATCCGCGATGCAGTCTCCGCGGTCGGCGATCACAAGGTGAATCCGCCGCTGAACGCTCCGGCGACGTCCGAGGAGATTCTGCGCGCGGTCAATGCAGTGAGGAGCGCGCGGTCATGATGCACGTCGTCGTGTTCGGCGCGGGCCACGTCGGCCATGCGCTCGTGAAGGTGCTGGGCACGCTGCCGTGCGTCGTCCAATGGGTCGATGCTCGCGACGAGCTTTTCCCCGACGAGGTGCCCGCGAACGTGCAGATCGAAGCGACGGATATGCCGGACGCGATCGTCGATGAAGCGCCCGCCGGGGCGTACTTCATCGTGATGACGCACGATCATTCGCTCGACTTCGCGCTCACGCAGCGCATCATGCGGCGCGACGACTTCGCGTATTTCGGGCTCATTGGCTCGAAGACGAAGCGCGTGAAGTTCGAGCGGCGATTGATGGAGCGCGGGTTGGCGGCTGAACGGCTCGTCGACATGACATGCCCGATCGGCGTCGAAGGGATCGTGGATAAAGCGCCGGCGTCGATTGCGCTGGCGGTCGCGGCGCAGGTGTTGCGGGTGCGGGAAGAACGGGCGCGGTCGAATGCTTCGATGCCGGGCGCGCGGCGCGCAATGATCTAAGCGCGCCTCACGCCCCGAACCCCCGCTCCGCCCGAAACTTCCCCGGCGCGACGCCATACACCTCTTTGAACCGCTTGCTGAACGCCGCTTCCGACTGATAGCCGACGTTCGCCGCGACATCCGCGATGCTCTTCTTGGTGTGCGTGAGCATGGTGCTCGCGAGCTGCATGCGCACATGGCCCAACAGCGCGAGCGGCGAGCTTTCCGAATGCGCCGAGAACGCGCGCATGAACGTGGCGCGCGACATTGCCGCTTCCTTTGCGAGCATTTCGAGCGTCCACGGATCGGCGGGGCGTTCGAGCATCGCGATCACGGACGCGCCCAGCCGCCGGTGCGCCAACAGCGCGAGCACGCCCGACAGCGACGGCTGCTCGGCGAGCCACGCGCGCAAGACCATCGCGAAGAGTGCAGTGGAAAGCGCCGCCACGATCGACGGCGCGCCGAGCTGCGCTTCCTCCGCCTCGCGACACATCGCCGCGACCAGCGGGCCGAGATAGGGCGCCGACGCGCGCGTGAACGACACGTGCACCGCGTCCGGCAACACGTCGATGAGAAGCGCGCGCGGCGCATACGTGAAGCGTCCGCACAGCAAATCCACCGCCGGCTGCGCTTCGCCGCAATTACTGCGCACCGTGACCGCGCCGTTGTCGCGCGTCTGCATTTCGCCAGCGCGTGCGTCGCCATCCGCGACGTGAAGCACGTGCGCGTCGCCGCGCGGCAGAAAGAGAATATCGCCTGCTTTCAGGTCGATCGGCGCATGGCCCTTGCGCGACACCGTGCACGCGCCGTCCAGGACGACGTGATACGCCGCCTCGCCGGCCGGCGCGGGCGTGTGATCCACTTCGAGCGGGCCGCGCAAGAGACAACGCAAATCGAGCGTGCCGGAAAGCTGCGCGAGTTGAATCAAGCGATCGAGAGCGTCCATGTCGTGAGCACGTTATTTGGCGACGGCCGCAGCGAACTCATGCACCGGCGCGGTTTTTCGGCCGATGAGCGAGTCCGACACGCGCGACATCAGCGCGCACAGCCACGCCACATCGGTCGATTGGTCCGACTGCGGCCGCGACAGTCGATAGCACTTGATGCGCGGAAACGGCACCGGCGAATCCAGCACCGCGAGCGGCAGCATCGCGGCATAGTGTTGCGCGAAACGCCGCGGCGCGGTGAAGATCAGGTCCGATTGCAGCAGCACCTGCGGCACGAGACCAAAATACGGAATCGTTGTGACAATTCTCCGGCGGATGCCCGCGCGCGCGAGCCCGATGTCGATCGGATGACGCTTCGCGCCGCTGTACGGCGTCGGCGCGAGGTGCGCGGCGAGCGCGTAGCGTTCCACCGTCAGCGGCTCGCGCGCGAGCGGATGGTTCGCGCGCATCAGGCAGACGAAGACGTCGGAGAAGAGGTCCTGTCGCTCGAAGCGCGGCTCGGGCTTCGTCCAGTTGGCGACCATCAGGTCGATCTCGCCTTCGTCGAGCGCGCGCTCGTGATCGCGCATCGGGTTCAGCGATTCGATTTCGAGGCGCGCATGGGGCGCGGCGTCGCGAAACGCGGCGACGAGCGTCGGCATGAAGAAATCGTTCAGATAATCCGGCGCGGCGAGCCGGAAGGTGCGGCGCGAATGGGCGGGATCGAAATCGCCGTGCGGCGTCGCGACGAACTCCACCTCGCGCAGCGCGCGCTGCGCGGGCGCGAGCAGCGTCTCGCCGTATTCGGTCGGCACCATGCCCTGCTTGCCGCGCACGAGAATCGGATCGTTCAGGATCTCGCGCAGGCGGCGCAGCGCCGTGCTGATGGCCGGCTGCGTCTGGTTCAGGCGCTGGGCGGTCTGCGTGACGCTGCGTTCCAGAAGAAGCGTGCGCAGCACGCGGATCAGCCAGATGTCGAGGGAATCGGCGGGTTCGTTCATGGGCTTTGCGTGGGACCGGAGGCCGAAGCGCCGTGTCGGGTGCGGCAACGGTTGCCACAGACGGCGCGGAGACGGCGCGGCGCACGGCCGCAACCGCAGTTAACCCTGTTCCGATTTTTGACGCCATAGCGCATGCCCTATGCGTGGCATAGGCGCGGCATAGGCGAGGGCCGCGAACGCGTTCGCCGTGGTTCAGCCGCCGACTGCCGTCGTGTCGCCGGGATCGGCTTCCGGGCGCGCCATCGGCAAGGTGCTGATGCGCTTGACCTCGGCCGCCTCCAGCCAGTTCGGCGAGCGGGCGACGTAGAGCACCATCGGCAGCGTGTCCTCGCCCCAGAAGATCTGATCGTTCACGACGAAGGTCGGCACGCCGAACACGCCCATCTCGACGGCGCGGTCATTGTTGTCGCGCAGCCTCGCGTTCACGTCCTCGTCGTCGATGCGCGATTCCGCCTCCGGCATGCCCACGTATTCGCAGAGCGCGCGAAAGCCGTCCGGCGACGACGGATCGCGCCCTTCGCGCCAGATGAAACGAAAAATGTCGCGCACGCGCGTCATGTCGCCGTTTGCGAGCACGGCGAGCCGCAGCGCCTTCACCGGATCGAACGGATGCGCGGGCGGCATGCGAAACGGAATGCCGAGTTGTTCGGCCCGAAAGAGCGCGTGGCGATACGTGAACACGCGCTTGGACGGAATGGTGGCCGCGTGCGGCTGCTTCCAGCGGTCGAGCAGCTTGAGCAACTGCACGGGCACGAATTCGAACGGCATGTCGGGCCATTTGTCGTGCTGCTCGAGAAGCAGGTACGAGAACGGCGAGATGAAGTCGAAAAAAAAGTACGGGCGACCGTCGGCGGTCGAATGCGGGGCACTCATGTCGTTTCTCCTTGCTTTTGGCGCGCTCGCGCTGGCCTCGTCGTTCGCTCTACGTGTTCGGTTGCGGCGGCGCTCGCGCGCCCCGGCTTTCGCCGGCTGGCGTCGTGTCCTGCATCCGGTGCGGCGAACGCGCGCCGCGTATCTCCCGACCGCATATCGCGATCGAATCATTCGATATTACGTGCTGCGCTGCTCCGTGTCTTCACGCGACGCGACTTGCCGGCGTGAAGGCGGCTGCGCGTTCGCGCCGGCCTCGGCGGCGAGCCGCTCGCGCACGAAACCGATGTGCTCGCGCAACACGTAGAACTGGTCCGCGAACGCGAGCGGCATCTTCATCCGGTTGACCGCCGATTCGATCGCGTCGATGCGGTCGAGCAGGGCGTCGCGCTGCGCGGTGTCGGGGCGGCTGATCGCCTCCCGTTCGATTGCAATCAGCGCGCCATACCAGCGATAGATGCGCGACTTCACGCGCCAGCGATACAGCCCCGGCACGAGCCGCAGCGCCGGAATGAGCACGACGACGAGCGGGACGAGCACGACGAGAACGCGATCGGCGAGACTCGCGATCCAGAACGGCAGCACGCGGTACAAAAAACTCTTGCCCGACTTGTAATAACGCTCGGCGTCGTCGCTGATGCGGAATTCGTGGGCGAGCGGCGCCGGAAATTCGTTCGCGCGCTGCATCAGGTTGGCGCGGCTGTGGACTTCGCGCGCCGCCTCGATGAGCAGGTCCGAGAGCGCGGGATGCAGGCTGTCGCGGGCGACGAGCTCGACGGTCGGCGCGATCATGTGGACCGGGCGCGGCGGCAGATTGTTGGCGAAATCGAACGCGCCCATCGGCAATTCGATCTCGGTGAGGTAAGGAAAGCGGCGCGCGTAGGCGTCGGCCTGCGCGAAGTCCATGAAGCGCACGCCCGGCGTGCGCAGCAGCTTCGCCATGGTCGGCGGCTGCGCGGAATCGCCCGTCAAAAGCGCGGCGTCGATCTGCCCGCCTTCGAGCGCCTTGGCCGCGGCCTCGCCGGACAGCGGCAGCAACTGCGTGTCGCCGCCGGGCTCGATGCCGTTCGCCTTCAGGAGCGTCAGCGCAAGCGCGCGTGTGCCGCTGCCCTCTGCGCCGATGCCGAGCCGCTTGCCCTTGAACTCCGACAGCCGCGAGACCACCGGCCCGCGATAGAACACGGCGAGCGGCACATACGCGACGCTGCCGAGCGATTCGAGGTCGTCGTGCACCGCGCCCGGCGGCATCATGCCGCCCTGCACGAAACCGACATCGACGCCGGAATCCGGCTTCTCCAGCCGCGTGAGATTGTCGAGCGAGCCTTGGGTCTCCAACACGTTGAGCGTCACGCGGTTGCGCGCGAGGATCGCCTTGTACTTTTGCGCGCTGTTCCAGAACGAACTGCCTTTCGGCCCGGCCGCGATGGTGAGCGTGTTGGGCGGCGCGGGTTGAATGAGCCGCACGGCCAGGTAGAGCGCGGCGATCGCCACGACGAGAATCGGGCCGAACGTCAGCGCGAGGTCGCGCCACGACACCGCGACGAAACGCGCGACGATTTTCGGTTGCGGCCTGCGTCGCGGGCGTTCCTTTTGGGGATTGCCGTCTGATTGAGTCATCTCGGTGCCAACTGTCAACTTCGTGCCCGAGAGCTTACCCGAACGCGCGATGCGAAAGCCCTCGCGACCCGGCTGTCGTCGCGGCGGCGGCATGCGTGTGACAAGCGTGTGTCGCGTGCGGGCGCCTCGCGTTGTTAAATGCTTTGCGCTAATGGCCGCGCTGGGCTAAATTGACGTTCGCCGCCGCACGGCAAGGACTTCCGTCCGAAAACCCGCTATTTGGGTCAGGCGGGCACGCGCCGCAGCCTCGGGCGCCTGTTGAGCGCCGTGCGTCAGGACAACACATAGACGAGCCGACGGGTCATAGCCCGAATAACGGCCGAGTTCGTTTCTTCGCCAGCCTCTCGCAGCATTGCATGACAGCATCCGCGGCACGTCGCCGCCGGTTCGCCGGTCCATCTGGACCGCCGGCCGCGCGGCCACGGGCATGCGCGGTGCCGTACGCCTTAGGCCGGTCCACGCTGTCCGGCTTGAAGTGCAAACGAGCGAAGCAGCAACTGTGCGAAGTCAACAAGCGAAACAAAAGGAGAAACCATGAAAGTTGTCGATATGTTGAAGGCGCTGGGCGTCGTGGTGTGCGTGGCGGTCGCGTCGAGCGCCTATGCCCAGTCCAGCGATGCGGCGGCCACCACCGGCACCGAATCCCCCGCGCCGACCAAGGCGCAGAAGTCCGCGACCAAGAAGACGGATCGCAAGCTCGGCTACGACGTGCGCCGCGCGCTGTCGAAGGCGCAGGGCTTCGATGTGTCGAACGTGTTCGTCCGCGCACGCGGCGGCGCGGTCACGCTGACCGGCACCGTGCCGGAAGGCGCGCAGATCGCTCAGGCCGAAGAAGTGGCGAAGGGCGTGACGGGCGTGCAGTCGGTCTCGAACAAACTCACGCTGAGCCCGCAAAACGGCGGGAAATAAGCGGCGAGCCTCGGCCGTTTCAGGCGAGGCGCGCGAACGGGCTCCGGCTTAGGCCGGAGCCCGTTTTTGTTTTGTGGGACAGCCGGCCGATGAGCCAGCTCGGCGCTGGCAAATCGGCGATATGTGCTGTTCGGTCGCTCGGCTCTGGCGTGGACCGGGGAGTGCGCGCGACGACAAAGGGCCGATGCAGGCCGGCCAAATTCTCAACGCCGCACGAACCGGCGATCGCTAGTGCGTCATCGCCGATGCGGCACGAGTGCGAATGCCGTGACTGCGGTCTTCGCAGCCGGTAGATTGTTGGGGAAGCGGTGCATCGATCGGTGCATCACCGCCGACGCGGCAACCGGCCAACCAACCCATCCATCAATGCGTCACCGCCGACGCCGCAACCGGCGCCGATGCCGCCACAGTACTGGCGGCAGCCTGCGCTTCCTGCTTAGTGACCGCCGCTGCCTCCGGCGTCTGAATCGCGGTCGCGGCTGCGGCGGGCGCCTGCACGACGATCGGCGTCGGCGTCAACTCCGGCGAACTGACGATCAGCGAGGGCGCGAGCGGCTTGCTCTCGACTTCATCGGATGCGATGGGCGAGCTGCGCGGCACTGTCGTCAGATAGTGGCCCATCAAGCCGAAGAAGCGGTCATAGAACTTGCCGGCCGGCACGGTTTCGCTCGAAATCTTGACCATCGCGTCGCTGTTCGAGCGGATGGGCAGCGAAAGCGAGCCGAGCACGCTCAGGCCGACGCTCGCGGACGTATCGCTCTTCTTGAGCGCGTAGCCGTCCTGCACGGCGTTCACATAGGCGATGCTCTGGTTCGTCGCATTCTCGCCCGGCGTGCAGACGACATGGAACGACACGACCACATGCGTCTCGGCGGACGGCTGGAAGTTTTTCGTGGCGTCGACGCTATCGGCCTGCGCCATCGTCGTGAGAAAGCCTTGCGACAGCAACGCGCGGCGCGCGGCTTCGCAGGTTTCCTTCACCGTGGCGTCGAAGTTGTGCGCGTAAGGGCTGGCGCCGGTGTTGAACAACTCCTGCTGATAGCTGGGCGTGGTGGCGGTGCGGCCGCCGCAGGCAGCGAGCGCGAAAAAACCGAGCGTAACGAAAGCGAGGCGCAACGACGACGGGATAGGCATGGCAGGCGGCAGAAACGAAACGTGTGACGAGCAGACACACATTTTAGTGCGGTCTGAGCCTCCAATGAAAAAGCAGAATCCGAAAACGTCGAAAAATCCGAGGCTTACAGCGAGATGACCGTCGTAAGGCGCCTGTCCTGGCGCTCGCGAAAGGCGGACGCGAATGCGAAAAAGCCCGGCGCGGGCCGGGCTTCGCATCGGTCAATACGGCTTACGGACGATTGAAATCGACCGCGTTGACGTCGGCAGCCGCGCGATTCGCGCGTCCGGACAACGACGCGCCGTCCGCCGAGCCGCCGAACGACGTCGCCGCAACGCCTTGCGACTCGTGAATGCGGGCTTCCGCCGCCTGGATCGCGGCCGGGTAGGTCGTCCGGTCGCTGGCGGGGTTGTAACCGGCGCGCTGCAGTTCGACCAGTTGCGCCTTCACTTCGGCGCGGGTCAGGGCGCCGTTTTCGTCCGCGTGGGCGAACGCCGGGGCAGCCAGTGCGGAAGCGACGACGATGGCGGGAACGATTGACTTGAACATGATGAACCTCCGTATCTCGTTGAGCGGGACGCCGCAGGAGCTTGGGGCTCGCACTGCGTTGTCGTTGAGAAGGAGTGTAGCTCTGTCGCGTCTAGGTATAAACCCTGATTCGAAGAAGGCACCATTGATGAACCAGCATTAATCGGTTCAATCGGTTTCGGGAGACCGATTGATTTAATGAGTGAGTTGTGAGGGACGCGGTAGGCTTCACCGAGCGGATGGCGACGCGAGCTTCTGCATATTTTTTGTCGCACCTCGCGTGTTATTGTCGTCTGCGTAGAGCGCCGGCCACTGACCTTTGCGTCTGATGAATCGTTCGGTCTGCTTAGTGATGCGCTCTACGCGCCGAGCAGATGCTTGGCCATCGCAGCTTCAGCCATGAGAAACATCGCCTATGACGACGTTTGAACTCATCTCGCCGCGCATCCGGGCCCTTCGCGCCCGCGCCTCGTCTACACGCCCCCATCCGCACTGCACGCCGACGACTTCTGCCAACGAGGAACCGCGCGCGCGTCCCACCATCGGGGAGACGCCATGAACTTTCCGGTCGATCGCTCCGCGCCGGCGAGCGCGAACCTCGATGCGGCGGCCGCGCACGCGCCGGGCTCGCGCGCCGGCCCGCTAGCCGCGATGCTGCCGCACGTGCTTTTTCTCGCGACCGTGCTGTATGGCGCAGCGTTGTTCTGGATCGCGCCGCGTCCGCCGCTCGCCGATTTGCCGCAGCACGCCGGCCAGGTCATGTTGCTGCGCGATCTGCTCGAACGTGCGTCGCCGTGGCAAAGCCTCGTGCAACTCAATCTGCTCACGCCGTATCTCATCGGCTACGGGCTGGCTTTGCCGCTCACGTATCTGATGCCCGTGGCGGCCGCGCTCAAGTGCCTGATGACGGTCGCGTACCTAGGGTTCGTCGCATCGTGCGTGGGCTTTCGACGTCATCTGCATGGCGATGCGCGGCTCGACTGGCTCTTCGTTCCCGGATGTTTCGGCTTCGCGTTCGGATGGGGCTTCTACACGTTTTTGGTCGCCGCGCCGCTGGGCATTCTGTTCATCTGGCTGACGTACGGTTACGCGACGGCGTTGTCGGTGAAGAAGGGTGTCGCCATCGCGCTGGCCGGCGCGGTGCTGTTCTTCTGCCACGGGCTCGTGTTTCTGTTCGCGTGCGCTGTCGGCGTCGGCTTCGTGCTTTTCAAGCAGAGGCCGCTCGCGCACGGCGTGAGGGCGCTCGAGCCGTTCGTGCCGCTCGGCCTGCTGTGCATTGCGTATGTGCTGCGCAGTCGCGCGACCGATCCGCTGCTCGGGCAAACCGTGCCGGACATCGTCGTATTCAAATGGGGCTGGAATCTGCACCGCGTGCTCTCGCTGCCGGTCTATGTCTGGGGCATGAGCAAGAGCGCCGCCATGTATTTGCCGCTCGTCGCGTTGATGTTCGCGGCGCCGTGGCTTTGGCGCGACAGGATCAACCGGGACCGCGCGGTGATCGTTCCGATGCTGGCCGTCACCTTCATATGGTTCGCCGTGCCCGACGCGGCGCTCAAGACCGGGTATCTGTATCACCGGTTCGCGCTTTTCCTGCTGCCGGCCTATGCGCTGATGTTCTGTCCCGCGCCACGGTCGGCGAGCGATGGGCGCGCATCGGCGTCGGGTTCGGCGTCGGGTTCGCCTTGGACAGCATGGCGAGGCGTCGGCGTGCAGGCCGCGATCATCGCGGGATGCTGGATTTTTCTCACCGATCAGGCGATCCGCCTGCATCGCTTCGCCGCCGAGAACGCGCCGCTCGAAAACCTCCTTGCGCGAGCGGAGCCGGGCCAGCGCGCGCTGAATCTCGTGTTCGATCGAGACAGTCCCGCGTACGGGAGCATTGCCGCTTACATGCATCAGGCGCTGTGGTATCAGGCTGAGAAACACGGGTTCGTCGATTTCAACTTCGCGACGTTCGTGCCGCAGATCGTCCGTTTCAAACCGGGGATGCTGCCGCTGCAGCCTCCGGCGCTCGAAGGCGATCCCCGGCGCTTCGACTGGACGAGAGACAACGGCCGGCAGTATCGATATTTTTTCGTCCACAAGGCCGGGCCCCTGCCGGCGAACTTCTTCGCCAACGAGGAATGCGACGTCGTTCAGGTCGTGCAAGAGGGCGAATGGTCGCTGTATGAGCGGCGCGATTGTCGGTGAGGCGGGGCGCCGAGTCGCGCGATGTGGGGTGCTAGCGCACGGGGTTCGGCTCGCCAATGTACCGTGCGTTGTTGATGGCGTGGGCAGACGACGCACGACGAAGCGACGCGCGATGTTTCGCCTAGGAGATCTGCATTTCTCGGCAGCGCGAGGCCGTGGGTTGCCGCCGAGTCCGTGCTCACGCCGCAGGCGGGTCAGGAACCCTCCGGTCGCGGCCGACGGATGCAGCGACCCCAGCCAATAGGCTCGACGAAGAACAGGCGCCACGCGCGACGGCCGCATGGCGGGCAACCTCGATCCGCGCAAGCGAACGCGGGCAGTTGCCGTGTCGAAGGCGGCGGCGTTTCTTAGAAACTCGCCGCGATGAAACCCTTCTAGTTCTTCGGATGCGCAAAAAAGAAGCGCAGCATCTCTGCGCTGGCGTCCGGCCCGCTCGCGTCGGTGTAAGTGCCGCGCGCGCTGCCGCCGGACCATGCGTGCGGTGCGCCGTGAAGCGTCCACAGTTCCGCGGGCACGCCATCGGGCGATATGAACTGCTGCACCGAATGCTGCCGAGTTCCCGCCACGCCCGCTATGCGGCGCTCCGGCCCGCTCGCGCGGAATCCTTCGACAACTCGGCGCGCGTTGACGTGATTCACGGTGGCGTCCGCATCGCCGTGAAAGACGATCAGCGGGCAACGCGGCGCGCCCGACGCCGCCGCTTTACCTTCGCCGCCGCGCATGAGGGCGAGCGCGGACGGCAGATCGTGCGCGCGTCCGGCAGGCAGCCCTGAGTGAACGCCCGCTGCCGCGTACAAATCGGGGTAGCGTTGCGCCAAGATCGCCGCCATCGCGCCGCCCGCCGACAAACCGGCGATGTAGACGCGCTTCGGATCCACGTTGTGAGTGGCCATGATCTCGCGCGTGATGCCGGCTATCAGCGACGGCTCGCCCGCGTCCCGCTGCTGGTCGGACGGTTTGAACCAGTTCCAGCACTTCGATGCATTCGCGCTTTGCGGCTGAATCGGATAGGCGATGATGCACGGCTGCCGTTCGGCGAGCGCGTTCATTTGCGTGCCGGTCGCGAAGTCGTCGGCGTTCTGCGTGCAGCCGTGCAGCATCACGACGAGCGGCAACGGCTCGTTGCGATAAGCGCTCGGCACATACAGTTTGTAGTCGCGCTGACCGGCGGCATTCGCGTAGCGGCGCGTGCTGAAGTGCCCGCGATCTTCCACTTCGGGCTGCGGTTCGGCGCGCGCGGGCGTCTTGAAGGGTTCGGTAAAGCGAGACGCGCGAGATTCGGGCGCGGGATGCTCCGCGTGGGCAGCGTCTCCGCGCATCGCGCGCTTGACGATTTCAGCGGCGGCGTCGCTATTGCCGTTCTGAAAGAGTTGAAAAGCCTCTTTCATCGAGTCGAGAAAACCTTCATTCAGTTTCATGTCTTGTCCGGTTTCGGATGCGAGGCGGTCGAGCCGCATTCAGCGGATCCGGTCTGCAAGCGCGGCCTTGACGGCCGGCGATGCGTGGAGGGCACCTCGAACCAGAATCGATTCGATGGTGGCAAGCGCGAGTTCGGGGGAAACGTCGGCGGCGATGCTCGCGAGGCCGAGCACCTGAATCTTCAGCCGCTCATTGGCTGCGCGCACCGCTTCCAGGTCCTGTCTGGAGAAATATTGAAGCCCGAGCACGAGCGCACGGCGGGTCGCCGTTTCCTTGACGACGGACGCATGCACCGCGAGCTGGTTGCGGATGGCCGTGCGGATCAGGTCCGTGCGGTTCGAGTAAAAGCCTTCTTCCACGAGCAGGTCGATCTGGCCGAGATCGACGGGGCCGAGGTTGATGGTGATTTTTTCGGTGTCGCCGCCTTTGGGGCGGGTGGGGTCGTTCGGTTGTGCGGGCATGCTGTTCTCCATCCTGACGCCATCTAAATGGATGGGGAGCGGCGGGTTTCAAGAGGTATCGCCTTTTTTTGGTTCATCGAGCTTTTCCGGGGAACGCGGCGCGAATCTTGAGGAAGAAGTATTCTTCGTCGCGGTACCCATAAGCGCGTCGCTTGATGACTTTGATGGTGTTGTTGATGCCCTCGACGACGCTGGTGTTCAGTGGGTGCCGGCACCGCGAGAGTATGCCGTGCAGGTAGCCTTGCAGCCGCTGGGTGAACTGCTTCAAAGCGGCGATACCGCTTTGTTGCGCCTGCTCGAACCATTGCTCCCACGCTTTTTCGGCCCCGGCGAGGCGTCGATAGAACCAGAGTTGCTTGAGTTCGTCGCGCAGTATGTACACGCACGTCAACGGCTGGTTGGCTGCAAGCAATTCGTTTAGATGGATCGACTGCTCGGGTTTGAGGTTGCGACGGTTGCGCAGCAACAGCCAGCGACTCGATTTCAGTACTCGCCGGGCAGGTTTGTCGTGCCGTAACTGATTGGCTTGATCGACCCGCACGCGGTCGATGACCTCGCGTCCGTACTTGGCCACGACATGAAACAGGGTCATAGACCACATCGGCCTGCGGGCAATGCGCCTTGATTTCCAGTTCATAGGCCGTGGTCATATCGATGGCAACGGCTTCAATGCGCGCGGCCACACCCTCGGGGAGTTGCTCGAAGAACGCGCGAGCGGTCTCGCGTGAGCGCCCGGGGCCCATCCAGAGCACCTGACGGTTGATCGGGTCGACCACCACGGTGGCGTAGCGATGCCCTTTATGCAGCGCAAACTCGTCCATTGCGAGGTAGCGTATCGACGACCAGTCCGGCTCGACCAGACGTGCTCGCAAACGCATCTTGTCGATTGATTTGACCGTGTGCCAACCGAGATCGTAGAACTCAGCCACCGCCTGCACGCTGGCGGCCTGCAGCAACTTCTCGCACGCTCGCGCGAACCGCTCGGTCACTCTTTGGTAACGCCCGAGCCACGCCAGCCGCTCTAGTCGCGGGCCGCCGCAGCGATCGCACCACACGCGCCGGCGCGGCACATGCAAAACCACCCGATATTCGAACAGCGGAAGATCGCGAACGCGGCGCGCAGAGCCGTCTCATGAATCTGCGTGCAGCGCGTGCCACATTGCTGGCAGTGCATCACTTTACTGACCGGCTTGAGATACAGCGAGAGCGTGCGATGCTCGCCTTGCGGCCACTCCACACGCTCCAGCCGATAGCCCTTCCAGCAACCCAACGCTTCCAATGCTTTGCGATCCAGCACGTGCGCCTCCAACGTCCGTTTTCAGACGCCAGATTACAAAATCAGCGGTATCGCTCCACGAAATTCTGCGATGAACCTTTTTTTTACGCGCGGTCGGGCTGCGCTGCGGGCAATTGGCGCGCGAGTGCGCATCTTGCGACGAGGGAGAAACTCACTTCTCACGGTGACTAAGCGGTTCTCGCCTCTTTGTGCGGCCAACGGAGGTGTCGGCGCGACGTATGTCGAGATCAGTTGCCAAATGCCAGTTGCATCGCGGCGCAACAAGGCTGTCGACGCGAGGCCCGCATTGCGAGCAGAGGAAATGCTTGTCGGTTGCGGGCCCGTGTGTGGCCGTACACGAAACAACCGGCCGCCAGCGAATGGCACTCGTCAGTTCGGAGACGCATCGCGCAAAACGCTCGTCGCTGACCGCGATACCATATTCCCAGCGTGTTCAAGCGCGCTTCAACGCATGCGATTCCTCAACGCATCGTCGGAAGTCAAGCACTTCGCGCTGGCGAGTTCTCGTCCGCTCCGACCGCGAAGTCAGTTACCAAGCGCCAGTCGCGTGACGGCGCGGCAAGGCTGTCGACGCGAGCCGCATGGCGAGCAGAGGCAATGCTTGTCGGTAGCCCGGCCCATGCGGCCGTACAGAAAACAACCGGCCGCTAGCGCCTCGCACTCGTCAGTTCCGACACGCATCGCGCAAAACGCTCGTTGCTGGCTGCAATGCCGTACTCTTCAGCGCGTTCCAGCGCACGCGCGCGCATGCGATGCATCAACGCTTCGTCAGTGATCAGGTGGCGCATGGCATCGGCGAGTTCGTCGTCCGCTCCGATCGGAAACAGAATCCCGAAGCGGCCGTCGCCGAGAATCTCGCGCGGGCCGGTCGGGCAATCGCTCGCTATCACGGGCGTGCCTAGCGCGAGCGCCTCGAGCAGCACCATCGGCATGCCCTCGTAGCGCGAGCTCAGCACCTGAAGGCGCGCGCCAGCGACCAGCGCGTGCGGGTTGTTGCGATAACCCGCGAAGTGCACGCGCGCGGCGATACCGAGCTCCTCTGCGAGCCCTTCGAGTTCGCCGCGAAAAGCGCCATCGCCGACGATCACCAGATGTTCCGCGATATCGCCGGCACTCACGAGCCGCGCATAAGCCCGCAGCAATGTGCGATGGTCCTTCTGAATTTCATCGAGTCGCGCGACGGATACGATGTACGGCGCATCGCAAAGCGGCGGTTCGGTCGCCAGCGCGTCGGGGCGAATACGCTCGATATCAATGGCATTCGGCAGCACGAACAGTCGCTGCAGCCCGTCGCCGAACATGCGGCGCGCTTCATCGGCCATGTGCTGATTCAGCGCGGCCACGCCGTCGTAACGTGCGAACTGCGCCGCGAGCCGGCGTTTCTTGCGCGGACGGGCGCCCAGCCGCGCATCGAAGCTGAAGTGGTTGACGCCGAGCCACGCCGTGCCGAACTGGCCGGCGAGGCGGCGCAGCGACATGTCGAAATCGACGATCAGCGCATGCCGGCGTGCCAGCGCTTCGATGCGTCGCTTCACATAGGGCCGCACGGCGAGCGTGTTGAAGACGTCGCGCCCCACGCGCCCGAGCTTGCTCAGCTTGCGCGCGTAACGCCGGGTCTGGAAGTAGTTGAGCCATTCTTTGTCAGCGAGGATCTCGATGCCGACATCGGGTGGCACGAGCGTGCGAAACCGGTTTTCGAACGCCGGCGAGGAATGCATCACCGAGAGCGTGACGCTGAAGCGCTCACGGTCGAAGACGCGCAGCCACTGGATAAGCGACGATTCGATCCCGCCGTCGTTGAAGTCGACGATATGGAAAAGCACCGCGACGCGTTCGCCTGCCGGCGGCGGTGCGTTGGTTTCGGAGTCGGCTCGGCTTGCGATTGGGCTTGTGGAAAGAGCGGCAGTCGGCACTGTGGGAACGCGTTCGTCGAAAAGAGAAGGGCGAAGCTGCCATGCTACCGCAGTTGCCGGGAAGCAAAGACGAGAGCGCGCGAGGAAATACTTTCGGCCCGAGGATCGGAACGCGCTCCCTCATAGGCGCCGCCGCCCCGCCACCCGTTGGCACCGAGGCTGTCGCTTATCCAGTTCAGATGTCCTACGAACATAACCGCGCGCACGTGTCGGAGCTGTCTCATCCCCTCCCTCCTTGAAATTGTCAAATCCGGTCCATATAATTGGCACTCACTGCACGAGAGTGCTAACAAGATTTCCGTCCGGCGGGCTCCGCCCAAAAGACGGGCTTTCCCGCGTTTTCAGTCTCATTCAAGAGAGGAGTGTGTATGAACCTTCGTCCTTTGCACGATCGCGTCATCGTCAAACGTCTGGACCAGGAAACCAAGACCGCATCGGGCATCGTGATCCCCGAAGCAGCGGCAGAAAAGCCGGATCAAGGCGAAGTCCTGGCCGTCGGCCCGGGCAAGCGCGATGACAAGGGCACGCAAAACGCCCTCGACGTGAAGGTGGGCGACCGCGTGCTCTTCGGCAAATACGCCGGCCAGACCGTCAAGGTCGACGGGCAGGAACTGCTCGTCATGCGCGAAGAAGACATCATGGCCGTTCTGGTCAACAAGTAAGCATTCTTCCTGTACGCCGGGCTTCGCGCCGAAAGGGCAGCGGGCCGGCACACTGAATCGAATCAAGGAGTCTGGATATGGCAGCTAAAGAAGTCACTTTCGGCGATTCCGCACGCGCCAAGATGGTGGAAGGCGTGAACATCCTGGCCAACGCGGTCAAGGTCACGCTGGGTCCGAAGGGCCGCAATGTCGTGCTCGAGCGTTCGTTCGGCGGCCCGACGGTCACCAAGGACGGTGTCTCGGTCGCGAAGGAAATCGAACTGAAGGACAAGCTCCAGAACATGGGCGCGCAAATGGTCAAGGAAGTCGCTTCCAAGACCAGCGACAACGCAGGTGACGGCACCACGACCGCTACCGTGCTCGCACAGTCCATCGTCCGCGAAGGCATGAAGTACGTCGCATCGGGCATGAACCCGATGGACCTGAAGCGCGGCATCGACAAGGCCGTCGCAGCAGCAATCGAAGAACTGCGCAAGATCAGCAAGCCCTGCACGACGAACAAGGAAATCGCGCAAGTCGGCTCGATCTCGGCGAACAGCGACACCTCCATCGGCGAGCGCATCGCTGAAGCCATGGACAAGGTCGGCAAGGAAGGCGTGATCACCGTCGAAGACGGCAAGTCGCTGCAAGACGAGCTGGACGTCGTGGAAGGCATGCAGTTCGACCGCGGCTACCTGTCGCCGTACTTCATCAACAACCCGGACAAGCAAGTCGCCGTTCTGGAAAACCCGTTCGTGCTGCTGCACGACAAGAAGGTTTCCAACATCCGCGATCTGCTGCCGGTGCTGGAACAAGTCGCGAAGGCCGGCCGTCCGCTGCTCATCATCGCTGAAGACGTCGAAGGCGAAGCTCTGGCAACGCTCGTCGTCAACAACATCCGCGGCATCCTCAAGACCGTCGCTGTGAAGGCTCCGGGCTTCGGCGACCGTCGCAAGGCCATGCTGGAAGACATCGCGATCCTGACCGGCGGTCAGGTCATCGCGGAAGAAACCGGCCTGACGCTGGAAAAGGCGACGCTGCAAGAGCTGGGTCAAGCGAAGCGCATCGAAGTGGGCAAGGAAAACACGACGATCATAGACGGCGCTGGCGAAGCCGTGAACATCGAAGCGCGCGTGAAGCAAGTGCGCAAGCAGATCGAAGAAGCGACGTCGGACTACGACCGTGAAAAGCTGCAAGAGCGCGTGGCCAAGCTGGCCGGCGGCGTGGCAGTGATCAAGGTCGGCGCTGCGACCGAAGTCGAAATGAAGGAAAAGAAGGCACGTGTCGAAGACGCTCTGCACGCCACGCGCGCAGCAGTGGAAGAAGGCATCGTGGCTGGCGGCGGCGTCGCGCTGATCCGTGCTCGCAAGGCTATCGACGGCCTGAAGGGCGCTAATGCCGACCAGGACGCAGGTATCAAGATCGTCCTGCGTGCAATGGAAGAGCCGCTGCGCCAGATCGTCACGAACGGCGGCGAAGAAGCTTCCGTCGTGGTGGCGGCTGTTGCTCAAGGTTCGGGCAACTACGGCTACAACGCGGCAACCGGCGAGTACGGTGACCTGGTGGAAGCCGGTGTCGTCGACCCGACCAAGGTGACGCGCACGGCGCTGCAAAACGCGGCATCGGTGGCAGGCCTGCTGCTGACGACCGACGCAGCCGTCGCCGAGCTGCCGAAGGAAGACGCTCCGATGCCTGGCGGCATGCCCGGCGGCATGGGCGGCATGGGCATGGACATGTAAGACGGCTTCGGCCCGATTACATCGGTGCGAGTCTCGCAAGGGGCTCGCGCCATGCCAGAAAAAAACCTGCAGCGATGCAGGTTTTTTTTTCGCCCATCGACAAGCTATCTGTTCATCTCGTCGCGCAGCTTCTGCGCGGCGGCTTTGTAGTCGTAGGTCGGGTAGAACTCCGTGTGATATCCGCCCCACGCGGTCGTTTCGATCGCGCGATTCACTTCCCGCAGCCTGTCCGCCGGCACGCGCAAGGTCACCACTTGCCCGATGCCCATCATCACGTACCACGACACCACTTCCACGCCCGGCGGCGGAAACGTCTTGAAGTAGCCTTGTTCCTTCAATTGCTGGTTGATCTTCGGCAGCGGCTTGGACTCGTCGTGCTTGAGGAAGATGGTCAGCAGGAAGGTGCCGTCGCCCGCAGGCGTGGCCGGCGGCGGCGATGCCTCCTGCGCATGGACGGGCAGCGCCGCCGAGACAATCGTGGCGAGCATCGTGGCTCGGATCAGGCGAGCGAAGCGTCGTGCCGGCTTGTGCATCAGCGAGTCTCCTTCGGAAGCAATGAGCAGAAGCGGAAAGGCGCTACGCCTTCCGATGATGAAGATGCAGACGCTCCATCACGTGCAGCGCGTTGGGCTGCGCGTGCCCGAGCGTCGTGTTGTCGAAGATGCACCACACCTCGGGCGTTTTTTTCGCGCGGGCTTGCAGCGTGCGCGCGAGATCGTCGAGATACGGGAAGTCGTACGAAGACTTGTAGAGATCCGGCGAGCCGTGCAGCCGCACATAGACGAGCGACGTATCCGCCCGATGCTTGATCTCGCAGTCGTCGGGAATCGGATCGGCGTCCACGTACGCGATGTGATGCGCTTTGAGAAGCGCCGCCGCATCCTTGGTGAACCAGCTCGGATGGCGCGCCTCGCACGCAACCGGCAGCTCGGTGCGCTCGCGCAGCGCCTTGAAGAAGGCATCGGCCAGATCGTGTTCGAACGCGAGGCTCGGCGGCAGTTGCGCGAGGCAGCAGCCGAGCTTGTCGCCCAGCTTGCCGGCGGCGGCCAGAAATTCGTCGATGAGCGCGTTGGTGTCGGCGAGCCGCGCGTCGTGCGTGATCGCCTTGGGCAGCTTCACCGAGAAGCGGAACGAGTCGGGCACGCTCTGCGCCCACTTCTCGTAAGTCTGCTCGCGATGCGGCTTATAGAAGCTGGAGTTGATTTCGACGCACGTCAGCACGCGCGCGTAGCGTTCGAGATGCGTGCCTTCGTCCGGAAAGCTCGACTGGACCGAGCTCGAAAGCGCCCAGCCCGCGCAGCCGACGCGGATAGCGCCTTGCGGGCCGGGCTTGTGCAGATGGGGCAGTCGATACGGCATGCGCTCGCAAAGCCTCCCTTCGTTGGTCTCCGAACTCCGTTCGTGTCGCTTCGTTCACTGCATCGTTGGCGCCCGATTTCGTCTAATGCCGGGCTTCTCCGGGCAATCCGGCCGAATCGTCGGGCAAAGACGCGGCGTCGGTTTCGTCGTCCGCATCGTTGGATCGCGCCCAGAAAAAGCGATCCGGCAGATACGCGCCCATGCCCGGACGAAACGCGGCGCGCGCCGCCTGAAACACGTACTCCTGCGCCTCGCGCGCGGCCTCGGCAGGCTCCTGGCCGTTCGCGAGCAGCGCGGCAACCGCGGCGCCGAGCGTGTCGGTGAGCCCCATCACGCGATGCAGCCCGCGATCCCACAAGTCTTGCCGCACCTGTCCTTCCTCGCTGTACAGCGTGTTCACATGCCGATGCGTGCCCGTTTCCATCGCCAGCACGTACTCGCAGCCCTGCGCGAGAATGTGCGAGATCGCGGAATCGAGCGTCGGCGCTTCCGCGTCGCTGTCCGGCTGCGCAAGCTGCAAAAGCGTCGCGTGATCGGCGATCAGCATGGTCGTCTGCGGCACGAGCAGGTCGGCAAGCGATTCGCGCAGCTCGTCGGCGGACAGCACGTGTTCGTCATCGAGCGTGAAGTCGGGCGCGAGGATCAGCGGAACGTCGTCGTAGTCGGACACCACTTCGGCGATCGCGGAGACTACTTCGGCCCGCGTAGCCGCGCCGATCTTGAATGCGGCGATCGGCATGTCTTCTAGCAACATGCGCGCCTGAGCGGCGACCGCGTCGGGGTCGAGGCCGTTGACTTCATCGCAGGTTGCGGAATCGCGCACGGCGTAGCCGGTGAGCACCGTTGCGCTGTGGCAGCCCATGCTGGCGAGCGTGAGCAAATCGGCTTGCAGGCCCGAGCCGCCCGTTGGGTCCGAGAGCCCGAAAGTCAGAACGATCGGTGGAGAGTCGCCGGTCATGGCAAGAGCGGACATTTTTGATTTGAATTGCACGAGTGAGACGATTCAGTTGCAGCGAACGCGAAAAAAGACGCGCACGCGCCCGGACACGGTTCGATTATGCGGCCTATTGCCGCCCGCCTGCCGTCCGTGCGCACCTTTTTGCAGAGCGGTGACGCACACATCCCGCTATTTGGGGATGCACGTCGGGCCGGTGCCTTGCTAGGCATCCACACGGCAACACGGTACCATCATGGCCTAATTTCAATCGACCAATCGACGCGGCATAAGTATGGAATACAGAAGCTGGATGTGCCTGATCTGCGGCTGGATCTACGACGAAGAGGCGGGATTGCCGGAAGAGGGCATCGCGCCGGGCACCCGCTGGGAGGACGTTCCGATCAACTGGACCTGTCCCGAATGCGGAGCCCGCAAGGAAGATTTCGAGATGGTCCAGATCTGATCCGCATGCTCTACCGCGCCGCATGGCTCACGCCATGCGGCGCGTGTTTTTTGCGGCCTGCGATTCGTGCAGGCGTCGCAGGCGAGTCGGGTCGCGCGTCGGCGCCAATCCGGCAGGAACATTCGTTCCCGCCTGCGCTCGTAAAAGGCATACGCTTTGAGCACGACAGGCCCGGCGGCGCATGACCGCCGCGCTCGTCGATAATGCAGTTCAACCGCGCGTCGAGGCGGCGTCGCCACGCGCGTTTCTGGCTTGTGAGCGCCCGTTATGACATCTCGTCCCGACCTTCCCGTTCCGATCGAAGCCTTGCCGAACCCGCGCGGCGGCTCAGTCCGGCTCGCCGAAATGGCGCTCACGGACGCCATGCACGCGTTCCAGCGGCAGGGCGAGATCGCGCCCGCGCTCAAGCGCGCGATTGCCGCGCTGCATTCGGCCGGATGGCTGCCCGCGCAACGTTTCGCCGAGGCGCTCGCGCTCGTCGCGCCGCTCGGCGACGAATCGGAGGGCACGCACGACCGCATCGCGCTCGCCATGTCCGCGTTCCGCGCGGCCGTCGAGCGCCATAACCTGCGCGAACTTTCGTGTTCGACGGAACTCTTCGATCACTATCGCGGGCTGCACGCGCTTCTGGCCGTGCATACGCGCATCGCGCCGGTTTCCTACGACGACCTCGCGCTCGCCGGACGCGCCATTGCGCCGTCGACGCTGCGCGGCGTCGCGCCGGAAAGGCTCGCGCGGGTCCGGGCGCATTACGAGGCGGCGCTGCTCGCGTTGCTGCGCGCGGGCGCCGACCAGCCGCAAGCCGACATCGACGAAACGTTCTCGCGGCTCGATGCCTGTCTCGCCGAGCTCACCGGCCCGGATCCGTACGACTTCTGGAGGCTCGCGTCGTCCACGGTGCGGGCGCTGCGCGAGCGGGCCGGCCGTCACGCGGACCTTTCCAGCTATGCGGACGCCAAGCGCCTTTACGCCCGCTTCAACCTCGTGCTGGCGGATCAGGCCCACGCGTCGACGTTCGCGCCGCGTTCGCTCGTGCGCGCGACGCTCGCGTTGCTATGGCGCGACTTCGCGCTCTACGGCGCGACGCCTGAAGACGCCGAACACGTCGACGTATTGCGCGACTACGGCCTGACCGTGGCGTGGCACGTGGCGGCGACGCCCGCGTCCGAAGCCGCGTGGGAGCAGGGCGCGGCGCAGGCAAGCGAAGAAAGCACGCGCGAGGCCGTCACGCGCGATCTGGGCGTGCTGCGCGTGAACGCCGCTGCGTACGAAGACTTTCTGCAAAGCGCGGAGGCGTCCATCGAAGGGCTCGTCGAGCGGGGCACGCAGGCGAGCGAAACCGGCACCGTCGATTCCGCCGCCGCGCTGCACGCGGCGAACGCGTCGCATCGGCTGGGCGCGGCGGCGTGCGCGCTCGGGCTCGGGCACGTCTCGCTGCTCGCCGATACGCTCGGTCTCGCCTGGCGGCGCGTCGCGCATCAGGGTGAGGGCGCGGCCGAGAGCGATGCTCGCGGCTTGGACGCCTCCATTCCCGAACGCGCCGCCCAAACGCTGCGCTCGATGCTGCATCAGGCGGCGGCGGGCATCGCGCCGTCGGAAGGACGCGCGTCTATTGCGGCGCTGACCGCAATGATCGAGCGTCCTCCGGCCGTCACGCGATAGCGTCGTCGTCGTCCTCGTCTGGGGACGACGCCCGCTTGGCCGGCCCGCGCACGACGTCGTAACGCAGCAGTGTTCGCTTGCGCGCGGCGTCGTGATCGACGATCGGCGGCGGATAATCCGCGCCCAACGCGATTTTCGCGGCCTTCAGCGCGTCGGGTTTCGCGAGCCACGGCGCATGAATGTCGCGGTCGGACAGCGCCGCCAGCTCCGGCACATAGTGGCGGATGAACTTGCCCGCGGCATCGAATTTCTGCGACTGCGTGACCGGATTGAAGATGCGGAAGTACGGCTGCGCGTCGCATCCGCTGGACGCGGCCCACTGCCAGCCGCCGCTATTCGACGAAAGCTCGAAGTCGTTCAGTTGCGCCTCGAAATACGCCTCGCCGCGCCGCCAGTCGATGCCGAGATCCTTCGTCAGGAAACTCGCCGTCACCATGCGCAGCCGGTTGTGCATGTAGCCCGAGGTGTTGAGTTGGCGCATGGCGGCATCCACGAGCGGATAGCCGGTTTGTCCAGCGCACCACGCGGCGAAATCCGCGTCGGCCGCCTCGCCCGTTTCCCATTGAATGCGGTCGTACTCCGGCTTGAACGCGCGATGATCGCCCGGCATGCCGACGCGCGGGAAATGGTGCAGCACCGCGAAGTAAAAGTCGCGCCAGATGAGCTCCGAAAGCCACGTTTGCGCGCCGCGGTCGCCGTGGCGCTGCGCGTCGTGCGCGACGCGGGCGAGCGCGCGGATCGACACCGTGCCGTGCCGCAGATGCACGCCCATGTAGCTCGGGCCTTTGACTGCCGGGAAGTCGCGCGTGCGGTCGTAATCCGTCATGCGGTCGCGGAAGTCGTCGAAAAGCGCGTACGCGCCGACGGTGCCTGCCGGGAACGCGGGGCCTTCTGCATCGGCGAAACCGAGGGCGGCGAGCGACGGAATGCCCTGATCCGCCTGCGCGGGCGGCTTGCCGAGCGCGTGCAGATTGTCTTCTGACGCATAAGGCTGCAACGCGTCGGGCGTGAGGGTTTCGAGCCACTTGCGCTTGTACGGCGTGAAGACCGTGTACGGCTTGGCGCTGCCCGTCAGCACGTCGTCGCGGTCGAAGATCGCCTGATCCTTGAACTCGAAAAACGCGATGTTCGCGCCCGCGAGCCTTTGCGCGACTGCTTCGTCGCGCGCCTTCGCGGACGGCTCGTAGTCGCGGTTCACGAACACGGCGTTCGCGCCGCACTCGCGGGCGAGCGCGGGAATCGCGTCGAGCGGCATGGCGTGCCGCACCAGCAGCGCGCCGCCGGCCGCCCGAAGCGTGCGGTCCAGCTCGACCACGCTCGCATGAATAAAGGGCACGCGACGGTCGTTTTTAGCGAGCGGAGCGAGGATTTCGCGGTCGAAAACGAACGCGCACAGCACGCGACGGCACCGTGTAAGCGCATGATAGAGTGCAGCATTGTCTGCCGCGCGCAGGTCCCGCCGAAACCAGACCAGCCCCACATCGAAGTCGGCCATCTCGCAGCGCCTTTGTTAAAATCCTGAATTATGTCCAAGACTTCCGATCGCATCAATTTGACGAACCAGTTCCTGATCGCCATGCCCTCCATGGTCGATCCGACGTTTTCCGGAACGGTGGTCTACCTTTGCGATCACACCGATCGCGGTGCGCTGGGTCTCGTCATCAACAGGCCGACCGACATCGACCTGCAATCGCTTTTCAACCGCATCGACCTCAAGCTCGAAATCGAGCCGCTCGTTCACTTGCCCGTGTATTACGGCGGTCCGGTGCAGACGGAGCGCGGCTTTGTCCTGCACGAAGCGGGCGAGGGCGAACCGTATAGCTCGTCCATGAGCGTGCCCGGCGGCCTTGCCATGACCACGTCGAAAGACGTGCTGGAAGCGGTCGCGAGCGGCAAGGGCCCCGAGCGTTTCCTGCTGACGCTCGGCCACGCGGGCTGGGGCGCGGGGCAGCTCGAAGAAGAGATCTCGAAGAACGGCTGGCTCACCGTGGAAGCGGATTCGCGCATCATTTTCGATGTGCCCGCCGAGGACCGTCTAGAAGCGGCGCTGTCGCTGCTCGGCGTGTCGCGCTCCATGCTTTCCGGCGAAGCAGGGCACGCATGAGCCGCGAAGCCACGCTGCTGGCATTCGATTATGGCGAAAAGCGCATCGGTGTCGCCGTCGGCAATACGTTGACGCGCAACGCTCGCGCGCTCGCCGTGCTCGAAAACCGCGACCGCGACTATCGCTTTCAGGAAGTCGGCAAGCTCTTGCAAGAGTGGAAGCCGGACGCCGTGGTCGTCGGCATGCCGATGCATCCGGACGGCACGCCGCACGAAATGAGCGCGCTTGCGAAACGCTTCGGCAATCAGGTGAACGGCCGTTTCAACGTGCCGGTGCAGTGGGTGGACGAGCGATATTCGTCCGTCGATGCGAAAGCCGACTTGCGCGAGCGCGGCGTGCGCCCGAATGCGCGCGGCCGCTTCGACGGCATCGACGCCGAAGCCGCCCGCGTCATCCTCCAACAATATCTCGACGGACTTCCCGACGATCATGAGTTCCATTGACGCAGAGGCGCTGTATCGCGCGCTCGTCGAACAGATTCGCGCGGCCTACGGCGCGTCGCTCGCGGCAGCAGACGGCGTGGCGCTCGCGGGCATCTACAGCGGCGGCGCGTGGCTGGCCGAGCGGCTCGCGAAAGACCTCGGCGCGCCGCATTTCGGCGTGGTGAACGTGGCGCTGCATCGCGACGACTACGCGAAAAAGGGCCTGCACAGTCAGGCGAGCCCGACTTCGTTGCCGTTCGCAGTCGAAGGCCGCCGCATTCTGCTGATCGACGACGTGCTTTCCACCGGCCGCACCGTGCGCGCGGCGATCAACGAACTCTACGATTACGGCCGTCCCGCTTCGATCGACTTTGCCGTGCTCGCCGACCGCGGCGGACGCGAAATGCCGATCGCGGCGCGCTTCACCGGCGGCATGGTGGACGTCGCGGCGAACGAAGACCTCGTCCTCGCGCGCCGCGACGACGGCACCTTCGGCTTCACGACCGAGCCGCGCACGCACTGACGCCCAAGCGGCACGCGTCCCACGCCCAAGCGGCACGCGTCTCACGCCTTTTTTCAAAGCAACGCCTGGATCACCATGAACACCGCCACGCAGAGCGCAGCCGAACCGGGCGCGCAGCAAGCTGACACGACCAGCGACACCTTCCGCTACGGCTTTCTCAAAGGCAACCCGCAGCTCACCAAAAACGGCGAGCTGAAGCACTTGTTGACCATCGAGGGCCTGCCGCGCAGCATCGTCACGCATATTCTCGATACCGCCGAGCAGTTCGTGAGCGTCACCGATCGCGAAGTCAAGAAGGTGCCGCTTCTGCGCGGCAAGTCGGTATTCAACCTGTTCTTCGAGAATTCGACGCGCACGCGCACCACGTTCGAGATCGCGGCCAAGCGCCTTTCGGCGGACGTGCTGAATCTGAACATCAACGCGTCGTCGACGAGCAAGGGCGAGTCGCTGCTCGACACCATCAACAATCTCTCCGCGATGCACGCGGACATGTTCGTCGTGCGTCATGCGTCGAGCGGGGCGCCGTATCTGATCGCCGAGCATTGCGCGCCGCACGTGCACGTGATCAACGCGGGCGATGGCCGTCACGCGCATCCGACGCAGGGCCTGCTCGACATGTACACCATTCGCCACTACAAGCGCGACTTCACGAAGCTGCGCGTGGCGATTGTCGGCGACATTCTGCATTCGCGCGTCGCACGCTCGGACATTCATGCGCTCACGACGTTGGGCGTGCCGGAAGTGCGCGCCATCGGCCCGCGCACGCTGTTGCCGAGCAACCTCGACCAGATGGGCGTGCACGTCTACCACAACCTCGACGAAGGTCTGAAGGGCGTGGACGTCATCATCATGCTGCGGCTGCAAAACGAGCGCATGAGCGGCGCGCTTTTGCCGTCCGCGCAGGAGTACTTCAAGAGCTGGGGCCTCACGCCCGAGCGTCTTGCGCTGGCCGCGCCGGATGCCATCGTGATGCACCCGGGCCCGATGAACCGTGGCGTGGAAATCGATTCGCAAGTGGCCGACGGGCCGCAGTCGGTCATCCTGAATCAGGTGACCTTCGGCATCGCCGTGCGCATGGCGGTGATGGGCATTGTGGCCGGCAACAGCGACTAATCAGAACGACATGAAGATCCAGATTCAAGGCGGCACCATCATCGATCCGGCCGCAGGCACCGAAACGCGTAACGACGTCTTCATCGCGGCCGGACGCATCGTCGCGATCGGCGAGGCGCCCGCCGATTTCAGCGCGGCCAAGATCATCGACGCGAACGGCTTGCATATCGCGCCGGGCTTCGTCGATCTATCGGCGCGTCTGCGCGAGCCGGGCTTCGAGCACAAGGCGACGCTCGAATCCGAAATGGCCGCCGCGATGGCGGGCGGCGTGACGAGCCTCGTCTGTCCGCCCGACACCGATCCGACGCTCGACGAACCGGGCCTCGTCGAAATGCTCAAGTTCCGCGCGCAGAAGCTGCATCAGGCGCACGTGTATCCGCTCGGCGCGCTGACCGTCGGGCTGAAAGGCGAGAGCATCACCGAGATGGTTGAACTGACGGAGGCCGGCTGCATCGGCTTCTCGCAGGCGGACAACCCGATTGTCGATACCCGCACGCTGCTGCGCGCGCTGCAATACGCGACCACTTACGGCTATACCGTGTGGCTGCGCCCGCAGGACGCGTTCATGGCGAAGGGCGGCGTGGCGGCAAGCGGCGCGGTGGCGTCGCGGCTCGGGCTGTCGGGCGTGCCGGTGTCGGCGGAAACCATCGCGCTGCATACCATTTTCGAACTGATGCGCGTGACCGGCGCGCGCGTGCATCTGTCGCACGTGTCGTCGGCGGCGGGCGTGGCGCTCGTGCGCGCGGCCAAAGCCGAAGGCCTCGCCGTTACGTGCGACGTCACGATCAACCACGTGCATTTGACGGATGTGGACATCGGCTATTTCGATTCGCAATTCCGCCTCGATCCGCCGCTGCGCCAGCAACGCGACCGCGAAGCGATTCGCGCGGGTCTGGACGACGGCACGATCGACGCGATCTGCTCGGATCACACGCCGCTCGACGACGACGAGAAGCTCCTGCCCTTCGCCGAAGCGACGCCGGGCGCGACCGGACTGGAACTGCTGCTCTCGCTGACGGTGAAGTGGGCGCGCGAAGCGAACCTGCCGCTCGCGAAGGCGCTCGCGCGCATCACGTCCGCGCCCGCCGATGTGCTGAAGCTGCCGGCGGGGCGCATCGCCGCAGGCGCGCTCGCCGATCTCTGCGTCTTCGATGCGGGTGCTTCGTGGCGCGTCGATCCGCGCAAGCTCAAGAGCCAGGGCCGCAATTCGCCGTTCCTGGGCTACGAACTGCCGGCTCGCGTGCGCGCGACCATCGTCGGCGGCCATCTCGCTTACGAAAGCCGCTGATTCATGAAGTTGATGTTGCGCAAGCTGCGCCTCGCTGCTCATTTGCTGCACGGCGCATGGATCGTGGCGCGGCGTTTTCCCGGCGCCGCCGCAAGCGAGCGCATGGCGATGAACCGCGCGTGGTCGCTGAAGATGCTGCGGCTCGCGGGCATGAAGCTCGTCGTGCATAACGACGAAGCGCGGCTCGATGCGGGCGTGCTCGTCGTCGGCAATCATGTGTCGTGGATCGATATTTGCGTGATCAACGCGTGGCGGCCGACGCCGTTCGTATCGAAAGCCGAGATTCGCCAGTGGCCGGTGGTCGGCTGGCTCGCGCAACAGCTCGGCACCGTGTTCGTGCAGCGCGAGAAGCGCAGCGACGCGAAGCGCATCATGCATGAGCTGGCGGACCGGCTCGTCGCGGGCGAGATGATGTGCGTGTTCCCCGAAGGCACGACGAGCGACGGCGTTTCGCTGCTGCCGTTCCACGCGAACATGTTTCAGGCGGCGGTGTCGGCGTCGAGTCCCGTGCAGCCCATCTGCCTGATGTACGAGGACGCGCGCGGCTTGCAGACGACCGCGCCCGCGTATATCGGCGATATGTCGCTCAGCGATTCGCTCGATGCGCTCTTGCGCGGCGGGCCGATCACCGCGCATCTCTACGTGTGCGATGCGCTCGCGCCGGGCGCGGACCGGCGGCTGCTCGCGAGCGAAGCGCAAGCGGCGGTTCAGGCGGCGCTGGAGCGGATGCGCGGTGCGCCGGCCGTCGTCGTGGAAGCGCCGTTGGCCCAGCCGATCACTTCTTCATCGCACAACTCACCTGCGTGACGACGCGCTGCGCGGGATCTTTCGTCAGCCGCACCGCCGAGAGCTTGTTGCCCCACACGCAGCCCGAATCGAGACACAGCACGTCGTCGCGGATCATGAGGCCGAGCGCGGCCCAGTGTCCGAAGACGATGGTGACGTCCCGCGTGCGGCGGCCCGGAACGTCGAACCAGGGCATGTAGCCGGGCGGCGCGGTGTCCGGGTCGCCGTTGCCGGCGAACTCCATCGCGCCTTCCGCCGTGCAAAAGCGGATGCGCGTGAGCGCGTTGTAGATCACGCGCAGCCGGTCCATGCCCGTCAGGGAATCTTCCCAGCGATGCGGCTCGTTGCCGTAGAGTTCGGCCAGTGTCTCTTTCCAGTTCGGCGCGCGCAGTGCGCTTTCCAGCTCGTGCGCGAGTTCTAGCGTCATCGTGACGTCCCACTGAGGCAAGACGCCCGCGTGAACCATCAGCGCACCGTCCTCGAAATGCGCGACCGGCTTGTGCCGCACCCATTCGATGAGATCGGCGCAGTCGGGCGCGGCGAGAATGTCGTCGAGCGTGTCGCCTTTCTTCGGCTTGCGCAGGCCGGCGGCGACGGACAGCAAGTTCAGATCGTGATTGCCGAGCACGACGGTCGCGCGCGGACCTAGCGCGATGACTTCGCGCAAGGTTTCAAGCGACTTCGGGCCGCGGTTGATCAGGTCGCCGGCGAACCAAAGCGGCGTGTCGGGTTCGGGCGCGGCCTTCTTCAGCAGGCGCTGGAACGGGTCGCAGCAGCCCTGGAGGTCGCCAAAGACGAGGGGGGCGGACGAGACCGCGAGGCTTGCGGAGAGTGCGTCGGTCATTGGGTCGGTGCGGGAATGCGACGCGCTTGTGATCTGCGCGCGCCCGAAGCAGGTTGAGATGCGATTCGAGAAATTATGCCGGTGTTTAGAAGAATGCGATGCGCGCGTCGCCTCTTCCAATCAGGCGTGGTGCCGATCCGCACTGCTGCGAAGGTAAATGACTAGCTGTATCAAGTTGTTAGCCGTGTAGTTTTTGCAGTGCATGGCTTTATAATTGGCGGCTGATCAAAACGAAGACGCGCGCCTACCATCGGTCGCAGTTTCCGCGTTCGGCGCGTCGCGGCGTCGAGTCAGCAAAATCTTTCTACAGATATGCATGTGCCTTGACAGGCGCGCAAGTGAAAGCAGCCAAAGGGCATTTATGATTCTCGTGACGGGCGGCGCCGGTTTCATCGGCGCGAATTTTGTTCTCGACTGGCTGAGAGGCTCCGATGAGCCCGTACTCAACGTCGACAAACTGACGTACGCCGGCAACTTGGGCACGCTGAAGTCGCTCAAGGATGACGCCCGCCATGTGTTCGCGCGTGCCGACATCTGCGACCGCGCGGCAATGGACGAACTGCTCGCCAAGCACAAGCCGCGCGCGATCCTGCATTTCGCGGCGGAAAGTCACGTCGACCGCTCGATTCACGGTCCGGCTGATTTCGTGCAGACGAACGTCGTCGGCACGTTCACCTTGCTCGAAGCCGCGCGCATGTACTGGAGCGCGTTGCCTGAAGCCGAGAAGCAGGCGTTTCGCTTCCTGCACGTATCAACGGACGAAGTCTTCGGCTCGCTCTCCGCCACCGATCCGCAATTCTCCGAAACCACGCCGTATGCGCCGAATAGCCCCTATTCGGCGACTAAAGCCGGTTCCGATCATCTGGTCCGCGCCTATCACCATACATACGGTCTGCCGGTTCTCACGACGAACTGCTCGAACAACTACGGCCCCTATCAGTTTCCCGAGAAGCTCATCCCGCTGATGATCGCGAACGCGCTCGCGGGCAAGCCGCTGCCGGTGTACGGCGACGGTCAGAACGTGCGCGACTGGCTGTACGTCGGCGACCATTGCTCGGCCATCCGCGAAGTGCTGGCCAACGGCAAGCCTGGCGAGACATATAACGTCGGCGGCTGGAACGAGAAGAAGAATCTGGAAGTCGTTCACACGCTCTGCGATCTGCTCGACGAGAAGAAGCCCAGGACGAACGGTTCCTATCGCGATCAGATCACGTATGTGACCGATCGCCCGGGACACGATCGCCGCTACGCCATCGACGCGCGCAAGCTCGAGCGCGAGCTCGGCTGGAAGCCGGCCGAAACGTTCGAGACGGGCCTCGCCAAGACCGTTCAGTGGTATCTAGACAACCAAGAATGGGCGGACGAAGTGGCTTCGGGCGAATACCGGAAGTGGGTCGAGACCAACTACGCGCAGCGGGCGTAAGGAGCGGGACATGGCGCGCAAAGGCATTATTCTGGCCGGCGGATCCGGCACGCGGCTCTATCCGATCACGCATGCTGTTTCGAAGCAGTTGCTGCCCGTGTACGACAAGCCGATGATCTACTATCCGCTGTCAACGTTGATGATTGCGGGCATTCGCGATGTCCTCGTGATTTCGACGCCGCAGGACACGCCGCGCTTCGAATCGATGCTCGGCGACGGCAGCCAGTGGGGCATGAACATTCAGTATGCCGTGCAGCCTTCGCCTGACGGACTGGCGCAGGCTTTCATCATCGGCAAGGAGTTCGTGGGCAACGATCCTTCCGCGCTCATTCTCGGCGACAACATTTTCTACGGTCACGATCTCGCCAAGCAGTTGGCCAGTTCCGACGCGCGTACAGACTGCGCCACCGTGTTTGCGTATCACGTGCATGACCCCGAGCGCTACGGCGTCGTGGAGTTCGATCAAAGCTTTCGAGCGCTGTCAATCGAAGAGAAGCCTCTGAAGCCCCGTTCCAACTACGCGGTGACGGGTCTTTATTTCTACGACAACCAGGTCTGCGACATCGCTGCGGACATCAAGCCGTCCGCGCGCGGCGAACTAGAAATCACGGATGTCAACTCGCGCTATCTTCAGCAGAAGAAGCTGAACGTAGAGATCATGGGACGTGGATACGCGTGGCTCGACACGGGCACGCACGATTCGCTGATCGAGGCGGCTACTTTCATCGCGACGCTGCAGAGACGGCAGGGACTCGTCGTGGCCTGTCCTGAGGAAATAGCGTATCGCAAGCAATGGATCGACGACGAGCAACTGCTCGCGTTGGCGAAGCCGCTCTCGAAGAACGCGTACGGTCAATATCTGCTCAATCTTCCGAAGGACCAAGTCGCATGGCCATCCAGGTAACCGCTACCGCGCTGCCCGAAGTCAAGATAATCGAGCCGAGAGTATTCGGCGACGCGCGCGGCTTCTTTTACGAGAGCTTCAACGCGCGGGATTTCGCCGAGCATGTGCAAGCGGGCGTCGAGTTCGTGCAGGACAACCACTCGCGTTCGGCGAAAGGCGTGCTGCGCGGGCTGCACTATCAGATCGAGCATGCACAGGGCAAGCTCGTGCGCGTGGTCGAAGGCGAAGTCTTCGATGTCGCGGTCGATATCCGCAAGAGTTCGTCCAATTTCGGGAAGTGGGTCGGCGTGACACTCTCGGAGAGGAATCATCGGCAGCTGTGGGTGCCGCCCGGCTTCGCACACGGTTTCGTCGTGCTGTCGGAGACGGCACAGTTCCTCTACAAGACGACGGATTACTGGTATCAGGCGCACGAGCGCAGCATCGTGTGGAACGATCCGGCTATCGGCATCGAATGGCCGATCGACTTTGAACCCGTTCTCGCGGCCAAGGACGCGGCCGGCAAGCGCCTCGAAGAAGCCGAAGTCTTCGCCTGAAAGACGCGCCCGGCGCATTTGGACATCTCATGACGGAAGCAGTCAATCGCACCATTCTCGTCACCGGCGTCAACGGACAAGTCGGTTTCGAATTGCGCCGCGCGTTGCAGGGTCTCGGCCGCATCGTCGCCGCGGATCGCGACGCGCTCGATCTTGCCAGTCCCGCGAGCATCCGCGCCTGTGTCGACGCAGTGCTGCCCGACGTGATCGTCAATCCTGCCGCCTACACAGCAGTCGACCGAGCCGAAGCCGAGCCGGCGGCTGCGCGGGCGATCAACGCGGAAGGTCCCGCCGTGCTTGCCGAAGAAGCGAAGCGGCTCGGCGCGCTCCTCGTTCACTACTCGACCGATTACGTGTTCGACGGCAGGAAAGCCGAAGCGTACTGTGAGACCGACGCCACCAACCCGCAGAACGTGTACGGCGCCACCAAGCTGGCGGGCGAAGAGGCCGTCACCGCTTCGGGCGCGGCGCATCTGATCTTCCGGACGAGCTGGGTGTACGGCCAGCGGGGCCGCAATTTCCTGTTGACGATGCTGAAACTCGCACGCGAACGCGACGAGTTGCGCATCGTCGCCGATCAGTGTGGCGCGCCGACGTGGTCGGCCACGATCGCGTCGCTGACGGCATTGATCATCGCGCAGGCTGTCGGCAGCCGGCTTGCGTGGTCCGAGTGGGCGCGGGAGAAGGGCGGTCTCTATCACCTGACTGCGCGCGATTCCACCTCGTGGGCAGGATTCGCGCAAGCGATATTCGAGGAGTCGGGGCTGCCGACGCCGCCGCGGGTCGTTCCCATCCCGTCTTCCGACTATCCCACGCCCGCGCGACGCCCCGAGAATTCCCGGCTGGACGGCTCCCGGCTGACGCGTGCGTTCGGACTCGTGCCGCCGGATTGGCGGGACGCGCTGCGCCTTTGCCTGGCGTCGAATTGAAGGCGCCGTCGAACGCCGCGCGCGCCGATCCGCGACTGGCGCTGCTCGGGGCCGTGGTCGTGTTCTATAACCCGGACGCCGGTTGTATCGAGCGAGCGAATCGGCTTGCGCAATGGTGCCGCTGCGTCGTCGTGGACAACACGCCGGGACGCGAAGCTAGCGCGCGCATCGGCGCGCAGCTCGACGCGTCTATCGTCTACTTGCCGAATCACGAGAACCTCGGGATCGCCACGGCGCTGAATGTCGGCATCGAATCGCTGATTGCAGATGGCTTTCGGATCGCCATGCTGTTCGATCAGGATAGCGATTCCACGCTCCAACTGATCACCGGATTGGCCGACGTCGCGCAAGCGGCCATCGCGCGCGGCGAGCCGGTCGCGCTCGTCGGACCGGCCTATGAAGACGCGCGCCTGCGCGGGCTCGCCCCGTTCGTTCGCTTTGGCTATTTCCGTCTCCAACGCGTGATCCCGGACGGCGACGTGCCGATCGACGTCGACTTTCTCATCACATCCGGCTCGTGCGTGAATCTCGCGTGCTGGCGTGACATCGGCCCGATGGACGACTCCCTTTTCATCGATTTCGTCGATACCGAGTGGTGCATACGCGCGAAGTCGCGCGGATTTCGCGTCCTAGGCGTGCCCTGGATCGGCATGCGTCACGAACTGGGCGATGAGCCGATCCGCGCGTTCGGGCGTAACTATCCGATGCACAGCGCCGTGCGCCACTATTATCTCTTCAGGAATGCCGTCGCGTTACTCAAGCGCGGCTATGTGCCGTGGACGTGGAAGTCCACCGAGCTCATCAAGCTGCCGGTGCGCATCCTGATCTATGCGTGCTTCACGCCCGACGGCGCCACTCACGTCAAAATGGCGTTCCGCGGCCTCTGGCACGGTCTGGTCGGACGCATGGGGCCGCTGAGGAGCCGCTGAGGAGCCGCTCTCCGCGGCCCGGGCAGACCGCTTTTCAATCGAACTGCGCGAGGCGCGGCTCGTCGGCAAGCGCGAAAGGGTGCTTCGCGGTGTCGAGCGAGAGATTCGGGTTGTAGGCGGGATCGCGCGACAGCATGTGGCCCCAGCGGCTCTCCATGAGGCGCACTTCGCGCTGGAAGCGCTGAAATTTCTCGGGCGCCATGTCGGAGCCGCGCGTGGCCGATTCGTGGTGGTAGAGCTCGGCATGCGGCGTCCACACATTGCGGTAGCCTGCTTCGCGCACGCGAATGCAGAAGTCGACGTCGTTGAATGCGACGGCGAAGTCTTCGTCGAGCCCGCCGACTTCTTCGTAGACCGACTTGCGAATGACGAGGCATGCGGCTGTCACGACGGAAAGATTCTGCGTGGCGACGGCTCGTCCGAAATAGCCGAAGAGCCCGCGCCGCATCTTGTAGTGCATATGACCGGCCACGCCGCCGAGACCGAGCACGACGCCGCCATGCTGCAATGTGTCGTTCGGATACCAGAGACACGCGCCGACGGCCCCGTTGCCGGGTTGCGCGGCGATGGACACCATTTCCTCGAGCCAGTCCGGCGTGATGACTTCGATATCGTTGTTGAGCAGGCAGACGAATTCGCCTTGCGCGAGCGCCACGGCCGCGTTGTTGAGCGCCGAGAAGTTGAACGGGCGGTTGTCGCGCACGACGCGCACGGCGGGCCTTGCCTGCAACGTCTCGAAATAGTCGAGCGTCTCGGGTTTCACGCTGCCGTTGTCGACCACGATGATCTCGAAGTTCGGATACGAGCTCTTGGCAAAAATGCTCTGGATGCATTGGCGCAGCAAGTCGACGCCGTCGCGTGTCGGTATCACGATGGACACGAGCGGCGCAGGCGAGGGTAGCGCATACCGCACGCGCAGAATGCCGATATCGCTCGCGAGTTGTCCGACCGTTGCACGCACGCCGGCGCGCGCGAAATGTTCCTCGACCGCGCGAAGGCCTGCCGTGAGCGCGTAAGGCTTCTCCGTGCCGGCGCCCGCCGTGCTGCCGGGAACGATGCGCCAGTGATAGAGCACATGCGGGATGTGGTGCACTGCTGCCTGACCCGCAATCGCCACGCACCGCAGCGCCAGATCATGGTCCTGGCTGCCTTCGAAACCTTTGCGAAATCCGCCCGCCTGCCGCACGAGCGCCGTTTCGTACACGCCCAAATGCGAGAACAGGTTCTGCACGAGGAAAAGTTCGGGATTCCAGTCGCTCTTGAAGTACGGTTCGGTGCGCTGGCCTTCCGGGGAGAGCTTGTCTTCGTCGCTGTAAAAGAGGCGCGCGGTCGAATGCGCGTTGATCGCCTGCGCGACCATGAACAGCGCGTGCTCGGGCAGCAAGTCGTCGTGATCGAGCAAGGCGACGTATTCGCCGCTCGCGAGCGCAAGCGCACTATTGCTCGCTTCGGAAATGTGGCCGTTCCGCTCCCGCAGCGCGAGCTTGATGCGTTCATCGCTCGACGCATACTCGCGCAGCGTCGCGATGACTTCCGGCCGTGTGGAAGCGTCGTCGGCGATGCAGAGTTCCCAATGCGGATAGATCTGCGCCTGCACCGATTCGATCATCCCGCGAAGCAACGTGACATCGCTGTTGTACGTCGGCACGAGAACGGAAATGAGCGGCTGCTTCGGCAGCGCGCCGGCCCGTGCGCGCAAAGCGACGCGCTTCGCATCGTCGATGGTGTCGTGCTGCGCGATCCAGCGCGCGTACGCTTCCGGGCTGTTGTCGAACTGTTCGCTCGCGAGGATGCGGCGGCCGCGCCGCACGATGCCGTCGATGCCTTCCTTGCGGAAGATCGCATAGTAGTGCGCGAGCGCGGAACGCAGGCCGCCGCGCATGCGCACGGCGCGCATAGCCGACTCGAACGACCGGTTCACCTGCTGCGCCCGGACCGACGCCGCGCGCAGCGGTGCCGTGGCACGCCACGACATGGACGTGCGCAGGGCGGTCAGTTCCGCTTCGAGCAGCGCAATGCTTTTCTGATCGTCCTCGTTCGCCGAAGAGGCACGCCTGGACGACGCGAGCCGGCGCTGCAGGTCCGCGACCGTCGCTTCGAGCGTCGCGATGCGCTCGGCATCCGTCGCGACGCCAGAAGCGTGTTCGTGCGCGGTATCGGTGCTCTGCAGGGACGGCGGCGTGCCGCGCGAAGTGGGTAGCGTCATTCGGGCTGAGGGCGGCGTGCGGCCGGCGAGCGCCGTGCCGTCTTTCCCGCTCGTTTTTCGGACGGATCGAAGATTATATCGGACCTCAGGCGTGCGCCGAGACGGCAAAAGTTGCTTCGAGAAGTAACGCGGATGAACCCGGGTCGCGTACCGGCGGTCGGATGACCGTGCAAGGCAAGCGGCTGCTCACGTTGGAAGTTCGGGGTCTCGACTATTACAATACGGCCTCGATATCGCGGCCAGCCGCCTTTTCGGGCGAACTGGCCACACGGCGCGGCACGCGCCGTTGTGTTCAGCGCGGACAATTTGCGCCGCTTACTCGCTGCGCTCCGAGCTACCATGGCCTGATGGCGGAACCGCCATCCGGAATTACAAGGGTCTATCTTTACAATGCAACGACAACTTACGGTGCGAGGCGGCGAGACGAAAGCGGTCCTCGCCTCGCGCGACGTGCTTGATGGCATTCACGCCTACCCGATCTGGTCCACGCTTGCTTGGCAGGATATCCGCCAGCGCTACCGGCGCTCGGTTCTCGGGCCGTTCTGGATCACGCTCACGATGGTCGTCACCATCGCCGGCATGGGCCCCCTCTACGGCGCGCTGCTCAATATCAGCATGGTGGAGTTCGTGCCTTACCTCGCGCTTGGCATCATCACGTGGGGTCTCATTTCGACGTTGATTCTCGACGGCTGCATGGTGTTCATCGGCTCGGACAGCATCGTGCGGTCGGTGCGCCTGCCCATCACGCTGCATGTTTACCGCACCGTCTATCGCAACGTGCTCTTCTTCGCGCACAACATCCTCGCGTACGTCCCGGTGCTGCTGTACCTGAAGCTCGCCCCGCGGCTCGAATGGCTCATGGCGATTCCCGGGCTCCTCATCATCGTGCTTGCCGCGATCCCGCTCAACATCATTCTCGGCATTTTCTGCGCGCGTTTTCGCGACATGCAGCCGATCGTCGGCAGCGTCGTGCAACTGGCGTTCTTTCTCACGCCGATTTTCTGGAAGCCGTCGGCGCTCGGTCATCGCGCCTATGTCGTGGATTTCAACCCGCTCTACATGTTCGTCGAACTCGTGCGCGGGCCGATGTACGGCGCGGGGCTCAATCCCAAGGTTTATATCGGCGCGGGCATCACGACCCTGATTCTTTACGCGATCGCCATTCCGCTTTTCATTCGCTTCCGTTCTCGCATCGCGTTCTGGATCTAGGTCATGGCATTTCTCAAACTCGAAAACTGCAGTCTGAATCTGCCGGT
The DNA here is from genome assembly GCF_023170545.1 of Caballeronia sp. Sq4a. Classification (NCBI taxonomy): domain Bacteria; kingdom Pseudomonadati; phylum Pseudomonadota; class Betaproteobacteria; order Burkholderiales; family Burkholderiaceae; genus Caballeronia; species Caballeronia sp. Sq4a. The sequence goes on along the minus strand of NZ_CP084250.1, from coordinate 2,217,667 downwards.
CTATGGCGCAGGCAATCGGTCACTGAAGCAAATGGTCTTGTCGGCTGCAACGGGCGGTCGAATCGCCGCAGATAGCCGCAAGCTCACCGTCGTCGAAGCTTTGCGCGACGTCAGCCTCGACGTTGCGGCGGGCGACCGTGTGGGCCTCGTCGGGCACAACGGGGCGGGGAAAACCACGCTCCTGCGCCTGCTTGCCGGCATCTACGAACCGAGCGCGGGTTCGTTCTTCTCCGAAGGCCGGGTGACGAGCCTGCTGGACCTGACGCTTGGCCTCGACTACGAGGCGACCGGATACGAGAACATCGTTCTGCGCGGATTGATTCTCGGCGCATCGAAGGCCGAGATGACGCGGCTTACGCCCGCGATCGCCGAATTCTCCGAACTCGGCAACTACCTCAACATGCCGGTGCGCACGTATTCGAGCGGTATGGTGCTGCGGCTCGCATTCGCCATCGTCACAAGCGTCCATGCAGACATTCTGCTGATGGACGAATGGCTCTCCGTCGGTGACGCTTCGTTCGTTCAGAAAGCCGAAAAGCACATGCACGAGTTCGTCGGAAAGGCGGACATACTCGTGCTGGCGTCGCACAACGAAAACATCATCCGCGACTTGTGCAACGTGATCGTCGAACTGGAACACGGCACGGTCAAGGATGTACGGCGGGTTTGAAGCTGCATCGTTACACTTCGTACCCGAAGGGCTCGCGAAGTCCCGCGCAATCTCGTCGTCGGCGAGCGGGCGCAGCGGCTTTCCATGCTCGGCGTCCCAGGAGACAGGAGAAGCCATGAAACCGCGCACGTCAGGGCCCGTATGCCGGGGTTGAGCGTCTTCGTCACCCGCGAACTGTTTCCGTTCACGCCGGGCGGTATCGGCCGGGCATTGGCCAACATGCTGGACGCATCCGATATGCATGGTGACGCCGCCGGCCCGCGCGCGGTCGTCTTTCTCGGAGAGCCGCTCGACGCCGCCGCTTTCGAAGCGCGGTTTCCCGCCGTGCGGCTCGTCAATGCGTCGCCCGAGACTTATGTGCAGCAGGATGGCGAACTGGCCTATCCGCGCGTCGATCACTACACGACACACCGGCTGCATGCCGAATCGGTTCGCGCCATGCAGGCGCTGAAGCGCCTGGAACGCGACGAAGGTCCGCTTGGCTATGTCGAGTTCCCCGACTGGGGCGCCGTGGCGTTCGCTTCGGTGCAGGAAAAGCGTCTCGGGCTGGCATTCCGCGATACGACGCTCGCGGTGCGCCTGCATACGTCGGACAGCATGCTGAGTGCGATGGAGGCGAAGCCTGTCGACCTGGCATCGCTTATTCTGTATGACCTCGAGCGGAAGGCGCTGGCCGATTGCGATCTCGTCATCGGCCAGGTCGAGGGCACGGCGCGCGCTATGCAGTCCTTCTTCGACTTCGATGATGCGGCGTGGCTTCCGCGACTCGCAATCGATCCTCCGCCCGTCGTGCTCGATAGCGGGACGCCGGTGTCGTCGTCGGTTGCTCCGGGTCCTACCACCGCGATCGTATTTTCCTCCAAGATCCAGCGCATCAAGCGTCCCGACGTATTCGTGCGTGGCTGCTGCGACTTTCTGCGCGCGACGCCGGAGTATCGCGGTGTCGTGCATCTGACGGCGATGGCACCGGACGCCGCCTATTTCGACGAAATAAGGGGCCTCGTGCCGCCCGATCTTCTTGCGCGTTTCGCTTTCGACTCCGGTACGGACTCGTCGATGCGACAGGCGATCATTCGCGATTCGGTCTGTGTGTTTCCAGGCACGTTCGAATCGTTCTGCCTGGCTGCCTACGAAGCGTCGCTCGCGGGCGCGGTCTGTGTCGTGAACGGTGCCAATCCGGCGTTCTCGGATGAATCGCCGTGGCGAGATGGCGTGAATTGCACCAAGTTCGATGGATCGCCGGGAGACTTGTCTCAAACGCTGAGCCGCCTATTCGCCACGGGCACGCCGGTCGCCGTTGCCCATGCAACGGCAACCGCCCGGACGCCGGTTCCGCCGCAGACCGCCGGTCACGCCGGTGCCGGCGCCGACACGCACGACCCCTTGCTCGTGAGCGTGCTGGTCCCGCACTACAACCTCGGCGATTACCTCGAGCGTACTGTCGAGAGCGCGCTGGCGTCGACTCATACGAACATCGAAGTCATCGTGGTCGATGACGCGTCCACCGATCCCGCCAGCCGCGAAACCGTAACAAAGCTCGCCAAGCGCGGAGACGCGCGTATCCGCGTGATACAGTCGCGGCAAAACGGCGGACTGGCTGCCACTCGTAACATCGCGCTGAGTCATGCTCGCGGAGCGTTCGCGCTGACGCTGGATGCCGATGATCTGATCGATCCGCGCTTCATTTCTATCGCGGTGCAAGGGCTTCGACGCAATCCGGACATGTCGTTCGTAGTCCCACAAACGGCCTATTTCGACGACACGGATGTGTCCGATCCTTCGTTGACGGCATGGCCGCAGTGCATGACGTTTGTCGGTGAAGCGCGGGCGTCGGGGTTTCTCGTCAACCGGTTTTCGACCGCATGCATCTTTGGAAGAATCGAAGCCTTTCGCGCCTATCCGTACGACGAGTCGCTGAGCGCCTATGAGGATTGGGATATGTACATGCGCGCAGTGATGAACCGTTGCCGGTTCCTCGTGACGAACGCCGTGCATTTCTACTATCGCCGTCGCGCGAGCTCGATGATTCATGGTGAAGCGGCGAAACGCCGTCTGGCGTTCTACTATCACGACCTTCTGCGGGCAAAGACGGTTCGTGCCGGTCGGAACGTGCTGCCAATGTATCTTCTCGAAGCAGTCGGCGGCGGCGCTCAGGGAGAATCGGTGGAGCACCTTCGCGCCAGACTCGCCGCGTATGAAAACAGCTTGTTCGTGCGCGCAGCGCTTGCTTTGCGCGCTCGCGCGAACCGTCTGCCGAGGTGGATGTACGCCGTCTTCCGGCGCGTCGGCAATATGCTTCGGGGCGCCAACCATACATAGGTTAAGCTTTCGCCATTTGCGAAGGAAAATTTCGAGAAAAACGGCATGTCACCAGTTAATCAAGACTACTGGCAGAGCCAGGTCGGCACCGAATATCGGCGTCAGCAGGAATGGCGCAGCGATCTCGGCAATTCCAATTATCGCGAGCAGGAAGCGTGGGTCGTTGCGCATCTCCAGGCACTCAGCGGGAAGCTCGGCAGACCGGTGGACGTCCTTGACTTCGGGTGCGGATTCGGCCGCATGGCGCGCGTGCTTTCGCAATATCCGTTCGTACGCTATCACGGCTACGATTTCTCTGAGGCCATGGCCCGGGAGTTGATCGACACGCCGCCCGCCGGACTCGACGCAGCGCAGGCCGTGCGAATCGCGCCTACGGCTGCGCAAGCGTTTGCCGAACGCCGCTTCGACGTGGTGTTTACCGTCTCCGTGCTCATCCATAACGCGCATGACGAGGCCGCGCGCATACTGGCCGACATGAAGTCGCTGTTGGCGCCCGATGGCTATCTTCTTCTCATCGAGAATCAACTGGTTCCCTTCGAGATCAAGGAGAACAACTGGCATGCCGGGTGTTGGCTCCACGATTACGTCGGCGACCTCGCCAGCGACTTCAACGTGGATGTCATTCACGGTCGCATTCCTAATCACGACGTCTATCTGCTGCGTCCGCTCGCAGACGGTGAACGTAGGGTCACGCTCTTCGACGGCGACGAAGCGGCCCGTCCTCTTTCGGAAGACGAACGGCTGCGTCTGAGTGTTCCGCGCTTGAAGATCGCGCTGAAGGGCTTGGAGAGCGAGCTCGAACATCGTGACTTCGCCACGGTCGAGGCGCGTTTGCATGACTTCGCGGAAAAGAACTCAATTCAGGCGAAGACCCTCGAAGAGCAGCGTCGAACCATCGAAGAGCAGCAGCGCGCGCTGACCGAGCAGAGCCAAAAGCTCAATGAGCAAATCGAGGCTCACCGCGAAGCACAGCGCAGTCTGGAAAAGCTCACCGCCGAATGTGAGGCGCTGCGAAGCGTGCAGCACTTGCGCAAGAGTCTTCAGCAGCAACTGGTGCGCACGCAGGCTGAATCGCCGGCCATTCACGTCGTACCGGACGCGCGCGACGACTCGGCGCTCAAGAGCTTCGAGAGCGCGTTTCCGACGGAGCGGTCGTTCGAATGGCAATCGATACGCGATACGCAATACGCGAATGCCGACTCGCGCTTCGATCAGGTCTGCCACATCTTCAATGTCGACTGGTTAGGCATACGTTCCGCTGTCGGCGCGCTGCCCGGCTGGAAGCTCTCGGTTCCGTCCACTCGGGGCATACCGGTCGCGGATATCGAACGGATCATCGCACTGCTTCAGCAGCACCGCATCCGCAAACTCGTGCTTCATGGCATTTCCGATCCGATGTACGCCTTGTCGCGGGCCTTGTCGCGCGTGGGCTTCGACGATCAGTCTCTGGTGTGGCACGGCACCACCGCGCAGTGGGTCTGGGACGATGAGCGCCGTTTTGCACTTCAAGCCATTCAGATGGCGCGTAATGGCGAAGTTCGCCGCTTCAGCGCGATCCGCCGCGGCCTCGGTCCGGTGATCGGTGAGCGCAACTTCGCGCCGCAGCTCGTGAACATGCCGCCCTTGTTCAAGGAGCAAAGCGTGGCGCGCCGGGTTCCCCGTAACGACAAGTGCAGTGTACTGGCTCCGTCCTGGAACGACCTGCGAAAGAACCTTGCGACGAACGTACTGGCGGCGCAATGCGTCGACCGTGTCGACCAGATCTATGTCGTGGCGAAGACCTTCGATCTGCCGAAATGGCTGGCGTCGAAGGTAACGAAGCTCGCGTATCGGGACCATTCGAGCATGCTCGAGGTCATGGCGTCGATGGACGTGGTGCTGAACGTGACGACGATCGACTGTCATCCCATGGTGGACCTCGAATCGATGTCCGTCGGCACGCCCTGCGTGCGTGGTCCGCTGTTTCTTGACGGACTCGAGGACCATGAGTACGTCCGCGCGACAGCGGTGGACAATCCCATGAGCGTGGAGGACGTCAGACAGCGCATCGACCGTGTGTTGAGCACGGACCATGGCGAGATGCAGGGCATGATGTCCGATTACAAATCAGCACTGTTGGAGTTGTCGCGTCAGCGCTACGTAGAATTCCTGAAACTTTGACGGTTCATTCGACATGAGAGTGTTTGTCACCACCGAATTGTTCCCCTTTACGAACGGGGGCATTGGCCGCTCGATAGCGAACATGCTTTCGGTTTCGACCGAAACCGAGCTTGCGCGCACCGCTCTCGTTTGGGTGGGCGACCATCTCGACAGGGCACGTTTTGCTGCGCTCTATCCGCAGGTCAAGCTGGTCTTGGCGTCGAGGCAGACATACCGGCTCGCCGATGCGAACGGCACGAGCTATCCGCCGGAATGGGCATTCACCGATTCTGAATGGCACTGGCTGTCCGTCAGTGCCATGCAGGGCGTGCGTCAACTCGCGGAGGAAGTCGGCAAGCTGGACTACGTGGAGTTTCCTGACTGGGGAGGCCTCGGCTTCGCGACAATCCAGGAGAAGCTGCTCGGGACGGCGTTCCAGGACACCGTGCTCGCGGTGCGGCTGCACACGGCGGACAGCCTGCTAGCCGATGTCGATCACCGGCCAGCGACGCGGCAGACAGCCGTGATTTTCGACCTCGAACGCAAGGCATTGGCCGATTGCGATCTGATCGTCGCCCAGTTGCCCGAGGTGGCGAACGCCATTCAGACATTCTTCTCATTCTCCGACGAGGAATGGTCCCCGCGGGCGTGCCTTCATGCGTCGCCGGTGCTGCTGGATGTCGGCCCGGTGGCGACGCGGTCCATCGAACCCAGTCTCGACTTGAACATCGTTTTCTCATCGAAGATTCAGCATCTCAAGCGTCCTGAACTCTTCGTCCGTGGATGCTGTGGGTTCCTGAGAGCGACACCTGAGTATCATGGCTCGATCATTTTCGCGGCTCACTCGACGGACGAAAGCGTCGAGCGCATCCGACGCCTGATTCCGGCGGATGTATCGAACCGCTTCCAGTTCCTCGGCACGCTGAGCGCGATGGAACGTCACGCCATCGTGTCTCGCTCCGTGTGCGTGACCGCTTCGTCATTCGAATCGTTTTGCCTGTCGGCGTACGAAGCCTCGCTTTCCGGCGGCATATGCGTGCTGAACGGGACGAATCCGGCGTTCGGCGAGCATTCGCCGTGGCATGAAGGCATCAATTGCGTGAAGTTCGACGGCACCGCCGCCGGCCTCGCCGAGGCGCTGGGACGCGCAGTCAAGGGCGGCGCGCGCGAGGTGGTGACCACGCCTCAGACTCCTGCGCCGTGGACGTTCGCCGTCGCGAAGCGCTCGCCTGTGCGGGGCACGGCGCCGGACCCGCTCGTGTCGGTCGTCGTTCCGCACTACAACCTGGGAGTGTACCTGCATCGAACGATCGACTCGGTGCTAGCCTCGACCTACGCCAACGTCGAGATTATCGTGGTTGACGACTGTTCGACGGACAACTTCAGCCAGATGACGATCGAGCGGCTGGAAGGCGTTCACGAACGCTTGCGCATCGTGCGCAACGAGATGAATCTCGGCCTCGCGGCGACGCGAAACGTCGCGCTAACGCACGTACGCGGCGAGTACGTGTTGACGCTCGACGCCGACGATCTCATCAACCCCAATTTCATCGAACTCGCGGTGCAGGCGCTCAACACCTCGCCGGACCATGATTTCGTGGTGCCGCAGGCGGGTTTCTTCCACGACGCCGAAGAAGGGCAAATTGGCCAGCGGGTCTCGTTTCCCGACTACGCCGTGTTTTACGGCGAAGCCCGTGCGGTCGGCATGCTGGAGAACCGCTTTTCGACGGCGACCTGCATGGCAAGAACGTCCGTCTTGCGCGAACTCAGGTACCGCGAAGAATTGGAGGCTTACGAAGACTGGGATCTCTATATGCGTGCCGTGATGGCCGGAAAGCGCTTCATCGTCACGAACGGCATTCACTTCTTCTATCGCAGACGCGCGGAATCGATGTTCCATTCGGCCGATCGGGTGGCGCGGCATCGAGTGCTTTATCACGATCTGCTGCGCAAAAAGCCGCTGATGCTCGGCCAGTCGAGACTTCCGTTGTACGTGGTGGAGGGCGGCGTGCCGGCCGCAGCCGTGACCGACGCTTCAGTCTCCGAGGAACTGCAAACGGCACGGGCGCGCGTCGAATTCTTCGAGAAAAGCCGCACCGTTTTCCTGGCCATTCGCTTGAACCAGGCTCTGCATCGTGTGGCGCCCTGGACACTCCCAATCCTCTTGCGCGGCGCCAAACTGGCTCGCGCAGTGCGTAGGCGAATCGCCGCGTAGCGACAGCCGATGCTGCGCGAGCAGCATCGGCTGTCGCGCTCCGTCTGTAGGGCACACGTTTATCGAACTCGGGATGCGCTCGACTTCCTCGCTTAAGCATATGAAATGCAAACTCGCTTCTCTTTTTGTCGTTGTTGCGTCGCTTTGCTTGTTCGTCCTGTATCCATTGAGCGTGTGCTCGGCGCAGCTGAAAGTCCGGGTCGGTGTCGCGTTAGTCGGCGCACTCGTTTCGGCTCTGGTGTGCGCTGCGGTTTATCTATTGCTGTCTGAGAGGAGAGCCATCAGCAACGTTGCTGCGTTCGTCACGGCGACCGGTGTTCAGCTTGCGGCAGCGGTTCTTATCCTGACCATTCCCACCATCGGCGCGCTGTATTGGGACACGCATCACACGCTCGAACTGACTGCAATGGCGATCTACAGCGACTGGCGATCCTTTCTCTTCGAGGTGACGAGCGCGTACATTCTGCTGTTCGCCGATCACGTCTATGCCGTTCCGATCGTCGGCGCCATGCTGTGCGCCATAGCGCTCTCGCTGCCGGTCCTGTGGGCGCGCAAACCGTGGCGCATCGCGCTGCTTGCGATCGTGATTGGCGTCTCGCCTTATTACTTGCGCCAGTCGACGCAGTTCTTCACCGATTCCTTCTTCGCTGCCTTCACGGTGTTCGCTTGTCATGCACTGTTGGCCTTCATTCGGCGGAGCGAGGCGCGCCTCGGCGGAACGGTTGCTATTGGCGTTTCGTTCGTGGCGTGCGCCGTGTTCGCGACCTTCACACGTCACAATGGGTTGATCAACGCAGTGGTCTTTCTGGCGGCGCTCATTGTGTTCCCGAAGCGGCGCATGCCGTCTTGGGGAGTGGCCGTCTGCATGCTCATTGCGCTAGCGTCGACGAGCGCTATCAAAGGCTCCGCACTGTACCCCGAAGCACATCCGGACGCATCGACCACGAATCGCAACTTCCAGACCGTGGCATTGCTGCTCAACCCGTGGGGAGCGCTGCTTACCAGTCAGCCGGCATATCGCACGCCATCAAGATCTTTCGATGAGCAAGTGTTGTCGCGCTTTATCGACCCCAAGTTCGTGGTGGCGCATTACACACCGTCCTCGTCGATACCGCTGTGGGAAAAGTTCGCTGATCCGTGGCGGACCATTCCGGATGATCAGACAAAGGCGCTCGTGAAATTGAGCGCTATTCGAATCTTCGAGAACTTGCCGATTATCGTTCGTGATCGCTTTCTGATGTCGTCCGGGGCGATTCTGCATCCACAATTCACACCGGACTTCGATAAGATCTGCGCATTGAGCGCACCGCCCGCATGTCCGACAGCGGGGTCAAAGAACGAATATTATCGGAATCAGGTACGTGGTTTCACGTTGGACTGGCCGCAATGGATCAGTCGCCTCGCTCAGCGATACGACGCCGCTCCGGGCACTTCGGTTGTGCTGCTCGCATCGATTGTCTGGCTTTTTGCAGGCTGGCTTATCAAGCGAAGCAGGGAAGCGTTTCTGTTCTCTGGTCTCGGCTTGTTGAATGCGGCTGCCCTCGTAGCCACCATTCCGACGCCTGAAGCGCGTTACTTCTTCGTGCTCGTGGCGCTGGCTGCCGCGTCGTTTGTTTCTGCGCTTGCGTCGGTCAAAGTACGCACCGCGCCGCCGACCAACTGAGCAGTGTGTATCGCGACATGAGCTGCTGCGGCCTTACCATGAGGCCGCGCGGCTATTCGATCAGCGCATGCGGAGCCTGCCCGTCGTAATCAACGACATGAACTGGAAGTTGCAGTAGAACGTGATCGGCGTGACGACGATCTTCGACACGATCGGCGCGAGCGACAAGTGGTGTGTGAGGAGTTCAATGAGAAACGAAGCGCTCAGGATCGCAATCGCCTGATAGACGATGTAGCAGAGCAACTTGCGCAACAAGTAATGCCCGTGATAACTGAATACACGCCGCACCGAAACAAAGAAAACGAAAAGAACGGCGGCCGTGGCACTCACCGTATTCGATAGCCATACCGGTGCCTTGAGCGCGGTCAGGGTACCGAAAAGGCAAAAGTCGATGAGCCAGCCAAGCCCCGAGACGAAGCCGAATCGCATCAGCATGCTAGACAATCCCCGCAATGTGGGCGTTTGGCAGCGTGGAAGAAGAAAGAATCTGGGCCATGCAAACTTCTCTCGAAATCATTGCTTTGCGGACCGAATAGGTTCTTCTCGGGGAAGTGTTCTCGTTTTCTCAGAGCGACGGCGGATTGGCCCGCAGAAACATGTCGACTTCGGCCGGCGTGCCGAGCGGAATCACGGCTGACTCTGGAACCTCGTGAAGGAAGACGGGCCGGCCCGAGGAAATCAGTTCGTTGTAGAGCGGCGCGATGTATTTCTCACCCTTTTCGATTTTGGACTTGTCGCTGTAATAGGACTGATACGCCTGCAAATACAGCGAGAAGGATGAGAACCAGTACAGCCCGATGGTGGCATGCGGCGATATGCGCACTTTCTCGCGCAGTTCTGTCACGCGCCCGTCGTCATCCGCCGCCGCGAAGCTCCATCCATCGCCCTTGCCCGGAAAGCAGGGCACCCAGCCGTCGCCCCGAACGGCATGCGCCGGCAACGCGTCGGGATGAACGAAGGTGTCGATGTTGTACACGAGCATGGGTTGCGAGGGGTCGAGGATCGCGTCTTTCGCGAGCGTTGCCGTGGTCGCCTGACCGTCGGTCAGGTAGCCGATCTCGATGATACTGCGCTCTTCTATGCCCATCTCTGCCGCCTCGCGCTCGATGAACGCGCGAGCATTGTCTTCCGCGCGAACGATGAAGATGAACCGCGCGCCGGCCTGAACGAAGCTCGAAAGGCTCGCCATCGACCACGTAAACAGTGTCCTTCCATGGGCCACGATTTGGTACTTGGGAATGGCATAGCCGGCATCGCGGAACCGCTTCCCGAGTCCGCCCATCGTCACGATTACGTTGGTCATTGTCATTCTCCGCCGGGTTCTTCACCGACCAGTTTCAGTATTTCGCTATACGACAGTTTGAGAAATTCGTCGGGCCGTATGGCTTTGTCGTCGACATAGAAGCCGCCACGGCCGGGCCAGGGCTTGCCGAGATGCAGTTCGTCGTATGGCACCTGATGTCGATCCAGCCATTCCATCAACTGCTTGCCGGTATTGGCGACGATGCGGCCAATATTCCCGTCATAGGTATTCATGTTGCGCGCCGTGAACAGGATCACGTAGAACCCCTGTTCGCGATATCGGGCGAGTTGCTGCATCATTTCGGGAAATGGCAGCAGGTCGGCATACGATTCGTCTTTGGCCTTCTTAGGACACAACGTTCCGTCGATGTCCAGCACGATGCATTTCTGTTTGCAGAGCATTTTTTCCTCCTCAAAGTTTCCGGTCCAGCGAGTTGAGGATGTCCGCCGCGTTTATCAGGAACGCGATGACTTTCTTCGGCACGTCGATGTGCAGCGGCGCCATGCTGATGAACAGCGATGCTTCGTAGAGCCGTGTGAGTACGGGATCGAAACCGTTTTCGATGAGCTTGCGCTCGAACATATCGGCGGCCCACGGCTTTGGCATCGGATCGATCTGCACGCGGACCTTGAGATCCGAGTCGATGTCGAGCCGGAATAGTCCGTAGTTGATGAAATCGTAGTTGCCGACCACGGAATGCGAAAGCTTGGCGATGTCGTAGTAAGGATTAACGTACAGTTCGTCTTCGGTCTCCGCGCCTTTGGCGTCGATGAAACGCATGAGCCCAGTGGTCTTGCTATACAGAATGTTCGAAAAGCACAGATCGCCGTGACCGATACAAAGACTGTTCTCGATCTGCGCCGGCTTCGCCCGGTCGAGTAACGCCAGATAATGATCGACTAGCGCGCGTACTCCACCGAAGGACGCACGGGCATACGGCTCGATGGCTGCATACGCGGGCAGGGCTTCCAGCTGCTCGATACGCGCAACCAGTTTCGAGCGATAAGCCTCCTCACGCGCACTTTGGGCAGTTGCGCGCGGCACCTCTCGCGTCGGCCGTGATCGCACGAAGAACAGAACCTTGTCGAGAAAGCGTTCGAGATGAAGCTCGTTGAGCGAGCCGTGAATCCACTGAAGCGCCATATCCGGTACGAACAGGCGTTCCATCTTGTAGCTCGCGCCTTGCGCTTCCTGCTGGAAATCGAAAGGCTGCACGAAGAACATCTGCATCGACGCTGGGAGCAGATGATAAAAGTCGTGCTCGCGTTTTAGCTTCACACTTTCGGTCGATCGCTTCAACAACACGAAATCATTGACTGTCTGGACCGAATTGAAGAACCGCGCGTCGAAGTTGCTGGTCAGGTAATCGGTGAACCGCAGTGGATCGCGCAGGTCGATCATGCCCGCGTGATCCGGCACGGACTCGAAACGATCGCCCATTTCCCGAAAAAACGCTTCGGCAGACTCGCCCGACGCAAGGGTTTGCAGGAACGACTGCGCCATGGCGTCGACGAGCACCATGATGTACGGCGAACTCGGATTGAACTGCGCTCTCTCACCGGCCACTCGAAGGTTGTTGCGAGTAAAGCTCAGCTTTTGAAGGAACAGCGAAGCTTCTCTTTCTGCGCAGCCGAACGCGATCCACGCAGGGACGTAGATGACGGTCTGTCGCTCCGAACCCGCGAGTGGAGGCTTCGCCAACGAGTCCGGATAGGCGAGAGCATCGATATCGAGAAAATCGAGTCCCGCCTGTTCGGCCAGGTCCGAGATCCATCGCTCGAGCGAGCGTTTGCGGTAGTAGACATCGGCAAAGCGCTCAATGCCGAATAGGTTACAGACATCACTCGGCGGCGCTTGAGTGTTGTCGTATAGCAGTATCTTCTTCACCTTGCCCATCCTTCACGCTGCGACGCCGAGCCGCGTCGCCAATAACGAAACGCGAACAGCGAGATAAGGCCCGGCATGGCCAGGATCTGAATCTTCCATTGATCGAACAGGGACACCGGTGCGTCGGTGGACGGCCGATGTCCGGCACCATGCGAGATGATGTCCGCGAACTGGCTGACGAGCTGCAACAAGGGATTCCAGCTTCTCAGATCGTGCATGAGCAGGCCGACCGCCAACAGCTCAAAGGCCCAGATAAAAAACGTGATGAGACTGAACGTCAGCACGCGACCGTTCAGTAACGGCCGCGCGAGTTGCGACAGGTCGTTGACCGCTTCCAGAATTCTCAGGACGCGCACTGCTTTCTCATTGCGATAGGTCCGGATGACGTGAAGATTCAGTGCGCCGAGCTGCTCGGGCAGTACGAAGAAGAAGCACAACGTGGCCAGCACGAAAGCGCAGGTCAGCCACAGCACCGGGGCGAGCGAGAAGAGCGCGACATCGGCGTGCGTCACGAGAAGCAGAACGATGGCGCTCACGGCGATCATGTCGAACACCCGCTCGACCCAGACGATGACCAGGCCGCGCGCGTAGCTGCCCGCCTGCTGCCAGGCGAACTCGTTGATGCGGACCAGTTCACCGAGCTTGAACGGAATGAGCGCCGAGCATGCGGCCGTATAGACGTAGAGTCCCAGGAGCTTCCTTAGCCGAATACTTCCCAGGAGCAGGCCCAATCTCAACATACGACCGGCATGCGCCATCACGTAGAGCGCGAGCGGCCCCAACAGAAGGCTCGCCGGAGCCGAGACGAGGCGCGGCCAGGCCAGCGGAAGCCACGACAGCAGTGAGCCTATGAACAGAAGCGCCGACGCGAAGAAGCACCAAAGCGAGAGTCGCCGGTTCTTAGGTTCGCGCATCAGCCTGTCCGGAAAGCGACTGTCTCGACATGCCGTTGTCGAACACAGTCTCGAAGCGGTAGGCGTCCGGCGTGCGCTGAGAATGGTTGGTCTCGAGGAAATAGCGGCGCCGAAAAACGAAGGTGGCGAGAAGCTTCAACACTTGCAGCGATTGCCGAGTGAGCTTCACGTTCGAAACTTGATCGTCTTCCCGCCAGCTTATCGGAAAGAAACGGATCTTCCAGCGATGCCAGACCGTCGCCAGAATCATGTAGTAATTGAAAGTGAGGTTGTCGGCGAAACCCTGGTAGCGCAGATTGCGCACGGAATCGACGCGATACATGTTCAGGCCGGAACCCAGATCGTAGAGACGCTTGCCCGCGGCGGCCGAGAACAGCAGATTGAATACTTCGTTCCCGAAGGTGCGAAAGGCGGAATAGCCCTCGAGCCGCGAGCCCGGCATGAAACGGGCGCCAAGGAGGCAGTCCACTTTCCGATGCTCGCCGCTCTCGATATGGGGAAGCAACTCGCCGATGCTTCCTTGATCGTCGCCGTGCAATACCACGATGTAATCGTGACCCTGAGCGGCTGCGTACGCAAACGCGCTTTTGTGCGAGCCGCCAAGGCCGAGATTATCGACGTTTCGCACGACGCGTACCGGCAAGTCGAGACTGCTAGCGGCGGAGATCGCGGCAGCGACCGTATTATCGGGACTCCGGTTGTCGACAACGATGACTTCCCGGAAAAAGCCTTCGGCACCCTTGAGTTGCCGCAATGTGCGACCGATCTGGCCCTCGCAGTTGTATGCGGGAATAAATACGAGAATGCTTTCGGAGTCGGTTTGGGAGGCCATCATACGTGTTCGGAAACCAGCGCAAGGAGCCGTCGGTGCCATCGGCGGCGATCGCGAGCCGCTCATGGACGGTCGCCAATATTCAGGCCGCTATCTTACCTCAATGAAATTTAACGAAGACAGGCACCGGCGGGCACGCTGGCCGCCGTGTCCGCTGCCGGGCTAGAGCAGCGGAGCGCGTGCATATTTTCCGGCCTGCTTCAGCGAAACTGAAATGACTTCCCGTTGAAGTCTTCTTCGATGAAGAAACTCGTGTACACGCAGCGCGAGAACATCAGATAGCCCTGTTTTCTCAGGAACTGATAGATCCGCGATTCCTCGGGCGCCTCGATTCGGAACCCGATATCTTCGATCGCGACAAGTTTCGGCCTGAAGCGGGTCCAGTCGCCCGAATGCAGGACCTCGACATCCAGGTCTTCGACGTCGATATTCACGAAATCCGGCGTGTGCTCGGAGAAATGCGCCTCCATGAGCTCGCTCATGGTAACCAGTTCGACCGTCCGTCCGACAGGCATCTCGAGGTTCTGATTTTCGGCGATGACGCGCGCGAAGTCACGGGACGCGGTGTTGCTGGATGCCCAGTCATGAAAGCAGTAATACTCGATGGTTCCGTGCTCTTTGCCGACCGCCTTGTTGAGGCTGATGTCACGGGGACGCATTGCGCGGCATTGTTCAATCATGAACGGATTGGGATCGACGTTCACGCCGGTCCAGCCCTTCCTGTACAAACGCATGGTGTTCGAATAAAGGGCGGGATGGAAACAGCCGATATCGAGGTATCGGCCGTCCGTAATATTCGAGAAAACGAACTCGACGATGGAGTCCTCGCCCCAATGCGCGAACACAGCGGTCGCATGTTCGGGTATTGCCTCGACCTGCGGCAAGCTCAGCTGATCGGAAAGATGTGCTACGCGGTCTTGTGCTTCGCGCAGTTGTCGCTCGGCCTGCTCCAATCGTCTCAACGCGTCTTCAGCTTGCGTTCGCGCGCGTTCCACCCCGACAAGCGCGGTGTCCCGCTGTTCGAAAACGCGGCGAACGGCAGGAATGTTGAGGGCTACCTCCTTCACCATTGCACGGAACATCGCTCTCTCCTAACCAGGCGTGGCAGACCAAAGCAACGCTGAATAATAGCAGCATGAATTTGTCGTCACGTGCATTCTGCGAGCGCCGCTTTCACGGTGGCTTGTGCTCGCACCGGTTACCAAACATTCTGCTGGCCAAGCGCGGTAGTTAGCGGACCCTCATGACGCAACCACGGGTCGGGCCGCTTCATTCGCCGGTACCTTCGGTTCCGAAGTGCGCTGATTTTCCCGTGTCAGTACGGGCGGAGACTGGCGGATTGTTTTGACGGGGCGGGTCGACGAGCGCCGGGTCAGGTGAGGTCATCGGCAACGGACGATCACGCATACAGAAGTCGCTGAACCGTTGTGCGAGCTTGACAGACGGAGCGTCGATGAACTTTGCGAATACGATCGAAACCGCGAGACTTGCGAGGGTCACAGCGGCAATGGAAATCCAGGCGCGAAGTTGATAAGGGAGACCTGCCGTCCACAGATAGACGTCGACGCCCAGCGAGGATAAAACCAGCGTATGCGTCAGGTAGAGCGAGAACGACTTGTCGCCTAACCAGACCGCCGTGCGCTTCGACAGAAACGCGCTTGCCTGATTCTGGCCGAGGGAAACCCATACCACGAAAACCGCGCCGACGGCGAAGGCAAGCACGCCCCAATCGAGTCGAAGTCCCAATCGGATGAGCGCATCTGCGCCTCTTACGATCCAGGCGGATGGGAGACTGCGCCAGTGATAGCTGCCGAGATAGGAGCCTACGAGCACGCAAAGAACAACGACGCGAGGAGAGGTCGGCCTGCGCCAGGTGTGCATGAACGCGCCAACAAAGAAAAGCGCGAAGAAGATGCCGTTCGTTGGCTCGATCAACACCAGCATGACACTCACGGCCATTGCGATCGTGACTCGGAACCTGCATTGACCGAAAAGCGCCAAATAGGCGAAGAGGAGCAAGGAGCCGAGAAATTCGATCTGAATCGTCCATAGGACATAGTCGTAATTTGCCCGCCCAAAGACCAGAGCGCCGTAAACCGCATCTTTGGCGGCATCGAGAAGCGACGGCTCGAATATGTAGACGTGGCGGATGAACGAGGAAAGGTCTGTGTCTTTCGCTGCGAACCGATGGAACTCCATCAGGATCGAGCACAGCATTATCGAGGCGCCGGCCGGCAGCGCCAGGCGAATATATCGCTTCACCGCGCCTTCTTGAAGTGAGCGATAGTCGCCATAGTTGAAGAACCTTCGCGTCAGCACATAGCCGCTCATCAGGAAAAACACGGCGACGGCGAAGGTGCCGTTGTACAACGAACGGAAAGGACTGTTGAACAACCAGAACTCCCACGCGGTTCGCTGGTCGGCGACTTCTCCCGTCTGAAGATACGGAAAGAAAGTATAGAAACAATGCGAGAACACGACGCCGAGCGCTGCAATTCCACGCAAGCCCTCCAGTGCGAAGTTCTTTCCCGGCTTGGAAACGAACGAACTATCTACTACCGAGGTCATTGTTCTCTTCTCTAACTAGATGGATGAGTTGGGCTTCGACTCGAGATGCATTCGCGACTGTTTGTGCCAGAACGCGGTATTCGCAGTGTGATGCGCGCGCAACTGCAGCGCTCGGCGACATTGCCCCGGTGTTGAACGGCGCGGTTCTGCGCTCCGCGCTGTGCCGAACGACTCCAATTCCGTTTCCACTGGTTCAAATCTCCATGGGAATCAATCTTCGGCAACGGGACGCGCTTGCTGGTTATTCCGCAAGGGAGTGGTGACCGCTGTCGTGCGTAATGCCCATGTGCGAGGGCAGCGACGCCTTCACGGCGATACGTACTTGGCTTCCGGCTCTCAGCACGAAGCGCCGAGCCGCTAGGCGGAGACGCTTCAAAGACACGAATGTTACGAATTTTTTCAATTCTAACGCACTGACAGGTCACCGATGCCGGGCGGGTCAGGCGGTGTTGGAGCAGGCGGGGGTAGCGGCACGAGGGAGGCAGCCGGCGCAGCGCCAGCCGTCCGGTGGAGTGAACCGGACTGTTCGTCAGAAGCGTGCCCATGTGCATAGTCTGCGCACGTGGGCCGGCGCTTGCTTCAGCAGGAAGGCCGTGCGATTCGACGAGGACCATCCGATTCGATAGAGCGCTGCTTCAAGCCAACCGCGCTTCCGATTCATTGTGAGGCGCATGAGCGCAGATTCCATCCGGCCATCATCGTCCGGGATAGCAGAGGGCGGTATGAGATCACCCAACGAGAACAAGTATTGGAGCCGTCTCGACCACCTTCGGCTTTATGCCGCGTTACTGGTCATGCTCGCTCATGTGTGGGCTTACGCCGGAGGCGACTTTGAGCCCCATACGACGGGGTTCTTCGTGTCGGTGATCCAGGAGGGCCATATTGGAGTGGGCTTATTCCTCGTTCTGAGTGGCTACCTGTTCACTTCGATCGCTCTGGACAACCAAGGGACCATCCTTTATTGGCGTTTCGTCAAGAACCGCGCTTTGCGCATCTTCCCTCTGCTGACAGTCATGTTCTTCGTGTTGCTTTGCGTGGGGAAATTGCAGTTCAGCGGCGACACCGTTCTCAACCTCCTTCTGCTTCAACTGAATGTCGGCGACGAAATCAGTGGCTTCGGACAAAAGCTGTTTCCGGTCGGCGCCTGGTGGACAACCTCAGTCGAGTTTCAGTTCTACCTGATCTTCCCCTTCATCTTCCTGTTCGTTCGGAAACAGGGCCCGCAGTACCTTGTGGGGCTGTTGACCGTCTTCATTCTCATCCGTCTATGCCTGTTCGCGATCAAGGGAGATGTGTATTGGCTGGAGTACCATTCCATCATCGGAAGAATGGACGAATTTCTGATTGGAATGCTCGCCGCATGCCTTCACAGATCGCATCGCGCACGAATCGATGCCATATCGCTTGCGCTGCTTGCCGGCTCATTGGTGCTGATGCCGGTCTATTGTTTCTGGTACCGGGACATTCCGCTAATCGATGCGGTCTTCAGTTTCACTCTTGAAGGAATTATTTTTGCCGCTTTTATCGTCGGCTACCAGTCGCCGATGTTGCATATTCCCCGATTCGCAGATCGCCTGTTGGCAAGAGGCGGCGAACTTACTTTTTCCATCTATCTGCTTCAGGCGCCGATTGCAGAGGCGCTGGCTCGTTCCGGATTATTACCTCACATCAGCCGGTCAACCACGGTGACAACGCTCTTTTGCGCGTTCGTCATTATGTTGCCCCTGACGGTATTGGTCAGCAAGCTAACCTTTCTGTATATCGAAAAGCCTTTCATGGATCTGCGTGTAGCGTATTTCAAGAGGCCCGATATCGAGCCAGTCCGGCGCGAGCAGGGTGCGCCGCCGCCGCCCGTAGAAGTCGAATCGGCGTCGTGGCCGCTTCAATAGCCGGTCGTGCGCACGGTCGTGCCGTCGGCCGCCCCGGTCGATGAGCGGATCTCACCCAGCCTTCTCCGATGCCCGTCCGCCAGCGCCCGAACGAGCATCTCCATGCTCTGCACTTGCCACGGATGGCTCGAAATCATCCACAAGGCAACGCCGACCACCGATGCCCTGAGCGCCGCGAGAAGCGGCCACCGTGCATACTGACTCGATACCGCAATCCGGTTGCGCACGTTGTAGTAATGCCGTGGCCCGAATGAATGGTTGCGCAGGCGCGCGCCGATCTCGCGCAAATGATCGATGCGGCTTTCGGGAACGAGCCACACCGAAAAGCCGACCGCCTTTAGCCGCAACGAGAACTCGGTGTCGTCATAGGCCGAGAAGTAATCCGCGCGCGGCAGCCCGGCGGCCCACACCGCGCGGGCGTCGGCGAGGAAGCCCACGAAGGAGCCGGTGTCGATCCGAACTGCGAACTCGTTGTACGCGGACGCCGCAACGGTGCGCTCGCGGCCGAACAGGCTGTCGAAATAGCGGCGATGCTGTAACGCGACAGCGCCGAATTCATCGACCGAGGGACACAGCGCACCGACATCGGCGGGCAGCAAGGCTCTCGCCGCGACGAGACGTTGCAGCGCATCGCGGTGCGGGACCGCATCGTCGTCGAGCAGCCATACCCAGTCGGCGCCTCGGGCGAGAGCGTGCTGCACGCCGCGGGCGAAGCCGCCCGCGCCACCGATGTTGTAATCGCTACGCAGCACGGTCGCATCGTGCCTCGTGCTCAACATGTCGCGCGTCGCTTCATCGCTTGCATTGTCGAAGACGATGACTTCGCCCGGGCGCAAGCTCTGCCCACTCAATGCATCGAGCACGCGCACGAGCAGGGCGGGGCGATTACGGGTGACGACGACGGCAGTGATCTTCATGATGTGCGTTGCTGGGTTGAAGAAAGACGGGCGGCGTCTCGCGCAAGCCATCGCCGTTCGATGGCACCACTCGTCGTCATTGCAGTCGTCCTAGCAGCAGCACGGCCGCGCGCCGCAAAGGGAATCCGCGTTGCGTCGAAAACATGAACCGATGCAGTGGCCTCGTCGCCCGGAATCCCGCTCGCGTGGCGCTCTTCAGTTTCCGGCGCCGTTCGATGAGCCGCTGCGTCGCCTCGGTGCTGCTCTCGTCGAGCGGTCCGCTGCCGGAAATAGCCAGCCAGTCGAGGTACATCAGGGTATTGATTCGCTGAAAGAGCGAAGCACCCACCCATTCGTATTTGCGCATGCACAGCCCGATCTGCCACGGGTCGAGAATCAAGGTCTCATTCGCGACGAATCGGTGGAACGACGCGAGCACGACCGGGTTTGCATCATTCAGCAATTGCGGCACCACATAGCCGTGTTGCGCGGCGTAGTGCATGCAAAGGTGCTGCTCCACCGCGAAGCGCGCGCGGAAATTGCGCTCGAATAACGTCGAGCCTGCGAGGTGACGCTCGCGGTCGTACCAGTTGGCATCGGCAGGCGTGACGGGCGGCGCGCTCCAGTATTGGAGCAGCCGGTCCGTGCGGCCGAAATGAAACCAGTCGCTCAGGTGAAAGGGCAGACGCTCGAAGATGGTCGGGTCGAGCGTGAAGAACGAATTCGCCACGATGCGCGTGTCTTTTCCGTCGCGCTGATAGATGGCTTTGGCGAAGTCGAGAAAGCCGGCATGTTCCAGCATGCTGTCGGTGCGCAGCTTGACGGCATATGGCGTGCGCACCGATTCGAGCCCCGCGAGGGTCGAGACGATCTGCCGGTTGACGTTGTTCGCCTTGGGCGAGTCGTACTTGATGCCGGGCAGGCCGCCCGGATCGTCCGACTCGATGACGGCATCGGCCAGCAGCCCGCGAGGAAGCTCCGCGCCTTTCCACGTCGAGACGATGATGTCGGCGTTCGGCAAGGCGCGACGCGTCTGACGGACGTTCTCGCGAAACGATTCCCGGTCCGCCCCGATATACGGCTTGAGCGCGCCCTGAAACACCACGGTGATGTCGCTTGTCTTCATGATGAGGCGGGCCGCTCGGGCGCGGACGGAACGCGGGCTGAAGGAAGCTGGCGGATGAGATGCCGCAGCGGGTTATCGAGCGTGCGAGGCACGCGTTTGACGCCGTAAAGCGAATGCCGGTCGAAGACTTGCCATGTCGCGTCTCCGTCGTTCATCCACTGCAGCCCTTCGAGGCGGCGCGCGAGTTGCACGTCGTCGATCGCGCTGTCGGAAATGCCTCGGCTCATCTGCACGATGACGCCGATCATGCCGGGGCTCAAGCGGTAGTAGGGCGTCTTGATGAACGCATATTCGACGCAGTGCCTGAGCTCGCGCGCACGACGCCAGTTGTTACCGAACAGCCATTCGAACGCTTGCAGGAAACGCCAGTACGTGCGGTCGAAGACGTGTGTTTCGGAGTACACATAGGGCGTGACGCGAGGCGTCGCGCCGATTGCATGAGCAATGGTCGGAAAAACGACTTCCTCGAGCGGATAGCCGGCCTCGCCGGGGTGCGCACCGCGCGCTATATCGGCGACCTCGAACACGGTGTCGGCCTCGTAGAATGCGCCTTCGATTTGCGAACCGACGAGCGGGCAATTGCCCAAGGTCTTGCAAAGGGCGTCGAGCACGGCGTCTGCACGCGCCTTCGGGCTGACCCACCAGTAGCTTCCCGGCGTGATCGGTCTCACGTTATAGCCGCGCCCGTGCCGCGCAATATGGCCGGCCGCGCCCGGCGCCACGAGCATGTCGTTGGACGCATGAAAGCAGACATGCGATGCATCGCCGAGCGACCGGATGAACGCGATGTTCGAAAGATGCGCGCGGAAGATGCTGCCCCAAACCGTGCGCTCATGTGCAGGGTTGATCAGGTAGTTCTCGCAGCGCTGGCTATTGAGCGTTGCACGCAGGCAGGCTTCGTCGAGCCTGCCGCTGCGCGACACATGGAGCACGACGCAGGCTTCCGGAAAAAAGCGCGCGAAGTTCACCAACTGGTCCGCGACGACGAGCGGCGCTTCGTGAACCGGCAGCGACACGTAAATGGTCATGCTTGTACCTTCTGCCTGGCGAGAAGCACGGCGGAGGCCGGCACTTCGTGATGGACAATGCGTTCTACGCGCTCGATCAGCGTGTAGGGCACCGGTACGATAAAGCTCGCGCCACTGCTCTTCGAGCGCACTATGACGCGCCATGCATGGTCGAGATGCAAAGGCAACCACGACCGATCCGGCACGGTGCACGCCTAGCGAAACCGTATATCGCTCTCAGCTATCCTTCTTAGGAATCAGTCGTTGGTGATCGCTGCAACGCTGAATTCGGGCGCTGAAAGCCCGTGTTCATCCGATGCGTTCGAAGCCTGATTCGGGTCCATCGCAATCGCTGTGCCGCATCGCGGAAGCGAGGCGGACATGCCGCTGGTCTGCTTGGTAATTCGATCAAGAAGAGACTCTGTGCAACCGCTGAGCGCGGCATCGGAACGGGGTGACTGACCGAGCGTGGGCCGCGGGCGCCCTTTAGCGGTGCAGTCATGCTCCATCGCCACGCGGCTGTGGGCAGGAAAGACGTCGGCCTTCGCGGCCATCCACTACCGCGCGTTAGCGACCCAGCACCATTGATACGGATACACGCCGGCCCCAATGCGGGCGTCGTACAGCTTGCAGGAGCCGACGTCGAGCGCGAAGCCGTAATCCGCGAGCGCGGTCTGCGAGTCCGCGGTCTCCCGCGCATTGCGCGCGGCGTCGTACTGGCCCTTGTCGAGGTGGCCGGGAATGAGAGCATACACCGGTCCGCTGCGCGAACGCGTCATCGCGTGAATCCGTTCGTCGCAGGCGGGCCGAGCTTGCGGAAAAGCCCAACGAATCGTGGCGAATGCCACCGATTCGGGAAACATGGGTACCAGCCAGCCCAGCGGCGGATCGCCTGCGGTCAGGATGACCGTCGTCGTCCCGGCAGAAGAGAGCGTAGGGAGGCAACGCAACCGCGCACGAGTCCATGACCGCCTGATGATCGTCTATCGCCGCCCCGTCTGCTCGTTGCACGCACGTGGCACGCTCGACCTGCGATGAATGGTGTTGAGTCAGTGAGATGTGGCGTCGGGCACAGTCGGGAACAAGCTCCCCCAATGGTTATTGAAGGCTAGGCGTCGCGAAAGGGTTGTTCCAACGCGGCAAGATGAGAATCGGAACTCGCATCGCCATTCTACCGCCGACCGTGGAATTCCCCGCTCATGCGACCCAGTGAAATAGGATGGGCGCACCGACGATCGCCTATCACGAATCGCGTGCGTCGTGCAGCGAAAAGAGATGCCTTTTTGTACCTCTTTTCGCAAATAGCCTTTAACATGATAATTTCGACGTGTGCAAAAGTTGCCGCGTCAGGGAGTGCTTTACCGCGTGCTGCTCACACTAACCTACGGGAATGTGCAGGGCTGCAGACTGC
The DNA here is from genome assembly GCF_023170545.1 of Caballeronia sp. Sq4a. Lineage (NCBI taxonomy): Bacteria > Pseudomonadati > Pseudomonadota > Betaproteobacteria > Burkholderiales > Burkholderiaceae > Caballeronia > Caballeronia sp. Sq4a. Next base: position 2,194,828 of record NZ_CP084250.1, on the reverse strand, counting down.
ATTTGAGAGCGCGCAGTTGCCTTTTGCTCTTTGCCCAGGTCTACCGCTTCGGTTGGTCCTCCATAACCACCTGTCGTACGCCGGAAACAAACATGCGGAAAGGAGCTAGCTTTCGAATAGATCGCCGGAAGCTGCGCTGTAGATTGTCGATTACGATGGCCGCCGCATTGACTCAGGTTTCTTGTTACCGAGCCGGGGACGTTGCCTCATGTAATTTGCTACCCGTCAGAATGCTTGCGGGAGCGACTTATGGCGAGGCGGCTCAGCATGGCAACACGGCGAGAATTGATGGAAGCGGCCGGCGAGCGGTACCGCCGTTCGGGGCGCGCTGAGAAGTGCGAGATACTGGACGAATTCGTTCAGGTGACCGGGTATCATCGCAAGCACGCTATTCGCGTGCTGTGCCGCGAGCCCGGGCCCGCGAGAACGAAGCCCGGCCCGCAGCGACGCTACGATGGTGAGGTGCGGGCCGCGCTGATCACGCTGTGGGAGGCGGGCGATCGGATTTGCGGCAAACGGTTGAAGGCGCTCATTCCAACGCTGATCGACTCGATGACACGGCATGGCCACATGACCCTCTCGAAGGACGTTCGCCAGCGGTTGAAGCAGATCAGTGCCGCCACCATCGACCGGCTGTTACGTGACGTGCGCGAACAGGCTTTTGTCGGTCAACGCCGTCGCGCTGGCGGAATCGGCAATGCGATTCGCCGTGCGGTGCCAATCCGGACGTTCTCTGACTGGAATAATCCTCTGCCGGGTTACCTTGAAGTTGATTTCGTCGAGCATTGCGGTGGCACCAAGATCGACGGCGACTTCGTGCACAGCTTCGTCCTGACCGATATTGCGACTGGATGGACAGAATGCCGGGCCATGCCCTATCGAAGCGGTGCGTTCGTACTCGAGCACGTCGAACAAGTTCGTCGACCACTGCCGTTTCCGCTTCGCGGTCTGGATTGCGATAACGATACGGCTTTCATGAACGAAGCTGTATTCGACTTCTGCAAAGCAACGGGTATCGAACTGACGCGCTCGCGCGCGTACAAGAAAAACGACCAGGCGTGCGTCGAGCAAAAAAACGGATCAGTCGTGCGCCGTCTCGTCGGATACGGCAGGTTACGTGGACTCGAAGCTACGGAAGCTCTTGCGTCTCTGTACGCGGTCTCGCGTCTGTACATCAACTTCTTCCAGCCTTCATTCAAGCTGAAATCGAAGACACGTCATGGCGCAAGGGTCACGAAGCGGTATGAAGCGCCCTTGACGCCGCTCGAGCGCGTCTTGCGGTCGGCGTCGGTTCCGGAGATGACCAAACGCAGACTGCGTGCGCAGTTTCGCGCGCTCGACCCGCTGGACCTTTTGAGCCGAATGCGCGAGGCTCAGCAGCACGTCGCGCGATGTAGCGAATCCGGCACGGCGCTGGCAGACGCAAAAGCACCTGGTCGTATTCCTCTCGCGGACTTCCTGGCGAGTCTCGGGACAGCGTGGCAGGACGGCGAGGTAAGACCAACGCATCACCGAAAGGCGCGCGTCCCTCACACTTGGCGCAGCCGCGAAGACCCATGCGAGCATACATGGCCGACGATCCAGCAGTGGCTTCAGGCTGAGCCCGGTATTACGGCAAGAAAACTGCACGAGCGCCTCGTCGCGATGGCACCGGCGACGTATTCCAGCGCCCAGTTGCGTACGCTGCAACGCCGGGTAAAGGTATGGCGATCGAACCATGCCAGAGAACTAGTCATTCAGATACTCGGCGACACGGACTTGAACTCCGGCACCGCTACGCGGCACCAGCCTTCATCGCCAACCATCGGAGAATGACAATTACCCGGGAGTAACATGATCCCGTGAGGCAACACGGGCGGCCAAGATAGTTGTCGTTCTTCACTGAGAGCACCGCAGCCTTGGGGCCATGCCCGGGAGCGCATTCACGTAGCACCGTTGGCAGGCAAACGGGGTTGAAGGCCGATGTACCGATGTTTACGCGATATCGTTGCCACGCAAGTGCCGGGCAGCGCCGGTCGCGACGAAGGCTGAACGCAAGCGCGCTTATTGGCGGTGCATCGGTTTCGAAAGCAAAGCGGCAGCCTTTCTCGGACTTAATAATGCGTGCGGGCTCATTGGTCGAAAGAGGTATCAAAATCGTGAGCTTTCCACCACCAACTCGGCGCTGAGGAGCGCATCATCGAATTCACCTATCCGCGTTACAACGCATCGACCTTAGTGCAACGCACTACTTTCAATCTCCTCGGCGTCCGACGGACGCTACGTTTTTGATCTCGCAGCAACCCTGCAATGCAGCCAAGCGTGCTGTGCCGAAAACTGAGTCATCGGAGTACGGCGTCGGCACTGGCCTTCCAAGCGAAACGCAGTTTCGCATCGTCTGAGAACAACTGTAAGCGATCCACGAACGACGCCGCTCAGAGTAAGGTGGTAGAGCGCCGTGATACGTGATAGCGAAGTGGGTCAGCGGAGATCTGCGGGCATCTTCCAGGGAAGCAGCGCGTCGTAGTCGTCGACGGTCTTCGCCAGCGGAAGGCGCTGGAATAACCAGTGGAGGTAACGATAAGGATCGATGCCGCCGGCTTTGCACGTTTCGATGAGGCTGTAGAGGTTTGCACTAGCGTTTGCCCCTGCAACCGTGTCGCTAAAAAGCCATGAACGGCGCCCAACGACGAAGGGGCGAATCGCGTTCTCACAAGGGTTGTTCGAGATAGGCCAACTGCCGTTCTCGACATAGCGGATCAGCTTCGGCCACTGCTCGCGTAGATAGGTCAGTGCCTTTCCAAGCAGACTTTTTGGCACGATGCCGGGCGACTGCGCGAGCGCCAAGGCGTAGATGGCGTCGAGGATGCGCGTGCTGTATCGCCGTCGCAATCGCTGTCGTCGCTCAGGCTTCCATTTCTTAGAGCGGGCCTCTGCAGCGAACAGCTTGCCGATCAGCGTGATGAAGCGTGTCGCGAGCAGATCGGGCGAACGGGCGACTTTGGGCACGTTGTCCTCCGCTTTGATGAAGTACCGCCTCAGGTGCGCCCAACATCCGAGGTGCACGAGGTCGTAGCGTTGAGCGATGTCGTTGTAGGGCTCGTAGCCGTCAGTTACTAGAACGGCGCCCTTGCGGATGCCCGTGAACAGCTTGTCGGCCAGCTTGGCGCCGCGTCCAGGTGTATAGCTGAAGCAGCGGATAGGGACGCCCGAGCCGGTCATCTGCGCCCAGAGGTAGCTCTTCGTTTGTGGTTTTCTCCCTTTCTCTTTCAGTACCTGGAACGTTGTTTCGTCGCAGTAGATCAGCTCTGCCTCGAGCAACGCATCGCGCATCAAGTTGATCACGGGCTGGGTCGCGAGGCCAACGCGAACCATGCTGGCGGCGATCGTGTTCGACGAGATGTCACCGCCGAAGCGACACAGCAAACCAGCCTGACGATACAGCGGCATGCCGAACTGATACTTGCCGGTGGCGATCCATGCAAGCGCTGATTCGCTGAACAGTCCGCGCGCGATGATGCGCGGCGGCGCCGGCGTGACCTTGATGCCGAGGTCACAGCATGGGCACGCATATTTGATGCGCTGGTGTTGGATCACCCGAAGCTGCTCGGGGATCACATCGAGCTGCTCACTGATCTCCGCGCCTATCTCGACGAGCGCGTGCCCATCGTTCGTGCAGAAGCGTTCGGCTTCGGGCAGTTCGTGTCGCACGACCTCGCGCGGCAGATTCGGATCAAGCGGCTTGCGATGACCGCGCTTCTTGCGCTTGTGCGCGGCGACCGTCGTCTCCGGCGTGTCTTCCTGCGCGGGCGCGCTGTTCGCGCCGAGCGTCTCGGCTTCGTTGAACAAGCTAGGTTGATCAGAATCTCGTGCTTCACTCTTCGCGCCGAACAGTTCGCGACGATAGGCTCGAAGGCGCTCCTCAGCGAGATCGCGCTCGGCCGTCACGAGCCGCAAGGCGCCGCGTAATGCCTCCTGTTGCTCTCGCAATGCACGTGCAGCATCGCGCTCGGCAAGCAACGCCTTCAGTTCCTCGGCGGTGATCGTGACGTTGATCGGCATGGCGGTTAGACCTGCACGCCGCCTCACTGTTCAGCTCACGCGATGATATTCCTGCTTGGGATGCCGTCGAATCGCGGTGATGTCATCGCCGTCGAGTAGCGCGTGCAGCACGTTGGTGGTCATCGTCACGATCTCAGCCTTGTTGTCGGGCCAGATGAAGTGGCTTCTCTCCAATCGCTTTATGAGAAGCCAGAAACCACTGCCATCCCAGCCAAGGATTTTTATCCGATCGCGACGCCGGTTTCCGAAGATGTATAGGGAAGTGTCCATCGGATTCAGGCGCATCGACTGCTCGACGAGAATCGACAGGCTATTCATGCCGTAGCGGAAATCAACGGGATCGCGGTGCAGATAGACCTTCAGATCGTCGTCGAACCGGAACACGGCATCCTCCCCAGAATCTGAACCATGGTCGTCAATTCGTCGATGGTCGCGATTGCCCCGCCAAGTTCAAGCTCGACGCCGTTCGACAGACGCACATGCAAGGCAAGTGTCATCGATGGCGGTGTGGACGGTTGTGTCGGCGACGCTGAAACGACCGACACGAACGCAGACGGCTTTACCGCGACCGGGACGGGTTGGTGCGACCCTGGCAGATCGACGGCCACGTCATTAATCGACTTGTCGGGCTGAGGCGGGTTGTATTCGTCGTTGCCATTATGCTGCGACGCTGGCGAAATGCCATTCTCGCGCTCCACCAGGTACTTCGCGATCCACTTGCGCAGCAGATTGGCGTTGATGCCGTGCTGCTGAGCCAGACCGGCGACTGATACTCCGGGACGAAGTGCTGCTTCAATCAAGGCGCGTTTACTTTTTTCGTCATAGCGGCGACGGCCATCGCTGCTGCGACGCACTACTGCCAACTCTGAGTCCATGCCAGTCATAGGTGTCCACCTCCAAGATAGGTGGACACCTATGGTCCTCGCTACTGTCGCTCACTGCCAGACGTCGAAGATGGACCGCTTACGAACAACTTCGCACGGACAGTGCGAACGTCACCTATGCCTTTCGTCGAGGGCGACTCTCGCCAAGCTCGGTTCGCGCGGTTCCAAATCGAGGCGACCGTGATGAACAAGCTCGCAAGACGGGAAATCACTTGCACCTTGTGTGCGGATTTCTATATCCCATTCTGTCGGCTCGCGCTGCCGATACCAAAAAGCGCAAAAGGAATTGCTTGGCTCGACAGGCTAACGCCTGCGGTCAAGTAGCCATGCATCGGTTCGTCCGGCGCATGGATCATTAGGCGGCAGTGCTTCCCTGCGCCGGGTGAATCGAAAATCTGATCTCTAAGATCCCGGAAAGCAAAGCGTGCAGTATTCCAACAACCCGGGACGTTCTTCTGATAGGTGAGAACGTCGCCTTTGATGCGACGGTCATGAAGATCCAATTCAACTTTTTACCCCTGTTGGACAATGCAGGGCTGCCTCAGCGGCTCACCAAAGAGCTCGCCGAACTCTTCAATCGGCACCTATCGAAACCCCACAGCACGACGCGCGTCACGTCGAACGCAATCTCCATCAAGACGCAGACCTATCGCGTACGGCATCTGATCGCCGGCTTCCGCGAACTGCGAAAGGGCGGCTTCGCACTGCAGTCGCCTTGGAACCTTTCCGAAAAGCACATCGCGTTTCTCGTGAAGCTTTGGGTCGCGGAAAAAGATCAGGCGCCCGGCACGGTCGAGAACAAACTGACCTACTGGCGCACGCTTGCCGCCTGGATGAAAAAGCACCAGCTCGTGGGATCCGTCGATGATTACATCAAGCGGCCGGACGGTTATCGCCGCTATTACGTCGCGCAAGAAGATAAATCCTGGGAGGCGGCTAACGTTGACGTCGACGAAGTGATCTCCCGGCTCTGCGAGCATGATCGGTGGGTTGCCATTCAAGTCGAACTGCAAGCGACGTTCGGCTTGCGTGCCCAAGAAAGCATGCTCCTGCGTCCACTGCAATGCCTGCGCGTGTCGGGCCACCTGCACGTCATCGATGGTACGAAGGGCGGCAGGCCCCGGCTCGTGCCGATCGATGCTGAGTGGCAATATGAAGTCCTCATCCGTGCAGCGAGGCTCGCCAATCCCCGCACCGGTTCAATGATTCCGGAGCCATGGTCGCTCAAGCGGTGGTACCGCCATTTTTATCACGTCCTCCAGAAGGAGGGCATCACGCGTAGTGGCTTGGGCGTCACGGTTCACGGACTGCGCCACGCTTACCTCCAGAAAATGTACGAGGCGATAACGGGGGTGCCGGCACCGATCAAGCTGCCTGATCATCGGCCCGATCCGGAACTCCATCAAAGGGCCATGCAACAGTTGGTCGAAGCCGCGGGGCATAGCTTGGCAGCGAAGGCGACGGCCTACATCTCAACCTTTGCGACGGCGGAGCGCCTGTCGCGACATGTGGTGACTTTCGAGCAAGCGATCGCGGCTCTTGATGCGGCGAACGGCGTCAAATCAGAGGCGGCAAAGCGCCTGAAAATCTCACGGCAGGCGCTCTATCGGATACTTGCAAAAGGCGGTTTTTTGCCGACTGTAACGCCTGCACACGCCGGCGAGATCGAAGCACCGGTAACATCCGCGCCTAAAGAGTTCCTCCAAGGGGCACAGTCGGCTCAGACGATCAACGACGCCACACCGGACCAGCTTTCACTGCTTGCCGAATAGGGCTGCCGTCGCGATCCGACGACGTCGCAGTCGTCATGATCGGCGAACGGCTTTTAGGCCTGAAATACAGTTGATGATGGATGCTCGGCACGATCAACGGTCATCAGGACAATGCCATAGCAAGCAAGGAAGAAGCCGCGCCTTCATCTAGGACCGCGTCGCACGTCATGTTTCGCGGTAGGCGCGCGAGCTCGCCACCGCACTCGTCGCGGATTCGATGACCTACGCGTCCAAGGGATCGCATGGTCATGCTCGTCGTGGAAAGCGCTGTGCAAGTGTGCGTCTCTTGCAGCGTGTCGTCTCGCGCGGGTCGTAGTTGTCGCGCACGGCCTTTCCTTGACGGGCAACCGACCATTCCCCTAACCGCTTGTTCACCCACGAGCATTACAACGCAATCGCCGCTAACCGCGTCGCCGTGTGGTCTGTAAGGTGCTGTAGTGTTCGGGTTGTTTCCTAACTTTGGCCGGAAACGAGCGTCGCTATAATGCATCCGCCCACACCCTTTTCGCCAACGACGACCGAGCTGCTCCGCAGTTAAACGACCTCAGAGCGCGCTCGCTCTTTGCGATCCCGCGTGAAAAGGTTTGCTGCATTTTTTGCGAAGACTGCGGCATGCAAACGCCGTGGATCGCAATCGGAGACGACCGGCACGCGGCCCTTGCGCAGGCTGGCGCGATCTCGAACGCCCGGACGCGGCGTCCTCCTGCGAAGGAAGGCGATCTGCTCAAGCTGATCAGGAAAGAAGTCAGCGCCCTGGATGCGCCGTTCCTTATCAACCTCTTGGCACGAACGGAAGGCGACTGGGAGAAGCGCGGCCCAGTTTTCGCGATGCTCGCTGCGAAAATCGTCGACAGCAAGATTACCTTGAGCGAATTTTGGCCTGTCGACAAAGTGCTCGACGATGCTGCGAGATACCGGGAGCTCCAGCAACTTGCTAAACGCGTCTACATCCACGGCATAGCCTCGATTCAATTTCCGCGCATTCCCGCAACGGGCGGTGATGAGGGCAGTTTCGCGAACAGCGTGAACCTCGCGGTTGACGATCTGCCGGACCGCAATCGCTGGTAACTTGACTTCTGGCTTGTGCCTTCATACTGGTTTGGTGCTGGCCAGTTGGCGCCAGCAACCGCCACCAGGGGAAACAACATGTCGCCGATCGACTACCTTCGCGCCGCTTACCGCCTGCGCGCAAAGCTCGCACCGCAGATCGCTGTGGTGCTCGCCTTGGCCGCCATTCTCACCTATCACGCTATGACGAGCCGGTCGCTGGATTGGCTCTTAAATTGACCGGAAAGCGAGGGATTGAGCGCGGGGGCATTATCAGTGATAATTCACCTTGCGCGAGACGTTTTCGGTCAACATCTTGAAAACAAAAGGAAATTTCGGATATTTTTGGTGTGACAATCCGGCACTTTATGCATTGTCACACTTGCCGCTGCGCTCGAGAATTCGATAGACGCTCTGCCGCGAGATCTCAAGGAAGTTAGCGGCAGCTCTTTTGTTGCCGTTGAACCGATCAATGGGACAGGTACGCGTTCGCTATCGATGGACGACTATGGCCGGCCGCTTCGACCACTTGACGCTTTGCCTCCTCGTGCTGCGCCTTCGGCCAACAACATCGCAGAGAACGAGCTTTTAGTCGGTCGCCTTGCATGCTTCTTACGCGCGGACGTACGCGGCCGGTTTCCGCCGATGCTTACACAAGATTCAACAGCGCTTTCCGAACACGTTATTGCAGACACCACGGCAATCTAATAACGGGTTTGCATAACTTCATTAGCGCATGCAGGAAGGACATACGGCTATACGCGCGTCTGTCACCCCTTACGTGAACAAATTGCGCCTTGGCTGTCCGGATGCGGTGAGCATATTTGGTCAACCCCAGCAATTAGCTCCATCGCCGATTATTTCGACGCGTTCAACGTTACGTTCGCGCTTTGCAGCCCGTTTAACACCGCACCCTACATAGCGCGTCGCGGCGTATGAAGCAAAACGCAATGCCTGACGACCGATGGCGCTTCCTTTTTAGTGAAAGAGCTATCGAAATAGTGATCTTTCCGACCTCCTGATGCGTGGCGTCGAACCTAAGATTGCTCTTGCAGCACCTGAAACGATAAATCGAAAACGAGTGACCACCGCAGACCTGGAGCTTTGCAATGTCAAGACGATCCCGCTCGCATGCTCAAACGCAGCCTACCGCCTTTTTTCCAACGCAGGCGTACCTCGGGTATCCCGAGGGTTATCAAAAGGAGCCCTCGCTTATGCAACGCCGGCGCGAGTACGCCCAGTTCTCGCGCAAGCTTCGCGCAATTTTCGCTCCGTTGCTACTGAACCGCTATGCGTTGCTCGAACACATGATGGTTCAGACCAGTCAGGGATTCTCCGGCGGGGCTGCAGGCGCCGACTGCGTGGCTGTTACTCGCTTCGGGGTGTTCGTCATCACCCACATCCAGTCGGTCGGAACGCTAAGCTTGACGACCAAAGCAAATGAGCTGCTCGTCACCCAGTCCGACACGGAGCACGCCATTCGCTGTCCCCTTTGGCAAGCCGCGCCAGTCGTGCATTTCTTGTCCGCGCTGTTGGCCGATATTCAGTGCCCTGTCGAGGCCATCGCCATCACAACCGACGACGCATGCAAGATCGATTTCGACCTGCCCCCTTCAATTATGAAACTTCACGAACTCGACCAGTTCCTGCGACAACGGTATGCCCCGTTCGTTGGGGTGCAGTGGTCCTTCTTCGACGTCAACCAAATCAGTGCACGCATCCGGCAGGGGTGTCGTGATTGGGACGAGGAAGTGGCTGAGGCGTAGGCATGGTACCGGCTTGGTGCCTGACGAGAGCCGCGCGCGCGATGGTTGGCTAAGTCGGTTGCTTGAACCGGCGCAGTCCCGACACCGGTCGGCCAACCATTGCATCAACTCGCAGATTCGCCATGCCTCGCCGGGACGGGTCCGTCACGACACGGCGAGCATTTGGGATGTGGCACTGCATCCCGCCAAGAACGTTATGCGACCCAATGCGTGTGAGGTAGCGCTTTGTAAGCCGCCGATGCGAAGTTTGATCACGTGGATGCACCGAGTCGATTTCACAATATTCGGACTTTACCCGTGCTAATTCATGGAGTTGCAGTTCGTCAGGGCACGAGCGAAGTGCCGCTATCAGGATGAACTCTGTCGCCCAGTATCTTACTGGTTCAACTTGAGAGCGGGGGGTACAACGACGAAAGCGGAGGAGAGTGTGGCGGCGACGCTAGGATATAGCGAGGCGCGCCGTGAACGCTGATCAGCTTGCTCAACACATCAATGACTCTAGCCGATCGGATCGAGCCAGACACATCTATGGCCAAACATTCACGCGTGTACTCGTCAACGACCGTCAGACACTTTAGTTGCTGGCCGTTGGCACACGCGTCGAAGACGAAATCGTAACTCCATACGGCGTTGCGAGCGCTCGGTGCGAGCGGCCGGGGACGCGAACCGGCAATGCGGCGTCGGCGTCGTTTGCGAGGCACTTGAAGACCGGCTTGCGCCCACAATCGGCTGCACCGCTCCTTGCCGATGACGATCCCTTCGCGAGCCAGCATGATGCGGATGCGCCGCGAGCCGAAGCGGGGATAGTCACCCGAGAGGCGTCGCATCATCTCCACGATTGGGCCGTTCTTGCCCGGCATGATGCTGACGTAACCGAGATTGGCGCGACTGACGTCAATCAGCGCACACGCGCGTCGTTGGCTCAGCCCGCGCGAAATGGCATAGCGGGCTTGCTCGCGGCGCGCCTGTGCGCTTACCATTTTTTTGCGGAAATCTCCCTCATGACCTCGATCTCCAGGTCGCGCTCCGCCACCAGCTTCTTCAGTCGGTTGTTCTCGAGCTCTAATGCCTTCAATCGCTTGACGTCGTCACTGACCATTTCGCCAAATCGCTTGCGCCACGCGTAAATCGATGCGTCGCTGACACCGTGTCGCTTGGCCACCTCGGCAATTGGCGCACTGTCGGCCTCCCGCAAGATCCGAACAATCTGCTCATCGCTGTATCGACTCTTCTTCATGACGCGCTCCGTATGGATGCGCCGTTATCCTAGATCAATTCGGTCTCAGATTACCGGGGCAGGTCAAGGGCGGTGCTAAGTATCGTCAAAGGGCAAGCACTGGAGTCAAAGAAAATGCTGCGATGGTCTGGACAAGATCCAGAGAAGATTGTGTCCCGCACATTAGATCTCCCGAAAAACATTTCTGACCGCTATCACCTTGGGGTGACACAAGGAGAATGGAGTTCTTTCAGTGCATGCGCGAAGGCACTGAGTATATCGCGACGAAATATCAGCGACGCCGTTGCCATCCGCGAGCTGCCAGATTCAATCCGCCATCTGTTTCATGAAAACGCGCTAACCTTTGCTGTCGGGCGAAAGCTGCTCGCGCTTAAGCGCGAACTCGGCGTCGACGAACTACTTTTGCGGGCGCGATTTAAGGACTCTATGTACGACGTAGGCGGGCGCACTGCCGACAACATCTTGTCCGAAATAAACGACGAGAATATTCGGCCCGCGAGCTCCTTCAGGCGTATCCAGATCAAGAAGGGACGTGGCCCGAATCGGCTTGTTATCGAATGTAAAGATCCGAAATTGATTCTCAGATACCGCCGTGAGATCGAGAAGGCGATCTGCAAGGTCTTGAAGAAGCGTGTCACAGATGTGGAGTTTGTTGCGTTCATGCGCGGAATGTGTAGCACTCAGCGCGCGGCTATGCCTTTTGTGGACCGGCTGCCAAGTACATTCCGCCCGCGTCCATCGTGATTCATCCGAGGTGCCCCGAGGCTAGGGTCTTTCGGTGCGCGGGACTCACCTCGGCTGGCCTAGCGGCTTTGCGCGCGGTCGCTATTGAAAAGGCACAAAAGGCGGCTACACCCGTCCTCGCCCCCAATTTTTTGGCTGACGAACGCGCGTCCATCTTCGCTTGCGTTCGAATCGTTCGCGAGGTCGGTGTGTTGCCCCGACAATTCGTCGCATCCCCCGACCAATGCCTGCCGTCGTAGCTCGATATCGGCGGGAGAAGGCGCATGGATTCATGTAACTCGCAACCACCCTCTGATATTGCGCTCTACGTCATTAACTTCTCGGGCGTCTACCACGGTGCCGAACGGTCCGTGCGCAGTCTAGAACGTAGTAATGCTAACGGTGTGGTGATGGCGCCCGGCGCTTGTCGATCCCAGACTATCAGACCTTGAACGATGGCAGGAAGGATCTATGCCTTCGGAGCAAGTCATTGCGTATCTATTTTCTGGAACGTGCGGCAAGCAAGAAGTGCGTTGAACAGTATTTTCGAAGCAGCGTCGGGCACGCCGCCGAACTGCTAAGCGCGGCCGACGTTCCTCGTACGCTTTAAGGGACGGCAGCCCTGGGCATGGCGCGGCCTCCTTGTTTAGCGTCGTTTCGACGATCGATTCAGAAGGCGAGAGGTTTGTGCTGTGTGCTACCGCGCTTGGCGGGCGCCATTTGACTTTCTGCAACTGTCTGTCGCCAAGCCCAGGCGCTGCCTTGACTTTTTGAAGCAGCAGGCATGCTGGATCTGTCCTAACCAGATCCATTCAGACATGCCAATACAGAAACGTTTGTGCCACGCGCATTCGCCCCAACGAGCGAGACCGACTGATATTCGCGGTTCGACGGAGCACCCGTCCGACCGCAAACGCACTCGCACGCCAGTGCGTGCAGCGCGCAAGCATCCCCTCCGGCAAGGGTTAGCACGATCAACAGGTCCTTCTGCCGTCAGCGTACCGTCCCCTACGGTGCGTCTGCCCGCGCGCTGCGCGGACGCCGAAATCCGACATCTTGAAGCGGTGATTTGTCACGTCGCTAGCACTCACGGCCCGTCTCTACCTGCGTACCTGCCTCGGTCTTATTGGCTCGCACGGCTTGAGCGAATTAAGCAAAAGACCTGCCTCATTCCAGCTCAGCAGCAACGCATCGCGGCATTGCGAAGGTTGCTGCTGGAGAGCGAGCCGCACGAGTGTCAGTGCGCGTAGGTTCGCCCGGCGGTGTTTTCGTAGCGCAACCTACCCACCTTCTTATTCGCCTATTACCGCTCGCCTCACTCAATGACGCTCGGTCGAGCTATGCCGACAACCTGGCGGCGCGGTAGGCGGCCTGACTTGCAAATGAGATCGCAGTGGCATGCGATGACTTTTCTTGGAAGTCCACCCCATGAACGAAAGCCGAGGGACCAAATGAGAAAGCACGACCAAGACCGAATGCCGACGCACGACCTACCGAACGAGACGGCCAGCGCCGCTGACGAAACCTTCAGCCATTCCCGCAGGACAAGGAAAGACGCGACCAACGCAGCGAAAAACCGTCAACGCGTGAGCCGCGCGTTGCTGATGCGCATTGCGCCGATCTTTCAGCATGCGTGCGATGGCCGGGCGCATGTGCGCCATTCAATCGAACTCGAACATGCACCGGGCACCAAGAACCCGACAACGCAGGTTGATTGCCTCGCGATCACACCGTTTGGCGTGTTCGTCGTGAACCACGTCCACTGGACAGGCCTAGTCAAACCAAGAACCAACGAAGATGAACTTGCCGTTGTCGATGACCGCGGCGACGTGACGATTCATACATCGCCGCTGCGCCGAGCGAAGCCGGCCGTGCGGCATTTGCGGTCGGTGCTGTCTCAGCATGACTGTCCGGTTGAGAGTATCGCCGTTTTCGGCAAAAGAGGCTGCAGCCTGCATCCGACTGTGCCGGAGAGCGTCTTGGTCTTGTCAGACTTGCACTACTTCGTGCGCACGAGGTTGAACCGCTTCCGAACAATGCACCGGCGCTATTTGGATGCGGACACCCTGGCTTCCCATATCGACTGGTCTTGCTCCCGCAGGCGCACGCGCCCGTGATACCGCCACCCGAATTGCTGTTTCGTTGTATCTCAGCGCTGCGGCCGCCACTTGAAGCGCGGGCCAACCCTCGAAAGTTGCTAATGGCGCGGCGTCGGGCCAACGGAGCTCTATCGCCCTCGAACCGCAACCGCCGCTCGAGTCGCCCGCTCCGTGACGTCGCTATCCGCCAGCAGACCGAAAAGACGCCGTTTTTACGAAGCTTTCCAGCGGAAACGATCAAATGGGGCCGCTATATTGGCTGCACCTACCGCGTATTCACGCATCGACCTTAGCCAAGCGCATGGCTGACGCGCGCTTGCCACTCCTTTTATACCTGGCGGCTCGGGGAATTTGCAGTCCCGGCTCGCACGCGAGTTCATTGAGCGACCCGCCACCGTTTCCCATCGTTGTATCCGAGCGCCGGTCCCCAGTCGCGTCGTCTTTCGTGTTTCCGTGCAAGACAAGCGCGCTTGCGGCCGGAACGAAGCCGTTGTCTCGCACCAACACCGTTATCTGTTCGACGGCCACGCCTGCGCACGCGTGGTCGCAGGACGTTGCTCGTCATCCGTTTTCAGCATCTCGCCGCCACGCTCGTTCGCTGCGCGATCAGTGATGGGTCGCGCACGATCCACCGCTGTCTTATTTCACCACCGTAGTCTGGCCCGGCAAACCGCCGAAGGCCGCTACTTTATTAGCCAAGGAGGCTTTATGAAACTCGCCGTACTAGAAGTCCGCTATGCAGGTGGCTTGATCCTGACCGACCGTGTTGTCGTTCAGGCTTCATCCCGCATTTTGCTGCCGCCGCGCTTGAGCGCGATGCTTACCGAACTCGAGAAGGCAGAGCGCCGCTCGTCGATTCGAGTTTCGGTAGACGGCGTCACCTATCGCGTAACAGGCGCCCCCGACGGCGAACTTGCGGTGGGGGCCAAGCTGCCTTTGGGTGAGCGTCTAGTCACGACGCTGAAAAGTGTCGCAACTCCCAATCGCGCTCAACGGCGACTCAATCGGCGCTTCGCCCATATGCTGAGTGCCTTTTCGTTGATCGGCGCGTGCTACCTCGTTCAGTCAAGCAAGGACTGGGACGCAGGTTTCATCGTTGAAATCGCGTTGCTTTGCGTCACGTCCGCGGCTCTGTTCATCATCGGACATATGTGCTTTCCGGGTGACAACGAATCGACGTGACGATAATGCTGAAGCTTGCCTCATTGGCTTCTTCTTTGCAGTGGTTCGGCCGTTCGTCGACGCGACGTTGACTTCAAACTCGATCGACGTTGTTTGTGCAGACCACGCCGCTTGGCGTGGTCTGCCTCATTGCCGACTGGCGATTCCGCTCGCGCCACTTACGGGTCCAATCAATCCGGGCACTCACGTCTTGCTCAGAATTCCGGTTGTCATAGCCGCCGGGCCATGCGCCGCAGTGCGCCCTTCGTTGCTCCAGCGACAGAATCCTCTAACCGTCAATCTCTAAGGCGTTGTGCAGCCTCGGTCGTCGGCGTACTCGAACCGGGATGCTCTGCTTTGCCCGGCCTACGAGGGCAGGGGTTAGAAGACCGACGCACAGCGAAATGCAAGGGCGAGGGTGCCTCCGGTGCCCACGAACTCAGTTGTCGTTGTTGGCGAGCGGCGTTCGTCGGCAACGGGACGCTCATCACCGTCACCGCTGCCACAACCGAAGAGCAGCGACGTAACCCCACCGTAAACAGCATCGCGCGGAAAAAGATCGGCGCCGGGCTAGCGCGATCGCTTTCGGAAGGTGCCAGCCGAGGCTTCACCAAGCGAGCCGTCGCCCGCACTTTCGTATCCGCCCCGCGATCTCGTCTTGGGGTCAGCGCACGCAGAGACGCGAGGGTTGACTCGCGCGCGCTGAAAGAAAAGGAAGTGGCATCAAATCATCGCGTCATTGCACGGTCTTCACCGTGTCTCGCAAATGAACAAGGAGGGAAAGAGATGGCTGCAAGAATGTGGGTAGCTAGGACAATGGACGGGCAAGAAGTCTCCGCCGAGACGATCGGTTCTCTCCAAGAGCCTCCGCCGTTGAGATGTGTGTCTTGCAGCGCGCCCGTCAGTTACGTTCCGCAGCACGCACGCGAGAGTCGGGGCAAAGCCTACGCGGTCAAGGCTTATTTCCGCTTGTTTCCGAAGGGGGTGCATAACGAGCGCTGCATGTTCGATGTCCACGAGCAACTAAAAGTCATTGCGCGTCGTTCGTTTGGTCTCGTGCAGGCCATCGCACGAGGACAATATCGTTTTCGGCTGCTTGCGATTGATGATATACGCGACGTGGACACGGATTCAAAGCGTCCGAGAATATCTCCGAATGGCGATATGGCAGGACACGGCAGTGCGTTGTTTTCAAGCGACCCTCGCCATCTTCTGTCTGCCTACATTAACGCGGCGAAGCGAGTTATTGAACTTCGAAGTTTGTGTGCGAGCGATTCCGATCTGAGTGAGCGTCTCCAGTTCGTCTTCAATGGGATGTCAGTAACCTGGGAAGACTTCTATTACGACGAAGCGCGGTTCCTCGCAGCCTATCGTTGGCTCGGTAAGACTGCAACTTCTTTTCCGGTCACGCTTGTGGGTACGGTGTCCAACATAGAGTCCATTGAAAGACATGGTCGATCTTTGTATGCCTTGCATATGAAGCCGTCAGCAGCACAGCCATATTTTCGTGACTCAACGGTGGGAGAACTCGCGCGCGCTACGGCATGGACCAGTCAAGCTGAATGGTTGCATCCGCTCAAGCGAAACGACACCGTGCTCGTTTTCGGCCATTGGCGGCATGCGACAGCCAATACAGTTACGACCCTTGCACGCAATGGCGATAACATCTTTCGCAAGTACGTGGAGCGGCAGTTGTCAATCTGGCTACATGTTAAGTCTCAGATATCGCGGATAGATGGGTAGTGGGCGATGGGGTCGCCATAGGTATTATCGTTACGTGGCGTCTGTTGAATAACGATTGTTCCGGATCTAGCGCGCGCATCCTTGCCATCGAAGGCCCGGTATGTTGCTCACTGCAGTCGGGCTCACGCGAATCGGAGCGGCAGCCTTACCGTTGCGCACCCGTCCTAGCAATAGCGCTTGAAAAGATTGTGATTGGACTTGGGTGAACACAAAGCTGGTCGTGGCGTCCGCGCGGACGTATCCTCAGTCGCTGCTCCTTTTCGTTGGGGGCTGCAAGTCATAGCACGCGTGCGTCCGGCAGCACTCAGGCTCCGCAGGCCCTCGCGGAAGCAGCGTCCCAGAGCCGCAGGCGCATTAATAAAACCGATTCGCGGTGCACGCTGTTAGAGAAGAGCGGAGAGCGCGCGCCGGCCGCAGCGTTAAACGCTGACAGCAACGGCGCTTGTCCGCGTCGTTGCTTGTATTAGTTTCTCGTGGCGCATCAGTGATGTCATTGCGCGTGCAATTCCATCGTGAAAGGGGAAGCGAGGCGCAGGGGTCACGGTACGGAGTTAATCTGTGTTGAACCTAGGCCTCTTGCTAGTCTTGAGAAATCCAATCCTCACCCCAAGAAAATGACCGGATATGCCAGTGTATTCTTCCGCGATCGACACCAATGGTTCCGGAATAGAGATGAGATTGAAGCAGCGAGTAAGTCAAGTGACTTGCTGCGTCGAATTCGATTTCGGCGCCTCCTGAACTGCGGGTCCACCTGTTCACAACCGTCCTCCCTATCGGAACTTCGAAGCACACGTCGTTCTTTCAACGTGACGGTGACGCGGTGGAGGCCGCGTCATGCCAATCAGAGAGAGTAGCGCGCGCGCTTGCAAGAGCCCAACGCTCATACGCTGATTGCTCTCAAGCATTTGCTTCGCGCATGAATTCACTAACGTTTGAAAGAGCGCCGAGACGAGCACCTTCGGAGAATTCTCGGTTCGCAGGCGTCTAGAGTAGCGCAGGGCCATCGATCCCGCCGGCATTAGCCGCGTTCGATTATTTCCTACGCGCGGCCGATTTCAGGGAAAATGCCGCATGCGTCGTCCGACGAAACATGCCGCAGATCCAGGATTCAGTCACCAAGGATGCAGTTGAACTCCCAATACGCCAGCGCAGGCTCAGCCCCATTGATAAGCGTATCCCTCGTTGTGTACCGCCCGCATCGGCAACTCCTCGTACGCACGCTGCATACGCTCGATACCGCGCTGCATCGCCTGTCGCTTGCCGATCAAAGCGCCTCTGCACCACTGTATTTAATAAACAACGGCACAGACGATGGATTCGACCTATCCGCGTTCGCCCGGGAAGCTGCGCGCCAGACTCACGTGATCGAAGGCCAAGGCAACGTAGGCTACGGCCGAGGCCACAACCTCGCCATCGAACGCGCATCGAGCCGTTACCACTTGATCCTGAACCCCGACATCGAACTCGACGCCGACGCGCTCACGCACGCGCTGACTTTCATGGACGCGCACCCGGAAGTCGGTCTGCTCTCGCCGCAGATCATCGAAGACGACGGCAGCCGGCAATACCTCTGCCGCCGCTACCCGACAGTGTTCGACCTCTTCATTCGCGGCTTCCTTCCACGGAGCATGAGAAAGCCATTCAAAGCGCGACTCGCGCGATACGAAATGCGCGACGTGATCGGAGACAAGGACATCGTCTGGGACCCGCCCATCGTCAGCGGCTGCTTCATGCTGTTTCGCACCGAAGTGCTGAAGAAACTCGGCGGTTTCGATCCGCGCTACTTCCTCTATTTCGAAGACTACGACCTGAGCCTGCGCACGCACGACGTCGCGCGCGTGGCGTACGTGCCGTCCGTGCGCGTGCTGCATCATGGCGGCGACGCGGCGGGCAAGGGCTGGACGCACATCAAGCTCTTCATGGCGTCGGCGTACAAGTTCTTCAGCCGCTTCGGCTGGAAATGGCTATGACCGGGCGCATCGCCGTCACGGGCGCCAACGGCTTCGTCGGCCGCGCGGTCACGCGGGCCTTGCTCGACGCGGCCAGAGAACCGCTCGGCATTGTTCGTCAGAGCGCGGGGCCGCATACCGTTCAAATAGAATCGCTCGATGCCATCACGCCCGCCGTCTTCGAAGGCTGCGATGCGGTGATTCACCTCGCCGCGCGCGTGCACGTCATGCGCGACGCCGCCGCCGATCCGCTCGCCGCGTTCCGCGCGGTCAATGTCGACGGGGCGCTTCAGACCGCCGACGCCGCCCGTCGCGCCGGCGCGACGCGCTTCGTCTTCGTGAGCAGCATCAAGGCGCTGGCGGAGTTCGACCACGGCGAGCCGCTGAAGGAAACCGACGAGCGCCGTCCGCCGGACGCGTATGGCGTCTCCAAAGCGGAAGCCGAAGTCAGGCTTCAGGAGTTCGGCGCGCGCACCGGGCTCGAAATCGTGATCGCGCGTCCGCCGCTCGTCTACGGGCCCGAGGTGCGCGCCAACTTCCTGGCGCTGATGCGGGCCATCGCGAAGGGCATGCCGCTGCCCATCGGCGCGGTGACGGCGCAACGAAGCCTCGTCTATGTCGATAACCTGGCGAGCGCGCTCGTCGAATGCGCGACGAATCCCCGCGCGGCCGGCCAGATCTTCCACGTAACCGACGGCGAGGATCCCGGCGTCGCCGAACTCGCGCGCCGGCTCGGGCACCATCTGAAGCGTCCGGCGCGTCTTCTGCCCGTGCCGGTCGGGCTGTTGCAAGCGGCGGGGCGGCTCACCGGCAAAACCGCGCAGGTCGAGCGGCTCACCGGCAGCTTGCGTGTCGATTCGGCGCATATCCGCGATGTGCTAGGCTGGCGCCCCTCGTACTCGCTGGAGGCGGGTCTCGCAGCCACCGCCGCGTGGTTTCTCCAGCAACGTGCGGCAGAAGGACGCTAATTCCCGCCGGGTCGCGGCGAGTTAACGTCCGGTAACAACCGATAAGTGGCGGTAACACGCGGGTCAGCGCGGAACCGGCATCATCGGCTTAGCTAAAAAAACGTACACAAGGCCAATCGGGAAATGAGTGCCTCGCTGTTTCCTTTCCTCGTGCATTCGCCGTGGACAGCAGCCGTATGGGTTGCGGCTGCGTCGCTCGGAGTCTGCGCGTCGATCCTTTTCGCGCTGCTGCGCACCGGTCTCGCGTGGCGGCTCGCCACCGATATCCCGAACGATCGTTCGCTGCACACCCGCCCGACGCCGCGTGTCGGCGGCTGGGGCATCGTGCCGGTCGCCGTCATCGCGATGCTGCTGCTCACGCCGTCGATGTGGCTCGCCGCAGTGCTCGCCGCCGCGCTCGCCGCCGTGTCGCAGATCGACGATCGCCGCGGCCTGCCTGCGCGCGTGCGGTTCGGGGCGCACGTCGCCGCCGTGGCATTGCTGATCGCGCTGAACCCCGCTCCGGTGCCGTGGTGGGCGCTGGTCGCGGTCGGCTTCCTGATGGTCTGGCTCGTCAATCTTTACAACTTCATGGACGGTTCGGACGGGCTCGCAGGCGGCATGGCGCTCATCGGTTTCGGCGGCTACGCGGTCGCGGCGCTGTCCGGGCCCGTACCGCAGATCGATCTGGGCGTCGCCAGCGCGGCCATCGCGGGCGCGGCAGCGGGATTTCTGCTCTTCAACTTCCATCCGGCACGAATATTTCTAGGCGATTCAGGGTCGATTCCTCTAGGATTCTTCGCAGGAGCACTCGGTTATTGGGGCTGGCTGAAAGGCACGTGGCCGGTGTGGTTTCCGGCGCTCGTGTTTGCGCCATTCATCGGCGATGCATCGGTCACGCTGCTGCGGCGGCTCGCGCGCGGCGAGCAGTTCTGGCAGGCGCATCGCGAGCATTACTATCAGCGCATGGTGCGGCTCGGCGTCGGCCACGCCCGCACCGCGCTCGCGTGGTACGCGCTGATGCTGGCGGGCGTCGTTCTGGCCAACCTGGCGCTCGCGTTTGCGCCGGTGGCGCAGTGGGTCGCGGTCGCGGCCTGGGCTATCGTTCTGGTGGTGGCGGGACTCGCAGTCGATACATGCTGGCGGCGCCACGCGGCGCTGGCCTCCGAACACTCTCGAGGTAGTCGCGGATGATTCGATTCAAAGCTTCATGGCTTTCCGCAGGCGCCTTCACGTTCGACCTTTGCGCGGTCGCAGGCACCTGGCTTGCCGCTTACCTGATCCGCTTCAACGGCACGGTGCCGCATGACTTCCGGCACGGCGCGCTGGTCGCGCTGACCTGGGTGCTGCCCGTGTACGGCGTCATGTTCCGCGTCTTCGGGCTGTATCGCGGCATGTGGGTGTTCGCGAGCCTGCCCGATCTCATGCGCATTTCGAAGTCGGTGGTGGTCGGCGCGCTCGTCGTAATGATCGGCGCTGTCATGGCGCAGCCCACGCCCGTCATTCCGCGCTCGGTGCTGATCGTCGCGCCGCTGCTATTGTTCCTCGCGATGGGCGGCGCGCGGGCGCTGTATCGCGCGGGCAAGGAGTTCTATCTGTACGGCGGCCTCGTCGGGCAGGGCAAGCCGGTGATCGTGCTGGGCGCGGGCACGGCGGGCGCGATGCTGGCGCGCGAACTCGCGCGGTCGTCGGAATGGCGTCTCGTCGGCCTGCTCGACGACGATCCCGCCAAGCAAGGCCGCGAAGTGCTCGGCCACAAGGTGCTCGGGTCGTTCAGCGACTTGTCGAAGGTCGCGGAGCAGTACAAGACCGACTACGCGATCATCGCGATTCCGTCTTCCTCCGTCGACGAGCAGCGGCGCGTCGCGACGCTTTGCGTGCGCGCGGGCGTCAAGGTGATGGTGCTGCCCGCGCTCAACCAGTTGACGCAAGGCGAGGGCGGTTTCCTCTCGCGCGTGCGCCAGATCGACCTCGAAGACCTGCTCGGCCGCGAGCCGGTGAAGATCGACATGCCGCACGTCGAGCAACTGTTGCACGGGCGCGTCGTGATGGTGACGGGCGCGGGCGGTTCAATCGGTTCGGAGCTGTGCCGGCAGATTCTGCGTTTCTCGCCGGCGCAACTCGTCGCGTATGACTTGAGCGAATACGCGATGTACCGCCTGATCGAAGAGTTGCACGAGAAGTTTCCGGACTTCTCCGTGGTGCCGGTGGTCGGCGACGCGAAAGACTCGCTGCTGCTCGATCAGACGATGGCGCGGTTCACGCCGCACATCGTCTTCCATGCGGCGGCCTACAAGCACGTCCCGCTGATGGAAGAGCAGAACGCATGGCAGGCCGTGCGCAACAACGTGCTCGGCACGCTGCGCGTCGCGCGCTCGGCGATACGCCATGACGTGCGGCACTTCGTGCTCATTTCCACCGACAAGGCCGTCAACCCGACCAACGTGATGGGCGCGAGCAAGCGCCTCGCCGAGATGACGTGTCAGGCGTTGCAGCAGACCGCGCCGCGCACGCAGTTCGAGACCGTGCGCTTCGGCAACGTGCTCGGCAGCGCGGGCAGCGTGATCCCGAAGTTCCAGCAGCAGATTGCGAAGGGCGGCCCGGTGACGGTTACGCATCCGGAGATCACGCGCTTCTTCATGACGATTCCCGAAGCCGCGCAGCTCGTCTTGCAGGCGTCGAGCATGGGGCGCGGCGGCGAGATCTTCATTCTCGACATGGGGCAGCCGGTGCGCATCGTCGATCTGGCGCGCGACCTGATTCGCCTCTATGGCTATAGCGAAGAGCAGATTCGCATCGTGTTCACGGGCTTGCGTCCGGGCGAGAAGCTCTACGAAGAACTGCTCGCCGACGACGAAACCACCACGCGCACGCCGCATCCGAAACTGCGCATCGCGCAGGCGCGAGGCGTGCCGGACGGATTCATCGACGAACTGTTGCCGTGGCTCATGCAGCATCGCGTGCTGTCGGACGACGAAGTGCGCCGCGATCTGCGCAGATGGGTGCCGGAGTATCAGACGGCCGCCGCGCCGGTGCTGCAAAGCGTGCAGGTGACGAAGGCGAAGGCGGCGAACCGATCGTTCGACGGCTAGAACTGCTAGGACCGCTAGATCCGCGCCTCGCTCTCCTGAAACGCCGGCAGGCGCGCATACAGTTCCGCGACCCAGTCGATGAACACGCGCACGCGCCGCGGCTGATGCCGGTTCGCCGCATACAGCACCGACACGACGCGCGGTTGCGCCGGATAGTCCGCGAGCACGCGACGCAACGCGCCGCTTTTCAGATGCGGATCGAGCGTATAGCTCGAACTCTGGATCAGCCCGAGCCCCGACAGACCGCACGCGACGTACGAATCGGCGTCGTTGACGGCGATCTTGTACTTGAGCGCGACGGCGCGGGTTTCGCCGTCCACGAGAAACTCCCAGTTGCGCACACGTCCGGAGTTGTTGAGCACATAGCCCACGGCCAGATGCCGGTCCAGGTCGTCGAGCGTCTGCGGCTCGCCGTATCGTTCGATATAACCCGGCGACGCGCACGTGATCTGCGTATAAGCGCCGATGCGCTTCGCTACCAGCCCGACATCGCCGATCGCGCCCACGCGCACGACGCAGTCGACGGCTTCTTCGACCAGATCCACCTGCCGGTCCGTGAGCACCAGTTCGATGCCGATATCGGGATACGCCGCGAAGAATTCCGGCAGCGCGGGAATGATGGTGTTCTTCGCCATCACTTGCGGCAGACTCACCTTGACGTTGCCCTTGGGACTCAGCTTCGAACGCGAGAGCGACGCCTCCATGTCGTCGACTTCGCCGAGCACGCGCACGCATCGCTCGTAATAGGCTTCGCCGTCTTCGGTGATGCTGATGCTGCGCGTCGTGCGATTGAGCAGCCGCGCGCCGAGATGCGCTTCGAGCGCCTGCAGCGTTCGCGACACGCTCGCGGGCGGCAGGCGAAGCGCGTCGGCGGCTTTCGAAAAGCTGCCCGCCTCGACCACGCGCGCGAACACTTTCATTGCAAGGAAGCGGTCCATCCCGAGATCCCGAATCGTGAATATGAGCCTGTAATCAACCGAGGATCATACTTGGGATCGTTTCCCGCGCGCGAAGAAGGGATGCTCGGGCGCCGCAGCCGCGTCAGAGGCCGAGCCCCTTGCACAGCCACCACGAGTAATGCTCGATCAGCCGCTGAAACGGCGCGTGATGTCCGTAAGCGATGGACGACACCGCGAGCAGGCCGACGCCCGCCACGACGGCGCGCGGCATCTTGCGCGGCTGCTCGAACACGCGCACGAGCAGCATCGTCGCGATGGCCGCGCCGAGCAGCCAGCCCACGACGACTTCACTCGGCGTATGCGCGTCCTGAATGATGCGGCTCGCGCCGATTAACGCCGCGAGGCCGAGGCCGCCCGCCGCGCCCAGCCGATACCACCAGCCGCCGAGGCTGCCCGCGAGCAGTCCGCCCGCGACCGTGTAAATGGAGGCGGCGAGCATGGTGTGCCCGCTGATCATGCGGAAATTGACCGCCGCCAGTTCCAGCCCGCAGCCCGCATACAGAATCTTCGAGAGTCCGACGAGGCCCATGCCGATGCCGAGCAGCACGGCCCAGCGCAGCGCAAGGCGCATGTCCACCGAGCGCAGCCAGAGCGCGCAGACCAACGCGAGCGGCAGTAAAAGCGCCGCATCCCCGAGATTCGAGAAAATCCACAGTACCCGTTCTTGCATACGTATCCGTCTTAGGTATCCGTCGATGTGACGATGTTGTTATGAACTGTCCGCCTGCTTTCTGCGGCCGGCGAGCCGATATTCGGTCGGCGAAATCGAAAGCCGCTTGCGGAAAATCTTCGCGAGGCCGTCGCCGCTGCCCGCGCCACAGCGCCGCGCGATCTTGTCTACCGGCAAGTCCGTCGCCGCGAGCAGCATGCAGCTTGCATCCAGACGCGCGCGCAACAAGTATTCCGACGGCGTGAGCCCGATCTGCGCCTTGAAGCGCCGCAGGAAATTGCGTTCGCTCATGGCCGCGACGCGCGCCGCATCCGTGATGGAAATCGGCTTCACGTAGTTCTCGCGGATCCAGCGAGCGGCCGCGTCGATCTTCTGGCGCACGCCGACGCTGTCGCTGTCGTCGAGCACCATGGCGAGCTTCTGCCACGCGCCCGGAATGGACCGCTCCGAAACTTCGCGCGCCACGGCCGCGCCGTAATCGCGCTTGACCATCGAGAGCGCCGCGGCGATCGGGCCTTTCGGATCGTCGAGCGTGAGCGTCTGCTCGGCGATGCACAGCGCATTCGATAACGCCGGCGACAGCGCCGACGACAATGCCTGCGCGCCCGGCTCTTCGTTGAAATCGAGCGACCGGTTCTGCAGCGTCAAATTCGCCGCCGCGAGAATATGCGCGCCTTCGCCGATGGCCTTGATGAACGGGATCTTCGGCGCGACGCGGCCCAGCTGCTTTCTCAGGAGCGCGTCCTGCCGAGCCAGCCGCGCGCCCGCGCCGCCTGCGATGAAAAGCGCATCGCATTCGTTCATCCAGCGCGCTTCGATGCTTTCGGTCCAGATGCGCATGGAGCAGCTGCTTGCAATGCTGCCCCCCACGCTTGACACGAACTGCAGCGAATAGTTCGGCGTGCGCTGCGGGAAAGCGTGCGGCTCCCCACGTTCGACGCCGGCAGAAGGCAGGCGCACTTCATTCGCGAGCGAGAAGACCTCGGAGATCGAACTGACTTCGACGAGCGAGAAGTCCTCGAAGATCAGAATGCCGATCCGCTTTGCCGTGTCGGCGGACGGCGCATGACGTTCGGGCGAGCGCACCGCTTCGAGCCTGCCCGTACCACTGGCGTACATCATCGACTTTCTCCCTTTTTCCCTTTCATCCCCTTTGTTCGCGAAAGAACGTCGAAAGCGGGAAAAGTAAGCACACATGCGACGCACTATACGCGGCAGCGAACAGTCGCCGCGTCGCCAGTCTGAAAATGACGATGTGTTGGCAGATGATTTCGATATCGGGCGAATAAGCTGATGCCACTCGTGTCGTCTGATGAAATCGGGCGATTGCGACTCTACGAAGAGGCGGCCGCATGCTCACACGGCGGCGCGCTGCCTCGTACAACAATTCAACAGGTGAGCCGATGCTAAAAGTGCGCAAGGCGGTATTTCCGGTGGCGGGCCTCGGCACGCGATTCCTTCCCGCAACCAAGGCGAGCCCGAAGGAAATGCTTCCGGTGGTGGACAAGCCACTGATTCAATACGCGGTCGAAGAAGCGATGGCCGCGGGTATCACCGAGATGATCTTCGTGACCGGGCGCAGCAAGCGCGCGATCGAAGATCACTTCGACAAGTCGTACGAAATCGAAGCCGAGCTCGAAGCGCGCGGCAAGGAAAAGCTGCTCGAACTCGTGCGCGGCATTTTGCCGAGCCATGTGACCTGCATGTACGTGCGTCAGGCCGAAGCGCTCGGTCTGGGTCACGCGGTGCTGTGCGCGGAGAAGCTCGTCGGCGACGAGCCGTTCGCCGTGGTGCTGGCGGACGACCTGCTCGACGGCCAGCCGCCCGTGCTCGCGCAGATGGTCGAGGTGTTCGACCACTATCATTCGTCGGTGATCGGCGTCGAGGAGATCGACCGCAAGGATTCGCGCTCGTACGGCGTGATCGAAGGCAAGCCGTGGGACGACGGCCTCTTCAAGCTCTCGCGCGTGGTGGAGAAGCCGGACCCGGAAGTCGCGCCGTCGAACTTCGGCGTGGTCGGCCGCTATGTGCTGATGCCGCGCATCTTCGAATTCCTGCGTTCGCAGAAGCCCGGCGCAGGCGGCGAAATTCAGTTGACCGATGGAATCGAGACGCTGCTTTCGCAAGAGCAAGTGCTGGCGTACCGGTATCGCGGCAAGCGCTTCGATTGCGGCAGCAAGCTCGGCTATCTGAAGGCGACGGTCGAATTCGCGCTGCGCCACCCCGAAGTGTGCGACGAATTCTCGGAGTACCTGCGCTCGCAGTTCGCACCGGCGCCGGCGCCGGTGATCGAGCCGGCGGTCGAGCAGATCGACCTCGAATCCGGTGATGCCGAAGACGAGCTTCCGGTCGATGCCTAAGTAGTGTTGAATACGCTTCGAGGCGCTGATCGCGCCTCGAAGCGGTTATGCAGTTGCCGCGCAGTTGCCCCACGCAGTTACCGCACGAAGTTACCGGAAATACGCCTTCGTGTTCTCATGCACGTCCTCGCGTGCCAGCAGTTCATCCGCGAGTAGCCACTCGTAGCCGCTATGCTGATCGAACCGTCCGATCGGCACCGAACCACTCAAGCTCATTGCGTAAGCCAGCACGATGTAATGCGTGCCGAACCCCGGCGTGCCCGCGAAATTGTCGTCGTAGCGATGCTCGAAGACGCCATAGAATCGCGCGGACGATCGCTCCGCGCTCGCCACACCCAGTTCGTTATGCACGATGCGCCTGAAGGCCGCATCGAGCGATTCGTCCTTCCCGATCCGTCCGCCCGGAACGAACCACGTATCCTGCGCGGGCCGGTTACGCCGCTGTCCGACGAGCACGCGCCGGTTGCCATCCGTCACGATCAGATCGATCGAAACGAGCGGCGCGAGCCGTACCACCGTCATGAAATCCGCTTCGCTCAACATCGCCATTGCGTTGGTCATTTGCTTTAATCGTTATGAATGTTGTTGCCGGTCCCCGCTGAACCGTCTCAGCCCGGCGCGAACAGTGTAGCGTGAGGGTGCATGCGGCAGGCCGCCGCAGCACTGGTATTAAACGACTAAAGATCGCTTAGTCGTGCCATCGACTTATTGGCCGACATAGCCCACCGGTTTCGTGACGTTCGCGCGCATGACATCGGCGTTGGTCGAGACCACGTAGACCGGCGCTTCGGTCAGCTTGAGCGCCACGCGGCCGTCGCTATACGGCATCGTCGATGCGTTGCCCATCATGTCGAACACCGTCACCGTTCCGGACTTGCCCGGCGCATCCACGGCGAGGCTGTAGTTCACCGCACGCGTCGCGTCGAAGCCGTTCGCGCCGGGCCACGAGGTGTTGCTGTGCGACCAGAGCGCCGTGACCACCTTGCCGCCATCGAGCCGCTGGAACGCATACGCATAGACGCCCTTGGGCGTTCCGTTGAGATAGCCGAGCGTCGTCGTGCCGTCGATGATGCGCGTCATCGCGGCCACGGCCATGGCGGCCGGTTTCGGGCTGATGAGCTTCTGGCCATAGCCGCCTTGCGCGTTGACGAGATCGAAGAACACGCCGTAGCCCACCTCGGGCGGATCGGCCGCATAGAAGACAAAGCTCACATCCGCGCCTTCGCCGAGCAGCATCAGATGCGTGCGCGCGAGCACCGCGCCTTGCGCGTACAGCACGTTCCAGTTCGGCGTGTTCGGCCCGTACTTGCTGCCGATGTCGTAGCTCACGCCCGTTTCCGTGACGAACAGCTTCGCGCCTGGCTTCACGACCTCGCTCATCGTGCGGCGCAATTCGCGCATGGCCGCGGGCATGGCTTTGGCGGCCGTTGTCGGGTTCGCATCGAAGCGTTCAGGCGGATGCGACGGCGACGTGCCCACGTCGTAATAGCCATGCGCGCTCACGCCATCCAGATACTTGCCGATGCCGAGCGGCGCAAGACGCCTGAGCCACGCCGCGTTCGACGCGAGGTTCGAAAGCGTGAGTCCCATCACGACCGCGTTCGGATCGCCCGCGTGAATGGCTTCGTGCGTGGCCTTGTACATCGCGACGAGATTCGCATCGGAGTCGCGCCACGGCAGGCCGCCTTCATAATCCGGCTCCCACGTCACCTGATAATAGTTGTGCGCCTGTCGGGGGAACCAGCGCTTCTGCACCGCGTTCGATTCTTCGCCGACGCGCTTCATATAGTCGCGGTAGGCATCGAGCGATGCGGGCGCGTAGCTGTGCGTGGTCGTCTTGGTCGGGCTCGCCCAGGCGGGAATGCCGTCGAGTTGAATCAGGCGCAACAGATCGCCGGGCTTGAAGAAGGGCGCGAGATTGTCCTTGGATGCGTCGAACGTGTTCGGCCCTTTCTCCTCCGTCATATACCAGTTGCGGTTGTCGTTGACCCACGCGAGGCCGAGATCCGGATACAGCGGGCGATAGCCGTCGCCGGAGCAGCATCCTTCGCCCGGCTTCAGATACGCCGCGCCCTGGCCGCCGAATCGATGCTCGTCCGGCCGCGCGAACGTCACGGCGGGCAGCGCCGACGCCACGTCCGGCAACACGCCGAACGTGGCGATTCCAGCGGGCCGCGTCCCGCGCGTCGGCAACGCCTGCTTGCCCGATTCGAGCGACGCGCTCACCGCGAAGTAGCCCGACGCGCGAGACCTGCACGTGAGCGTGACCGTCGCGGCTCGCGCATCGACGGCGAAGCGGCCGCTTGCCTTCACCGTGTTCCATGCGTCGCGGATCTGCCAGTTCACCGTGTCGTCGGATGGGGCGCGCGTGGTGATCGCAATGCGCAGCGGCGCATCGAGCGGGAACATGCGGGTGCCGTCGCTGCCGGGCGTATCGGCTTCGATGATGGCGGCATTCGCGCTCGTGGCGGCAGCCGCGCTGACCGGCGATGCAGGCGCCTCGCAGCGGAACGCGGGCGTGTCGGACGCGGTGCGTTGCACGGCGGCGGCGGGCAGCTCGCGTGGCGGGGCTTCGTCGGAGGTCGCACTGTCGCAGCCAGTGATCGTCAAAAGGGCGGCGCTCGCTATCGCCAGGCGACGCATACGCGGATATCGGTTCATAGTACGAACGTTCGGGTAATGGACGCGGCAAGCGCGATGTCGGCCCAACGATGGCGCGCGCGCGCAAGGGCGACCGTGCGCGCACGCACGCGCGGATGCCCTTCGTCGGATGAATGCGTCACGGGAAGAAACGCTTGTTCGCTCCGTTGCCGCGCGACATATCAGAAGTGAAACAGGACGGTCCGCAAAGTCGTTAATGCGCGTGGCGAAAAAGTCGGAAAAGCTGACCGACGATTTCTCATGCGATGTCCGCCTTCAAGTCCCTTTCGGGCGAGTCCATCCGTCGGACAAACTCGCCGGTTTCACCCGACGATTACATGCAAACCATGAGGCGCGGTGCCTAATTCAGTTTCCGTGCGCCGCCGCAAACAACTAGCAAATGGCGGAAATGTCCGAAGCGCGAAGCCCCGCGTGTGCGGTGCGTTCAGGGCTTCCGGCGTCGTTTGCGCCGCGTCATCGGCGCTTATTTGAAACCGTCGATTATGTTGTTTAATAATTAATCCGCCGGTATTTTAACGAGTGATCGCTTTTCGTTTCAGGTGAGATTATTAAAGCGAAGTGGAATTAATCGACTCTTCGAAAGTGCATTAACTGCCTTGCGCGGAAATTGCATTAGGCGCGGAACAGCTTCGCCCGGTATGAACCAGGAATTGCCGATTAGCTCTGTACATCGACTGCTTACCTTCTCGCTCGATGTTTCACGGATGAATCAGTTTCGCCGTCCAACGGACACGCCGCAATTAGCCCGGGAGCCGCTCAGGGCCGACCGGCGAGGGTTTGCGGGCGGGTCGGTGTTCCATCGCACAGAACGCTATTTACAGCGCAACGAAGAATCGTGTAACCGTTTGTATGATGAATCGGCAAATCTTTTCCGATTCGCTTTGATAAGCGCGGTCATCCGGATTCCAAAGGGGTTATCAATGTGCGCTCACCCTCATAACCGGACAGGTTTTGTGGTTCAGGCGCGAAAATCAGCCCACAAATAATCTCTGTCTGCTTATTATTCACACCAGCGGACCGATTCCGCCAACGTCTCGTTCCCATCGGTCACGGCAACCCGGCGAAGTTCGGGAAACGCCTTGATGCAACGCAATGGCCGAGTAACTCTTCCGCACCCTGGAAACAAAGCTGCAGAGGATGACCATGCCTTACGCCACACTCGAACCCGCTGTGATGGGTTGGACGCCTCCCTCGACGCGACCGTCGCAGGTCGAGGTCAAACGCATCGCGATTTTGCTGTTCGACGGATTCTCGCTTTTGGGCGCGGGAATCGTCGCTGAAGTGTTTCACATGGCCAACGAACTGTCGTCGTTGAAGACGCGCGCCGAATGCACCTATGACGTGCGATTCCTGTCCGTCGAAGGCGGCAACGTCGCATGCGCCTCGTCGGTACGCGTCTGGACCGACGGGCTGGACGCGCGCCACTACGGCGGCTTCGACGCGCTCTTCGTCGCGGGCGGCCGCGGCGCCGAAGAAGCGGCGAAGGACGAGCGCATCGTCGAATGGGTGCGCCGCATGAATTCGAAGACCACGGTCGTGAAGGCGATCTCCGAAGGCCGCAAGGTGCTCGAAGCAGCAGGCATCGGCGGCGCGGGCGATGCTCAGGCGCGCTACGGCAACGCGATGATCCAGCTGCGCGACGACGCGTCCGCCGACGGCGGCGACCGCTACGAGTCGATGAAGGGCGCGCTCATGCTCGTGAAGCGCGATCTCGGTCTCGACGTATCGCGCAGTGTCGCCGAACGCCTGATGCCGGGCTCGGCTGCGAAGCTCGTGTCGATTCTCGGCGACAGCGGCGCGGCATCCGCGGGCGACAAGATTCGCGCGGCGGCGCGCTGGCTCCAGGACAACTGCGAGCGGCCCATTTCCGTGGTCGATGCCGCGCAGGTCGCCGCGATGAGCGAGCGCAACTTCCTGCGCCGCTTCAAGATCGAGATGGGCATCACGCCATCGGACTATTTGCTTCAGGCACGCCTCGCCGTCACCTGCGCGCTGCTCACCGACTCGGAACTGCCGGTGGACAAGATCGCGCGGCGCAGCGGCATGGGCAACGGCGACCGGCTCGCCAAGATTTTCCGCAAGCGTCTTCTGATCTCGCCCACCGAATACCGGATGCAGAGCCGGCGCGAAGCCAACGGCTAAAGCGCGGCACGGCATGGCAGGAGACAGAAGGTCGAAGGTACAAGAATGCGCGCCGCACTGTGTGTGATAGCGGACAGGGGTGGCGCAAAGCGTCGAACATTTGGCCGGACCATCTTGGTCCGCGGGCCAATCATTCTCGGGCGGCCAGTGGCACACAGCGCCGCGCACACGAACATGCAGGCAGGAGTCCTACGATGAGTAATGAGGCACGCACGGAAGGTGAGGTGATGGTAGGTAGGAGCGGTGAGGAGGCAGGCTCGGTCATGACGGCCGAGCCTTGCCGCCGGATCGTGCCGGTCATTCTCGCCGGCGGCTCGGGCACGCGCCTGTGGCCGATGTCCCGTGAGCAGTTTCCGAAGCAGTTGATCGGCATTGTCGGCCGCGACTCGCTTCTGCAAGCGACCGTTTCGCGCATGAAAGGCTTCAAGGGCGGCTTCGATGTCAGCGCCGAGCCGATCATCGTATGCGGCGAAGAGCATCGCTTCACGACGGAAGAGCAGACGCGCGAAAGCGGCGTGACGGCGCAGATCATCGTCGAGCCCGCGCGCCGCGATACGGCGCCCGCGCTCACGCTCGCCGCGCTCGCCGCATGCAAGGACGGCCGCGACGCGATCATGGTGGCGATGCCCGCCGATCACTCCATCGCGGACATCCCCGCGCTGCATCGCGCGATCGAGATCGCGGCGGGCTACGCGGAGCGCGGCATGATCGCGACGCTCGGCATTCCGCCGACGCGCCCCGACACCGGCTTCGGCTATATCCGTCTCGGCGACGCGCTCGAAGACGGCGCGCATCAGATCCAGCGTTTCGTCGAGAAGCCGGCCGCCGAAGTGGCCGCGCAATACGTCGCGGCGGGCACGTACTGGTGGAACAGCGGCATTTTCGTGGTGCGCGCGAGCGTGTGGCTGGCGGCGCTGCAAGCGCTCAACGCCGACATGCACGCGGCCTGTTGCGCGGCCCTGAGCGAAGGCAAGGCCGACGGCAAGTTCTTCCGTCCGAACGCGGGCGAGTTCGGCCGCGCGCCGTCCGATTCGATCGACTACGCAGTGATGGAGCACATCGGCACCGCGAACGCGCCGTTCGAAGGCGTGGTCGTGCCGCTCGTCGCGGGCTGGTCGGACCTCGGCTCGTGGGACGCCGTGTGGGACGCGATGGACAAGGACGACTCGGGCAACGTGGCGAGCGGCCGCGTGGTGTTCGAAGGCGCGACCTCCAGCTATGCGCGCTCGGAAGGCGGACGTCTCGTCGCTTGCGTGGGCACGACCAACATCATCGTCGTGGAAACGGATGACGCCGTGCTCGTCGCGGACCGTTCGCGCGTGCAGGACATCAAGGGCCTCGTCGCCCGCATCCGCGAGCAGCATGCGCCCGAAGCGGACACGCATCGCAAGGTGCGCCGCCCGTGGGGTTTCTACGATTCCATCGAGCATGGCGACCGCTTCCAGGTGAAGCGCATCGTCGTGGCGCCGGGCGCGCGCCTGTCGCTGCAGATGCATCACCATCGCGCGGAGCACTGGATCGTCGTGTGCGGTACGGCGCTCGTCACGCGCGGCGAAGAAGAGTTCCTCCTGAGCGAGAACGAATCCACGTTCATTCCGCTCGGCGTGCGGCATCGTCTGGAGAACCCGGGAAAGGTGCCGCTCGAAATCATCGAAGTGCAGTCGGGCAGCTATCTCGGCGAGGACGACATCGTGCGTTTCGACGACAAGTACGGCCGCAACTGAGTAGCGCTTCGGGGGCAGTGAGACAGCTTTCTTGCAACGGCAGGCAACACACCAAGACCGGCATGCGAGGAGGAGACACAGGTAGTTCTTTTGCAAGTTGAATCGTTCGGGGAAGAGACATGCGCGATTTACAAGGGTTGCTCGCGCGCCTGTTCGACGTCGCCATGATCGTCGGCGGCGCGGCGGTGGCGTCGCAGATCAGGTTCGAGTACATAGAGGCACATGCGCATTCGGCAGCGTTCGTCGCGTTCGCGGCGGCGTTTTCGCTTGCGCTGTTTCCGGGCTTCGGCGTCTATGAATCATGGCGCGGCCGCAGCAAGGTGATGCTCGCCTGCCAGGTGTCGCTCGGCTGGCTGGTCGTGCAGGGCTGCGCGCTTGCGCTGATGTTCTCGCTGCACCGCCTCGACTATGTGTCGCGCCTCTGGTTCGCCTATTGGACGGCGGTATCGGGCGGGCTCATGATCGCGGGGCGGCTCGCCATGCACGTCGTGCTGGCGCGCATGCGCAACGCGGGCATGAACCTGCACCAGGTGGCGATCGTGGGTTGCGGCAGGCATGGCAACTCCATCGCGAAGAAGCTGGACCGCGCGAAGAACTCAGGCTTTCGTGTCACCGCCGCGCTGAACGTGGCGCCGGAAGCCGGCCGGCTCAACACGCGCGTTCCGGTGTACGAAGACTACGACGCGTTCGTGAACTTCGTGCGCACGCAGAACGTGCATGAGGTGTGGCTCGCGTTGCCGTTGTCGGAGGAGCGCACCATCCTGCGCTTCGTGAACGAGTTCCGCGACGATCTCGTCAACGTGCGTTTCCTTCCGGATGTGCGCAGTCTCGCGCTCTTCGAAGCGGGCGTGACCGATCTGCTCGGGGAAACGGCGATCAATCTCGTGGCTTCGCCGCTGTCGCAAAGCGCGCTGTTGCAAAAGGAAATCTTCGACCGTCTGTTCGCACTGCTTGCGATCATCGCCGTGTCGCCGTTGCTGATCGCCATCGCCATTGCGATCAAGCTCACGTCGCGCGGGCCGGTGCTCTTCACGCAACGTCGCAAGGGCGCGGATGGCCGCGTCTTCAAGATCTACAAGTTCCGTTCCATGCGTGTGCATACGGAACAGGCCGGCGTGCTTCGCCAGGCCACGCGCAACGATCCGCGCGTGACCCGTGTGGGAGCATTTCTGCGCCGTACCAGCCTCGATGAGCTGCCGCAGTTCTTCAACGTTCTGCTCGGCGACATGTCCGTTGTGGGCCCGCGTCCGCACGCACTGGAGCATGACGACCTGTATCAGAAGGTCGTGTCGGGGTATATCCATCGTTACCGGATCAAGCCGGGCATCACCGGCTGGGCCCAGGTCAACGGCTTTCGCGGGGAAACTGATCTGATTGAAAAAATGGAAGGACGCGTCGCTCACGATTTGTACTACCTCGGTAACTGGTCGTTCGGACTCGATATGAGAATCATCGCCGCTACGATCTTCAAGGGACTACGCCACACCAACGCATATTGATGCAGGGGACGACCATCATGCACAACCAACAACAACCGGGCACCACATCCATGGCCGCCAATACGAACGTGTCGGGCGTCTTCCGGCTCTCGAGCCTGGCAGCGGCCGCTTCACTCTGTGTCATCTTCGCGGGCTGCGCGCTCGCACCGGGCATGCACATGGACAGGCCCGCCGCACTCACCGAAACGTCCAACGACCAGGGCGATCCGGCCACGGCCGTGAACATTCCGATCACGCCGATCGATCTCACGCTCGTGCGCAAGCTGAAGGCCGCGCAGCCGACCAGCACGGTCGATCCGAACGCGAGCCTCTACGGCAAGGCGCGTGCATACACGCTCGGGCCGGGTGACGTGCTGCAGATCACCGTGTGGGATCACCCGGAACTCGTGGCCGCGGTCGGCCAGCCGCCGCAGCAGACGCGTCCCGCGGATGCCGCGCCCGGCTTCGTGGTGGATGCCGACGGCAACCTGCAGTTCCCGTACGTCAACCGCGCGATCCATGTCGCGGGCAAGACCGAATCGCAAGTGCAGCGCGAGCTGTATAACGAGTTGTCCAAAGTATTCGTGAAGCCGCAGCTGACGGTGCGCGTCGCATCGTTCCGTGCGCAACAGGTCTACATCGACGGCGAAGTGCGCACGCCCGGCTCGCAGCAAATCAACGACATTCCGATGACGCTGACGGAAGCTATCGGCCGTGCGGGCGGTTTCGCACCAACGGCGGATCAAAGTCGTGTCACGCTTATCCGTGATGGTGTGACGTATCACATCAACATCGCCGGGATGACCGCGAAGGGCCGCAACCCGGCGGACATCCTGTTGAAGGGCGGCGATGCACTGCGCATCGATTCGCGCGAAGACAACGGCGTGTACGTGATGGGCGAAGTGACGAAGCCTGCAACGGTGATCCCGATGCGCAACGGCAAGCTGACGCTCTCGGATGCGATCTCGCAGGCCGGCAGCTTCAACGCCGAGACGTCGGATCCGAAGGAGCTGTACGTGATCCGCAATGGCCAGACGGACAACCCCGAGGTGTACAAGCTCGATGCGCGTTCCCCGGTGTCCATGCTGCTTGCGAACAGCTTCGAGCTGCAGCCGAAGGACGTGGTCTATGTGGACAACAACGGGCTCGTCCGCTTCAGCCGTGTCCTGAACCTGCTGTTGCCGGCCATCAACGCCGGTCTGACGGCAGCCGTCATCACCAAGTAAAAGCAATAGCAATAGCAAGTCTTACATTCTTGCAGTATGACCGGCGCGCAGGGGCGCGCCGGAGACCTTGTGCGACATTCAAAGAAATAAGCGAGCGAGACCATGGCCATGAACTTTGATGCACGCTACTCGGACGTCTCGACCGGCGACGAGTTGCGATTATCCGACTATCTGGCTGCCGTATTCGGCAACTGGAAACTCGTGACGGTCGTCATGCTCGCGGTGGTCGCGCTGGGGACGGCCTACGCATTCATCGCGCCGCCGACCTACAAAGCGGACGCCCTCATTCAGGTCGAAGAGACCAACGCGAACAACAACGCCAACGCGAACGTCAACGCGGTGCAAGCCGTGTCGCAGATGTTCGATGCGAAATCGACCACCGCCGCGCAGATCGAACTGCTGCGTTCGCGCCTTGTCGTCGACGACACGGTGCGCCGCCTGCACCTCGACATCAGCGCCGCGCCCCATTCCATTCCGGTGATCGGCAGCGCGATCGGCAACGTGTTCTCGATGCTGAACGTGACGCCGCCCGCGGGCTATCTGTCGCGCTTCGCATGGGGCAACGAACAGATCAGCGTGCCGCTCTTCGACACGCCGAAGGAACTCTACGACCAGAAGTTCACGCTGGTTGCCGGCGAAGACGGCGCCTACGCGCTGCAAGATCCGGAAGGCGTCGTGGTGCTGACCGGCAAGGTCGGCCAGGAAGCCACCGGCATGACGGCGCAAGGCCCGGTCAAGCTGAAGGTGGACAAGCTGGTGGGCGCGCCCGGCGTGCACTTCGACCTGCAACGCTTCTCCACGCTCACGACCATCGACAACCTTCAGCAGCGTCTGACGGTGGCTGAAACGGCGCTGCAATCGGGCATCATCAGCGTGAGCCTCGAAGGGCGCAATCCGAAGGAAGCGGCGCAGATCGTTAACAACATCGCGAACCGCTACGTGCAGCAGGATGCCGACAAGCGTTCGGCCGAAGCGGAACACACGCTGGCCTTTCTCGATCAGCAACTGCCTGTCCTGAAGAAGCAGCTCGACGATGCCGAACAGCGCTACAACACGTTCCGCAATCACCAGGGCACGGTGGACTTGAGCGAGGAAAGCCGTCTGTTGCTGCAACAGATCGTCGATAACAAGACCAAGCTCACGGACCTGCAACAGCAACGCGCTGAACTGTCGCAACGCTTCACGCCGAATCATCCGTCGGTGCAGGCACTGGATGCGCAGATCGCTTCGCTGTCCGGCGCGCAGACGCGTCTTGGCAAGAGCGTGTCGACGCTGCCCGACACCGAGCAAACGGCACTGCGTTATCTGCGCGATGTCCGCGTGAACACCGAGCTGTACACGAACCTGCTTAACAGCGCGCAACAGCTTCGCATCGCGAAGGCAGGGCAGATCGGCAACGTGCGCGTGGTGGACTACGCGCAGGCCGCCGACGATCCCGTCCGCCCGAAGCGCCTGCTCGTGATCCTGATTTCGGCTGGCGTGGGCCTCGTGCTCGGCGTGATCGTCGCGTTCATCCGCAAGTCGCTGTATGGCGGCGTGGAGCGTCCGGAAGAGATCGAAAAGCAGCTGGGCGTGCGTGTGTTCGCCATCGTGCCGCGCAGCACGCAGCAACTGCGCCTGCAACGCAAGGTCGGCATGCGTCGCGAAGGTCTGCACGTTCTGGCCGCGCAAGCGCCGGAAGATGCAGCGGTGGAAGGCATTCGCGGCCTGCGTACGTCGCTGCAACTGCAAATGGCCGATGCGCGCAACAACGTGGTGATGCTCACGGGCTCGCGTCCGGAAGCGGGCAAGTCGTTCCTGTCGGTGAATCTCGCGACGCTCGTTGCATCCACGAGAAAGCGCGTGCTTCTGATCGATGGCGACATGCGTCGCGGCGACATCCACTCGCACTTCGGCGTGCGTCATTCGCCGGGTCTCTCGGATGTGCTGATGGGCGCAGACGTGTCGAGCGCGATCCTGCACGATGTGCTGCCGGGCGTGGACCTCATCACCAAGGGCTCGCTGCCGTCGCATCCGTCGGAACTGCTCGCCAGCGATCGCCTGGGCGAAGTGCTGGAGCAACTGAAGCAGATGTATGACCTCGTGGTCGTCGATACGCCGCCTGTGCTGGCTGTCACTGACGCAACGGTCATCGGCAAGCACGCGGGAACGAGCCTGCTCGTCGTGCGCCACGGCAAGAATCAGGTGCAGGAAATCGGCGAGACGATGAAGCGCTTGCATCACGGGGGCGTGAGCATGAAGGGCGTGTTGCTCACCGACGTTCCGCAATCGAAGATTTTGATGGGCAGCACCTACGCCGGCTACTACGGCTACGAAAGCATCGCCGAATAAGGCGAGCAATAACAGAAATAACAATGATGGCGCGTCGCCGCGCGCCAACTTCAGACCGCAGAATAAGAGGTTAAACATGGACCGCAAAGTTGCTTTGATCACGGGTATTACGGGGCAAGACGGGTCGTATCTTGCTGAACTGCTGCTCGAGAAGGGTTACGAAGTTCACGGCATCAAGCGCCGTAGCTCGCTCTTCAACACGGACCGCATCGATCATCTGTATCGCGATCCGCACGATCCGGACCAGCGTTTGTTCCTGCATCACGGCGACCTGACCGATTCGACGAGCCTCGTGCGCATCATCCAGCGCGTGATGCCCGACGAAATCTATAACCTGGCAGCGCAGTCGCAC
The DNA here is from genome assembly GCF_023170545.1 of Caballeronia sp. Sq4a. Classification (NCBI taxonomy): domain Bacteria; kingdom Pseudomonadati; phylum Pseudomonadota; class Betaproteobacteria; order Burkholderiales; family Burkholderiaceae; genus Caballeronia; species Caballeronia sp. Sq4a. The sequence goes on along the minus strand of NZ_CP084250.1, from coordinate 2,156,464 downwards.
GTGGGCGTGTCGTTCGAAGAGCCGGAATACACCGCCAACGCGGACGGTCTCGGCGCACTGCGCATTCTCGAAGCAATCCGCATTCTCGGCCTCGAAAAGAAGACGCGTTTCTATCAGGCCTCGACGTCGGAGCTGTATGGTCTCGTGCAGGAAATCCCCCAGCGCGAAACCACGCCGTTCTATCCGCGCAGCCCGTATGCCGTGGCGAAGCTTTACGCTTACTGGATCACGGTGAACTACCGCGAAGCGTATGGCATGTACGCATGCAACGGCATTCTGTTCAACCATGAATCGCCGGTGCGCGGCGAGACGTTCGTGACCCGCAAGATCACCCGCGCCATTGCACGCATGGCGGTGGGCCTGCAAGAAGATCTGTATCTCGGCAATCTGTCCGCCATGCGCGACTGGGGCCATGCGCGCGACTACGTCGAGATGCAGTGGATGATGCTGCAACAGGAACAGGCCGAAGACTTCGTGATCGCGACGGGCGTGCAGTACAGCGTGCGTGAATTCGTGCAGCACGCGGCAGCAGAACTCGGCGTGCATGTCCGCTTCGAAGGCGAGGGCGTGAACGAAGTGGGTATCGTCGATCGCGTCGACAACCGCGACACCAAGTTCAAGCCGGGCCAGGTGATCGTCAAGGTCGATCCGCGCTACTTCCGTCCGACCGAAGTGGAAACGCTGCTGGGCGACCCCACGAAGGCGCACGACAAGCTCGGCTGGAAGCCGTCGACTTCCTTCGAGTCCCTCGTGAAGGAGATGGTCCGCGCGGACTATCAGATCGCCCGTCGCGACGCGCTCGTGACGCTCGCCGGTTTCAAGGCTCTCGAACATCACGAGTAAGCCATGAACAAGCACGCACGTATCTTCGTCGCGGGACACCGCGGCATGGTCGGCTCGGCGCTCGTGCGCCGTCTGAGCGCAGCCGGCTACGACAACATCGTGACGCGCACCAAGGCGCATCTCGATCTGACGGATCAGGGCGGCGTGAACCTCTTCTTCGAAGAAGAGCAGATCGACGTCGTGTTCCTGGCGGCGGCGCGCGTCGGCGGCATTCTCGCCAATTCGACGATGCCCGCCTCGTTCATCTACGAGAACCTCGCCATCGAAACGAACGTGATCCATGCGGCTTGCCGCTGGAACGTTTCGAAGCTCGTGTTCTTCGGGTCTTCGTGCATCTATCCGAAGGCGTGCCCGCAGCCGATCAAGGAGGAGTATCTCCTGCAATCCGCGCTCGAGCCGACCAACGAAGCGTATGCCATCGCGAAGATCGCGGGTCTCAAGATGTGCGAGGCGTACAACCGTCAATACGGCACGCACTTCGTCTCGCTCATGCCGACGAACCTGTACGGCCCGAACGACAACTACGACCTGAAGAGTAGCCACGTGCTGCCCGCGCTCATCCGCAAGGCACACGAAGCGAAGCTGCGCGGCGACGCGACGCTGCCGGTGTGGGGCACGGGCTCGCCGCGTCGCGAGTTCCTGCATGTCGACGACCTCGCCGATGCAGCGACCTTCCTGATGGAAAGCGACGTCAACGAAGGCGTGTTCAACGTCGGCGTCGGCCATGACCTGACCATCAGCGAACTGGCGCACACGGTATGCCGCGTGGTCGGCTTTGAAGGCGAGCTCGTGTTCGATGCGAGCAAGCCGGACGGCACGCCGCGCAAGCTGCTCGACGTGTCGAAGCTCGAAGGCATGGGCTGGAAGGCGTCGACCGGCCTCGAAGACGGCATTCGCGCGACTTATCGCGACTTCCTCGATCGCTACGCATCCATGCAGCCGGCGCCCGTCGCTGCCTGAAAACGCGTGGCATCCAGTCCAGGGAGAATAAAAATGGCTTCAGTGACCATCTTTCATAACGTCGTCTGGTCGCGGCACAAGGGGGCGGTGCTGTCGGCGCTGCACAACATCGCGGGGTCCGGTTCCATTCGCTATTCGATGGTGCAGATCGCCGATACGGAGCACGACCGCATCGGCTTCTCCGATGTCGACTACTCGTATCACCGCTATCCGATGACCAAGCTGTACAGCGGCTGCTACGAGGACGTGCCGACGTGGCGCATGACGGCGCGTCTCGTGTGGGAAGTGCTCAAGGCGAAGTCGGATCTCGTGGTTCTTCCCGGTTATCACCGCCCCGAATATTGGGCGATGATGGCAGCGTGCATCGTGACCGGAAAGCGTCGCGCCGTGTTCTGCGATTCGACCGGACGCGACAATCCGCGCCGCATGTTGACGTCCATTCCGAAGCGCGTGTTCTTTACGCTGTGCGATGGCTACTTCGCATTCGGCACGCGCAGCCGCGAGTATCTGATGTCGCTCGGCGCGAAGCAGGAGAAGATCTTCATTCCGTGCCAGGCCGCCGCGCTGCCGCGGTCGTTCTCGCCGGAGACGGTGGTGGACGATCGCCTGGCGCATCGGCAGGGCAATAAGCCGGTGTTTCTGTTCGTTGGGCGCTTGTCGGCGGAAAAAGGTATCGATACGCTCGTCGATGCGTTCAAGCAGTTGAGGAAAAACGTGCCGAATGCGGAGTTGCGCATAGTCGGCACCGGTCCTCTCGGGGATGATCTGAAGAAGCAGGTGTCGGAAGCCGGTCTGCAGGACGCCGTGCATTTCCTGGGCAGCCTTCAGGACGAGCCGCTCTCGCGTGAATATTTCGGCGCCACCTGCATGGTCCTGCCGAGCAAGCGTGAACCGTGGGGTCTCGTGACCAATGAGGCATTGAGTCACGGTTGCCCGGTGATCGTGAGCGAGAGTTGCGGCTGCGTGCCGGAGCTGGTGGTGGAGGGCGTGTCGGGCTATTCGTTCCCCGCAGGCGATGTCGCGAGCCTGCATCGGACGATGCTCAAGTCGCTCGAAGCGTTCGCGGATACGGCAGGCGTCGCCAAGCGCTGTACCGATGTGATTCAGCGTTTCGATCCGCCTTCGGCTGCGGCGAACATCGCGCGGGGTTGCGCGCTGTTGCTGACGAATTGACGGTTCGGTAGTCGGTGGAAATCACCAACGGGGAAGACGTCAAGGAGGACGAACGGAAAGGGGAAGGGTGAAACGCCGTCGGGTCGCGGTCTTCGCGTCCCGATGGCTGGCGCTTTGCGGGCGAAAGGGCACGTTCGGGGCTCAGGGCGCGATTGTCGGGCGAGGGACCACATGAGAATACTGATCTACGGGCTGAACTATGCGCCCGAGTTGACGGGAACCGGCAAATACACGGCGGAAATGGCGGAAGCGTTGGCCCAAAACGGGCACGACGTGCGCGTCGTTTGTGCGCCGCCGTACTATCCGGAATGGAAGATCGGCGATGGCTATGCAAGCTGGCGGCATCGCTTCGAAACGCGCAAGGGCGTGCGTCTGTGGCGCGCGCCGTTGTGGGTGCCGAAAAAGCCGAGCGGCGCGAAGCGCATGCTGCATCTCGGCTCGTTCGCGCTGGCGTCGCTGCCTGCGCTCATCGCGCATGCGCTGTGGCGTCCGCATGTCGTGATGACGATTGCGCCGAGCCTGATGAACGCGCCGGGCGCGCTCGCGCTCGCCCGTCTGACCGGCGCGCGGTCATGGTTGCACATTCAGGACTTCGAAGTAGACGCCGCGTTCGATCTCGGCCTCTTGAAGAACGCACGCGCGGCGAAGAGCGCGCTCGCATTCGAACGCTGGCTGATGAAGCGGTTCGACGTGGTTTCGTCCATCTCGGACAAGATGGTCGAGCGCGCGGTGAAGAAAGGCGTCGCGCCTGCCGACGCCTTCCACTTCCCGAACTGGGTCGATACGACGGCGATCTACCCGATCGACGGGCCGAGCAGTTTCCGCAAGGAACTCGGCATCGGCGAGCACACGAAGGTGGTGCTCTATTCGGGCAACATGGGCGCGAAGCAGGGCCTGGAAGTGTTGGCCGAGGCCGCCGCCGCGCTCGCCGCGCGCGACGATATCGTGTTCGTGTTCTGCGGCAACGGCGCGACCAAGAAGAAGCTGCAGGAACGTTGCGCCGATCTGCCGAACACGCGCTTCCTTTCGTTGCAGCCTATCGAGCGTCTCAACGAGTTGCTGAACCTCGCGGACATTCACGTGTTGCCGCAACGCGGCGACGTGGCAGATCTCGTGATGCCTTCCAAACTCACGGGCATGTTCGCTAGCGCGCGCGCGGTCGTCGCGATGGCGCAGCCGGGCACCGAGTTGTATGAGGCTGTAGCCGGACGCGGCGTGGTGATCCCGCCGGAGAACGTCGAGGCATTGACGGACGCCATCACCATGCTCGTTCGCAATCCGGCGCTGCGTGCGCGCTACGGCGAAGAAGGGCGTCTGTTCGCGCAGGAACGCTTGTCGCCGCAGTCGGTGTTCGCGCGGCTCGAAGAACGTCTGAAGTCGCTGATCGGCGATACGGCCGACACCCGCTTGAGCGATGCCGTCGACATGTCCATCGCGCGCATCGCGGAGCGCGCGCCCATTCTGCCGCAGGTCGAGAAGATCGAGTAGCAGTCTTGCCGGTGATACGGCGCGTTATTCTCAACGCGCCGTATCCACCGCGCGTCGTTTCATCAATAAGGCGATTTGTAGATGTCCCGCGCCCGCGCAGCTTTGGCCGGCGCCTTGAAGCCATTGGGCGTCGGATACAGCGTGGCGGCCGCGCCTTGCGGCATCAGCATCGCTTTGGCGTCGCCCTGGCGTCCCACGCGCCGCAGCTGCGCGCCGGCGCCCGGATTGCCCACGTATCCGTTCTGTTGCGCGAGCAGCTTGTCCGTCGGCGAGATGCCCTGCGCCGTCTGCGCATTGGTGATCGGCCCGCGCTGGCCGCCCCGCCCGTTGGTCGGCGCGCCGTACGGATCGGCATAGATATCCGGACTCCCAAGCAAATCCATTTCCGACGGCACGCCGCCGCCCGCCTGCTGCTTGCTGATGGCGGCATCGGCGAAGTTGCCCGCATGCGCGACAGACGATGCAGCGAGCGCGCAGGGCCCCAATGCAGCGATGAGAAGCGGCATGAGCGCCGCGCGTAGCTCGTGTTTCATGGTCTCTCCTGGCTGATTACGTTAAGCGTTATACAGAGCGCGCATCGGCTTATCGGTACGCTACGTCACGCGGCTTGATCGTTCGAATGCAGCATAGAGCGATGCATCAGCCGCCAGCGCCAAAAGTCTTGCCGTTACGGCCAACCGTGCCGCACCGCACATGGCGCTTTCTAACGTTCACTGATAATCGGTTCACCGTATGCAGTCTTGAACGAAGAAGCGAGACGACACGGATGCGCGCGTGCAAGGCGCGCCGACATACAAGGCCAATAAAGAGTCGCTTGCGCGCAACGTGCAGCAGGCGGACAGCGAAACGGGTGGGGAACCATGGACAGAGCGATCGACGAGCGAGGCATCGGCGCGGCCGGCAGTGACGGCTTCGACGGCGTGCGCGAGGCATCCGCGAGACGCGGCAAGGTGATCGACCTGTCGCGCGCAGGCCCGGGCAATTTCGTGGCGAAGCGTAGCTTCTTGATCGAGCTCGTGTGGTTCTTCGTCGAAGCATGCTTCATCAATAACAAGCTCATACCGGTTTCGTTCGTGCGGGTCGCATTTCTGCGCGCGTTCGGCGCGCGCATCGGCAGGAACTGTCGGATGCCGCATCCCATCCGGGTGAAGGCACCGTGGAATTTGAGCGTCGGCGACAACTGCTGGTTCGGCGTCGACGCATGGATCTATAACCAGACCGATATTCGCATCGGCTCGAATGTCTGCATTTCGCAGGGGACGTTTCTCACGACGGGATCGCACGATGCCGCCGGCAACATGGACTTGCAGGTCGCACCGATCGTGATCGAAGACGGCGTCTGGATCACATCCAGGTGCGTCGTGCAGATGGGCGTCACCATTGGCCGCTCGGCGCTCGTTACGCCGCAGTCGGTGGTGCATCGCTCGCTGGAAGCGGAAGGCGTATACGGCGGTAACCCGGTGCGCTTCATCAGGAAACGCTTCCCGGCGTAAATGGATATTGGCAGTCGAGAGTGCAGTGATCTTGTCGGGACCACACACCGGATGCGATCCTGCGACACCGCTTAAGCATAAAACAAGAAGGAGCACGGGGAATGTTCATTGACAGCCGCAGCCTTGACCAGGGCGCAGTCATAGAGACCACGGTTTGCATCGTCGGCGCGGGCGTGGCGGGGATCACGCTTGCACTGGAACTGGAAAAGCAAGGCATCGACGCGGTGCTGCTCGAAAGCGGCGGATACCGCGCCGACGACGAAACGCGCGACCTGTATCGCGGCGAAAACGTTGGGGTTCCTTACGAATTCGCCGATGGCTGCCGCAGCCGTTTTCTCGGCGGCAGCAGCAATTGCTGGGGCGGATGGTGCCGGCCGCTCGACCCGTGGGACTTCGAAAAGCGCGACTGGGTGGCCGACAGCGGCTGGCCCTTCGGGCTCGACGAGCTGCGTCCTTACTACGCGCGCACGCATGCGTTGTTGCAGCTCGGCGAAAACAACTTCGACCCGGCCTACTGGGAAGCGGCGATTCATCGCCCGGACGTGCGGCGTCATCCGTTCCCGAGCGGCAACGTGCGCGACACGATCTCGCAGTTCAGCCCGCCCGTGCGCTTCGGCAAGGTATATCGCAAGCAACTGCTGGCCGCGAAGAACGTGCGCGTGTTCCTGTTCGCGAACGCGTTGAACATCGATACCGACGGCGATGCGCGTTCGGTCACGAAGATCGATGTCGGCACGCTGTCCGGCCGCCGCTTCGGGATCCGCGCCAAGGTGTTCGTGCTCGCGACGGGCGGCATCGAGAATGCGCGCCTCCTGCTGTCGTCGAACAAGGTGCAGGCGGCGGGCGTCGGCAATCAACATGACCTCGTCGGCCGCTATTTCATGGACCATCCGCGGGTCATGTCGGCGAACGTGCGGTTCAAGAAGGAATGGGCGCGCAACAAGCTCTACGACATCAAGTATCACTATCAGAACAAGGCAGTGTCCGCGCATGGCACGTTCATCTCGTCGCAGTTCGCGCTCACGCAGCAAGTGCTCGAACGCGAGAAGCTGCTCAACGCACGCGCATGGTTCTATTCGGTGTTCCGTGGCGAGAACACGAAGGGCTCCGAAGCCCTGATTCGCGCGAAGCAGGCGCTTTTGAAGAAGGACCAGCCCGGCTACAGCATGACAGGCGATGTCATGACCATGCTCGCGCATCCGGTCGATACCGCATGCTTCGGCCTCGCGCGCTTGTTGCAGCCGCGCCCGCTCATCACCGAAGTGAAGATTCAGACGATCGTCGAGGCGGAGCCGAACCGCGACAGCCGCGTGACGCTGTCCGCGCAGAAAGACTCGCTCGGCATGAATCGCGTGAAGGTGAACTGGCAGGTGACGGAACTGGTGAAGCGCACGTTCGACCGTACCGTCGCGCATCTCGCGGCCGAACTGCAACGCGGCGGCGTGGCCGACGTGACGCTCGACGAGCCGCTCGAAGGCAAGCCGTGGCCCGCGCAGCTGGAAGGCACGTGGCATCACATGGGCACGACGCGCATGCACGATTCGCCGAAGCAGGGCGTCGTGGACCGCAACCTCAAGATCCACGGCATGAGCAACCTGTATGTGGCGGGCAGCTCCGTGTTCCCGACGGTCGGCGCGAACTTCCCGACCATCACGATCGCCGCGTTGACGTTGAGGCTTGCGGCGCATCTGGGGCGCGTCATCAAGGGCGACGATACGATCGGCACGCTCGTCACGTCGTCGGGCACGCCGCTTCGTAATGAGACACCAGCCGACCTGCCGATGGCGGCTTCGGCAATGCATATGCGGGGAGACCTGGCTTAAAAGCCGGCGTTTGGGGAAAGGGGACGCCGCCGGTCGAACGACCGGCGGCGTTTTCTTTTGGCGAAACGGTCGTCGCTATAATCGCATTCGGTCTTTGCTCATCGCTCATTCGCCGTGAAAAAGCTCACCGTTCTCGCGCTCGCTTCGTTGTTGCTCGCTGCATGCTCGTCCGCCGAAAAGGAGGCGCAGCGTGCGGAAGGGTTCTCGTATTCCGAGCGCTCGCTCGATGTGGCGCAGCGCAATGCGACTGTCGCGTGCCGCGACGCCGCGCAATGCGATGCGATGTGGGCGCTCACGAAGCGTTATATCGAAGAGAATTCGAATCAGCCGGTGATTCGCGCGGATGCGGTGGCCATCGAGACGGATGTGCCTTCGCGTTCGGGCAAGCCCGTTTATTCGGCGACGCGCGTGGCGAAAGGCAATGGCGCGACGATCGCGCTTTATGCGCAATGTCGCGGCATGTATGGCCCGGAACGGGCGCGGGGTTCGGATTACGACGACTGCGCAAGCAAGATCATCGCGGCGCAAAACCGCTTCGCCGCTTATCTACGCTCGGCTCAATAACGTTCGAAGGACGCGGACAGCATGCCTCGCGTGAGGCCGCCGTCGCGCTTGTTGGCCGTTTCCCGCAGCACGCGTGCGAGGTCCTTCGACATGGCTTCCACGTGAAAGCGTTGCATGAAGGTGGCGAGCGCCTGTTCGCGCATCGCGGCCGCGGCTTGTGGGTCCATGCGCAACCATGTCGACAGGGCGTCGATGGTGCCCTCGACCGTATCGCTCGCGACGATGCCCGCGCCATCCTCTTGCACTTCGCGCCAGATGTTGACCTTGTCCGAGATCAGCACCGGCAGCCTGGAGCCGAGTGCCTCGGCCACCGCGATGCCGAAGTTCTCCTGATGCGAAGGCAACGCGAAGGCATCGCTCGTGCGGAATGCACCCCACTTGAGATCGCCGCTCAGCATGCCCGTCCACGTCACGCGGTCCTCGATGCCCAGTTCCTTCGATAGCGTGCGCAATTGCGCGGCCCATTCGCTATCGTCGGGGCCCGCCATCACGAGATGCGCGCGAGCGTCGATATCGCGTACGGCTGCGAAAGCCTTGAGCAGCAGATCGCAACCCTTCTTTTCATGGATGCGGCCGAGAAACAGAATGGAACGCTTGCCGGCGAGCTGCGGGAACTTCGACAAAAACGCCTGACGCAATGCGGTCGAATCGGCGGGCGGTTGACGCGTGCCGAACGCCACGACCTCTTCCTTCGCGCGATACATCCTGAACGACTCGCGCGCGAGCAAGCGTTCTTCCTGCGTCGTGAAGAGCACGCGCCGCGCATCGCGCAATACGCGATACTCGGCCCACGGCCAATACAGGCACTTCTTCAGATGCTTGAGCGGATACGTGCGCTTGAACCACGGATCGAGCATGCCGTGCGGGAATACGTAGTAGGGCACGTCGCTGTCGCGCAATGCCTTCCACGCGCCGAAGCTATGGTACTGCCAGAGACCGTTGACGATCACGGCATCGAAACGTGCTGCATGCTCTTTCAGCCACGGCACGAGCCGCGGGCAGAAGCCATAGAAGCCGCGCGACGGCCCGAGCGCATGCAGACGCAGCGGAAAGGCGCCGAGATACGGCGCATCCGGCGCATCCAGCGAGACGACTTCGATTTCATGCCCCATCGACCGCATGCTGAGGCCGCTTTGCAGCACGCCTTCGGTTGGGCCGCCCGCGCGCGGATCGACGGTGGAAAGCAGATGCAAAATCTTCATGGCGAAACGATCCCCGATTCGTTGGCGTACTTGCCCGCTGGCTTTTCGAAGCCTTTTATGCGGACGGTGCGAAGCTGCTCGCTCCCGGCGGCGCGTCGTGCCGGCTCTCGCCGTGATGCTCGTGTGCGAGTCCCGGTGCTTGCGCGGGCTTCAGTTCCGGCTGCGGGCCGTACGGACGCCATTCAGGGCGCCAGTCGGCATGAACATCGTCGCGCGTGCGTCCGTATGGCGTCCTAAACGAACGTCGATTCACCGACTGCGTGCGCATGGCATGAGCAATCCGCGCGAATGCCGCGACGAGCAGACCGAGCGCTACGCCGAATACGATGCCCGAGAAGCGATTACCGAGCGGATTGCCGCCGACGGAGGTGGCGGGCAGCGCGGCCACGACCAGCAACGCGCGGCCGAGCACCGGTAGGTACATCGCGTCGGGCGCGCGATTGCGCCATGAGCGGTACGCCATCGACCCGCGGTAGAGCGCCCACAGCACGGCGGCAGGCAATGCGATGCCGAAGAGAATGCCGCCGGCGAACAACTGATAGACCCAGAAGTTATGGCCGGCCGCCCATTCCTTGATCGCGTAGAAGTCCTTCTTCGTGAACTGGCCCGCGAGGTCCGGCAAGTACGTCGGCGAATAGCGATAATCGTGACCGTAGCCCTTGCCGACGAGTACCGCGAGCGTGTCGGACGTGGTCTGATCGTACTGGTCCTTCATTTCTGCGAGACGCGTGATGGTCGTCGGATCGCGGCCCGATTCGGTGGCTTTCGCGAAGTTCAGGCGCTGCGACCAGTGCTCGGCCACGCCGGGAAAGAACGCGGCGGACGCGGCGACCATTGCGCCGAGCAGCGAGGCGATCATGATCGCGCGCAGCGCCGCCGTGAAGAGATGCTTGACGGAGGGCGCGGCAAGCCAGGTCGCATAGGCGAAGAGGAGCACGGTGCCGACGAGCAGACTGCGCGTCACGCTCAACAACTCGATCACGACGGTCGCAAGAAAGAGCAGCACCGTGAACTTGGTCATGCGCTTGGCGATGACGAACTCATGCAGCAGCAGCCCCTGCAAACAAAGGAACGTGACCGACACGATGCGAAAACGCACGTTTTCCAGCCCGCCGCCCGTGGCCATGCCATAGACGAAGCTGAAGATCAGCGAGGCGATCATCGACCAGTACATCGCGCGTTCGAACTGCTCGAGGCGTTGCGAATCCCACGGACGGCACGCGACGAGATAGCCGAGCAGCATGAGGGCGAACGGCAGGATCACGCGCATGTAGTTGCCCGAATCATTGCCCTGAATCAGTTGCGTCGCGATACTGCCGACGATGGTCAGCATGAAGAGCGACGTGACCCATGTGCGAAGCCGCGAGCGTTGCGCGAAGCGTGGCGCGATCAGCAGAAGCGCGCCGCCTGCGAATATCGCGGGAACGGTGAGGAGAATCTGGATGGCTTTGCTGGCCGTTTCCGCGCCCTTGAAGTCGAATGCGAGCGGAAGCAGAAATAGCCAGATCCAGACGACGGCGAACTTGTTGCGCATGGCGTTCTCTTTAGATGGCAAAGCTCGACGAGCTTTACTTCTCGCGGTTGGATCCGCTTCGTGCCCTGGAAGCCTTGAGTCGCGTGTTGTGTGTTTGAATCAGCTTGAGCGACGGTCCCCGGGTACCCCGTATTTGCGGGTCGAATATATCAGCGGCCAAAAGCGCACGCCGTCGCGGCGGCGTTTTGCGACTAGCGTTCGGCGAGAAACGACGGTTGCCCATGTGCGCCGCGCCACGCTCGCTTAAGCGCCGTTCGCCGCGCGGGAACGGCTATGTTGTCGATGCCGCATAGCGCGCGCGGGGCTGTCCGGCAACGATGCGATTCTGGCGGATCACGCCGCTATTCCGGAACGATTATGGTCATGCCGGCAATTGGCCCTCGCGGGTCAGTGGCGGCATTGACCAAATGACATCCGCGATGCGCGTGCGTGCGCCGATATGAGGACTCCCGGCGGCGAGGCATCCAATACAACATAAGCAACATAAGACCATCGCAGAAGGGGGGGAAGGCCATGAGCCTTTTCGGCGCCACACGCATGCCAGGACCCAATCGATCGATCGAGCTCGATTTCATCCGGGGACTCGCCATCATCGCAGTCATGGGGTATCACTTTCACTCATACCCAACCGGCAGCGCGTTCATTGCCGCCATCGAGTATCCGCTCAAGAGCTTCGGGCACGAAGGCGTGAACCTGTTCTTCACGTTGAGCGGCTTTCTTGTCGGCGGCCTGCTGCTCAAGCAGTATGCGCAGGAAGGACGCATCGACGCGACGCGCTTCATCGTGCGACGCCTCTTCAAGATCTGGCCCGCGTACTACGCGCTGATTCTTTTTCACGTGCTGGTGGGACGCCATCCGACGAATACGTTCCTCGTGCAGAACCTCACGCACATGCAGAACTATTTCGGTTCGTCGATTGCGCAGACGTGGAGTCTCGCGGTCGAAGAGCACTTCTATCTGTTCCTGCCGCTGCTGCTGATCGTGTTCGCGCGGTGGCAGACGCGCATCAACACGATTCTCAGCGTGCTCGCGTCGATCTGCGTCGCCGTGCTGATTGCCCGGACCATCGCGGTCTATAACGGCGATCTCGACGGCACGTTCTTCTATACGCAATACCGCATCGACAGCCTGTTGTTCGGGGTCATGCTCGCCGCGCTCTATTGGCTGAAGCCCGCGGTGTATCGCGGTATCGCGCAGAGAAAAGGCCTGTTGTTGGCCGCCGTCGCGGGGCTCGTGCTGTGGCTCGTGTTCGGCACGCGCAACGTGGATCTGGATCAAAGCATCGGTTATACCGTGCAAGCCATCGGGTTCTGTGCGCTCATCGTGCTGACGGTCGAGTACTCGGGGCGCATTCGCGAGTCGCGGCTTTATCGGCTGATCGGGTGGATCGGCGTGTATTCCTATGGCATCTACCTGTGGCATTCGTTGGCGCTCGCACCGGGCGATATCCTCATCCGCAAGGCGGCCGCGCTGCATCTTCCGGCGATACCCGCGTGGGGCGTCATCATGGCGGCTCAGTTCGCCATTGCGATCGTGGTTGGATATGTGACGACGCGTGCGGTGGAGTTCCCGTTCCTGCGCATGCGCGATGCGCTCTTCCCGGCGAAGCGGAAAGCGCAGGCGCAGAAGACGGTGGACGCGGTGGAAGTGGTCGGAAAGCAGGCTTGATGCGAAGAATCAGCCGGTTACTGCGATGATCGCAGAACCGGCGTCATGCTGACTGCGTCAGGCGATCGCCTGGCGCAGTGTTTCTTTGAACTGCCCGAGCGTATTGCGCTCCAGCAGATGTCCGGCGGCGACAGGGCGCTTGCGGCGCGCGAGAACATCGTCGAGCGCGCGATTGATCGAGCCCGGCGTGAGATCGTCGATCACCGGTCCCAGCTCGCCCGTGCGACAGAACCAACCGATCAGGCCATCGGCCGTTGCAATGACCGGCTTGCCGAAGCGGAACGCCTGCACGAGCACGCCGCTCATGCCGTAGTGGCCTTTATAGCCGAGCCATACGACATCGCAGGCGGAGAAGAGGTCGAGCTCCGTCTCGCTCGAAATGAAGCGGTCCAGCACGATCGGCGCGGGCAACAGCTTGGCCGCGGCTTCGCTCAACAGCGCGCGTACGTCCTTGTCCTGAGCGCCCGCGATCACCAGCTTCGGCGTGTGCACGCCGTCCTTGCGCTGCGCCAATGCTTCGATCAACTCGAAGATGCCCTTGCGGTCGTTGATCGCGCCATAGACGAGCACATGCATGCCTTTCGACAGGCCGAGCCTGCGCCTCGCCGCCGATGGCTCGGCAGCATGCGCGTCAGGAAACGGATCGGCGAGATAGTCGATGTTTGTTCCGTGCGCATGCCCGCCGTTGCGCTTCCACCAGTCGGGCAGCGTCGGGTCGATGGTCAAAAGCGTCTTCATGCCGCCCACGCGAATGGCACGCGCGAATAGCCGCGACTTCACCGCATTGATGAGCGGCCGGCGCGGCGCGCGCACGCCGACGAGATGATGATGGAAGTTCGAGCGCATGGTGACGCCGACCCACGGCGTATTGCCGAACGGCGAGCGCAGAAACGGCAGCGCGAGCAGAAAGTAGTCGACATACGGCACGACGACGAGCGCCACCTTGCGTTCGCGACTCGCTACCGCATAGGCGTGCTTGAAGTTCGCATGCGCGCGCATATAGCTGATGGACCCAAGCCCCTTGCGGGTGCCGTGCTCCGGCGGCGCAACGAACGTGATGTTAAGCGCGTCGTTGCCTTGCTCCTGGATCTGCTTCACGAGCGCATGCCCGGCATTGCGCGGCTCCGTGACGATCAGGCAGCGCAAGCCCGCTTCCATATATGCATTCGCGGCCCATTGCGCGTAACGCCAGCGGTGACCGCTGAAATCAGGCTCGATGATGAGAACGGTATCGTTCATCGTGAAGTGGCATCCGTCATGGTGTTTTCTAATGAGACACGGTGTGTCGTCGAAGATCGAACGTAACACCGCGCCCGCGCATTGAATGGCCATATTTCAGCGCTTATCCGCGTCGCGCGATGTGGTGAAGAGCACCAAACGCCAACCGTCAACCCGCGATAACGCGCACCCTTGCCGAATAGTGCTACGCGTTGGCGTCCGCAACCCCGACGGCCACGCTATTTTTCCCACAGTCGCCTGAAAAGAAGCGCGGGCCTCGCGCGTACCTGTCATTCGGACAGGACGCGCGCGCGACGCGCAAGGTGGATCGCACGCGATACCGACATATCGCGGCGCCACGAATCGAAATACAGCAGTACGGGGAATGTGAGTGAGATCTGTCCGGCTATCCTTCTTGCCAGCACGCGCGCGGTTCGAGCACGATGCGGCCTTCTGGGTGCTCCTTCAACAAGTGGTCGTGCGCGGCTTCGTCGCGCTGAAGTTTCTCGCCATCGGCCGCATTCTCGGGCCTGAAGCGATCGGCGCGGTCAGCATCGCGCTGCTCGCGGTCGCAATCGCGGAAGCGTTGTCCGATACCGGGCTTGCGCAGGCCGTCGTGCAGGGACGCGATGCGCCCTCGCAAAGCGAGCTCGGCGCGGTATGGGCCACGCTCGCGATGCGCGGCGTAGTCATCGGTCTCTTGATCGCCGCGCTCGCGCCATTCATGACGAGCCAGTTCCACCTGGGCGGCTCCATCGGGTTGATTCTGCTTGCCGCCGTCTTGCCCATGGTGCGCGGCGTCGCATCGCCTGCGTACTTCACGGTGACGCGACAGCGCGGCTTTCAGAAGCTCGCGGGCGTGGAAACGTCGGCCGCGTTCACCGACTGCGCAGTCGGCCTCGCATGCGCGTTGTCGGGCGCGGGCGCGTACTCGGTCCTGATCGGCCTCGTTGCAGGCGAGCTATTGAAGACGACGCTCACGTGGACCGCCATGTCGCCGCGTCCGCCTATTCGCTTCTCGTTCGCGGGAATCTCGCATTACGTGAACTTCAGCCGCTGGATCTGGGCGGGCAGCGTCGTCAATCTTCTGCTGAACCAGTTCGACAAGGTCGTCGTCGCGAAGCTGCTCGGTCCGCTGCAATTGGGCGCCTATCAGATGTCGTCGAAGCTCGCGCAAATGCTGCTTGCCGATGCCGCCATCGCGATGTCGCAGTATCTGTTTCCGACTTTCTCGGAGCATCATCGGCGCGATGTCGCGGGGGCGCGCAAGCTCTTTCGCCGCTATCTGTTGCTCGCGGCGGTGGGGCTGACCGTGCTCGTCGTTGCATTGCGCGTCGCGGCCGAGCCGCTCTTCAATCTCGTGCTCGGGCCCGCGTGGCTTTCGGCGGTGCCGCTCTTTCGCATCTTCGTCATCAACATGGCGATCGGCGCGGTGATCGCGGTGCTCGTGTCCTGGCTGCGCGCGAGTGGCATGCCGAAGGTGGCGACGCATGCGTCCATCGTGCAGGCAGTCGTACTGTGCGTGACGGTGCCCATCGCCACGCATCTGTGGGGCGTGACGGGCATCGCATGGTCCATGACCGCGGGGCTTGCATCGGCAACGGCGTGGATGCTTTATCGCATCGTCAGGGAGGCTTGAAATGCGCATCGTACATCTCGTCCTGGCGCCGCGACTTTCCGGCGCCGAGGTATTGGCGAAAGACCTGGCGATTCATCAGCAAAAAAGCGGCGAGACGGTGGCCATTGCGTCGCTCATGCCGCCGCATGACGACTTCACCGCGCTGCAGGCGGAACTCGTCGCGAACGGCGTGCAGTGTCTCTTTCCGGACCGCATGCATGGACGCTTCGGCAAGCTGTTGGAACTGCATCGGACGATCCGCGCGTATCAGGCGGACGTGCTCTTCGCGCACGCGACCATTCCCGCGTTCTACGCGCGCATGCTGCCGCTCGCGGTGCCGATCGTCTATGTGATGCACTCGGCGACCAACGACTTCGAGAGCCGCGTGTTCCGGCGCGTCGAGCGCATGCTCTCGCGGCGGGCGCGTGCGGTGATCGCGGTGTCGCCCGCGAATATCGACGATTACGTCGGCGCGGTCGGGCGTCATCCTTCAATGACGCTCATTCCGAACGGCGTCGACATGTCCCGCTTCTCGATGCGTCCGGCGAGCACGACGGGTCACGCATTCAAACAGATCGTGCAGATCGGGCGCTATACGTCGGTGAAGAATCAGCTTTCGACCGTGCACGCGTTCGAGCAAGTGGTGCAGCGCGTGCCGGATGCGCGCCTGATGTTGTGCGGCGTGATCGAAGATCCGGCGTATCACGCGGCCGTGGGCGATCTGATCGAGAAGCTCGGGCTTTCGAAGAATGTCAGTCTGCAAGGTCCGCGTTCGGACGTGGCGGAACTGCTGTTCTCGTCGAATGTGTTTGCCATGCCTTCGAGATCGGAAGGGCACAGCATCGCGTTTCTGGAAGCGCTCGCGTCCGGCGTGCCTGTAGTCGCGAGCACGATTCGTCCGTTCAGCTTCGCGGCGGACTTTCCGAGCGTGCGCCTGTGCGATCCCGACGATACGAAAGCCTATGCGGATGCGCTCGTCGTCGCGCTCGGCCAGCCGCGCGCGCACCGGCCGCTCAACGGCCTGACGCTTGCCGACACGGCCGCGCGTTATCTCGCCGTCGCGCGAGATGTGACGCAACGCTTGCCGCGTCCTGCGCCGGCCTGAAGTGGCAAGTTCTACGCGTCGCGGAAAAAGCGCAGCGCGCGCCAGCCATTCGATGCTGGCGCGCGTTTCTTTTTTCGCCTATGAAATAGCGTAGTGCCGCTCAATGGAGACACACATGTCCGACATGCTCAGCATCTCGACGCCCGATGGCGATTTCGACGCGTACGTCGCGTATCCGGCGCAAACCCCCGCGCCTGCCATCGTCGTTCTGCAGGAAATCTTCGGCATCAACGGCGACATGCGCGAAACCACCGACGAATACGCGCGACAAGGCTATGTCGCGCTATGTCCTGACCTGTTCTGGCGAATCGAGCCGAATGTGAATCTCACCGATCGCACCGAGGCCGAGTGGCAGCAGGCGATGAAGTACTACAACGCATTCGACCTGAACACGGGCGTCGAGGATATCGCCGCGACCATCGGCTTCGCGCGCGGTCTGGAACAGGTGCGGGGCAAGGTGGGATCGGTCGGCTTTTGTCTGGGCGGACTCTTGTCCTTTCTGACGGCTGCGCGCACCGATATCGACGCCGCCGTTTCATACTACGGCGGCGGCACGGACCAGCACTTGAGCGAGTTGCCGAAGATCACGGCGCCGTTGCTCATTCATCTGGCGGAACAGGACGAGTTCATCGATGCCGACGCGCGCAATCGCGTATTGGCCGCCGTTCAAGGTCACGCCAACATCGTGGCGTACACGTATCCGGGCTGTCACCATGCCTTCGCGCGCCATCATGGCGCGCACTACGATGAAGCGGCGGCGACACTCGCGAACACGCGCACGGCCGATTTCTTTGCAAAGCACCTGAAATAAGGCACCAAAGCGACAACGCCGCCCGAAAGAAGGCGGCGTTGTGGTCGTGCGCAATGGACTACTTCTTCACCGGATGCGGCCGGCGAAACACCATCCAGCGCGGCACCTTGAAGCGAACGATGCTGACATAGAGCCAGACATAAGTGGCCGCAAACACCACGACGAAGCAGAACAGATGCACCGTATGACGCCAGAAGAGCGTCGCGGGAATCACCGCGATGAGGCACAGCAGCCACAGATAAGGCGACGTCAGCGAGTTACGCCGCGTGAGTTCGCGCGCGTTCTGCACGCCGACTGCCCAGCGCATCAGCCGCTTGTAGACGAGCATATGCAGATGCACGCCGTCCGGAATGCCGGGCGACATGCCGCGAATGAATTTCTTGCGATAGATCGAGAAGCACGTCTCGAAGATCGGGTACATGAAGAGCAGCACCGGATACCACGCGGAAACATCGCGGTTGCGCATGACGAGCATGATCGCGAGTTCGGCGAGCATAAAGCCGACGAAGTACGCGCCGCCATCGCCGAGAAAGATGAGGCCGGCGGGAAAGTTCCAGATGAAGAAGCCCATCACCGCGCCCATCATGATGAGCGATCCCGACAGCACGACCGGATCGTGAACTTGGAACGCGACGTAAGCGAGCGACGCGAACATCATGAACGTGACCATCGATGCGAGGCCGTTGAAGCCGTCGATGATGTTCACCGCGTTGGCGAGCGCCGCCACCGCGAGCACCGTCACCGCGCAGGAAACAATTGCGTAGGAGAGCAGAAAATCCAGAGGCGGCACGCTGATGCGCGTCACCGCGATATCGAGCAGCGCATACGCGAGACCGGCAGCGGCCATCGTGCAGATGAGACGCACGAGCGGCGTCACGCGCTTGGTCAGGTCTTCGAGAAGCCCGGAGAGAAACGCAGGCAAGCCGCACGCGATGATGCCGAGAATGCCGGCCGACACGAGCGGATAACTCCATCGCAATTGCACGGCGGACGCGGCGAGTCCGCACAGAATGCCGACGCCGCCGATGCGCGGGACGGGCCGCGCGTGGAATTTCTGCACGCCGGCGAGATCGGTATCGCCGAGCACGCCTTCCTGCAAGTGCGCAAAGCGCACGATCAACAAGGTCACGAAGAGCGAGACCAAAAAAGCAAGCGCAAAACTAAGCATGAAAGTAGACCAGTTGATGACAGCCGCCTCGCATCGTCGTAAATAGACGATGCGAGGCTCGGCGCCGCTTTAAGCGAACCCTTGCGGGTTCTGCGACTGCCAGCGCCAGTGATCGGCACACATGCGCTCGATGCCGTGTTCCGCGCGCCAGCCGAGCAGCTTCTCGGCGGCGGCGGGATCGGCGTAGCACGCGGCCACATCGCCGGGGCGGCGCGGCACGAGTTCATACGGCACGCGCTTGCCCGAAGCCGCTTCGAACGCCTTCACGACATCCAGTACGCTATAACCGTGGCCCGTGCCGAGATTGACGACGAAACTGCGATCGAGCGAGCGCAGTGCGTCGATGGCCGCAATGTGTCCGCGCGCCAGATCCACCACATGAATATAGTCGCGCACGCCGGTGCCGTCGTGCGTATCGTAATCGCTGCCGAACACGCGCAGCTTGTCCAGCTTGCCGACCGCGACCTGCGCGACATACGGCATCAGGTTGTTCGGAACGCCTGCCGGGTCCTCGCCGATCAAGCCGCTTTCATGCGCGCCGACCGGGTTGAAATAGCGCAGCGTCGCGATGCGCCACGACGGATCGGAGACTTCGAGATCGCGCAGAATCTGTTCGGCGATGAGCTTCGACTGACCGTACGGGTTCGTCGCCGAAAGCGGAAAGCTCTCGTCGATGGGCACGCTTTGCGGCACGCCGTACACCGTTGCAGATGAGCTGAACACGAAGTTGCGGACGTTCCGTTCACGCATCACGTTGAGCACCGCGAGCAGGCTGCCGATGTTATTGCTGTAATACTCGATCGGCTTCGCGACCGATTCGCCCACTGCCTTTAGCGCCGCGAAGTGGATCGCGCCGGTGATGGCGTGTGCGTCGAAAATGCGGTTCAGCGCGGCTTCGTCGCGCGCGTCTTCCTGATAGAACGCGACGCGCTTGCCCGTGATGCGCTCCACGCGATTCAACGATTCCGCGCGGCTATTGACGAGGTTGTCGATCACCGCGACGTCGTAACCTGCGTCGAGCAATTCGACGCACGTATGCGAACCGATGAAGCCCGCGCCGCCCGTCACGAGAATCGTGCCCTTGGTACCTTGTCCAGCGTCGTTCGGCGACATGTTGCCGTTCATCATGTGCTCTCCAGGAAGCGCAAATCAGAGTGAAATGCCGGTAATGGCGTGTATTGTGCTCTTGTATCGTTCGACGACGTTCTTCTCGTCGAATTCGCGAGCGACTTTCTCGCGGCCGCGTTGGGCCATCGCCTCGCGTTCTTCGATCGGCAGCGTCAGCATGCGTTCGAGTTGTTCGGCGAGGCTGTCCGCGCTTTTGACTTCGCACAGCAGGCCGTTCACGCCGTGTTCGACGACTTCGCGGCAGCCGGGCACGTCCGTGGCGACGATCGGGCGGCCCATCGCGGACGCTTCCATCAGCGTGCGCGGCACGCCTTCGCGATACGACGGCAGCACGACGCAATCGGCCGCCGCGACGAGCGGGCGCACATCGTTCGCTTCGCCCAGATACTCGACGATATTCTCACGTTCCCACGCCTCGACGTCCGTGCGGCTGATCGCGCTGGGATTATCCACGCCAACCGGCCCGAGCAATTGAAAACGCGCGTGCGGATAACGCCGGCGCAAACGCCGCGCCGCCTCGACGTATTCGGCGACGCCCTTATCCCACAGCAGCCGCCCGATGAGTATGAACACGAAGTCTTCCCGGCGCGGCAAAGGCACGAGCGAGAAGTCATTCAGATCGACGCCTTCTCCGTGCAAACGACGCGCGCGGTCGGGATGCGCGAGCAGGTTCTCATCGACAAAAGCCTGATGATCGTCGCGATTGAGGAACCACACCTCGCGCGGAAAGCGGAATGCGAAGCGATAGAGACGCTTGGCGATCTGCGCGGTGCGGCTCTTCTGAATGAACACGTAGCCGAGGCCGGTCGTCACCGCGATGGACGGCACGCGCGCCAACATCGCGGCAAGCGAGCCGTAGATGTTCGGCTTGATCGTGTAATGAAACACGAGATGCGGGCGTGTCGCGCGATATTCGCGGTACAGCGCCATCATTGTCTTGAGGTCTTCGCGCGGGTTCGTGCCCTTGGACGCCACCGGCAATTCCACGCAACGGCAGCCCATTTCGATGAGCGGCTCGAACGTGCGGTCGCGCGGCGCGATGATCGTCACCTGCGCGCCGCGTTCGGTCAACATGCGCAGCACGCCGCGACGATACGTGTAAATGGCCCACGCCGTGTTGCACACGAGGGCGATGCGTAGGCTGGACTGGGCTTTGTTCATCCGGTGCTTATGGTTGTGTCGCGCGATGCCGCCGGTCTCATGCCGGCGACGATGCCTTGAAGAGCTTCGCCTTGAGTCCGCGCAGCGCGCGATAGGGCAGCAGCAAGTGAGCGATGCTTTTCGCGACGCCGATCCAGTCGAACGGATTCGCCGCACGGAAGTAACGCAATTGCAGGCGCAGCGTTGACAGCGTTTGTGTCCGGCGCTTGGTCGCGCTGATGCCCGCTTCGTTCAGTTCGTAAAAGAGGCCGAATTCCGGCAGATTCGCGCCGTCGTGGCGCGCCATGAGACGCAGCACCAGATCGAGGTCTTCGGCCGCGCGATAGTCCGCGCGATAGTTGCCGACTTCGCGCACCGCATCGACACGCAGCATCAGCGACGGATGCGCGAAGCACGAGCGCGCGAGCATCGCGTGGCGAATCGCAGCCGTATCGGTGGGCGGCGTGAGGTCGAAAAGCGGCGCGCCGTTCGTCGCGACGACATGCGTCCACATGCCGAGCACCGCCACATGCGGATGCGCCTCCAGATAGGCGCGTTGCTTCGCGAGGCGGCCGGGCGTCGCGAGATCGCCCGCATCGATGCGCGCGGCGTAGCGGATACCGCGTTCAGCGAGCGCGTCGATGCCCGCTTGCAACGCGCGCTCGATGCCGACGTTCTTCGCCATGCGCAGGATCTCGATGTCGAGGCCGTTGATAAGAGGCGCGGCGATCGGCGGCGTGCTGCCGTCATCGACGATCAACACGCGCACCGGCGACGCCTCGCGAAACGACGCGAGCGTACGTTCCACTTCGGACTGGCCGTTAAACGCGGGCATCAGGATGGCGACATCGGATAGGGCGTTCATGCGCGCAGCCGGAATCGAATGTAGTAGAAGTTGACCGACGCCGCCGCCAGATAACCCGCCGCCAGACCGACGAGCGCGCCGTATCCGTTGAAGCGCGGAATGGCCCACATGTTCACCGCGAATGCGACGGCGAGCGCAAGCAGCCACTTCGACAACAGCACGTATCTGGCCTGAAACTTCAGCACGACGAGATTGCCGATCGCCTCGATGCCCGCTGGCACCGAGAGCCACACGGCCCAGCGAAAGATGCTCGCCGCGCCCGCATAGTTCGGCCCGAACACGCGCGCGATGATGAAGCCCGCGAGCGCATCGAGAACGGCGGCGCCCGCGATCATCAGCGCGGCAGTCATGGCGAAAAGACGCAGCAGGTTGCGCTTCAGGCGCGGCGTTTCCTGCACGCGATACACGAACGCCGGCGCGATGGTTTGCGAAAGTATCAGCGCGAGCGCGATCCAGTTCTCATTCAACTGTTGCGCGGCCGAATAGAGCCCGAGTTCCGCGAACGACACGCGATGCGCAAGCATCAACCGGTCGAGCTTCAGGAACAGATACATGCAAATGAGCCCGAGCCAGAACACGGTGCCTGCGCTAGCAAAGTGCCGAAAGAGCGTGCGATCGAAGCGCCAGCCGAGCGTGCCGCCATGACGTCGCATGTGATAGACGACGAGCGCCGCGCCGATCACCGCGGCTTCCAGCGCCCATAGCCAGCCGAAACTCGACGCGCGCGCGGTCATGCGTACGAGCAGATAAACGAGCGCCGCCTTTGCGATGGCCGTGAACATGCTCGCGATCAATTGCGGCTTGCTGTAGGTCATGCTTTGCAGCCACGCGTTGATGACGCCGATAAACGGCTCGCGAAACAGCATGGTGACGGCGAGCCCCGCGAGCATCGCGCCGACGAGCGGGTCCACGCCGCCCACCGCGATCCATGCCCACGTCAGCAAGAGCGCGACGACGGACACGCTCATGCGCAGCACGAACGCGCTGCCGAGCACCGCGCCGGTCTCGGCAGGTGGCTTCGCGACGATGGTCGGCACGAGAATCTCCGCGCCGCACACCCATGTGATCGGCGCGATGACGAGCAAGAGCGTGTTTGCGTATTGCCATTTGCCGAACGCATCGGGGCCGAGATAGCGCGCGAGCAACCCCGAAATCACGATGGCGACGGCAATCTGCGTGAGCCGTTCGAGCCCCAGCCAGACGATGTTGGTAAGCGCGCGGGCGACGTCCGGATTGCCCGAGCGCATGAGCATCTTCATGCGGTTTGTCCGTCCGGAAGCTCAGGCATGCGGCGTGCTACTGGAACCTGTTCGCTGTGCAGTAGCGTGCGGGGACGCGTATCACCGTGAATGTCGGTCAAGTTTTGTGCGTTTGCGCGCGAACGCGCCTCATTCGTCGGGCAGAAGGCGAAAGAGCGTATAGGCATTGGATTAGAATGAATGCGCAGGCTTGAACCGCGGCGCGCAACGTCGAAGGCGCTGAAAGACAGCGATTATAAGTGCGAACGGAAAGGCTTCCTTCGCACGAGCTTTCAAACTGGCTTGCCTGTTTCGCGATGCTCGAATACGCATGCGCAGCATTCGTCATGTCATGCCTCGCAGTCGTTCGCGCGCATGCTGGTGTGGTCGGGCGCGCTCATATCGTCACGACCTGCACGCCCTTATGGCTGCATCGCCGAGAATTCATCAATTAATACAGAAGAGGTAGCCATCTCATGAGCCAAGTATCCCAGTCCATTTTCAAGGCGTATGACATTCGCGGGATCGTCGGCAAGACGGTCGATAGCGATGTCGCGAAGAGCATCGGCCGCGCGTTCGGCAGCGAGATCCGCGAGCAAGGCGGCGATTCGGTCGTCGTCGCGCGCGATGGTCGGCTCTCCGGTCCCGAACTCGTCGGCGCGCTCGCGAACGGCCTGCGCGAAGCGGGCGTCGACGTGATCGATATCGGCATGGTGCCCACGCCCGTCGGCTATTTCGCGGCGAGCGTGCCGCTGCCTTTTCCAACGGGCGAGCGGCGCGTGGATTCGTGCATCGTCGTAACGGGCAGCCACAATCCGCCCGACTACAACGGCTTCAAGATGGTCCTGCGCGGCGCGGCCATTTACGGCGAGCAGATTCAGGGCTTGTATCAGCGCATCGTCAATGACGACTTCAGCTCGGGCGAAGGCAGCTACACCGAGTTCGACGTATCGCAGATGTATCTCGACCGCATCGTGTCGGACGTGAAGCCGGTGCGCGCGATGAAGATCGTCGTCGATACGGGCAATGGCGTCGCGGGTGGTCTCGCGCCGCGTCTCTTCAAGGCGCTCGGCTGCGAGCTCGTCGAACTGTTCACGGACATCGACGGCAATTTCCCGAACCATCATCCGGACCCGGCGCATCCCGAGAATCTGCAGGACGTGATTCGCGCGCTGAAGGAAACGGACGCCGAAGTGGGCTTCGCATTCGATGGCGACGGCGACCGTCTTGGCGTCGTGACGAAGGACGGTCAGGTGATCTACCCCGATCGTCAGTTGATGCTGTTCGCGCAGGAAGTGCTGTCGCGCAACAAGGGCGGCCAGATCATCTATGACGTGAAATGCACGCGCAATCTCGCGAAGTGGGTGCGCGAGCAGGGCGGCGAGCCGGTCATGTGGAAGACGGGCCACTCGCTCGTAAAGGCGAAGCTGCGTGAAACGGGCGCGCCGCTCGCGGGCGAAATGAGCGGCCACGTGTTCTTCAAGGACCGCTGGTACGGCTTCGACGACGGCCTGTACACGGGCGCGCGCATGCTCGAGATCCTGTCGCGCGTGGACGATCCGAGCAAGCTGCTCAACGACCTGCCGAACTCGCTGTCGACGCCGGAACTGCAACTGAAGCTGGAAGAGGGCGAGAACTTCGAACTCATTTCGCGCCTGCAGAAATCGGCGAAGTTCGAAGGCGCGGACGACGTGCTGACCATCGACGGCTTGCGCGTCGAATACCCGGATGGTTTCGGCCTCGCGCGTTCGTCGAATACGACGCCGGTGGTCGTCATGCGTTTCGAAGCGGATAGCGAAGAAGCATTGAAGCGCATTCAGGAAGACTTCCGCCGCGTGATTCTGGCGGAGAAGCCGGACGCGAAGCTGCCGTTCTGATCGAGGCGTGGCGAAGACGGCGCGATCGGGAGGTCGCGCCGTTTTTTGTTTGCTCATTCGGGATAGAACGCGGGCGAGAGGATCTGGTCAGTCGACCACGGAAGTTCTTCCGGAAAGACATCCAAGCCCGTTTCTTCAGCCGCTTTGGACACGGCATCGGCCCATGTACCCACGAGCCAATCCGGGTCTCGCAATGAAGCGTTCAGACTGGGCGTCTTTTGCAGCGCCACGCCCACGGCGCGGCGCTGTTCCTTGATCGTGCGTTGCCAGTTCGAACCACGGCGTCCCGGCTGGTATTGCCATTTGAGCAGATGCGCCAGCAGCACCGCCATGCGGCTCGATAGTTCTCGTTGCTCGCTCTTGCCCACGTCCTCGATTTCCTCTGCGATATGTTCCACGTCGATGGCCGAGAAGTTTCCGGCACGCAGCAGTGCTGCCTGCTCGCGCGCCCAAGCCACGACGTCCTGTTCGTAACGCGTTCCCATCGCGTACTCCTTTCTTGATCGGATATTCGGTTCAGCTTCACCGGTCATCAGCATGTTACCGACTTTTTTTGCCGCGAAAGAGCTTCCTCGACTCGTGATCCACCCCGCCTCCCAACCAACCCGCGCTAAAATCCCCGCTCCCGTTTCCTCTTCGTCGCGCGAGCCGCGCCTCTTTCTCACAGCGTGCAAAAGATCCTGATTGTCCGGGTGTCGTCGCTTGGCGACGTCGTTCACAACATGCCGGCCATCGCCGACATTCGCCGCCGCTATCCCGATGCGCAAATCGACTGGCTCGTGGAAGAGAGTTTCGCGAGCCTCGTCGAACTGGTCAGTGGCGTGCGCCGCGCGATTCCGTTCTCGCTCAGACGCTGGCGCAAGGGTTTTGCGTCCGCGGCGAACTGGCGCGAGATCTCCAAGTTCCGGCGTGAACTGGCGGCCGAAAAGTACGATCTCGTCATCGATTGCCAGGGGCTCATCAAGACCGCATGGGTCGCGAGCTGGGCGCGCGGCCCGCTCGTCGGGCTCGCGAATCGCACCGAGGGCGCGGGCTTCGAATGGCCCGTGCGCTTCTTCTATGACCGGCGCGTGCCGATCGAGCCGCGCACGCATGTCGTCGAACGTACGCGCCAGCTTGTCGCCGCCGCGCTCGATTTGCCGCGCCCGCAGACGACCGACGACATCGACTTCGACATCGACACCCGCCGCGCCGCGCTCGCCGTGTCAGCGCTCGGGCTAAATCTGCCGGTGCCGTACGTCACGTTCGTGCACGCTACGTCGCGCGCCGACAAGCAATGGCCCGAAGCCGCGTGGGTCGAACTGGGGCAGGCGCTCGTGACGCGCGGCGCGTCCATCGTCCTGCCGTGGGGCAGCGAGGCCGAGCGCGCGACGAGCGAGAAGCTCGCGAAGGAGTTCGGCGCGGCGGCCATCGTGCCGCCGAAGCTCTCGCTGCCCGCCGTGGTCGGTCTGATCGACGGCGCGGCCGCGACCGTCGGCGTCGACACGGGCCTCGTTCATATTGCCGCAGCGCTGAAGCGGCCGACCGTCGAGTTGTACAATTTCTCGACCGCATGGCGCACAGGCGGTTACTGGTCGCCGAACGTGATCAACCTGGGCGACGCGAGCCGGCATCCGACGCTCTCGGAAGTGAAGGCCGCGCTCGCAGGTTTCGGCCTGCTGTAACGCTTCGGGTCAGTAGCCTTGGCGCCGTGCGCGAGCCAACTCAAGTTCGAGAGCACATGACGGAATCTCAAATCATCGAAGTGGCTTCGTCCGACTGGCAGGGCAAGAACCTGTCCGTGCCGCGCGAGGCGCTGCTTGCCGGCGTGGAAGACGGCAAGGTCCTCTATTTTCCCAATCTGCGCTTCGCAATCGAAGGAGGCGAGCGCGCGCTGCTCGACCCGAAGATCGCGGACCCGAAGCGCAAGAACATCAGCCTCGCGCCCAACGGCGGCGCGCTCAACGGCGTGCTCGGCGACAACGTGATGCAGTCGGCGGTGCGCTCGCTCATCGCGCGGTATCAGGCGAACGCGCGCTCGCTCGTCGACGGCCTCTTTCCCGAATACGACGGCAATCTGCGCGTCGCGCCGACGAGCCTGCGGCTGCATCAGGTGGAAACGCGCGAAACGTCGTGGCGCAAGGACGACAGCCGCCTGCACGTCGATGCGTTCCCGTCGCGTCCTAACTACGGCGAGCGCATCCTGCGCGTGTTCACCAACGTCAACCCCAACGGCACGCCGCGCGTGTGGCGCGTCGGCGAGCCGTTCGAGCAGATGGCGCGGCGCTTCTTGCCCGACATCAAGCCGCAGGCGCCGGGTTCGGCGTGGCTCATGAATCTGCTGCACATCACCAAGAGCAAGCGCAGCGAGTATGACCATCTGATGCTGCATCTGCACGACGCGATGAAGGCCGACCTTGATTATCAGAAGTCCTCGCCTCAGGAAACCATGCCGTTTCCGCCCGGCTCGGTGTGGATCTGTTTCTCCGATCAAACCTCGCACGCGGTGATGTCCGGCCAGTTCATGATGGAGCAGACGTTCTTCCTGCCCGTGAAAGCGATGGCGCGGCCCGATCACGCGCCGCTCGGCATCCTCGAACGGCTCAAGGGCAGGGCGCTCGTTTGAGCGGCGCTCGTTCCGCCCCGTCCGCGCCGGCTGCGCCGCTCTCGGCTGTCGTGCTGAGGGCCATCTATCGCGCGATGTGGTGGATCGTCGCCCCGCTCGCGGTGCTGCGGCTTCTGATCCGCTCGCGCAAGGAGCGCGGCTATCGCGAGCATATCGGCGAACGCTTCGGACGCGGCCCCGCGCGCCGCGCCGATGATCTCGCGCCGCTCATCTGGGTGCATGCGGTGTCGGTCGGCGAGACGCGCGCCGCCCAGCCGTTGATCGAAGCGTTGATGAAGGCGCACCCCGAAGCGCGCCTGCTCATCACGCACATGACCCCGAGCGGCCGCGCGACGGGCGTCGCGTTGTTCGGCAATCGCGTGATGCGCAGCTATCTTCCGTACGACCTGCCGCATCTCGTGCGGCGTTCTCTGCGCGCGTGGCGGCCGTCAATCGGCATCGTGATGGAGACGGAAGTCTGGCCGACGCTCATCGACGAATGCCGTCGCGCCGACGTGCCGCTCGTGCTGACGAATGCGCGCATGTCGGAGCGCTCGTATCGGCGGGCGGCGCGCTTCGGGCGTCCGGTGCGCGAAGTGTTCGGCGGCTTCTCGCGCGTGCTCGCGCAGACGCCTTCGGACGCCGAACGGCTCACCGCGCTCGGCGCGCGCAACGTGGCCGTGCTCGGCAATCTCAAGTTCGACATGACCGCGCCGCCCGAGCTCGTCGCGCGCGGACAGGCGTGGCGCGCGGCCATCGGCGAGCGGCCCGTCTGGGTCGCGGCGAGCACGCGCGAAGGCGAGGAATCGCTCGTGCTGCGCGCGTTCGCCGCTCTGAACGTGCCGAACGCGCTGCTGATTCTCGTGCCGCGCCATCCACAACGTTTCGACGAAGTCTCCGCGCTGATCGCGACCGTGGGCATGACGAGCGCGCGCCGTTCCGTGTGGGCGCCCAAGCCCGTGGCGGCGGGATCGGGCGCGGACGTGCCGTCGCCGTTACCGTCGAGCGTGCAGGTTTTGCTCGGCGATTCGATGGGCGAGCTCGGCGCCTACTATGCAGCGGCGGATCTCGCGTTCATCGGCGGAAGTCTGCTGCCGCTCGGCGGCCAGAATCTGATCGAAGCGTGCGCGGCGGGCGTGCCGGTGCTGATCGGGCCGCACACATTCAACTTCACGCAGGCGACCAACGACGCCATCGCGGCGGGCGCGGCGTTGCGCGTCGACAGTCCGCAGTCGCTCGCTCAGGGCTTGCGCGAATTGTTCAACGACAAGGCGCGCCGCATCGCGATGAGCGCAGCGGCGGCGGCGTTCGCGGCGCGGCATCGCGGCGCGACGGAACGGACGGTGGAAATCCTCGGCGTCATGCTGGAAGAAGAGAGCGGGCGGCTCGGTCAGGCCGACTCGATGCGCTTCGTGGAATGACGCTTGCGAAACGATGAATGGATCGATCGCTTATGCAGCAACAGGCATGAAGCGCACGGTCGGTCGGAAAACACGCGACCGGCACACGCGGATCGATCCGCATGCGAGATAAGCATCGTTTCAACGTTGTGCGAACGAAGAGGACTCCAGCATGAAGACAGCTCCGCCCACCAGCAAAACCGAGCAGGACGTCAAGGCAGAAAACCAGTCCGGCAAGCCTGCGACGACGAGCAGCAGCAAGCCCGCAAGCGGTCAGCATGCGGCGAATCACACCAAGGCCGGGAAAGACCACGGCGCGGGCGGCGGCGCGAAGCAGCGGCACGGGCCGCGCTGAACTGTTTCGCTGAACTGTTTGTTAGCCGGAACTGCGCGGCCACCGGCGACACCGTTCGCCGGCTGCCGCGCAGCATTCAGCCGATGAGCAGGCCCTTCTTCTCGATGAACGCAATCACGCTATCGAGCCCTTCGAGCGCCTTCAGATTGCACATGACGAACGGCCGCTCGCCGCGCATCTTTTTCGCGTCGGACGCCATGACGTCCAGATTCGCGCCGACGTAGGGCGCGAGGTCCGTCTTGTTGATGACGAGCAGATCCGACTTCGTGATGCCCGGGCCGCCCTTGCGCGGAATCTTCTCGCCGCCCGCCACGTCGATCACGTAGATGGTCAGGTCCGAGAGCTCGGGGCTGAACGTCGCGGCCAGATTGTCGCCGCCCGATTCGATGAACACGATATCCGCATCCGGAAAGCGCGACACCATGCGATCCACCGCTTCGAGATTGATCGACGCGTCCTCGCGAATCGCGGTATGCGGACAGCCGCCCGTTTCCACGCCCATGATCCGCTCGGCGGGCAAAGCGCCGGCGACGGTGAGCAGTCGCTGATCTTCCTTCGTGTAAATGTCGTTCGTGATGGCGACGAGATCGTAGCGATCGCGCATCGCCTTGCAGAGCATTTCGAGCAGCGTCGTCTTGCCGGAGCCGACCGGTCCGCCGACGCCCACGCGCAACGGCGGCAGTTTTTTCGTTCGACGAGCGGCGGCGGAATAAGCAGGAGCATTCATGCGATATCGGTTCTAAGCAGAGAAGTTACGAGCGAAAGAGCCGCGAGTATTGCGACTCGTGCCTTGCGGAAAGAATGCCGAGTTGCGGCGCGAATGTGTTGATCGCATTGGGCGATGTAACGAGCGCGCGAGCCACCGCGTCGTCTATCGGCCCGCGCAACGCGACGATGATTCGCTGGCCCGCGAGTTGACCGAGCGGCACGGCCTTCAACGCGGCGGCCGCCTGATTCTCCACCCAGCTGAACGCATACGCGGCGAGCGCGGCATCGGGCGCGGCGTCGTGTGCATACGCGGCGAATGCGAACGCCGTCGGTTGCGCGATGGGCTTCATCGCGGCGAGCGTGTCGCGGCGCGCCGCATCGCCCCATTCGAGCGATGCGCACAGTTGCGCGAGGGACCATCCCATCTGCTCGGTTTCGCGTCGCAATTCGGCGGATTCGCGGCTTGCGATGTACTCGTCGTTCGCATGCGCGAGCGACGCTGCATCGTGCGCGCGCCAGTGTTCCATCTGATGCGCGATGAAAGGCAGTTCGCCGCGCGCCAGCACGTTCGCGAGACCGCTTGCGATCCATTCGCGCGTGGTGTCGGCATCGCGAATGAAGCCGTGTTCGATCGCAGCTTCGAGCCCCTGCGAATAACTGAACGCGCCGATAGGCAGCGCCGGCGACGCGAGGTGCAGGAGCGCAGTGAGTTCAGTCGTGCGCATGACCGTGGTGGTGATGGTGTCCATGCGCGTGGTCATGCGAATGATCATGTCCGCATGACGAATGATCGTGCCCGTGATGCTCGTGATACACCTTCTGCGCGAGCGCGTAGTCTTCGCTGAAGGTCTCATCATGACCATGTTTATGGCCGCCGCCATACGCGCCAGTCTCCGGCTGAAACGGCTGCGATTCACGCGTCACGGTGGCGCCGAGCCGCGCGACCATGTCCTCGAGCACGGCATCGGCTTCGAGCTTCAGATGATCCGCGTGAATCTCCACAGGTGTGTGTCGATTGCCGAGGTGATAGGCCACGCGCATCAGCGTCAGCGGATTTACCGCGCGCACGACCAGCACGTCTTCAGCCGCTGCGATGATGCGCACGAGGCCGCCGTCGTCGGCCACGAGAACATCGTCGTTCGCGAGCACGGTGCCGCGCGGCATCACGAGCGCGACTTCCTCGCCGTTGTCGAGCGTGGCGGCGAGGCGGCTCTTGCAGCGCGCATCGAAAGCGAGCGTCAGCGTGGGCGCGCGCTTGATGAGCACGGATGCCAGTTTGGCGGTAAGACGTTTGTCTATGGTACGCATGAGACGATCAGAACAGGAAGTAGCGTTGCGCCATCGGCAGCACGGTGGCGGGATCGCAAGTGAGCAGTTGTCCGTTCGCGATCACCTGATAGGTCTGCGGATCGACGCTGATGGACGGCTGCCATGCATTGTGAATCATGTCGGCCTTCGTCACATTGCGGCAGTTCTTCACGGCGACGACCTGTTTCTTCAGGCCATAACGATCGGTTATACGCGACTCCATCGCCAGTTGCGACACGAACGTGAGCGATGTTTTGCCGAGCGCGCCGCCGCGCGTCGCGAACATCTCGCGGTAATGCACCGGCTGCGGCGTCGGAATGGACGCGTTCGGATCGCCCATTTGCGCGAGCGCGATCATGCCGCCCTTGACGATCATCGCGGGCTTCACGCCGAAGAACGCCGGCTCCCAGAAGACGAGATCGGCCCACTTGCCGGGCTCGATGGAACCGACTTCATGCGCGATGCCATGCGTGATCGCAGGGTTGATCGTGTACTTCGCGACATAACGTTTCGCGCGGAAATTGTCGTTGCGCGCGTTGTCTTCGGGTAGCGCGCCGCGCTGCACTTTCATCTTGTGCGCCGTCTGCCATGTGCGGATGATGACTTCGCCCACGCGGCCCATTGCCTGCGAGTCGGACGACAACATCGAGAGCGCGCCGAGATCGTGAAGAATGTCCTCGGCCGCGATGGTCTCGCGGCGAATGCGCGACTCGGCGAACGCGATGTCCTCCGCAATCGACGGGTCCAGATGATGGCACACCATCAGCATGTCGAGATGCTCGTCGAGCGTGTTGACGGTGTAGGGCCGCGTCGGATTGGTGGACGAGGGCAGCACGTTCGGCTCGCCGCACACCTTGATGATGTCCGGCGCATGACCGCCGCCCGCGCCTTCGGTGTGATACGTGTGGATCGTGCGGCCCTTGAACGCGGCCACCGTCGTTTCGACGAAGCCCGCTTCGTTCAGCGTGTCCGTGTGGATGGCGACTTGCGTGTCGGTATCGTCCGCGACGGAGAGACAATTGTCGATGGCCGCGGGCGTCGTGCCCCAGTCTTCGTGCAGCTTGAGACCAATGGCGCCGGCTTTCACTTGCTCGATGAGCGGCTCGGGGAGGCTCGCGTTGCCCTTGCCGAGAAAGCCGAGGTTCATCGGCCAGCCATCGGCGGCTTGCAGCATGCGTTCCATGTGCCACGGCCCCGGCGTGCAGGTCGTCGCGTTCGTGCCCGTCGCGGGGCCGGTGCCGCCGCCGAGCATCGTCGTGACGCCGCTTGCGAGCGCCTCGTCGATCTGCTGCGGGCTGATGAAGTGGATATGCGTGTCGATGCCGCCCGCCGTCACGATCATGCCTTCGCCCGCGATCACTTCGGTGGCCGCGCCGATCGCAATGGTCACGTTCGGCTGGATGTCGGGATTGCCCGCCTTGCCGATCGCGAAGATGCGCCCGCTCTTGATGCCGATATCGGCCTTCACGATGCCCCAGTGATCGAGAATCAGCGCATTCGTGATGACGGTATCGACGACATCGGCGGACGTGCGTTGCGACTGGCCCATGCCGTCGCGAATCACCTTGCCGCCGCCGAACTTCACTTCCTCGCCGTACGTGGTGAAGTCCCGTTCGACTTCGATGATGAGATCGGTGTCCGCAAGGCGCACGCGGTCGCCGGTGGTCGGGCCGAACATTTCCGCGTATGCGCGGCGGCCGATGCGTAGCGTCATGTCGTTGATGTCCTGATCAGAGTGGGCCCATTACGAGGCCATTGAAGCCGTGCACGTGACGATCGCCCGCGAGCGCGACGAGTTCGACCGTGCGTTCCTGTCCCGGCTCGAAGCGCACGGCAGTGCCTGCCGCGATGTTCAGCCGAAAGCCGCGCGTCTTCTCGCGGTCGAAGAGCAGCGCCGTGTTGACTTCGTAGAAGTGGTAGTGCGAGCCGACCTGCACCGGCCGGTCGCCGCTGTTCGCGACGACGACGGACACGGTCTCGCGGCCTGCGTTGAGTTCGTGCTCTCCGTCGTCGATCAAGTATTCGCCGGGAATCATCGCGTGCGTCTCAAGGAATGGGATGGTGGACGGTCACGAGCTTCGTGCCATCGGGGAAGGTGGCTTCGATCTGTATGTCGGGGATCATCTCGGGCACGCCTTCCATGACGTCGTCGCGCGTGAGCAGCGTGGTGCCGTAATGCATGACTTCGGCGACGGTCTTGCCATCGCGCGCGGCTTCCATCAAAGCGGCGGAAATGAACGCGACGGCTTCCGGATGATTGAGCTTGAGGCCGCGCGCGCGGCGCCGTTCGGCGAGCAGCGCCGCCGTGAAGATCAGGAGCTTGTCCTTTTCGCGAGGCGTGAGTTTCATGAACTTGTTGTGTAGGCGATGGGCTTCGTCATCCTAGCACTTGCTTTCTGGTTTTGGACCGCTTTGTGAGCGAGCTTTCAGCGGGCTTGTCATTGAATGAAGCGTTGCAGCTCGACGCTCGCGGGCCGCTCGAAGATCTGTTCCGGCGCGCCGGATTCCCACACGCGTCCCTGATGCATGAAGACGACTTTGTCGCTCACGTTGCGCGCGAACCGCATCTCGTGCGTCACCATGATGAGCGTCATGCCATCGCGCGCAAGGTCTTCGACGACGGCCAGCACTTCGCCGACGAGTTCGGGATCGAGCGCGGAGGTGATTTCATCGCACAAGAGCACGCTCGGATTCATCGCCAACGCGCGCGCAATGGCAACGCGTTGCTGTTGTCCGCCGGATAGCTGCTCCGGATAGGCATTGAACTTGTCGCCGAGGCCGACGCGTTCCAGCACCGTATGCGCGGTCGCGCGCGCCTTCGCCTTATGAATCTTCTTGACGACCGTTTGCGCCAGCATCACGTTCTGCCCTGCTGTGAGATGCGGAAAGAGATTGTATTGCTGAAAGACCATGCCGACCTTGAGCCGCAGCGCGCGCAAGTCGGCGCGGCGCGCGTCGATATGCTCGCCGTCGATTTCGATCGAGCCTTCGTCGATGCTCTCGAGACCATTGAGCGTGCGCAGCAGCGTGCTCTTGCCCGAGCCGCTCTTGCCGATGATGGACACCACTTGCCCGCGCTCGACCGAGAAGTCGATGCCCTTCAGAACCTGATTCGAGCCGAAGTGCTTGTGCAGATTGCGCGTTTCAACGAGCGGCATGCCATTTCCTTTCGAGCGTGCGCGCATAGCGCGTCAGCGGATAGCAGAGAACGAAGTAAATGATCGCGACGAGGCCATACACGAGAAACGGGCGGAACGTCGCGTTCGATATCATCGTGCCGGCCTTCGTGAGTTCCGTGAAGCCGATGATGGAGACGAGCGCCGTATCCTTCACCGCCTGCACGGCGAAGCCGACCGTCGGCCCGACGGCGATGCGCGTGGCCTGCGGAAGAATCACATGACGAAGCTGCTCGAAGTAGCTCATTGCAAGACTGGACGATGCTTCCCACTGGCCCTTGGGCACCGCTTCCACTGCACCGCGCCAAATTTCCGCGAGATAGGCGCTCGTGAAAAGCGTGAGCCCCACGGTGGCGGCAACCCAGGGCGACACGTCGATGCCGAGCAAGGGCAGCCCGAAGAAGACGAGGAACAGCTGCATCAAGAGCGGCGTGCCCTGAAAGACCTGAATGTAGCCCTTCACCAGCGCGCGCAGGACTTCGTACTTCGATACGCGCATCACCAGGAGCGCGAAGCCGACGATGCCGCCGAGCACGAACGATACGATCGACAGCACGACGGTCCAGCGCGCGGCCAGCAGCAGGTTCTCGAAGATCTGCGCGAAGGTAAATTCGATCATCGCGCGTGACCTCTGTTGGCGCTTACGGCAGGCATGAAAAGACGCTTGCCTGCTGCATTGAGCGCCACGCGCAGGGCAAGCGCGAGCGCCAGATACGAAGCGGTGACCAGGAAGCACGTTTCGAATGCGCGGAAGTTGCGCGACTGGATATAGCTCGCGGCATACGTCAGATCGGGCACGGAAATCTGCGAGACCACGGCGGAGCCGAGCATCGTGATGACGATCTGGCTCGTGAGCGCGGGGAACACCTTGGCGAGCGCCTGCGGCAACACGACATGCCGAAAGGCTTCATTGCGCGACATCGCAAGCGATGCCGCCGCTTCGTGATGCCCCTTAGGCACCGCCGCGATGCCCGCACGAATGATCTCGATGGAATACGCGCCGAGGTTCAACGTCATCGCGACAATGGCAGCGACATACTCGCTTAGATGAATGCCGAGCGCAGGCAGGCCGAAGAACACAAAGAACAGTTGCACGATGAACGGCGTGTTGCGAATCGCTTCGACATAGCCGCCGACGAGCGAACGCAGCCACGCGCGATGGCTGTCGCGAGCGGCCGCGCCGATCACGCCGAGCGATACGCCGAGCGCCGTCGAGATGGCGGTGAGAGCAAGCGTCGTCGCCGCGCCGCTCGCAAACATGCCCGCGTAGTTCGCGAAGTCGGCGAATTCCAGTTGATAGGCCATGCGATGTAGCGCCCTGCGTTACAGACTGGCAGGCAGCGGCTGGCCGAACCACTTCTTCGACATGGCGTTGAGCGTGCCGTCTTTTTTCGCCTGCGCGATGGTATCGTCGACCTTCGCCATCAAGCGCGGCTCGTTCTTGTTCATGCCGACGAAGCAGGGCGAATCCTTGATGATGAACTTCGCTTCGGGGCGACGCGGCGGATTCTTCGCGAGGATCGCCGCGGCGACGATATTGCCCGCCGCGATCAACTGAACCTGTCCCGAGAGGAACGCGGAGATGGTCGCGTTGTTGTCCTCGAAGCGTTTGATGGTGGCGTTCGGCGCCATTTGCGACAGCGCGATCTCTTCCAGCGCGCCGCGCGTCGCGCCCACGGTCTTGCCGGTGAGATCGGCCGGGCCGCCCACCTTGATGTCGGCGGGCCCGAAAACCCCTTGAAAATAGGGCGCATAAGGCGTCGAGAAGTCAAGCACCTTCTCTCGCTCCGGCGTCTTGCCGAGCGACGAAATCACCAGATCCACCTTGTTCGTCGTGAGATACGGAATGCGGTTCGCGCTATTCACGGGCACGAGCTGAAGCTTGACCTTCATCGACTTGGCGAGCAACGCGGCCATGTCCACGTCATAGCCTTGCGGCTGCATGTCGGCGCCGACCGAGCCGAACGGCGGATAGTCCTCGGGCACGGCCACGCGCAGGGTGCCGCTCTTGGCGATGGTATCGAGCGCGTCGGCGTTTGCCTGCGCAGTGAAGGCGAAAAGCGGCGTGACAGCGAGCACGGCTAGCGCGGTGCGTCGCGCACGGACGAAGAGCTTCGGCATGGATGATCCTTCAGGCTTTGTGATGGCCGCGTTGCATGCGCGGCTCTTGGAGCCATGCTCGTAAGCGAGAGCCGTGCCATCGACGCTAAAGCCTTATGCCATCGGCGTTGCCTGGCTGGTTACACGGGCTCGCGCACATACGCGGGGCGCGCACATGCGCCGCGATGGTGCGTGCTCAAGTGGTCCACAACCTGAGCGGTTGCGCAGCGACGCCATGCACGAGCGGACGAAGCTGAGTCCAGCAATCGGTCAACGCGCGTTGCAGCGTCTCCATCGAACGGCTGATGGCGCGCACGATCAATACGCCGGGCGCCACGCACGATGCCCCCGCGCGCATTTCGTCATTGAACGGCAACTGCGCGGTGAGAGCCTCGGCCAACGTGTCGTCGCATGCGGGCCCGACGGCCCATAGCGTGCCATAGGCGGGATAGCCCGCGAGTCCTTGTGATGCATCGCGCAAAGGATCGTTCGCATCGATCAGCCCGCGCTCGAACCACAGCGTGCGTCCATCGCGATACGCGATACGCGACACCGCCTTGATGCGCCCCTGTGTCCAGCGTTCGCCGGCGGCCGCGCGGCCGAGCAGCATCGCGTCCCAGCCGATGGCCGTTGCGCCTTCGTCGAGCGTGATGTTGAACGCAAGCTCCACATTCGACGATTCGAACACGATGTTGTTTTGCGGTAGCCAGTCGAGCTTCGCGTGTCGTCCGAGATGAACGTCGATGCGCTGTGTCGCGAGCTTGCCGTTCGCCTTGTACCACTTGGTCGCGCCGGGCGTCGTGATGACGGCATGCGTGTCTTCGCCGAGCTTTACGTCGACGGATAGACGATCGCCACCCGCGACGCCGCCCGGCGGATGCACGATCACCGCGTGGCAGATATCGCCTTCGGGATAGAGCGGCCGTTGCACGCGCAGCGGACCTTCATGCTTGCGATGCGCGCATACCGTGCGGCCATGCTGCCGGGCAAAGCCGAGTTCGAGCGTGCCGCGCCAGACATCGGGATGAGCGAGCGCCGCGTGAGATTCGTGATGCATGGAAGCAGTGCGTTATGAGCGGTCCACCATCATACGGCGATCAGCTCGCGCACTCCATGCGCTTCCATCTCCGATCCCGCGCCGCCTGCGACGATCTCGCCGCGACTCATCACCCAATAGTGGTCCGCGAGCTCGCGCGCGAAGTCGTAATACTGCTCCACGAGCAGCACTGTCATGCCCATTTCATCGACGAGCTGGCGCAACGTTCGGCCGATATCGCGAATGATCGATGGCTGGATGCCTTCGGTCGGTTCATCGAGAATGAGCAGTTGCGGCTGGCTCATCAACGCGCGGCCGATGGCGAGCTGCTGCTGCTGACCACCCGACAGATCGCCGCCGCGCCGATGCTTCATCTCGCGCAGCACGGGAAAAAGCGCATAGATGTGATCGGGAATCTTCGAAGGCGCCTTGCGGCTCGCGGCGCCGACGAGCAGGTTCTCCTCCACCGTGAGACGCCCGAAGATATCGCGGCCTTGTGGAACATAAGCGAGACCGCTCGCCACGCGCGCGTGCGTCGGCATCGACGAGATCTTCGCGCCGCGCCATGTGATGCTGCCGCTTTTAGACGGCACCACGCCCATGAGACAGCGCAGCAATGTGGTCTTGCCGACGCCGTTGCGGCCGAGCAGCACGGTGAGCTTGCCCTCGGGCACGGTCATCTTCACGTCACGCAGAATGTGACTGCCGCCGTAATACTGATTGAGCGATTCGACTTCGAGCATTGAGTGGTTCCGGTATCAACGGCCAAGGTACGATTCGATTACGGCCTCATCGCGCTTCACGCTGTCGAGCGTGCCTTCGGCGAGCACGCTGCCTTCGGCCATGACCGTCACCTTGCCGCTGTCGCCCGCGAGCGCCGCGACGAACTCCATGTCGTGCTCGACCACCATCATCGAACATGAACCCCGTAGCGTGTTCAGCAATTCCGCGAGCTCCATGGTTTCGTGATCGGTCATGCCGGCAGCGGGTTCATCGAGCAGAAGCAGGGCGGGCTGCTGCATGAGCAACATGCCTATTTCGAGCCGCTGCTTTTGTCCATGCGACAACTCGCCGGCAAGGCGCGTCGCCTGATGCTGCAAGCGGATCAGTTCGAGCGTCTCTTCGATGCGGGCCTGCGCCGCGCGATCCAGCCGCGCGCGCAACGACGCGAACCATCGCTTGTCCGTCTTCATCGCGAGTTCGAGGTTCTCCCACACAGGATGATTCTCGAAGACAGTCGGCTTCTGAAACTTGCGGCCGATGCCCGTGCGCGCGATCACAGGTTCCGACATGCGCGTGAGATCGAACGTCTGCCCGAGAAACACGCGGCCGTCATCGGGCCGTGTCTTGCCGGTGATGACGTCCATCATCGTGGTCTTGCCCGCGCCGTTGGGACCGATCACGCAGCGCAACTCGCCCACGTCGATGGACAGCGTGAGCTTGTTGAGCGCGCGAAAGCCGTCGAAACTCACGGTCACGTCTTCGAGATAGAGAATCGTTCCATGCGATACGTCGATCTCGCCGGGCTTGAGCACATGGCCGAGTCCGGAGTTGACGTTGATGTTCTTGTGCCCCGGCTCACTCACGCCGGGCGCCTGAGGAATCGGCGGCAAGTCGACGATCAATGCATGATGCACGGTCATTCTGCGGCGTCTCCTTGCGTCTTGCGGCGGGCGAGTTCGATGAGACCCATGATTCCGTTCGGCAACAAGAGCGGCACGAGCGTGAAGATGAGGCCGAGGAAGAAGAGCCAATATTCCGCGAAATAAGCCGTGAAAAAGCTCTTCGCGCCATTGACGGCGAACGCGCCGATGATCGGCCCGATGAGCGTGCCGCGCCCACCGACCGCCACCCAGATCGCCATTTCGATCGAGTTCGCGGGCGACATCTCGCTCGGATTGATGATGCCGACTTGCGGCACGTACAGCGCGCCCGCGATGCCGCACAGCACGGCCGATATCGTCCAGATAAACAGCTTGTACGCGAGCGGGCTGTAGCCGAGAAACATGAGCCGGGCTTCGCCATCGCGCACGCCCGTCACCACGCGCCCGAGCTTCGACGTGACGATCCAGCGCGCCACGAGGAACGCGAGCACGAGCACCGCGAACGTGATGAGGAAAAGGACCGTGCGTGTTCCCGCATGCGTGATTGGAAAGCCCGCGATGCGCTTGAAATCCGTGAAGCCGTTATTGCCGCCGAAGCCCGTTTCGTTGCGATAGAAGAGCAGCATCGCGGCGAAAGTCATGGCCTGCGTGATGATCGACAGATACACGCCCTTCACGCGCGAGCGAAACGTGAAGAAGCCGAAGACCCAGGCCAGCACGCCGGGCACGAGCACGACGAGCAAGAGCGCGTACCAGAGATGCTCCGTGCCTTGCCAGTACCACGGCAGCTTGTGCCAGTCGAGAAACACCATGAAGTCCGGCAGATCGCTTTGATACGTGCCTTCCCGTCCGATGGAGCGCATCAGGTACATGCCCATTGCATAGCCGCCGAGCGCGAAGAACAGCGCGTGGCCCAGGCTCAGAATGCCGCAATAACCCCACACGAGATCGAGCGCCAGCGCGCCGATCGCATAGCACATGAGCTTGCCGACAAGCGTCATCGCGTAGGCCGACAAATGGAACGTGCTGGTTTCCGGCAGCACGAGCGCAGAGAGCGGCACGCAGATGCCCATCGCAACGATGAGCGCAAGCAGCGCGATCCAGCCGTTGCGCGGCAACAGCGCGGCGCGCGGCGGCAGGCCGAGCGCGAAGCCCGCGCGTGCGGCGCTTGCATCGGGTTGTGGCGCGACGTCCAGATTCGCGCTGATGTTGGTCGAGGCGGTCATGGTTCAGGCCTCCGCGCTGCGGCCCTTCAGGGCGAACATGCCCTGCGGACGCTTCTGGATGAACAGCACGATGAGCACGAGCACCGCGATTTTCGCGAGCACCGCGCCCCAGAACGGCTCGATGGCCTTGTTGACGAGACCGAGCCCGAAGCCGCCGATCACGGTGCCTGCGAGCTGGCCTACGCCGCCGAGCACCACGGCCATGAACGAATCGATGATGTAGCTCTGCCCGAGGTCCGGGCCGACATTGCCGATCTGCGAGAGCGCGCATCCGCCAAGCCCGGCGATGCCCGCGCCGAACGCGAACGCATACGAATCGACGCGCGCGGTCTTCACGCCGACGCACGCGGCCATGCGGCGATTCTGCGTGACGGCGCGCACGAAGAGACCGAGCCGCGTGCGCGTCAACACGCCCCATGCAATCAGCACCACGGCGAGCGAGAACGCGAGAATCGTCAGGCGGTTATACGGCAGGATGAGGTTCTGCATCACGGCGACGCCGCCGCTCATCCACGAAGGATTCGTGACCTGCACGTTCTGCGCGCCGAAGATCGTCCGCGTCGCCTGAATGAGGATGAGACTGATGCCGAAGGTCGTCAGCAACGTTTCGAGCGGACGGCCATAAAGATGCTTCAGCACGAGCCTTTCCAGCACGATGCCGACGAGCGCCGCCGCAACGAACGACGCGGGCACCGCGAAGAGCGGGTACCAGTTGAACGCCGCAGGCGCGTAATGCTGCACGAGGTTCTGCACGACATAGGTCGCATAAGCGCCGATCATCAGGAATTCGCCGTGCGCCATGTTGATGACGCCGATCAGGCCGTATGTGATCGCGAGTCCCAATGCGGCCAGCAACAGCACGCTGCCGAGCGAGAGACCGGCGAACAGCGTGCCCGCGATTTCGCTGCGCCGCTGGATCGAGTCGAGCGCTTCGATACCGGCCTGCGCCGCCGCGCGCACGCGCTCGTCGGGTTCGTTGAAGCTGCCATCGCTCTTCTTCGCGACGATGGGGCGCAGCAACTCGTACATATCGAGGTCATGCCGGGCTGCGACGAGTTGCGCGGCTTCCAGACGCTTGTTCACATCGGGATCATGCAG
Source organism: Caballeronia sp. Sq4a (assembly GCF_023170545.1). Lineage (NCBI taxonomy): Bacteria > Pseudomonadati > Pseudomonadota > Betaproteobacteria > Burkholderiales > Burkholderiaceae > Caballeronia > Caballeronia sp. Sq4a. The sequence continues at coordinate 2,114,953 of NZ_CP084250.1, read as the reverse complement.
CGCGGTCATCGCCCAAAGCGTGTCGAGGCGCTTCTTCAACTCGGGATCGGTCTCGGCGGCGCGGGCGCGATCGATGAGCGGCTTCATCGACGCGTCGGGGTTCTTCAATAACGCGGCTACCGCTTCGCGGCGCTTGCCCAGGTCCGGCGATGCGAGTTGAAGACCCGACAGCGCGCCCGCTACTTTCGTGCGCAACTGGTTGTTCAGCGTGATCGCTTGCGCATCCGGCGCGTTCGTGATCTTGCCTGTGATGGCGTCCTTGTTGCCCTCGTCGGTCTGCACGTAGACATGGCCGTTATCGGTGGCGACGAGCGAACCGTCCGCGAGCGCGTTGAGCACCGCGACAGAAGGCGCATCCGCGTTCGCGATGAGCTTGTCGATGGCGGCGGACTTGGCCTGATAGTCATCGCCCGCGAGCGGCGCGAGTTCGTCGGCCGTGAGCGCGTGTGCCACGAACGGCGCAAGCGCGATGCAGACCGCGAGCATCGCGCGAAAGAGGGGGAGCACAACGGAGCCTTTCATAAGGGCCTTTCTGATGAGACTTGAACGGCCGCGCGCAACGTCGAGTCACGCGCGGCCTTGCTTCATGCATCCGATGCGTCAGGCCACACGCACGCGCGAGCGCCGCAGGAACGACGGAATGGAGGTGACGATATCCGGCTTACCCTGATTGCCCGCGATATAGGGGCTCCACGGCTGCGCGCGAATCGCGGTCTTCGTCTTCCATACGACATTGAACTGACCGTCGCCGCGAATCTCGCCGATCATCACCGGCTTGTGCAGATGATGGTTGCCGTCCATCGTGAGCGTGAAGCCGGAAGGCGCGGCGAAGGTCTGGCCGATCATCGCGGTACGCACCTTGTCCACGTCCGTGCTCTTCGCTTTCTCGACGGCCTGCTTCCACATGTGGATGCCGACGAAGGTCGCTTCCATCGGATCGTTCGTCACGCGCTTGTCGCCGCCCGGCAAATTCTGCGTCTTCACCCATTCGGCGAACTGCGTTTCGAACTTCTTGTTGCTCGGGTTCTTGACCGACATGAAGTAGTTCCATGCGGCGAGATGGCCGACGAGCGGCTTCGTATCGATGCCGCGCAATTCTTCTTCGCCGACAGAGAAGGCGACCACGGGCACGTCCGTCGCTTTCAGCCCTTGATTGCCGAGTTCCTTGTAGAACGGAACGTTCGAATCCCCGTTGATCGTCGAGACGACCGTGGTCTTTCCCCCTTGCGAGAAGGTCTTGATGTTCGCGACGATGGTCTGATAGTCGCTATGACCGAACGGTGTGTAGACCTCCTGAATATCGGCATCCTTGACTCCTTTCGAATGGAGAAAGGCGCGCAGGATCTTGTTGGTCGTGCGCGGGTACACGTAGTCGGTGCCGAGCAGGAAGAAGCGCTTCGCGCTGCCGCCTTCCGGTCCCATCAGATACTCGACGGCGGGAATGGCCTGCTGGTTCGGCGCGGCGCCCGTATAGAACACGTTGCGCGACATCTCCTCGCCTTCGTACTGCACGGGATAGAAGAGCAGGCCGTTGAGTTCCTCGAACACGGGCAACACCGACTTACGCGAGACGGACGTCCAGCAGCCGAACACGCAGGCGACCTTGTCCTGCGTGAGAAGCTGACGCGCCTTCTCGGCGAAGAGCGGCCAGTTGGAAGCGGGATCGACGACGACGGCCTCGATCTGCCGGCCCATCACGCCGCCGTTCTTGTTGATATCGGCGATGGTCATGAGCGCGGTGTCCTTGAGCGATGTCTCGGAGATCGCCATGGTGCCGGAGAGCGAATGCAGCACGCCGACCTTGATCGGGCCGTTATCCGCGGCTTGCGCCTTGGAGATGGGAAGCTGGCCTGCGAGGGCGAGCGCGCCCGACATGGAGCCGAGCTTCAGCAGACTGCGTCGTTTCATTGATGTGTTCCCCTTGCCGATATGTTGTGTTGCTCCGTGCGGAGCAGAGATGAGGCGGGTCGTTTGACGTGGTTGACGACTGACCGGCGGGGAAGGAATTGCAAGGGGTATGCCAATGGGGGGGGTAAGTCAAGGCTGGCGGGGGTTTGCGGGGGTTTGGGGTTGGTTGGGTCTCGTAGGCAGGAATCGGCTCCCGACCGTATTTGGTGCACGCCGGATGGGACTTGCATTGTTCCGGTGCGGCGGTGTTTTTTCTTGCGCATTCATTGTTCGAGCGAGTGTCGGCCGCCTTTTTGTCGCTAGGCGAGCATGTATGGGCTCGAACGCGTAGCGATTGGCGTGAACAAAAGTAGCAAACGTCGCGATTTACATGCTATCGTGGCACCGTTGATAGTTAGATATGCAAAAGAAATGTCAGAAGCTCACGACCCGCACGGCGAAGCGTCGTTTGGTATTGCCGTCGAAGAATGCCGGGGCGGAATCCACAATATTTATGGACGCTATCGCACAGCGTCCAATGCCCGCGACTTCTGGAAACGTCATCACTGGTATTGAGCATGCGCCCAGTTTTAGGAGTGGTCGTCGCCTGCGTGCTCGTGACTGCGTCGAGCATTACCCATGCGCGAAAGGTTCCAGCTTTCGAGGACTGCGCAGCCCGTGCGCAGTCGACGTCAAGACAGCCGACCTTGAACTTTGCCGATGCTCGCGCGCGCATGTATCGCAGCGTGCTTCGCGATGCCGCTAAAGGCCGCGCCAACTTCGCGGGCCGCTACGTGATTGCGGAGTGGGGCTGCGGTGCTGCTTGTGTCATGGCGGTGGTCATCGACAAGTCCTCAGGACGGGTCACGTCACTGCCGTTTACCGTGTCTGACTGGCCATTGAACGTGACAGAGCCACTGGAATATCGCGCGAATAGCTGCCTTCTGGTCGTTCGAGGGAGCCGTAACGAAAGCAATGAGCATGGGACGTATTACTATACGTTCGATGGTGCCAAGTTCCACTTGCTCGCTACGGCGCCCACACACTCGCGCTAGCAGGGCGCTTGCGCAGGCTCACACCGCTGCCGCGCAGCGTGCGATGCGAGCCCCGCAGCGCACACCCGCCACCTAACCCTCAAACACACCTCCCCCCATCCACCTCCAGCGCGACCCCCGTAATAAATTCCGCCTCATCCGAAGCGAGATAAAGCGCTGCATTGGCAATATCCTGCGGCGTCGACAACCGCCCGAGCGGAATCGTCGCGAGAAACTTCTGGCGGTTTGCGGGCGTGTCCTCCATGCCCATGAATTCGGACAGCAATCCTGTCTCGCCCATCACCGGATTGATGCAGTTCACGCGAATGCGGTCCGGGCCGAGCTCGACGGCCAGCGCCTTGCTCGCGACGATCACCGCCGCCTTGCTGCCGTTGTACCAGACCAGGCCGGGACGCGGCCGCACGCCCGCCGTCGATGCAATGTTGATGAACGCGCCGCCACCTTGCTCGCGAAAATACGGCACGAACTGCTCGACGCTCCAGTAGATGCTCTTCACGTTCACCGCATAGACGCGGTCGAATTCGGCCTCGGTGACATCCAGCACCGGCTTGTTACGGTGCGTCGTCCCCGCGTTGTTCACGACCACCTGCACGCTGCCGAAGTCCTGAATCGCGGCATCGAAGAGCGCCTGCCAGTCCTCGCGCTTCGTGACGTCGCCCGTGACCGCGATCGCGCGTCCATGCGTCGCCGATGACGACGACCCGAGCGCGATCTCGCTCGCCACGCGCTCGGCCGCCGGGCCGTTCAGATCGTTGACCACCACGTTCGCGCCTTCGCGCGCGAACGTCTTCGCAATGCCTTCGCCGAAACCCGAGCCCGCGCCCGTCACGATCACCGTTTTGCCTTGCAGTCGCATGTCGTCTCCCTTATCCGTGTTTGATGGCAATAGTCTTGAGCGTCGTGAAGCCATACAGCGCCTCGAAGCCTTTCTCGCGGCCGTGTCCCGAATGCTTGACGCCGCCGAATGGCAACTCGATGCCACCGCCCGCGCCATAGTTGTTAATGAACACTTGCCCCGAGCGCACGCGGCGCGCAAGACGCATCTGCCGCGCGCCGTCGCGTGTCCAGATGGCCGCGACGAGGCCGTAGTCCGTGCCGTTCGCGAGCCTGAGCGCGTCGGCTTCGTCGTCGAACGGCATCGCGGCGAGCACGGGGCCGAACACTTCCTCGCGCGCCAGACGATGCGTCGGCGGCACATCGCGCAAAAGCGTCGGCGCCTGATAGAAGCCCGCTTCGGGCGCTTCCGCGACGACTTCGCCATGCGCGGCCATCGCGATGCCGTCGTGCTGCGCATCGGAGAGAAAGTCCCACACGCGCTGCTGCTGCTTCGCGCTGATGAGCGGGCCGCAGTCCAGATCCAGCTTGCTCGGGCCCACCTTCAGCGCCGCGAACGCCTGCGAGAGCCGGTCGATCAGCGGCTCGTAAGCCGCGCGTTCGATCAGCACGCGGCTGCCCGCCGAGCATGTCTGCCCCGCGTTCTGCACGATGGCCGCGACCAGCACGGGCAGGGCGGCGTCGAAATCGGCATCGGCGAAAACGATCTGCGGCGACTTGCCGCCCAGTTCCAGCGTGACGGGCACGTGGTTGTCGGCGGCCATCTTGGTGACGGCCGCGCCCGTCGCGGGCGAGCCCGTGAACGAAATGTGATCGATGCCCGGATGACGCGCGAGCGCCGCGCCCGCTTCGTGGCCGTAGCCGGTGACGATGTTGAGCGCGCCATCGGGCAGGCCCGCTTCGGCGGCCAGTTCAGCGACGCGCAGCAGCGACAGGCACGCGTCCTCGGCAGGCTTCACGACGCACGCGTTGCCGGTGGCGAGCGCCGCGCCGACGCTGCGCCCGAAAATCTGCAGCGGATAGTTCCACGGCACGATGTGCCCGGTCACGCCGTGCGGCTCGCGGATGGTCAGCACGGTGAAGCCGGACTGATACGGCAGCGTCTCGCCGTGCAGTTTGTCGGCGGCGCCCGCGTAGAACTCGAAATAGCGCGCGATGCCGGTGGCATCGGCGCGCGCCTGCTTGAGCGGCTTGCCGGTGTCGCGCGCTTCGATCTGCGCGATTTCCTCGTGGCACGCGGCGATCAGCATCGAGAGCCGCGCGAGAATGCGGCCGCGTTCGGCGGCGCTCGTCGCGCCCCAGACGCCGTCGTATGCCGCGCGCGCCGCGCTCACGGCGCGGTCGATGTCGGCGCTCGTGCCGCGCGCAAGCTCCGCGAACACTTGCCCGTCGGATGGATCGACCACCGGAATCGTCTCTCCGCCCGATGCCGCGATCCACTGGTTGCCGATGAAATGCTTCGCTTCCTCCATGCGCGTCTCCTTGTCGGTTCGTTCGCTCACTGTGGTCGAATCGATTATCACGCACCCGGTTCCCGGGGCGCCTTTGGCTATAATGCCTGAGTGTTTCACGTCGCAGCGCCCGCGTTCCATTCGTGACGCGTCCGAGAGCGCCGCATCCGTTTTCCCGGTTTCCGAACTCAACTTCTCCAGAGAGTGCTCATGAGCTTCAATAACGTACCTCCCGGCCGTGATCTCCCGCAGGATTTCAACGTCATCATCGAAATTCCCGCGCAAAGCGATCCGGTCAAATACGAAGCGGACAAGGACATGGGCCTGCTCGTCGTCGATCGTTTCATCGGCACCGGCATGCGCTATCCGGCCAACTACGGCTTCATTCCGCAGACGCTGTCGGGCGACGGCGATCCGGTCGACGTGCTCGTCATCACGCCGTATCCGCTGCTCGCGGGTTCGGTCGTGCGCGCGCGTGCGCTCGGCATGCTGCAGATGACCGACGAATCGGGCGTCGATGCGAAGCTGATCGCCGTGCCGCACGACAAGGTCTGCCCGATGACGGCGAACCTCAAGTCCGTGGACGACGTGCCCGAATTCCTGAAGGATCAGATCAAGCACTTCTTCGAGCAGTACAAGGCGCTCGAAAAGGGCAAGTGGGTGAAGGTGGAAGGCTGGGCGGGCATCGACGCCGCGCACAAGGAAATCACGGAAGGCATCGCGAATTACAAGAAGTAAGCGCGTTTTTCTCGCTGCGTCTCAACGCCGCCGTCCGCTCGCCGGGCGCGCGGCGTTTTGTTTTGATGCGCGGCGCGAAGGTCTGAATGGCGTCAGCCGGTTTCCACGCGCGGCAGCACCGATTCCAGCGTGCGCTCGCCCGCGATCAACGCGCGCTTTTGCTGCACCGGCAGGCGCTTGACCCAATATTCCGCGCGCGACGCCTCCGATCTTCCGGCCACTTCGAACGACGCCACCACGCGCAGCGGTTTCTTCGCCCGCGTGTAGCGCGCGCCCTTGCCGCTCGCGTGCGCGGTGAAGCGCGCTTTGACATCCGTCGCGATGCCGGTGTAGAGACTGCCGTCGTCGCATTCGATCAGATAGAGAAACCACGGCATCGCGTGTTTTATGGCTCGCAGACTTCGATGCCGCGCATTATCGCCGATGCAACCGGGCGAGCGCGCCGACGCCTTCGCGCGACTTGCGCGAGAATAGCCGCTTTCGGGCGCAGACGCGTCCATCGGTCCATTCTGCGAGGGTGCCTGTTTGAATCGCGAGATCGAAATTCATGTGGTCGATACGCTCGACGATATTCCGGCCGACGACTGGAACCGGCTCGCCGGCGACAATCCGTTCGTGCGGCACGGCTTTTTGTCCGCGTTGCAAGAGACGCAATGCGCGGTCAAGCGCACCGGCTGGCGCGCGCATCACTTGATTCTGGAGCGCGGCGGGCAGTTCGCGGGCGCCATGCCGCTGTATCTGAAGTCGCATTCGCGCGGCGAATACGTGTTCGATCACGCGTGGGCCGACGCCTTCGAGCGACACGGCCTGCGCTATTACCCGAAGGCGTTGTCGGCGGTGCCGTTCTCGCCGGTGACGGGTCCGCGGCTCATCGCCGCCGAACACGAGGACCGCGTGCTGCTGGCGCGCGGCGCGATCGAGCTGACGCGGCGGCTCGACATCTCGTCGCTGCACGTTTTGTTTCCGCACGCGCAGGATATCGAGGCGCTCACGGACGCCGGCTACATGCTGCGCGAAGGCGTGCAGTTTCACTGGGAAAATCTGCCCGGCGACGGTTATGCGAGCTTCGACGCGTTCCTCGCGACGATGAGCCACGACAAGCGCAAGAAGGTGAAGCAGGATCGCCGCCGCGTGATGGAAGCGGGCGTCACGTACACGTGGCTGCGCGGCGCGCAAATCGACGAACGCGCGCTCGACTTCTTCTATGACTGCTACGAGAACACGTACCGCGAGCACTGGAACGCGCCGTATCTCTCGCGCGAATTCTTCGGCCGGATTCATGCGGATGCGCCCGACAGCATGCTGCTCGTGATCGCCGAAGCGGACGGCCAGCGGCTCGCGTGCGCGCTGAACATGATCGGCGGCGATGTCATGTATGGCCGCTACTGGGGCACGCGCGAGTTCATCTCGGGGCTGCACTTCGAGACGTGCTACATGCAGGGCATCGCATATTGCATCGAGCACCGGCTCGCGCGCTTCGAAGGCGGCGCGCAGGGCGTGCACAAGATGTCGCGCGGGCTTTTGCCGACGCCGACGTGGTCCGCGCACTGGATCGCGGACGAGCGGTTCCGGGAAGCCATCGCCGAGTTTCTCGACGCCGAAACCGAAGCGATGGATCAGCACATCGAAGAACTCGAAGCGCACACGCCGTTCAGAAAGAAGGGCTAGAACTGCGATAATCGTTGCGGCTCTTTCCACCGCCAAACCACGCTCCCACGCGCCGAAGGTAACGACGACCATGAGCAAGAACTTCTTCAATCTGTATAGCCACGACTTCGCGCGCGTCGCGGTCGCGATTCCGAACTGCAAGGTCGCCGATCCCGCGTTCAATGCGGCCGGGACCATCGAACTGGCGCAGCAGGCGGCGGCGCGGGGCGCGGTGCTCGTCGCGTTCCCCGAACTGGGCTTGTCCGCTTATAGCTGCGACGATCTCTTTCATCAGCGCGCGTTGCTCGACGCCTGCAAAGACGCGCTGCAAAGCATCGTCGATGCATCGAAGTCGCTCAAGGTCGCGATGATCGTCGGCATGCCGCTGCTCATCGAGCACAAGCTCTTCAACTGCGCGGTCGTGATCGCGGATGGCGTCATTCGCGGCGTCGTGCCGAAGAGCTATCTGCCGAACTACGGCGAGTTCTACGAAGCACGGCAGTTCAGTCCCGCCGATGCCGCGACCACGCACACGGTCACGCTGTGCGGACAGGAAGCGCCCTTCGGCGCGTCGCTGCTCTTTCAGATCAAAAACCTGCCGCTTTTCCGCTTCCACGTCGAGATTTGCGAGGACGTGTGGGTGCCCATTCCGCCGTCGTCGTTCGCGGCGCTCGCGGGCGCTACCGTGCTCGTCAATCTGTCGGCGTCGAATATCGTCGTGGGCAAGTCGGCGTATCGGCATCAGCTTGTCGGGCAGCAGTCCGCGCGCTGTATCGCCGCGTATCTCTACACGTCGGCGGGCGAGGGCGAATCGACCACGGATCTCGCGTGGGACGGGCAGGGCCTGATCTATGAGAACGGCGAGATGCTCGCGGAATCCGAGCGATTCTCGGGCGAGTCGCACATCATCTTCGCCGATGTCGATCTCGAACGGCTCTCGCGCGAACGCATGCGGCAAACCACGTTCGGCCGATCGACGCAGCGGCACGCCGATGAAGTCGCGCAGTTCCGCGTGGTCGAATTCGAACTGCCGGCGCCGGTGGACGGCACCTTGCCGCTCGAACGGCGCGTGCAGCGCTTCCCGTATGTGCCAGCCGATGCCGCCCGCCGCGACGCGCGATGCAACGAGGTCTACAACATCCAGGTGCAGGCGCTGCTGCAACGCCTGCGTTCGTCGGGCATTTCGAAGGTCGTCATCGGCGTGTCCGGCGGACTGGACTCGACGCATGCACTGCTCGTGTGCGCGAAAGCGATGGACCGCCTCGGCCTGCCGCGCTCGAACATCCTCGCCTATACGATGCCGGGCTTCGCGACGAGCGAGCGCACGCTCAGGCAGGCGCGCGAGTTGATGGAAGTGATCGGCTGCACGGCGGAAGAGATCGACATTCGTCCGAGCTGCACGCAGATGCTCGCCGATATCGGCCATCCGCACAGCGACGACAACCAGCAATACGACATCACGTACGAAAACGTGCAGGCCGGCGAGCGCACGAGCCATCTCTTCAGGCTCGCGAATTTCCATCACGCGATCGTCGTCGGAACGGGCGATCTGAGCGAGCTTGCGCTCGGATGGTGCACGTACGGCGTGGGCGATCACATGTCGCACTACAACGTCAACGCGAGCGTGCCGAAGACGCTCATCACGCATCTGGTGCGGTGGGTCGCGGAGTCGGGCCAGATCGGCGACGCGGGCAGCGACGTGCTCGAAAACGTCCTCGCCACGGACATCAGCCCCGAGCTCATCCCGGGCAAGGCTAGCGGCGCGCTCGAACAGAAGACGGAAAGCGTGATCGGCCCGTACGAATTGCAGGACTTCAATCTGTACTACACGGTCCGCTTCGGCTTCGCGCCGTCGAAGGTCGCGTTCCTCGCGTTCACGGCATGGCGCGACCGCGAGGCGGGCGCGTGGCCGGAAGGTCCGAACGTCGCGCGCAATCAGTACGGGCTCGCGGATATCCGCAAGAATCTGCGCATCTTCCTCGACCGGTTCTTCCGCATGAGTCAGTTCAAGCGGTCCTGCATTCCGAATGCACCGAAGGTGGGCTCGGGCGGCTCGCTTTCGCCGCGCGGCGACTGGCGCGCGCCGAGCGATTCGCAGGCAACGGTCTGGCTCAACGATCTCGAACGCGTTCCGGAGAGCGAGTGAGCGCGCAACTCGCGCTTATCGCAGTTAACCCGGCCAATGACTCGATGAAAGGCGGCTAGAATCGAAGGCATCGGTCGCGCGAGCGACGACACTTTTCCTGAACCGTCTGTTTTCCGAAGCGAGGTCCGCCATGAAACGCATCACCGCCATCATCAAACCGTTCAAGCTCGACGAAGTTCGCGAGGCGCTCGCCGAAGTCGGGCTGACGGGCTTGACGGTCACGGAAGTCAAGGGCTTCGGACGCCAGAAAGGGCACACCGAGCTCTATCGTGGTGCGGAGTACGTGGTGGACTTCCTGCCGAAGGTGAAGATCGAGGTCGTCGTGGCGAACGATCAGACCGATCAGGTCATCGACGCGATCATCGGCGCGGCGCGCACCGGCAAGATCGGCGACGGCAAGATCTTCGTGGCCGACGTCGAGCGCGTGATCCGCATCCGCACCGGCGAGGAGAACGAAGCGGCGGTCTGATCGTCCGGCAGTTCTCGCATCTCACGCCCGCTCACCGTAGCGGGCGTTTGTTTTCGACGAAGGCGCATCTCCTGCTGTAACATCGACTGCCTATAATCATTTTGTAAGGATCAGTCGATGCACCACGCGATCGGCTTCATTCAGGATCTCGCCGTGCTCATGGCCATCGCGGGCGTCGTGACGGTGCTGTTTCATCGCCTGCGGCAGCCGGTCGTGCTGGGCTACATCGTGGCGGGCGTCATCATCGGGCCGTACACGCCGCCGTTTCAGCTCATCAACGACGAAGCCACCATTCAGACGCTCGGCGAACTGGGCGTCGTGTTTCTGATGTTTTCGCTCGGGCTCGAATTCAGCTTGCGCAAGCTCTTTCGCGTCGGCGCAACGGCGTTCGTCGCGGCGCTGTCCGAGATCGTGCTGATGATCTGGATCGGCTACGAAATCGGCCGCTGGTTCGGCTGGAGCGCGATGGATTCGCTCTTTCTCGGCGCGATGCTCGCGATCTCGTCGACCACGATCATCGTCAAGGCGCTCTCGGAACTCGGCCTGAAAGGCGAGGGCTTCGCGCAACTCGTGTTCGGCATTCTGATCGTCGAGGACATACTCGCCATCGCGATGCTCGTGCTGCTGTCGGGCATCGCCCAGACGGGCGCGGTGAGCGCGGGCATGGCGGCGGTGACGCTCGGCAAGCTGCTGCTCTTCATGACGGTATCGCTCGTGGTCGGCATCGTGGTCGTGCCGCGCGCGCTCGATTACGTGGCGCGGTCGAAAAGCGACGAGATGCTGCTGGTCACGGTGCTGGGCTTCTGCTTCGGCTTCTGTCTGCTGGTCGTCAAGCTCGATTATTCGATCGCGCTCGGCGCGTTTTTGATCGGCGCGATCATGGCCGAATCGAAGCACCTCGCGCGCATCGAGCATCTCATCGCGCCGGTGCGCGACATGTTCTCCGCGATCTTCTTCGTGACCATCGGGCTCTTGCTCAATCCGTCGGTGCTCGTCGATTACGCGTGGCCGATCGCCGTCATCACGGTGGCGGTGGTGCTCGGCAAGATCGTGTCGTGCGGGCTCGGCAGCTTTCTCGCGGGCAAGGACGGACGCACGGCGATGCGCGTCGGCATGAGCGTCGCGCAGATCGGCGAGTTCTCGTTCATCATCGCGTCCCTCGGGCTGTCGCTGAAAGTGACGAGCAGTTTTCTCTATCCGATCGCGGTGGCCGTCTCCGCGCTGACGACGCTCTTGACGCCCTATCTGATGCGCGCCGCCGATCCGCTCACGCTGCGCCTCGCCCGCGCGATGCCCGCGCCGCTCGCGCAGACCTTCGGCGCTTACTCGCAATGGCTCGCGAGCCTCGCGCCCGCCTCCGAGGGCGCGACGCTCGTCGCGATGACGAGGCGCATCGTGTTGCAAATCGCCGTGAATTTAGCGCTCGTCGCCGCGATCTTTCTCGGTGCATCGTATGCGGCGCCGTTCGCGTCGAGCCATCTCGCGCGCTGGCTCGAAACGGACAACGCGCAGCGCGTGGTGCTGTGGAGCGCGGCGCTCGTCATTGCCCTGCCGTTTCTGGTCGCGGTTTATCGCAAGCTGGAATCGCTCGCGCTGCTGCTCGCCGAAGTGAGCGTGCAGCCGGCGAAAGCCGGGCGCTTCACGCACGCCATCCGCTCGGCCGTTTCGGGCCTCATTCCGATCGTCGCGATGTTCGGCGTCTTTCTGCTTGTCGCCGCGCTGTCGGGCGGCATTCTTCCGCCGTTCGGCCTGATGCTCGGCGTGCTGCTGTGCGTGGCGCTCCTCTTGACCGTCTTGTGGCGCTGGTGCGTGAAGATCCACGCGACCATGCAGATCGCGTTGCGCGAGACGCTGCAGGAGCCGCGCGATCACTGAGCACGATCACTGAGCACGATTACTGAGCGCGTGACATCGCTCCCGATAATGTGAGCAAATGTGTGCTGGTTTGCTTCGCCCGGTTCGATGGGCGGATAATCGAAGCCTCTCCATTCTCCTAGTGGCGCTTTTGTGCGCCTGAAATCGGGATGAGCGAAAAGAACACGTCGAACGACTCGGGCATCACCGGCAACAACGACATTTCCAACGCGGCGGCGTCGCGGGGCGCGGACACATCCGCCGCTGCGCAGGCGAGCGCGCGGGCATCGACGGATGCGCCTTCGAGCGCGTCCACCGTCGAGCCCGTGGACCGCAACGCGGCGCGGCGCGAAGAGGCGCAGCAAACCGCCCGCGATGCGCGCGCCCACGTCGCGAGCGCGACCGCCGCGCAGGAAGCCGCGGCTCGCGCGGCAAATCCGGCGAGCGCGGCAAGTCCGGCAAGTCCGGCACGCGCCGAACGTGTCGACGCCAAGACGAGCCTCGCGCAAAACCTCGAAGCCGCCACCGAAGCCGAGGCGCAAAGCACGCAGGCCGAAGCCGTGCTCCAAGCCGAGGCCGCATTGGAGGCCGAGGCGGAAGTCCAGGCCGAAGCCGCGCTTTCGCGGCCCGCCGCCGGCCTGCCTCCGGAATTCAACGCCGCGCCGGATTTCGGCAAATTCAATCCGCCGCCCATTCCGCCGCAGTCCACCGCGGAGACGACGGCGCCTCAGCCCGCCTATTTGAAGCAGTCCGATTCGGCGTGGTCGGTGTTCGGCCGCATCGTCGCGGCGCGGGCGCGCCAGATCTTCGACCGGGCCGGGCAGCGCATCACGCAACGCACGCTGCGCATCGGCGTCTCGGCGCGCATCTTTCATCCTGAGCCGGGCGCGAAGGGCTTGCGCGGCAAGACGTTGCAGTATCTCGAGGAATCCATCGCGCACTGGGTCATGTCGCGCGACGTGCTGGTGTTCATGATTCCGACGGTCGGTCATCAGGGCATGCTGCATCCGAGCAATATCCGCCTGCGTGACTACGCGAAACATCTCGACGGCTTGCTGCTGCAAGGCGGCGCGGACGTCTCGCCGCAGTCGTACGAGGAAGTGACCACGCGCCCGGAATGGCCCGGCGACCGCGTGCGCGACATGTACGAACTGGAACTGCTGCACGAGTTCGTCGAATCGGGCAAGCCGGTGCTCGGCGTCTGCCGTGGCTGTCAGCTGATCAACGTGGCGTTCGGCGGCACGCTCTACGGCGACATCGCCACCGACGTCCCGACCGCGGGCATCCACGTCAACGAGCATTACGACCAGCATCGGCACTCCATCCGGTTTCCGGACGGATCGTCGCTCGTCAACATGTTCCCGAATCAGCGCGAAGCAATCGTCAATTCGATCCACCATCAGGCCGTGCGAACGCTCGGCCGCGATCTGAACATCGAGGCCGTGTCGTCGTCGGACGGGATCATCGAGGCGGTGCGTTATCGCAAGGCGCCGTTCGTGGTCGGCGTGCAGTGGCACCCGGAGTTTCATCGCGCGGGCGGCGACGAACTGCTCGATTGCACGCCGCTTCTCGATACGTTCCTGCGCGTGGCGCGCGAAACGCGGTTCTAGGCGCGGTTTCTCGCGTGCAAAAAGCACAAGGCCCGCTGCGTCTGAGCGGGCCTTGTGCTTTTTTGCTTGCGATTAGCGCAGCGGTGTTGGCGGCGCGGACGTCAGACCGGCCTCGGTCGCGCGCTGAAGCTGCTCCACTTGCTGCTGCAACGCGTGCAGCTTGCGTTCCGCTTCGAGCTTGTCGGTTTGCAGTGCGGCCGATTCCGCTTGCAGCTTCTGCTGACGCTCCGACACCTGCGAGTCCTGCTGTTGCGCGAGCGCGAGGTCTGCGGACAAGCGGCTCGCCCGGTTCGACGACACCGCGATCACGCGTTCGAGCAGCGCCGTCTGCGCCTGCAACTGCGTGCGGCGAATTTCGCCGTCCGCGAGTTCGTAGCTCTTGCGCGCGAACTGCGCGTAGAGCGCTTCAGCGCGGCTTTCGTCCTGTGTCTTGACGACGCGCCACAACTGCGTTTCCTGCTGAAGCGCGACGTAATAAACCATGTCTTTTGGCAGGAAGTAGAGCTTCGCGCCGTAGCTCGCGTTACGCGTGGCGCGCAATTCCGTGACGCTGCCCGCCTGCACGAGCTCTTGCAATTCGGCCAGATTGCCGGCGGTGGGCGCGGAACCGTCCGCTTTCACGTTCGACAAGTCCTCGGCGGCCAGCGGCGCGGGCGACGCTTGCGCGGCTTTTGCGATGGACCCGGCGAATGCGCTGGCAAAGGCGCCGAGGACAGACAGAGCGACAACGAGCGTCGCGGTACGGATAAAACGTGAGTGCTTCATGTTGGCGTGATGCCGATAAGGTTGGCGGGCGGCGCGGGCCGTCCTGATCTAGTTCGTGGGGGCGTCGGCGGAACGGTGGTCCGCTCGCGACACGGCGTTGCTGTCGAGCGTCGGCGAGTGCTGGAGCACGGCGTAGAGCGCCTCGACGTTCATGGCGTTGGTCGGGCTTGTCACGCTTTTCCGGCTGGCCGATGCGGCGTAGCGCGGCTCAACGGATCGCGCGACCGTCTGTGTGCCCTGCGCCGTCGCAACGTGGAACGATCGTTTGCCCTGCGCCGCCGACGCCATCACGCGCGTGTGCGCTTGCCGACGCGACGCCTTGACCGGCGAGAGCGAGGGCGAGGCGACGCGGGCGACGCTGCGCCACTTCATGCCCGAGTGGCGAACCCCGATGGTGCTCGCGCCGGTTTGCGCGGCGCTGATAACCACGTGCGATGCCGCCTGAACCGCGCTCGCAGGCACCGGATCCCCGGCAACGACCTTGGCCTCGACGCCGGAGGCCGCCTGCGCGACGATGGGCGTCGTTTCCACCATTGCGGGCGGCGTCGATTGAACCGGAGCCGCCGATGCGAGCGCCGCCGGTTCGTCGCTTGCCGGACGGTGTTGGTACCCGAAGAGCAGCCACGCGATCAACGCGGCGCACGCAATGGCGATGACCGTGCGAAGCGGCTTATGCGAAGCGGCTGCGCGGTTGGGCTCCACCGCCGGCGCGCTGACCGCGATCGGAATGGGCGCCGCGCCGGCTGGCGCTTCGTTGCCCTGGGCCGCCGACGGTTCCGCACCCTGCATCAGTTGCAGCATCTTCCGGCGAATCTGGCCTTCGGAGAACACGCCCCACAAGCTGGCCGCGCGATACGGCGAGCTCGCGTCCGACAAACGCGCTGCTTCGACATAAGCGGTCTCGAAGCGCGCCGCGCTGATCGGAACTTCGGAGTCCGATCGAACGGGACGCGTAGGCACGGGCGACCACTCGCGACCGAACGTCAGCGACGGATCGGCGAGGGGGCGCAGCGGCGGCAGGCGCAGCTTGCCTTCGATGGCGATCAGAGGTTCGGTCATGGAGATTCCAGAAGCATGGGGCCGCATGCGGCAGCACGCGGGACCGGGCCGCGTTGAGGCCCGGAGTGCGTCGCGCCCGGCGATGAACGGGCTTCGGACGCGTCCTGCGGCAAAGCCGAAGATGACCCGCGATCATACGAAACGCCCGCGCGCCATGCGACAGGATTACTCCGAAAGACGAATTTTTATAGGACCGCTGATTGACGAATGAGGGTGGCTGTGGTTGCGAGCCGTCAGGCAAATGGGCGAACGTATCGAAGACAGACGACATCGACGCCGCCCAGCTTGTCGTCCTCGCGTCCCGAGCGCGTCCAGCCGCGCGATTCATAGAAGCCGATGGCGGCCGTGTTGGCTTCCAGCACCGACAGATGCATTTGACGCGCGCCGCGCGCTCGCGCCCACGCGGCGGCGGCATCGAGCAGGACGCTGCCCACGCCGCAGCCGCGAAACGCCGGCAACGCGTGCAGATTGTCGATCAGCGCGCTGCCGGTTGCGTCCGGCGTTTCGACGCATACGAAGCCGGCAGGCTCGCCATTCGACTCGGCGATCAGCACGCATCCCGCGCCGCCCGCGATGTCCTTAATTCGCGTCTGCCAGTGTTTCGCTCGTTCGAGAGGCAATGCATCGTCGAGGTAAGCGTCCGGAAGCATGCCGCGATACGCCGACGCCCAGCTTCGCGTGTGAATCGATGCAATCAGTTCCGTATCGTCGACGCCGGCTTCACGAAGGTTCAATGGAGTAGGTGTAGGCATATGGTCGGCAAACAGTAAGGCGAAATTAATGCTAATAGACGGAAATTACGCGAACTTCGTGCAGCAACGCGTGTGCAGGCGTTAAGATTCCGGTAGACCCACTCTTACAAATAATGTAAGGGGTTAACCCTAAGAAATCGGGATTCGCGGCCTTATGCCGCGCTCTCGCCAAGATTCGAGAAAGTTCATGTCCACGACCCACGTTGCACCCGCCAATGAATCGAAGTTCAAGACGGTCTTTCGCGTCGTCAGCGGAAACTTCCTTGAAATGTACGACTTCATGGTTTATGGCTACTACGCCTCGGCCATCGCCAAAACGTACTTTCCGAGCGGCAGCGATTTCGCTTCGCTCATGCTTGCATTGTCCGTCTTCGGCGCGGGCTTCTTGATGCGCCCCGTCGGCGCGATCGTGCTCGGCGCGTACATCGACCATCATGGCCGGCGCAAGGGCCTCATTCTCACGCTGACGCTGATGGCGATCGGCACCGCATGCGTCGCGCTCGTGCCGGGCTACGCGACGATCGGCGCGCTCGCGCCGATCGTCGTGCTCGGCGGGCGGCTGCTGCAAGGCTTCTCGGCGGGCGTGGAACTGGGCGGCGTGTCGGTGTATCTGTCCGAAATCGCGACCAAGGGCAACAAGGGATTCTATTGCTCGTGGCAGTCCGGCAGCCAGCAGGTGGCGGTCGTGTTCGCGGCGCTCATCGGCGTCATCATGAACCGCGCGCTGCCGCCCGAGCAAATGGGCGCGTGGGGCTGGCGCGTGCCGTTCCTGATCGGCTGCCTGATCGTGCCGTTCCTCTTCATCATCCGCCGCTCGCTGCGTGAGACGGACGAGTTCCTCGCGAGAAAGCATCGCCCGGACATGGGCCAGATCGCGCGCTCCATCATGCAGAACTGGCCGATCGTCATCGCCGGCATGGGCATGGTCATCATGACGACGGTGTCGTTCTACATGATCACCGCGTACACGCCGACCTTCGGCAAGGAAGTGCTGAAGCTGTCCGCCATCGATGCTCTCGTCGTCACCGTGTGTGTCGGTCTTTCGAACCTCGTATGGCTGCCGGTGATGGGCGCGTTGTCCGACCGCATCGGCCGCCGTCCGGTGCTGCTCTTCTTCACCATCGCGACGATTCTCACGTCGTATCCGGCGGTGCAGTGGCTGGTCGCGGACCCGTCGTTCGCGCGCCTTCTGATGGTCGAACTGTGGCTCTCGTTCCTGTACGGCAGCTATAACGGCGCGATGGTCGTGGCGCTCACCGAAGTCATGCCGGTCGAAGTACGCACCACCGGCTTCTCGATGGCCTACAGCCTCGCGACGACCATCGGCGGCTTCACGCCCGCCATCTCGACGTATCTGATTCACGCGACCGGCAACAAGGCCGCGCCGGGTCTGTGGATGGGGCTTGCCGCCGTGTGCGGACTGATCGCGACGCTCGTGCTGTATCGCTCGTCCGAGGCGCGCAACCAGTACAAGACAGCCTGACTTCGTTCGGAACCTTCTGCGTAGAACGCCTCGCGTCCGTCTGACGCGAGGCGTTTTTTATTGGCGCGACGCAAATCAGCCGCGCAATGCGGCCGCGACTTGCGCGACCACGCCTTGCCAGTCGCCCGGCGCGCGCTGCCGCACGAGTCGCGCGTTCGGATACCACGCGCTGCGTTCGCCATCGACGCCCCAGCGCCAGTCGGCCGCGAACGGCAGCATCACCCATACCGGTTTGCCGAGCGCGCCCGCCAGATGCGCGACCGATGTATCTACGCTGACGACCGCATCGAGCCGGTCGACGATCGCGCCCGTATCGGCGAAGTTTTCGAGCCTTCCTTCGAAGCGATGAATCGACTTCGCTTGCGGATGCGCGAGCAGCACCGCGCGTTCGTCTTCGGTGAGAAACGGCTGAAGCACGATCCAGTCGATGCCTTCCAGCGCGAAAAGCGGCGCGAGCGCCTCGACGGGCGCCGAGCGCGTCTCGCCGGGCTGCAACCGCCCGGACCACGCGATGCCGATCTTGCGCTTCGCCTGACCGCCGAGCGAGCCGCGCCATTTGCGGCGGTAATCGGCGGGCATGACGAGATACGGCGTGCGCGCGGGAAGCGCGTCCGGCGACGTGACGCCGAGCGCGAGCGGCAGGCTCAGGAGCGGGCAGAAGGCATCGGCGGATGTGAACGGGGCATCGGCGCGGCTTCTCAGTTCGATGCGCGCCGCATGCGCGGCCGGTGCCAGAAGCGGCACGAGCGCGGGCTGCACTTCCAGCACCAGCTTGCCGACGCGCTTCGCCGCATACGCCGCGAAGCGCACGAACTGCAGCGTGTCGCCGAAGCCTTGCTCCGCGCGCACGAGCAGCGTGCAGCCAGGAAGCGGCTCGCCCTTCCAGCGCGGCAGCGGCGGCGCGTTTTCGCTGCCGGGCGTCTTCAGACGCCATTCGTATTCGGGCAGGCCGCGTTCGTAGTCGCCGGTGGAGAGGAGCGCGAGCCCGCGATTCAGATGCGCGGCGGGCATCTCGGCATCGAGCCGCAACGCCTGATCGAACGCGCGGATCGCGGCGGCGTGCGCGGCGAGCGCGAGATGCGAATTGCCGAGACACAGCCACGCGACCGCGTATTTCGGATCGAGGCCGACCGCGCGCTCGTAACACTGCACGGCTTCGTCGTGACGGTTCAGCTTGGCGAGGGCGTGTCCGAGCCCGAAGTGCCCCGGCGCGAAGCGCGGCTGCAAGCGCACTGTCTTCTCTAGCGAGGGCAGCGCTTCTTCGGGATGGCCGCGCGAATCGAGCAGATTGCCGAGATTGAAGTGCGCGGCGACGTAGTCCGGCTCGGCGTCGATGGCCGCGCGAAAGTGCGCGATCGCGCCGAGCGGATCGCCGAGCGCGTTCAGCGCCATGCCGAGGTTGTTGTGCGCGCCGGCGTGTCGGGGGCGCAGGGCGAGCGCGCGGCGAAACGCGCGCGCGGCGTCCTCGTGGCGCGACAGCGCCGCCAGCGCGTTGCCGAAGTTGTTCCACGCCGCCGGATCGTTCGGTTGCGCGCGCAGCGCTTTTTCGAAGGCATCGGCGGCGTCTTCGTGGCGGCCGAGCGCCGCGTACGCGTTGCCGAGGTTGTATTGCGCGAGCGCGAAACCGGGCGCGAGCGTGAGCGCGTTGCGAAAGCGTTCGATGGCGTCGTCCAGACGCCCGAGCGCCTTCAGCGCGTTGCCGAGATTGAGCTGCAAGGCGGCGTCCGTCGGGCGCAGATCGACGGCGCGCGCGACGAGCGCCGCGGCCTCTTCGTGCTGCCCCTGTTGATGGCGCAGCACGCCGAGGTAGTGCAACGCTTCGACGTGGGAGGGTTCGGCGGCGAGCGCGGCTTGATAGTCGCGTTCCGCTTCGGTCAGGCGGCCGTCACGATGGGCCGCGAAGCCGCGGGCAAATACGGTGTCCATGACGGAGAATTTTTGCAAACCCCGCATTTTCCCACACTGGAAAGCGCCGCTCCGGATTCTTCTGTTGACATGTGGCGACGATGGTAACTAACATGTGAACACCTATTCATATGTTGATGACTCCGTTGGCCTCGCCTCCATTCGCGCTCGGCGGCGCGACTTCCGATGATCGCGTCGTCCCGCTCGCCGACCTGTTCCGTCTGCTCGGCGACCCGACGCGCCTGCGCATCGTGCTGGCGTGCGTCGAGCAGAAGCGCGCGGTCGGCTCCATTGCCGAATCGCTCGGCCTGTCGGGGTCGCTGGTGAGTCACCATTTGCGTTTGTTGCGCGCGGCGCGGATCGTGCGGGCCGAGCGGCAGGGCAAGCAGGTGTTCTACGTGGCCGCGGACCGGCACATCAGCGGCATGCTGGCGGAACTGCTGGAACACGTCGCCGAGCCGCAGTCCGACGCAACCGACATCAACTGACACCGACTCGAACACCGTCACGCTCATGAGCACGCATACGCATCACGAACACGATCACCACGATCACCACGATCACCACGCGCACGACCATCACGCCGCGCACGAAGGCCACAGCCACGGGCCGGGCGGACATCATCATCACCATCACGCGCCGCAGGCCGGGCAGGGGCGCACGTTCGCGCTCGCGGTCGGGCTGAACCTGCTGATCGTCGTCGTGCAGGCGGTGTACGGTCTGCTCGCGCATTCGACCGCGCTGCTCGCCGACGCCGGCCACAACCTGTCCGACGTGCTCGGTCTGTTGCTCGCGTGGGGCGCGGTATGGCTCGGCACGCGCCGGCCGAGCGCGCGCTACACGTTCGGGCTCGGCAGCTCGTCGATTCTCGCTTCGCTCGCCAATGCCGCGCTGCTCTTGCTCGCGTGCGGCGCGATCATCCTCGAAGCCATTCAGCGCCTTCTGAACCCGGCGCCCGTGGCGGGGCTGGACGTGTTCATCGTCGCGCTGGTCGGGCTCGTCGTGAACGGCTTTTCTGCGTGGCTCTTCATGCGCGGGAGCAAGGAAGACCTGAACGTGCGGGGCGCGTTCATGCACATGGCCGCCGATGCCGCCATCTCCGCCGCCGTCGCGGTGAGCGGGCTCGTCATCCTCTACACGGGCTGGAACTGGCTCGACCCGGTGATGAGCATCATCGTGGTGGCGGTCATTCTGTACGGCACCTGGGGACTCGGCCGGGATGCGATGCGTCTCGCGCTCGCGGCCGTGCCGCCCGGCGTCGACACGGCGCGCATTCGCGGCTATCTGTCGGGGCTGCCGGGCGTGCGCGGCGTGCACGACCTGCACGTCTGGGCGCTCTCGACGACGGAAAACGCGCTGACCGTGCACCTCGTCATGCCGCAGGGCCATCCGGGCGATGCCTTCATGCAGGGCGTCGTGGCCACGTTGCGGCGCGATCACGCGATGCATCACGCCACCGTGCAGGTGGACGTGACGGACAGCGCCTCCGAGTGCGTCCTGCACCAGCGTTGAACCGTCGGAGCGCGAACCGCCGCAGGCAAGCCGGCGTACACTAGCCGGAGACAAAAACCCGCCAAAAACCTGCCGGAGATTCCGTGCATGTTCACGCGCAAGCCGAATTCGAACGACATGCTCGACGTCGCGCCGGTGCTGATCGTCGGCGCCGGACCCACGGGCCTCGCCGCCGCGATGAGCCTCTCGCGCGCCCACGTTCCGGTGCGCCTCATCGACCAGGCGCCGCAGCCTTCGCCGTATTCGCGCGCCATCGGCATTCAGGCACGCACGCTCGAACTCTTCGAGCAGCATCGCACGGTGGAGCCGTTTCTCGAACTCGGGCATCGGGCGCGCGTCGCCAATCTCTATTCCAACGGCCAGCGCCTCGCGCGGCTCGACTTCGATCCGCTGCAAACGCGCTATCCGTATCTGCTCTTTCTGCCGCAATGCGAGACTGAGCGGCTGCTCGCCGAGCATCTCGCCGAATCGGGCGTGAAGGTCGAGCGCGGCGTGGCGCTGACCGATTTCACGCAGGGCTCGGCAGGCATTCAGGCGACGCTGCGGCATCCCGGCGGACGCGAAGAAACGCTGCGCCCGTCGTACATGATCGCGGCGGACGGCGCGCATAGCATCGTGCGGCACAGGCTCGACGTGGGCTTCGAGGGCAAGACCTTCGACCAGACGTTCCTGCTCGCCGACGTTCAGGCCGATTACGACTGGCCCGACGACGAGTTCCACATCTTCGCGTCGCAAGAAGGGCTGGCCGCGCTCTTTCCGATGGGCGGCGGTCGCGCGCGTCTCATCGCCGATCTCGCGACGCACGCGACCCACGCGACCCAAGCGACACACGAGCCAGCTCCCGCCGCCGACGCGCCGAAGAGCGGTCCCGATCTCGACGAATGCCGCGCGCTCGTCGAGCGGCGCGTGCATCATCGCGTGAAGCTGTGGGACCTCGCGTGGTCGTCATATTTCCGCGTGAACAGCCGCATGGTCGACCGGCTGCGCGTGCAACGCATCTTTCTCGCGGGCGATGCCGCGCACGTGCACAGCCCGGCCGGCGCGCAGGGCATGAACACGGGCATTCAGGAAGCGTTCAACATCGGCTGGAAGATCGCGCGGCTGCTCGCGGGCGGCGCGTCCGACCGCCTGCTCGACACGTACTACGCGGAGCGGCATCCGATCGAGCGCGACGTGCTGCGTCAGACCAGCATGCTCACGCAATTGGCGGAAGCCGGACACGGCCCGATGAAGCTGATGCGCGAGCACGTGATGCCCGCGCTCGCGGCTATCGGCCCGCTGCGCGACGCGATGCGCCGCACGGTGAGCGAACTGTCGATCAACTATCGCAGGAGCCCGCTCACGCTCGAACGGGCGCTGGATGGCGGCCCGCGCGCGGGCGAGCGCGCGCCGGATGCGCGCGTGCATGTCGTCGATGGCCCGCTCGGGCGTCTGCCGGGCGTCGGCTGTCTGTACGATCTGCACGATCCCGGCTGCTTCTCGCTCTTCCTGCTCGTCAATCCGACGGGCGAGGACGACATCGCGCTGGCGCCCGCGACCATCACCGTGGCGCATGCGATGCGCGACAGCAATCTGGACGGCCTCGTGCAGTCCATCGAGGCGATTTTTTCGGACGCGGTGCGCGTCTGGCGCATCACGGATACGAGCGGCGACGACGCTCAGTCGCTCACCGATCACTACGGCCGCACGCGCCCGGCGTTCTACCTCGTGCGGCCGGACGGCTATATCGCGGCGCGCGGGCGCGTGCCGGCGGATACGCAGGCGCTCCTGCGTCATTGCGAAACGTGGTTCGGCGCCGAGCGTCCGGAAAGCGGCAAGCGCGCGGCGGGCGAGTACGCCGAAGACTGAGCGGTGATCGACAAAAGAAAACGCCCCGATGCTGCCGGGGCGCAATGGGCACTACAGAGAGCCCGAATATCCTGAAAGCGCGGTGTCAGGCGGTCGTCGCCTTCGGCTGAAGATCCGCCTTGTGGAGCGTGAGCGCCTCGCGCAGGATCGGCTCCATCGAGGCGCTTGCCTCCGGGTTATCCAGCGCGGTCAGGATCGCCACGCGCATGCGCGGTTCCCAGAAGCGGCGGATATGATCCGCCACGCCATCGACGGCTTCGGCGTGATCCGGCATCGAGTCGAAAAACTCGCCGATGCGGTTCGCCATCTCGATCAGATTATCCACGTCCATGTGTCATTTCCCTGAAGTGGTCGCGAGACTGCGCATGTTGAGCAGTTCGAGCTGCTGCGTGTTGAAGCGCGAGTAGTCCTTCTGCCATTGCGACGGCTGCTCCACCGGCATCACCTGCACCGCCGTGACCTTGTACTCGGGGCAATTCGTCGCCCAGTCGGACGACTCGGTGGTGATGACGTTCGCGCCCGATTCCGGGAAGTGGAACGTCGTATAGACGACGCCCGGCTGCATGCGGTCGGTGATCTTCGCGCGCAGCACCGTCTGCCCGGCGCGGGACTCGATGCCGACCCAGTCGCCCGTCTTGATGCCACGATCCTCGGCGTCGTGCGGATGAATCTCCAGACGGTCCTCGTCGTGCCAGCGCGAATTTTCGGTGCGCCGCGTCTGCGCGCCGACGTTGTACTGGGACAGAATGCGCCCCGTCGTCAGCAAAAGCGGGTACTTGCGCGTGACCTTCTCCGGCGTCGGCACGAACTTCGTGATGACGAAGCGTCCCTTGCCGCGCACGAACTCGTCGATATGCATCGTCGGCGTGCCGTCGGGCGCTTTTTCGTTGCACGGCCACTGAATGCTGCCCATCTCGTCGAGCTTTTCGTACGAGACGCCGTGGAAGGTCGGCGTGAGGCGCGCGATCTCGTCCATGATTTCGGACGGATGCGTGTAGTTCATCTCGTAGCCGAGCGCGCGGGAAAGCAGAATCGTCACTTCCCAGTCCGAGTAGCCCGCGAGCGGCGGCATCACCTTGCGCACGCGCGAAATGCGACGCTCCGCGTTGGTGAAGGTGCCGTCCTTTTCGAGGAACGTCGAGCCCGGCAAGAGCACGTGCGCGTACTTCGCGGTCTCGTTCAGGAAGATGTCCTGCACGACGATGCATTCCATGGCCGACAGCGCGCCCGCGACATGCTGCGTGTTCGGGTCCGACTGAACGATGTCCTCGCCCTGGCAATAGAGCCCCATGAAGGTGCCGTGCGTGGCGGCATCGAACATGTTCGGGATGCGCAGGCCCGGCTCCGGTTGCAGCGTCACGTTCCATGCTTCTTCGAAGAGCGCGCGCGTCGCGGCATCGCCGATATGGCGATAGCCCGGCAACTCGTGCGGGAACGAGCCCATGTCGCACGAGCCCTGCACGTTGTTCTGGCCGCGCAGCGGATTCACGCCGACGCCTTCGCGGCCGACGTTGGCCGTCGCCATCGCGAGGTTCGCGATGCCCATCACGGTGGTCGAGCCCTGCGCGTGCTCGGTCACGCCGAGCCCGTAGTAGATCGCCGCGTTGCCGCCGGTCGCGTAGATACGCGCGGCTTCGCGCACTTGCTGCGCGGGCACGCCGGTGACCGCTTCCGTCGCCTCGGGCGAGTTTTCTTCGAGCGCGACGAAATCGCGCCATTGCTGGAACGCGCGCGGCTCGCAGCGTTGCGCGATGAACGCCTCGTTGAGCAAGCCGTCGGTGACGATCACATGCGCGAGCGCGTTGACCATCGCGACGTTCGTTCCCGGGCGCAGCGCCAGATGATGCGACGCCTTCACGTGCGGCGTATCGACGATATCGATGCGGCGCGGATCGATCACGATCAGCGTCGCACCCTCGCGCACGCGACGCTTCAGGCGCGAGGCGAAGACCGGATGGCCGTCGGTCGGGTTCGCGCCCATCACCACGATCACGTCCGACTTCTCGATGGATGCGAACGTCTGCGTGCCGGCGGATTCGCCGAGCGTCGTCTTGAGACCGTAGCCGGTTGGCGAATGGCAGACGCGCGCGCAGGTATCGACGTTGTTATTGCCGAACGCGGCGCGTACGAGCTTTTGCACGAGATACGTTTCTTCGTTCGTGCAGCGCGACGACGTGATCCCGCCGATCGAATCGCGTCCGTACTTGTCCTGAATGCGGCGGAATTCGCTCGCCGCATAGCTGATCGCTTCGTCCCACGACACTTCGCGCCACGGATCGGTGATCTTCGCGCGGATCATCGGCTTCGTGATGCGGTCCTTGTGCGTCGCATAGCCCCATGCGAAGCGGCCCTTGACGCACGCGTGGCCTTCGTTCGCCTGACCGTTCTTGTTCGGCGTCATGCGCACGACGGTGTTGCCCTTCATCTCCGCCTTCAGCGAGCAGCCGACGCCGCAGTACGCGCAGGTCGTCACGACCGAATGCTCCGCCTGGCCGAGCATGATGACGCTCTTTTCCTGCAGCGTCGCGGTCGGGCACGCGGCGACGCACGCGCCGCACGACACGCATTCCGATTCCATGAACGGCACGTTCTCGCTTGCCGCCACGCGCGATTCGAAACCGCGTCCGGCGATGGTCAGCGCGAACGTGCCCTGCGTTTCCTCGCACGCGCGCACGCAGCGATTGCAGACGATGCACTTCGACGGATCGTAGGTGAAGTACGGGTTCGACTCGTCCTTCTTGTCCTTCAGATGGTTCGCGCCTTCGTAGCCGTAGCGCACTTCGCGCAGGCCGACCACGCCCGCCATGTCCTGCAATTCGCAGTCGCCGTTGGCGGGGCAGGTGAGGCAATCGAGCGGGTGATCGGAGATGTAGAGCTCCATCACGTTACGCCGCAGCAGTTGCAGCTTGTCGCTTTGCGTGCGGACTTTCATGCCCGCTTCGACAGGCGTCGTGCAGGACGCCGGATAGCCGCGCTTGCCTTCGATCTCGACGAGGCACAGCCGGCACGAGCCCCACGGTTCCAGCGAATCGGTGGCGCAGAGCTTCGGCACGTTGACGCCCGCTTCGATCGCGGCGCGCATCACGGACGTGCCGGCGGGCACCGTGACCGACTGGCCGTCGATGTCGAGCGTCACGTCGATGTCGGCGTGGCGCAGCGGCGTGCCGTAGTCGGTCTCGTCGAACGGATCGCGGCGTTGCACCGATGCCGCGCTCTTGCACGCGCAGTTGCCCGAACCGCAGCCGTTGATGGTGTTGGACATGTTCTGTGTCTCCGTACTTTTATGCCGCTTTCCGTGCAGGCGTGCGGGGCAGGCCGAAGTCTTCGGGGAAATGATCGAGCGCGGAGAGCACCGGGAACGGCGTCATGCCGCCCATCGCGCAGAGCGAGCCGCCGATCATGGTGTCGCACAGTTCGCGCAACAGCGTGATCTGCTTGACCGACGTATCGCCTTCGCGGATCTTCGCGATGACTTCCTCGCCGCGCGTCGAACCGATGCGGCACGGCGTGCACTTGCCGCACGATTCGATCGCGCAGAAGCGCATCGCGTATTGCGCGAGTTCGGCGAGATTCGAGGTGTCGTCGTGAATCACGAGGCCGCCGTGGCCGACCACCGCGCCGACCTTCGCATACTCTTCGTAGTCGAGCGGAATGTCCCACTGGCTTTCCGGCAGATACGTGCCGAGCGGGCCGCCCACTTGCACCGCGCGCGCCGGCCGGCCGCTCGCCGTGCCGCCGCCGAAATCGCGGATGAGTTCGCGCAGCGTCACGCCGAACGCGAGTTCGACGAGCCCGCCTTGCTTCACGTTGCCCGCGAGCTGGAAGGGCAGCGTGCCGCGCGAGCGGCCCATGCCGTAGTCGCGATAGAACGCCGCGCCTTTCGCGAAGATGATCGGCACGGTGGCGAGCGTAATCACGTTGTTGATGACGGTCGGCTTGCCGTACAAACCGGTGAGCGCCGGCACCGGCGGCTTCGCGCGCACGACGCCGCGCTTGCCTTCGAGCGATTCGAGCAGCGCCGTTTCCTCGCCGCAGACATACGAGCCCGCGCCTTTGGCCACGTAGAGCTCGAACGCGTGCGACGTGCCGAGCACGCTCGCGCCGAGCCATCCGGCTTCGCGCGCGTTATCGATCGCGCGATTGAGCGTCGCGATCGAATGCGGATACTCGCTGCGGACGTAGATATAACCTTTGGTAGCGCCGGTCGCGACGCCCGCGATGATCATGCCTTCGATCAGCATGTACGGATCGCTTTCCATGACGAGCCGGTCGGAGAACGTGCCGGAGTCGCCTTCGTCCGCATTGCAGACGACGTACTTCTGATCGGCCAGCGCCGCGCGCACCGTCTTCCATTTGATGCCGGCCGGGAACGCCGCGCCGCCGCGCCCGCGCAGTCCGGAATCGACGAGCGCCTCGCACACCGCGTCGCCGTTCATCTCGAGCACGTTGCGCAGACCTTGCAGGCCGCCGAGCGACACGTAGTCGTCGATAGAGAGCGGGTCCGTGATGCCGATGCGCGCGAACGTCAGCCGCTGCTGTTTCTTCAAATACGGAATCTCGTCGACGACGCCGACGTGCTTCTCGTGCGCGCCGCCTTCGTGGAAGCCCGCATCGAAAAGCGCCGCGATCTCGTCTTCTTCGACGTTCGCGTAGCCGATGCGTCCTTGCGCCGTCTCCACTTCGACGAGCGGTTCCAGATACAAGAGCCCGCGCGAGCCGTTGCGCACAATCTGCACGTCGATGCCGCGTTGCGCTGCTTCGGTCGCAATCGCCTTCGCGATGCGATCGGCTCCGAGCGCGAGCGCCGACGAGTCGCAGGGAACATAGATGCGCGTCATGCCGTCACCTCGCTGCTTTGCTTGGCCGCGTCGTACAGGCGATCGAATTTGTGCGGCGTCACCTTCGCGTAAAGCTCGCCGTTGATGGTGATGGCGGGCGAGAGCGCGCACTGGCCGAGGCAATACACGGATTCGAGTTCCGTGTCCTCTGCATGGCCGCTGTCGAAACGGCAGCCCGTGTGCCCTTCGATGTGATCCTTCAGCGCCTCCGTCCCCATGCTGCGGCACGCTTCCGCGCGGCATAGCTGCACGGTCACGCGCGCGGGCGGCGCGGAACGGAAGTGATGATAGTAGGTGATCGTGCCATGCACTTCGGCGCGCGAAAGCGATAACGTGCGAGCGAGCGGCGCGACGACTTCGGCCGGCACGAAGCCGGTTTCGTCCTGAATGGCGTGCAGGATCGTCATCAATGTCGCGCCTTGCACGGCGTGACGGCGCACGAGTTCGTCTGCTTCGGCGGCGGACAGCTGCGGTTGCGTCATGGGGCTCCTCCGGGGCTCGGCATATGTTTTATCGGTGCATATATCAGTCGTATAATCGGGGCGCCGAGCCCGTGAAGCAACAATAGGCGTCGTGATATATCTTGGCAATAGGAAAGGACGATGCATATGGTTGACGTCGAATGCCGCGCCGAACTGATCCTGCGCGACCCCGATGGCCGCGAAACCAGTCTCAGCGCGGTTGTCCCGCTGTTGCAGCTCGTGGCGCAGACGGGCAGCATCGCCAACGCGGCGAGCGCTAAGGGTTTGTCCTATCGCCATGCATGGGGTCTGCTGCGTGAAATCGAGGCGCGGCTCGGTGGCGCGCTCATCACGAAATCACGCGGGCGCGGATCGGTGCTGTCGGAACTCGGCGAGTCGGTTTTGCGCGCGCAGCGTCTGTGCGGCGATCGCCTCGAAGCGCCGTTGCAGGCAGTCGCCACCGATGTCGCCGACGAACTGAATCGCCGGCTCGCGGGCGAAGTATCGAACCTGCGCATTCACGCATCGCACGGCTACGCGGTCGCCACGCTCGTTCGCGCGCTCGGCGAACGGCGCGTGCCGGTCGATATCAAGTACCGCGAAAGCGCGGAAGCGGTGAGGGCGCTCGCGCGCAGCGAATGCGAGCTCGCCGGATTTCACTTGCCTATCGGCAAGTTCCGTTCGACGTGCGCGGAGATCTATCGACCGTATCTCGATCCGAAGAAGCATCAGCTGATTCGCCTGACGCGGCGCACGCAGGGACTCTTTCTGCCGAAGGGCAACCCGAAGCAGATCAGCGGCTTGCGCGATCTGGCGCGCAACGACGTGCGTTTCGTGAACCGGCAGCCCGGGTCCGGCACGCGCATGCTGTTGGACCTGTCGCTGCGCGGCGTGGGCGTCGATCCGGACGAAATCAATGGCTATGCGTCGACGGAGCTCACGCATTCGGCAATCGCGGCGTTCGTCGCGAGCGGCATGGCCGACCTGGGCTTCGGCGTGAAACCCGCGGCGCAGCACTTCGGACTTGATTTCATTCCGGTCATCGACGAGGACTATTTCTTCGCCTGCGAACGTGCGCGGCTCACCGAAGCGAGGCTCGTGAGTGTCCTCGGCGTGCTGCGCAGCGCGGCATTCAGCGATAGCGTGGCGCATCTGGGCGGCTACGATCCGCAACGCTGCGGGACGCTCTTGGAAGTCGAGGAGGGGCTTCACGGCTGAATTCGCTCGAGACGCGAAACGGACGGTAAGACGAATCTCTCCCGTCGAAACCGCCCGCCGCGGCGAATTGCGTTAACCTAGCGGCTTCGGTTTTTCGTTTCAGCGTTTTCTTCTCGTTCCAGACGCGCCTTCGACGCGCGAAATCGCCATGAAATTCACGTTGCTCGCTTCACTGTCCGCCGCGCTCGTCGCCGGCGCCGTTTATCTCACTCCGGCAGCATTCGCGCAAAACTCGCCGGGCATTCCTGGCGGCGTGCTGCAGGAGAACTTCCGCATCAACGAGCATCCGCAGATGCCGTTCGCCGCCTCCGCGCCGTCCGACAAGTATCAGCGCGGCACGTCCGCGATGCGCCGCCGTGGCGACAACGGCGACCCCGACGGGTGCAACCTGAAGTGCCCGAAAGACGGCAGCAATTAAAAGCCGGATGAATCGCGGCGCGTGCAATGCGCGCCGTCAGCGTGTCTTTCCTTCCTTCGCTTTTCGGTTGTATCCCTTCGCGCCATGTGCGCGCCGCCTCATACCGCAGCCATTGAACTCCGCAGCGACCGAAAAAGACTACGAGATGGCCGATGTGCCATGCGGGCCGAGGAGTACCTTGATCGACGTGTCATCGAGCGATAGTTCGATGCGCACGGCCGTTTTTTCTCCGACCTAAAAACCATAAAAACAGGAAGTGCGCGGCTGCGCGAACCACGCGAGACAGCGTGGGGCAAGCAGCAACGGACGCCACGCAACCGTGGGCAGACGTGGCCCCGAACGCACTTCGGACCACCGAGGGACTGCACGCATGCGAATTCTCCAGGTCATACTGGCGCCTCGCCTTTCGGGGGCGGAAGTTCTCGCCAAGGGCGTCGCGATCGGTCATCAGCGCGCGGGACATAGCGTCTCGATCGCCTCGCTGATGCCCGAGCACGACGATTTCAGGCACATTAGCGCAGAGTTGCGCGCGCACGGCGTTTCGTGCGTCTTCCCGGCGAAGAATCCGACGAAGCTGGGCCGGCTGCTCTTTCTGCATCGCGCGATCCGGTCGTTCAAGCCCGACATCATCTTTGCGCACGCGACCATTCCGGCGCTTTACGTGCGCGCGTTGCCGACGCGCGTGCCGATCGTCTGGGTCATGCACTCGGGCGCGAACGACTTCGCCAATGCCGCGCTGATGCGCGCCGAGCGCCTGCTGTCGAATCGCGCGAAGGCGGTGATCGGCGTATCGCAGAAGAACATCGACGACTATGTGAAGGAGATCGGCCTGCATCCGTCGATGATCGTGGTGCCGAACGGCGTCGATGTCTCGCGCTTCGCCGACGATGCCGGGCCGCGCGTGCCCGTCGCGCATAAGCAGATCGTGCAGGTCGGCCGCTATATTCCCGAGAAGAATCAGCTGCAGACGGTCGAAGCGTTCGCGCACGTCGCCTGCGCCGATCGCGATGCGCGGCTCCTGCTATGCGGCGTCGTCGAAAACCTCGACTATCACGCGGCGGTGGTCGAGCGCGTCGCGCAGTTGGGGCTGAAGGATCGCGTGTCGATTCAGGGACCGCAGCAAAACGTCGCGCAGATTCTGCGGGCGTCGAGCGTGTTCGCCATGCCGTCGAGCTTCGAAGCGCACAGCATCGGCTTTCTGGAGGCGCTCGCGTCGGGCATTCCAGTGGTGGGCAACAGCATTGCGTCGTTCGCGTTCGCGGGCGGTTTCCCGGGCGTGCAACTGCTCGATACGAGCGACATCGCCGCCTACGGCCGCGCGCTTCTCGATGCGCTCTCGCAGCCGCGCGCCACGCGCCCGCTGCAAGGACTGACGCTGCAAAGCACGGCGGATCGGTATCTTGCGATTGCGCGCGATGTGCTGGATTTGCGCGTGGGGCTTGGTTGACGGGCGAGGGGGCGAAGAGCGCGCTGACCGCAGCACGGGACGGCGCGTTTTTTTTCCACCTCTTTGCTGCGGGCGTCTTGGGTCAGCGCCGTTCCGAGTACAGTTACGACACGTCGTGCTGAACTGAGCGTTGGCGTCCGTTGAACGGCAACACTTGAAGATCACGCGCCGCCCCGATCGAAAGGGCGGCGCGCTTTTGTTTGCCGCCGCAGGATGCGAGCGTCATGGTCCATAGCGATTCCAATGTAATTCCGGCACGTCCGGCTGAACTTCGCGTAGGCGTTAGTTAAACGGCAAGACTTGAAGAACACGCGCCGCCCCGATTGAAAGGGCGTCGCGTTTTTATTTGCCGCTCCAGTAAGCGAGCGTCTCGAGCCAAGACGAATCGGAGTACGAACGGCTCAAACGCGGCCAAATATTATGCGCGTGGGCGCAAGCGAAACGCCAATGATGAGAGACGCCACGCGCCGCCCGAACCAGAAGCGCGGCGCGTGTCCTATTTGCCGCCCCAGTAAGCGAGCGTCTTCAGCCAGAGCGATTCCGAATATAACCCCGGCAAGTCTCCCCAAATCTGCACCGGCCCCAGCCTGAACGACGCGTCGACGTCATAGCCGGATAAGCTCGGCGCGCCGCCGGTGTAATAGAACTCCTTGAGAATCGCGTTCGCGCGGCTGAACAGGATCAGCGTGGCGTGGTTGTCGTGATCGTTGCGACGAATCAGCGCCGGCATGGAATCGGCGTACGACGTGCCCGCCAGCGTCGCGGCTTCCTCGGCCGGGCCGAACACCTTGCCGCCCTCGATGCCGAAGACGCGCGTGCTGGCCGAGTCGCCACGTGGCGCGAGCACCGCGAGATCGTCGATGCCGTCACCGTCGATATCGCCCGCCGCGACTTTCACGGACGCGGCGCGCAGTTGCGGGTACACGTTCGTGCGGTAGCTGGCTTCGAATGCAGCGCCCGTGCTCGCCAGTTGCGAGAGCGCGAGCGCGCCGTTCACGTTCTCCATCGCGATGAGTCCCGCGCGCTCCGATCCCGCGACGCGCGCAGGCACGAAGCGGGCGCTCGCGGACAGCGCGGGCGCGTTCAGCCAAAGCGCAGGGGCGCTTGCCGTCGCTCCGTTCGATGCGAGCACCCAGAGATCCAGCCCTGCGTCCTTGCGCTGCTGTGCAATCGCGACGTCGGCGCGGCCATCGCCATTGAAATCGCCCGCGATGTATTGCTGCGCGGTGGCAGGCGTCCATTCGGCGCTCGTCTGGAACCAAAGTCGCGGCGCTTCGAAGCGCGTGCCCGCGCTTTTGAGCAGCCAGAACGCGGTGCCACCGTTCCGTGGCGTGATCACCATCAAATCGGCGCGACCGTCGCCGTCGAAATCGCCCAGCAGAAAGCGCGCGCTGTCGAAGCAGAGCGTGTCCGCCTCGCAGGTCGGCGCGCTCGCCTGCGGATCGAACGGCACGGCGTTCAGATACCACGGCGCGGCCTGATCCATGCGCGACATTTCCGCGACCCAGACGTTGAACCCCGGTCCGTCCTTGCGACGCTGCACGTACACGGCGCTGTCGCGGCCGGTGCCGCGGACGTCGCCGTAAAGCGCGCCTTCCTGGCGGGTATCGGTCCACACGGTCTGCGGCGTCGGCGACCAGCGGTATTCGGCGGTCAGCAGCGAGCAGCGCCCGGCGGTCACGGCGCCGTTTTTCTCGCCCAGACAGTGATTGAGCGGCGTGTAGACGAAGCCGAAGTCCCACGGCGTCCACCGCTGCGACGCGCTTTTCGCGTTGCACGCCTCTTCGACGAGCCCAGCATCGCGTTCGGCGATGCACGCGTGGGTGGCGGCGTTCACGAGCAGCGCGTCGTTCTTTTCGCCGGGCGTCGCGGGCAACTGTTGCCAGAACCAGTTCTGCGATGCATCGCCCGAACACGCGCCAAGGCGCGGCGGCTGGCCCGCGCCGCCGGATTGCAGGCATCTGCTCGAATATTCGTTGACGAGCTGCAACGGACGCAGCTGGAAGTCCGGGCCGGCGTCGTTCGCGCGGGCGCTGCTCCAGTAGCGGCGAGCGACCCAGTTGCCGTCCCACATGTATTCGTCGAAGACGTGGCCGGCGTCGTTGCCGTCAACGGAAAAGTAGCTGCCGACGACATCGCGCTTGCGCAGCGTCTCTTCGGCGTCCAGATTCTTGGGCAGGCCGCCGGTTGGGTAGGTGACGTGATAGCCGATCGGCAGATCGCGTTTGAGGCTCTGCGCGACCACGCGCGTGACGCGCGCCGCGTAGATGTGGTCCGGGTGCTCCATGAACGCGACCGTGTCCGGATTCAGCGTGTAGATGGCGGTGGCCTGCGTGAGAATCGCGCGCAGCGTCGCGGACAGTGAGGCCCGGTCGTATGTCGTCGCCCCCGTGCCGTCCGACTGCATCGGATAAGTGGTCACCGTCTGGCCGCGATCCCACAGCAGCCCGAGCGGGACTTTCCCGCCGCGCACGCCGCCGCCCGGCAGCCGCAGTTCGAGCAGCTTGACGCGCGGCTGTCCGGCAAGCACCAGTTGATGCACGGGCTTGCCGGCAAGCATGACGGTCGATTCCTGCCACCGGTCCGGCACGCCCGCCATTCGCGCGTAGGCGAGCTTGGTGCCGGTCTCGCGTAGCAGCACGTAGTCGAACTTGGCGCCGTTCGCGCCGCCGATCAGATGAACGGTGGTCACGCACCAGCCGGCGTCGAGTTTGTCGCTGATGCCGGGATTGACGAAGAGCAGGTCGTCATCCAGATGCGCCACCACGGTGACGAGCGTGCCTGCGCGGCAATCGGCGGAGGCGGTCGCTGTCGCAGCCCGCGCGGCCATCGGAAGAAGCAGGGCGAGCATCGCCCACACGAGCGCCATCACGCTCGTTCGAATGTTCTTGATACCGCTTTCTCGATACATGCTTCTCCCGCAACGCGCCGGTTCGCCGGATAAAGCAGAAGATTGCCTTCGCGCGGACGGCACGGTCGGTTGCCGAGCGAACACGTCTGACGGATACAAGCGCGTTCAATCCGACGAAAAAAAGCCTCGCCGAATGGCGAGGCTAAAGTACTTGGAATGGCTTCCCGTCCACGAGAACGAGAAGCGTGAAAAGGTTAATGTCGCGGCGCTAGGAGAAAAATCGGATTTGTCGGAGAACGACCTCCGCATCCGTCTCCGCGCCAGGATTGTTGACCGAGGTCAGTCATGTAAGCGGAACAAAGGGAAGCGTGCGCTGATTGTCAGATGGCTGACGCGCAGCAATAGATTCGGACGGCTCCGATACGAAGCGCGCACCGCGGCCTCTATTCTGTGGCCCGTAGCTCGCGTCGTCTCTGCCGCAGCTATGTCTCTCAAGGATGTTTGCCCCGCCTCGCGCGGGGCTTTTTTTCGCCTGTGCGATGAGACAGAGGCAGCACGCACGCTAAGGCACAAACAAAAAACCCGCGACGCTTGCGCGATCGCGGGTTTCGAAATGGGGTGGTGGAGGCGGCGGGAATCGAACCCGCGTCCAGAAGCGCTCTACGACCAGTTCTACATACTTAGTTCTGTCTTTTGATTTAACCGCAACGACGCGGACGAACACGCTGCGTTACGGCGATTCACTAAATTTTCGATCTTGGCGTCGTGACGCCACCAAGACTTATCTGACGTATATGACCTCTCGCGGTATTGCTACCCTAACCCGTCAGCGAATTAGTGAGAGGACGGCGGCCCTTAGGCTGCCAGTGCGAACGTATCGTCGTTTGCAGTTACGTTTTTCCCATTGATTAACGAGGTGACGGGTCCTCGGTATGCCCTGACCGCTTCACAACCCCTGTCGAAACCAGGTCGCCCCCAAAGCGGAACTGAGATTATCCCACGAAATACTGTATGAGGCGAACCGCGGCTTTTTTCAAGAGCCTGCGCCGTCCGCGCTCGCGCCGTCAGGGGATCTCGCGCAGCAGCAGCTGCAACTCCTCGGTTGATTCGACGACGTGATCCGCGTGCCAGCGATGCGGCGGGATGTCGTCGCCACAATAGCCGTACGCGGCGGCGACCGTGATCATGCCGGCGGCGAAGCCGGCCTGAACGTCGCGCAGGTCGTCGCCGACGTAGACGATGCGCTCCGGCGCGACGTCGAGCAAATCCGCAGCGTGCAAAAGCGGCGCGGGATGCGGCTTCGAATGCGGCGTCGTGTCGCCGCAAACGAGGCAGCCGGCGCGCGTATCGAGCCCGAGCAGTCCGACGAGCGGCGCGGCGAGCCGCGTCACCTTGTTCGTGACGATGCCCCAGCGCACGCCGCGCGCGTCTAGCTCGTCCAGCAATTCGCTGATGCCCGGGAACAGCGTCGTTTCGATGCAGAGGTCCGCCTCGTAATTGGCGAGGAACTCCTCGCGCATCGAGGCGAACTCGTGGTGCTCCGGCCCGATTTCGAACGCGCCGCCGAGCAAGCCGCGCGCGCCCGCCGATGCGTACGGCCGCAGCGCCTCCAGCGGACGCATTTCGAGCCCGCGGTCGTGGCGCATCTTGTTGACGGCCGCCACGAGATCCGGCGCGGTATCGGCGATAGTGCCGTCGAGATCGAACAGCACCGCCTGGCAGAGCCCGAGCGAGCGGCCATCGGCCGCGCGTTGCGGCTGCGGCGTGGGATCGTCGGGCAGGGGCTTCGTCTGGACGATGCCCGTTTCGTCTTGTTCTTCCGGAGTCATGGCGTCACGCTTCCCGACGGCAAGCCATCATGTAGTTGATGCTCGTGTCGTTGGAAAGGCCGAAGTGCTGTGAGATCGGCCGGTACGTGATGCCCTTGATGTCGACCGGCAAGAGCGACGCCGTGCGCGCGAACGTCGCCAGTTCCGAGGGCTTGATGAAGCGCGCGTAATCGTGCGTGCCGCGCGGCAGCATCCGCGCAATGTACTCGGCGCCGATCACGGCGAAGAGATACGCCTTGGCGTTCCGGTTGAGCGTAGAGAAGAACACCCAGCCGCCGGGTTTGACGAGCGCGGCGCACGCGGCGACGGTGCCAGCGGGATTCGGCACGTGCTCGAGCATCTCCATGCAGGTCACGACGTCGTACGAGCCCGGCTCGCGCGCGGCGAGCGCCTCGGCCGAGATTTCCTCGTACGCCACCTCGACGCCGCTTTCGAGACTATGCAGGTCCGCGACGCCGAGCGCGTTCGACGACAGATCGATGCCTTTCACCGTTGCGCCGCGCGTGGCCATCGACTCCGACAGGATGCCGCCTCCGCAGCCGATGTCGAGGACACGCTTGCCCATCAGATGCGCGTGCGCGTCAATCCAGTCGAGCCGCACCGGATTCAGCTCGTGCAGCGGCTTGAACTCGGCGTTCGGGTCCCACCAGCGATGCGCCAGATCGCTGAATTTCTGCAGTTCGTGGGGATCGACATTCGTCATGAGGAGGACCTTGGCTAAACGTGAATCGGTAGGGTCGAGTATATAGGCGGTCAACAGACCGGGCAAAACGCACGGCGCGTTCCGCGGTGGCATGCAGCAAGAAACTTCGTGAATGCGCCGCCGTTGGGCATAAAAAAACCCCCGCCGAGGCGGGGGTTCGAGTCTGCGGCAAGCCGGCAGAGCTTACTGTTGCGGCTGACGCGTCGTGCCGACAACTTCGACTTCCACGCGACGATCCGGTGCGAGGCAGGCGATGAGTTGCTTGCGATTGCGCTGCGTGCACGAACCCTTCGTGACCGGGTCGCGCTTGCCCTTGCCTTCCGTGTAGATACGGTTGGCTTCGATGCCCTTGCTGACCAGGTACGCCTTGACAGCTTGCGCACGGCGCAGCGACAGACGGTCGTTGTACTTGTCCGAACCGATGCGGTCGGTGTAACCCGTTGCAACCACGACTTCGAGGTTCAGCGCGCCGATCTTCGATGCGAGATCGTCCAGCGCGGTCTTGCCGGCCGGCTTCAGGACTGCCTTGTCGAAGTCGAACAGGGCGTCGGCCTGGTACGTAACCTTCTGGCTGGTGATAGCCGGTGCGGGCGGCGGCGGCGGAGCAACTGCCGGAGCCGGGGCTTGCGCGACCAGTGCGCCATCGCACTTCGCGTTAGCCGTGGCCGGCGTCCAGAATGCGTCGCGCCAGCACAGTTCGTTCGTGCCGTTCATCCACACATACTCGCCCGTGCCATTCACCCAGTTGTCATTGACGGCTTGTCGCGAGGCCGGCACCGATTGCGCCGAGGCCGATGCAGCCATAACTGCGGTAGCTGCAATGAACGCGAGCTTTGAAAGTTTATTCATATTTCTCCTCTCGAAATTGAGATTACCGCAGGTTTACTGCGAGCCTTGTAGACGAAGACAGGTCATACATTGCTCGAAGTATAACATTCCCCTGCGGAACAAAACGCTTTGTATAGACTTCGAGCAGTGTCTAACTTTGTGCGTTGGCATTTTGCCATATCGTTCCCTTGCAACGATAAAAATATCCCCGCACCCAGTTCGGCCGCAACCTTATGTGGTGCCTCCGCAACAAGAAAGGGACAGGAGCCGGCCCCGCGCCACAAAGGCGCCGAACCTGCGCATATCGCGTGCCTAAACGGCGTTTCCCGCGCATTTTTATCGCCGCCGCTTCGCCGTTGCCGAAGCGCTGAGGCGGCATGATAGCCCGGCTCGATGACCAATTGACGGAAATCGTTCCCCAGTTTTTGTAAGTAATTGGTACAGCCTGACGCCGTTCAGAATGCCTGCGACGCCGCACGGACGGCGCACCAACACTATGTATACGCACCTCGCCGGACGCGAAGGTGCCGCATGGTAGAATCTCGCGATGCGCTGCGTTCGCAGCGCCGCAGCGTACGCCGGCTACGCGCCTGGCCGGCGCAAGTCGCGCGGCCGGCTGGCGGGTGTCGCGAAACTCACGAACGCGCTGCCGTGTCGCTGCTGCACAGTTCAAGACACGGATAATGGATCAATTCGCCAAAGAGACTCTGCCTATCTCCCTCGAGGAGGAAATGCGCCGTTCGTATCTCGATTACGCGATGAGTGTAATCGTCGGGCGCGCGCTTCCCGATGTCCGCGATGGCCTGAAGCCGGTGCATCGCCGGGCGCTGTACTCGATGCATGAACTGAACAACGACTGGAATCGCGCGTACAAGAAGTCGGCGCGTATCGTCGGGGACGTCATCGGTAAGTACCATCCGCACGGCGACGCCTCGGTGTACGAAACCATCGTCCGCATGGCGCAGCCGTTCTCGCTGCGCTACATGCTCGTGGACGGGCAGGGCAACTTCGGTTCCGTCGACGGCGACAACGCCGCGGCCATGCGCTACACCGAAATTCGCATGGCGAAGATCGGCCACGAGCTGCTCGCCGACATCGACAAGGAAACCGTCGACTTCGGTCCCAACTACGACGGCAGCGAAAACGAACCGCTCGTGCTGCCGGCGCGAATCCCGAATCTGCTGATCAACGGCTCGGCCGGCATCGCGGTCGGCATGGCGACCAACATTCCGCCGCACAATCTGCGCGAAATCGTCGATGCCTGCCTCCATCTGCTGAACAATCCCGAATCGTCGGTCGACGAGCTCATCGAGATCGTGCCCGCGCCGGACTTCCCGACCGCCGGCATCATCTATGGCGTGGCCGGCGTGCGCGACGGCTACCGCACCGGGCGCGGGCGCGTCGTCATGCGCGCGGCCACGCACTTCGAAGAGATCGACCGCGGCCAGCGCATGGCCATCATCGTCGACGAAATTCCGTATCAGGTGAACAAGCGCACGCTGCTCGAGCGCATCGCGGAACTCGTCAACGAGAAGAAGATCGAGGGCATCTCCGACATTCGCGACGAATCCGACAAGAGCGGCATGCGCGTCGTGATCGAGCTCAAGCGCGGGGAAGTGCCCGAAGTCGTCCTGAACAACCTGTACAAGCAGACGCAGCTTCAGGACACGTTCGGCATGAATCTGGTCGCGCTCGTCGACGGTCAGCCCAAGCTGCTGAATCTGAAGGAAATGCTGGAGTGCTTCCTGTCGCATCGACGGGAAGTGCTGACGCGGCGCACTGTATACGAACTGCGCAAGGCGCGCGACCGCGGTCACGTGCTCGAAGGTCTCGCCGTGGCGCTCGCGAACATCGACGAGTTCATCGCCATCATCAAGGCTGCGCCCACGCCGCCTATCGCGAAGCAAGAGCTGATGAACCGTCCGTGGGACTCGTCGCTCGTGCGCGAAATGCTGACGCGCGCGGAGACTGAAGCCTCGGGCGGGCGCCTCGCGTATCGTCCGGAAGGGCTTAATCCGGCTTACGGTCTGCAGGAAGACGGCCTGTACAAGCTGTCGGACGTGCAGGCGCAGGAAATTCTGCAGATGCGGCTGCAGCGCCTGACGGGCCTCGAGCAGGACAAGATCGTCGGCGAGTATCGCGAGGTCATGGCGCAGATCGCCGACCTGCTCGACATTCTCGCGCGGCCGGAACGCATCCGGCAGATGATCGTGGAAGAACTCGGCCAGGTGCGCGCGGAATTCGGCGACGAGCGTCGCTCGCGCATCGAAATGAACGCGACCGAGCTCAATACCGAAGACCTGATCACGCCGCAGGAAATGGTCGTGACCATGTCGCATGCCGGCTACGTGAAGTCGCAGCCGCTTTCCGAATACCGCGCGCAGAAGCGCGGCGGGCGCGGCAAGCAGGCCACGCAGATGAAGGAAGACGACTGGATCGACACGCTCTTCATCGCGAACACGCACGATCACATGCTGTGCTTCTCGAACCGCGGCCGCGTCTACTGGGTCAAGGTCTACGAAGTGCCGCAAGGCTCGCGCAACTCGCGCGGCCGGCCGATCGTCAACATGTTCCCGTTGCAGGACGGCGAGAAGATCAACGTCGTTCTGCCGATCAAGGAATTCTCGGCGGACAAGTACGTGTTCATGGCCACCGCGCTCGGCACCGTCAAGAAGACGCCGCTCGAAGCGTTCAGCCGTCCGCTGAAGAAGGGCATCATCGCGGTCGGTCTGGATGACGGCGACTACCTGATCGGCGCGGCCATCACCGACGGCGCGCACGACGTCATGCTGTTCTCGGACTCGGGCAAGGCCGTGCGTTTCGACGAAAACGACGTCCGCGCGATGGGCCGCGAAGCCCGCGGCGTGCGTGGCATGCAGCTCGAAGAAGGGCAGCAGGTCATCGCGCTTCTGGTGGCGGGCGGCGAGAACCAGTCGGTGCTGACGGCCACGCAGAACGGCTTCGGCAAGCGCACGCCGATCAACGAGTACACGCGCCACGGCCGCGGCACGAAGGGCATGATCGCGATCCAGACATCGGAGCGCAACGGCAAGGTGGTCGCCGCGACGCTCGTCGATTCGGAAAGCCAGATCATGCTGATCACCACGTCGGGCGTGCTGATTCGCACCCGCGTGTCAGAGATCCGCGAAATGGGCCGCGCAACCCAAGGTGTTACACTCATCAGCCTTGACGAGGGCACGAAGTTGTCGGGACTGCAGCATATCGCCGAAGCCGAGGCGGACGCTGAACTCGAAGAAGCGGACGCAGCCGATGCCGCCGCGGATGCCGACGCTTCCGCCGCACCGCCCGACGAATCTCAAAATGGCGACGCGGGCGAAGACGCCTGATATTTTTTGTGTCGCCGGTTTCTCGTTATCGCTTTTGAAAGCCTGAATTGGTTAAGCTGCGCGACGTGAGCCTCATGCCGGCGCTGCGTTTCTCGAGTGAGAACGCGAGCGCCGCTCGTGCGGACGTGCAAGGCTCGTCGCGAGTGCTGAACTGAATATTTTTTACAGGGAGTAATGATGCAAGGACGTTTCAAGCAGTGGATGTTGCTGGCCGCTTTCGTGCCGACTTTCGCGATGGCTCAGTCGCTTCAGAACCAGGCGCCGAACCAGGCGGCGGCGCCGGCCGCAGCAGCACCGGTTGATCCGGCCAAGCAAG
Organism: Caballeronia sp. Sq4a; assembly: GCF_023170545.1. NCBI lineage: Bacteria > Pseudomonadati > Pseudomonadota > Betaproteobacteria > Burkholderiales > Burkholderiaceae > Caballeronia > Caballeronia sp. Sq4a. Next base: position 2,073,682 of record NZ_CP084250.1, on the reverse strand, counting down.
CTGCGATCAAGGATCTGCTCGACGCAATCGACGCGCAAAAGCTCGTCGGCGCAATCGGCAACAGCGCACAGATGCAAGCGAAGCAGCTCGTTCCGGCCATCCTGTCGGACGCGCTGTCGGAAAACAAGTCGCTGAACGACAAGCAGAAGCAGGCTGCTGTCCCGACGCTGCAGAAGAACGCAGTGCCGAAGCTGGTGGACTCGGCAGGCCAGGTGTTCGCCACGGATAACTTCCGCCAGGACGCCATGAAGGCCCAGTACGACGCGTACGCGAAGTACTACTCGACCGACGAGATCAAGGACCTGACGAACTTCTACAAGAGCCCGACGGGTCGCAAGTTCATTCAAGTGCAAGATCAGGTCGGCCGCGACGTCGTCAACGGTCTGATGCAGAAGTACATGCCGCAAGCCATCAAGGCAACCCGCACGCAAGCGGATCAGGAAGTGGCGAGCGTCAAGCCGGGCAAGTAAGCACGGCGTGACAACCGGAAAACCCGCGGCGAGGCGCGCTGCCCCGCGCGTTGGCGGGTTTTCAGGACAGTGCGATAATGGCTGTTTGTGCAAACGCACAAGCAGCCATTTCCTTTTTAGGCGCGCGTCATCCGCTGAACTCAGCGACTCGACCCAACGCCGCGCCTGCCATTCGGGATTCCACATGCGCGTGTTCAATTTCTCCGCCGGCCCGGCCGCGATGCCAGAAGAAGTGTTGAGGCAAGCCGCCGACGAAATGCTCGACTGGCACGGCAGCGGCATGAGCGTGATGGAAATGAGCCACCGCGGCGCGGAATTCATGTCGATCCACGAAGCGGCGCTCACCGACCTGCGTGAACTGCTGAAGGTGCCGGCTTCGCATCGCATCCTGTTTTTGCAGGGCGGCGGCATCGGCGAAAACGCCATCGTGCCGATGAATCTGCTCGGCGCGAAGAAGACTGCGGATTTCGTCATGACGGGTTCGTGGTCGACGAAGTCCTACAAGGAAGCGCAGAAGTACTGTACGCCGCACGTCGCGGCCACGGGCAAGACGGAGCAAGGCTTCACGCGCGTGCCGGCCATCGGCGAATGGAAGCTGTCGGACGATCCCGCCTACGTGCATCTGTGCACGAACGAAACCATCGACGGCGTCGAGGCCTTCGACATTCCCGATCTCGGCGACATTCCGCTCGTCGCGGATGCATCGTCGCACATCCTGTCGCGTCCGATGGACGTCGCCAAGTTCGGCGTGCTCTTCGCGGGCGCGCAGAAGAACATCGGCATGGCGGGCGTGACGGTCGTGATGGTGCGCGAAGACCTGCTGGACCGCGCGCTGTCCATTTGTCCGTCCGCGTTCGAGTGGAAGACGGTCGCCGAGAACAACTCGATGTTCAACACGCCGCCCACGTACGCCATCTACATGGCCGGTCTCGTCTTCAAGTGGCTCAAGAAGCAGGGCGGCCTCGAGGCGATGGAAGCGCGCAACGTCGAAAAGGCGAAGCTGTTGTACGACACCATCGACGCCAGCGATTTCTACGTCAACAAGGTCGAGCGGCAGAATCGTTCGCGCATGAATGTGCCGTTCTTCCTTGCCGATGAATCGCGCAATACCGATTTCCTGGCCGGCGCCAAAGCGCGCGGGCTACTGCAGCTGAAGGGCCACAAGTCCGTCGGTGGCATGCGGGCATCGATCTACAACGCGGTGCCGGTCGAGGGCGTCAGGGCGCTCGTCGACTATATGAAGGAATTCGAGCGGACGAGCGCGTGAACGCGCCGTCGCTCCTCTAACCGCATTCGCTCAACACGCACCGCATGGACGACGATCTCAATTCAAAGCTCAAACCGCTGCGCGAGCGCATCGACGCGCTCGACGCACAACTCATCGCGCTCTTGAACCAGCGCGCTTCCGTGGCGCTCGAAGTGGGCGAGGTGAAGAAGCACTTCAACGCGCCGGTGTTTCGTCCGGAGCGTGAGATGCAGGTCATCGCGCGCTTGCAGGCCATGAGCGACGGCCCGCTCGCCGCCGACCACATCAGCGCGATCTGGCGCGAGATCATGGCCGCGAGCCGCGCGCTCGAACAGACGCTGCGCGCCGCGTTCCTCGGGCCGGTCGGCACCTACAGCGAACAGGCGATGTTCGAATACTTCGGACACTCGATCGAAGGCCTGCCGTGCCCGTCCATCGACGAAGTGTTCCGCTCGGTCGAAGCCGGCGCGGCGCAGTACGGCGTCGTGCCCGTCGAGAATTCGGCGGAAGGCGCGGTGTCGCGCACGCTGGATCTGCTGCTGCAAACGCAACTCGTGATCGGCGGCGAGCTTGCGTTGCCGATTCATCACAATCTGCTGACGGCGTCCGGCTCGCTGGAAGGCGTGACGCGCGTCTGCGCGCACCCGCAGGCGCTCGCGCAGTGCCAGCGGTGGCTTTCCGCGAACGCGCCGCATCTGGAGCGGCAGGCGGTGTCGAGCAATGCCGAAGCCGCGCGCATGGCCGTGGCGGATCCGACCGTGGCTGCAATCGCCGGCGACCGCGCGGCGACGCACTACGGCCTGGGCGTCGTGTATTCGCTGATCCAGGACGATCCGCACAACCGCACGCGCTTCGTGATCATCGGCAAGCAGCCGTCGGACGCGAGCGGCCACGACCAGACTTCGCTCATCGTGTCGGTCGCGAACGAGCCGGGCGCGGTGTTCAAGCTGCTGGAGCCGCTCGCGAAGCACGGCGTCTCGATGACGCGCTTCGAATCGCGGCCCGCGCGCGTCGGGACGTGGGAGTACTACTTCTATATCGATCTCGAAGGCCATCGCAACGATGCGTCGGTGGCCGCCGCGCTGGAAGAACTCGGGCAGAAGGCCGCGTTTCTCAAGATTCTCGGGTCGTATCCGCGCGCCCGGTAAAATTCGCGCTTTCAGCCGTTCCGTCTTCCGCGTCTTTCGACGCGCTTTTTGCGATGTCCCGTGGCCGCGTTCACTTTCAATAAACTGGTTATTTTCGGCGTCGGCCTGATCGGCGGATCGCTCGCGCGCGCGTTGCGCGAACGCGCCGGGCTCGCCGGGCGCGTGGTCGGCGTCGGGCGTTCGGCGCAGTCGGTGGCGCGCGCGGTCGAGCTCGGCGTCATCGACGAAGCCGCCGCGCTGGATGACGACGCCGCGCTCGCTCGCGCTTTGCAGGGCGCCGATATCGTGCTGCTCGCCGCGCCGGTCGCGCAGACGCAGCCGTTGCTCGCGCGCATCGCGCCGTTTCTGGACGCGCACGCCATCGTGACGGATGCCGGCAGCACGAAGAGCGACGTTGTCGCAGCGGCACGGGCGGCACTCGGCGAACGCGTCGCGCAGTTCGTGCCGGGACATCCGATTGCCGGGCGCGAGTCGAGCGGCGTCAATGCCGCGTTGCCTGATCTTTATGTCGATCGCAATGTCGTGCTGTGTCCGCTTGCCGAGAACGCGCCCGAAGCCGTCGAGCGCATTGCCGCGATGTGGCGGGCGACCGGCGCGGCGTTGCACACGATGAGCGAGGCGCAGCACGATCGCGTGTTCGCGTCGGTGAGTCATCTGCCGCATGTGCTCTCGTTCGCGCTCGTCGAGCAGATTCTCGAAGCGCCGGACGCGCAACTGAAGTTCTCGTTCGCTGCGGGTGGCTTTCGCGATTTCACGCGCATTGCGGCGTCGAGCCCGGAAATGTGGCGCGACGTCTGTCTGGCGAACCGCGCGGCGCTGCTCGCCGAACTCGACGCCTACACCGACGTGCTGGCGCGGTTTCGCGCGGCCATCGACGCGTCGGACGGCGCCGCGCTCGAAGCCGCGTTCGCGCGCTCGCGCGTGGCGCGCACGGAGTGGCAGGAACGCGGCGGCAAGAAGATTTCCGGCGATCCCGCCGCGAAATAAGACACACCAGGAAACAGCATGGAACATCTCGACCTCGGACCCTTCGCGCGCGCGTCCGGCACGGTGCGGCTGCCCGGCTCGAAGAGCATCTCGAACCGCGTGCTGCTGCTCGCCGCGCTTTCGACCGGCGAAACGGCGATCACCAATCTGCTCGATTCCGACGACACGCGCGTGATGCTGACCGCGCTGGAAACGCTCGGCGTATCGCTCCAACGCGATGGCGAGCGCGTGACCGTCACGGGCACGGGCGGCGCGTTTCCGTCCAAGTCGGCGGAGCTTTTTCTCGGCAACGCGGGAACGGCGGTGCGTCCGCTGACGGCGGCGCTCGCGGTCAACGGCGGCGAATACCGCGTGCACGGCGTGCCGCGCATGCACGAGCGGCCGATCGGCGATCTCGTCGACGGCTTGCGTCAGATCGGCGCGAACATCGACTACGAGCAGAACGACGGCTTCCCGCCGCTCAGGATTCACGCGTCGAAGATCGCCGTGGACAAGCCCATTCGCGTGCGGGGCGACGTGTCGAGCCAGTTTCTCACCGCGCTCCTGATGAGCCTGCCGGTCATCGAGGGCCGCAGCGGCCCGGTGACGATCGAAGTCGAAGGCGAGCTCATTTCGAAGCCCTATATCGAAATCACGGTGCGGTTGATGGAACGCTTCGGCGTCACCGTCGAGCGCGACGGCTGGGCGCGGTTCACCGTGCCCGCGGGCGCGTCGTACCAGTCTCCCGGCGCGATCATGGTGGAAGGCGACGCGTCGTCCGCGTCGTATTTTCTGGCGGCGGGCGCCATCGGCCACGGGCCGGTGCGCGTGGAAGGCGTCGGACGGTCGAGCATTCAGGGCGACGTCGGCTTCGCGGATGCGCTCAATCGCATGGGCGCGAACGTGATGATGGGCGACGACTGGATCGAGGTGCGCGGCGTCGAGTCCGACGACGGCAAGCTCGCGCCCATCGACATGGACTTCAACCTGATTCCCGACGCCGCGATGACCATTGCCGTGGCCGCGCTTTTCGCGAACGGCACGACGACGCTGCGCAACATCGCAAGCTGGCGCGTGAAGGAAACCGACCGCATCGCCGCGATGGCGACCGAATTGCGCAAGGTCGGCGCGACGGTCGAGGAGGGCGCGGATTATCTGGTCGTCACGCCGCCGGCGAAGCTCACCGCGAACGCCGCGATCGACACCTACGACGATCACCGCATGGCCATGTGCTTCTCGCTCGTGAGTCTGGGCGGCGTGCCCGTGCGCATCAACGATCCGAAGTGCGTGAACAAGACTTTCCCCGACTATTTCGACCGTTTCGCGACGCTCGTCAGAACCTGAGCCGCGCCATGCCTTCCATCACGAAAACAGCAACAACGGGCCGCAACGGCCATACGCAATGAAACCGAGCCGTCCATTCGACCCCACTCCAGTCATCACCATCGACGGGCCGACGGCGTCCGGCAAGGGCACGGTCGCGGCGGTCGTCGCGGCCACGCTCGGGTTTCACCTGCTCGACAGCGGCGCGCTGTACCGGCTCGCGGCGCTCGCGAGCGTCCGCTACGGCATCGACAAGGGCGACGCCCCCGCGCTTGCAAACCTCGTCGGCGACCTCCATATCACCTTTCGCGAAGGGTGCGCGCAACTGGACGGCGTCGATGTATCGACCGAAATCCGCGCCGAGGAAATCGGCAATCGCGCGTCCGCGATCGCAGTGCATCCCGAAGTGCGGCAGGCGCTCGTCGCCCGGCAGCGGGCGTTTCGCAAGCGCCCGGGGCTCGTCGCCGACGGCCGCGACATGGGCACGGTCATCTTCCCCGACGCCACGCTGAAGGTGTTTCTGACCGCGAGCGTCGAGGCCCGCGCGGCGAGACGCCATAAGCAATTGATGCAAAAAGGCTTTTCTGCTAATATGGATGACTTGCTGCGCGATTTGCGCGAACGCGACGCCCGCGACATGAACCGGGCAGCCGCGCCGCTAAAGCCCGCGGCGGACGCGAAGACGCTGGACACCTCCGGTTTGTCGATCGATCAAGCGGTCGAACAAATCATCGGCTGGTACAGCGAAGTGCGCGTGTAGCTGAAAACGTAGTAGATGTGCCGGTTCGCCCGCCGCTGTGGTCGGCTGCCGGATAGTTGGGTGCTCCGTCATGTGGCCGAGCGTGTGTTAAACCCCTTAACCCCGTACGGCTTCGCGCATCGTCGGCCCTTTTCGGCCATTAGCGCAAAGCTGTGCAAATATTGATTTTTATGTCCGACCTGCAAACCTCCACCCCGAATAACGAATCTTTTGCGGCTCTGTTCGAAGAGTCGCTGACCAAGCAGGACATGCGCGCTGGCGAAGTGATCTCCGCCGAAGTCGTGCGTGTCGACCACAACTTCGTGGTCGTGAATGCTGGTCTGAAGTCCGAAGCCTATATTCCGCTCGAAGAGTTCCTGAACGACGCGGGTGAAGTGGAAGTGCAGGCGGGCGACTTCGTTTCCGTCGCGATCGACGCGCTGGAAAACGGCTATGGCGACACTATCCTGTCGCGCGACAAGGCGAAGCGTCTGGCTTCGTGGCTGTCGCTGGAAAAAGCGCTGGACAACAACGAACTCGTCACCGGCACCATCACCGGCAAGGTGAAGGGCGGCATGACCGTGATGGTCAACGGCATCCGCGCGTTCCTGCCGGGTTCGCTCGTGGACACGCGTCCGGTCAAGGACACGACCCCGTACGAAGGCAAGACGCTCGAATTCCGCGTCATCAAGCTCGACCGCAAGCGTAACAACGTCGTGCTGTCGCGCCGTGCCGTGATCGAAGCTACCCAAGGCGAAGAGCGCGCAAAGCTGCTCGAAACGCTGAAGGAAGGCGCGATCGTGGAAGGCGTGGTCAAGAACATCACCGACTACGGCGCGTTCGTGGACCTCGGCGGCATCGACGGCCTGCTGCACATCACCGACATCGCATGGCGTCGCGTGCGTCACCCGTCGGAAGTGCTGTCGGTCGGCCAGGAAGTCACCGCGAAGATCCTCAAGTTCGACCAAGAGAAGAACCGCGTTTCGCTCGGTATCAAGCAACTGGGCGACGATCCGTGGGAAGGCATCTCGCGCCGTTACCCGTCGGGCACGCGTCTGTTCGGTAAGGTCACGAACATCACCGACTACGGCGCATTCGTCGAAGTGGAATCGGGCATCGAAGGCCTCGTCCACGTGTCGGAAATGGACTGGACGAACAAGAACGTTGCACCGTCGAAGGTCGTGCAGCTGGGCGACGAAGTCGAAGTCATGGTTCTCGAAATCGACGAAGACCGCCGTCGTATCAGCCTCGGCATGAAGCAGTGCAAGCCGAATCCGTGGGACGACTTCAGCCGCAACTTCAAGAAGGGCGACAAGCTGCAAGGCGCGATCAAGTCGATCACCGACTTCGGCGTCTTCATCGGTCTGCCGGGCGGCATCGACGGTCTGGTTCACCTGTCGGACCTGTCGTGGTCGGAAACGGGCGAAGAAGCTGTTCGCAAGTACAAGAAGGGCGACGAAGTCGAAGCCGTGGTTCTGGGCATCGACGTCGAGAAGGAGCGCATTTCGCTCGGCATCAAGCAGCTCGAAGGCGATCCGTTCAGCAACTTCGTCGCGATCAACGACAAGGGCGCTATCGTCGACGGCGTCGTGAAGTCGGTCGATCCGAAGGGTGCGGTCGTCACGCTGTCGGGCGAAGTCGAAGGCTACCTGCGCGCTTCGGAAATCGCACAGGACCGCGTGGAAGATGCGCGCAACGTGCTGAAGGAAGGCGACAAGGTCAACGCGATGATCATCAACATCGATCGCAAGTCGCGCGGCATCAACCTGTCGATCAAGGCGAAGGATTCGGCCGAGCAGCAGGAAGCCATGCGCGGCCTGCAAGCTTCGGACTCGAACGCCGCCGCTACCGGCACGACCAACCTCGGCGCGCTGCTGAAGGCCAAGCTCGACGGCCAGAACAGCTAAGCCTTAACGGTACTGCTGCAGTATGACCAAATCGGAATTGGTCGCCCAGTTGGCCTCGCGATTTCCGCAACTTGTGCTCAAGGATGCGGATTTCGCGGTCAAGACGATGCTCGATGCAATGTCGGAGGCGCTTGCCAACGGTCATCGCATCGAAATTCGCGGCTTCGGCAGCTTCGGGCTCAACCGTCGTCCGTCGCGCGTCGGGCGCAATCCCAAGTCGGGTGAAAAAGTGCTGGTGCCGGAGAAATTCGTGCCGCACTTCAAGCCGGGCAAGGAGTTGCGTGAACGCGTCGATGGCCGCGCGGGCGAGCCGCTGAAGGCGTCGAATGACGACGATGCGGACGATCTCTGATCGGCGCGCATCGCTACGCATCATTGCGTGCGCGTGCGCGCAAGTGATCCGCCGCGACGTCCGGCCACGAGGCAATCGACCAGAAAAGCACCCCATGTGGGTGCTTTTTTTTCGTCCCGACGGGCTGCACGCGGCGCCTCGCGTTCGCTAGCGCACATAGTTCGGACGTTTCGTCGGAGGCTTGGGCCGCGCCGGTGCTTCCAAGCAAACGCATCCATTACAATACCGGTCACTTTGACTCGGGTAATCACGTAGGCCGAACGGCGAAGCGACGGCCGCGGATGCCCCGCCATTGCGAGACGTTCATGAAATTCATAGTCTGGCTGATCCGCGTTCTGGTCTTCGTGTTGTTGCTCGTGCTGGCGCTCGCCAACACGCAGACGGCGACGCTGAATTTCCTCGCAGGCTACGCCTGGCAGGCGCCGCTGATCCTGATCGGGCTGGCGTTCTTCGTCGTGGGACTGCTCGCCGGGCTCGTTTCGGCGGTGCCGGCGATGCTGCGCTTGCGGATCGAAAACGGGCGTCTGAAGCGCGACGTGCGCGCCGCACGGGAAACGCCGCTGGTCAAAGAAGAACCGCCGATGCCGCCGCTCATCTGATACGCGCATCGTCCGGGCGGCGGCGCTTGCGCTTGATTCGCCCGAAGCAGACACCTAACCGACTCACCGAACATTCGCATGGATCTAGACTTCTGGTGGCTGCTCGTCATCCCGGTCGCATTCGCGCTAGGCTGGATGGCATCGCGCTACGACCTGAAAACGCTGTTATCCGAGAATGCGAACTTGCCGCGCTCGTACTTTCGCGGCCTGAATTTCCTGCTCAACGAGCAACACGACAAGGCGATCGACGCGTTCATCGAAGTCGCCAAGCTGGACCCGGAAACGATCGAACTACACTTTGCGCTCGGCAATCTGTTTCGGCGGCGCGGCGAGACGGATCGCGCGATTCGCGTGCATCAGAATTTGTTGAGCCGCGCTGATCTGCCGGTCGCCGAACGCGATCACGCGCTGTATGAACTCGGGCAGGACTTCCTGAAGGCGGGCTTGCTGGATCGCGCGGAGGAAACGTTTCGGTCGCTGGAAGCCGGCGAATATTCGCTCGGCGCGCAACGCGCGCTGCTCACCATTTACGAGATCGAGAAGGACTGGCCGAAATCCATCACCACGGCCGAGCGCATCGAGAAAATGGGCGCGCCGTCGCTGCATATGGAAATCGCGCATTTCCATTGCGAACTCGCGCAGGAAGCGTTGCAGCGCAAGAATCTGGAGGATGCGCGCGCCGAACTGAAGCTCGCGCTGGCGTCGAATCCGGACAACGTCCGCGCCACGATTCTCTCGGGCGACGCCGAAGCCGCCGCCGGAAACATCGAGGCCGCGATTGCTGTCTGGAAGCGCGTCGAGGCGCAGAACGAAGCGTATCTGCCGCTCGTCGCCGAGAAGCTGATGAAGGCCTATGCCGCGCTGGGTCGCAAGGAAGAAGGCGTCGACTTGCTGATCGACTACGCGACGCGTTATCCGTCGAACGATCTGCTGGATGTCGCGTACAAGCATGTCCAGGAATTGCGCGGTCTCGATGCGGCGCACGCGCTCGTGCGCAGGCAAATGGAGATCGCTCCGAATCTCGCGGGCATGACGCGCCTGCTCGAAGCGCAGGAAGCGACCGCCGAGGAGCCGCGCCGGGGCGAACTGCAGCTCATGCGCACGCTCGTCAAGCAACGCACCAAGAATTTGCCGCGGTATACATGTCAAACGTGTGGATTCCGCGCGCGCCTGTTTTATTGGCAGTGCCCCGGCTGCAGCGGCTGGGAGACCTACGCGCCACGACGCGTCGAACCGATCACGAGTTCGGCCTGAGTTCGCACACCATCGCGAGCGCGCTGTTTTCGCGCTCATCATCATCGCCGCTATCTTAGAAACCCACGGAGAGCTATGAAAGTTACCATCGTTGGTACGGGTTACGTCGGTCTTGTGACCGGTGCTTGCCTCGCTGAAATCGGCAATGACGTGTTTTGTGTCGACGTCGATCCGCGCAAGATCGAGATCCTCAATAACGGCGGCGTGCCGATTCACGAGCCGGGCCTCCAGGAAATGCTCAAGCGCACGCGTGCAGCGGGGCGCATCCAGTTCTCCACTGACGTAAAGGCGAGCGTCGAGCACGGCGACATCCAGTTCATCGCGGTCGGCACGCCGCCCGACGAAGACGGCTCGGCCGACTTGCAGTACGTGCTCGCGGCCGCGCGCAACATCGGACGCTATTCCAACGGCTTCAAGGTGATCGTCGACAAGTCGACGGTGCCGGTCGGCACGGCGCTGCAAGTCAAGCGCGTCGTCGACGAAGAACTGAAGGCGCGCGGACTCGATGTCGCGGACAAGCACGGCTTTTCCGTCGTATCGAATCCCGAGTTCCTGAAGGAAGGCGCCGCGGTCGACGACTTCATGCGGCCGGACCGCATCGTGATCGGCATCGACGACGATCAAGCCGGCAACCGCGCGCGCGAAATGATGAAGCGCCTTTACGCGCCGTTCAACCGCAATCACGAGCGCACGCTCTACATGGACGTGCGCTCCGCCGAGTTCACGAAGTACGCCGCCAACGCCATGCTGGCCACGCGCATCTCGTTCATGAACGATCTGTCGAATCTGGCGGATGCGGTCGGCGCGGACATCGAATCCGTGCGTCGCGGCATTGGCTCGGACCCGCGCATCGGCTATCACTTCCTGTATGCGGGTTGCGGCTACGGCGGCTCGTGCTTCCCGAAGGACGTGCAGGCGCTCGTGCAGACGGCGCGCGAAAACGGACATCGGCTGCAGATTCTCGAATCGGTCGAAGCGGTCAACAACGCGCAGAAGGAAGTGCTCGTCAACAAGATCGTCAAGCGCATGGGCGAGGACCTGCGCGGCCGCACGTTCGCCGTGTGGGGCCTCGCATTCAAGCCGAATACCGACGACATGCGCGAGGCGTCGAGCCGGCGTCTGATCGCGTCGCTGCTCGAACGCGGCGCGACCGTGCGGGCGTACGATCCTGTCGCCATGACCGAAGCGCAGCGCGTGTTCGCGCTCGATCTGGAAGGCCGCCGCGAGGACATGGAGCGTCTGCACTTCGTGCAAACGCAGCAGGAAGCCTTGACGGGCGCGGACGCGCTCGTCATCGTGACCGAATGGAAGGAATTCAAGAGCCCGGACTTCGGGCACTTGAAGAGCGAGCTGAAGATGCCGGTTATCTTCGACGGCCGCAATTTGTATGAACCGGAAGCGATGGCTGAACTAGGCATCGATTATTTTGCAATAGGACGTCCCCATGTCGAACTCGACGGCAATGGCAGCCGGCAATAGCCCGGCGAATATCCCAGTGGTGCCGCGCGCCCGCATTTCCGCGGCGCGCGTGCTGGTGGTCGGCGATGTGATGCTCGACCGCTACTGGTTCGGCGATGTGAACCGCATCTCGCCCGAGGCGCCCGTGCCGGTCGTGCACGTGCAGAAGAAGGAGGATCGCCTGGGCGGGGCGGCGAACGTCGCGCGCAACGCGGCGGCCCTCGGCGCGCAGGCGGGTCTGCTGTGCGTCGTGGGGCATGACGAGCCGGGCGAGCGCATCGTCGAGCTGCTCGGCGAAAGCCGGGTCGCCGCGCACTTGGCGCGCGACCCGGAGTTGCTCACGACCATCAAGCTGCGCGTGTTGTCGCGTCAGCAGCAACTGCTGCGCGTCGACTTCGAGAACACGCCGAATCACGAAGTGCTGCGCGCGTGCCTCGAACGCTTCACGGAGCTGCTGCCGCAGCACGACGTCATTCTGATGTCGGACTACGCGAAGGGCGGTCTCACGCACGTTACGAAGATGATCGCCGACGCGCGCGAGGCCGGCAAACCCGTGCTCGTCGATCCGAAGGGCGACGACTGGGAGCGTTATCGCGGCGCGACGCTCATCACGCCGAATCGCGCGGAACTGCGCGAAGTGATCGGCCACTGGAAGTCCGAGGAAGACCTGCACGAGCGCGTGACGAAGCTGCGAACGGATCTGGATCTAGGCGCGCTCTTGCTGACGCGCTCGGAAGAGGGCATGACGCTCTTCACGGAGAACCAGGTGCTGCACAATTCGGCCGAAGCGCGCGAAGTGTATGATGTGTCGGGCGCGGGCGACACCGTCATCGCAACGGTCGCCACCATGCTCGGCGCAGGCGTGCCGCTCGTCGATTCCATCGTGTATGCGAACCGCGCGGCCGGCATCGTCGTGGGCAAGCTCGGCACGGCGACCGTCGACTACAACGAACTCTTCGCCTGATCTCACATGACTTTCATCGTTACCGGGGCGGCCGGCTTCATCGGCAGCAATATCGTCAAGGCGCTCAACGAGCGCGGCGAGCATCGCGTGATCGCGGTGGACAACCTCACGCGCGCCGACAAGTTCAAGAATCTCGTCGATTGCGAGATCGACGATTACCTCGACAAGACCGAGTTCGTCGAGCGCTTCCGGCGCGGCGACTTCGGCAAGGTGCGCGCGGTGTTCCACGAAGGCGCCTGCTCCGACACGATGGAAACCGACGGCCGCTACATGATGGACAACAACTTCCGGTACAGCCGGGACGTGATGGACATCTGTCTCGCGCAGGGCGCGCAGTTTCTGTATGCGTCGTCGGCGGCGACCTACGGCGGATCGAGCCGCTTCGTCGAGGAGCGCGAAGTCGAGAAGCCGCTCAACGTGTACGGTTACTCGAAGTTCCTTTTCGATCAGATCGTGCGTCAGGTCTTGCCGAAGGCAGGCAGCCAGATCGTCGGCTTCCGCTATTTCAACGTGTACGGTCCGCGCGAGACGCACAAGGGGCGCATGGCGTCGGTCGCGTTTCACAACTTCAACCAGTTCCGCGCCGAAGGCAAGGTCAAGCTCTTCGGCGAATACAACGGCTACGCGGCGGGCGAGCAGACGCGCGATTTCGTGTCCGTGGAAGACGTGGTGAAGGTCAATCTGCACTTTCTCGATCATCCTGAGAAGTCGGGCATCTTCAATCTCGGCACGGGGCGCGCGCAGCCGTTCAACGACATTGCGTCGACGGTCGTCAACTCGCTTCGCGCGATCGACGGCGAAGCGCCGCTGTCGCTCGCGGAACTCGTGCAGCGCGGGCTGATCGAGTACATTCCGTTTCCCGACGCGCTGCGCGGCAAGTACCAGTGCTTCACGCAAGCGGACCAGACGCGCCTGCGCGCAGCCGGCTACGAAGCGCCGTTTCTCACCGTTCAGGAAGGCGTCGACCGCTACGTGCGTTGGCTATTCGGCCAGCTATAAACGCCATCGAAGTCTCTCTACACTGGGTCTCGCGGTCGGCACTGTTCGCCGGCCGGTTCTTCTGGAGACTCAGCATGTTCAAGCAAGCCCTTTCGACCCTCGTTGCGCTCGCGCTCACCCTGTCCATCGGTTCGGCGCTCGCAGCGGTCGATGTCAACACCGCCAATACCGATGCCCTGCGCGGCATCAAGGGCATCGGCCCGGCGAAGGCGAAAGCCATTCTCGATGAACGTCAGGCGCACGGCCCCTTCAAGGATGCGGCCGATCTCAGCTCGCGCGTCAAAGGCATGGGCGGCAAGACGGTGCAACGGCTCACGGCCGAAGGCCTGACCATCGGCACGGCGTCGAAGACCGCGGCAACCGGCACGCCTGCGGCCACCGGCGCCAATGGTGCCAACGGCGTCAGCGCGACGCCCGTGCTGTCGTCGCAGGCGTCCAAGCCTGTGGTCGTCAAGAAGTAAGCGGTAGGGCGCGCGGCGCGGCTTGTCGGCGGCCGCGCGCTGCAACGGGTTTCTTCGCTCCTTCAGCCTTCGGATGTTTGGGCTCCCCGCGGTTTGCCTCGCCGCGGGTTTTTTGCGTGACGAAAGCCGCGCGCTCGGCCGCTCGCGTAGCCATCCGCGCAGGAGGGGCGAGGCGCATGGCGCGAAGCGGTGGGCTACAATCAATGAACTCCCATATCAATATTCCGGCGAACGCGCGCACAAGCATGCGCCGTCGTTCCGTGGAACCCGAATCCGGTCCGCTATGGCTTACATGACTATCGAAGACACGATCGGCAATACGCCGCTCGTGCAACTCGTCCGCGTGGTGGACGATGAAATCCGCAGCCGCAACAACGTCGTGCTCGGCAAGCTCGAAGGCAATAACCCGGCCGGCTCGGTGAAAGACCGTCCGGCGCTGTCGATGATCAGGAAAGCTGAAGAGCGCGGCCGCGTCAAGCCGGGCGACACGCTGATCGAGGCGACGAGCGGCAACACCGGCATTGCGCTCGCGATGGCAGCGGCCGTGCGCGGCTACAAGATGGTGCTGATCATGCCGGAGGACCTGTCCATCGAGCGGCGTCAGAGCATGGGCGCGTACGGCGCGCAGATCATTCTCACGCCGGTCACGGGCGGCATGGAGTACGCGCGCGATCTCGCCGATCAGATGCAGCGCGACGGCCGTGGCATCATCCTCGATCAGTTCGCGAATCCGGACAATCCGCTGGCGCACTACGAAACCACCGGTCCGGAACTGTGGCGGCAGACCGAAGGACGCATCACGCATTTCGTCTCCTCCATGGGCACGACCGGCACGATCATGGGCGTGTCGCAGTATCTGAAGGAGAAGAACGAGAAGATCGAGATCATCGGCGCGCAGCCGGAGGAGGGCTCGCGCATTCCGGGTATCCGCAAATGGCCGGAAGCGTACTTGCCGAAGATTTTCGATCGCAGCCGCGTGGATCGCGTGGAGAACGTGAGTCAGGCGGCAGCCGAGGCAATGGCGCGGCGGCTCGCGTCGGTGGAAGGCATCTTCGCCGGCATTTCGTCGGGCGGCGCGTGCGAAGTCGCGCTGCGCGTCGCGCGTCAGCTCGAGAACGCGACCATTGTGTTCATCGTCTGCGACCGCGGCGACCGTTATCTGTCGACGGGCGTCTTTCCCGCCTGAGCGCGCTCATCAATCGCGGTCCGCTTCGCACGGCGGACCGCCGATGAGAAGCGACCTTATTGCGACGCGTCGCCCGCCGCCATGCGCGCCTTCACGGCCTCGCCCAACTGATACACGGCGAGCGCGTAGAAGAAGCTGCGGTTGTAGCGCGTCAGCACATAGAAGTTCTTGAGGCCGAGCGTGTATTCGGTCGCGCGGCCCGGCGTCGGCAGGTCCACGACGGTCAGCGGCGTGGCCGCTTCCGCGCCCAGGTTCAGGCCCGGCTCGGTCAGCAGCATGCCGGCCTTCGTCAACTGCGCGAGCGACCAGTGCGGCTCCGGCTGCCCGTCAGCCGCGGCTTGCGCGATGCCCTGGCTGCCTTCATCGCCCGCAATGCGCCACACGACCGGACGGCCCGGCTCCCAGCCGTTCTGCTTCAGATAATTCGCGACACTGCCGATGGCATCCGCCGGACTCGTGCGCAAATCGATGCGGCCGTTGCCGTCGAAGTCCACCGCGTACTGCACGATGCTGCTCGGCAGAAACTGCGGAATGCCGATGGCGCCGGTGTACGAGCCGAGCACGGTCGTCGGATCGATTTGCGAATCGCGCGTCCAGACGAGCAGGTCTTCGAGATTCTTGCGGAACGTCGCCTGACGTTCGGCGCGGTTCGGCGTGTTCGGGTAGTCGAACGTGAGCGTGGTCAGCGCGTCGAGCGCGCGGAAATTGCCCATGTACTTGCCGTAGATGGTCTCGACACCGATGATCCCGACGATCACTTCCGGCGGCACGCCGAACTGCGCGGACGCGCGCTGCAACGTGGCCTGATTCGCGCGCCAGAACTTCACGCCCGCGTTGATGCGAATCGGCTCGATGAAACGCGACTGGTACGCGCGCCAGTTCTTGAGCGATGGCGTGGGCGACGGCAACACCAGCTTCACCGCCGTCGCGGAGTAGCTCACGCGATTGAAGAGGTCGTGCAGCGTGGCGGGATCGAAATCGTAGCGCGCGACCATGTCGTTGATGAACGCCTCGACATTCGGGTTGTTCGCGTACCGCTGCGGCACGATCTCTTCTTCGAACACTTGCCCTTGCGGCGTCGCGCTCTGCGGCTGCTGCGACTGCGCAAGGGCACTGTTGCCGCAGACGCCGCCGATTGCGCACAGCAAGGAAGCGATGAACGCGCGCGTCAGCGGCTTGAGAGGGAAATCGAGCGAGGCAAGCTGAAAAGTCATAGTGTGCTTGGTGAGCGATTGAGGGCGATGCCGGATGTTCTGCCGTCGCGTGCAGCTTCTTGCAACGATTCTTGACCGAGCGCATTGGCCTGCAACGTGCCGTCGGCGCTGGCTGCCGGGGCGTCGGGGCAGTATAACCGACGCCCTGCGCGCGCCATGCCGATGCGGCTCGGCAAGACCCGGCGCGACGGCCGTTTCGAACGGTGTGGTAACTTAACGTCAAATGCGCGGCACGGGATCGCGTATGACGAAAAAAGACGAGACGCGCCGACGACAGCGGCACTGCGAGACATCATGGCCACCGGCTTCTACACCCACTCCGACTGCCTTCAGCACGATAACGGCCAGTGGCATCCCGAATGCGCCGCGCGCCTTCAGGCGATCGAAGATCAACTCATCGCGAGCCGCATCGACGCCCTGATCGAGCGCGAAGACGCGCCGCTCGCCGAGGAAGCCGATCTCGCGCGCGTCCACACGCAGGCGCACATCGACTACATCAAGAGCCGCACGCCGGAGCATGGGCGCAGTGAACTGGACCCGGACACGTCGATGTGTCCGCAGTCGTATCGCGCGGCGTTGCGCGCGGCGGGCGCGGCCATCGCGGCGACCGATGCCGTCATCGAAGGCCGCTACGACAACGCGTTTTGCAGCGTGCGTCCGCCGGGCCATCACGCGGAGCCCGCGCGCGCGATGGGCTTCTGTCTCTTCAATAACGTCGCAATTGCCGCGCGTCATGCGCTGGAAGTGCACGGACTGCAACGCGTCGCGGTCATCGACTTCGACGTGCATCACGGCAACGGCACCGAAGCCGCCTTCACCGGCGACTCGCGCGTGCTGATGTGCAGCTTCTTCCAGCATCCGTTCTATCCGTTCAGCGGCGCGGACAGCCACGCGCCGAACATGGTGAACGTGCCGCTGCCCGCGCGCACGAAGGGCATGGCGGTGCGCGAAGTGATCGACTTGATGTGGCTGCCGCGCCTCGAGGAGTTCAAGCCGCAGATGTTGTTCGTCTCTGCCGGTTTCGACGCGCACCGCGAGGACGACCTCGGCAACATGGGCCTTGTGGAAGACGATTACGCGTGGATCACCGAGCAGATTCGTGCGGTAGCGGAGCGCCATGCAGAGGGGCGCATCGTCAGTTGTCTCGAAGGCGGCTACAACCTGTCGGCGCTCGGGCGCAGCGTCGTCGCGCACTTGCGGGCATTGGCGCAGATCTAGCGAGCGGCCAAATAGGCCAGCGTAATTAGCCGATCCGAAATCGTTATTAAGCGAAGCGGTCAGCGTCCTGTAAAATCGCGCTTCTCAAAAAGCGGCAGTTCAACAAGCGGCGGCCGGCTGCGCGGGTGCTCTCACCTGGCGAAGCCTTCCGCCGTTTGCATTTTCCAGACCGGCGCATGATCGACATACGTAACCTCTCGCAGCGTTTCGCGGGACCCCGAGGCTGGGTCGAAGCGCTGCACAACGTCAACTTGACGATTCCCGCCGGCGAAGTGTTCGGCATCATCGGGCGCAGCGGGGCGGGCAAGAGCACGCTGGTGCGCACGCTCAATCTGCTGACGCGGCCGAGCGAAGGCAACGTGATCGTCGATGGACGCGATCTCACGACGCTGCGCCCCGACGACTTGCGCGCCGCGCGCCGCGACATCGGCATGATCTTTCAGCACTTCAACCTTCTGTCGTCGCGCACGGTGTACGGCAACGTCGCGCTGCCGCTCGAACTCGCGGGCAAGAAGCGCGCGGAAATCGAAGCGGCGGTGCTGCCGCTGCTCGACCTCGTCGGCCTCACCACGCACAAGGACAAGTATCCGGCGCAGATCAGCGGCGGGCAGAAGCAGCGCGTGGGCATCGCGCGGGCGCTCGCGAGCAATCCGAAAGTGCTGCTCTCCGACGAAGCCACGTCCGCGCTCGATCCCGAAACCACGCGCGCAATTCTCGACCTGCTGCGCAAGATCAATCGCGAGCTCGGGCTCACCATCGTGCTCATCACGCATCAGATGGAGGTCATCAAGCAGGTCTGCGATCGCGTGGCCGTGCTGGATGCGGGGCGCGTGGTCGAGGAAGGCAAGGTCGTCGATGTCTTCATGCAGCCGCATCACGAAGTCACGCGCGCGCTCATCGGCGATGTCATCGCGCATGAGCTGCCGCCCGCGCTGAAGGCGCGCGTCGCCGAGCGGCTCAAGAGTGGCAGCGGCCATTTGCTGCGGCTCGCGTTCACGGGCTCGGGCGTCGACCAGCCGATTCTTTCCGAAACGATCCGCCGCTACGAACTGGACTTCAACATCCTGCACGGCCAGATCGACGAGATTCAGGGGCAGGCGTTCGGATCACTCGCCGTGCTGGCGGGCGGTCAGCCGGTCAAGGTCGCGGAGGCGATCGCTTATTTGCGCACGCAAGGCGTGGTCGTGGAGGAGTTGTCCCATGTTGAGTGAAATGTTCGACATGTTCGTGCAGTCGTTCTGGGAAACGCTGATCATGGTCGGCATCTCGGGACTCGTCGGCGCGGCGGTGGGCCTGCCGCTCGGCGTGCTGCTCTATCTGACCGACCGCGACGGCGTGCTGCGAAACATGGCCGTCAACCGCGTGCTCGGCGGCATCGTCAATGCGGTGCGCTCGACGCCGTTCATCATCCTGCTTGTCGCGGTCATTCCGTTCACGCGGCTCATCGTCGGCTCGTCCATCGGCACGGCGGCGGCGGTCGTGCCGCTCACCATCGCGGCGGCGCCGTTCATTGCGCGGCTCGTCGAAACGGCGCTGCGCGAAGTGGATCGCGGTCTCATCGAAGCCGCGCAGGCCATGGGCGCGACCACGAGCCAGATCGTCTTCAAGGTGCTGCTGCCGGAGTCGCTGCCGGGTGTCGTCGCGGGACTCACCATCACGTTCGTCTCGCTGGTCGGCTATTCGGCGATGGCCGGCGCGATCGGCGGCGGCGGCCTCGGCGATCTCGGCATCCGCTACGGCTACCAGCGATTCCTGCCGGGAGTGATGCTGGCGGTCGTCGTCATTCTCATCGTGTTCGTGCAGCTCGTGCAGTCGTTCGGCGACTGGCTCGTGCGCCGTCTGAGCCACAAATAATTCCATTAAGAAGAAGGTCAGCACATGCAACGTCGATTCATCCTGAAGTTCGCCGCGGCGCTCGGCGCGGCATCGCTCATGAGCACGCTCGCGCACGCGGACGACAACGCCATCAAGGTCGGCGTGACGGGCGGCCCGCACGCGCAAGTCATGGAAGTCGTGAAGCAGGTCGCCGCGAAGAACGGGCTGAAGATCACGGTCGTCGAATTCTCGGACTACGTGCAGCCGAACGCGGCACTCGCGGCGGGCGATCTCGACGCCAACAGCTACCAGCATCAGCCGTATCTGGACGCGCAGGTGAAAGACCGCGGCTACAAGCTTATTAAGGTCGCCGATACGGTCACGTTCCCGATGGGCATCTATTCGAAGAAGCTCAAGTCGCTGAATGAGTTGCCGAATGGCGCGCGCATCGCCGTGCCGAACGATCCGACCAACGGCGGCCGCGCGTTGCTGCTGCTGCAAAAGCAGGGCTTGCTGAAGCTGCGCGCGGATGCGGGCCTGAAGGCGACGCCGCTCGATATCGTCGAGAATCCGAAGAAGCTGAAGATCGTCGAACTGGACGCCGCGCAGATTCCGCGCTCGCTCGCCGATGTCGATGCCGCCGCCATCAACACGAACTTCGCGATGGAAGCCGGCCTGAAGCCGAAGTCCGACGCCATCGCCATCGAAGATCCGCGCGGCCCGTACGCGAACATCATCGCCATCCGCGCCGCCGACAAGGACAAGCCGTGGGTCGGCAAGCTCGTGGCCGCCTATCACTCGCCGGAAGTGAAGCAGTTCATCGAGGGCAAGTACGCCGGCGCGGTCATCGCGGCCTGGTGAGCTTTCTCGCCGCATCCGGGTTTTTTGGGATGGAAAGCGAACGACCGTTCTTTTAAAGTGAGATCAAATGGATTGCACGCTGACCCGGTTCGCCGTTCTGGCCGAAGGCGCGAACGCGCGGCTCGTATAATGAGGCTGGGTTGACGTAATCGTAACTTTGGAGCGTGTGGATGAAAATTCTGGTGCCAGTCAAGCGCGTGGTCGACTACAACGTGAAGGTCCGCGTGAAATCGGACAACACGGGCGTCGAACTCGCCAACGTGAAGATGTCGATGAACCCGTTCGACGAAATCGCCGTGGAAGAGGCGGTGCGTCTGAAGGAAGCGGGTGTCGCAACGGAAGTGATCGCGGTGTCGTGCGGCGTCACGCAATGTCAGGAAACGCTGCGCACGGCGCTGGCGATCGGCGCGGATCGCGCGATTCTCGTTGAAACCGCCGAGGAGTTGCAGCCGCTGGCAGTGGCGAAGTTGCTCAAGGCGCTGGTCGATCAGGAAAAGCCGGAGCTCGTGATTCTCGGCAAGCAGGCGATCGACGACGATTCGAACCAGACCGGCCAGATGCTTGCAGCACTGGCGGGGCTGCCGCAGGCGACGTTCGCATCGAAAGTCGTGATCGCCGATGGCCGCGCGACTGTCTCGCGTGAAGTGGATGGCGGCGCGGAAACGCTGTCGCTGAAACTGCCCGCCGTGGTGACGACCGACCTGCGCCTCAACGAGCCGCGCTACGTGACGCTGCCCAACATCATGAAGGCGAAGAAAAAGCCGCTGACGACCGTGACGCCCGCCGATCTGGGCGTCGATGTCGCGCCGCGTCTGAAGACGCTGAAAGTCACCGAGCCGCCCAAGCGCAGCGCCGGCGTGACGGTGCCGGACGTGAAGACGCTGGTCGAGAAACTGAAAACCGAAGCGAAGGTGATCTAACGTGACGACTCTCGTAATTGCAGAACACGACAACGCGTCGATCAAGGCGGCGACGTTGAACACGGTCGCGGCAGCGGCCAAGCTGGGCGGCGGTATTCACGTTCTGGTCGCGGGTTCGAACGCGCAGGGCGCGGCGGAACAAGCGGCGAAGATCGCAGGCGTTTCCAAGGTGTTGCTGGCCGATGCGCCGCAGCTTGCCGAAGGACTCGCGGAGAACGTCGAAGGCACGGTGCTGAACATCGCCAAGGACTATTCGCACATCGTCGCGCCGGCGACGGCTTACGGCAAGAACATCGCGCCGCGTATCGCCGCGCATCTGGATGTCGCGCAGATCAGCGAGATCACGGCTGTCGTGAGCGCAGACACGTTCGAGCGTCCGATCTACGCGGGAAATGCGATCGCGACGGTGCAATCGGCTGATCCGATCAAGGTCATCACGGTTCGCGCGACGGGCTTCGATCCGGTCGCGGCTGAAGGCGGCAGCGCATCGGTCGAGAAGATCGAAGCAGCGGCCGATGCGGGCGTCTCGCAGTTCGTCAATCGCGAAGTGACGAAGCTCGACCGGCCGGAACTGACGAGCGCGAACATTATCGTCTCGGGCGGGCGCGGTCTCGGCAGCGGCGAGAACTACACGCAAGTGCTGGAACCGCTCGCGGACAAGCTCGGCGCGGCGCTGGGCGCATCGCGCGCGGCGGTCGACGCGGGCTACGTGCCGAACGATTATCAAGTCGGCCAAACGGGCAAGATCGTCGCGCCGCAGTTGTACGTGGCCGTCGGTATTTCGGGCGCGATTCAGCACTTGGCCGGCATGAAGGACAGCAAGGTGATCGTCGCGATCAACAAGGACGCCGAAGCACCGATCTTCAGCGTGGCGGATTACGGCCTCGTCGGCGATCTGTTCTCGGTGGTGCCGGAACTGGTGAAAGAACTCGGCTGATCGCGTGCGTCGCGAGCGGCGCCTGCAATAGAAAAACAAAGGGCGCGACAACCGTTGCGCCCTTTTTGCATCCGGAAACGAAAGAGGAGACAAACGATGAGCTACCGCGCTCCGGTGAAGGACATGCTGTTCGTCATGAAGGAACTGGCCGATATCGACAGCATCGCCGCGCTGCCGGGCTATGAGGACGGCAACTTCGACACCGCGCAGGCTGTCGTCGAAGAAGCCGCGCGCTTCTGCGGCGAAGTGCTTGCGCCGCTGAACGTCACGGGCGATCGCCAACCCAGCACGTGGGCGAACGGACAGGTGACGACGACGCCCGGCTTCAGGGACGCGTTTCGCCAGTTCGCGGAGGGCGGGTGGCAAGGCATCGTGCATCCGGCGGAGTTCGGCGGACAGAACCTGCCGAAGCTCATCGCGACTGCCTGCATTGAAATGCTCAACTCGGCCAATCTTTCGTTCGCGCTCTGTCCGCTGCTGACAGACGGCGCGATCGAAGCGTTGTTGACAGCCGGCAGCGAAGAGCAGAAGGCGCGCTATCTGCCGAAGTTCATTTCCGGCGAATGGACCGGCACGATGAACCTGACCGAGCCGCAAGCCGGCTCCGATCTGGCGCTCGTGCGCACGCGCGCCGAGCCGCAGGGCGACGGCACGTACAAGCTCTTCGGCACGAAAATCTTCATCACCTACGGCGAGCACGATATGACGGAGAACATCGTGCATCTGGTGCTCGCGCGCACGCCCGATGCGCCGGAAGGCGTGAAGGGCATTTCGCTCTTTATCGTGCCGAAGTTTCTCGTCAACGACGACGGGTCGCTCGGAGAACGCAACGACGTGCATTGCGTCTCCATCGAGCACAAGCTCGGCATCAAGGCGAGCCCGACCGCCGTGCTCCAATACGGCGACCACGGCGGGGCGGTCGGCTATTTGATCGGCGAGGAGAATCGCGGCCTCGAATACATGTTCATCATGATGAACGCC
Organism: Caballeronia sp. Sq4a; assembly: GCF_023170545.1. Taxonomy (NCBI): domain Bacteria; kingdom Pseudomonadati; phylum Pseudomonadota; class Betaproteobacteria; order Burkholderiales; family Burkholderiaceae; genus Caballeronia; species Caballeronia sp. Sq4a. The sequence goes on along the minus strand of NZ_CP084250.1, from coordinate 2,050,664 downwards.
GCGCGTTTCGCCGTCGGCATGCAGGGCGTCGCGGTTTCGGAGCGGGCGTATCAGCAGGCCGTCGCATATGCGAAGGAGCGCGTCCAAAGCCGCCCGGTGGATGGCAGCGCGAAGGCGGCGGTGTCGATCATCCAGCATCCGGACGTGCGCCGCATGCTCGCCACGATGCGCGCCTATACGGAAGGCGCGCGCGCGCTCGCCTATGTCGCCGCCGCGCATAGCGACCTGGCGCACGCGCATCCGGAAGAAGCGGTGCGCAAGCGCCATCAGGCGGTCTATGAATTCCTCGTGCCGATCGTCAAGGGCTTCAGCACCGAAATTTCCGTGGATGTCGCGAGCCTCGGCGTGCAGGTGCATGGCGGCATGGGCTTCATCGAGGAGACCGGCGCCGCGCAGCATTATCGAGATGCGCGCATCCTGCCGATCTACGAAGGCACGACCGCTATTCAGGCCAACGATCTGATCGGGCGCAAGACCGTACGCGATGGCGGCGCGACCGCGCAGGCGCTGCTCGCCCATATCGACCAGACCATCTCGGCGCTCGCCGAAGTCGACGGCCAGGCGTTCAAGTCGATGCATCGTCATCTGAGCGCGGGCAGCCTGTCGCTCGCGCGCGTCATCGAGTTCGTCGTCGCGCGGTTCAAGAGCGATCCGAACGCGGTGTTCGCGGGCAGCGTGCCGTATCTGAAGCTCGCCGGCATCGTGCTTTCCGGCTGGCAAATGGCCCGCGCGATGCTCGTCGCGCAAACGAAACGCGCCGAAGACGAGCCGTTCTATTCGGCGAAGATCGCGACCGCCGAGTTCTTCGCGGAACACATCTTGTCGCACGCGCCCGGCTTCGAGGCGGCGATCGTGAGCGCCAACGGACACGAAGGCGTGCTCGCGCTGAGCGAAGATCAGTTCTGAAAACGACGACGGCGCCTTTGCAGGCGCCGTCGTTCAATCAGCCGGTTCGAATGTCAGGCGTCGGCGTAGGCCGGTCGCCCGGTGACGCTTGCATCGCCGAAGTAGCGATGCACCGACAAGTCGTCCGAGCGGATAGCGGGCTGCCTGCCGGACATCAGGTCCGCGAGCAACTGGCCCGAACCGCACGACATCGTCCAGCCGAGCGTGCCGTGGCCGGTGTTGAGGAAGAGATTGGGCACGGGCGTGCGGCCGACGATCGGCGTGCCGTCCGGCGTCATCGGGCGCAGGCCGGTCCAGAAACTCGCGCTCGCGGTATCGCCGCCGCCGGGGAACAGGTCGTTCACGCACATTTCGAGCGTCTCGCGACGTGCCTGCTTCAGCGTCTTGTCATAGCCGACAATCTCCGCCATGCCACCGACGCGAATGCGGTCGTCGAAGCGCGTGATCGCGATCTTGTACGTTTCGTCGAGCACCGTGGAGACCGGAGCGCGCTTCGCATCGACGATCGGCGCGGTGATCGAATAGCCCTTCAGCGGATACACCGGAATCTTGACGAGATCGCCGAGCAGCTTCGGCGAATACGACCCGAGCGCGACGACATACGAATCCGCCGTGATAAGTTCTCTCCCGCATTGCACGGCGGCGATGCGGCCGTTGCTCACGCGCAGCGCGTCGATCGGCGTCTTGTAGCGAAACTCGACGCCGAGCGCTTCGGCCATCGCGGCCAAGCGCGTGGTGAACATCTGGCAGTCGCCGGTTTCGTCGTTCGGCAGGCGCAGGCCGCCCGTCAGCTTGTGCGATACGGCGGCGAGCGCCGGCTCGGCCTTCGCCAGCTCCTCCGCCGACAGCAACTCGAACGGCACGTTGGCGTCCTTCAACACCGCGATGTCTTTGGCCGCGCCGTCCAACTGCTGCTGCGTGCGGAACACCTGCAACGTGCCGCCGGTGCGGCCTTCGTATTGAATGCCGGTGTCCGCGCGCAACGCCTGCAGGCAATCGCGGCTGTATTCGGCGAGGCGCACCATGCGGCCTTTGTTCACCGTGTAGCGCTCCTGCGTGCAGTTGCGCAGCATCTGCCACATCCACTGAAGCTGGCTCATCGTGCCGTCGAGGCGGATGGCGAGCGGCGCGTGCTTTTCGAACATCCATTTGACGGCCTTGAGCGGCACGCCCGGCGCGGCCCACGGCGACGCGTAGCCCGGCGAAATCTGTCCCGCATTGGCGAAACTGGTTTCGAGCGCGGGGCCGGCTTCGCGGTCGATGACCGTGACTTCGTGCCCGGCGCGCGCGAGGTAATACGCGCTAGTCACGCCGACGACGCCGCTTCCCAGAATAACGATTCGCATGTGATCTCCGTTTCCGATCCGACTGGACAGTCGCGAATCGCACGAGGGCTGCGACGGATTGTCCGGCTAGTGTTATCGACTATACTATTGGCAGTAAGGCAGTTTTAGTTATTGTATTTCGCGGATTTTCAGGAAGGAAACGATGAGAACGCAGCGAAATCCGCTTCGGACGCTCGATAAACTCGATCACAAGATTTTGAGCATCCTGCAGCAGGACGGACGCATCGCGATGAAGGATCTGGCGGAGCGTGTCGGCCTGTCGGTGACGCCGTGCATCGAGCGCGTGCGGCGCATGGAACGCGACGGCGTGATCACCGGCTATTACGCGCGCGTGAACCCCGCACAATTGGGCGCGGCGCTGCTCGTGTTCGTCGAAATCACGCTGGATCACAAAAGCGGCAACATGTTCGAACAGTTTCGGCGCGAGGTTCAGCGCATTCCCGAAGTGCTCGAATGCCATCTCGTTTCGGGCGATTTCGACTATCTGATCAAGGCGCGCATCGGCGAAATGGCCGACTACCGCAAGCTGCTCGGCGACATTCTTCTGCAACTGCCGGGAGCCGTGCAGTCGAAGAGCTACGTGGTGATGGAGGAAATCAAGGAGACGCTGACCATTCCGGTCGACGTCTAAAAAACTGCTTGCGGTCGCGGCGTGATACTGTATATTTGTACAGTACTTCAAGACGCAACCCTGTGACCGCAATGCCCACGCCGGACGATGAATTTCCTGTCGCGCCGCCTTCGCCGCTGAAGGGGCGCGGCGCTGTGTCCAACCTTCAGGGTCGCTACGAGAAGGACGAGCGCGAGCGCGTCGACGACGGCTGGACGCACGAAACCGCCGAGGACGAAGGCTCGCCGCCGCTGCGCACGCAGGTTTTCGAGGAACGCGCGAAGAGCATTCTCACGCGCAACAACTCGCCGGACATCCCATTCACGGTTTCGTTGAACCCGTACCGTGGCTGCGAACACGGCTGCATCTATTGCTTCGCGCGTCCGACTCACAGCTATCTCGGCCTCTCGCCGGGACTGGATTTCGAAAGCCGCATCTATGCCAAGATCAACGCCGGAGAGTTGCTCGAGCGCGAGCTGGCGAAGCCTAGCTATCAGCCGGATCCCATCGCGCTCGGCGTCAATACGGACGCGTATCAGCCGGTCGAGCGCGATCTGAAGCTGACGCGGCGGGTGATCGAGATTCTCCACGACTGCGGGCATCCGTTCGGGGCGATCACGAAGTCGTCGCTGATCGAACGCGATATCGATCTGCTCGCGCGCATGGCCGAGCGCAAGCAGTTCATGGCGGCGATCACCGTCACGACGCTCGATGCCGACATCGCGCGCACGCTGGAACCGCGCGCCGCCACGCCGTCGCGCCGGCTGCGCACCATTCGCACGCTCGCCGACGCGGGCATTCCGGTCGGCGTCAGCATCGCGCCGGTGATCCCGTTCGTCACGGAACCGGACCTCGAACGCGTGCTGGAAGCCTGCGCGGAGGCGGGCGCTACCACGGCGAGCTATATCGTGCTGCGTCTGCCGTGGGAGGTTGCGCCGCTTTTCAAGGACTGGCTCGCCGCGCATTTTCCGGATCGCGCGGACCGCGTGATGAGCCGCGTGCGCGACATGCGCGGCGGCAAGGACTACGACTCGGACTTCGCCACGCGCATGAAGGGCGAGGGCCTGTGGGCGGACATGCTGAAACAGCGCTTTAGTCAGGCGACGAAGCGGCTCGGTCTAAACCTGCGCAATCGCGGCATTCTGGATATGTCGGAGTTCCAGCGGCCAGCGAGCGCGAAGGCCCAGCGGGCGGCGGTGCCTGCCGCTGGCGGCCAGCTGAACCTATTCTGACCTTATTGCGACAACGTCTTGGCGGCTTCCACCTGGCCTTCGAAATACGTCTGGAACGTCAACGCGAGGCCCGTCATCAGCAGGAACGCTCCGATCAGCAGCGAGAAGATCACCACGAAGATCACCGTCCAGCCCGAGTGGCTTTGACGGCCGGTATGGGCGTTGAACTGCGCGTCCCACTTCGCATCGGGCCGCAGTCCGTACACGATGGCCGAAAGAAACGCCGCGAGCAGCGACACCGCGCCCGGCACGGCGAGCGCCCAGCCGAGCACCGACGTACGCTCGGTCGCGGCGAGCAGCAGATAGCCGACCGCGCCCATCACGATCCCCACGATATGCGCCCAGCCGTACTTGTCGCGCATGCCATACAGATAGAAGCGGTGCAGGCCGATGCTGCCGAACAGGAACGCGAGCGCGGCGGTCAGCGTTTTCGAACGGAAGTAGGGCGGAGCCGCCTTGCCCGCAGGTTTCGAATCGGACTGCGCGGCAACGGACGAGGAAGTCATCTTGGAGAGCGGTGATGAGTGCAGATTCGTCATTTTACGATGCGGCGCGCGGCGTAGACAGAACGCGACATTTCGGTCGCGGCGGCTCCCGGCGCTGCACGTTGCCAGCAAAAAATGCGTTAAGTGTTTGTTAGGGCTTCGGATTCCCGTTATAATCGCGTGTTCTGGTAGTTCCGAACCCCGGTTTTCAAGGATTTCAGCATGGTCATCATCCGCTTGGCTCGTGGCGGCTCGAAGAAGCGCCCGTTCTACAACATCGTCGCAACCGATTCGCGTAGCCGCCGTGACGGCCGCTTCATCGAGCGCGTGGGTTTCTACAACCCGGTCGCCACGAAGGGCGAATCGCTGCGTATCGCTCAAGATCGCCTGACCTACTGGCAAGGCGTCGGCGCGCAACTGTCGCCGACCGTCGAGCGTCTGGTCAAGCAGTCGAAGCAAGCTCAGCCGGCTGCTTAAGCTGTCTCGCTGCTTTTCGATTGAGGCGACGCGTCACGCTTTCAAGCGTAACCGGTCGCCCAAGTCGCACATATTTGCCCAAAGGTTCGCTGATGCCCGCGCGTGATCCCCGAAACGGCCACGAGTCCGGTTCCGTCAGTCAACCGAAGCCGGGGCAACAGGAAGGTGCCGCCACGTTCGGCGCGTTCGTCCGCAAGCCGGGCGCGCGCCGCGTGGCGGCCGGCGTTTCGGGCGCAGGCAAGCCCGAAGGCGGCGGCGAGGGCATCGAGCCGGCGGAGAGTCTGCCGGAAGATGCAGTCGAAGTCGGTTTCATCGTGGATGCCTATGGCCTGAAGGGCTGGGTCAAGGTCATGCCGCATGCGCACGGCAAGTCCGGCGGCGACGCGTTGCTCTCGGCCAAGCGTTGGTGGCTCGTCAAGAATCGCGACCGCAAGTCCGCGCGCCGTCTGCAGTCGAAGGTGCACGGAGATTCGATCGTCGCGAGTCTGGCGGGTTGCGACGACCGCGACGCCGCGCTGACGCTGAAAGGCTACGCGGTGCACATCGCGCGCAGCGACTTTCCGAAGCTCGACGACGAAGACGAGTTCTACTGGGTCGATCTGATCGGCCTCGATGTCGAAAACGAAGCGGGCGTGGCGCTTGGCCGCGTTGCCGACATGATCGACAACGGCGCGCATTCCATCCTGCGGGTCGAGTACCCGGCCACGAACAAGGATGGCGAGCCCGTCACCGGCGAGCGGCTTATTCCGTTCGTCGGCGTGTACGTGAAGACGGTGGATCGGGCGGCGAAGCGTATCGTCGTCGACTGGGACGCCGATTATTGAAAGCCATCGGCAGAACACGGAGAGGGCGATGCAGTTCGATGTCGTGACGCTCTTTCCCGAGATGTTTCGCGCGCTGACCGACTGGGGCATCACCAGCCGGGCGGTGAAGCAGGGGCGGTTCGGTCTGCGCACATGGAATCCGCGCGATTTCACCACGGACAACTACCGCACCATCGACGACCGTCCTTACGGCGGCGGCCCCGGCATGGTCATGCTGGCGCGTCCGCTGGAAGACGCGATCGATGCGGCCAAGACAGCGCAGCGCGAGCAGGGCATCGAGAACACGCGCGTCGTGATGATGTCGCCGCAAGGCGCGAAGCTGGACCATGATCGCGTGATGCGTTTCTCGCAGGAACCCGGCCTTGTGTTGTTGTGCGGCCGGTACGAAGCGATCGACCAGCGTTTGATCGATCGCGTGGTGGACGAGGAAGTGAGCCTCGGCGACTTCGTGCTATCCGGCGGCGAATTGCCGGCCATGGCGCTGATGGACGCGGTCGTGCGCCACTTGCCCGGCGTGCTGAACGACGCGCAATCCGCAGTGCAGGACAGTTTCGTCGACGTATTGCTCGACTGTCCGCACTACACGCGCCCGGAGGAATACGAAGGCGTGCGCGTGCCGGATGTGCTGCTCGGCGGCCATCACAAGGAAATCGACGCCTGGCGCAGGCGCGAAGCATTGCGCAATACGTTCATCAAGCGGCCCGATCTGATCGAGCGGGCGCGCAAGAGCAAGTTGCTGAGCCGTGCCGACGAGGCGTGGCTTGCAAGTCTCGCGAAGGACGCGTCGAAGCCGCAATAAGCTTCGGGCTACGAGCGGGACAAATGGGGGCGCCGACCAACATCGGCGCCGGAAGTGAACCCATCCTCTACCGGGGCCTCTTACCAGAAGTCGAGGCACACAACTCCGGCAAGATGGCACAAGGAGTCAGTAATGAATCTGATTGAACAACTCGAGAAGGAAGAGATCGCACGCGTGCTGGGCGAGAAGGCCATCCCCGACTTCGGTCCGGGCGACACGGTCGTCGTCAACGTGAACGTCGTCGAAGGTACGCGCAAGCGCGTGCAGGCTTACGAAGGCGTCGTGATCGCAAAGCGCAATCGTGGCCTGAACTCGAACTTCATCGTCCGCAAGATTTCGTCGGGCGAAGGCGTCGAGCGTACGTTCCAGACCTACTCGCCGCTGCTCGCGAGCATCGTCGTGAAGCGTCGCGGTGACGTTCGTCGCGCGAAGCTGTACTACCTGCGCGAGCGTTCGGGCAAGTCGGCTCGAATCAAGGAAAAGCTGGTCTCGAAGGACCGTGCCGCTACCGCCGCCGAGTAAGCTCTCAGCAGCGCAGTCGCACCGGAAAAAGCACCCCTCGCGGGTGCTTTTTTCTTTGGTGTGTTCAAATCATATCTTCCACATTCAGGCTTGAGACCCGTGTCCACTGGCAAGACATCGACTCCGCGCATTCTCGAACCCGAACTGATGCCCGTCGTCTCGACGGGCGAAGCCATGCCGCCGATTCCGCCGGAACGCCTGACGCCGGACGGACTGCGCGAACGCTTCACGAAGGAACTCGACTGGACGCAGGAGCCGCCCGAGCAGCGCATCAAGGCGATCGGCGGCGATCCGCGCGTCGCTTCGGTGCTCGTGCCGCTCGTCGTGCGCGAGGGCGGGCTCACTGTGCTGTTGACTCAGCGCGCCGATCATCTCTCCGATCATGCCGGCCAGATCAGCTTCCCCGGCGGACGCCGTGAGCCCGAAGACGCCGATGCCGCCGCGACCGCGCTTCGCGAAGCGCGCGAGGAAGTCGGCCTCGGCGCGGAGCATTGCGAAGTCATCGGCGCAATGCCCGACTATCTGACCGGCACGGGCTTTCGCGTGACGCCGGTCGTCGCGCTCGTCTATCCGACGTTCACGTTGCAGGCCGACACGAGCGAAGTCGCCGATATCTTCGAAGTGCCGCTCGCGTGGCTCATGAATCCGGCGAACCACGAAGTGCGCGTGTTTCGTTGGGAAGGCGGCGAGCGGCGGTTCTTCGCCATGCCGTATACGCCGTCCGAAGGCAAGGCGCCGTACTTCATCTGGGGCGCGACGGCGGGCATGTTGCGCAATTTCTATCGCTTCCTCGCTGCACGTTAGCCACGCTCGCAACACGCGCAGCGACCGATCGTACAAAACGCGCAAGGCGCTGTGATATCGTTACGCGAAACTCGAATCAACCGACTGTTTCGGCGCTTCGCATGACTTTTTTCTCCGTATTGCTGGCTCTTATCATCGAGCAAGTGCGTGCCCTGTCGCCGCACAATCCTGTTTCGTCGTTGCTTCAGTATCACGCGGAATCCACCGCGCACGGCTTCGATGCCGGCAAGCCCAAGCACGGCGTCGTCGCGTGGCTGCTGGTCGTATTGCCGTGGACGCTCGCGGTCGGCCTCGTCTATTACGTGCTGTATCGCATCAACTTCGTTCTGGCGTTTTTGTGGAACGTGGTGATCGTCTACTTCACGCTCGGCTTTCGCCAGTTCAGCCACTATTTCACCGACATCCATCTCGCGCTCAATAACGACGACGTTCCGCGCGCGCGCGAAGTGCTGACGGAGTGGACCGGGCTCGATACCGTCGACATGCCCGTGAGCGAGATCGTGCGGCACACGCTGGTTCATGCGGTAGTCGCGTCGCACCGGCACGTGTTCGGCGTCTTCTTCTGGTTTCTGATCCCGATCGGTCCGGCGGGCGCGGTGTTCTATCGCATCGCCGAATATCTGGCGCGTGCATGGGCGATGCCGAGCCCCGAGCGCACCGCGGAGTTCTCGTCGTTCGCGCAGCGCGCATTTTTTGTGATCGACTGGATTCCGACGCGCCTGACCGCAATGGGCTTCGCGATCGTCGGAAACTTCGAGGACGCGATCTACGCGTGGCGCAATCACGCGCGCCAGTGGCCGGACTCGAACGACGGCGTGCTGCTGGCCGCAGGCAGCGGCGCGTTGGGCGCGCGACTCGCGGGGCCGCTCGCCGAACCGTTGAGCGTGGAAGCCCTCGCTGTCGGCGATGCGAGCCCGCTTCCCGTCGGCGACGACTGCACGCCGCGTACGCTGCAATCGGCGGTCGGCCTCGTGTGGCGCGCCGTCATCTTGTGGATGCTGCTCTTGCTGATGCTCACCATCGCGGTGTGGCTCGCCTGAGCGTCAGCCGTCGAGCGGATCGCGGTCCGTCTGACATTGCCAGCACACGGTGAACTGCGGCTCCAGCCGTTCGCCGCAATGCTTGCAGAACCAGGGCCGGGCGTTCGCGTCCGGCCCTTTTTGCGCGCGGTCCAGCAGACGGTGCGCCAGCGCTTCGTCGCGGTCGTCGACGATCCAGATTTCCGGTGAACATTGATCCGCCGGAATCTCGCCTAGCGCACCGTTGAGATAGCGGTTGTGCAGCTCGCACGGCACGCCCGCTATCGCCAGCACATTCACCCAATGTTGTGCCGTGATCAGGTTGGGCGCCGACGTGAGCCGTTTCATCGCACGATCTGGCTGGCTTCGTGAACGAGTTGCGCGTAGAGCGCGTGGCGCTCCGGCCGGATCTTGCCGGCCTCGACCGCTTCGAGCACCGCGCACCCCGGTTCTTGCAGATGATGGCAGTTGTAGAAGCGGCAGTGGCCCAGATACGGGCGGAAGTCAGCGAAGGCGCGTTCTAGCTGGCCTTCCGACAGGTGATGCAGGCCGAACTCCTGAAAGCCCGGCGAATCGATCAGCGAGCCGCCGCCGGGCAACGTGTAGAGGCGCGTGAACGTGGTCGTGTGGCGGCCGCTGTTGAGCGCCGACGATATCTCGCGCGTGGCGGCGTCCGCATCGGGCACGAGCAGATTCACGAGCGTCGACTTGCCCATGCCGGATTGCCCGAGCAGGATCGTCGCGCGGTTGCGCAGATGCGCGTCCAGTTGCGGATGCACTTCGCCCGGACGCGCCTTCGCCGACAGTTCGATCACGGTGTAGCCCAACTCGCGATACGGCGCGAGACGTTCTCGCAGGAGCGGCAGGGCGTCCGTCACGTCGGTCTTGTTGAGAACGATGAGCGCATCGAGCTCGTGCGCTTCGGCCGCGATGAGCGCGCGCCCGAGCAGGTCTTCGCTGAAGTGCGGCTCGGTGGCGAGCACGATCAGCAATTGGTCGAGATTCGCGGCGAAGAGCTTCGACTTGAACTGGTCTGAGCGGTAGAGCAGGTTGCGCCGCTCGCCGATCTCGACGATCACGCCCTGATCCGCCGACGACTGTTCGTACATCACATGATCGCCCACTGCCACCTCGCTCTTCTTGCCGCGCGGGAAGCATTGAAGCATCGCGCCGCCGTCGTCCGGCATCACGAGATAGTGCCGGCCGTGCGCGGCGATCACCGTGCCGCGAAGTCGCGCGGCGGACGGCGCGCCGGTCTTGCGCGGGGCGCGCGTCGTCATGCGGCGTGTTGCATCAGACGGTCGATGCGCTGCGAGGCGGGTGGATGCGAATAGTAGAACGCGGTGTAGATCGGATCGGGCGTCAACGTAGACGCGTTGTCCTCGTACAGCTTCACGAGCGCGTTGACGAGATCCTTCGGATCGGTCTGGCTCGCGGCGAAAGCGTCGGCTTCGAACTCGTTCTTGCGCGATGTCAGACTGCCGAGCGGCGTCACGAAGAACATGAACACGGGCAGCACCAGCATGAACAGCACGAGCGCGAGCCCGTTGTTGCCGCCGACGAGCGACGGCCGCACGCCCAGGCCTTCGTAGAACCAGACCGTCTGCACGAGCCAGCCGAGCAGCGCGAGCATCGCAAGGCTGATGCCGAACATCACGATCATCAGCTTGAGCACGTGACGGCGCTTGAAGTGACCGAGTTCGTGCGCGAGCACCGCTTCGATCTCGCTGCCGGACAGCCGCGCGAGCAGCGTATCGAAGAACACGATGCGCTTGGCCGCGCCGAAGCCCGTGAAGTACGCGTTACCGTGCGCGGACCGGCGGCTGCCGTCCATCACGAAAAGGCCCTTGGCCGCGAAGCCCGTGCGCGACATCAGGTTTTCGATGCGCGCGCGCAGCGCCTCGTCCTTCAGCGGCTCGAACTTGTTGAAGAGCGGCGCGATGAACGTCGGGTAGATGATCATGGCGAGCAACTGGAACGCGACCCAGACCATCCACGTCCACAGCCACCAATAAGCGCCCGCGCGATCCATGAGCCACAGCGTGAGCAGGAGCAGCGGCGCGCCGATCACGACGCCGAGCACCGTGCCTTTCACCAGATCGACGAAGAAGAGCTTCTTCGACATGCGGTTGAAGCCGAACTTCTCTTCCACGACGAAGTGGCGGATGTAGTCGAACGGCAGGTCGATGAGGCTTGTGATCGCGACGACCGACGCCACCAGCGCGATCTGCCCGAGGTAGCCGCGCCCGAGCCAGCCGGAGATGGCGTTGTCGAGCGCCTGCACGCCGCCGAGCAGCGTCAGCGCGATCAGCACGACGGCGCTCGTCACGACTTCGATCATCGTGAGACGCGTGCGCTCGATCGTGTAATCCGCCGCCCGCTGGTGCGCCGCGAGCGGGATGGTGCCGGTGAACTGCGGCGGCACGCCGTTGCGGTGCGCGGCGACGTGGCGAATCTGGCGCGACGCGAGCCAGAGCTTGGTCGAGACCATCGCGGCGAGCGCCACGACGAAGACGGTCGAGAAGGCGAGCGAGAGGTGGGTCATCCGGGCATTCCGATTGAACTATGCGAGAATTATAGGTTCTTGGCCGTGTCGCCGTTGTCACATCATGCCATCGCGTTGGCTTCTCAGATGCATTCGGCCCGCGCCCCATTCTCTTCTCAGGCAGCATCCATGACCGACTCCTCCGACCGTTCCGCAAGCGCTGACCTCGCCGCCGAATCCGCACTCGCGCGTAGCGACATGAATCTCATCTGGCTCGACATGGAAATGACCGGGCTCGATCCGGACAACGACCGCATCATCGAAATCGCCGTGGTCGTGACGAACTCGACGCTCGACAAGATGGTGGAAGGTCCGGTGCTCGCCATCCACCAGACGGAAGAAGCGCTCGAACGCATGGACGAGTGGAACCGCAATACGCACGGCCGCTCGGGGCTGATCGAGCGCGTGAAGGCGTCCACGGTGGATGAAGCCGAAGCCACGCGGCAAATTCGCGAGTTTCTCGGCCAGTACGTGCCGCCCGGCAAGTCGCCGATGTGCGGCAACTCCATCTGTCAGGATCGCCGTTTCATGGCGCGCTGGATGCCGGAACTGGAGACCTTCTTCCACTACCGCAATCTGGACGTCAGCACGCTGAAGGAACTGTGCCGCCGCTGGCAGCCGGCCATCTACAAGGGCTTCCAGAAGCGCGCGATGCACACGGCGCTCGCCGATATCCACGAGTCCATCGACGAACTGAAGTACTACCGCGAGCACTTCCTGATTCCGGCGGCGGCGAGCAGCGCGTCCTAAACCTTCGGCGGCCGGATCGCGCTTTTAGGACGAAACGCGGCGACGACTTCCGGCTGCGTGTCGATATACGGCCCGCCAATCAGGTCGATGCAATAGGGCACCGCGGCGAAGATGCCCGGCACCGTCGTCTTGCCGTCCGCGTCCTTCACGCCTTCCAGCGTCTCGCGGATGGACTTCGGCTGCCCCGGCAAATTGATGATGAGCGCGGCGTGATCGGCGGTTTCGCGAATGACTGCCACTTGTCGCGAAAGAATGGCGGTCGGCACGAAGTTGAGGCTGATCTGGCGCATCTGTTCGCCGAAGCCCGGCATCGGCTTAGTGGCGACGGCGAGCGTGGCTTCGGGCGTCACGTCGCGGCGCGCGGGGCCGGTGCCGCCGGTGGTCAGCACGAGATCACAGCCGAGCGTATCGACCAGTTCGATCAGCGTCGCAGAAATGGTGGCCGCGTCGTCCTGAATCAGCCGCGTTTCGGCGCGCCAGGGCGAAGCCATTGCGCCGCCGAGCCACGCTTGCAGCGACGGCAAGCCCTTGTCCTCATACACGCCTTGCGACGCGCGATCGCTGATGGACACGAGTCCGACGATCAACTCGTCCGGATGACTGCGCTCAGGCTTCATCTTTGCCTTCCTCGTCGTTCTCGTCGATGTCTTCGTCTTCGTCGTCTTCCACGCCCGCCGCGTTCTTGATCCACTGGAACAGCTCGCGGTAATAGCGCGGCGGCTTCTGCTGCTGGCGCTCCTTGCGCGCGTTGCGAATCAGCGTGCGGCCTTCTTGCGGATCGACGCCCGGATGTTCGCGAATGAAGTCGGTGAGCGCGGCGTCATCGGCGAGCAGTTGTTCGCGTGTGCGCTCGATCCAGTGCAGCCGCGCCGTTTCCGCCTTGTTCACGCCGCGATGCGTGTCGAGCGCGGTGCGCAGCGCGGCGACTTCCTCTTCCGACAGCGAGCGCATCACGCGCCCGACATACTGCAACTGACGGCGCTTGCCCTCGTGATCCGTGATGCGGCGCGCTTCGCGCACGGCGCTGTCGAGATCTTCGGGCATCGGCATGCGCTTGAGCGCGTCTTTCGGCAGCGCGATGAGCGCTTCGCCGAGCTCCTGGAGCGCGTGCATCTCGCGCTTCAGTTGCGATTTGCTCGGGCGGTCGTAGGCCTGATCGGGCGCGTCGTCGCGATCGGCTTCCATCGGTTGAATGCGGGTTTTACGGTTCATGGCGACATTGTAGCTTGCGCCCGCGCGCGAGCCGACGCGGTCGCGACGGGTGAACGCGCGCCGTCCTTGCTATGATCGCGTGGAGAGTCGGCGCGCGTCTTGAGCGACGACAGGCGCAACAACGGGCGCAACAACGGGCGCGACGACAGGCGCGACATTCATGACACGGAGCGCGACGGGCGCTTGCGCGGTCAACAAAACCGAAGGCAACGACACATGGCAGCAGACATCGACGTCAGGCAACGCTTTTTTCCGCACACGCAAGACGAGTTGAAGGAGATCGCGTCGGACATCCTGCGCTACGCGAAGGAACTCGGCGCGAGCGATGCCGCCACCGAAATCTCCGAGGGCGACGGCCTCTCGGTGAGCGTGCGGCGCGGCGAAGTGGACACGATCGAGCACAACCGCGACAAGATGGTCGGCGTCACGGTGTTCATCGGCAAGAAGCGCGGCAACGCGAGCACCGCCGACTTCACGCGCGAGGCGTTGCGCGACACGGTCGCGGCGGCGTACAACATCGCGCGATTCACCGCGGAAGACAGCGCGGCCGGGCTCGCCGAGGAAGAACTGCTCGAGAAGTCGCCGCAGGACCTCGATCTCTATCACCCGTGGGACATCGACGCCGAAGAGGCCGCCGACATCGCACGCCGCGCCGAGGCTGCGGCGTTCGCGGTCGACAAGCGCATCACGAATTCGGAAGGCGCGAGCGTGTCCGCGCAGCATTCGCAATTCGTGCTCGCGACCTCGCGCGGCTTCATGGCGGGCTATCCGTACTCGCGACACTACATCGCATGCGCGCCGATCGCGGCGAGCGGTCGCGACATGCAGCGCGACGACTGGTACACGTCGAAGCGCGACGCCTCCGAGCTTGCCGATCCGGAAGCCGTCGGCCGCTACGCCGCCGAGCGCGCGCTCGCGCGCCTGAACGCGCGCAGCCTCGACACGCGCAAGTGCCGCGTGCTGTTCGAAGCGCCGCTCGCTGCGGGCATCCTCGGCGCGTTCGTGCAGGCGGTGAGCGGCGGGGCGCTGTATCGCAAGACCACGTTCCTCGTCGACAGTCTCGGCAAGCCAGTGTTCGCGCCGCACATTCAGATCGTCGAAGACCCGCACGTGCGCGGCGGCATGGGCAGCGCGCCCTTCGACGAAGAGGGCGTGCGCACGCAGCGGCGCAACGTCGTGGAAGACGGCGTGGTGCAGGGCTATTTCCTCTCGACGTATTCGGCGCGCAAGCTCGGCATGCAGACCACCGGCAACGCGGGCGGCTCGCACAATCTGTCGATGAAGAGCACGCACACGCAGCCCGGCGACGACTTCGAAGCCATGCTGAAGAAGCTCGGCACGGGCCTGCTGCTGACCGAGCTGATGGGGCAGGGCGTGAACTACGTGACGGGCGACTATTCGCGCGGCGCGTCGGGCTTCTGGGTCGAGAACGGTCAGATCCAGCACGCCGTGGAGGAAATCACGGTGGCGAGCACGCTACAGGAGATGTTCCGCCATATCGAAGCCGTGGGCGCGGATACCGTGGTGCGCGGCACCAAGGCAATCGGCTCGGTGCTGATCGAGCGGATGACGGTGGCGGGGCAGTAAGCGCTTCCCGCGCTGCTGGCGAAACGAAAGGCCCCGGACGATGAGCAATCGTCCGGGGCCTTAGTCGTTGAGTCGTTGTTATGCGCGCCGCTCGTAAGTGACGAACGCGAACTCGAAGTCGTTGGGCGCCGCCGCGCGATGCCGCTCGCGCGACACTTCGCGCCACTGCGACGCGTCGGGCGCCGGAAAACGCGTGTTGCCGTCGAAATCGGCGTCGATTTCCGTGACGATCAGCTTATGCGCGCGGCCGATCGCATCGCCATAAAGCTGCGCGCCGCCGATCAGGAACGCTTCCGCCGCGCCGTCGGCAGTCGCGAGGGCGAGGGCTTCGTCGATGCTCGTCACCGTGTCGCAGCCTTCGAAGCGGCGCGTGGCGTCACGCGTCACGACGATGTTGCGCCGCCCGGGCAACGGCCGCCCGATCGACTCGTGCGTCTTGCGTCCCATGATGATGGGCGCGCCCATCGTCGTGCGTTTGAAGAAGGCGAGGTCTTCGGGCAGGCGCCACGGCAGTTGGTTATCGCGTCCGATCACGCCGTTGCGTGCTCGGGCGACGATGAGAGTGAGCGTCGTCATGTGCAGTCAGGAGAGAGGCGGCGCGCGCATTCTAACCGACGCGCTGGCCAGCGCGTCCCGCTCCCTTCGACGAGCGCATGCTTAGCCTGCCGATGCGTCCTCCGCGCCGTCGCGATAGGCGCGCGGGACTTCCGGCGCGATTTCGTCCCACAGCGTCACGCTCGGAATAGCGGCGGTTCCGCGCCATGACGCGGCGTCCGCATCATTGGCCGCTCGTTCATTCGCGGGGGACCAGTCGATTGCTTGCGTCTCGCTCGCGTCCGGCCGTGCATTAGCCGTCGATTCAAAACGCGGTAAATTGTGATCGAGAGCCATTGTCAACACAACAAACGAAGTAATTAATTCCACAAGCGCAGTTTCGGGAAATAAAATCGTGGGGCGACGGGTATGAAAGACAATCTCGCCGTTTCATGCGTGCCGCGTGTGGGGCAATCTATAGCTAAATGCATGCCATTCGCATCGGCGCCTTGACAGTCAAAGCGTCGCGCATAACGCCTCGACGGAAATCGGTGAAAACCTCCGGAAAACGTTTCATCAACGAAACGTGGGGCAAGAAAAGCCGAAAGATCGGGCAGATTCGGTATAAGCTCTCGTCGTACGAAAAGCACGACGCGAACTTGCAATAAATCCGTGTGAAACTGGTCGCGAGCCTTAGCCAGCAAGGTTTTGCGGCGAGTCAAGCCGTCTTTGGCGGTATTTGTTTTTGGTGATTCTGGGTTATAGTAGTCTCTTCAATGCGGCGCAGAATCAAACCAAAAGGGTTTCGCGGAAGGCTGCCGGCGCTATGCGCGGCACGTTCCAGGGGGCGAGGTATCGAATTGCAAGTCCGAACGCATCACCTGCGAGGGCCAAGAATTCTGCTTGAAGCGAAAGCCTGAACTACGCGACCTTTTCAACGAACGTTGAACCAAGGATCTGAATAATGGACGTCGCTCGGCGGCAACTGATCTATGTGACTCGGGACCCCAGCGAAACGCTATGCTCGCGTTTCGAGGAACGCGGCTGGCAAATCGAGATCGTGGCAAGCGCGCGCGACACGCGCAAAGCGCTGCGCAGCGACCTCGCAATGGGCGGGCTGCTCGATTTATCGGGACATTTCGAATCACACGAACTGGCGGCGTTCGAATCGTCGCTGACCATGACCAACGTCGGCTGGGTGGCGGCAACCGTCGCCGGCCAGCTCGAAGATGCTGCAGTGCGCCGGTTGATCCGCGACTACTGTTTCGACTACGTCACGCTTCCCACGTCGAACGACCGGGTGGTCGATTCCGTCGGCCACGCCTACGGCATGGTGGCGCTGCACGACGCCGCGTCGAACGACGCGCGCAGCGAGGGCCGCGCCGAGGGCGAGATGGTCGGTTCGTGCGACGCCATGCTCGCGCTCTTCCGCTCGATCCGCAAAGTCGCGATGACGGACGCGCCCGTCTTCATCTCGGGCGAATCGGGCACCGGCAAGGAACTCACCGCCGTCGCCATCCACGAGCGCTCGGCGCGCCGCGATCAGCCGTTCGTCGCGATCAACTGCGGCGCGATTCCCGCGCACCTGCTGCAATCCGAGCTGTTCGGCTATGAACGCGGCGCGTTCACGGGCGCGAATCAGCGCAAGATCGGTCGCGTGGAAGCGGCCAACGGCGGCACGCTGTTCCTCGACGAAATCGGCGATCTGCCGCTCGAAAGCCAGGCGAGCCTGTTGCGCTTCCTGCAGGAGCGCAAGGTCGAGCGTCTCGGCGGCCACGGATCCACGCCGGTGGACGTGCGCATCATTTCGGCGACGCACGTCGACATGCAGACCGCGATGATCGAAGGGCGTTTCCGCGCCGACCTGTATCACCGTCTGTGCGTGCTGCAGATCGACGAGCCGCCGCTGCGCGCGCGCGGCAAGGACATCGAACTGCTCGCGAAGCACATGCTCGACCGCTTCAAGAAGGACGCGAGCCGCCGCCTGCGCGGTTTCTCGCCGGATGCGATCGCCGCGATTCACAACTACGGCTGGCCGGGCAACGTGCGGGAACTGATCAACCGCGTGCGCCGCGCCATCGTGATGTCGGAAGGGCGGCAGATCACCGCGCGCGATCTCGAACTCGGCGAATATGTCGAAGTGGCGCCGGTCTCGCTCGCGCAGGCGCGCGAAGCGGCGGAGCGGCAGGCCATCGAACTCGCGCTTCTGCGGCATCGCGGGCGGCTCGGCGACGCGGCGCACGAACTCGGCATCTCGCGCGTCACGCTGTATCGGCTGCTGAGCGCGCACGGCATGCGTCACATCGAAGTGGACGCGCCCCCGGAACACGCCACGCGCGGCTGACCGACGCATCGTTTCTGCTCACCGCAACGGGCGCCGCAAGGCGCCCGTTCTTCTTTTTACGAACGCCAGCGCCGAGGCGGGCCGCTTGATAAAATCGGTGGTTTCCGCCTCTCTTCGCGTGGCCCGTGCCCGCATTCAAGGAACATCGAATGAAACAGTATCTCGAGCTCGTCCAGACGATCCTCGATACCGGCACGTGGCAGGAAAACCGCACGGGCATCCGCACCATCAGCATTCCGGGCGCGATGCTGCGCTTCGATCTGCAAGAGGGCTTTCCCGCCGTCACGACGAAAAAGCTCGCATTCAAGTCGGCGATCGGCGAAATGATCGGCTTTCTGCGCGCGTCGAAAAGCGCGGCGGACTTCCGCGCGCTCGGTTGCAAGGTGTGGGACGCGAACGCGAACGAAAATCCGCAGTGGCTCGAAAACCCGTATCGCCGCGGCACGGACGATCTCGGCGACGTCTACGGCGTGCAGTGGCGCAACTGGCCGGCATATAAGCTGATCGACGCCGGCGCGGGCGACCAGATCGCCGATGCGACCAATCGCGGCTATGAACTCGTGACGAGCTTCGTCGAAAACGGGCGCGAGCAAGTGTTGCTGTACAAGGCCATCGACCAGTTGCGCCAGTGTCTCGACACTATCATCGAGCGGCCGACTGACCGGCGCATCCTCTTTCACGCGTGGAATCCTGCGAAGCTCGACGAGATCGCTTTGCCCGCGTGTCATCTGCTGTATCAGTTCATCCCGAACGTGGCGAAGGGCGAGATCTCGCTGTGCCTGTATATCCGCAGCAACGATGTCGGCCTCGGCACGCCGTTCAATCTGACCGAGGGCGCGGCGCTCCTGCATCTCGTCGGGCGGCTCACGGGCTACAAGCCGCGCTGGTTTACGTACTTCATCGGCGACGCGCACATCTACGAAAATCAGCGCGACATGCTCAACGAGCAGTTGAAGCGCGAGCCGTATCCGCTGCCGCAGTTGATCATTTCGGATCGCGTGCCGGATTACGCGGTGACGAAGCGCTATGAGCCGGAGTGGCTGGAGAAGGTCGAGCCGAAAGACTTCGCGCTGGAAGGCTACCGTCATCACGATCCGATCAGCGCGCCGATGGCGGTCTGATCCAATCGAGAACCTCTGCAACGCGCGGCTCCGGTCGCGCGTTTTTGTTTCTGGCGTCCCGATAGAAACCCTTCGAAATGCCGCTGTCCGGCGGGCGTCACGCGCAGCACGCGGCGCTTCGCCGTATGCTCGATCCAGCCGTGCGTTTCGCAGGCTTCGAGATACGCCGCGCCGAGCGCGCCGCCCAAGTGTGGACGCCGCTCGCTCCAGTCGATGCACGTACACGCGAACCGCCGCCGTCGCGCGCGCTGCGCTGTCACGTCGATGCCCAGTTCCGCGAACGCCTGCGCCCCGTCGGGCGTGGTGTCGAGCGCGGACGATTCGCGCGTCGCCGGATCGTCCCGCGCGGCCGCGAGCCAGCGGCGCGCGAGCATGCCGTCGAAGAGCGCCACGGCGAGTTCGCCCGCGAGGTGGTCGTAGCAGGTGCGCGCATAGCGCATCTCGAGCGGCACGGCGCTCGCCGGACGCTGCGGCGCGGCTTGCGGCGCGCTGGCGCGTGCGAGATTCGCGAGCGCCTCGATGGCGGCGGCGATATCGGGCGTCGCGATGCGGTAGTAGCGATGCCGCCCGCTGACTTCGAGCGCGAGCAGCCCGCCATCGGTCAGCCGCGCGAGATGCGCGCTGGCGGCCGACGGCGAGAGGCCCGCGATCATCGTCAGTTCGCCGGCGGGACGCGCGGTGCCGTCCATCAGTGACCAGAGCATCGCCGCGCGGCCCGGATCGGCCAGCAGCGCGCCGATGCGCGAGAGGCCGGGACAATGCCGCGAGCGGACGTCATCGAGAGCGGAATTCATGGCAAGGGCACAAAAGAAGGGTACGCAACGGTCGATGCCACCACTCTAGCGCGCCCGCGCACCCGACGTTTCACATCCGCGTGAAATGTCGATGCGGCGCTTGCGGCGCTAGAATGGTCGCTCGTATCTCCCTCGTATCTCCCTTGTATCACCACGCAGCCAGGAATTCGCATGTCCAAGCTCATCACCGCAGCCGCGCTCGCCGTTCTTACCCTGTGCGCGGGCTGCGCGGGCGGGCCGTCGCCGTCGGCGGGCGGCGGCAGCATCACGATGTACGGCACCATGGATCAGGGTGTCACGGTCCACAACTAGCCGCCAATTTTCGCGGCCTATAATCGCGGCTTCTTTCTCCGCTGGGAGCCGCCATGACCACGCCGACTCCGCCCGCCGCTTTGCGCGCGGGCCGCGCCGAAACCACCTTCCGCTTCCTTGCCGAGCCGATTTCCGTGAATTTCGGCGGCAAGGTGCATGGCGGCGCGCTCATGAAATGGATCGACGAAACCGCCTACGCGTGCGCCGCGATGTGGAGCGGACGCTACGCGGTGACGGTGAGCGTCGGCAACATCCGCTTCAGGCGGCCGATTCTCGTCGGCAATCTCGTCGAGTTGCGCGCGCGCGTCGTGCTGACGGGACGCACCAGCATGCACATTCACGTCTCGGTGCACGCGGGTGACCCGAAAGTCGGCGAGCTGGAGCAGACCACCGACTGCCTGATGGTGTTCGTCGCCGTCGACGAGAAAGGGCAGCCCACGCCCGTGCCGCCGTTCGTGCCGGAATCGGAAGAAGAGAAACGTCTCGCGAAATACGCGATGGACGTGAAAGACGCGCTCGATGCAATCGTCGAGCTGAAGCCGGAAGAAGTGGCGGCGGGCAAGGTCTGACGCGACTTCGAGTTCCGCGCGGGGCGCATCCGGTTCACGAGTGCGCTTGCGCGCCACGTCGACCCGTGCCGTGCACACCTTGCCGCCGTCAGTCCAGCGGTGACTTCAGCGCGACGCAGGAGGCGCTCGCCGGCCGAAAACGCCCGAGAGCGCCCGAGAGCGCCCGAGAACGCCTATTTCCTGCCCACCATCTCGTGCGGCTTCACCCATTCGTCGAACTGCTGTTCGGTCACGTGCCCGAGCGCGAGCGCGGCGGCCTTGAGCGTCGTGCCTTCCTTGTGCGCCTTCTTGGCGATCTGCGCGGCCTTGTCATAGCCGATGTGCGGATTGAGCGCCGTCACCAGCATCAGCGACTCGTTGAGCAAACTGTCGATGCGCTCCTGATTCGCCTCGATGCCCACCGCGCAGTTGTCGTTGAAGCTCTGCGCGCCGTCCGCGAGCAGGCGGATGGACTGCAGCACGTTATGCGCGATCATCGGCCGGAACACGTTTAGCTCGAAGTTGCCGCTCGCGCCGCCGAAATTCACCGCGACGTCGTTGCCGAACACCTGACAGCAGAGCATGGTCACGGCTTCGGACTGCGTCGGGTTCACCTTGCCGGGCATGATGGAACTGCCCGGCTCGTTCTCCGGAATCGATAGCTCGCCCAGGCCGCAGCGCGGGCCGCTCGCGAGCCAGCGAATGTCGTTGGCGATCTTCATCATGCTCGCCGCGACGGTCTTGAGCGCGCCGTGCGCGGCGACGAGCGCGTCGGCGGCGGCCATCACCTCGAACTTGTTGGTCGCGGTTTCGAACGGCAGGCCGGTCAGCTTGCCGATGGCCTGCGCCACTTTCACCGCGAACTCCGGATGCGCGTTCAGCCCGGTGCCGACCGCCGTGCCGCCCTGCGCGAGTTGATAGAGATGCGGCAGCGTCGCTTCGACGTGGCGGATGCCCTGATCGAGTTGCGCGACGTAGCCGGAAAACTCCTGACCGAGCGTGAGCGGCGTCGCGTCCTGCAAGTGCGTGCGGCCGATCTTCACGATATCCGCGAACTGCTTCGCCTTCTTGTCGAGCGTCTCGCGCAGCGTTTTGAGCGACGGCACCAGATGCTTGACGATCGCATACGCGGCGGCGACGTGCATCGCGGTCGGGAACACGTCATTGGACGACTGGCCGCGGTTCACGTCATCGTTCGGATGCACGAGTCGCTCTTCGCCGCGCGGCCCGCCGAGCAGCTCGCTCGCGCGATTGGCGATCACCTCGTTCAGATTCATGTTCGTCTGCGTGCCGGAACCCGTCTGCCACACGGCGAGCGGAAATTCGTCCGGATGCTTGCCGTCGATGATCTCGTCGGCCGCCTGCATGATCGCCTGTGCCTTCTTTGCGTCGAGCACCTTCAGATCCTGATTCACCTCGGCGGCGGCGCGCTTGATGATCGCGAGCGCGGTGATGAGTTCGGGCGACTGCTTTTCCGTCGATATCTTGAAGTTCTGCAACGACCGCTGTGTTTGCGCGCCCCAGAGCTTGCCGTTGGGCACGGCGATCTCGCCGAACGTGTCCTTCTCCATGCGTACATCGCCCTGTGCGTTCTGTGTCATGGCCTGATGTTCCTTTGAAGTGGTCAAAGCTGTCCGTCGACGGGCAGCAGCTTGAAGACGCCCGTCATCGCGTTACGGTAAAAGCCGGCGTCGGGATCGAAGTTATAGGTCACCGTGCCGATGTCTTCCTGGCTGGTCCACACGAGACCGGACTGCGGCGAGCCGGTGCGGCGCAGTTCCGCCATCACCGCCGCGCTCGCCAGTTCCACGCGCCAGCTCGCTTTCGGCGAGATGCCCCTGTCGAACAGCGCCGCGACCTGCTCCGCGACGGGCTTGCTGTGAATCACGAGCGCCAGTTCGGTGTTGAGCCGCGCCGAGCGGGGATCGAGATTCATCGATCCGATCACGAGGATACTCCGATCGATCACATACGCCTTGGCGTGCAGACTCGCGCGCGACGACGAGCCGAATAGGCCGGGCGGCGGGCGGCTCTCGCCTTCGGGCTGAAGCGGCTTGAATTCGTACAGTTCGACGCCGTTTTGCAGAAGCGGCATGCGATACGGCGCATAGCCCGCCTGAACCGCGACGGCATCGGTGGCGGCGAGCGAGTTGGTCAGCACCGCGACGCGCACGTGGCGGCGCGTCAGGTCGGCGAGCGCCTTCACGCCCACGTCGTGCGGCACGAAGTACGGCGACAGAATGAGGAACTCGCTTTGCGCGTTCTTCATCAGCTCGGCGAGCCGCGTCATCGGCGGGCTTTGGTAGTCGTCGCTCGGATGCTCGATTTTCGCGGGCGAATCCGCTTCGAACTCGGTCGGCGCCCAGACAAGGCTCATCTCGCCGCGCGATATCTGCTGGGCGAGCGGCGTCGCGTTGAGGGGCTTCGCGTTCAGCGGGTCGGCCTGGTCGCGCCAGTGGTTGCGCAGATCCTCGCGCGTCTTGTCGAGCTCGGACGCATCGAACTTCTGCTTGTTCAGCACGCGCAGCGGGTAGGAGAGCGTGCTGTTCCAGTAATCGTCGAAGCTCGCTGAGACTTTGTGCACGACGGGGCCGGCCGTGAACATGTCGAGGTCGCGGAATTGCAGCGTCGGGCTGGCGTTGAAGTATTCATCGCCGAGATTGCGCCCGCCGACGATCGCGATCTGGTTATCCGCAATCATCGCCTTGTTGTGCATGCGGCGCGTGAAGTGGTTCAAGTTCGTGAAGAAGTTCTGCGTGCGCTCGGCGAAGCTGCGCTGCGCGCTGCCGTACGGATTGAACACGCGAATCTCGATGTTGTCGTGCGAGTTCAGCGCCGCCATGATGCGGTCGATGTCCTTGAAGTTCAGGTCGTCGACCAGCATCCGCACGCGCACGCCGCGGTCCGCCGCGTAGAGCGCCGCGCCCAGCAGCAGCTTGCCGGTGTTGTCCTCTTCGGCGATGTAGTACTGCATGTCGAGCGTCTTCGTCGCGGCGCGAGCCAACGCGACGCGCGCCTGAAGCGCATCGGAGCCGGTCGGCAGAAGGCGCACGGCGGATTCGCCCGGATGCTGCTTTTCGAGCGGCGCGAGCGCCGTTTGGAGCGGCGTCGGCTCGGTCGCGGGCAGCGCGTGCGTCACCGGACGATCGAACGCGGTGGCGGGCGGGCGCGTCGCGCATCCAGTGCAGAGCGCGGTGAAGAGCGCCATGACCGCCATGCGGCGCGTGCGGTTCACCCATTTCGTTGTTTTTGTCGCGACCGATGCGTCGTTTCGAACGCGCGCGACTTCCCATCCAGCTTGGCGAATTCCCCGGATTTCCGACACTTCGCTTCCTCTTTTTTTGTTTATCTCGATTCGGCTGCTTCCGTGCGACCGCTTGCAGCAACGGCAGCTTCGCGACGCAGCAAGAAGCGTTCTCGCCGCTGCGGCATCTCGAAATCATTCTAGGGGAACTGGCGTGCGGGCCAGGCGAGCAAACGCACGATGCGCGGGAATCGGCAGCCGAAAAAAAAGCCCGCTCGGCAGAGCGGGCTATAACCCCTGTTACTGGATAAGTCTCAAGGAGGAGACGGGTTCATCCTAACAACGCACGCGGCGAGGACCAACCAAGCATTCTTGCTTTGCATATGCGTGGCTAGCGCATCTTTCAGGCAATCCGCTTCGAAGCCCCGTCCACGCGATCGTCGGCGCGCGTGACGCCCGTTTCCACCAGCCGCCTGCTGATGCGATGAAACCGCAGCGTCATCAGCACAGCGACGCTCGCCAGTCCCGCGGCGAGTCCCCACCACAAGCCTTTGGCGCCCAGCTCGAAGTGAAACGCGAGCACATAGCCCGTCGGAAACCCGACGCCCCAATAACCGAACGCGGCGGCGAGCATCGGCACGCGCGTGTCTTTCAGGCCGCGCAGGCAGCCCGAGCCGACCGTCTGCATGCCGTCGACGATCTGAAACACGGCCGCGACGCTCAGTAGCGATGCGGCAAGCGCGACGGTCCGCGCATTGGCGGGATCGTCGAGATGCAGATACAGGCCGACGATCGCGCGCGGCGCGGTAATGAGCACGAGCCCGGAACACATCATGAAGCCGACGCCGAGCGCCAGCGCGACGAAGCCCGCGTGACGCGCCGCGACCGGCACGCCCGCGCCGGCCCAGTAGCCGACGCGCACGTTCGCCGCCTGTCCGATGGCGAGCGGCACCATGAACGCCGCCGACGCCACGTTGAGCGCGATCTGGTGCGCGGCGAGCGGCGCTTCGCCGAGCAGGCCGACCATCATGCCGGTGGCGAGAAAGAGCGTCGATTCGACGCCGTACGTGATGGCGACCGGCCAGCCGATGCCGAAGAGTTCGCCCATGAGCGGCAGATGCGGCCGCGCGGCGGCGACGAAATGCCGGTAACGCGGGCGCAGATGCAGCAGCGCGACGAGCGCGAAGGCCGTCAGCCAGACGGTGATGGCGGTGGCCGCCGCCGAGCCGAGAAAGCCTTCGCGCGGCAGGCCGTACGCGCCGTGGATCAACCCGTAGTTCAGAAAGCCGTTGACGAACACGCCGCCGATGGACACCCACAGCAAGCGCTTCGCCGCGCCGATGGCCGGCAGGAACGCGCGCATCATGCCGATGCCGATCAGGCTGCCCGGCGTGCCCCAGCGCAGCACCGCGCAGTATTCACCGACGTTGTGCGCAAGCGTCGCCGGCTCGTGGAACGCGAGCAGAAGCGGCTCCGCATATGACAGCAGCACGAACGCCGGCACGGCGAGCAGCACGGACAACACGAGCCCCGTCCAGTAGATGCCGGGCACGCGGTGTTCCGCATCCGCGCCGCGCGCATGCGCGACAGCCACGCTCACCGACGTCAGTACGCCTTGCAGCAGCGTCACGACGACGAAGAACATGTTGGCGCCCAGACCACCCGCGGCGAGCGCGTCGGGACCGAGCGAGCCGAGCAGAATCGTGTCCGTGACGCCCATCGCCATTTGCGACAGTTGCGCGATGGCGAGTGGCGCGGCGAGGCGCGCGGTATCGACGGCATGGCGAGACAGACTGACGTGTCCCGAATGCGCGCGGGTCGCGCGGCTGGTGTGCGATTGCATGATCGAGAGAAAGGAGCGGAAGGGCGCGTGGACGCGTCCGTGTCGCGCGCTGAAACCTGAACGAAAGACGCTTAGCTTATGGCCTCGCGCGCGGCATGTCGATGACGCGCCCCGTTATGGTCGTCTTTTCGCAAGCGGCGGGCGCATGGGCGCAAGCGGTATCAGTCGGGCGCGCGCACTCGGATCTTCTGGCCGTCGAGCATCACGACCTGACCCGCGCGGATCTTGCAGGTCTTGCGCAGTTCCACTTTGCCGTCGACGGTGACATCGCCCATCGCGACGCGCGCCTTCGCCGAGCCGCCGCTATCGGCGAGTCCCATCAGCTTGAGCAGGTTGTGGAGTTCGACGTAGTCGCCCGTGAGGGTGAATTGAAGCTGCGGCATGGCGGGCGTTCAGATGCGAAAAGACTTCGATGATAAACCAGCGCGGGACATCATCCGGGCACACTGCGTGCTCTTACACGATCGACCGTTCGTTTCGCCGGATTAAGCACATGTAGCGAAGTGAAACCGCCGGTAACAATGACCCGTTTCGAGAAACTCGCGCGTCGTCCGGCCGGTCTGTACGTTTGATCGATGCAGCTTCGGTCATCTTCTAACCGACAAGTCGCGTCATCGCGCTCCAAGTTGTCGAACGCGTTTGGCGGACACACCCAGAGAGGACAAGCTCATGACTAAGGCTCGAATTCTGATGATCGGCGCCGCTTTCGCCGCGATGGCTGCCACCGGCGCGCAGGCGCAAACCGCTCAACCGGCGGACTCGGCTCCCGGCCAGGCGCCGATGCAGGTGCAGCAGCAAGTGTCGCCGCCGCCGCAAAACGTGGTCGCGCCGGCACCGACCGATCCGCTCGTGCAGAAGCGCAACGCCGACGCGCAGGCCAATGCGGAATATCGCGCGTCGAAGAAGGCGTCGAAGGCGGAGATGAAGGCTGCCGACAAGCAGGCCAAGCAGCAGTATAAGGAGCAGGTCCGCAATGCGAAGATCAACCGCAAGGCCGACAAGGCCGCCGCGAAGGACGACCTGAACGCCGCGACCGACCGCACGCCGAAGGATGAAGGCGAGCAGCACTGATCGCCTAGAGCGCCGCGAAGCCTCGGTGTCTCCGGCTTCGCGGTAGGAACACAACGACCACACTAACGACCACACGGAGGACGCCATGAATCGACGCACCCATACATTGCTGGCTGCGCTCATCGCGGGCGCGCTGACGAGCGTGAGCGCGGCACCGGCTTTCGCGCAATCGACGAGCGACGCGCCGACCCACGCCGACAAGAAGGCCGCGAAGAAGCAGGCCGAAGCCGACAAGGACGCCGCCGTCGCGCAGGCGAAGGCGGACAAGAAGAAGACCGAAGCGCAATCGGAGGCGAATGAAGCCGCCGCCAAAGCCAATCTGAAGGACGCCAAGAAGGCCGACTAAGCCACTGCCCGCAAGCCGCGGCCGGTCAAAAGAAAGACGTGCCGCGGCAAAGACTTGCGTGCGCGGGTTGTATGGATATACAGTGTGCGTCACTTCTTTCGACGCCCGCTTTCCTCTGTGCTGACCCTTCCGGACGACACCGCCACCGCCGACGCCTCCTCGGAGAACGTCGCCGCCTATCTTGCCAAGCTCAACGATGCGCAGCGCCGGGCGGTCGAATTCGGCGTCGACGCGCCGGGGCGCTGCGGCGGTCCGTTGCTCGTGATCGCGGGTGCGGGCTCGGGGAAGACCAACACGCTCGCGCATCGCGTCGCGCATTTGCTCGTGAAGGGCGCGGATCCGCACCGGATTCTGCTGCTGACGTTTTCGCGCCGCGCGGCGCTCGAAATGACGCGGCGCGTGACGCGCATCGCGACGAACGCGCTCGGCAGCAAGAGCGCCATCGCGCAGGGGCTCACGTGGTCCGGCACGTTTCACGGCATCGGCGCGCGGCTGCTGCGCGATTACGCCGATCTCGTCGGCCTCGCGCCGTCGTTCACCATCAACGACCGCGAAGACTCCGCCGACCTGATGAACCTCGTGCGCCACGAGCTCGGGCTGTCGTCGAAAGAGAAGCGGTTTCCCGCCAAATCCACCTGCTTCGCCATCTACTCGCGCGTCGTCAACACGGGCGTGTCGCTCGCCACCGTGCTGGATCAGGCGTATCCGTGGTGTCGCGAGTGGGAAGCGGACCTTAAGCGCCTCTTCGCCGCGTACGTGAGCGCGAAGCAGGCGCAAAGCGTCCTCGACTACGACGACCTGCTGCTCTACTGGTCGCACCTCGCCGCCGAGCCGAGCATCGCGGCCGACTTGTCGAGCCGCTTCGACCACGTGCTCGTCGACGAGTATCAGGACACCAACCGCCTGCAAGCCACCATCCTGCTCGCGATGAAACCGGACGGTCGCGGCCTGACCGTCGTGGGCGACGACGCGCAGTCCATCTATTCGTTTCGCGGCGCGACGGTGCGCAATATCCTCGACTTTCCGCAGCACTTCGACCCGCCTGCGGCGACCGTCACGCTCGACCGCAACTATCGGTCGACGCAGCCGATTCTCGAAGCGTCGAACGCGGTAATCGGGCTTGCCACTGAGCGCTATACGAAGGATCTGTGGACCGACAAGGCATCGGCGCAAAGGCCGCGCGTCGTTTCGGTCGCGGACGAGGCCGATCAGGCGCGTTATGTCGTCGAAAAGGTGCTGGAGGCGCGCGAGGGCGGCATGAAGCTGAAGTCGCAGGCGGTGCTCTTTCGCGCGGCGCATCACAGCGCGACACTCGAGATCGAGCTCACGCGGCGCAACATTCCGTTCGTGAAGTTCGGCGGCCTCAAGTTTCTGGATTCCGTGCACGTGAAAGACGTGCTCGCGGTGCTGCGCTGGGCCGAGAATCCGCGCGATCGCGTCGCGGGCTTCCGCGTCGCGCAACTGCTGCCGGGCATCGGGCCGGCGATTGCCGGGCGTCTGCTGGATAGCGTCGCGCAGGCCGAGCGCGCGCCGACTGCGATCGCCGCGTTCGGCGCGCCCGCGCGGGCGAGCGAAGACTGGCCGCGCTTCGTCGCGCTCATGGCCAAGCTGTGCGGCCGCGAATCGCCGTGGCCCGCTGAATTCGAAATGATTCGCCGCTGGTACGAGCCGCACCTCGAACGCAATCACGAAGACGCGGCTATCCGCATCGGCGACGTGTTGCAGATGGAAAGCATCGCGTCCACGTACCCGACGCGCGAGCGTTTCTTGACCGAGCTCACGCTCGATCCGCCCGACGCGACGAGCGACGAGTCCGGCGTACCGCTCATCGACGAGGACTATCTGATTCTCTCGACCATCCACTCGGCGAAAGGGCAGGAATGGCGCAACGTGTTCGTGCTGAACGGCGTGGACGGCTGCATTCCGTCCGATATGGGCACGGGCAGCGACGAGGAAATCGACGAAGAGCGCCGCCTGCTGTATGTCGCGATGACGCGGGCGAAAGAAGATCTGCACATCGTCACGCCGCAGCGTTTCTACGTGCACAACCAGACGAATCTGGGCGATCGCCACGTCTGGGCGCAGCGCACGCGTTTCATTCCGCCGCAACTGATGCAGCACTTCGAGGCAGGCGCATGGCCGCCGGTGCCGGTCGCGGCCGCGCCGACGGCGGCGGGGCTCGCCGCGGCGGCGAAAGCGAAGATCGATATCGCCGCGCGGCTGAAGGGAATGTGGGAGTAAGGCGGCGCTCGCTCAGCGCGAGGCGCGCGAGGCTCGCGGCACGCGCGGCGCGCTGCCGAAAATGCTGCGCAGCCACGCCGCAAAGCGCGTGAAGCCGTCGTAGGGTTCGTCGACGAAAAGCTCCGGCCGCATCGAGCGCAGATACTCGAGCAGTTGCTGCGCTTCCTGTTTCTGGATCGATCCGTAGAAGATGCCCAGCCTCAGCAGCGCGCGCAGTTCGCCGAGCTTTTCGCGCGCAGCGGACCCGACGTTCGTTTCGACCGCGATCTTCGCATCGAAGACGCGCTGGCGCAGCGAATCGGCGAGTCGCCAGGCGGGCGTCTGCATCTTCTGCTCGACTTCGCGAATATCCACCGCCGCCGACTTGATCTGCGAGGCGAGCACGTCCACCTGCGAGGCGTCGCCCTTGGCTTCGGTGACGATGGCCGTCGCCCATTCGCGCGACGCTTTCACCAGATCCTCGGCGCTCCAGTCGGAGCGGATCGCGAACGCGAAGCCGTGCTCGGCCGCCTGCCGGATCAGAATTTCGACGACATCCGGGAACTCCTTGTCGAGCGCGCGCTTCGCCCACGCATACTGGCCGTGCGTGAGCATCCGCTGCACGGCCTGCTCGGTGAGCGGCGTGTCGTTGTCGAGCAGCTTCGCGCGCAGAAAGTCCTCGAACGAAGGCGTGACGAACTGCGGGTCGAGCTTGAGCGACAGACGCAGGAACGCCTCGAAGTCGCGATTCAGCGACGCGATCGTTTCATCGCGCAACGAAAGAGTGATTTGACGCATGTCGGTTTCCGGTTCCGCGCTCGGCTGGCCCGATGGCGGGAAGTGCTGTCGGCCTGCCGCGCGGGCGGAGTCCGTTCGTTTCAGATAACGGCGGAGCGGCCGGAAACTTGAGGGCTCTAGAAAGGCGCCTCGCTTGGGTGTTCAGCGCAGCACGACGAGCTGCCAGACGAAGAACACGCCGAGCGATACGGCGATCGTCAGGAGCGCGCGGCGTGTCAGCGCGCAGACGGCGATCGCCGCCAACGCCGCGATCAGTTGCGGATTGCGCCACGTCAGCTCGGCGCCGTTGCCGTGCGGCGAGACCGTCATCGGCACGATGATCGCGGTGAGCACCGTCACCGGCACGAAGCCGAGCGCCGTGCGCACGACCGGCGCAAACGACAGCCGCTCGCCGAGCACGAACACCGCGGCCCGGATCAGATACGTGACGAGCGCCATGCCGACAATCAGGATGACGTAGTTCATTGCGCGCGCTCCTTGGCGTCTTTCATGCGCGGTTTCGGTTCGATGAGCGTCAGCAGCAAGCCGACGCCGACGCCGGCGAGCACGGCCGCGAGCAGCCCGAGCTTGTACGGCCAGCCTTGCCAGGCGAACGACAGCACGCCCGAGGCCAGCGCCGCCGCGACGAAGCGCAGCGCCACGAGTTGCGGCACGATGATGGCGATGAACGTTGCGACCATCGCGAAATCGAGGCCGAGCGACTTGAGCCCCGGAAACGCCGCGCCAAAGAAGAGCCCGATGAGCGTCCACGCTTGCCAGTTCGCATACATCGCGAGGCCGGAGCCGAGGAAGTAGTGCGGCCCTGTTTCGCCCGGCGCGCGCGCTCGATAGTGCGCGTAGGCGACGGCGAACACTTCGTCCGTCAGAAGGCCCGCCAGCGCCCAGCGCCAGCGCGCGGGCAAGTGAGCGACGTAGGACGCGAGCGTCGCCGAATAGAGCACATGGCGCAGATTGACGACGAAGGTCGTCGCCCAGATGACGGCGAAGCTCGCGTGTCCCGCGATCATGCCGACCGCGATGAACTGCGCCGAGCCCGCGAAGACCGCGAGCGACATCAACTGGCCGTGCCAGAGCGTGAGCGGACTCGCCGTGACGAGCGTGCCGAAAATCACGCCGAAGGGCGCGGCGCCGATCATCATCGGAATGGTGTCGCGAGCGCCGGCGGCGAGTTCCCGCCAGGCGTTGCCGGATGGTGCGTTCAAGATCGTCCTCCTGATTCGCGGAGGATAAGGCGGCGTGCGTGCGAAAGCTTGTACGTTCTTGCGGTGGCGGCCGCCCACTCACCGCCAGCGCCCCGGCGCGACCCCGAATGCCCGCTTGAAATGCCGCGTGAAGTGGCTCTGATCGGTGAAGCCGCTCGCGGCCGCCACCTCCGCGATCGACGCCCCCGCGCGCAACGCCGGCAGCGCCCGCGCGATACGCAACTGATTGCGCCACGCATGCGGCGCGAGCCCCGTTTCGCGCGTGAAAAGCCGCGCCGCGTGAAAGGTCGAAAGCCCGACGACGCGCGCCAGTTCGGCGAGCGTGACCGGTTCGAGCAGATCGTCGGCGAGGCGGGATTTCATCGTGGCGACGCGGGCGGCATCCGCGGCGGGCGGCCCGCACGACGGGCGTTGCAGCGCGTGCCGGGCGAGCAGCGTCGTTACGGCATCGACGAGCGCCGTCTCAGCGGCGAGCGGATCGGCGCGGGTGGCGTCGTTTGTGGCATCGTTCGTCAGGCTTTCCAGCGCCCGGTGCGCGCGCAAAAGCCGGCGCGCGAGATCGTCGTCGTGGATGATGTCGGTCGAGAACCACGGCGAAGCCGCGCGCGGCGACAGTTCACGCGCGAGCGCCTCCACGAACGGCACCGGCAGATAGAACACGCGATAACGCCACCCGGCATCGACGGCCCGCGCGCCGGTATGCAGCTCGCCGGGATTGATGACTGGCACCGATCCCGCTTCCGCCACGTGATGCGAGCCGCGATAGTCGTAACACTCCGCGCCCGCTTCGATGACAGGCACCGTGTACGCGTCGTGCCAGTGCGGCGTGAACGCGTGATCGTAGTACTCGGCGGTGACCATGTCCGCGTCCGGCACGAGCGGCGAGCGCCAGTAACGCGCGGCGTTGCGAAAGCGTGGGGCGGTCATCGGTGGATGCGCTGATTTGAACGGCGAATTGCTCAGTCTACCGCTTCATCGCGCGGCGCAAAGCGCGGCGAGTGCATTCTGGCTGCTGCTGCCGGATGGCGTCGAATGCGGCCGACAACGCCGCACTCGTGCGGCCCGCGACGACGCGGCTCGCTCACTTGACCGGGATCGTCGTGCCTTCTGGCACCGGAACCGCCGTGACGCTGTTCTTCGCGCTGCCGCTCGCGACGCGGTCGCTGTACGTCAGGTACACGAGCGTGTTGCGCTTCGTATCGACGATGCGCACGACATGCAGCGTCTTGAAGATGAACGACATGCGGTCCGTGAAGACATCGGTCTTCTGCTTGAGCGGCTGCGCGATCTTGATCGGCGCGACCTGACGGCAGGCGATGGACGCCTCGGTCGGGTCTTCCGCGATGCCGAGCGTGCCCTTCACGCCGCCCGTGCGCGCCCGCGACACATAGCAGGTCACGCCGGAGACGAGCGGATCGTCGTACGCCTCGACGCTCACGCGGTCGGAGCCGGTGAAGCGGAAATTGGTATTGACGCTCGCGATTTCCTCGGCATGCGAGATGCCCGCGCCGAGAAGAGACAGGAGCGATGCGCTCAGAACGAACGGTGCGGTGCGCTTCATCGAAATCCCACGCATGAAAGGAAAAGGGCGTCGTATTGTAACGACGCCCTTCGGTCTCTTCGATTCTTCTGCTGCCTGCGGCGCCGGCATCAATGGAAGATCAGGTAAAGGATCACCAGCACCACGACCGGCACACCGAGCAGCCATCCGAGTAGGTAAGGCATATCGTCCTCCTTGCGCATGTTTGTTTTCGACGGTTACAGTATCGCGGACCGTGAAGGCCCGCGTTAGCGGTGCGCGTCCGAAATGCGTGTAGGCGCTGTCCTATCGGGTCTTACGGCGGCGTTACGGATTCGTCATGCCATCATGAGATACGCCGTCGCGCGATTTTTTCGCCGGCCGGTCGCGATACAGCGCGCGCACGTAGTCCAGATGCGCGCCTGCGCAGTCGCGCGCGCGGGCCGGATCGCGCGCCACGATGGCATCGAGCATTGCGCGGTGTTGCGCGAGTAAGTCGGCTTCCACGGCGTCGTCGTAATCGACCAGGCGATGCGACGTGAGCATCGACTCGCGCATCACTTCGTTCAGGCCGTGCATCACGTGCGTCAGCGCGATGTTGTGCGTCGCATCGGCAATGGCGAGATGGAAGGCGGCGTCTTTTTCCGCGATGCGCGTGCTTCTTTGCTCGACCGCGGCTTGCAGCGCATCGAACGCGGCGGCGATGCGCGCGAGATCGGCATCGGTGGCGCGCTCGGCGGCGTAGGCCGTGGCGAGCGTCTCTAAGCCGTGACGCAGTTCGAGCACGTCGGCGCTCGCGTCGGGCTGCTGTTCGAGCAGTGCGGCAAGCGGATGCGAGACGAGCGGCGCCGTCACGTCCGACACGACGAAGCCGCCGCGCCCCGCCGCGCGAATGAATCCGTCCGATTCGAGACGAATGAGTGCCTCGCGCAGCGACGGCCGCGACACGTTCAATTGCTCCGCGAGATCGCGCTCTGCGGGCAGCCGCTGGCCGGGCAGCAGGGTGCCGTTCGAGATCAGTTGACGAATCTGGCCGGACACGACATCGGAGAGGCGCACGCGGGCGTAGGCGTGCGAGTGGACGGGCTGAAAGGTCATCGGTCGGAGCAACACGGCGAGAGGCTTTGGATTACCCTAGTTTGACACGAAAGCGCCGCGTCCCTAAAGTCTTGGTCAGACCAAGCTGACCAACGCGGACTGTCCGCCAAGCGAGCACCATGAAAGTTGCCCTTTTCGTCCCCTGTTTCATCGACGCGTTCTATCCGCAGATCGGCATCGCCACGCTGGAATTGCTGGAGCGGCTCGGCCTCGATGTCGACTATCCGCAGGATCAGACATGCTGCGGCCAGCCGATGGCCAATAGCGGCGCGCACGCGGACGCGGCCGGCGCGGAGCGCGTGTTCGCCCGAAACTTCGCGGACTACGACTACGTGGTCGGACCGTCGGCGAGTTGCACGCATCACGTGCGCGAGCACTTCACGGCCATCGAGCAGACGAGCGCGGTCCAGAAGGTGCGCAAAAGCACCTATGAACTGGTCGAGTTCCTGCACGACGTGCTGAAAGTCCGTGACTTTCCGTGGGCCGAGTTTCCGCATCGCGTCGGCCTGCACAACAGTTGCAGCGCGGTGCGGCATCTGCGCGAGACGTCGAACTCGGAAGTCGCGGGCGCGCCGTATTCGAAGCCGCGCGCATTGCTCGAACGCGTGAAGGGCATCGAGTTCGTCTCGCCCGCGCGGCCCGATGAATGCTGCGGCTTCGGCGGCACGTTTTCCGTCACCGAAGAGGCCGTGTCCGTGCGCATGGGCCAGGACAAGGTGCGCGACCACATCGGCGCGGGCGCGGAGTACATCGTCTCGGGCGACATGTCGTGTCTCATGCATCAGCAGGGCTGCGCCGAGCGCATGAAGCTCGACGCGAAGTTCATCCACATTGCGCAGGTTCTGAACGGAGCGCGGGCATGACGAAGACCGTTCGCATCGATCACGCGAAGGCTGCGGGCGCGTTCCTGCAGAAAGCCGACCACGTGGCGTTTCACGACAAGCGTCTCTGGGACTTGCGTTCGAAGCGCGACGCGCAGGCGCACGGCATTCCCGAGTGGGAAACGCTGCGCAATCTGGCATCGGGCATCAAGGAACACACGCTGTCTCATCTCGCGGATTACCTCGCGCAGTTCGCGGATCAGGCCGAGAAAAACGGCGTCGTCGTGCATTTCGCGGCGGACGCGGAAGAGCACAACGCGCTCGTCTACAAGCTGATGAGCGAGCGCGGCATGACCACGCTCGTCAAAAGCAAGTCGATGCTGACCGACGAGTGCTACATGCGCGACTATCTGGAGCCGCGCGGCATCACGGTGATGGAAACCGATCTGGGCGAGCGCATCCAGCAGCTCGATCATCAGGACCCGAGCCATATGGTCGTGCCGGCCGTCCACAAGCTGCGCGCGGACGTGGCCGAACTCTTCGGCAAGACCATCGGCACCGATCCGAAGAACAGCGACATCCACTATCTGGCGGAAAGCCAGCGCATGAACACGCGGCCGTACTTCGTGCGCGAAAAGACGGCGGGCATGACGGGCTGCAACTTCGCGGTCGCGGAGACGGGCACGGTTGTCGTCTGCACGAACGAGGGCAACGCGGATCTTTCGGCGAACGTGCCGCCGCTGCATATCGCGTCCATCGGCATCGAGAAGCTGATTCCGACCATCGCCGATCTCGGCGTGTTCGTGCGCATGCTTTCGCGCAGCGCGCTCGGCTCGCCGATCACGCAGTACACGTCGCACTTTCGCGCGCCGCGGCCGGGCACGGAGATGCACTTCATCCTCGTCGACAACGGACGCTCGGAACGGCTCGCGCTCGAAGACTTCTGGTATTCGCTCAAGTGCATCCGCTGCGGCGCGTGCATGAACACGTGTCCGGTGTATCGGCGAAGCGGCGGGCTGTCGTATGGCGGCACATACTCGGGGCCGATCGGCGCGATCATCAACCCGACTTACGACCTGAAGCGCTACAGCAGTCTGCCGTTCGCCTCCACGCTCAACGGCAGTTGCACGAACGTCTGCCCGACGAAGGTCAACATCCACGAGCAGATCTACAAGTGGCGCGCGGTGATCGCGGAGCGTCACGAAGTGCCGTTCGTGAAGCAGGAAGTGCTGAAGATGGCGGGGCGTCTGCTCGCGAGCCCGACGCTTTACCGCGCGACGGTCGCGTCGCTCGGCGGCGCGTTGAAGCGGCTGCCGAACTTCGTGCTGTACAACCCGCTCAACATCTGGGGCCGCGGGCGCGACTTGCCCGAAGCGCCGGCCGAGACCTTTCACGAGTGGTACAAGAAGAACCGGAAGCCCGCCAAATGACGACCCGCGATGCCTTTCTCGCGAAGATTCGCGCCGCGCAGCCCGCAGCGCGTCCGCGCCCCGAACTGCCGATTTTCCCGTCGCCCGAAGGCGACCTGCAGACGCGCTTCATCGCCGCGCTGACCGCGATGGGCGGCACGACGGCGCACGCGCACAGCCTCGACGAAGTCAAAGAAATGATCGCCGCGCGCTTCGGCGCGGATGCGGTGGTGGCCTCCGCCGTGCCGGGCATCGAAGGCACGCGTACGCTGTCGCGCGAGACGCCTCCCGCGTCGCTGCAAGATGTCGATGTGGGCGTCGTGCGCGGTCGCTTCGGCGTCGCGGAGACCGGGTCCGTCTGGTTCAGCGAAGACGAGTACGTCGTCAATTCGATCGGCTATCTCGTGCAGCATCTCGTCGTGCTGCTCGATCCCGCGCAACTCGTCGACGGCTTGCAGCAGGTGTATCGACGGCCCGACTTCCAGTCGGCGCGCTATGCCGTGCTAGTCACGGGCCCGTCCGCGACGGCGGATATCGAAGGCGTGCTGATTCGCGGCGCGCAGGGCGTGCGCTCGCTGACCGTCGTGTGGATTCAGTAGCGCCAGAAAATAGCCACCGCGATGCCGCCGAACAGCAGCCACTTCACGATGTAGTACACGGTCCGGTTCCACGCCTTCAGCCGCTTGCCGACGAGCCGGATCGAATAGAGATACTTGAACGCGCGATTCAGGCCGCCCGTGCGGTCGCCGGTTTCGTTCGGCGAGGCGGCCGCGCGCATCAGAAAGCCGCCGACCGCGTTGTTCACCGCCTGCGCCCAGCGGTATTTCATCGGCCGCTCGATGTCGCAGAACAGAATGATGCGGTCTTTGTCCGTCGTGTTTTCGGCCCAGTGCAGATAGGTTTCGTCGAAGACGACTTCCTCGCCGTCGCGCCACGAGTAGCGCTCGCCGTCCACGACGATGGCGCAGCCGTCGTCGTTCGGCGTCACGAGCCCGAGGTGATAACGCAGCGACCCGGCATACGGATCGCGATGCAGTGTGAGCGTCCCGCCGGGCGGCAGCATGGCGAACATCGCGGCTTTGACGCTCGGGATGTTCTGCAGAATCGAGAGCGTCTTCGGGCAGACCGCGACCGCCGACGGATGCGGCCGGTCATACCACTTCAGATAAAAGCGCCGCCAGCCGCGTCGGAAAAACGAGTTAAAACCAATGTCGTTGTATGCGCCGGCCGCCTGGATCTTGCTCGCTTCGTGCAAGGCGAGGGCTTCGTCGCGAATCGTCTGCCAGTGCGCCTTGATGGGGGCGAGATCCGGAAACAGGGAAGGGTGAAGATACGGCGTGGACGGCACGCGCGAGAAGAGATACACAAAGCCGTTCACCGGCGACATGAACGTCGAGTGGTCGGATAGCTGCCGGAAGAAGCCGTGGCGGACCTTGCCCCGCCAGTGCGTGTACGCGGCACACGCGATAAACAGCATGAGAATCAGCCAGCGCATCTGCGGTTCCCCTTGCGTCACTGTCGCCGTTAACGTCAACAAAACGTGACGGAATTATCGAACGGAAACGCAGTGTCTGCTGAAACCGCAGCCCAGAAAGCAAAAAGCCCAGTCGCATGACTGGGCTTTTTGCTTGGAACTTTTTGGCTCCCCGACCTGGGCTCGAACCAGGGACCTACGGATTAACAGTCCGGCGCTCTACCGACTGAGCTATCGGGGAACATCTACAACAGTGCAAACTGAATAAAAAGCCCAGTAAGTTGACTGGGCTTTGCTGAATTTTTTGGCTCCCCGACCTGGGCTCGAACCAGGGACCTACGGATTAACAGTCCGGCGCTCTACCGACTGAGCTATCGGGGAACATCTACAGCAGAGAAGCGGAATTATAGGGAGCGTCTCTTACCCTGTCAACGCCGATTCTTCACTCGAAACACCTTTTTGCAGCGATGCGAACTCGTCCTAAAGCTGATCACAGAAGCTGACCGTAGAAGGACGCCCGTTCGCCTCAACGCTCGAGCAGATTCAGTTTGTCCTTCACGTCCTTGAATTCGTCGGCTTCGGGCAGCGGCGCCTTCGTCTTCGTGATGCTCGGCCAGTTGCGCGCGAGATCGGCATTCAGTTCGATGAACTGCTGCTGATCGCCGGGCACGTCTTCTTCGGCGTAAATGGCATTCACCGGGCATTCGGCCACGCACACGGCGCAGTCGATGCACTCGTCAGGATCGATCGCGAGAAAGTTGGGACCTTCACGGAAGCAATCCACCGGGCACACATCCACACAGTCGGTGTAGCGGCACTTGATGCAGCTTTCGGTCACAACGTGAGTCATTCAGGCTCCTGCATGCGGAATTCGTGGGGGCGGCGTCCGGCAGCCTGCGTGGGCCAATGCGGGTACGCGCGCCGAAACGCATATTGTAGCGTAACGGTCAAAACGGGCGCGACCGCCGCGGAACGTGCCTTATATCGTTTTGGAATGTATGTATGCGCGGTTGCCAAAAACGGTCGGCGAGCGTCTTGCCGGTCCGCGCATTCGGGTAACATGGCCCCAAGGCACGCCGCGGCAAGACGGCGCGCGGTCTCATCGCTCGATGTTCCAGCCAAACCATGATCATCAATTCGCTGCTCGATACCGACCTCTACAAGTTCACGATGATGCAGGTCGTGCTGCATCACTTCCCGGCTGCGCACGTGGAGTATCGCTTCCGTTGCCGCACGCCGAATGTGGATCTCGTGCCGTACATCGACGAGATTCGCGACGAAGTGCGCCAGCTCTGCAATCTGCGCTTCCGTGAAGAAGAGCTCGACTATCTGCGGCGCATGCGCTTCATGAAGAGCGATTTCATCGACTTTCTCGCGCTCTTTCATCTCAACGAGAAGTCCATCCAGATTTCGCCGTCGCCGAAGAACAACGGCGAGATCGACATTCTGATCGAAGGGCCGTGGCTGCATACGATCCTGTTCGAGATTCCGGTGCTCGCGATCGTCAACGAAGTCTACTTTCGCAACACGCAGCGTCAGCCGGAGTACGAGACCGGACGCGAGCGGCTGCGCGACAAGATCAAACTGCTCGCCACGCCGCCCGAGTATTCCGATTGCAAGATCGCCGATTACGGCACGCGCCGCCGTTTCTCGAAGCAGTGGCACGAGGAAGTGGTGCTGACGCTCAAGGAGCGGCTCGGCGCGCAGTTCGCGGGCACGAGCAACGTGTTCTACGCGATGAAGCACGGCCTGCGGCCGCTCGGCACGATGGCGCACGAGTATTTGCAGGCGTGTCAGGCGTTGGGACCCCGCCTGCGCGATTCGCAGATCTTCGGCTTCGAGATGTGGGCGAAGGAATATCGCGGCGACCTCGGCATCGCGCTGTCGGACGTATACGGCATGAAGGCGTTCCTGCGCGACTTCGACATGTACTTCTGCAAGCTCTTCGACGGCGCGCGTCACGATTCGGGCGATCCGTTCGACTGGGGCGAGCGCCTCATCCGGCATTACGAAGAAAATCGCTGCGATCCGCGCACGAAGGTGCTCGTCTTTTCGGACGCGCTCGACATTCCCAAGGTGCTGCAACTCTACGAGCGTTTCCGTGGCCGCTGTCAGCTTGCGTTCGGCGTCGGCACTAATCTCACGAACGATCTCGGCTATCAGCCGCTGCAGATCGTCATCAAAATGGTCCGCTGCAACGGCCAGCCGGTGGCGAAGCTCTCCGATTCGCCCGGCAAGAACATGTGCGACGACAAGGCGTATCTCGCTTACTTGCGTCAGGTGTTCGGCATCGAGCAGCCGGTCGAGGAAAGCTGACACCGCGCGCGGCCTATGCCGTTCGGCCGAGGTCCGTTACGCGCGGACCGGTCGATATAATCGGTTTCAGCTTCACGTCGCGGATTTATCGCCGCGACTTCTCCACGCATGCATCGACGAGGACGGCACTATGGACACATCGGCCGCGCGCCGCAACATTCTCGCGCGCATTCGCAGCGCGCAGGGCAGGAAAGGCGCGCCGACCGAGGCCGAGCGTGCCGCCGTCGACGAGTATCTCGCGCGGCATCCCGCCGGTCCGCGCCCGCCGCTTCCCGCCACGCGCGACGAGCTGATCGCGCGTTTTCGTCTGGAAGCGGAGCGACTCTCGACGAGCGTCGCCGAAGTCGAGGCGCTCGCCGATGCGGCCGCCGAAGCGGCGCGCTATCTCGACGCGCTCGGCCTTTCGCGCGATGTCGTCGCGTGGCCCGCGCTCGCGGATCTGCCGTGGATGCAAGCGGGCATCGCCGCGTCGCTGCGCAAGCCCGTCGATGCGGACCTCGTCGGCATCACCGGCTGCTTCTGCGCGGCAGCGGAGACCGGCTCCATCGTGCTGCTGTCGGGACCGGAGACGCCCGCGTCCGGCGCGCTTCTGCCGCAGACGCACATCGCCATTGTGCCGGCGTCGCGCATCGTCGCCGCGCACGAAGACGCCTTCGCGCTGATGCGCGCCGAACGGGGAGAGTTGCCGCGCGCCGTGAACTTCGTGTCGGGGCCGTCCCGCACCGGCGATATCGAACAGACCATCGTGCTCGGCGCGCATGGCCCGTATCGTGTCCACGCCATCATCGTGCGGGGAGCGTAGGGACAGTGCCGCGTTTCGTTTGGGGCTTTCTGCTATCGCTTTGCGCGATCTCTGACGCTTCGGCCGCCGCGCTCGACGGCGCTTCGCTGTCGGCGGCGTGGGGCGTTCCGTTCATCGGCATCCTGCTGTCCATCGCGGTGTTTCCGCTCGTCGCCGGCAAACTGTGGCATCACCATTTCGGCAAGATCGCGGCGGCGTGGGCGCTGGCGTTCCTCGTGCCGTTCGGGTTCGCGTTCGGCATCGGCACGGCGTTCGGCGTGCTCGTCCACGCGATGCTCGAAGAGTACGTGCCGTTCATCATCTTGCTCGCCGCGCTCTATACGGTGGCGGGGGGCATCTGCGTGCGCGGCAATCTGCACGGCTCGCCGCGCGTGAACACTGCGTTGCTCGCGCTCGGCACCGCGCTCGCCAGCATCATGGGCACGACGGGCGCGGCCATGCTGCTGATCCGTCCGCTCTTGCGGGCCAACGATAATCGCAAGCATGTCGCGCACGTCGTGGTGTTCTTCATCTTTCTGGTGGCGAATGCGGGTGGCTCGCTGTCGCCGCTCGGCGATCCGCCGCTCTTTCTCGGCTTTCTGAACGGCGTCGATTTCTTCTGGACGACGCTGCATCTCGCGCTGCCGACACTTTTCGTCTGCGGCGTGCTGCTCGCGCTTTTCTACGCGCTCGACAGCTACTTCTGGCATGGCAAAGGCGAGTCGCGGCGGCCGTTTCTCGATCCGACGCCGGATACGCCCACGCTCGGCGTCGACGGCACCATCAACTTCGTACTGCTCGCGGTCATCATCGGGCTCGTGTTGATGAGCGGCTTGTGGAAGCCGGGCGTCGCATTCGATGTATTCGGCACGCACGTCGCGTTGCAGAACGTCGTGCGCGATGCGGCGCTCGTCGTCGTGCTCCTTGCCTCGCTCGCGCTCACGCCCAAGCGCGCCCGCGCGGGCAACGCGTTCAACTGGGCGCCGATGATCGAAGTCGCCAAGCTCTTCGCGGCCATCTTCGTCACCATCGCTCCGGTCATCACCATCCTGCGCGCCGGCGAGGCGGGCGCGTTCGCCGGGATCGTGCGCGCGGTATCGGATGCGAACGGCGAGCCTGCTCATCTCGCCTATTTCTGGGCGACAGGGCTGCTCTCGTCGTTCCTCGACAATGCGCCGACTTACCTCGTGTTCTTCAACCTCGCGGGCGGCGACGCAGACACGCTGATGACCACGGGCGCCACGACGCTCGCCGCCATTTCGGCCGGCGCGGTGTTCATGGGCGCGAATTCATATATCGGCAATGCGCCGAATTTCATGGTGAAGGCGATCGCGGAAT
The DNA here is from genome assembly GCF_023170545.1 of Caballeronia sp. Sq4a. Taxonomy (NCBI): domain Bacteria; kingdom Pseudomonadati; phylum Pseudomonadota; class Betaproteobacteria; order Burkholderiales; family Burkholderiaceae; genus Caballeronia; species Caballeronia sp. Sq4a. The sequence continues at coordinate 2,008,413 of NZ_CP084250.1, read as the reverse complement.
CGCGCGGCGTGCGCATGCCGGGCTTCTTCGGCTACCTCGGCTGGTCGTGCGTCGTGCTGTTGCCGCTTTTCGCCGTCACCGGCTGGCTATTTTTCTAGGAGCATGAGATGAAGAAAGTGCTTGTGGCTCGCCCTACGTTTCCTGACGTGATCGAGCGCCTGAAACAGTATTTCGAAGTCGACGTGAACCTGGGCGACGTGCTGCCGCAAGACGAGTTTGCGCGCCGGCTCGCCGATAAGGACGGCGCGTTCACGGCCGGCGAGATGGTCGGCGAGAAGGAACTGGCGGGCGCGCCGAACCTGAAGGTCGTCGCCAACATGGCGGTCGGCTACAACAACTTCGACATGCAGGCGTTCGACGCGCACAAGGTGCTCGGCACCAACACGCCGCATGTGCTCAACGAAAGCACCGCCGATTTCGGCTGGGCGCTGATGATGGCGGCGGCGCGCCGCGTCACCGAATCGGAGCACTTTCTGCGCGCGGGCAAGTGGCAGAAGTGGTCCTACGATTCGTTTCTCGGCGTCGACGTGTACGGCTCGACGCTCGGCGTGATCGGCATGGGACGCATCGGGCAGGCGCTCGCGCGGCGTGCGAGCGGCTTCAACATGCGCGTGATCTATCACAACCGCTCGCGCGTCGCGCCCGAGATCGAGGCGCAGCTTAATGCCGAATATGCGTCGAAGGAAGATCTGCTCAAGCGCGCGGATCACGTCGTGCTCGTGCTGCCGTACTCGAAGGAAAGCCACCACACGATCGGCGCGGCCGAGCTCGCGCTGATGAAGCCGACGGCCACGTTGACGAACATCGCGCGCGGCGGAATCGTCGATGACGCGGCGTTGATCGAAGCCCTGCGCGAGAAGCGCATCGCGGCAGCGGGCATCGACGTGTTCGAAGGCGAGCCGAATCTGAATCCCGGTTTCCTCGCGCTCGAGAACGTCGTGCTCACGCCGCATATCGCGAGCGCGACGGAGACCACGCGTCGCGCGATGGCGAATCTCGCCGCGGACAATCTGATCGCCGCGCTGGGCGAAGGCCCGCGCGCAGGCAATCCGCCAAATCCGATCAACCCCAGCGTGCTCGGCTCATGATCGAATTGCTGTACGGCGCAATCGCTTTGCTGGCGGTCGCGCTGGTCATTGCGTTGATCGCCCTCGTCGCTGTCATGCGGCGTGGCGCGTCTGTCGATATCGACGAGGAATTCGCGGCGCTCACCGATCGCGTGAACGACATGGGCGAAGCGCATGCGCGCGCGCAGGAGCGGCTCGAACGCGGACTGCGCGGCGATATCGCGGAGCACGCACGCGTCTCGCGCATGGAATCGCAGGGCGGCTTCGCGCAGTTCCATCAAACGCTCGCGACGCAACTGGCGAGCACGTCGAGCGTGCAGAACGCGCAGTTCGACGCGCTCGCCCAGCAACTCGCGCAGCAGAGCCAGCAGGCGCGCGAAGATCAGAGCAACGCGCTCAAGCGTTTCGCCGATTCCATGACGCTGCATCTCGCGCAACTTTCGGAAGCCAACGACCGGCGTCTGGCGGAAGTGCGCGCGACGCTGGAAGCGCGCCTTAAGGACATCGAAGCGAACAACGCCGCGAAGCTCGAAGAAATGCGCCGCACGGTCGACGAGAAACTGCACGCGACGCTGGAGCAGCGGATCGGCGAATCGTTTCGGCTGGTGTCGGAAAGGCTGGAGCAGGTGCATCGCGGGCTGGGCGAGATGCAGTCGCTGGCTGCGGGCGTCGGCGACCTGAAGAAGGTGCTCACCAACGTCAAGACGCGCGGCATCTGGGGCGAAGTGCAGCTCGAATCGCTGCTCGAGCAGTTGCTCACGCCCGATCAGTACGCGAAGAACGTCGCGACCGTGCCGAACAGCAACGAACGCGTCGAGTTCGCGATCAAGCTGCCGGGCCGGCACGACGCGCCGGGTATCGCCGGTTCATCGGGCGATGTCGCGACGCCGGTGTGGCTGCCCATCGACGCCAAGTTTCCCCGCGAGGACTACGAGCGTCTCATCGATGCGCAGGAGCGCGCTGATCCCGTCGCGGTGGAAGAAGCGTCGCGTGCGCTCGAAGGACGCTTGCGCGCTGAGGCCCGGGCGATCGCGCAGAAGTACGTCGCGCCGCCTCATACGACGGATTTCGCGTTGCTGTTCCTGCCGACCGAGGGCTTGTACGCCGAAGTACTGCGCCGTCCGGGCCTGAGCGACTTCTTGCAACGCGAGTACCGCGTGAGCGTCGCTGGCCCGACGACGCTGACCGCCTTGCTCAACAGCCTGCAAATGGGATTCCGGACGCTCGCCATCGAGAAGCGGTCGAGCGAAGTGTGGCAAGTGCTCGGCGCGGTGAAGACGGAGTTCGGCAAGTTCGGCGACGTGCTCGCGCGCACCAAGGCGCAACTGGAAACCGTCACCCGGTCGATCGAGGCGGCGCAGACGCGCACGCGTCAGATGGGCAAGCGCCTGCGCGACGTGGAGGCGCTGCCGCACGAGAAGGCGGCAGGCGTGCTCGGAGATCTGTCGTCGCCGGAAAGTGACGACGAGCTATGAATCGCGCTCAGGCCGCGCCGTCCGCGAGGCGATCCAGCGAATCGCCGGTAATGCGCACTACACGCCAGTCCGGCAGCACCGTCGCGCCCATCTTCTCGTAAAAGTCGATGGCGTTCTGGTTCCAGTCGAGCACCGACCATTCGAAGCGTCCGCACTGACGCTCGACGGCGAGCGCGGCCAGTTTCCTGAGCATCATCGTGCCTACGCCGCTGCCGCGCAGCGCAGGGCGCACGTAGAGGTCTTCGAGATAGAGACCGCGCTTGCCGAGAAAGGTCGAGAAGTTGTGGAAGAAGAGGGCATAGGCGACGACTTCGCCTGCCTGCTCCGCGACGAGCGCCTCCGCTGCCGGGCGCGCGCCGAAGAGCGCGTCGCGCAAGCCGTCCTGCGTCGCGACGAAGAGATGCGTGAGCTTCTCGAACTCCGCGAGTTCGAGCATCAGGCCGTAGATGGCGCCGATGTCGGCGGGCGTGGCCGGGCGAATGGACGCGGCGCTCATGCTTCTTCCGGTGCGTCGGACAACACGATTTCGATGCCGCCGAAGCGCGACGCCACCCAGTTATAGGCGTGGCAGGCAATCCACAGCAGCACGAAGCCGAGAATCGCGTTGAGGAGCAGCGCGCTCGTGACCGTGCTCACCTCGACCGAGCCGTAGCGCACGAATGCGACCACGACGCCGAGCAGCACGATCGGCACGCTGAAGGTCAGATACACGAGGATCAGCGCTTTGGCCGTCTGTCCCGGTGCGATGGATGAGATCTGCTTTTTCATGGGAGGAGAACCCCGTCTATCGATAGTTGGAATGTGGGTCGCCGCGGCTTCGCGCATGATGAGTTCGCTATTGACTGTTCGCTGTCAGATGAGGCCGTCGAACGGCACGATGTTCACTTCGTCGCCCGCGTCGGTATCGGCGCGGTCGTGTTCCAGCACGATGAAGCAGTTCGCCTCGCTCATCGAACTCAGCACGCCCGAGCCTTGCGGGCCCGTCGTCACGACGCTCCACTGGCCGTTGCCGTCGCGCGTGGCGATCCCGCGCTGAAACTCGGTGCGGCCCGCGCGCTTTCGGATCGGCTCGCTGCAGCGCGCCCGGATGACGATCGGTTCGTGCCGCGTCGCGCCGGACATTGCGATGAGCGCCTCGCGCACGATGAAGTAGAAGGTCGCCATGACCGCGACCGGATTGCCCGGCAAGCCGAAGAAGAGCGCCGACTTGCCGGTGCCCGCACGCGGACCGGACCACAGACGGCCGAACGCGAGCGGCCGTCCGGGGCGCATCGCGATCTTCCAGAACGCCACGTCGCCGAGCGAGTTCATCAGTTCGCGCGTGAAGTCGGCGTCGCCCACGGACACGCCGCCCGAGCTGATGACCACGTCCGCCGCTTCCGTCGCTTCGCGCAGCGCCTTTTCGAGCGACGCGCGATCGTCGCGAACGATGCCCAGATCGACGGTTTCGACATTCAGCCGGCGCAGCATCGCGAAAAGCGTGTAGCGATTGCTGTCGTACAGCGTGCCGGGCGTCAGCGGTTCGCCGACGGAGCGCAGTTCGTCGCCCGTCGAGAAGAACGCGACGACGAGGCGCTTGTGCACGTCGACCTCCGCGATGCCGAGCGACGCCAGCAAGCCGAGATCGGACGCGCGCACGATACGGCCCGCGCGCAACGCCGGCTTGCCGCGCGCGAGGTCTTCGCCCGACAGACGCCGGTTCTGGCCCGCGCGGACGGCGTCGGCGGGAAAGCGAATCGCGTCGCCTTCGCGGGCGACGAGTTCTTGCGGCACGACGGTATCGGAGCCCTCCGGCATCAGCGCGCCGGTCATGATGCGCACGCATTCGCTCGGCGTCGGGCGACCCGCGAACGGCCGGCCGGCGAGCGCGGCGCCCGCGACTTCGAGCGTCAAAGACTGCGTTGCCGACGCGAGCGCCGCGCCGGAGAACGCATAGCCGTCCATCGCGGAGTTGTCGAACGCCGGCACGTCGATGGGCGAGATGACGTCTGCGGCGAGCACGCGGTTCAGCGCATCGAAGAGGGCGACGCGCTCCACCTGCGCCTGCCCGCGCGGCATCGCCCATTGACGCACGATTTCCTGCGCCGCCTCGACGGGCAACGCATTCGGATCGTAGTGAGCGACGCAACCGGACAGTGGCTTCAACGTGGTCATGAACTGGCGTGAGGCGCGACGTGCGCGAGAAGCGGCAGACGCCGCGTGACGAAAGGCCGCCGGTGGGCTGGCGCAACGCTGTGCGAGCGCCCGCGTCTCTTTACCGGCGCTCCAGCTCGGCTAGCTGGCGTAAATCATTAATATTGTAAAACGCGCGATCCTCGTGAAATGGCACTTGCACCGCCTTGTGGCGCGCGTACCACGCGCGTACTTTGCGCTCGCCGGCCGCGAGCCGGGCGTCGAGATCGTCGGCGAGCGAGGCGCGCTGAATCGCGAAAACCGGATGCGCGATGCGTTCGCCGGCCGGTTCGATCGTCGCGGCATAGGCGATGTCGGCGTTTTCGGCGTCGAGCGCTTCGCCGAGCAGCAGGCCGAGCCGTTCATCGACGAACGGCGCGTCGCACGGCGCGATCAGCACGAACTCCGTGTGCGCCGCGCGCAAAGCCGCCGCGATGCCGGCGAGCGGGCCGGGGTAGTCGCCGAGCGTGTCCGCGATCACGCGGGCGCCGAACGGCGCGGCAAGTTTCGAATACGCCTCGATGTTCCGGTTGGCGCTGATCAGCATGGCGCTCGCTTGCGGCGCGAGGCGGCGCAGTACGTGCAGCGCGAGCGGTTCGCCGAGAAACGGCTGCATGCCCTTGTCGACGCCGCCCATGCGCGAGCCGCGCCCGCCCGCGAGCACGAGCCCGGTGACGTTCGAAGCCGAAGCGGCGCGCGCAGTCGCGATCACGTGAAAAAACTCAGCCGCCGATGTACGACATTTCTACGCGCGGACCGTCTTCCCGCGAGGCCGCCGACGCGCTGCCGCGCAACTGCGAGTAGCGGTCGCCGCGCGCTTCCCAGATGCGGGCGATGGCGGTGGCCACGTCTTCATCGCTCGCGCCGCCGCGAATGAGGGCGCGCAGATCGTGGCCCGCGGAGGCGAAGAGGCACAGATACAGCTTGCCTTCGGTGGAGAGCCGGGCGCGCGTGCACGAGCCGCAGAAGGCGCGCGTGACGCTCGAGATCACGCCGATTTCGCCGCTTCCATCACGATAGCCCCAGCGTTGCGCAGTCTCGGCGGCGGTGTGCGCTTCGAGCGGCGCGAGCGGGAAGTGCGCCGCGATGCGCTCGACCACCTCTGCGGACGGCAGCACTTCGCTCATGTTCCAGCCATTGGACGCGCCGACGTCCATGTATTCGATGAAGCGAAGCACCACGCCGCTGCCTTTGAAGTGGCGCGCCATCGGCACGATTTCCTGGTCGTTCGTGCCGCGCTTGACGACCATGTTGACCTTTAGCGGCGCGAGACCGGCCGCTTGCGCCGCCGCGATGCCTTCCAGCACGTCGGCTACGGCGAAATCGGCGTCGTTCATGCGGCGAAAGAGGGCGTCGTCGAGCGCATCGAGGCTGACCGTGACCCGCGAGAGGCCCACGTCCTTCAGCGACCGCGCCTTGCGCGCCAGCAGCGAACCGTTGGTCGTGAGCGTGATGTCGAGCGGCCGCCCCTCGGGCGTGCGCAGTTGCGCGAGCCGGTCGATCAGAAATTCGATGTTCTTGCGCAGCAGTGGCTCGCCGCCCGTCAGGCGAATTTTTTCGACACCATGCGCGACGAACACGCGTGCGAGCCGCTCGATTTCCTCGAACGACAGCAGCGCGGAATGCGGCAAGAATGGATAGTCCTTGTCGAACACGTCGCGCGGCATGCAGTAGACGCAGCGGAAGTTGCAGCGATCCGTGACTGAGATTCGCAAGTCGCGCAGAGGGCGCGCGAGCGTGTCCGTCAGCAAGCCGGATGGCGCTGCGGCGGCGCCGGAAAAATCCGGGATCGCGCTGACATCGGCTAACGGAATGATGCGTCGGGACATGGTTGCTCGGGACTTCGGTCGAATAGGCAAGCAGCCCATTCTAGCGGAAGCGCGCGAATCCGGCCGGCCACGGCCAAGGCTCGGCGGACCGGGCTTTCCACTAGTGCCGGAAGAAAAAACGCCATCGACCTGAGGCCGATGGCGTTTTGCGTGCTACATCGCGCGGCCCGACAAGTGGCCGCGCGCCCGGTCAATGCGCGCTCTTGCCGGTTTCCACCTGTTGCATCGGGGCGGTATCGAGCGGCGGGAGCGGCTTGCGCTCGCGCGGCACGCGCACCGGCGCCGGTTCCTGCGCGGCGGCGGCGTTCGCCGCGCGCATCTTGTCGGCGTCCGTGTTCACCCAGACGAGGCCGGCGGTGTCGAGCATCGGCTTCAACGCGTCCGTTCCCGTCGACGATGCGGCGGGCGTCGGTTGCGTCGCGGCAGGCTTCGCCGGCTCCGATACGACGGGAACCTGCGGCTCGATCGCCGCTTTCGGCTGCGCCATCGGCGCGGCTTCCGACTGGATCGGCTCGACGGCGGTTGCAGCCGGCGTCGAAGCGATCGCGGCGGTTTTCACCGGCTCGGAGACAACGGGCGCTTCCGGCGCCGTTTCCGCCTGACTCGCGGCTTCGACGGGCTTCGGCTCGTCGACGACCACCGGCGCGAACGGATCGACCGGCTTCGTTTCCGCGACCTTCGGCGACGGCCCGAACGGGTTCTCGACGGCCGGTGCCGCTGCGGGCTTCGCGAAGATGTCCGGCGCAGGCTGGGAATCCGCGTTGGCTTCTGCCTTCGCTTCTTCGCTCGCTTGCAAAGGCTCGGCTTGCGCGGCCGGCGCGGCTTCCTGCGGCTGCGCCTGGCGGCTGTCCGCAACCGGCGCCGACTCGGCTGCAACCGGACGCGTTTCACGGCGTGCGGCGGCTTCCTGCGCGGCTTCGGCGTCGAAGACACCGGCTTGCGCCGACGTGCTTTCGGCTGCGCCTTCGGCTTCCGCGACGTCGGCGGCGTGATTCACGGTCATGCCTTCTTCATCGCGATCACGGCGACCGCCACGGCGACCGCGGCGGCGGCGACGGCGCTCTTCGCCTTCGCGCGCGGCTGCGGCCTGATCGGTGGAGAGGGCGTCGATGTCTTGCGGCAAAGCGTCGGCATTGAGCGGCGTGGTGTCCGCCATCTCGGATGCTGCCGTCTCGCCTTGCGTCAATGCTTCGACGGCGGCTTCCGGCTGCGGCTTGCGGCGCTCAGCGCGTTCGGGGCGCTCCGCACGCTCCGTCCGTTCGGCGCGCTCGCCACGGTCCGGACGCTCGCGGCGTTCCTGACGCTCGGCCGCTTCCGGACGCGGTGCGCGCTCGGCGCCACGTTCCTGACCGCGATCACGCGGCTCGCGCGGTTCACGCGGCTCGCGAGTCTCACGCGGTTCGCGGGCCTCACGCGGTTCGCGCGTCTCGCGGGGTTCACGCGCCTCGCGCGGTTCCCGGGCTTCGCGCGGCTCGCGGACTTCGCGCAGTTCACGGCCTTCGCGTCCTTCGCGAGCTTCGCGCGGCTCGCGGCCTTCACGCGTGCCACGTCCTTCGCGATCTTCGCGACGCGCAGGCTGACGGCTCGCACCGTTGCCGGTCGTCGCCGCGCCATTGGCGGCCGCGCCTTCACGGCCCGCGCCGCCGCGACGATTGCGATTGCGGTCGCCGCCGCCCGTGCGCTCGCCGCGCTCCCCGCGTTCCGAACGCTCGCGCTGCGGGCGCGCTGCCGGCTGCGCTTCGACGGGCGCCGGCGCAGGCTTCACTTCCGGCTGAATGCCGAAGAGGTTCTTGATCCACGCGATGAAACCGCCGGTCGCCGGCACCGGCGTCGGTGCGGGCGCGGGCGCGGCCTCGACAGGCGCGGGCTTGACCGGCGCGCTCGGCGCCGGCTTCTCGGGCGTGATGCCCTTGACCGCCGCTTCCTGCTTCGGCTTCACTTCCTCGGCGCGCTTGCTGTAGCCGGTCTCGGATTCGAGTTCGCTCGCCGCTTCGACGGCCATCTTCCACGAGGCGCGCGGGTCGTCCAGACGCGCATCGTCGTGACGCAGGCGCTCCAGCTTGTAGTGCGGCGTCTCCAGATGCTTGTTCGGAATCAGAACGACGTTTACCTTGAAGCGCGACTCGATCTTGTTGATTTCCGAGCGTTTTTCGTTCAGCAGGAAGGCGGTCACCTCGACCGGCACCTGGCAATGAATTGCCGCGGTGTTTTCCTTCATCGCTTCTTCCTGAATGATCCGCAGCACTTGCAGCGCGGACGACTCGGTATCACGAATATGGCCCGTGCCGTTGCAACGCGGGCAGGTCACGTGACTGCCTTCGGACAGTGCCGGACGCAGGCGCTGACGCGACAGTTCCATCAAGCCGAAGCGCGAGATCTTGCCCATCTGCACGCGCGCGCGGTCGTGCTTGAGCGCGTCTTTCAGGCGCTGCTCGACTTCGCGCTGGCTCTTGGCCGACTCCATGTCGATGAAGTCGATCACGATCAGGCCTCCCAGATCGCGCAGGCGCAACTGGCGCGCGACTTCGTCGGCGGCTTCGAGATTGGTGCGCGTGGCGGTTTCCTCGATATCCGCGCCCTTGGTGGCGCGCGCCGAGTTCACGTCGATGGCGACGAGCGCCTCGGTGTGATCGATCACGATCGCGCCGCCCGAGGGCAGCGGCACCGTGCGCGAGTACGCCGTTTCGATCTGATGCTCGATCTGGAAGCGCGAGAAGAGCGGCACGTCGTCGTGATAGCGCTTCACCTTTTGCAGGTTGTCGGGCATCACGATATCCATGAAGGCGCGCGCCTGGTCATGGATTTCGGTCGTGTCGATGAGGATTTCGCCGATATCCGGCTGGAAGTAGTCGCGAATCGCGCGGATGACGAGGCTCGATTCGAGATAAATGAGCATCGGCTGGCCGGCGACGCCGCTCTGCGACGCGGCTTCGATCGCGCGCCACAGTTGCATCAGGTAGTTCAGGTCCCACTGGAGCTCTTCCGCCGATCGGCCGATGCCCGCCGTGCGCGCGATGATGCTCATGCCTTCCGGCAGTTCGAGCTGCGCCATGGTTTCGCGCAGTTCCTGCCGCTCGTCGCCTTCGATTCTGCGCGACACGCCGCCGCCGCGCGGGTTGTTCGGCATCAGCACCAGATAGCGGCCGGCCAGCGAAATGAACGTGGTCAGCGCCGCGCCCTTGTTGCCGCGCTCTTCCTTTTCGACCTGAACGATGAGTTCCTGGCCTTCGCGGAGTGCGTCCTGGATGCGCGCAGAGCGCATCTCGACGCCGTCGCGGAAATACTGGCGGGCGACTTCCTTGAACGGCAGAAAACCGTGGCGGTCTTCGCCGTAGTTGACGAAGCAGGCTTCGAGCGACGGCTCGATGCGGGTGACGACTCCCTTGTAGATGTTGCCTTTGCGCTGTTCGCGCCCGGCGGTTTCGATGTCGATGTCGATGAGCTTCTGTCCATCGACGATGGCGACGCGCAGTTCTTCTTGCTGCGTCGCGTTGAACAGCATGCGTTTCATTGAACGGCTCCAGAGCGGCTTTGACCCTTCCTCGTCTGGCGAATCGGCGCGGATTCGAACATCGGCGCGAAGCGGGAGGGTGGGCGTGCCACGCTTTTTGTGTTGTCACAAAAGCACGCCGGAGCGGATTTTAGGCGGGAGAATTGCCGAAAGCTGGCATCGGGCCGACGAATGCGGCGGCCGGGCCAAGGGGCACATGCGACAACGGCAGCGCGCGGAGGCGATGCGGCCCGTGGCAAGGACGAACGGCGGCGCGGGGCTTTCCGCGTCTCGAAATGGACGCACGGAAAGCCGCAGCGCTCTTTCAACAGAGCCTTTCCCTCCCGACGGCGTTCGCGAAAGGAAGAGCGGTGTCGCGCGAACCGGCGCGATGCTTCGTTACCGATCTTCGTCTTCGCGGACGTGCCGCGCCGGCAGCCGCGGGCTACGTGCTCCCGCCTGCTTGCCGTGTCTCGCCTCGTTGCGGCGTTTTTTTGCGTCTCGCGCTTCGCAGGAATCAGCGCAGCAGCGAGATGCGTCGCCGTTGTTCGCAAATCGGCGAGCCCCGATGTGCCGTCTTCGCCCCTTGCTCGATGGCAGGGCTGAATCGGGCGGGCAGCCGGTTGAACGTCCGGATGCCATCAGTTCTCGCCGATGAAATTCTTTTTGACCAAAAATCCGTTACCGATCGGCGATCGACCCGACCGAACGCGCCTGTGGGCTCCGTCCCTGCCGGTGATATCGCCGTGCGTGCAACTCGTTGCTCGATTTTCCGGGCGAGCAACCGGCCCTGGGCGCAAGTAAAATAATGGTTTATCGCTTGCACCTGTACAGTCTGATGAATCGCGCCGTAGCTCCTCATGGGTAACTGAGTCGAGTCCGGCCTTTTCAGGCTGCTCGCAAATTATATTCAGAATGAATGAGTTAGGCAAAACATCCCATAAACAAGTTGCAAGCGAGCGCACGTCGATGATCGAAGTCGATGAAACCGCTGCCGGACAGCGCATCGACAACTTCCTGTTGCGCGTCTGCAAGGGCGTGCCCAAGAGCCATATTTACCGGATTCTCCGCAGCGGCGAAGTGCGCGTGAACAAGGGCCGCATCGACGCCGCGTACCGGCTGGAACTGGGCGATGTCGTCCGCGTGCCGCCGATTCGCATCGCGCAGGCCGACGAAGCGCCGGTGTCGTCGAATGCGCCCGCCGCCGAATTCCCGATTCTTTTCGAAGACGAGCACCTGATCGTCATCGACAAACCGTCGGGCGTCGCGGTGCACGGGGGCAGCGGCGTGGCGTTCGGCGTCATCGAGCAACTGCGCAACGCGCGGCCGCACGCGAAGTTCCTGGAACTCGTGCATCGGTTGGACCGCGAAACGTCCGGCGTGCTCATGCTTGCCAAGAAACGCGCGGCGCTCGTCAATCTGCACGAGCAGATCCGCGAAAATCGCGTCGACAAGCGCTATTACGCGCTCGGACACGGCGACTGGCCGAGCGACTGGGGCCGGCGGCGCATCGTGAAAGCGCCGCTGCACAAATACGTGGCGGCGGACGGCGAGCGGCGCGTGCGCGTTCAGGAAAACGGGCTGGCGTCGCATACGGTGTTCAATCTGATCGAACGCTGGACGGATTACGCGTGGGTCGAAGCGGAACTCAAGACCGGCCGCACGCACCAGATTCGCGTGCACATGCAAAGCATCGGCCTGCCGATTGCGGGCGACGCGAAATACGGCGACTTCGCGCTGAACAAGGAACTCGCGCGGCCGAGCGCGATGCCTTCGCTCAAGCGCATGTTTTTGCACGCGTATCGGCTGAAAATCACGCATCCCGCGACGGGCGCGCCGCTGCAGTTCGAAGCGCCGCTGCCCGCCGAGTGCAAGCGCTTCATCGAACAACTCAAAAACCGAGAGACATAAATGGCGCGGCAGCAATTCGATCTGATCGTTTTCGACTGGGACGGCACGCTCATGGATTCGACCGTCCATATCACGCGGAGCATTCAGGCGGCGTGCCGCGACCTCGGCCTGCCGGTGCCCGCCGACGAATCCGCGAGCTACGTGATCGGCCTCGGCCTCAAGGACGCGCTGCAAATCTGCGCGCCGACGCTCGACACGAAGGACTATCCGCGCCTCGCCGAGCGGTATCGCTTCCATTTTCTGACGATGGGCCAGCAAACCGAACTCTTCGCCGGCGTGCGCGAACTGTTGCAGGAACTGCGCGACGAGGGCTATTTTCTGGCGGTGGCGACGGGCAAGAGCCGCGTCGGGCTGAACCGGGCGCTGGATCAGTCGCGCCTGACGAGCGTCTTCGACGGCACGCGCTGCGCCGACGAAACCTTCTCGAAGCCGCATCCCGCAATGCTTCAGGAACTCACGCGCGAACTAGGGCAGGACCTGTCCCGCACGCTGATGATCGGCGACACCACGCACGACCTGCAAATGGCCATCAACGCAGGCGCGGCGGGCGTGGGCGTCGCCTACGGCGCGCATCCGGCGGATTCGCTCACCGCGTTGCAGCCGCGTTTTTGCGCCGATAGCGTCGCGTCGCTGGCCGGCTGGCTGCGGGAGCACGCATGACCGAGCCGACACGAGAGGCGGTGCGCGTTTGCGCAGCGGACGAACTGGTCGATGGCGGCGCGGGCGTGCGGCTCGGCGCTCAGGAGGCGAGCGGCGAGGCGGTCGTTTTCTTCGTCCGCTACGACGGTAAGCCCTACGGCTACCTGAACCGCTGCGCGCACGTGCCGATGGAACTCGACTGGGCCGAAGGCCAGTTCTTCGAAAGCTCGGGCCTATACTTGATGTGCGCGACGCACGGCGCGATCTACGAGCCGGACACCGGCAAGTGCGTCGGCGGTCCCTGTCGCGGCGCGCGGCTTCGGCCTGTCGCGGTCGAGGAGCGCGAGACGCCGGAAGGCCGCGCGGTGTTCTGGCTGCCCGACGACGCGCTTCGCCCCGCCTGATTTTCCCTCTTTTCCTTTGACCCGGCCGTACGACCGGAAGACCACGCATGTCCGATAACCTTTCGCCCAACCCGCGCGGCAACGACAACTGGGAGCGCGACGCGCTGGAACGCGTCGCGCTTGCCGCCATTCGCGAGCAACGCGCGGCGCGCCGCTGGCGCATCTTTTTTCGCTTCGTCTTTCTCGCGGTGCTCGCGCTGATCGCGTGGGGCGTGTTCGATTTCACCGGCGATCACGTCGCCAAGTCCGGCAAGCACACGGCGCTGATCGACCTTCAGGGCGAAATCTCCGCGAATAGCGACGCGAGCGCCGACAACATCGACGGCGCGCTACAAAGCGCGTTCGAGGACGACGGCACGGCGGGCGTGATCCTGCGCATCAATAGTCCGGGCGGCAGTCCGGTGCAGGCGGGCATCATCAATCGCGAGATTCGCCGGCTGCGCGCGAAGTATCCGAAGACGCCGCTTTACGTGGTCGTCGACGACATGTGCGCGTCGGGCGGCTATTACGTCGCGGCGGCGGCCGACCGCATCTATGTGGATCGCGCGAGCATCGTCGGGTCGATCGGCGTGCTGATGGACGGCTTCGGCTTCACGGGCCTGATGGACAAGCTCGGCATCCAGCGCCGCATGCACACGTCGGGCGCGAACAAGGGCGCGTTCGATCCGTTCTCGCCCGAAACGCCGCAAATGACCGCGCACGCTCAGGACATGCTCGACGAGATTCACACGCAGTTCATCGACGCGGTGAAAGAGGGGCGCGGCAAGCGTCTGAAGGACGATCCGGATCTCTTCTCCGGCATGTTCTGGACGGGCGAGAAAAGCGTGCAGCTGGGTCTCGCGGACGGCTTCGGCGACGCGAACTACGTGGCGCGCGAGATCATCAAGCAGCCGGATATCGTCGATTACACGCAGAAGGAAAGCATCAGCGAGCGCGTGGTGCGGCGCTTCGGCGCTTCCGTGGGCGATGCCGCCGTGCGCGCGCTGACGCTCGGCGGCAAGGTGCAGTTGCGCTGATTCGTAACGCGCTTACGACGCGAGCAGCAGAAAAATGGCCGGGCGCTTGTGCAGGTCCGGCGCGGCGTGCTTTTTCCAGTCGGCTGCCGTGCGCGTGACGATTTGTTCGCCCGGCAGCGTCAGGTCCACGGCCACGCAGATCAGCGTCGAAGGCGCGCAGGCCGCGACGAGCGTGTCGAGCATCGCGCGGTTGCGGTACGGCGTTTCGATGAAAATCTGCGTCTGATTCGCCTTGCGCGACAACTGTTCGAGCTCGCGCAGGCGCTTCCCGCGTTCCGCTGCATCCACCGGCAGATAGCCGTTGAACGCGAAACTCTGGCCGTTCATGCCCGAGGCCATCAGCGCGAGCAGGATCGAACTCGGACCGACGAACGGCACCACTTTCACGCCGCGCTCGTGCGCCCGCCGCACGAGCAGCGCGCCGGGATCGGCGACGGCGGGGCAGCCCGCTTCGGAAACGAGGCCCGCGTCGGCGCCCGCGAGAATCGGCGCAAGCAGCCGGTCGATTTCGGCGCGCGGCGTGTTCACGTTCAGCTCGCGTATCTCGATTTCCTGAATCGGCCGTTCGGTGCCGACTTTCTTCAGAAACGCCCGCGTGGTCTTCGCGTTTTCGCCGATGTAGTAACCGAGCGCCGCAGCCTGCGCGCGCACCGGCTCGGGAAGCACGGACGCGAGCGCGGCGGCGTCGCCTTCGCCGAGCGTGTTTGGAATCAAATAGAGAACGCCGCTCATGCCGCCCCCAGAACCGGGAAGCCGGCGGCGCGCAGCATCTTCGTCAGCGCGATGAGCGGCAGGCCGATGAGTGCTGTCGGGTCGTCCGAGTCGATCGCATCCAGGAGCGCGATGCCCAGACCCTCGGATTTCGCGCTTCCCGCGCAGTCGTAGGGCGTTTCGGCGCGCAAGTAGGCTTCGATTTCGGCGTCGGAATAATTGCGAAAGCGCACGCGCGTAACGACGTCGGCGGATTGCACGTCGCCCGTGCGCGTGTCGAAGAGGGCGAGTGCCGAGTGGAATTCGACGCTGCGGCCACGCATCGACCGAAGCTGTACGACGGCGTTGTCGTGCGTGCCCGGTTTGCCGAGCTGACGGCCATCGAAGGTCGCGACCTGATCGGAGCCGATGACGAGCGCGCCCGCCGCGTCCGTCATGCGCCCGGCGGCGGCGCGCGCCTTCGCAATCGACAGCCGCACGGCGGTGGCTTCGGGCGTTTCGCCTTCGAGCGGAGTTTCGTCGATATCGGGCGAAACGACGTCGAACGGAAGGCGCAGGCGCTGCAGCAACTCGCGCCGATACGGCGAACTGGACGCCAGCACGAGGCGCGGCGCTTGAGAAATCGACATGTTTAAAACCGGTGAAATGGGTGGATAAGCCACAGACCGCGTACGCAGCCTTAACTATTTGACTCGAAAGAATAAAGCCTATATGATTTTGGGCTTTTCATCGGCTGTCAGGGCATTGGCGCGGGCGGGAATGCAAATGAGTACGTGCCTGGCGTGCTCTGAGCCGGCGGGCAGTGCATACTGAGTGCATGCAAACCGATGCAAGCCGCACGAAAAAACGCTGCATCGGCCGATGAAAGAATGAACAACCCGGCATAAGGCAGGAGCGCGCATGACTCAGAATCCTGGCAAACCTGCGAGCCTCGCTGATCTGCGCGCGCTCGACCTTTACGATTTCGCCGAGAACAAGCGGCAGGCAGCGGGCGCGTTGCGTACGTCGCAAATGCCGCGCATGTTAGCCGAAGTACCGGCGGACGCGCCAGAGGACGACACGGTCTTCACCTGGCAGGGCGAGGGCTCGACCCAGCCGGAATTGCAGGACGACGGCACGGAAGCGCCGCAGCCGTATCTGCGCCTCGCGGTGCACGGTTCGGTGTGGCTCACGTGCCAGCGCTGTCTTTCGCCGTACTCGCAACATCTCGACGTCGACGCGACGTATCGGATCGTCGCGACGGAGGAAGAAGCAGACGAGTATCCGCTCGACGAAGATGAAATCGAAGTGATCGTCGGCTCGCGCCAGTTCGATCTCATCGACTTGATCGAAGAAGAGTTGTTGCTTTCCTTGCCGCTCGTGCCCAAGCACAGCGTCTGTCCGGAAGTGCATGAAAGCCTGCTCGCAGGCAGCGCCGAGGACGAGGCCGACGAAGGCGGCGAGGAAGCCGAGAAACCGAATCCGTTTGCCGTTCTGGAAAAGCTCAAGACGAGCGGTCCGGACGACAAGAAGCATTGATGGCGCGGTGCGGCGAGTCTTCGCCGCACGCAATCTCCCGCTTCGAGCGGTGGGCCGGGACGGCCGGAGTTTTCCGCGAACGCGGAGACGGGCCGCCCTGTGTTAGAATTCGCAAAATTTTTCTGGAGTAATCATGGCAGTTCAGCAAAACAAGAAGTCGCCGTCCAAGCGCGGCATGCACCGTTCCCACGACTTCCTCCCGACGGCGCCGCTGGCTGTCGAGCCGAGCACGGGCGAAGCGCATCTGCGTCACCACGTGAGCCCGAACGGCTACTATCGTGGCAAGAAAGTCGTCAAGACGAAGAACGACTAAGCGTTCGTTCTCTGCTTTGCCGCGTGCGCATCGCCGTCTTGCGGTGGCTCGCGCCTGGCACGCTGTTGACACTTTCCCGGTACGACAAGAAGGCGGCATTTCACTGCCGCTTTTTTGTGCCTGAAATTCGTCGCTTTCCATGACCGTAAAGATAACCATTGACTGCATGGGAGGCGACCACGGTCCGGCCGTGACCGTTCCCGCCGCTGTCAATTTCGTGCGCTCGCATCCCGACGCGCACCTGATGCTCGTCGGCATCGAACAGGCGATCCGCGCCCAGCTGAAAAAGTCGAAGGCGCTCGACGAGCCGCGCCTCACCGTCGTTCCGGCAACCGAAGTCGTCGCCATGGACGACCCGGTCGAAGTCGCGCTGCGCAAGAAAAAAGATTCGTCGATGCGCGTGGCGCTCAACCTCGTGAAAGAAGGCGAGGCGCAGACCTGCATTTCCGCGGGCAATACCGGCGCGCTCATGGCCGTGTCGCGCTACGTGCTCAAGACGCTCGCGGGCATCGAGCGGCCGGCCATCGCCTTCGCGATGCCGAGCCAGAAGGGCTATACGACCGTGCTGGATCTCGGCGCGAACGTCGATTGCGAGCCCGAGCATCTGTTGCAGTTCGCCGAAATGGGCCACGCGCTCGTGTCCGCGATCGAAGGCCGCGAGCGGCCGACCATCGGGCTGCTCAACATCGGCGAAGAAGTCATCAAGGGCAACGAAACGATCAAGCGCGCGGGCGAGCTGCTGCGCGCGAGCACGCTCAACTTCTACGGCAACGTGGAAGGCAACGACATCTACAAAGGCACGACCGATGTCGTCGTCTGCGACGGCTTCGTCGGCAATGTGGCGCTGAAAACGTCGGAAGGGCTCGCCAAGATGCTCTCCGACATGATCAAGGAAGAATTCACGCGCTCGCTTTCGAGCAAGCTGATGGCGCTCGTCGCCATGCCGGTGCTCAAGCGGTTCCGAAAGCGCGTCGATCCGGCGCAATACAACGGCGCGGCGCTCCTCGGCCTGCGCGGGCTCGTGATCAAAAGTCACGGCTCCGCGGAAGCGTACGGTTTTGAGTGGGCGATCAAACGCGGGTATGATGCCGTCAAAAATGGCGTGCTCGAACGCCTCGTGCGCGCGATGGAGGAAAATGCGCTGTCCGCGCAAGATGCGGGCGCGAGCGCCCCGGCTGCCGATGCGCCCGCCGACGCGCTCGCGCTTCAGCCGCATTCCTCGCCTAACCCCTCGCCTAACCCGCCGGACGCGTCCGGCACCGCGCAACACACGAAGGCATAATGGCTCAATCCAATCTCTACGCTCGCGTGCTCGGCACTGGCAGCTATCTGCCCTCCGAGCGCATCACGAATCAGGCATTGGCGGACCGTCTCGCGCAGCAAGGCGTCGAGACGAGCGACGAATGGATCGTCGCGCGCACGGGCATTCACGCGCGGCACTTCGCGGCTCCCGATCAGACCACGAGCGATCTCGCGCTCATCGCTTCGCAGAAGGCCATCGCGGCGGCGGGCATCGATCCGCAGTCGATCGACCTCATCATCGTCGCCACGTCGACGCCCGACTTCGTGTTTCCGAGCACCGCGTGCCTCTTGCAGAACAAGCTGGGCATCAAGAACAACGGCGCGGCGTTCGACGTGCAGGCCGTGTGCTCGGGCTTCGCGTACGGCATGGCGACGGCGGACAGCTTCATTCGTAGCGGCATGCATCGCACGGCGCTCGTCGTCGGCGCGGAGACGTTCTCGCGCATTCTCGACTTCAAGGACCGTACGACCTGCGTGTTGTTCGGCGACGGCGCGGGCGCAGTGGTGCTTCAGGCGTCGGAAGAGCCGGGCGTGCTCGCGAGCGCGCTCCACGCGGACGGCAGCTACGCGGACATTCTCTGCACGCCGGGCAACGTGAACGGCGGCGTCGTGAGCGGCAGCGCATTCCTGCACATGGACGGCCAGGCGGTGTTCAAGCTCGCCGTCAACGTGCTCGAAAAGGTCGCGATCGAAGCCCTGCAGAAGGCGCATCTCACGCCGCAGGAAATCGACTGGCTCATTCCGCATCAGGCGAACATCCGCATCATGCAGAGCACCTGCCGCAAGCTGCACTTGCCGCAGGAGCGCATGGTGGTGACGGTCGGCGACCACGGCAATACCTCGGCGGCGTCGATTCCGCTCGCGCTCGACGTCGCGGTGCGCGACGGCCGCATCAAGCGCGGACAGAACGTGCTGATCGAAGGCGTCGGCGGCGGCTTCACGTGGGGCGCATCGGTCTTCCGCTACTGATTTTTCATCCGTCTCCCTCCATTAATCTGCAACTGATCCGCTGCCGATGAAGCTGCGCGCCGCGTGCGCAACCGGCGCCGCCGCGCACGCCCTCGACGCACACGCGGATCATTCCAATCCAACGAGGACGATATGAAATTTGCGTTCGTTTTCCCGGGCCAAGGCTCGCAATCGATCGGCATGCTCAACGCATTCGCCGACCACGCCGTGGTGCGCGAGACGGTGCAGCAGGCATCGGATGCGCTCGGGCAGGATCTCGCCAAGCTGATCGCCGAAGGGCCGGCCGAAGAGCTCAATCTGACGACGAACACGCAGCCGGTGATGCTCACGGCGGCGTACGCCATCTACCGCGTGTGGGAAAAGGAAACCGGCCTTACGCCCGCGCTGGTCGCAGGTCACAGCCTCGGCGAATACACGGCGCTGGTCGCGGCCGGCGCGCTCGCATTCGCGGACGCCGTGCCGCTCGTGCGCTTTCGCGCGCAGGCGATGCAGAGCGCGGTGCCGGTCGGCGAGGGCGGCATGGCGGCGATTCTCGGTCTCGACGACGACACGGTGCGCGCGGTGTGCGCCGAAAGCGCGTCGGCGGGCGTCGTGGAAGCGGTGAACTTCAATGCGCCGTCGCAAGTGGTAATCGCGGGCGCGAAGGCGGCGGTCGAAAAGGCGTGCGAAGTGGCGAAGGCAAAGGGCGCCAAGCGCGCGTTGCCGCTGCCGGTTTCCGCGCCGTTCCACTCGTCGTTGCTGAAGCCCGCATCGGACCAATTGCGCGACTATCTCGCGAACGTCCGCATCGAGCCGCCGCGCATTCCGCTGATCAATAACATCGACGTCGCGAAGGTCTCGGACCCCGCCGCGATCAAGGACGCGCTCGTGCGTCAGGCCGCGGGTCCCGTGCGCTGGGTCGAGTGCGTGCAGGTGATGGCGCGTGAAGGCGTCACGCATGTGATCGAATGCGGTCCGGGCAAAGTGCTCGCGGGGCTCACGAGGCGCATTGACGGCAATCTGGTCGGCGGCGCGGTGTTCGATCCGGCCTCGCTCGAGGAAACGCGCAAACTGATCGCAGGATAAGAGGCAACGACATGAACTTGGACAATCAGGTAGCTATCGTCACCGGCGCATCGCGCGGCATCGGGCGCGCCATCGCGCTGGAACTCGCGCGTCAGGGCGCGACCGTCATCGGCACGGCCACGAGCGAAAGCGGCGCGGCAGGCATCAGCGAAGCGCTGGCGCAGGCGGGCGGCAAGGGCCGCGGCGCGGTGCTGAACGTGAACGACGCCGCAGCGGCCGACGCGTTCATCGAAGCCACCGTGAAGGAGTTCGGCGGCCTCAACGTGCTCGTGAACAACGCGGGCATCACGAAAGATCAGCTCGCCATGCGCATGAAGGACGACGAATTCGACGCCGTCATCGACACGAACCTGCGCGCGGTGTTCCGCCTGTCGCGCGCCGTGCTGCGCCCGATGATGAAAGCGCGCGGCGGCCGCATCATCAATATCACGTCGGTGGTGGGTTCGTCGGGCAATCCCGGTCAGGCGAACTACGCGGCGGCGAAAGCCGGCGTCGCGGGCATGACGCGGGCGCTGGCACGCGAGATCGGCAGCCGCGGCATTACCGTGAACTGCATCGCGCCGGGTTTCATCGACACGGACATGACGAAGGTCTTGCCGGACGAGCAGCGCACCGCGCTGACCGCGCAGATTCCGCTCGGCCGGCTCGGCAGTCCCGAAGACATCGCCCATGCGGTGGCGTTCCTGGCGTCGCCGTTTGCCGGCTACATCACGGGCACGACGCTGCACGTGAACGGCGGCATGTACATGTAGTAGGCATTTCGCCGAATATCGCTTAATATCCGCGCGGCACACGGGCGCGCAAAATGCTCTTACCAGCATGCGCGCCCCGTACAGCGCGGCAGCAACGAACGATGCAGGCCGTCGGCTCGCGCCTTGATGACGCGCAGCAGGCGGCGAAGCATGGAACTGACGCGCCGTATTTTGCGGGTACAAACCTGATAAAATGCGCGCACTCGTATTTTTGAACTTTTATTCCCTCGGAGGGCTGCATGGACAACATCGAACAGCGCGTGAAGAAGATCGTCGCCGAACAACTGGGCGTGGCGGAAGCCGAAATCAAGAACGAAGCGTCGTTCGTGAACGATCTGGGCGCTGACTCGCTCGACACGGTGGAACTGGTGATGGCGCTGGAAGACGAGTTCGGCATGGAAATCCCCGATGAAGAAGCCGAGAAGATCACCACGGTTCAGCAAGCGATCGACTACGCTCGCGCCAACGTCAAGGCCTAATGCCGGACGCGCCAGCGACCCGTCGCTCTTCGAGCTTGAAGCATCGTCGCTGCAAAGACCGATTTAACAGCCACAGGGCACACAGGGCGGTTTCCTGTGGCCGCTGTGGCTTTTGCTTTTCGTCATTCTATGGATAAGGGGTTACCGTGAGCCGTCGTCGAGTTGTTGTTACAGGCCTTGGGCTCGTTTCGCCTGTCGGCAATACCGTTGCCGACGGCTGGGCCAATCTGGTGGCGGGCAAGTCGGGCATCGCCAACATCACGAAGTTCGACGCCGCGAACTTCTCCACGCGTTTCGCGGGCGAGGTGAAGGGCTTCAACATCGAAGACTACATGCCCGCCAAGGAAGCGCGCCACATGGATACCTTCATCCATTACGGCTTCGCGGCAGGCGTTCAGGCGATGCAGGACAGCGGTCTTGCGATCACCGACGAAAACGCGGAGCGCGTGGGCGTGGTGGTCGGCTCGGGCATCGGCGGGCTGCCGATGATCGAAGTCACGCAAACCGAACTGCTCAATCGCGGTCCGCGCCGCATCTCGCCGTTCTTCGTCCCGGCGTCGATCATCAACATGATCTCGGGCCATCTGTCGATTCGCTTCGGCCTGAAGGGTCCGAATCTGTCGATGGTCACGGCGTGTACCACCGGCCTGCACTGCATCGGCGAAGCCTCGCGCTTGATCGAATACGGCGACGCCGACGTGATGGTCGCGGGCGGCGCGGAAGCGACGGTTTCCCCGCTCGGCATCGGCGGCTTCGCGGCG
This sequence comes from Caballeronia sp. Sq4a, assembly GCF_023170545.1. NCBI lineage: Bacteria > Pseudomonadati > Pseudomonadota > Betaproteobacteria > Burkholderiales > Burkholderiaceae > Caballeronia > Caballeronia sp. Sq4a. The sequence continues at coordinate 1,986,540 of NZ_CP084250.1, read as the reverse complement.
GCGCGCGCGCTGTCGCAGCGCAACGACGACCCCGCGACGGCCAGCCGCCCGTGGGACACGGACCGCGACGGCTTCGTGCTCGGCGAAGGCGCGGGCGTCATGGTGCTGGAAGAATACGAGCATGCCAAAGCGCGCGGCGCGAAGATCTACGCCGAAGTGCTCGGCTACGGCATGAGCGGCGACGCTTACCACATGACCGCGCCGCCCGAAGACGGCGACGGCGGCCGCCGCGCGATGGTCAACGCGCTGAAGAACGCGAAGGTCAATGCGGACGAAGTCAACTACGTGAACGCGCACGGCACGTCCACGCCGCTCGGCGACATCGCGGAAACCATCGGCATCAAGCGCGCGCTCGGCGATCACGCGAAGAACATCGTCGTGAACTCCACGAAGTCGATGACCGGGCACTTGCTCGGCGGCGCGGGCGGGCTGGAGTCGGTGTTCACGGTGCTCGCCGTGCATCATCAGATCTCGCCGCCGACCATCAACATCTTCAATCAGGACCCGCAGTGCGACCTGGACTACTGCGCGAACACGGCGCGGGAAATGAAGATCGACGTCGCGGTGAAGAACTCGTTCGGCTTCGGCGGCACGAACGGCTCGCTCGTCTTCAAGCGTTTCTGAGCACGGCGCAGTCGTCGGGATGGGGGACACGATGACGGGCGCGCATCTGAATCGGCCGCATGGGAAAGCGGGCACACCGCCGCGCATCCCCATGCGGCCTTCGCGTTTTCTGTTCGCGGCGCTCATCGGTTTTGTCGTTCTGGCGGACGCGGCCGTCTTCCGGACGGTCTTCGCGCAATTCGGGCCGCTTCACGCAACCGTGGCCGCGCTCGCGTGTCTAGCGGTCCTCGCGCTGGCCGGCGTGCGCTGGACGCTGCGTCAACCGGCCGCCATCGGCCTGCACGCGGACGGCGTCACGGTCTGGGACCGCGCGGGCTACGCGCAGTACCGGCGCATCGTCGGCTGCGCGCAATGGGGCGCGGTCGTCGCGCTCACGTTGTCATCGGAAAAAGGCGGGCCGCGCGCGCTTCTCGTCGCGGCGGATTCCATCGATTCCGACACCTTCCGCCAGCTTGCCGTGCGCGCCCGCCGAGCGGCGAGCGCCTACCTGTAACGACTGTAACGGTAGATGAGCGTCCGGGATAACGCGAAGTCCGTGACGCTACAATACCCGTCCGCGCAACAGCCCCAAGTCAAACGGATTCCCAGGTGAGCGAAAAAGAAATCGACCAAGTGCTGGTCGAACGCGTGCAGAAGGGCGACAAAGCCGCGTTCGAACTGCTGGTCGCCAAATACCACCGCAAGATCATTCGACTGATCTCGCGCCTCGTGCGCGATCCCGCCGAAGTCGAGGACGTCGCCCAGGACGCCTTTATCAAAGCCTACCGCGCGCTGCCGCAGTTTCGCGGCGAATCCGCGTTCTACACCTGGCTGTACCGCATTGCCGTCAACACCGCGAAAAACTACCTCGCGACGCAGGGACGCCGCGCTCCCACTTCTACCGAAGCAGATGCGGAAGAGGCGGAAACTTTCTCCGACGCCGACCAACTAAGGGATATCAACACGCCCGAGTCGATGTTGATGAGCAAGCAGATCGCTCAAACGGTCAATGCTGCGATGGCGCTTCTGCCCGAGGAATTGCGCACCGCCATCACGCTCCGGGAAATCGAAGGATTGAGTTACGAGGAAATCGCGGAGATGATGGACTGCCCGATCGGCACCGTCAGATCAAGAATTTTCCGTGCTCGGGAAGCCATTGCGGCAAAATTGCGTCCGTTGTTGGACACACCCGAAGGCAAACGCTGGTAAGACGGCTGGAAACTTCGGGACACGGACGCGATATCTGGGTTAGGTGGTGTCACTACGGCTGGTTTCGAAGGATTGGGGAGCATCATGGGGTCGGTCTCGATGCAGGCGCAGGGAAATTCGCAGGCAAGCTCGCGCGGGGAGCGCATGTCGGCGTTCGTCGACGGTGAATCGCTCGGCGAAATCGGAAACATCGGTCAGTTCCTGGCGGAACTGACGAGCGAGGACCGCGCGGCGTGGTCCGACTATCATCTGATCGGCGACGCGCTGCGTTCCGACGATCTCGCCGAAAGCCCGGTGCGCAGCCGCGCGTTCATGGCGTCGTTCGCGTCGCGCTTCGAGGCCGAAGCGCACGTGCTGGCGCCTGCGGCATCGGCTTCGGCGAAAAAGGCGCGCAGCGGCATGCTGCGTCGGCGCGTGGTTCCGGCGTTCGCGGTCGCGGCCGCCGCGGCCACGCTCACATGGATCGTCGTGCCGCAAATGCAGGGCGTCGGCGTTCGCTCGGGCGCGCAAGTGGCGAGCGTCGCGCAGCCGGATTCGGTGCAGCGCGTCGCGCTCGCGTCGGTGCCGGCCGTGACCACCGCCGCGCCGGTCGTCGAGGCGAACATCATCCGCGACGCGAATCTCGATCAGTACCTCGAAGCGCATCAGCAGTTCTCGCAGCAGCCTGCGATGCCCGGCGCCATGCCACTGATTCGCGCGGCGGTGACAACGCAGAGCCAATAACTGAAGGCAGGTGTGCGGTTGAATAAAACTAGATATTGGGGGCGGCTGCCGGCATTCATGGTCTGCGCAGCCGCGTTGTTGTGCGCGGCATCCGCATCGTTCGCTGACAGCGGCAACGCGCCGGATCGCAAAGTCGCCGCCAACCTGCTCAATCGCATTCAGGAAGCGGCCCAGCAGCAGAATTACGAGGGCACCTTCCTTTATCAGCGCGGCGCGACGGTGCAGTCGTCGCGCATCACGCACGTCGCCACCCACGGCGACGGCGACTACGAATCGCTCGAAAGTCTCGACGGCGCGCCGCGCCGGATGCTGCGCCACGACGACGACATGCTCACGTTCGTGCCGGAGCGGCATCTGCTCGTCATGGAGCATCGGCAGAGCAAGGACTCGTTTCCTGCGCTGCTCGCCACGAGCGGCGATCAGGTGCTCGCGGTGTACGAGCCGAAGCTGCTCGGCACCGACCGTGTCGCGGGCATCGAGAGTCAGGTGATCGAACTCGATCCGAAAGATGCATATCGTTTCGCCTACAAGCTGTGGGCGGACGCGAAGACCGGTCTCTTGCTGCGCGCGCAGACGCTCGATCCGGACGGCCAGGTGCTCGAACAGCTTTCGTTCTCGCAGGTGCGTATCGGCGGGGCAATCGATAAAGCCTCGATCGCGAACGGCATGCGCGCCACGGCGGGCTGGAACGTCGTGCGCCCGCCGGTGCAGCCGGTCGACTTGCAGGCGCAGGGCTGGCAGATCAAGCCGACCATTCCCGGCTTCAGGCTGATCCGCGAACTGCGCCGGCCGATGGCGTCGAGCGAGCAGGGCCAGCCGCCGATTCCGGTCGATCAGGCGGTGTTCTCCGACGGCCTCGCCGCCATTTCCGTGTTTGTCGAGCCGGTCGAGAAGAATTCCCGCAAGGAAGGCGCGGGCAATAACGGCGCGACGCATGTGCTCGTGAAGCGTCGCGGCGATTTCTGGATTACTTTGCTGGGCGAAGTGCCGCAAGCCACGTTGCAGCAATTTGCTTCTACCATAGAATACAAGCCTTCCAAGTAATCGAATCCCTCGGCCTTCCATCCATGAGCAACTACTCGCTGCGCAAGTTCATCGCGGCCGCGGCGCTCGCCGTGTGCCTGCCGTTCATCTCGCACGCGGCGGCGGCAGCGCCCACGGTGAATCTGCCGGACTTCACCTCGCTCGTCGACAAGGTCGGGCCTTCGGTCGTGAACATCCGCACGACTTCGCGCGTCGGCTCGTCGGGCGAGATGCGCGGCTTGCCGCCGGGCCTCGACGAAGGCGACATGTCGGAGTTCTTCCGGCGCTTCTTCGGCATTCCGATGCCGGGGCAGCCGGGCTCGCCGCGCGGCAATGGTGGCGGCGGCGGCGGTGGTGGCGGCGGCGGAGGCGATCAGGGCAAGGGCGGCAGCCGCAGCCTTCCGCCCGATGACAGCCAGGACAACTCGGAGCAGAGCAGCGGCGTCGGCTCGGGCTTCATCCTGTCGACCGACGGCTATGTGATGACCAACGCGCACGTCGTCGACGACGCGGACACCATCTACGTCACGCTCACCGACAAGCGCGAGTTCAAGGCGCGGCTCGTCGGCGTCGACGAGCGCACGGACGTCGCGGTCGTGAAGATCAGCGCGTCGAATCTGCCGGCCATCACCATCGGCGATTCGAACAAGGTGCGCGTCGGCGAATGGGTGCTCGCCATCGGCTCGCCGTTCGGTCTCGACAATACGGTGACGGCCGGCATCGTCAGCGCGAAGGGCCGCGACACCGGCGACTACCTGCCGTTCATCCAGACCGACGTCGCGGTGAATCCCGGCAACTCGGGCGGTCCGCTCATCAACATGGCGGGCGAAGTCATCGGCATCAATTCGCAGATCTATAGCCGCACTGGCGGCTTCATGGGCATTTCGTTCGCGATTCCGATCGACGAGGCGATGCGCGTGGCGGATCAGCTGAAGACCTCCGGCAAAGTCACGCGCGGGCGCATTGCGGTCGCGATCGGCGAGGTGACGAAGGACGTGGCCGATTCGCTCGGATTGCCGAAGGCGCAGGGCGCGCTCGTCAGCAGCGTCGAGGCGGGCGGTCCGGCCGACAAGGCGGGCATCCAGCCGGGCGACATCATCCTCAAGTTCAACGGCGCGAACGTGGAAACGGCGACCGACCTGCCGCGCATGGTCGGCGACAGCAAGCCGGGCATGAAAGCGACGATCACGATCTGGCGCAAGGGCCAGTCGCGCGATCTGCCGATCACCATCGCGGAAATGCAGCCGGATAAGGTCGCGAAGACCGAGCAGCGCCGGGCGCCGCAGCCGAAGGAGCGCGCGAGCAATTCGCTCGGCCTCGCGGTGAGCGACATTCCGGCCGAGCAGAAGAAGGCGCTCAAGCTCAACGGCGGCGTGCAGGTGGATGCCGTCGAAGGGCCGGCGGCGCGCGCGGGCTTCCAGAAGGGCGACATCATCATGCGGATCGGCGACACGGACATCACGAGCGCGAAGCAGTTCGAATCCATCGCGCAGGGGCTCGATGCCAGCAAGATGGTCGCGATTCTCGTGCGCCGTGGCGACAACACGCAGTTCGTGCCGCTGCGCCCGCGCGTGCCGGCGCAGAAGTGACGGCCGCGCGATGACGGCGGACCACGCCGCGCATTTCCTGCTGTACGGGCGCGCGTGGTGCCATCTGTGTGAAGACATGCGCGCGGAGCTCGAGCCCATCGCGCAACGCTTCGGCGTCGCGATCGAGTGGATCGATATCGACGACGATCCGCTCTTGGAGGCCCGCTACAACGAGCGCGTGCCCGTGCTGATGCTGGACGGCGCCGAGTTGTGCGAGCACCGGCTCGACGCGAATGCCGTCCTGGCGGCGCTCGCCTCGCGCCGTTCATAGAGCCGCCGAACGCCGAAAACGCCTGTCCACCCCCTTTTCGGCTAAAATGCAGAAGTTTTCCCCCAATTTTTCAAGGCGTGCTCCGCATGTGTGAGGGCGCGCCTTTTTCGCTTGATCGGCACTGAATGAATCATATTCGTAACTTTTCGATCATTGCGCACATCGATCACGGCAAGTCCACGCTCGCGGACCGCATCATCCAGTTGTGCGGCGGGCTGTCCGATCGTGAGATGGAAGCGCAGGTGCTCGATTCGATGGACCTGGAACGCGAGCGCGGCATCACGATCAAGGCGCAGACGGCGGCGCTCACCTACAAGGCGCGTGACGGCCAGGTCTACAACCTCAATCTGATCGATACCCCCGGACACGTCGACTTCTCGTACGAAGTCAGCCGTTCGCTTTCCGCTTGCGAAGGGGCGCTACTCGTCGTCGACGCGAGTCAGGGCGTCGAGGCGCAGACCGTTGCCAATTGCTACACGGCAATCGAACTGGGCGTGGAAGTCGTGCCGGTGCTGAACAAGATCGACTTGCCGGCCGCGAATCCGGAAAACGCGATCGCCGAGATCGAAGACGTCATCGGCATCGATGCGACGGACGCCGTGCATTGCAGCGCGAAGACCGGCCTCGGCGTGGAAGACGTGCTCGAATCGCTGATCGCGAAAGTGCCGCCGCCGAAGGGCGATCCGGACGCGCCGCTACAGGCGCTGATCATCGACTCGTGGTTCGACAACTACGTCGGCGTCGTGATGCTCGTGCGCATTTTCAACGGCACGCTGAAGCCGAAGGACAAGATCAAGATGATGGCGACCGGCGCTCAATATCCGGTCGAGCATCTCGGCGTGTTCGCGCCCAAGTCGACGAACCTGTCGCAATTGTCGGCGGGGCAGGTCGGCTTCGTGATCGCGGGCATCAAGGAACTGACGGCCGCGAAGGTCGGCGACACCGTGACGGTCGCGAATCGTCCGGCCGCCGAGCCGCTGCCGGGCTTCAAGGAAGTGAAGCCGCAGGTTTTCGCCGGGCTGTATCCGGTCGAAGCCAACCAGTACGACGCGCTGCGCGAATCGCTCGAAAAGCTGAAGCTCAACGACGCCTCGCTGCAATTCGAGCCGGAAGTGTCGCAGGCGCTGGGCTTCGGCTTCCGTTGCGGCTTCCTCGGCCTTCTGCACATGGAGATCGTGCAGGAACGGCTGGAGCGCGAATTCGACATGGACCTCATCACCACCGCGCCGACGGTGGTGTACGAAGTCGTCCAGCGCGACGGCAGCACCATTCAGGTCGAGAACCCGGCGAAGATGCCGGAGCCGTCGAAGATCGAGGAAGTGCGCGAGCCGATCGTCACGGTGAATCTGTACATGCCGCAGGAGTATGTCGGCTCGGTCATCACGCTCTGCACGAACAAGCGTGGCCAGCAGATCAACATGCAGTACCACGGCCGCCAGGTGCAGTTGACCTACGAAATCCCGATGGCGGAAATCGTGCTCGACTTCTTCGACCGCCTGAAGTCGACGTCGCGCGGCTACGCGTCGATGGACTACGAGTTCAAGGAATACCGCGCGGCGGATGTCGTGAAGGTCGACATGCTTATCAACGGCGACAAGGTCGATGCCTTGTCCGTCATCGTTCACCGCTCGCAAAGCCAGAGCCGCGGCCGCGAAGTCGCGTCGAAGATGCGCGAGCTGATCCCGCGCCAGATGTACGACGTGGCGATTCAGGCGACCATCGGCTCGAACATCATCGCGCGCGAAAACATCAAGGCGCTGCGCAAGAACGTGCTCGCGAAGTGCTACGGCGGCGACATCACGCGCAAGAAGAAGCTGCTCGAAAAGCAGAAGGCGGGCAAGAAGCGCATGAAGCAGGTCGGCTCTGTCGAGATTCCGCAAGAGGCTTTCCTCGCCATCCTGCGCGTGGACGAGTGACGTTCGCGCGCCGCCGGGCGCAGAACAACAACCGACGATAACAACCGGAAGCGATTGATGAATTTCGCATTGATTCTCTTGATCCTCGTCGTGGTGACGGGTATTGCATGGGTGCTGGACAAACTGGTGTTCGTCAAACAGCGCCGTCGCGCGGCGGACGCTGCCGTGGCCGAGTTCGACCGCCAGCAGGAACGCGTCGGCGAGCGTTTTGCCGATGAAAACGCCGATCAAACGCGCGCGCGCCTGCGCAACGAGGCGCTGCGCCAGCCGTGGTGGCTCGAATACACGGCGAGCTTTTTCCCTGTGATTCTCGCGGTGTTCGTGGTGCGCTCGTTCATCGTCGAGCCGTTCAAGATTCCGTCCGGGTCGATGGTGCCGACGCTGCTCGTCGGCGACTTCATTTTGGTGAACAAATACGAGTACGGCCTGCGCCTGCCGATCAGCAACACGAAGCTGACGCAAGGCAAGCCGCTCACGCGCGGCGATGTCGTCGTGTTCCGCTATCCGAAAGACGAATCGGTCGACTACATCAAGCGCGTGATCGGCTTGCCGGGCGATACCGTCGCGTACGAAAACAAGCAGCTCACGATCAACGGCAAGCCGGTGCCGGAAACGCCGCAGCCGGACTACTTCGACGACGAGCGCATCGGCTACGCGAAGCAGTTCATCGAAGATCTCGACGGCCGCAAGAACGCCATCCTCAACAATCCGCAAGTGCCGCCGTTCGTCGTCGGCGCGGACGACTTTCCGTATCGCGACAATTGCGTCTACAACGCGCAAGGCGTGACCTGCAAGGTGCCGCCGGGCCACTACTTCATGATGGGCGACAACCGCGACAACAGCGCCGACAGCCGCTACTGGGGTTTCGTGCCGGACAACAACATCGTCGGCCGCGCGTTCTTCATCTGGATGAACTTCAGCAACCTGAAGCGCATCGGCTCCTTCGAGTGATCCATCGCGGTGCCGTCGCGCTCGCGTCGGCGCTGCTTCGAAACGGCGTGAAGAAGCGCGGCTAAGACCGTCTCGCCACGCGTTTTCCCGGCTCGCCGGGCGGAATCGGCCGCCCGCGCGGGCGCGTTATACTCTGTCCATGCCATCTTCTCCGTTGGAAAGCCGGCTGCAGTACGAATTTCGCAATGCGGAATTGCTGCGCCAGGCGATGACCCACCGCAGTCACAGCGCCACGCACAACGAACGGCTCGAATTTCTCGGCGACTCCGTTCTCAATTGCGTGGTGGCGGCGCTTTTGTTCCAACGATTCAGCAAGCTCGACGAAGGCGACCTCTCGCGCGTGCGAGCGAACCTCGTCAAACAGCAATCGCTTTACGAAATCGCGCAGGCGCTCAACGTGTCCGAAGGCTTGCGTCTGGGCGAGGGCGAACTCCGCAGCGGCGGCTTCCGGCGTCCGTCGATTCTGGCGGACACGCTCGAAGCCATCTTCGGCGCGATTTTTCTCGACGGCGGCTTCGACGCCGCGTTTGCCGTCATCAAGCGTCTCTACACGCCGGTGCTCGATCACATCGATCCGCGCACCATCGGCAAGGACGCGAAGACGCTGCTTCAGGAATATTTGCAGGGCCACAAGATCGCGCTGCCGACTTACACCGTGGTCGCCACTCACGGCGCCGCGCACAACCAGCAGTTCGAAGTCGAATGCTCGGTGCCGAAGCTCGATGTGAAAGTGTCCGGCTCCGGCGCGAGCCGGCGCGCGGCGGAACAGGCGGCGGCCAAGAAGGCGCTCGATGAAGTCATGGCCGCTGCGCCCACGCTCGGCGTGAAGCCGAAGCGCAAGGGCGCGCGCGCGGCCAAGCTCGCGCAGGTGGAAGTGGTGCCCGGCGTGACGGGCGTGCAGGCCGCGCTCGACTTGCGATCGCCGGAGCGCCGCGAGCGCGATCGTCAGCGCAACCATTCCGCCGATGCGGGCGCGTCCACCGAGCAGACGCCCGCCGCGCCGCTTGCCGTGATTCGGGCAACGCACGTCGAGCCGTCCGCTGCGTCGTACGCAGCCGCCGAGAAGCCGGAGCGGCACGTCATTCATCGACCGGAGAAGGCGGTGAAGAGCGAAGCGGCGCAAACGCCGGATGCGAGCGCCGACAACGCGCCGCCCACCGACGACGCGCGCAGCACCGCCAGCGACGACGCCCCGGCCAGCCGCGTCGTGCGCGCCGCCGACGCCGGCCACTGACTCGCCTTCAGCCGCACATGCGCCATCGCGCCCTTGCAACATCGCGCTCAACGAACCTTCGCCGCACATCACTATGAACGCTCCCACATCATCCGGTTTCCGCTGCGGCATGGTCGCCATCGTCGGCCGGCCCAACGTCGGCAAGTCGACGCTCATGAACGCGCTCGTCGGCCAGAAGGTGAGCATCACGTCGCGCAAGGCGCAGACGACGCGCCATCGCATTACCGGCATCAACACGGTCGAGGACGCGCAGTACATCTTCGTCGATACGCCCGGCTTCCAGACGCGCCACAGTGGGGCGCTCAACCGCTCGCTGAATCGCGCGGTGACGTCCACGCTGACCTCGGTGGATGCGATCCTGTTCGTGATCGAAGCGGGTCGCTTCGGTCCCGACGACGAGAAAGTGCTCGACCTGATTCCGGCCGGCACGCCGACGCTTCTGATCGCGAACAAGCTCGACCGCGTCGGCGACAAGGATTCGCTCTTTCCGTTCATGCAGCAGATGTCCGCGCGGCGCGACTTCCGCGAAATCGTGCCGCTGTCGGCGAAGAATCCGGACGACATCAAGCGGCTCATGTCGGTCGTGAAGCCGTATCTGCCGGAAGGCGAGCCGATTTACGGCGAGGACGATCTGACCGACCGCAGCGAACGCTTCCTCGCAGCCGAGATTCTGCGCGAGAAAGTGTTCCGCTGGACCGGCGACGAACTGCCGTACACGAGCACCGTGCTCATCGACAAGTTCGAGACCGAAGGGCGACTGCGCCGCGTGTTCGCGACCATTCTCGTGGAGCGCGACGGCCACAAGGCGATGATCATCGGCCAGAAGGGTGCGAAGCTGAAGCAGATCAGCACCGAGGCGCGGCTCGACATGGAAAAGCTCTTCGACGGTCCCGTGTATCTGGAAACCTTCGTCAAGGTGAAAAGCGGCTGGGCCGACAACGAAGCAGGCCTGCGCGCGTACGGCTACGAGTGAGGCCCGGACGACGCTCATGGACGCCGGCTCGAACGACGCGTGGATGACCCCGCCCGCCGACGATCGTCCCGAGGACGACTTCGGCGCGAGCGAGCGACCGTCGCCTAAGCGGCGGCGGGCATCGTCGTCCACCGCTGCTGCCGGCACGAACCCCCAACGCCCGCGCCCGCGCTCCGACTTTCGCGTCAGCGAGCAGCCGGGCTTCGTGCTGCATAGCTATCCGTATCGCGAGACGAGTCTCATCATCGACGTTTTCTCGCGCGATCACGGACGCATTGCCCTCGTCGCGAAGGGCGCGAAGCGGCCGCATTCCGCGCTGCGCGGCGTGCTGCAAACCTTCCAGCCGCTCGGCCTTTCGTGGACCGGCAAAGGCGAAGTCCGCACGCTGACCACCGCCGAATGGGTCGGCGGCATGCTGCCGCTGCGAGGCGACGCGCTCCTGTGCGGCTTCTACGTCAACGAACTGCTCGTCAAGTTCTGCGCGCGCGAAGACCCGCATCCCGCGCTCTTCAATCATTACGTGCTGACGCTGTCGCGGCTCGCGCACGACGAGCCCGCCATCCAGGTGCTGCGCTCGTTCGAACGCGTGCTGTTGCGCGAAACCGGCTACGCGATGGCGCTCACGCGCACGGTGGCGCGTTCCGCCGTGCTGCCCGAAGGCCGCTACACGTTCGATCCCGAGCGCGGCGTGCGCGAAGCGTCCGACGACCTTCCCGCGCAATGGCCGGTCATCGCGGGCCAGACGCTCATCGACATGGAGCGCGACGACTACAGCAGCCCGCAAACCGGCGCGCAGAGCAAGACGCTGATGCGCTTTCTGCTCAACTACCATCTGGGCGGCGCGCCGCTCGCCACCCGTCAGATTCTGATCGACCTGCAAAACCTATGAGCTTCTTTCTCCCATCGCCCGCAAGCGTGATCGATCTCGGCGTGAACATCGATCACGTCGCCACGCTGCGCAACGCACGCGGCACGTCGTATCCCGATCCTATCCGCGCCGCGCTCGCCGCCGAAGAAGCGGGTGCGGACGCCATCACGCTGCATCTGCGCGAGGATCGCCGTCATATTGTCGATGCCGACGTGCGCACGCTGCGTCCGCTCCTGAAAACGCGCATGAATCTGGAATGCGCCGTCACGCGCGAAATGCTCGATATCGCGTGCGAAATTAAGCCGCACGATGTCTGCCTCGTGCCGGAAAAGCGCCAGGAATTGACGACCGAAGGCGGACTCGACGTCGCCGGGCAATTCGAAGCCGTGAAGGCCGCGTGCGCGCAGCTCGCGGGCGCGGGCAGCCGCGTGTCGCTTTTCATCGATGCCGACGAGACGCAGATTCGCGCCGCGAAGGAAGCCGGCGCGCCCGTCATCGAACTGCATACCGGGCGCTATGCCGAAGCGCACGACGAAGCCGAGCAGCAGCGCGAATTCGAGCGCGTCGCGAGAAGCGTCGAGTTCGGCAATTCGCTCGGCCTGAAAGTGAACGCGGGCCACGGACTGCATTACACCAACGTGCAGCCGATCGCCGCGCTCGATGGCATCGTCGAATTGAACATCGGGCACGCGATCGTCGCGCACGCGATCTTCGCGGGCTGGGACAACGCGGTGCGCGAGATGAAAGCGATCATGGTCGCTTCGCGTCTCGCCGCGCAGACGAAGCGTTGAGCACAGCCATGGCGATCTACGGAATCGGCACGGACCTCGTGCAAGTCAGCCGCGTGGCGGGCGTCATGGAGCGCACCAACGGGCGCTTCGCCGAGAAAGTGCTCGGCCCCGACGAACTGCGCATCTATCACGCGCGGCGCGCGCGCTCGGAAGTGCGCGGCCTCGCGTTTCTCGCCACGCGCTTTTCCGCGAAGGAAGCGTTCTCGAAGGCGATCGGCCTCGGCATGCGCTGGCCGATGACCTGGCGCGCGCTGCAAACGCTCAACGAGCCGAGCGGCAAGCCGGTGATCGTGGCATCGGGCGAACTGGCCGAATGGCTCGCGCAACGCGGCATCACGGCGCAAGTGACGCTGAGCGACGAGCGCGACTACGCGGTGACGTTCGTTATCGCGGAAATTGCGGAAACCGCGGACAAGGCGTGACCGCGAATCATCACACTCACATCACAACAAGAAGCCAATTGAATCCGATGAAACGCATTCCCGGCCCCGTCATGTACGACGTCGCCGGCACGACGCTCAACGACGCGGATATCGAGCGCCTTTCGCATCCGATGACGGGCGGCATCATTCTCTTCGCGCGGCATTTTCAGGACCGCGCGCAACTGGTCGCGCTCACCGACGCGATCCGCGCGGTGCGCGACGACATTCTGATTGCGGTCGATCACGAAGGCGGGCGCGTGCAGCGTTTTCGCACCGACGGCTTCACGGTGCTGCCCGCGCCGGGCAAGCTCGGCGCGCTGTGGGACCGCGATGTTCTGGCCGCGAGCAAGGCGGCCACTGCGTTCGGCTACGTGCTCGCGTCGGAACTGCGCGCGTGCGGCATCGACATGAGCTTCACGCCGGTGCTCGATCTGAACTACGGACAATCGCAGGTGATCGGCGACCGCGCGCTGCATAGCGATCCGCGCGTGGTGACGATGCTCGCGAAAAGCCTGAATCACGGTCTTGCGCTCGCGGGCATGGCGAACTGCGGCAAGCATTTTCCGGGGCACGGCTTTGCGGCGGCGGACTCGCACGTCGCGTTGCCGACGGATGATCGCCCGCTCGACGAGATTCTCGCTGCGGACGTGCGTCCGTACGACTGGCTCGGGTTGTCGCTCGCGTCGGTGATTCCGGCGCACGTCATTTACACAAAGGTCGACGACAAGCCGGCCGGTTTCTCGCGCATCTGGCTGCAAGACATTTTGCGGGGCAAGCTCGGCTTCAACGGCGCCATCTTCAGCGACGATCTCTCGATGGAAGCCGCCCGCGCGGGCGGGACGCTCACCGAAGCCGCGACGGCCGCGCTCACCGCCGGCTGCGACATGGTGCTCATCTGCAATCAGCCGGAAGAGGCGGGCAAGGTGCTGGAGCAATTGCGCTTCACGCCGACGAAAGCGTCGCAGCAGCGCATCAAGCAGATGCGTCCGCGCGGCAAGGCGCTGCGCTGGAGCAAGCTGCAAAGCCAGCCGGAATATCAGGCCGCGCGCCAGCTCGTGAAAACGGCGCTCGGCTGAACGGCTCGCCCGAATGACAAAACGCCACGGCAGTTGCTTGCCGTGGCGTTTTTATTTGGCGAATTGCGCCGCTTTACGACGATTCCAGCTTCATGCGCTGGAGCTTGTTGTAGAGCGTCTTGGGACTGATGCCGAGCAGCGTCGCCGCCCGATGCCGCGTGCCGCCGACCGCTTCGAGCGTCGCGCGAATCAGCATGTCCTCGACATCGGCGAGCGCCGTGCCCACCGTCACCTGCACGCTGCTGCCATTGAGTCCGCGTCCGCCGATTCCGCCCGGCTCGTCGACGCGCAACGTCTCGATCGTCTCGCCCGACGCGTGATACGCGCGGCGCACGCGCTCGCGCATTTCGCGGACGTTGCCCGGCCATTCGTTCGCGAGACACTCGCGCAGGAAAGCCGGGCTGATGCGCTTGGGCGACCCGCTCGTGATGCCGGCGATGTGATTTTCGCGGTTCAACTCGTCGACGAACTGCTCGGCCATGAGCGCGATGTCGTCGTCGCGTTCGCGCAGCGGCGGCAACACGATCGACGACGCCGACAGGCGCTGGAACAGGTCTTCGCGCAGGGCGCCGCTCGACACCGCATCGCGGGCCGGCGCGCGCAACGCGGCGATCAGGCGGAAGTCCGTCATGATGCGATTGCTGCCGCCGACGCGCATGAACGTCTGCGAGTCCAGCGCGCGCAAGAGCGCTTCCTGTTGCGCGGCGGGCAGCGAGTCGATCTGATCGAGGAACAGCGTGCCGCCGCCCGCTTGTTCGAGCAGGCCCGGCTCGCGGTTTTCCGCGCCGGCGAACGCGTTGCGCTCGTGGCCGAAAAGGACGCTGTCCATGGAGCGGTGCGCGCCTTCTTCGCGGATCGTCGAGCAATCGAAGCTGATGAACGGCCCCTTGCGACGGCGGCTCAGCTGATGGATCGTGTGCGCCGCGAGCTTCTTGCCGGTGCCCGGCTCGCCGCTGATGAGCACGGCGGCTTCCGTGGGCGCAGTGTGCTCGATCTGATCGTAGACGTGCTGCATCGGCACGCTGCGTCCGAGCATGTCGCCGAAATGGCCGAGTTCGCGCAGCGTCGAGCGCAGCGCCTGCACTTCTTCCGTCAATTCGTAAGGACGCGGAATGCGCGCCAGCAGGCTGCGCAGACGCGGAATGTTGACGGGCTTCAGCAAGTAATCCCAAATACCGTGGCGCAGACCTTCGATCGCGCTTTCGACCGTCGCATTGCCCGTCATCACGATAACGGGAAGCGCGCCGTCGGGCGGTTGCGAGGGCAGGCTCGGCAGGAGGTCGAGGCCGCTGCCATCGGGCAGGTTCAGGTCGATCAGCACGACGTCCGGAATGAAGCGCGTCAAGGCGGAACGAGCTTCGGCGAGCGTCGTCGCGGTGTCGACCGAGAAGCCGTCGGCGGACAAAATCGCGGACAGGCCGGAAAGGCTATTGGGATCGTCTTCGACAATCAGAGCGTGTGGCATGGCAGACACAACGTATCAAAATGGACTGTAATTGCCGTTGCCGCATGCGTCGCCAGGCGAGGGCGGCGCTTGAAACTCGGGCGCTCGTGGGCGGGCTGCGGCGTCTCGTCCCGGTCGAACATCGGATCGGCGTGGCATCCCGCTGCGGTTTTCTTTTTGTCCTGCGATTGGATGGGGCTAGTGCGTCATTGCGGCTTCACGTGCAGATCGTTGTTGACGGATTGCACCCCCGACACGCTGCGAGTTACTGCGACGGCCTTCCGAATCTGTTCCTCCGAGTTCACGGTTCCGGACAGCACCACGACGCCGCGATACGTCGACACGCTTACCGCGAGCGACTTCAATCCCGGGTCGGCCAAGAGCGCCGTTTTCACGCGCGCGGTCACCGAGGCATCCGACGCGTAATCTCCGGCGGACTCCGTGGTCGGTGCAGACGCGCACGCCGCCAGGAAGAAGGCGGGCAAAGCGAGCGTCGCGACGATCAGCAGTCGGCCAAAGAGAGACGGCGAGTTGCGCATGTCGTGTTGTTTGGTCCGTATCAAGCGAACTGAGCAGGAACTGTGCCAAGCGATTATTGACGAACTGCCGTCCACCCGGCGCCTGATTTCTCAGGGAAAAGGGGAGCGAAGGACAGCCGTTCGGAACGCGCCCCACCACGACATTGCAACAATGACCGGTAAAGTTTGCCTGAAATTGTCAAAAACTTCATGCAAAAGAAAAAGCGCCCGCGATGGGGCGCTTTTGTGTGACAGCGGCGGGAGGCGGTTTCGGAACCGCCGCCCCGCGTGCGGCGTAAGGGCGTAATCGTTACGTCTTACGCGCGGCTGCGGTACTCGTTCGTGCGCGTGTCGATTTCGATCTTGTCGCCGATGTTGCAGAAGAGCGGCACTTGCAGTTCGAAGCCGGTGTGGAGCTTTGCGGTCTTCAGCACCTTGCCCGACGACGTATCGCCCTTGACGGCCGGTTCCGTGTAGACGATTTCGCGAACCAGCGTGGTCGGCAGTTCGACCGAGATGGCCTTCTCGTTGTAGAACACGACTTCGCACGCCATGCCGTCTTCGAGATAGTTGAGCGCGTCGCCCATCATTTCGGCTTCGACTTCGTACTGGTTATAGTCGGCGTCCATGAATACGTACATCGGGTCGGCGAAGTACGAGTACGTCACTTCCTTGCGGTCGAGCACGACGACGTCGAACTTGTCGTCCGCCTTGTAGACGGTTTCCATGCCCGCGTTGGTCAGCAGGTTCTTGAACTTCATTTTCACGACCGCTGCGTTACGGCCGGACTTGTTGTATTCGGCGCGCTGCACGACCATGGCATCGTTGCCGATCATGACGACGTTGCCGACGCGGAGTTCTTGTGCGGTCTTCATAAAACTGGATCCTTACGAATGAATATGGCCAGACTTGGCTAATTAATGTTGATAGTGGCTGATCGGACTCGCGGCGCTGTCAGAACGTTTTCGTCATGGGCCGCGACAGATTCGCGCGACAGAAAGCGGCTTGCTCATCGGATAACCGCTTATTTTAACTGAGTTTTTGCTTATTTGGCGAGCCGGGCCGGCACCGCGTGCGGTTTCATCCGATACGGAAGACGGCGCGTTCGCCTCTGTCACGCCGCCATGCGGGCAGTCACATGCGTGACCAGATTGCCGGCCAAATCGCCGACGCTCGCCAGTTCCTCCGCCCAGGCTGAAGCCCGCGACTCGAATTCGCTTCGATGCCGCCAGAAGTCCGCCCAGTCCGGCGTGCCCGCGCGGTTCCATGCGTGCCAGAAGCGGCTGATCGACTGTTCCGCCGCTGGCGACAGGCCGCGCGTGACGTGCGCGAGCGCGGCGTCGAGCTTCGGCAGATGCGCGTCGTCGGCCTGCGGATAGATCTGCCAGACGAAAGGCTTTCGCGCCCACTGCGCGCGCACGAACGAGTCTTCGCCGCGCACGAAGTTGATATCGGACGCCCACAGCAGGTCGTCGAACCGCGGTTGCTCGACGAATCCGAGCGCGTGTGCCTGAAGCGCGCCCGCCCGCGCCGATGTGCCCGCCGCGAACTTGGGCAGCCCGAAGAAACGCGCGACCGCGCCGGAAATGCGGCCCTCGGGCACAAGAAGAACGATGGGCGCCGCGCCGTCGCGCCATTGCGCGAGCAGCGCATCGACGGCGGGATTCTCGTACGCGAAGAGGGAAACGACCGTCGAGCCGTCGTCCGGACGCGCGATGCCCACGCGTTCTCGCCACCATGCCGCTGCATCGAAGCGCGTGCGCGCGGCGTCGAGATCGCGCTCCTTCAACACGCCGCCCGTGCCCGCGCCGATGCCGGGAAAGAAGAACGTCTTGTCGAGCGGATAGCGCGGATGCGGCGACGGCCGCAGATGGAAGTCCGCGACCCAGTCCTCGCCGCTCAGGTATTCGAGGTTGATCCAAACCGGCTTGCGCTCGCGCCGCGCCATCGCCGCGATGTACGCGTGCGGCAGCTCGCACGCGAACGCTTCGACGACGACATCCGCGATCTCGATGACGTCGCAGGCGTGCGCGGGCTCGCGCCAGTGCTCGATGACGACGCCCGCAGCCTCCTGCCGCGCGAGCGACGCATCGACGGCGGGGCAGAGCGCGTGAAAAACCGCGAGGTCATCGACGAAAAGCCGCACGCGCCAGCCATGTTCCGCGCGCAGTTGACGCGCGAGCCGCCAGCACACGCCGATATCGCCGAAGTTGTCGACGACCGCGCAGAAGATGTCGCAGGCGAGTTCCGCGGGGGACGGTGCGGTGGAGGCGGTGGGCATGGCGAGAGGGCGGCCGGCGGGACCGCGCCGTAATGATCTAAACTGGCGATTCTAGTGCGACACGCACGCTCGTGTCCGTGGGCCTCGCGTTAAGAGGCATCGACTAGAGGGATATCGCCTGAGACTTCGGTTTCGGTCGCTCTACCCTCCGCAGGCGGCCCCCTTGTGGGCCGCGCCCTTGTAGTAGGGGTGGTTTCGGCCACTTCCTGATGGAACGAACCGCGGTGCAGCTTGGCCGTGGAACGTGTTGCATTAGTCTGGTTATCACCAGATTCCGCCCAGTCAGCGGCTTCACTTCCGCTGACAAAGCGGAGTGTTGTTTGCAGCGTTCGCCGCCTAGTGTGGTGAACCCGCTACACGATACGAGCGAAAGCTCGGGATGTCATTGTTCGGCCCGACCTGCAGTTTGGGGGAGGGCAGTGAACCTGCTGTACGACCAGCAGTAGCCTACGAGGACATGCTTCACTGGCAACGGTGGGGTGTGAAGCTCCTCGGACAATGTAGCCCCCGGACGTATCGGGCGGACCGTTCCCGTGAGGGGACTGTTCGGAGACTCCCAGCAGCGAGGGGGTTGAGGAGCTAGGCTGGCTGATAAGGTTAATGTAAGTGAACTGCTGATAAACCTCGTTACCAGTGAGGAGCCAAAGCTGCTTGAAACATCGGGCTCTAACGAAAACGGTAAGTGGTCGGATAGCCCACTTAGAATTTGGGCTACGTCGTCACAGCACCACCGGGGGATAGGCAGAACCTACGTCAGTCGTGTGACATGCCGGGAACGTGGTAAGCCCGTATGGTCGCCAGCGCTGTACGGCTGGCAGACGGACCGTAAGGAACGTTGTTGATCATGCGGGTATGGGAGGACGGAAAAAGCGAATGCCGGGCTGTAATGGCACGGATAGGGGTTGAGACATCATCCCACGCGAAAGCGGGCAGACTTCCGTCTGGTCTACCGTCGCAAGGCGGCTGACTACCCTCTGTAACTTGGTCAGGTACGGGTGCACGCGCCCGTACTGAGGTGTTTGTCCGAGATAGGGGCGCACGCGCTCCTATTGAGGTGTCTGTTGTTCCCTAGAGGGGTGTGTCTGCCCTTCTGGGGAGATGCGCCTTCTGCCTGGGGACTTTTTCCAAGTAGGAGAGCAGCATGAAAGTATCTGGTCGAAAGACCGGATCTGCGCTTTCCCACGCGCCTGTCAACTGGAATGCCGTCAATTGGCGGAAAGTTGAGCGGAACGTGAGAGGGATGCAGATTCGAATTGCGAAGGCGACGCGGGAAGGTGACTGGCGCAGGGTGAAAGCCCTGCAACGGATGCTGACTCGCACGTTGTCCGCGAAGCTGTATGCGATACGACGTGTTACGCAGAACCAGGGTGCGCGAACGGCTGGAGTCGATTGCGAACTGTGGGACTCGCCTGAGAGCCGGTGCGAAGCCATCGGCAGGTTGAAGCGGCGCGGATATAAGCCTTTGCCATTACGGAGAGTTTTTATCCCCAAGGCCAATGGAAAGGAGCGTCCTTTGGGCATTCCGACCATGCGGGACAGGGCGATGCAAGCCTTGTATCTGCTGGCTTTGGAGCCGGTAGCAGAGTCGACGAGCGACCCGAACTCGTATGGGTTCCGGATCAATCGTTCAACGGCTGACGCTATGGGTCAGGTACGAGCTTGCACGTCCCGGAGGAATTCGTCCCGATGGGTACTGGAAGCGGATATCAAAGGCTGCTTTGACCACATCAACCACGATTGGCTGGAAAACCATGTCCCCATGGACAGGGAAATTCTCCGGAAGTGGTTGAAGGCTGGCCTGATTTACAAGGGGCAGCTACAGGCGACTGAGGCCGGTACGCCGCAGGGAGGCATCATCTCCCCGACGCTGGCAAACGTGACGCTGAACGGGCTGGAGCGTGAACTGATTGGGCACCTCGGTGCGAAATTCGGGATCGCAAAGGCTAAGAAGCTGAAAGTGAATGTGGTGCGATACGCGGATGACTTCGTGATCACCGGCGACTCGAAAGAGATTCTGGAAAACGAGGTCAGGCCTTGGGTGGAAGCATTCCTTGCTGTTCGAGGCTTGCAACTGTCAGAGGCAAAAACGCGGATCACCCACATTGATGAAGGCTTCGATTTCCTTGGGTGGAATTTCCGGAAGTACTCGGGAAAGCTGCTCATCAAGCCGAGCAAGAAAAACGCGCAAGCGTTTTATCGCAAGGTGGCGGAAACGATCAGCGGCAACAAAACGGTAAAGCAGGAGGTTCTGGTCCAACTGCTGAACCCGATGTTGCGCGGATGGGCGCAGTATCACCATCCGGTCTCGGCCAAGCAGACGTACAGCCGGATGGAGCATCTGATTTTTCGGAAGCTCTGGCGGTGGTCGAAGCGGAGGCATCCGCAGAAGAGCGCTGTATGGGTGAAGCAGAAGTACTTTCACTCTGTCGGTGCCCGGAATTGGGTGTTTGCCGTTCGCACGGAGCGTGAGGACGGTAGTTGGGGGCTGAAGGAGTTGTACCAGCTTAGCGGTACAGCTATCAAATGGCACACGAGGATTAAGGGCGAGTTCAATCCTTTTGATCCGAAGTGGGAGCAGTATGGCGAGACCTTGCGGCAGGGGCGCATGTGGGAACAGATGCGTTACCGAAAGCAGTGGGCCGCGCTATATCTGTCACAAGGCGGGCTATGCGCGCATTGTGGCTGTGCCTTGACGGACGAAACGGGTTGGAACGACCATCACCTGGAATATCGGATGCATGGCGGCACCGACGCCTTGTCCAATCGGGCGCTGCTTCACCCGCACTGCCACCGGCAAGTGCACGCTGGAAAACTAGTTGTAACTAAGCCGGTTCTGTCGTAGACAGAACTTTGTTTGTAGATTTGAGCCGTATGCGGGGAAACTCGCACGTACGGTTCTCGGGGGGCCCGGCTTTCGCAAGAAAGTCGGGCTACCCGACAGATACCGTCCGCCCCACGGCTCGCCGCCGCCCTTGTCCCTTCGCGCTTCGTCGCGATATTCGCTGCATGACTCAGACCGACGCTCCCGAATCCGATTTCGACCCGAAGAAGACGCTCGCGCAACTGCCGCACCTGCCGGGCGTGTACCGCTATTACGACGGCGACGGCAACGTGCTCTACGTCGGCAAGGCGCGCAATCTGAAGAAGCGCGTGTCGAGCTACTTCACGAAGACGCTGCATTCGCCGCGCATCGCGATGATGGTCACGCGCATTCGCAAGATCGAGACGACGGTGACGCGCTCGGAAGCCGAAGCGCTGCTGCTCGAGAACAATCTGATCAAGGCGCTCGCGCCGCGCTACAACATCCTGTTTCGCGACGACAAGTCGTATCCGTTCCTCAAGCTCACCGGGCATCAGTTTCCGCGCATGGCGTACTACCGCGGCGCGGTGGACAAGAAGAACCAGTATTTCGGGCCGTTTCCGAGCGCGTGGGCCGTGCGCGAGAGCATCCAGATTCTGCAGCGCGTGTTCCAGTTGCGCACGTGCGAGGACTCGGTGTTCAGCAACCGCACGCGTCCGTGTCTGCTGCATCAAATCGGGCGATGCACCGCGCCGTGCACCGGCCTCATCACCGAGGAGGATTACGCCCGCGATGTGGCGAACGCGTCGCGCTTTCTGCTCGGGCGGCAGGGCGAGGTGATGAAGGAACTGGAGCAGAAGATGCACGCGTTCGCCGCCGACCTCAAGTTCGAGCAGGCAGCGGCCGTGCGCAACCAGATGAGCTCGCTCTCGACCGTGCTGCATCAGCAGGCGATCGAAGTGGGCAGCGACAGCGACGTGGATATCCTCGCGGTCGTCGCGCTGGGCGGCAAGGTGTGCGTGAATCTCGCGATGGTGCGCGGCGGGCGGCATTTGGGCGACAAGGCGTATTTCCCGGCGCATGTGGAAAGCGCGGTGGCGCTCGGCGGTGACGAAGACGACATCGAGGATGGCGAGCCGGGGGACATCGCGGTCGAGGGAGATGTTGGCGCGGATGTGGACGTGTCCTCAGGCTTGGAAGCGAACGCGAACTCTGACTTGAACGCCGAAGCCACAGCCAACGCCAACGCCGAATCGGATATCGAAGCTGAAGCGCCATCCGATGCCAGCGCAGACACAAAGGCCACTCCCGAACCTCGCGAAGGCTCCCTCGAATCCGAAGTGCTCGAAGCCTTCATGGCGCAGCACTACATCGGCAATCGCGTGCCGCCGGTGCTGATCGTCACGCATGCGCCGAGCCGCGAACTCGTCGATCTGCTCATCGAACAGGCCGGGCACAAGGTCGCGCTGCTGCGTCAGCCGCAGGGCCAGAAGCGCGTATGGCTTTCGATGGCCGAGCAAAACGCGAAGCTCGCGCTCGCGCGTCTGTTGTCGGAGCAGGGCTCGCAGCAAGCGCGCACGCGCTCGCTCGCCGAGACGCTCGGACTAGAGATGGACGATCTCGCGCTGATGCGCATCGAATGTTTCGACATCAGCCATACGATGGGCGAGGCGACGCAGGCGTCGTGCGTCGTGTATCACCATCACAAGATGCAGACGGGCGAATACCGTCGCTACAACATCAACGGCATCACGCCCGGCGACGACTACGCCGCGATGCGCCAGGTGCTCACGCGCCGCTACGAGAAGATGGTCGCGCAGGCGGCCGCCAACGCGAACGAGGAAGCGGCCGCGCTGCAACCCGAAGACGCCGCTGATCCGAACGTCACGCCCGATGCCGCGCCCGCGGTCGCGGCAGGCGGCACGCTGCCGAACATCGTGCTGATCGACGGCGGGAAGGGGCAGGTGGAAATCGCGCGGCAGGTGTTCTCGGAACTCGGGCTGGATCACGGCATGCTCGTCGGCGTGGCGAAGGGCGAAGGGCGCAAGGTCGGCCTGGAGACCTTGATCTTCGCGGACGGGCGGCCGGCGCTCGAACTCGGCAAGGAAAGCGCCGCGCTGATGCTCGCCGCGCAGATTCGCGACGAAGCGCACCGCTTCGCGATCACCGGCATGCGGGCGAAGCGCGCGAAGGCGCGCCAGACGTCGCGTCTGGAAGAACTGGAAGGCGTCGGCGCGAAACGGCGTCAGCGGCTGCTGTCGCGCTTCGGCGGATTGCGCGGCGTGCAGGCGGCGAGCGTCGAAGACCTGGCGAGCGTCGAAGGCATTTCGCTTGCGCTCGCGCAGCAGATCTACCGGCAGTTGCATTGACGAGCCCCGCCGCGCGGCCCGCTGCGAGCCGCGCCGCGCGGGGCGCGCGCCTTGTGAGCGGCAGAGCGACACGGCACAATGGCGGCTCCCTTACATGTCCTTCACTCGCTGATCGCCCATGCCGTTCAACTTACCGATCTTTCTGACGTGGTTGCGAATCGTGCTGATTCCGCTCGTCGTGGGCGTGTTCTATCTGCCGGACATGATGTTGAGCCCGGAGCATCGCAATTTGCTCGCGATGATCATCTTCGTGCTCGCCGCGCTCACCGATTGGTTCGACGGCTTTCTCGCGCGCAAGCTCGATCAAACCTCCGCGTTCGGCGCGTTCCTCGATCCGGTCGCCGACAAGCTGATGGTGACGGCCGCGCTCCTCGTGCTCGTGCAGCTTTCGCGTCTGAACGCGGTGATCGCGCTCGTGATCGTCGGCCGGGAGATCACCATTTCGGCGCTGCGCGAATGGATGGCGCAGATCGGCGCATCGAAGAGCGTGGCGGTGAATTCGCTCGGCAAGTTCAAGACCGTCTGCCAGATGGTCGCCATTCCGATGCTGCTGTTCTACGGCCCGCTGCGCATCGCGGGCACGCAGTGGGTCATGGACACGCGCGTGTGGGGCTTGTGGCTCATCGACGTCGCGGCTTTTCTCACCGTCTGGTCGATGCTGTACTACATGAAGCTCGCGTGGCCGCAGATTCGGGAGCGCGGCGGCATGTTGTGAGCCGGTGTCGGCGCAGTGCAAAAAATTGCGTCGAATGCGAATAAACCGCACGAGAGACAGTTGACAGGCGGCTTTTCCTTCTACATAATCTCGTTTCTCTGATGCGCGACGCAAAGCAGCAAGCGAAATAAGCGAAGCGGTCAAGCAAGAAGTGAATGCGGGAGTAGCTCAGTTGGTAGAGCGCAACCTTGCCAAGGTTGAGGTCGCGAGTTCGAGACTCGTCTCCCGCTCCAGGTTTCGAAGTTTTCGGTGCAAGCAGCGCGTGAGCGAAGCGGTATCGGAAACAGCAAGCAGTAGATAGCAGTAAGCAGCGCAGGTTTTACGCGGGAGTAGCTCAGTTGGTAGAGCGCAACCTTGCCAAGGTTGAGGTCGCGAGTTCGAGACTCGTCTCCCGCTCCAGTCAAAGGGGAAGCAACGCTTCCCTTTTTGTTTGGTGAGTCAGCCGGCGTCGTTCGACCGGCGCGCACCACACCGCTTTCGGCGCGATAGCAAAGCGGTTATGCAGCGGCCTGCAAAGCCGTTTAGACCGGTTCGACTCCGGTTCGCGCCTCCACTTGAAAAGCCCTGACCCGTCAGGGCTTTTTCTTTATCCGCGCTTCATTCGACACCGACGCAACCGGCCGCGCGGCATAATCGCAGAACGCCCGTGCGATCCGATACCTATTCCCATGACCGACCGACTCTCCGACATTCAATGGCGCTGGAAGCCCTTCGACGACCTCACGCCCGCTGAAGTCTACGACATGCTCGCCGCCCGCAGCGCGGTGTTCGTCGTCGAGCAGAATTGCGTGTATGGCGATATCGACGGGCTCGATACCAACGCGTGGCATCTTCTCGCGTACGGGGAAGGGGACAAGCGTCCGCGGCTGGCGGGCTACCTGCGCGTGCTGTTGCCGGGCAATCCGGACGCCAGCGAGAAAGACGTGCGCATCGGCCGCGTGCTGACGACCGCCGGCTTTCGCGGCATGAAGCTCGGCAACGCCATGCTCGAACGCGCGCTGAAACACATCCTCGAACAATGGCCGGACCAGCCGATCAGCCTGCACGCGCAGGCGCACTTGCAACGGTTCTACGGCGCATTCGGCTTCGTGCCCTCGTCGGGCGTGCATGACGAAGACGGCATCCCGCACGTCTGGATGCGCCGTCCGGGCTTCGGCTCATGACGCGGGCGCGCGCACCGGCTTGACCGGCGTCGCGCGCTCCTGACGCAGCCGCGAGCGCGCCGACAGCCGCAGCCAGTGGCGCAGCGCGATCAACGCGCCGATCACGCTCATCATCGAGCCGGGAATCCACAGCAACAGACCGCCGATCTGCTGATCGCGCATCGGCGTGATCCAGGTAAACGCGCGGCCGCAGATCGAATAGATCGGATACAGCTCGTGCGGCGTGAAAAAGATAAACGCGCCGAGAATGATCTGCGGCGGAATCGCGGCGATCACCACGAGAATGCGGCGTCCCGGCGCGAGCCGCGCGGGCGGCGCGGGCCGAGGGTCCAGCACGAGCCACCAGAAGAGCAGCCCGTCGATCACCATGCTCCAGTTCATCACGCGATAGAGCCGGGCATCGAGCATCGCCTTGAAGTGGATCGGCGACAGCAGCCAGAAGTAGATCAGGCCGACGAACAGCAGCACGGCGACGGCCGGATTGAACACGATATCGAAGAACATGCGCGCAGCGCGCGTCTCGGTGAGTGGACGCAGCCAGCGTTGCCGCCACGCGAACGGCACCCCGGCGCGCAGCGCCGCGCCGGGATACGACAGCGCGATCAGAAACGGCCCGAGGTGATGCAGCACCAGATGTTGCAGCCGATGCATGAAGAACTCGTGCTCGAAGAAGTAATCCAGCCGCGTGTGCAGCGCCACGTACAGCGCGCCCAGGCCCAGCCAGAACGCGATGTGCCGCGAGATGGACACCCGCGCATGCCGCGCGCCGCGCGCGAACAGAATCGCGGCGACGAGCACGGCGATCACGACCGTCGGCGACGGTTCCCACGGGTCGAGCCAATAGAGGAGCGTGCTCATCTCACGCGTCCTTCGAATGGATGATGCGGCGCAGATCGGCCGCGATCGCGTCGATCGAATCGCGGTCCGTCGCGAGCAGCCGCGCGTGGCCTTCGCGATCGAAGATATAGACGCCTGAGCTGTGCGAGACCTCGTAGGCGCCGCGCGGATCGCGCTTTTCCATCTGATACGCGATGCGATAGCGCTGCGCGAGCGCTTCGATGGCCCGGTCGCTGCCGGTCAGGCCGACGGCGTGCTTTTCGTCGAACGCGCGGACGTACGCGCGCAAGAGCGGCGGCGTGTCGCGCGCGGGATCGACGGAGACGAACAGGATGCGCGCATTGTCCGCGTCCGGTCCGACGCGCTGTAAAACCTGCATCAGGCGCGCCATCGTTTCGGGGCACACGTCCGGGCAATGCGTGTAGCCGAAGTAGACGAGGGTGGTATGGCCCTCGAACGAGCGTCCGGTCACGGGCGCGCCGCTGTCGTCGGTGAGCGAGAAGTTCAGGTCAGGCAAGTGTCCTGACACGTCGGTCAGATGCCAAGGCCCGCCCGGCCGCGAGCACGCGGCGAGCGCGAGAAAAGCAAGCGGAGCGGCAAACCGGCGCCAGCGCGCGGCCGGCGTTAGGGGCGAAGCGGGGAACGAAGTGTGCATCGGGAGGATCGGGCCGCGATAGGCGGCGGGCTTTGACGGCAGGAACATCTGTCGCAAAATACACGCCTTTGCGGACCGAGGTGGCGCATCATCTACGTTGCGGACCATTTTTGAGACGATTTGCCGCACAATCCCGGCGTGCCGAAAGCTCCGTCGAAGATGAACGGAAGGCTCGCCGAATGCGTCCGTCAGTCACGCGGCTTTCCAGACCGAAAGCTGGCGCACGTAAGATGCGCAACACTTCGCGCGCCGCGCGCCGTCAAAGGGAAACCACAGGCCAACGACCGATGCAAATTCTTCCCGATTCCCTGTCTCTCGCCGAGACCGCGTTTTTCTTCGATTTCGACGGCACGCTCGTCGAGCTCGCTTCCACGCCGGACGGCATTTTCGTGCCGCGATCGGTGCCCGACATTCTCGCTGCGTTAAGACGCGCGACCAATAACGCGGTCGCGGTCGTGTCCGGGCGGGGTATCGACAATATCGACTCGTTTTTGCAGATTCCGGATCTGCCGATCGCGGGCATGCACGGCGCCGAGCGGCGCGACGCGAATGGCGATGTCCAGCGCATCGGCTTCAACGACGAGCGGCTCTTGCGCATGGAGCACGTGCTGGAGTGCGTGGTCAGCGCCAATCCCGGCATGCTGCTGGAGATCAAGGGCGCGGCGCTCGCGCTGCATTATCGCAACGCGCCCGACCGCGAGCCGGCCGCGCGCGCGGCGACCGAGCGGCTCGTGAACGAGTACGCCGATGCCTACGTGCTCCAGCCCGGCAAGATGGTGTACGAGATCAAGCCGAAGGACGTGGACAAGGGCCGCGCGTTGCGCGCCTTCATGGCCGAGCCGCCGTTCACGGGCCGTAAGCCTGTCTTCATCGGCGACGACCTGACCGACGAGAAAGGCTTCGCCGTCGTCAACGAGTTCGATGGTCTGTCCATCAAGGTCGGTCCGGGCGAGACGGTGGCGCGCTCGCGCATCGAATCGGTGGAACTGCTGCTCGACTGGCTGCAAGTGATCGCGGGAACGGCGGGGAAGCACGCGTGAGCCGTCTGATCATCGTTTCGAACCGGGTCGCGCCGATTTCCGAGGGCGGTCCGGCAGCGGGCGGGCTGGCGGTCGGCGTCTACGACGCGCTCAAGGAAACCGGCGGCGTGTGGTTCGGCTGGAGCGGCGAAGTGCTCTCCACGCCGCCCGACGGCATCACGCTGGAGGAGCACGGACCGGTGACGTTCGCGACCATCGGGCTCGTGCGGCGCGACTACGACCAGTATTACCGCGGCTTTTCGAACGCCACGCTGTGGCCCGCATTCCACTATCGCCCGGACCTGATCGAGTTCGATCGCCACGAGTACGACGGCTACTGCCGCGTGAATCACTGGCTCGCCGCGCGGCTCGCGCCGCTGCTTCGGCCCGACGACGTCATCTGGGTGCACGACTATCACCTGATTCCGTTCGCGCAGGCTTTGCGCGCGCTGGGCGTCGAGAATCGCATCGGCTTCTTTCTGCACATTCCGTTTCCCGCGTCGCAGATTCTGTTGAGCGTGCCGCGTCACCGCGAACTGGTCGAGGCGCTTTGCGCGTTCGATCTGCTCGGCTTTCAGACGGAGCCGGACGTGCGCGCGTTCTGCGATTACATCGAGACCGAGGCGGGCGGGGCGCTCACGCGGCACGCTGACAAGCCTGTCGAGATTCGCGCGTTCGGCCAGACGCTGAAGGCGGCGGCGTATCCGATCGGCGTCTACCCGGACGAAGTGCGCGCGCTCGCGAAGGACGGCGAGGGCGGGCGCGACGTGCAGATCGTCAAGGAGACGCTGCATCAGCGCAAGCTCGTGATGAGCGTCGACCGGCTGGATTACTCGAAGGGCCTCGTCGAGCGGTTTCGCGCGTTCGAGCGTCTGTTCGAGCACGATCCGCAGCAGCGCAACAACGTGTCGTTGCTCCAGATCGCGCCGCCGACGCGCACGGACGTCGACGCTTACCGCGACATCCGCCAGCAGCTCGAAGCCGAATCGGGGCGCATCAACGGGCGCTATGCGGAACTCGACTGGACGCCGATCCGCTATATCCATCGCCAGTACGAGCGGCCGGTGCTCGCCGCGCTGTTTCGCGAGGCGCATGTCGGCCTCGTCACGCCGCTGCGCGACGGCATGAACCTGGTCGCGAAGGAATACGTGTCCGCGCAGAATCCGGACGATCCCGGCGTGCTCGTGCTCTCGCAATTCGCCGGCGCGGCGCGTGAACTGACGGCGGCGCTGATCGTGAATCCGCTGGACATCGACGGCATGGCGGATGCGCTCGCCACCGCGCTCGCGATGCCGCTCGACGAGCGCCGCGCGCGGCACCGGGAGATGTATGCGCTATTGCGCGACAACAACGTATCGGTGTGGCGCGACAACTTCCTGCGGGACCTGAAAGCGCGATAGACGCAAAAAAGCCGCGTTTCCCCAATCAGGAAACGCGGCTTTTTCGTCACTCGCTTGTCAGGGTCAGGCCGGCTGCTTGTGCGGCGTCGCGACGATGGAAGGCAGCTTGCCATGTTGCTTCGCGAGCAACTCGCGATACAGCCCCGGCCGCTCGCGCAGTTCTTGCGGCGAGCCGTCGTCGATCACGCGGCCCGCGCTCATCACGATGATCCGGTCGAAGTTCTGCAGCGTCGAGAGCCGGTGCGCGATGGCGATGACCGTGCGGCCGATCATCAACCGGTCGAGCGCCTGCTGGATCGCTTCTTCCGACGCGCTGTCTAGCGCGGACGTGGCTTCGTCGAGCAGCAGGATCGGCGCGTTCTTCAGAATGGCCCGCGCGATCGCAATGCGCTGGCGCTGGCCGCCCGACAGCTTCACGCCGCGATCGCCGACGATCGTATCGAAACCTTCCGGCATCGCCTCGATGAAGTCCGTGCAGCGCGCCTCGCGGGCGGCGGCGAGCACTTCCTCGCGGCTTGCATCCGGACGCCCGTACGCGATGTTCTCGAACACCGTGCGATGGAACAGCGATATGTCTTGCGGCACGAGCGCGATGGCGTGACGCAAGCTGTCCTGCGTGATCGAGGCGATGTCCTGGCCGTCGATCTTGATGCTGCCTTTCTGCGTCTCGTAGAAGCGTTGCAGCAGGGCGAGCACCGTGGACTTGCCCGCGCCCGACTTGCCGATCAGGCCGACGCGCTGGCCCGGCTCGATATGCAGATGGAAGTTGTCGAGAATCGGCCGGCGGCGCGGATACGCGAACGTCACGCCTTCGAAATCGACGCGCCCGCCTTGCGGCACGAGCTCCGTCGCGTCCGACCGGTCCGGCATGCCGTGCGGCTCCAGCAGCGTCTGCACGGCTTCGGCGAGACGCGCGACGTGCTGCGTCACATCGACGAGCGCGACGGCGAGATCGCGCGTGCCGTGCAGGATGGTGAAGCCGAGCGAGCTGACGAGCACGATATCGCCGGACGTCGCGCGGCCTTGCGACCACAGCCACAGCGCCCAGCCGAGCAAGCCAGCGGAAAGAATCGCGGTGACGACCGCGTGGAAGAGGCGCAGCTTTTCGAGGTAGAGCAGGCTTTGCTGGCGCGCGACCATTTCGGCCTTCACCGTCGAGCCGAAGCGTTTCTGCTCGCGGAACGTCATGCCGAACGCGCGCACGAGCGCCATGTTACCGATCACGTCGACGAGCTCGCCATCCACCGACGCCGCCTTCGACGCGAAGCTGTGATGCCGCGCCGAGCCGCGCTTCGCGAGCCGGTAGAGCACGAGCGCGAGAATGATGGAGGCAGCCATGAGGCCCGCCGCCATCAACGGATTGACCGCGACGATCATGACGATTGCGCCCAGCACCGCGATGCACGGCGGCAGGACGTTCCACGCCATCACGTTTTCTGACGTGTAGATGGCGTTCGAGGTCGCGGTGATGCGGCTCGCCAGCATGCCGGGCTGCTTCTCGGAGAAGTACG
The DNA here is from genome assembly GCF_023170545.1 of Caballeronia sp. Sq4a. Lineage (NCBI taxonomy): Bacteria > Pseudomonadati > Pseudomonadota > Betaproteobacteria > Burkholderiales > Burkholderiaceae > Caballeronia > Caballeronia sp. Sq4a. The sequence continues at coordinate 1,956,179 of NZ_CP084250.1, read as the reverse complement.
TCGGCGAATGGCCGGAGAGGTACGAGAACAGGTCCTTGCGCAGATCGCCCGTGACGATCACGAACACATGCGCGCCGACCCAGCCGCCGACCCGCCACAGCAGGTTGTCGGCGGCGATCAGGCCGACCAGGATCATGAACGCGCCCCAGAGCGGGCCGGGGTGGCCGCGCCCTTGACCGAGCACGTCGATCAGATGCTTGATCGCATATTGCGACGCCAGCGCGCACCCGACGGCCGCGAACACGCTCGCGAGCACGATGGCATGGGCGATCGGATGTCGGCGGATGTAGCGCATCAGGAACGCGAGCGGGCGGTGCGCATAGCTCGCGAGCTTGGCGTTGTGCGCGTTACGCTGGGAGACGGTGAGTTGGTCCAATGGTCTTTTTGGGTCGTAAAGCGGTTGAGCGTGTGTTGCGCCTTCGGGCGATGCCATGCGGATGCACTGCCTGTCCGATGCGTCGGCACGGCCGGCGCGATTGACATCGAAACCGAGGCGGCGCGGCGCCGTCTCCATCGCTGAATTGTAGCCAGTAACCGGGCGTGCGAACGTCGTTCAGGCAAATGATGCACGGCGGATGTTGCCGTCCGTACATCGACTGTGCGCTTCGCGTCTTAACCGCGAGCACGTCTTTTCGGCTTGGGCGCGCATTGTAAGCACATCGCGCGCATTTTTGCGATGAACTGGCGGCTGGCGCGTCCCGCCGCGCGTGCTCCTGTCCGGGAGCTTCTCGCGCGGCAGCGTCGATATAAGCATGGGATGCGCCAGCATCCCGTTCGGCGTGCCTCGTAAAGGCAGAGAGCGAGTCGCCGCCCGTGCATCGCCGCGGCACGTGCTCCAATGTAGAACAACCTTAATAAACAGGGGTTTGTTAAATGTTTCCCCGGTGTAACAAGGTAAATAAGTTGAAATGGCTCCCTGTCGCCGGTGTAAAAGGCTCCATAATGCGCTCCGGGTTTTCACTTAGACTTTTTGACAGCTTTCTGTAGGAAGTCGTCAACCGCCCGAGCCCGAGCGCGTTTATTGCTGGGCGCGGCGGTTTTTGAGATATGGCTCCGAAGTTGCTTGTGGCAACGCCCGCGTGGAGCCGGTGATTAGCGACCCGCTTTTGCATTCGAGCACCAGCCGCTTCCGAGGCCGACGCGCCGCGAAAAGCTCTCGCCCGAGCCGAGCGATTCGCTCCCGATGTCAAACGTGACAGCAGTACCTTGCCTGACCTTTTATTAGGAGTTTCACAATCATGCGAATCGCTCAAATCGCGCCCCTCCACGAGGCTGTTCCGCCTAAGCTCTACGGCGGCACGGAACGCGTGGTGTCTTATCTGACCGAGGCTCTTGTCGAGGCTGGACACGACGTCACGCTCTTCGCGAGCGGTGATTCGCAGACGTCGGCGAAGCTCGAAGCCTTCTGGCCGCAAGCGCTGCGCCTCGACCCGACCATCCGCGACACGATGGCGCCGCACATGCTGCTGCTCGAAGAAGTCCGCCGCCGCGCCGACGAGTTCGACGTGCTGCACTTCCATATCGACTATTACCCGTTCTCGCTGTTCGCGCGCCAGCCGGTGCCGTTCCTGACGACGATGCACGGCCGTCTCGATCTGCCGGAACTCCAGCCGATCTTCAATACGTTCAATGACGTGCCGGTGGTGTCGATTTCCGACAACCAGCGCCAGCCGCTGCCGCAAGCCAACTGGCTCTCGACCGTGTACCACGGCCTGCCGGAAAACCTGCTGAAGCCGATTCCGAACGTGAAGCCCGGCTATCTGGCGTTCCTCGGCCGCATTTCGCCGGAGAAGCGCGTGGACCGCGCCATCCGCATCGCGCAGGCCGCGGGCATGAAAATCAAGATCGCGGCGAAGCTGGACAAGGCCGACCGCGCTTATTACGAAGAAGAGATCAAGCCGCTCTTCGCGCTGCCGCACGTCGAGTACATCGGCGAGATCAGCGAGGCCGAGAAGACCGAATTCCTCGGCAACGCGCATGCGCTGCTGTTCCCGATCGACTGGCCGGAGCCCTTCGGCCTCGTGATGATCGAGGCGATGGCCTGCGGCACGCCGGTGATCGCGTTCAATCGCGGCTCGGTGCCGGAAGTGATCGAGAACGGCGTGTCGGGCTTCGTCGTGGAAGACGAACTCTCGGCGATCGCCGCGGTTAAGCGCCTCGACTCGCTGTCGCGCGCGAAGGTCCGCGAGACGTTCGAGACGCGCTTCTCGTCGAAGGTGATGGCGGCGCGCTACGTGCAGAACTACGAGGAACTGCTGCGCCAGAAGCGCCGCACCGTTCTGCGCGAAGTGAACGCCTGATAGCTGCGAACTGTCCGTGGCCGCAGCGATGCGGCTCGGAGAACGCCCCGCCCGCCGAAAGGTGCGCGGGGCGTTGTCGTAATGGCACAGTCGCGGCGTAATTGGAGCGCCGCGCCGCATGCGCGAGGCGAAACCGATGACGCCCTCCGTAATCTCCCTATAATGTCCGAGCTTTGCGCTGCGCAAGGCGCAGTGGCCGCCCGCTCGCACAGACAGCGGCGGCAGGCAACGTTCGTGGACAGGAGCGCACCCTTTGGCGAGAACCAAGCAAACCAGCGCGAGCCCGGCACCGGGCGCAGGGACGTTGTTCGCGCTGCGGGCCATCGGCGTGATCCTCGCGGCGCGATGGGCGCTCTCGATGTCGCAGATGGGCTATCTGTCCTCGGTGCGCGCGATGACTTCATCGCCATGGGCGTGCCTCAATCTCGTCTTGATTTTCCTTTTGATCGTGCTGCCGGGCGCGAAGCCGCGCATGGAGCGTCCGCTGCATCCGTTGCCGCAGTGGCTTCGGCAGGCGCTGAGGCTGCTCGCGCTGCTGACGTTCGGCTTCGCGATTTTCTCGGTCGGCGCGTTCGTCTGGACGTCGGGCTGGCGGCGCTTCGTGCACACGCTCGCTGAAACGAACGGCTGGCTGGCGGTCGCGCCGGCGCTCTATGCGGTGGTGATGTGGATTTGCCGGCCCCGCGCGCTGTGGCGCACGAACATCGCGGCGCGGCGCTTCGCCATCGGCCGCTATGCCATTTCGCTCGATCCCGTCACGCGCACGGCGATGGTCTGGGCCGAAAGCCGCAAGCTCGGCCAGTACGACGCACGCGAATTGTCGGTGAAATGGCCGGTGCTGGCGGCATCGGCACAGCCGGCCGCAGCGCCCGTGGCATCGAATGGCATCGCGCGGCGAAGCTGGTTCTCGCGGCGTCCGAAAGTGGAACTGCAGTGGGATTCGCCCGCTGCGGCAGGTCACAATCGCACGACGATTTTTCGCGCGTCGCTTTCCACCGAGAGCGACCGCAGCGCCGCACGCGCGCTCGACGCCACGCTGAGTCAGGTCTGACTCGCATCGCATCGAGCCGGGCAAGTCTTTCTTGTCGATCGTGGGAGGAAAGGATGCTGATACGTTGGTTGCTCGCCGCGCTTCATCTGCTCGCCTTCGGCTTCGCGCTCGGTTCGGTGCTCGCGCGTGCGCGGGCATTGCGCCGGCTGGACGCGGCGGAATCGGTGCAAGCGAACGCATTGCGTCTGCGTGACGTGTTCCGGTCCGACGCGGTGTGGGGCATCGCGGCTGTCGTCCTGATCGTCACCGGCCTGACGCGCGCGTTCGGCAGCTTCGAGAAGGGCGGTGCGTACTATCTGCACGAGCCGCTTTTTCACCTGAAGATGACGGCGCTCGTGGTGATTCTGGTGATTGAAGTCTCGCCGATGCTCGCGCTGATCCGCTGGCGCGCGGCGCTGGCGCAGGGAGGGGCGATCGACTGGACGCGCGCGCGGCGCTTCGCGTGGATGAGCGATCTCGAGGCGGCGCTCGTCATCGTGATGGTGATTGCGGCGACCGGGATGGCGCGGGGTGTTTGGGCGAGGTGAAGTGCCGGGTTCGCGCGCGGAAAATGAAAAAGGCCCAAGTCGCTAGACTTGGGCCTTTTGGTCTTCGGTGTCTTGGCGTTACCAGCACCAGAATTCTGGTGGGTAGTACTGGGATCGAACCAGTGACCCCTGCCGTGTGAAGGCAGTGCTCTACCGCTGAGCTAACCACCCGAAGAGATTGAGATTATGTCAGGACTATCTCGTCTCGTAAAGCGATTCTTTAAGCAATTTCGAAAAATTATGCGGCGACCGCATCCGGCTCGGTCTGCGGCGCTTCTGTTCGCCACACGCTCGTGCCCTTTAGCGCCTTGTCGAGATCGTTGAGCACCGCTTCGTGCGCGGCGAGTTCTTCGCCGCTCGCGACGATCACCGGCAGATCGAGGTCGTCCAGCGCGATGCGCGGCGCAGCCGTCGTGCCTTCCGTTTCCGCGTCGCCCAGCATGTCGATGACGAGGCTCTCTTGGCCGCGCGTCATCGCCAAATAGACCTCGGCGAGCAATTCGGAGTCGAGCAGCGCGCCGTGCAGCGTGCGGTGCGCGTTGCTGATGCCGAAGCGGTCGCACAGCGCATCGAGCGAATTGCGCTTGCCGGGGAACATCTGCTTCGCGTGCGCGAGCGAGTCGATCACGCCGGCGCAGATCTCGGACACCTTCGGCAGCCCGAGCAGCGCGAATTCCATGTCGAGAAAGCCGATATCGAAGGGCGCATTGTGGATGATGAGCTCCGCGCCCGCGATGAAATCGCGCAGTTGTGCGGCGATCTCCGCGAACTTCGGCTTGTCGCTCAGGAATTCGGTGGTGAGACCGTGCACCGCCAGCGCGCCGGGGTCGCTGTCGCGTTCCGGGTTGACGTAGATGTGCAGGTTGTTGCCCGTCAGCCGGCGATTGATCAGCTCGACGCAGCCGATTTCGATGATCCTGTCGCCCGTGCGAGCGTTCAGGCCGGTGGTTTCGGTGTCCAGTATCAGTTGGCGCATGAGATTCGGTGTAGTGCTGCGTTCAGCTTTCGGCAAGCGATGTCACGCCGCGATTGGCGAGCGCATCGGCGCGTTCGTTCTCGGGATGGCCGGCGTGTCCTCTGACCCAGCGCCATTCGATCTCGTGTTGCGCGACGAGCGCGTCGAGGCGCTTCCACAAGTCGGCGTTTTTCACGGGCGTCTTGGCGGCCGTCATCCAGTTTTTTTTCTTCCAGCCGTGAATCCACTCGCTGATGCCTTTCTGCACGTATTGCGAGTCGGTGTGGATCACGGCGTGGCACGGCCGCTTCAACGCCTCGAGCGCGGCGATCACGGCCATCAACTCCATGCGGTTGTTCGTAGTCGCGGCTTCGCCGCCGAACAGTTCCTTCTCGAGGGCGCCGAAACGCAGAAGGGCGCCCCAGCCGCCCGGACCGGGATTGCCTTTGCAGGCGCCGTCAGTATAGATGTCGATTACTTTGGCCGATGCGGATTCGTCAGTCATCAATGCTCGTTGCGAGTGTGCGGGGCCGCGACCGGAGCGAGACCGGGCGCGAGCGCAGGTTTTTTCAGCTTGCGTGGACCGATGAGCCGCATGCCGCGCACGCGCTTCACCGCCGTGATCATGTACGCGGCGCCGAAAATGGGCCACCAGCGGTCGCCGGCGGGCTCCATGAATTCGTAACGCTGCAGCCATTTGTCCGTCAGCAGCGGCGGACGATAGCAGCCGAAGCGCCCGCGTTCAAGGTCGAAGCCGAGCAACTTGATCCAGTCCTTGATGCGCGTGAACGCGATCATGTCGTGCGCTTCCGGCACGAACGGGCGTCCCGCCACCTTGCCGAGCGATTGCCGCGCGCCCCACAAACTGAGCGAATTGAACCCCAGGATGATCAACTGGCCTTCGGGCACGAGCACGCGCTCGGCTTCGCGCAACAGTCGATGCGGGTCACGCGAGAATTCCAGCGTATGCGGCAGCACGAGCAAATCGACGCTCTGCGCTTCGAACGGCAAATCCAGGAATTCGCACCAGACCGTGCTCCGGCCTTCCGGCGCGCTCGCGCCTCGTGCGGACGTGCGCGGCAGCGTGTACGGCGCGCTGGCGCCGCTTTCGGCGTCGAGCACGAGCGCGCGCCCGGTCATGCGATTTTCTCGCAAGGCGTCCAGTTGCGGCATGCCGAGCTGAAGCGCGTGATAGCCGAAGATGTCGCAGACCACGCGGTCGAGCTGCCCCTGCTCCCACTCCAGCACGTAGCGTCCGGGCGCGGAGTTCGTCCAGGCGGGCCAGTCTATAATCGCTCGGTCAGACATGTTCGGATGCCGCGTAGATGATCGCCATGGATTCGTTTGCTGAAGATTCGTCCAAACGCGCGCCCAGGCGCGAACTCGAGTACGTGCCGGTCCCGGCCTTCGAAGACAACTACATCTGGCTCGTGTCGGATTCGCGCGATGCCGTCGTGATCGACCCGGGCGACGCCGCACCCGTCGAGGCCTATCTCGCCGAACGCGGCTGGCGGCTGACCGCTATTTTACTCACGCACCATCATCGCGACCATGTCGGCGGTGTGAAAGCATTGCTCGATAGCCGATCGGACGAGGGCATTCCGGTGTACGGACCGGCCGGCGAGCGCATCGAGCATCTGACCGAGCGGCTTGCCGACGGCGACACGGTGCGCATCGCGCAGCCGGAACTCAGCTTTACCGTGATGGATGTGCCGGGCCATACGGCCGGCCATATCGCATACTTCCAGGAAGACGACGGCAACGGCACGCCGCATGTCTTCTGCGGCGACACGCTGTTCGCGAGCGGCTGCGGGCGTCTTTTCGAAGGCACGCCGCAGCAGATGCTCACCTCGCTCGACGCGCTTGCGGCGCTTCCCGACGCGACGCTCGTGCACTGCGCGCACGAATACACGCTGTCGAACATTCGCTTCGCGCGGGCCTGCGAGCCGGACAGCGCGACGCTCTCGCGCTGGAGCGACGAAGCGCAGGCGCTGCGCGCTGCCGGCAAGCCGACGCTGCCCACGAGCATCGGTCATGAAAAAGCGGTAAATCCGTTCTTGCGCGTCGATCAGCCAGCAATTCAAGCGGCGCTTGTCGCGCAGTTCAAGGAGCCGGTGGCCGACCGGACGGAGGCGTTCAGCATGCTGCGCGGATGGAAGGATAACTTCCGCTGATCGCAGGGAACTTAATCCAATACTTTAGGAACGGCGATAGATGCAAGATTTTGCAGGGGTTTTACGTGCATTCTTATTGACGTCCTAGGTTCGGTTCCGTACCATCGGCTCCAAATTTCCAAGCATATCTTTTGGAAGCCGAGACGTTCATGCGACTAACATTAAGTGCGCTATCCGTCCTGACGCTGGCCGCGTGCGCCAGCCAGGGGCCGACAGCGCCCGCCTCCGATCCTACTTCCGCCACTCCTACCGCCGCCTCGCAGCAACAAGTCGCCGACACGATTCGCCGCACCGCAGCCGCCAAGGAAACCATCAACGTCGACAAGACGCCTGTCACTTCGCTCGCCGGTTCCGCGGACTTGTGGAGCCGCATTCGCAATGGCTTCCAGATTCCGGACCTGCAAAGCGATCTCGTCGACATGCAGGTGAACTGGTACGCGCAGCGTCCGGATTACGTCGAGCGCATGACCACGCGCTCGCAGAAATACCTGTATCACATCGTCGAGGAACTGGAGCAGCGCCACATGCCGACGGAACTGGCGCTTCTGCCGTTCATCGAATCGGCGTACAACCCGCAGGCGCTGTCGGTCGCGAAGGCGGCCGGCATGTGGCAGTTCGTGCCGGGCACCGGCCGCGACTACAACCTCAAGCAGAACATGTGGCAGGACGAGCGCCGCGACGTGCTCGCGTCGACGAGCGCCGCGCTCGACTATCTCTCGCGTCTGCATGACATGTTCGGCGACTGGCACCTGGCGCTCGCCGCATACAACTGGGGCGAGGGCAATGTGCAGCGGGCCATTGCGCGCAACGAAGCGGCCGGCTTGCCGACCGACTACGAAAGCCTGCGCATGCCCAACGAGACGCGCAACTACGTGCCGAAGTTGCAGGCCGTCAAGAACATCGTGACGAATCCGCAGCAGTACGGTCTCGCGCTGCCGGACATTCCGAATCACCCGTACTTCGTCACGGTTACAACCGCGCGCGATATCGACGTGACCATGGCCGCGAAGCTCGCCGGCATGAGCGTCGAGGAATTCCGCTCGCTGAATCCGTCGTTCTCGAAGCCGGTCATTCTCGGCGCGACGAATCCGCAGATCCTGCTGCCGTTCGACAACGCCGCCACGTTCCAGCGTAATCTCGGTTCGTACACGGGCGCGTTGTCGTCGTGGACCACGTATACGGTGACGGAGCGGGCGCGGCCCGCAGCCATCGCTGAAAAGATTGGCGTCGACGCGGACACGCTCATGTCGGTCAATCGCATTCCGGCGGGCATGCGTCTGAAGCCGGGTTCGACCATCGTCGTGCCGCGTACGGACGATGACGACGAAGACATCAGCGCGGACGTCGCCGCGAACGCGATGCTCGCGGTCGAGCGCGACGTGCCCGACACGCGCAAGATGGCCATTCGCGTGCGCCGCAAGCAGTCCATCGCGACGCTGGCGGACCGATACAACGTATCAGTGGCGCAGGTGCGCGCCTGGAACCATACGCATCGCGATATGTTCATGCCGGGGCAAGTCGTTGTGCTGCACGTTCCGTACGGTCGCGCCGTGCCCGCCGAGCCGGGCCCGGTGCGCGTCGAGACGGTGGCGGCGTCGAGCCGTTCGTCGGGCGGCGTCAGCCGAATCGGCACGCATGTCACCGCGAAAACGCCGCACGGCAAGGCGCCGGGGCATACGCTCACGCGCGTGTCCGCTACGATCTCGCCGAAGACGGGCGCTTCCGCCAAGCCCGCTGCCTCGGCGAGGACGGAAAAGCATGCCGCCGCGCATTCGGGCGGTTCCAAGGCCAAGAAGAAATAAGGGCAGCGCGGCTCGCGCTTTCTGCTTATTCCACGCCGTCACCAAGGTGACGGCGTTTTCATTTGGCGGCGCAGTTAAACTGGCGTTTCAAAAGAACAACTGTCCAGCGCATGCCGTCCTCCGTTCGTCTCCGGGTGTTCTTCCTGTTCGCCGCCGGGTATTTCGTCTCGTACGTGTTTCGCGGCGTCAACCTCGGCTTCGCGCCGCTCATCACGCATGATCTCGGTCTGTCCGCCGCCGATCTCGGCTTGCTGACGTCGCTTTATTTCATCGGCTTCGCGATCGCGCAGATTCCGGTCGGCGTGCTGCTCGACCACTACGGGCCGCGCCGCGTCACCGCCGGCATGCTCCTGTTCGCGGCGGCGGGCATTTGGACGTTCGGTGCGTCCCACGGGCTGGGCGGATTGATGGTGGGGCGCTTGCTGATCGGCGTGGGCGTTTCCGTCTGTCTGAGCGCGGCGTTCAAGGCGTCCGCGCAGCATTTTCCGGTCGCGCGCCTGCCGCTCGTCAACGGTTTCACGATGGCGGTCGGCGGACTCGGCGGGGTGGTCGTCGGCTCGCCGCTCGCGTCGCTGTTGCAAACGACGACCTGGCGGCAGGTGTCGATCGGTCTCGGCGTGTTCACGCTCGCCGTCGCGGCAGCCATCGCGTTGTTCGCGCCTCGCAACGCGGACTCGCACCATCAGGCCGACGTCATCAGCCAGTTCAAGGGCACGTGGCACATCCTGAAAAGCGGCGCGTTCTGGAAGATCGCGTCGTTCTCCGTCGTCACGCAGGGCGTGTTCTACGCGATGCAATCGCTCTGGATTCGCCCCTATCTGCTCGACGTGATGAACCTGACGCCCGCGCACGCCGCCGCGCTCGTCTCGCTGCTCGGTTTCGCGATGATGCTCGGGTGCGTCGGCTTCGGCGCGGCGGCGCGCGGCATGGAGCGGCGCGGCGTGTCCGTCTACGCGTTCTGCGGCGTGGGAATGGCGCTCTACGTTCTCGTGCAGGTGCTGATGGTGCTGCGCGTGCCGCTGCCGCCCGCGACGCTGCTTGCCGCGTACGGCGTATTCGGCGGCACGGGCATTTTGAGCTACGCGGTAATGGCGGAGTACTTCCCATCGCACATGATCGGCCGGGCGACGACGACGCTCACGCTCGTGATCTTCCTGCTGATCTTCGGATTTCAGGTCGGCGTGGGCGCGGTGCTTTCGCGCTGGACGCCGGAAGGCGGTCACTATCCGGCAGCGGCGCATGTGACGGTGTGGAGCATTCTGATCGCGTTGCAATTGGCGAGCGCGGTCTGGTACGTGTTGCCCAGCCGCGTGCTGCACAAGGCCGAGCGGACTGCATCGTAGAGGTGTCGCGCTAAACCGGGGCGCGGCAAGCGGAGACTTCCGAAATTTGGCGAAACGTCTGATTTCACGCTATAATTCGAAGGTTTGAGCATATCAACCCGCACCCTAGCGCCTACCTCCCATACACCGTCGTTCGCTGCGCCTGGCAGCGCGCGCTGCACGCCGCAATCGTCCGCTCCGCAACCTCGTTCGCTTAGTGCGAGCAAGCTGGTCCGAGCCGCGATTCCCGGGTTTCCCGCGTGTCAGCCGCCGCCCTCGCGCAAGGATGCCCGCGCTCGCTTCATGCCGCGGCCCCACGCCTGAATTTCGGACAGACAGGTCGGTAACAGGGTGTTCCCCCAAGGAGCTTCCCGTGTTGCCGTCATTCTCCCCAGCACTTCTCGCACTTGCCGACGGCACGGTCTTTCGTGGTCAATCGATCGGCGCCGCAGGTTCGACGATCGGCGAAGTGGTGTTCAACACCGCGATTACCGGCTATCAGGAAATCCTGACCGATCCGAGCTACGCCCGCCAGATCGTCACCCTGACGTATCCGCATATCGGCAACGTCGGCGTCAACGCCGAGGACGTCGAAGCCAGCCGAGTCCATGCCGCCGGCCTCATCATCCGTGATCTGCCGGTGCTCGCTTCGAATTTCCGTTCCGAGCAAACCCTCTCCGACTATCTGAAGGCGCAAGGCATCCCCGCCATTGCGGGCATCGACACGCGCAAACTCACGCGCATTTTGCGCGACAAGGGCGCGCAGAACGGCTGCATTCTCGCCGGCAGCGACGACGAGGCGAAGGCTCTCGAACTCGCGCGTTCGTTCCCCGGACTCGCCGGCATGGACCTCGCGAAGGTCGTGTCGACGAAAGAGCGCTACGAGTGGACGCAGCGCGAATGGCGCCTCGGCAGCGGCTACGGCACGCAGGACGCGCCGACATTCCGCGTCGTCGCGTTCGACTACGGCGTCAAGTACAACATCCTCCGCATGCTGGCCGAGCGCGGCTGTCACGTGACCGTGCTTCCCGCCGAAGCGACCGCCGCCGACGCGCTGGCGCTCAACCCGGACGGCATCTTCCTGTCGAACGGCCCCGGCGACCCGGAACCGTGCGACTACGCGATCGCCGCCACTCGCGAATTCATCGAGCGCGGCATTCCCACGTTCGGCATCTGCCTCGGGCATCAGATCATGGGGCTCGCCGTCGGCGCCAAGACCACGAAGATGAAGACCGGCCACCACGGCGCGAATCATCCGGTGAAGGACATGGAAGACGGCCGCGTCGTGATCACGTCGCAGAACCACGGCTTCGCGGTCGATGCCGCGACGCTCCCCGCGAACGCCAAGGTCACGCACGTCTCGCTTTTCGACGGCACGCTGCAAGGCTTCGCGCTGACCGACAAGCCCGCGTTCTGCTTCCAGGGCCACCCGGAAGCGTCGCCCGGCCCGCACGACATCGCGTATCTGTTCGACCGCTTCATCAAGCTGATGGAGACGGCGAAGGTCGCCGCATAAAGAACACCACAGAGCACAGTTATGCCGAAGCGCACAGACATCAAGAGCATCCTCATCATCGGCGCGGGCCCGATCATCATCGGTCAGGCGTGCGAGTTCGACTATTCCGGCGCGCAGGCGTGCAAGGCGCTGCGCGAGGAAGGCTACAAGGTCATTCTCGTCAACAGCAATCCCGCGACGATCATGACCGATCCGAACACGGCGGACGTCACCTACATCGAGCCGATCTCGTGGGAAGTGGTCGAGCGCATAATCGCGAAGGAGCGCCCGGACGCGATCCTGCCGACCATGGGCGGGCAGACCGCGCTCAATTGCGCGCTCGACCTGTTCCATCACGGCGTGCTGGAGAAGTACAACGTCGAGCTGATCGGCGCGTCGCCGGAAGCCATCGACAAGGCGGAAGACCGCCAGAAGTTCAAGGACGCGATGACCAAGATCGGCCTCGGTTCGGCCAAGTCGGGCATCGCGCATTCGATGGAAGAGGCGCTCGCCGTGCAGGCGCAGATCGCCGAAGCGACCGGCAGCGGCGGTTATCCGACCGTGATCCGGCCGTCGTTCACGCTCGGCGGCTCGGGCGGCGGCATCGCGTACAACAAGGAAGAGTTCGAGGAAATCTGCCGTCGCGGTCTCGATCTTTCGCCGACGCGCGAGCTCTTGATCGAAGAATCGCTGCTCGGCTGGAAAGAGTACGAGATGGAAGTGGTCCGCGATAAAAAGGACAACTGCATCATCGTGTGCTCGATCGAAAACCTCGATCCGATGGGCGTGCATACGGGCGATTCCATCACCGTCGCGCCCGCGCAGACGCTCACCGACAAGGAGTATCAGGTGCTGCGTAACGCGTCGCTCGCGGTGCTGCGCGAGATCGGCGTGGACACGGGCGGCTCGAACGTGCAGTTCGCGATCAATCCGAAGGACGGCCGCATGGTCGTCATCGAGATGAATCCGCGTGTGTCGCGCTCATCCGCTTTGGCGTCGAAGGCGACGGGCTTCCCGATCGCGAAGGTCGCCGCGAAGCTCGCCTGCGGCTACACGCTGGACGAGCTCAAGAACGAAATCACCGGCGGACAGACGCCGGCATCGTTCGAGCCGACCATCGACTATGTCGTGACGAAGGTGCCGCGTTTCGCGTTCGAGAAATTCCGCGAGGCCGATTCGCGTCTCACGACGCAGATGAAGTCGGTCGGCGAAGTGATGGCCATTGGCCGCACGTTCCAGGAGTCGTTCCAGAAGGCGTTGCGCGGTCTGGAAGTCGGCGTCGACGGTCTCGACGAAAAGACGACGAGCCGCGATGAAGTGATCCGCGAGATCGGCGAGCCGGGCCCGGACCGCATCTGGTACCTCGGCGACGCGTTCCGTCTTGGCCTCACGCCCGAGGAAATTTTCGAGGAAACGTCGATCGATCCGTGGTTCCTCGCGCAGATCGAACAGATCGTGCTGAAGGAAAAGGCGCTGCAAGGCCGCACGCTCGAAAGCCTCACGCGCGACGAACTGCTGTATCTGAAAAAGAGCGGCTTCTCGGATCGGCGTCTCGCGAAGCTGACGGGCTCGACGCAAGCCGACGTGCGCAAGAAGCGCCATGAACTGAAAGTGCGTCCGGTGTACAAGCGCGTCGATACGTGCGCGGCCGAATTCGCGACGAAGACCGCCTATATGTACTCGACCTACGAGGACGAGTGCGAAGCGAACCCGACGGACAAGAAAAAGATCATGGTGCTCGGCGGCGGGCCGAACCGGATCGGGCAGGGCATCGAGTTCGACTACTGCTGCGTTCACGCCGCGCTCGCCATGCGCGAAGACGGCTATGAAACCATCATGGTCAACTGCAATCCTGAGACCGTGTCCACGGACTACGACACCTCCGACCGCCTTTACTTCGAATCGCTGACGCTCGAAGACGTGCTCGAAGTCGTCGATCTGGAAAAGCCGGTCGGCGTGATCGTGCAGTACGGCGGCCAGACGCCGCTCAAGCTCGCGCTGGACCTCGAGGCGAACGGCGTGCCGATCATCGGCACGTCGCCGGACATGATCGACGCCGCCGAAGACCGCGAACGCTTCCAGAAGCTGCTGAAGGATCTCGACTTGCGTCAGCCGCCAAACCGCACCGCGCGCACCGAAGACGAAGCGCTGAAGCTCGCCGAAGAGATCGGTTATCCGCTCGTCGTGCGTCCTTCGTACGTGCTGGGCGGCCGCGCGATGGAAATCGTGCACGAGCCGCGCGACCTCGAACGCTACATGCGCGAGGCCGTGAAGGTGTCGAACGATTCGCCGGTGCTGCTCGACCGCTTCCTGAACGACGCGATCGAATGCGACGTCGACTGCATCTCGGATGGCGAAGCGGTGTTCATCGGCGGCGTGATGGAGCACATCGAGCAGGCGGGCGTGCATTCGGGCGATTCAGCCTGTTCGCTGCCGCCGTATTCGCTGTCGGATGCGACCGTCGACGAGCTGAAGCGTCAAACCGCTGCGATGGCCAAGGCGCTGAACGTCGTCGGCCTGATGAACGTGCAATTCGCGATTCAACAGGTTCCGCAGGACGACGGCACGAAGAAGGACGTCATCTACGTGCTGGAAGTGAACCCGCGCGCATCGCGCACGGTGCCGTATGTGTCGAAGGCGACGAGCCTGCCGCTCGCGAAGATCGCCGCGCGCGCGATGGTCGGTCAGACGCTCGCGCAGCAGGGCGTGACGAAGGAAATCGTGCCGCCGTACTTCAGCGTGAAGGAAGCGGTGTTCCCGTTCGTCAAGTTCCCGACGGTCGATCCGGTTCTCGGACCGGAAATGCGTTCTACCGGCGAAGTGATGGGCGTGGGCCGCACGTTCGGCGAGGCGCTCTTCAAGTCGCAACTCGCGGCCGGTTCGCGCTTGCCGGAATCGGGCACGGTGCTCTTGACGGTGATGGACGCGGACAAGCCGAAGGCCGTGGAAGTGGCGAGCATGCTGCACGAGCTCGGCTATCCGATCGTCGCGACCAAGGGCACGGCTGCGGCCATCGCGGCGGCGGGCGTGCCGGTGAAGGTCGTGAACAAGGTGAAGGACGGCCGGCCGCATATCGTCGACATGATCAAGAACGGCGAGATTGCGCTCGTCTTCACGACGGTCGATGAAACCCGCGCGGCCATTGCCGATTCGCGATCCATCCGCATGAGCGCGCAGGCCAACAAGGTCACGTACTACACGACGATGTCGGGCGCGCGTGCCGCCGTGGAAGGCCTGCGTTATCTGCGCGATTTGGAAGTCTATGATTTACAAGGCTTGCATGCTCGCCTAAACTAAGGCTTCGACGACTGGTCTAAGTAACACGAGCCGCGGTTGAGCGGTATCTCCTCATACGGAGATGCGCTAACCGCGGTAATTTTTTTACGGCTGTTTTTTGCTTTGGGTTGTCTATGAGCACGATTCCCTTGACCAAGCGCGGCGCGGAGTTGCTGCGCGACGAATTGCAACGCCTGAAGGCTGTCGAGCGTCCGGCGGTCATCAACGCGATCGCGGAAGCGCGCGCGCAGGGCGATCTGTCTGAAAACGCAGAATACGATGCCGCGAAGGAGAAGCAGGGCTTCATCGAGGGCCGGATCGCCGAACTCGAATCGAAGCTGGCCGCGGCGCAAGTGATCGACCCGACGACCGTGGATGCCGACGGCCGCGTGGTGTTCGGCGCGACGGTCGAACTGGAAGACCTGGAATCCGGCGACACCGTGACGTACCAGATCGTCGGTGACGACGAAGCGGATATCGATCACGGCCTGATCTCGGTGAGCTCGCCGATTGCGCGCGCGCTCATTTCGAAGTCGGAAGGCGACGTCGCGTCGGTGCAGGCGCCGGGCGGCGCGCGCGAGTACGAAATCATCGCTGTCCGTTACGTCTGATGGCCATCGCGCACCGCGTTTTTCGCATCGTCAGCATGCTCTGGGTCGGCAGCCTGCTGACGCTCGGCCTCGTTGCCACGCCCGTCCTCTTTTCGATGCTGGACTCCGCCGTGGCCGGATCGGTGGCCGCGCAGTACTTCAGGATCGAGGCGTTCGTGGGCGTCGTCAGCGCGCTCGTTCTTATTCTGATCGGCAATCGCTTCGTGAAAAGCGGTATCGCGGACTATAAGCGCGTGCGGTGGATTGTCGCGGTCATGCTGGTGTGCGTGCTCGCCGGTTACTTCGCGTTGCAGCCGTTCATGAATTCGCTGCGCATGGCGGCGCAGGCAGCCGGCACCGATCTCGCCAGTTCGCCGTATGCGCGGCAGTTCGGCATTCTGCACGGCATATCGAGCGTCATCTATCTGATCGAATGTCTTTTCGGCATCGCGCTCGTGTGGCGCTTGCCGGGCAGTGCGCCTAGCGCCATCGTGCCGAAGAACAAGTCGGCGAAGATGGCGGCCAAGCGGGCGCGGAGCTAATCGCGCCGTGGCCGCATGCGGCGCGAACGCTCTCGCGCCGCGCTGCTTACTTCGCGGCCTGATGCTGGCGCTTCGAGCTCGTCTGACGCTTTTTCGCGCGCTTCACGTTGCCGCCCGCGGTCACGCGCTCGTTACCGAGCACTTTGAGCGTCTGCTTCTTCGGCTTTTTAAACGCAGGCGCATCGCGGGAGATTTTCACGGCCTTGACGATGCGCGGGGCGCGGCCCTTCGAAGGGCGCTCGACGGCTTCCGCCGCGCTCGGCGGCATGGTGCTGCGCGTGCGCGTGTTGCGGCTCTTGGCCGGCGCGGCGCCTTCCGGCCGCCAAATGACGAGCAGCTTGCCGATATGCTGGATAGGCGCTGCGTTCAGGCGGTCGCAGATTTCGTCGTAAATGGCGATGCGCGCTTCGCGGTCGTCGCCGAACACGCGAATCTTGATGAGCTGGTGCGCTTCGAGGTGTACGCCGATTTCATTCAGCACGGCATCCGTCAAACCCTCCGCGCCGACGAGCACGACGGGCTTGAGCGCATGGGCCTGGGAGCGCAGGTCGGAGCGTTGGGCAGGAGAGAGTTCGAGAGCTGGCATGAGAAATTGGGAAGTCGACTAAAATAGGGCGGCGCGGGCCTGACGGCGTGCCAAACGCGTAAAGCGAAGTGCGAAGAAGCCGGCAAGATGGCCGGGCTCGCCCGGTCGAGGTGGACCGCCGCCAAAAACAAAATAGGCCGGAGACGCGATTGCCGGGCGCATTCGAGCGCCCGCGGAAACGTTCCGGCCGACAAGACGCGTATTATCCGCTAAAAGCGCCGCACGTTGCTGCAAGATTTCGCGCACGCAATCCCGGGACCACGCATCGGCGCGGACTGCTCGCGCCACCGAAACACCTTCCACGCCGCACGAATGCGGCATGAGTTCAGCTTGAATGGCAAAGAATCGCTTCAATCATTCGTGGTTGCATGACCACATCAACGATCCGTACGTGAAGATGGCGCAGCGCGAGGGCTATCGGGCCCGCGCGGCGTACAAGCTCAAGGAGATCGACGAGCAGGACAAGCTCATCAAGCCGGGGCAGGTCATCGTCGATCTGGGTTCGACGCCCGGAAGCTGGAGCCAGTATGCGCGCAACAAGCTCGCGCAGGGTTCGAAGCGCGACGCGCAGCGCGAGGGCGGCATCGACGGCACGATCATCGCGCTCGATATCCTGCCGATGGAGCCGATCGCGGACGTGACGTTCATCCAGGGCGACTTCCGCGAAGACTCGGTGCTCGCGCAACTGGACGAAATCGTCGGTGAGCGGCAAGTCGACCTTGTAATCTCCGACATGGCCCCCAACCTCTCCGGAGTAGCGAGTGCGGATGCGGCGCGGATCGAGCATCTTTGCGACCTGGCGCTGGAATTCGCTCAAAACCATCTGAAACCGGAGGGTGCGCTGCTAGTCAAATGTTTTCATGGCAGCGGCTACAGCCAGATCGTCGAGAAGTTCAAGCACCAGTTCAAAGTCGTCGCGCCGCGCAAGCCCAAGGCGTCTCGGGATAAATCGTCCGAGACTTTCATCCTCGGGCGGCGGCTCAAAAATCCGGCTGCCGGACCCGCTTAAACGATGTCGGCGAATTTCAGCGATATTTTCGCGGATTATGCCGAAAAAAGACCATCTAACGCTATTTAGGCGGTAGTGAAACCTTATGGCAGGGGTTAGCGGTCTGGATTAGAATGCTTTGGTGGCGCCGCAAGGTTTATGTAGGCGCCCGTCTATGAGTGAGGAGTGGTGCTTTGAACAACAATATGTTCTCTAAAGCGGCAGTGTGGCTCGTGATCGCACTGGTGCTGTTTACGGTGTTCAAGCAGTTCGATAAGCCCCGCGTCCAGGAAGGCGTGTCGTATTCGCAGTTCATGGACGACGCGAAGAACGGCAAGGTCAAGAACGTCACGGTTCAGGGGCGCAATCTCACGGTCACTCCGACAGACGGCCAGAAGTACCAGATCGTGTCGCCCGGCGACATCTGGATGGTCGGCGATCTGATGAAATACGGCGTTCAGGTCAGCGGCAAGGCTGACGATGAACCGAATGCGCTCGTCTCCGCGCTGTACTACCTTGGGCCGACGATCCTGATCATCGGTTTCTGGTTCTACATGATGCGGCAGATGCAGGGAGGCGGCAAAGGCGGGGCGTTCTCGTTCGGCAAGTCGCGAGCGCGGCTGATCGACGAAAACAACAACGCGATCAACTTCACGGACGTGGCCGGCTGCGACGAAGCCAAGGAAGAAGTGTCGGAACTGGTCGACTTCCTGCGCGATCCGCAGAAGTTCCAGAAGCTCGGCGGGCGCATTCCGCGCGGCGTGCTGCTGGTCGGCCCTCCGGGTACCGGTAAGACGCTTCTGGCGCGCGCCATTGCAGGCGAAGCCAAGGTGCCGTTCTTCAGCATCTCGGGTTCGGACTTCGTGGAAATGTTCGTTGGCGTGGGCGCTGCTCGCGTGCGCGACATGTTCGAGCAAGCCAAGAAGCATGCGCCGTGTATCGTGTTCATCGACGAAATCGACGCGGTCGGTCGTCATCGCGGCGCCGGCATGGGCGGCGGCAACGACGAGCGCGAGCAGACGCTGAACCAGATGCTCGTCGAAATGGACGGCTTCGAGGCGAATTCGGGCGTCATCGTGATCGCCGCGACGAACCGCTCGGACGTGCTGGACAAGGCGCTGTTGCGTCCCGGCCGTTTCGACCGTCAGGTGTACGTCGGTCTGCCGGATATCCGCGGCCGCGAGCACATCATGAAGGTGCATCTGCGCAAGGTGCCGATTGCGAACGACGTCGACGCGTCGGTCATCGCGCGCGGCACGCCGGGCTTCTCGGGTGCGGATCTCGCGAACCTCGTGAACGAAGCCGCGCTCTTCGCGGCGCGTCGCGGCAAGCGGATCGTCGAAATGCAGGACTTCGAGGACGCGAAGGACAAGATCTTCATGGGTCCGGAGCGGAAGTCGGCGGTCATGCGCGAAGAGGAACGCCGCAATACGGCGTACCACGAGTCGGGCCACGCGGTGGTCGCCAAGCTGTTGCCGCATGCGGACCCGGTTCACAAGGTCACGATCATGCCGCGCGGCTGGGCGCTGGGCGTCACGTGGCAGTTGCCGGAGCATGATCGCGTGAACCTGTATCGCGACAAGATGCTGGAAGAAATTGCGATCCTGTTCGGCGGCCGCGCAGCGGAAGAAGTGTTCCTCAACTCGATGTCGACCGGTGCTTCGAACGACTTCGAGCGCGCAACGAAGATGGCGCGCGACATGGTCACGCGTTACGGCATGTCGGACGTGCTCGGCACGATGGTGTACGTCGACACGGAACCGGACGGCATGTTCGGCAAGCTCGCGTCGAAGACGGTTTCGGAAGCGACGCTGCAAAAAGTCGATGCGGAAATCCGCCGCATCCTCGACGAGCAGTACGCGCTTGCGCGCAAGCTGCTGGAAGACAACCGCGAGAAGGTCGAAGCCATGACCAAGGCGCTGCTCGAATGGGAAACCATCGACGCAGACCAGATCAGCGACATCATGGCCGGCCGTCCGCCGCGTCCGCCGAAGAACATGCCGCCGCCGTCGGGCGACTCGCCCTCGAGCGGCAATAGCGGCACCGAAGTGAAGCCGGGTAGCGCAACCGCGCCGGCCTAAGCTTCCCGAGTTGTATCATGGGCCGGCGTGCAATGCACGCCGGCCCATTTTTATTTTCAGGCCCGCGTTCTGCCGGTCGAACGCCCAGTCACTCGCTGTCGCCCATTCGCTTGACCACGCTCACTTCCTCCCCCGCACTCGCCGAGCCGCTGCAATGCGGCCGTTTCACGCTGACGTTCGAACGACCGCTGGTCATGGGCATCCTGAACGTCACGCCGGACTCCTTCTCCGATGGCGGCCGCTTCCTTTCCCGCGACGCGGCGCTGGCACGCGCCGAGCAAATGCTCGCAGACGGCGCGGACATGATCGACATCGGCGGCGAATCAACTCGCCCGGGCGCGCCGCCCGTGCCGCTCGACGAAGAACTCGAACGCGTGGTCCCGATCGTCGAAGCCTTGCGCGGCGTGCAGGTTCCGCTTTCGGTGGATACCTACAAGCCCGCCGTGATGCGCGCCGCGCTCGAGGCCGGCGCGGACATGATCAACGACATCTGGGGGCTGCGCCAGGACGGCGCACTCGATGCGGTGAAGGACAGCCACTGCGGACTGTGCG
Organism: Caballeronia sp. Sq4a; assembly: GCF_023170545.1. Lineage (NCBI taxonomy): Bacteria > Pseudomonadati > Pseudomonadota > Betaproteobacteria > Burkholderiales > Burkholderiaceae > Caballeronia > Caballeronia sp. Sq4a. The sequence continues at coordinate 1,935,938 of NZ_CP084250.1, read as the reverse complement.
TGATGCACATGCTTGGCGAGCCCCGCACGATGCAACTGCACGAACCGGTCTATGAAGACGTGGTCGCCTCGGTGCGAGACTTCTTCACCGAGCGGCTTGCCGCGCTCACGGCGGCAGGCATTGCGGCGAATCGCATCACATTCGATCCCGGCTACGGCTTCGGCAAAACCGTCGGGCATAATTACACGCTACTTGCCGAACTCGCGGCAACGCTGCCAGTCGGCACGCATCGCGCGCTGCTGGCCGGCATGTCGCGCAAATCGATGCTCGGCGCCGTCACCGGTCGCAGCGCGGGCGAGCGCGTGTTCGCGAGCATTGCGGCGGCGGTGTGCGCTGCCGAACGCGGCGCGGCCATCATTCGTGTGCACGATGTGGCCGAGACCGTAGACGCATTGAAAGTTTGGCAAGCCACCAGGCAGGCGGCGCATCGCGCGCACGATTGACGCGCTGGCGTCGTAGCACTGCGGCGAAGGCGCTCGCGCTCGCAGCTTTCCAACGAACAACGCGGATCAAAACAGGCGCCGTAATCCGCGAGGAGGGTCAGGCAACAATGGCAAGACGATATTTCGGAACGGACGGCATTCGCGGACGCGTCGGCGCGGCCCCGATCACGCCGGACTTCGTGCTCAGGCTCGGCTACGCGGCCGGCAAGGTGCTCGCGGGCGGCGACCGGTCGCTACAGAAGGGCAACCGGCCGACGGTGCTGATCGGCAAGGACACGCGCGTGTCCGGCTACATGCTGGAAGCGGCGCTGGAGTCCGGCTTCTCGGCGGCGGGCGTCGACGTGATGCTCGCCGGCCCGATGCCCACGCCCGGCGTCGCCTATCTGACGCGCGCGCTGCGGCTGTCCGCGGGCGTCGTCATCAGCGCGTCGCACAATCCCTACGAGGACAACGGCATCAAGTTCTTCTCCGCCGACGGCAACAAGCTGCCCGACGAAGTCGAACACCAGATCGAGGCGCAACTCGAACAGCCGATGGACTGCGCGCCGTCTGAACGGCTCGGCAAGGCGCGCCGTCTCGACGACGCGGGCGGCCGTTACATCGAATTCTGCAAGAGCACGTTCCCCGCGAGCTTCGACTTGCGCGGCCTGAAGCTGGTGGTCGACTGCGCGCACGGCGCGGCGTACGACGTCGCCCCGCACGTGTTCCACGAACTCGGCGCGGAAGTGGTGCCGATCGGCGTGTCGCCGAACGGCTTCAATATCAACGATGGCGTCGGCGCGACGGCCCCGGATGCGCTCGTGCGCGCGGTGAAGGAGCATGGCGCGGATATCGGCATTGCGCTGGATGGCGACGCGGACCGTCTGCAGATCGTCGATTCGGCCGGGCGCCTCTATAACGGCGACGAGTTGCTCTACGTGCTGGTGAAGGACCGCATCGCGACGCACGGCAAGGTGGAAGGCGCGGTCGGCACGCTGATGACGAACATGGCGGTCGAAGTCGCGCTGAAGGAGGCCGGCGTGCAGTTCGTCCGTGCCGCGGTCGGCGACCGCTACGTGCTCGAAAAGCTGCGCGAGCACGGCTGGCAACTCGGCGCGGAAGGCTCGGGCCACATTTTGTCGCTGGATCGTCACTCGACGGGCGACGGCATCGTCTCGGCGCTCCTCGTGCTCGCGGCGCTCAAGCGCAGCGGCAAGACGCTCGCCGAACTGCTCGAAGGCGTGAGCCTTTTTCCGCAGAAGCTCATCAACGTGCGCATGAAAGCGGGCGCGGACTGGAAGAGCAGTGACGCGATCCGCCGCGCCGTCGAGCAAGCCGAGCATTCGCTCGAATCGCGCGGTCGGGTCTTGATTCGCGCGTCGGGAACGGAACCGGTGTTGCGCGTGATGGTGGAAGCGGCCGCGCAGGCGGACGCCGTCCGGCACGCGGAAACGATTGCGCAGGTCGTAAAAGACGTCACGTCGTAAGCGTTCGCGGAAAAACGCGCATTTCGCGAAAAGCGGGCTTCGGCCCGCTTTTTTATTGCCCGTTCGCAGCCTGACGAATGAACGCACGATCGACTTTCCGTTTGAAAGTCGCCTGTCACATGCCCTTAACCGAGAGTCACATTACTGTCACAGAGACTGCCTATATTTCGCGTGTCGTCCCACACGCTATTCAACCCCGGAGGTCTCATGAAATTGATGCACACCGCGCTCGCTGGCGTAATTGGCGCAATGCTGGCCATCTCTGCGCAAGCGGCCGATATCACCGGCGCGGGCAGTACCTTCGCAGCTCCGATCTACACCAAGTGGGCGGATGCCTATCAAAAAAGCGGCGGCGGCAAGGTCAACTATCAGGGCATCGGCTCGTCGGGCGGCATCAAACAAATCATCGCGAAGACGGTCGATTTCGCGGGCTCGGACGCTCCGCTGAAAGATGACGAACTTGCGAAAGACGGCCTCTTCCAGTTCCCGACGGTGGTCGGCGGCGTGGTGCCGGTCATCAACGTGCCGGGCGTGAAGGCAGGCGAACTGACGCTGTCGGGCCAGGTGCTCGGCGACATCTATCTCGGCAAGATCAAGAAGTGGAACGACCCGGCGATCGCGGCGCTGAACCCGAAGGTCAAGCTGCCGGATACCGACATCGCCGTGGTGCGCCGCGCGGACGGCTCGGGCACGAGCTTCATCTGGACCAACTATCTGTCGAAGGTCAACGCCGACTGGAAGTCGAAGGTGGGCGAGGGTTCGACGGTCAACTGGCCGACGGGCACGGGCGGCAAGGGTAACGACGGCGTCGCGGCGTTCGTGCAGCGTCTGCCGGGCGCAATCGGCTATGTCGAGTGGGCGTACGCGAAGCAGAACCACATGACCTACGTCGGCCTGAAGAATTCGGCGGGCACGGTGGTGGAGCCGAAGACGGAGACGTTCAAGGCGGCGGCCGCGGGCGCGGACTGGTCGAAGTCGTTCTATCAAATCCTGACGAACGAGCCGGGCAAGGACGCATGGCCGATCGTCGGCGCGACCTTCGTGCTGCTGCATTCGACGCAGGACAAGGCGGCGCAAGGCACCGAGACGCTTAAGTTCTTCGACTGGGCGTTCAAGAACGGCGGCCAGGCTGCGAACGACCTCGACTACATCTCACTGCCGGAGTCGGTAGTCTCGGAAATCCGCACGCAGTGGAAGGCGAAGGTCAAGGACAGCGCGGGCAAGCCGGTCGCGGAGTAATGGCAAAGAAGTATCGCAGTCACACAAGCTGAAACTGTCCTAAGCTGGAGCGGCGGACAGTCAAAGCAGAGGAAGCAGCAAAGAAGCAGTAACAAGCCGCGCGGCGATCGAAAGGTTGCCGCGCGTCTGACACGTAGCGTAACCAAGGCTCCCATGTCGGACATCAACTTAGCGTCGGCACCGCCGGCGGCGCAATCGCAGCGCGCGCCGAGCCGTATCGGCGACATCATTTTCGGCGGCATCACCCGGCTGGCAGCCGTCGTGACGCTGCTCCTGCTTGGCGGCATCATCGTCTCGCTCATCATTGCGTCGATGCCGACCATCGAGAAATTCGGGCTCAGCTTTCTCTGGCGCGCGGAGTGGGATCCGCCCAGCGAGAGCTTCGGCGCGCTCGTGCCCATTTACGGCACCATCGCGACCTCGATCATCGCGCTGATCATCGCAGTGCCGGTGAGCTTCGGCATCGCGCTCTTTCTGACGGAACTGTCGCCGACGTGGCTGCGCCGGCCGCTCGGCGTCGCCATCGAACTGCTCGCGGCGATTCCGTCGATCGTCTACGGCATGTGGGGCCTGCTCGTGTTCGCGCCGATCTTCGCGACGTACTTCGAAAAGCCGCTCGGCGCGCTGCTCGGCGGCGTGCCGCTCGTCGGCGCGCTGTTTCAGGGGCCGCCCATCGGCATCGGCATTCTGTGCGCGGGCGTCATTCTCGCGATCATGATCATTCCGTACATCGCGTCCGTGATGCGCGACGTGTTCGAAGTCACGCCCGTGCTGCTGAAGGAATCGGCGTACGGCATCGGCTGCACGACGTGGGAAGTGATGTGGAAGATCGTGCTGCCGTACACGCGCGCCGGCGTGATCGGCGGCGTCATGCTCGGTCTCGGCCGCGCGCTCGGCGAGACCATGGCGGTGACCTTCGTGATCGGCAACACCAATCTGCTCGACAACGTGTCGCTCTTTTCTCCGGGCAACAGCATCACCTCGGCGCTCGCGAACGAATTCGCGGAAGCGAGCCCCGGCCTGCACACATCCGCGCTGATGGAGCTCGGTTTGATTCTCTTCGTCATCACGTTCATCGTGCTCGCGCTGTCGAAGCTGCTCTTGATGCGCATGCAGCGCGCGGAGGGTGCAAAGTGAGCCGTCCCGCAACGTTCAATCAGGATCACGAGCGCACGGTCGCCACGCGCATGAAGCTGCAACGCCGCCGCCGCGGCACCAACGCGATTGCGCTGACGCTTTCGCTCGCGGCCATGGCGTTCGGCCTCGTGTGGCTCGTGTGGATTCTCTTCACGACGCTGAAGCTCGGCGTCTCCGGCCTTTCGGTCGAACTGTTCACGCAGTCGACGCCTCCGCCGAACACCGATGGCGGCGGTCTCGCCAACGCGATCGTCGGCAGTCTCATGCTCGTCGTGCTCGCAACGTGCATCGGCACGCCGCTCGGCATTCTCGCGGGCGTGTATCTCGCGGAATACGGGCAGAAGCGCTGGCTCGCGAACGTGACGCGCTTCATCAACGACATTCTGTTGTCCGCGCCGTCCATCGTCGTCGGTCTCTTCGTGTATGCGCTGGTCGTCGCGAAGATGGGGCGTTTCTCGGGCTGGGCCGGCGTGATCGCGCTCGGACTCTTGCAGATTCCCATCATCATCCGCACGACGGAGAACATGCTGAACCTCGTGCCCAACGCGCTGCGCGAGGCGGCCTTCGCGCTCGGCACGCCGAAGTGGAAGATGGTGATGTCGATCACGCTGAAGGCGTCGGTGGGCGGCATCGTGACCGGCGTGCTGCTGGCCGTCGCGCGCATCGCGGGCGAGACCGCGCCGCTGCTGTTCACGGCGCTGTCGAACCAGTTCTTCACGCTCGACATGAATCAGCCGGTGGCGAATCTGCCGGTGACGATCTACAAGTTCGCGATGAGTCCGTTCCCGCAATGGCAAACGCTCGCGTGGGCCGGCGTGTTCCTGATTACGCTCGGCGTGCTGGGTCTGAATATCCTGGCGCGCGCGATTTTTTCCAAGAAATAAGGGTGGAGTGATTCCATGAACATGGTCGAAAGTGGCGTCAGCCACCTGAAGTCGAAGACTGAAGCCAAGCCGGCCGAGCGCGGTCCCGCGCCGGGCAGCGCGCGTCCGACGCACGGCTCACAGCCGGCGGATTCCATCAAGCCGAAGATCGAGGTGAACAACCTCAACTTCTTCTACAACAAGTATCACGCGCTGAAGAACATCAACCTGCGCATTCCGGAGAAAAAGGTCACGGCGTTCATCGGTCCGTCGGGATGCGGCAAGTCCACGCTCTTGCGCACGTTCAACAAGATGTTCGCGCTGTATCCCGAGCAGCGCGCGGAAGGCGAGATCCTGATGGACGGCGCCAATCTGCTCGACACGACGAAGGACATCTCGCTCTTGCGCGCGCGCGTCGGCATGGTGTTCCAGAAGCCGACGCCGTTCCCGATGTCGATCTACGACAACATCGCGTTCGGCGTGAAGATGTTCGAGCAACTGTCGCGCTCGGAGATGGACGACCGCGTGGAATGGGCGCTCACGAAGGCCGCGCTCTGGACCGAAGTGAAGGACAAACTCACGCAAAGCGGCTACGGTCTGTCGGGCGGCCAGCAGCAGCGTCTGTGCATCGCGCGCGGCATCGCCATCCGGCCCGAAGTGCTGCTGCTCGACGAACCGTGCTCGGCGCTCGATCCGATTTCGACGGGCCGGATCGAAGAACTGATCGCGGAGCTGAAGAGCGATTACACGGTGGTGATCGTCACGCACAACATGCAGCAGGCCGCGCGCTGCTCGGACTACACTGCTTATATGTATCTCGGTGAATTGATCGAATTCGGCGACACGGAAAAGATCTTCATCAAGCCGGCCCGCAAGGAAACGGAAGACTACATCACGGGCCGCTTTGGCTGATCGGCCGGTCAGCGAACGAACAAAGGACTACAGGAGCACAACATGTCCGATAAACATCTGTCGAGCCAGTTCGACGCCGATCTGAACGCGGTGTCCTCGAAAGTGCTGCAAATGGGCGGTCTCGTCGAGTCGCAGATCACCGCGGCGATGCAGGCGCTGAACGAATTCGACGTGCAGATCGCGGATCAGGTGATCGCCGCGGAAGCGCGCCTGAACACGATGGAAGTCGAAATCGACGAGGAGTGCAGCAACATCATCGCGCGCCGTCAGCCGGCCGCGCGTGACTTGCGTCTGCTCATGGCGATCTCGAAGACCATCACGAATCTCGAACGCGCCGGCGACGAAGCCGAGAAGATCGCGAAGCGCGTGAAGCGCATCAACGAAGACGGCGCGGGCCGCACGGTGAACATCGCGGAGATCAAGCTCTCGGGCGAGATGGCCGTGTCGATCCTGCGCCGCGCGCTCGATGCGTTCGCGCGTCTCGATACGGTCGCCGCCGCGCAGATCGTGCGCGACGATAAAGCCATCGACGAGGAATTCCGCGCCTTCGTGCGCAAGCTCGTGACGTACATGATGGAAGACCCGCGCACCATTTCGGCGGGGCTCGATTATCTGTTCATCGCGAAAGCGGTCGAGCGCATCGGCGATCACGCGAAGAACATCGCGGAGTTCATCATCTACATCGTGAAAGGCACGGACGTGCGCCACATTTCGCGCGACCAGCTCGAACGCGAGGCGCTCAGTTAATCCAACGATTCACTTCAAGCAAAAAGGTCAAGAGGTGCCGATGCCCAGCAGTATCCTCGTCGTCGAAGACGAACCCGCGATCTCCGAACTGATCTCGGTGAATCTGCAACATGCGGGACATTGCCCGATTCGCGCGTATAACGCGGAGCAGGCGCAGAACCTGATCAGCGACGTGCTTCCCGACCTCGTGCTGCTCGACTGGATGCTGCCCGCGAAGTCCGGCATCGCGTTCGCGCGCGAGCTGCGCAACAACGAGCGCACCAAGCACATTCCGATCATCATGCTCACCGCGCGCGGCGACGAGCAGGACAAGGTGCTCGGGCTCGAAATCGGCGCGGACGATTACGTGACCAAACCGTTCTCGCCGAAAGAGCTGATGGCGCGCATCAAGGCCGTGCTGCGCCGGCGCGCGCCGCAGCTGACGGAAGACGTCGTCGCGATCAACGGCCTGCGGCTCGATCCGGCGACGCATCGCGTGGCGGCCAATCATTCGGGCAACGACATCAAGCTCGATCTCGGGCCGACGGAGTTCCGCCTGCTGCATTTCTTCATGACGCATCCGGAGCGCGTGCACAGCCGCACGCAGCTGCTCGATCAGGTCTGGGGGGATCACGTGTTCGTCGAGGAGCGCACGGTCGATGTGCATATCAAGCGTCTGCGCGCCGCGCTCAAGCCCGCGGGCTGCGATGCTATGATCGAAACGGTACGGGGCAGCGGCTACCGGCTCGCGAAAGGCGCCTGAGCCCGCGCGCATCTTCGCCTTCATCGATCTCCCGACAACATGAACATCATCTGGACGCGTTCCATCGTGTCCCTCGCGCTCCTCGCGGTGCTGTGCGCCGCGATCGGCGCATTCGCGGGCGTGCGAGTAGCGCTCGCTGTCGCCGTCGTCATGCTCGTCGTGCAGAGCTTCGTGAGCACGTATCACACGCAACGGCTCTGGCGTCTCTTAGACGCGCCGGTGTACGGCCAGGTGCCGAGCGCGCTCGGCATCTGGGGCGAGATCTATTACCGCCTGCACAAGCTCGCCAAACGCTGGCATGCGCAGGTGCGTCAGGTCGAGCAGCAGCATTCGCGCTTCATCCAGGCGATTCAGGCATCGCCCAACGGCGTGGCGATGCTGGACGATCACGACCAGATCGAATGGTGCAACGCCATCGCGGAGAAGCACTTCGGGCTGGACGCGAAGCGCGATCTGCGGCAGCACATCACGCATCTCGTGCGTCATCCGGATTTCATCCGCTATCTGAATTCGCACCGCTACGAAGAGATGCTCATCATGCGGGGCATGGGCGCGAACCGGCAGCGGACTGTCTCGGTGCAGGTGTTTCCGTACGGCGAGAATCGCAAGCTGATTCTCACGCAAGACATTACCGAACTCGAGCGCACCGACTCCATGCGCCGCGATTTCGTCGCCAACGTCTCGCACGAACTGAAGACGCCGCTCACCGTGCTCTCCGGCTTTCTCGAAACGATGCGCGAGTTGCCGCTCGACGAAGCCGACCGAGCGCGTTATCTCGACATGATGAATCAGCAGGCCATGCGCATGCAGAACATCGTGCGCGATCTGCTCGTGCTGGCGAATCTCGAAGGCGATGTCCATCCGCCCGGGGACGATTTGCTCGACATGCGCGCGGTGCTGCGTCATCTGGAAGACGACGCCAACAGTCTTTCGGGCGGGCGTCATCGCATCCATTTTCATAACGACGACGCCCTGACGGTGGCCGGCGCAGAGACCGAGCTGGTGAGCGCGCTCGGCAACCTCGTGACGAACGCGGTTCGCTACACGCCGGATGGCGGCAGCATCGACGTGTCATGGGAGCGCGTGGACGATCGCGCGGTCTTTACCGTGCGCGACAGCGGCCTCGGCATTCCGGCGGAGCATATTCCGCGCTTGACGGAGCGTTTTTATCGCGTGGATAGAAGCCGTTCGCGCGATACGGGCGGCACCGGGCTCGGGCTTGCCATCGTGAAGCATGTGCTGCAACGGCATCATGCCGATCTCGACGTGAAAAGCGAAGTGGGGCGGGGCAGCACGTTCACGGTGCGCTTTCCCGCGTCGCGCACGGCGTTGCGCAAGTCCGTGGCGGCTTGAATTTGCAGGGCGCCTTGCGCGCCGCTGCGCCTTCACACATCACGAACAGAATTTCGCGAGCAGTCCCAACTGTGCGTTGCGCAGCGCCTTGCCCGAACGGCGCTTGCGATAGTGCCCGTCGCTTTGCATGACCCACGCCGACTGATTGTCGCCGAGACACACGGACAAGCCCTCGGCAATCACGCGGCGCTTAAGTCGCCGGTCGCGGATCGGGAACGCCACTTCGACGCGGCGAAAGAAGTTGCGATCCATCCAGTCGGCGCTCGACAGATACACGTCTTCCTTGCCGTTCGCATAGAAATAGAAGATGCGGTGATGTTCGAGGAAACGCCCGACGATCGAGCGCACCGTGATGTTCTCCGACAGATCTTCGACGCCCGGCTTCAGCGAACACACGCCGCGCACGATCAAATCGATTTTCACGCCCGCATGCGATGCCTCGTAGAGCGCCGCGATCACGGTGGGTTCGAGCAGCGCGTTCATCTTCGCGACGATGCGCGCCCGCCGGCCCGCGCGCGCATGTTCGGCTTCGGCGCGAATCGCTTCGATCAGCTTCGCATGCAGCGTGAACGGCGACTGCCATAGCTGATGCAGCGCAAGCTCGCCGCCGATGCCCGTCAATTGCTGAAAGACGTGGTGCACGTCTTCGCACATTTGCTGATCCGCGGTCATGAGGCCGAAGTCGGTATAAAGACGCGCCGTGCGCGGATGATAGTTGCCGGTGCCGAGATGCGCGTAACGCTTGAGCACGGTCTTGCCGCCTTGCGACACGCGCCGCACGATCAGCATCATCTTGGCGTGGCACTTGTGGCCGACGACGCCATACACGACATGCGCGCCCACCGCTTCGAGTTGCGACGCCCAGTTGATGTTCGTTTCCTCGTCGAAGCGCGCGAGCAGTTCGACGACCACGGTCACTTCCTTGCCGTTGCGCGCGGCCTGCATGAGCGCGTCCATCAGCGGGGAATCGGTGCCGGTGCGGTAGATGGTCTGCTTGATTGCCACCACTTGCGGATCTTTGGCCGCTTGCAGCAGCAGTTCCAGCACGGGCTGAAAGCTCTCGTACGGATGATGCAGCAGGATATCGCCCTGATCGATCGCATCGAAGAGATTGGTCGTGTTCGCGATCGACTTCGGCACCGACGGAATATGCGGCACGAACTTGAGGTCCGGCCGGTCCACCATTTCGGGCAACTGCATGAGTCGCACGAGATTGACCGGCCCGTTCACGCGATAGCAGTCGCGCGGATTGAGCTGGCTTTCGTCGAGCAGGCGGCGAATGAGGTGCGGCGGCGTTTCCGCGGATACTTCGAGCCGCACCGCATTGCCGAGATGCCGCGCGGGCAGTTCGCCCTGCAACGCGACGCGCAGATTCGTGATTTCGTCTTCGTCGACGAAAAGCTCGCTATTGCGCGTGATGCGAAACTGATTGCAATTGCGCACCGTCAGATGCGGAAACAGTTCGCTCACGAAGTGCTGCATGAAAGAACTCAGCAGCACGAAACCATGCGGATAACCCGAAAGCGCCTCGGGCATGCGCACGAGGCGCGGCAACGCGCGCGGCGCCTGCACGATGCCCATCATCGCCTGGCGGCCGAACGCGTCGGTGCCTTCCAGTTCGACGACGAAGTTCAGGCTCTTGTTCAGCACGCGCGGAAAAGGATGCGCGGGATCGAGCCCGATCGGCGTCAGCACCGGCAGCAGTTCGTTCTGGAAGTATTCGCGCGCCCACGCGGTCTGCTGCTCGGTCCAGGTCTCCGCGCCATGAAAATAAATTCCTTCCATTTCGAGCGCGGGCAGTACGGTCTCGTGCAGCATCGCGTATTGTTGATGCACGAGGCGTTGCGCGCGTTCGGAGACGAGATCGTAGACGTGTTGCAGCGACATGCCGTCCGGCGAGAGCGTGCCGGGGTTGTCGCGCATCTGCTCCTGAAGCCCGGCCATGCGGACTTCGAAAAATTCGTCGAGATTGCTGCTCGTAATGCAGATAAAGCGCAGACGTTCGAGCAGCGGCACCGATGTGTCGGCGGCTTGCGCCAGTACCCGCTCGTTGAAACCTAAGATGCCTAGTTCACGGTTGAAGAGCGGATAACGTATGGACATCGGCTGGGCGTAAGGTGTCTCGATCGGAAGGGCAGAAAAGCGTTCGGATGATCTCACACTAGGATGTCTTTATTGTGACAGAACGATTTTCACAAATTCTACTCACATTGCGGATAGCGTCGCTAGCGGGCGCGCGCGTTCCCGGTTCTGGTTCGCGCTTCCGTTCGGTTTCCAATCTTCGCGCCTGCATGAAATAAAATCCGTGTCTCTCGGCAGCGTGTCTCTGGCACGCGGTTGCGCTTCCTTACTTCACGATTTCCGGATATCCGATGGTCACACATCCTCATCTTCTCGCCGCCGTCGACCTCGGATCGAACAGTTTCCGGCTGATCGTCGGCCGGGTCGAGGAAACGCCCGCGGGCAGCCAGATCTATCAGGTCGATGCGTTGCGCGAGCCGGTGCGTCTGGCGGCCGGTCTTTCGAAGGACAAGATGCTCGACCGCGCGTCGCAGTTGCGCGGCTGGGATGCGCTGAAGCGTTTCGGCGAGCGTCTGCGCGACTTCCACCCGGATCAGGTGCGCGCGGTCGCCACCAACACGCTGCGTGTCGCAAAAAACGCGCATGACTTTCTGATCGAAGCCGAAATCGCGCTCGGTTTTCCGATCGAAGTGATCGCGGGCCGCGAGGAAGCGCGCCTCATCTACGCGGGCGCGGCGCATTCGGTGCCGGCGAGCGCGGGCAAGCGGCTCGTCGTGGATATCGGCGGCGGATCGACGGAGTTCATCATCGGCGCGCATTACACGCCGATTCACATGGAAAGCCTCTATATCGGCTGCGTGAGCCACAGCCGCCAGTTTTTCCCGGCCGGCAATGTGGACGAATACACGATGCGTCAGGCCGAACTCGCCGCCAAGCGCGAGATTCAGATCATCTCGCGCGAATACAAGCAGACCGGCTGGGATCAGGCGATCGGCTCGTCGGGCACGGCGCGGGCGCTCGCCGAACTGGTCGAGGCGAACGGCTTCAACGATCCGGAGTACACGCACGGCATCTCGCGCGGCGGGCTGGAACGGCTGAAGCGCGCGCTCATCAAGGCGGAGAACGTGAACCGGCTGAAGCTCGTCGCGCTGAAGCCGGACCGCATTCCGGTGCTCGCGGGCGGGCTTTCCATCATGCTCGGCGTGTTCGAGGAACTGGGGATCGAATACGTCGATACGACCGACGCCGCGCTGCGTCTCGGCGTGCTGTACGACCTGCTCGGCCGCTCGCAGCATCAGGACATGCGCACGGTGACGGTCGAAGGCTTCAAGCGCCGTTACGGCGTCGATGCCGCGCAGGCCGAGCGCATCGGCAATCTGGCGATCAGCTTCTACGATCAGCTCGGCGAGCCGGACGGCGAGCGCAGCGTGGAGAACCGCATGTTTCTCGCGTGGGCGGCGTCGCTGCACGAGATCGGCTTGTCGATCGCGCACAGCGCGTATCACAAGCATTCAGCGTATATCGCGAGCAATGCCGACATGCCCGGCTTCTCGCGCACGGATCAGGCGCGGCTCGCGGCGCTTGTGCTCGGTCACGCGGGCAAGCTCGGCAAGCTCGCGCAGGCGCGCGGCGTCGACTGGACACTGCTGTTCTGCCTGCGACTCGCCGCGCTTTTGTCGCGCCGCCGCACGGATGTCGGGCTGCCCGGCATCGAAGTCAAAGCCGCGGGCGGCGGCTTCGAAGTGCGCCTGCCGAGCGAGTGGGTGACGAACAATCCGCTCACCGACTACAGCCTCGCGCAGGAAGCGATGGAATGGGAAAAGATCGGGCGGCCGTATCGCGTCGTCTATACGGACTAAGCGCCCGCCCGACGACGGTCAGCGTCCCGCGTCGCCCATGAAGTGCCGCGCGTAACGCGCGTTGATGTCGGCGAGGCGGAAGAGCGTCAGAAAATCCGCCGCGTTGAAGTCCGGGTCCCACGCGGGCGCGCCGCAAATCTTCGCGCCGAGGCGCAGATAGCCTTTGACGAGCGGCGGTGGACTCACCGCGACGCCCGTGCGCAGTTCCTCGACCGGCAGCGGCGTATGCGCGAACGCGCGGTACTCATGCGCGGTGAGCGCGTCGGCGGGCAGCGAAGCGTACAGATTCGCGGCGTAATGACCGCCGTCGTTCATGCCGACGCTCGCGCAGCCGAGCATCGTTTCATAGCCGTTGTGCATCATGTACGTGGCGAGCCCGCCCCACAGCGACATGATGACCGCGCCGTTGCGATAGTCCGGATGCACGCACGAGCGGCCCACTTCGACGAGCTTCGGCCGCAGATGCGTGAGACGCGACACGTCGAATTCGCTTTCCGCATACAGCCGGCCGATGCGCGCCGCCTGATGCGGCGGCAACACGCGATACGTGCCGACCACTTTCAGCGTATCGAGATCGCGCACGAGCAGGTGATCGCAGTAGGCGTCGAAGGCGTCGACGTCCAGCCCGGCGGGGCCCGTCAGACGCGCGCCCATTTCCTCGGCGAACACGCGGTAGCGCAGACGCTGGGCTTCGCGCAGCGCGTCGTCGGAGCGCGCCCACGCGACCTGCAAGCGGTGCTGGCCCGTGACGGTTTCGGCCGTGCGCGGAAGGTGGCGGCGCGAATCGAGCGCGAGCGATGACGCTCCGAAGGGCAGGAAAGGCGTCGGCAGATCGTGCATTGGCATTCCTCGGCGGAAAGGTGACTAACTTTCCGCCAATGTAAGGATGCCGGGTGACGCTCGCATGGCTTGGCAGTGACGTTTCGATGAAACGCCACACGCCCCGGCGACACGCGTTTTCGACGTCTAAAGCAGCTCCGGACACATCACCGCGCGCACCACGACTTGCCCGTCGCCGCCGCGCGCGCGGCCCTGAAACCACCAGATGCCGCTTTTTTTGACCGGCCATTCCGCTTCGTGCCCGGTCAGCAGCAACGCGGCCACGCGCCCGAGCGTCGGCTGATGCCCGATCACCACGACGGTTTGTCCGACGCCATCCGGCCAGCCGGCGGCGTCGAGCACGTGCTGCGCGGTCTTGCCGGGCGCGAGGTCGTCCACCACTCGATAGCGGTCGCCGAACGCTTCGGCGGTCTGGATCGTGCGCGTGGCGGGACTGGCGAGGAAGAGGGCGTCGTCGTCGATGCGCGCTCGCAGCCACTTCGCCATGCCTTGCGCCTGCTTGCGTCCGCGCGAGGTGAGCTGACGCGCGAGGTCGCTCGACGCCTGGTCTTCCGCTTCGGCGTGACGCCAGAGAATGAGGTTCATCGATCGTCTCCAGAATGAATGGCTTTTGCGAAAGGCTTAGAACGTTGCGTGCCCGCTCGTCGCGTCGCCGCGCGGACGCATTTGCGGATATGGGACATCGACGCTACAATACGCGGCTCGTCGGAGCGTAGCGCAGCCTGGTAGCGCATCTGATTTGGGATCAGAGGGTCGAAGGTTCGAATCCTTTCGCTCCGACCACGATACAACGAAGGGGTTACAAGTCTCGGCTTGTAACCCCTTCGTCTTTTCCAGGAAACCTCATGCCGCGTATCGCTTTGTCGTTCGCATGCTCCGCCGTCTTCGCGCTTGCGCTGTCCGCGTGCGCCGATTCCTCCAGCCAGAAACATCCTCCACAAGATCCGCCCGACTATCACGGCGTGCCGACCGACACGCGTCCGCCGTCGATGTTGATCGCGCCGACGCAGCCGCAGTGATCCGACTGCGAATCGGTCATAACGACTGAGTGGCAGGCTCTAACGCGGATAGAAGCGAATTTTTTGCAGCACGGTTATCATGGGGCAACTCGTCGCAACTGGGTTTCGCCATGAATCTGTTGTGGATTTTCGCTGCCGTCGCGCCTCTCGCGCTTGCTTCGCTTTTCGGGTTCGCCGCCCGCATCGATCCGGCGTCGGGCCGCTGGCGCGCGCGAAGGAGTACGCGAAAAGACACGCCTTCGGATGCCTGAGTCAGCAGGCCCTACTGCTTGCAGCGGATCACCATCGAACGGTTCTTGATGTTCGCGCCGAAGATGCCCGCCACCGATCCGCCGGAAGTCGCGCCGTTGTCAGCGTCTTTCGAAATCACGTCGTAGCCGTACGCGCCGCACACTTCGCCCGCCTGCTTGTAGCACGCCGCCCAGCTCGTGCTCGCGTCGCTGCCGCTGCAGTTGATCGCGAAGCCCGTGTCGCCCGAGGGCAGGTAGGTCATCGTGGCGGTGTGCGCGCAGCCAGCCAGCGCGCCGCTCAAGGCCGCCGCCGCGAACAACGCGGCCGCGGTCATCGTGTTTGCGAATCTCATTGTCTTCCTCGTAACGGCCGCGCGCCTCTTTAGCGCGGCGGCAAATAGCGCGACGGGTCCGTCGAGCGGCCCATGTAGCGCACCTCGAAGTGCAGCATCGTGCGATCGCTGTCGGTGTCGCCCATCTCCGCGATCTGCTGTCCCTGCTGCACCGTCTGGCCTTCCTTCACCAGCAGCGTGCGATTGTGAGCGTAGGCGGTCAGATAGTCGTCGTTATGCTTGACGATCAACATGTTGCCGTAGCCGCGCAGGCCGTTGCCCGCATAGACGACACTGCCTGTCGCCGCCGCCACGACCGGCGTGCCCGCCGAGTTCGCGATGTCGATGCCTTTCGAATTCTTGCCGTCGAAGCCGCGAATCACGGTGCCTTGCGCCGGCCATACCAGCGAGACGCCCGGACCCGGTTTCGCGGGTGCATCGGCCTTTGCTTCGCTCTTCGCGCCGGAGCCTGCGCCCGCCGACGTCGCGCCGGACGCGCTCGCGCTGCCCGCAGGCGGCTCGACGCGCAGCACCTGGCCGACTTCGATGGCGTCCGGATTCGCGAGCGCGTTCCAGCGCGCGATGTTCCTCGTCGACGTGCGGTTTTCCCGCGCGATCTTCGAGAGCGTGTCGCCGCGCTGCACGCGATAGTATCCCGGCGCGACCGGGGCTGATCCGCACGCGGCGAGCACCGCGACCAAGGATGCGACGACCGATGCGCGGACGACCTGTCCAATTCTTTTCTGCAAAACCTGACCTCGTAGAGCGCCGCCGCGCGTCGGGCGGCGGCGGATAGGAAGGCAGGATTTTACCGTCCCGCATTTCTGCGTACAGAAAGGCGCCCGCTATGGCGAGCGCGCGCTGCCGCTTAGGCCGCTGACGTGACCACGAGCCGAAGCGACGCCGCCTCGGTCTTGCCCGGCGCGAGCCAGCGCAGGCCGCGGCCGTTGTGGATGGCGTCGGGCAGGCCGATCCACGGCTCGACGCAATAGAAGTCCGACGTATCCGACTCGGTCCACGTCGTGACGGCGTACCACGGCACCGAATCCGGCTGTTGCAGCTCGAAGCTCACGGTGCGGTTCGGCAAGACGAGCCGCACGGGTTCGTCGGAAGGCCCGGTCAGGCAGTGAAAGCAATCGACGATACTCGCGTCCGCCAGCGAATAGCGCGGCGCGCCGGTTTCGGCATCGGTGATGGAGCCGTCCGGCAACTGACGCCGCCGCTCCGTGCGCGGCAGCTCGACGCTGCTTTGGGCGCGCTGATCGTGCGGCAGATGAAAGTAGAAGTGATGCCCCGCGTAGTAAGGCAGCGCGACTTCGCCCGGATTCGATGTCGTGAGTTCGACCTCCAGCGTCACGCCATCAATGAGACGGTAGGCCGCCTCGAAGCGGAATGCGAACGGGTAGCCCTCGCGCGTCGCGTCGCTGTCCACGAGCGTCATGCGCACGCCGTGGCCGTCGGCATCGCGCGTGGAAGAGAAGGGCAGATTGCGCGCGAATCCGTGCGTCGGCAGCGCATGCACGGCGCCGTCCGGATCGCGCCATTTGCCGATTTCGCCATCGACGAAATGCCGCCCAAGAAACGGGAACAGCAACGGATTGCCGCCGCGAATCTTCGCGGCATTCGACCAGGCGGTTTCATCGAACGGATCCGGCCAGTGAATGACCGGCTCGCCGCCGACGCGCCAGGTCATGAGCCGGCCGCCCGCTTGCGGCGCGAGCTGGATGACCGCGCCGTCGCGCTCGATTTCGATGACGTCTTTCTCGGATGACATGGTGGCAACGCACTCCGTTCGATGGCCGACTGGTTCAAGGATTCGTCGATTCTGCCTTGGATTGTTCTACGCATAAACCCTTTGCGGGAAACTGCGACTGCCCGGCGTCATCGCGATGTGTTGTTATATGTACCTAATGTGAGGAACCAGACGGACAGGAGTCGACATGGATCTGGCGATGGCAATGGGCGTCGCGATGTTTAGCCTCTTCGGCGCGAGCACAGCGGTCTTTCTCTATAAACTCAAAGGATGAAACGCTAATAAGCGGTCACGCGTTTCTTTCGGTTTTATTGGACTCTGCTTTCCGTTATATTCTGATTCGCCGACGTTCTCCTGTCGGTGTCCATTTGTGTGCGCAAGCCGCTTGGCGCTGGGTTTTCCCCTAGGCATAATCGGTCCCGGCTTGCGCGCCGCACCCATTTTCTTCCCTCTTGTCCTTGCCTCGCGTCATACGGCGCGGCGAGCGATTTCGCGGCGCGTCCTTCATTTCTCCACGACAAGGACCGACGCGTGACTCTCTGGTTTCTCGTATTTCTCAGCGTGCTTCAGGGCGTAACCGAACTCTTTCCGGTGAGCAGCCTCGGCCATACATTGCTGGTTCCCGGTTTGATCGGCATGCATATCGACAAGCACGCGCCGCAGTTGCTGCCGTTTCTCGTCGCGCTGCATCTCGGCACGGCGCTCGCGTTGCTCTGGTATTTCCGCAAGCGCTGGATTGCGCTGATCGGCGGCTGGTTCGCCTCCTTCGGCGGACGCCGCAACGATGACGCGCACATGATGTGGGCGCTCATCATCGGCACGATTCCGACGGGCATCGTCGGTCTGTTGCTCGAGAAGCGGCTGGAGGCGATTTTTCATGATCTGCGGATCGTCGCCGCGGCGCTGATCGTGAACGGCGTGTTGCTGTGGCTCGGCGATCGCCTGCAGAAGAGCCGCGCCGCGCGCGCGCCGGAAAAGCTCACGTTCAGACAGGCGTTTCTCGTCGGCCTGGCGCAGATCGGCGCGCTGATTCCCGGCTTCTCGCGTAGCGGCCTGACGATGATCGCGGGCGTCGGTGCCGGTCTGACGGCCGAGGCGGCGGCCGAATTCTCGTTCCTGCTCGGCACGCCGATCATCTTCGCGGCGGGCGTGCTCGAGGTGCCGAAGCTGTTTCACGCGCCGGGCCAACTGTTCGACGCCGTGCTCGGCGGCGTGCTGACGGGCATCGCCGCTTACCTGAGCGTTCGCTTCCTGATGCGCTATTTCGAAGGCCACGGCAAGCTAGCGTCGTTCGGCGTGTATTGCGTGATCGCCGGCATCTTCTTCCTCGGCTGGTTCATGATGCACGCGCAGCCGGTTTGATGCCCGCGACCGCGCGGCATGGCGGATGAGGTAAAATCCCGGCTCTCCCGGCTGCGCGACTTGCGCGCGTAGCCGTCACCCGCCCTTAGCTCAGTTGGATAGAGCAACGGCCTTCTAAGCCGTAGGTCACACGTTCGAATCGTGTAGGGCGGGCCAATTCCTACCGTTCCGCTGGACGTCTTAAACGCCGCTTTTGCGGCGTTTATGCTTTGTGCACATGCGACTGTGCCGAACGGCAAGCGCGTGTCGCTTCTCGCGCTTCCACGCTCCTGCCTGCGCCATGCAATCTATCGGCGTCGCGGTCGTTCCTTCCGCTCAGTTCGACCATCATCGAAGAATGTAACGTTTTGGACAGCTTATTGACCCGAGCGCGTCCAGATTCCACAATGCGCGCCCGCGGCCATCGTTGCGTGAGTGCCGCGCATCAATCCCCGCCCACTGCTGGACGTAACGCTTCATACGGCGGCCCCGCGTGTGGACGCCGCGCGAAGCAAAGCTTGCGGTAGTTCTCCAACAGCAATATTCGATACAAACAAAATGACGTCCTGGTTGAAGAGGCGGCTCACGCCTGACGGTCGCGCAACCCGCAAGGAATACGCGATCACAACATGCATCTTCGCGTTCATCGCCGTTGCGATAAAGGTTACCCATATAGGCGAACTGATCGGCGATGACCTCGTGCCGACTCTTCTCCTCATCGCCTTCATAGTGCTTCTATTCTGGACAGAAAGCGCAGTGCTGGTGCGCCGCTTACACGATGTCGGCTTGAGCGGATGGTGGTGGTTCCTGCTGACCGTTCCCTTCGTCGGAAATGCGGGGGTTGTACTCCTGTTCTTTGTCGGGCCGGGCAAGTTCAGCGGGAGCGCCCGATACCCCGATCCCAGAAAACCCGAGTCGTTCTAGATTTACGGCCTCGGCGATGCATACATCGCAACCCTTAGCGACTACGCCTTGAACGAAGGATTGGGCAGTGCGGCGGCGCGATCGCTATGGGTCGCGCTCCTTTAGTCATATGCATCGAGCGGATCGCCGAGCGGCTCGCCAAGCTCAGATCATTCGCGCATCGAACTGGCCCGCTTCCTGCCCGTAGTCCGCACGCGCGCGGCGCCTCGCGACCAACGCCTTCGAACGTCCAAAACGCCGCTCGCTTGCGGTGCGCGCCTGCATCATCGCGGCGCGCGATGCACCGATTGAATCCGCGAAAGAGGGCGCATGAACAAACGAGCCTACGAATCGAGTACGGCGCAATGCGCGCTATGGAACCGCAGGCAACTGCGCGTCGACCGCGATGCGCGGCGCGTGCTCGTCGCGTCGACGGAGCGCGCGCTCGGCGAGTCGCTCGTCAAGCTGTTCGATCTCAAAGGCTTTCCCGCGCGATTCGTCGCCGACGTGTCGTCACTCAGACACGGCGTCAGCGAATGGCATCCGCACGTGCTGTTCATCGACACGCGCATCGGCGGATGCGCTCACTACGCGCTCGTCCGCGAGCTCCGGGCGCATCCGGACGACTCGACGCGTCTCGTCGTCGCGATGAGCGGCTTTCTGCCGGAAGAGCCGCTCGCCGTGCTGAAAGAAGCGGGCTACGACGGTCATTGTCGCCGTCCTTGTCCGGTATGGCAGATGACCGATATCCTCGACGAGTACTTCGCCTGCCACCTCGTGCGCTAGCGGTCATCTCGTGTCACGAAGCGCGAGCTCGAAAGCGAGCCGAGATCGGTCAGAAAACCGACCGCCGCCTCATGCTATTCTCGCTGCACGCCGGCTGGCGAGCGGGAAGGTCGACGCCCCCGGCGCCGCACGACTTCGCAACGAGGAGAATCTTCATGCCGATCCATCATCGAGCGCCCGCTCGCGCCTGCATCCGCACGACCGTGGCCGTCGCGTTCGCCGTCGCCAGCGCGGGTGCTTTCGCGGCCAACCTGGGCTTTCTGAACAACACGCCGATCACGTACATGAAGCAGCGCGATCTTCAGGCGCTCAACAAGGCCGCGCAAACCGCGCTCGATACCAAGAAGGACGGCGAATCGCTCGACTGGAACAACGAAGGCACCGGCAACACCGTGCCGATCAACGGCACCGTGACGCCGCAGAACACGTTCGATTCGGACGGGCTCAAGTGCCGCAAGATCACGCTGGTCGCCAACGCGAAAGGACAGACGCAGACGTGGGCCCCGACCGCCTGCAAGCAAGCCGACGGCAAATGGAAGCTGAAAAAACAATGAGCATGAGCGGAGCGAACGCGCGATGACCGGCCGCACCGTATCGTGCGGGGTCGTCATTCTGAACGCACAGGGCGACGTCCTGCTGTGCCATGCGACCGAAACCGCGCATTGGGACGTGCCCAAGGGCCAGGCCGATCCGGACGAGAGCCCGCGCGACGCGGCGTTGCGCGAGCTCGTCGAAGAGACGGGCATCGTGCTATCGGCGGAGCGCCTCTCGCATCTTAAGGATCTCGGCCGCTTCGTCTATCGGCGCGACAAGGACCTGCACCTCTTCGCGGTGCGCGTCGCGGACGATGAAGTGGACCTGGCCAAGTGTGTGTGCGAGTCGTACTTCCCGCGCTATAGCGACGGCACCATGATTCCGGAGATGGATGCGTACCGCTGGGTGAGTCCCACGGAAGTCGACCGCTTCGCGAGCCGCAGTCTCGCGCGGCTCTTTCAAACGACGCTTTCGCTCGTGGAACTGCACGAAACGCTCGACTGAACCCTAATCGCGCCTTAGTCGACCCGGTGGTCGTTCGGGTGCGCGAAGAGCGCCTTCATCTCCGGCGACATCGGGAATCGCAGATTGATGCCGTCGGGCGGAATCGGCTGCATGAACCACGCTTCGTAGAGCTTCGCGGCCTCGCCGCTGCGCTGCATGTTCGCGATCACGTCGTCGACCATGCGCTTGAACACCGGATCGCCTCTGCGCATCATGCAGCCGTAGGTCTCGGTCGCGAGCGATTCGCCCGTCACCATATAGTCGCTGCGCGCCGCGCCTTGCTCGGCGATCTGTCCGTAGAGCAACGGATCATCCATCACGAACGCGACCGCGCGATCGTTCTTCAGTGCTCCGAACGCTTCCGCGTGATCGCGCGCGCTGATGATGCGCATGTTCAGCTTGCGCTCCATCGTCATCTGTCGAAGGATGCGCTCATCCGACGTGCCCGCCGTCGTCGCGACGGTCTTGCCGGCGAGATCCGCGTAGTCGCGAATGCCCGACTTGCGCTTCACCGCCATGTGGATGCCGTACTGGAAGATGCTATTGGAAAACGCGACGAGCGGATCGCGCTCCGCGATATGCGCCGTCGAGCCGCATTCCAGATCGATCTGGTTGTTGACCACGTAGGAAATGCGGTTCGCGGACGTGACGACCACGTTCTTGATCGCGAGATTCGGCATGTTGAGCCGCCGCTTGACTTCGTCGACCACCTTCAGCGCGATGGCATACGAATAGCCCGTCGGCTGCTGCCGCACCATGTACGAAAACGGCACCGACGACTCGCGCGCGCCCAGCACGATGGCGCCGTTCTCGGCGATCTTGCGCAGCGTCGCCGAGGGCGGCAACTGGTCGACGGCCGCCTGCGCGGAAGCGATCTCCGACGCCGCGGCCGCGCGGG
Source organism: Caballeronia sp. Sq4a (assembly GCF_023170545.1). Taxonomy (NCBI): domain Bacteria; kingdom Pseudomonadati; phylum Pseudomonadota; class Betaproteobacteria; order Burkholderiales; family Burkholderiaceae; genus Caballeronia; species Caballeronia sp. Sq4a. The sequence goes on along the minus strand of NZ_CP084250.1, from coordinate 1,914,015 downwards.
CGACCGGGCACGCGAGCGCAAGCGCCGCCGACATCGCGCAGACGATGCGAACTGCGGGCGATTGCGGCGCTTTCATGGCGTCCTCGTTCGGCGCGTGAGCCTTCGCGCGATCACGCCGGCTTGCCCCAGCTGTCGCGCAAGCTGACGATCCGGTTGAACACCGGCTTGCCCGGCTGCGAATCCACGCGGTCCGCGACGAAGTAGCCGTGCCGCTCGAACTGGAAGCGGTCTTCCGGCATGGCTTCGCGCGCGCTCGGCTCCAGATACGCATTCACGACGCGCTTCGAGTCCGGGTTCAGCGCGTCCAGAAACTCCGCGCCGCCCGCGCCCGGCTGCGGCTCCTTGAACAGACGGTCGTAGATGCGCACTTCGGCGGGGTAGGCCGTCGCCGCGCTGACCCAATGGATCGTGCCCTTGACCTTGTACGCGTTCGCGCCTTCCGTGCCGGACTTGCTGTCGGGGAAGTAGTTGCAATGCACGGCGGTCACGTTGCCATGCTCGTCCTTGTCCGCGCCCGTGCATTCCACGACGAAGCCGTATTTGAGCCGCACCTTGTTGCCCGGGAACAGCCGGAAGTAGCCCTTCGGCGGCGTTTCCTGAAAGTCCTCGCGCTCGATCCACAGTTCGCGCGAAAACGGAAACGTGCGCGTGCCACGGTCCGGATGATGCGGATGCACCGGCGCGCTGCACTCGTCGGTCTGGCCTTCCGGATAGTTGTCGATAATGAGCTTCAGCGGATCCAGCACGGCGATGGCGCGCGGCGCTTTCTCGTCGAGATCGTCACGCAGCGCGCCTTCGAGCACGCTCATGTCGATCCACGAATCGACCTTCGTCACGCCGACGCGCTCCACCATCAGGCGGATGCTTTCCGGCGTGAAGCCGCGACGCCGCACGCCGACGATGGTCGGCATGCGCGGATCGTCCCAGCCATCGACGTGATTCTCCTGCACGAGTTGCAAGAGCTTGCGCTTGCTCGTGATCGCGTACGTGAGGTTCAGGCGCGAAAACTCGATTTGCTGCGGCAGCGGACGCTTGAAGACGCCGTCGTTCGCAAGCTGCGCGAGAAACCAGTCGTACAACGGACGATGATCTTCGAATTCCAGCGTGCACAGCGAATGCGTGATGTTTTCGAGCGCATCCGACACGCAATGCGCATAGTCGTACATCGGGTAGATGCACCACGTGTCGCCGGTACGGTAGTGATGCGCGAAGCGGATGCGATAGATGACCGGATCGCGCATGTTGAAGTTCGGCGAGGCCATGTCGATCTTCGCGCGCAGGACGTGCTCGCCTTCCTTGAACTCGCCCGCCTTCATGCGGCGGAAGAGGTCGAGGTTTTCTTCGGGCGTGCGGTCGCGATACGGCGAGTTGATGCCCGCTTCCGTGGCCGAGCCGCGCGTCGCGCGCATTTCCTCGGCGCTCTGGCTGTCGACGTACGCCTGACCCTTCGCGATCAGCATTTCGGCGAACTCGTACAGCTTGTCGTAGTAGTCGCTCGCGAAGTATTTATGCTCGCGGCCGTCCTTGTTCCAGTCGTAGCCGAGCCACTTCACGGCGTCGATGATGGACTCCACGTACTCGACGCTTTCCTTCTCGGGATTGGTGTCGTCGAAACGCAGATGGCACACGCCGCCGTAGTCCGCGGCCAGCCCGAAGTTCACGCAGATGCTCTTCGCATGGCCGATGTGCAGGTAGCCGTTCGGCTCGGGCGGAAAACGCGTCTCGACCCGCTGCGCCCATTTGCCGGAGCGGTTGTCGTCTTCGATGATATTGCGGATGAAATTGGATGGCGCCGGGGCGTCGTTGCGATCGGTGTTCATGCGAAAAAGAGTGCCAACGGATGCGCTCGCGTGTGATCGGTTCGGCAGCCGTTCCGCGCGGCTCGGAACGGGTTCGAATCATGACTGAATATTGGGTCGATTCTACCTTACGCAACCGGCGCGGGCAGGCGGGTTGCGCCTCGCTGCCGGCGGGTGGCGCGCGAGCCGTTTCGTAACGACCGTAACGGGACGTAAATCGCCTTGTGAGCCGCATCGGGCGGATTTTATGATCGGCTCGCCACGTCGGGCTACGGCCCGGCGAAGGATACAAAAGACATCACAACGACAACACAAGCAGAAGAAGGAACCCAGCCATGAAGAAGATCGCTACCACGACCATCAAGCTCGCCGCGGCCGCCGCGCTCGTTTCGAGCCTCGCCGCGTGCTCGGGAATGTCGCGCCAGCAGGCGCACGCTGGCGTCGGCGCCGCTGCCGGCGGCGCGCTCGGCTATCTCGTGACGGGCGGGCCGCTCGGCACCGTCGCGGGCGCCGCGGCAGGCGGGCTGATCGGCGCGGGCGTGCGCTGATCGCTGCTCAGATCGCCTTCGACGCCCGTAGTCCCGCAATTTTCCCGTCGTCGTAACCGAGCACGTCGGCGAGCACGCTCGCCGTGTGTTCACCGAGCATCGGCGGATGCGCGCGCGCTTCGGGCGGCGTCGCGCTCATCTTGATCGGAGTCGCGACGAGCTTCACCGCGCCGCCTTCCGGATGCGGCAAGTCGATCTGCATCCGGCGCGCGATCACTTGCGGGTCGTCGAACACTTCCGCGAGATCGTTGATCGGCCCGCACGGCACGCCCGCCGCTTCGAGCGCCGCGAGCCATGCGTGCTTGCCGCGCTCGCGCACCATGTCGGCGAGAATCGGCACGAGCAGATCACGATTGCGCACGCGCGACGGGTTCGTCGCGAAGCGTGGATCGTCCGCAAGTTCCGCGCGTCCGCCCGCTTCGACGAACTTGCGGAACTGCCCGTCGTTGCCGACCGCGACGATGATCCAGCCATCGCTCGTCTGGAAGGTCTGATACGGCACGATGTTCGGGTGCGCGTTGCCCCAGCGCACCGGAGGCTTGCCGCTCGCGAGGAAGTTCGTGTTCATGTTGGCGAGCATCGCCACCTGCACGTCGAGCAGCGCCATGTCGATGTACTGGCCTTCGCCCGTTCTGTCGCGATGGCTGAGCGCGGCCAGCACGCCGACCGTCGCATACATGCCGGTCATCAGGTCCGCGATGGCGACGCCGGCCTTCTGCGGGCCGCCGCCCGGCTGGCCGTCGCGCTCGCCGGTGATGCTCATGAACCCGCCGATGCCCTGAATGATGAAGTCGTAGCCCGCGCGCTGCGCATACGGACCCGTCTGCCCGAAGCCCGTCACCGAGCAATAGACGATGTCCGGCTTCACCTGCTTCAGCGATTCATAGTCGAGCCCGTACTTCTTCAACTGGCCGACCTTGTAGTTCTCCAGCACCACATCGCTTTGCGCGGCGAGTTCGCGCACGATGCGCTGGCCGTCTTCGGTCGCGATATCCACCGTCACCGAGCGCTTGTTGCGGTTCGCCGCCAGATAATAGGCGGCTTCGCGCGTGTCCTCGCCGTCCGGCGTCTTCAGATACGGCGGGCCCCAGTGGCGCGTGTCGTCGCCGGTTCCGGGCCGCTCGATCTTGATGACGTCCGCGCCGAGATCGGCCAGGGTCTGCGCGCACCACGGTCCCGCCAGCACGCGGGTGAGATCCAGTACGCGGATATGGCTCAGTGCTCCCATTCGATATATCGCTCGCTTGATGTGGTTCGGTGGATCGGCTGCCTTTCACGCGACTGTCGCACGAAACCGCGCAGACGCGAAAGCAGGGCGGACGCGAACTGCGCGTAACGACTTTCGAAGACTCGCTCCAAGCCGTTATCGGGCGGGGCCGCGCGGCGAATCCCGTATAATCAAAGATTACCTCTGCCTGGCCGAAAGTCCTTGTCGCAAGGCCGTGCCGGGCAATACCAAAAACCGCATCAGAGAACGCAGACGCGCCCCGTACGCCATGAAAGCCGCCGAAATACGCGAGAAATTCCTGAAGTTCTTCGAATCGAAGGGCCACACGATCGTCCGCTCGTCGAGCCTCGTGCCCGGCAACGACCCGACGCTGCTTTTCACGAACTCGGGCATGGTCCAGTTCAAGGACGTGTTCCTCGGCGCCGAATCGCGGCCGTACACGCGCGCGACCACCGCGCAGCGCAGCGTGCGCGCGGGCGGCAAGCATAACGATCTGGAGAACGTCGGCTATACGGCGCGGCATCACACGTTCTTCGAGATGCTCGGCAACTTCTCGTTCGGCGACTACTTCAAGCGCGACGCCATCCACTATTGCTGGGAGCTGTTGACGAAGGTCTACATGCTGCCGCCGGAGAAGCTCACCGTCACCGTCTATCAGGAAGACGACGAAGCATACGACATCTGGGCGAAGGAAATCGGCGTGCCGACGGAGCGCATCATCCGCATCGGCGACAACAAGGGCGCGCGCTACGCATCGGACAACTTCTGGCAGATGGCCGATACCGGCCCGTGCGGTCCGTGCTCCGAAGTGTTCTACGACCACGGCCCGGAAATCTGGGGCGGCCCGCCGGGATCGCCTGAGGAAGACGGCGATCGCTTCATCGAGATCTGGAATCTCGTGTTCATGCAGTTCAACCGCGACGCGCAGGGCAACATGACGCCGCTGCCGAAGCAGTGCGTGGACACGGGCATGGGCCTGGAACGCCTTGCCGCCGTGCTTCAGCACGTGCATAGCAACTACGAAATCGACCTGTTTCAGACGCTCATCAAGGCCGCCGGCCGCGAAACGAACACGGCCGATCTCGAGAACAACTCGCTGAAGGTCATCGCGGACCACATCCGCGCGTGCTCGTTCCTGATCGTCGACGGCGTGATTCCCGGCAACGAAGGCCGCGGCTACGTGCTGCGCCGTATCGTGCGGCGCGCGATCCGTCATGGCTACAAGCTCGGCAAGAAGAGCGCGTTCTTCCACAAACTCGTGGCCGATCTCGTCGCGGAAATGGGCGCGGCGTACCCGGAACTGAAAGACGCGCAGCAGCGCGTGACCGACGTGCTGCGTCAGGAAGAAGAGCGCTTCTTCGAAACGATCGAGCACGGCATGTCGATTCTCGAAGGCGAACTCGCCGAGCTGGAAAAGAAGGGCGTCAAGCAACTGGACGGCGAACTGGCGTTCAAGCTGCACGACACCTACGGTTTCCCGCTGGATCTGACGGCTGACGTGTGCCGCGAGCGCGGCGTGACGGTCGACGAACCCGCGTTCGACGACGCGATGGCCCGCCAGCGCGATCAGGCGCGCGCGGCCGGCAAGTTCAAGCTCGCGCAGGGCCTCGAATATTCGGGCGCGAAGACCACGTTCCACGGCTACGAGAAAGAGATTTTCGACGACGCGAAGATCGTCGCGCTGTATGTCGAAGGCGCGTCGGTTCAGCAGGCCGAAGCGGGACAACAAGCGGTCGTCGTGCTCGACCACACGCCGTTCTACGCCGAATCGGGCGGTCAGGTCGGCGATCAGGGCGTGCTCGTCAACGCGTCGACGCGCTTCGAAGTGGCCGACACGCTTAAGGTGCAGGCCGATGTCGTCGGTCATCACGGCACGGTCGCGCAGGGCACGCTCAAGGTCGGCGACGTGGTGAAGGCGCAGATCGACGCCGTGCGCCGCGCCCGCACCGCGCGCAATCACTCGGCCACGCACCTGATGCACAAGGCGCTGCGCGAAGTGCTCGGCGGCCACGTGCAGCAGAAAGGCTCGCTCGTCGATGCCGACAAGACGCGCTTCGACTTCGCGCATAACGCGCCGATGACGGACGAGCAGATCCGCCGCGTCGAAGAAATCGTGAACGCCGAGATTCTGGCGAACGCGCCGGGCGTCGTGCGCGTCATGCCGTACGACGAAGCGGTGAAGGGCGGCGCAATGGCGCTCTTCGGCGAGAAATACGGCGACACGGTGCGCGTGCTCGATCTCGGCTTCTCGCGCGAACTTTGCGGCGGCACGCACGTGCAGCGCACGGGCGATATCGGCTTCTTCAAGATCGTGATGGAAGGCGGCGTGGCGGCGGGCATTCGCCGCGTCGAGGCCATTACCGGCGACAACGCGGTGCGCTACGTGCAGGAACTGGAGGCGCGCATCAACGCGGCGGCGAGCGTGCTGAAAGCGCAGCCCTCGGAACTGACGCAGCGCATCGGGCAGGTTCAGGAGCACGTGAAGTCGCTCGAAAAGGAACTGGCCGCGCTCAAGTCGAAGCTCGCATCGAGCCAGGGCGATGAACTCGTCTCGCAAGCGGTGGACGTCTCCGGCGTTCATGTGCTCGCCGCCGAACTCGAAGGCGCGGACGTGAAGACGCTGCGCGAAACCGTCGACAAGCTGAAGGACAAGCTGAAGAGCGCGGCGATCGTGCTCGCATCGGTCGATGGCGGCAAGGTGAGCCTGATCGCGGGCGTGACGCCGGATGCATCGAAGAAGGTGAAGGCGGGCGAACTCGTCAACTTCGTCGCGCAGCAAGTGGGCGGCAAGGGCGGCGGGCGTCCCGACATGGCGCAGGCGGGCGGCACCGAGCCGGCCAAGCTGCCGGCCGCGCTCGCGGGCGTGACGGGCTGGGTGCAGCAACAGCTCTAAACGCAGCGCATTCGCGCGAAGCAGTCTGAAGCGGCCCGATTCGGCGAAAGTCGATCGGGCCGTTCTCATTGTTGATTACAAGCTGTCAGGCATACGGCGTGCAACTCCGGTTCATCCAACCACAAAGGGAGATGAACCATGAATCGCACATTCGCATCCGTTTTGCTCGCCACCGCGATGATCGCTTCGACGGGAGCGGCACAGGCGAAGGGCTGCATGGAAGGCGCGGCCGTCGGCGGCGTCGCGGGGCACGTGGCGGGCAAGCATGGCACGGCGGGCGCGGTCGGCGGCTGCGCGATCGGCCATCACGAAGCCAACAAGAAGGACAAGAAGGCTCAACAGGCAGCGGCAGCCAGCGCGCCGAGCGGCAAGTAAGCCGTAGCACGCGGGCGGCTGGCGGCCTGCTTGCCGCTCGCGTTCGCCGGGCGCGCACAGAGCGGTATCGCGTGACCGCGCCCGCGCGACCGAACCGCTAAAATGGCCGGCATTGCGCGGACGCGTCACGCATATCGTCCGCGCGTTGCCACGAGCCATGACAGCGATTCCCATGACAGCGCCCACGCCACTCACCCAGCATTTCGCCTCCGACAACTACGCCGGCATCTGCCCCGAGGCGCTCGCCGCGCTCGTCGAGGCCAACACGAGCGGCCACGAGCCCGCGTATGGCGACGATTCGTGGACCGCGCGCGTCTGCGACCGCATCCGCGAACTCTTCCAGACCGATTGCGAAGTCTTCTTCGTTTTCAACGGCACGGCGGCCAATTCGCTCGCATTGGCTTCGCTATGCCAGTCGTATCACTCGGTCATTTGCCACGAACTCGCGCATATCGAAACCGACGAATGCGGCGGCCCCGAGTTCTTCTCCGGCGGCTCGAAGCTGCTCACGGCGAAGGGCGAGAACGGCAAGCTCACGCCCGATGCCATCGAGGAACTCGTCACGAAACGCGCCGACATCCACTATCCGAAGCCGAAGGTGGTCGCGCTCACGCAGGCGACGGAAGTGGGCACCGTCTATACCGTCGAGGAAGTGCGCGCGATCGCCGCTATCGCGAAGCGCCGGCATCTGAAGGTGCATATGGACGGCGCGCGTTTCGCGAATGCCGTGGCGACGCTGAACGTGCATCCGTCCGAGATCACGTGGCGCGCGGGCGTCGACGTGCTGTGCTTCGGCGGCACGAAAAACGGTCTGCCGGTGGGCGAGGCGGTCGTATTCTTCGATAAAGCGCTCGCCACGGATTTCGCGTATCGGCTGAAGCAGGCGGGGCAGCTTGCATCGAAGATGCGCTTTATCTCCGCGCCGTGGCTCGGCCTGCTCGATGACGACGTGTGGCTGCGCAACGCCCGCCATTCGAACGCCATGGCGCAACTGATGGCCGAACGCCTCGCGGACATTCCCGGCGTGAACGTGCTGTTCAAGCCCGAGGCCAACGCGGTGTTCGCGGAACTGCCCGCGCATGTTTCCGCGGCGCTGCGGGCGAAGGGCTGGCGGTTCTATCAGTTCATCGGCTCGGGCGGCTGCCGGCTGATGTGCGCATGGGACACGCAGCAGGAAACCGTCGAGCGTTTCACCGACGAAGTGCGCGCGCTTAGCGCGGCCCGCTGATTTCCGGCATGCGTGCGCGCGCGGCGGACCCCGATTGACACGTTCGCCGCGCGGCTCCAACATGGCCGCACCCTTAATCGCCTGCCACCGCCCGCCATGGCCTTCATCTTCTATCTGACGCATATCCATCTCGGCTACGACTCGCTCGACATGCTGCAAAGCGAATGCGCGCGCATCGGCATGAAAAGGCCGCTCGTCATCACCGACAAAGGCGTCGCGGCGGCGGGGCTGTCCGCGCGCGTGATCGAGAGCGCGAAGCTCGGTGCGCTGCCCGTATTCGACGACACGCCATCCAACCCGACCGAAGCGATGGTCATGCAAGCCGCCGCGCAGTACAAGCGCGAAGGCTGCGACGGGTTGATCGCGGTCGGCGGCGGATCGTCGATCGACCTCGCGAAGGGCGTCGCGATTGCCGCCACGCACGACGAACCGCTCACGCACTACGCGACCATCGAAGGCGGCAGCGGCAAAATCACCGAGCGCGCCGCGCCGCTCATCGCGGTGCCGACCACATCGGGCACCGGCAGCGAAGTCGCGCGCGGCGCGATCATCATCCTGAACGACGGGCGCAAGCTCGGCTTTCATTCGTGGCACCTGCTGCCGAAATCCGCTATCTGCGATCCTTCGCTCACGCTCGGCCTGCCGCCCGGCCTCACCGCCGCGACCGGCTTGGACGCGATCGCGCATTGCATCGAGACGTTCCTCGCGCCGGCGTTCAATCCGCCCGCGGACGGCATCGCGCTGGACGGGCTCGAACGCGCGTGGGCGAACATCGAGCGGGCCACGCGCGACGGTCAGGACCGCGACGCGCGCCTCAACATGATGTCGGCGTCCATGCAGGGCGCGATGGCGTTTCAGAAGGGCCTCGGCTGCGTGCATTCGCTGTCGCATCCGCTGGGCGGCCTCGCGGTGAACGGGCGCACGTCGCTGCATCACGGCACGCTCAACGCGGTCGTTCTGCCCGCCGTGCTGCGCTTCAACGAGAGCGCGCCGACCGTCGTCGCCGAGCGCCGTTTCGAGCGCATGCGCCGCGTGATGAACCTCGCGGATAACGCGGATGTCGCGCAGGCGCTTCACGACATGACCGAGCGCCTCGGCCTGCCGACGCGTCTCTCGCAGATGGGCGTGGATGAAAGCATGTTCGACAAAGTGGTGAAGGGCGCGCTCGCGGACCATTGCCACAAGACCAACCCGCGCGAGGCGAGCGCCGACGACTATCGCCGCATGCTGATGGAATCGCTCTGAACCATGACCAAGCCGGTTCGAACCACGCGAGCGGATTACCCGCACTTTCTCGCGATCAGCACGCGCTGGTCGGACAACGACGTGTATGGACACGTCAATAACGTGGTCTATTACAGCTACTTCGATACGGTGGTGAACGAGTATCTGTTGCGCAACCGCGTGCTCGATTTCACCGCAGGGGAGACCATCGGGCTCGTCGTCGAGACGCGCTGCAGTTACTTCGCGCCGCTGATGTTTCCGCAACGCATCGACGCGGGCTTGCGCGTGGAGCGGCTCGGCACGTCGAGCGTGCGCTATGAAGTCGGCATCTTCGCGGAGGGCTCCGACGAGGCGGCCGCGCAAGGGCATTTCGTGCATGTGTACGTGGATCGCGTGACGCGCAAGCCGGTGCCGTTGCCCGCGCCTCTCGTCGATGCGTTGAAGCCGCTCGTCAACGCCTGAGGTTCTCGTGTCGCTTCAGTGGTTTACTGTCAGCCTGCTGAACGGCGTGAGTGTCGGGCTGCTGCTTTTTATGCTGTCGGCCGGTCTCACGCTGATCTTTTCGATGCTCGGCGTCCTCAACTTCGCGCACGCGAGCTTTTACATGCTGGGCGCGTATGTCGGTCAAGCGCTTGCCGTTCACAGCGGATTCTGGGTCGCGCTGGTTGTGGCGCCGCTCGTGGTCGGCGCGCTCGGCGCGCTGTTCGAGCGATATCTTCTGCGACGCGTGCATTCGCGCGGCGCGCTCGCGGAACTGCTGCTGACATTCGGCGCGGCCATGGTGATCGGCGAGGGCGTCAAGCTCGTCTGGGGCCTCGGTCCCTTGCCCGCGACGATCCCTCACGCGCTCGACGGCCCGCTCTTCACGCTGTACGGCGCGGCCTTCCCGCGCTATCGCGTTTTCATGATGACGCTTTCCATCGCGATGCTCGGCGCGCTCGCCATCGTGCTTCGCACATCCCGCACCGGCCTCGTCGTGCGCGCAGCGCTGACGCATCCGGCAACCGTCGAGACGCTCGGACACGACGTGCCGCGCGTCTTCACGACGGTCTTCGCGGTCGGCACCGCGCTCGCCGCGCTCGCCGGCGTGATCGGCGCGCCGCATGCCGTGATCGAACCCGCGATGGCCGATGCGGTCGGGCCTATCGTGTTCGTCGTCGTGGTGATCGGCGGCATCGGCTCGCTGTCTGGCGCGCTCGTCGCCTCGCTCGTGATCGGCTGCGCGCAGACCTTCGCGGTCGGCTCGACGGCATCGGCCGGCAGCATCGCGGCATCGTTCGGCATCGCATTGCCCGATGCGTGGCGCGCGCTGACTCTCGCGCAGCTTGCGCCGGTGCTGCCGTATCTGCTGCTCGTGGCGATGCTCGCCGCGCGCCCACACGGATTCATGGGCGAGCGCACGCGCGATGCATAGGTCCGTCGCGTTCGTCCTGCTGATGGCCGCGCTCGCGCTGCCGCCGGTTTTCTTCCATCAATCGTGGCTGCTCGCGTATCTCGCGCAGACGGCGACGTTGATCGTCTTCGCGCTCTCGTACAACGTGCTGCTCGGCGAAACCGGCTTGCTGTCGTTCGGGCATGCGGTGTATGCGGGCCTCGGCGCGTTCGCCGCCGCGCATGTGTTCAACGGCTTGCGCGTGCCTTTGCCGCTGTTGCCGCTCATCGGTGGATGCACCGCCGCGCTGGCCGCCGTGCCCATCGGCGCAATTTCGACGCAGCGCGCGGGCACCGCGTTCGCGATGATCACGCTCGGCATCGGCGAACTCGTCGCGGCGAGCGTGTGGCTCGTTCCCGGCTGGTTCGGCGGCGAGGGCGGCGTGAGCATCGACCGCGCGAGCGGACCGCCGTTCTTCGCGTGGACCTTCGGCCCGCTGTGGCAGGCGTATGCGCTGATCGCGTGCTGGTGCATCGTCTCGACACTCGCGATGTTCGCGTTCACGCGCACGCCGATGTGCCGGCTCGCCAACGCCGTGCGCGACAACCCGGCGCGCGCCGCGGCCATCGGCTTCGCGCCGCGCCGCGTGCGCTTCACGATGCTCGTCGTCTCGGCGTTCTTCGCCGGCGTCGCGGGCGTGCTGTCGCTCGTCAGTGTCGAACTCGTGTCGGCTGAAAGCGTCGGGCTCGCGCGCTCGACGGGCGTGCTCGTGGCCACGGTGATCGGCGGCACGGCGTCGTTCTTCGGGCCGGTGATCGGCGCGGTGCTGCTGACGTTCTTCAGCGTAGGCGTCGCGAGCGTGTCCGCCGCCTGGCCGATGTACCTCGGGCTTTTCTTCATGTGGGCGGTCGTCGCGCTGCCGGATGGCGTCGCGGGCCTTGTGACGCGTGATTGGCGCGCGCTCGCCCTGCGCGTGCTGAGCGCGATTGCGTGGGGCGTTGCAGTCGTGGTCGCGGTCGAGACGCTCTATGCCCGGCACGCCGATGCCGTCACGCTGCCGCGCGGCGCGTGGTGGATCGCGGTGCCGTGCGCGTTGCTCGGGCTTTGGCTCGCTCGCTTGGGCGCGAGCAAGGAGCGCGCGCGATGACGTCGGCACTGCACGTCGAAGGCATCGTCAAGCGATTCGGCGCGACGGAAGTACTGCGCGGCGTCGATCTGCGCATCGAGAAGGGCGAGCGCCACGCGATCATCGGACCGAACGGCGCGGGCAAGTCGACGCTCTTCGACCTGATCTCGGGGCGCGCGCAGCCGGACGCGGGCCGCATCGTCGCGCAGGGCGTCGATATCACCGGCAAGCGGCCGCAGCGCGTGAGCCGCGTGCTCGCGCGCAGCTTCCAGACGACGAGCGTGTTCGCGCGTCTGTCCGTGTTCGACAACCTTCGGTGCGCGGTGCTGGGCGCGGCGTCGTCGCGATGGGTGGATCGCTGGTTCCGCTGCCACGCGATCGACGAACGTGCCCGCGCGATGCTCGATGCCATCGGTCTTTCTTCACGCGCCGACGAGCCCGCCGCGCGCCTCACGTATGCCGAACAGCGCGCGCTGGATCTGGGCATCGCGCTCGCAACCGATGCGCCGCTCATTCTGCTCGACGAACCCACTGCGGGCATGAATCGCGCGGAAGCGGCGCGCGCGCTCGCGTTGATTCGGGCGACGACGGAAGGCCGCACGCTGCTCGTCATCGAGCACGACATGGATGCGGTGTTCTCGCTTGCGGATCGCGTATCGGTGCTGGTTCGAGGGCGCGTGATCGCATCCGATACGCCCGATGCGATCCGCCGCAATCGCGATGTGCAGGAGGCTTATCTGGGAGCCGCGCCATGAGCGTGCTTTTGCGCATCGAGGACTTGCGCGCATGGTACGGCGCAGCGCAAGTGCTGCATGGCGTGAACTTGTCGGTCGGGAAAGGCGAGGCGGTCGCGCTTGTCGGGCGCAATGGTTCGGGCCGTTCGACGCTCGCGAAAGCGATCATGGGCCTCGTGCGATGCGCGGGCGATATGCGTTATCGCGACATACAACTCGTCGGACAGCGTGCGTTTCGCATCGCGCGGCTGGGCATCGGCTATGTGCCGGAGACGCGCGATGTATTCCCCGCCTTGAGCGTGCGCGAGAACCTCGCGCTCGGCGAACGTAAAGGCACGCGCTTCGCCTTCGACAATGCGTACGCGCTCTTTCCCGCGTTGCGTGAACGTGCGTCGGTGAAGGCCGGCGCGCTATCCGGCGGCGAGCAGCAAATGCTGTCGCTCGCGCGCACGCTGATGGGCGATCCATCGCTCATCGTCATCGACGAGCCCGGCGAAGGGCTCGCGCCGCAAGTGATCGCGCAAGTGGCCGCGTGCCTCTCGACGCTGCGCGAACGCGGCGTGGCGATACTGCTGATCGAAGAGCGGCTCGCGATCGCGCGCATGCTCGATGCGCGCGTCGCAGTGATGGGACACGGCGCGGTGCGCTTCGACGGTTCGCTCGCGCAACTGGAGCAGCGTGACGACGTAATGCACGAGTGGTTGTCGGTAGGGTGAATCAGCCTTTGCTGTCGCGCTCCACGATCCACTCGTGTTTCGGATCGTTTTTGAAGTGCCACGTCCGCTTGTCGCCCGCCATCACGTTCAGATAGTAGTTGTCGTAGCCATACGGCACGACGACCGGGTGATAGCCGCGCGGCACCATCACGACATCGCGATCTTCCACTGCCATGGTTTCGTCGAGATCGCGCTCGTCGGTATAGACGCGCTGGAACGCAAAGCCTTGCGGCGGGTTCAAGCGATGATAGTAAGTCTCTTCGAGCGCGCTTTCAGTTGGTACGTTGTCCTGATCATGCTTATGCGGAGGATAACTCGATGCATGTCCGCCGGGCGTTCTCACTTCCACCACGAGCAGCGACTCGGCCGCTTCGGTTTGCGGAAGAATATCGCAGACGTAGCGCGTATTCGCGTGTCTGCCGCGCGTCGAGCGTTTCATCTGCGATGGCTCGATGAGGCGCGGCGGATAGCGTCCCGTTGCAGGCGCGCTCGCCACCGCAAGCTCCGTTTCGCGCTCGGCGCGCACGATGGCGGCGAGCTTCGGCGGCACATAGACCGCATACGGCGCGGCGTCTTCGAACACGCTGTCGCGCGATCCGATCGACTGCCAATGCTCGTCGCCCGCTTCGATGCTCACCGTCCCGGTCAGAACGACGATGCAGCTTTCGCGATCCGCGTCGTACACGTGCACGACATCGTCCGAATCCATGCGATACGCGGCGAAGCCCACATGCTTCCAGCCCGCGGAATCCGGTGTAACGCGCGCGATGGTCTGGCCTTCGCGCGATGCTTTCACTAGCAGGCTCATGCCGCCTCCTTGTACGTTGCATCGACGAGCGCGCGCAGCGTGCGATAGCCCAAATCGGCATACGCATAGCTCGGCGCAATCACAGGGTCTTGTTCTGCTTCGACCACAAGCCAGCCGCGATAGTCATGCTCAGCAAGACACGCGACGATGCCGGGATAATCCACCGCGCCGTCGCCCGGCACCGTGAACGCGCCGTTGATGACCGCATCGAGAAAGCTCCAGTTGCGGTTACGCGCGAGCTTCACGATATCGGTGCGCACATCCTTGCAATGCACATGGCACACGCGCGCAATGTGCTTTTGCAGCACGCTCAACGCATCGCCGCCAGCGAACGTGATATGCCCCGCATCGAAGAGCAGGCCGACGTCATCGCTCGTCAGCGCCATCAAACGGTCCACGTCCGCCGGGGTTTCGACATACGCGCCCATGTGATGATGATAGGCGACGCGCACGCCCTTAGAAAGCGTGTACTCGGCGAAGCGGTTCAGCCGCTCGGCGTATTGCGACCATTGCGCATCCGAGAAGAAGCGCGGACGCTGATACAACGGACGCGGCGCGCCTTGAATCGAATCGGCGACTTCGCCATAGACCATGACGGTCGCGCCGTTTTGCGCAAGCAGGTCGAGGTGCGGGCCTACCGCTTCGATCTCTTCTTCCGCGCTGCGTCGCGCGAGCTGGCCGGAATACCAGCCGGAGACGAGCGCGAGGTCGTATTGCGCGAGCAGCGCCTTCAACGCTTGCGGTTCGCGCGGAAACTTGTTGCCGAGCTCGAAGCCTTCATAGCCGATGCGCTTGCCTTCGGTCAGCGCCACGGAAAGCGGCGTCTCGCCGCCGAGCGACGGCAAGTCGTCGTTCATCCATGACAAGGGATTGATGCCGATGCGGACATTCAGGGGCATGGTGTCGTGTCCTTTTTCTCGATTCAGTCGATGTTGCCCGCGCGAGCCTTCAGCGCGCGTTCATACTTTGCACGCGCGGACATGATCGCATCGCGATCCGAGACTTCGGGCACCGCCACTTCCCACCACCATCCGCCTTCTTCGGTAGTGCGGGCGGGATCGGTGTCGATGGAGATCAGATAGCTGCGGTCCGCAGCCCGCGCGCGCTTCATCGCGTCCTGCAATTCATTGACGTTGGCTACGTGTTCGGCGAGCGCGCCCATCGAACGCGCGTGCATGGCGAAGTCGATATGCGGCGCGCCCGCTTCGCCTTGCTTGCAATCGTCGAGCAGATTGTTGAACGGCGCGCCGCCGCACGCCTGCTGCAAGCGGTTGATGCAGCCATAGCCGCGATTGTCGAGCAGCACCACGATCAGCTTCGCGCCGAGCATCACCGATGTAGCCAGCTCGCTATTCATCATCAGATAGCTGCCGTCGCCGACGATCACAATCACTTCGCGTTCGGGCCGCGCGAGCTTCACGCCGAGGCCGCCCGCGATTTCATAGCCCATGCACGAATAGCCGTATTCGACGTGATAGCCGCCCGGCGCGCCCGTGCGCCACAGCTTCTGCAAGTCGGCGGGCAGCGTGCCCGCGGCGCAGACGACGATATCGTCGGCCGGCGACGCATCGTGCGAACGTTGCACCGCGCCGATCACCTCCGCTTCTCGCGGCAGGCGGCCGTCCGGCGGCGGCGTGTTCGTTACATGCGCGACGGTCTCGCGCCAGTCGTTCGCAAGACGTTGCGCGCGCGTGGTCCATTCGGGCGCCGCGCGCCAGTCGCCGAGCGCTTGCGATAGCGCATCGAGCGCGAGACGCGCGTCCGCTTCGACGGCCACGGCGTTTTGCTTCAGGGCATCGAACGGATTCGCGTTGATGGCGAGAAGCTTGGCCGCTGTGAAGAGCGTGTTCGATCCCGTCGTGAAGTCCTGCAAGCGCGTGCCGACGGCAATCACGCAATCGCTCGCACGCGCCAGTTCGTTCGCGGACGATGATCCCGTCACGCCGATGCCGCCCACGTTCAACGCGTCGTCCCATGCGAGCGCGCCCTTGCCCGCCTGCGTTTCCGCGACCGGAATGCCGTGCTTGTGCGCGAAGTCGCGCAGTTCCTCGGTGGCGAGACCATACAGCACGCCGCCGCCCGACACGATCATCGGTTCGCGTGAATCACGCAGCAACGCGGCAGCACGCTCGATCTCGCGCGACGATGCAGCCGGCGCATGAAACTCGACTGCACGCGGCTCGAAGAACGAAGCAGGGTAGTCATACGCCATCGCCTGCACGTCTTGCGGCAGCGCGAGCGTCACGGGTCCGCATTGCGCGGCGTCGGTCAACACGCGAATGGCGCGCGGCAACGCGCTCAACAACTGCGCGGGATGCACGATGCGATCGAAGTAACGCGACACGGCCTTGAGCGCATCGTTCGCCGATGCGCCGCCATCATGCGCATCTTCGACTTGCTGCAACACCGGATCGGGCGCGCGCGAGACGAAGATATCGCCGGGCAACAGCAGCACCGGCAAGCGGTTGACATGCGCGAGCGCGGCCGCTGTGACGAGATTCGTCGCGCCCGGCCCGATTGAAGTCGTCACCGCCATCATGCGGCGTCGCATGTGCGCCTTGGCGAAGGCGATCGCGCTATGCGCCATCGCTTGTTCGTTATGCGCGCGATACGTCGGCAATTCCTCGCGATGTCGATAGAGCGCTTCGCCCATGCCCGCGACATTGCCATGCCCGAAGATCGCGAACACGCCGCCGAACAGCGGCTCGCCGTGTTCCGTGGAGAGTGCCGCGAGATAGCGCACGAGCGCCTGCGCGGCGGTCAGTCTGATGGTGGAAGCCACTGCGTTCATGCGGCTTGCTCCTGAGTTGCGTGAAGGGTCTTGATATCGGCTGTCGTGTCCTGCGACGCGCGCGCGTCGCGCCATGCCGCGATCAAGGTCTCGAACGTGCGGCGCACGCGGGCGATGAGCTCGTCGTCGCTTATTTCGCCCGCAAGCCAGGCGTGGCTCGGCTCATGAAAGATGGTTCGGCCTACCGTGAAGCCTTTGCATGTCTTCGACGATGCCGCTTGATTGAAGCCATCGCGCAACTGATCGACGCCCGCGGACAATCCCAGCAGCACGACGCCACGGCAATACGGATCGCGCTCGGCAATCAAGCCATCGACGGCTTGCCATTGCGCCGCGCTCATCGGTTCGAGCTTCCACCACTCGGGATATAACTGGAGGTTATAGAGGCGCTTCAGCGCGCGATACACGGTGTCGTCCGCAACGGGCGGTCCGTTCTTCGGCACGATCACTTCGAGCAGCAGTTCGTGGCCGCTTGCCTGCACTGCATCGTAAAGCGCGCGCAACTGCGCTTCCTGTTCGAGCCGCACGTCATGCGGATGATCCGGGTGATAGTGAACGAGGCACTTCACCACATGCTCGCGCGGCCATTCGACGAGCGTCGTGCCGACCGATCGGCCATGATCGAAGACGAGCGGCATGGAGCCGGGCAACTCCACCGGCCGGCCGATCCACCAGCCGCGCCCCGTTGCCGCGTTCAGCGCATCCTGTCCGTAGCGGTCGTCGATCAACACACCGATACGTCCTTCGAGTTGCAAGTCCTTTTCTGTCTGCGCGACCGCTTCGACGAACAAGCCCTTGAGCGTTGAGATGCGTGCTTCGCTTGCGCCCGTTTGCTGCGCGAGTTCGAAGAACTGGTTGCGATGATCGAACGCGAAGCCGAGCACTTCGTCCCATGCCTTGCGCGCAGGGCTCACGCGATGCAGCCGCGCGAGCGTCGCATCGCGGTCGGGGCGGCGCATGCGTGCCGGGTCTTGCTTCGCGGCGGCGAGGAAATAGTCGAGTTCGGCGGGCGTCGGCATGGCGGGCGCGCAACCGTGTCGCGAAACGACGAGCGCGCCGCAGGCATTCGCCGCGCTCGCGCAGGCTTCGAGCGGCGCATCGCGCAGCCATCCGGAGAGGAAGCCGGAGGCAAATGCATCGCCTGCGCCGAGCACGTTCAGCACTTCCACTTCGACGCCGCCGTGTATCGGCGCGTCGTCGATGGAAGCGGGCACCGCGCCTTCGATGATCGAGCATCCGAGCGGCCCGCGCTTCACCACGAGCGTCGCGCTCGTGACGGTGCGCACCATCGTAAGCGCATCGATGAGACGGTCCTTGCCGCCCGCGATGCGGAACTCTTCTTCGGTGCCGATCACGAGATCCATCAGCGGCAAAATACGCTGCAAATGCGCGGTCACGCCTTCGTTCGCGACAAAGCGCGTCTCGCCGTCGGCCTTGCCCGTGAGACCCCACAACACCGGCCGATAGTCGATGTCGAGTATCGTGCGGACCTGGTTGCGTCGCGCATATTCGAGCGCGCGGCGGCTCGTGCGGTTCACGTGCTCCGTCGAGAAGTGCGTGCCCGTGATGAGCAGCGCCTTCGATGACGCGATATACGCTTCGTCGAAATCGCTTTCGTCGACGGCCATGTCCGCGCAGTTCTCGCGATAAAAGACGAGCGGGAACGTATCGCGATCTTCTATGCCGAGCAGCACGAGCGCGGTCAGCCGCTCCGGATCGGTTCGAACGTGGCTGATATCGCAGCCTTCGCGCGCGAGCGTTTCGGTGAGAAAGCGCCCCATGTGGTCATTGCCGACGCGTGCGAGCATCGACGACTTGAGCCCGAGCCGCGCGCACCCGAACGCAATATTCGCCGATGATCCGCCGAGATACTTTGCAAACGTCGACACGTCTTCGAGCCGCGCGCCGACTTGCTGCGCATACAGATCGACGGCGAGACGCCCGAGGCACACGATATCGCGCGTGCGATCCGGCGCGAAACGGGAAGTGTTTTGTGCAGGCATGAATGATGTCCCTGGTATCAGATGGTCGCGCCTTCAAGTTCGCCGATCATCTTCTGCATTTCCGCGCCGCCCGCCATCATGTCGAGCACTTCGTTCTTCGTGATGGTGTCCTTCGTGAAGGTGCCCATCGAACGGCCGCGGTTGAGCAGCGTGAAGGAATCGCCGATCGGATACGCGTGGTGCACGTTATGCGTGATGAAGATCACGGAGATGCCTTTCGCGCGCGCCTTGTGAATGAGCTTGAGCACATTGAAGCTCTGCTTCACGCCGAGCGCGGCGGTCGGCTCGTCCAGAATCAGCACGCGCGCGCCGAAGTGAATGGCGCGCGCAATCGCGAGACATTGCTTCTCGCCCCCGGACATGGTGCCGATGGGCTGATGCGCATCGCGCACGTTGATGCCCATTTCCGCGAGCTTGGCACGCGACGTTTCGGCGGCGAGATCGAGGTCCATCACGCTGAAAAGACCGAAGCGCTTCTTCTGCGGCTCGCGGCCCATGAAGAAGTTGCGCGCGACCGACAGCAGCGGCACGAGCGCGAGGTCCTGATACACCGTCGCGATGCCGAGGTCGAGCGCCTCTTTCGGCGATTGAAAATGCACGGGCTTGCCATCGACAAGATACTGCCCGGCAGAAGGCGCGTGCACGCCTGCCAGCGTCTTGATGAGCGTGGACTTGCCCGCGCCGTTATCGCCGAGCAGACAGTGCACTTCGCCGCGTTTGAGCCGCAACGTGACGCCGTTGAGCGCGATCACCTTGCCGAAGAACTTGCTGACGTTTTCGAGCGCGAGAATGTTGTCGTCGTTCATGGCGGTCGTCCTCATTGCGCCTGCGACACGCGGCGGCGCACGTAGTGATTGAAGAGCACGGCGATCAGCAGCATCACGCCGAGAAACACGCGGAACCAGTCCGAGCTCACGTTCGTGTAGGTGATGCCGATCTGCACGACGCCGAAGATCAGTGCTCCGAAACATGCGCCGACGACCGAGCCGTAACCGCCCGTCAGCAACGTGCCTCCGATGACCGCCGCGATGATCGCTTCGAATTCCTTCTGCAAGCCGCGATCCGCCGCCGCCGAGCCGATATCGCACACTTGCAGCACGGCGAAGAGGCACGAGCAGAACGCGGTCAGCACGAAGAGCGAGATCTTCACGCGCTTGACCGGCACGCCGACGTTCTTCGCGGCGTTCGCATCGCCGCCGACCGCGAGAATCCAGTTGCCGTAGCGCGTTTTCGCGAGCACGAACGCTCCGATCGCCGCGAGCACGAGCCACCAGATGATGACCTTCGGGATGCCGGGCACGAGCGGCTCGCCGCTATCGAGCAGCTTGCCGATGCCCAGGTGCGCGAGCCACGTGAAGAAGCCGTGCAGCGCGACGCCGTGAAAGAGCGTATCGGCGACCCAATCCTTCTGCGCGAGATCGCCGACGCCGGAGATGATCGTGCGGTCCGCGAACATGATCGAGAGCGCGAGCGTCAGGCCGCGCAGAATGAACAAAAACGCGAGCGTGACGATGAACGACGGCAGGCGCGTGCGCATCACGAGATAGCCGTTGAGCGCGCCGAGCAGCATCGACGCGACGAACGCGAAAAGAATGGCGAGCGAAATCGGCCAGTGGAAATAGACCGAGGGCAGGGCGACCATCATGCCGGCGAAGCCGATCATCGAGCCGATGGACAGGTCGAACTCGCCCGCGATCATCAAAAGGCACGCGCCGACCGCGAGCAGGCCGAGATAGGCGGCCACTTGCGACCAGTTCATCACGCCGTCGAGGTTGAACATGCCCGACGAACCCGCGCCCAAACCGAACACGATGAATACGAGCACTGTGCCCGATATCGCGGCGAATTCCGGGCGGTTGAGCAGATGCCCGAACCAAGACTGCCGGCGCACCCGCTCGTCCGATGGCCTGTCCTTGTCGATCGCAGCGTCGGCGCTGTCGTGCTGAGGATTCGCGTGTGGAGGATAGTGCTTGCCGGCTACGCCCATGATGGCTCCTTGAAACGATCACTAATGCGGTACGGATGCGTGCGGTCCTGCCGCGTCCGGGAATGGACGCAGCAGCATTTCGTGTCGGAGAAAAGCGGGCGGCTCGCGTGACGCGCCGCCCGAAGAAGGTCAGCCGTGCATCAGCGGTACTGCCCGGCGTACTTCACGACCTTGTCGAGATTGTCTTTAGTGATGAAGCCCGGGCCCGAGCGAATGTTCTTCGGCCCGTACGACGGCTGCAAGCCGTACGTTTCGAGGCGCGCCTTGAACTTCGGGTTCGCTTCGAGAAGCTGACGGATCTTCGCCGGATCGGTGGTGTGTTCCTTCTTCACGATGGCGAGCACCGCGACCGGAATATAGCCCTGCAAATACGGTTGCTGGTCGATGGCGAACTTGATCGTGCCGTCCTTGATCGCCTTCGCGATGTCGTCGGAGAAGTCGAAGGTCACGAAATAGACCTTGTTTTGCAGGCCCATTTGCGTAACCGCCTTGAGCGTCGCGGAAGCGGGCGTCGGTCCGAGCGTGAGAATCGCCTGCGTGTCGGGATGGTTGCGCAGGAACGCGGAGACCTTCGACTGGATCTCCGTCGGGTCCTGTCCCGAGTCGACCGTGGACGCCTTATAGTCCACACCGATGGCATCGGCGAAACCGCGGCAACGGTCGAACGACACCGTGTTCGTCGCGATATGGTTCACGCACAGAAACGACTTCACGCCGGCCGCTTTCGCCTTCTCGCCCGCCGCTTTGCCCGCCACGTATTCCGGCTGACCGATGTGCATGATCGCGCCGAGTTGCGCGCTTTGTTCCTCGGTGCCCGAGTTGATCGTGACGAGCGGGATCTTCTTCGCCGTCACCTTGTTGAGCGCGCTCTTCAGCACGTCGAAGTCCGCGATCGTCGTGATGACGCCGTCGTAATTGCGCGCGGCGGCCTGTTCGATGAGACGCGCCATGTCGGCGATGTCCCCGTTGGGCGGATTGCGATAGTCGGTCTGGACGTTGAAGTCCTCGTCCGCCTGTTTGATCGCGTTCTTGATGGTGTTCCACCACGAGTCCGAGTCCGGCGCGTGGCTGATGAGCACGAATCTGGCGTCCGGCGCCGCGTGAGCGGGGGACGTCGTGAACAACGCGGCGCTGCACAGCGCAGCAGCAGCCGCCAGCGCGCGCAGCGCGGCCCGACCGTTGCAAAGGGTCATTGTCTCCACCTATCTCGGTTGTTGTCTGGTGTGATCTTTTGGCGAGCCGTTCGAGGGCGACGAGCCGCTCTCACCATGCTCACGAGCAAGAGTAGGTCAGTTTTCGGCGGTCTGCAATAGATATTTCAACGGTGCGACAAATGGAAAATGCTTTCCAAATTGCGGGCGGGCTTTCTATAATCGGCTGCACCGGCGCTCGCTTTCGGGCGCCGACGAACCGGGCTTTCCATGCAGGATGAAACCAGTACCGACGTGCTCTCCGTCGACGACCTGATGCAGCGGATCACCGATGCGTACGACTCGCTGCCGCGCCAGCTGAAGAGCGTGGCGTCGTATATCGAGCAGCATCGGCAGAGCGTGATGATGGACCGCACGAGCGATATCGCCGCGTCGTGCGGCGTGCATCCGTCCGCGGTCGTGCGGTTTGCGCAGCGTTTCGGCTTCTCCGGCTTCTCGGACTTTCAGGCGGTGTTCCGGCAGGCGTACGCGGGCGGCAGCACGGCGCAGAGCTATCAGCAGCGCATTCGCAAGCTGATCGACGAGAAGGCCGGCGTCGCTTCGGGCGTTTCCGTGGCGCGCGAATTCATCGCGGCGAGCCGCGCGGGTCTCGACGAACTCGAAGCCGGCCTCGACAACGCGCAGTTCGAAGCCGCCGTCGAGATGCTCGAGAAGGCGGAGAACATCTATGTGATCGGCGTGCGCCGCTCCTTCGCGGTGGCGAGCTACATCGTTTATGCGCTCGGCCATACGAAAAAGCGCGTGCATCTGATCTCGGGTGTCGGCGGCATGTTCCGCGAACAGATTCGCAGCGTGAAGAAGGGCGACGTGCTCATCGCGATCAGCTTCGCGCCGTACGGCAAGGAGACGCAATACTGCGTGCGCGCGGCGCAGCATCACGGCGCGGCAACGCTCGTCATCACCGATAGCCAGCTTTCGCCGCTCGCGCGTCATGCGAGCGCGAGTCTGCTCGTGAAGGAGGGCAGCGCGTTCGCGTTTCGCTCGCTCACGAGCACCATCTGCCTGTGCCAGGCGCTTTTCATCGCGCTCGCGTACCGGCTCGAATTGAACGTCGAAGAATCCAGGGAGACAGGCGGTTATGACGATTGACGTGGCGGTGTTTGGAGCAGGGCGCATCGGCAAGATTCACGCGGCGAATCTGGCGCGGCAGCCGGGCGTGCGGCTGAAGTATGTCGTCGATGTGAACCGTGACGCGGCGGCCGCGCTTGCGGAACAGCACGGCGCGCAAGTAGCCGATATCGACGGCGCAATGGGCGATGCGACGATCGGCGCGACCGTCGTGTGTTCCAGCACGGACACGCACGCGGACCTCATCATGCAGTCGGCCGCACAAGGCAAGCACGTGTTCTGCGAGAAGCCGGTGGACCTGACGCTCGAACGCGCGCGCGCCTGCGCCGATGCCGTTCAACAAGCGGGCGTCGTGTGCATGATCGGTTTTCAGCGACGCTTCGATCCGACGTTCTCGGCGCTGAAGGCGCGCGTCGATGCCGGCGAAATCGGCGATCCGGAAATGCTGATCGTCACGAGCCGCGATCCGGGCGCGCCGCCGGTCGAATACATCAAGCATTCGGGCGGCATCTTCAAGGACATGCTGATCCACGACTTCGACATCTTCCGCTGGATGCTCGATGACGAGGCCGAGACGCTGCACGCGACCGGCAGTTGCCTCTCCGATCCGGCTATCGCGGATGCCGGCGATATCGACTCGACCGCGGTCACGATCCGCACGAAGCGCGGCCGGCTGTGCCAGATCAACACGGCGCGGCGCGCGGCGTATGGCTACGACCAGCGGTTCGAGTTGCTCGGCAGCGCCGGCATGCTTCAGGCGGGCAATGTGCGGCCGACCGAAGTGACCGCGTATTCGAAGACGTCCGTCTCGTCGGACGTGCCCGAGGCGTTCTTTCTCGAACGCTATCGCGCGGCGTATGCGCTGGAAATCGCGCATTTCTTCGATGCCGTCAATCATGGCAAGCCGGTCCGCACGACGGTCGCCGATGGCCTGAAGGCGCTGGAACTGGCCGAAGCTGCGACGCTTTCGTGGCGCGAGAAGCGCATCGTGCGGCTCGCGGAGCAACAAGCGTGAGCGCGGTGCGCGTGGTGCGCGTAGGAATTGTCGGGCTCGGCCGGCTCGGCCGGCGCCACGCGGAGAACCTCGCGTGGCATGTGCCGGGCGCGCGGCTCGTTGCCGCGTGCAGTCCCGTCGACGAGGAACGCGCGTGGGCGCGCGAACGCTTGCCGGAGCTTGCGCTCTACGCGGACTACGACGCGCTGCTCGCCGACGCATCGGTCGATGCGGTGTGGCTCGTCACGCCGACCTCGCTGCACGCGCGGCAGATCATCGCCGCGCTGGAGGCGGGCAAGCACGTCTTCTGCGAAAAGCCGCTCTCGCTCGATCTCGCCGAATGCGACCGCGTGATCGAAGCCCACGCACGGCATCCGCAATTGCACGTGATGATCGGCTTCGTGCGCCGCTTCGACGCGAGTTATCGCGATGCGTTCGAGCAGGTCGGGAAGGGCGCGATCGGCCGGCCGTTCATGGTGCGCTCGCAGACCTGCGACAAGAACGACCCCGACGGTTTCTTCGTGCGCTTCGCGCCGACTTCGGGCGGACTCTTTCTCGATTGCAGCGTGCACGACATCGACCTCGCGCGCTGGATGCTCGGCAACCCGCGCGCGAAGCGCGTGTTCGCGAGTGGCACGATCGCGATTCACGAGGGCTTGCGCGAATGCGGCGATATCGACAACGGCGTGGGCGTCGTGGAATTCGACGATGGCCGGCTCGCCGTGTGCTACGCCTCGCGCACGATGGCGCACGGACATGATACGCAGACCGAAGTAATCGGTACGGCGGGGGCGCTGTCGGTCGGGCGCAATCCGCGGCTGAACCGCGTCGAAATCGCGGATGAGCACGGCATGCGCAACGCGTGCACGCCGACGTTCTTCGAGCGTTTCGAGGATGCGTTCTTGCGCGAGGCGCAGGCGTTCGTCGCGCTGCTGAAGGACGGCACGCCGACCGGTCTCACGCTGAACGATGCGCGAGAGGCGACGCGCATAGGCATCGCGTTGCGGGAAGCGTATGCGAGTGGGCGGCCGGTAGATCTCCAACCGCTGCGTTAAAATCGAACCATCAGGCACACGGAAGGTTCAATCGCGATGGAAGTTCACAAGGAAGTCGACGCACGCGGGCTCAACTGCCCGTTGCCGATTCTGCGGGCGAAGAAGGCGCTGGCCGACATGACGAGCGGCCAGATTCTAAAAGTGCTCGCGACCGATCCCGGTTCGCAACGCGATTTCGCCGCGTTTGCCAAGCAGACCGGCAACGAAATCGTCGAGTCGAGTTCGCAGGACAAGACGTTTATCTTCTTGATGCGGCGCCGCTGAAAATCTGAGGCGCAAAAGCAAAATGCCCGTCACGCAAGTGACGGGCATTTTTTTCGTACAGGGCCGTTGACGCTTAGCCTTCGAGAACCGGCGAACGCGTGCGCAGATATTCTTCGAAGTCCTTCGCCACTTCCGGATGGCGCAGCGCGAATTCCACCGTCGCCTTCAGATAGCCGAGCTTGCTGCCGCAATCGAAACGCGTGCCGTGATACTTGTACGCGAGCACTTGCTCATCCGACAGCAGCGACTGAATCGCGTCCGTCAGTTGCAGCTCGCCGCCCGCGCCGGGCTTGAGCGCGCGGATGTGATCGAAAATGCGCGGCTTCAGCACATAGCGGCCGACCACGCCCAGGTTCGACGGCGCCACCGCCGGCTCCGGCTTCTCGACGATGCCCGACAACTTGACGATGTTGTCTTCCCACTCCTTGCCGTCGATGATGCCGTACGACTTCGTGTCTTGCGGCGGAATCTCTTCGACGCCGATCACCGAGCTGTGATAGTGGTCGAAAACTTCGATCATCTGCGACATGACGGGCGGCTTGCCGTACAGCAAGTCGTCCGCGAGGATCACGGCAAACGGGTTGTCGCCGACGAGCTTTTCGGCGCACAACACCGCATGGCCGAGACCGAGCGCCTCGGCCTGACGCACGTAGAAGCAGTCCACGTGGCTCGGCTTGATGCTGCGCACGAGCTCCAGAAGCTTCTCTTTGCCGCGCGCCTCCAGCTCGGCTTCGATCTCGTAGGACTTGTCGAAATGATCCTCGATGGCACGCTTGCTGCGGCCGGTGACGAAGATCATTTCGGTGATGCCGGCGGCCATCGCTTCTTCGACCGCGTACTGAATCAGCGGCTTGTCGACGACCGGCAGCATTTCCTTCGGGCTAGCCTTGGTCGCGGGGAGGAACCGCGTGCCGAGACCCGCAACGGGAAAAACCGCTTTGGTAACTTTTAGCATGTGATGACCCTGATCCTCTTAATCATTTAGAACATCGAGTGAAGCGACTGAACAGGGCGTAAGAACGACTCCCATCACACGGGCAGTCGCAATAATTGCGCCTGAAGCTTCTCGATAGTGGTCTTGTATTCTGCCAGCCTTTTGCGCTCCTGTTCAACGACAGCGGCCGGCGCTTTTGCAACAAAGCTTTCATTGCCCAGCTTCGCGTTACATTTGACGATCTCGCCGCCAAGACGTTCGACTTCCTTCGTCAAACGCTCGCGCTCCGCCGCGACGTCGATCTCGACTTTCAGCACCAGCTTGTGCTGGCCGACGATCGCCACCGGCGCGCCGTGCGCTTCTTTATCGAGCGCCGCTTCGTCGTCGATGATCTTCACTTCCGCGAGCCGCGCGAGCGCCGCGACGTAGGGCGCGAACGACGAAAGACGCGCGGCGTCGCCGTGCGCGAGCAAGGGCACCTTCAACGCGGGCGACAGGTTCATTTCGCCACGCAGATTACGACATGCGTCGATCACTGCTTTCAGTTCGGCGGCCCACTGTTCAGCAGATTCATCCAGCTTTTTCGTCTCGGCGCGCGGATACGGCTGCGTCATGATCGACGCTTCGCCTTCCTGCGCGCCCGCCGGGTACGCGTCCGTCAACGGGGCGACCTTCTGCCACAACGCTTCGGTGATGAACGGAATGACCGGGTGCGCCAAACGCAGCACGGTTTCCAGCACGCGCAGGAGCGTGCGGCGCGTGGCGCGCTGCTGCTCGGGCGTGCCGTTCTGAATCTGCACCTTCGCGAGTTCGAGGTACCAGTCGCAGTACTCGTCCCACACGAACTTGTAAATTGCGCTTGCGACATTGTCGAAGCGATAGTCCGCGAAGCCCTTCTCGACTTCCGCTTCCACGCGCTGAAGCAGCGACACGATCCAGCGGTCCGCCTGCGAGAAGTCGGTGTAGCCGCCGGGTCCGCAGTCGCCCGGCTTGCAGCCGGCCACGTTCGCAAAGCCGCAATCGTGGCCTTCGCAATTCATCAAGACGAAACGCGTGGCGTTCCAGAGCTTGTTGCAGAAGTTGCGATACCCCTCGCAGCGTGCCAGATCAAAATTCACATTGCGACCGAGCGTGGCCATCGACGCCATCGTGAAGCGCAGCGCATCCGTGCCGAACGCCGGAATGCCGTCGGGAAATTCCTTGCGCGTCTTCTTCTCGATCTGCGCGGCCTGCTTCGGATTCATGAGGCCGCTCGTGCGCTTGGCGACGAGCGTTTCGAGGTCGATGCCGTCCACGATGTCGATCGGGTCGAGCGTATTGCCCTTGCTCTTCGACATCTTCTGGCCTTCCGCGTCGCGCACGAGGCCGTGCACATAGACGGTTTCGAAGGGCACCTTGCCGGTGAAATGCGTGGTCATCATCACCATCCGGGCGACCCAGAAGAAGATGATGTCGAAGCCCGTCACGAGCACCGACGAAGGCAGGAACGCCTTCAGTTCCTTCGTCTCGTTCGGCCAGCCGAGCGACGAGAAGGGCACGAGCGCGGAGGAGAACCACGTGTCGAGCACGTCGTCGTCGCGCTTGAGCGAGCCGGTGTAACCCTGGCGCTCGGCGTCCGCGCGGGCTTCGTCTTCGGTCTTCGCGACGAAGATTTCGCCGTTCTCGCCGTACCACGCGGGAATCTGATGCCCCCACCACAACTGACGCGAGATGCACCAGTCCTGAATATTTTCGAGCCACTGATAATAGGTCGTGGTCCAGTTCTCCGGCACGAACTTGATCTCGCCGTTGCGCACCACGTCGAGCGCGGTTTCGGCGATCGACTTGCCCGGATTGAACGTGCCTTCGGGCGCGGCCTTGCTCATCGCGACGAACCATTGGTCGGTGAGCATCGGCTCGATGACGACGCCCGTGCGGTCGCCGCGCGGCACCATCAGCTTGTGCGGCTTGACGGAATCGAGCAGACTCAGCGCTTCGAGATCGGCGACCACCTGCTTGCGCGCGTCGAACCGGTCCATGCCGCGATATTTCTCGGGCGCGTTGTCGTTGATCTTCGCGTCGAGCGTGAGAATTTCGATTTGCGGCAGCTTGTGGCGCTGGCCGACCGCGTAGTCGTTGAAGTCGTGCGCGGGCGTGACCTTCACGACGCCGGTGCCGAACTCGCGGTCCACGTAGTCGTCTGCAATCACGGGAATCTCGCGGTCACACAGCGGCAACACGACCGTCTTGCCGATGAGATGCGCATAACGCTCGTCTTCCGGATGCACCATCACGGCGACGTCGCCGAGCATGGTTTCAGGGCGCGTCGTCGCGACCGTCAGATGACCCGAGCCGTCCGGCAGCGGATACTTGATGTGCCAGAGGCTGCCGTTCTCTTCCTCGCTCACCACTTCGAGATCGGACACGGCCGTGCCGAGCACCGGGTCCCAGTTCACGAGCCGCTTGCCGCGATAGATGAGCCCTTGCTTGTAGAGCGTGACGAACACGTCGCGCACGGCGGCGGACATCTTGTCGTCCATCGTGAAGTATTCGCGCGACCAGTCGATCGACGCGCCGAGCCTGCGCACCTGCCGCGTGATGGTCGAGCCGGATTCCTGCTTCCACGCCCACACGCGCTTCAGAAACTCTTCGCGGCCGAGGTCGTGGCGCGAGATGCCTTGCGCATCGAGCTGTCGTTCCACGACGATCTGCGTCGCGATGCCCGCGTGGTCCGTGCCCGGCACCCACAGCGTGTTCTCGCCGAGCATGCGGTGATAGCGCGTGAGGCCATCCATGATGGTCTGGTTGAACGCGTGCCCCATGTGCAGCGTGCCGGTGACGTTCGGCGGCGGCAGTTGAATGGAGAAGTTCTTGGCACCTTCCTTGAAGGTCGGCGCGGAATAGCCGCGTTTTTCCCATTCCGGGCCCCACTGGGACTCGATGTTCTGGGGCTCGAAACTCTTCGCAAGCGTGCTGTCGCTCATCGTGAAATCTGCCGAAAAATGCGTGAAAAGATGCGGGGTAATCACCGATTATAAGGTTTGGACCGCGCAATCGGACGAATCCGGGCGCGGCCCGTCTGCGGCCGCGAATGGCTCGCCGGGCGACGCCATCGGCGCGGTCTTATAATGATCGACTACCCGGCGACTCCTCGCCCGCTCATTTGGCACGCTCACTGGCGCGCTTTGCGCCGCTCCACTTTCCCATGCCCGATTTACTCGCCAATCTCAATCCCGAACAGCTCGCCGCCGTGACGCTGCCGAACGAGCCCGCGCTGATCCTCGCGGGCGCGGGCAGCGGCAAGACGCGCGTGCTCATCACCCGCATTGCGTGGCTCATTCAGCAGGGTTACGCGTCGCCGCAGACCATTCTCGCCGTCACGTTCACGAACAAGGCGGCCCGCGAGATGATGTCGCGTCTGTCGGCGCTTTTGCCCATCGACACGCGCGGCATGTGGATCGGCACGTTCCACGGCCTGTGCAACCGCATGTTGCGCGCGCATTACCGCGACGCGGGCCTGCCGCAGACGTTCCAGATTCTCGACACTGCCGACCAGCTTTCCGCGATCAAGCGGCTCATGAAGGGCCTGAACGTCGACGACGAGAAGTATCCGGCGAAGAACCTCCAGTACTTCATCAACAACGCGAAGGAACAAGGGCTGCGTCCGAAAGACGTTGATGCGACCGACAACTTCAACCGCAAGTTCGTCGAGCTGTACGAGGCTTACGACCAGCAATGCCAGCGCGAAGGCGTCGTCGATTTTCCGGAGCTGCTGCTGCGCTGCTATGAACTGCTCGCGCACAATCCGCCGCTGCGTGCGCATTATCAGGCGCGCTTTCGCAACATCCTCGTCGACGAGTTTCAGGACACGAACAAGCTGCAATACGCGTGGCTGAAGCAACTCGCGGGCGAGCACAACGCGATCTTCGCCGTGGGCGACGACGATCAGTCCATCTACGCGTTTCGCGGCGCGAACGTCGGCAACATGCACGATTTCGAGCGCGAATTCCGCGTGCGCAATCTCATCAAGCTGGAGCAAAACTACCGCTCGCACGGTCACATTCTGGATGCCGCGAACTATCTGATCGCGAACAACGCGCGGCGGCTCGGCAAGAACCTGCGCACGGACGCGGGACACGGCGAGCCGGTGCGCGTTTACGAAGCCGCGACCGATTCACAGGAAGCGGGCTGGATCGTCGAGGAAATCAAGGCGCTCATCAACACCGGTCTCGCGCGCGGCGAGATCGCGGTGCTGTATCGAAGCAACGCGCAGTCGCGCACCATCGAACATACGCTCGTGAACGCGGGCATTGCGTATCGCGTGTATGGCGGCTTGCGGTTCTTCGAGCGTCAGGAAATCAAGCACGCGCTCGCGTATCTGCGGCTGATCGACAACCCGAACGACGACACCGCGTTCGCGCGCGTCGTCAACTTTCCGACGCGCGGAATCGGTGCGCGTTCCATCGAGCAACTGGCCGACGCCGCGCGTCTCTACAACTGTTCGATGGCCGCCGCCGTGCCTTACGTGACCGGCAAGGCGGGATCGAGCCTCGGCGCGTTCGCGACGCTCATCGCGAAGATGCGCGCCGAAACGCAGCAGATGAGCCTGCCGGAAACGGTCGAATACGTCGTGCGCGCAAGCGGACTGGCCGCCTTCTACGAGACCGAGCGGGAAGGGCAGGACCGGCTCGAAAACTTGCAGGAACTGGTGAACGCGGCGGCGGCGTTCGTGAGCGAAGAAGGCTACGGGCTGGATACGCCCGCGCGCTCGATCCCGTTGCGCCCCGGCGCGACCGCCGCGCAGGAGATCACGGCGGTGAGCGAGGACGGCGAGATCGAAGTGCTGGATGCGCCCGGCATCGCCGATCCGGCGCAGAATCCGGACACCATGACGCCGCTCGCGGGCTTCCTGTCGCATGCATCGCTCGAAGCCGGCGACAACCAGGCGCAAGCCGGACAGGACGCCGTGCAGTTGATGACCGTGCACGCGGCGAAGGGCCTGGAGTTCACGGCGGTGTTCATCACCGGGCTCGAAGAAGGGCTCTTTCCGCACGAAAACAGCGCGCAGGAATCCGACGGGCTCGAAGAAGAGCGGCGGCTCGCGTATGTCGCGATCACGCGGGCGAAGGAGCGGCTGTATCTGTCGTTCGCGCAGAGCCGCATGCTGCACGGCCAGACGCGCTACAACATCCGCTCGCGCTTCTTTGACGAACTGCCGGAGGGCTCGCTCAAATGGCTCACGCCGAAAGTCGAGCCGGGCGCGCGCTGGGGCGGACGCGCCGACAACGCCGGCTGGGGCCGCGACTGGTTCGCGCGGCCGGGACAGGAGCGCGGCGGTCCGTCGACGGCGAGTCCGGCGCTGCCGTCGTTCGCGAACGAGCAGCGCGCGGCCGATACCGGCTTCAAGGTCGGGCAAGCTGTGTTTCACACGAAGTTCGGCGAGGGCACCGTGACGGCGCTCGAAGGCTCTGGCGGCGATGCCCGCGCGCAGGTGCGCTTCAAGCGGCACGGCGAGAAGTGGCTGGCGCTGGCGGTGGCCAAGCTGCAGGCCGTCGAATGAAGCGGCTCGCGATCATGGCGGCGCTGCCGCAGGAATTGGGCGACCTGATCGCGCACATGCGGGGCGCGGGCGACGTGCGCACGGTGACGCTCGGCAAGCGTGAATATCACGTCGGCGAGGCGCACGGCGTGCCTGTAGTCGTGACGCTCGCGCGCATCGGCAAGGTCGCGGCGGCCGCGACGGCGAGCGCGCTCATCCACGTCTTCGGCGTCGATGCGATCCTTTTCACCGGCGTGGCGGGCGGCGTGCGGGCGGACGTGCGCGTGGGCGATATCGTCGTCGCGAACGCGCTGCTTCAGCACGATCTCGACGCATCGCCGTTTTTCCCGCGCTACGAAGTGCCGCTACTCGAGCGCACGCATTTCGACGCCGACAGCGCGTTGTCGGACGCGCTCGCTGCTGCGGCGCTCGCGTTCATCGAAACCGAAGGCGACGCGCTCGCCGAACGCTTCGCCGTCATGCGGCCGCGCGTGCATCGCGGGCTGGTGGTGAGCGGCGACAAGTTCATCGCGAGCCACGAGGCGGTGAGCGCGTTGCGCGCTGCGTTGCCGGATGCGCTCGCGGTCGAGATGGAAGGCGCGGCGCTCGCCCAGGTCTGCTACGAGCACGGCGTGCCGTGCGCCGTTGTCCGCACCATTTCCGATACGGCCGATGCCGCCGCGCCCGCGTCCTTCGCAGAGTTCTTGACGGCGATTGCGGGGATGTACTCGTCGGGGGTGTTGTCGCGGTTTTTGATGCGGGCGGGGTGAGGCGGTTGGCCGGGGTTGAACTGGTTGAAGGTTAGCGACCGCTTAGGCCGGTCCGAACGCTTGGGGCGGTTGAGTTGCTTGAGCCGCATTTACTGCTCGAACCGCGGCAACGCTGCAACTGCTACTGCGGCTGTGTCCGGCCCAACGGCTGCAATGGGTGCAATTGCTGTAATGGGTCCAACGGCTCAACGGCTCAATGGCCCCGACGGCCTAACGGCTCAGCGGCTCCGACGGCAAAAAAGCACAAGCGGCACCAACGGCACCAACGGCACCAGCAGCCTGTACTGCCTGTGCCGCGCAACCGCGCGCGTTGGAGCCGTCCGACCGCTCGCACCGCTCGAACCATCGCAAGCAGCAGCATGCGACTAGTCGGCTGTCACATCTTGCCGCATCCGTCCAATTACGCTTGTTATTGAGAATGATTCTCAATACAATGGGGTCGTACATCGTGGATACACGACTGGAGGCCCGACGTGACCAACGATCCGAAGCCCGACGGCGTAACGCACGCCGAGGCGCGCGATGCACTAGCAGCCCGCGCCATCGCAGCGAACGCCGCCAAAGTCCTCGAAACAACCCGCCGCGCCTGGGCCGAAGCGCCCGCCGCGCTGTCGGCCGCGCGCGTCGAATGCCCGCCGCCACGCGTCGCGCGCAAAAAGCGCGTCGTGCCGCGCCGTTCCCGCTGGGTGAGCCTCGTCGCCGCCCTGAACGAATGGAGCCCGAAGCCGCTGTGATCGCCGACGACCTTACTTACAACGCCTTGGACAACCGGATGTTCGACGCAAGCCGCTTCCCGCTCGTGCGCGTGCGTCGCCGGGCGATGAAGCCCGGCTATGCGTTCGCGTGGTCCGCGCAGATGCGCC
Source organism: Caballeronia sp. Sq4a (assembly GCF_023170545.1). Taxonomy (NCBI): domain Bacteria; kingdom Pseudomonadati; phylum Pseudomonadota; class Betaproteobacteria; order Burkholderiales; family Burkholderiaceae; genus Caballeronia; species Caballeronia sp. Sq4a. The sequence goes on along the minus strand of NZ_CP084250.1, from coordinate 1,880,506 downwards.
GGCTGCTCGCGCTCGCGACGCCGTTCGTCATCGTCGCGGAACACAGCGACGGTGAAACTCCCGACGACTTCGCTCTGCGCGCCGCGTGGCTGCGCACGCATCGCGCGGCGCTGGCGGCGCACTGCCGCGGATTCATCGTGATCGCACCGCGGATCGAGGCGCGGGCGACCACGCGCGAAACGCTGCGCGCGCTCACGCAAGACAGCGGCGTGCGAACGGTCGTTGTATCGAGCATGCGCGTGGCGGGCGAACTCGCGCCGGTGCTGCTCAGGCACGGCGCGGCACCGGCGAGCGCGCCGCCATCGCGCAGATCGGGCAGATCGCGCAGATCGCGCAGATCGAGTAGCCGCGCCGTCTGAACGCGCGCACCGCTGACACGCGCTCACACGCGCTCACACGCGCTCACGCGCTCACACGATCAGGGCGCGCCCTCTCTAGGCAGCCATTCGCCCGCTGCTCTATGCTGTGGAGCGAGTCGCCGAGCAGCGACTCGCCACCGCTTGCATCTTGCAGAGGACGCGCATGCCGACTTACCGAGAAGCGTATCGCCAGTCGATCGAAGAGCCCGAAACATTCTGGGCCGAACAGGCCCGTCGCATCCATTGGCAGACGCCGTTCGAACAGGTGCTCGATGCGAGCAACCCGCCATTCGCGCGATGGTTCGTCGGCGGGCGCACGAACCTGTGCCATAACGCGGTCGATCGCCATCTCGCCTCGCGCGCGCAGCAAGACGCGCTCGTGTATGTTTCGACGGAAACGGGCATCGAGCGCCGCTACACCTACGCCGAGCTGCACGCGGAAGTGAACCGCATGGCCGCCGTCATGCGCTCGCTCTCGGTCAAGAAGGGCGACCGCGTGCTCATCTATCTGCCGATGATCCCCGAGGCGCTGTTCGCGATGCTCGCGTGCGCGCGCATCGGCGCGATCCATTCGGTCGTGTTCGGCGGCTTCGCGGCGCCGAATCTCGCGGCGCGCATCGACGATGCCGAGCCCACGCTCATCGTCACCGCCGATGCGGGCGCGCGCGCGGGCAAGGTGATCGACTACACGCCGCTCGTTGATGAAGCCTTGTCGCGCGCCGAATTCAAGGTGCCGCAAGTGCTTTTGATCGACCGGCAGCTTGCGCCCGAGCGCCTTCAGGCGAGCTATCTGTTCGCGTACGAGCCGCTGCGCGAGCAATTCTTCGATGCGCACGTTCCCTGCGAATGGCTCGAATCGAACGAGCCGTCGTATGTGCTCTACACGTCCGGCACCACGGGCAAGCCGAAGGGCGTGCAGCGCGATGTCGGCGGCTATGCGGTCGCGCTCGCGGCGTCGATGGAGCATATCTTTCAGGGCGCGGCCGGCGACACCATGTTCACGGCATCGGACATCGGCTGGGTCGTGGGGCATAGCTACATCATTTACGCGCCGCTGATCGCCGGACTCACGACCGTCATGTACGAAGGCACACCCGTTCGTCCGGATGGCGGCATCTGGTGGCGGCTCGTCGAGCAGCACAAGATCAACCTGATGTTCACCGCGCCCACCGCGATCCGCGTCCTGAAGAAGCAGGATCCGGCGCTGATGGAGAAATACGATCTGTCGAGCCTGCGCACGCTCTTTCTGGCGGGCGAGCCGCTCGACGAGCCCACCGCGCAGTGGATCCAGAGCGCGCTGCAGAAGCCCGTGATCGACAACTACTGGCAGACGGAGACCGGCTGGCCGATGCTGGCCATACCGCGCGGCATCGAGGCATTGCCGTCGAAGCTCGGCTCGCCGGGCGTGCCGTCGATGGGTTTCAACCTGACCTTGCGCAACGAGATGACTGGCGAGCCGTGCGCGCCGGGCGAGAAGGGCGTCGTGACGCTCGGCTATCCGCTGCCGCCGGGCTGCATGCAGACCGTCTGGGGCGACGACCGGCGCTTTGTCGAGACGTACTGGCGCAGCGTGCCGAATCAGATGGTCTATTCGACGTTCGACTGGGGCGTGCAGGACGAGGACGGCTACGTGTCGATACTCGGGCGCACCGACGACGTGATCAACGTGGCGGGACATCGGCTGGGCACGCGCGAGATCGAGGAGGCGCTGTCGGCGCACGCGGCGGTCGCGGAAGTGGCGGTCGTCGGCGTGACGGATGCGCTCAAGGGGCAGACGGCGACGGCGTTCGTCGTGCTGCGCGACGCCGATCGCATCAATGCGCCGGGCGCGCGCGAAGGCATGGAAGCGGAGCTGTGCCACGCGGTCGATACGCAACTCGGCGCGATTGCGCGTCCGGCGCGCGTGCATTTCGTTTCGATGCTGCCGAAGACGCGATCGGGCAAGCTGCTGCGCCGCGCGATTGCCGCGCTGGCCGAAGGCCGCGATCCCGGCGATCTGCCGACGATCGAGGACGCGAGCGCGCTCGTGCAGATCAGGGCGGCGCTGGAAGCATCCGGCAAGCGATAAGGCAGACACGCGGCATTGATCTTCCGCAAACGATGCCGCAATTTAACGCTCGCGCGCGATATTGCCTGATGCGGTGGCGCATACGATCAGGAGACCTTGTCAAAGGAGGGTCTCCATGTCATACCGATATTCCGACGCAGCCAACCTGGAAGGCACCGACATGGTCGGATCTCACCAGTGCGTCGATCTGGTCAAGCACTATGCGCACGCGCCCGCCACCGCGCTCTGGCGGGAAGGGGCACGGGTGATGGATACCCCGTTGATCCCGGTCGGCACGGCCATCGCAACCTTCGTCAAGGGCGAATACCGGAGCCACGCGCACGGCAATCACGCCGCGTTCTTCCTGCGCAGCGACGGACATTGCATCTGGGTGATGGATCAATGGGCGAACGACGAGGACAACAAGCCGGTGGTCTCGTCGCGCGCCATCTGTCGGAAAGGCCGGCTGAAAAACGGCAGATACGTGGACCCGAGCAATAACGCCGACGCGTTCTCCATCATCGAATGAGGGCGAGCGTGAAATCGTGCAGCAGGCATTGGCTGCGTGCAGTGATCGCCGCTGCGTCTTTGGCGGCGTCGGCCGCCGCCGGCGCCATTGAAATCGCGTGCCCCGCGCGCGTGACGATGCAGCCCGCCGTCGTCACCGATGCGCCGGACGGATGGCAGCCGCAGCAACGGCGCACGACGCTATCGGTTCAGGACGTCGTCGTGACGATCGGGCCGCCTGAGCAACGGCATGACCTGAAGCCGGAGATCACGACGGTCAACGGCCGAAGGTCTTACAACTGGCGATTCGTCGCCGCCGAGAACGAGCACGGCGTCTGGCTGTCGTGCGGATATGGCAACACGATACTGCTCTCGCAAAAGCTCTCGACGCCCGTATCCCGATGTCAGGCGCAGGAGCCCGTCGTCGAGAATGGCTACAGGAAGCTCGTCATCACCTGTCGTTGAGCCTGCCCGCAAACACAAACGCCCGATCACGTTTCCATGACCGGGCGTTCTACCGAAGCACAAGGCTCAAGCCTTCGCGTCGTCAGTCTTAGGCAGCAACACCGTCAGCACGCCGATCAACGGCAAGAACGCGCACAGCTTGTACACGTAATCGATGCTCGTCACATCCGCGAGATGCCCGAGCACCGCCGCGCCGACGCCGCCCATGCCGAACGCGAAGCCGAAGAACAGGCCCGCGACCATGCCGACCTTGCCGGGAATCAGTTCCTGCGCGTAGACCAGAATCGCCGAGAACGCCGAGGCCAGCACGAGCCCGATCACCACCGACAGCACGCCGGTCCAGAACAGGTTCACATACGGCATCAGCAAGGTGAACGGCGCGACGCCGAGAATCGATACCCAGATCACCGCCTTGCGTCCGACCTTGTCGCCCACCGGCCCGCCGATGATTGTGCCCGCCGCGACCGCCGCGAGGAACACGAACAGGTGAATCTGCGCGGCCTGCACCGATACGCCGAACTTGCTGATCAGATAAAACGTGAAATAGCTCGTGATGCTCGCAAGGTAGAAGTACTTCGAGAAGACGAGCAGGACGAGCACGCTCATCGCCAGCATCACCTTCTCGCGCGGCAGCGCCGCGTGCGCCGCCTTCGCGCGGCCTTTCTTGACCGCCGGATGACGCTTGTACCAGCGGCCGATGTTCGCGAGCACGACCATCGCGAGCAGCGCGGCCGCCGAGAACCACGCGATCGAGCGCTGACCGTGCGGAATGACGACGAGCGCGGCAAGCAGCGGCCCGAGCGACGAGCCCGCGTTGCCGCCCACCTGAAACAGCGACTGCGCGAGGCCGTGCTTGCCGCCCGACGCCATGCGCGCCACCCGCGACGATTCCGGATGGAACACCGACGATCCGCAGCCCACCAGCGCCGCCGCGATGAGCAACGTGCCGAAGTTGCCCGCAATCGACATCAGCAGGAGACCGGACAGCGTGAAGCCCATCCCGACGGGCAGCGAATACGGCTTCGGGTGCTTGTCCGTGTACAGCCCGACGATCGGTTGCAGCAGCGACGCGGTGATCTGATATGTCAGCGTGATCAGGCCGATCTGCCCGAACGTGAGCGAGAACTCGCTCTTGAACATGGGATAGATCGCCAGAATCAGCGACTGAATCATGTCGTTGAGCAGATGCGAGAAGCTGATGGCGCCCAGCACGGAATACACGGTGCGCGGCGCTGGCACGGGTGCCGCGTTCGACGCGCTGGCCGCATTCACTGCCGACGCGCCGCCCGAGCTCGGAAAGGCGCCTTTGTCGATACTCGTTTGCATGGTGACGGAGAAGAGATAGCGGTGGTTTCGGATTCGTTGTTCTGCGCGCGATTCATGCGCGAACCGAATGTGTGTCAAGTGTAGGGTGGCTCGCTCGCGTTGTCATGCCAAGGTTTGTCGAGAATCGGACACGTCACGGGCGATGCGACGCGAATCGTCGGAACAAACGAATTTTGGCCGGTTATAAGAATCGCCGGGCACCGAACGGCCGTACGCACTGCGCTAAAGAAAACGAGGCTTATGCCGTAGACCAGCGATGTGGGCGTCCCGTAGAGCGGGCGTACCGTTCGAAGAAAATCACACGGGGATACATGATGAGACTCTTTCCGCTACGCGCCGCGCGAGGCGCCGGCCTGATGCCGAACGCCGCTTCGGGACAGGCGGCACGCGCAGGAAACAAGACGGCTTCGAAGCGCGCGCTGTCCGTGAAGGCGACCTTGCGCCTCGCGTTCGGCCTCGTTCTGGCGGGCACGCTCGGCATCGGCGCGATTGCGCTCACGCAGATCAGCCGGCTCAACGGCGCGACCGAGTCCATCTACACGCAAGGCTATGTCGCGAGCCGCGCGGCCGAAGAAACGCGCGGCTACCTGCTGCGCGCGAGCCGTTCGCAGAAGATGCTGCTTACCGCATCGACGGCGAAGGAACGCGACGACCTCGGCAACGAGATCGAACGCGCGTTGACCGAGATCGGCAAGGAGCAGGCGCAACTGGCGCAGTACATCGACCATGCGGATACCGACGCGCTCGGGCAACAGAAGCGCTTCTCCGCCGCGCTCGCGACGTGGAGCGGCAACCTGCGCGGCTTCGTCAAGCTCGTGAAGGAGCAGCCGCTCGATCTCTCGCAGATGAACTGGCAAGTCGGCATGCAGGACGTCTCGCTGCTCGTCGAGACCAGCAAGCTGGAGAAAATGGTCGATGAGCTCGTCGCGCGCCGGGGCGCCGCCGCAAAAGCGACCATCGACGCCGCCGCGTTCATCTTCCATTCGTCCTTCGTGATGGTGTCGGTGCTGACGATTGCGCTCTTCGTGCTCGCGATCATCGTCAGCGAATGGGTCGTGCGGCGTCTGTCGGGGCAACTCGGCGGCGAGCCGGGCTATGCGAAAGAGATCGCGAGCCGCATCGCGTCGGGCGATCTCGCGTATCCGATCCGCCTCAAGCGCCGCGATGACGCCAGCATGCTCTACGCGTTGTCAGAGATGCAGTCGGGCTTGTCGGCGACGGTGGGCGACATTGCGGCGAGCGCGGAGGCGATCGCGTCGGCGTCGAGCGAAATCTCGACGGGCAACGTGGATCTGTCGCGTCGCACGGAAGAGCAGGCGGTCGCGCTGGAGAAGACGGCGGCCAGCATGGAGCAACTGACGTCGACGGTGCGCCAGAACGCCGATAACGCGATGCAGGCGACGACGCTCGCGCACAATGCGTCGGAGATCGCGGAGAAGGGCGGCAAGGTGGTGGGCCGCGTGGTCGAGACGATGGAGCGCATCGACGCGAGCGCGAAGAGCATCGGCGACATCATCGGCGTGATCGAGGGCATCGCGTTTCAGACGAACATTCTCGCGCTGAACGCGGCCGTGGAAGCGGCGCGCGCCGGCGAGCAGGGACGCGGCTTCGCGGTCGTGGCGGGCGAAGTGCGCGCTTTGGCGCAGCGATCGTCGGCGGCGGCGAAGGAGATCAAGACGTTGATCGACACGTCGGTTTCGCGCGTGTCGGATGGCTCGACCTATGCGCAGGAGGCGGGCGCGACGATGGAGGAAGTGGTGCGCGCCGTGCGACGCGTGACGGACATCATGGGCGAGATTTCGGCGGCTTCGGCCGAACAGAAGTCGGGCATCGAGGCGATTGGACACGCCGTTTCGCAGATGGACGCCGGGACGCAGCAAAACGCGGCGCTCGTCGAGCAGGCGGCGGCTGCGGCGCAATCGCTCGATGATCAAGCGCGTGCGCTTAAGGGGCTTGTTGGGAAGTTTCAGTTGGTCTGAGGGTTGTTTTTTGTTGTGGGCTGTTGCTCTTGCTCTTGCCCCTTGCCCTTGCCCAGGGCGAGGGCGAGGGCGCTTCATGCTTTGCTTACATGAACTGCTCTTTCGTCGGGGAACTTGTTTTCTCGTCGGTCTATTGGGGTTGCCCCTCCCCGGGGCGGGGGTCACTTTCTTGGCTGTCGACCAGAGTAGGCGCTTTAGCGCCGTACTCTGGTCCCATGCAAAGAAAGTAACCAAAGAAAGCAGCTTTTTCTTGGCCCGCAGCAGCAAGAGCGTGGTCACTCCGCAGAAAAGCATTGGCACTCAGCTTGAATCAACCTTGAATCACCCTCCACGCCCGCTGAGTGCCACGTCCGCCGAGCCCCTTGGCTCGTCAAAACCATCTCGAAACGACGCCTCCGCCGCGTATTCGAACCTCGACAAGCCGCGCAAGCCCAACGACCACAAAAGGTTGAGACTGCGCTACGACTGCGACACGATACGGCAACGGCAACGGCAACGGCAACGGCAACGGCAACGGCAACGGCAACGGCTACGGCTACGGCTACGGCTACGGCAACGGCTACGGCTACGGCTACGGCTGCGGCTGCGGCCATCCGTTGAAGTTATTATCAGTTGCGCGAAGCATGCAGATGGTTTTGACGAGCCAAGGGGCTCGGAGGACGTGGGTGTTCAGTGGGCGTGGAGGGTGATTCAGGGCTGTTTCAAGCTGAGTACCAATGTCTATCTGCGGAGTTACCACGCTGTTGCTGCTGCGGGCCAAGAAAAAGCTGCTTTCTTTGGTTACTTTCTTTGCAGCAGCAAAGAAAGTGACCCCCGCCCCGGGGAGGGGCAACGCTAATAGACCGACACGAATACAAGTTCCCCGACGAAGGAGAGCGGCGAGAGCAAAGAGCAAAGAACAAAAAGCTCAAAACCCTCAAATCAACTCAACTTCCTTCCAATCAGCATTGGAAAAGAAACGGCTAAGCTCCCGAGTGAGCTCATTGAGCGCCCCCATCTCCTGGGGAGAAATCTTGTGCACATGCTGCCCCACCGTCCAGTCGCCATAAACGAGCGCGACAGTCGAATCGTTCGACTTCACGGGCAGCAGCACGAAAGCTTGCGCCTCGCCGAGCGTCTCCTTGTACCAGCGCGGCAAACGCGCGTCGATCCGCGGATCGTGGGCATTCTCGATGAAGATGCCGACGGGATTCGTTATCGCGAGATGGAACACATCGGGCCGGAATTCGGCGCTGAAGCAAAGCGAGGAAAGCATCGGCTCGATGCCCGTGCCCATGCCGAGACGCGCCTGGAATTCGTTGTTGGCCTGACGCACGAAGACGACCGTGCGCGAAAGACCGAGCCCCGCGAGCACCGCCTCCGACGCCAGCGCGAGCACCGGCGAAAGCGCGTTCTTCGACGGCAGCGAGCGCAAGTCGGCGAGACTCGCGCCGATGCGCGCCTCCGCCGATACGCTCGCCCGCGCCATGGCGTCCGCGTTCGCCTGCAATTCGACGATCTCGCGCATCACGCCGTCGCCGCTATCCTCGCTCGCGAGCGCAAGGCTCATCGACGCGAGCGTTTCCGCATCCGCATTGAGCGCGCCGCTGTAGCGCTCGGCGATATCGACGAGCATCGATTCGCGTCCGCCCGCCGCGACGTTCTGCGCGGTGAGCGCATCGGCGACTTCCGTCGAATAGTTGGTGACGGCTTGCAGCCAGCGTACGTGCTTCGGCACGGTTTCATCCGGCGGCGCGGTCGGGTCGCTCGCGCGCATGCCCGCGCGAATCGTTTCCGGCAGACGCCAGCGGTCCGCCGCCTCGATGCCGATCTCTTCGAACGTCACGCCGAGCAGCGCGGCGCACGCGCTACTGTCGCTGATGTTCTCGGTGGCCGCCTTGCGGCGCAACTGGTCCCACTCGTGTTCGAGATAGAACGCGACGAGCAGCTTGCCGATCTGCCGCATCAGCGTGCAGACCACCGCTTCTTCCGCTGAACGGAGGTCGATGCGCTCGGTTACTTGCCGGGCGACGGTGCCCGAAAGCAGCGTGCGGTTGAGTTCAAGCTTGGCGTCGATGCGGCGCGGCGCGCTTTGATGAAAGTGGTCGACGAGCTTGAGTCCGACGACGAGATGGCCGACCGCGTCCATGCCGAGCACCATCAGCGCCCGCGTGACGGTCGTGATGTTGCCGCCGAAAGCCATGTACATCGCGGAATTGGCGAGCCGCAGCACCTTCTGCGTGAGCCCGAAGTCCGACAGCACGACTTGCACGAGCGCAGTGAAGTCGAGGTCGTCGTCGCTCATCGCGGACACGGTCGTGCGCAGCGCCTGCGAAAGCATCGGGAAGTCCCCGCGCTCGCTCATGCGCCCCCACAACTTGTCCAGTAGTTCGGCCTTGGTGCGTGCCATGCGTAAAAAAACCTGTTGTAGCGCAACGGCTAACCCGAAGCGGCTCTGCCCGATCCATTCATTTAGCGGCCAGCCCCGGAAGATACACGGATTCAGGGCGTTAAGGCGCGCTCTTCGATTAGAACACGAACATTCGTACGCTCATATTGTCTCGTGCAGCACGAGCGAACTCGATTGGAACGAACGCGCGAGTTCGTCCGACGGCATGGCTTGACTGATCAGCCAGCCCTGGATGTGGTCGCAGCCCATTTCGGCGAGCAAGTCCCGCTGCGCCTCGGTCTCGACGCCTTCCGCGACGAGTTCCAGTCCGAGCGACTGCGCGAGCCCGACCACCGCGCTCACGATCGCGCGGTTGTTGCGCGACGTAATCAGGTTGTCGACAAAGCTGCGGTCGATCTTGAGCTTCGCGAGGGGAAACCGTTGCAAATAGGCGAGGCTCGAATAGCCGGTGCCGAAGTCGTCCACGGCGAAGCGGATGCCGAGCGCGCGCAGCGCTTCGAGCAGGCGCGTCGCTTCTTCCGGGTCCTGCATCAGCAGGCTTTCGGTGATCTCGAACACGAGCCGCTTGGCGTCGATGCCCGTGAGCGCGATGGCTTCCTTCACCGCGGCGAGGAAGCGCTTGTCGCGGAACTGCCGCGGCGACACGTTCACCGACACGTAATCGAGCCGGATGCCGATGGCGTCCCACTGCACGAGCTGCATGCACGCCGCCTTCAGCACCCAGTTGCCGAGATAGTTGATGAGGCCGATGGACTCCGCGAGCGGAATGAAGGTCGACGGCGGCACGAGCCCATGCACCGGATGATGCCAGCGCATCAGCGCTTCCACGCCGACGACCGCGCCCGTGCGGATCTTCGTGATCGGCTGGAAGAAGAGCGAGAACTCGCCGTTGCGCACGGCCTCGTAGAGGTCCGCTTCGAGCTTCAGGCGTTCCGCGTCGGCGGGATCGTCGTCGAGCGTATGGACGACGAGCGTGTTGCCGCCCGCGGCCTTCGCCTGCGCGAGCGCGAGATCGGCCATGCGCAGCAGGCTCGCCTGCACGCCGGATTTCGCCGTCGCGCCGTCTTTCACGGCGTGGTCCGGATACAACGCCACGCCGATGCTCGCCGACAAATGCGTGTGCTGCCCGCGATACCGGTACGGCTGCGCGATGGCGGTCAAGAGCCGCCGCGCGAGATTCTCGGCGGCTTCGGCGGTCGCGCCCGCGGGCAGCAGCAGGGCGAACTCGTCGCCGGCCACGCGCGCCACGCGCTCGCCGTGCGTAGCCGTGTGCTGAATGCGGCGCGCGGTTTCGCGCAGCATGTCGTCGCCGGCCTCGGAGCCGAGCGCGCGGTTGATGCGCTGATAGTCGTCGATATCCAGCAGGACGAGCGCCGTATGCGTGCGCGTACGTTCCGCTTCCGCCTGCATCGCGACGACCGCCGCCTGAAGCGCGGTCGCGTTCTCGAGGCCGGTGAGCGGATCGTGATGCAGCGCGTGCGTGAGCGACGCTTCGCGTTCACGCCAGCGCGACACGTCGAACGCGGCGAGCGCGAAGCCGGGCGTGCCTTGTGACGCGGTCGCCAGAAGCCGCAGCTCGACGCAGATCGGGTAAGTGAGCGACTTCACGAGATTGAGCGTCGCGCATTCGAGCTGGCCGCTTGCGCGCGCGCGGGCGACGAGCGCGTCCAGTTCGCCCGCTTCCTCGGACGGCACGAGATCGTGCAGCGTCAGCATGCTCAGGTAGTCGTGGTGATAGCCGATGAAGTCGATGCTCGCGTGCGACACGTACTGAAAGCGCAGCGCGTCGTCCACCTGCGCGAGGAAGTCGACCGCGCCGAGCGTGGCTTCGAGCGCGGCGGCCGGCTTGCCCGCGATGCCCGCGCTTTGAGCCGGGGACAAGGCGGAGGCAGAGGCGGACGCGGGCGACCCAGCGTCGTGCGCGTGCGGATCGCGGTCGTCTCGCGCGGCGGGTCTCCATGCGCGGCACAGCACATCGAGCGCGATGCGCCAGGGTGCGCGGCGGGAGACGGAAGTCCGGTTCGCTTGCATGGTCATTAAGGTTCTCGCGGCGGCGCGCAGCCGATGGTCGACGCACAGGCTGATCGTCGGATGCTTCGGCGGCGCGCGAATACCGCTTCGAGCGGCTCGGCGTACGGCGCGCCGGCACGACGCGCGGCACGCTCTATCACGCGAGTTATCGGCGGTTCAGCGAAATTCTTTAACCGCATGCCGGCTGCATGCCGCTCTCGCACGGGACGCCGGCCGCAATCAGGGAAAACGCCCGGCGCGGCCGTCGCGCGCTTGGCGTAAACATGGACGCAAGGCGATTTTCGGTTACAGTGCGCGTTTTCCGGCGGAAACGCCCCGGCCCCGGTCGCCATGCGGCGGGCGTTCCGCGTTACGGTCGCCCGATTCGGGAATTTGTCGCACACGTTACGCTTCATGATCGATTGTCTTTTATCGCCGGCCCGAGCAGGTCGTTGCGGCTTCGAGACCGCTCACGTGCCGGCGTCGGCGCAAACCTTTGCGTCCGCACTCGTCGTCCTGCCTGACGGATTCGTCGCTCTCATTCGGTTCCCGTCATGCCGGATTCTTCGCTGAAACTGCGCGCCCGACGCGAGCCGAGCGTCTATGTCGGCCGCCAGCCGATTCTCGACGGCGCAGGCGCGCTCGCCGCCTACGAGCTCCTCTTTCGCGACGGACCCGAGAACCGCGCCCGCGTCGATGACGACGTGCAGGCGACCGCGCATGTCGTCGCGCGCACGGTCGGCGAGATCGGCGTGCCGGCCGTGCTCGGCCTGCATCCCGGTTACGTGAACATGAGCCGCGAGCTGATCTTCGACGACATCGTGCATCTCATGCAGCCCGAGCGATTCGTGCTCGAGTTGCTGGAGAACATCGAGTTCGACGACGCGCTCTTCAAGCGATGCGCGCAGTTGCGCCGCGACGGCTTTCGCTTCGCGCTCGACGACGTGACGCGCCTCGACGATGCATTGCTCGCCGCGCTGCCATCGGTCGATATCGTCAAGGTGGACCTGCTCGCGGCCGAGCGCTCGCAGTTGCGCGAACTGACGGCGCTCGTGAAGAAGCACGGCAAGCTGCTCGTCGCGGAAAAGGTCGAGACGCACGAGGATTTCGCAGAGGCGCGCGAACTCGGCTTCGATCTCTTTCAGGGCTACTTCTTCGCGCGGCCGCAAGTGCTGTCGGCGCGGCGCGCGAGCCCGGCGCGCGGCACGCTCCTGCGGCTCTTGTCCGTGCTCGGCAGCGATCCCGGCCTGCGCGAGCTCGAAGTGGAACTGAAGCGCAATCCGGATATCGTGCTGCAACTCATGCGCCTCGCCAATTCGAGCGCGCATGCGCGCGGACGCAACGTGTCGTCGCTGAAGGAAGCGATGGCCGCCGCCGGCACGCGCCAGTTGATGCGCTGGACGCAACTGCTGCTGTACGCGGACGGCAGCGGCCTGCCGTGGCGCTCGGATCCGCTCCTGCAACTCGTCGGCACGCGGGCGCGCTTCATGGAACTGGCGGCGAATGCGCTGCGTCCATCGGATGAAGCGTTCTCGGATGCGGCGTTCATGACCGGCATCTTTTCGCTCGTGCATGTGGTGGTGGATCTGCAGCCGGCCGAAATTGTCGATAAGCTGCATCTGGCCGCCGATATCCGCTCGGCCATTCTGGCGGGCAAGGGCGAACTGGGCGCGCTGCTCGGCATCGCGCGGGCGACCGAGCGCGGCGATATCGGAGCCATCGACGAACGCCGGGCCGCCGATCCGGCGCTCGACGCGCTGACGCCCGAGCTTCTGGCCTCGCTTCAGGTCGAAGCGGCCGCATGGTTCGGCGAGCAGCGGCTCGACTGAACGCGGCACCAACCCGATCACGGAGAGACATCCGCATGAAAAGAAGAACGAAGATGGCAGGCGTGGCGGTTTCGAGCTTGATTGCATGCGTGGTTGCCGCGTATCCGTTGATGGCGCGCGCCACGCTCAAGCCGGGCGATGCCGCGCCGCCGTTCGTCACGCAGGCGTCGCTCGGCGGCAACGTCTTCGACTACTCGCTCGCCGACGCGCTAAAGAAAGGCCCCGTCGTGCTGTACTTCTATCCGGCCGCGTTCACGAAGGGCTGCACGATCGAGGCGCACGAGTTCGCCGAAGCGGTCGATCAATACAAGGCGCAGGGCGCGACGGTGATCGGCGTGTCGCACGACGATATCGGCACGTTGCAGCGTTTTTCAGTGAGCGAATGCCGCAGCAAGTTCCCGGTCGCGGCCGATACCGACGCGAAGATCATCGGCGCATACGACGCCGCATTGCCGTTCAAGAGCTCGATGGCCAACCGCGTGTCGTACGTGATCGCGCCGGACGGCAAGGTCATCTACGAGTACACGAGCCTGTCGCCGGATCAGCATGTCGCGAACACGCTGCAGGCGCTGCGCGAGTGGAACGCCAAGCACAAGGCACAGTGATGGCGGCCGCTTCGTTCGCTCGCAAAGGGTAGCCGTCATGCCGATCGTTCTCGCGCTCATCGCGCTCGCTGCGCTGATCTACGGCGCGGTGTGGTCCTTCGACGCGCTCGATGCGCGCTTCGGGCTGGGCGTCGCTGTCGGCGTCGCGGTGGTCGTGGCGGCGGCGGTCGCGGCGGGCGTCATGTACTGGCTCGCGCGGCGTCGCGAGATCGCGCCGAATCTGCCGCGCGTCAAGGGCGACGCCACCAACTGGACGCACGAACTGAAGCGCGACTGGGGCGGCGTGCGGCTCGCCGCGGGCAAGCGCCTGCTGGACGTGCGCGTAGGCGAGGCGACCGGCCACTACATCTTCGCCGACCTGCGCGACGCGCAGCTCGCTCACGACGACGCGCGCGGCGAGTGGCACGTCATTCTCGACGTCGCCGACAAGGCTCACGGCCAATGGCGTCTGCCGATGACCGACCGCGCAGAAGCCCGCAAGTGGACGCGCATTCTCTCACTCGCGGTTGCGCAAAAGCTCTGACGCGCGATGCGGCTGTCATTCGACGTGATAGCCGATGTCGCTGCGCACCTTGCCGCGAAACACCCAGTACGACCAGGTCACGTAGATCATCAGCACCGGCAGCAGGAACAGCGTTCCGATCAGGAAGAACTGATGCGTGATCGGCGCGGCCGACGCGTCCCATAGCGTCACCGAAGGCGGCGCGATGAACGGCCACAGGCTGATGACGAGCCCCGTGAACGCGAGGAAGAAAAGGCCCATCGAGCAGACGAAGGGCAGCACTTCGCGGCCTTTCGAGAGACTCGACCAGAGCTTCCACGCGAGAAAGGCCGTGAGCAACGGCACCGGCGCGAACGCGAAGGCCATCGGAAAGCCGAACCAGCGCGCCGCGATGCGCGCGTCTTTGAGCGGCGTCCACAAGCTGATGAGCAGAATGAACGCGAGCACGCCGATGAGCGCGAAGCGCGCCATTTTGCGGCCCCACGCCTGCAAGTCGCCTTCGGTCTTGAGCACGAGCCACGTCGAGCCTTGCAGCGCATAGCCGAATATCAGGCCGACGCCGACCAGGAGCGGAAACGGCGCGAGCCAGTCCCAGCTCGTTCCCGAATACTGGCGGCCGACAATCGGAAAGCCCTGAATGAACATGCCGAGCACGATGCCTTGCGAGAACGTGGCGAGCAGCGACCCGTACGCGAACGCGCGATCCCACAGCCACTTGCGCGCGCCGACGACTTCGCGGAATTCGAACGCCACGCCGCGAAAGATCAGCCCGAGCAGCATGAAGAGAATCGGGAAATAGACGGCCGGCACGATGATCGCGTAGGCGAGCGGAAACACCGCGAACAGTCCGCCGCCGCCGAGCACGAGCCACGTTTCGTTGAAGTCCCAGACGGGCGCGACGGAGTTGATCATCAGATTGCGCTCGTCGTGGTCGCGGCGCAGCAGAAAGAGCATGCCGACGCCGAGATCGAAGCCGTCGAGCAGCACGTACATGAACACGGCCAGCGCGAGAATGGCGGCCCACAGCGGCACGAGATCGAGCATCGCGTTCTCCGGTTGTCAGACGATGAGCTAGTTGGGCCGGCGCGGCGGCACGATGTCGTCGCTCGGCGCGACGTCCGCCGTCTGACGCGAAGTCTCGCCGCCCGACGACACCGCCGAAAGCGGCCGCGCCGCGCGCGTCTTCGGCTGAAGCAGTTCGTTCTCGTGGCCCTGCGTGGCTTCGGACGGACCGATGCGCACCAGACGCCGCAAGAGGATGTATCCCGAGCCGAAGATCACGGCGTACGCGAGCACGTAGAGCAGCCACGAGAGCCCGACATCGCCGGTGGTGAGCGAGGGCGTCACCGAATCGCGGGTGCGCAGGACGCCATACACCGTCCACGGCTGCCGGCCCGCTTCGGTCGTCGTCCACCCGGCGAGCACGGCGATGAAACCGAGCGGCATCGCGAACGTCGCCGCGCGCAGCCATCGCCTGCTGCGTTCGAGCTTGCCGCGCGCGAAGAGCACGATGCCCGACAGTACGATCGCGAGCATCAGCATC
Source organism: Caballeronia sp. Sq4a (assembly GCF_023170545.1). Taxonomy (NCBI): domain Bacteria; kingdom Pseudomonadati; phylum Pseudomonadota; class Betaproteobacteria; order Burkholderiales; family Burkholderiaceae; genus Caballeronia; species Caballeronia sp. Sq4a. Next base: position 1,864,945 of record NZ_CP084250.1, on the reverse strand, counting down.
GCGATGCCGACCATGATGTGAAACGCGAAGAACACGACCGCGACAGGCGGGCGGTCCTCGCGCGGAAAGTCCTTGAGGCCGCGCACGTAGCCGTTTGGATCGTGCGTCAGATAGATGCTGCCGAGCACCGGCACCGAGATTTCGAAGTGATTGCGCTCTTCGTCCTGATCGGGAATGGAGAAAAGATTGGCGGGCACGCGCGAGCCGGAATCCCACAGCGCTTCCATTGCGGCGAGCTTGGCCGGCTGATGCTTGAGCGTGTTGAGGCCGTGAGCGTCGCCAAGCACCATCTGCACGGGCACCATGATGATCAGGAAGATCAGCGACATCTTGAGCATCACGCGGCTTTCCTCGATCGCGCGGCCCTGGCGCATGTACATTGCGCCGACGCCGAGAATGACGAAGGCGGTGGTCACGAGAAACGCGCTCACCGTGTGGCTCAGCCGGAACGGAAACGACGGCGAGAAGATCACGTCGAAGAAGCTGACCACTTCGAAGCGGCCGTCGGGCATGAGGCGGTAGCCTTGCGGCGTCTGCATCCAGCTATTGACGGCGAGAATCCAGAACGACGAGATGAGCGTGCCGAGCGCGACGAACAGCGCGGACATGACGTGCGCCCACTGCGGCACGAGCTTGCGGCCGAACAGCAGCACGCCGAGAAACGCCGATTCCAGAAAGAACGCGGTCAGCACTTCGTAGCCCATCAGCGGGCCGACGACGTTCGCGGTGCGGTCGGCGTAGCGGCTCCAGTTGGTGCCGAACTGAAACGGCATCACGATGCCCGACACCACGCCCATGCCGAACGACACCGCGAAGATCTTGAGCCAGAACGCCGACAGCCGCCGGTAGACATCGCGCTTGGTGATCCACCAGTTGACTTCCAGTGTGGCGATGAAACAGGCGAGCCCGACGGTGAAAGCCGGCAGCAAGATATGAAACGCGATGACCCACGCGAACTGAAAGCGCGAGAGCAGAACCGGGTCGATATGCATGAACGCTCCTTAGCGATTCTTGCAACGTTTGCGTCGAAGGATGCGAAAGTGCGCGCGTCGTCCTTGGTCGTCCTTTAATACACCGTTTGCCGGGGCGGGACACGCGGCGCGCATGACCCCTTTGCTACAATTTCGACCTCGCGCTCATCAGCTAACCGCGTGCCGGACGACCGGGACGCGCATCGACTCATTGGGGACGGCCCCATTTTTATGGGAGTGACCCGATGTCCTGGATTCTTCTCTTCATTGCCGGTCTGCTGGAAGTCGCGTGGGCGGCGGGGCTCAAGTCGTCCGACGGCTTCACGAAGCTCGGGCCGTCCGTGTTCACGCTCGTGACGGCCATCGGCAGTTTCGTGCTGCTCGCGCTCGCCATGCGCCAGTTGCCGCTCGGCACCGCATATGCGGTGTGGACCGGCATCGGCGCGGTCGGCGCGTTCGTGTTCGGCATCGTCTTCATGGGCGAGGCGGTGTCGGCGGCGCGCATCGTGAGCGCGGTGCTCATCATCGCGGGCTTGATCGGACTCAAGCTCACGTCGGGGCACTGAAAGGCGCGGGAACGGCAATCGCTTGACCGGTCCCGCACCACGCGCTCACCGCAGGCTTTTTGCGTGGATATAATGATCTGAAGTCAGTCTGACGGGCGCCTCGCGTGCGGTTGCGGTTTTCGCGGCGGGAGGCTGGCGGTTCCATCTTACGCGCGCCCGCGTAGCGGCATCTGTCGGTCACGCTCCGAACCAGCGGAAGCGGGCCGATTGTTTCAGCCGGTACAGCATCGAGCCGTGGCCTTAAGCGCGCGGCTGGCGCAACAAGGAGGCGGCAATGCTGGAATCACTTTCGCTCGCTGCGGGCCTTTCATGGGCGAGCGGGCTGCGCCTGTACCTCACGGTCTTCGTCGCCGGCCTGTTCGCCCGCATGGGCGTCATTCATCTGCCCGACACGCTCGCCGTGCTCGCTTCGCCGTGGGTGATCGGCGCGGCGGCGTTCCTCGCGTTCGTCGAATTTCTCGCCGACAAGATCCCCGCGCTCGATTCCCTGTGGGACGCCATTCATACGTTCATTCGCATTCCGGCGGGCGCCGTGCTCGCGGCGGGCTCGCTCGGCCACGCCGATCCGACCTTGCTCACCATCGCCGCGCTTGCGGGCGGCACGCTCGCCGGGGCGTCGCATTTCGCGAAGGCGGGCACGCGCGCGCTCATCAACCTTTCGCCGGAGCCGGTGTCGAACTGGGCGGCATCCGCCACCGAAGATGTCGGCGCGACGCTCGGCCTCGTGCTTGCGTTCTTCGTGCCGCTCCTGTTCCTCGTCATGCTGATCGCGTTTCTGGTGGTGGCGGGTTGGGCGCTGCCGCGTCTCGTGCGCGGCGTGCACGGCGGCGTGTCGCGCATGGCCAAGCATATGCTGCCGGGCACGCATAACCCGATCAGCCGACTGCGGAGCAAGCACGATTGAGCACCGCGGCCAACGACAAACCGGCGGCCAAGGCGTCGCAAGGACCGCACGCAGCGCACCACACGCACCCGGGCGCCCGACTCGACTTCCTCCAGACCGTGCGCCAGTCGTGGCGCATGACCGCGCGCGACTGGCGCGCGGGCGAACTCACGATGCTCCTGCTCGCGCTCGTGCTGGCCGTCGCCGCGTTGTCGAGCGTCGGTTTTCTCGCGGATCGCATGCGGCAGGGACTTGCGCGCGACGCCCGCCAGATGATCGCCGCCGATTTCGTCGTGCGCGCCGATCACCCCGTCGATTCGATGTTCGCTCAAGAAGCGCGCGCGCTCGGGCTGGAAACCGCAGGCACGACCATTTTCCCGAGCATGGTCAGTTCGGCCGGGCAGACGCCGCTTTCGCGGCTCGCGGCGATCAAGGGCGTGACGCCGGGCTATCCGTTGCGCGGCGCGCTGCGCATCGCGTCGGGCCCCGACGCGCCCGATGCGCCCGCGCAAGGCATTCCCGCGCCCGGCACCGTCTGGGTCGATCCCGCGCTGCTCGACGCGCTCAAGACGAAAGTCGGCGGCGCGGTGAAGGTCGGCACGCGCACCTTCACGGTCGCGGCGGTCATCACGCGGGAAATGGACCGCGGCTTCTCGTTCGTGAACTTTTCGCCGCGTCTCATGATGCGCGCCGATGAAATCGCGGCAACCGGGCTGGTCGGCTACGGCAGCCGCGTGACGTACCGGCTGCTCGTCGCGGGACCGGACGCGCAGGTCGAGCGGTTCGCGCAGTTCGCGCGCGGCAAGACCGACGGCGGCAAGCTGCGCGGCGTCGCGCTCGAATCGCTGTCGGACGGCCAGCCGCAAGTGCGGCAGACGATCGACCGCGCGAGCCACTTTCTCACGCTCGTTTCGCTCCTGACGGCATTGCTCGCGGCGGTCGCCATCGCGATGGCCGCGCACCGCTTCGCGCGACGCCATCTCGACGGCTGTGCCGCGATGCGCTGCCTCGGCGTCAGCCAGCGGACGCTGCGCGCGCTCTTCGTCAACGAATTCCTGGCGATCGGCGTGATCGGCAGCGTGGCGGGCATCGTGCTCGGCTTCATCGGGCATCTGGTGTTGCTACACGCGCTGGGTTCGCTCGTCGATGTCGAGTTGCCGCAGGCGAGCGTCTGGCCCGCGTTGCAAGGCATCGCGATGGGCCTCGTGCTGCTGCTCGGTTTCGCGCTGCCGCCGCTTTTGCCGCTCACGCGCGTGCCGCCGGTCCACGTGATCCGCCGCGAACTGGGCGATGCGAGCCGTATCGCGTATGCGGCGTATGGCGTCGGCGTGCTGCTGTTCGCGGCGCTGCTCGTGATCGCGGCGGGCGAGCTGAAGCTCGGCGTGATCGTCGCGGGCGGGTTCGCGGCGGGGCTGCTGCTTTTCGGCGTCATCGCGCGCGCGGCGCTGTGGGCGGCGGCGCGCTTCGTGCGGCGCGAAAGGAGCCGCGCGGGCGTCGGCTGGCGCTATGCGCTCGCGTCGCTGGAGCGGCGCAGCGGCGCGAGCGCGCTGCAGATCACGGCGCTCGGCATCGGGCTGATGTGCCTCTTGCTGATCGGCATGACGCGCAACGATCTCATCAAGGGATGGCGCGACGCCACGCCGCCGGATGCGCCCAACGAGTTCCTGATCGACATTCAGCCGGACCAGCGCGACGGCGTGCTCGCCTATCTCCACGGCCACGGCCAGCCCGACGCCGTGCTCTCGCCGATGGTGCGCGCGCGCCTTGTCGCGATCAACGGCAAAGCGGTGAATCCGGACAGCTACGACAAGCCGGACGCGAAGCGGCTGGTGGACCGCGAGTTCAACCTCTCCTACACGACCGCGCTGCCCGACGACAACCGCGTGACGCAGGGCGCGTGGTACGGCACGAGTGCGAAGCCGCAGGTGTCGATGGAAGAGGGCATCGCGAAGACGATCCGCGTGAAAATGGGCGACATGCTGCGTTTCGACGTGGCGGGCCTGCCGGTGGAAGCGCCCGTCACGAGCCTGCGCAAGGTGGACTGGAATTCGTTCAAGGTGAACTTCTTCGTGCTGATGCCGCCCGAGGCGCTCGCGGACTTGCCCGCGACGTTCATCACGAGCTTCCATCTGCCCGCGAACGATCAGCGCATGATCGACGGCCTGATCGCCGCGTACCCGAACGTGACGGCCATCGACACCGCGCCGATTCTCGCGCAGATTCAGCGCACGCTCGCGCAGGTGATCGGCGCGGTGCAGTTCCTCTTTATCTTCACGCTCGCGGCGGGCGTGCTCGTGCTGTACGCGGCGCTTGCCGGCACGCGCGACGAGCGCATGCGCGAGTCGGCGTTGTTGCGCGCGCTCGGCGCGTCACACCGGCAAGTGCGCTCGGTGCAGGTCGCGGAGTTCGTCGCGGTCGGCGCGCTGTCGGGCCTCATGGCCGCGCTCGGCGCGCAGGGCATCGGCTACGTGCTCGCGTCGCGCGTGTTCGAATTCCATATCGATTTCAATCCGTGGCTCGTGCCGGCGGGCGTCGTCGCGGGCATCGCGTGCGCGGGGCTCGGCGGCTGGCTCAGCCTGCGGCGCGTGCTGGCGCGCCCGGCGCTGCAGTCACTGCGGGACGCGTAGGTTTTCAGTCAAAGCAAAGCAATGAGCGAAGTGAATCAACCGGCTTCCGAAGACGAAGCGACCAATCAACAAGCAGCGCCGACCGCGTTCGAACTGATCGGCGGCGAGGAGCGCGTGCGCGCGCTCGTCGACCGTTTCTACGATTTGATGGACCTGGAGCCCGAGTTCGCCGGCATTCGCGCGCTGCATCCGCCGACGCTCGACAATTCGCGCGACAAGACCTTCTGGTTCCTGTGCGGCTGGATGGGCGGGCCGGACCACTACATCAGCCGCTTCGGGCATCCGCGGCTGCGGGCGCGGCATCTGCCGTTCGCCATCGCGTCGAGCGAGCGCGATCAATGGCTGCGCTGCATGGCCTGGGCGATGGAGGACATCGGCCTTCCCGAGCCGCTGCGCGAGCGCCTGCTCACCTCGTTCTTCGATACCGCCGACTGGATGCGCAACCGTCCCGGCTGATTCGCCCCGTTGTGTACCGGGCGAGGCCGCGCCGGTTTGCGGCATCATCTGCGATCACCCAAGGCATTCGAGGACACGAAGTCATGACTACACGCGCGCTCTTTCGCGAGGACGCTTATCAAAGACGCTGCGATGCGACCGTCACCGCCATCGACGAGGCGGGCATCCATCTGGACCAGACCGTGTTTTATCCGCTCGGCGGCGGGCAGGCGGGCGATGCAGGAACGCTGACGCTCGCCGACGGCACGGTCATCGCCATCGCGGATACGCGCAAGGCCAAGTTCGAAGGCGCGACGCCCGACGATGCCGTGCATGTGCCCGCGCCCGGTCAGGAAGACGCGCTCGCGAAACTCAAGGTGGGCGACACGGTGAGCGCGGAAATCGACTGGGAGCGGCGGTATCGGCATATGCGGCTGCACACGGCGAGCCACCTGATCTGCGCGGTGCTGCCGTATCCGGTCGATGGTTGCAGCATCACGACCGACTACGCGCGGCTCGATCTCGCGACGGTCGAGCCGATCGAGCGCGAAGCGGTGGAAGCGAAGCTGCGCGAACTCGTCGGCGGTTCGCACGACGTGCGCACCGAATGGATCACCGACGACGAAATGTCCGCGCGCCCCGAACTCGTCCGCACGATGAGCGTCAAGCCGCCGATGGGCCTCGGCCGCGTGCGGCTGCTGCGCATCGAGAACGTGGACTTGCAGCCGTGCGGCGGCACGCATGTGCGCAATACCGGCGAAATCGGCACGCTGCGCATCGCCAAGCTGGAAAAGAAGAGCGCGCGCACGCGGCGGCTCGTGCTGGAACTGGCTTGACGGTCGTGACTGTCGATCCGCGCGCGCACGACGTGCTGGACTTCTGGTTCGGCGCGAACGGTTCGCCCGAGTTCGGCACCGAGCGCAAGCAGTGGTGGAGAAAGAAGCGCGCATTCGACGCGATGATCGCGGAACGCTTCGGCGCTCTGCTAGACGAAGCGCAGGCGGGCGGCCTGGAAGCGTGGGAACGCGAGCCGCTTTGCGCGCTCGCGCTGATCGTGGTCCTGGATCAGTTCTCGCGCAACTGTTATCGCAACACGCCGCGCGCCTTCGCCGGCGACGCGCGGGCGCTTGCGGTCGCGAAGAAGCTGGTCGGGCAGGGCGACGACTTGCGGATGCCGAGCGCCTGTCATCGCGCGTTCGTGTACACGCCGTTCGAGCACGACGAAACGCTCGCCAGCCAGCGCGAATCGGTGCGCCTTTTCGCGAAACTGCGCGACGACACGGGCGTCGCGAGCTTCTACGACTCCGCGCTGAGACACGCGGAAGTCATCGAACGATTCGGGCGCTTTCCGCATCGGAACAGGATACTCGGACGCGAGACGCTGCCCGCCGAAGAAGCGTGGCTCGCCGAGCACGGCGGTTTCTAGAACTCCGTCGATAGTCACGCGCCGCGCGCCGACTTATTTTCATCGCTTTGCTTTTGCGGGAACGCGATGAAAGACTTCAGCAAGATCACACTGGTTTCCGTGACGGGGCTGCCCGATGCGACGCGCGCCGTGTATGCGCTCACGCTGAGCCTGCGCCAGATGCCCGGCGCGCGTGCCGTGCTGTGCAGCCCGCGGACGCCCGCGAGTCTGCCGCCCGGCATCGAGCATCGCAAGATCGCGCCGCTCGATTATCAGGAATACTCATGGTTCATGATGTACGCGCTCTGGCGCGTCGTGGAGACGGAGTTCGCGCTGATCGTCCAGGATGACGGCTGGGTGCTCGACACCGCGAACTGGACCGACGCTTTCCTCGACTACGATTACGTCGGCCCGATGGCGCACGTCGGACGTATCGACACCGGCGAAGGCACGCGCTGGGTCACGCACTACGCGTGGAGCGCCGAACTCGGCAAGCCCGGGCAGACCGTGATGCCGGTCATCAACGGCGGCTTTTGCTTGCGCAGCCGGCGCATGATGCGCGCGCTCATCGACCATCCCGAGATCCGGATGACGATTCCCGCGCCCGACAAGATCGGCGGCGATCCGCTCAAGGTGGAATGGACGAACTGCGCGCTCAACGAAGACGTGCAACTCACGTGCGTGCTGCGGCCCGAACTGGAAGCCGTCGGGCTGCGGTTCGCGCCGGTCGAGATGTGTCTACGCTTCGGGATCGAACACGCCGGGGCGGCGCATCGCGACGTCGACATGATGTCGCTCTTCGGGCAGCACTGCAAATGGCGGCGCCTCATCGGCATCGATCCGCCGGTCATTCAGTATCGGACCAAGCGCAGCATCGCCGAGCGCGCGTTTCGGGAAATGGATATCGCGCGCATGCTCGAAGCGCGCGGCTATGAACTGCGCTTCGCGCCCGAAGACCTGTGATGCGCGGGGCGCGAGCTTAACGTCCGCCCGTCACGTCCAGAATCGCGCCGGTCACATACGACGACGCATCCGAGAGCAGCCAGACGATCGATTCCCCGACTTCGTCCGCCGTGCCGGGGCGTCCGAGCGGCGTGTGCACGCCGAGCACGTGCGCCCGGTCCGGCTTGCCGCCGCTCGCGTGGATTTCGGTTTCGATGAGGCCGGGGCGGATGGCGTTGACGCGCACGCCTTCCGGGCCGAGTTCCTTGGAAAGCCCGATGGTCATCGCGTCGATCGCGCCTTTGGAGCCCGCATAGTCCACGTATTCGTTCGGCGACCCGAGCCGCGCCGCCGCCGACGACACGTTCACGAGCGAGCCGCCGTGGCCGCCGCGCGAGCGCGACAGACGCCGCGCCGCCTCGCGCGCGCACAGATACGCGCCGAGCACGTTGGTGTCGAAAATGCGCTTGAGCCGCTCGATGTCCATGTCGGCCAGAGGCGCCCCCGGCGCGACGATGCCCGCGTTGTTCACCACGCCGTCGAGCTTGCCGAAGGCTTGCTCGGTGGCGTCGAACATGGCGATGATCGCCGCTTCGTCGCGCACGTCGCCGGCTATCGCGATGGCCTTGCCGCCCGCCGCGCGGACCGCCGCGACGGTTTCTTCGGCGGCCTGCGCGTTCGACGCGTAGTTCACGCCGACCGACCAGCCGCGCGCGCCCGCGAGAATGGCAGCCGACCGGCCGATGCCGCGGCTCGCGCCGGTGATCAGGATGACTTTAGACATCGCTCGATTCTCCTTAGACTGCGTTGCGTTTCTCGGACCACTTGTCGTTCGCGGGCGGCGTGTAGGCCGCGAGCTTCGCGATCATCTCGTTCGGCTCGGCGGCCACCTGGATCATGTCCAGAAACGGCTTGCGCATGAAGCCTTCGTCGATGGTATGACGCAGCATCGACAGAAGCGGATCGAAATAGCCGTTCACGTCCAAAAGGCCGACGGGCTTCTGGTGATAGCCGAGTTGCGCCCACGTGTAGACCTCGAAGAACTCTTCGTACGTGCCGACGCCGCCGGGCATCGCGACGAAGGCATCGGCGAGATCGGCCATCTTCTTCTTGCGCTCGTGCATGTCGGGCACGACGTGCAGTTCCGTGAGATCCGTATGGCCGACTTCCTTCGCGAGCAGCAGTTCGGGAATTACGCCTACCGCGCGTCCGCCGGCGGCGAGCACTTCATCGGCGATCAGGCCCATCAGCCCGACGCGGCCGCCGCCATACACGAGCGACAAGTTCGCCTCGACGAGCGCGCGGCCGAACGCGCGCGCGGCTTCCGCATAGACGGGGCGGGCTCCGGGGGCGGAGCCGCAATACACACACACTGCCTTCATTATCGGGAATCCTTCGGTGTTTCGTTCTTCGATGCGCTGGCGGCATCGTCGCGCGGCGGCAGGAAGTCCGCGAATCCGCGCTTGGGCATCTTACCGGACACCAGATCGTCGAAAAGCTGGCGCGAGCGGCCGCGCAGATACGGCGCCATGATCGAGATGATGTGCACGCTCACCTGATGAAGCTCCGCGCGAATCGCTTCCTGATCGTTGTACTTGCGCGGGTTCATCACGTACTGATACGACAGCCAGTACGTGGCGATCACGCCGATGTTCGTTGCGATGACCTCGATCTCGGCGGGCGTCGCGACCATCTCCTGATCGGCGACGAGCGCCTCGCACAGCTGCTGCGCAAAGCGCACCTTGTGCGTGATGATCTGCTTGAAGTGCGTTTCCAGCGTGCGGTTGCGCGCGAGAAGGTCGTTCAGGTCGCGGTACAGAAAGCGATACGTCCAGAGAAAATCGGCCATGTACTGCAGATAGGACCACATCTCGTCGATGGTCGGCCGGTGATCGTCCGGAAAGCGCAGGCGCTTTTGAATCTGCTGCTCGAACTGCGCGAAGATGCTGTTGATGATGTCGTCTTTGTTGCGGAAATGGTAGTACAGATTGCCTGGACTGATTTCCATCTCCTCGGCGATCGTCGTCGTGGTGACGTTGGGTTCGCCGATATCATTGAACAACTTCAGCGACAGCTCGAGAATCCGTTCGCGGGTACGGCGGGGAGGTTTCGCTTCCATGTCGTCCGACCTTGGCATCCGGTTGCGGCGGCCTCGTGCAAGCATGCCCGCGTCCGGTTCCGTTGCTATTTTTGAGAATATCGGACGATTATAAACCGCTCGTTCTCCGTTCCGGACGCGGCCTCGCTGACCCGGCGACGACTTTATGAGATACCGCCTGCTCAAGCCAAAAGACGCCCGAGCCACGCAGCCGCGGCGGGCGCATGCGGCCACAGAATCATGGCCCACGTGAGCACGCATACCCCGAGCGCGACCATCACGGCGGCGCTGCCGAAGTCCTTGGCGCGCTTGGAGAGTTCATGGCGTTCGAGCGAGATGCGGTCGATCGCCGCCTCGACGCTCGAATTCAACAGCTCGACGATCAGCACCAGCAGCACGGAGCCGATCAGCGCGGCTCGCTCGACCGGCGCCACCGGCACGAGAAGGCTGCACGGCAACAGGATGGCGGCGAGCGTCAGTTCCTGCCGGAAGGCGCTTTCCTCGCGGATCGCGATGCGAAAACCTGCGATCGAGTTCTTCATCGCGTGCCAGGCGCGCGTGAAGCCGCGATTGCCCTTGTACGGATTGAAGGGCAGGTCGTCGGTGCCGAGCGGTTCGGTCGCCTGAGCGTGCGAATCGAGCGAATCGAGCGAATCGACGCCGGCGTCGGTTTCGTCGTCGAACGGGTCCATGATGCGGCCCGCCGCCGCGCGGGCGTTCGCTTCGGCGCGTTCCTCCGCCAGCGGGCGACGCGTCATGCGGGCGCCCGGTCGGCGCGCGGCGCGCGCGGCTCGAACTGCCGCAAGTGCGACGCGAACTGCTCGGACGCCGCGCGCCACGAGAAGCGTTCGGCCCAGGCGCGCGCGTCGGCCCGGTCGATCTTCAGCGCCTGAAGGCACGCCTCGCGAAGGTCGTCGTTGAGCGCGCCGGGTCCGTGTTCGCCGAGCACGTCGATCGGACCCGTGACCGGATACGCCGCGATGGGCGTGCCGCAAGCCATCGCTTCGAGCAGCACGAGGCCGAACGTATCGGTGCGGCTCGGAAACACGAAGACATCGGCGGCGGCGTATACCTTCGCGAGTTCCGGCTGCGACAGCACGCCGAGATAGTTGACGTTCGTGTAGCGAGATTTCAGCTCGGCGAGCGCCGGGCCTTCGCCCGCGACCCACTTCGAGCCGGGCAGGTCGAGCTTCAGGAACGCTTCGACGTTCTTCTCGATCGCCACGCGCCCGACGTACAGAAAGATCGGCCGCGCGGTGTTGAGCACCTTCGAGTCCATCGGATGGAAGATGTCGAGATCGACGCCGCGTGTCCACAGCACGACGTTCGTGAATCCATAGGCCTCCAGATCTTTCTTGACCACGGGCGTCGGCGCCATCACCGCCTGCGACGGTCCGTGGAACCAGCGCAGAAAGCGATACGTCATCGCGAGCGGAATGCCGAAGCGCGCTTTCACGTATTCGGGAAAGCGCGTGTGATAGGCGGTCGTGTACGGCAGCTTGTGACGCAGCGCGTACGCGCGGGCGGCGAGGCCGAGCGGGCCTTCCGTCGCGATGTGCAGCGCATCCGGATCGAACGCGTCGATGCGCTCGGCAACATGACGGCCCGGCATCAGCGACAGGCGAATCTCGGGATAGGTCGGGCAGGGAATCGTCTTGAATTCGAGCGGCGTGAGCATGTCCACGCGATGCCCGAGCGCCGTCAGCTCCTTGCTCGTATTCTTGAGTGTGCGCACGACGCCGTTGACTTGCGGCTCCCATGCATCGGTCACGATCATGATCTTCATTGCGGTTCCTCGTGTGGCCTGATGGCTGCGTTCACACCGTCGCGCGGGCTTTCGCGGCCGGCTGTCCGGGCGCGCGCATGACAGTCCAGTAGACGACCTTCAGTTCGCCGTCGTAGGTCTCGACGAGCGCGGAGAGACTCTCGACCCAGTCGCCGTCGTTGCAATACAGGATGCCGTCGATATCGCGAATCTCGGCCTTGTGGATGTGCCCGCACACGACGCCGTCGCAGCCGCGGCGGCGCGCTTCGTCGGTCATCACGCGCTCGAACTGCGAGATGAAATTGACCGCGTTCTTGACCTGATGCTTCAGGTACTGCGAGAGCGACCAGTAATTGAAGCCGAGCTTCGTGCGCACGCGGTTGAACCAGCGGTTGAGCAGCAAGATCGCGGTGTACGCGGTGTCGCCGAGATAAGCGAGCCATTTGGCGTGCTGAATGACGCCGTCGAAGAGATCGCCGTGGACGATCCACAGGCGCTTGCCCGCGAGCGTCGTGTGAAACGCCTCGCCGCGCACGTGAATGTCGCCGAACGCGAGATCGCAGAACTGGCGCGCGGCTTCGTCGTGATTGCCGGGGATATAGACGACCTGCGTGCCCTTGCGCGCCTTGCGCAGGATTTTCTGCACGACGTCGTTGTGCGCCTGCGGCCAGAACCAGCCTTTGCGAAGCTGCCATCCGTCGATGATGTCGCCGACGAGATACAGGTAGTCCGATTCGTGATGCCGCAGGAAGTCGAGCAGATAGGCGGCCTGACAGCCGCCGGAGCCTAAGTGGATATCCGAGAGCCAGATCGTGCGATAACGATGCGTTCCGTCCGCCGATTCGCCATCGACGACGGGCGACGCGGCTTCAGGCGAATCGGACGAATCGGGCACGAGCGCCGACGGATCGACGCGCAAGCCGGAACTGCGAAAACGGTAAGCGGTGGAGGGATCGAATGCCGGCGTGACTGTCGGGTGGAGGGCCATTGGCTCGCGCATCGAGTTTTGGTATGCGCATTACGCCGTGCGGCCGTGACCGAGCCGTGACAGTCACGAGAAGTTCGTATTACACGGGGAGTCGGGCAGGGGATGACTTACGCGGCGACGATGCGCGTGCCGGCGAGGCGGTCGTGCAGGAACTGGCGGCCCGGATCGAGCCAGACGGCTGCCGCCCATAGCGCGATCCAGACGGCGAGCACGATCAGCGTCTGCGGCACCGCCAGCGAAAGGAGCGGGTGCAGCGCGAGCGGCGGCAGGAACCATAGCCACGCGAGCACATAGCGCGCTAGCGCCCGGCCGACGGTGAGCGGCTCGCCGCGCGCATCGACGACTTTCAGGCGCCAGGTTTTCATCGGCAGCGTCTGGCCGCCGTGCGTCCAGAACCACACGAAATACGCCGCCAGCACGAGGCCGATCCACGACATCAGCCAGTCGTGATGCGTGAGGCCGTTGCGCTGCTGCGTGAGCGTGCTGAAGAGATATCCGGCGATGAACACGACGCCGAACAGGATGACGCCTTCGTAGACCATCGTGGAGAGCCGCCGGCGCAGGCTGGGCGCGCGAAGCGGCGGGATGGTCGCGGTGGCGGAGACGCTCATCGCGCGATCACGAACCGTTGTACATCGAAGGCGCCTGCTGCGGCGAAACGGGAATCGGCGTGGCCGGGACGATGCTCGCGGCGTTCGGCACGGCGGGCTGCAACGGCGTGCCCGATGCCGGCGCGCCCGCGCCCGGCCCGGCTTCCGCATGCGAAGCCGCGTGGCCCTGCTCGCGCGCCGCGACGAGACGGTTGATGTCCTTCACTTCGGCTTTGCCGGTCGGCGGCGCGCTGACCACGGTCGGGCGGCGGCCGCGCTCGCTTGCGGCGAGCTTTTTCTTTTGTTCTTCCGAGAGCTTCTGATACGCGTCCCAAGCCTTCTCGCGCTTGTCGGGCGGCACGAGCTTCGACACCTGGTAGTTTTCCCGCGCGACCTTGCGCTGGTCGGGCGTCATGCGCACCCATTCCTCCATGCGCTGCTGCAGTCGCTTCTGCGCGTCCGGCGACATGCGGTGATAGCGCGATGCGATCTTGAGCCACTTCTGCTTGCGCTCGTCGCTGAAGGAATCCCACTGCGTGGCGAAAGGCGCGAGCGCTACGCGCTGTGCCTCCGTCAAACGGCTCCACGAAAGCGGATTGTCCGATGAAAGCGCGGCAAGCGGCGAGAGCGACCCGTCCGCGCCCGCGCTTGCGCCGCTGGGCGCGGCGGCGGACACGGACGCCGTGGCGGAGGACGAATAGAAACGCGGGTAAGTAGCGGCGAACGCGACCAGACCCGCAATCGCGCAGCCGAAGACAATCGCGAGACCGCGCTTGTAACTCACCCGAATTTCCCCCGCTCGGTTTGATGCTTAGTGATTGCGCGTCAGATACGCGTTGAAGCCGTGATCGAGATAAGCGTCGAGCGGCAGGCTGTCGCTCATCATGGCCGCGTCGATGTCGGCGAGTTCGGCCTTGCGCTGCTGGTCTTCCCAGTAAGCGATGCCCGCGAGCGCCACGGCGAGCGCGAACACCGGCCCGGCCAGCCCGAAGCCGCCCAAGCGCGCGAACAGGCTCTTGCGACCGCTTGCGTCGCCGGAATCGCCGGCCGAGAGCGTGGCGCCCGCGCCGGCCAGAACCGGCGTGAACACAGGCGCGGCGGCGGTGACGGCCACTTTCTCGGGCTTCTTGCGCGCGATCGCGGCGCGGCGCGCCTCAGCGAGCCGATCCATTGCGGCGGCCGGAATGGCCGACGTGCTTTCGTCGAGCGCGCGCACGACCTTCAGCGCGAACTCGATTTCCTTCGTTTCAAGAGCGGAACTCATAGCGTGATCCCTTTGGCTTTCAGGGCTTGCGCGAGAGCGTGCGTGGCGCGTGAACAGTGCGTCTTCACGCTGCCCTCGGAGCAGCCCATCGCGGCGGCCGTCTCTGCGACATCCATATCTTCCCAGTAACGCATGAGAAAAGCTTCTCGTTGACGCGCCGGCAATTTCTGGATTTCCGCGTCGATCAGGTTGAGCACCTGCTCGCGTTCCAGCCGGCTCTCGCTGCTTTCGCTGCCGGTCGCGCCGTCCTCGGATTCGAAGGTTTCGAGCGGGTCGAACTCGTCGTCGTCCGCGCTGCCGAACGAGGAGAACAGGCTGATCCAGGTATTGCGAACCTTCTGGCGGCGAAAGTAGTCGTGCGTCGCATTCTGGAGGATACGCTGGAACAAAAGAGGAAGCTCGGGCGACGGCTTGTCGCCGTATTTTTCCGCGAGCTTGATCATGGCGTCCTGGACGATGTCGAGCGCCGCGTCGTCGTCGCGGACGGTGTACACGGTCTGCTTGAACGCGCGTCTTTCGACGCCCGCCAGAAAATCGGCGAGTTCCTTGTCTGATGCCATCCGTTGGGGACCCGGCGCAACGAATTTGCGTCGAAAGAGATTGTGGAGTTCCAGGAAAACCTGCGGATGCTAGCAAATTTTCGCTGTCGCGGGAGGATCGGGAAACGATTTGTTGCGCCGTATTGCGTGCTCAGGGCGTGCGAGAAACGCCCGGACGAAGCATTCCAAGCGTGGCGGGGAAATTTTTGCTTGACCGTGCGCGCAAAAACGGGCTATCGTTCCCGACTCGCATCATAAAGTGAATTGTCTGCTTTGAGGCGAGCCCAAGAAGTTCGCCTGTCAAACCAAGACGCGCCGCTTGAACCCGAGCCACAAGCCCGGCAGAGAGCACCCGATCAATTTTTTGCCGAAAATTCGAAAGGTGATGAATGAACATGCCTAGCGCGGAATTCTCCACGTCGGATACCACTCCCTCTCACGAAGCCGATTCCATCGGCGCGACCGTGCTCATGCGCGCGCTCGCCGACGAAAACGTCGAGTTCGTGTGGGGCTATCCCGGCGGCTCGGTACTCTACATCTACGACGAGCTGTACAAGCAGGACCAGATTCAGCACATTCTCGTGCGCCACGAGCAGGCCGCCGTGCACGCCGCCGACGCGTATTCGCGCTCGACCGGCAAAGTGGGCGTGTGTCTCGTGACTTCCGGCCCGGGCGTCACCAATGCCGTCACCGGCATCGCCACGGCCTACATGGATTCCATTCCGCTCGTCGTCATCAGCGGGCAGGTGCCCACCGCGGCCATCGGCCTCGACGCGTTCCAGGAATGCGACACCGTCGGCATCACGCGGCCCTGCGTCAAGCACAACTTCCTCGTGAAGGACGTGCGCGATCTCGCCGCCACCGTCAAGAAAGCCTTCTACATCGCGCGCACGGGGCGTCCCGGCCCGGTGCTGATCGACATTCCGAAAGACGTGTCGAAAGCGCCGTGCCGCTACGAGCCGGTCAAGAGCGTGTCCCTGCGCTCGTACAATCCGGTCACGAAGGGCCACTCCGGCCAGATCCGCAAGGCGGTGCAACTGCTGTTGTCGGCCAAGCGCCCGTACATCTACACCGGCGGCGGCATCATTCTCGCCGACGCATCGCGCGAACTGAACCAGTTCGCCGATCTGCTCGGCTATCCCGTCACCAATACGCTGATGGGTCTGGGCGGCTATCGCGCGAGCGACAAGAAGTTCCTCGGCATGCTCGGCATGCACGGCACGTACGAAGCCAACATGGCCATGCAGCATTGCGACGTGCTGATCGCCATCGGCGCGCGCTTCGACGACCGGGTGATCGGCGACCCGAAGCACTTCGCTTCGTCGCCGCGCAAGATCATTCATATCGACGTCGATCCGTCGTCCATCTCGAAGCGCGTGAAGGTCGATATCCCGATCGTCGGCGACGTGAAGGAAGTCCTGAAGGAGCTGATCGAGCAGCTTCAGCACGCGGAGCACGGGCCGGACACGGCCGCGCTGAAGTCGTGGTGGGACGAGATCGAAGGCTGGCGCGCGAAAGACTGCCTCGCCTACGACCGCAAGAGCGAGATCATCAAGCCGCAGTACGTCGTCGAAAAGCTCGCGGAGCTGACGGACGGCAACGCCTTCGTGTGTTCGGATGTCGGCCAGCATCAGATGTGGGCGGCGCAGTTCTATCCGTTCAACAAGCCGCGCCGCTGGATCAACTCGGGCGGCCTCGGCACGATGGGCTTCGGCCTGCCCGCCGCGATGGGCGTGAAGATGGCCTATCCCGACGAGGACGTGGTCTGCATCACGGGCGAAGGCTCCATCCAGATGTGCATTCAGGAGCTCTCGACCTGCAAGCAGTACAACACGCCGGTCAAGATCATCTCGCTCAACAACCGCTATCTCGGCATGGTTCGCCAGTGGCAGCAGATCGAATACAAGAAGCGCTATTCCAGTTCGTACATGGACGCGCTGCCCGACTTCGTGAAGCTCGCCGAAGCGTACGGCCACGTCGGCATTCGCGTCGAAAAGACCGCGGACGTCGAACCGGCGCTCAAGGAAGCGCTGCGTCTGAAAGATCGCACCGTGTTCCTCGACTTCCAGACCGATCCGACCGAAAACGTATTCCCGATGGTGCAGGCAGGCAAGGGCATCACGGAAATGCTGCTCGGCTCTGAGGATCTATAACGCGGCTTTGTCACGCGAGGCTCGCGCGCGCCTGTCTTCACAAAGGACGAGCGCCGCGCGCGGGTTTTTCGGACGAACGCTTCTTCTGGACATATCGGGAAACACGCACATGAAACACATCATCTCCGTACTGCTGGAAAACGAGCCGGGCGCGTTATCGCGTGTCGTCGGGCTCTTTTCCGCGCGCGGCTACAACATCGAAACGCTGACGGTGGCGCCGACCGAAGACAGTTCGCTGTCGCGGCTCACCATCGTCTCCATCGGCTCGGACGACGTGATCGAACAGATCACGAAGCACCTGAACCGCCTGATCGAGGTGGTGAAAGTGGTCGACCTGACAGAGGGCGCCCACATCGAGCGCGAGCTGATGCTCATCAAGGTAAGGGCAGTCGGCAAGGAACGCGAAGAGATGAAGCGGATGGCGGATATCTTCCGCGGCCGCATCATCGACGTGACCGAAAAGACCTACACCATGGAACTGACGGGCGCCTCCGACAAGCTCGACGCGTTCATTCAGGCGCTCGACGCCACGGCGATTCTGGAGACGGTTCGCACGGGCAGTTCCGGCATCGGCCGGGGCGAGCGCATCCTGAAGGTGTAGCACCACACGCAACTCGACTCATTTCCTCTGCTTCTCGCGGAGACAGACCCAGGACTCAAGGAACCACCATGAAAGTTTTCTACGACAAAGACGCCGACCTCTCCCTCATCAAGGGCAAGCAAGTCACCATCATCGGTTATGGCTCGCAAGGCCATGCGCACGCGCTGAACCTGAAGGAAAGCGGCGTGAACGTGACGGTCGGCCTGCGTAAGGGCGGCGCTTCGTGGAGCAAGGCCGAGAATGCCGGTCTGCCGGTCAAGGAAGTGGCCGAAGCGGTGAAGGGCGCCGACGTCGTAATGATGCTGCTGCCCGACGAGCAGATCGCCGAGGTGTACGCGAAGGAAGTCCACGCGAACATCAAGAACGGCGCGGCGCTCGCGTTCGCGCACGGCTTCAACGTGCACTACGGCCAGGTGATTCCGCGCGCCGACCTCGACGTCATCATGATCGCGCCGAAGGCGCCGGGTCACACGGTGCGCAACACGTACACGCAAGGCGGCGGCGTGCCGCACCTGATCGCGGTCGCGCAGGACAAGACCGGCTCCGCGCGCGACGTGGCGCTCTCGTACGCGGTGGCCAACGGCGGCGGCCGCGCGGGCATCATCGAGACGAACTTCCGTGAAGAAACCGAAACCGACCTGTTCGGCGAACAGGCAGTGCTGTGCGGCGGCACGGTCGACCTGATCAAGGCCGGCTTCGAAACGCTGGTGGAAGCGGGCTACGCGCCGGAAATGGCGTACTTCGAGTGCCTGCACGAACTGAAGCTGATCGTCGACCTGATCTACGAAGGCGGCATCGCCAACATGAACTACTCGATCTCGAACAACGCCGAGTACGGCGAGTACGTGACGGGTCCGCGCATCGTCACGGAAGAGACGAAGAAGGCGATGAAGGCCGTGCTGAAGGACATCCAGACCGGTGAATACGCGAAGAGCTTCATCATCGAGAACCGCGCCGGCGCGCCGACGCTGCAATCGCGCCGCCGCCTGACGGCCGAGCATCAGATCGAGCAAGTCGGCGAGAAGCTGCGCGCGATGATGCCGTGGATCGCCAAGAACAAGCTCGTCGACCAGTCGAAGAACTAAGTTTTCGCGCGTCACGGTTCTTGCTGTCATGAAAGCCGCCCGAAGCCGCTGTGCCGAGGGCGGCTTTTGCTATCCTACGGGTTTTAAAAACACAGACCTCGTTCATGAACTATCCCCATCCGATCATTGCCCGCGAAGGCTGGCCGTTCATCGCCATCGCGGCCGTCGTTGCCATTCTCGTGCAGGCGATCGGCGGCTTCGGCTTCGCCTGGATCTTCTGGCTGATCGTGATTTTCGTCGTCCAGTTCTTCCGCGATCCGCCGCGCCCCATTCCCACGCAGGCCAATGCCGTGCTGTGTCCGGCGGACGGGCGCATCGTCGCGGTGGAAACCGCGCATGATCCGTACGCCGGCCGCGAGGCGCTGAAGATCAGCGTGTTCATGAACGTGTTCAATGTGCACTCGCAGCGTTCGCCGGTCGACGGCGCAATCACCAAAGTGCAGTATTTCCCGGGCGCGTATCTGAACGCGGCTGTCGACAAGGCATCGACGGAGAACGAGCGCAACGCCATCGTGCTGCAGACTGCGACCGGGCATACGGTGACGTCGGTGCAGATTGCCGGGCTGATCGCGCGGCGCATTCTCTGCTACGTCCACGCGGGCGAGCCGCTCACGCGCGGCCAACGCTACGGCTTTATCCGCTTCGGTTCGCGCGTCGACGTGTATCTGCCGGTGGGCAGCCGGCCGCGCGTGGCGATCGGCGAGAAGGTGTCCGCCTCGTCGACGATTCTCGCCGAGTTCGCGGAATAACGCGGAGGCGTCGATGGCGGCATTCAAACCGCGCCGGAACCGCATGAACGGGGCGCCGCCGCGCGCGTTCCGTCGCAACAAGGCGGTGCAAGACGTCGGCGCCGTGGAAACGCGGCGCGCGAAGCGGCAGCAATTCCTGAGAAAGCGCGGCATTTATCTGCTGCCGAATGCGTTCACCACGGCCGCGCTCTTCTGCGGCTTCTTCGCCGTGGTGCAGGCGATGAACGTGCGCTTCGAGATCGCGGCCATCGCCATTTTCGTCGCGATGGTGCTCGACGGCATGGACGGCCGCGTCGCGCGCATGACGCATACGCAGAGCGCGTTCGGCGAGCAGTTCGACAGCCTGTCGGACATGGTGTCGTTCGGCGTCGCCCCGGCGCTCGTCATGTACGAATGGGTGCTGAAGGACCTCGGGCGCTGGGGTTGGCTCGCGGCGTTCGTGTACTGCTCGGGCGCGGCGCTGCGGCTCGCGCGCTTCAATACGAACGTCGGCGTGGTCGACAAGCGCTATTTCCAGGGCTTGCCGAGTCCGGCTGCGGCGGCGCTAATCGCCGGCTTCGTCTGGCTTGCCACCGACAATCGCGTGCCGCTCAAGCTCGTGTGGCTGCCGTGGGTCGCGTTCGTCCTGACCATTTACGCGGGCGTCACGATGGTGTCGAACGCGCCGTTCTACAGCGGCAAGGCGCTCGATGTGCGTTATCGCGTGCCGTTCGCGGGCGTGCTGCTGGTCGTGGTGGCGTTCGTGCTCGTCTCGTCCGATCCGCCCGTCATGCTGTTCTGCCTGTTCGTGCTGTACGGGTTCTCGGGCTATGTCTGGTGGGCGTACATGGCGATGCGCGGCCGACCGAATCCCGCGCGCAGTTCACAGCGGGATCACTAGTACATTTCTTTGCGATGCAAAAAGGGCGACGGGTCGCGAAACCCGTCGCCCTTTTTTGCGTGTGGCGGTCGGCGTGTTATCCCGCGTCGACCAGTGTGCCGTTATGCACGCGCACATGCTGGCCCTGCGCGAACGGCGGCTGCTGATGGTAGGTGAAATAACGCGTCTTGCCGTTTTCCATCCGCACGCGTACGGAATAATCCGTTTCGCTACGCAGGTGCTTTTCGACCGAATTGCCCGCGAGCCCGCCGCCGAGCGCGCCGAGCAGGGTCATCGCGGTGCGGCCGCCGCCGCGTCCGAACTGATTACCGACGACGCCGCCCGCCACCGCGCCACCGACCGCACCGATGCCTGTTCCGTGCCCCTCACGACGCACGGCTGAGATGGCTTCGACGGTGCCGCACGTCGAGCAATAGGCGGGGTGTTGCGGCGGCTGCTGTGCGTATGATGGTTGCACAGGCGCTTGCTGCACCGGCTGAGTCGCGGTTTGCGGCGCCGGGGCGGGCGCGGGCGCGGTTTGCGCGACTACCGGCTGGGCGGCCGACGGCGCGGCGGGCGCGACCACCGGTTGTTGCTGCGCGACCGCGGCGGTCTGCGTCTGCGCGTTCTGCGCGGAATTGCTGTGCGCGCCCGGGAAAATTCCTGTCACGGCGGCCGTCGCCGCGAGGCTCGCGACGATGACTGCGCCCGCAGCCGTCGCAACCAGCGGATGCAGGCGGCGCGGCTCGCCGGTGCCGGGCGTGGGCGTGATGTTGTTGGTCCCGTTGTCCATTTCTAACCTCCGTTAGAGGCGAAGTGCCGATACCTTTAATTCTGGCGCAGATGCGTCGTCGGCACTTTTTCAGGTTGTAACCGCATTTTTCTTCGTGGAAGCACGTTGGATGCCAGGCGTGAGGGGCGAAAAAAGGTTCTTCGTGTTGCGGGGGAGAGACCGTATGCGACCCTCAACGGCCCTTCGGGTTGTGGCAGCAACAATGGCTGGCCCCGCAGTGCTCCGGACGTTCATATAATCACGGTCTACGATTAAATTCCCCGTCTGGTGGTCCTCCGTGCTCGGTGGCGTAGTGCACAAACTCTGTCTCCGAGGCGGGAGACGACTTACCAACTCGAATGAGGCCGATGATCGGATCGATCGGCCCAGCCCCGTCCGTTATGCACGGCCTCCGCCACATTCCGCCTACCTACTCTAGTGGAAGTCCATATGGTTATGAATCACTGGGTCGACGTAAAAAAATGGTCAGAAAGATGGGAGCGGATTGAGGCACTCGGCTCAGGCGGCCAAGGCGACGTATTCAAGGCGAAACGTCTTACCGACGGCCACATTGCATGTTTGAAAGTCTTGAGTAAGCAAAGCGACGTCGAGAGGCGTGCACGTTTCTTAAGGGAGGCCGCCGCGTATCAGACGTGTCATCACGAACTCGTTCCTCACCTTGTTGAGTCAAACGCAATCCACGAAGACAAATATGATTACAAGCTGTTCATTGTCACAGAGCTGATTGTTGGACCCACGTTGACGAAGCCAGTAGCCGAGCAAGGAGCGCTACGCCTGGCGGATGCCATCAAACTGACGATACGGCTGCTGAGCGTCTTGCAGTACCTTCACAAAGAAGGATGGGTTCATCGGGATATCAAGCCAGACAACATCGTTGTGCGGGATCGAGATATTCATTTTCCAGTCCTTCTTGATTTTGGCTTGTGTTATCGAGATGGTGCGCACCCATTGTTCGAAACCGAATCTGGTCAGGAGGTCGGGAATCGGTTCCTACGATTGCCGGAACTTGGCATCGGTAGCGAGAACAAGCACGACGTTCGGTCAGATATAGCATTTGCGGCGGGCGTTCTTTTCTACGCCTTGACGACCGAGCTACCGGCGATGCCATTCGACAGCAGTGGCCTAATGCCCCATCAGCGCCCCGAGCACATGCATGCTCTCAAGAATGCTGCAGGCGAGGGCAGCGTTATGGCGCTGTTCCATGTGTTTGATCGCGCGTTGCATCTAAACCCTGGTAGAAGGTTTAATGACGCACTTGAAATGATTGAGGCGCTGAAACGGCTTGCTGCCATAAACGCAGAATCTCCTCTACCAGAGCAGGCGGATCTGGACTTTGTGCTCGCTCACATCCGACGCCAAGCAACGAGAGAGCAAGTGCAATTGACAGATCTCTGCGAGGCCGGAATGGAGGTAATTGGGAACGTACACTCCCGAGTAGCAGCGCAGGTTCGGCCGAGTTTCGTGACTGTGCAAACGAACTACAAGACGACTCCGTTCTCCATAGAAAACACGCTTGGCTTCGCGAATGCGACTGACACTACACAACAGACTTCAACAAGTTTCGCCGTTGAAATCGTTGGCGGGGAGGTTGTGATCTTAGCCGATCGCGTTCCGCTGTATCGGACGGAAGTTGCATCGCCGGATTATGGAGCGAAGCTGGAGGAGGACGTTGAGCGAGTGTTCTGGCGAGTGTTACGCGACCTAGTAGAAGCTCCTTGGGGGGAGACCGTAGGTCGTAGGTACTTCAAATCACCTCCCTTCTCTAACCTGTCCGATGCAAAGGAAAGCAGTTCGCGGTCCGGAAAGCCAACGTTCATCGTCGTTTTCAACGACCATCATCCAACCAAGAGTAAGCTGGATCACACGCTCGGCTACTTTATGGAGTATCAGACCACCAAAGATCTAGTAGAACACAACTTCGAAGTTGCACTTATTGCTGCTGAGCCCAGTCATTACCCTGACCTTGTTCATTTTGATGACCCGCTCGAAAAGCCAAGATGGGTTGTACTTGCCCCCGATGGCACCAAACTGATTAGCGAAACTCTATACGGCAATCCGGATGAGGGTTTAAAGCGGATTCGGGCCGTTCTTGAACGGTGGCGCACCTTAAGGCAAGCATCGTAGACAAGGAATAGCAGACCTTTGGCGCACCGCAAGATAGATCGATGTAGCAACGCCTTTATTGTGTAGCCGCGTCAGAGTCACCGGCAGATCTGCCGATCAACGGCAGCTACTGAACCGGCATTGGTCACGTGAGGGCCCCGTTCGCCTGTGCTGCCGGACGTCTGGAACTGGCCGAACAAAGCCTATCGCGAACGGATCCCCGGACATCCGCGAACAACCAAATAAAAACGCGCCCCGAAGGACGCGCTTCTCACCGAGAATGAACCGCTTCGCCCGCTCAGTCTTCGCGACGCAGATGCGGGAACAGAATCACATCGCGGATGCTCGGGCTGTCGGTCAGCAGCATCACCAGACGGTCGATGCCGATGCCGCAGCCGCCCGTCGGCGGCATGCCGTACTCGAGCGCGCGAATATAGTCCGCGTCGAAGTACATGGCTTCCTCGTCGCCCGCGTCTTTCTGGTCGACTTGCTTCTGGAAGCGCGCGGCCTGATCTTCCGGATCGTTCAGTTCCGAGAACCCGTTCGCAATCTCGCGCCCCGTGATAAACAACTCGAAGCGCTCCGTGATGCCCGGCACCGAATCCGACGCGCGCGCGAGCGGCGAGACCTCGATCGGATAATCGACGATATACGTCGGCTCCCACAACTGCGATTCCGCGGTCTCCTCGAATAGCGCGAGTTGCAACGCGCCGATGCCTGCGTTCAGAAAAGCGGGCTGCGTCGTATCGACACCGAACTTCTTCAGTTCCGCGCGCAGGAACACGGCGTCGGCAAGCTGCGCGTCGGTGTACTGCGGCGCGTACTTCTGAATGGCCTGATTGATCGTCAGGCGATGAAACGGCTTCGAAAGATCCAACTCGCGCCCCTGATACGTGATGGTCGCGGTGCCGAGCGCATCGACGGCGGCCTGACGAATCAGTTGTTCGGTGAAGTCCATCAGCCAGCGGTAATCCGTGTAGGCCGCGTAGAACTCCATCATCGTGAATTCCGGGTTGTGGCGCGGCGAAACGCCTTCGTTCCGGAAATTACGATTGATCTCGAACACGCGCTCGAAGCCACCGACGACCAACCGCTTCAGATAAAGCTCCGGCGCGATGCGCAGGAACATCTGCATGTCGAGCGCGTTGTGATGCGTGACGAAGGGCTTCGCCGCCGCGCCGCCCGGAATGGGATGCAGCATCGGCGTTTCGACTTCCATGAAGTTCGCCTGCGCCATGAAGTTGCGAATCGACGTGACCGCCTTCGTGCGCGCCATGAACGTCTTGCGCGACTCCGGCGTGACGATCAGATCGACGTAACGCTGGCGATAGCGCATTTCCTGATCGGCGAGGCCGTGGAACTTGTCCGGCAGCGGACGCAGCGCCTTCGACAAGAGCCGCAGTTCCGTGCAGCGCACCGACAGTTCGCCCTTGTTCGTGCGAAACAGCACGCCCTTGGCTGCGATGATGTCGCCCAGGTCCCACTTCTTGAATGCCTCGTAGACGTCCGCGCCGACATCGGCGGGCGTCACGAAAAACTGAATCTGACCGCTGCCGTCCTGAACCGTCGCGAAGCTCGCCTTGCCCATCACGCGCTTGAGCATCATGCGGCCCGCGAGCGCGACGGGCAGGGGATTCGCTTCCAGCGTCTCCTTGTCGGTCTCGGCGTAGTCGCTTTGCAGCGCGGCCGCCTGGTGCGTCGGGCGGAAATCGTTCGGATAGGCGACGCCTTGCTCACGCAGCGAGCGCAGCTTGTCGCGACGCTCGGCGATGATCTGGTTGTCTTCCAGTTCGGGAGCGGCGCTCGTCTGAGTCGGTTCGGTCATGATGATTCTTGGCTTGTGATGCTGCGGATGTGCGGCAAATGCGCGGCGGATGAAACGAAGGCGGCGCGACCGGAAGCCGCGCCGCTCGAAGACTTAAACGCCCTGTTTCAGGCTCGCGCTGATGAAGTCGTCGAGGTCGCCGTCGAGCACGGCGCGCGTGTTGCTCATTTCGACGTTGGTGCGCAGGTCCTTCACGCGGCTCTGGTCGAGCACGTAGGAGCGGATTTGATGGCCCCAGCCCACGTCCGTCTTGCTGGATTCGAGCTTGTCCTGCTCCGCCTGACGCTTGCGCATTTCGAATTCGTACAGACGCGCCTTCAGCATCTGCATGGCTTCGGCGCGGTTGCGGTGCTGCGAGCGGTCGTTCTGGCACTGCACGACGATGCCGGTCGGCGCGTGCGTGAGACGCACGGCGGAGTCCGTCTTGTTGATGTGCTGGCCGCCCGCGCCCGATGCACGATAGGTGTCCGTGCGGATATCCGCCGGATTGATCTCGATCTCGATGGAATCGTCGATTTCCGGATACACGAACACCGACGAGAACGACGTGTGCCGCCCGCCCGACGAATCGAACGGCGACTTGCGCACGAGCCGGTGAATGCCCGTTTCGGTGCGCAGATAGCCGTACGCGTACTCGCCTTCGACCTTGATCGTCGCGCTCTTGATGCCGGCGACGTCGCCTTCGGATTCTTCGAGCACTTCGGTCTTGAAGCCCTTGCGCTCGCAGTAGCGCAGATACTGG
Source organism: Caballeronia sp. Sq4a (assembly GCF_023170545.1). Classification (NCBI taxonomy): domain Bacteria; kingdom Pseudomonadati; phylum Pseudomonadota; class Betaproteobacteria; order Burkholderiales; family Burkholderiaceae; genus Caballeronia; species Caballeronia sp. Sq4a. Next base: position 1,838,962 of record NZ_CP084250.1, on the reverse strand, counting down.
CGCAGCAGCATGGACGCCCAGTCGCACGCCTCGGTGCCGCCCGCGCCCGCCTGAATGTCGATGAAGCAGTTGTTCGGATCGGCCGGATTCGAGAACATCCGGCGGAATTCCATGTCTTCGACGCGGCTCTTCAGTGCCTGGGCGTCGGATTCGCAGGCGACGAGCGTGTCTTCGTCGCTTTCCTCGCGCGCCATCTCGAAGAGATCTTCGGCGTCGCGCAAATCGTTGTCGAGGGCGGAGAGCGTCGACACCACGCCGTCGAGCAGCTTCTTTTCACGACCGAGCGCCTGCGCGTTCTTCGAGTCGTTCCAGACGTTCGGGTCTTCGAGTTCCTTGTTGACTTCGGCTAGACGCGCGGACTTGGCGTCGTAGTCAAAGATACCCCCGTAGCTCGCCCGCGCGGCGGCGCAGGTCGGCCAGAAGGCTTTCGATCGCGTTGAGACGTTCTGCTTCCATTGTCGATCTTCGGCTTCGTAAAAAGGTCAAATTATAGCCGATCGACACGCTTTTCCCGCGCGGGCGGCGCACGCGGACGCACGCCGCTACACGCGAAGCGCGGCGCTTTGTCGTCCGCGTGCAGGCGCTTCGCGCAGGGCTTCGGTGTTCACTCGCAGCGGGAATGCCGGCCGTGGTCGCGCGCCGTATTGGCGCAGCCGGCGATCAGCGGATGTTGCGCGGGCGGATGCTGACCCCGCTTAAGCCGCGTGCTCGACGATCAGCTGCACGCGCGCCACGCCGTTCCACGAATCGCTGACGAGCCGGTACGCGACGGTCGCGCGCGGCGGCAGCGGATCGACATGGTTGAACCAGATCGCGTTAAAGCGCTGACGGCCGCGCATCAGTTGCAGCTTCAGGTGCTTGTCTTTCACGAGCGATTGCGACGCGACATCGAACTCGCCCGAAAAAGTCGGCGCCGGAAAGCCCTGTCCCCAGACCGCCGCGTCCAGCAGTTCGATGAATTGCGGCGTGAAGTACGCATCCTCCAGTTCACCGTCCGTTTCGATGGTCCGCGAGAGCGCGTCGGCCGTCAGCCATTCGCGGCCGACCGCTTCGAACGCGTCTGTGAAGCGCGGGATATCGGCGGTGGCGAGGGTGAGGCCCGCCGCCATCGCGTGCCCGCCGAACTTGTGGATGAGACCGGGCTCGCGCTTGCTGATGAGATCGACCGCATCGCGCAGATGGAAGCCGGGAATCGAGCGGCCGGAGCCTTTCGAGAGCGTGCCGGCGTCATCGGCGTGCGCGAACGTGAACGACGGCCGGTGGAAGCGCTCCTTCAGCCGTCCCGCGACGATGCCGATCACGCCCTGATGCCAGCTCGCGTCGTAGAGCGTGAGCGTCGCGCGCTCGCCGGCATCGAACGATTGCAGTTCGGCGAGCGCCTGCTGCTGCATGCCGGCTTCGATCTCGCGCCGCTCGCGGTTCATCGCGTCGAGTTGCTGCGCGAGTTCCCATGCGCGGCCGATGTCGTCGGTCGTCAAGCATTCGATGCCGAGCGACATGTCCGACAGCCGTCCCGCCGCGTTCAGGCGCGGCCCGAGCGCGAAGCCGAGATCGAAACCCGACGCGGCGCGCGCGTCGCGGCCCGCCGCGCGGAACAACGCGGCGATGCCTGGCTGCATGCGGCCCGCGCGAATGCGCTTCAAACCCTGCGCGACGAGAATCCGGTTGTTGCAGTCGAGCTTCACGACGTCGGCCACCGTGCCGAGCGCGACGAGATCGAGCAAGCCGTCCAGACGCGGCTCCGGCGTGCTTTCGTACGCGCCGCGCCGGCGCAGCTCGGCACGCAGCGCGAGCAGCACGTAGAACATCACGCCGACGCCCGCGATGCATTTGCTCGGAAAGCCGCAGCCCGGCTGATTCGGATTGACGATCGCGCGGGCGGCGGGCAGTTCGTCGCCGGGAAGGTGATGGTCGGTCACGACGACGTCGATGCCGAGCGCGTTGGCCGCCGCGACGCCTTCGACGCTCGCGATGCCGTTATCGACCGTGATCAGCAAGTCGGGCGCGCCGAGCGGCGAGCGCGCGGCCAGTTCGACGATCTCGGGCGTCAGTCCGTAGCCGTATTCGAAGCGGTTCGGCACGAGATAGTCGATGGTCGCGCCGAACATGCGCAGGCCGCGCACGGCCACCGCGCAGGCGGTCGCGCCGTCGCAGTCGTAGTCCGCGACGACGAGCATGCGCTTGCCCGCCGCGAGCGCATCGGCGAGCACGGCGGCGGCGGCGTCGCACCCCTTCAGGCCGACGGGCGCGTGCAGGCGCTTCAACTCGGTTTCGACTTCGTCCGGCGACGTGACGCCGCGCGCCGCGTAGAGCCGCGCGATCACGGGGTGCAGGCCGTGGCGCATCAGGGCTTCGGCATCGGCGGGGGACGAGGCGCGGGTAACGATTCGCGTCATGCGGGAAGAGCCTTTATTCGATGAGAAGCGCCGCGATCGGCCGGCGGCGCCAGAACTTGCGCAAGTCGCCTCGCGTGACCGATAGCGTGACCGAGCCGGTATCGCCGCATAGCGTGAGACGCAGGCGCTTGAGCGAACCGCTCGATAGCGCGTCGAGCGCCGGCGCGAACCACGCGTCTTCGAGCGTCTTGAGCGCGGCGTTCCAGCGCGCCCAGTCCTGCTCGATGAACGGCGCCGAGAACGGGTCGAGTTCGACGAGCGTCGCGCCTTCGCCGTCTTTCGGAAACGCTGCAAACGACACCGGCGGCGTCGACGGCTTCACGCCCGAAGCGAGCGCGAGGCCGCGCGTGGCGGCGGCATCGGACATCACGGCGGCGAAAGGGCGCGTGACCGGGCGCATCGCGCCTTGTCCGTGCAGCCAGATCGAATTGATCGGCGGCAGTCCGCGCGATTCGCGCTCGACGTTCAGCGGATGTTCGAACCATGCCATCTGCACTTCGTTTTGCAGCTTCATCCACGGGCGCGAGCGTTCGCCGGTGCGGGCTTCGTGCGGCAGCCAGATTTCGATGTTGCGTCCCGCCGCGCGCAACGGCGACGCGCCCGCGAGCGCGCCGAGCGCATCGCCCGATACGTACCAGCGCAGCGGCGTGGGCGCCTGCACCGCGATGCCGAGGTCTTCGATGACCGGCCGCGCGGTGTCCAGCAGCGCGCGCGCTTCCTCGGTGCGCACGCCGAGCGTGGCAGGATCGATCAACACGAGATGATCGTGCGCGATGCGCACATGTACCGGCTCGATGCAGGCCCAAAGGGCGGCGTTGCCAGCATCGGGCGCGCCGGGATCACCGCCATCGGCGAGCAGCATGAAGGGCGCGAGCGGGGCGTCGTCGGCATAACGTTGGCCAGCGTTCGGCGCAACGATGCCGAAGCGTTGCGCGATCCAGCGCTCGTGCGGCAGCGAGCGCTGAAAGTCTTCGCCGATTACGCGTTCTTCGAGCGTGGCGCGGGCGAGCAGCGTGTCGAGCGCCGCGCTTTCCAGTCCGTGCAGCGCGGTTGCGGCGTCCGCCGCCGAGGGCAGGGCGAACGGCAGCAGAAGGTGAAGGTCGGGAACGGGCATGATGGTCGGCATTGTAGGCGAAAGCGGCAGGCGTCATCGGCGCAGGCGCGATGCGCAGGGCGCTGCGAGACCCGCGCTTGTTACGGCGCCGACCTGAGGTGTGGCAAACTTTCGCAAATTTCGCGGCGCGCGGCGAATGGACCGGCCATGCGCCGCCATTTCGGGGCGATTTAACGCGGCATTCGTCACGCGCCGTCGCGCAGTAACGCAGCAACACCAGACACAAGGATTCGCTTGAAACTTCCGTACGAATGGCAGATCGGCTGGCGCTACACGCGCGCCAGCAAACGCACTACAGGCAACGGCTTCATCTCATTCATCGCGCTCATGTCGATGGCGGGCATCGCGCTCGGCGTCGCCGCGCTGATCGTCGTGCTCTCGGTCATGAACGGCTTTCAGAAGGAAGTGCGCGACCGCATGCTCTCGGTGCTCGCGCACGTCGAAATCTTCTCGCCGACGGGGTCGATGCCCAATTGGCAACTGACCGCGCAGGAAGCCAAGCGCAATCCTGAAGTGATCGGCGCGGCGCCCTATGTCGAAGCGCAGGCGCTGCTCACGCGGCAAGGCGCGGTGAGCGGCGTCGCGCTGCGCGGCGTCGAGCCCACGCTGGAGCCGGAAGTGTCCGATATCGGCAAGGAAATGCGCGCGGGCAAGCTCGCGGACCTGGTTCCCGGCGAATTCGGCATCGTGCTCGGCGCCGATCTTGCGACCAACCTCGGGGTCATGACCGGCGACAAGATCACGCTCGTCGCGCCCGAAGGCACCATCACGCCCGCGGGCATGATGCCGCGCCTGAAGCAGTTCACGGTGGTCGGCATCTTCGAATCCGGTCACTACGAATACGATTCGACGCTTGCGCTCATTTCGATCCGCGACGCGCAGGCGCTCTTTCGCCTGCCCGCGCCGACCGGCGTGCGTCTGCGCCTGAAAGACATGCAGCGCGCGCCCGAAGTCGCGCGGCAACTGTCGCACACGCTTTCCGGCGAACTCTATATCCGCGACTGGACGCAGCAGAACAAGACGTGGTTCTCCGCCGTGCAGATCGAAAAGCGCATGATGTTCATCATCCTCACGCTGATCATCGCGGTGGCGGCGTTCAATCTCGTGTCGTCGCTCGTCATGACCGTCACCGACAAGCAGGCCGACATCGCCATCCTGCGCACGCTCGGCGCGCAGCCCGGCTCGATCATGAAGATATTCGTGGTGCAGGGCGTGACCATTGGCTTCATCGGCACGGCGCTGGGCGTGTCGCTCGGCTGCCTGATCGCGTGGAGTATTCCGTGGCTCGTGCCGATGATCGAGCACGTGCTCGGGGTGCAGTTCCTGCCGCCTTCGGTGTACTTCATCAGCGAGCTGCCGTCCGAGCTCGTGCCGGGCGATGTCATGAAGATCGGCGTCATCGCGTTTTTGTTGTCGTCGCTCGCGACGCTCTATCCGAGCTGGCGCGGCGCGAAGGTTCGTCCGGCGGAGGCGCTGCGCTATGAGTGACCTGATTCCGGCAAACAACCTCGTGCTGCAGGCGTCGGCGATTTCGAAGACCTTCGTGCAGGGCGGCTCGAACGTGCAGGTGCTCGACAACGCGCAACTCGATGTCTATCGCGGCGAGAAGCTCGCGATCGTCGGCGCGTCGGGTTCCGGCAAGAGCACGCTTCTGCATGTGCTCGGCGGCCTCGACGAGCCGAGCGCGGGCAAGGTGTCGCTGCTCGGCAAGCCGTTCACCGAGCTGAAAGAAAAGGAGCGCAACGAACTGCGCAACCGCGCGCTCGGTTTCGTGTATCAGTTTCATCATCTGCTGCCCGAATTCACCGCGCTCGATAACGTCGCGATGCCGCTGCGCATTCGCCGCATGAGCGAGGACGCCGCGCGCAAGGAAGCGATGGGCATGCTGGAGCGCGTCGGCATCGGGCATCGCGCGAAGCATCGGCCGGGCGCATTGTCGGGCGGCGAGCGGCAACGCGTGGCGATTGCGCGCGCGCTCGTCACGCGTCCGGCGTGCGTGCTCGCCGACGAGCCCACCGGCAACCTCGACGGCGGCACCGCCGACACCGTTTTCAATCTGATGCTGGAGCTTTCGCAGACGCTGGAGACGAGCTTCGTGATCGTCACGCACGATCCCGATCTCGCCGCGCGCTGCGACCGCATCATGCGTCTGCGCGACGGCGTGCTGCACGAAGAGCCGCCGGTCCCGGTCTAAGCGCCGCGCCTCGGAGGACGCCATGTGGATCGACACGCACTGTCACCTCGATGCCTCCGAGTTCGACGCGGACCGTGACGCCGTGGCCCGCGCGGCCCTTGATGCGGCGGTGACGCGCATCGTGATTCCGGGCGTCGAGCGGTCGAACTTCGATACGGTGCGCGCGTTGGCGCATCGCATCGAAGGCGGCGCGTATGCGCTCGGCATCCATCCGCTTTTCACGCCGCGCGCCACCGACGATGATCTGCGCGTGCTGCGCGAGGAGATCGCGGCGAGCATGGATGATCCGCGCTTCGTCGGTATCGGGGAGATCGGGCTCGATTACTTCGTGCCGACGCTCGACGACGCGCGCCAGCAGTTCTTCTACTACGAGCAACTGAAGCTCGCCCGCGAGTTCCAACTGCCGGTGATTTGTCACGTGCGCAAGTCGCAGGACAAGGTGCTGAAGGGCCTGCGCGTGCACGACATTCATTGCGGCATCGCGCATGCGTTCAACGGCAGCTTCCAGCAGGCCGAGGCGTTCATCGCGCAGGGCATGCGGCTCGGCTTCGGCGGCAATCTGACGTTCGAGCGGGCGCGGCAGATCAGACGGCTCGCCGCCGATCTTCCGCTCGATGCCATCGTGCTCGAAACCGATGCGCCCGACATTGCGCCTGCCTGGCGCTACAAGGGCCGCAATACGCCGGATCAGGTCGCGGGCATCGCGAAGGTGCTCGCGCAACTGCGCGGCATCGGCGAAGACGCGCTTTCACTAGGCACAACGGCTAACGCGCACGCCGCGCTGCCCCGGCTCGCACTCGCGGCTTCATAATTGTTCACGGTTGCATTTGCTTCGGATCACTGATTTGTGTTTCGGGCGGATGCGTTTGCGTGACGATAGAAGAGAGCGTAGGCGTGCGGGCGGTGTTGCTGTGTTTTGCATTGGGCGTCGCGTGGTTGCAGCAACAGGCCGTGTTGCCGGGTGTCGGCGGCTGGGCGGCGTGTATCGCGATTCTTGGCGTCGCGGCGGGCGTCGGCTTGATGCGGCGCGGGCAAGGGCGCATCGTGGCCTTTTCGATTGCAGCCGCTGCAATCGGCTTCGCCTATGCCGCCGTGCGCGCCGAATTGCGCTTGCAGCAGCACTTGCCGGTCGAGTTCGAGCAGCGCGATATCGAACTGACCGGCTTCGTGCGCGGTCTGCCGGAGCCGCAAGCGGAAGGCACGCGCTTTCTCTTCGAAGTCGAGTCAAACGGCGCGGGCTTGCGCGATTTTCCGCACATCGTGAGGCTGCTTTGGGCGCCTGCTGTGCCGCCCGGGCTCGTCGCGGGTCAACGCTGGACGCTGACCGCGCGGCTCAAGCGCGCGCATGCCAACGCGAACTTCTCGTTGCGCGATGGAGAAGTGACTTTGCTCGAACGCGGCATTCGCGCGACCGGCGCGGTGTCCGCCAGCCGGCCCGCGCGACGCCTTCGCGGCGATGCGATCGGACCGTGGCTCGCTATCGATCGTTGGCGCGCGCGCATCCGGCAGCGCATCGAAACGGTGCTCGCGGATGCGCCGCATCGCGGGATCGTCGTCGCGCTGGCGGTGGGCGCGCAGGATTCCGTGAGCGATGCCGACTGGGCCGTTTTGCGCGCGACCGGCACGAGCCATCTCGTCGCGATCTCCGGTTTGCATATCGGCTTCGTCGCGGGGCTTGCGGCGTTCATCTGCGGCTTTGTATGGAAGCGCATCCGCTTGCGTGGCGTGCCGGCGCCGCTCGTCGTGGCGGCGCCGAAAGTGGCGGCGCTCGGCGCAGCGTTGTTCGCGGCGTTGTATGCCGCGCTCGCGGGCTTCAACGTGCCCGCGCAGCGCACCTTGTGGACGCTCGCCGTGTTCGCCGTCGCGTTCGTCGGCGGGCGGCGGCCGGCGGCGTCGGTCGTGCTCGCGTGGGCGCTCGCGTTGGTGCTCATCGTCGACCCGTGGGCGGTGACATCGCCGGGGTTCTGGCTCTCGTTCGTGGCGGTGGCGGCAATTCTCCATGCGATGGCGGCGTACGGCAGGCGCGCCAAGAAACCGCCGCCCGATGACACCGACGACTGGCTCGCGGGCATGGAGGCGCGTGATCCGCTGCTGCCGGATGAAGTCGCGTCGGGCCATGCCGTCGCTGATGCTCGGCCGCGCAACCGCTCGTGGTCGCTGGCGGTCGCGTACTGCCGCGCCTCTGAGAAGGTGCGTGATCCGGTGACTCCCGACAAAGGCGCATCGAGCCAAGCCGTCGCCGATGCGCTGCTGCGCAACCGCCCGTGGTCGCTGGCGGTCGCGTACTGCCGCGCCTTTGTGAAGGTGCGTGATCCGGTGACTTCCGACAAAGACGCATCGAGCCATGCCGTCGCCGAGCCGCCGTCGCCCAGCCGAATGTGTTCGCTCACGAGCGTATTCGGCAGCGCCGCTGCGAGAACGCCTGATCCGCAGCTTCGCAACGAAACCGCATCGACCAAAGGCGTTGCCGATGCGCGGTCGCGTAAGCGCTCGCTGAGAAGCGCATGCCGCCGCGCCGCCATGAAGCTGCGGCAGCACATGGCATCGAGCGCACGCGTCCAATACGCCGTCACGCTGTCACTCGCGCCGTTGACCGCTTACTGGTTCTCGCAGATCCCGCTCGTCGGCCCGCTCGCCAATGCGTTCGCGATTCCATGGATCAGCTTCATTGTGACGCCCGCAACACTGGTCGCGCTGATCCTTCCGGCTCCGCTCGATGTACCGATGCTTCATCTGGCGCACGCTGCACTGTGCGTTCTCTTCGACGCGCTCGAACGGTTAGCCGACGCAGGCCCCGCATGGTCGCTCTGGCGCTTGCCGCAGCCCGGCATGTTTGCGCTCGCCGCGTCGCTCGCGGGCGCGGCGTGGGCGCTCGCGCCGCGCGGCTGGCCGCTGCGCTTCGCCGTACCGCTCACGTGGCTGCCGCTTCTCGTACCCGCGTCGAGCGGCGTAGCAGACGGCGCATTTCGCGTGACCGCGCTGGATATCGGACAAGGCTCGGCGCTCGTCGTCGAGACAGCGCGACACACGCTGCTCTTCGACGCCGGCCCCGGCCCCGAGTCGACGCACGCGGGCGAGCGCATCGTCGCGCCGTATCTCATCGCGACGGGCGTGCGTTCGCTGGATGCGCTCGTCATCAGCCATTCCGATTCGGATCACGCGGGCGGCGCGCCCGCGGTGCTGCAAACGGTCGCGGTGCGGCAACTGCTGGCGTCGCTGCCCGCGAGCCATCCGCTCTGGTCCGATGCCGGAAAGCGCGGCGGCGACAGGCTGCGTTGCGTCGCCGGTCAGCACTGGATCTGGGACCGCGTGGACTTCCGCGTGCTGTGGCCCGACCCCGGGCCGCTCACCGGCACGCCGAATCATCAGGCTTGCGTGCTGAAGGTGACGAACGCGGCAGGGCGGGCCGCGCTATTCACCGCCGATATCGAAGCGGACGTCGAACGCACGCTGCTCGCGCGCGATGCCGCCGCGCTGCGCGCCGACGTCCTGATCGTGCCGCATCACGGCAGCCGCACGTCGTCGACCGAGCCTTTCCTCGATTTGGTCGGGCCGCTCGCCGCAGTATTTCAGGTAGGCTATCGCAACCGCTTTCACCATCCGAATCCCACGGTGTACGCGCGCTACCGGTTGCGCGACATCGCGCTCACGCGCAGCGACGAGGACGGCGCGGCGCGCATCGACATGGGTGAGGAGATCGTGCTCGATCGCTACCGGCAAACGCACGCGCGTTACTGGATGGGGCGCTGAAAACAAATGACAAGAATGAGGAGCCGCTTGAAGGACATCATCCATTTCTCGCATGCGAACGGCTTTCCGGCACCCACTTACCGCACCATGTTCGCCGAACTCGCGGACGACTACGAGATCCGCAGCATCGAACGATACGGCCACGATCCGCGCTTTCCGGTCACGCAGGGCTGGCCGCGTCTCGCGGATCAACTGATCGAGGACATGAGCCGCTACCGGCAAGACAAGCATCCGAAGGTGTGGCTCGTCGGGCATTCGCTCGGCGGCTATCTTTCGCTGATGGCAGCGCAGAAGCGCCCGCAGTGGGTGAAGGGCGTGGTGATGCTGGATTCGCCGATCATCGCTGGATGGCGCAGCGGCCTGCTGCGCGCGACGCAATGGACCGGACTCGATGAACGCCTTTCACCCGCGGCCGCGACGAAAAAACGCCGCACGCACTGGGCGAGCCGCGACGAAGCGTGGCGGCATTTCCGCGCGAAGCCCGCGTTCGCGCGCTGGGACGAGCGCATGCTGGCCGATTACATCGACTTCGGCATTCCGCAGACGCAGGCCGACGGCACGCGCACGCTCGCGTTCGACCGGCACGTCGAATACCTGATCTATCGCACGCTGCCGCACACGCTCGGCGCGCGCTTCGCGCACGGGGCGCCGGTGCCGGTCGGCTTCGTCGCGGGCACGCATTCCACCGAAGTGCGGCATGTCGGCCTGCGCATGACGCGGCGCATCGCGGGCGAGCACTTCGAATGGATCGAAGGCAGCCATCTCTTTCCGATGGAGCGGCCCATCGAGACGGCGCGCGCCATTCGGCGGCTGCTTCACGCCATGAGTTGATCGCGTTAAAAAAAGCGCGAGCCTAGAGCGAAATGGTGCGCTTGAATCGCACGGAAAAAAGCACCGAAAAGCGGATCGGCAAGCGTGATTCGGGCGCGTGGGCCGCTGGGTCGCGGACTGCCTTTACGGTATAATCCGTTTTTCCCGCGAGCATCTAGCGATGACCAAATATGTATTCGTCACCGGCGGCGTAGTTTCTTCCCTCGGCAAGGGTATTGCCGCCGCCTCCCTCGCCGCGATCCTCGAATCGCGCGGTCTGAAAGTCACCCTCCTCAAGCTCGATCCCTACATCAACGTCGACCCCGGCACGATGTCCCCGTTTCAGCACGGCGAAGTGTTCGTGACGGAAGACGGCGCGGAGACGGACCTCGACCTCGGCCACTACGAGCGCTTCATCAGCACGAAGATGCGCAAGGCCAACAACTTCACCACGGGCCAGATTTACGAGTCGGTGATCCGCAAGGAACGCCGCGGCGAGTATCTCGGCAAGACGGTGCAGGTCATTCCGCACATCACCAACGAAATCCAGGCGTTCGTCGAGCGCGGCGCGGCCGCGGCCACGTGCGGCCAACCGGATGTCGCGATCGTCGAGATCGGCGGCACGGTGGGTGACATCGAATCGCTGCCGTTCCTCGAAGCCGCGCGTCAGATGAGCCTGCGCATGGGCCGCCACAGCGCCTGCTTCGTGCACCTGACGCTCGTGCCGTTCATCGCCACCGCGGGCGAACTCAAGACGAAGCCCACGCAGCACAGCGTGCAGAAACTGCGCGAGATCGGTATCTATCCGAACGTGCTCTTGTGTCGCGCGGATCGCCCGATTCCGGACGACGAGCGCCAGAAGATTTCGCTCTTCTCGAACGTGCATGAGGAAGCGGTCATTTCGGTGTGGGACGTGGACAGCATCTACAAGATTCCGCAGATGCTCAACGACCAGGGCCTCGACGAAATCGTCTGCAACGAACTGAAGCTCTCGCCGAAGCCCGCCGACCTGAAGATGTGGTCGGACCTCGTCGAGAAGCTCGAAAATCCGAAGCACGAAGTGACCATCGGCATGGTCGGCAAGTACGTCGAACTCACCGAGTCGTACAAGTCGCTGATCGAGGCGCTGCGTCACGCAGCCATTCATACGTCGACCAAGGTCAACATCGAATATATCGATTCCGAGCAGATCGAAGCCGAAGGCGCCGATGGCCTGAAACACCTCGACGCCGTGCTCGTGCCGGGCGGTTTCGGCCGTCGCGGCACCGAAGGCAAGATCAAGGCGATCCGCTATGCGCGCGAATCGAAGACGCCGTATCTCGGCATCTGCCTCGGCATGCAGCTCGCGGTCATCGAGTTCGCGCGCGACGTCGCCGGCCTCGCGGACGCGAACAGCACCGAGTTCGATTCCAGCACCACGAACCCGGTCGTCGCGCTCATCACCGAGTGGTACGACCGCGCGGGACGCATCGAAAAGCGCAGCGAAGAGTCGGATCTCGGCGGCACCATGCGCCTCGGCTCGCAGAAGTGCCCGATCAAGCCCGGCACGATGGCCGAGCGCATCTACGGCACGGATGTGAACGAGCGTCATCGTCACCGTTATGAAGTCAATAACCGTTTCGTGCCCCAGCTCGAAGCGGGCGGCCTTATCATCAGCGCCCGTACGCCGAGCGAGGACCTGCCCGAGATGATGGAGTTGCCGCAGTCGATGCATCCGTGGTTCGTCGGCGTGCAGTTCCACCCCGAGTTCACCTCGACGCCGCGCGACGGGCATCCGCTCTTCAAGGCGTTCGTCGAAGCGGCGCGCGCGCACAGCATCGCGGCGGGCGGCGAGAAGGCTGCGCCGGTCGCGGCAACGGCGGGAGCACAGGCATGAAGCTCTGTCACTTCGAAGCGGGACTCGACCAGCCGTTCTTTCTGATCGCGGGCACGTGCGTCGTCGAATCGGAGCAAATGACGATCGACGTCGCGGGCCAGCTCAAAGAAATCACGCAGAAGCTCGGCATCCCGTTCATCTACAAGTCCTCGTACGACAAGGCGAACCGCAGCTCGGGCAAGTCGTTTCGCGGCCTCGGCATGGACGAAGGCTTGCGCATTCTCGGCGAAGTGAAGAAGCAACTCGGCGTGCCCGTTCTCACGGACGTTCACGCCGAGCATGAGATCGAAGCGGTCGCATCGGTCGTGGACGTGTTGCAGACGCCCGCGTTCCTGTGCCGTCAAACCGACTTCATCCACGCGTGCGCCCGCTCCGGCAAGCCTGTGAATATCAAGAAGGGCCAGTTCCTCGCGCCGCACGACATGAAGAACGTGATCGACAAGGCGCGCGACGCCGCGCGCGAGGCGGGGCTGTCCGAAGACCGCTTCATGGCGTGCGAGCGCGGCGTGTCGTTCGGCTATAACAATCTGGTGTCGGACATGCGCTCGCTCGCGATCATGCGCGAAACCAACGCGCCGGTCGTGTTCGACGCCACGCACTCGGTGCAGTTGCCGGGCGGGCAGGGCACGAGTTCGGGCGGCCAGCGCGAGTTCGTGCCGGTGCTGGCGCGCGCGGCGGTCGCCACGGGCGTCGCCGGGCTGTTCATGGAGACGCATCCTGATCCGGCCTGCGCGAAGTCGGACGGTCCGAACGCGGTGCCGCTCGCGCGCATGGAATCGCTGCTGACGACGCTCATCGCGCTCGATCGTGCGGTGAAGAGCGGACCGTTTCTCGAAAACGACTTCAACTAGAGCCCGCGCAGGCTGTTCGGGCTGCGTCACAGGGCGAACGAGCGCCGCAGTGAACCGGCCGCGCGCCGGAAGGTCTGAGCCAGGCCAGCGAAGCGAGGCCAGCGCAGCAGAGCAGTAAAGCCAGCGCTGGCCGCTTCGATCTGACTGACAGAATTCATCGTCAATTTGAGGAAACCATGAGTGCTATCGTAGATATCATCGGCCGCGAGATTCTCGATTCGCGAGGCAATCCGACCGTCGAATGCGACGTGTTGCTCGAATCGGGCACGATGGGCCGGGCCGCAGTGCCGTCGGGCGCATCCACGGGTTCGCGCGAGGCCATCGAACTTCGCGACGGCGAAGCCGGCCGCTACGGCGGCAAGGGCGTGCTGAAGGCAGTCGAACACATCAACACCGAGATCTCCGAAGCCATCATGGGCCTCGACGCCTCGGAACAGGCTTTCCTCGACAAGACGCTGCTGGAGCTCGACGGCACCGAGAACAAGTCGCGCCTCGGCGCGAACGCGCTGCTCGCCGTGTCGATGGCCGTCGCCAAGGCCGCCGCCGAGGAAGCCGGCTTGCCGCTGTATCGCTATTTCGGCGGCTCCGGCGCCATGCAACTGCCCGTGCCGATGATGAACATCGTCAACGGCGGCGCGCACGCGAACAACAGCCTGGACATTCAGGAATTCATGATCGTCCCGGTGAGCCAGCCGACGTTCCGCGAAGCGCTGCGTTGCGGCGCGGAAGTGTTCCATGCGCTGAAGAAAATCCTGTCGGATCGCGGCATGAGCACGGCAGTGGGCGACGAAGGCGGCTTCGCGCCGAACTTCGGCAGCAACGACGAGTGCCTGTCGACCATTCTGCAAGCCATCGAGAAAGCCGGCTATCGCGCGGGCGAAGACGTGCTGCTCGCGCTCGACTGCGCGGCGAGCGAGTTCTACCACGACGGCAAGTACCAGCTTGCCGGCGAGGGCTTGCAACTGTCGTCGGGCGAATTCACCGACTATCTCGCGACGCTCGCCGACAAGTTCCCGATCGTCTCCATCGAAGACGGCATGCACGAAAGCGACTGGGACGGCTGGAAGACGCTGACCGAGCGCCTCGGCAAGAAAGTGCAGCTCGTCGGCGACGATCTCTTCGTCACCAACACGCGCATCCTCAAGGATGGCATCGAGCGGGGCATCGCGAACTCGATCCTCATCAAGATCAACCAGATCGGCACGCTGACGGAGACCTTCGCGGCGATCGAAATGGCCAAGCGCGCGGGTTACACGGCGGTCATCTCGCACCGCTCGGGCGAGACGGAAGATTCGACCATCGCGGATATCGCGGTCGGTCTGAACGCCGGCCAGATCAAGACCGGTTCGCTGTCGCGCAGCGACCGCATCTCGAAGTACAACCAGTTGCTGCGTATCGAAGAAGACCTCGGCGATATCGCAAGCTATCCCGGCAAGTCGGCGTTTTATAACTTGCGTTAAAAGTCCTCGCTAAAGCTTTTGCCGCTTTAGTCGATAAGGACGTTGATCTTATCTTCTGCCCGCCGCCCCGGCCCTCGTGTCGAACGAGACCGAAGGGCGGCGCTTATTTCGGCTACTTGAATGCGGCTCGTAACTGTCGTTCTGGTCTTGTTGCTGGCGCTGATCCAGTACCCGCTCTGGTGGGGGCACGGCGGCTGGCTGCGCGTGCATGAATTGCAGCAGCAACTCGCGCAGCAGACGGACAAGAACACGAACCTGAAGCTGCGCAACGAACGCGTGCAAGGCGAAGTGCAGGACCTGCAAAGCGGCACCGCCGCCGTGGAAGAGCGGGCGCGCTATGAAATGGGCATGGTGAAGGACAGCGAGGTGTTCGTGCAGTTCGTCGCGCCCAATTCGACTGCGCCTGTGAATTCGGCGAACGTGCCGGGCATGAACGGCTCGACGCGCGGACAGGTATCCGCCGCGCCATTGCGCGTGGTGCCGAATCCGGTGTCGCGTTCGAAGCAGGAGTTGCGCGATCTGGATCGCAAGGCGCGCAAGGACAAGGCCGCCGAAGCGAAGAAAAAGCAGGGCGCGGGCGGGTGATCTAAAGCACTCAGCGGGCACCCAGCGGGCAAATAAAAATGGCGCAGTCGTGATCGACTGCGCCATTTTTTTCGGTTCGCGCGAGCGGCCTACCACCACGTCCCGATGCCGACGCCCGTGCCCCAGTAAGGACCGCCCCAGCCGCCGCTCGAATACCCGCCGTACACGCTGATGGGCGGCGTGTAGTAGCCGGACATCATCTTCGCGTTGTTGCCGGCAGTCGCGGCTTGCTGCGATTCGCTCAGCGCCTGCCTGTCGATCTCGTTGTAGCGCTGCATATGGTCTTCGGGCGTGAGCGTCTGCTGCGCCGTCGTCGGCGTACTAGGCAGACGGCTGTAGATCGGCGACGGGCCCGGTGGATCCATCATGCAGCCGCTAACGAGCAGCGCGGCTGCCGCACACGACGAAAGTTTCAGCAATAGCGATGCGGTTTTCATTTGCGACCTCCAGCCGGTCGGACAACTCATCAAGCGTCAATCATAGCGCGCGGTGCGTGCTCCGAAACCCGCTCGCCGCGCGGTCGCTCCGGCCGGCCGGCGCGTGTCCGGCGCGCGCAGAGGCCCGCCGGACAAGGCATCGTAGACGATCAGTGCCGCTGATCCGATGCCGGACTCACGCCCTGCGACAGCTCTTTTGCGACAAAAAGTTGCGCAACGTCGACCGGGTCGAACTCGTAGCGTTGATTGCAGAACTCGCAGTGCACTTCCACGCTGCCGCGTTCTTCGATCACGCTGTCCACCTCTTCGCGCCCGAGCATCTTCAGCATGCCGCCCACTTTCTCGCGCGAGCAGGTGCACTGGAAGCGCGCCGGCGCGGGTTCGAAGTGCTGCACGTTTTCCTGCCAGAAGAGCCGCCGGAACACGGTTTCGGGATCTTCCTTCAGCAGTTCCTCGTTCGACAGCGTGCTGCCGAGATGACACACGCGCTGCCACGTATCGGCGTCGTGCTCGCCCGGATGCGGGACGATGCCGCCATCGCCCGGCAGCTTCTGCAACAGCATGCCGACGGCGCGGTCCGTGTTCGCGGCGAGCCACAGGCGCGTGTCGAGCTGCTCGGAATGATGCATGTACTGTTCCAGCACCTCGGCCATCGACGCGAGCGGTCCGTGCTCGCCGGACAGCGGCACGATGCCCTGATACGGCTGCTGGCCGGGCTTCTTGTCGGACGGATCGAGCGTGATGACACAGCGGCCGTGACCGTTGCGGTTGAGCAGTTCCGCGAGCGGCATGTCGTCGCGAAGCGTGCTTTCCGCGCCTTCTGCTAGCTTGGCCGTCGCGCGCAGCGTCAGCGCCGAGCTGCATTGCACGACCAGCATCTTCACCGGACCGTCGCCGTAAATTTGCATGATGAGCGTGCCGTCGAACTTGAGGTTCGCGGAGAGCAGGGCGCACGCGGCCATCATCTCGCCGAGCACGTTGCGCACGGCCGTCGGGTACGCGCGGCGCGCGAGCACTTCCTGCCACGTATTGCGCAGCGAAACGATCTCGCCGCGCACCGGCGCCGCGTTGAACATGAATTTCTGCAACTGGTCGTTCACAACTCTTCCTTGGGTGTTGAGGCGGAACCTGCCGCTCTGCGTCTCGCGCAGCGCCGCCGTTCAGCCGATGCGCACGAGCTGCGCCTTATAGTATTCGCGCCGGTCGGCGTAACTCGCCGTGGCCGCGCGCATGCGGGCGATGTCCGCCTCGCCGATTTCGCGCACCGCCTTCGCGGGCGCGCCGAGAATCAGCGTGTTGTCGGGGAAAACCTTGCCTTCGGTGACGATCGCGCCCGCGCCAACCAGACAATTGCGGCCGATTACCGCGCCATTCAAGACCACCGCCTGAATCCCGATCAGCGAGCCTTCGCCGATGGTGCAGCCGTGCAGCATCGCCTGATGGCCGACGGTGACGTTCGCCGCAATCGTCAGCGGAAAGCCGGGGTCGGCGTGCAGCACCGCGCCTTCCTGCACATTGCTGCCGCGGCCGACGACGATCGGCTCGTTGTCGCCGCGCAGCGCCGCGCCGAACCACACGCTCGCGTTTTCTTCGAGCGTGACGCGGCCGATGATGGTCGCGGTATCCGCGAGAAACACGCTTTCGTGAATGGTGGGGGCGTCGTCGCCGAGTTTGTAGATCGCCACGGTGTCTCCTCTGGCTTGCGTCTTCGATGATTGGATGCAGGCCGCGCGGCGCTAGAATGCGCGTCTTTGCTCGACGCTGCGCCTGCCGGCGCTATAGTTGCGCGGTGTTTTGCCCTGCCGGATCATCATTTTAGCCGGTTGCGGCATTTCGCCTCCGCGCCTTCCTTTTCCGATAGCCGCTGTCATGCCGAATCTTCCCCCGCCCGCCGATTTTCCGTGCGACGCCTTCTGCGCCCGTCGCGCGGCGCTCGCGATTCTGCGCGAGCGCGAGCCGGTCGCGAAGGCGGAACGCGCTCGTTCTCTTTACGAGAGCGTGCGATCCGGCGCGTTGCCGGTCGATCCGGCGCTCGCGCTCGTCGATCCCGGCGATCTGCCGGGACGCCCGGCGCGGCCGGAACTCGTCGAGCCGTCGTCGCTGAAGCGCCGCGGCATGCAGTCGGAAGCCGGGCGCGCGGTGCTGCTGCATGCGCTCGCGCATATCGAATTCAACGCGATCAACCTCGCACTCGACGCCGTGTGGCGCTTCTCCTCGATGCCCGCCGAGTTCTACGTCGACTGGCTCAAGGTCGCGGCCGAAGAAGCGCATCACTTCTCGCTGCTGCGCGCGCGTCTCGCCGAATTCGGGCACGCTTATGGCGACTTCCCCGCGCACGACGGACTCTGGGAAATGGCCGAGCGCACGCGCGGCGACGTGCTCGCGCGCATGGCGCTCGTGCCGCGCACGCTGGAGGCGCGCGGGCTCGACGCGTCGCCGCCCATCCGCAAGCGGCTCGCGCAGGCGGGCGATCACGCGTCGGCAGCCATTCTGGACGTGATCCTGCGCGACGAGATCGGGCATGTGCTGATCGGCAACCGCTGGTTCCGCTTTCTCTGCGATCAGGCGGCGCTCGATCCGCACGTCACCTACGAACGCCTCGCCGAGCAGTATCACGCGCCGAAGCTGCGCGGCCCGTTCAATTTCAAAGCGCGCCGCGACGCCGGTTTCGATGAAGCCGAACTCCACGCGTTGGCCGGACTCGACGCATCGGCGTAGCCGCTATACTGAACGGTCATCCTTTTTCACGAATTTCCCGAGGCGGACCATGAAAGAATCGCGCTCCGAGTTCGTCGATGCGCGCGGCGTGCGCCTGCACGTGCGCCGCTGGGGCTCGCCCGACGCGCCCATGCTCATCATGCTGCACGGCTGGATGGACGTCGCGGCGTCGTTCCAGTTCGTGGTCGACGCGCTCGCGGGCGACTGGCAAGTGCTCGCGCCCGATGCGCGCGGCTTCGGCCTGTCGGACTGGCCGGTCGCGCAAAAGGGCGGCGGGCACTACTATTTTCCCGACTATCTCGCTGACCTCGACGCGCTTCTCGACCATTACGCGCCCACGGACCAAGTCGATCTGGTCGGCCACAGCATGGGCGCGAACGTCGCGCTGCTTTACGCGGGCGCGCGGCCGGCGCGCGTGCGGCGCGTGGTCGACCTCGAAGGCTTCGGACTGCCCGCGACGCGTCCCTCGCAGGCGCCGGGCGCGCTTACGCGATGGCTCGACGATCTGCGCGCGCCGCCGCCGCTGCGCCCCTATGCGAGCCTCGACGAAGTCGCCGACCGGCTGATTCGCACGAATCCGCGTCTCGCCCGGTCGCGGGCGCGTTTTCTCGCGCAGCACTGGTCGCGGCAGGGGGCAGACGGCGCGTTTCATCTGCTCGCGGACCCGGCACACAAGCTGCGTAGCCCTGTGTTGTATCGCCTCGACGAGGTGATGGCCGTCTGGTCGCGCGTGCAGGCGAAAGTGCTGCACGTGGAGGCGGAAGGGTCGCCGACGCTCGCGAGCTTCGCGGGCCCGATGCCCATCGCCGAATTCAAGACGCGCTTTGCCGCATTCCCCGACTGGCGCGAGGAGATCGTCGGCGATGCGGGACACATGATCCATCACGACCAGCCCGAGCGCATCGCCGCGCTGATCGAGTCGTTCTGCGCGTGACGGCGGGGCCTTGGCTGGCCGCGGCGCGGTCATCGGGGTAAGCGTTGTTCCATGCCGTTCAAGTAAAATGACATTCCATGAAGCCGACCATTAACGCCGATCTGCATTGCCACTCCACCGTCTCGGACGGCCAGCTTTCGCCCGCCGAAGTGGCGGCGCGCGCGCATGCGGGCGGCGTTCAGGTGTGGTCGCTGACCGACCACGATCAGCTGGGCGGACAGCGCGAGGCGCGCGCGGCGGCCGAGGCGCTCGGCATGCGCTATCTGCCGGGCGTCGAGATTTCGGTGACGTGGGCGTCGCGCACGGTGCATGTGGTCGGCATGAACGTCGATCCGGAGAATCAGGCGCTCGTCAACGGCCTCGCTTCGACGCGCAACGGACGCGCGGCGCGCGGCGTGGCCATCGGCGAGGCGCTCGCGGCGGTGGGCATTCCGAACGCGTACGAAGGCGCGCTGCGCTATACCGACGACCCCGACATGATCTCGCGCACGCATTTCGCGCGCTTTCTCGTCGACGAAGGCTACGCCGAGACGACCTCCGACGTGTTCGCGCGCTATCTCGGCGACGGCAAGCCGGGCTTCGTCGGCCATCGCTGGGCGAAGCTCGCGGATGCGATGCAGTGGATTCGCGACGCGGGCGGCGAGCCGATCATCGCGCATCCGGGCCGCTACGACTACACGCCGGTCCAGTTCGCCGCGCTGTTCGACGAGTTCATCGAGTTGGGCGGCAAGGCCATCGAGGTCGTGACCGGCAGTCATACGCCCGACCAGTACCGCGAGTACGCTGATGTCGCGCGCCGTTACGGCTTCGAGGCGTCGCGCGGTTCGGACTTTCACGGGCCGGGGGAAGGGCGCGTCGATCTGGGCCGGCTTCCGCCGCTGCCCGAGGACCTCACGCCCGTCTGGGCGCGCTGGCTGTAACGCCTCGGCGCGTGCCTTGCGCGCACGCGCACGGTCCTTGCCTCACGGCATCTATCGCACGCACGGTTTGGCCGAAGCGTCGCGCTCGCGCAATCACGCGCGAGGCCGACGCCTCCACGGGCAAGAACGACACAACAAGGCGTCCCCATGTCCCAATTCTTTCGCATTCATCCGGATAATCCGCAGCCACGTCTCATCAATCAGGCGGTGCAGATCATCAAGGACGGCGGCATCGTCGCGCTGCCGACCGATTCGAGTTACGCGCTCGCCTGCCATCTGGACGACAAGACTGCGGTGGAGCGGCTGCGGCGCATTCGCGGCATCGACGACAAGCAACTGTTGTCGCTGCTCGTGCGCGATCTGTCCGAGCTCGCCAACTTCGCGATGGTCGACAACCGGCAATATCGGCTGATCAAATCGGTCACGCCGGGGCCGTACGTGTTCGTGCTGCAGGCGACGAAGGAAGTGCCGCGCAGGCTGTCGCATCCGTCGCGCAAGACCATCGGGCTGCGCGTGCCGGATCACGAGATCACGCTCGCGCTGCTCGGCGCGCTCGGCGAGCCGCTGCTCGCCTCCACCCTGATCCTGCCGGGCGAGACCGAGCCGCTCAACGACGCCGAGGAAATTCGCGAGCGGCTGGAAAAGCAGATCGAACTCGTGATCGATGCGGGCGCGTGCCCGGCCGAGCCGTCCACGGTGATCGACCTGACGGGCGGCGAGCCGGCGCTGGTCCGCGCGGGCCGGGGCAGTCTGGAGCCATTCGGCCTGACCGCGTGAGCGCGGCTTCCCGCCGGCGCCTTCACCACGCAGGAACCGCCGCGCGCAAGCCGCGCCGCGCCTGCCGACGCCTGCCCGCTTGATACAATAGCGCCCTATGGATCCTTCCCTGATACAAACCATCGCGGTCTACGCGCTCCCGGTGATCTTCGCGATCACGCTGCACGAGGCCGCGCATGGCTACGCCGCGCGCCTGCTCGGCGACAACACGGCTTACGTGCTCGGCCGCGTTTCCATGAATCCGATGCGCCACATCGACCCGATCGGCACCATCGTCATTCCCATCGTGCTGTACTTCGTGACGAGCGGCGCGTTCATGTTCGGCTACGCGAAGCCGGTGCCCGTCGCGTTCGGCAATCTGCGCAATCCCCGCTGGGGCGGCCTTTGGGTCGCGGCGGCGGGTCCGGGCAGCAACTTCGTGCAGGCGCTCCTGTGGGGCGTGCTCGCGGTGCTGCTCGCCGCCTTTCATGTCGATGAACCGTTCTTCACGCGCATGGCGGCAGCCGGCGTCGGCGTGAATCTGGTGTTCGGCGTGCTCAATCTCTTTCCGCTGCTGCCGCTCGACGGCGGGCGCATTCTGTCGGCGCTCTTGCCGGTGCGCGCGTCGCTTGCATTTCAGAAGATCGAGCCGTACGGTTTCTGGATCGTGATGGCGCTCATCATGACCAACGCGCTGACGCGCTTCTGGCTCGGCCCGCTGGTGAACGTGGGCTACGCGGCGGTGTCGGCCATTCTGAATCCCTTCGCTTCACTCTTTCCCTAAGATCATGTTCCCTGACCGTATCTTCTCCGGCATGCGGCCCACCGGGTCGCTGCACCTCGGCCACTATCACGGCGTGCTGAAAAACTGGGTGCGGCTGCAGTCCGAATACCCGTGCTTCTTCGCGGTCGTGGACTGGCACGCGCTCACCACGCACTACGAGACGCCCGAGGTCATCGAGAAAAACGTCTGGGAAGTGCTGATCGACTGGCTCGCATCCGGCATCGATCCGGCGCAGGCCACGCTCTTCATCCAGAGCCGCGTGCCTGAACACGCGGAATTGTCGCTGCTGCTCGGCATGGGCACGCCGCTCGGCTGGCTCGAACGCGTGCCGACCTACAAGGAGCAGATCGAGAAGCTGAAGGAGAAGGACCTGTCCACGTACGGCTTCCTCGGCTATCCCGTGCTGATGGCGGCGGACATTCTGCTGTATCGCGCGTCGCTGGTGCCGGTCGGCGAAGATCAGGTGCCGCACGTCGAAATGACGCGCGAGATTGCGCGCCGCTTCAACTATCTCTACGGCAAGGAGCCGGACTTCGAAGAGAAGGCGCTCGAAGCCGCGAAGAAGCTCGGCGGCAAGCGCGCGAAGCTGTATCACGAACTGCGCGTCGCGTATCAGCAGGAAGGCGACGACGAGGCGCTCGAACAAGCCCGCGCGATGCTGCAGGAATCGCAAAGCCTGTCGATGAGCGACCGCGAACGCCTGTTCGGCTATCTCGAAGGCGCGCGCAAGCTGATTCTCGTCGAGCCGCAAGTGCTCTTGACGGAAGCGTCGCGCATGCCGGGTCTCGACGGGCAGAAGATGTCGAAGTCCTATGGCAACACCATTGGCTTGCGTGAAGACGCGGAAACCATCACGAAGAAAGTCCGCACCATGCCGACCGATCCGGCGCGCGTGCGCCGCACCGATCCGGGCGATCCGGACAAGTGCCCGGTGTGGCAACTGCATCAGGTCTACACCGACGAAGAGACGCACAAGTGGGTGCAGCAGGGCTGCCGGAGCGCGGGCATTGGTTGTCTGGACTGCAAGCAGCCGGTGATCGAAGGCATTCTGCGCGAGCAGCAGCCGATGCTCGAACGCGCGCAGAAGTACATGGACGATCCGTCGCTTCTGCGCGCGATCGTCGCCGATGGCTGCGACAAGGCGCGCAAGTTCGCGACGGAGACCATGCGCGACGTGCGCGAAGCCATGGGCCTGTCGTACAACTGATGGAGATGGATGCCGGCACGCCGAGCGGCTGGGTCACGCGCTGGGCGCATCTCGTTGCGCCCGGCGCCGACGTGCTCGATGTCGCGTCGGGCAGCGGACGCCACGCGCGCTGGTTCGCGGAACGCGGCCACGCGGTGCTCGCGGTCGATCGTGACGTCGAGGCGCTTGCGTCCCTCTCCGCTTGCGAAGGCGTCACGACGCTCGACGCCGATCTCGAAGGCGCGCCGTGGCCGCTTTCGGCCGATCGCCGGTTCGGCGCGGTCGTCGTCACGAACTATCTGCATCGGCCGCTGTTCGGTCACCTGATCGACTCGCTCGCGCCCGGCGGCGTGCTCATCTACGAGACGTTCGCGGCGGGCAACGAGCGCATCGGCAAGCCATCGAATCCCGCGTTTCTCCTCGCGCCCGGCGAATTGCTCGACGCGGTGCGCGGCCGGCTTCGCGTGATCGCGTACGAAGATGGTTATGTCGAACGTCCGCGTGCTGCCTACGTGCAGCGAATCTGCGCGGTCCGCGAGTTACAGGCAACCGATAGCGCGCCGTCCGGTGCAGAAAAACCGCTCACGGTTGGTAACACGTCTTCGGGTTCGCCTCGTTACGATTTGGCGGGCTAATCCGCTACAATCGCGTAATATCGCTTTTTGCGATTAAATTCACGATTAAATTCATAGAGTTTCATGACTAACGGAATGAACGGCGGAACTAACGGCGGAATGAACGGCGGAACCGGCGGCGGCCTCCGGATTCGCGGCAGCATCCCTGCCATCGTCACACCGATGCACGAGGACGGTAGTCTCGATCTGCCGGCGTTTCGTAAGCTGATCGACTGGCATGTCGAGCAGGGCTCGAACGGGCTCGTCGTCGTGGGCACGAGCGGCGAGTCGGCCACGTTGTCGGTGGAAGAGCACGTGTTGATGGTGCAGACGGCAGTCGAGCACGCGGCCAGGCGGTTCCCGATCATCGCGGGCGCGGGCGGCAATTCGACGGCGGAAGCCATCGAGCTCTCGAAGCAGGCCAAGAAAGTCGGCGCGGATGCCACGCTGCAAGTCGTGCCGTACTACAACAAGCCGACGCAAGAGGGCATGTACCGGCACTTTCGCGCGATCGCGGAAGCCGTCGATCTCCCCGTGATTCTCTATAACGTGCCGGGCCGCACCGTTGCCGACATGAGCAACGAGACGATCCTGCGCCTGGCCGACGTGCCGGGCATCATCGGCGTGAAGGAAGCGACCGGCAACATCGATCGCGCCGCGCATCTCATCAAGCACGCGCCGGCTGATTTCGCCATTTTCAGCGGCGACGATCCCACGGCCATCGCGCTGATGCTGCTCGGCGGCCACGGCAACATCTCGGTGACGGCCAACGTCGCGCCGAAGCAGATGAGCGAACTGTGCCGCGCCGCGCTCGCAGGCGACGCAATCACCGCGCGCCGCATCCATCTGAGCCTTTTGGAACTGCACAAGCAACTGTTCTGCGAATCCAACCCGATTCCGGCCAAATGGGCGCTGCAAGCGCTCGGCCGCATGGAAGGCGGCATCCGCCTGCCGCTCACGCCGCTCGACGCGCGCTTTCACGACATCGTGCGTGGCGCGCTGCAAAGCGCCGGGCTTCTTTCTTGACCGAAGCGCGGCGGCGCCCTCGCGATATCGACGACACATCGAAATCGACGGCGCCGCTCAATGTGATCGAAGCGATCGCGACCCGTCATCAACCGCCGCTCATCGGCCTCGCTTGCCCGCGTTCGCACGCGCGACCGACGTGAGGCCATGCGTAACAGCACGTCATCTGCAGCAAAGAAGGACCTCATGAAACATTCCACTCTTCTTACCCAAGCCAAACGCCTGAGCGTGCTGTCGCTTGGCGCCGGCGTCATCTTCGCGCTGGCGGGTTGCGACACGCTGAACGACTGGCTCGCGCCCGATCGCGTGAATTACAAGGCCGCTGAAACCGCGCCGTCGCTGAACGTGCCGTCCGATCTCAGCACGGCCGACATCAGCCAGCGTTACGCCGCGCCGCCGCCGATCAACACGCTCGGCGGCACGGCGCAGCGCAACGCGACGCCCGCAGGCAACCTGACGCTCGGCGTGCCGAATGCGCAGGATCCCTACGGCATGCATGTCGAGAGCGACGGCGACCGCCGCTGGCTCGTCGTGGATGGCCGTTCGCCGGATCAGGTCTGGCCGCAGTTGCAGGAGTTCTGGACCGAGAACGGCTTCACGCTGAAGACCGATTCACCGCAGACCGGCATCATGGCAACCGACTGGGCCGAGAATCGCGCGAACATTCCGAACGACTGGTTCCGCAACAGTGTCGGCAAGCTGCTCGACTTCGCGTATTCGTCCGGTACGCGCGACATGTTCCGCACGCAAGTGGATCGCGCGTCGGACGGCTCGACCGATATCTCCGTCACGCATAGCGCGATGGAAGAAGTGCTGACGGGTCAGGATAAGACGTCGTCGCGCTGGGAAACGCGTCCGCGCAACCCGGCGCTCGAAGCCGCGTTCCTCGCGAAGATGATGCAGAAGTTCGGCCTGACCGAAGATCAATCGAAGCAGTTGATCGCGCAGGCGCGTCCCGCCGGCGCGAAGGTGGCCGTCGAGCAGACGGCGGGCACCTCGACGCTCGATCTCGCCGAGCCGTTCGACCGCGCGTGGCTGCGCGTCGGCCTCGCGCTGGATCGCACGAACTTCACGGTCGACAATCGCGATCGCGAGAAGGGCATCTACTACGTGCACTATTCGGATTCGATGGCGGAACTGAAGAAGGAAGGTCTCCTCGGCAAGCTGTTCTCCAGCAATTCGCCGAAGCCCACGCGCCAGTTCCTCGTGAACGTTCGTCCGAAGGCGGACGCGCTCACGCAGGTCGCCGTCGTCGATGCGAACGGGCAGCCGGACAACTCGTCCGATGCGCAGCGCATCGTGTCGCTTCTTCACGCGCAACTCAACTAAGCCCGGGCGCGAAGCGATTGTGAGATTCGCCAGTCTGGGTAGCGGCAGTGAAGGCAACGCGTTGCTCGTCGAGTCGACGAGCGGCACGACCACCACGCGCGTGCTGCTCGATTGCGGTTTTTCCGCGAAGGAAGTGGAGCGCCGGCTCGCGCGGCTCGGGTGCGCTGCGGCGCAACTCGATGCCATCGTCATCACGCACGAGCACACGGACCATATCGGCAGCGCACTGACCCTGGCGCGCAAGTGGTCCATTCCGCTGTATATGAGTTGGGGCACCGCACGGGCGGTCGGCGCGGATGAAGCGAAGGTCGATCTGCGCGTGCTGTGGGGCGACGAGAGCGTTGCCATCGGCGATGTCAGCCTGCTGCCGTACACCGTGCCGCACGACGCGCGCGAGCCGCTGCAATATGTCTTCTCTGATGGCGCGAGCCGTCTCGGTGTCCTGACTGATGTGGGCGTGGCGACGCCGCATATCACGAGCGTTCTGAGCGGTTGCGACGCGCTCGTGCTCGAATCCAACCATGATCTCGCGATGCTTGCCGCAAGCCGCTATCCGGCGTCGCTGAAGGCGCGCATCGGCGGGACGCATGGACACCTGAATAACGATGCCGCCGCCGCGATTCTCGCATCGCTCGATCGTTCCAAAATGCGGCATCTGGTGGCCGCGCATCTGAGTCAGCAAAACAATCTGCCGCATCTCGCGCAGGCCGCGCTCGCGGCGGTGCTCGGCGCGTCGGGAGAGGATGTCGTGGTGGCATCGCAAGCGGATGGCTTCGACTGGTTGACGCTATAGACCGCGAACCCGCGAGCACCAACAAAAAAACCGGCGTAAGCCGGTTTTTTTGTATGGGCCGCTTCAAGCGGCCCTGCCAGGCGTCATGCGCTGGCGTAAAGCCTGATGGCCTTACTGGCTTGCGCCCGAAGCCGGAGCAGCCGACGAAGCAGCAGCGTCCGAAGCAGCGCCAGCTGCCGAAGCTGCGTCGCTTGCAGCGGCCGATGCGCTCGATGCAGCAGCGTTTGCGTCCGAAGCGGCAGCAGCCGGAGCCGAAGCAGCCGACGAATCGCTTGCAGCGCTCGGAGCAGCCGTATCGCTAGACTTGTTGCATGCAGCCAGGGCAACAGCAGCCAACAGGGATGCTACGAGGAGGGATTTCTTCATGATCACGTCCTTTTATGGTTAAAGGTAAGCAACAGCGCAAAGTACCGGTAATGTGTGCTCCAACACCGACCTGGGCCGCTGTGGAGCCTCACAATTCTTTTTGTGTGAGACCTACACGGCTTGGCCGGAAATTATAGGCACTTTCGTAACGACCGTCGATAAATGCGGGGACGGTACGTTGTCTTTCTCATACAAACTTTCGTATTGCGGAACAGCAAAACCAGGGCCTTCGGTGAATCGCGCGACGCTTTCGCGCCAAGCGTTTCAGGCCGGCGGGTCCGTCTGAAGCCAGCCCGCACGATACCACTCGTGCAGCAGGGATGTCATTGCCGAATCGTCTGTAAGTGTTACAAAGCGTTTCGCTTCCAGACGCCGTTTGTCAGCCAACTCCGGCAGCCACTTTTTAGCCTTTGCGGATAACGCGGCCGCTTCGCCATTAACGAAATACGATTGGGTGTTGTAGAGCAAATTCGTCTTTCTATCTAGTCTGATCCCTGTCTTTTTCGCTCGCTCAACAAATTTTTGCTCATTAAGCGCGCGGGACGGCGGATCAAATACGACATTGGCTTTCGGTTCGCTCAGATAACTGCCGAGAAACTCGGCAACGTCCTTTTCATTCCAGGTGAGGTTCGCAAGGATCGCGCCAACGCGCTCGACGAGAAGCGCGGGCAACTCGCCCGGCTTCTCGACCGGCGGCTGCGCAGGATCGCGATAGCGCACATCCGCTTTGCCCGCGTTCGATTCGTCTCCCGCGCGCTCCGCAAGGTGATAGAGAAACTGCGCGGTGAGCTCACGAGCCGATGGCGCGCGGAAGCCGATGGAGCAGGTCATGCATTCGCCTTCCGCGATACCGTCGTGCGCGATATGCGGCGGCAGATACAGCATGTCGCCAGGCTCCAGCACCCATTCTTCTTCGGGCTCGAAGTGCTGTAAAACTTTCAACGGTAAGCCGGGTTTTAGCGAGAGATCCCGCTGCGCGCCAATGCGCCAGCGCCGCTTGCCGTGCACTTGCAGCAGAAACACATCGTAAGAGTCGAAGTGCGGCCCGACACCGCCGCCGTCGGTGGCATAAGAGATCATGAGATCGTCGAGACGCGCGTCAGGAATAAAGCGGAAACGGTTCATCAGCGCATGCGCGCGCTCGTCGTGCAGGTTCACGCCTTGCACGAGCAATGTCCATTCGCGTTTCCGGACGGAAGGCAGTTCGTCCGGCGCGAACGGGCCGTGCTCGAGATTCCACGTATTGCGAAAATGCGTGATGAGGCGCGATTCCACATCGTCGAGATCGGCGAGTTCGAACAGGTCGTCGCGCGGAACGGGCGCGGACATGCCGGGGATCGCCTGACGGATCAGCAGCGGCTTTTTCTGCCAGTAACGCCGCATGAACTGTCGCGGCGTGCGGTTGCCCAACAACGGTGTGATCTCGTCGGGAAGCGGCGCGCCGGAGGGCTCGGAAAGGCTGGGAAGGGCTAAGGTGGGAACGTCTGAGGGCCGCTGGCGCATCGTATAATCGAGGCTTGTATCTTGGAGGATTCAATGAAAATTGCGAAAGACACTGTCGTTTCGGTCGCCTACAAGCTATCGGATGCGCAAGGCAATCTGATCGAGGAGAGCGACGAGCCGATGGTCTATCTGCACGGCGGCTATGATGGCACGTTCCCCAAGATCGAGGAAGCGCTGGACGGTCGCGAGCCCGGTTATGAAACGCTCATCCAGCTCGAGCCGCAAGATGCGTTCGGCGAATACGATCCCGAGCTCGTCAAGATCGAAGAGCGCAGCCGTTTTCCGGAGCCGCTGGAAGTGGGCATGCAGTTCGAAGGCACGCCCGAAGACAGCGACGACGATCTCGACTCGCTCATCTATACGGTGACGGATGTCGCGGAAGACAAAGTGGTGCTCGACGGCAATCATCCGCTTGCCGGCATGGCGCTGCGCTTTGCGTTGTCGGTGCAGGAAGTGCGCACCGCGACGGAAGACGAGGTGAAACATCAGCACGCGCATGGCGTAGACGGCCTCGAAGTGCTGGATGAAGACGAAGACGACGACGAGCCGCGCACGGACTCCGGCCCGACGCTGCACTAAGCGCATCCGGGTTTCCGGGCGTCGTCGCTAAGCGCAGCTTCGGCTGCGCTTTTTTATTGCGCGGTGCCGTTGCCGGACACGCCCGACGCGGGCACCGGGAGAATAGGCGGCAACGCTTGCGGCGGCGTGAGAATGGGCGGCAAGCCCGACGCCGGCTGCATGAGCGAAGGCGGCGCGGGCAACTGCGCAGGCAGATCGTTGCGCGGCAGCGCGGGCGGCGTCGAAGCGGGCGCAGCGGGCATGTAATCGGAATATGAGCCGTAAGGCGCGCTCGACGGCGCGGACTGCGCGGGCGTCTCTGCTCTCGGCTCTGTCGCATCGTGCTTGCGGGAGTCCTGCACGTTACGCACGTCGCGTATATCGCGCACGCGCAGCCGAAACGGCGGATGCCATCGCGCGTCGCTGACCACTTCCAGCCATTGCGACTGCGGTCGCTTCAGCGAAAGCGCGACGCGCGTCAAATTCGTCACGGTCAGCCCCTTGTCGTTACGCAGCGGCTGGTCGATATGAAAGCCGTTCGGCTCGGACGCTTCCGTTCGATGAATGACGATCACCGGCCCGCGAAACGTCTCCGCCGCTTTCACGAGCGAGCGTTTGAGTTCGAGAAAGCCATCGCGCGGCTCGTTGGCGCGCGAAAAGCGCAACCACGCGAAACGGTCCCGCCGTTCGTAACGCGCGAAGTCGGGATCGCCCTGCAACACGATGACGAGCGCCCGCATGCCCGCGCGCCGCGCCGATTCGGCAGCGTGATCGAGCCAGAACGTCGTCGCGACCGTGCGATCCTCGAACTCGCCGTTGCGCCCGCCTGCCGTCAGATAATGGTTGTTCGGACTCGGCGCATTCAGGCCGATGAACGCAATGCCTTCGGCCTGCCAGCGCACGTTTTCACGAAACGGCCGAAAGCGCGCAACCTCGCTTTCGCGTGTGAGCGTGAGCGGATTCTGTCCCAGCGAACTGGCATCCGCGAAGAACAGCTGCCGAACGAAGTCGAGCCGCTCGACGGGATCGTACGCGCCGCCATGCGTCAGGCCGCAATCGGCCCAGTCGTGCTGGCCGAGCAGGAGCACCACCGGCGTTCGCGATGCATCCAGCAGATCGCGCCGCGACTGATAGATGCTGTCGCGGCACGGCTCGGTCGCGCCTTTCACGTTGCCGTCGTAGACGATGAAACCGACGTTGCGATCCCGCGCAATGGCATCGAGCATTTGACGCACGGGCGCTTCGTCGGCAGGGCGGGTGAGCGCGTCCGAGATGACGGCGAAGGTCAGCGGATCGCCATTTTGCGCGTGTGCCTGCGCGAACGCGCCCGCCAAGAGCGCCGTTATGAATGCGCCGTTGCAAAGCCGAGCGGCCGCGCGCAAAACACGCGACGCGCCCGTGCCGGCGATGCGCTCAATGCGACGCATCCGGCGCTTGATTCGCCAGTTCATGCAGTTCGTACAGCAAATCAAGCGCATCGCGCGGACGCAGGTCGTTCGGATCGAGCGCGCGCAGTTTGTCGAGCACCGGATGATCCGACGCGGGTTGCGCGGCGGGTTCGCTATCCGCTTGGTCGTCGAACGCGTACGGCGGGCTCGCGAAGAGATCGAACTGCGCGGTCGGCTGCCCGATGGACTGCTGCTCTAGATGCACGAGATGCTTGCGCGCGGCGCGGATCACCGCCGACGGAACGCCTGCGAGTTGCGCGACCTGCAAGCCGTAGCTCTGGTTCGCCGGGCCTTCGTTGACCGCATGCAGGAACACGATGCCGTGATCGTGCTCGACCGCCGACAAATGCACGTTCGCCGCCTGCGCGAACTCGGTGGGCAGCTGCGTCAATTCGAAATAATGCGTCGCGAAGAGCGTATAGCAGTGGTTGTGCGACAGCAGATGCCGCGCGATGGCCCACGCGAGCGCGAGGCCGTCGAACGTCGAGGTGCCGCGGCCAATCTCGTCCATGAGGACGAGGCTGGACGCGCTGGCGTCGTTGAGAATGGCGGCGGCTTCGGTCATCTCGACCATGAACGTGGACCGGCCGCCCGCGAGATCGTCGGCCGCGCCGATGCGCGTGAAGATGCGGTCGAGCGCGCCGAAACGCGCGCGCCTGGCCGGCACGTAGCTGCCGACATACGCCATCAGCGCAATCAGCGCCGTCTGCCGCATGAACGTCGATTTACCGCCCATATTCGGGCCGGTGATCAGCAACAGCTTGCGGTCGTCGTTCAGGCAGCAATCGTTCGCGATGAACTGCTCGACCTGCGCCTCGACGACCGGGTGCCGTCCCTGTTCGATATCGATGCCGGCGTCCGCCGCGAACTCCGGCGCGACCCAGTCGAGCGCGCGCGCCCGCTCGGCGAACGCGCCGAGCAAGTCCAGTTCGGCGAGCGCGCTCGCGACGCGCTGACAATCTTCGAGAAACGGCAACAGGTTTTGCAGCAGCGCTTCGTAGAGCGCGCGTTCGCGGGCCAGCGCGCGTTCCTGCGCCGACAGCGCCTTGTCCTCGAATGCCTTGAGCTCGGGCGTGATATACCGCTCCGCGTTCTTGAGCGTCTGACGGCGGCGGTAATCGTCAGGCACCTTGTCGGTCTGGCCGCGCGTCACTTCGATATAGAAGCCATGCACGCGGTTGTATTCGACGCGCAGATTGCCGATTCCAGTACGCGCGCGCTCGCGCGCTTCGAGGTCGATCAGGAATTGATCGCAGTTCTCCGAAATATCGCGCAGTTCGTCGAGATCGGCGTCGTAGCCGCGCGCGATCACGCCGCCGTCGCGAATCAGCGCGGCTGGCTCGGGCGCGATGGCGCTCGAGAGCAGGTCGAGGCATTCGTGCGGCGGTTCGAGCGCCGCGCCGATGCGCGCGAGCGCCGCCGTCTGCGCGGGCAACGCGGCGACGAGCGTCTGAAGCTCGGGCAGCGCGGCGAACGTGTCGCGCAGGCTCGACAAGTCGCGCGGGCGCGCCGAGAGCAGCGCGAGCCGCCCCGTGATGCGCTCGATGTCCGAGATCTTGCGAAGCGCGGTTCGCAGCGCGTCGAGACCGCTCGCAGCCGGCGCGTCGAGCAGCGCGCCGATCGCATGCTGGCGAGCCTGCGCGACCGACGCATCGCGCGGCGGATGATGCAGCCAGTGACGCAACAGGCGGCTGCCCATGCTCGTGCAGCAGGTATCGAGCAGCGAACAAAGCGTCGGCGATTCGGTGCCGCGCAGCGTTTCGGTCAGTTCGAGATTGCGGCGCGTCGCCGGGTCGAGCCCGATGTACTCCGACTCGTGCTCGACCTTCAGGCTGCGCACGTGGCGCAACTGCTGCCCTTGCGTTGCGGCGGCGTAAAGCAAGAGCGCGCCCGCCGCGCCGCACGCGCAGGTGAGCGTTTCGCCGCCGAAGCCGTCGAGGCTCGCGACGTTGAGTTGCTCGCGAAGGCGCTGCGTGCCGGAGCCGACATCGAAGTGCCAGGCGGGCACGCGCGTCGGCGCGGCGAGATTCGCGACGCCGAAAGTCGCCTGCATGTCGGTGACGGTATCGGCGATAAGCGTCTCCGACGGACGGATGCGTTCCAGCGCCGCTGCCACTTGCTCGGGCGCGACTTCGGCGAGCCGCAGCGCGCCGCTCGCCAGATTGAGCCACGCGAGGCCGACGCTCGTCACCACGCCGCGCCGGTTGTGCGCGGGGCAGAGCGCGAGCAGATAGACATCGCTCTTATCGGACAGCAGCGCCGCGTCGGTGAGCGTGCCGGGAGTGACCACGCGCACGACCTTGCGCTCGACCGGCCCTTTCGACGTGGCCGGATCGCCGATCTGTTCGCAAATCGCAACCGACTCGCCGAGCTTCACGAGCTTGGCGAGATATTGCTCGCACGCGTGATGCGGCACGCCCGCCATGCGGATCGGATTGCCACCGGACGCGCCGCGTTGCGTGAGCGTGAGGTCGAGCAGACGCGCAGCTTTCTCGGCGTCGTCGAAGAAGAGCTCGTAGAAATCGCCCATGCGATAGAAGACGAGCGTGCCGGGATGCTCCGCCTTGATGCGAAGGTACTGCTGCATCATCGGCGTATGCTGCGCGAAGTCCGCGGGAAGCGCCGCCGGAAGCGCGGCGGCGGCCGGTGCGGAAGGAGAGTCGGGAGTTGCCGTGTGATTGCCCATCTTGCGTGCGGTAAGAGCCAACGGGCGGAACGCAACGCGCGCTCAGCCGCGATTCAGCCGATAGTGCAAGAGTTTAACCCGTCGTGATCAGACGACGGAGGCGGCCGAAAGGCATAGGCCGCGCGACGGGAGACGCAAAAGCAAGCGGGGCCACCCTGCGGCAGCCCCGGTGTCACAGGCAAAGCAGGCGCGATGTTCTAGGAGCGTCCTGCCAGAAAGCCGACGAGCAGCGCGAGACCCGCGACCGCGCCGAGCGTGTGCCACGGCTTGTCATGGACGAAGTCGTCCGCGTAGCCCGCTGCATCGCCGAGCCTGTCGGTGATGGCCGAGCTCGCGCCGTCCATCTGCGAGCGCGCGAACTTCAGCTTAGATTGCAGTTGCTTGCGCAGGCGGTCGGCGTCGATATCCTTCGCGCCCTGAAGCGAGCTTTCCAGATCGTCGAGCAGGCTGCGCAGCTGGTCGGTCGCCGAATCGACGACATCGCCCGCACCGCGCACGGCGCGCTGGCCGACATCGGCTGCGCCATTGATCTTGCTGTCGAGCGTCGAACGTGAAAACAGTCCCATTTCATTGCTCCTTTATTTGACGTGCCGGAGAATGGCTGCGCGCGAGCTATGACATGATCCGGCCCGCGCGGCCTCTTGCGCTGATGCGCGTTCCTGCTGTTACGACTCAAACCGTGCGCCGTCGTTTCCTCCCTTGGTCAGACGGCGACGCATGCAGCCGGATTCAACGGACAAGCAAGGTTCATTCCTCGACGAGCGCGCCGAGATCCACTTCCCGTTCGTTGCGCGTATGGCGGCGCATCGCAAGCGCCATCATCCCGCAGACGAAGACGCCGAATACGACGATGATCCATTGCACCGGCACCTTCTCGGTCAGGAGCAGCGCATACGCGCCGAGCATCGCTAGCACGGCGAGATTCTGGTTGAAATTCTGCACGGCGATCGAATGCCCCGCCGAAAGCAGCGTCGCGCCGCGATGTTGCAGTATCGCGTTCATCGGCACGATGAAAAAGCCCGACAAGCCGCCGAGCGCGATCATCAGCGGATACGCCATCAGTATGTAGGCCGGCGCGAAGAACGGACCGACGTGCACGCCCGCGCCCGCCGGAAAGAGGTCCTTGTTATAGAACGCCATCGCGATCGCCACCGCGCCGATCAGCACGCCGACCGGCAGCACCTTCAGCGACTGCCGCAGCGCGATCCACGCGGACGCCGCCGCCGCGCCGAGCGCAATGCCGACACCCGTGATGCCTTGCAGAACCGCCGCCTTCGAGAGCGACAAGCCGAGGTTCGCATCGGCCCACTTCAGCACGAGCAGTTGCAGCGTGACGGCCGCGCCCCACAGGAGCGTCGTGACCCAGAGCGCGATCTGCGCGAGCTTGTCGCTCCACAAGACCTTGAAGCAGCGCGAAAAGTCGTGCACGAGGCGCGTCGGCTGCGTCAGCAGATTCGGATAACGCGCGCCGGTATCGGGGATAAACGCGTTGATGACGGCCGCCGATGCGTAGATCAGCATCACGGCGAACATCGCGGCGTGCGCGGCGCTGGTGACGAGCGGCACATGCGCCTGCGACACCCAGCGTTCGACGACCTGACTCACGAGCGCGCCGCCTATCACGGTGCCGATGATGGTAGAGCCGACCGTCGCCGATTCGAGCCACGCGTTGGCCGCGATCAGCTTTTGCGGCGGCAGCAGTTCGGTGAGGATGCCGTACTTGGCCGGCGAGTACGCGGCCGCGCCGAGGCCGACGACGCCGTACGCGATCATCGGATGCACGTCCGCGATCATCAGCGCGCAGCCGCCTGCCTTGAGCGCGTTCGAGATGAACATGACGTGACGCTTTTGCAGCGCATCGGCGAATGCCCCGACGAAAGGCGCGAGCACCACGTACGAAACGGTGAAGAAGATCTGCAAGAGCGGCGTGACCCACGGCGCGGAGCGCACGACGGCGAGCATCGCGATGGCGGCGATCAGAAGCGCGTTGTCCGCCAGCGACGAGACGAACTGCGCGGCGATGATCGTATAGAAGCCTTTTTTCATGGGTGCGGGCGACCGGGGCGCGTGGCGCCGTAAACGGAAACTGAAACGGAAATGAAAATGAAGGGGAGAAAGCGCGCCCCGCGGAACGCGAAGCAAAAGATTGCACTCTAGCCGAGCGCGACCTTCATTGCAGAGCACGCGGCGCGCCCGTCAGGCTAATGGAAACGGAGCGCGGCGGCGCGCGCTCCGGCAAAGCGATTGCTTCGCGTGCGCCGGCTTATTCGCCGGTCAGACGCGTGCGCGAGTACATGTCGAGAATCTTGACCATCTGCGCGTACACCTTCGGGTTCGCGGCGACGATCTCGTTCTGAAACAGGAAGTCGGATTCGCCCGTGTAGTTGCCGACGAGCCCGCCCGCTTCGGTCACGATCAGGCTGCCAGCGGCGACGTCCCACGGATGAATGCCCTGCTCGAAGAAGCCATCGAGGCGTCCGGCCGCGACGTTCGCGAGATCGAGTGCCGCCGCGCCCGGACGACGCAGACCGGCGCACGACATCGTCATTTCGCTGAACAGGCGCGTGTAGGCGTTCAGGCCCTGGCCGTCGCGAAACGGAAAGCCCGTGCCGATGAGCGCATCGGAGAGGCGGTCCAGCTTGCCGACGCGAATGCGCCGCTCGTTCAGATACGCGCCGCCGCCGCGCGAGGCGGTGAAGAGATCGTTGCGCGTCGGATCGTAGACGACGGCTTGCGTGACCGTGCCCTTGTGCGCGAGCGCGATCGACACGCAGTAGTACTGGAAGCCGTGGATGAAGTTGGTCGTGCCGTCGAGCGGATCGATGATCCACTGATAGTCGGACTCGCGATCGTCCTGCCCGGACTCTTCCGCGAGAATCGAATGATCGGGATAGGCGGTGTGCAGCGTCTCGATGATGGCCGCTTCCGACGCCTTGTCGACTTCCGTCACGAAGTCGTTATGCTGCTTCTTGCTGACGAGGAGGCGGTCCAGGTCCAGCGACGCGCGGTTGATGATCTGTCCGGCGCGGCGCGCGGCCTTGACAGCGATGTTGAGCATCGGATGCATGAGCGAAATCCTTTGACCGCCGCGCGTTGCACTCACGTGCGCGGGCGATGGGTTGCAAGATGGGTTGGCGACAACGACTAAGGTCGACGAAAGACGAATTGAATAAGAGCGGGGCGCTCGCAGACGTTCACGAAGCGCGAAGGGGCCATTTTACCCGAATGCGGCCGCGCGCAGCGAGGGCGGCCGAGCGGGTCAATCGGCGATAACATAGCGGGTTACTCCCGCACTTATTCTTCAACTCATCCGCAACTCACAGCACGAACCGCGCCTTGGAATCCAACGATCTTTCTCTCCCCGCCGGTGGCTTCACGTCCACGCGATTCATCCTCGTCGAGCCGAGTCATCCGGGCAATGTGGGCGCCGCGGCCCGCGCGCTCAAGACGATGGGCTTCGCACGCCTAGTGCTGGTCGCGCCGCGGGTGGCCGACGTGAAGAACGACCCCGAAGCCATCGCCATGGCGAGCGGCGCGGACGACGTGCTCGCGTGTGCACATGTCGTCGATTCGCTCGCGGATGCGCTCGTCGGCGTGCACTGGTCCGTCGCGCTCACCGCCCGCACGCGCGAGTACGGTCCGCCCCACATGCCGCCGCGCGTCGTGGGCGAACGCGCGCGCGAGCTCACCCATCACGGCGACATTGCGCTGGTCTTCGGCAACGAGCGAACCGGGCTTTCCAACGCAGATGTCGAACGATGCAGCGCGCTCGCGCATATCCCGGCGAACCCCGCGTACAGCTCGCTCAATCTCGCGCAGGCGGTTCAGGT
The DNA here is from genome assembly GCF_023170545.1 of Caballeronia sp. Sq4a. Lineage (NCBI taxonomy): Bacteria > Pseudomonadati > Pseudomonadota > Betaproteobacteria > Burkholderiales > Burkholderiaceae > Caballeronia > Caballeronia sp. Sq4a. The sequence continues at coordinate 1,802,038 of NZ_CP084250.1, read as the reverse complement.
GCTGGCTTACGAACTGCGGCTCGCGTTCCATCAGGCCGCGCCCGTCGCGACGCCCGGCGAAACCGTGGTGCAGCTCGCACCGAGCGATGAAATTGAAGGCATGTACGCGCACCTCGAAGAGGCATTGATCGCGCTATCGTTCCTCGATCCGGCCAATCCGAAGAAGCTGATGTCACGCGTGCGGCGTCTTTTTGCGCGAGCCGGTCTCGAACGTGAGGAAGTGAACATTCTTCGAGGCATTGCAAAGCATATTCTTCTGCGTGGTAAGCCGTGAGCGCGACCGCGTTGTCATCGGGGGCATCGGGCGCGTCCTGCAACGGCGGCGCGCTCGTCCTACAATCGGCACAAAACGGCTCGCCGTCATAAGCTTTGCGCGTTTTCAGCAGAGCAGAGCAAAGCCCGGCACAGTGCGACCCGGCGCGATCCAGCGCCATCCTTCCCCCGACCGAGACCACCGCCATGTTCGACCGATTTCGCGAAGACATCGCCGCCATTCGTGAGCGCGATCCCGCCGCTCGCAGCGTCTTTGAAGTCGTCACGTGTTATCCGGGCCTGCATGCCATCGTCCTGCATCGTTTCGCGCACGGCTGCTGGAACCGCGGCTGGCGCTGGCTCGGGCGCTTCGTCTCGCAGATCGCGCGTTTTCTGACCGGCATCGAGATTCATCCGGGCGCGACGCTCGGGCGGCGCGTGTTCATCGACCACGGCATGGGCGTGGTGATCGGCGAGACGGCTATCGTCGGCGACGACTGCACGATCTATCAGGGCGTGACGCTCGGCGGCACGTCGCTCTCGCGCGGCGCGAAGCGGCACCCGACGCTCGAGCGAGGCGTGATCGTCGGCGCGGGCGCGAAGGTGCTCGGCAGCTTCACGGTCGGCGCGCAGGCGAAGATCGGTTCGAACGCGGTCGTCGTGAAGCCGGTGCCGGCGGGCGGCACGGCGGTCGGCAATCCGGCGCGCGTGGTGATGCCGGCGGTCGCGAAGAAGCCCGATGCCCGCGAGAACGCGAGCGCCGCATTCTGCGCGTACGGCATCACGCCTAACGCGGACGATCCCGTGTCGCTCGCCATTCACGGCCTGATCGATCACGCGTCGACGCAGGCGCAGCGCACCGACGAAATCGTCGCGGCGCTGGAGCGGCTCGGCGCGCGCGTCGAGGCGCTGCACGGCGTGGACGGCGCGGCGCTGCTCGACCTGAAGCGCCTCTCAAAAGTGATCGAAGGCGAAGCGCGCAGCGCCGAACGTCACTTATAGCGGCAACGCGCGCACGCCGCCGGCATCGAGACGTAAATAGCCGCCGCGCGGCGCGTCGATATCCAGTTCCCAATCGGGCAGCACCCAGCGCACGCCTTCCACTTCGCGATGCATCGCGGGACGGTGCGTATGGCCGTGAATCAGCGTATGCGTGCGGCTGCGGATAAAGAGCTCCGACACGGCCTTGCGCGTCACGTCGTATTTCGCCGATACGCCGTTCATGCGCGCGCCTTCGCTCTTGCTTCGCATGCGTTCGCCGATGGCGAGCCGCGCGCCGAGCGGCAGCGCAAGAAAAGCGCGTTGCGCGTAGCGGTTGCGCGCGAAGCGGCGAAAGTACTGATACGCGCGATCCGCGGTGCACAGCGCGTCGCCGTGCGCGAGCACGATGCGCGTGCCGAACGCGGTCATCGCGTACGGATCGGGCAGCAGCATGGCGCCGGCTTCGCGCATGAAGCGCTTGCCGAGCAGAAAGTCGCGATTGCCGTGCATCACAAAGAGCCCGATGCCGCGCTCCGAGAGCGTGTGCATGAGCGTCGTCATGCGCCGCGCGAAGCGTGCGCGCTGGTGGTCCACGGCGGGATCGAGCACGTCGTCGCCGACCCAGAACTCGAACAGGTCGCCGAGAATGAAAACGGAGTCCGCCTCGCTGGCCGTGACTTCGATGAAGTGCTCGAACGCGGCGACCGTCTTCGGTATCGCCTCGCTCAAGTGCAGGTCCGAAATGAAAAACAGCGGACGCGCGACGTGCGCGCTGCCCGCTGCTTCGTGTTTCGATTCGCGACCGAAAGACTTCGTATCGATCATGCGATGAACGATCAGACCACCACGGCCTTCTCGATGATCACGTCATCGACCGGCACGTCCTGGTGAAAGCCCTTCGAGCCCGTCTTGACCTTCTTGATCTTCTCGACCACATCCAGACCTTCGACGACGCGGCCGAACACGGTGTAGCCCCAGCCTTGCGGCGTCGGCGACGAGTGGTTCAGGAAGTCGTTGTCCTTCACGTTGATGAAGAACTGCGCCGTGGCCGAATGCGGGTCGTTGGTGCGCGCCATCGCGACCGTGCCGGTGTCGTTCGTGAGGCCGTTGTTGGCTTCGTTCTGGATCGGCGCGTCTGTCGGCTTCTGCTTCATGCCCGGCTCGAAGCCGCCGCCCTGAATCATGAAGCCGTCGATCACGCGATGGAACACCGTGTTGTCGTAGTGGCCCTTCTTCACGTAGTTGAGGAAGTTCTCGACCGTCTTCGGCGCTTTTTCCGCGTCGAGTTCGAGCTTGATGACGCCGTGGTTCGTATGCAGTTCGACCATGTTCTTTCTCCGGTGTGTTGAATGAGCGCAATGCGCGGCGCGCGACCATCGCGCGCCGCCGCGAGTGTTCGTGTTACTGGGACACCACGGTGGCCGACTCGATGACGGTCGGCTTCTGCGGCACGTCGGCCATCGGCCCGCGCGTGGTGGTCGGGCTGCCTTCGATCTTCTTCACGACATCCATGCCCGAGACCACCTTGCCGAACACGGCATAGCCGTTGCCGTCCGGGTTCGGATAGTCGAGGCCGGCATTATCGACCGTATTGATGAAGAACTGCGCCGTTGCCGAGTTCGGGTCGCTCGTGCGCGCCATCGCGATGGTGCCGGTCGCGTTCTTCAGCCCGTTGCGGCTTTCGAGCGGAATCGGCGCGCGCGTGGGCTTCTCAGCAAAGCTCGTGCTATAGCCGCCGCCCTGAATCATGAAGCCGGGAATCACGCGATGAAAGATCGTGCCGCTGTATTGACCGGACTTCACGTAGGCAAGAAAGTTCTCGACCGTCTTGGGCGCCTTCTCGGGATACAGCTCGACGCGGATGTCGCCTTGCGACGTCTTGAAGAGCACGTTCGGATGCGCGGCCTGCGCGCTCTGAGCAAAGGCGGGGGCTGTCGCGATCAGGGCGGCGCCGGACAGCGCCAACATCAGCAATTTCATGAAGGTCCAATCCTCGATTGATGGATGCAAAGCGTCGTGCAATCGCGCGGCGCAGGACGACAGCTTACCGCCTGCGCGCGCGGGTTCCTCTCGTTACGGCTGCCCGTCGGGCGCGACATAAGGCGACGTGGGCAGCGGGCCGCTCGGTCCGCCGAACGGCGAGTAGCTGTCGGGCGAGGGCATCGTCGTGAAGTCGGAGCCCGGCGCGGGCGTCCACAAATCCGATGCCGCGCGCGGCGCCGACGCCGCCTGCGCGCCCGAAGCCGCAACCGCTCCACGCTTTCTCGGCGGCGGCGTGATGATGTTTTGAATGGCGGTCACGCGCTGGCGCGTGACCGGGCTCGTCGAGCCGAGCGACTGCGCGCGTTTGTACGATTCGCTCGCGAGCCGCAGATACAGATCGCCGAGATTGTCGTAGGCGAGCGCATAGCCGGGATTCGCTTTCACGGCCGTTTCGAGCGCGACGCGCGCATCTTCGTAGCGGCCTTTCTTCGCGTACAGCGCGGCGAGATTGTTATACGGCTCGGGCAACTCGGGATAGGCCTGCGTCAGCTCGGTGAACGCGGTGATGGCTTCGTCGTCGCGATTCAGACGGGCGAGCACGGTCGCGCGCTTGAACTTGGCCTGCACGTCGCGCGGATGCGTGGCCAGGCGTGCGTCCAGTTGTGTGAGCGCGGCGTTCCAGTCCTTGCCGGCGATGGCCGCGTCGATCTGCGGCGTATCGTCCGCCGTGGCCGTCGATACCTGCGCGAGCGCCGCGTTCGACCCGCCGAAGCACGCGGCGACGCCGAAGACGGCGACGGCGGCGGTGCGCGCGAGCGTCGCGGCGAAGCGTGAGCGGAAACGGAAAACGAAGCGATGGGCTGCGGGCCGGCGAGAGAATTGCAGAGGCATGCGCGCGTGGGCGTGAGTCACTTGAATATGGGTCAAGGAAGGAGGCGGGAAGAAAGCGAAGATAGCCAAGATTGCGGAGCGCGGGCTGCGAACGACCCGTGAAGCGACTGCCGGGCGACGCGCGAAACACCATGAACGGCGGGGCCGAAAGCGAAGCACGAAGCACGCGTTACATTGCCCGCCGCGCGGCCGCCTGGAGGTTTCATGGGCTCAAATCCGGGTGTTATACTCCGACCCATTCTAACAAAAGGTCCGGACGTTCCGCGCACGCGTCTTGCACACGACATACGCTCGTGCTCACGCGCTGCCGACATCGGACTGTCTTCGCCACTCGTGGCCGTCTCCGTCCTGGTCGCCTGACCGTCGTGTTCGCGCTCGCGTGTGCGTCTTCTTCGCCCCGCAAGATCGAGCACGCCGTTTGCGACTCCACGCACGGTTGGTTCCGGCTCACGCACTGTCCTCTATGAATTCGCTGCGCATCTACAACACGCTCGCGCGTGACAAGCAACCCTTCACGCCGCTTCGCCCCGGCGAGGTACGCATGTACGTCTGCGGAATGACGGTCTATGACTATTGTCATATCGGTCATGCGCGCGTGATGGTGGTGTTCGATGTCGTGCAACGGTGGCTGCGCACGCTCGGCTACAAGGTCACGCACGTTCAGAACATCACGGACATCGACGACAAGATCATCCGTCGCGCGGTCGAGAACAACGAGCCGATCAAGTCGCTCACGCAGCGCTTCATCACGGCGATGCACGAAGACGCCGCTGCGCTCGGCGTCGCGCGCCCGGACATCGAGCCGCGCGCCACCGACTTCATCCCGCAGATGCTCGGCATGATCGATGCGTTGGAGGCCAACGGCTACGCGTATCACGCGAAGGACGGCGACGTGAACTACGCGGTGCGCAAGTTCGCGGGCTACGGCAAGCTCTCGGGCAAGTCGCTCGAAGACTTGCGCGCGGGCGAGCGCGTCGCGGCCAACGATGCCAAGGAAGATCCGCTCGACTTCGTGTTGTGGAAGCGCGCGAAGGAAGGCGAGCCCGCGGACTCGGGCTGGGACTCGAAGTGGGGACGCGGCCGTCCGGGCTGGCATATCGAATGTTCGGCCATGGCGTGCAAACTGCTCGGCGAACATTTTGACATTCACGGCGGCGGTCAGGACTTGCAGTTCCCGCATCACGAGAACGAGATCGCGCAAAGTGAAGGCGCGACCGGCCAGACCTTCGTGAACTACTGGATGCATAACGGCTTCGTGCAGATCGACAGCGAGAAGATGTCGAAGTCGCTCGGCAACTTCTTCACGATTCGCGAAGTGCTCGAAAAATTCGATGCCGAAGTGGTGCGCTTCTTTATTGCGCGGGCACACTATCGGTCGCCGCTGAACTACAGCGACGTGCATCTCGACGATGCAAGGAACGCACTGACGCGTCTATATACGGCGTTGAAGGATGTCGAGCCGGACAATCAGCAACTTGACTGGGACGAGGCGAACGCGCAGCGTTTCCAGTCTGCGATGAACGACGACTTCAACACGCCGGTGGCCGTGTCCGTGCTGTTCGATCTCGCAAGCGAAGTCAACCGCACGCGCGATGCCGCGCTCGCGCGCCAGTTGAAGGGCTTGGGCCAGGTGCTCGGTTTCTTCGGCCGCGAGCCGCGCGCCTTCCTGCAGCAAGCAGGCGGCACCGCTGCGGCAGAGGGCCTGTCGCCGCAAGAGATCGAAGCGAAGATCGCCGAGCGCATCGCCGCGAAGCAGGCGAAGAACTATGCCGATGCAGACCGGATTCGCGCCCAGTTGCTCGAAGCCGGGATTGCGCTTGAAGACAAACCGGGTGGGTCGACCGAATGGCGTCGCGTTTGAGCGCGAACCTTCGAACCCTCTGATCGACTCGCCAGGCAGGAGGCAAGATGGCAACGGCCAGGAAGACGCCGGTCAAGCGACCCGCGTCAGGAAGTGCTGCGTCGCCCGCAACGAAGCGGACGCGTGGTGCGCAATTGAACGCAAGCACGCAGACAGAGAGTGCCTCTACCGCAGCGCCGCGCAAGACCGCGCTCAAGCGGGCATCGAAGGACACGGCAGGCGCGCATGTGAACGGCGCGCGCCGCGTCAACGGCGACGATGTCTCCGCGCGCACGTCGAAGACCGACATCGTGCCCGCGCCTGCGCCGCGCGCGAAGGGCAACGGCCGCGCATCCGCGAGCGATGCGGCGAACGCGCAGTCGCTCGTCGCGGACAAGGAGCCGGGCGAAGTCGTGCGCAAGTCGCGCGTGGTCACGGCCGATGCCGCCGTGCCCGCGCAAGTGGGCGGCCTCACGCGCGAGATCGAGCGTCCCGATTACTGGGACAAGGCCTGCGCCGATCTCATGAAGCGCGACCGCATTCTCAAGAAGCTGATCCCGAAGTTCGGGCAGATGCATCTCGTCAATCTCGGCGATCCGTTCTCGACGCTCGCGCGTTCGGTTGCCGGACAGCAGATTTCGGTGAAGGCCGCGCAAGCCATCTGGGAGCGCGTGAAGACCGCGTGTCCGACCATCTTGCCGGCGGATTTCATCGCGCTCGGCGCGGAGAAGCTGCAAGCGTGCGGCCTCTCGAAGCGCAAGACCGAGTACATCCTGGATCTCGCGCAGCACTTCGTCTCGGGCGCGCTGCACGTCGATACGTGGGCGTCGATGGACGACGAAGCCGTGATCGCCGAGCTCACGCAGATTCGCGGCATCGGCCGATGGACGGCGGAGATGTTTCTCATCTTCAACCTGTCGCGCCCGAACGTGCTGCCGCTCGACGACCTCGGCCTCATTCAGGCGATCAGCGTGAATTACTTCAGCGGCGAGCCGGTCACGCGCAGCGAAGCACGCGAGGTCGCGGCGAACTGGGAGCCGTGGCGAACGGTCGCGACGTGGTACATGTGGCGCAGCCTGAACCCGGTTCCCGCAGACCACTGATTCGCAAGCGCATTTGCCGGGCTATCGTTGATTTATAATTGATAGTTCCCGCGCGTTTTTAACAGGGACGGAGGCGGTTAGAATAGACGCCCTTGCGCCCCTGCCCGTTGTTCAAGGACTCGAACACATGAAGACCACGTTTCTGGATTTCGAGCAGCCGATCGCTGAACTCGAAGCGAAGATCGAAGAACTCCGCTTCGTTCAGGACGATTCCGCTGTCGACATCTCGGAAGAAATCGAGCGGCTGTCGAAGAAGAGCCAGCAGCTCACCAAAGATTTGTACGCCAACCTGTCGCCGTGGCAGGTGTCGCAAATCGCGCGTCATCCGCAGCGTCCGTACACGCTCGACTATGTGAGCGAACTGTTCACCGACTTTCACGAACTGCATGGCGACCGCTCTTTCGCGGACGACCTCGCTATCGTCGGCGGCTTCGCGCGTTTCAACGGGCAGGCGTGCATGGTGATCGGCCATCAGAAGGGCCGCGACACGAAGGAGCGCGCATTGCGCAACTTCGGCATGCCGCGTCCGGAAGGCTATCGCAAGGCCGAGCGGCTCATGCGCCTGGCCGAAAAGTTCAGCATGCCCATTTTCACGTTCGTCGATACGCCGGGCGCGTATCCGGGCATCGGCGCGGAGGAGCGCGGGCAGTCCGAAGCCATCGGCCGCAATCTGTTCGTCATGGCCGAGCTCAAGACGCCGATCATCACGACGATCATCGGCGAAGGGGGCTCGGGCGGCGCGCTGGCCATTGCCGTCGCGGACACGGTGATGATGCTGCAATTCTCCACATACTCGGTCATCTCGCCGGAAGGCTGCGCGTCCATTCTGTGGAAGAGCGCGGCGAAGGCGCCTGAAGCGGCCGAGGCGCTTGGTTTGACCGCGCATCGGCTGAAGGCGCTCGGACTCATCGACAAGATCGTGAACGAGCCGCTCGGCGGCGCGCATCGCGATCCGAAGGGCATGGCCGCGCTGCTGCGCCGCGCGCTCGCGGATTCGCTGCGTCAGTTCCAGGGCATGAGCATGCAAGACTTGCGCGACCGCCGCTTCGACAAGATCATGGCCTACGGCAAGTTCAAGGAATCGATGCCCGGCGCATGATCGCGCCGTCCTGACGCTTCGTCCTTCCTTCTTCCTTCTCCTCACGATTCTCGTGACATCCGACAGCGAAACCACGGCCGGCCGCCTCGTGCTCGAGGCGGTCCGCGCGGCAGTGGCCGATGCCGGACTCGCCGCTGATTCGCTGCTCGCCGTCGCATTGAGCGGCGGTCTCGATTCCACCGTTTTGCTCGATGCCGCCGTGCGTGTGTTCGGCGCGGCGCGCGTCGTCGCGTTGCATGTGCATCACGGGTTGAGTCCGAACGCCGATGCGTGGGCCGCGCACTGCCAGTCGTTCGCCGCTTCGCTCAGCGTGCGTTACGCGTCGCGCCACGTCGACGTCATGCGCGCGGGCGGCGAGAGCCTCGAAGCCGCCGCGCGCGATGCGCGTTATCGCGCGCTCGACGAACTCTGCGACGGGCACGGCGCGGCGGCGCTCTTGATCGCGCATCACGCCGACGATCAGGCGGAGACTGTGCTCCTGCAATTGTTGCGCGGCGCGGGCGTCGCGGGTCTCGCCGCGATGGCGCCGCAGCGGCTCGACGGCGCAAACGTGCCGCGCCTGCGGCCGCTGTTGCGGCTCTTGCGGGCGCAATTGGAGCAGTACGCGCACGAGCGCGACTTGAGCTGGATCGACGACGAATCGAACGCCAATACCCGCTACGCGCGCAACGCGCTGCGCCACGACGTGCTGCCGGTGCTCGCCGTGCATTTTCCCGGCTTTCGCGATGCGCTCGCGCGCACGGCGTCGCATGCGGCATCGGCGCAGCGGCTGCTCGACGATCTGGCGCGTCTCGACATGGACACCGCGCAGAGCGACGAGGAGGGCGCGCTGGCGCTCGACGCGCTGCTCGCGCTCGACGACGAACGCGCCGTCAACGTGCTGCGCTACTGGATGCGCGCGCGCGACTTGCCGGCTGCATCGAAGGCGCGCGTCGCGGATATGCTGCGCCAGCTCCGGCATGCGGCGAACGCGCGCGACGGTCATGCGCTGCGCGTCGACCATGCGGGACGGTGTCTGCGCGTGTATCGCAATGCGCTCTTCTGGGAGACCGGCGACAGCGCCGATGCGCCCGACCTCGATCAGGGCGCGGCGGTGCCGAAGGCGCCGAGCGAATTGCACTGGCAGGGCGATGAAGTCTGGCGGCTGCCGCAGTGGCGCGGCTCGTTCGTGTTCGAGCCGGCCGCGTTGCCCGGTGTCGATGTCGTCGCGGAGGGCTTGTTGCGCGCGGCGCCCATCGTCGCGCGCTCGCGTGCCGGCGGCGAGCGCATGCGCCTTTTCGTCGATGCGCCGAGCCGCACGCTCAAGAACCTGTTTCAGGAGCGCGGCGTGCCGGCGTGGAAGCGCGACGTGCCGCTGCTTTTCATTCGCGATGCGCTTCTCTTCGTGCCGCTCGTCGGCGTGAATCGCGAAGTGGCGCCGGAGACGGCGAATGCGCCGTTGCGCCGCATCGTCTGGCGGCCGGATTTGCTGCTGGCCTGAGGCGCGCTATCAAGGCGTGCTGCAGGAAGCCGGTAAAATAGGGCGCGCTGCCGTCCAATCTTGAAATTTCGGCCTCGATCGGGTACCGTAACTCGTTTGCCCGCCACGCGCTTTGCGCGGCATCTCCGTTCAAAAGACGCGAATTTCGCCCGTGATGCGCCGCTTGCGCCCCCTTGCGCGCATTAGTCACTCTACGAGTGCGACTCCCCAGGCGGGCATGCGGCGGCACCCGCGTATCGTTGCTGGCTTTCCTTATCCCCGAAGCCGTCGAGCGCAACGCCATAGCAACACGAGCAGCACGCATCGAGCGCGTCAGCGCGGTTTTCCCTTCAGTTCAAAACGACAATGGCACTCATCGTACACAAATACGGCGGCACTTCGATGGGCTCGGTCGAGCGCATCAAGAACGTCGCCAAGCGCGTCGCCAAATGGCACAAGGCCGGCCACCGAATGGTCGTCGTGCCCTCGGCGATGTCCGGCGAAACCAACCGCCTGCTCGGTCTTGCGAAAGACATCACGGCGAATCCGGATCCGCGCGAACTCGACATGATTGCCTCCACGGGCGAGCAGGTGAGCGTCGGACTCCTCGCCATCGCGCTGCACGCCGAAGGCCTCGACGCCGTGAGCTATGCCGGCTGGCAGGTGCCCATCAAGACGGACAGCGCGTTCACGAAGGCGCGCATCAGCGAAATCGACGGCGAACGCGTGCTGAAAGACCTCGACGCGGGCAAGGTCGTGGTCATCACGGGCTTTCAGGGCGTGGATCCGGAAGGCCATATCGCCACGCTCGGGCGCGGCGGCTCCGACACGTCGGCGGTCGCGATCGCGGCGGCGCTGAAGGCCGACGAGTGCCTGATCTATACCGACGTCGACGGCGTCTACACGACCGACCCGCGCGTCGTCGAAGAGGCGCGCCGGCTGGATCGCGTGACCTTCGAGGAGATGCTGGAAATGGCGAGCCTGGGCTCGAAGGTCCTGCAGATCCGCTCGGTGGAATTCGCCGGCAAGTACCAGGTGAAGACGCGGGTGCTGTCCAGCCTGACCGATCCGCTCATGCCGCTCGAGGCCGAGATGCACTCGGGCACCCTGATTACTTTTGAAGAAGACGAGAACATGGAAAAGGCAGTTATCTCCGGCATCGCGTTCCAGCGCGACGAAGCGCGCATCGCGGTCATGGGCGTGCCCGACAAGCCGGGCGTCGCGTATCAGATTCTCGGTCCGGTGGCCGATGCGAACATCGACATCGACATGATCATTCAGAACCAGAGCGTAAACGGCAAGACCGACTTCACGTTCACGGTGGGCCGCGGCGACTATCAGCGCGCGCTGGAGATCCTGAACGGCCAGGTGAAGGGCCATGTGAACGCGGAAACCGTGCTGGGCGATCCGAAGGTGTCGAAGGTGTCGGTCGTGGGCGTGGGCATGCGTTCGCACGTGGGTATTGCGAGCACGATGTTCCGCACGTTGTCGGAAGAGGGCATCAACATCCAGATGATCTCGACGTCCGAAATCAAGATTTCCGTGCTGATCGACGAGAAGTACACCGAGCTCGCGGTTCGCGCGCTGCACAAGGCGTTCGAGCTGGATCGCGGCTGAGCGGCTGGCCGGGCGGCTTCGTACCTTGGCACTGTTGCGGTTCGGCTGTCGGCGAGATTCGAATTTGATCGATTGGAAAAAATCGTCATGCGAATTTGACCGCTGCGGCTGAACAGGCTATTATCTCGATCTCGTTGCACTGTACTCCCGGTGCAACGAAAAGTTTGGGAGACGTGGCCGAGAGGTCGAAGGCACTCCCCTGCTAAGGGAGCATCTGGCTAAAAACTGGATCGAGGGTTCGAATCCCTCCGTCTCCGCCAGTGGTAGGAGAAAAGCCCCGCAAGTCGGAAGACTTGTGGGGCTTTTTGTTTTGTGCGTCCTGCAGCGCGGCCGGTTCGAATTGTTTCGTGTCAGTCGTCTAGTGCCGCATGCCGTAGTTAACCGAGTGCTCAAAGTCCCGAGAGCGCTACGGGCTGCCGGTTGGTCTGCCGCGAGCATGCGCCAATTTCCCAGAGCACGACAGCGTCCCGCCCACGCGATTTTCCGTGGCCGTCAAAGTTTGTCGATTAGCGGCTTCGTTGCTGGCGATTCATTGCGTTTCTCGGATGGACTCGTATGCTAACGACGCCACGCATTCCAGATGGCGGCCTTCGGCGCTTGAATATAGGCCAAACATCAAGCATAACGAATTTTAGGCGCGCGTCGAGCGAACGGCCTCGGGGACAACATGACTGACCGACTCGTAGCAAAGGGTGACCGGACAACCACGAAAGGGAGCGTGCTAGGCGGCTAGTCGCAGGCCGCACAGGCATCGTTGAATTCTCACGCTACTGGACGCGCGACGGAGAGCGCGCGGATAACGCAAGTGGCGGGCATATTGATATTTGGAACGGCAACAAGCTAACGTCACCTAGTGTCCAAGGGGCAATCAATGGTTTCAAACAAGCTGAAAACCCTTCGTCGCGGGCGTTCGCGGTGTTGCGACTGACTTCAGGTACAGTTTGCTTTCATCTGTTCTACTACGCTGCTGTGTGGCATTGACCGATTCGTTCCGAATGCGCCGCACACGCGCACGTCGGCGATCGCAGCAACGAAAAAAAGCCCGCGGTGCAATGCATCAGCACCCCACACCTGACACACGCACCGCGGACTCATCACTCGATGGCTCGCGCGATCCTGCTCCCGCTCAAACCGCGCCAGCCCCAACGTCACTTCGCCGAAGCAAGCCTCTCCTCGATATGCTTCGCGCGCGACGGCGACGACGGGTGCGAACTCAGCATGCTCGACTTCCCGCCATCCAGCGCCGCGAGCTTCTAGAACGCGGTGACGAGCCCCGCCGGGCTGTAGCCCTTCTTCTTCTGCATATCGAACGAATAATCGTCGGCGGCGCTTTCCTGCGACTGCGAGAACTGCGCGTTGACGAACTTCTCCGAAAGATCGCCGAGCTGCGATGCCGACAGGCTGCCGACCACGCCGCCCGCCGACGACGCCACCGAGCGCGCCGCCGACGTCGCGTACGCCACCTGCATCGCTTTCTTCGTGTGGCCGAGCGCTACGTGGCCCATCTCATGGCCGACCACGCCGCGCACTTCGTCGTCGTTCATCATGTCCATCAGGCCGCTATAGACGCGCACGCAGCCGTTGGCCATCGCCCATGCATTGACATCTTTCGTGATGTACACCTTGTAGTTCACCGGCACGCCGTTGATGTTGTCGCCGAGCTGCTTCGCGATGCGGTTCAGGCGCTGCGTGTACGCGCTGGACGCCGGCGCGATCTTGCTTTGGGCATCCATCTCCGCGCAGGACTTGTCGGAGAGCTGGCGCACGTCGGCGTCGCTGAGCGTGAAGGCTTGCGTGGCCATCTGGCCGGATTGCAGCAGCGTGTCCGGGCTCAGGTTGGCGACGTTGCCACAGGAAGCGAGCGCGATGGCTGCGGATGCCGCGGAGGCTGCGATTGCAATGCGAACGTGTTTCATGGTCTGCCTTATGAGTTGTTGTGGTCGATCCGCGATGATTCACGGATGGAGCGCAATGCTCACGGGCGAGCGCGTCGTAAGCTATCCGAAAATTCCTATTTTGCTGACGGCTCGATGACAAAACGCCGACGAACCCCGCAGCTTCATTCATCCGCGCGGCGGCATGCCGCGCGCACGCGCGCCGCAGTCGATGCCACCGGCGACGCGTCCATCGCGATCCCCGGCGCATCGGGCAGGGCTTCGGCGAGAAGCTGCGTGAGCGTGCGGCCGGGCGGCATTTCGACGAACACGTTCACGCCGCGCTCGGCGAGTGCGATCGTCGAATCGTGCCAGCGCACCGGATAACGCAGGTTGGTCGCGAGGTCTTCGCGGATGGCATCGGCGCGTACGAGGGCGCGCGCCCCGCGATTGCCGACATACGCGATCCGTGGCGCGACGAAGCGCACCTTGTCGGCTGCTTCGGCGAGGCGCACGGCCGCGTCGTCGAGCAGCACGCAATGAGACGGCACGCTCACCGCCAAACGCTCCGCCTTGCGCGCGCCGCGTGCGAGGGCGGCTTCGCGCACCGCGGCGAGCGCTTGATCGCTGCCCGATACGACGATTTGCCGCGGCGCATTCAGATTGCCGATGTAGGCATCGGCGCGTGCCTCCTCGCGAACCTTCTCGATGACGCTCGCGACCTCGCGCTCGTTCAGGCCGAGTACCGCGAGCATGCCGTAGCGGCGCGGATACGCGTCCTGCATGAGCGTGGCGCGCAGGCGCACGAGCCGCAATGCATCGTCGAAAGCAATCGCGCCGCAGGCGACGGCCGCGCCATAAGCGCCCACGGACAAGCCCGCGACGGCGTGCGGTTCGATGCCTTCTTCAGCGAGCGCCCGCGTGGCGGCGACGCCCGCCACAGTCAGCGCGATCTGCACCGCGACGGTGGATGCGAGCGCGTTTGTGTCATCGAGCGAGAGCACGTCCTCGCCGAGAATGGCCGACGCCTCTGCGAGCGTTCGCGCGATAGCCGGATGCGGCTTCTCGCCGCCCAAGCGATGCAGGAAGCCCGGCGTCTGCGCGCCTTGTCCGGGGAAGAGATACGCGATCACGGCACGGCCCACGGATCGGTGGCGAGGCGCGGGCCGTCCGCGTGACGGAGCAGCACGCGGACGTTTTGCCGGGCGAAATCGGCGAGCGAGAACGCGGCGTACGTGGTTTCGATCTGCACGTCGATGCGCGTGCCGACGCAGCCGGCTTCGCGCGAGAGCGCATCCAAGAGACGCGACGCATCGGCGCGCGAGAGCGGCTCGGGCGCTCGCACGATCACGTCGAGATCGCTGCTTGCCGTGACCGTCGGCTGGCCGCTCGCCAGTTCGAAGCCCGTGCTCCCGGCGGGGCCCCAGGCGAGTCCGGAAGCGTCGAAGATCGGCGCGACGGCATGCAGCAGCGCGAAGGCGGGCATGTCCCTTCGCGATGCGGCGGGCTCGCGCAGCCGCAGTGCTTCGGGCGTCAGCACGCACTCGATGTCACGCGCCTCGACCCACGTGCCGAATCGCTCGCTGCGCGCCGTCCCGCGTATGCCGACGGCGATGGCGTTACCCATGCGCGGCGCGCGTCGCACGACGACGAACGGCGCGCGCGCGAGCGATGCTTCCACCCACGCTGGAGCGTCGGCGAACGGCGGGGCTGCCGGGGTCAATGCGAGCAAGTCGTGCGGGCGCGGTTCGGGCGGCGGGAGGGTCATCGCGCGGTCAACTTCCTATCCGATGGTTGGGCGTCGCGGCAGGCCGAAGAGCTGCACACGCCGCACACGCCGAACGCGCTGAACGCGCCGAATGCCGAACAAGCCGAACGCGCCCAACGGACCGAACGCGCCAAACGCCCCAACTCCTGCGCCATCACCCCTCCCACTGCTCGCGCATCCGCCGCCGCACTTCCACCGACGCCGCCCGCGTGCGCTTCGCATCCGCCGACGCCAGCCGGTTCGACAAATCGCGCGGTCCGCCACGCGCGTCCGCAACCGCCGCAGCCAGCGATGCCTTCACGCGCTCGATATCCGCCTGCGAAGGCGCATCCGCATTCACGCCTTCGATCAATTCGTGCAGCAACCCGAGCTTCGCGTACGCGCTCATCTTGTACGACATCGGCAAGACCGTATCGCCGAGCGCATCGAGGCTTTCGACGCTGCGCCGCGTGACGCGCGCCGCCGCTTCCTTGCCCATGGCGTGCACCGCCGTGCCCGACGCATCGAGAGCGACGATCCGGTTCGCCTGATAGCCGTGCGCGAGATACGCGCCCGACATCGCCGGCCCGACGATCAGCGCGATCACCGGATGCCCGGCGAGCCGCGCGCTCGCGTACGCATCCACCGCGGCGGCGCACGCGAGATGGATGCCGAGCAACTCCTCGCGCCGTCCGTATGCCTGGCTCTTCACATCGACGATGGCGACGATAGGCCGCTTCGACTCGGCGTCGCGGTCGGCGTCGATCACCTCGCGCACCGCGCGGGCAAGCAGCCAGCCCTGTTCGAGCCCGACCACGTTGTCGGTCGCGCGCGGGAAGCGGTTGTGCGGATCGGGCACCACGGCGATGAAGCGCGCCGCAGCGCCATCCAGTTCGCCGTCGCGCGCGCGAACCGGGCCGCTTTCGGCTTGCGTTGGCGTCGAAGTCAGCGCATCCAGCCAGCACGCGCCGCGCGAAGTCATGGCGTTGATCGTGCTCATCGTTGCGATCCTCCAGTCGGGTTCCACAGCGCGCGCAGCGTGTCGGGATCGATTGAATCGGGATTCACGCGCTGAAGGCGTTCGATGAACCCGTCCACGTCCTCGCTGCGATGCCGCGCCGGCACGCCGCGCGCGAACGCCGCGAGCACCGCGTCGCGGACCTGCGCCGTATCGTCTTCGACGAGCGTATCCGCCAGCCCGACCGCCACGCGCTCTTCGCCGCCGATCATCGACCAGATGAGCCGGCGATCACCCGCGTCGAGTTCTTCGATGCCCGCTTCCTGCTCGATCACTTCCGGCCCGTTCATGCCGAGCCGCGCCTGCCGCGTCATCACGAGTTCCGTGCACAAGGCCGCAGCGAGCGACATGCCGCCGAAGCAGCCGACCATTCCGCCGATCACGCCGACCACCGGCACATGCCGCCGCAGTGCCACGATAGCCGCCTGAATCTCCGCGATCGCCGCGAGGCCGAGGTTCGCCTCTTGCAAGCGCACGCCGCCCGTTTCGAAAAGGATCACCGGACGAATCGCGCGGCCCGCTTGGAATTCGCCGAGCGCGAGTTCGAGCGCAGCCGCGATCTTCGCGCCCGACACTTCGCCGATGCTGCCGCCCTGAAACGCCGGCTCGATCGCCGCGATGACGGCCGGCTCGCCGCCGAGCGTGCCGCGCGCGATCACCGCGCCGTCGTCGGACTGGCAGACGATGTTCTGCATCGCGAGCCACGGCGATTCGAGCCGGTCGAACGGGCCGAGCAGTTCGCGGTACGTGCCCGCATCGAGCAAGGCCCGGGCGCGCTCGCGCGCTGTCATTTCGATGAAGCTGTGCCGGGCGAGAAACGTGTCGTGTGCATTCATCGCGCCTCTCCGCTTTCCTGCGCGTCGCTGGCTTCGGCCACTTCCGAGAGGCGCAGCATCACGACGCCGGGCGTCGCGCCGAAGTCGTTGAGCTCGAATTTCGCGGCGCCGTCGTATCGCTGGAAAAAGCGGTCCAGCACGCTTTTCCATACGTGCTCGTAGCCGTCGACGCTCGTGCGGATTACGACTTCGGCGTTGGCCGTCTGCGACGGCGTGAGCAGCACTTCGAGATCGCCCGAACCGACCACGCCCACGTGCGCGCGGCGCGTGACGGGCCGTTTGGCGGGATATTCGTATCGCATGTTTTCCATCTTCGTTCCTCTGGTTGCGTCTCAGGACGATTGCCCGAGGCCGTCGAGAAAGAGCGTGGCGGCGAGCAGGTCGGCCGCGCCGCCCGGCGATGCATTCAGCGCCAGCAAGTCAGCGTCGAGCCGCGCGAGCGCCGCTCGTCCCGCTGCATGCGCCATTCCGCCGTGTTCGATCGCGCGCCGCGCGCCGTCTTTCGCGACGGCGAGCGCCTCTATTCCGCCGCGATGCAAGAGGCAGGTATCGTCGAGCGAAGCCATGATGGCGACGAGCGCGTCGAGCCGCGCGTCAGTTTCGGAGAGGCCGCGGCGGCGCGCATCGGCGAGCGCCGGTAAGCCGATTCGCAACGCGTGCGGAAAGCCCTCGCGTGCTTCGCCGCGCGCGCCCGCGACGCGAAAGCGCGCCGTCACGCGCGCGCCGTGGCTCGCCTGCGCGGACGCGGGCGCGAAGCGGTCGTCGTATCGCGCGATTTCAGCCGCCGACGCGCAGATCGCTTCGCTGTCGCCGGGCGCGTGCATCGCCGCGCCGGCGCACAACAAGCCGACGATCCAGATCGCGCCGCGATGCGCGTTGCTGCCGCCGGTCGCGCGCAGCATCGCGGCTTCGCCTTCGCGGCCGATGCGCGCGAGCCGTTCGCGCAACGCCTGCGACGGCGCGACGCCCGACGCGGCTCGCGCGATAGCGAGAAACGTCGGATGCAGCGCGTGCGCCGAGCGCAGCATCGTGTCGAGGTCGAGGTCGCGATGCGCGCCGCTGCCGCGTTCGTCGACGAGCGCAGGCTTCGGCGTGAGACGCGCCTCGGCGATCAACGCATCGACGGCGAGCGCGGCGATCGCAGGCGCGGACGCGGCGCGCGCGCTCCGGCAAGCGTCGTCGCGAAGAAGGGGAAGCGCGGCAGTCATCGCGCTCACCAGCTTCTGAAGCGCGCGGGCGGCGCATACAGACCGCCCGACCACGCGACGAGATCGTCGATGCTGCGCGCGGCCAGAAGCGAGCGTTTCGCGTCGCCGCGCCGCACGCCGAGGTCTTCCGGGAACGCGACGATGCCCCGTCGCCGCAACTCGGCCGTTTTTTGCGCATTCGCGCGCATGCCGATCGGCGTCACGCCCGCGACGGCGGCGAGCGCCGCGCGCCGTTCGTCGATGCCTTCGGCCGCGTGCAGGTACGCGATGCCTTCTTCGGTCACCACGTGCGTGACGTCGTCGCCGTAGATCATCACGGGCGCGATCGGCATGCGGCTCTTTTCACCGACGGCGATGGCGTCGAGCGCATCCACGATGGTCGGCTCGCCGCCTTTCTTGTACGTCTCGGCGGTCTGCACGACGAGCTTGTGTCCCCGCGCGATGGCCGGATTCGGGCCGTCGTTCTTCAGCAGCTTGAGCCACGCTTCGCTCGAATGGCGGCGGCCGCGCGGATCGTGGCCCATGTTCGGCGCGCCGCCGAAGCCCGCGAGCCGCCCGAGCGTGACGGTCGACGAATTCGCGTCCGCGTCCATCTGCAAGGTCGAGCCGATGAACAGATCGACGCCGTACTGTCCGGCAAGCTGACAGAACACGCGATTCGAGCGCAGGCTGCCGTCGCGTCCGGTAAAGAACACGTCCGGGCGCGCCGCGATGTACTTCTCCATGCCCACTTCGCTGCCGAAGCAGTGCACGCTTTCGACCCAGCCGCTTTCGATGGCGGGAACGAGCGTCGGATGCGGATTGAGCGCCCAGTGCGTGCAGATCTTGCCCTTCAGCCCGAGCGATTCGCCGTAGGTCGGCAGAAGCAGTTCGATCGCCGCCGTGTCGAAGCCGATGCCGTGGTTCAGCGACGTGACGCCGTAGCGCGCGTAAATGCCGCGAATGGTCATCATCGCCATGAGGATTTGCAGCTCGCCGATGTGCCGCGGATCGCGCGTGAAAAGCGGCTCGACGGCGAACGGCCGGTCCGCCTTCACGATCACATCGACCCACGAGCCGGGAATATCGACGCGCGGCAGTTCATCGACGATCTCGTTCACCTGCGCGAGCACGATGCCATGCCGGAACGCGGCCGCTTCCACGATGGTCGGCGTGTCCTCGGTGTTCGCGCCGGTGTACAGATTGCCGTGGCGGTCCGCCTTTTCCGCGCAGACGAGCGCGACGTTCGGCGTCAGATCGATAAACATGCGCGCGTACAGTTCGATGTACGTATAGATCGCGCCGATCTCGAGCAGCCCGTCTTCCAGCAGTTGCGCGACGCGCAGGCTCTGCGGACCGGCATAGGCGAAATCAACCTTGCGCGCGATGCCCTGTTCGAAGAGCGTCAGATGCTCGGGCCGGCTGATGCTCGAAATCAGCAGATGCACGTCGTGCACGCGCTCGGGATCGAGCCGAGCAAAGGCGCGCGACAGAAAATCCGCCTGCTTCTGGTTGTTCCCTTCGAGCGCGACGCGGTCGCCCGTGACGATCAGCGCATGCAGCGCGTCCACGATGCGTTCGGTGTCGAGCACGGGACCGTCGAGCCACGGCTCGATCTGCTTCAGGCGGCGCGCTTTTTCCTGGGCGCGCGTGTTCCAGCTTCGGATTGGCGTGAGGGCATCGGCGGAAGGGGACGAATTCATCGGTCGGCCTGTCGGGAAGACGTTCGTGAGGATTGAGCGGCGGAAGCACGCGCGCGGCGCTTGTTTTTCACCTCTTTCGTTGCGGCGAGCGCCTGCGCATCGGCGAGAAAGCGGTGGATCAGCTCGCCCGTCGCGAGCAAGTGGCGTGCGACGAGCGTCTGCGCCGCTTCGACGTCGCGTGCGGCGAGCGCATCGAAGATCGCGCGGTGCTCGGCATCGGAGGAATCCTTGTGGATCGGCAAGCCGAGTTTGAGGCGCAGATACCGCTCGCCGCGGCGGTGCATCTGACCGATCAGTTCCATCAGATGCGGACGATTGGCCGGCGCGTACAGGCTTGTATGGAACTGCTCGTTGCGCATGACATAGAGCGCGGGGTCCGGCTCGTTCTCGGCGGCTTCGAGCAGGCGTTGGCATTCCGCGAGCGTTTCCGGCGTGTGGTGCGCGATGGCGATGCCGATGGCCAGGCTTTCGAGCGATGCGCGAATCTCGTAGATCTCGCGCGCTTCGTCCGCCGATTGCGGGCTGACCGCGGCGCCGCGATTCGGCTCGATCTTTACCCAGCCTTCGCTTTCCAGTTGTCGGAAGGCTTCGCGCACGGGTATCGCGCTCACCGAGAACTGCCGGGCGATCGCATCCTGACGCAGCGGCTCGCCGGGCGTGAGCGAGCCTTCGACGATGGCGGCGCGCAACGCATCCGCGATGAAGCGCGACGTGCTCTGGCGCGGCTCGAACTGCGCGTCGCGAAACGAAACCGCTTGTGAAGAGAGATTTGTCGACATGGCTGCTAGGTGAAAGTGCGGAGTTGTCGCGTCCCGTTGTTCAAATATTATATATAAAACCGTACGCCGAACCACGGTGCTTTCCCTAGACGCCGACACTCGAACCGATAACACGCGCGTCGAATTTCCCGTCAGTTGCCGACTCGCAGAGAAAGGAGAGACACGCCATGCCAAGCACGCTAGATCGACCGATCGGCGCCACGCGCGCCACGAGGACACCGCTCAACCGTTCGCAGATCACCGGCTTCTGGGGCGCATGGGCGGGCTGGACGCTCGACGGGATGGACTCGTTCATTTACGCGCTCGTGCTCGCGCCGGCGCTGACCGAACTGCTGCCGCGCTCCGGCTATGCCGCGACGCCCGCGAACGTCGGTCTCGCCGGATCGATTCTTTTCGCGCTGTTTCTGGTCGGATGGGGACTGTCGTTCATCTGGGGGCCGCTCGCCGACCGCTTCGGGCGCACGAAGGTGCTCGCGGCGACCATCTTCACGTTCGCCATCTTCACCGGGCTGGCCGCCACCGCGCACACGGTCTGGGCGCTCGGCATCTACCGCTTCTTCGCGGGCGTGGGCATAGGCGGGGAGTGGGCGCTCGCGGGGACGTACGTCGCGGAAGCCTGGCCGGAAGACCGCCGCAAAATGGGCGCGGGCTATCTGCAAACCGGCTACTACGCGGGCTTCTTCCTCGCGGCGGCGCTCAATTACACCATCGGCGCGGCGTTCGGCTGGCGCGCGATGTTTCTCGTCGGGCTGTTTCCGGTCGTCGTGTCGATTCTCGTGCTGACGCGCGTCAAGGAAACCGACAAGTGGGAGCGCGCCGAAGCCACGGCGGCGCCCGCGGTCAAGCATCAGAGTCCGCTGCGCGCCATTTTCTCGGCGCAGTATCGCAAGCGCACTATCGTCGCGGCCGTGCTGCTCACGGTGGCGATCATCGGGCTGTGGGCCGGCGCGGTGTATGAACCGTCGGCGGTCATCCAGCTCGCGACGCGTGCCGGCATGAGCAAGCCCGAAGCCGCGCGCATGGCGTCGATCGCGACGGGGCTCTTGTCCATCGGCACGATCATCGGTTGTCTGGCGCTGCCGCCGATGGCCGAGCGCATCGGCCGCCGCAAGACGCTCGCGGTCTACTTCATCGGCATGGCGGCGTCCATCGCGCTGTCGTTCGGCTGGGCGTTCTATTTGAACAACGGGCTCGTGCCGTTCATCGCGCTTCTGTTCGTGCTCGGCTTCTTCGGCGGCAACTTCGCGCTCTTCAGCCTCTGGCTTCCCGAGCAGTTCGAGACCCGCGTGCGGGCGACGGCGTTCGCGTTCTGCACGTCGATCGGGCGTTTCTTCGGCGCGATCGTGAACTTCGGCATCGGCGCGATGGTGCTGAACATGAAGACGCTCGGCGTGCCGATCGCGCTCACGGGCATTGCGTTCCTGATCGGCCTCGCGGTCATTCCGTTCGCGCCGGAAACGAAGGGCCAGGAACTGCCCAACTGATTGGTATGACATGCGGTACTATCGCGGCGGCCCTGCATGGGCCGCCGTTCGTTTTTTGGCGCGGGTGCCGACAAGCGCCAGCGCTTGGCTCCACGCCAGGATCTCGCCCGGAAGAAGCGGCGACCGGCTGGTAACGAGAGGTTACGAACTCGAACAACTGTCTGGCAAATCGTTCGATATAGTCGATTCAACACAACAAACATCCCATCGAGGTGGGCTTCACATGAACAAGGTTTCGAAGGCTTCCGTGGCGTACGCGCTCGTGCTCGGCGGCTTGACGGTGTCGGGCGCGGCAATGGCGGGAGTGTCGGTGGGCGTGAACATCGGGGTGCCCGCGCCGGTCTACGTCGCGCCGGCGCCGGTGTATGCGCCGCCTCCGCCGCCCGTCGTGTATGCGCCGCCGCCGCCGGTCTATGCGCAGCCGGCCGTCGTGATCGGCTGGCACGGCGATCGGTACTGGGACGGCCGTCGCTATTGGGATCGCGACGACTGGTATCGGTATCACGGACGCGGCCATGCTTATGGCCACGAGGAACACGGTCACGGAGACCACGGGCGCCACGGCTGGCATTGAGCCGCCACTTCGCTCGCTAGCTTCTCCGCAGAAAGCCACCCGCACGAATGCCGGTGGCTTTTTGTTTTGCCGCATTGCGATGTAACGAAACGTAAGCTTTCCTCTGACTTAACGGCGAAAAGCACACGAATTTACAAACCGGAAATATCCGGTTGAAAGCATTCCGTTATATTTCGTGGCATGCCAACAACGAGAAAACGAGGATCGAAGCCATGAAAGTCAACACGACGAGGGCGTCGTTCGCAGTCGCGCTAAGCGTCGCGGCTTGGGCGGCGGGCAGCTCCGCGCAAGCGGCGGATGTGCACGTCGGCGTGAATATCGGCGCTCCGGCGCCGGTGTTTGTCGCGCCGACGCCCGTGTATGCGCCGCCACCGCCGCCGGTCATCTACGCGCCCGGGCCCATGTATGCGCCGCCGGTGGTGATCGGCTGGCACGGCAACCGGTACTGGGACGGACGACGCTACTGGAGCCGCGGCGACTGGAATCGCTATCACGGCTACGGCCATGGATACGACCACAGACACGGGAACGGCCACGATCACGGCCACCGAAATGGCCACGGCCACGGTCACCGTTGATCTCGCTCGACTGCCTCCAAACGACAAAGGGGCCGTTCCGCGAAGGAACAGCCCCCTATCTGAAGCGATGCCGTGAGCGCGCTTACTCGCCGATGCCCGCCATGCCGCCGACGACCGCGTGGAAACCGGCATCGACATGCACGATTTCCGCGCTCACGCCGCCCGCCAAATCCGACAGCAGGAACGCGGCGACGTTGCCGACCTGTTCGATCGTCACGTTGCGCTTGAGCGGCGCGTTGTCTTCCACGAAATCGAGAATCTTGCCGAAGCCCTTGATGCCGCTCGCCGCGAGCGTCTTGATCGGGCCGGCCGAGATGCCGTTCACGCGCACGCCCTTCTGGCCGAGCGATGCCGCGAGATAACGCACGCTCGCTTCCAGCGACGCCTTCGCGAGACCCATCGTGTTGTAGTTCGGAATCGCGCGTTCCGCGCCGAGATAGCTGAGCGTGAGCAACGACGCGCTGTCCGAGAGCATCGAGTGCGCGGCCTTGGCGAGCGCCGGGAAGCTGTACGCGGAGATGTCGTGCGCGATGCGGAAGTTTTCGCGCGTCATGCCTTCGAGGAAGTCGCCGGCAATCGCCTCGCGCGGCGCGAAGCCGATGGAATGCACGAGGCCGTCGAGCGTATCCCAGCGTTCCTTGAGCGAGGAGAAGAGCGCTTCGATGTCGGCGTCGCTGCTCACATCGCACGGGTAGATCATGTCGCTGCCGAATTCGGTCGCAAATTCGGTGATGCGGTCCTTGAAGCGCTCGCCGACATACGTGAACGCCAGTTCCGCGCCCTCGCGCTTGCAGGCCTGTGCGATACCGTAAGCGATCGAGCGGTTCGACAGCAAGCCGGTCAGCAGAATTCGTTTTCCAGCGAGAAAGCCCATGAATGCTCCTTGAATGTCAATGTCACGCGAGGCTCGCAAGGCGTCTCGATTGCGGGCTTCGCGTCGGGTGCGGCGCGCATCGGTTGAGCGCGACGAAAGGGCATCGAAAAAGACGCCTTCCGTGCGCCAAACCGCATGGCGTTTTGATTGGGTAGAATTCTCTCACATCGCCAGAGCCGTCCGGCCGCTCGCTCGGGCCTTGCGTCTCGCGTTTCGTGAGCGCCGGGCCATTCACTCATCTCGCAAGGAGCCTATGACCGGGCTGTCGACGTCCCGCCTGCCGTTCGCATCACCGCCCGCGCGGGGCAAGCGCTTCGCGCTCATGCTCGCCGCCTGCATTGCCTGGGTCGCCTTCTTCGCGGGCAGCCCGGCGTTCGCCGCGCACGCCTACGCGCAGTACGGCGAGCCGAAGTATCCGCCGGACTTCAAGCACTTCGATTACGTGAATCCCGACGCGCCGCGCGACGGCACGCTGGTGCTCGCCAATCCGAGCCGCCTGACGAGCTTCGACAAGTTCAATCCGTTCACGCTGCGAGGCAATCCCGCGCCGGGCCTCGGGCTCATGTTCGAAAGCCTGACGACAGGAAGTTCCGACGAAGTGGCGAGCGCCTACTGCCTGCTCGCGGACAATATCGACGTGGCGCCGGACGGTCTCTCGACGACCTTCCACATCAATCCGAAGGCGCGCTTCAATAACGGCGATCCGGTCACGGCCGAAGACGTCAAGTTCTCCTTCGAGACGCTCAAGAGTCCGAAGGCCGCGCCGCAATTTTCGGTGTACTTCGGGCAGATCGCGCGGGCGGTCGTCGTCGATCGGCTGACGATCCGCTTTGAATACAAAGTGGCGACGCGCGAAATGCCGCTGCTCGCGGGCGGCATTCCGGTGTTCTCGCGCAAATGGGGGCTGCGGCCCGACGGCACGCGCGTTCCGTTCGATCAGCTCGCGTTCGAAAAGCCGATCGCGAGCGGCGATTACCGGATCGACTCGTTCGACAATGGCCGCACGATCACCTACAAGCGCGATCCGCACTACTGGGGCGCGTCGCTGCCGGTGCGCGTCGGCACGCACAACTTCGCGCGCATCGACTACAAGCTGTATTCGGACGCCACTGCGCGGCTAGAAGCGTTCAAGGCCGGCGAGTACGACGTGCTCGTCGAAAATGTCGCGCGAAGCTGGGTACGGCGCGATATCGGCAAGCGCTTCGATAGCGGCGAGCTCATCAAGCGCGAGTTTCCGCATCACAACGGCACCGGCATGCAGGGCTTCTTCATGAACCTGCGCCGGCCGCTTTTCAAGGACGTGCGCGTGCGGCAGGCGCTCGATCTCGCGCTCGACTTCGAGTGGCTCAACCGGCAACTGTTCTTCAACCAGTACAAGCGCACGGACAGCTTCTTCGTCAACACGGACTTGCAGGCGAAAGGCATGCCGAGCGAAGGCGAGCTCGCGATCCTGAACCCGCTGCGCAACAAGCTCGATCCCGCGGTTTTCGGCGAGATGCCGAAGCAGCCCGACACCGATCCGCCCGGCTCGCTGCGCGCGAATCTCATCAAGGCGCGCGAGTTGCTGGCGCAAGCCGGCTGGACGTATCGCGACGGCGCGCTGCGCAATGCGAAGGGCCAGCCGTTCGTGTTCGAGATACTCGACGACACGGGCGGCGGCGCGTCGATGGAGCCGGTCGCGGCCGCGTTCGGGCGCAACCTGCAGAAGCTCGGCATCACGATGAACTTTCGCACGGTCGATTACGCGTTGATCCAGAAGCGCCTCGATGCGTTCGACTTCGACATGACGAGCGTGCGCCTGCCCGACGTGCAGGTGCCCGGCACCGAGCAGGTGTCGCGCTTCGGCAGCAAGTACGCGGACGAGCAGGGCTCGGATAACCTCGCGGGCGTGAGGTCGCCGGCCATCGACGCGATTTTGCGCAAGGTCGTGTCCGCGCAGACGCGCGATCAGCTCGTGGACGCCACGCACGCGCTCGACCGCGTCCTGATGAACGGCTACTACGTGATTCCGCACTGGTACTCGGCGACGCACCGGGTCGCGTACCGCAACACGCTCGGCTATCCGTCGACGCTGCCGCTCTATTACGTCGCGGACGAATGGGTGCTCTCGACGTGGTGGCAGAAGCCCGCGGCGGTATCTAAATAAGGACGACGCGATGTGGAGCTACATCCTCAAACGCATTCTGTTGATGATCCCGACGCTCGTCGGCGTGCTCACGCTGACCTTCGTCGTGATCCAGTTCGTGCCGGGCGGTCCTGTGGAGCAGGCCGTTCACGACCTGCGGCGCGGCAACGCGGAAGGCGGCGCGGCGTTCGGCATGCGCTCGCACACCGGCGTCGATGCGCAGCAGATCGCGCAACTCAAGGCGCTCTATGGCTTCGACAAGCCGCCGCTCCAGCGCTATCTCCTGATGCTCGGCAAGTTCGCGCGCTTCGATCTCGGCGAGAGCTACTTCCGGCATCAGAGCGTGTGGTCGCTCATCGTGTCAAAGCTGCCGGTGTCCATCAGCATCGGCTTATGGACGTTCTTCATCACGTATCTGATATCGGTGCCGCTCGGCATCGCGAAGGCCGTGAAGAACGGCTCCAAGTTCGATGTCGCGACGAGTCTTATCGTCCTGATCGGCTTTGCGATTCCCGGGTTCGTGCTGGGCGTGCTGCTGCTCGTGCTGTTCGGCGGCGGAACGTTCTGGCAACTGTTCCCGCTGCGCAATCTGACTTCGGATAACTGGGCGACGCTCTCGCTCGGCGGGAAGATCCTCGATTATCTGTGGCACATCACGTTGCCCGTGGTGGCGTCGGTGGTCGGGAGCTTCGCCATCATCACGATGCTGACGAAGAACGCGTTTCTCGACGAAATCCGCAAGCAATACGTGCTCACCGCGCGCGCGAAGGGCCTGAGCGAGCGGCGCGTGCTGTGGAAGCACGTGTTCCGCAATGCGCTCTTGCCGCTGATCGTCGGTTTTCCGGCGGCGTTCATCGGCGCGTTCTTCACGGGCAGCCTGCTGATCGAGACGCTTTTTTCGCTCGACGGCCTCGGGCTGCTTTCGTACGAATCGGTCGTGCGGCGCGACTATCCCGTCGTGCTCGGCACGCTGTATCTCTTCACGCTGATCGGCCTCGCGACGAAGCTCATCTCGGACCTTTGCTACGTATGGGTCGATCCGCGCATTCAATTCGAGCAACTGGAGCGTTGACTTGAACCGAGCCGCATCGTCGCGCCGCGCCGCGACCGCAACAGACGGCCAGCCACTGCGCCCCGAAGTCTCGATGACGCCCGGGCGGCGCGTGTGGCAGCGTTTCAAACGCAACCGGCTGGGCTACTGGAGCCTCGTCGTATTCGTCGCGGCGTTCGTCATCAGCCTCGCGGGGCCGCTGTGGTCGAACGACAAGCCGCTCGTCGTGCGCTATCAGGGGCAGTTCTACTTTCCGCTCGTGAAGAATTACGCGGAGACGACCTTCGGCGGCGACTTCCCGACGCCCGCGGATTATCTCGATCCGTTCGTGCGCGACCGCTTCAACGCGCCGGGCAACTTCGCGATCTATCCGCCGAATCACTATTACTACGACACGCTCAATTACTTCTCGAAGGGCTCGAACCCGGCGCCGCCGTCGCGCGAAAACTGGCTCGGCACGGACGACCGCGGCCGCGACGTGTTCGCGCGGCTCCTCTACGGCTTTCGCGTGTCAGTGCTGTTCGCGCTCGTGCTGACGGCCATCGGCACCGCGCTCGGCGTGGTCGCGGGCGCGGTGCAGGGCTATTTCGGCGGACGCATCGACATAACCGGGCAGCGGCTGATCGAAATCTGGAGCGCGTTGCCGGAGCTTTATCTGCTCATCATCTTCGCGTCGATCTTCGAGCCGAGCCTGATCCTGCTCATCGTGCTGCTGTCGCTGTTCGGCTGGATCGGCCTGTCGGATTACGTGCGCGCCGAGTTTCTGCGCAACCGCACGCAGGACTACGTGCGCGCCGCCCGCGCGATGGGCTTGTCCAACTGGCAGATCATCTGGCGACATGTGTTGCCCAATAGCTTGACGCCCGTCATCACATTCCTGCCGTTTCGCATGAGCGGGGCGATTCTCGCGCTCACGAGCCTCGACTTTCTCGGGCTCGGCGTGCCGCCGCCGACGCCGTCGCTCGGCGAACTGCTCGCGCAGGGCAAGGCCAATCTCGACGCGTGGTGGATCTCGGTCTCGACCTTCGGCGTGCTGGTCGCGACGTTGCTCCTGCTTACCTTCATGGGCGATGCGCTGCGCAATGCGCTCGACACGCGCATCGCTGATGCGGTGAAGGCCGGAGGCGGTCAATGAGCGCGCCGCTCTTGTCGATCGACAATCTGCGCGTGCGTTTCGGCGACACGCTCGCCGTCGACGGCGTGAGTCTCGACGTTCGCGCGGGCGAACGCGTCGCGCTCGTCGGCGAATCCGGCTCGGGCAAGAGCGTGACGGCGTTGTCGGTGCTGCGTCTCGTGCGCGACGCCGAAATGACGGGCGCCATCCGCTTCGCCGGTGAGGATCTGCTCGCAAAAAGCGAACGCGAGATGCGCGGCCTGCGCGGCTCGGACATCGCGATGATCTTTCAGGAGCCGATGACCGCACTCAATCCGCTGTACACGGTCGGCGATCAGATCGGCGAAACGATTCAGCTTCACGACGGCGCGACCGCGCGACAAGCCCGCGAGCGCGCCATCGCGCTCTTGGCGCGCACGGGCATCACGGAACCGGAGCGGCGCGTCGACAGTTATCCGCACCAGCTTTCGGGCGGCCAGCGCCAGCGCGTGATGATCGCGATGGCGCTGGCGTGCCGCCCGCGTCTCTTGCTCGCCGACGAGCCGACGACCGCGCTCGACGTGACCATTCGCGCGCAGATCGTCGAACTGCTGCTGGAACTTCAGCGCGACGAGGCCGAGAAGCGCGGCATGGCCGTGCTGCTCATCACGCACGACCTGAATCTGGTGCGGCGTTTTGCAGAGCGCGTGGCGGTGATGGAGAAGGGCGTGCTCGTCGAAAGTGGCGCGGTCGACACGATTTTCGAGTCGCCGCAGCACCCGTACACGCAGCGCCTGCTGAACAGCCGTCCCGAGCGGCGCGTGCTGCCGGTGCTGCCGATCGCGCCCGTGCTGCTCGATGCCAAAGACGTGCGCGTCGACTATCCGACGCGGCTCCCGGGCTTTCAGGGATGGTTCGGGCGCGGTCGCTTCCGGGCCGTCGACGACGTGACGCTCTCCGTGCGGCAGGGCGAAACGCTCGGCATCGTCGGGGAATCCGGCTCCGGGAAATCGACGCTCGCGATGGCGCTGCTCGGCTTGCAGCGCATCTCGCATGGAAGCGTGCAGTTTCAGGGCAGGGCGCTCGGCGATTTTCGCGGACGCGAAAAGACCGTGCTGCGCTCGAATCTGCAGGTCGTGTTTCAGGACCCGTTCAGCTCGCTGTCGCCGCGCCAGACGGTGGAGCGCATCGTCGGCGAAGGGCTGGCGCTGCATCGCCCTGAACTGGATGCCGCCGCGCGCCGCGCCAAGGTGATTGCCGTGCTGCGCGAAGTCGGGCTGGACCGCACGGCGCTCACGCGTTATCCGCACGAGTTTTCGGGCGGACAGCGGCAGCGCATCGCGATTGCGCGCGCGCTCGTGCTGGAACCCAGCATTCTCATTCTCGACGAACCGACGAGCGCGCTCGATGTCTCAATCCAGACTCAAGTTCTGGCGCTGCTTGCCGACATTCAGAAGAAGCACAACCTGGGATATGTGTTTATTAGCCACGACTTACAGGTGATCGGCGCGATGGCGCATCGCGTCGCGGTCATGCGAGATGGAAATGTCGTCGAGGCTGGTGAAGTAGAGAAGATTTTTGCGAATCCTTCCGACGAATACACACGAAAGCTACTGGCGGCAGCCCTGAATTCCTAAAATTCTTTCTTTTTCGTCAATTGCGTGTCCGTCTCAATTGTATTTTCCTATTTCTTTTGACAGTTAAATACTTTGTGGCTAGTATGCGTTCAAACTTTCACATATCTCACTGATTTTTCAGTCTTTAATTGTAAAACCTACCGACCGATGCAACCACTCACGTTGACTCAGACATGTGCGCGCGCTGCCGCGGGCATGTTGCTCGGCCTCCTGATGACCACCACTTCCGGCGCTTTCGCCGACGAAGTCAGCAGTAATAGCCAAAACGCCGGCAACGGCATCTCCACCGCTTCCAAAGCAACCGACACGGCCGCTATCGCCGCCACGGCGGACACAGCCAGCGCACCGCGCGGCGCGAAAGCGTTCTTCTCCGGCGTAGCGAGCAAGGCAGGCGACGTCGTCGTTGGCGCGCTCAATATGATCGGCGTGCGCTATCGCTGGGGCGGCGACACGCCGGATTCCGGACTCGATTGCAGCGGCTTCGTGCGCTACGTGTTTCAGGACACGCTCGGCATGACGCTGCCGCGCCGCGCCGAAGAAATGAGCCGCGTCGGCGAGAAGGTCCGCGTGTCGGATCTGAAGCCGGGCGATCTCGTGTTCTTCAACACCATGCGCCGCTCGTTCTCGCACGTCGGTATCTATATCGGCGACAACAAGTTCGTGCATTCGCCGTCCACCGGCAGCACGATCCGCGTCGACGACATGGAAAACGGCTATTGGGAAAAGCGCTTCACGGGCGCGCGCCGCATCGAGAACGCGCAGTTCAACGACGGCACGGAATTGCGTCAGCGCGTGAGCGCGACCCTCGGCGGTTACTGATCGACTTATCGCTTTACACGCTCATCGCAAAAGCCTGCGTTCTCGCGAATGCAGGCTTTTTGCTTTGTGGCGTCGTCGGCAAGCAGGCTATTGATTCGATCGTAAAGCCTCATTGCACGCGTCTTCGAAAGCCGTTATAGTTTTCGAATGAACATTTCTCTGTTCCTCCTCTCGTCTTCTTCGGCTGGTGCGTTTCTACGCGCACTATCGCTACTAGCGCGCCTACCGCGCTGATCTGTCTCGCCTCCCGTCTGCTCGTTCAAGGTTTTCGACGCCAGCGGTGGCGCGAACACCCGGATTCCGTTTTGTCGTTCTATCTCGATATTCCCAACAATCGATAAATCTCCCCACAGGAGCCCAACATGGCAGCAGACAAGTTGATCATCTTCGATACGACCTTGCGTGACGGCGAGCAGTCCCCCGGCGCTTCGATGACGAAAGAGGAGAAAATCCGCATCGCGAAGCAGCTGGAGCGCATGAAGGTCGACGTGATCGAGGCCGGTTTCGCCGCCAGTTCCAACGGCGATTTCGACGCCATTCAGACGATCGCCTCGCTCGTGAAGGACAGCACGGTCTGCTCGCTTGCCCGCGCCAACGACAAGGACATCCAGCGCGCCGCCGATGCGTTGAAGCCCGCGAACCGCTTCCGCATTCACACGTTCATCGCCACCTCCGCGCTGCATATGGAAAAGAAGCTGCGCATGTCGCCGGAGCAGGTGTACGAACAGGCGCGGCTCGCGGTGCGCTTCGCCCGCAAGTTCACCGACGACGTGGAGTTCTCGCCGGAAGACGGCAGCCGCTCGGACATCGACTTCCTGTGCCGTGTGCTGGAAGCGGTGATCGACGAAGGCGCGCGCACGATCAACATCGCGGATACGGTCGGTTATGGCGTGCCGGAACTCTACGGCAACCTCGTGAAGACGCTGCGCGAGCGCATCCCGAATTCGGATAAGGCCATCTTCTCCGTCCACTGCCACGATGACCTCGGCATGGCGGTCGCGAACTCGCTCGCGGGCGTGCAGATCGGCGGCGCGCGTCAGGTGGAATGCACGATCAACGGCCTGGGCGAGCGCGCGGGCAATACGTCGCTCGAAGAAATCGTGATGGCGGTCAAGACGCGCAAGGATTACTTCGGGCTTGAACTCGGCATCGACACGACGCAGATCGTGCCAACGTCGAAGCTCGTCTCGCAGATCACCGGCTTCGTCGTGCAGCCGAACAAGGCGGTGGTCGGCGCGAACGCGTTCGCGCACGCGTCGGGCATCCACCAGGACGGCGTGCTGAAGGCGCGCGACACCTACGAAATCATGCGCGCCGAAGACGTGGGCTGGAGCGCGAACAAGATCGTGCTCGGCAAGCTGTCCGGCCGCAACGCGTTCAAGCAGCGCCTCGAAGAACTGGGCGTGACGCTCCAATCGGAAGCGGACGTGAACGCCGCGTTCGCGCGCTTCAAGGATCTCGCGGATCGCAAAGCGGAAATCTTCGACGAAGACATCATGCAGATCGTCTCGGAAGAATCGCCGGAAGCGCAGGCGAAGGAGCATTTCCGCTTCGTCTCGATGAAGCAGCACTCGGAGACCGGCGAGCAGCCGCAGGCACGCGTGGTCTTCGCCGTGGACGGCACGGAGATGACGGGCGAAGCGCGCGGTAACGGCCCGGTCGATGCGACGCTGCACGCGATCGAGTCGAAGGTGGAAAGCGGCGCTGAACTCGTGCTGTACTCGGTCAACGCGATCACGACCGGCACGCAGGCGCAGGGCGAAGTGACGGTGCGTCTGTCGAAGAGCGGGCGTATCGTGAACGGCGTCGGCACGGATCCGGATATCGTCGCCGCTTCGGCGAAGGCGTATATCGCCGCGCTCAACAAGCTGCATTCGAAGGTCGAAAAACTCAATCCGCAGCTTTGATCGGCGGACAGTCGCAAGAACGCGAAAGCCCTCCTCGGAGGGCTTTTTTGCGTGCGCCGCGTGTCAGAACAGGCTGCGCCGATCGGGATCGTGCAGCGGATCGGGCGACTTCTGCATCAGGCGCAGGACGCCCTCATCGTCGAAATAGAAGCTGTACATCAAGTACCAGAAGTTCGCCTCCATGTAGCGATACGTCCAGACTTCGCGCTTCATCAGCGGGTAATACGACGTCTCCACCGGCCGGCCGAAGTTCACGAGCACGTCTTTCTTGGTCCAGGTGCCGATTTGCGCCTTGTAGAACTCGTTCTCGTCGAGCACCTGCCGCACGCTCACGATCTTGCCGGAGGCGTCGATGTCCGCTGCGGTCGTGAATTCGCCGAGCGGCTGCGTCGGCCACATCAGCCGCTTGCCGCCGTTCGGCAGGTCGTAGACTTCGCGCGGCGGGCCGAGGCGGGCGATGATCGTCGAGGCATCCGCGCCTGCCTGATAGTTCTGCCACGGCTGCGCGCAACCCGCGAGCAGCAACGCCGTCCCGGCGCAGACGAGCGCGCCGCGCAGACGGTTGAGTGAGTGCAGCATTGAAGCCTCCACGTGCAGGTTCCTCGCGATGGCGAGGGTTGTTCTTCGCTTTGCCCGATTTTGACATGCGGCGCAAGAACCATGCGTCGCGCCGGCTTGCATCGCGCCCGCGCCGCAGCCTATGATCCGCGCTTTGATCTTCGGAAAGAGCGATGGCAAGCCTCAGTCTCATGAAGTCGCGTGCGCGGTGGCTGCGGATCGCGTTGACGTGCGTAGCCTTGACGTGTGCAGTGAAGGCCGGCGCCGCCGATCTTGCGCCCATCAAGCTCGCGATGATCGAAGGCATGTCCGGTCCGTTCGCCAACGCGGGCGCGGCCGTCGAGCGCAATCTGCGCTTCGGCGTCGAGCGGGTGAATGCGCGAGGCGGCGTGAAGCTGGCGGACGGCATGCATCCGCTCGCGCTCGTCGTGCTCGACGGCAAGGGCAGCAGCGAGGCGAGCCTCGTCCAGTTGCGCGCGGCCATCGACGAGAAGATCGGCTTCGTCATGCAGGGCAACAGTTCGGCGGTGGCGGCGGCGCTCGTCGCGGCCATCGACAAGCAGAACGAGCGCGAGCCGGACCACCGCGTGCTGTTCCTGAACTATTCCGCCGACGATCCCGCGCTCACCAACGACGCGTGCAGTTTCTGGCACTTCCGTTTCGACGCGCACGCCGGCATGCGCATGGACGCGCTCGCAGACGCGCTGCAACGCGACCGCGCGGTGAAGAAGGCCTATCTGCTGAATCAGGATTACAGCTTCGGCCACGACGTGAGCCGCGAGGCGCGGCGCGCGCTGCAGGAAAAGCGGCCCGACATTGCGATCACGGGCGACGAGTTTCATCCGATCGGGCGCGTGAAGGACTTCGCCCCGTATATCGCGAAGATTCGCGCGAGCGGCGCGGATGCCGTCATCACCGGCAATTGGGGCAACGACCTGACGCTGCTCGTGAAGGCGGCGCGGGAGCAGGGGCTCGGCGCGAAGTTCTATACGTTCTACGGCAACAGTCTGGGCGCGCCCGCCGCGCTCGGCGATGCCGGCGTGAAGCGCGTGATCGCCGTCGCCGACTGGCATCCGAACGCGGGCGGCGCGGCCTCCGACGCGTATTACCGCGCGTTCCGCGCGCGCTTTCCCGCCGCCTCCGACGATTACCTCGTGCTGCGCATGCCGCTCATGATCGACATGCTCGCCAACGCCATGACGCGCGCCGGCAGCGCGGACCCGCTCGCCGTGGCGCGCGCGCTCGAAGGCATGCAGTTCGACGGCGCCGGCTTTCATCCATCGACCATGCGCGCGTCGGATCATCAGCTAATTCAGCCGCTCTACGTGATGGAGATGGACGAGGCCGGCACGCCGGGCGTGCGGTTCGACAACGAAGGTTCCGGCTACGGCTTTCGCACGCTGCTGTCCGTGCCCGCCGCCGAGACGGCGCCTCCGACCACGTGCAAAATGACGCGCCCGTCGCGTTGAGCGCGTGGAGCCGTCCGCTCGGCGAAGCGCGGTGTGCTATACTCTGCGCTTCGTTTTTGGCTGGAAGCGGCGTTCGCAAGGCGCGCAAACCTCAGAAACGAAGTGAATTGGGCGCGACTCGGCGAGTTGTCGAGTTGGGCCTGTCGACGCAAACCACGGCACGGCCTTTCTTCCGTGACCGCCTGTCTGTATCAAAGGAAAAGCAAATGTCCGTAGCAGAAATCAAGAAGTCCGACGTCGTCGCTGAATACGCGCGCGGCGCCAACGATACCGGCTCCCCCGAAGTGCAAGTCGCACTGCTCACGAGCCGCATCAACGAACTGACCATCCACTTCAAGGCCCACACGAAGGATCACCACAGCCGCCGCGGTCTGCTGCGCATGGTCAGCCGTCGTCGCAAGCTGCTCGACTACCTGAAGGGCAAGGATGCGGATCGTTACCGCTCGCTGATCGAAAAGCTGGGTCTGCGCAAGTAATTGGCCCCTGGCGTGGCTTCGCGGCCAGTGTTCTAACGAAGTGCCTGTGTCAGTTCGCTGATGCAGGCATTTTGTTTTTGCGCGATCCGCTCGCGAAGTGGTGCCGGATCGGTTTCATCGGCCGGCACTTCGTAGTTAGTCGTTCTCGGCAGTCATACGTTTTACCCGACACTCGGTCCAGCCTCGCGGCAGAGCTTTGTGTCATTCCAGCGCGGCCCCGCGGCCCTCCGCGCGCCGCACTGGAATGGCATAACACACCTCTCACGCGCGGCCCGGGACCGTCCCGCCAGCGCCGCAGAGACAGCTCACGCGCTCGACCGAAGGCGCGGCGCAACATAGAAGGAGTCGCAATGTTTAATAAGATCGTCAAAGAGTTCAAGTGGGGACAACACAACGTCCGCCTGGAAACGGGTGAAATCGCGCGTCAGGCAAGCGGCGCGGTGATCGTCGATGTCGAAGAC
This sequence comes from Caballeronia sp. Sq4a, assembly GCF_023170545.1. Classification (NCBI taxonomy): domain Bacteria; kingdom Pseudomonadati; phylum Pseudomonadota; class Betaproteobacteria; order Burkholderiales; family Burkholderiaceae; genus Caballeronia; species Caballeronia sp. Sq4a. The sequence continues at coordinate 1,766,563 of NZ_CP084250.1, read as the reverse complement.
ACCGTGGTGCTCGCGACCGTCGTCGGCGCGAAGACGGCGAAGCCGGGTCAGGACTTCTTCCCGCTGACCGTCGACTATCTGGAAAAGACCTACGCCGCCGGCAAGATTCCGGGCGGCTTCTTCCGTCGCGAAGGCCGTCCGTCGGAAGGCGAGACGCTCATCTCGCGCCTGATCGACCGTCCGCTGCGCCCGCTCTTCCCGGAAGGCTTCTACAACGAAGTGCAGGTCGTGATCCACGTCCTGTCGCTGAATCCGGAAATCCCGGCGGATATTCCCGCGCTGATCGGCGCGTCCGCTGCGCTCGCCGTGTCCGGTCTGCCGTTCAACGGCCCGGTCGGCGCTGCACGCGTCGCTTACATCAACAACGAGTACGTGCTGAACCCGACGCGCGCGCAGATGAAGGAATCGGCGCTCGATCTGGTCGTCGCGGGCACGGAGCGCGCGGTGCTGATGGTTGAATCCGAGGCGCAGCAGCTTTCGGAAGAAGTGATGCTCGGCGCGGTCGTGTTCGGCCACGAGCAGATGCAAGCCGCGATCGACGCGATCCACGAACTGGTCCGCGACGGCGGCAAGCCCGAGTGGGACTGGCAGCCGGCGCCGAAGAACGAGGCGCTGATCGCGCGCGTCACCGAAATCGCGAAGCCGGAACTCGAAGCCGCGTACCAGCTGCGCAACAAGCAGGCGCGCTCGACGAAGCTCAAGGAAGTCTACGCGGCAACGTCGGCGAAGCTCGCCGAGGAAGCGGCGGCGTCGGGCACGGCAGCAGCGGATGCGGCCACCGTCGGCAACATCCTGTTCGATATCGAAGCGAAGATCGTCCGCTCGCAGATCCTGAACGGCGAGCCGCGTATCGACGGCCGCGACACGCGCACGGTGCGCCCGATCGAAATCCGCACGGGCGTGTTGCCGCGCACGCACGGCTCGGCGCTCTTCACGCGCGGCGAGACGCAGGCGCTCGTGATCGCGACGCTCGGCACCAAGGGCGACGAGCAGAACATCGACGCGCTCGAAGGCGAATACCGCGAGCGCTTCATGCTCCACTACAACATGCCGCCGTTCGCCACGGGCGAAACCGGTCGCGTCGGTTCGCCGAAGCGCCGTGAAATCGGCCATGGGCGTCTTGCCAAGCGCGCGCTCGTCGCGTGCCTGCCGAGCGCCGACGAATTCGGCTACTCGATTCGCGTCGTGTCCGAAATCACGGAATCGAACGGTTCGTCGTCGATGGCTTCCGTCTGCGGCGGCTGTCTCGCGCTGATGGACGCCGGCGTGCCGATGAAGGCGCACGTCGCCGGCATCGCAATGGGCCTGATCCTCGAAGGCAACAAGTTCGCGGTTCTGACCGATATTCTCGGTGACGAGGACCACCTGGGCGACATGGACTTCAAGGTGGCCGGCACGGCGCAAGGCGTGACCGCGCTGCAGATGGACATCAAGATCCAGGGCATCACGAAAGAAATCATGCAGGTCGCGCTCGCGCAGGCGAAGGAAGGCCGCATGCACATCCTCGGCAAGATGACGTCGGCGGTGCCGGGCACGAACACGGAACTGTCGGAATTCGCGCCGCGCATGATCACGCTGAAGATCAATCCGGAAAAGATCCGCGACGTGATCGGCAAGGGCGGTTCGGTGATCCGCGCGCTGACCGAAGAGACGAATACGACCATCGACATTTCGGACGACGGCGTCGTGACCATCGCGAGCACGAGCGCCGAAGGCATGGCCGAGGCGAAGAAGCGCATCGAGAACATCACGGCCGAAGTGGAAGTGGGCCAGGTGTACGAAGGTCCGGTGCTGAAGCTGCTCGATTTCGGCGCAATCGTGAATATCCTGCCGGGCAAGGACGGTCTGCTGCACATCTCGGAGATCGTCAACGAGCGCGTGAAGGACATCAACGATTACCTGAAGGAAGGCCAGGTCGTGAAGGTCAAGGTCATCCAGACGGACGAAAAGGGCCGCGTGCGTTTGTCGGCCAAGGCGCTCCTGAACGAAGCCGCGCAACAAACCGAACCGACGCAGCCGCAGCAGTAATGCGGTAATGTGTAGACGGCCGGCCGCATCTGCGAGCCGGCCGTTTTCTTGTAGGGCGTCAATTGGACGATGCGGGACTATGCATTGTCCGATGCGTCGCCGGACTCGATGGCACTGTGGAGCGTGGATTGCTCATCGCGTGCGCAGCGCCATCCGGTTCGAGCCGTTCGATCGATCCATCCCGCCATGCCCATTCAGGGGAATGTTATGAAGGCCGTCGAAATCACCGAGTTTGGCGCACCCGAAGTTCTCAAGCTGGGCGAGCGCCCGATGCCCGAAGCCGGCAAGTGCGAGGTGCTCATCAAGGTGGCGGCTTCCGGCGTGAACCGGCCGGACGTCTTTCAGCGCAAGGGCGCCTATGCGCCGCCGCCGGGCGCGTCCGATTTGCCGGGGCTGGAAGTGGCGGGCGAAATCGTCGACGGCGACCTCGATTCGAAGCACAACCCGTTCGGGCTCAAGAAGGGCGATCGCGTGTGCGCGCTGCTCGCGGGCGGCGGCTACGCGGAGTACGCGGTTGCGCCGCTGGAGCAATGCCTGCCGGTACCAGCAGGCCTGTCCGATATCGAAGCGGCCTCGCTGCCGGAAACGTTCTTCACGGTGTGGAGCAACGTCTTCGAACGCGCGCATCTCGGCTCGGGCGAAAACGGCGAGGAAGAGACGCTGCTCGTCCAAGGCGGATCGAGCGGCATTGGCGTCACGGCCATCCAGATTGCGCGCGCGCTCAACTTTCGCGTGTTCGCGACCGCGGGCAGCGACGAAAAGTGCCGCGCGTGCGAGACGCTCGGCGCCGAGCGGGCGATCAACTACAAGACAGAGGATTTCGTCGAAGTGGTGAGGTCGCTCACGAACGATCGCGGCGTCGACGTGATTCTAGACATGGTCGCGGGCGACTATCTGCCGCGCGAGCTGAAGGCGCTCGCCGATGGCGGGCGCATCTGCGTGATCGCGCTCCTGGGCGGCGCGAAGGCGGAAATCAATCTCAACGACATTCTGCGTCGCCGGCTCGTCATCACCGGCTCGACGCTGCGTCCACGTCCGGTGGCGTTCAAGGCGAAGATCGCCGCGAAGCTGAAGGAACGCGTTTGGCCGGAGATCGAGGCAGGGCGCATCAAACCGGTCATTCACCAGGTGTTCCCGGCAAGCGAGGCGGCCGCCGCGCATGCGCTGATGGAAAGCAGCACGCATGTCGGCAAGATCGTCCTTGACTGGACGGAAAACGGGCAACAAAGCGCGTCATAGACGCGAATCGGTTATCGGCGGTTTGACCGAGTTATCTGTAACACAGTAAAATCGCCTGTTTTGCAAGCAGTTCGCAGTTTGTAGCGGTTCATTCCCATAACGCGGCGGCTGATTGAATGGCACGGCCGCTATAACTAAAGCGGCCGTCGCAAGCCGCCGAGTGACGAGACAATGTCGAGACAACGAGCGAAACTGGTGGTCGGCAACTGGAAGATGCACGGCCGCATGCAGGAAAACGCGGCTCTGCTGACCGAAGTGGCGTCGGGGGCATCGGCCTTGCGCAACGGCGTGGACGTGGGCGTGTGCGTGCCCTATCCGTATCTCGCGCAGGCGCAGGCGCTGCTGGAAGGGTCGGTGGTGCGCTGGGGTGTGCAGGACGTGTCGGCGCATGCACAGGGTGCGTACACAGGTGAAGTCGCGGCCGAAATGACGCTCGACTTCGGCGCGACTTACGCGATCGTCGGGCATTCGGAGCGCCGCGCGTACCACTACGAAACGCCGGAACAAGTCGGAGCGAAAGCGCGGCGAGCGCTCGAGGCGGGACTGACGCCTATCGTCTGTGTCGGCGAAACGCTCGACGAACGCGAGCGCGAGGCGACGGAGCAGGTCATCGGCGCCCAGTTGGATGCGGTGCTGCTGATGCTGGACGAAGAGCAGGCGGCGCGCATTGTCGTCGCGTATGAGCCGGTCTGGGCGATCGGCACCGGCAAGAGCGCGACGGCCGACCAGGCGCAGTGCGTTCACGCGTTCCTGCGCAAGAAGCTGGCGGAGAAGTGTGCCGCCGCAGCCGAAGTGCCGCTGCTCTATGGCGGCAGCGTCAAGCCCGAGAACGCGCAGGAATTGTTCGGGCAACAAGACATCGACGGCGGGCTGATTGGCGGCGCGTCGCTGAAGTCGAAAGATTTTCTTGCGATCTGCCAGGCGGCGCGAAGCGTGTTGCAATAAGCGGTTCGCGGCGAGAGCAGTCGAAAGAGCATGTCGCGACACGTGAGTGTCACGGAAACATCAAGATCCAGGTGAGTTGAAATGCTGTATTTGAAGACATTGATTATCGTCGTCCAGTTGCTGTCGGCGCTTGGCGTGATCGGGCTCGTGCTGCTTCAGCACGGAAAGGGCGCCGACATGGGCGCGGCGTTCGGCAGCGGCGCGTCGGGCAGTTTGTTTGGCGCGACCGGCTCGGCGAACTTTCTTTCGCGTACCACGGCGGTTCTTGCTGCGATCTTCTTTATCACGACGCTCGCGCTGACTTATCTGGGCAGCTACAAGCCGCAGACATCGGCCGGTGTGCTGGGTGCTGGTCCGACGTCTGCCTCAGCGCCTGCTGCGGCTGGAAAGAGCGCATCGGCTCCTGCTGCTGCGCCGGCATCGGCTGCGCCTGCGTCATCCGCGCCGGGCGCCGACGTGCCGAAATAAACGCCCAAAACAAATTTTCGCGAAATTCGTGTTTTGTGCGTTGAACAATTCGTGGGACCTAGTTATAATTCAAGTCTTGAAGCGATTCGCGGCAATTAAGAAGTTTGTTTTCCCGGATTGCAGTACAGTGCCGACGTGGTGAAATTGGTAGACACGCTATCTTGAGGGGGTAGTGGCGAAAGCTGTGCGAGTTCGAGTCTCGCCGTCGGCACCAAAAGTTATCCAATGCCAGCCGCATGCATCGCTTCGGCTGGCATTGTCACTTCTGGAGTACCCTTACGATATCGTTGATATCGTGAGCGGTCCCAAGTGAATCCCGTCGCCGGGTGGTCTGTCCCGGCAAGCATCTCAATCATCACTGACCGAAACTACCGATCAGAGGAAAGCCTTGAACCTCGCACCCTATTACCCCGTCTTCTTGTTTCTTCTGGTGGGCCTTGGTTTAGGTATAGCGCTGGTCAGCATCGGCAAGATTCTCGGTCCCAACAAGCCCGACACCGAAAAGAATGCCCCGTACGAATGCGGCTTCGAAGCATTCGAAGACGCGCGTATGAAGTTCGATGTGCGCTACTATCTCGTCGCAATTCTTTTCATCATCTTCGACCTTGAGACGGCGTTCCTGTTTCCGTGGGGCGTGGCCCTGCGCGACATCGGCTGGCCCGGCTTCATGGCCATGATGATCTTTCTGCTCGAATTCCTGCTCGGCTTCGCCTACATCTGGAGAAAAGGCGGTCTCGACTGGGAATGACGGGTAGATCACCGGATTCATGGGCGGCTTTGGCTGGCTGCTCATCTGGAGTGGAAATCAAATGAGTATCGAAGGGGTCTTGAAGGAAGGCTTTGTCACCACCACGGCTGACAAGCTGATCAACTGGACGCGCACCGGCTCCCTGTGGCCGATGACGTTCGGTCTCGCGTGCTGCGCGGTCGAGATGATGCATGCGGGCGCCGCCCGTTACGACCTGGACCGCTTCGGCGTGGTGTTCCGTCCGAGCCCGCGCCAGTCCGACGTGATGATCGTCGCCGGCACGCTGTGCAACAAAATGGCGCCCGCGCTTCGTAAGGTGTACGACCAGATGGCCGAGCCGCGCTGGGTCATTTCCATGGGTTCGTGCGCGAATGGTGGCGGCTACTACCACTATTCGTACTCCGTCGTGCGCGGCTGCGACCGTATCGTTCCGGTCGACGTCTATGTCCCGGGCTGCCCTCCGACGGCCGAGGCGCTGGTCTACGGCGTGATCCAGCTGCAGGCGAAGATTCGCCGCACGAACACCATCGCCCGTCAATAAAGGCCTGAGCCTCCCCAACTATGGCAAGCAAACTCGAGACCCTCAAAGCGAACCTTGAGGCGGCGTTTGGCGACCGTCTCCAGAACATCACCGAGTCGCTGGGTCAGGTGACGGTCGTCGTGAAGGCGGCCCATTATCTTGAAGTCGCGACCCGGCTGCGTGACGATCGCTCGCTCGGCTTCGAGCAGCTCATGGACCTCGCCGGCATGGACTATTCGACGTTCGGCGACGGCGTCTACGAAGGCCCGCGCTTCGCGGCCGTCATGCATCTGCTCTCCATTTCGAACAACTGGCGCCTGCGCGTGCGCGTGTTCGCTCCGGACGACGAAGTGCCGATCATTCCGTCGCTCGTCGATATCTGGTCGTCGGCCAACTGGTACGAGCGCGAAGCATTCGACCTGTACGGCATCGTGTTCGAAGGCCACCCCGATCTGCGCCGCATTCTCACGGACTACGGCTTCATCGGCCACCCGTTCCGCAAGGACTTCCCGGTGACGGGCTTCGTCGAAATGCGTTACGACCCGGAAGAGAAGCGCGTCGTGTATCAGCCTGTGACGATCGAGCCGCGCGAAATCACGCCGCGCGTGATCCGCGAAGATCGCTATGGTGGTCTGAAACATTAAGAGAGCGTCATGGCAGACATCAAGAACTACACGCTGAATTTCGGCCCGCAGCACCCTGCCGCGCACGGCGTGCTGCGCCTCGTGCTCGAACTCGACGGCGAAGTGATCCAGCGCGCCGATCCGCACATCGGCCTGTTGCATCGCGCGACCGAGAAGCTCGCGGAAACCAAGACCTTCATTCAGTCCGTGCCGTACATGGACCGTCTCGACTACGTGTCGATGATGGCGAACGAGCACGCCTACGTGATGGCGATCGAAAAGCTGCTCGGCATCGACGTGCCGATCCGCGCGAAGTACATCCGCGTCCTGTTCGACGAAATCACGCGCGTGCTGAACCACCTGATGTGGATCGGCTCGCACGCGCTCGACGTCGGCGCGATGGCGGTCTTCCTCTACGCGTTCCGCGAGCGCGAAGACCTGATGGACGTGTACGAAGCGGTCTCGGGCGCGCGCATGCACGCGGCGTACTACCGTCCGGGCGGCGTGTATCGCGATCTGCCTGACGCAATGCCGCAATACAAGGTCTCCAAGATTCGCAATGCGAAGGCGCTGGAGAAGATGAACGAGAACCGTCAAGGTTCGCTGCTCGACTTCATCGAAGACTTCTTCAATCGCTTCCCCGGCTATGTCGACGAGTACGAAACGCTGCTCACCGACAACCGTATCTGGAAGCAGCGTCTCGTGGGCATCGGCGTGGTGAGTCCGGAGCGCGCGTTGCAGCTCGGCATGAGCGGCGCGATGCTGCGCGGCTCGGGCATCGAATGGGATCTGCGCAAGAAGCAGCCGTACGAAGTCTACGACCAACTGGACTTCGACATTCCGGTGGGCGTGAACGGCGACTGCTACGACCGCTATCTCGTGCGCGTCGAGGAAATGCGTCAGTCCACGCGTATCGCCAAACAGTGCATTGCCTGGCTGCGCAAGAATCCCGGCCCTGTGATGGTCGATAATCACAAGGTTGCGCCGCCGTCGCGCGTCGGCATGAAGAGCAACATGGAAGAGCTGATTCACCACTTCAAGCTCTTCACGGAAGGCTTCCACGTACCGGAAGGCGAGACCTACGCCGCGATCGAGCATCCGAAGGGCGAGTTCGGCATCTATCTCGTGTCGGACGGCGCGAACAAGCCGTATCGCCTGAAGATCCGCGCGCCTGGCTTCGCGCATCTGGCCTCGCTGGACGAGATGGCGCGCGGCCACATGATCGCCGACGCCGTCACGATCATCGGAACGCAAGACATCGTGTTCGGCGAGATTGATCGCTGATTCCGTCGTCCGCTCGCGCGGCGCGCTCGTCGGCCGGGCCGCCGTTGCGCTGAATCGAGCGCAAAGCGTTGAAGCAATTACAGGAAACCGCAGGACGCCAGGTCTGCCGCAATAAGATGCCCGCGGCAGGTTTTCGTTCGGTAGGAATTGAAAGAGTCGTGTCTGAAAATGATCTCAGCTGAAGGCCTGAAAGAAATCGATCGTGCGATCGCAAAGTATCCCGCCGAGCAGAAGCAGTCGGCGGTGATGGCCGCGCTTGCTGTCGCTCAGGAAGAGCACGGATGGCTCTCGCCCGAACTCATGAAGTTCGTCGCCGACTATCTGAGCATGCCGCCTGTCGCGGTGCAGGAAGTCGCCACGTTCTACACGATGTACGAGCTCGCGCCGGTCGGTAAGCACAAGATCACGCTCTGCACGAACTTGCCCTGCCAGCTCGGTCCGGACGGCGGCTCGGATAGTGCTGCTCAGTATCTCAAGCAGAAGCTCGGCATCGACTTCGGCGAAACCACGCCCGACGGCAAGTTTACGCTGAAAGAAGGCGAGTGCTTCGGCGCGTGCGGCGATGCGCCGGTCATGCTGGTGAACAACCACCGCATGTGCAGCTTCATGAGCCGCGAGAAGATCGACCAGTTGATCGAGGAACTTTCGAAATGACGTCTCTCCACGATCGTCACATCAAGCCGCTGATCCTCGCTGGCCTCAATGGCGAGAACTGGCATCTGGAAGATTACGTTGCGCGCGGCGGCTACAAGCAGCTGCGCCGCATTCTGGAAGAGAAGATTCCGCCCGAGCAGGTGATTGCCGACGTGAAGGCGTCGGGTCTGCGCGGCCGCGGCGGCGCGGGCTTCCCGACCGGCCTGAAGTGGAGCTTCATGCCGCGTCAGTTCCCGGGGCAGAAGTATCTCGTCTGCAATTCGGACGAAGGCGAGCCGGGCACGTTCAAGGACCGCGACATTCTTCGCTGGAACCCGCACGCGCTGATCGAAGGCATGGCCATCGGCGCGTATGCGATGGGCATCACCGTCGGCTACAACTACATCCACGGCGAGATCTGGGAAGTCTATAAGGTGTTCGAAGCGGCGCTGGAAGAAGCGCGCGCTGCCGGCTATCTCGGCGCGAACATCCTCGGCTCCGGCTTCTCGTTCGAGTTGTACGCTCACCACGGTTACGGCGCGTACATCTGCGGCGAAGAAACCGCGCTGCTCGAATCGCTGGAAGGCAAGAAAGGCCAGCCGCGCTTCAAGCCGCCTTTCCCGGCGAGCTTCGGCGTGTACGGCAAGCCGACCACCATCAACAACACCGAGACGTTCGCTGCCGTGCCGTTCCTGCTGGAAATCGGGCCGCAGAATTACCTCGAAATCGGCAAGCCGAACAACGGCGGCACGAAGATCTTCTCGGTGTCGGGCGACGTGAATCGTCCGGGCAACTATGAAATTCCGCTCGGCACGCCGTTCTCGACACTGATGGAACTGGCCGGCGGTGTGCGCGGCGAGTCGATCAAGGCGGTGATTCCGGGCGGATCGTCGGCGCCCGTGGTGCCGGGCGAGATGATGCTCGCGACCGATATGGACTACGATTCGATCGCCAAGGCGGGTTCGATGCTCGGCTCGGGCGCGGTCATCGTCATGAACGAAACGCGGTGCATGGTGCGTTCGTTGCTGCGCCTGTCGTACTTCTATTACGAGGAGTCGTGCGGTCAGTGCACGCCTTGCCGCGAAGGCACGGGCTGGCTGTATCGCGTGGTGCATCGCATCGAGCACGGCCTCGGCCGAAAGGAAGACCTGGATCTGCTGAATTCCGTCGCCGAAAACATCATGGGCCGCACGATCTGCGCGCTCGGCGATGCGGCGGCCATGCCGGTGCGCGGCATGCTGAAGCACTTCTGGAACGAATTCGAATATCACGTCGAGCACAAGCACTGTCTCGTCGGCGGGCACGCGCATCATGCGGCGTCCGAGGCGCTTACCGCGTAATCAGGCGCACAGTCAGTTGCGCGAAAGAGGTTGAGGACCATTCCCCATCATGGTTGAACTAGAAATTGACGGCAAGACGGTCGAGGTGCCCGAAGGCAGCATGGTGATCCAGGCTGCGCATAAGGTCGATACGTACATTCCTCACTTCTGCTATCACAAGAAGCTGTCGATCGCGGCGAACTGCCGGATGTGCCTCGTCGAAGTCGAAAAGATGCCGAAGGCCGTCCCCGCGTGCGCCACGCCCGTTTCGGCCGGCATGGTCGTGCGGACCGCCTCCGACAAGGCCGTGAAGGCGCAACAGTCGGTGATGGAGTTCCTGCTGATCAATCACCCGCTGGATTGCCCGATCTGCGATCAGGGCGGCGAGTGCCAGTTGCAGGATCTGGCCGTGGGTTACGGCAAGTCCCAGTCGCGCTACAACGAAGAAAAGCGCGTGGTGTTCCACAAGAACGTGGGTCCGCTCATCTCGATGGAAGAGATGACGCGCTGCATCCACTGCACGCGCTGCGTGCGCTTCGGGCAGGAAATTGCCGGCGTCATGGAACTCGGCATGCTGGGCCGCGGCGAGCATTCGGAAATCACGTCGTTCGTCGGCAAGACGGTGGATTCGGAACTGTCGGGCAACATGATCGACCTGTGCCCGGTCGGCGCGCTCACGAGCAAGCCGTTCCGCTACAGCGCGCGGACGTGGGAATTGTCGCGCCGCAAGTCGGTGAGCCCGCACGATTCCGTCGGTTCGAACCTGGTCGTTCAGGTGAAGAACAACCGCGTGATGCGCGTTCTGCCGATGGAAAACGAAGCCATCAACGAATGCTGGATTTCGGACAAGGACCGTTTCTCGTACGAAGCGCTCAACAGCGACGAACGTCTCACCACGCCGATGCTCAAGCAGGGCGGCAAGTGGATCGAAACGGACTGGCAGACGGCGCTCGAGTACGTGGCGAAAGGCATCAAGGGCATCAAGGCGGATCATGGCGCGAGCGCCATCGCCGCGCTCGCGACGCCGCATAGCACGGTCGAAGAACTGTATCTGCTGAAGCAGTTCGCGGAAGGCGTCGGCTCGCCGAACGTCGATTTCCGCCTGCGTCAGAACGACTTTTCCGCGCCGGTGGGCGCGGGCGCGCCGTGGCTCGGCGTGAAGATCGCGGACTTGTCGAACGTCGATACGGCGTTCGTCATCGGCTCGTTCCTGCGCCGCGATCATCCGCTCTTCGCCGCGCGTCTGCGTCAGGCTGCCAAGAACGGCGCAATGCTCACGTTCCTGAACGCGAGCAACGACGACTCGCTGATCCCGACCGCGCATCGTCTGGTCGCTGCGCCCTCGGCATGGCTCGACCAGCTCGCGGGCATCGCGGGTGCGATCTCCGAAGCGCGCGGCGTCGCGCTGCCGGACGCATTCGCCGGTCGCGAAGTGTCGGCTGCCGCGAAGGACGTGGCGGCTTCGTTGTCAGCGGGCGAGAAGCGTGTCGTGCTGCTCGGCAATGTGGCGGTCCAGCATCCGGACTTCGCGCAGATTCAGGCGGCGGCGCAGTGGATTGCCGACAACACCGGCGCGACGCTCGGCTTCCTGACCGAAGGCGCGAATTCGGTCGGCGGTTATCTCGTCGATGCGCTGCCGGGCGAGGGCGGTCTTGACGCCCGCGCGGCGTTCGAACAGCCGCGCAAGGGCTACGTGCTCTTCAACGCGGAGCCGGAACTCGATGCGGCTAACCCGGCGCAGGCCGTCGCGGCGCTGAAGGCAGCCGAGATGGTGGTCGTGATGTCGCCGTTCAAGCACGGCATGGAGTACGCCGACGTGCTGCTGCCCCTCGCGCCGTTCACGGAGACGTCGGGCACGTTCGTCAACGCGGAAGGCACGGCGCAGTCGTTCAACGGCGTCGTCCGCGCATTGGGCGAGACGCGTCCGGGCTGGAAGGTACTGCGCGTGCTGGGCACGATGCTCGGCCTGCCGGGCTTCGAATTCGACACGGCGGAAGAAGTGCGCGTCGCGGCGCTCGGCACGGGCGACCTCACTGCGCGTCTGTCGAACAAGACGACGGTCGCACCGAAGCGCGCTGCATCTAACATTTCGGTGAAGGGCGGCTTCGAGCGTCTCGCCGACGTGCCGATCTATCACGCCGACCCGCTCGTGCGCCGCGCGCCGTCGCTGCATCTGACGGCAGCGGCACGCGACGCGAATGTCGCCGGCCTGCCGACGACGCTCTTCGACAAGCTCGGCCTGAAGGACGGCGACGCCGTGCGCATCAAGCAAGGCGACCTGTCGGTGGTGATGCCCGCGGTTCGCGACGCGAACCTGGCGGAAACGGTGGTGCGCGTGTCGGCGGCTACCGCGGCTGGCGCCGCACTCGGCGGCCTGTTCGGTGAACTGGTAGTGGAGAAGGCGTAAATGGGCTTGTTCGATACGATCAACGCAGGCGGCACGCAGCTTCTGGGCGTTGCCTGGCCGACCGTGTGGGCGCTGGTGCGCATCCTCGTGGTTGCGGTGGTGATCCTGCTGTGCGTCGCGTACCTGATTCTTTGGGAACGCAAGCTCATCGGCTGGATGCACGTGCGTCTCGGCCCGAACCGCGTCGGCCCGGCAGGCTTGCTGCAGCCAATCGCGGACGTGCTGAAGCTGCTGCTGAAGGAAGTCATTCAACCGACGCAGGCGAGCAAATGGATCTACGTCATCGCGCCGATCATGACCGTGGTGCCGGCCTTCGCGGTCTGGGCGGTGATTCCGTTCCAGGCGAAAGCCGTGCTCGGCAACATCAACGCGGGTCTCCTGTACATCATGGCGATCTCGTCGATCGGCGTGTACGGCGTGATTCTCGCGGGCTGGGCGTCGAACTCGAAGTACGCGTTCCTCGGCGCCATGCGCGCGGCGGCGCAGATGGTGTCCTACGAAATCTCGATGGGCTTCGCGCTCGTCGTGGTGCTGATGGTCGCGGGCACGCTGAACATGTCGGATATCGTCGCCTCGCAGCAGCGCGGCATCTTCGCGGGCTTCGGCGTCAACATCCTGTCGTGGAACTGGCTGCCGCTTCTGCCGATGTTCGTCGTGTACTTCATCTCGGGCATTGCTGAAACGAACCGTCACCCGTTCGACGTGGTGGAAGGCGAATCGGAAATCGTCGCGGGTCACATGATCGACTACTCGGGCATGGCGTTCGCGCTGTTCTTCCTCGCCGAGTACATCAACATGATCGTGATCTCCGCGATCGCGACGACCCTGTTCCTGGGCGGCTGGGACGCGCCGTTCGGCTTCCTGTCGTTCATCCCGGGCGTGTTCTGGTTCGTGCTCAAGGTTTTCTTCCTGCTGTCGGTCTTCATCTGGGCCCGCGCGACGTTCCCGCGCTACCGCTATGACCAGATCATGCGTCTCGGCTGGAAGGTGTTCCTGCCGGTTTCGGTAGTGTGGGTGGTCGTGATCGGCTTCTGGATCATGTCGCCGCTCAACATCTGGAAGTAGTCGGACGAACCCAGGACAAGAGCGGACCAATCATCATGAACGCAATTCAGAACTTCTTTAAGACCTTCTTCCTGACCGAACTGCTGAAGGGTCTGGCGCTGACGGGCCGTTACACGTTCCAGCGCAAGATCACGGTGCAGTTCCCGGAAGAAAAGACGCCGGTGTCGCCGCGCTTTCGCGGTCTGCACGCGCTGCGCCGTTATGAAAACGGCGAAGAGCGCTGCATCGCGTGCAAGCTGTGCGAAGCGGTGTGCCCGGCGCTCGCGATCACCATCGAATCGGAAACGCGTGCGGACAATACCCGTCGCACGACGCGCTACGACATCGACCTGACCAAGTGCATCTTCTGCGGCTTCTGCGAAGAAAGCTGCCCGGTCGATTCGATCGTCGAGACGCATATCCTCGAATATCACGGCGAAAAGCGCGGCGATCTGTATTTCACGAAGGACATGCTGCTTGCAGTGGGCGATCGCTACGAGACGGAAATCGCCGCATCGAAGGCGGCCGACGCGCCTTACCGTTGATGCGAAGCGGATGCCGGCGTCGCCGCCGGTGTCCGAGTCGAAGCGATTTTGCTGTTGCTGTTGGCGCGTTGCGCCGCGCGCCGACACACCCTGCCTGATGATGGCCTAACGATGAACCGGTAATCATGGAATTCACAACCGTACTGTTCTATATCTTCGCGCTGCTGTTGACCGTGTCCGCGCTGAAGGTGATCACCTCGCGCAATCCGGTGTCATCCGCGCTCTTTCTCGTGCTCGCGTTCTTCAACGCGGCCGCGATCTGGATGCTGTTGCAAGCCGAATTCCTCGCGATCCTGCTGGTTCTCGTGTATGTCGGCGCGGTGATGGTGCTCTTCCTCTTCGTCGTGATGATGCTCGACATCAACATCGACGTGCTGCGGCGCGACTTCAGGCGTTTCGTGCCGCTCGCGACCATCGTCGGCGCGATCATCGTCATCGAAACGGCGCTGATTCTGTGGCACGGCTACGGCGCGACGGTCACGCCGCTGCGTGATGCGGGAACGGCTGCCGCGGGCGCCGGCGTAAGCGGCGCGGCGCTGATGCCGAATACGCAGCTCATCGGCAAGGTCATTTACACGGACTACATCTTCGCGTTCGAAATCGCGGGTCTCGTGCTGCTGGTGGCGATCATCGCGGCCATCTCGCTGACCGTGCGCGACAAGAAGGACAAGAAGACGCAAACCGTCAGCAAGCAAGTGAAGGTTCGCCGTCAGGACCGTGTGCGCCTCGTCAAGATGCCGGCCGAAACGCAGGCGCCGGATGCAACGGTGGAACCTGCCGTGACCGGCAACATCGGCGCGGGCGTGGTGGACAACAAGGGCTGAGCGAGAAGGAGAGAACAAACATGTTGAGTCTTGCCCATTACCTCGTGCTCGGCGCGATCCTCTTTGCGATCAGCATCGTTGGCATCTTCCTGAACCGCCGCAACGTCATCATCATCCTGATGGCCATCGAACTGATGCTGCTTGCGGTGAACACCAATTTCGTCGCGTTCTCGCACTATCTGGGCGACGTGCACGGCCAGATTTTCGTGTTCTTCGTCCTGACCGTGGCCGCAGCGGAAGCCGCGATCGGTCTCGCGATTCTCGTGACCCTGTTCCGTAGCCTCGACACGATCAACGTCGAGGACCTCGATCAGCTCAAAGGTTAATTTCAGGCTAGGCTGTTATGTCCACGACACTCAATGAAAACCTCCTGCTCGCGGTCCCGCTGGCTCCGCTCGCGGGCTCGCTGATCGCGGGGCTGCTCGGGAAGACCGTGGGGCGCAAGGGCTCGCACCGCGTCACCATTCTCGGCGTCTTCATCTCGTTCATCCTGTCGGCGTTCGTGTTCTACGACGTCATGATGGGCGCGAGCTTCAACGGCACCGTCTACGAATGGATGACGATGGGGTCGCTCAAGATGGAAGTCGGCTTCCTCGTCGATTCGCTGACGGCGATGATGATGGTCATCGTGACCTTCGTCTCGCTGATGGTGCACATCTACACCATCGGCTACATGGCGGAAGAAGACGGCTATCAGCGCTTCTTTTCTTATATTTCGCTCTTCACGTTCTCGATGCTCATGCTCGTCATGAGCAACAACTTCCTGCAGCTGTTCTTCGGCTGGGAAGCGGTGGGTCTCGTCTCGTATCTGCTGATCGGCTTCTACTTCACCCGTGAAAGCGCGATCTACGCGAACATGAAGGCGTTCATCGTCAACCGCGTCGGTGACTTCGGCTTCCTGCTCGGCATCGGCCTGCTGCTGGCGTTCGCGGGTTCGCTGAACTACGGCGACGTCTTCGCGCAGGGCGAGAAGCTCGCCGCCATGACGTTCCCGGGCACGAGCTGGGGCCTCTTGACCGTGGCGTGCATCTGCCTCTTCATCGGCGCGATGGGTAAGTCGGCGCAGTTCCCGCTGCACGTGTGGCTGCCGGACTCGATGGAAGGCCCGACGCCGATCTCCGCGCTGATTCACGCGGCAACGATGGTGACGGCCGGTATCTTCATGGTGACGCGCATGTCGCCGCTCTTCGAGCATTCGGATGCGGCGCTGTCGTTCGTGACGGTCATCGGCGCGATCACGGCGCTGTTCATGGGCTTCCTCGGCGTCGTGCAGAACGACATCAAGCGCGTGGTCGCGTATTCGACGCTCTCGCAGCTCGGCTACATGACGGTCGCGCTCGGCGTGTCGGCGTATCCGGTCGCGGTGTTCCACTTGGGCACGCACGCGTTCTTCAAGGCGCTGCTGTTCCTCGGCGCGGGCTCGGTCATTATCGGCATGCACCACGACCAGGACATGCGCAACATGGGCGGGCTGGCCAAGTACATGCCGATTACCTGGATCACGTCGCTGATCGGTTCGCTGGCGCTGATCGGCACGCCGTTCTTCTCGGGCTTCTATTCGAAGGATTCGATCATCGATGCGGTGAAGCTCTCGCATCTGCCAGGTTCGGGTTTCGCATACTTCGCGGTGGTGGCGAGCGTCTTCGTCACGGCGCTGTATTCGTTCCGCATGTACTTCCTCGTGTTCCACGGCAAGGAGCGCTTCCGCGGTCCGAAGCATCCCGATTCGCCGATGGGCGCCGAAGAGGCGACGCACGGCCAGGGCCACGGTAGCGACGATCATGGTCACGCACACGGCCACGGCCACGCACACGAGCCGCACGAAAGCCCGTGGGTCGTCACGCTGCCGCTGATTCTGCTGGCGATTCCGTCGGTCATCATCGGCGCGATCATGATCGGCCCGATGCTCTTCGGCGACTTCTTCTCGCACGGCGTCGTGTTCGACAAGGTGATCTACATCGCCGAGAACCACGAAGGCATGCGTGAAATGGCCGAAGAGTTCCACGGCTGGTTCCCGATGGGCCTGCATTCGGTCGCGGGCCTGCCGGTGTGGCTGGCGCTCGCGGGCGTGATCGTCGCGTGGTTCCTGTACATGAAGCGCCCGGATCTGCCGCCGGTGATCCGCCGCCGCTTCGGCCCGATCTACACGCTGCTCGACAACAAGTACTACTTCGACAAGATCAACGAAGTGGTCTTCGCCCGGGGCGCGGTCGCCATCGGTCGCGGGCTGTGGAAAGAGGGCGATGTGGTCGTCATCGACGGCGTCGTCAATGGCAGTGCGCGGTTCGTCGCCTGGTTCGCCGGTGTGATCCGCTTCCTTCAATCCGGTTACATCTATCACTACGCGTTCGCCATGATTATCGGCATGTTGGGGCTCTTGACCCTGTTTGTAACGCTCGGCGGCAAATAAGGCGAGGGACCCTATGCACTCTTTTCCGATTCTCAGTGTCGCGATCTGGCTGCCGATCATCTTCGGCGTCCTGGTCCTGGCTGTAGGTTCTGACCGTAACCCGGCGCCTGCGCGCTGGGTCGCGCTGATCGGCTCGGTTCTCGGTCTGATCGTGACCCTTCCGCTGATCACCGGCTTCGATACGTCGAGCGCCGCGCTGCAATTCGTCGAACAGGCGAACTGGATCGAGCGGTTCAACATCACGTATCACCTGGGTGTCGACGGCATCTCGATGTGGTTCGTCGTGCTGACCGCGCTCATCACCGTGATCGTCGTGATCGCCGGGTGGGAAGTCATCACGGAGCGCGTCTCGCAGTACATGGCCGCGTTCCTGATCCTCTCGGGCATCATGATCGGCGTGTTCTCCACGGCCGACGGCCTGCTGTTCTACGTGTTCTTCGAAGCCACGCTCATTCCGATGTACATCATCATCGGCGTGTGGGGCGGCCCGAATCGCGTGTATGCGGCGTTCAAGTTCTTCCTGTACACGCTCGCCGGCTCCCTCCTGATGCTGGTCGCGTTGCTCTACCTGTACACGCAGACGCACACGTTCGACCTGGCCACGTGGCAAGCCGCGAAGATCGGCATGACGCCGCAGGTGCTGCTCTTCATCGCGTTCTTCCTGGCGTTCGCCGTGAAGGTGCCGATGTGGCCGGTTCACACCTGGCTGCCGGACGCGCACGTCGAAGCGCCGACCGGTGGTTCCGTCGTGCTGGCGGCGATCATGCTGAAGCTGGGCGCATACGGCTTCCTGCGCTTCTCGCTGCCGATCGCGCCGGACGCGAGCCACTTCCTCGCGCCCGTCGTCATCACGCTGTCGCTGATCGCGGTCATCTACATCGGCCTCGTCGCAATGGTGCAGGCCGACATGAAGAAGCTCGTCGCGTATTCGTCGATCGCGCACATGGGCTTCGTCACGCTCGGCTTCTTCATTTTCAGCCAGCTCGGCGTGGAAGGCGCGATCATCCAGATGATCTCGCACGGCTTCGTCTCGGGCGCGATGTTCCTGTCCATCGGCGTGCTGTACGACCGCGTGCATTCGCGTCAGATCGCGGATTACGGCGGCGTCGTGAACACCATGCCGAAGTTCGCCGCGTTCTCGATGCTGTTCGCGATGGCCAACTGCGGTCTGCCGGGCACCTCGGGTTTCGTCGGCGAGTTCATGGTGATTCTGGCTGCCGTGAAGTTCAACTTCTGGATCGGCTTCCTCGCCACGTTCACGCTGATTCTCGGCGCGGCCTACACGCTGTGGATGTACAAGCGCGTGTATTTCGGCGCGGTGGCGAACGACCACGTCGCGAAGCTCGCGGACATCAACAAGCGTGAAATGTTCATGCTGCTCGTGCTCGCGCTGTTCACGCTCTATATGGGCCTGCATCCGAAGCCCTTCACCGACGTGATGCACGAGTCGGTGGCAAACCTGCTCTCCCACGTCGCGCAGTCCAAGCTGCCGCTGGCTCAGTAACGCCGTGCGGAGGAACTAAAAGATCATGCAAAACGCCCCTATGAGTGTCCTGTTGCCCGACGGCATCCTGATGGCCGCCGTCGTCGTGGCCTGGTTGAACGACACGATGTTCGGTCCGTCGAGCCGCCGTACCACTTACGCGATCGCGCTGGTCTCGACCATCGTCGTCGGCGTGTGGTTCGCGTTCTCGGCGCTCGATCCGACGCCGCATTACTTTTTCGCGCGCATGTATATCGTCGATCCGTTCGCGAGCGCGATGAAAGCGGTCGTGACGCTCGGCTATGCGGTGTCGATCATCTATTCGCGCAAGTATCTGGAAGACCGCGATCTGTTCCGCGGCGACTTCTTCCTGCTCGGCCTGTTCTCGCTGCTCGGCCAGTGCGTGATGATTTCGGGCAACAACTTCCTCACGCTGTACCTCGGTCTCGAGCTGATGTCGCTGTCGCTGTACGCCGTCATCGCGCTGCGCAAGGACGTGCCGCAGTCGAACGAATCGGCGATGAAGTACTACGTGCTCGGCGCGCTCGCGTCCGGCTTCCTGCTGTACGGCATCTCGATGCTGTACGGCGCGACCGGTTCGCTCGAACTGAACGAAGTGCTGAAGGCCGTGGCGTCGGGTCGCATCAATGACGCGGTGCTGCTCTTCGGCGTGATCTTCATCGTGGCGGGCGTGGCGTTCAAGATGGGCGCGGTGCCGTTCCACATGTGGGTGCCGGACGTCTATCAAGGCGCGCCGACGGCCATGACGCTGCTGACCGGCGGCGGCCCGAAGGTCGCGGCGTTCGCGTGGGGCCTGCGCTTCCTGGTGATGGGTCTGCTGCCGTTCGCGGTCGATTGGCAAGAGATGCTGGTCATCCTCGCGGCGCTGTCGCTGATCGTCGGCAACATCACGGGTATCGTGCAGAAGAACATCAAGCGGATGCTGGCGTACTCGGCCATCTCGAACATGGGCTTCGTGCTGCTCGGCCTTCTGGCCGGCGTGGTCGACGGCAAGGTGACGGGCGCGGCGGGCGCGTACAGCTCGGCGATGTTCTACAGCATCATCTATCTCGTGACGACGCTCGGCACCTTCGGCATCGTGATGCTGCTCGCGCGCCGCGACTTCGAAGCCGAACAGATCGACGACTTCAAGGGCCTCAACCAGCGCAGCCCGGTCTTCGCGTTCGTCATGATGATCATGATGTTCTCGCTCGCCGGCATTCCGCCGACGGTCGGCTTCTACGCGAAGCTCGCCGTGCTCGAAGCGACGATGAACGCCGGTCTGACGTGGCTCGCCGTGCTGGCCGTGCTGACTTCGCTCGTGGGCGCGTTCTACTACCTGCGCATCGTCAAGCTGATGTACTTCGACGCGCCGCAAGACGCATCGCCGATCGTCGCGGATGGCCTCAATCGTTCGCTGCTGGCGTTCAATGGCTTGGCAGTGCTCGTGCTGGGTCTGGTTCCGGGTCCGCTGATGACGGCTTGCCTGCAAGCAATCACGCACACGCTGCCGCTGTAATGTCGGCTGCGGGCTGGTTTATCGTGCTGTTGGCGCTCGTCGGCGCCAACGTGCCGTTCCTGAACCAGCGCCTTTTCGCTGTCGTGCCGGTGCCGCTGCCGGCGCCGACGCGCCATCAGGCGGCGAAGAAGAGCGCGTGGATCAGGATCGGCGAGTTGATCGTTCTCTACTTCGTGGTCGGCGCGCTCGGCTTCATGCTCGAAGCGCGCGCCGGCAACCGTTTCGATCAGGGCTGGCAGTTCTACGCCATCACCTTCAGTCTGTTCGTGGTGCTCGCGTTTCCGGGCTTCACCTATCAATATCTCGTCAAACGCCGCTGATGGCTTCGCGCCCTCGGCGGCTGTTTG
This sequence comes from Caballeronia sp. Sq4a, assembly GCF_023170545.1. Lineage (NCBI taxonomy): Bacteria > Pseudomonadati > Pseudomonadota > Betaproteobacteria > Burkholderiales > Burkholderiaceae > Caballeronia > Caballeronia sp. Sq4a. Next base: position 1,746,177 of record NZ_CP084250.1, on the reverse strand, counting down.
CTTAACCGGCACAGGGTGCAAGATGGCAGACCAGTTCACCGTTTCCGACAATGACGACGGCCTCATCGAGAAGAAGGTCAAAAGCGTCACGCTGCATGAAGGCAAGTTCCTCACGCTCAAGCGCGATACGGTGGCGTTGCCCGACGGCAAGCACGCCACGCGCGAGTTCGTGGAGCATCCGGGCGCGGTGATGATCCTGCCGGTTTTCGACGACGGCCGCGTGCTGCTCGAACGTCAGTTTCGTTATCCGGTCGGGCGCGTGCTGCTCGAATTCCCGGCAGGCAAGCTCGATCCGAACGAGGACGAGTTGACGTGCGCCAAGCGCGAATTGCAGGAGGAAACCGGCTATACCGCGCGCGAATGGATCTTCCTGACGCGCATTCATCCGGTCATTTCGTATTCGACGGAATTCATCGACCTGTATCTGGCGCTCGGTCTCACGGCTGGCGACGCGAAGCTCGACGAAGGCGAGTTCCTCGAAACGTTCATCGCGGACGAAGCGCAGTTGATGGCGTGGGTCAAGGACGGCACGATCAGCGACGTGAAGACCATCATCGGCGCGTTCTGGCTGGAGAAGATCCGCTCGGGCGAATGGCAGGCGGGCAGGGCGGCTGAGTAAGACGCGGGCTGGCTCTGTCATCACGGAAAGCGGCCGCGTTGGCCGCTTTTGTCGTTTTGACGCCCGCGCTCGGCGGCGAAAGCGCCGAACAGCTAGAATCTGAAGTCGCTCGCTCCTGTACGTCGCCGCATGACGAGCCAGCGCACGATCGTTCGCAAAACGCGATTCTGAGATAAACTCACCGAAGTCCCATCAGCATGAAGGTCCTCGATTTAAAGTGCTCGCACGAACATCGCTTTGAAGGCTGGTTTGCTTCGACCGAAGAATTCGAGTCGCAGCTGGGCCGCAAGCTGGTCGCGTGTCCCGTTTGCTCGACGACGGATGTTAGTCGCATGCCGTCCGCGCCGCGCCTGAACTTGTCTTCGGCGCGTGGCGAGGCGTCGGTGCAGGCGCAAGCGCCCAAGGCATCGCCGGATGCGGCCGCCATGCAGGCGCGCGCGCTCCAGTTCATGCGAGAGCTGATCGAGAAGACCGAGAACGTGGGCGAGCGTTTCGCCGAAGAGGCGCGGCGCATCCATTACAACGAAGCGCCGGCGCGCAATATCCGCGGCGTCACGACGCCCGAAGACGCGCACGCTTTGCTGGAAGAAGGCATCGAAGTAATGCCGCTGCCCGTGCCGGCCGCGTTGAAGGAGCCGCTGCAGTAAAGACTGACGCGGCGTCTTCCCGGCTTTGGCCCGACAAGGAGACATCGCGTATGAGTCGTCATTCCTTCGTTGCGTATCACGGCTGCCGTCTTGCGGCCGTCTCGCCTCGCATCGTCCCCAGAATTTCCCGTATCGATCGCACGGATCCCGCTTCCTCGAGCGCGATCCGGCGCTTCCTGCCGCCTTCGATTGTCTGCCACTAAAAAGAGGACCTACCCATGACCTACAGCTTCGAGGATTTTGAAGTCGGCGCGGCGGTGACGCTGAGCGCGCACACATTCAGCCGCGAGGAGATCATCGAGTTCGCCAGCCGCTACGATCCACAGCCGTTCCATCTGTCGGAGGAAGCGGGCAGGGCGTCGCATTTCGGCGGACTGGTCGCGAGCGGATGGAACACGTGCTCCGCGATGATGGGCATTCTCGTGCGCGACATGCTTGCCGATTCGACGTCGATGGGCTCGCCCGGTCTCGACAACATTCGCTGGCTCAAGCCCGTGCGCGTCGGCGATTCGGTGCGGCTCACCGTGCGCGTGCTGGACAAGCGCGTGTCGAAGAGCAAGCCCGATCGCGGCATCGTCTCGACACGCTGGGAAGCGCACAATCAGGACGGCGAACTGGTGCTGACGGTGGATTCGGCTGCGCTCTTCGGCCTGCGGACGCCTGCCGCGAGCTAGCGCTTCGCGTACTGCGTCGCGCCGAACAGCACTTCCTTCTCCTTGTCGGTGAAGGGCTTGCGTTCGCGCGCCAGCACCTGCACGCCGCGCTCGACGGCCGGCCGCGCCGCGATCGCATCGAACCAGCGCCTCACGTTCGGGAATTCATCCAGCACGATGCCCTGGTTCTCCCACGAACGCGTCCACGGGAAGGTCGCGATGTCCGCAATCGTGTACTCGTTGCCGGCGAGGTATTGCGTGACGCCGAGCTGCTTGTCCATCACGCCATAGAGCCGGCGCGCTTCGTTGGTGTAGCGGTTGATCGCGTAGTCGATCTTCTCGGGCGCGTAATTCCGGAAGTGATGCGTCTGTCCGAGCATCGGTCCGACGCCGCCCATCTGGAACATGAGCCATTGAATCGTCGTGTAGCGGCCGATGGCATCCGCGGGCAGCATTTTGCCGGTCTTTTCCGCGAGATACACGAGGATCGCGCCCGATTCGAATAACGCGAACGGCTTGCCTTCCGGGCCGTCGTTGTCGATGATCGCGGGAATCTTGTTGTTCGGGCTGATCGCGAGAAAGTCGGGCTTGAATTGGTCGCCCGCGCCGATATCGACGGGATGAGCCCGGTATTCGAGGCCGGTTTCCTCCAGCATGATGTGAATCTTGTGCCCGTTGGGCGTCGGCCAGCTATACACGTCGATCATGTGCGCTCCTCAGTCGTGCAGGTGACGCATTCACGCGCGGCTCGCGGAATGGCAGCGAAAATTAGAGCATGTTTGCGCGCGCCGTGCAGAGTCCGCCCGTGACTCGCAACGGTGAATCAGTCGCGCGGTTCCAGGTATTTCGCCAGTTCCAGTTTCGCGATGGCATTGCGATGCACTTCGTCGGGCCCGTCCGCGAGCCTGAGCGTGCGCGCCGATGCATACGCGTACGCGAGCGGGAAGTCGTCGCAGATGCCCGCCGCGCCGTGCGCCTGAATCGCCCAGTCGATCACCTGACACGCGACGTTCGGCGCCACGACTTTGATCATCGCGATCTCGCCACGCGCGCCCTTGTTGCCGACGGTATCCATCATGTACGCGGCCTTCAGCGTGAGCAGTCGCGCCTGCTCGATCATGATGCGCGCCTCGGCGATGCGTTCCTGCGTCACGCCATGTTGCGCGACGGGCTTGCCGAACGCGACGCGCGAAAGCGTGCGCTTCGCCATGAGTTCGAGCGCACGCTCCGCGAGTCCGATCAGCCGCATGCAATGATGAATGCGTCCCGGCCCGAGCCGCCCCTGCGCGATCTCGAACCCGCGACCTTCGCCGAGCAAGATGTTGGCGGCCGGCACGCGGACCTTGTCGAGCGTGATGTCCATGTGACCGTGCGGCGCGTCGTCGTAGCCGAACACGTTCAGCGGGCGATGCACGGTGATGCCTTTGGCATCCGCCGGCACGAGAACCATCGACTGCTGCGCGTGCTTCGGCGCGGCGGGGTCGGTCTTGCCCATCACGATAAACACCTTGCAGCGCGGATCGCCCGCGCCGGACGACCACCACTTATGGCCGTCGATGACGTAGCTGTCGCCGTCGCGCGCGATGCTGCAGCGGATATTCGTCGCATCCGATGACGCGACTTCCGGCTCCGTCATCAGAAACGCCGAGCGGATCTCGCCACGCAAGAGCGGTTCTAGCCATTGTGCTTTCTGCGCATCCGTGCCGTAGCGTTCGATCGTTTCCATATTGCCCGTGTCGGGCGCGCTGCAATTGAAGACTTCGGGCGCCCACGGCACGCGGCCCATGATCTCGCAAAGCGGCGCGTATTCGAGATTCGTCAGACCGGCGCCGCGTTCCGACGACGGCAGGAACAAGTTCCACAGCCCTTCGCCGCGCGCTTTGTCCTTCAACGCTTCGATGAGGCGCGTCGGAACCCACGCGTTGCCGGCCGCGCGATTCGCTGCGATCTCGTCGCGGAATGCGTTCTCGTTCGGATAGATATGCGCGTCGAAGAAAGCGAGCAATCTCCCACGCAACGCCTCCACTTTCGGCGTGTAGTCAAAGTTCATCGGCTCGTCTCCTGATCCGTTGTCATGCGCCGACTTTCTGCGCGTATTGCCACGCCAGTTCGGCCATCGGCCGGGCGCGGCGGCCCGCGTCGATGGCCTGCGCGCTCGCCGCCGTGCCATCCACGACGCGCTTCATGATGCCTTGCAGGATCGCGGCGATGCGGAACATGTTGTAGGCGAGATAGAAGTTCCAGTCGCCTTCGATGTTCAAGCCCGTCCGCTCGCAATAACGCGCGACGTACGCGGCTTCGTCGGGAATGCCGAGCGCGGTCCAGTCGAGCCCTGCGATGCCGCGGAACTGCGACGGATCGACATGCCACGCCATGCAGTGATACGCGAAATCGGCGAGCGGATCGCCGAGCGTCGAGAGCTCCCAGTCGAGCACCGCCAGCACGCGCGGCTCGCTCGGATGAAAGATGAGGTTGTCGAGCCGGAAATCGCCATGCACGACGCTCACCTTCGCCGCCGCCGCCGCCGACGACGGCACATGCTGCGGCAGCCAGTCGATCAGGCGATCCATCGCGTCGATTTTTTCGGTCTGCGACGCGACGTACTGCTTGCTCCAGCGCCCGATCTGCCGCTCGAAGTAGTTGCCCGGCTTGCCGTAGCCGGTGAGACCGGCGGCTTCGACATCGACCGTATGCAGCGCCGCGATGACGCGGTTGGTTTCGTCGTAGATCGAGGCGCGTTCGGCGGGCGTCATGCCGGGCAGCGACGGGTCCCACAACACGCGGCCTTCGACGAACTCCATCACGTAGAACGCGCGGCCGATCACGCTTTCGTCCTCGCACAAGGCGAGCATGCGCGCGACCGGCACGTCGGTGGCGGCGAGCGCATCCATCACGCGATACTCGCGCTCGATTGCATGCGCCGACGGCAGCAGCTTCGCGGCGGGGCCGGGTTTCGCGCGCATCACGTACGCGCGCGACGGCGTGACGAGCTTGAACGTAGGGTTGGACTGGCCGCCCGCGAACTGCGCGACGGCGAGCGGGCCCGCGAAGCCATCGACGTGCGCGGCGAGCCATGCCGCGAGCGCATCGGCGTCGAAGCGTTGGGCTTCGTGCACGGGGCGCGTGCCTTCGAATGCTGAAAAGTCGGAGTGCTGATTTGTCTCGTTGTCTGCCATCGTCTCCTCCGTTTTTGTATGCGCGATGCTTAGTTCATTCGCTCGCCTTGAACTTCACGAACTGCGCGTAGAGCAGTTCCATCGTGGTGTTTCGCACGTCCGCGTGCAGCGGCGAGGGCGGCGAATGATTGATGGCGTGCACGACCCAGTCGCCGGGTTTGTCGCCGACATCGAGCGCGTTGATGCAGCCCGTCGCCTGCGACAAATGCCCGAAGAACGCGCGCCCGCCCGCCGTGATCGCATGCGTGATCAGCGCGCGATTGACGCCGCCGTGCAGCACCAGCAGCACCGTGTCCCACGACGTGTCCGCGCGCAGCCGCGTCATGGCGGGCAACGCGCGGTCGAGCAACTGGCCGATGGTCTCGCCGCCCAGAAACTGCGTCTCTTCGGGCACGACGCCGTCGAACACGGAAAGAAACGCGCGCTCGATGTCGCTCGTGGAAAGGTTAGCGAGTCGTCCGCCGCGGATCTCCTGCCACTCCGGCCAGATTTCGATCTGCGCCGCCTGGCCCGTTTCGGCGAGCACGCGCTCGGCCGTTTCGATGGTGCGCGGCAGGCCGCTCGCCATCACGCGATCGAAGCGGACGTTCTGCGCGGCGAACTCGCGGCCCGCCGCGCTCGCTTCCTCGCGACCACGCGCGTTGAGCGGCACGCTTTCAGGGTCGATGGCGCGGCCGGTATCGTCGAAATAAGTCACGTCGCCGTGACGCATCAGGAAGATGCGCCGCCGCTTCGGCAGGTCGTAGTGAGCCATGATTTCAGCGATAGTTCGGCTGGCGCTTTTCGAGGAACGCGGTGATGCCTTCGAGCGCGTCCCCGCGATGAAGCGCATCCACGAAAGCGTCGCGCTCCGTATCGAGATGCGCGGCGAGCGGCTGCACGTCCGCCGCATTCATCAGCGACTTGATGCGCGCGAGCGCCTTGGGCGACACGCTGCCGAGATCGTCGGCCCACGCGATAGCGGCATCCAGCGCGATGCCTTTCTTCGTCAGCCGGTTCACGACGCCGACTTCGTGCAGACGCGACGCGCCGATCGGCTTCGCTTCGAGCAGCACCTCGCTCGCGAGCGTGCGCGGCAACGCGCGCGTCAGGAACCACGAAGCGCCGCCGTCCGGCGTGAGGCCCACGCGCGCATAGGACATGACGAACTTCGCGTCGTCGGCGGCGACGATCAGATCGCAGGCGAGCGCGAGCGAAAACCCCGCGCCGGCCGCCGCGCCTTCGACCGCCGCGATGACCGGTTTCGTCGATGCCCGCAGCGCGCTGATCCATTCCGCGAGCAGGTCGATGCTCTCTGCCTGCACCGACGGGTCTTTCGCGCGATTTTCCAGCAGCCGGTTCAGGTTGCCGCCCGCGCAGAAGAAGTTGTCCGCGCCCGTCAGCACGATCGCGCGCACGGAGTTGTCGCGCTCGGCCGTCGATAAGGCTTCGATGCCAGCCGCGTACATGTCCGGATGCAGCGCGTTGCGCGCGCCCGGATTGGACAGCTTCAGCACGAGCGTGGTGTCGCTGCCTGCGGGCCGGTGTGTCAGCAGTTCGGCGCTCATCGAAGCTCCTCGGTATGGGTAAGCGAAAGTCCGAGCTGCGCGCGGCGCGTGAGCCACGGAGAAGGGCGATAGCGGGGATCGCCGAGCGCGCTCTGGATGTTGTGCAGAATCGTGAGAATGGTCGTGGCGCCGAGCGAATCGCCGAGCGCGAGCGGCCCGCGCGGATAGCCCAGGCCGAGCGTCACCGCGAGGTCGATGTCCTCCGGCGTCGCGATGCCTTGCTGCGCGATGTCACAGCCGATATTCACGATGGTCGCGACCACCCGCTGCGCGACGAAGCCGGTCGAATCGCGGATGACGGTAACGGGCACGCCGTCGGCGGCGAAGAGCGCGTGCGCCGCGTCGCGCATGGCGGGCGTGGTCGCGGGCGTCGTCATGATCGTGCGGCGGGCGACGGTATCGAGCGGAAAGAGCGTATCCACGGCGACGACGCGCGTGGCGTCGAGATGTTCGGCGACGGCGGTCGTCGTCGCGTCGAAGCCGAGCGGCGTCACGACGATGAGCGAATCGGGCGCGGGCGCGTTGCCGGTGTCGATGTGCACGGCGGCGGCGTGCTTCGCGATTACTTTCAGCACTTGCTCGCGCGCAGCCGGCGACGCGCGGCTGATCCACACGCGCGCCGGCAGTTGCGTCGGCGCGGGCGGCTCGTCCGGCACTTGCTGCTTGCCTTCCACGTAGCGATAAAACCCTTCGCCCGCCTTGCGCCCGATGAGCCCGCCCGCGAGGCGCGTGCCGGTGATGGGCGACGGCGTGAAGCGCGGCTCCTCGTAGAACTGGTGATAGATCGACTCCATCACCGGATGCGAGACGTCGAGCGCGGTCAGATCCAGCAGCTCGAACGGCCCGAGCCGGAAACCGGCCTGCTCGCGCATGATGCGGTCGATGTCCGCGAAACTCGCGACGCCTTCGCCCGCCACGCGCAAGCCTTCGGTGTTCATGCCGCGACCGGCGTGATTCACGATGAAGCCCGGCATGTCTTTCGCGCGCACCGGCGTGTGACCCATGCGGCGGGCGAGTTCCATCAGCGCGTCGCCGGCTTTTCGGTCGCCGCGCAAGCCGTCGATGACCTCGACCACGCGCATCAGCGGCACCGGGTTGAAGAAGTGAAAGCCCGCGACGCGTTCCGGTTTCGCGCAGCCTGCCGCGATCGCGGTAATGGACAGCGACGACGTATTCGACGCCAGAATGCACGCGTCGCCGACAACCGCTTCGAGTTCGCGAAAGAGTCCGCGCTTGATCTCGAGATTCTCGACGATCGCCTCGACGACCGCGCCGCAGTCGGAGAGCGCGCCGATATCCTTCGCGTCATGGACGCGGGCAAGCGCGGCGTGCGCGTCCGCTTCCTTCAGCTTGCCCTTGGCGGTCAGCTTGTCGAAGGTGTCGGACAGATACGCGCGCGCGGCCGCGAGTGCTTGCGGATTCGCATCGTAGAGACGCACGGTCAGCCCGGCGAGCGCCGCGATCTGCGCGATGCCGCGCCCCATCGCGCCGCTGCCGACGATGCCCAACGTTTCGATCTTGTATTCCTGCGGACTCATGATGCGGTTCGACTCCTCGAAGTTCTCTGTGTTGTCTATTGTGTCCGGCAGCAAGACGACGCTCAGAGCTTGCGCAGTCGGTCCAGCGCGAGCGCGAGCGTCTCCTCCTTCTTCGCGAAGCAGAAGCGCACGACGCCCGACTCGTGAGACTCGTGATAGAACGCCGACACGGGAATGGCGGCGACGCCGATCTCGCTCGTCAGCCATTGCGAGAATTCGGCTTCGGGCATGTCGCTGATCGCCGAATAATCGACGCACTGGAAGTAGGTTCCGTCGCAAGGCAGAAGCGAGAAGCGCGTATCGGCGAGCCCTGCGCGGAAAAAGTCGCGCTTCTTCTGATAGAACGCGGGTAATTCCAGATACGGCTTCGGGTCTTCCAGATAGTGCGCGAGCCCGACCTGCATCGGCGTGTTGACCGTGAACACATTGAACTGATGGACCTTGCGGAACTCGGCCGTCAGCGCGACGGGCGCGGCCACGTAGCCGATCTTCCAGCCGGTCACGTGAAACGTCTTGCCGAAACTGGACACGACGAAACTGCGCTTCGCGAGCTCCGGATAGCGCGACACGCTCTCGTGCGGCGCGCCGTCGTAGACCATGTGTTCATAGACTTCGTCGGAGACGATCAGCAGGTTCGTTCCGCGCACGATGTCTTCGAGCTTGCGCATGTCCGTATCGCGCCACACGCGGCCTGTCGGATTGTGCGGCGTGTTGATCATCAGAAGGCGCGTCTTCGGCGTGATCGCGGCGGCGATCTTGTCGAAAGGCAGCGCGTAATCGGGCGCTTCGAGCGACACGAACACGGGCTTGCCGCCCGCGAGCTCGATGGCCGGCACGTAGCTGTCGTACATCGGCTCGATCACGACGACTTCATCGCCCGGATGCACGCAGCACAGCACGGCCGTGAGCAGCGCCTGCGTCGCGCCTGCCGTGACGGTGATCTCGCGGTCGGCGTCGTAAGCGCGGCCGTAGAGCGCCTCGATCTTGCGGGCGATCGCCTGCCGCAGCGGCGCGGCGCCCGACATCGGCGGATACTGGTTGTGGCCGTCGCGCATGGCGGAGGCGACGGCATCGACGATGCGCGCGTCGCAGTCGAAATCGGGGAAGCCTTGACCCAGATTCACCGCGCCTTTTTGCGCGGCGAGCGCGCTCATCACGGTGAAAATGGTCGTGCCGACGTTCGGCAGACGCGACGGGAAGGACAGATCGGGTGCAGCCGGATTCAGTTCGTGCGTAGCGTTCATAGCGTAGTAGGACGTGGGCTGAGCGGTAGTCACATGCGGTGATCAGGCGAGGGCGGCAAGGGCGACAAGGGCGGCGTGCGCTTCGAGCGCGGCGACGAACGGCTTCGGCTCGGCGATGCGAAACGCGAAGTCGCGCGCGACGCGGCGCGCGAGCTTCAGCACTGCGCGATCTTTCGAGACGAGCCAGTCCGCCTGCGATGCCTGCGCGAGTTCGAGGAACTTCTGGTCGTCGCGGTCGCGGCACTTCGGCAAAGGAGGCGCGTTTGGCGATGCTTCTGGGTCAACCAGCTGCGACAGACTCGCAAGCTTCTCGAGCGCCGCCGACTTGTCGATGCCCATGCGCACGAACTGCGGATAGTCGAACACGTATGTCAATTCGGCAAGGCATCGGGCGTCGATCAGCGCATCGAGCGCGCGGGCTTCGAGCGCGGCGCGGATCGGCCGCGTGGCCGGATCGTCGAACACGAGTATGTCGATCCACACGTTCGAATCGAGCACGACCCGCAGATTGTGAGGCGGCGCGGCGGAATTTTCCATTCGATACAATCGGGGGTTTATGCCTATGTCGCCGGCGGGGTGCCGGCGAGCCTCCATGATAATCGTTCTCTCGCCCGCTAAATCGCTCGACTACGAGACGCCCGCTCACATCAAGAAGCACACGCTGCCCGAATTCGTCGATGACGCCGCCGAGTTGATCGAAGGCTTGCGGCAGCTTTCGCCGCAGCAGATCGGCGGCATGATGGGCATCTCGGATCAGCTCGCGGCGCTGAACTTCCAGCGTTATGCCGAATGGTCGAAGACCTTCGACGCGCACAATTCGAAGCAGGCGGTGCTCGCCTTCAACGGCGATGTGTATGAAGGCTTCGCGGCGAAGACGCTGAGTTCCGCCGATCTCGACTACGCGCAGAATCATGTGCGCGTGCTGTCAGGCTTGTATGGACTGCTGCGGCCGCTCGACCTGCTGCAGCCGTATCGGCTGGAAATGGGCACCAAGTTTCCGAATGCGCGCGGCAAGGATCTGTACGCGTTCTGGGGCGAGCGCATCACGGCGGCACTCAACGAGCAGTTCAGGCGGCAGCGCGGCGCGCGCGTGCTGGTCAACTGCGCGTCGGAGGAATATTTCAAGTCGGTGAAGCCGAAGCAACTCGACGTGCCCGTCGTCTCGCCGGTCTTCGAGGACTGGAAGGGCGGCCGCTACAAGATCATCAGCTTTCACGCGAAGCGCGCGCGAGGTCTGATGGCGCGCTACGCGGTGCAGAACAGAATCGACGAGCCCGAGGCGCTGAAGGGCTTTGACAGCGAAGGCTACCGGTTCGACGCCAATGCATCGAACGATACGACTTATGTGTTTCGCCGCCGCGTCGCGGAGTGAGACAGGCGCATCGAGGACATCATCATGAGCATTTCGATTACCAGCAATTTCGACGCAGGCGCGATCGACGTCACCGACGCGAGCAATCCCGCGGACATTCGCCTGCGCGTGCGTCCGGACACGAAGGCCGACTTCGCGCAGTGGTTCTACTTTCGCGTCTCGGGCGCGCGCGGCGAGCGCCTCGTGATGACGTTCGAGAACGCGGCGCAGTGTGCCTTCGCCGATGGCTGGCGCGACTATCGGGCGGTCGCGAGCTACGATCGCGTGAACTGGTTTCGCGTGCCGACGCAGTACGACGGCCGCGTGCTGACGATCGATCACACGCCGGACTTTGATCGCGTGTACTACGCGTATTTCGAGCCGTATAGCGAGGAGCGCCACTCGGAGTTTCTCGGCGCGGTTCAGCAGATGCCGCATGCGACGCTGACGGAACTCGGCCGCACGGTCGAGAACCGGCCCGTGTCGCTGCTTACGCTCGGTCTGAACGACGAGGCGGCCGCGCGTCCCAGAAAGAACGTGTGGATCATCGCGCGCCAGCACCCCGGCGAGACGATGGCGGAATGGTTCGTCGAGGGACTCGTGAAACGTCTTGCAGGCTGGGGTGATTGGTCGGGCGATCCGGTCGCGCGGGCGCTCTTCGATCGCGCGGTGTTTCATATCGTGCCGAACATGAATCCGGACGGCAGCGTGCTCGGCAATCTGCGCACGAATGCGGCGGGCGCGAACCTGAATCGCGAATGGATGGAGCCGAGCGCCGAGCGCAGCCCCGAAGTGCTGGTCGTGCGCGACGCGATTCGTGCGACGGGTTGCGACATGTTCTTCGATATCCACGGCGACGAGGCTATTCCGCACGTGTTCGTCGCCGGCTCGGAGATGCTGCCGGCCTTCACCGAGCAACAGGCGAAAGAGCAGAAGGCGTTCGTGCAGTTCTTCAAGCAGGCAAGTCCTGACTTCCAGGATGTGCACGGCTATGAGAGCGGCAAATATCGCGAAGATGCGCTGAAGCTCGCGTCGAAGTACATGAGCAACGAGTACAAGTGCCTGTCGCTCACGCTCGAAATGCCGTTCAAGGACAACGCTGATCTGCCGGACGAGCGCGTCGGCTGGAACGGTGAACGCAGTGCGGCGCTGGGCGCCGCCATGCTGCAGGCGATTCTCTGGCATTTGCAGGCGTTCGCGGCGTGACGGCGGGCGCTACGGACAAACAATGAAAAGGGCGTGGCCGTCTTGCGATGGCCACGCCCTTTGTTCATGCCACGCCGCTTGGGCCGGCTAGTGTTTCTTCGACGCCTTTTTGGCGCTCTTGCCGCTGCTCGTGCTTTTACCTGCCGCCGCTTTCTTCGATGACGACTTCGTCTTCGCGCCGTGCTTGCCTTTCTTGCCGGACGTGCTGCGCGGCTCCGCATGCGGACGCAGCGGCGGAACCGGGTCGTTCCACCCGAAGGCGAGCATCTGACTGCCGACATAGCCACAACGGAATTTCAGCGGCGTCGGATCTTTCTCGCCGCTTTTCGCGACGCCTTGTCCTTCGACGGTCACGACATTATCGACCTTGATGCGCTGCTTCTTCTCGTCGAACGAGTCGTTCCACGGTTCGATGGTGGAATGCGATGAATCGAATGAAGCAGGGGGGAATTCGACATGATCGAAGGCCGCCGACGTGCTCGCGATGAAGTTGCCATGCGCGGCGCAATCCGCAACCAGCGGATTGGCGTTGAAATCGGTCACGAAGTGATGAACCAGTTCATTGCGCTCGTCGAGCGTATCGGCAAAGGCGGACGTCGCGCACAGAAGAGCGGCGCATACCGCGAACCGGCCGACGAGCCTCATCAGCCGGCGCGGTGCAAAGTTACTTTCCATCAATTTGGCGCTAAGAAGACACGGGCAAGTAAGATGCCTCGTGTGGGGAAGGAGTTCAATCTTATCGCACTTTGTGCGCGTTTCGGACCGCGGAGCATGCGAGAGGGCGTGGTCTGCGGCGCGCGCGGATGCGCTTTTAGATCGACGTCAAACCCGCGGACCACGGTCCAGGCGATAGCGGCGAACGTCGTACGTGGTGATCCACGCCGGCTTATACACCGTGATCAAAATGGTGAGAAGTCCGGTGAACAAGGACTCACCGGCACCGAGCAATAGCGCTCCGCGTGTGAATGCAGCGGGCACATTCACCGCACCGCCGGCAAGCGCTGCTTCGAGCAACACGGTCGTGCCGCAAGCAGCCGCCACTGCTGCGGCCGACACGATGAACCCGTGACCTGCGATGAAGGTGAACAGGTTGCGCGGCAACCATGCGTTGGACAGACGCTGCAGGAGTGTCGATACCGCGACCGGCACGGCACCGAAGAGAAGATACGTGATTGCGACCGAGAGCCAAGAGGCATCGAGCACCACGGCAGCGAGCCCTGTGCTCGCGGCCGTGCCGATGAGCGCGAGCCGCCAGTCGAAGAGCGTGACCATCAGCGTGGCGCCGAGCAGGTGGATGACGGGCCCGTCATCGAACCAAGCGTTACAGGCCCATAGCACCGTTACCGAGACGATCACGCCGAGCCAGACGTGCTGGAGCGTGGCGTCCTGCAGGCGATTGAACGGCCGCTGCACCAGGACGAGTGCAAGCAGCCCCGCGGCGACAATCCAACTGCCGACGGTCAGCCAAAGCGGTAGCGGTGTGTAGAAGAACCCCATGCCTGCATATTACTCGTTACGTTTGAAACGTGTGCGCAATCAACGAATTCGGATTCCGCGATTGTTGCTAGAACGACGCCTCGGGCTCTGCGGCCATGGGCAACGAAGCGCCTTCCTGGTTCTCGAGCGGCGGATATTTCGCGCGCCGCCTGCGCAGCGGGACCACGTTTGACTCGCCCGGCGTTGCGCGGACGGCTCGCTCGGTGCCGCTGCGCAGAATCTCCAGATACGAATTCTGCACGCCGTTGTAAATGGCGACTGCCGCCGCTCGGTTCGGTGCCCCTAGTTGCTGGAAGATACTCGCAAGATGAATCTTGACGGTGCCTTCGCTGATGCCGAGCGTCTTCGCGATCATCTTGTTCGTGCTTCCCATATGCACGCAGCGCATGATCTGTTGCTGGCGCGGCGAAAGCGTCGGATGAACGCGCGCGCTGTCCGGCATCGCCGCAAGGGCGTGCTGACGGCGAATCGGCAGATCGCGGATGGGCGCCAGATCGATGACATCCGGCGGAACGTAGTGACCGCCGATTAGCACCATTTCGAGCGCGCGCAGAATGAGGATGGGTTCGAGCGTGCGAGGAATCACGCCCATTGCGCCCGCGCTCATGAGCATGTAGACCTGTGCGGCGCCGGAGCGGTCCACCATGACCGCGGCGGGAACGGCGGGCGCGTTGTCGAGCAGCGTTTCGAGCTCGCTCATGCGCATGCTCTCCGCCCAATCGATCACGATCATGCGGGCCTCGATGCGCTTCAGCGCAGATCCCGCCTGCCGCCAATCTCTGACTTCGGTGAACTGCGCTTGACGTGCGACACGGCGCAGCAGTGTTTTGAGGCCCGCACGGCGCTCCGCGTCCGAACCCATGATGATTATTTTCATGCTCAACCTCTTGTCAATACATCCGACGCTCACTCGCGGCGGAACCGAACGCCAGCGAATGTCGGCGTTGACGTGATATTGACAAACTTCTTGCGATCGCGCCCCCTATCCGAATGGCATAGGCGAAAAGCACAAAGCCCCGCGCGAGGGCGGGGCTTTGTGGGCTACCGAAGCATTGACGCGTGTCAATGGAAGTGCGGCTGCGCGGGTTCGGCGTCCTCGGGCATCTCGGCGTGAACGATCTCGCCGAGCGGATCGGCGTAGAGCGGCACGCCGCAGTCATCGCAGAACTCCGGCTCGAAGCGTCCCGCGTGGCGACGGACGTCGGTGACGCCGGACTTTCTAAGCAGCTCGACGATCTCTTCGACCGGACCGTCAGCGCCTTCCAGTTCCGCTTCGTCTTCGAGGCCTGCCTCGCCGTTCTCGCGTCCGTACAGCGGCCAAACGACGCCGTAGATCACGTCGTTGCTGCCGCGCCGGGTGAATCCGATGCGATATTCGTCGATGCGGCGTTCGCCGAAGCCCGCAATGACCGCGCGCAATTCCTGAGGGGCGGCGCCGAGCGTATCGAAGAGATATCGAACAGCGGTGCGCACGGTGTGAGGGCGTACTTGCTCGTCGGCATCTCGGCACGCCGAATAATAGGCATCCGGCAACAAACATTCGAATTCGCAGCCGGGAAGAATGTTCGCGAAGCTGGCGCCGCCCTGAGCCGCCCATTGTTCGAGACACTGACTGCGCTCGATGCGCGCGCCGTTCTCGTCTTCCTGCCAGCGGAAGAATGCTTCGCCCGCCGGGACAACGGCGACGGCGAGCAGAAAGCGCGGATCGGCGAGAATCGGCGACGTCTCCGGCAAGTCAGCCAGATTCATGCGCGCGCTGGCAGCGCCGAGCGCCGCCTGCGTCAACTGTTGCGCGAGGCGCGCGGTGTCGACATGATGCCGCGGCAACTGGTCGATGCTATACAGATACGGCGCGACGGCGAGGCGTGCGCCGCCAGCCAGCACGTGCGCCTGCAACTGCGTGCGCAGCGCGTCGACAGCGTCGGCCTTGAGCGTGCCAGATGGAATCGCGTAGCGCGTCCACGCGAGCACCGGCGCCGCGATCAGGAGAGACTCGTGCGGCACGCCGTCGATATCCATCTTGAACGACTCGCTATGCGTTTCCGCCATATCGGCCAACGCGCCGTAGGCGTCGGGATGATTCTGCTGCAGGTGATCCAGCGCAGCATCAAGAGTGGTTTGGTTG
Organism: Caballeronia sp. Sq4a; assembly: GCF_023170545.1. Taxonomy (NCBI): domain Bacteria; kingdom Pseudomonadati; phylum Pseudomonadota; class Betaproteobacteria; order Burkholderiales; family Burkholderiaceae; genus Caballeronia; species Caballeronia sp. Sq4a. The sequence goes on along the minus strand of NZ_CP084250.1, from coordinate 1,730,574 downwards.
CCGTTGCGCACCAGTTTGGCGATGAGGGTGTCGAGGCGGGCTTCCCAGAAGCGATCTTCGACGCGGCTGCCCGAGGCGAAAAGCGCGAGAGAGAGGCTGACGAGTTTGTCCGCGTCTGGTGGGAGGCGTTTAGCAGTTCGCGTGCGCATATCAATACAGGTTCATTGGGGCGAAGAACCTTTTATTGTAGTCGTTCGGGCGCCTGTTTTACGGGATGCGCGCGCCGGCCGATCGATAGGCGCGCGGGAGCCACGTCAATCGTTCAAGCGATCACAAATTATTCGGCCGAGCCCTTGCGGTTGGCGTTGGCACTCACTACAATTCCGTTCCTTCGCGATTCAACGAACGCGAAGGAAGCGGGAGTAGTGGTGTCGTGGTTGGGCTTGGAAGGTGAGAAGTGTTCTGAGCGCGGTTGACGAGTGAAATGCTTCAAAAACTTGTTGACACTGACCGAAACGACGTACATAATCTCGTTTCTCTGCTGCTGATGCAGCGACGCAAGACGAAGCGGTGCCAAGCAAAGTGCTTGGTGCGGCGAGGTGGAAAAGTCTTGGCGGATTGCTCTTTAAAAACTAACAGCCGATAAGTGTGGGCGCTTGATGGTGAGTGCAGCCGGTTCTTCGGAATGGGTCAAGCAAAAGTATCAAGAGTCTCACACGAAGTATCAGAGGAAGGTTTATCTGTCGAAAGACGGATTAATCATCGTCAGTACGTTGAGTGAGCGACCGGTTGGTAACACAACCGAAAACAGTAACAGGCATTGAACTGAAGAGTTTGATCCTGGCTCAGATTGAACGCTGGCGGCATGCCTTACACATGCAAGTCGGACGGCAGCGCGGGCTTCGGCCTGGCGGCGAGTGGCGAACGGGTGAGTAATACATCGGAACGTGTCCTGTAGTGGGGGATAGCCCGGCGAAAGCCGGATTAATACCGCATACGATCTACGGAGGAAAGCGGGGGATCTTTGGACCTCGCGCTGTAGGGGCGGCCGATGGCAGATTAGCTAGTTGGTGGGGTAAAGGCCTACCAAGGCGACGATCTGTAGCTGGTCTGAGAGGACGACCAGCCACACTGGGACTGAGACACGGCCCAGACTCCTACGGGAGGCAGCAGTGGGGAATTTTGGACAATGGGGGCAACCCTGATCCAGCAATGCCGCGTGTGTGAAGAAGGCCTTCGGGTTGTAAAGCACTTTTGTCCGGAAAGAAAACTTCGGCCCTAATATGGCTGGAGGATGACGGTACCGGAAGAATAAGCACCGGCTAACTACGTGCCAGCAGCCGCGGTAATACGTAGGGTGCGAGCGTTAATCGGAATTACTGGGCGTAAAGCGTGCGCAGGCGGTCTGTTAAGACCGATGTGAAATCCCCGGGCTTAACCTGGGAACTGCATTGGTGACTGGCAGGCTTTGAGTGTGGCAGAGGGAGGTAGAATTCCACGTGTAGCAGTGAAATGCGTAGAGATGTGGAGGAATACCGATGGCGAAGGCAGCCTCCTGGGCCAACACTGACGCTCATGCACGAAAGCGTGGGGAGCAAACAGGATTAGATACCCTGGTAGTCCACGCCCTAAACGATGTCAACTAGTTGTTGGGGATTCATTTCCTTAGTAACGTAGCTAACGCGTGAAGTTGACCGCCTGGGGAGTACGGTCGCAAGATTAAAACTCAAAGGAATTGACGGGGACCCGCACAAGCGGTGGATGATGTGGATTAATTCGATGCAACGCGAAAAACCTTACCTACCCTTGACATGGTCGGAAGTCTGCTGAGAGGTGGACGTGCTCGAAAGAGAACCGGCGCACAGGTGCTGCATGGCTGTCGTCAGCTCGTGTCGTGAGATGTTGGGTTAAGTCCCGCAACGAGCGCAACCCTTGTCCTTAGTTGCTACGCAAGAGCACTCTAAGGAGACTGCCGGTGACAAACCGGAGGAAGGTGGGGATGACGTCAAGTCCTCATGGCCCTTATGGGTAGGGCTTCACACGTCATACAATGGTCGGAACAGAGGGTTGCCAAGCCGCGAGGTGGAGCCAATCCCAGAAAACCGATCGTAGTCCGGATCGCAGTCTGCAACTCGACTGCGTGAAGCTGGAATCGCTAGTAATCGCGGATCAGCATGCCGCGGTGAATACGTTCCCGGGTCTTGTACACACCGCCCGTCACACCATGGGAGTGGGTTTTACCAGAAGTGGCTAGTCTAACCGCAAGGAGGACGGTCACCACGGTAGGATTCATGACTGGGGTGAAGTCGTAACAAGGTAGCCGTATCGGAAGGTGCGGCTGGATCACCTCCTTTCTCGAGCTTGATGCACGAAGCATTGAGCGCTCACGCTTATCGGCTGTGGTTTAGAAACAGGCTAAGGGTCTGTAGCTCAGTCGGTTAGAGCACCGTCTTGATAAGGCGGGGGTCGTTGGTTCGAATCCAACCAGACCCACCAACGGTCGAGGCATCAGATCCGCGACACGGGGGGATTAGCTCAGCTGGGAGAGCACCTGCTTTGCAAGCAGGGGGTCGTCGGTTCGATCCCGTCATCCTCCACCAATCTTCAATGCACAGCGTTCAGTTACTTGAGCGTTGCGCATTGGCGATTGCTAGCCAGTTGATGCTGTGGGTATTGCAAGACACCTATCGGCTAAACGTTCTTTAACAATCAGGAAGAAGTAGTAAAGAGATTATCTGAAAGCACTTAGAGATGGGTGCGAGTAGGGTAGTCAGGGTAGTGATTGTATCGATGTATCTCAAGCGATCGAAACAGATGAATTGGAATACGGCACAACGCGAATACTCAGCCTGTAGCGTGTGAGTCTGAAGCAGCAATGAGACACACTCGTTATAGGGTCAAGCGAACAAGTGCATGTGGTGGATGCCTTGGCGATCACAGGCGATGAAGGACGCGGTAGCCTGCGAAAAGCTTCGGGGAGCTGGCAAACGAGCATTGATCCGAAGATGTCCGAATGGGGAAACCCACTCCGTATGGAGTATCCATAGCTGAATACATAGGCTATGTGAAGCGAACGCGGTGAACTGAAACATCTAAGTAACCGCAGGAAAAGAAATCAACCGAGATTCCCAAAGTAGTGGCGAGCGAAATGGGAAGAGCCTGTACTCTTTATTTGTATTGTTAGCTGAACGCTCTGGAAAGTGCGGCCATAGCAGGTGATAGCCCTGTAAGCGAAAACAGTATGAAAGAACTAGGGGTACGACAAGTAGGGCGGGACACGTGAAATCCTGTCTGAAGATGGGGGGACCATCCTCCAAGGCTAAATACTCGTGATCGACCGATAGTGAACCAGTACCGTGAGGGAAAGGCGAAAAGAACCCCGGGAGGGGAGTGAAATAGATCCTGAAACCGCATGCATACAAACAGTCGGAGCCTGGAAACGGGTGACGGCGTACCTTTTGTATAATGGGTCAGCGACTTACGTTCAGTAGCGAGCTTAACTGATTAAGGCAGGCGTAGCGAAAGCGAGTCCGAATAGGGCGATCAGTTGCTGGGCGTAGACCCGAAACCAAGTGATCTATCCATGGCCAGGTTGAAGGTGCGGTAACACGTACTGGAGGACCGAACCCACTAACGTTGAAAAGTTAGGGGATGAGCTGTGGATAGGGGTGAAAGGCTAAACAAACTTGGAAATAGCTGGTTCTCTCCGAAAACTATTTAGGTAGTGCCTCGTGTATCACCTTCGGGGGTAGAGCACTGTCATGGTTGTGGGGTCCATTGCGGATTACTACGCCATAGCAAACTCCGAATACCGAAGAGTGCAATCACGGGAGACAGACATCGGGTGCTAACGTCCGGTGTCAAGAGGGAAACAACCCAGACCGCCAGCTAAGGTCCCAAAGATTGGCTAAGTGGGAAACGAAGTGGGAAGGCTAAAACAGTCAGGAGGTTGGCTTAGAAGCAGCCACCCTTTAAAGAAAGCGTAATAGCTCACTGATCGAGTCGTCCTGCGCGGAAGATGTAACGGGGCTCAAGCCAGTCACCGAAGCTGCGGATGCGAGTTTTACTCGCATGGTAGGAGAGCGTTCCGTAAGCCTGCGAAGGTGCGTTGAAAAGCGTGCTGGAGGTATCGGAAGTGCGAATGCTGACATGAGTAGCGATAAAGGGGGTGAAAAGCCCCCTCGCCGTAAGCCCAAGGTTTCCTACGCAACGTTCATCGGCGTAGGGTGAGTCGGCCCCTAAGGCGAGGCAGAAATGCGTAGCTGATGGGAAGCAGGTCAATATTCCTGCACCATTGTTAGATGCGATGGGGGGACGGATCGCGGAAGGTTGTCCGGGTGTTGGACGTCCCGGTCGCTGCATTGGAGAAGGTGCTTAGGCAAATCCGGGCACGTAATTCAAGGGTGTGGCGCGAGTGACTTCGGTCACGAAGCAATTGGAAGTGGTTCCAAGAAAAGCCTCTAAGCTTCAGTCTAACGATGACCGTACCGCAAACCGACACAGGTGGGCGAGATGAGTATTCTAAGGCGCTTGAGAGAACTCGGGAGAAGGAACTCGGCAAATTGGTACCGTAACTTCGGGATAAGGTACGCCCTGGTAGCTTGACTGGCCTGCGCCAGGAGGGTGAAAGGGTTGCAATAAACTGGTGGCTGCGACTGTTTAATAAAAACACAGCACTCTGCAAACACGAAAGTGGACGTATAGGGTGTGACGCCTGCCCGGTGCCGGAAGATTAAATGATGGGGTGCAAGCTCTTGATTGAAGTCCCGGTAAACGGCGGCCGTAACTATAACGGTCCTAAGGTAGCGAAATTCCTTGTCGGGTAAGTTCCGACCTGCACGAATGGCGTAACGATGGCCACACTGTCTCCTCCCGAGACTCAGCGAAGTTGAAGTGTTTGTGATGATGCAATCTCCCCGCGGCTAGACGGAAAGACCCCATGAACCTTTACTGTAGCTTTGCATTGGACTTTGAACCGATCTGTGTAGGATAGGTGGGAGGCTATGAAACCGGAACGCCAGTTTCGGTGGAGCCGTCCTTGAAATACCACCCTGGTTTGTTTGAGGTTCTAACCTTGGTCCGTGATCCGGATCGGGGACAGTGCATGGTAGGCAGTTTGACTGGGGCGGTCTCCTCCCAAAGCGTAACGGAGGAGTACGAAGGTACGCTAGGTACGGTCGGAAATCGTGCTGATAGTGCAATGGCATAAGCGTGCTTAACTGCGAGACCGACAAGTCGAGCAGGTGCGAAAGCAGGTCATAGTGATCCGGTGGTTCTGTATGGAAGGGCCATCGCTCAACGGATAAAAGGTACTCTGGGGATAACAGGCTGATACCGCCCAAGAGTTCATATCGACGGCGGTGTTTGGCACCTCGATGTCGGCTCATCTCATCCTGGGGCTGTAGCCGGTCCCAAGGGTATGGCTGTTCGCCATTTAAAGAGGTACGTGAGCTGGGTTTAAAACGTCGTGAGACAGTTTGGTCCCTATCTGCCGTGGGCGTTGGATATTTGAAGGGGGCTGCTCCTAGTACGAGAGGACCGGAGTGGACGAACCTCTGGTGTACCGGTTGTCACGCCAGTGGCATCGCCGGGTAGCTATGTTCGGAAGAGATAACCGCTGAAAGCATCTAAGCGGGAAACTCGCCTTAAGATGAGATATCCCCGGGGCTTCGAGCCCCTTGAAGGGTCGTTCCAGACCAGGACGTTGATAGGTCAGGTGTGTAAGTGCAGTAATGCATTGAGCTAACTGATACTAATTGCCCGTAAGGCTTGATCCTATAACCAGTGTGTTTTGTCGGTCAAAGTTAGCGCTTCAGCGCTTAGTTGGACCCCACCCTCGAAGAGGGCGCCACTGGTCGAGTCACAGCGTGTGCCACAATCGCCACCCGAATTCACACTACTTCTTCCCCGATTGGTTGTAGCGCCACAACGCGATACAACATCCCCTTAAAGCCTGATGACCATAGCGAGTCGGTCCCACCCCTTCCCATCCCGAACAGGACCGTGAAACGACTCCACGCCGATGATAGTGCGGATTGCCCGTGTGAAAGTAGGTAATCGTCAGGCTCCCCTTGCCAAACAAAAACCCCACCCCACAAAGGTGGGGTTTTTGCGTTTGGGCTCACAAATCCACTCTTCAGCCGCGCCCCGTCTCACCTCCTCGGATCTCTCCGCTCATTCCCCAGTACGCCCCGAAATACTGTATAAATGTACAGTACTAACCGGAGGCCGCATCGCGTTCACGCATAGCGGACTCTGCATACGGCAGACGGGAATCCATGGGTGCCGCACTTTCATTACTGGACATCGGACTGACGTCGCGCCTGCAGCAGCAGCTATGGCAAGGCGAGCAGTTCACCACCTCGCATTCAGGCGTCGTTCCGAGCGGCTATCGAATGCTGGATCTGGCGTTGCCAGGCGCAGGCTGGCAGCCGGGCACCGTGACCGAAGTGCTGATCGAAGAAAGCGGCGTCGGTGAGATCCGGCTGCTCGCGCGCACGTTGCGGGACTTGACGACGGTTCAAAGCCGCTCCGTCGTCTTCATCGCGCCACCCTGGATGCCCAATCACGCTGCGTTTCGGGCAATGAACATCGCGCCGAATAAGCTCGTCTGGGTCAAAGCGCCCGACGATCAGGTGCTGTGGGCCGCGGAGCAGTCGCTCAAGCAGGAGGGCATCGGCGCTGTGTTGATCTGGCTCCCCAAAGCGCGCCCCGAAGCCTTGCGGCGATTGCAGGTCGCAGCGCAGGAGTCGCAATCGCTGGCGTTCCTGTTTCGTCCATTGAATGCCGCGAAGCAGTCATCGGCGGCGCCGCTGCGAATGGTCTGCAAACCGATGCTGCCCGCAACCGCACCAACGATGAATCGTCGCGAATGGATGCAGGTCGTCATGCTGGAGATCAGCATCATCAAGCGACGCGGTCCGTTGCTGGAAAAGCCGTTGCATTTGCGCTTGCCGCTGCAGTTGCCCGCGTTGCCCGAGCATCTGCGCCGCGCCAGCCAGCAAAGGAAAGCACGAGAGGTCAAACATGTTGTGGATAGCGGTGACATTGCCGCTTTTATCGCTCGAAGCAGTCAAGCCGCCATCGATGCCATGCGCATTGGCCGGTTCGATTTCGCCTGGAGCGAGGCCGACGCCGAATGACCGCGCCGACACGCCCGCCGCGCAGGACGTCGATCAGCCGTGTTTCGCGCTCGCCGATCACGCGCGCATCCTGCTGCCCGACCTCATCGCGTTTCGGCTGGGAGTGAGGCCCGGCAGCACGCGCTCTCACGCGTTCGCGCTGGCGCCGCGGCTGACGCTGCTCGCGGTCGATGTCAACGCGGAGCAGCGCGCGCTCGAAGCGGTTGCGCTGGCGTTGCTCGCGTTCACGCCGAAAGTCGTGCTCGCGCATGCGAATACGGTGCTGCTGGAAGTCGGTGCGAGCACGCGGCTTTTCGGCGGCTTGCGGGCGCTGATCGCCAAGGCGTCGTCGACGGTGAAAGGATGTGGCTTCACGTCGCGAATGGGCTGTGCGCCGACCGCGTGGGGCGCGTGGCTGCTCGCGCATGCGCGCACTCGCCGCGTGACGCGTCGCGTGCGTATTGTGAAGGAGACGACGCTCGTGCGCGTGCTCGACGCGTTGCCGGTGTCGCTCGTTCCGTCGGCGGAATCGCATGGGAACGTGTTCGAACAGATCGGCTGCTCGACGCTCGCCGATTTACGCCGCCTGCCGCGCAAGGGCGTCGCGCGGCGGTTCGGGCAGGGCATTCTGCAATGGCTCGCGCAGGCTTACGGGCAGGCGCCCGATCCGCGCGAGGCGTTTTGCGCGCCGGCATCGTTCGAGGCGCGGCTGGAATTGCAGGCACGCGTGGAAAGCGCCGAGGCGCTGCTGTTCGCCGCGCGCCGGCTCGTGCTGCAACTGGCCGGCTGGCTGAGCGCGCATCACGCCGCGGTGAGCGAGTTCTCGCTGCTGCTGGAGCACGAACTGGCCGCGCGCCACGCGCCGAAAACATCGACGCTTAAGGTCGCGTGGGCCGTGCCGACGCGCGACGCCGATCACGTCCTTTGGCTGCTGCGCGAAAAGCTGAATCAGACGACGCTCATCGCTCCAGTCATCGAAATGAAGCTGTTCGCCGACAAAGTCAGCGAGCACGCGCCGCCGTCCGACACGCTGTTTCCGATGCCGACTTCCGATAACGAATCGATGGCGCAGCTGCTCGAACGTCTGAGCGCGCGCCTGGGCGCGGAGAACGTCGTGCAACTGGTTGCGCGGGAGGATCATCGGCCTGAGGCGGCGATGACGGTCGAGCCCTATCAGGCAGTGCGCGATAGCAAGCCCAAGCGCGCAAAGAAGCCGAAGCATGTCGAGAGCGCATCCGACGAAACACCCGAAGAAGCGCAGGAAGACCAGCCAGAGACCGACACCGACACCGACGAGCCGCTGCAACTACCCGATCGCGCCGTGCCTTCGCAGCCGCGCCCCTCGTGGATCCTCGAAACGCCGCAAAAGCTGCAACTGCGCAACGAGCGGCCGTTCTATCGCCGTCCGCTGAAGCTGATCAGCCGAACCGAGCGCATCGAAGCGGGCTGGTGGGACGGCAACGGCGTCCAGCGCGATTACTACGTCGCCTCCGACGATCGCGGCCGCATGTTCTGGCTGTATCGCGAGCGTCTGAGCGGCGCGTGGTTCCTGCACGGATTCTTTGGATGACGCCGATGGACGATCTCAACGACATCATCGGTCTGGCCGACGACGGCGGAGACTTTTCCGGCGCCGTGTCCGCGTCCACGCTCCTGCCCGGATACGCCGAACTGCATTGCATCAGCAATTTCTCGTTTTTGCGTGGCGCGTCGCATCCGCAGGAACTGGCCGCCGCGGCGCTCGAGCACGGCTATACCGCGCTCGCGATCACGGACGAATGCTCGCTCGCGGGCGTCGTGCGCGCGCACGCGGCGATCAAAGACATCGAGGCCAAAGTCAAAGCCGCGGTCGAAGCCGCGCGGCTCGCCGGCCAGCCGTTGCCCGACCAATCGACACTCAAGCTAATCATCGGCAGCGAATTGAATCTGACCGATGCCGATGGCCAACCGTTCTGCACGCTCATCGCGCTGGCGACGAACCGCGAAGGCTACGGCAATCTGTCCGAGCTGATTTCGCTTGCGCGCTCGCGTTCGCCGAAGGGCCAGTATCGGCTGGGGCCGGAAGATTTCACCGATCCGGCCGCGTCGTCCAATGCCACGGATGCCGCCGATCTGCGCGGCGATATCGCGCATCTGACGCATTTGCCCGACTGCCTGCTGATTCTCGTGCCGCAGCGCGCGGCGACGCTCGCCGACACGCTCGAACGCGCGCACTGGCTCGCCAGCTTCGCGGCGGGCCGCGCGTGGCTTGCGCTGGAACTCTGGCAGGACGGCAGCGACGACGAGCGCCTCGCTTCGTGCCGCGTCATTTCGGAGGCGAGCGGCCTGCCGCTCGTCGCGGCAAGCGGCGCGCTGATGCACGCGCGCTCGCGCAAGCCCTTGCAGGACACGCTGACTGCCGTTCGCCTCGGCCGTCCGCTTGCCGAGTGCGGCTATGCGCTCGAAGCAAACGCGGAGCGGCATTTGCGCACGCGCCTGCGCATCGGCGCGCTTTATCCAAAGGCGGCGATCGCGGAAACGCTGAAAGTGGCGGCCCGCTGCACGTTCCGTCTCGACGAGCTTCAGTACGAGTATCCCGAGGAACTCGTGCCGCCGGGCGAAACGCCCGCGAGCTATCTGCGCAAACGCGTGATGGCGGGCGCGAAGGTGCGCTGGCCGAACGGGTTCGATGCCGACACCATCGGTCTCATCGACAAGGAACTGGCGCTCGTCGCCACGCTGGGCTACGAGAAATACTTCCTGACGGTCTACGACATCGTCGCCTTTGCGCGCAGCAAGGGCATTCTGTGTCAGGGGCGCGGCTCGGCGGCGAATTCGATCATCTGCTTCTGTCTTTTCATCACCGAACTCGATCCGGTCAGAATGGGCCTGCTGGTCGAGCGATTCATTTCCCAGGCGCGCAACGAGCCGCCCGATATCGACGTCGATTTCGAGCACCAGCGGCGCGAGGAAGTCATTCAGTACATTTACCGGAAATACGGGCGGCATCGGGCGTCTCTGGCGGCGTCGGTCACGACGTATCACACGCGCAGCGCGCTGAAGGACGTGGGCCGCGCGCTCGGACTGGATGCCTCGCTGATCGAGCGCATCGGCAAGGCGCAGCAGTGGTGGGACGGACCGTCGGCGGTGGCCGGCTATCTGCGGGAAGCGGGCTTCAGCGAAGACTCGCACATCACGCGGCATCTCATTCGCCTGACGCGCGAACTACGCGGCTTTCCGCGCCACTTGTCGCAGCACGTCGGCGGCTTCGTGATCGCGCGGGAACGGCTGTCGCGACTCGTGCCCATCGAAAACGCCGCGATGAAAGACCGCTGCGTGATCCAGTGGGACAAGGACGACATCGACCAGCTCAAGCTCCTGAAAGTGGACGTGCTCGCGCTCGGCATGTTGTCGGCGATCCGCCGCGCGCTCGAATTCGTCGCGCTGCGGCGGGGCATCCCGCAATTCGGCCTGTCGCACATTCGCCGCGAGGACAAAGCCGTCTACGAGATGTGTTGCCGCGCGGACACCATCGGCGTATTCCAGATCGAGTCGCGGGCGCAGCAAAGCATGTTGCCGCGCTTGCGGCCGCAAAAGTATTACGACCTCGTGATCGAAGTGGCGATCGTGCGTCCCGGCCCGATTCAGGGCGGCATGGTGCATCCGTATCTGCGGCGCAAGCAGGGCCTGGAGGAAGAGGATTATCCGAAGGATGAACTGCGGCCCGTGCTCGGCCGTACGCTCGGCGTGCCGATTTTTCAGGAACAGGTGATGAAGCTCGCGATGGTCGCGGCAGGCTATACGGCCGAGCAGGCCGATCAGCTGCGCCGCGCGATGGCCGCCTGGCGACGCGGCAGCCATCTGGAGGAGTATCAAGCCGATCTCATGAAGAAGATGCTCGCGCGCGGCTATGAGCACGAGTTCGCGGCGCGCGTGTGCAAGCAGATCGAGGGCTTCGGCGAATACGGGTTTCCGGAAAGCCATTCGGCGAGTTTCGCGCTGCTCGTCTATTTCAGCGCGTGGATCAAGCGTTACGAGCCCGCCGCGTTTCTGGCCGGTCTCCTGAATAGCCAGCCGCTCGGCTTTTATTCACCGTCGCAACTCGTGCAGGATGCGCGGCGGCACGGCGTGGACGTGTTCGCGCCGGATGTTTCGCTGAGCGACTGGGAATCGGTGCTCGAATTGTCGCCGGGCAAGGGCGAGCGCGTCGTCTTCGATGCCGGCAAGGAACAGCGGCGACAGCAGTTTTACGGCGCGCCGTTGCCGCATCAGATCTTTCGCAGGACCATGCGGCGCGGCGCGCGCAAGCTCGCCGCGCGTGTCCAGTTGCCGGCGCAGCGATACGGCGCGGGTGGGCCGGGCGTGCGCATCGGCCTGCAACTCATCAAAGGTCTGCCGCAAGCCGCGGCCGAGCGGATCATGATCGCGCGCGCCGAGGCGCCTTTCGTCGATGTCGACGATCTCACGCGCCGCGCCGCCTTGTCGCGCCGCGAACTGGAGGCGCTCGCAGCGGGCAACGCGCTCGCGAGCATCGCAGGGCACCGGCGTCAGGCGTGGTGGGCGGTGACCGCGCAGCAGCGCGCGCCGGAATTGCTGCGCGACGCGCCGATGCCCGAGGCGCCGCTCGCGTTGCCGCAGGCATCGGAGGGCCGCGAAATCGTCGATGACTACGCGAGTCTCGGGCTCACGCTCAATCGTCATCCGCTCGCGCTGTTGCGCGCGCGGCTGGCTCGCCTGCGTTTCCGGACGGCCGCTGATCTCGCGGATCTCAAGACCGGGCGCGTCGTGCGGGCGTGCGGCATCGTGACGGTGCGGCAACGGCCGGGCACGGCGAACGGCACGATCTTCGTCTCGATCGAGGACGAAACCGGTGCGATCAACGTGATCGTGTGGCCGGGGCTCGTCGAGAAGCAGCGCAAGGTGCTGCTCGGCGCGTCGCTCCTCGGCGTGCATGGCGTGTGGCAGAACGAGGGCGACGTGCGGCATCTGGTCGCGCAACGGCTCGAAGACCACACGGCGCTGCTCGGGCGCCTTGCCGCGTCGAGCCGCGACTTTCACTGAATCACGACGACGGCAGCGCCGGATAGTTCGCGAGCAGCCGTTCGATCGCCGTATCGAACGGCGTGCACTGCCCGATGCCGAGCGCCTCGAGGCGGCCGGAATCCAGATGGCAATCGCGCGGGCGCGGCGTCGCGTCGGTCGGCTCGCGTTGCGCGACGAGCTTCGCGTCCACCTTCAGCACGCGCGCGATGCGCTCGGCGATATCGAACTTCGTCATCGGTTCGTCGCCGGACCATTGCGTGATGCCGGAAATCGTCGCGCCGCGAGCGTGATGTTCGAGCATGCCCCGGATCACCACTGCGACGTCCGGTGTGTAGGTCGGGTAACGCGTCGCCCATGCATCCATCAAAGCCGGCGCTTTTGCCGGATCGGCGGAGGCGACGATCGCGGGCGTCAGGCTCGTCACCGCCGATTCGCTCCAGTCGACGACCGGTCCGTAAAGCAGCGGCAGACGCAGCACGCACGATTGCGGATCGGCTTCCAGCAGCGCTCGCTCGCCGTCGAGCTTGCTGTGACCGTAGGCGTTCAGCGGCGCGGGCGCGTCGTCGGGAAAGTAGGGCGCCGACGTGCCGTCGAAAACATAGTCCGTCGAAATCGACAAGACCCACGCGCCGAGCGCCCTGGCTTCGCTAGCGATGACGCGCACCGCGTCCACGTTGAGCGCGCGGGCGAGTTGCGGGTCGTTCTCGCACACATCCGGCCGACGCTCCGCTGCGGCGATCACGACGGCATCCGGCTTCTCCCGGCGCAGGAATGCGCGCACGGCGTCGTGATCGCGAATATCGAGCGGCACGCTGTCCGCACTCGCGCGCCGATGCGCGGTACGCACGACGCGCCACGGCACCGCGCCGGCGAGTTCGTCCGATACCGCGCGCCCCAGAAGACCGGAGGCGCCGATCAGCGCGACAGTGAACCCCTTGCCGCCTGTCATGCGGAAGCTGCGCCTACGACGGTATAGCCGGCATCGTCGATCGCGTCCTTCAGCGCCTGTTCCGTCTGCGTCGATTCGACCGCGACCGTACCGCGTTCCAGATCGACGCGAACCTGCGCCTCTGGGTCGATCTCCTGAATCGAACGCGTGACGGCAGCGACGCAATGCTGGCAACTCATGCCCTGAACTTCGAATTCGGTCATATCGGTTCCTCTTGAAATGAGTGAGAGTATCGACATCGTATACCTTGCCATGATGGGAAGGTGTAGAGTCGGCGGAAAGTCGAGGGAGAACAGGATGAATATTGGGGAAGCGGCCCGCGCGTCGGGCGTCACCGCGAAGATGATCCGGTATTACGAGAGCGTCGGCTTGCTCACGCCGGTCGGGCGGACCTCATCGGGATACCGCGTGTATGGCGAACAAGAAGTGCATGCGCTGCGGTTCGTGCGACAAGCGCGGCGTCTGGGCTTCCTCGTCGAGGATATCCGCAAGCTGCTGGCGCTGTGGCATGACCGGACGCGAGCCAGCGCGGAAGTGAAAGCGATTGCGTTGGAACATGTCGCCGAGCTGGATCGCCGGATTGCAGAGCTAAGCGACATGCGCGACACGCTGTCACATCTTGCACGGCACTGCCACGGCGACGAGCGCCCCGACTGCCCGATTTTGGACAAATTGGCGCAGTGAGTGCACCTTAACGGTGCTTAGGTTCGCCGTTCGCCCCGATTTTCTCGTTGAATCAGTCATTTGAAGACACGGCGAGAACGCACCATTCCGAATCGGAATGCACTTCATGCGGGCATTTCACTCACACCAAGCAGTTGGGTCAGCTATAATCCGGGTTATCCCTAATGCGGGTTATCCCTGAACCGAACCGCCAGGGACCAGCACCAATCCTTGGAGAACATCATGTTTGCAATCCTGCTCGAAAAACTCAGCATCTGGTTTGAAGCCGCCGAACAACGCCGCCGCGAAGAATACCTCGCTCAATCGTCGGACGTCGTCCAGCTCGAGAAGCGTATCCGTTCGCTCGAAAACAACGGCTACAACATCTGAAGCCCGCGTCCGCGCGCCGCGAAGCGCGCCAGGTGTCGAATGAAAAGCCCCGTCATGCGGGGCTTTGTCGTTTCTGCGGCTTCTATTCGGAGCGACGTCACTTCTGCGCGGGATGGGTCGCCAGCCACTGCTTCATGAACGCGATTTCCTTCTCCTGCGCAGCGACGATGTCCTTCGCCAGTTCGCGCAGTTTCGCGTCCTTTCCGTACTTCAGTTCCACCTTCGCCATCTCGACCGCGCCCTCATGGTGCGGAATCATGTGCGCGACGAAATCGCGGTCGGCGTTTCCCGTGTACTGAACGTCCGACATTCTCGACATCATCGATTCATCGGCGGCCTCGAAAGCTGCGTTCGAGGGCGCATCCGCGTTGCCGGTGATGCCATGCTTCATGCCCGGCATGCCGTCGTGCGCCGGCGCCGCGGTCTGGGCAAAGCCGCTTACGCCGAAGGAAACGGTGATGACGGCGAGTACCGCGCGCAGCAGATTCCGTGTCGACTTCATGATTCTCCCGAAAGAACGGTCAAGTGGATGTGAGCGCCTAGCCTAAAGCTTGCCACCGGGGTAAGGTAAAGCCGTTTCGTCTACCGAATAGAGCGATCGATGACTTGCCACATTCCCAGCACGACGCATACGCGCCTCCTCGCAGCCTGCGCGGTGTTCGCCGTGGCGCTTTGCCACGGCGACTTGGCATTCGCGAAGCCCGGCGGCGAACCGCTCGTGCTCGATACGCAGACCGGCATTCATAGCGGCGTAAGCGGGACCGTCCTGCAAAGCGCACCCCTCGGCGCGCCGGGCATGGTCCCGATGGCAACGTTACCCGGACTGCCGCCACAGGAGCAGCAGCCGATCGCGGTTTCGCCGTACGTCGAATATGGCGGGCAGACTGCAACCCCCGCGACGACTAACCCGAGCCACTCGCGCAGGCGACGGGAGGCGTACCCCTGATCGGACGCAATCAGTCCGCGCGTTGGTCCAGTTTGAACGCAGCACCCGCATCCTGACCGAGCGCATCGACCAGATAGGGCAACGCCTGCTTCAACTCGCTCGCGAGCTTATACGGCGGATTCAAGATGAACATGCCACTGCCGAACAAGCCGAGGCCGTCCGCCGGCGGCGCCTTGACGGTGAGCGTCGCATGCAGCCAGCCCGTCGGCTGGATAGCCTTCAACTGATCGGCGAAACGTTGCGACTCCATGCGCGAGACTTGCGGATACCACACCGCATAGGTTCCGGTGGCAAAGCGCCTGAGCGATTCTTCCAGGCATTCGACCGTCCGCGCATAGTCGCGCTTGTCTTCGTAAGACGGATCGATGAGCACCAGCGCGCGGCGCGGCGGCGGAGGAAGGATCGCCTTGATGCCTTCGAATCCGTCGCCGTCGTAGATCATCGCGCGGCGGCCGGCGTCGCGGAAGTTATGACGCAGCACGTCGATCTCCGTGCTGTGCAACTCGAAAAGCCGCATGCGGTCCTGCTCGCGCAGCGCGCGCCAAGCCAGATACGGCGAGCCCGGATAGAAGCGCAGTGCGCCGTCCGGATTCAACGCCTTCACTTCATCGACGTAATCGGCGAGCAGCGGCGGCAAGTCGGTGCGATCCCACAATCGCGCAATGCCCGATTCGTACTCCGCGTTCTTCGCCGCGAAGCCTTCCGCTAGCGAATACACGCCTGCGCCGGCATGCGTGTCGATGTACCAGTACGATTTGTCCTTCAGCCCGAGATATCGAAGCATCTGAACGACAATGGCGTGCTTCAGCACATCGGCGTGGTTGCCTGCGTGAAAGGCGTGACGGTAACTGAGCATGACGAGTGACCCGCAAGAAGCGATGAAAAGCGAAAGCGATCAATTGTAGCGGAGCACGCAGGCGCGGTTATTCGGCTCGGCCGGCGGCTGCGACGCATCGCTACGTTCATGCACAATAGCCGCTCCCGGCTTCGCGCAATAGCTGGCCGAACGGCCTAGGCGATCCTTGCGAGCGAACGCGAATCCTCCTATGCCGATTGGCCGGCTTGATGGCCGCATGGTTCGCATGTTGTCATTCAGTCTTCCGACAGGAGCTTGGCATGTCACAGAACGGTAAGCTGGGCGGCAAGAGGGCGGTGGTCACAGGCATCGTGGACGGCGTGTCCACAACGGTCGAAGACGTGGCGCAGACCGCGTTCGAGCCGGCGCCGCGCACAGGGCAATCGTTCGTCGCGAGCCACGGCTCGTACATACAATAAGGAACGACGCCTCATGTCAGAAAGCGACGACAACCAAGCCTTAGGCCGCGAACGCAGCCACGAACAAGCGCCGCGCATCAGCTTGCCGCCCTACGAGACCGTCGCGCTCCTGCTTCAGGGTGGCGGCGCGCTCGGCGCGTATCAGGCCGGCGTCTACCAGGGCTTGCACGAGGCGGACATTCACCCGAACTGGATCGCCGGCATCTCGATCGGCGCGATCAACACCGCGATCATCGCGGGGAATGCGCCGGAGAATCGCGTCGAGCGGCTGCGTGAATTCTGGGAAACCATCTGTCAGCCGGCGTTCGGCTTTCCGTTGCCCGCGTTCGTCGAGCGCGCGTTCTTCGATTCGACCGACCAGATTCGAAAGGCGTTTACCGCGTTGCAGGCGGTCGATGCGCTCGTCGAAGGGCAGAAGGGCTTCTTCGTGCCGCGCTTTCCGCCGCCGTCGCCGGTGGCATCGAGTTCACCCGAGACCGCGAGCTATTACGATACGACTCCGCTCAAGGCTACGCTTGAACGCCTTTGCGACTTCGACCGCATCAATTCGGGCGAAACGCGGGTGTCGGTTGGCGCGGTGAACGTGGCAACCGGCAATTTCGCGTACTTCGACAACACGCGGACGAAGCTGCGCGCCGAGCATTTTCTGGCCTCGGGCGCGCTGCCGCCGGGCTTTGCCGCCGTCGAGATCGACGGACAGTTCTACTGGGACGGCGGCCTCATGTCGAACACGCCGCTTTACGAGGTCGCGCAAGCCACGCCGCGCCGCGACACGCTCGCGTTCCAGGTCGATCTCTGGAGCGCGCGCGGGCCGGTGCCGGACAATATCGTCGATGTCACGGGCCGCATCAAGGACGTGCAGTACTCGAGCCGCACGCGGCTCGTCACGGACGAGATGCAGCGCGCCCAGCGTTACCGCAACGTGCTTAAGCACGTCCTCGACCTCGTGCCCGAGGCGCTTCGCGACACCGACGAATGGTGCCGACGCGCCGCCGAACTGGCGTGCTCCAAGCGCTACAACATCATTCACCTGATCTATCGGCAGAAAGAGTACGAGGGCCAGTACAAGGACTATCAGTTCGGCTTCTCGACAATGCGCGAGCACTGGGATACCGGGCTCGCGGATATCCGCCGCACGCTCGCGCACCGCGACTGGCTCGACATGCCGAACGGCGAGAGCGGCTTCGTCACGCACGACATCCATCGCGAAAAGGGCTGATTCGGCGCGGGAGACAGCGCCGGTCGCCGGCCCGTCCCGGCGCGTTCCGACGAGCCTTTGTATAATCCGAGCGCAATTGAACCCGCGGTTGTCTGCGCGGCGTCCAACACCCATTTCCCCGTTCGGCCCGATGAATTCGATCGCCATCTGCTTCGTCTGTCTCGGCAATATCTGCCGGTCGCCCAGCGCGGAAGCGGTCATGCGCGAACTGGTCGAGCGGGCGAGACTGGCTGACCGGATCGTCATCGATTCCGCGGGCACGGGCGACTGGCACATCGGCCAGCCGCCCGACGAGCGCGCCCAGCGCGCGGCGAAAAAGCGCGGCTACGACCTGTCGACGCTGCGCGGCCGTCAGGTGGCCGCAGCAGACTTTGCGCGCTTCGACTTGTTCATCGTCATGGACGACGCCAACGCTGCCGCGCTCGCGTCGGTCTGTCCGCCGGAGTACCGGGACAAGATCCGGCTTCTGATGGAGTTCGCCACCCGCGACGACAGCCGCGTGGTCGTCGATCCGTATTTCGGCGGCGACGAAGGCTTCGAGCGCGTGCTGGACCAGTGCGAAGACGCCTGCGAAGGCTTGTTGAACGCACTGCGGGCGCAACTGCGGCCGTAGCTCGCCGGGCGCTGCCGGCGGCGAAAAGATCGACTAAATCGTTACTTATTCCGCCCGGATACTTGACTAAAACTGTGGGATATTTATACTTGATCAAAATCATCGAGTATTAGCGTTAGCCCCCAATTATGAGACTCACCACGAAAGGCCGTTTCGCCGTCACGGCGATGATCGACCTGGCGCTGCGCCAGGAGCAGGGCCCGGTGACGCTGGCAGGCATCAGTCAGCGCCAGCGCATCTCGCTTTCCTATCTCGAACAACTGTTCGGCAAGCTGCGTCGGCACGAGATCGTCGAATCGGTGCGCGGTCCGGGCGGCGGGTACAACCTCGCGCGTCGGGCGGAGAACGTCACGGTGGCGGACATCATCATCGCGGTGGACGAGCCGATCGACGCCACCCAGTGCGGCGGCAAGGGCACGTGCGAAGGCACGAAGCAGCACGACGGCCACTGCATGACCCACGAACTCTGGGCGACGCTCAATCAGAAGATGGTCGAGTATCTCGATTCCGTCTCGCTGAAAGATCTGGTCGACCAGCAGCGCGCCCGCGAAGGCTCGGCAGCGGTGCTGCGCGACCGGCGCGCGGAACCGGCAGGCGTCGAGGCGGCGCGCGTCGTGCCCAAGGGTCCGAATTCCATTTTCAATCTGGCTGGCTGACCGCCCGGTCGTCGCGAACCGCAGAACGTACTGCAACGCGGCGCCAGCGACCCAGCCAAGCGATTTGACCGATTTTCCCGGAGCGACTGATGAACAACGATATCCCCCACCTGCCCATTTACATGGACTACAGCGCGACGACGCCGATCGATCCGCGCGTGGTGGACAAGATGATCCCGTATCTTCGCGAGCAGTTCGGTAATCCGGCCTCGCGCAGTCACCAGTACGGCTGGGACGCGGAGCGCGCGGTCGAGGAAGCGCGCGAGCAGGTCGCCGCGCTGGTGAATGCCGATCCGCGCGAGATCATCTGGACGTCGGGCGCGACCGAATCGGACAACCTCGCCATCAAGGGCGCGGCGCACTTCTACAAGAGCAAAGGCAAGCACATCATCACGGTGAAGACCGAGCACAAGGCCGTGCTCGACACCTGCCGCGAGCTGGAGCGCGAAGGCTACGACGTCACGTATCTGGACGTGAAGGAAGACGGCCTGATCGACCTCGACACGTTCAAGGCGGCGATTCGCCCGGACACCATTCTCGTTTCCGTGATGAGCGTGAACAACGAGATCGGCGTGATTCAGGACATCGAGGCGATCGGCGAGATCACGCGTGAGAAGGGCATCATCTTCCACGTCGATGCGGCGCAGGCCACCGGCAAGATTCAGATCGACCTGCAAAAGCTGAAGGTCGATCTCATGTCTTTATCGGCGCACAAGACGTATGGCCCGAAGGGTATCGGCGCGCTGTATGTGCGTCGCAAGCCGCGCGTGCGCATCGAAGCGCAGATGCACGGCGGCGGCCACGAGCGCGGCATGCGCTCCGGCACGCTCGCGACGCATCAGATCGTCGGCATGGGCGAGGCGTTCCGCATCGCGCGCGAAGAAATGGCGACCGAGAACGAGCGCATCCGCATGTTGCGCGACCGGCTGCTGCACGGCCTGCAGGAAATCGAAGAGGTGTACGTCAACGGCGACATGGAACGCCGCGTGCCGCACAACCTCAATATCAGCTTCAATTTCGTCGAAGGCGAGTCGCTGATCATGGCGGTGAAGGATGTGGCGGTGTCGTCGGGTTCGGCGTGCACGTCGGCCTCGCTCGAGCCGTCGTATGTGCTGCGCGCCCTCGGCCGCAACGATGAACTCGCGCACAGCTCGATCCGCTTCACGGTCGGCCGCTTCACGACCGAGCAGGACGTCGATTACGTGGTCAACCTGCTCAAGAGCAAGATTGCGAAACTGCGCGATCTGTCGCCGCTCTGGGAAATGCACAAGGACGGCATCGACATTTCGAGCATCCAGTGGGCGGCGCACTGAACGAAGCGCACTGCGTCCACGCGAAACGAACATACGGAGAGTTGAATCATGGCTTATAGCGACAAGGTTCTGGACCACTACGAAAACCCGCGCAACGTCGGCTCGTTCGCGAAGGACGACGACGCTGTCGGCACCGGCATGGTCGGCGCGCCCGCATGCGGCGACGTGATGAAGCTGCAGATTCGCGTGGGCGCGGACGGCATCATCGAGGACGCGAAGTTCAAGACGTACGGCTGCGGTTCGGCCATCGCGTCGAGCTCGCTCGTCACCGAATGGGTGAAGGGCCGCACGCTCGACGAGGCGCTGTCGATCAAGAACACGCAGATCGCCGAAGAACTGGCGCTGCCGCCGGTGAAGATTCACTGCTCGATCCTCGCGGAAGACGCGATCAAGGCAGCGGTCGCCGACTACAAGCAGCGTCATGGCGCGGCGGACCGCCAAGCGGAAGAAGCGCAGGCGAAGCAGCACGCTGCGTAAGCGGGCATCACGCAGGTGGCAGGGAAAGGCCGCAGCGCCGCCGCACGAACGCGGCGGCGCTGCGGGAAGCACGATTTGAGCGCGAGAGACGCGACGACTATGGCAATCACGTTGACGGAGAAGGCGGCACAACACGTGCAGAAGTATTTGACGCGGCGCGGCAAGGGCGTGGGCCTGCGCCTGGGCGTGCGCACGACCGGCTGCTCGGGTCTGGCTTACAAGCTCGAATATGTCGACGAACTGGCGCCCGAAGACATGGTGTTCGAATCGGCGGGCGTGAAGATCGTCATCGATCCGAAGAGCCTCGCTTACCTCGACGGCACCGAGCTCGACTTCGCGCGCGAAGGGCTGAACGAAGGCTTCCGCTTCAACAATCCGAACGCGAAAGACGAATGCGGCTGCGGCGAATCGTTCCGCGTGTAACGCGCGTGACGCCGGCGGTTTCGGCACGAGAGGCGGCGCGGGCCGCCTTTTTCATTCGCGCATCCCGAACTCACTGACACAGCCATGGCAACGCTCACCGACAGCCACTTCGATCTCTTCGGCCTGCCGCCGACTTTCGCCGTTGACCGCGACCGGCTCGACGACGCCTACCGCACCGTGCAGGCGCAAGTGCATCCCGACCGCTTCGCCGCCGCCGGCGACGCGCAACGCCGGCTCGCGATGCAGTGGGCCACGCGCGCCAACGAGGCGTATCAGACGCTGCGCGATCCGTTAAAGCGCGCGCGCTATATGCTGTCGCTGCGCGGCATCGACGTCGGCGCTGAGAACAACACGGCGATGGAGCCCGCGTTCCTCATGCAGCAGATGGAATGGCGCGAGAATATCGAAGATGCCGCCGCGGCGAAAAACGTCGGCGCGCTCGAATCGCTGCTGGCCGAACTGCGCGATGAAGAGCGCGTGCGCTTCGCCAAACTCGAAGCGCTGATCGACAGCAATGCGGATCAGGCCGCGAGCGAAGCGGTGCGTCAACTGATGTTCATCGAGCGCGTCGCGCATGAGATCGGCGCGCAGATCGAGCGGCTGGAAAACGCCTGAAGACGAGCGCACTCGCACTCCAGCACGACAAGAAAACACAGGCCGAGCGCGCCACACAACCCCACAAAACCAACGATGGCTTTACTGCAAATCTCAGAACCCGGCATGGCGCCCGCGCCGCACCAGCGGCGCGTGGCGGTCGGCATCGATCTCGGCACCACGAACTCGCTCGTGGCCGCCGTGCGCAACAGCGTGCCCGAAGCGTTGCCCGACGAGGACGGCCATGTGCTGCTGCCGTCGGTGGTGCGCTATCTGGAGAGGGGCGGCCGGCGCATCGGCCGTATCGCGAAGGAAGAAGCCGCGACGGACCCGCGCAACACGATCGTGTCGGTGAAGCGCTTCATGGGCCGCGGCAAGAGCGAAGTCGAGGGCGCGGAAAACGCGCCGTACGATTTCGTGGACGCGCCCGGCATGGTGCAGATTCGCACGGTCGATGGCGTGAAGAGCCCGGTCGAAGTGTCGGCGGAGATTCTCGCGACGCTGCGTTACCGCGCGGAAGACACGCTCGGCGAAGATCTCGTCGGCGCGGTCATCACGGTGCCCGCCTATTTCGATGAAGCGCAGCGCCAGGCCACGAAGGACGCGGCGAAGCTCGCCGGCCTCAATGTGCTGCGCCTGCTCAACGAACCGACGGCCGCGGCCATCGCGTATGGTCTCGACAATGCTTCCGAAGGTCTGTACGCGGTCTACGATCTCGGCGGCGGCACCTTCGACCTGTCGATTCTCAAGCTCACGAAGGGCGTGTTCGAAGTGCTCGCGGCGGGCGGCGATTCCGCGCTCGGCGGCGACGACTTCGACCACGCGCTGTATCGCCATGTGCTGACGCAAGCCGGCATTCAGCCGAAGACGCCGGAAGACGTGCGCCTGCTGCTCGATCGCGTGCGCACGGCGAAAGAGGCGCTGTCGTCGGCGAGCGAAACGCGCGTGCAGGCGAGCCTGTCCTCGGGCGAAACCATCGACGTGACCGTGACCGAAGCGCAGTTCGCCGCGCTGACCGAATCGCTCGTCGCGCGCACGCTCGGGCCGACGAAAAAGGCGCTGCGCGACGCGAAAGTGACGCCCGCCGATATCAAGGGCGTCGTGCTGGTCGGCGGCGCGACGCGCATGCCGGTGATCCGCCGCGCGGTGCAAGCGTTCTTCGGCCAGCCGCCGCTCGTCAATCTCGACCCGGATCAGGTCGTCGCGCTGGGCGCGGCGATTCAGGCGGACCTGCTCGCGGGCAACCGGCGCGGCGACGGCGATGACTGGCTTCTGCTCGACGTGATTCCGCTGTCGCTCGGAGTCGAGACGATGGGCGGCCTCACCGAGAAGATCATTCCGCGCAATTCGACCATTCCAACCGCGCGCGCTCAGGACTTCACGACTTTCAAGGACGGCCAGACGGCGATGGCGATCCACGTCGTGCAAGGCGAGCGCGAGCTCGTCTCCGACTGCCGCTCGCTCGCGCGTTTCGAGTTGCGCGGCATTCCGCCGATGGCGGCCGGCGCGGCGCGCATTCGCGTCACGTATCAGGTGGACGCGGACGGCCTGCTGTCGGTCTTTGCGCGCGAGCAGACATCGGGTGTGGAGGCGTCGGTGGTGGTGAAGCCGTCGTACGGTCTCGCCGACGACGACGTCGCCCGCATGCTCGAAGAGAGCTTCAAGACCGCCGAGACCGACATGCGCGCCCGCGCGCTGCGCGAGGCGCTCGTCGAAGCGCAACGGCTGATCGAAGCGACGCAGGCCGCGCTCGCCGCCGACGGCGAATTGCTCGACGAGGCCGAACGCGCGCAGATCGAAACGCTGATCGGCGAACTGGCGGCGCGCTCGCAAGGCGAGTCGGTCGAGCAGATCGACGAGGCGACGAAGGCGCTCGCCGCCGCCACCGACGAATTCGCCGCGCGCCGCATGAACAAGAGCATTCGCCGCGCGCTCGCGGGCCGCAAGCTCGACGACGTCTGATCCACTCAAGCATTCACGGAAAACCATGCCTCAAATCGTTGTGCTGCCTCATGTCGAACTTTGCCCGGACGGCGCGGTGATCGACGCCGATGTCGGCAAGAGCATCTGCGACAACCTGCTGGAACACGGAATCGAGATCGAGCACGCGTGCGAGAAGTCGTGCGCGTGCACCACCTGTCACGTCATCATCCGCGAGGGCTTCAACGCGCTCGAACCGTCCAGCGAAGACGAAGACGATCTGCTCGACAAAGCCTGGGGTCTCGAGCCGACATCGCGGTTATCATGTCAGGCGATGATGCCCGCCGAGGACGACCTGGTGGTCGAGATTCCCCGGTACTCCATCAATCACGCCAAAGAAAATCACTGACAGGAGGCTCGCTCATGAAGTGGACAGATACTCAGGAGATCGCGATGGCCCTGACCGACGCGCACCAGGATGTCGATCCGCAATATGTGCGTTTCACGGACCTGCATCGCTGGGTGACCGAGCTGGAAGGTTTCGACGACGACCCGCAAAAATCGAACGAAAAGATCCTCGAAGCCATTCAGGCGGCGTGGATCGAAGACGCAGACTACTGAGTCCGCTTCTGCACTGATTGCCAGACGACGGCGGCGCTCGCAAGAGCGCCGCCGTTATTTTTGGTTTGCGCAAAGCGCCGTCGAATCTTGACAGAACTTGACGCCGCGCGCGTTGTTGCGCGCCTATCCGCCCCTTAAAATCCCGCCCTCTGCGTGCCGGCAAACGATGCCGGCCGTCACCATAACGTCCGGACACCGTCGCTGCTTGCGGTTCGATCCTTTGCATTGCAAACGAATGTCACGACGACCGCGCCGCGGCGGCGCGTTCGTCAGCGCCTGCGCGCGTCCAGAAGGCGTTCATTCGAGGAGAAGTACATGGGGAAACTCGGCCTGTCGCGTCGCGGTTTTCTGAAGGCGGGGGCGCTCGCGGGCGTGTCCGTGTTCATCGCGCCTTTGGGCAGCCGCGCGTTCGCCGCGCTGTTCGAAGAGCGCATTTTGACGCCCGTTCAATGGCATGCGACGAGCGGCTATCCGGAGTTCCGCATCGATGGCATCGCGAAGGTGACGGGCGACAAAGTCTTCGCACGCGATATCCGCGCGAAGGACATGCCGCACTGGCCGCAGGAACAGTCGCATGCGCTGATCCTGCGCACGACACTCGCGGATCGCCTGTACGAAGGCATCGACCTTTCGATTCTCGACGGCGGGCTCGCGCCTGATCGCGTCGTGACGGCGGATGACCTCGCGCGCGACAAGCTAGCGTTTCCCGCCTTCTACGGCGACGACATGCTGCTGCCCGCCGGCAAGACGCCCGCGTATCTCGGCCAGGCGGTCGCCATCCTGATCTATCACGACTTCGCGCGCTTCCGTCTCGCGAAGGACAAGCTTCAGTTTCGCGAAGGCGTCGTCCGCTATGGCGCGACGACGGGTTTCATCGAACGCGATCCGTGGGCGTCGTTCCGCTTCGTGCGCGTGGGCGGCAAGACGCCGTTCGACGATGACGCGTTCTCCAGCCTGAAAGACTCGCCGCTTTTCCCGCACATGATGAAAAAGCGCGAGCCCGTCTGGGCCGACGCTAACGAACACGGCAAGCTCGACGAGCAGGGCATGTTCCACGCGCAGGCCATCGCGGACGCGCTGGAACATCCGCCGGGAGATTGGCTCGTCGTGGATCGCGAATACAAGACGCAATCCGTCGATACCGCCGCGCTCGAACCCGACAACGCGAACTGCTGGTACGACGCGGCAACGCAGTCGCTGCACATGGTCGTGCCGACGCAAGGGCCGTATGAAGTCGCGCAGAGCGCGCTGGAGATGGCGACGAAATCGCGCTTCCCGGTGAAGAACCTGTTCCTGCATCCGTGCTACACGGTTGGCTACGGTTCGAAGGATCACTTCAACGTGCCGTTCTACGGGCTCGTCGCGGCGATGTACGGCGACGGCCGCCCGGTGCGTCTCGCGTTCGACCGTTTCGAGCAGTTTCAAAGCTCGCTCAAGCGTCACGCGTTCGACATGCGATATCGCATGGCGGTCGACAGGAAGACCGGCAAGATTCAGGCGTTCAAGGGCGAGTTCATCGCGAACGGCGGCGGACGCTGCAATTTCTCGCCGTCGGTGGCAATGGTCGGGGCGACCGCCGCGCAATCCATCTACTACATTCCGCAGAGCGACCTGACGCGGTCGCCATCGCTTCGCGGGCGGTCGATGCCGGCTCGGCGCGCGGCTACGGCACGCTGCAAAGCATGGCGGCGACCGAAATGATGATCGACGACATCGCCGCGCAACTCGGCACGGATCCGATCGACCTGCGCCTAGCGAACGTCATGCGCACCGGCATGAAGAACACGCAAGGCGCGATTCCGGCAGGCGCCGTGCGCGCGGAAGAAGTGCTGCGGCAGGCGAAGGCGCATCCGCTGTGGGCGGGGCGCGCGCAACGCAAGGCGGAGTACGAAGCCGCGCATCCCGGCATGCGCTATGGCGTTGGCTTCGCGTGCGTGCAAAAAGACTTCGGCACCGGCGCGGAGAGCGCGTTCGCCAAAGTCGAATTCAGCGCGGACGGACGCATCGCGCTGTCGCACTCAGGCGCCGAGATCGGCACCGGATCGTCGACGGCGCAGGCGCTCGTCGTCGCAAAGTGGCTCGGCAAGCCCGCCGCCGAGGTCCACATGGCCGTCACCGACTGGGCGGATCTGCCGGTCGTCACGAGCGGCGATCCGTATCTCATGTCGCAAGCCGAGCAGGACAGATTGAGCGCGAATCCGCGCTGGTCGCCCGCGTACATGTCGCCGGCGAGCGCGACGAATTCTGCGTACTACTTCTCGCACGCGACGCGCGAGGCGGCGCGCGTGCTGTTCCGCCACGGCCTGTGGCCCGCCGCGATGGCGATCTGGGGCCAAGGCATCGGCGGCGGTCAGGCGGCATCGTTCGTCGTGCGAATCGAAGACGCGCGCTGGAGAGACGGCAAGCTGTCCGCCGACGGCCTCGAGCCGATTCCGTTCGACGTCCTCGCGAAAAAGGCGCACGAACTCGGACTCGCGACCGGCGCGGTCGTGCACACGTTCAACCGCTGGCAGTGGAGCGAAGCGCAGTTCGACATCGCAGGCGCAGCCGATCAGTTGCCGCTCGACGGCTTGTCGGTGCGCTTTGGCAGCGGTGCCGCCGATAAAGGCAAGGCGACCGCCAACGGGTATCACGTGCTCGACCGCAAGCGCGTGATGATTCCGCCCGTGCAGCGCAATAACGCGATGGTCACGTACTACAGCGCGGTGGGCACGCTCGTCGAACTGGCCGTGAACGAGGCGAGCGGCAAGGTCGAACTGCTGTCGCATCACTCGATTCTCGAATGCGGCAATCCGATTGCGCCGCAACTCGTGTCGGGGCAGTTGCAGGGCGGCCTCGCGATGGGTATCGGGCACGCGCTGCACGAGTATCTGCCGCTCTACGAAGACGGCCCCGGCAACGGCACCTGGAACTTCAACCGCTACCGGCTGCCGCTCGCGAGCGATGTCGCCGTGTGGAATCAGACCGGCGACGTGCTGCCGCCGCTCAGTGAGACCGATCCGCCGAAGGGCATCGCCGAAGTGGTGATGATTCCGGTGGTCGGGGCCATCGTCAACGCGATCGCGCACGCGATCGGCCATCGCTTCACCGATCTGCCGGTGACGCCGCAAAACATTCAGGAGGTGCTCGCATGACGGCCATCCCATCCGCCGCGGGCGTCGACATGCGCTCGCTCTCGATGACGATCAACGGCAACAAGATTGGCCCGATGCCGGTGCCGTCCGGTTTGCCGATGATCGATTTCCTGCACGAATACGCCGGTCTCACGGGCTCGCGGCTCGGCTGCGACCAGGGCGTTTGCCATGCGTGCGTGGTGATCGTGGATCACGCGGACGGCACGAGCGAGGAAGTGCGCACGTGCATCAACGGCGCGCACTTCTTCGACGGCAAGACGGTGCGGACCATCGAAGGACACGCGAAGCGCAACGAACACGGCGAGGTGGTCGAGCTCTCGCCGGTGCAGCAGCAGTTCCTCGATCATTTCAGCTTCCAGTGCGGCTATTGCACGCCGGGTTTTGTCAACGCGACGACGGTGCTGCTCGAGCGGCTCAAGCGCGAGCCGATCGCGAAGGATCAGATCGAAGCGACGATCATGGCCGCGCTCAACGACCACATCTGCCGCTGCACGGGCTATGTGCGCTACTACGAAGCCGTGAAGGACCTCGTGCTCGCCACGCCCGGACTCGTGAAGGACGCCGAATGATGACATCGATCATGACGCGCACCGTGCGCCGCTCGTTGATGCGCGTGCTTCCGTTCGCACTGTCCGCGCTCGCGCTGTCCGCCTGCCACAGCGATGGCGATGTCGCGCAGAAGACTGCGGCTTCGCCGGAAGTCGTCGCTCGCGGACGCTATCTCGCGCAAGCCGCCGACTGCGCTGCCTGTCACACGGCCGAAGGCGGCGCGCCGTTCGCGGGCGGCGTGAAGCTGGAGTCCCAATTCGGCACGTTCTATGGCAGCAACATCACGCCCGATGCGAAGTACGGCATCGGCAAATGGACGTCCGACGCGTTCTACGCGGCGCTGCACGACGGCAAGACGCCGAACGGCAAGCTGTATCCCGCGATGCCGTACACGTCGTACCGGCAGATGTCGCGCGAAGACAGCGACGCTATCTACGCTTACCTGATGGCGCAAAAGCCCGCCGCGGTGCCGAGTGTCGAAGCGAGTCTGCGCTTCCCGTACAACGTGCGTTTCGCGGTGCGGTTCTGGGACATGCTGTTCCTGAACGACGCGCTGCCCGACGCATCCTCAGGCCAATCGGCCGACTGGACGCGCGGCCGTTACCTCGCCAACGCGCTCGGGCACTGCGCGGAATGCCACACGCCGCGCGGCGCGTTCGGCCAACTCGCGGACGGGAAGACGCTGCAGGGCGGCGCGCTCGGACGCATCGCCGCGCCGGATATCACGCCGGCGGCATTGGCGGCGCGCGGCTGGACCGGCGCGGACTTGCAGGCGTATTTCTCGACGGGCGTCGCGCGGCAGGGATCGGCTTTCGGCGAAATGCATCGGGTCGTGTATCTGAGCACGCAGCATCTGAATCGCGATGACGCCCGCGCGCTCGCGACGTATCTGCTCGGCGACGCGCCGCCCGCGCCAGCGCCGGTCAAGCCGCAATCGGCCGACGCGGAACAACTCGCAGCAGGCCGCAACCTGTATCTCGATTCGTGCGCCGGCTGTCACGGACGCGAAGGCGAGGGCAAGCCGCACGTCGCCATCGCGATGAAGGACAACTCGACGCTGCGCCAGGGCGACGCGCGCAACCTGATCGTATCGATGCTCGACGGCATCGAAGCGCAGCCGTTCGCCGGCGTGGAGCGCATGCAGCCGATGCCGGGCTTCGCCGCGACGTACAGCGACGAGCAGATGGCGCAGTTGGCCAACTACCTGCGGGCGACATGGGGCGGCCAGCCCGGCGATGTCACCGCCGACAAGGTGAAGTCGCTGCGCTGATGCGCGAAGGCCACGCATTGCGTGGCCTTCGTCTTTTTGATGCCGTCAAACGCGCATGCCGCGCTCGGCCAGTTGCCGCTGCAACGTCGGCCACATCTTCGACACGGCTTCTTCGCCTGCAAGGATCGCGGCGTTGCGCTGGCTGAAGTCGCTGCTGCTCATCGCGTTCAGATTCGGGCGGATGACCGCGTTCGCGTATTTGTCGAGCTCGTAAGCCTTGATCGACTGGCCCATGATGGTGAACGTCTGCATCAGCACGTCGAACGAACTCTGCGTGAGCGCCGTTTCCGGCCGCGCGGAGATATCGACCGCGATCACGAAATCCGCGCCCATCTTGTGCGCGAACGCGGCGGGCACCGGGCTCACGAGTCCGCCATCGACGTATTCGTGATCACCGATCTTCACCGGCTCGAAGATCGACGGCACGCTGCACGACGCGCGCACGGCCACGCCGGTATTGCCGCGCTGAAAGAGAATCGGCTGGCCGGTTTTCAAGTCGGTGGCGACGATGCCGAGCGGCTTCGCCATCTTTTCGATCGGCCGGTTGTCGAGCGTCTTGTTCAGGAAGTTCTGCAGCGCCACGCCTTGCAGGATGCCGCGCGCGCGAAAGGGCATCGCCCAGTCGCTGATGGAGGCTTCATCCATCGTCAGCGCTAGCTTGTTCATCGCGATGCCGGTCATGCCGGACGCGTACAGCGCCGCGATCACCGAACCTGCGCTCGTGCCGGCGACCAGATCGACGCGGACGTTGCGCGCTTCGAGCGCCTTGATGACGCCGACGTGCGCGAAGCCGCGCGCAGCGCCGCCGCCGAGCGCGAGGCCGATTCGCGCGGCGCGTTGCGGCTCCGGGGCCGGCGTATTCGCGATCGGCGCGCTCTTGCCGGCGAGGCCGCCGATGCCGCCGCTCGTGCTCGTGCTCGTGCACGCAGCGAGAATGGACGACGCCGCCGCGAGCGAGAATGCACGGCGGGAAATGAGACGTGACGATGATTCCAAGTGAGACTCCAGCGATGCGGCGAGTGTGCAGTTGCATGCGCGTTTCCGGGTCCTCAAGAAACGGCGCGCACATCATAAAGCAAAAGGCGCGGGCTCAGGCGCGAGGCGGGCGGCGGGTATAATTTCGGGTCATTGAGCCGGTGCCCGACGCGCGTGCCCGACGTGCGTGCCCGACGTGCGTGCATTACGGCCGGCAATCGCTTTCGTGCAAGAGCCAACGGCGCTTCCACGCGCCGCCCGTTCGCCTCTTCGCTCTCTCGCTCGGCCGCTTCTTTTCGCCGGGCGAGCGCAAACATTCGAGTACATCGAGAAAACAGCAATGACCCAAGTCCGTACCCGCTTCGCCCCGAGCCCGACCGGCTTCATCCATCTCGGCAACATCCGTTCCGCGCTCTATCCGTGGGCGTTCGCGCGCAAGATGAAAGGGACCTTCGTGCTGCGTATCGAGGATACGGACGTCGAGCGTTCGACGGAGGCGTCCGTCGACGCGATTCTGGAAGGCATGGCGTGGCTCGGCCTCGATTTCGACGAAGGCCCGTTCTATCAGATGCAACGCATGGACCGTTATCGCGAGGTCGTCGGCCAGATGCTGGAGAAGGGCCTCGCGTACCACTGCTATATGTCGACGGAAGAGCTCGACGCGTTGCGCGAGCGTCAGCGCGCCGCCGGCGAAAAGCCGCGCTACGACGGCACGTGGCGTCCGGAGCCGGGCAAGACGCTGCCGCCGATTCCGGAGGGCGTGAAGCCGGTGGTGCGCTTCCGCAATCCGCTGACGGGCGTGGTCGCGTGGGACGACGCGGTGAAGGGGCGAATCGAGATATCGAACGAAGAGCTCGACGACCTCGTGATCGCTCGCCCCGACGGCACGCCGACGTACAACTTCTGCGTGGTGGTCGACGATCTCGACATGAAGATCACGCATGTGATCCGCGGCGACGACCACGTGAACAACACGCCGCGCCAGATCAACATCCTGCGCGCGCTCGGCGGCGAAACGCCGGTCTACGCGCACCTGCCGACCGTGCTGAACGAGCAGGGCGAAAAGATGAGCAAGCGTCACGGCGCGATGGCGGTGATGGGTTACCGCGATGCCGGGTACTTGCCGGAGGCGGTCGTCAACTATCTGGCGCGGCTCGGCTGGTCGCACGGCGATGCGGAGATTTTCTCGCGCGAGCAGTTCATCGAATGGTTCGATCTGGAGCATCTCGGCAAGTCGCCCGCGCAATACGACCACGACAAGCTCAACTGGTTGAATGCGCACTACATCAAGGAAGCCGACAACGCGCGGCTCGCCGGGCTGACGCGGCCGTTCCTGCTCCAAGCCGGGATCGACGCCGCGGCAATCGACAACGGCGCGCCGCTCGAACAGGTCGTCGGGCTGCTGAAGGATCGCGCGTCGACGGTGAAGGACATCGCCGACAACGCCGCGATGTTTTACCGCGAGCCCACGATCGAAGCCGACGCGTTCGCGCAGCATGTGACCGACGCGGTGCGGCCGGCGATCGCGGACCTGCGCGCGGCGCTCGAACAAGCCGAGTGGACCAAGGAGGGCATCTCGGCGGCACTGAAGGCGACGCTCGGCGCGCACAAGCTCAAGATGCCGCAACTCGCGATGCCGGTGCGCCTGCTCGTCGCGGGCACGACGCATACGCCGTCCATCGACATCGTGCTGATGCTGTTCGGTCGGGACACGGTGCTGCGTCGTCTGGAGCGCGCGGCCGGTTGAGCATAGACGCGCGTAAGGCGCCTGAAGAAGCCCTTGCGCGCGTACGCGAAGCGATAAGTGAAAAAATTGTCGGTTGTATCACCAGAAGGTATTTACAACTTCAAAAGCGGCCTATAGAATCTCGTTTCTGTTCTGCAAGGGGGTATAGCTCAGCTGGGAGAGCGCTTGCATGGCATGCAAGAGGTCAGCGGTTCGATCCCGCTTACCTCCACCAAGAACAGATGAAGTGATTGCGAAGTTATTCTCCGGGTTTCGGAAGTCGCAAAAAATACTTCACAAGTAACGCGAAGTTGTTTAGAATCTCGGTCTTCGCTGATTTGCAGCAGTTAATCAGCGAAGCAAGCGGTAAAGACAGAATCACAAGTTTCTGTCCCCTTCGTCTAGAGGCCTAGGACATCACCCTTTCACGGTGAGTACAGGGGTTCGAATCCCCTAGGGGACGCCAGAATTCAGGCGGCTGCTAGAAAATGCGCTGTCGGTTTCATGAGGTGACTAGAGCCTCGTGGAACAAGGAAAGAGCTGGAGCGGTAGTTCAGTTGGTTAGAATACCGGCCTGTCACGCCGGGGGTCGCGGGTTCGAGCCCCGTCCGCTCCGCCAACATTTTGCGAGCAGGAATACTCCGGCTGATCAGCCGGTTTTTTTTCGCCGCAGGATTGCAAGAAGTTTGCTGTCCCCTTCGTCTAGAGGCCTAGGACATCACCCTTTCACGGTGAGTACAGGGGTTCGAATCCCCTAGGGGACGCCAGAACATCGGCGGCTGCTAGTAGAAAGCGCTGCACATTTCTCGAAGCTTGATCTTCGAGAAACGATGAAAGAGTTGGAGCGGTAGTTCAGTTGGTTAGAATACCGGCCTGTCACGCCGGGGGTCGCGGGTTCGAGTCCCGTCCGCTCCGCCAGCTTGTTGTGAAAAAATCCAGCCTTCGGGCTGGATTTTTTTTGCCTGTTTTTCGCCGCGCCGGTTCGCTCTTCTCACCGGCATCGCATTTTCCATTGCCAGCAAGCGCGCGCTGTCTTAGTGTGGAGGCACTGTCCCGTGCCTGCATGCGTGCGATGCTCGACCCGACCGAAGACCTCTCGCTCTATCAACTCCGCCAGGCGACGATGGCCGATTTCGCCTTCGCCGAGGCCCTCACGCACGACAACATGGTCGGTTATTACCGGCGCCACAATCTTGTCTGGCGCGGCGACCTGTTTCTTTCGAGCTGGCGCGAGTCGGAGAACTTCGTTCTGCAGGCGGACGGCGTGCCCGTCGGCGTCATGCGCGTGACCGAAGAAGACAACTCGCTGCACATTCGCGATGTTCAAATCGCGCCGGGCTACCGGGGACGAGGCGCGGGCACATTTCTGCTGAACACGGCGCATCGCTGGGCGCGGGCCCGCGGGCTGGCGGAATGCCAACTGCGCGTTTTCGTCGACAACCCGGCGGCGCGCCTTTATATGCGGCTCGGATATCGTCCGGCCGGCCCCAGGCTGGCGCAGCTCGGCGCGATTCGACATATGGTCCGGCCCGTCTGAGCCGACGCGGCGCGCAGCATCAGACAGCGCGCGTGTCGTTGTTGTCGCGCTCGTCGCTGGCGTCACGAGCGAAGAACGCACGCGGACTCTCGCCGAAGGCACGGCGAAACATCGCCGAAAATGCGCTCTGGCTCTGATACCCCAACTCACGCGCGACCTGCGCGAGCGGCCGGCCCTGACTCAGCAAAGGAATGGCGCGTGCCAGCACGGCCTGCTGGCGCCACTGCGAGAAGCTCACGCCGAGTTCGCGTCTGAACAGGCGCGCGATGGTGCGCGTGCTCGCGCCGGCTTCCGACGACCAGCGTTCGAGATCGGAGTGCGAAGGGTCCGCGAGCACCGCGTCGCAGAGCGCGCGCAGGCGCTTCTCGTTCGGCATCGGCACGGAGAGCGGCAACGGCTGCGACCGGATGATCTCGTCCAGTGCGAGCGTGCCGAGCAGGCGCTCGCGCTCACGCGTGATCGACGCTTCGTCCAGCGCCGCGATCACCTCGCGCAACAAGGGCGACACTTCCACCACGCGGCACGCGCCGAGCCCGGCCGGCACGACGCTCGCGTCCACATAGAGCGTGCGCAAGTACGCATCTTCCACGATCAGCACTTCGTGCGTGACGTTCGGCGGCACCCAGATGGCTCGCGAGGGCGGCACCATCCACGTCGAATCGGCGGTTGCCACGCGCAGCACGCCCCGCGACGTGTAGGCGACTTGCGCCCACGGATGCGTATGCAGCGCGATCCGCACGCCATAAGGCACCGGGCGCGAGCGAACGCGGATCGGATGGTCGAGCGTCGGCGAGTGCTCGACGGGAATGTCGAGGTGTTCGACCTGCTCGAAAGGCGGGCGTGGATCGGCGAACGTGGGCATGGCGGCTCGTCGGGCGGCCGACCTGGCCGCGATCCGCCGATCTTAACCGAAGCGAGCCGGCAGTCCGTCCGCGCTTTTTGGGCGGCGATAATCGCATCTCGGCGACTAGCGAAAGGAGCGGTTTCTTCGATGCAATATGTTTTCGTGTACGGCACGCTCCGCGCGGGCGAGATCAATGACATCAATCGCGCGGCTGAGCGCAACGGGATCGCGGCGCCGCAATGGATCGGCACGGCGCACGTGCGTGGTCGGCTCTACGATTTCGGCGCTTATCCCGGACTCGTTCTCGACGAAGAGGACGGCACGCCGGTCAAAGGAGATGTGTATTGCATCGAGGATGCGCTCGTCGCCGTGCTGGACGAGATCGAGGAAGTGTACCCGGGCGTCGAGGGACTTTTTCGCGCGCACCGGCTGCATGTGAATGTCGAGCTGGACGGCGAGGCGACGCATATCGATTGCCTCGTGTATCCGGTCGCTGCGAGCGCGGTACAGGGCTTGCCGCGCATCGAGGGCGGCGATTGGGTGGCGCATCGCGCAGCGCGCGGTTGAGCCCGTATAACGGATCTCGCCGTCATCGCGTTCGTGCATCGCGATGACGGCGCGGCGCGACCCGCCGAAAAGCAGGCCGGCGACCAAGTGCCTTACTCGGCCGAATGGTGCATCGACTTGCCGTGCGACTTCTTGTGATGACCCGACTTGTGCATCGTGTTCGATTGATCCATCTGCATGTTTTGCATGCTGGATTGCTGCGATTGCAGATTCTGCGCACGCGATTCGATGTCCGCGATCCGTGCGGGATCGGTGCTCATCGTCACGCCTTGTTCGCTCTGCGCGTAGGCCGATGCGACCGCGCTCAGGGACAACAAAACAGCCAGGGACACTTTCTTCATTGTTACCTCCTAGTAGCAGTTGAACCCGGGAATCGCCTGTCCGATTCGGTTGGAAAGACAGATACATCAGAGCAAAAATCGCTCCCGCCTGGCTTTGGGCGCGCATCCGTGGCGGGATGCCTACGGGAACGAGCCACCGCCTGACTGCGTCCATCATAGGCCGAGATCAGGTCAGCGGCGTGTCGGACGACGATACCGGCCCGGCCGTGCGAGCCGGAGCGAAATCATACCGGCGCGCCGAGGTACTTTCTAGTCCTGATTATTTTGATATACGCCGATTCCGTGCCTCAGTACAGGTGCAGCCAGCGCCAGACGTGAAAACGCGCGAGCCCGACCAGCTCGTGCAGCGCAAGCTCGCTGTTCTCCAGGCTTCTGTATCGCGGCAATACCGTCAGCCGATTCTCACGCACGTCCGAGACATACGGCTGCGGCTCGTAGCCGAACGCTTCGAAAGCCCGGACCGAACGTCGCATGTGATACGCGGATGTGATGACGATCAAAGCAGTGTCATGGGCGTTGCCTAAGATGGCAGCTACGTTCTGCGCGTTCTGGTACGTGTTGAGGCTTTTGTTCTCGCGCGTCAGATCGGCCGGTGCGACGCCCTGCGCCAGGACATACGGCGCGTAGTTGTCGGCTTCGGCCTGTCCGTGATGCTGGGGATCGCCGCCGCTCAGGATCACGCGGCACGAGGCGCCGGTGTCCCGGCATTGCCGATACACCCGCGCCGCCGCGGCGATGCGCGGCACCGAATCGCTTTTCGGCACAAGCTTGCCGTGACGCCGGTCCGTGCCGCCGCCCATCAGGACGATGGTGGTTTTGGGCGCGAAGGAGGGCGGTAGGGTCTCTTCGTAGCCGTGCTGCGCGATTCGCAGCAGCGGCCTCGCGAGCCAGCCGCTTCCGAGGCCCCAGGCGAGCAGAACGGTGATGATGACAATCGCCGCACGAAGGCGCTCGCAAAACGCGAACAATGCAAAAAAAAGCAGCAATAAAGTAAATAGAACCAATTTAATTGGAGTAACGTATTGGTTTCAGGGCAATTTGCTCCGTCATCGCGTGGTCAGAGCGCATCGGCGGTTGTCGCAGGAAAGCGCGTGATCAGCGCGCTCTCAACGGGGGCTTTTAATAGAAAGCAGCACCTAGCGCAAGCGGCGGCCAAACATTCAGGCAGCGAACGCTCAAAACGTTCGCTGGCGTGAAATTCGGCGCGCCGCGTTTAGTCGACGTCGCGGACCGTCTTGCGACCGTCACGAGCGTCGTCACGGCTGCACAGGAAGAAAAAACGAGATGACCACGTATTCCAACGAAGCGGTACTCGAAGCACTTCGCCGGGCGCAGTATCGTCAAGTTCCGTGGGCGAAACGCCCCAAGGGTTTCGACCACCTTCGCGCCCTCGGGCTACTCGAGCTCGCGCGGCAACGCACCGTCGCGCCAGCGCCGGGATTTCATGCACCTGTGGATATCGCCGTCGTCACCGAACGCGGAAAACAGGAATTCACGCGGCTCTCGCGCGATGAGCGTTCCATCGACTGGGATTTGCGGCGCACCGAACCGTACACCTTCGGTGGCCACGAAGCGGTGCTCGAAGTCAGAATTTGAAGCGACGCGCGCAGCGCGAAGTGGGTGAAGTCCGGTCGAAAAAAAGCCCGTGTCCGAGGACACGGGCAGACCGGATTCCACTGTTGCCATGCTGTGCTCATGGCATTGGGTGTGACTGCGGCCGACTCGCCGGGTTCCGCGCGAATCGAGACTCGTTGCCCGAAGATTCAGTGATGCGGCGAGCGTTCGTCGCGGTCGTTGTCCGGCCGAGCGCGCACGTTGCTCGCAATGTCGCCGCGCAAATCGCCGCGCGGCGCGGGCGGCGTCGCGGCGCGAGCGCGCGCGGCGTCAGGCGACGCGGGCGCCGCCGTCTTCGCGGTGAGGTGCAGATCGGATGCAGGCGGCTGCGCGTGAGCAACGGACGCCACGCCGGCAAGCCCCGCCAAGACGCCACGCACGAGCAGTGTCGAAACCTTCATGAGAGTGTCCTGAAGCCCTGATCGGACCTGTTGGGTCACTCGTCACGCTAAGCCTCGATTCGTCGCGGCGCTGTAAGCAATCGTAAAGAGTTGTATCGCGCAACGAAGCGCGCGAGGTCGGCAAAGCAACGCCCGAAAGTGATCGAAGCCGGCAGAACCGGCTTCGACGTGTGATGCAGTAGGCTCAGGCCATCTTGGCCGGCGCGCGCCACGATTCGGGATTGGTCCAGAACGCGCCGCGCAGTCGGTCGCGGCTCGGAGGAGCGGGCGGCTTCACCGCGCTCGAACCGATACGCCCGCGCAGCGACACCTCGCGGCCGTTGCTCGACAGACGCTTCACGATCTCCGCGAGCGTGCCGTCGGCTTGCCACTCGTCGAAGCGACGGCGGCAGGTGGGAGGCGAGGGATAACGGCCCGGCAGCTTCGACCAGCCTTCGCCCGTCGACAAGACCCACAACACGGCGTTGACAACCGATCGCGCTTCGACGCGCGGCCGGCCGCGCCGCTCGCTGCGCGCGGGCTCCGAACAGAACAACGCCTCAACCAGCGCCCACTCGTTATCTCTCAAATCGTCGAACAGCACCATATCTCACCTCAGCGAAGCTAACCCCGGTGCGCTGCCCCGCGCCGCGCACTCTGGTCGAATCCGATGAACGAATCCAGGGAAGGCCGAAGCGGCTGCGGCAAACCAGTTTCCGATACGTCCGCTGTGCTTCGACCTCTGTGCGCAATGAAATGCGAGAACCATGCCATGCACGTCGCGAAATCCGGGAAACCCGCATGGCAGTAGGCTGACGCGATGCCAGCATGGCCCGTATCAGACCCGAATCCGATTGATTAAGAAATCGGGACAATCACCAATCCTGTGCAGCAGGCCCTCCCGGCGTGCGTTCCGGGCGGTTTGCTGCACCGCAGCGAAACCGTCGCGATGGCCTATAATTTCGCATGAGACCAAGCTTTTCATGAATCGCCGGAATGAACGCCTCCCTGAATGTGACGTTGCGCCAACTGCGCGTCTTTATCGAAGTGTCGCGGCTACGCAGCTTCAGCCGCGCCGGCGCCGAGATCGGCCTGACGCAGTCAGCGGTGAGCCGCTCCGTGCGCGAACTGGAGAGCGAAATCGGGCTCAAGCTGATCGACCGGACCACGCGGGAAGTGCAACTGACCGATGTCGGCATGGATCTCGTCGGCACCGTGTCGCGCCTGCTCGCCGATCTGGACGAAGCCCTGCGTGAAGCGCGCGATCTGGGGCAGCAGCGTCGCGGCCGGGTGATCGTCGCGGCGAGCCCCACGATCGCGTGCCGGTTGATGCCGCGCGTGATTGCGTCCTGCTCGCGGCAGTTTCCGCTCGTCACGCTCAGCCTGCGGGACGACGTCCAGTCAGACGTGCTTCGCAAGGTGAAGTCGGGCGAAGTGGATTTCGGCGTCGTGATCGGCCCGTTTTCCGCCGACGATCTGCACGGCGAAGCCGTGATGACCGATTCGTTCTGCCTCGTCGCGCGGCGCGATCATCCGCTCGCGCACGAACGCGCCGCGCCTTGGGACGCGCTCGCGGGCGAGCGGCTCGTCATGCTGGACTACGCATCGGGCAGCCGCCCGATTATCGATGCCGTCATGCAGCAGCACGGTGTCGAAGCGCACGTGGTGCAGGAGCTCGGTCATTCGGCGACCGTCTTCGGACTGGTGGAAGCGGGCGTCGGCGTGAGCGTGCTGCCGTGGCTCGCGCTGCCGTTGCCGGCGGATTCGTCGCTCGTCGCGCTGCCGCTCGAACCGCGCGCCGAACGCACGGTGGAACTGGTGCGGCGGCGCGACCGCTCGCTGTCGCCGGCGGCGCAGTCGGTGTGGTCGCTGATCGCAGGGCTGCCGCGACGCGCCGAAGAACTCTGAAGGGCGCGCGCTTTTTATCGCGCTCGCGTTAGACTTCTTCCTTTTCGACGGAGCGGGCGATGAGTGAATCGGAAGGCGCGGTAATCGCTGAATTGGGCGGCTTGACGGCGCAGGCGCACGCGGGCGGCGCGCCGAACGCGCGCGACGCCGTGCGGGCGTTGCGTCCCTCGCAGATTCGCGAAGTCGCGAACGCCGGATTCGGCGTGCCGGACGTGCTGCCGTTCTGGTTTGGCGAATCGGACCGGGTCACGCCCGAATTCATTCGCGATGCGGCAAGCCGCGCGCTCGCCGACGGCGCGACGTTCTACACGCACAACCTGGGCATCGCGCCGCTGCGCGAGGCGCTCGGCCGCTACGTCAGCGCGCTGCACGGCCCGACGCCCGCCGATCACATCGCGGTGACGAGCGCGGGCGTGAACGCGCTGATGCTGGCCGCGCAACTCGTCGCGGGCGCGGGCGACCGCGTGGTCGCGGTGACGCCGCTGTGGCCGAACCTCGTCGAGATTCCGAAGATTCTCGGCGCGACGGTCGAAACGGTCTCGCTGACCTACGGCGAGCGCGGATGGACGCTCGATCTCGACCGGCTGCTCGCCGCGCTCACGCCGTCCACGCGCATGCTGATGATCAACTCGCCGAACAACCCGACCGGCTGGACGATGACGCGCGACGAGCAGCGCACCGTGCTCGACCATTGCCGCCGTCACGGCATCTGGATCGTGGCGGACGAGGTCTACGAGCGCCTGTACTACGGTCCGGGCGCGAACGTGGCGCCGTCCTTCCTCGATCTCGCGGATCGCGACGAGCGCGTGATCGCGGTGAATTCGTTCTCGAAGGCGTGGCTCATGACCGGCTGGCGGCTCGGCTGGCTCGTCGCGCCCGCGCGCCTGATGGACGACCTCGGCAAGCTCGTGGAATACAACACGTCGTGCGCGCCGTCGTTCGTGCAGCAGGCGGGCATCGTCGCGGTGGAACAGGGCGAGCCGTTCACGCAATCGCTCGTCGCGGACCTGCGTGCGAGCCGCGATCATCTGGTGAACGCGTTGCAGCGTATCGAAGGGGTCGACGTGCGCGCCCCCGATGGCGCGATGTACCTGTTCTTCTCGCTGCCGGGCGCCGAGCGCAGCCTCGAACTGTGCAAGGCGCTGGTGAAAGAGGCGGGACTCGGGCTCGCGCCGGGCAGCGCATTCGGCGCGGAAGGCGAAGGCTTCGTGCGCTGGTGCTACGCCTGCGATCCCGCGCGCCTCGACGTGGGCGTCGAACGCCTGCGGCGCTTTTTGTCTGACCGAGGCGCGAAGTAAGGGCTAAGCGAGTGGGAAGTGAGCAGAGTCGGGCGTAATCGATCACCTTTACGCCCCGGTTCTTTTTGCGTAATATGGCGCTCAGTCACGCGCTTTCGCCTAGGAAAGCGCCACCTCGTCCGGCTGAGATGGCCCGGCGATTCGCTCACCGATCGCCCATTGTCGCCTCTCCCCGGTGCGTGCTCCCAATCAATATGACCGATTACAATCGGGCGAGCGCGTCTTGAAACTCCGCGTCCAGCTTTATCGTGCGCACCGCTTCGGTGACGTTCGAACTCGCTCAGGCTCGTTTTGAACCGGATCATTGACCATTAAGGGTTGACCCAAGCTGCATGAATACCCAAGAGGCGAAAATCGTCCTCGAGACTGCTTTGATCTGCGCGCAGGAACCGCTGCGGGTGAGTGAATTGCGCAAGCTCTTCGCCGAGGACATTTCGGCCGATACGGTGCGCACGCTGCTCGAAGGACTACAGGCTGATTGGACGGGGCGCGGCGTCGAGCTGGTGGCGCTTGCGTCGGGATGGCGCTTTCAGAGCAAGCCCGCCATGCGGACTTATCTCGACCGGCTCAATCCGGAAAAGCCGCCGAAATATTCGCGGGCGGTGCTCGAAACGCTCGCCATTATTGCTTATCGACAGCCGGTCACGCGCGGCGATATCGAAGAGATTCGCGGCGTGACGGTGAATACGCAGGTGGTGAAGCAACTGGAAGATCGCGGGTGGATCGAGGTCATCGGACATCGCGACGTGCCCGGCCGGCCCGCGCTGTACGCCACGACCAAGCAGTTTCTCGACGACCTCGGCCTGACCGCGCTCGACGAACTGCCGGCGCTGGACAATCCGTCGGCGCAGTTCGAGGCGTCGCTGCTCGCGCAGCATTCGATCGATTTTCCGGACGGCGCGGCGGCGCAGGCGTCTGCTGGCGAAAACACGGTGGACGGCGCGACGGCCGTGGCGGCTCCCGCAGAAGCGAACGTCGCGAGCGATGCGCCCGAGGCCGCGATGCCTGCCGTCGCCGACACGCCGGACGCTTCGCCGAGCGAAGCATCCGAGGCCGGAACGCTTCGTGCGAGCGAAGACAAGGACGGGCCTGTGTTGACCGAGGTGCGCCTGATGCCCGCGACCGATGCATCCGATTCAGAAGAAACGCCTGCGTTGGCCGACGCAGGCGACGCTGGCACACATCGAGAACACGATGCGACCGACGCCCGCCTATCGAGCGGCGTCGAGCGGAACGACGCCGACCTGAACGACGGCGACTCCGACGAAGAACCGAAGGCGCGCCGCGCCTGATGCAATTGCATGGCCCCTGATTTAACCGGCTCTCGATAAAACATCACGTCGAAGACGACGAGCCGGACCGGTCAGCGGAAATTTTTGACGCGCCCGCCAGGGTGCGCAATTCGACATTTGAGGTTGTTTTGACACACTCCCACGACAGCGATTCGCCCGAATCCGCGCGCCCCGTGCATGGCGCGGACGCCCATGAGTCGGCCGATGCCGGCGAACGCACGCGCACCGACGAGAGCGCCGACGGCGACGATCGTCCGCGCCGCGGCCTGCGCCGCGGTCCGCGCAGTCTGATCGCACGCCGCCGGGCTGTCGCCAAGACCAAGGGCGCGGATGGCGCGCCGGACGCCGCGACCGACGCGCCGCCGCCGGAAGGCGCCGCCGCGCAGGCGCGCGCGCCGCGCAAGGAAGCGGGCGCGAAGGCGCCGCGAAAACCGGCAGCGAAGCGCGAGCCCAAGCGCGAGACGGTGGAAGGGCAGCAGGACGCCGCGCGGCAAGGTGGCCGCAAGCGTGGGCGTCGCGATGACGCAGAAGTCGCCGTGGAAGCGTCGGGCGAAGTCGCAGCGGCCGCGCCCCGCGAGGGCGGGCAGCGCAAGAATCCGCCGGGAAAGCGTGAACGGCAGCCGCGCAACGGCAAGCGCAACGATGCAGGCCCGGCGACCGTCGAGAGCGCGGCGGCCGCCGCCGTCGACGACGTCTTTGCGTACGTCACGTCCCCGGCATTCGACGCGGACAACGGCTCGGCGGGCGTGCGCGCGCCGATGCTGCGCCGTGGCCGCAACGCGCCCCAGCAAAAGCGCGTGCTGGAACCGGACGACGACGCCCCCAAACTGCACAAAGTGCTGGCCGACGCCGGCATGGGCTCGCGTCGCGACATGGAGGAATTGATCATCGCAGGGCGCGTGTCGGTGAACGGCGAGCCCGCGCACATCGGCCAGCGCATCATGCCGACCGACCAGGTGCGCATCAACGGCAAGCCGCTCAAGCGCAAGCTCGCGAGCAAGCCGCCGCGCATCCTGCT
This sequence comes from Caballeronia sp. Sq4a, assembly GCF_023170545.1. Classification (NCBI taxonomy): domain Bacteria; kingdom Pseudomonadati; phylum Pseudomonadota; class Betaproteobacteria; order Burkholderiales; family Burkholderiaceae; genus Caballeronia; species Caballeronia sp. Sq4a. The sequence goes on along the minus strand of NZ_CP084250.1, from coordinate 1,687,979 downwards.
GTATCACAAGCCGACGGGCGAGATCGTCAGTCACGCGGACCCGGAAGGCCGTCCGTCGGTGTTCGACAAGCTCCCGTCGATGAAGACGGCGAAGTGGCTCGCGGTCGGCCGGCTCGACTTCAATACGGAAGGGCTGCTGCTGCTCACGACCTCCGGCGATCTGGCGAACCGGTTCATGCACCCGCGTTACAGCGTCGAGCGTGAATATGCGGTGCGCGTCGTCGGTCAGTTGTCCGAGGCGATGAAGCAGAAGCTGCTGAAAGGCGTGGAGCTCGACGACGGCCCCGCCAACTTCCTGCGCATTCAGGACGGCGGCGGCGAAGGCACGAACCATTGGTATCACGTCGCGCTGGCGGAAGGCCGCAATCGCGAAGTGCGCCGCATGTTCGAGGCGGCGGGGCTCATGGTCAGCCGCCTCATCCGCACGCGCCACGGTCCGATCGCGTTGCCGCGCGGCCTCAAGCGCGGGCGCTGGGAAGAACTCGAAGACAACCAGGTGCGCAGCCTGATGGCGGCGGTCGGCCTGAAGGCGCCGACGGCCGAGAAGGGCGGACGCAGCGCCGCGCCGCGCGTTCAGCCCGATCCGATGCAGACGTCGATGGGCTTCATCACGCGCGAACCGGTCTTGAGCTCGCACTTGCGCGCGGCGCAGACGCCGGCGCGCGGCGGCCGGCGCGGCGGCGCGGGCGGGCTTCCCGGCGCGTTCGGCGCGAGCGGGGTGGGTGGCATGGGCGGCTTCGGCGGCAACATGGGCAATACAGGCAACGCTGGCGGCCCGGGCCGACGAGGCGGTCGTGAGCCGAACGGCAACCGCATCGGCAACGAGCCGAATGGCAATCGCGCGAACGGCGGCCGCTCGGGGCAGCGCAATGCGCGCGGACAGGGTCCGCAAGGCATGAGCGGGCCGGCCAAGCGTCCGGCGAGCGGCAACGGCCCGCGCGGCAACCGTCAGGGCGGCGGGCAGCAAGGCGCGGGGCAAGGCAAGGCCGGCGCCGGACGCGGCCCGCGCAACCGCACGCGCGGACGTTGAACGCGCGTTGACGAGCCGTTTCGGTCGGTCGCGGGTGAGCCTGCGGCCGATCCACTCGAATCGCGTCGTCGAGCCATCGGCATAAAGCAAAAAAGCATGCGAACTGGCACGAAACGGGTCCGATCGCGGGCTTTACGTTTGCGTTTATCCCGAAAAATGGCTAAAATCACGGAGTCGCTGGGCACATAGTTTTTGCGCTGCCCGGGTGCGACCTCGGTTGAAAAAGATGGGCGTTGCGCCCATTTTTTTTTTGGCTTTTTGGTTCGGCATCTCGGGAGCAGGGGTGCGCCCAGTCAAGGCGCTCGCCCGCAGGTGTTTCGCGGCGCGGGCGCGAAACACCTTGGAGTTACTGTGCAACTGACGGAACTGATTGAAACCACGGTCTCGAGCCTGGGCTACGAGCTTGTCGATCTCGAACGTTCGGGAGGCGGCATGCTGCGTATTTATATCGACCAGCCGGCCGGTATCGCCATCGAAGACTGCGAGAAAGTCACGCGTCAGCTTCAGTATGTGCTCGAAGTCGAAAACGTCGATTACGACCGCCTCGAAGTGTCGTCGCCGGGGCTCGACCGCCCGCTCAAGAAGCTGGCCGACTTCGAGCGCTTCGCCGGCAACGAAGCCGTCATCACATTGAAAAAGCCGCTGGACGGGCGCAAGTCGTTCCGCGGCGTTCTGCACGCCCCCGAGGGCGACAAGATCGGTTTGGAATTCGAAGGGAAGGACGGCGCCGCGATGCTCGATTTCACGCTCGCGGACCTCGATAAAGCACGTCTCGTCCCCAAAGTTGACTTTAGGAGCCGCAAACAATGAGTCGCGAAGTTTTGATGCTGGCGGATGCGCTGGCGCGCGAAAAGAACGTCAACAAGGACGTGGTGTACGCAGCTCTGGAGGCTGCGCTTGCTTCGGCAACGAAAAAGCTGTTCGAGGAAGATGTCGATATTCGCGTCGCGATCGACCGTGAAAGCGGCGAGCACGAGACGTTCCGCCGCTGGCGCGTGGTGCCGGACGAGGCGGGCCTTCAGGAGCCCGACCAGGAAATTCTGCTGTTCGAAGCGAAGGAGCAAAAGCCCGACGCGCAAGTGGACGACTATATCGAGGAACCCATTCCGTCGATCGAATTCGGCCGCATCGGCGCGCAGGCTGCCAAGCAGGTCATTTTGCAGAAGGTGCGCGACGCCGAGCGCGAGCAGATCCTGAACGACTTCCTCGAGCGCGGCGAGAAGATCATGACCGGCTCGGTCAAGCGTCTGGACAAGGGCAACTTCATCGTCGAATCCGGCCGCGTGGAAGCGCTGCTGCGCCGCGACCAGCTGATTCCGAAGGAAAACCTGCGCGTGGGCGACCGCGTGCGCGCGTATATCGCGAAGGTGGACCGCACGGCGCGTGGTCCGCAAATCGAACTGTCGCGCACCGCGCCCGAGTTCCTGATGAAGCTCTTCGAACTCGAAGTGCCGGAAATCGAACAAGGGCTGCTGGAAATCAAAGCGGCCGCGCGCGATCCCGGCGTGCGTGCGAAAATCGGGGTGATCGCCTACGACAAGCGCATCGATCCGATCGGAACGTGCGTGGGCATCCGCGGTTCGCGCGTGCAGGCCGTGCGCAACGAGCTCGGTGGCGAGAACGTCGACATCGTGCTATGGTCGGAAGACCCCGCGCAGTTCGTGATCGGCGCCCTCGCGCCGGCAGCCGTTCAGTCGATCGTCGTCGATGAAGAGAAGCATTCGATGGACGTCGTCGTGGACGAGAGCGAGCTCGCGGTCGCCATCGGCCGCAGCGGCCAGAACGTTCGACTCGCCAGCGAGCTCACCGGCTGGCAGATCAATATCATGACGCCGGACGAATCGGCGCTGAAGCAGAACGAAGAGCGCGGCAAGTTGCGCAATCTGTTCATGGCGCGTCTGGATGTGGACGAGGAAGTCGCCGACATCCTGATCGACGAAGGCTTCACGAGCCTCGAAGAAATCGCCTATGTGCCGCTCAACGAGATGCTCGAAATCGAAGCGTTCGACGAAGACACCGTGCACGAGCTGCGCAACCGGTCGCGTGACGCGCTGCTCACGATGGCGATCGCCAACGAGGAGAAGGTCGAGGGCGTCGCGCTCGATCTGAAGAGCCTCGAAGGCATGGACAACGAGCTTCTCGCGAAGCTCGCGGAGCATCAGATTCAGACCCGCGACGACCTCGCGGAGCTGGCAGTAGATGAACTGGTCGAGATGACCGGGATGGAAGAGGATAACGCTCGCGCGTTGATCATGAAAGCACGTGAACACTGGTTCCAGTGAGAAATGACCATGGCGCACTGAAATATCGCGGCCGGTTCGGCCGCATGACCCGATCTAACCGCAAGGACTGATCCTTGCATCAAGAGGAATGAATGGCGAGTAACAACGTAGCCCAATTTGCCGCGGAACTCAAAATGCCTGCGGGCGTGCTGCTCGAGCAGTTGCAGGCGGCTGGCGTCCAGAAAGCGAGCGCGAACGACGACCTGTCCGAAACGGACAAGGCGCGTCTGCTCGATCATTTGCGCAAGTCGCACGGGTCCGCCGATGCCGACAAGCGCAAGATCACTCTGACCCGCCGGCATACGTCGGAAATCAAGCAATCCGACGCAACGGGTAAGGCTCGCACCATTCAGGTCGAGGTGCGCAAGAAGCGTGTGTTCGTGAAGCGCGACGAGGCAGGCATCGAGCAGCCGGCCGAGACGCCGAATCATGTCGAAGACGAGGTCGACGAGGCCGAACTCCAGCGCCGCGAGGAAGAAGCTCGCCGCGCCGCGGAGCAACTCGAGCGCGAAGAGCGCGAGTTGAAGGAGCGTCAGGCGCGTCTCGAACAGGAAGAAGCGGAGCGTCGCGCCCGCGAGGAAGCGGCTGAAGCCGAGCGTCGCCGCCAGGAAGCGGAAGCCGAGCGTCGTGCGCAAGCCGCCGCGCAGGCCGCCGAGATCTCGCGCGCCGCGCAGGCAGCGCGTCAGGAAGCTCGTACGCCGGTCGCCGCTGAGGTGAAGGCCGAGGCCAAGCCGCCGAAGCAGGACGATACGGCCCAGCGCGAAGCCGCCGAAAAGGCAGCGGAAGAAAAGGCGGCGAGCGAACGCGCCGCCCAGCGCGAAGCCGCGAAGAAGGCGGAAGACGCCGCGCGCGAAGCCGCCGAGAAGGCGCGTCTCGAACAGGAAGCCATCGCGAAGCGTCGTGCCGCGGCGGAAGCCGAAGCGCGCGCCATTCGCGAGATGATGAACACGCCGCGCAAGGCGCAGGTCAAGGCGCCGGAACCGGCGCCCGCGGCGAAGCCCGCCGAAGCGGCCAAGGCTGCCGAAGCGAAGGGCACGCTGCACAAGCCGGCGAAACCCGAAGGCGCGCAAGCCGCGCGTCCGGCAGCCGCGAAGAAGCCGGCGCCCGGCGCGGCAGCGCCCGCCACGACGGCGCCGACCGGCGACAAGAAGAAAGCCGGCGGCAAGGGCGGCTGGCAGCAGGACGACGCATCGAAGCGCCGCAGCATCAAGACGCGCGGCGACACGAGCGGCGGCGTGGATCGCGGCTGGCGCGGCGGTCCGAAGGGTCGCGGCAAGCATCAGGAACAGACGTCGTTCCAGGCGCCGACCGAGCCGATCGTCCGTGAAGTGCACGTGCCGGAAACCATCTCGGTGGCCGATCTCGCGCACAAGATGTCGGTGAAGGCTTCGGAAGTCATCAAGGTGATGATGAAGCTCGGCCAGATGGTCACGATCAACCAGGTGCTGGACCAGGAAACGGCGATGATCGTCGTCGAGGAACTGGGCCACCGCGCGGTCGCGGCGAAGCTGGACGATCCCGAGGCGCTGCTCATCGAAGGCGAAGCCGCCGAGGAAACGGCAGAGCGTCTGCCGCGTCCGCCGGTCGTCACCGTCATGGGTCACGTCGACCACGGCAAGACCTCGCTGCTCGACTACATTCGTCGCGCGAAAGTGGCGGCGGGCGAAGCGGGCGGCATCACGCAGCATATCGGCGCGTATCACGTCGAAACGCCGCGTGGCGTCATCACCTTTCTGGATACGCCGGGTCACGAGGCCTTCACGGCCATGCGTGCGCGCGGTGCGAAGGCAACGGACATCGTCATTCTGGTGGTCGCAGCCGACGACGGCGTGATGCCGCAGACGAAGGAAGCGATCGCTCACGCGAAGGCGGGCGGCGTGCCTATCGTCGTGGCGATCAACAAGATCGACAAGCCGGAAGCGAACCCGGACCGCGTGAAGCAGGAACTGGTGGCGGAAGGCGTGGTGCCGGAAGAGTACGGCGGCGATTCGCCGTTCATCGAAGTGTCGGCGAAGACCGGCAAGGGCATCGACGATCTGCTGGAAAACGTGTCGCTGCAAGCCGAAGTGCTGGAATTGACCGCTCCGGTCGACGCCGGCGCGAAGGGTCTCGTGATCGAAGCGAAGCTCGACAAGGGCAAGGGTCCGGTCGCGACCATTCTGGTGCAGTCGGGCACGCTGAACCGCGGCGACGTGGTTCTCGCGGGCAGCGCCTACGGCCGCGTGCGCGCCATGCTGGACGAAACCGGCAAGCCGACGAAGTCGGCAGGTCCGTCGATTCCGGTGGAAATTCAGGGTCTGTCGGAAGTGCCGGCGGCGGGCGAAGAAGTCATCGTGTTGCCGGACGAGCGCAAGGCGCGCGAAATCGCGCTGTTCCGTCAAGGCAAGTTCCGCGACGTCAAGCTCGCCAAGCAGCAGGCCGCGAAGCTCGAGAACATGCTTGAGCAGATGGGCGAAGGCGAAGTGCAGAACCTGCCGCTCATCGTCAAGGCGGACGTGCAGGGCTCGCAGGAAGCGCTCGTGCAATCGCTGCAGAAGCTCTCGACCGGCGAAGTGCGCGTGCAGATTGTGCACAGCGCGGTCGGCGCGATCAGCGAGTCGGACGTCAACCTGGCGACGGCGTCGAAGGCGGTCATCATCGGCTTCAACACGCGTGCGGATGCGCAAGCCCGCAAGCTGGCGGAATCGAACGGCATCGACATTCGCTACTACAACATCATCTACGACGCAGTGGATGAGGTGAAGGCGGCCATGTCCGGCATGCTCGCGCCGGAGAAGCGCGAGACGGTGACGGGCACGGTCGAGGTGCGTCAGGTCATTCGCGTGCCGAAAGTCGGTCTGATCGCGGGTTGTATGGTCACGGACGGGTTCGTGAAGCGCACGTCATCGGTGCGCGTGATCCGCAACAACGTCGTGATTCACACCGGCGAGCTGGATTCGCTGAAGCGCTTCAAGGACGACGTCAAGGAAGTGCGTCAGGGCTTCGAGTGCGGGATCTCGATCAAGAACTTCAACGACATCGTCGAAGGCGACCAGCTGGAAGTCTTCGAAGTGACGGAAGTGGCTCGCACGCTGTAATGCATTAGTACGCCGAGCTCGAGGCGGAGCGGGCCTGACGGCTCGCTCCGCCTTTTTCTTTGGCGCGGCGATAGAGAAGGGAAGGAACCAAGATCATGGCTAAAAGACGTACGTCCACGAATCGCAACGTGCAGATTGCGGACCAAATTCAGCGCGATCTCTCGGAACTGATGCGCGAGGTGAAGGACCCGCGTATCGGCCTCGTCACGATGCAGAGCGTCGAGCTGACGCCCGACTACGCGCACGCGAAGGTCTACTTCACGACGCTCACGGGCGATCCGAAGCAGACCGAAGAGGCGCTCAATCACGCCGCCGGTCATCTGCATAACCTGCTGTTCAAGCGACTGCACATTCATACGGTGCCGACGCTGCATTTCCACTACGACAAGACGATCGAGAAGGCCGTCGAGATGTCGCGCCTGATCGACGAAGCCAACGCGACGCGCGCCAAAGACGACGAAGAAGGTGCGTGAGTGAAAGGCGGTCCGAAGATCCCGCGCCGCGCGCTCGACGGTGTGTTGCTGCTGGACAAGCCGCTCGGTCTGTCGAGCAACGACGCGCTCATCAAGGCGAAGCGCCTTTATCTGGCGAAGAAGGCGGGTCACACGGGCACGCTCGATCCGCTTGCCACCGGCCTTTTGCCGCTGTGCTTCGGCGAGGCGACGAAGTTCTCGCAAGACTTGCTCGAAGCGGACAAGACGTACGAAGCGACGATGCGCCTCGGCATTCGCACGACGACGGGCGATGCCGAAGGCGAGGCTGTCGAGACGCGTGATGTGCTGTGCGACGAAGCGGCCGTCGAAGCGGCGATGCAGCGGTTTCTCGGCGACATCGTGCAGGTGCCGCCGATGTACTCGGCGCTCAAGCGCGACGGCAAGCCGCTTTACGAATACGCCCGCGCCGGGCAGACGGTCGAGCGCGAAGGCCGTCAGGTGACGATTCACGCGCTGAAAATGATCGCCTGCGCGCTGCCGCTCGTGACGTTTCGCGTCACCTGCAGCAAGGGCACGTATGTGCGGACGCTGGCGGAAGATATCGGCGAGGCGTTGGGCTGCGGCGCGCATCTGACGGCGCTGCGTCGCACCGGAGTCGGCGCGCTGACGCTGGTAGGCGCGGTGACGCTGGACGCGTTAGCCGCTGCGGGCGAGTCGGAACGCGATGGCTGGCTGCGTCCGGTCGATGCGCTGTTGTCGACGTTCCCGGCCGTGCATCTGCGCGACGACGCGACGCGGCGCTTTAGGCACGGTCAGCGGCTGCGTCTGGATGAACTGAGCGAATCGGCGTCCGTTTGGCAGGCTGAGGACACGCGAGTGCGCGTCTACGACGATGCGGGCAAGCTGCTCGGCGTCGCGCGAGCAGCGGAAGGCGTGCTCGCCCCTGAGCGGTTGGTGGTGAGCGGGTCTTGACTGACCGCCGCGCGCGCATGCACAAATAAAAAAGGAGAGGCCAGCGCCTCTCCTTTTCATTTCCGCCGATGCATTCCGTTCAATGCGCGGCCGATGCCGCCGCTGCCGAATCGCCGCCGCCCGAGCGCTCGGGACGCGTGATCCAGATCAGCGCGATCAGCGCGACGAAAATTCCCGCCGAGATATAGAACATGTCGTTCACGCCGAGCTGCGCGGCCTGCTGCGTCGCCATGCTGTTGAAGAGCCCGTAAGTCTGCTCCTTGGACATGCCGAGCGCGCTCATCTGCTGCATGGAATTGGCGAACGTCGGGTTGTACGAGTTCGCCTGTTCGACCAGTTGCGCGTGATGCACGATCGACCGATGTTCCCACGCCGTCGAAAAGATCGACGTGCCGATGCCGCCGCACATGATCCGCACGAAGTTCGACAAGCCGGACGCCGCCGGAATGCGATGCCCCGGCAAGCCCGACAGCGTGATGGACACGAGCGGAATGAAGAAGCCCGCCATGCCGATGCCCTGAATGAGCGTCGGCAGCGTCAGCGTCCACGTATCGACGCCCGTCGTGTAGCGCGAACGCATCCAGAAGCAGAGCGCGAACACGAGGAACGCGGCCGTCGCGATGCGCCGCGGGTCCGTGCGCGGCAGGAACTTGCCCGTGATCGGCGAAAGCAGAATGGCGAACACGCCGACCGGCGCCATCACCAGCCCGGCGTTCGTCGCCGTGTAGCCGATGTCCGTTTGCAGCCACAGCGGCAGGAGCACGAGATTGCCGAAATACAGCCCGTAGCCGATCGACAGCGCAATGGTGCCGCCGGTGAAGTTGCGCAGTTCGAAGAGCGACAGGTCGACGACCGGATGCTCCGCCGTCAGCTCCCACACGATGAAGAACGCGAACGAAATGACCGCGATCAACGCGAGCACGACGATGGTCGTCGAGTTGAACCAGTCGAGATCCTTGCCCTTGTCGAGCATGATCTGCAACGAGCCGACCCAGATCACGAGCAGCCCGAGGCCGACCGTGTCGATGGGCGCCTTGCGGATCGCGGAATCGCGGTCGCGGAAGATGGCGAACGTGGCGAGCGCCGCTGCGATCCCGACCGGAATGTTCACGTAGAAGATCCACGGCCACGAGATGTTGTCGGAGATCCACCCGCCGAGCACCGGCCCCGCGACCGGCGCGATGAGCGTGGTCATCGACCACATCGAGAGCGCCATCGGTGCCTTTTCGCGCGGATAGCTCGCAAGCAGCAGCGTCTGCGACAGCGGAATCATCGGGCCGGCGACCGCGCCTTGCAGCACGCGCGCGGCGAGCAGGAACGGCAGCGTCGGCGCGAGACCGCACAGCCACGACGCGAGCACGAACAGGATGATCGAGCCGAGGAACAGGCGCACTTGTCCGAATCGCTGCGTGAGCCAGCCCGTGAGCGGCACCGAGATCGCGTTGGCGACCGCGAAGGACGTGATGACCCACGTGCCCTGATCCGACGACACGCCGAGATCGCCGGAGATCGACGGAATCGACACGTTCGCGATCGACGTGTCGAGCACGTTCATGAACACCGCGAGCGACACGGCGATCGTCCCGATGACGAGCTTGCCGCCCGAAAGCGGCGGATGGACGACGTTAGCTTGAGACATGTGTTGGTTCCGCGAGGCGGCCGCTTACATCAGCTTGGCGGCCGACGCGGACTTCGTCGCGTTGCCGCGCGAAGCCGCGGGCGAGCCCGCGCCTTGCGTGCCCGCGCCGCCGCCCGCGTTCTGCTGGATGATGCGCGCGATTTCCGCGTCGGCCTGGGCGCCGTACTTGTCGAACACGTTCGTCTGATAGACGGTGTTCGGCACGTTGCCCAGCTGGCCGCCTTGCTCGTCCTTGATGGTGACGTCGACGTTCATCGAGAGGCCGATACGCAGCGGATGCTGTTCCAGTTCCTTCGGATCGAGTTCGATACGCACCGGCAGGCGCTGCACGACCTTGATCCAGTTGCCGGTCGCGTTCTGCGCGGGCAGCAGCGAGAACGCCGAACCCGTGCCGGCCGAGAAGCCGATGACCTTGCCGTGGAACACGACGCCCGAGCCGTAGAGATCGGCCGTCAGTTCGACCGGCTGGCCGATGCGCATGTGCTTGAGCTGCACTTCCTTGAAGTTCGCGTCGACCCACACGCCGTTGAGCGGCACGATGGCCATCAGCGGATTGCCCGGCGCGACGCGCTGGCCGACCTGCACCGAACGCTTCGCGACATAGCCCGTGACCGGCGCGGGCAGCGTGTTGCGCGCGTAGTTGATGTACGAGTCGCGCACCTTCGCGGCGGCGGCGAGCACGTTCGGATGGTCCGCGATAGTCGTGTTCGCCGTCAGCGACCGGTTCGAGGCAAGTTCCTGCTGCGCGGCGTCGAGCGCGGCCTGCGCGCTGCGCACGGCGTCGCGTGCGTGCGAGATTTCTTCCTGCGAGACTGCGCCCGTCTGCGCGACCGTCAGGCGGCGGCGCAGGTCGTCCTGCGCGCGGGACAAGTCCGACTTGCGCAGCGCCACTTGCGCTTCATACTGGTTGTTATTGACGAAGAACGTGCGAACCTGCCGCACCGTCTGCGCGAGATTCGCTTCCGCCTGATCGAGCGCGACTTTCGAGTCCGCCGGATCGAGCGCGACGAGCGGATCGCCGACCTTCACGGTCTGCGTGTCGTCGGCGTTCACCGATACCACCGTGCCGACCACTTGCGGCGTGATCTGCACGACGTTGCCGTTGACGTACGCGTCGTCCGTCGACTCGTGGAAGCGGGCGACGAGGAAGTAGTACAGGCCGTATGCGATCGCGGCGATGAGAATGACGAGGACGATCAGCGTCATCAGCATGCGGCGCTTGCCACTGCTCTGCTTCGGCGCAGGCGCGGGCGCGTTGGCGGCGGTTTGTTGAGGGTCGCTCATGAAGGGCTCCGAAAATTCCGTGTTGGTCTTGATGCGTGTTCTTTTGAGTCGCTCAGTGCGACGGCGCGGCTTGATCTGCGGCCTGATTCGCGGCCTGCCGTTGCCCGCTGCCGTCGATGGCGAGATTCGTGCTCGTGGCGTCGAAACCGCCGCCGAGCGAACGAATCAGCGCGATCTGCAGGTCGGTGCGCTTCAGGCGCAGGTTCGTCACCGTCTGCTCGTTCGCGAGGCGGTTTTCGTCCGCCGTGAGCACTTGCAGTTGCGGCGAGAGGCCGGCCTTGTAGCGGATCACCGCCAACTGATACGCGCTGGTCGCAGCAGCGAGCGCGCGTTGCGCGTCGGCCATCTGCCTGTCGAGCGAGCGGATCGAGGAGATGTTCGTCGCCACGTCGTTCAGCGCGTTCACGAGCGTCTGATTGTAGTTGGCGACGACATTGTCGAAATCGGCGTAACGGCCTTTGAGCTGCGCGCGCAGCGCGCCCGCGTCGAAGATCGGCAGGTGAATGGCCGGTCCCGCCTGAATCTGCCGGCTGCTCGCCATCAGGAAGCGGCTCCAGCCGAACGCGTCGAAACCGAAGCTCGCCGCGAGATTGATGTCGGGGAAGAACTCGGCCTTCGCTTCCGCGATGTCATGCGTGGCCGCTTCGACCTGCCAGCGCGCCGCGACGATGTCCGGGCGGCGCGAGATGAGGTCGGCCGGCACGTTGTCCGGCAGCGTCACGTTGACGTTCGGATCGATCACCGGATTGGCGATCTGCAAGCCGCGGTCCGGGCCTTTGCCGAGGAGCGCCGCCAACTGATAGCGCACCGACTGGATCTGCCCGTCGAGTTCGCTCAGGTTCGTCTGGCTCGTCGCCACGTTGCCTTCGGCCGTGCGGCGTTCGACGTTCGTATCGAGGCCCGCGGTCACGCGTCCGCTCGTGATGCGGCCGACGTCCTGGCGATTGGCGATCTCGCGCTGCGTGACGTCGCGCAGCGCGTAGAGCAGGGAGAGCTGGTTATACGTGCGCGCCACGGACGCGGCGAGCGTCACGCGCGCCTGCTGCATGTCCGCCTCGGCCGCCTTCTGCTGCGAGACGGCCATGTTCAGGCGCGAGCGGTTCTTTCCCCACAGGTCCAGGTCCCACGACGCGCTGGCGAGCACGTTGTTCTCGCTGAACCACGTGCCGCCGTACGGCGGCGGAAACAGGGCGTTGGCCGAATAGAGCTCGCGCGTCCATGAATACTGGGCGTTCACGTGCGGATAGAGCGTCGAGCGCGAGCTTTCGATATACGACGATGCCTTCGCGATGCGCGCCTGCGCCTGCGCGATGCTCGGATTGTCCGCGACGGCTTCGTCGATCAGTTGCGGCAACTGCGGGTCGCCGAACTGCTTCGCCCAGTCGAGGCTCGGCCACTGGCCGCCTTGCCCCGGCACGCTCTGCGTCGACTGCAAGGCGTCGGGCGTGGTGATCTGCTTGTCGCTCGAGATGCCCGCGTAATTCGCGCAGCCGGCGACCGCGAGCGCGGCCACGGCGGCCGCCACGGCGCTCTTCGCGCCGCGCAGGGCGCTTTTCGGCCTGCACGCGGACAAGGAAAGGTGTTTCATCGCTCGTCTCTTGAGATGAGTGTTAAAGATGGACGTTGCAACCAATTCTTGGGTGGTCAAGCTGGATTCCCCGGTCCATTTGCTTGTCAGCGCAATGGCATACCAGGCTTATCATTGCCGCCCGCAGGACACGCGGCAGGATCGCACGTGTTGGCGAGAATGCGGCGGAGCATGCTCTTCAGAAAGCCGACTTCCTCGGGGGTGAAGCCCGCGAGCAACGCATCCAGCACGCGCGTGAAGATGGCCGGCACCTTTTCCGCCATCGCGCGGCCGTCCGCTGTCAGCGCGAGACGCACGACGCGCCGGTCTTCCTCGCTGCGCACGCGCGAGAGCAGGCCGCGCTTTTCCAGACGGTCGATCAGGCGCGTGACCGCGCTCGCGTCGATGCCGTATTCCCGCGCTATATCCGCCGCCGTCAGGCACTTGCCGACCGCCAGCATGAAGACGATGCTGGCCTGCGTGCTCGTGATGCCGAGTTCGGACGTGGTGTGCTGCGTCACCATGTTCCACAGCGTCGAGCGCACGCGGCTCAGCAAATAGCCGACGCTTTCGCTCAACACGTAGTTGTCAATCGCCGTGGGTTTCGGAGCGTCGCTCATGGAAAATTTTGTGCGAGTGCAATAGTTGACTAGGCAGGATTATAGGGGCGTGAATCCGCCGCTGCAACAGTCTCTTCTGAGAATGCTTAACAATCGGCGCGAGAGCGCAGTGCTTTGTAGACGCAGTTCGATGCTGACACGTCCGCGTGCTATAATTTTCGGTTCTCACCGCGCCGGGCCCGAAGAGTGTATTCCAGGCAGTCACACAGCAGTCACGCAAATCGAAAGCGTGACGTGACGCTTATCCGAGGGTCTGCCGAGCCATCAGCCATTGAGCGTTCTGCTTGGCGGCCCTCGCTCCGACGGCGCACAACCAAGATACTCTTATGACTCGCGCCCTCCGCAATATCGCCATCATTGCCCACGTCGACCACGGCAAGACCACGCTCGTCGACCAGTTGCTCCGTCAGTCGGGCACGTTCCGGGAAAATCAACAAGTCGCCGAGCGCGTCATGGACTCGAACGACATCGAAAAGGAACGCGGCATCACGATTCTCGCGAAGAACTGCGCGGTCGAATACGAAGGCACGCACATCAATATCGTCGACACGCCGGGACACGCCGACTTCGGCGGCGAAGTGGAGCGCGTGCTGTCGATGGTCGATTCCGTGCTGCTGCTCGTCGATGCCGTCGAAGGCCCGATGCCGCAAACGCGCTTCGTCACGAAGAAAGCGCTGGCGCTCGGTCTCAAGCCGATCGTCGTCATCAACAAGGTGGACCGTCCGGGCGCGCGTATCGACTGGGTGATCAACCAGACGTTCGATCTGTTCGACAAGCTCGGCGCCACCGAAGAACAGCTCGATTTCCCGGTTGTCTACGCGTCGGGCCTGAACGGCTACGCGAGCCTCGATCCGGAAACGCGCGAAGGCACCATGCGTCCGCTGTTCGAGGCGATTCTCGAACACGTGCCGGTGCGCCCGGCCGATCCCGACGGCCCGCTGCAGCTTCAAATTACCTCGCTCGACTACAACACGTACGTCGGCCGTATCGGCGTCGGCCGCATCGCGCGCGGGCGTATTCGCCCCGGCATGCAGGTCGCGGTGCGCTCGGGTCCGGACGGCGCGATCCTCAATCGCAAGATCAATCAGGTGCTGTCGTTCCACGGCCTGGAGCGCGTGCAAGTCGAGGAAGCGCAGGCCGGCGATATCGTGCTGATCAACGGCATCGAGGAAATCGGCATTGGCGTGACGATCTGCTCGCCGGAGAATCCCGAGGCGCTGCCGATGATCACCGTCGACGAGCCGACGCTCACGATGAACTTCCTCGTGAACTCGTCGCCGCTCGCGGGCAAGGAAGGCAAGTTCGTGACGAGCCGCCAGATTCGCGACCGTCTCACGAAGGAACTGAACCACAACGTCGCGCTGCGCGTGAAAGATACCGGCGACGAAACCACGTTCGAAGTCTCGGGCCGCGGCGAACTGCACCTGACGATTCTCGTCGAGAACATGCGCCGTGAAGGCTACGAGCTTGCCGTGTCGCGTCCGCGCGTCGTGCTGCAGGAAATCGACGGCGTGAAGTGCGAGCCGTATGAAAACCTGACGGTCGATATCGAAGACCAGCATCAGGGCGGCGTCATGGAAGAGCTCGGTCGCCGCAAGGGCGAAATGCTCGACATGACGTCCGACGGCCGCGGTCGCACGCGCCTCGAATACAAGATTTCGGCGCGCGGGCTGATCGGTTTCCAGAGCGAGTTCCTGACGCTCACGCGCGGCACGGGCCTGATGAGCCATACGTTCGATTCGTACGCGCCCGTCAAGGAAGGCTCGGTCGGCGAGCGCCGCAACGGCGTGCTGATCTCGCAGGACGACGGCGCGGCTGTCGCCTACGCGCTGTGGAAGCTGCAGGATCGCGGCCGCATGTTCGTGTCGCCGGGCGATGCGCTCTATGAAGGCATGATCATCGGCATTCACAGCCGCGACAACGACCTCGTCGTGAATCCGATCAAGGGCAAGCAGCTGACCAACGTGCGCGCCTCCGGCACCGACGAAGCCGTGCGCCTCGTGCCGCCGATCCAGCTTTCGCTGGAGTACGCGGTCGAATTCATCGACGACGACGAACTCGTCGAAGTGACGCCGCAGTCCATTCGTTTGCGCAAGCGTCATCTGAAGGAACACGAGCGCCGCCGCGCGAGCCGCGAATCGGCGGAGTAAATCGCCTCCGACGTTGCAGTCCAAAAGCCGCCTTCGGGCGGCTTTTTGCATTCGACGCTTGGCCGCACCCATTAAAGAATCGCCAGCCGATGCCGACAATCACGCATGGCCGGCGCTCTTGCATCGACCGGAAACGCCCGCACATGCCCGTTGCAGAAGGGCGAATGCCTGCGCAACGGTGCGACGTCCGGTCATATGACGAATGCATCTGTGCTATGCTATTCGGATTAGCTGTCGCTTTTTAGGTCCTTCCAAGCAGACTTGATTCGCGCAATCCGCTAAACGGTCAGGCCGTGTCGCGGAAGGTTTTGTAACCCGCACTTCCTCGAGAAACTCGAAGAAAGGTGAGCGTAAAATGATGAAGCAATTCCAGTCGAACTCCTATTTGTTCGGCGGTAATGCTCCGTACGTCGAAGAGTTGTACGAGGCATATCTCGATAATCCCGCGTCAGTGCCCGAGACCTGGCGAGCCTATTTCGACGCGTTGCAGAACGTGCCCGCGTCGGACGGCACGAATCACAACGACGTGGCCCACGGGCCGATCGTCGAGTCGTTTGCCCAGCGCGCGAAGTCCAACGGCTTCGTTCAGCGCGAAGGCGCCACCGAAGATCTCGCTACCGCGCGAAAGCAAGTCTACGTTCAGTCCCTCATCGGCGCGTATCGCTTCCTCGGCTCGCAATGGGCCAATCTCGATCCGCTCAAGCGCCGCGAGCGTCCGCATATCCCCGAACTCGAGCCTGCGTTCTACGACTTCACCGAAGCCGACATGGACCAGATGTACAGCGCCACGAACCTGTATTTCGGTTTCGAGCGCGCGACGCTGCGCGAGATCGTCAAGGCATTGCGCGACACGTACTGCGGCACGATCGGCGCCGAGTACATGTACATCAGCGATCCGGAACAGAAGCGCTGGTGGAAGGAGCGTCTCGAGTCCATCCGCTCGACGCCGAACTTCTCGAACGACAAGAAAAAGCACATCCTGAACCGCCTGACGGCCGCCGAAGGCCTCGAGCGTTTCCTGCACACCAAGTACGTCGGCCAGAAGCGTTTCTCGCTGGAAGGCGGCGAGAGCTTCATCGCGTCGATGGACGAAGTCGTGCGTCACGCGGGCAAGAACGGCGTGCAGGAAATCGTCATCGGCATGGCGCACCGTGGCCGTCTGAACGTGCTGGTCAACACGCTCGGCAAGATGCCGGCGGACCTCTTCGCCGAATTCGAAGGCAAGCACGTGGACGACCTGCCGGCCGGCGACGTGAAGTACCACAAGGGTTTCTCGTCGGACGTCGCGACCGAAGGCGGCCCGGTGCACCTGTCGCTCGCGTTCAACCCGTCGCACCTGGAAATCGTCAACCCGGTGGTCGAGGGTTCGGCGAAGGCGCGCATGGATCGCCGCGGCGACGAAGAAGGCCTGCAAGTCCTGCCGGTGCAGATCCACGGCGACGCGGCCTTCGCGGGCCAGGGCGTCGTCATGGAAACGCTGAACCTTGCGCAAACGCGCGGCTACGGCACGCACGGCACGCTGCATATCGTCATCAACAACCAGATCGGTTTCACGACGTCGGACCCGCGCGATTCGCGCTCGACGCTGTATTGCTCGGACGTCGTCAAGATGATCGAGGCGCCGGTGCTGCACGTGAACGGCGACGATCCCGAAGCGGTCGTGCTCGCCACGCAGCTCGCGATCGACTTCCGCATGAAGTTCCACAAGGACGTGGTGGTGGACATCGTCTGCTTCCGCAAGCTCGGTCACAACGAGCAGGACACGCCGGCGGTCACGCAGCCGCTGATGTACAAGACCATCGCGAAGCATCCCGGCACGCGCGCGCTGTACGCGGAGAAGCTGGTGCAGCAAGGCGTGATCACGGCCGAAGACGCCGACAACTACGTGAAGGCGTACCGTCAGGCGATGGACGAAGGCCATCACACCATCGACCCGGTGCTCTCGAACTACAAGAGCAAGTACGCGGTCGACTGGGTGCCGTTCCTGAACCGCAAGTGGACCGACGCCGCCGACACCGCCGTGCCGCTCGCCGAACTGAAGCGTCTCGCTGAGCGCATCACGACGGTTCCGGAGAACTTCAAGCTGCATCCGCTCGTCGAGCGCGTGATCAACGATCGTCGCGCGATGGGCCGTGGCGAAGCGAAGCTCGACTGGGGCATGGGCGAGCATCTCGCGTTCGCGTCGCTGGTGGCATCGGGCTATGCCGTGCGTCTGACGGGCCAGGACTCGGGCCGCGGCACGTTCACGCACCGCCACGCCGTGCTGCACGACCAGAACCGCGAGCGCTGGAACGACGGCACGTACATTCCGCTGCAGAACATCGCGGACAACCAGGCGAAGTTCACGGTCATCGACTCGGTGCTGTCGGAAGAAGCGGTGCTCGGCTTCGAGTACGGCTATTCGACCGCCGAACCGAACACGTTCGTCGCGTGGGAAGCGCAGTTCGGCGACTTCGTCAACGGCGCTCAAGTGGTGATCGACCAGTTCATCTCGTCGGGCGAAGTGAAGTGGGGCCGCGTCTCCGGTCTCACGATGATGCTGCCGCACGGCTACGAAGGGCAGGGTCCGGAGCACTCGTCGGCGCGCATCGAGCGTTTCCTGCAACTGTGCGCGGACCACAACATGCAAGTGGTTCAGCCGACGACGCCGGCGCAGATCTTCCATCTGCTGCGCCGTCAGATGATCCGCCTGTTCCGCAAGCCGCTCATCATCGCCACGCCGAAGTCGCTGCTGCGTCACAAGGAAGCGGTGTCGGACCTGTCGGAACTGGCGAAGGGCTCGTTCCAGCCGGTCATCGGCGAAGTGGACGAAAGCATCGACGCGAAGAAGGTCAAGCGCGTGATCTGCTGCTCGGGCCGCGTGTACTACGACCTCGTCGCGCATCGCCGCGAAGCGAAGGCGAACGACATCGCCATCGTGCGTATCGAGCAGTTGTATCCGTTCGCGCACAAGCAGTTCGACGCGGAACTCAAGAAGTACGAAAACGCGACCGAAGTGGTCTGGGTGCAGGACGAGCCGCAGAACCAGGGTGCCTGGTTCTACATCGAGCACCATCTGCGTGAAGGCATGAAGGAAGGGATGAAGCTGGCCTATAGCGGCCGTCCCGCTTCCGCCTCGCCCGCGGTCGGCTACTACGCGAAGCACTACGAGCAGCAGAAGGCGCTGGTTGAAGGCGCGTTCGGCCGCCTGAAGGGTGCGCAGACCATCGCGAAGTAATCGTTGCCTGATCGGACCGGCGTGCGGCAAGCGCGCCGGTTCCGACGCTCGTACACACAGAACGCATTAGGACAATACAGAAATGGCTATCGTAGAAGTCAAGGTTCCCCAGCTTTCCGAGTCGGTCTCGGAAGCCACCATGCTGCAATGGAAGAAGAAGCCGGGCGAGGCAGTCGCCCAGGACGAAATCCTAATCGAAATCGAAACCGACAAGGTGGTGCTCGAAGTGCCCGCGCCGTCGGCTGGCGTGCTCGCGCAGGTCATCAAGCATGACGGCGATATCGTCACCGCTGACGAGATCATCGCGAAGATCGACACCGAAGCGAAAGCAGGCGAAGCGCCCGCAGCCGCCGCCGCTGGCGACGCCGAAGTGAAGCCCGCGCCGCAAGCCGAGCCGGCCGTGGCGTCGTCGTCGGCGACCGCGCAAGCGACCGCCTCCGCGACGGGCGGTTCGGTCACGGGCGGCGCGGCATCGCCCGCCGCGACGAAGATTCTGGCCGAGAAGGGCGTGTCCGCCGACCAGGTGTCGGGCTCGGGCCGCGACGGCCGCATCACGAAGGGCGACGCGCTCGCCGCGCAAGCCGGCGCGCCCGCCGCCGCGAAGGCACCGGCTCCGGCCGCTGCGCCCGCGAAGGCCGCGAAGCCTTCGCTGCCGCAAGTCAACGCGCCCGCGTCGGCTGATCAGTGGCTGAAGGATCGCCCGGAACAGCGCGTGCCGATGTCGCGTCTGCGCGCGCGCATCGCCGAGCGTCTGCTCGAATCGCAGCAAACCAACGCCATCCTGACGACGTTCAACGAAGTCAACATGGCACCGGTCATGGACCTGCGCAACAAGTACAAGGACCGCTTCGAGAAGGAACACGGCGTGAAGCTCGGCTTCATGTCGTTCTTCGTGAAGGCGGCCGTGCACGCGCTGAAGAAGTTCCCGCTCGTGAACGCGTCGATCGACGGTAACGACATCGTTTATCACGGCTACTTCGACATCGGCATCGCGGTCGGTTCGCCGCGCGGTCTGGTCGTGCCGATTCTGCGCAACGCGGATCAGATGAGCCTCGCCGACATCGAGAAGAAGATCGCCGAATTCGGCGCGAAGGCGCGCGACGGCAAGCTGTCGATCGAAGAAATGACCGGCGGCACGTTCTCCATCTCGAATGGCGGCGTGTTCGGCTCCATGCTCTCGACGCCGATCATCAACCCGCCGCAGTCCGCGATTCTCGGCGTGCACGCGACGAAGGAGCGCGCTGTGGTCGAAAACGGCCAGATCGTGATCCGCCCGATGAACTACCTCGCGCTGTCGTACGACCACCGCATCATCGACGGCCGCGAAGCCGTGCTGTCGCTCGTCGCCATGAAGGACGCGCTGGAAGATCCGGCCCGTCTGCTGCTGGACCTGTAAGAACAAAGTGCCTTCGGTGCGCGCGATAGGCTCGCGCGCACCGCTCGAAGGCGTCTCCGCAAGAGCGGGGTCTACTCAAGGAAAGTCATGTCCAAGGAATTTGATGTCGTCGTGATCGGCGCGGGCCCGGGCGGCTATATCGCGGCGATTCGCGCAGCGCAACTCGGCAAGATGGTTGCGTGTATCGAGAAGTGGAAGAACCCGGCCGGCGCGCTGAAGCTCGGCGGCACGTGCCTGAACGTGGGCTGCATTCCGTCGAAGGCGCTGCTCGCGTCCTCCGAAGAATTCGAAAATACGTCGAAGCATCTGGCCGATCACGGCATCAGCGTGTCGGACGTGAAGCTCGATGTGTCGAAGATGCTGGCGCGTAAAGACGGCATCGTCGAAAAGATGACGAAGGGCATCGAGTTCCTGTTCCGCAAGAACAAGATCACGTGGCTCAAGGGTCACGGCAAGTTCACCGGCAAGAACGCTGCCGGCGTGCAGATCGAAGTGTCGGGCGAAGGCGAAACGGAAACCGTCACGGCGAAGAACGTGATCATCGCGACGGGTTCGAAAGCGCGTCATCTGCCGGGCATTCCGGTCGACAACAAGCTGATCGCCGACAACGAAGGCGCGCTCTCGTTCGACTCCGTGCCGAAGAAGCTCGCCGTGATCGGCGCGGGCGTGATCGGTCTGGAACTGGGCTCGGTGTGGCGTCGTCTGGGCGCTGAAGTGACGGTGCTCGAAGCGCTGCCGCAATTCCTCGCCGCAGCGGATGAATCGCTCGCGAAGGAAGCCGCCAAGCAGTTCAAGAAGCAAGGTCTCGACATTCACCTCGGCGTGAAGATCGGCGAAGTGAAGACGACCGGCAACGGCGTGTCGATCGCGTACACGGACAATCAGGGCAACGCGCAAACGCTGGAAGCGGACCGCCTGATCGTCTCCGTCGGACGCGTGCCGAACACGGACAACCTCGGCCTGGAAAGCATTGGCCTGAAGGCGAACGAGCGCGGCTTCATCGACGTGGACGATCACTGCGCGACGAGCGTGCCGGGCGTGTACGCTATCGGCGACGTCGTGCGCGGCCCGATGCTCGCGCACAAGGCGGAAGACGAAGGCGTGGCGGTGGCGGAAATCATCGACGGACAAAAGCCGCATATCGACTACAACTGCGTGCCGTGGGTCATCTACACGGAACCGGAAATCGCGTGGGTCGGCAAGACCGAGCAGCAGCTCAAGGCCGAAGGCCGAGAGATCAAGACCGGCCAGTTCCCGATGATGGCCAATGGCCGCGCGCTGGGCATCGGGCGGGCTGAAGGCTTCGTCAAGATGATCGCGGACGCGAAGACCGACGAGATTCTCGGCGTGCATATCATCGCAGCGGACGCGTCGGATCTGATCGCGGAAGCAGTCGTCGCGATGGAGTTCAAGGCCGCGTCGGAAGACATCGGCCGCATTTGCCATCCGCATCCGTCGCTGTCTGAAGTGATGCGCGAAGCGGCGCTCGCGGTCGACAAGCGCGCGTTAAACATGTAATACGGCTCGACTTCGGGCAACAAGCAGGGCATCGCACACGAAGGCGAGCGGATCAAACCGCTCGCCTTCGTCACATCGAACGGCAGAAGATGAACGTCACCGAATACTACGAAAACGAACTGCGCACGCGGGGCTACCAGTCCGACGAAGCGCAGCTGGCGGCGGTCGCTCGCCTGCAACGCTGCTACGAAGAATGGGTGGCGTACAAGGCGCGACGCTCGAACGCGATCCGGAAGTTTCTGGTTCATCCGGAACTGCCGCGCGGTGTGTACATGTGGGGCGGCGTCGGGCGCGGCAAAAGTTTTCTGATGGACAGCTTCTATGCCGTCGTGCCGGTGCAGCGCAAAACGCGCCTGCATTTTCACGAGTTCATGCGCGAAGTGCATCGCGAACTGGAGGAGTTGAAGGGGCAAGCCGATCCGCTCGACGAACTGGCGCGGCGCATCGCGAAGCGTTATCGGCTGATCTGCTTCGACGAATTCCACGTCTCCGATATCGCCGACGCGATGATTCTCTATCGCCTGCTGGACCGCCTGTTCAGCAACGGCGTGCAGTTCGTGATGACGTCCAATTACGAGCCCGACACGCTGTATCCGGAGGGCTTGCATCGCGACCGACTGCTGCCGGCCATCGAGTTGCTCAAGAAGAATCTCGACGTGCTGAATGTCGACGCGGGCACCGATTATCGCAAGCGCACGCTGTCGCAAGTGCAGGCGTATCACACGCCGCTCGGCGCGGCGGCGGACAAGGCGCTGCGCGCGGATTACGCGAAGCTCGCGGCCGTGCCCGACGAAAGCCCCATCCTGCATATCGAAAAGCGCGAGATCAAGGCGCTGCGTAAAGCGGATGGCGTCGTGTGGTTCGACTTCGCGACGCTTTGCGGCGGCCCGCGCTCGCAGAACGACTATCTGGAGATCGCGAACCGCTTCCACGCGGTCATCCTGTCGGACGTGCCGCAGATGTCGCCGCGCATGGCGTCGGAAGCGCGCCGCTTCACGTGGCTCATCGACGTTTTCTACGACCACAAGGTCAAGCTGCTGATGTCGGCGGCGGTGCCGGCCGAGGACTTGTACGTCGAAGGGCCGATGGCGAACGAGTTCGCGCGCACGGTGTCGCGCATCGTCGAAATGCAGTCGCAAGAGTATCTGGAGGCGCCGCGGCGGCTCGCGAACATTTCGCTTACGTGAGCTAATACGAGAATCAAAAACAGGCGTCTAGCCAGATGGCATAAGGCTTTCGCCGGGTTTTCAAGATTAGGACCTCTCTGATTTGCCGGTTGAAGGGCACTCGGTATCGTTCTGGCCAGTTAATCAGCAGCTAATTGGAGAGAATGCCGTGAAACCCTACCGCGATATGTCCGACGAAGAATGGCAGATGGTCGCGCCGCTGCTTCCGGAATTGCGTCCGCGCTCGGAGTTGCGCGGCCGTCCTCTGGCCAACACGCGCGCTGTGCTCAACGGCGTGCTTTGGGTGATGTATAGCGGCGCGTCGTGGTCCACGCTGCCGCGCAAATACCCGTCGTATCAGACGTGCCATCGGCGCTTCAAGGCGTGGCATGAATCGGGCGTGTTGCTGCGCGTGATGACGCAGCTCTTCGGCCCGGCCGGTGAATCGCTGTACGGGCTCATGACGTCCCGCATGCGCGTGCCGGCCGAATTGCCGGTTGCGACACCAGAAGCCTTGGAGCCGATGCGCGCCATTGCGGCGGCGCGCTCGCCGCAGGACGACGAGGCGGTTCGTCACGCTGCCTGACCTGCACGCTGAACAAATAAATACGGGCGGAAGACACGCAGTCTTCCGCCCTTATTTTTTGCGAACCGAGAAGCACTACTGCTGCCGCACCCACGTTTGCGAGCGCCCGAGCAGCGACACGCCGATATAACCACGCACCACGAGCTTCTGACCGCCGTCTTCCAGCTTCATCTTACACTTGTACAGCTTGCCGTTTTCCGGGTCCAGAATCTGGCCGCCTTCCCACGTATCGCCGTTCTGCTTCATGCCCGTGATGATGGTCATGCCTTTCACCAGTTGATCCTTCCGGTCGTCGGTGCACGCGGTGCAGCGCCGGTCCGGATGATCGAATTCGCCGATGCCGCGCACCACCTTGCCGGAGAGCTGTCCGCTACCGTCGTCGACGATCTGGATGATCGCCTTCGGCTTGCCGGTGGCGTCATCGATAGTTTCCCAGGTACCCGCGGGCGACGATGCTTGCGCGTACGCGCCCGCCGCCGACACGGCGATAAGCGCGCCAGCCGCGATGCGGACCAAGTGCTTCATAGTGCCTCCTTGTTTTTATGATCGTGGCGCCCGAGCCGTTGCCGGGCGCGTTGCCGACGCAGCATACGAGAAACCGTCGGTCGCGTCTGGGAGGAAAAGCTCTAGGCTCACGCGCCGCCGCGCAGACCGGCTTCGAGTACGTCGAACGTGCGCGAATCGGTGCGATCGAAATGCAGCGGCGTCACCGAGATGCGCTTGCTCGCGACCACGGCGGTTTCGCTGTCGGGCGCGTTCTCGCGCTGACCGCGCTCGAATCTCAGCCAGAAGTAGTCGATGCCGCGCGGATCGGTCTCATCGACCACGTCGATGCCTTCCACGAGCCCGACGCCCTGTCGCGTCACGGTGAGGGGACCCGCCGCGGACGCATCGCAGTCCGGGAAGTTGACGTTGAGACACGTCGGCGCGTCGTGCGAGATGGCGAGCAACTGACGGATCACGCCGGGCGCGAGCGCGCGCGCCGTATCCCAGCGCACGCTTTCACGGTCGGAGAACGTCTGACTGAGCGCAATCGAAGGCAGGCCGAGCAGAAGGCCCGTCATCGCCGCGCCGACGGTGCCCGAGAACATCGTCTCGACGCCGAGGTTCGCGCCGCGATTGATGCCCGACAACACGAGCGTCGGCGGCGCGTCTTTCATGAGATGCCGCGCGGCCATCACGACGCAATCGCCGGGCGTGCCCTGAACGCCGAAGCGCCGCTCGCCCTGACGCGAGATACGCAGCGGCGAATGCAGGCTGATGGAGTGCGAAGTACCGCTCTGATCGTGCTCGGGCGCGACGACCCAGACTTCGTGCGCGAGCTCAGCGGCGACGGCTTCGAGCACGGCCAGGCCGGGCGCGTCGATGCCGTCGTCGTTGGTCAGCAGCACACGTTGAACGATGGGTTCCATGGCGGGCATCGCGAATCACTCCTCGGTCGGTTAGAAAGGTCGACCGATTATTACAGAGATCGCGACGGAAGAAGGGCGCTTACCTGACGCCCAAGCCGCGCAGCACGGCGTTGCCGTCTTCGGTGAGGCGCACCTTGGGACCGTCCGCGCCGGGCGAGACGATTTCCACGTAGCCATATTCCTGCAGCGAGGTGACATCGGGCGGCGCGGCCATCGCGTCGATCGGCGCGTGCATCAGCAGGAGCAGCGTGGCGATCTCGTGATGACTCAAGAGCCGTTTGATGGCTCGCACTGGAGCCGAAGCAGAGCGGAGGTTCATGCGCGAACTCCTTGTTTTACATGACGATTCGCGCCGCGGACAGAGCGGCGTCGTGGATGTCGATGATGAAGTGGGGCAAGCGTATCGGCCGAAACTTAGGCGAGACTTAAGCGCTGCGCATCGGCACGGATGCGCGTGTTACAGCGCATGTCATGCAGTCAGCGCGCGCTTCAGAAGCGGTAGTCAGGGTTGCGTGGATCGAACGTCAGGCCGTCAAATGCCTTCGGCTCGATGTGCTCGAAGACGACGCTTTCGAACACTCTGCCTTCGTTGTCGAAGGATTCGACCGCGCGAATGAGCGGCGCTTCGAGATCGAGGTCGATCACTTCGCGCTTCGCATAGAAGTCGGGCTGCCCGGCCGGCGCGACATACGTCAATGCGACGACGCGCACGCCATTGACGGTCGCCACCGCGATATCCGACGGCTGCGTGATGTCGGCGTCGGCGAACTTCCTGCCTTCGTCGATGAAACGCTGCATCACGGCATCGATGCCGAGTTCGCGGATCGAATGGTTCGATTGCGCGCGGGCGAGCGGTCCGTTCAGCGATGTCCACATCGATACGACACCGAGCAAGCCGCCGGCATGGCCGTAGAGCTCGCCCGGGCGCTTGGACTCGTCGTAGATGACTTCCTGGCCCGCATGGGCGCCATCGGGCAGCCATCTGGCGTAGATACGCAGCGGTTCGCGCGTGACGCGCACGAGCATGTGGTCGGGCCGCTTCGGCCATTTTCCGCCGATGCGCTCGCGTCGAAGGATCGTGAATTCGCACGACGCATAGCGGACCAAGCCGTCGCGCAGGTAGCGCGGCAGCGTCGCGGGATCGAGCGCGCGGAAGAGGGCGACGAGTTCGTCGTCGCTCAGGCGCGCGAGCGTGCCGTCGGCGGCGGCGCGTGCGAGCCATTGGGCTTGTTGGTCGGCAGTCTGGGTGGCGATTTCGTTGACCGCCGGCTGCGGAGTCGCTCGGGCGGGGGCCGGGCTAGCGGTAATCGCCGCTGATAGCGCGCACGCGAGCGTCGCGTAGAGGAGGCGACGGACGTGCGCTTGCGTCATGACTTGTCTTCCCGTTTGACGGTGCTGGAGTGGTCAGGTGTAAACGGGGAATCGCGAGCATTCTTCCGTTGAGCCAGTGCAAGCTGTTCTTGAGAGGGCTTGACAGCTTTGCGATGACAGTTGTCGGGGGGTGCCGGCGCATCGAATACTCAATACACGACGCAGAAGTCAACGTCCATTAACACCGGTTCCCTACCGTTTCCAGGTTGCTGACCCGTTGTTCGTTCGACGCCGTGAATCGGAGCAGCGACGCCGACCATCCGAATTCGGAAATATCGTATGGATAAATATATCGCGGCTAAGATAGAAAGGAGGGGCCGGTCAACATCGCGAGTTTCGCGCAAAGACTGGCACTCACGTACCACAAGGAGGTTTCTAGCAGTAAGGACGGGCCGCTGCAGTTAAGTCGCGCCAAGACCAACCGCAGCTAAATTGCAAACTGACAGACGTAAAACTAGCCACTCCTGAACCAGTCGCAATTTCCTACCGGCCACTTTAGTAGGCGACAGGAGATTAACTGATGTTTGGGCAAAATGTTGTATTGCTCAGGATAAACCTAAACCTGAGCTTCGAAGAACTACGCTCCGATGAGGAAATTCTATTCGATTCGACGCTTTTCACATTCTTAGATACCAGCGGGAAGCTCTCGTATCGAAAGAAGGAAGTCAGTCCGCGTGAACGCGCCGATCTTGAGCGCGCGATCCGCTCTAGCAAAGGCTCGGCGGTCAAAAATCCGAACGGCCGCATTCGTCCGTTCATCAGGTTTCAAGTACTGGTCATGATTCATTTTGGAGCTTCCGCAAGGAGCCTAGCAAAGCAGTTTAATATCTCGGAGACGACAGTTCGAACACTTGGTAAAAAATTGAGGATGACTGTAGGAAAGAACTGCGATAGAGTCCCGATTGACGTTTTCCGCGTCCTGTCGCGTTAGTTTCTCTCTGACGACCTAGCGAGCGCGCCGTGCCCTCGCGCGCTCGGTAGGTCAATCATGTTTTTGTGAGCCGACAGCGTCGCCTCGTTCACAGGAGGCTATGCATTCTTGGATAAGCCCTATCCCGTCGCCCCCACTTCCTCCGCCGACCGGGTCATATCGATCCCCCTGCGCTCCCGGCTAAAGAAAATCAACGCCGCAATGACCACCGCAACCGTACCCGCGACGATCGCCATCGCCATGCCGTAGTTGTTTCCATGCGAAGTGGCAATCGACGCCTGCATCGTCGCATTGATTGCCGCCAGCAAATTGCCGAGTTGATACACGAGCCCAGGAAAAGTGGCGCGAATCTCATCGGGCGATATCTCGTTCAAATGCACCGGAATCACGCCCCAGGCGCCTTGCACTGAAATCTGCATCAGAAACGCGCCGATCGCCAGCGCAACGGGAGTCACCGAAAACGCCCACAGATAAAGCACCGGCAACGCAATCAGTGCAGCGATGAAAATGGTCACGCGCCGCCCGATTCGCTCCGACAACGACCCGAAAAACAATCCGCCGACGATCGCGCCGATATTCAGCACGATGGTAATGATGGACACCGTATGCGGATCGAAGTGATGCTGTTCGCGCAGAAACGTCGGATAAAGATCCTGTGTTCCGTGCGAGAAGAAATTGAATGCGGTCATCAGAACGATCGCATAGAGGGAAAGCGTCCAGTTCTGTTTGAGCGTCGCGAGCAGGCCGGGACGCTTGCGCTTTTCCATCGCTCGCCATGCGGGAGATTCGGGCACATGCGCGCGAACGTAAAGCACGAGCAGCGCAGGCGCCACGCCGACGAAAAACATGCCGCGCCAGCCGACGAACTGATACAGCACGCCGAATACGATCGACGCGAGCAGATAACCGCTCGGATAACCGGCTTGCAGTAAGCCGGAAACGAAACCGCGCGCCTTGGGCGGCACGGTTTCCATCGTCAGCGCAGAGCCGACGCCCCATTCACC
This sequence comes from Caballeronia sp. Sq4a, assembly GCF_023170545.1. Classification (NCBI taxonomy): domain Bacteria; kingdom Pseudomonadati; phylum Pseudomonadota; class Betaproteobacteria; order Burkholderiales; family Burkholderiaceae; genus Caballeronia; species Caballeronia sp. Sq4a. The sequence continues at coordinate 1,660,323 of NZ_CP084250.1, read as the reverse complement.
GCCCATCGCGATGCCGAAAAGCGAGCGCAAGATGAGCAGCGTCGTCAGGTTGGGCGAGAGACCGGATAGCAATTCAAGCAACGAATAACACGCGATATTGACCATCAGCGTCGGACGGCGGCCGAACTTGTCCGCGAGCCGGCCGAATATCAGCGCGCCGATAGGGCGCATCGCGAGCGTGAGCGTAATGGCAAACGCGACTTCGGGAATCTTCGTGTTGAATTCCGCGGCAATGTCCTTCAGGACGAAAACCATCAGGAAAAAATCGAATGCGTCCAGCGTCCAGCCGAGATAAGCGGCAATCGTTACGTTTCTTTGTTCTCGCGTCCAACTCATCGCCTCGGTCTCCGAATCAGTGTTGATCAGCTTGATATGCAATGCGGTTGCACGCGGCGGTCATGCGGCCACGCGGGCAGGACGAGTGTACGCCGCCGTTCAAGAGCGTGCTGATCGTTACTGATGCAGAAAAGACGATAACGCGGCCGATCCATTCATTTCGCTTTAATCCGAGTCATACGTCGAATAAAGATGAAAGCAAAGCGAAGCCGCTTATAAGCAGAAAAATCGCGCGCAGAAAACAAAAAGCCCCACGTGCATGCGTGGGGCTCTTCGTGAGAAAGGGACCTTGGTGCCCAGGAGAGGACTCGAACCTCCACGGTGTTGCCACCGCTAGGACCTGAACCTAGTGCGTCTACCAATTCCGCCACCTGGGCCAAGGGGTACAGCGAGCCCGCTATTTTAGCGGGAAGCCGAGCCGTGTCAACTGCGCTTCACGACCGGCAGGAGCCGAAAAGCACGGTCTCCGCATAAAAAGAAAACGCCACCCGAAGGTGGCGTTTCCTGACATCTGGTGCCCAAGAGAGGACTCGAACCTCCACGGTGTTGCCACCGCTAGGACCTGAACCTAGTGCGTCTACCAATTCCGCCACCTGGGCAAGGGTGCGTTGCTGCGTATTTCTTTGTCTGCGTCAGCAGCAAAGAACGCCATTATAGCGACTCGCGAGCCGCTGTCAAGCGTTTCATCGCCGGTCGCGGCGGGGCCAGCGTTTGCTGCACTGGCAACGAGCAAGCGCCGGCCGGGCGGTTAGTGCGCACAATAGCCAGTGTTAGAATGATTTCAACGATTGCCGCTCGACTAACGGCAAAACACGGCGAAAGTCCAGTCCAACGAGAAGAACTCTATTAAGCCCTTGAGCAAATATCCGTATCCGATTCCCAGCCGCGAAGAGATTCTCGGCGTGCTGCGCACGAGCGAAACGCCTCACTCCGCGAACGACATCGCCGAGGCCCTGTCGATCAAGCGCCAGGAGCGCGAAGGATTTTTCAAGCGACTGGCGGCCATGGAACGCGACGGGCAAATTCGGCTCGACAAGCGCGGCCATTATCAGCTCACGCATCCGTCGAACTTCGTCGCGGGGCGCGTGCAGGGTCATCGCGACGGCTTCGGTTTCCTGATCCGCGATGACGGCCAGGACGATCTCTTCCTGCCCAACGGCGAAATGCAGAAGGTCATGCACAACGACCGCGTGCTCGCGCGCATCGTCGGCTATGACCGGCGCGGGCGGCCCGAAGGCCATATCGTCGAAGTTACCGACCGCGCGAACAAGCGCATCATCGGGCGGCTCGTGAATGAAAACGGCGCGCTGATTCTCGTGCCGGAAGACAAGCGCATCGGCCACGACATTCTCATCACGCAGAACCCGAAGAAGGCGAAAGTCGGGCAGGTCGTGTCCGTCGATCTGACGGACTTTCCGAGCCGCCATTCGCAGCCGCTCGGGCGCGTGGTGGAAGTGATCGGCGATATCGACGATCCCGGCATGGAGATCGAGATCGCGGTGCGCAAGTACGGCGTGCCGCATCAGTTCAGCGATGCCGCGCTCGCCGCCGCCGCGAAGCTGCCCGACGAAGTGCGGCCGGTGGACATCCGGCATCGCGTCGATCTGCGCGACGTGCCGCTCGTCACGATCGACGGCGAAGACGCCCGCGACTTCGACGACGCGGTGTATTGCGAGCCCGTCGCCGTCGGCCGGGGACAAGGCTTCCGCCTGCTCGTGGCGATCGCCGATGTGTCGCATTACGTGCGTCCGAACGAGCCGCTCGACGTCGACGCGCTGGACCGCAGCACGTCGGTATACTTCCCGCGGCGCGTGATCCCGATGCTGCCCGAGAAGCTCTCGAACGGGCTGTGCTCGCTGAATCCGGACGTCGACCGCTGCGTGCTCGTGTGCGACATGGTCATCACCGCGCGCGGCGAGATCAAGGCGTACCAGTTCTATCCGGGCGTGATGCACTCGGCCGCGCGGCTCACCTACACCGAAGTCGCGGCGGTGCTCGCCAACACCAAGGGCCCGGAAGCCGCGCGGCGCGCGGAACTGGTGCCGCAGTTGCAGAACCTTTACGGCGTCTTCAAGGCGCTGCACGCGGCACGGCAGAAACGCGGCGCGATCGACTTCGACACGACGGAGACGTATATCGTCGTGAACTCGCAGGGCAAGATCGAGCAGATTCTGCCGCGTCATCGCAACGACGCGCATCGGCTGATCGAAGAGTGCATGCTTGCGGCCAACGTCTGCGCGGCGGACTTTTTGAAGCGCAACAAGCATCCGGGCCTGTACCGCGTGCACGCGGGGCCGACCAAGGAAAAGCTCGAAAACCTGCGGCAGTTTCTGCGCGGCGTCGGCCTGACGCTGACGGGCGGCGACAAGCCGCACGCGAGCGACTACGCGGCGCTGATCGCGCAAATCCGCGACCGGCCGGATGCGCAGATGCTTCAGTCGATGGTCCTGCGCTCGATGCAGCAGGCGGTCTACAGCCCGGACAACATCGGTCACTTCGGGCTCGCGTATGAGGCGTACGCGCATTTCACGAGCCCGATTCGCCGTTACCCCGACCTGCTCACGCATCGCGCCATTTACGCGATTCTGCAGGGCAAGAAATACGTGCCGGATATCGGCCACGACGTTTCGCTGAGCACGGGCTTGACGAAAGCCGCGCGCGAAATGCAACTGGCCGACGACAGCGCGCGCAGCCGGTCGCGCAACAGCGTCGCGGTGTGGGAAGAACTCGGCCTGCATTGCTCGTCGAACGAGCGTCGCGCCGACGAAGCGTCACGCGACGTCGAAGCCTGGCTCAAGTGCTATTTCATGCGCGACAAGCTCGGCGAGGAATACGGCGGCATGGTGAACGGCGTGACGTCGTTCGGCATCTTCGTGCAGCTGGATTCGCTCTTTATCGAAGGGCTCGTGCATGTGACCGAACTCGGCTCGGACTACTTCCAGTACGACGAGATCAAGAACGAGCTGCGCGGCGAGCGCACCGGCATCCGCTACCGGATGACTGACCGCGTGCGCGTGCAGGTGGGCCGCGTGGATCTCGATGCGCGCAAGATCGACTTCCGTCTGGTGCGCGATACGCCGGTGAAGCCGTCGCCGCGTTCGTCGTCGGGCACGGCCGATCACGGCGCCTCGGGCGCCAATGGCGCAACGGGTCCGCGCATCCGTCCGCTGAACGACGACGCGCCGGGCACGCGTCAGCGCGGCGGCACGAAGAAGGGCGCGTCGCCGGCGGCGCGTGGCGGCGCGGCGAAGAAACGCGGAGGGACGTCCAACTCGGCGTCGAAGTCGTCGGCGCAGGGGCGGCCGGCGCGCAAGAAACGCTAGCCGGCGCTCATCGCGTCAACGAATACGCGCGGTCCGGTGCGCTTTGCGCCGGGCCGCGTCGTGCTTTTCATGGTTATCACGAAGGTCGAATCAGTCATGTCACGTCTCAAAGTTCTTTACGGTTTCCACGCGGTGACGGCGCGCGTGCGGGCGGATGCCTCGTCTATCGAGGAAGTGTTGTACGACCCCACGCGCAAGGACCGGCGCATGCAGGACTTTCTGCGTGCCGCGAAGGACGCGGGCGTGCGCCTGATCGCCGCTGACGAAGGGCGTTTGTGGGGCCTCGCGGGCAATATCCAGCATCAGGGCGTCGTGGCCCGCGCGCACGACTTGCCGCTCGCGCAGAACCTCGCCGAACTGCTCGATGGCATTTCGGGAACGCCGTTGCTGCTCGTGCTCGATGGCGTCACCGATCCGCATAATCTCGGCGCATGCCTGCGCGTTGCGGACGCGGCGGGCGCGCATGCGGTCATCGCGCCGCGCGATCGTTCGGCGGGCCTCAACGCGACCGCCGCGAAAGTGGCGAGCGGCGCGGCCGAAAGCGTGCCGTACATCACGGTGACGAATCTGGCGCGCGCCCTGCGCGAACTGAAGGACGCCGGCGTCTGGGTCATCGGCACGGCGGGCGAAGCGACGGCGAGCGTCTACGAGACGAAGCTCGACGGCCCGGTGGCGATCGTCGTGGGCGCGGAAGGCGAGGGCATGCGCCGCCTCACCCGCGAGACGTGCGACGAGATCATGCATATTCCGATGGCGGGCGCCGTGGAGAGCCTCAATGTGTCGGTGGCGAGCGGGGTGTGCCTGTTCGAGGCCGTGCGCCAGAGGATGGTGAAGAAGTAAGGTGTTTCGCATGCTTCGCCTCGTCTGTCTAGCGCTCGCCTGCGCTCTCGTTACCGCCTGCACCCCCACCATGCAAAACCGCGGCACCTACATCGCCGACACGCAACACCACGCGAAGAACGCCGATTCGCGCGTGCGTTTCCTCGTCATGCACTACACGGAAATCGACGAAGCGCGTTCGCTCGCCGTCCTCACGGGCGATGAGGTCAGCGTCCACTACGTCGTGCCGGACGCGCCGCGCATCGAGAACGGCGAGCCGGTCGTCTATCAACTCGTGCCCGAAGAGAAGCGCGCGTGGCATGCCGGCCAGAGCTACTGGCAGGGCGCGACGGAGCTGAACGCGTCGTCGATCGGCATCGAGAACGTGAATCTCGGACCGATCGATACCCCCGCCGGCCGCACCTGGCAGCCGTATCCGCCCGCGCAGGTCCATGCGCTCGTGAAGCTCTCGCGCGATATCGTCGAGCGTTACGGCATTCCGCCGACGCGCGTGGTGGGCCATAGCGACATCGCTCCGCAGCGCAAGATCGATCCCGGTCCGCTCTTTCCGTGGCGCGCGCTGTACGAGGCGGGCATCGGCGCATGGCCCGACGATGCCGCCGTCGCCGCGCATCTCGCCGGCCGCGATCCCAAAGCGCCGTGCGACGTGCGCGCGTTGCAGGAAAAGCTGAAGCGCTACGGCTACGACGTCGCCACCGACGGCATGCTCGACGAGAAAACGCGCCGCGTCTTCGGCGCGTTCCAGATGCACTTCCGGCCGTCGGACTACGCAGGCGACGCCGATGCGCAAACAGACGCCATCGCGCAAGCCTTGCTGGACAAATACTTCCCCTGACCGTTGCGTTAGACAAAAGAAGAAATGGGCGACTACTTCCTGCCGCTGCGCGCGCTCCACATGACGTGCGCCGGCCTGAGCATCGCGGGCTTCGTCCTGCGCTGGATCTGGATGCTGACGGACTCGCGCTTACTCACCGCGCGTGCGAGCAAGATGGTGCCGCATATCGTCGATACGCTCCTGCTCGCGAGCGCGATTGCGCTCGTCGCGATCATCGGATTCGGGCCGAACGCGGCGTGGCTGGGCGCGAAGATCGCGGGCCTCGTCGTCTACATCGTGCTCGGCACCTTCGCCCTCAAGCGCGGCCGGACGAAGGGCGCACGCGCCGTGTTCGGGGTGCTGGCGATCATCGTGTTCGCGTTTATCGCGTCGGTCGCGCGCACGCACGATCCGCTCGGCTTCCTGCACAGCATCCTCTGACCGCATGCTCAAAAAGCGCGGGAAGGCGGCGCGCGCTCCGATAAAATCGCGTTTTACCCTCACGCGCAGCACCATTTCCATGACTCAGGACGAACTCAAGCAGCGCGTCGGCCAGGCCGCGGCCGACTACGTGAACGCGCACGTGCCCGAAGGCTCGATCATCGGCGTCGGCACCGGATCGACGGCCAATTGCTTCATCGACGCGCTGGCCGCCTCGAAGGGGCGTTATCGCGGTGCGGTATCGAGTTCGCTCGCGACGACCGCGCGCCTCGAATCGCACGGCTTCAAGGTGTTCGACCTGAACGACGTGGACACGCTGCCGGTCTATGTCGACGGCGCCGACGAGATCGACGCGAGCGGCGCGATGATCAAGGGCGGCGGCGGGGCGCTCACGCGCGAGAAGATCGTGGCGTCGGTGGCGGAGGTGTTCGTGTGTATCGCGGATGCGAGCAAGCGCGTCGACGTGATGGGCACGTTCCCGCTGCCCATCGAAGTCGTGCCGATGGCGCGCACCGCGATCGGCCGCAAGGTCACCGCGCTCGGCGGCGTGCCGATCGTGCGCGTGACGCAGGACGGCATGCCGTTCATTACCGACAACGGCAACGAGATCATCGACGTGAAGGGCCTCTCCATCACGGACCCGCGCGGACTCGAAGCGCAGATCAACGCGTGGCCGGGCGTGGTAACGGTGGGTCTTTTCGCGGCGCGCGGAGCGGACCTGTGCCTGCTCGGCACGGAGCAGGGCGTCGAGCGCATCGACTACTGAAGCGCCTCGCCACAAGCACAACGGGCCCGGCAACGCGAGTCGCCGGGCCCGTTTTCGTTGAATGCAGCGCTCAGCGCTTAGTACGCGTTTCGTCCGATGAAGCCCTTGAACAGCGTCATCGCGACGATCTTGATGTCGAACCAGAACGACCAGTTGTGAATATAGAAGAGGTCGAATTTCACGCGGTTCTGCATCTTCTCGACTTTCTCGGTCGCGCCCCGATAGCCGTTCACCTGCGCCCAGCCGGTAATGCCCGGCTTGATGCGATAGCGGAACATGTAGCCGTAGACGAGATCCTTGTACAGATCGTCGTGTTCGATCGCATGCGGACGCGGCCCGACCACCGACATGTCGCCGAACAGCACGTTGATGAACTGCGGCAGTTCGTCGAGGCTCGTGCGGCGCAGGAACGCGCCGATCTTCGTCACGCGCGGGTCGTTGCGCGTCGCCTGCGTCACGTGTCCCTTGGTCTCGCGGTGCACGGCCATCGAACGGAACTTGTAGATCTTGAACGGCCGTCCGTCCGCGCCCTTGCGGTTCTGCGTGAAGAACACCGGCCCTTCCGATGTCGCCTTGATCGCGATTGCAATCGAAATCATGATCGGTGAGAGCGCGAGCAGCGCGGCCGCGGCAAAGCAGCGGTCGAACAGCAGCTTCGGCCACATCTGCAAAGTGCTGACAGGCGAGGTCGTCAGATTGATGGTCGCGAGCCCCGCGACGTCGGTCATCGAATGATTGAAGAGCGAGATGCTGCGCGTGTCCGGAATCAGCCGCAGATTCACGAAGTCGTGCCGCAGCGCATGCACGAAGCGATAGATCGTGTGTTCCTGCGAAAGCGGCAGCGCGAGCCACACTTCGTTGATGTCCTCGGCGCGCACTTTCTCGACGAGTTCGTCGAAGTCGTTGAGCACCGGCAGGCGCATGGACGCGCCGGGCCGGCTGCCGACGCCGCTCGCATGCAGTTCTTCGTCGCCCGTCGTGTCGAGCAGACAGACGGGCGTGAAGCCTTGCTCGGGCGTGCTCGACAGATGGGCGAGCAGCGTGCGCGCGAAGCCCTGCGCGCCGACGATCGCCACCGTGCGCTGATTGAAGCCGCGGCCGCGCATGATTCGCAGGCTCGCGTACACCGCGCATTTCGCGAGCACGATGAGCGCGCCGGAGATGAGCGTCGAATACGCGAACCAGAGCCGCGACACCGCGTCCATGCGATGCAGCGTGAAGGCGAGCAGAAGCGCCGCGGCGGCCACCGTCATCCAGGCGAGCGTGACGCGCGCCAGCATCATCGGAAGCGGCTTGCCGCGCCAGGCTTCGTACACCCCGAACGTCGGAAACAACAGCAATGCCAGCACGCTATTGAATGCGATCAGGAGCTTCTCGATATCGCTGAATTCAAGCGAGGAAAAGCGCATGGAATGCGCGATCACCCCGCCCGCGATAACGAAGAACACGTCCAGACAGCGCGCCGTCCAGCCGAACATATCGTGACTTTTATTGTGCATCCGCATCTCAGACACTGGAGGCCGAAGCCGTCTCCTGCGCGCGCAGACGCGGCAGCAGTCGGTCGAACTCACGTTTGACGAGGCCGTAGCATTCGCACGCGCGCGCTTCCAGCCCTTCGCGATCCACCACCTTGATGCAGCCGCGGCTATGGTGGATGAGGCCCGCATCGTGCAGCTTGCCGGCCGCTTCGGTCACGCCTTCGCGACGCACGCCGAGCATGTCGGCGATCAGTTGCTGCGTGACTTGCAGTTCGTTCGACGCGGTGCGGTCGATTTCGATCAGGAGCCAACGGCACAGCTGCTTGTTGAGCGAATGATGACGATTACACGCTGCGGTCTGCGCGACTTGCGTGAGCAGGGCCTGCATGTACAGGAGCATCAGGCGGCGCAGAAAGTCCGAACGTCCGAACTGTTCGCGCAATGCCTGCGCGCTCATGCGATACGCGAAGCCCGGGCACTGCACCTGGACACGCGTGGGCATGGTTTCGCCGCCGGTCAGGACCGGCACGCCCGTCATGCCTTCACGGCCGACTGCGGCGATTTCGACCGAGCCGCCGTCTTCCATCGTATGCAGCAAGGAGATGATGGCGGTCGTCGGGAAGTACACGTGATGAATACGTTGGCCCGAATCGCAGAGCAGTTGCTCGGTGCGGAGTTGAACCAGTTCGAGATGCGGAGTCAGAGCTTGCCACTCATGTGCCGGAAGGGCGCCGAGGAGGTGGTTGCCGTGCAGGTCGGACTGAAGGGTCAGCATGTTTGTTCTCTCGTAACTTCGCGCGTTGCGCTTCACTTTTTTCTTTACTGGTGTGATCGTTCTCGGGTCGCGTCTTTCGCGGCTGTGAAAACGTCTCACACCAGCCCCGTTAGCAGCCCGTGCTCGCTTGAGTTGATTTAGTAGATCGCGTCGCTTCGGGTTGCGCGACTCTTTTAGCGAGGACTGTGCCAATGCGGCGAACGTCAATGCTGGTGGGGCCTCACTGCTCGAACCCCTGCTGTGATGCGGCGCAGCGTCGCTATTTTGTTTCAGTCTTGAACATTGCTGGTCTTAGGAATCCCCATACGCCCGGAGGGGTATCGTCAGCGCAAACGGCTCGCGGACGGCGCGAAGCTTCGACGATCACCGTGCGATAAGCCTCAGAGGCCCGCCTCCCACTGCGAGAACCCCTCCTTTTGTAGGGACATTGAAAATTGATTCATCTGTGTTCCATCATGTTCGTGGCCTAACGAACGTGCTGCCGGCGCGAGACCTCTTGCTTCCCGCCAAAGCCTTGCTGCACAAGGCTTTGGCGGAGTGAAGAATGTGTTCCATGGCAATTTCGCAAACTGCTAAACGTTGCGCCTGCTGCACGAAACGGCTCGTCTGTGGGCCATGCCGCGCCCGAATGCGTGAATCGTGCCTGCAAGAGGGCGTGAGTTCGCCCACATAGCGCATGGAAGCGACCGACTTTTCCCTCGAAAACCGCTATTCGCATGTCAAACGTTTGCGAAACCTGCACTGGTCCCGAGGATCGACCCGACATCCGGATGTGCGCGCCGAACGTATGGAACGCGCCATTACGCGGCGCGGAAATGTTTCATCGGGGACAACATGGGTCTTGGCGCACGTCGCATCTCACCATGCGAGTGAAACTCGCATGACGCGACGGAAGATCATCGCGATGTCATACGCATGTGCGTGACGCGCGGCTCGCGCGCGTGGGGGAACGATCAGCGAACGATCAGCAGACGATAGCCGCGAGCGTGGGCACCACGCGCTCATACGCGGCTTCCATGATGTCGAACGAGGCGTCGCAGAGATCCGCTTGCCCGTTTGCCAGCGCCCGTTCGAGCCGGCATTGCAGCGCCTTCGCTTCGCTTGCGATCGCGCGAGCGGCCACGTGGGTCGTCACCGGAATGTCGAAGCCCTGTTCGCGCATCCATTCGAGGTAATGCGCGAGCAACTCGAAGTTGCCGCCGAGCTGACGCATGACGTGAGACGCATAGGGCCGCGCATACGCTTCTCCGCGCTCGAGCATCGTATCGACATGCGCGGGAAACGCGCTGCGCCAGCGCGATATCGGGTTGTGCATGGGACGGCGCAACAGGTGCGCGCACAACAGGTCTGCCGATGCTTCCGCAAGGGCTGTCCCGGCGAGCGATTCGCGCGCGCGTTTGATGAACTCGACATGCGGGAACAGGGCTTGCCCACGCGTTGTGCCCGCTGCACCGGTTGAGGCCGTATCGTGCGCAGCGCTGGTTCCGAGCACGCCGTCGTAGTCGTCGCCGTGAAGCAGGTGATAACCGCTGTGATGAAAGTAACCGAGCCGTCGTGCGTTGGCGTCGATCACGTCGATGGCGATGGTCGTCTTCACATGCTCGCGCCGATAGAAAAGCGCGCGCATGTCGGGCAGAAAGAAGGCATCGACTTCGACGAGAACGGTGTTGCCGCGGCGCGTTTGCACGAGCGCGCGTTCTTCGAGCGAGCCGAACACGGCCAGTTCCTGCACCTGCAGGCCGTACAGCTTTTCGATGTCTTCATCAGGCGGACGGCCGAGCGTGAACTGATCGTCCTCGAAGTCCTGCGTGACCGTGTAGGCCAGCATGGCATGCGGTTCGAGCTGGTTGCCGTGCAAGAACTCGATCCACAGATCGACGGGGTCCGCGCCATCGCGCCAGATGCGTTCAGCACGATGCAGCGCATGCGCGCGATGACGTTTTGCGCGCATGCGCAAGGGATCGAGTGAAACGACGCGTGAACGACTGACGCCGGAACTCGTCATACCGCTGGTATGAAACGCGCTCATGCACTTACCTCGGGCCTGAAAAGCCGGCAACCGATACCGCGTGCGCGCCGAAGCATTCGTTGTTTTTACCTGCGCTTTTATCGCTTTGGTTTTTATCGCTTGCGCTGTGTTTGCTTTTTTCGCTTTCTAAGGCGCCGCGTTCAATGGCGGGTTGCATTGTGATTTTCCCATGAAGGTGCGCAACGACGCGAGTGCTATCGCGACACGCGCACGAGCCTTCCGCGTGTGGCGCGGAACTCGATGACATGTCGCGATGGATCTCGTGAAGGCGTCCTTTTCCCCGAAGACGCCCTCTTGTGTGGTTGACCTTATTTGACGGGGCCGCAAGCCCTGGAGTCGGTGCGCCCCCGCACTGAAAGCTTGTTTCGCGGGACGTAACGTTCAATCGTCGCAACGCCGGTGAGAAACCGGCAGCAAGGAGAACAACCAATGAATTGGAAGACCCTGGATTTCGAACAGCTCACTGCGCGCGAGCTTTATCTGATTCTGCGTGCGCGCAGTGCGGTGTTCGTCGTCGAGCAATCGCATGTGCATCTCGATGCGGACGGCCGCGATGAAACCGGCGTGCACGTCTTCGCAACCGACGACATGACGCGCCCGATGCCGGTGCTCGCTTACGCCCGCATCCACGAAGGCGATATGGAAGATCCCGAAGTCGTCGTGGACAAGATCCTGACGAGTCCGCTGCGTCGTGGCGATGGCACCGCGCACGCGCTCATCGAACGCGTGCTCAACGTGTGCGGCGAACGTTGGCCGGGCCGCGCGGTGCGGCTCACGGCGCCCGTGAGTCTGCGCGCGTTCTACGAAGCGTTCGGCTTTCGCAAGACCGAAGGACCGTTCCTCGAACACGGCATGCCGTATATCGGTCTGACAAGAAAAGGCCGCACGACGCGCGAAACGAGCGCCAGCAAGTCGCAGCAAGCGGGCGCCAACGCGTTCGCCAATACGTACGAACTGCTCTGAAGCCCGACGCGCGCCGCTTGTCTTCGGCGCGCGCGTGTTCGCGGTACCTGTAGCTCTTCTTCAAAACGATAACGAACCGCGCGGCCGGCGTCTCCACGTATGCCGGCACGCGCGCAACCGGCACCCACATGCGAATAGTCCATCTCGCCAACCACGCGCAGATCATCGGCAACGGCACCGTCAACATGATGGTCGATCTCGCATGCATGGAGGCGCGCATGGGACACGACGTGGTCGTCGCTTCGTCGGGCGGCGGTTTCGAGCCGCTGTTGCGGCGTCATGGCATCACGCACATTCCGTTGCAGCAGTCGCGACAGCCCTGGCGCGTGCCATCGATGATCGCGGGCTTCAATCGTCTCATCGATCGCTTCGATCCCGACATCGTTCACGCGCACATGATGACGGGCGCGCTCATCTCGCGTTTCGGCAGCATGCGACGCCGCTTCGCGCTCGTGACCACCGTGCATCACGAACTGCAGAAGAGCGCGTCGCTCGTGCGCGCGGGCGATCGCATGGTCGCCGTGAGCGATGCCGTCGCGCGCACGCTGGAGGAGCGCGGCATCGGGCGCGAGCGCGTATCGGTCGTGCTCAACGGCGCGGTCGGCGCGCCGCGCCTCACGTGCCGTCCTGCAGCGCGTCCGGTCCACATGAAGCGGCCGAGCGTCGTCTGCGTCGCGGGGATGTATCGGCGAAAGGGCATCGCGGATCTCTTGAAAGCCTTCGCGATCGTGCGCGAACAAACGGCGCATCAGCGCGACTTCATCGCGGAGCCGCACCTGTATCTGATCGGCGATGGCCCCGAACGCGAGTCGATGGAAGCGCTCGCCGCCGAACTCGGCCTGCAATCGGCTGTTCATTTCACGGGCTTCGTGACGGACCCGCGCCCTTATCTCGCGAACGCCGATGTCTTTGCGCTCCTGTCGCATCAGGACCCGTGTCCGCTCGTGATCGCCGAGGCGCGCGAAGCGGGCTGCGCCATTCTCGCGACGCGCGTGGGCGGCATCCCCGAATTGCTCGATGGCGGCGCGGGCGTGCTAGTGCCACCCGGCGATCCGGCGCAGGCCGCCGTGAAGCTGCGCTGGCTGCTGCTCGATTCGCAAGCCCGCGGGCAGTATGCGTCGCGCGCGCGGGAAGACATTCAGCGGCTTTCAGTCGAAAGAGTCGGCAGCGAATACGTGGCCATCTATCAGCAGACGCTTGCCGAGCGCGAGTCGCTGCAACGCCGCGATCAGCGCATGCACGCGAGGCGTCCGCGCGCCTCCGACGGCGCCATGTAAGCACCCCCATACGCCGCGCAAATCGATGCGACGGCGTTTCGAAGCGGCATTCTCATGAACTAAGCACTGCATGAGAATTTCGGTAATCGCGTCATACAATAGCCGCCCCCGCGCGAGCGAGCGTTCGCGTTCGCACAGAAAGCCTACGAGATGCTTGCTCAAATGAGTGCATGAACGGCTGACGTTTTCTGGCCGAAAAAACACACAAAAAACGCCGCGCTGCGACGCCGTCATTCATCAGTTTCCCTGAGGAATGACGGCGCCCGCGCGGCGCGAGCACAGGAAATTGGGCGTACGAATACCGCAGCGAATGCGGCATACGCGTGCGCAACGACTAGGAACGGCGGCAAGCGTAGGCGCCTTGGCGCGGCGATCAGAGGGAATACCCTGTCAGGAAATTCCGCACTGGTTTTCGACGCGACGAAGACGCAACGTGTAGTGCGACGAATGGATGTTCGGAAATTCGTCGCCTTGGCCGCCACGGGACGCGTGAGAGCGACGCGCACAGACACACATGGGCTACGGACAGGCGGATAGGGGAGAAGCGTGATGGATGAAAACAAAGAGCGGTCGCTGGTGGCGAAGGTCATGGACGGGCTCGTCTCGGGGATCGTCGAGCAGAAATACGGCGCGATACTGCCGCCGCAAGACATCCTTTCGAAAGAGTTCGACGTGAGCCGCACCGTCATGCGCGAAGCGCTCTCGATGCTGCTCGCCCGTCACATGCTGGACGTGCGGCCGAAAACCGGCACGCGCATCCGGCCGATGAGCGACTGGCGTCTCATCGACGAAGACGTGGTGTCGTGGCGTTTTCGCGCGAAGCCGGATCAGACTTTCTTGCGGGATGTAATCGAATTCCGCATGCTGATCGAGCCGCGCGCCGCCGCGCTCGCCGCTGCGCGCGCGACGCCCGACGAGATCGCCGGCATCCGCGACGCGTTCGATACGCTTTCGCGCCTTCAGGTCGGCGAGCCCGAGTATCAGGCCGCGGACGAAGTGCTGCATACGCGCATCGTCGCGGCGAGCGGCAACCAGTTCTTCCGGCAGATGACGGCCATCGTGCGCGGCGCGCTCGTGACGGTGAATCCCATCGTGGACGGCATCGAGTCCGTGCGCGAGGCGACGCTCGCGGCGCAGCGCAGCGTCGTCGAGGCGATCGAGGCGAAAGACCCGGCAGCTGCCGAACGCGCGACGCGCTCGCTCGTCGATCTCGCGGCGGAGGAAGTGGGCCGCGCCTTCTCGCTCGAACGCATGAGTCAGCCGAGCCAGCCGGTGTCGCCGCCGGACGTGAACGCGTCGGCCGGAGCCTGAGCGGGTTCGAGCGCGCTGGCGCTGTCGGCGCGAAGGCGCGAAGCAATCGCATCGTCCGATGAAAGCCGGGCCTCGTGCCCGGCTTTGTCGTTTTCGCGCGGCGCGATCAGGCACAATCCCCGCACGTTCATATATCCGGAGGCAACCTGCATGGAATCGATACGCTGGGGCATCGTCGGCGCGGGGCGCATCGCGCGACGCTTTGCCGAGAGCCTGCAACCCGTCGAGGGCGCGACGCTCGCGGGCGTGTCTTCGCGGCGGTCCGAGTCGGCGCGCGCGCTCGCCGAGCCGTTCGGCGCGGCCGCATTCGATGACTTCGATACCTTGCTCGCGAACATCGACGCGCTCTACGTCGCGACGATGCAGGACAGCCATCCGCACTATGCGCTGCGCGCGTTCGCCGCGGGCAAGCCCGTGTTATGCGAGAAGCCCGCCGCCGTGAACGCGCGCACCTTGCAGCAGATGATCGACGCGGCTCGCGGCGCGAAGGTCCTCTTCATGGAGGCGATGAAGCCGCCGTTCTACCCGCTGTATCGGCGCTTGCGCGAGCATCTGCAGGCCGATCCGATCGGCCACATCGGCCTCGTGCGCGCGGGCTGCTCGATGGCGGACGTGCCGGCCGATCATCCGTCGTTTTCGCTGGACGCGGGCGGCGGCGCGTTGCTCGATATCGGCATCTACGAAGCGTTTCTCGCCGTCGACTGGCTCGGCGAGGCGCTCGACGTGCAGACGATCGGTCGCGTCGGCGCAACGGGCGTCGATGTCTTCGCGAGTCTCAACGTGCGGCACGAGCGCGGCATCGCGCAGCTTTTCTGCGGAATGGACCTGCAAGGACGCGGCGACGCGCTCATCGGCGGCACGAAAGGCACCGTGGTGATTCACGAGAACTGGTGGAACCCGTCTCGCGCGACCATCGCCTATACGGACGGCCGCAAGGTGGAACTCGACGAGCCGTTTTCAGGCGGCGGCCTCAACTACGAGACCGCGCACTTCTGCGAGCTGCTGCGCGCGGGTGTAACCGAAAGTCCGGTGATGCCGCATGTCATGTCCATGCGGATGATGGCGATCATGGATGCCGCGCGGCGCGATCTGGGCGTGCGCTTTCCGTTCGAGGAAGACTGAACGAGGCGCGCGCGTTAGTGCCGGCCGGGCAGCGCGAGCCGCCGCTCGAACACGCGCTGCACGACTTCCAGCACGCTGCACAGCAGCCAGTAGACGAAGGCTGCCGCCAGATAGAGCGGCAGCGGCTGATAGGTCGCCGCGATCACTTCCTGCGCGCTACGCAAAAGCTCGGTCACCGTGATGACGGAAACGAGCGACGTGTCCTTGATGAGACTGATGAGGCTGTTCGAAAGACTCGGCACCGCGATGCGCAGCGCCTGCGGCCCGATCACGTAGCGCAGCGTCTGCGTGCGCGACAGGCCGAGACTGTACGCCGCGAGCCATTGCCCGCTGTGAATGCCGAGAATCGCGCCGCGCATGCTTTCCGAAAGATACGCCGCCACGTTCGCCGATAGCGCGATGACGCCCGCGGGCGTCGGTTCGAGCGAGATGCCGAGGCTCGGCAAGCCGTAATAGATCACGAAGATCTGCACGAGGAGCGGCGTGCCGCGCATCACGCTGACGTAGACGCGGCCGATGCCGACGAGCGCGCGGTTGCGGCTGATGCCCATCAGCGCCAGCACCGTGGCCGCGATGAGGCCGAAGAACATCGAGTACAGCGCGAACTTGATCGTCAGCAGCGCGCCTTGCGCCAGCACCGGCGCCGATTGAACCAGCAGGGAAGTGGTCGACATGAACGGGAAAACGTAAGCGGAAAGCGCGCGGATCGAAACGAAAAGCCGGGCGGCGCGCGAAAGCGCACATCATAAACCGGGCGCGGAAAAGAGAAGGGCGGCACCGTGAGACGATGCCGCCCGATCATGCGTGCGCTCGCGTGTCTGCGTGCTTACTTCGCCGGCTTCGTCACGTCGATGCCGAACCACTTGTCGGAGATCTTCGCGAACGTGCCGTCCTGTTCGAGCTGGGTCATCGCGTCGTCGATCGCCTTCGCGAACTTCGGATTGCCCTTCTTGAACGGGATGCCCGACGGATTGCCCGCGCCGACGTTCGCGCCCGTGCGCAGCGGCAATTGCGAGTTCTTGAGCAAGTACGCGAGCATCAGGCGGTCGTTGAGCGCGGCGTCCAGACGGCCCGCGGCCAGATCGCGCAGATATTCGGGCGCGCCCGGGTACGTCTTCACGTCGATGCCCGGCACCGACTTCGCCATGTCCATGTAGTTCGTGCCGAGGCCGACGCCGAGCTTCTTGCCCTTCAGATCTTCGAGCGACTTGAAGTCACGCTTGTCGTCGGCGCGCTGGATCAGCTGCGCGTTCGAGTACGTGTACGCCGGCGAGAAGTCGAGCGTTTCCTTGCGCTTGTCGGTGATGCCGACCTGGTTCACGATCACGTCGAACTTGCCTGCCTGCAGGCCCGCGATGATGCCGCTCCACTCCGTCGTGACGAACTCGGGCTTCACGCCGAGCTTGGCGGCGACGGCTTTCGCGATGTCCACGTCGAAGCCGACGAGCTCGCCCGACGGCGCCTTCGAGTTGAACGGCGGGAACGTGCCTTCCAGACCGACGCGCAGCGTGCCGCGCTGCTTGACCTGATCGAGCAGGTCTTCTGCGTGCGCCGTGGCCGTGACCGCGGTGAACGCCGCGCCGATCAGGCTGGCGGCGACGAGCTTCTTGAGCGTGGACAGGTTCATCGTGTTGTTCTCCTCGTGTTGGCAAAGTGGCGCGCCGCTTGTTCCAGCGCCGCGCCCGTTAGGTGCGGCATCATAGAGAAACTGCAACCGGCGCGTAAGATCGTTTGCTTATGTCTATATTCCCTGCGCGAGCGACTCGACGCATTCGGTGACGAGCGCCGGCCCGCGATAAATCAGCCCCGTGTAAATCTGCACGAGCGATGCGCCCGCCGCGAGCTTCGCGCGCGCATCCGCGCCGGAGAAGATGCCGCCCACGCCGATGATCGGCACTTCCGTGCCCACTTCCGCGCGCAGTTTGCGGATCACTTCGTTTGATGCATCGAACACCGGACGCCCCGACAGGCCGCCCGCTTCGTCGCCGTGCTTCATGCCGGCGACGGCGGTGCGCGAAAGCGTCGTGTTGGTGGCGATCACGCCGTCGATGCGATGCGCGAGCAGCGTGCCCGCGATCGACTTGATCTGCTCGTCGTCGAGATCGGGCGCGATCTTCAGCGCGAGCGGCACGAGCTTGCCGTGCAGGTCCGACAAACGCTGCTGCTTGTCCTTCAGCGCGCCGAGCAGCGCGTCGAGCTCGCCCGCGCCCTGAAGTTGCCGCAGGTTCTTCGTGTTCGGCGACGAGATGTTGATCGTCACGTAGCTCGCGAACGGATACACGCGTTCGAGACAGTACAGATAGTCTTCGGCGGCGCGCTCCATCGGCGTATCCGCGTTCTTGCCGATGTTGAGCCCGAGCACGCCGCGATAACGCGCGGCCTGCACGTTCGCGACGAACTGATCGACACCGCCGTTGTTGAAGCCCATCCGGTTGATGAGCGCGCCCGCCTCAGGCAAGCGGAAGATGCGCGGGCGCGGGTTGCCCGGCTGCGCGCGCGGCGTCACGGTGCCCACTTCGATGAAGCCGAAGCCCAGCGCGGCGAGCCCGTCGATGCACGCGCCGTCCTTGTCCAGTCCCGCCGCGAGGCCGACCGGATTCCGGAACGTGAGGCCCATCACGGTGCGCGGCGAATCGGGGCCGCGCTTGCCGAGCACGCCGGCCAGTCCGGTGCGGCCGGCCGCGCGGAGCATGCGCAAGGTCAGGTGATGCGCGTCTTCCGCGTCCATGCGAAAAAGGCGCGAACGCGCGAGCGGGTAGAGAGAACTGAGCACGGATGAGCGCCGGCGACGGCGAATTTTTTTAAGACCGCTATTTTAGCGGCTTTGTCGCGCGCGCCCGGAGCCGGATGACATGGCGCGTGGACGCCGTTATTTCGGCTGGCCCGGCCCGGTGCTGCGGCCCGGCATCGGCAGGGCGCCGGCCGAGTGCGTCGTCGCGGGATCGAGCACCGACCAGCGCCCATCGACGAGCCCTTCCAGCGGCCGGAAATTGGCCTTGTAGGCCATCTTTTCGCTCTCGCGAATCCAGTAGCCGAGATAGACGTGCGGCAAGTCCAGGCTTCTTGCCTGCTCGATTTGCCAGAGGATGTTGAAAGTGCCGTAGCTCGTCTTCGGCAGATTGGGCTCGAAGAACGTGTACACGGACGAGAGCCCGTCGCCGAGAATGTCGATCATGCTGATCATGCGCAGCGCGCCGGGCGCGTCGGGCGTGTCGGGCGACGCAGGCTCGCGGAACTCGACGAGCCGCGAGTTGATCCGGCTTTGCAGCAGGAACTGCTCGTACTGATCGCGGCTGTCGCGGTCCATGCCGCCGCCCGCGTGCCGCGCCGACTGATAGCGCATGTAGAGCGCGTAGTGTTCCTCGTCGTAATGCAACGGCGCGACGCTCGCGATCAGATTGCCGTGCTGCTTCCACACGCGCCGCTGCGCGCGGTTCGGCGCGAAGCGCGCGACGGGCACGCGCACCGGCACGCAAGCGCGGCAGCCGTCGCAGTACGGGCGATACGTGAACACGCCCGAGCGCCGGAAGCCCGCCTTGACGAGTTCCGTGTAGACGTCCGAGTTGATCAGGTGGCTGGGCGTCGCGACTTGCGAGCGCGCCACGCGCCCTTCCAGATAACTGCAAGGGTAGGGCGCTGTTGCATAGAATTGCAGCGCGGAAAGCGGTGACAGTGGCAGCTCGTTCGGATGTGTCACTTTGGCGGCTCTCGCAGGCGTCGTCTCTTCATTGCCGCGTGCGCTTCGCGACTGGCGAAGGCGTGCGCGGCGGATCGTGCGTGTCTGAGTACTCGTGTCGCAAACGGTGCGCCCGGCGCGGGCTCAGGATGATCGGGGCGCGGCCGTGCCGGTGAGGTCGGTCAGCACGGACTTGTCGAAGCGCCACGGGATCGGCGCTTCGGCGACCGCGCGGCGCAGATGCGCGACGAACGCGCGGCGGGGGATCTCGCGGCCGCCCAGCGACGCCAGATGCGACGTGTTCTGCTGGCAGTCTATCATCTCTATTTTGTGGCGGCGCAAGTGTCCGACGAGTGCCGCGAGCGCGATTTTCGAGGCATCCGTTTCGTGCGCGAACATGGATTCGCCGAAGAACATGCGCCCGAACGACACGCCATACAGCCCGCCCACGCGCACGCCGTCGCGCCAGGTTTCGATGCTGTGCGCCTCGCCCGCGCGATGCAGCGACGTATAAGCCTCCACGATATCCGCCGTGATCCAGGTGCCGCGCTGGCCTTCGCGCGGCGTGTCGGCGCAGGCGCGCATCACGGCGGGAAAGTCTTGGTCGACGCGCACTTCCCACGCGTCGTCGCGCAGAACGCGCTTCAACGTCTTGCGCAGCGAATGCGACACCTTGAACTCGGCGGGCACGAGCACCATGCGCGGATCGGGGCTCCACCACAGCACGGGCTGTCCGTCTGAATACCACGGGAAGATGCCGCGCCGGTAGGCGTCGACGAGCCTCGAGGGCAGAAGATCGGCGCTCGCGGCGAGCAAGCCCGGCGCGCCGCTCGATGCGCCGAGCGCGCGCTCGACCGGCGGAAACGGATCGTCGTGGGCGAGCCAGGGAACCATGATCGTCCTGCGCCGTTCAACCTTCGCGCAGCGTGCGGAAAATGTCGCCGGTATGCAGCGTGAAGTTGCCGGCGGCGCGGTCGGCGAAGAAAAAGCGCAGCGTCTGGCCGACGGTCGGGAACGCGATCTCGTCCCACGGAATTTCGCTCTCCTCAAAGAGCCGCACTTCCAGACTTTCTTCGCCGGGGTCCAGTTCGATATCGAGCAGCCGCGCGAGATAGAACAGATGCACCTGATGCACGTGCGGCACGTTCAGCAGCGTGAACAGGCTCTGGATTTCGACGCGCGCGCCGGCTTCTTCCAGCGTTTCACGAGCGGCGCCTTCGCTCGTCGTCTCTTCCATTTCCATGAAGCCGGCGGGCAGCGTCCAGTAGCCGTAGCGTGGCTCGATCGCGCGGCGGCACAGAAGCACCTTGTCGTCCCACACGGGCACGGTGCCCACGACGTTGCGCGGGTTCTGATAGTGCACGGTGCCGCAGTTGTTGCAGACGAATCGCTCGCGGTTGTCGCCGGGCGGAATGCTCAGGCCGACCTCGTGGCCGCAGACGGAACAGAATTTCATGGAAATGGACGCTGGAAGTGTGCTGCGAGTGTATCACTGGGGCGGGGCAGCTTTCGCGCGCGGCGCGGGTGTCGGGTGCCGCGCGATGAGTCGCTACAATAGTTGCCGATCGCCTCATTTTTCCATTCCTTCAGCGCGCCGCGCTCCAGCGAAGCCATGTCCTCTCCGTCAGCCGGTTCATCTCGTCCTCCGATGCTCGCCACAGCCGATGCCCTCGGTCGTCTGCTCGACGCCGCGCGCCCGGTGACGGACACCGAGCGTATCGACACGCTCGACGCCCTCGGGCGCGTGCTCGCCGCCGACGTGAGCTCGCCGCTCGACGTGCCGCCGATGCACACGAGCGCGATGGACGGCTACGCGGTCCGCGCCGCCGATCTCGCCGCCGCCAGCGACGCCGCGCCGGTCGCGCGGCGCGTCTCCCAGCGCATCCCGGCCGGTCAAGCGGCCGAGCCACTCGCGGCGGGCACGGCGGCGCGCATTTTCACGGGCGCGACGGTGCCGCCGGGCGCGGATGCCGTCGTGATGCAGGAAATGGCGCAGGCGTCGGACGATGGCACCGTGGCATTCACGCAGCCGCCCGCTGCCGGCGAATGGATCACGCGGCAGGGCGCGGACATCGAGCGCGGCTCGGTCATTCTGCGCGCGGGCACGCGGCTGACGCCGCAGGCGCTCGGTCTCGCGGCGTCGGTCGGCTGCGCGGCGCTCGATGTAACGCGGCGCGTGCGCGTCGCGATTTTCTTCACCGGCGACGAACTGCGCATGCCCGGCGAGCCGCTCGCGCCTGGCGCCATCTACAACTCGAACCGCTTCACGCTGCGCGCGCTGCTCGCGAAGCTCGGCTGCGACGTGACGGACTTCGGCATCGTGGCCGACCGGCTCGACGCCACGCGCGACACGCTGCGCCGCGCCGCGCTCGACCACGATCTGATTCTGACGTGCGGCGGCGTTTCCGTCGGCGAGGAAGATCATGTGAAGCCGGCGGTCGAAGCAGAAGGGCGCATCGCGATGTGGCAGATCGCGATGAAGCCGGGCAAGCCGCTCGCGTTCGGCGCGGTCCGTCGCGGCGAAGGCGGGCAGGAGGCGTTCTTCATCGGCTTGCCGGGCAATCCTGTTTCGAGCTTCTGCACGTTCTTGCTGTTCGTGCGGCCGTTCGTGCTGCGCCTCGCGGGCGTCGAGGATGTCGCGCCGCGCGTCTACTCCATGCGCGCCGACTTCACGCAGAGGAAGGGCGATCGGCGCAACGAGTTCCTGCGCGCGCGCGTGAACGACGGCGGCGGCCTCGATCTCTTCCCGAACCAGAGTTCGGCGGTGCTCACGTCCACCGTCTGGGGCGACGGCCTCATCGACAATCCGCCGAATCACGCGATCAGCGCGGGCGAGACGGTGCGGTTCATTCCCTTTTCAGAGTTGATGCGGTAAGGAACGAAGTCCCATGAAAGTCGAACTGAGATTTTTTGCGAGCGTGCGCGAGGCGCTGGGCGTCGCGAACGAGACGGTGAGCGTGCCGGATACGGTCGTCAACGTCGGCGACGTGCGCGCCTGGCTGCGCATGCGCGGCGGCGTGTGGGCCGAGACGCTCGCGGAAGGCCGCGCATTGCGCATGGCCTGCAATCACGTGATGACGAATGCCTCGCAGCGCATCACCGATGGCTGCGAAGTCGCGTTCTTCCCGCCGGTCACGGGTGGCTGACATGGGAACGCATGCGAAAGTCCGCGTGCAGGAAGCCGACTTCGACATCAGCGCCGAAGTGGCCGCGCTGCGCGCCGACAATCCGAAGGTCGGCGCGGTCGCGTGTTTCGTCGGCACGGTGCGGGATCTGAACGAAGGCAGCGCCGTCGAGACGATGGAACTGGAGCACTATCCGGGCATGACCGAGAAGTCGCTCGAAGCGATTGCCGATCAGGCGCGCGAACGGTGGCGCGGCTCGGATGTGCTCATCGTGCATCGCGTCGGCAAGCTGAAGCCGCTCGATCAGATCGTGCTCGTCGCGACGACCGCGATGCATCGCGCGGAAGCGTTCGAATCGTGCGCGTTCGTGATGGATTACCTGAAGACGCAGGCGCCGTTCTGGAAGAAGGAAAAGACGGAGCAGGGCGAGCGCTGGGTCGACGCCCGCGAATCCGACGACGCAGCCCTTGCGCGCTGGACGCCGCCTGCGGGTTGACGAGCGGCAGTGGTTCTAGTCGTCGTCGCGCTTGTTCACGGCGCTGCTTTGGCAGACGGACGGCGCCGCGCCGCTTATACGCGCGTCAGTCTTCGGCGGCCGGCTTGCCGACGAACTTCGCCGGGAACGGCTCGCCTGCCGGGCGCTCGGGGAAACGCGGCTCGTCGCGGCCGCCGGTGCGCTGGCGCTTGAGCGCCGCGAGCAGGGCTTCCTGCGCCTCGGGAATCCGGTAGTCCCAGCCGAACTTGCTCAACTGGAGACTTTGCGCGATGCGCAGCGCCGGCTCCATGAACTGCACCGCCGCGGCGGGCTCATAGCGCGCTTCGACGGTGTTCAGAAACAGCGACAGCCAGCGCGCGAAGTGCTGCGGCTCGATGCCCTCCAGCGGCCGATGCGCCTCCTGCACGTTCCCCCGATACTGCTTCGAGCCGAGCACGAGGCTCGACCAGAACGTCGTCATCTTCGCGAGATGCTCGTCCCAACGGCCGGCCAGTTGCCGCGCGAAGATCGGGCCGAGCAGCGGATCGTCGTCCACGCGGCGATAGAACGCCTCGACCAGCGCGCGGATGTTGCTTTCCGTGGGCTCGCGCTCGCGGGTGAGGGCGTGGCTAGTTTCGTCTCGGTTCATGGCTGAAGACTTCATGGCTGCAAACGGTAAGTCTCACGTCAGCGGCGGAATCATCGCGAATCTGGCTGACGCAAAGCACCCAAGTGGCGCAGAATGTTGAGCAGTGCTCTGGCGCGTGACGGTTCTGTCGCGACTGCCGCGAGCGGATATTAGACCCTGTGACGCTCGCGCGGGCGATGGCCCCGGCCGCCGCGCGGATTTGTCCGGCTTCGTTCGCCCGTCAGTCGATTCACGCCACCTCGGCTTTTTTCCACTCCGCCGTCCGACGCACCGAGGCCATGCGACTGACCGACTACACCGATTATGCGCTGCGTGTCCTGCTGTATCTGTCGGTGCGGCCGGCGCGGCTCTCGACCATCCGCGAGATCTCCGACGCCTACGGCATCTCCAAGAATCACCTGATGAAGATCGTCCAGCAACTCGGCGACCTCGGCTGGGTGGAAACCGTGCGCGGACGTCACGGCGGCCTGCGGCTCGCGGCGCGCTCGCGCGGGCTGACCATCGGCGACATCGTCAGGGAAACCGAGAGCGACTTCGCGCTCGTCGGCTGCTTCGGCGCGCAGACGGACGGCCGGCATTGTGCGATTCAGCCGGCTTGCCGCCTGCGCGGCGTGCTGGCGGCGGCGCGCGATGCCTTCCTCGCCGAACTCGACAAGCACACGGTCGGCGAGTTGTCCGAGCCCGCGAGCGAGCTCGCGCGGCTGCTCGGCATCGCGCCCGTCGATGCTCCGTACGCCACTGCGCTCGTCCCGCGCGCCGCTTCGTCCTGACCGGCCAATCCGCACGACCACGCGGCACTGAACGAAACCTGCACAGCGCGGTCTTTCGAAAGCGCCGCCGCGCGTTTCGGACGCGGCCAATCTTGCAAAAAACCCCCGGAATGAGCGGTTTGCGCGCTTGAAACCGCCCGAAAGCGCCTCATTTTGGTTGTATTCGAATTGGAGCTCACCAAAAATGAGAATCGACAAACTCACTACCAAATTTCAGGAAGCACTGTCGGACGCGCAAAGTCTGGCTGTCGGCAACGACAACCAGTACATCGAGCCCGTGCATCTGCTTTCCGCGTTGATCGCGCAACGCGACGGCTCCGCGCGCTCGCTGCTTTCGCATGCCGGCGTGCAGGTCCAGGCGTTGCAGGCCGCGCTCAACGAGGCCATCAGCCGCCTGCCGCAAGTTCAGGGCACGGACGGAAACGTTCAAGTGAGCCGCGACCTCGCCGGTCTTCTGAACAACGCCGACAAGGAAGCGCAGAAGCTCAACGACACCTACATCGCGAGCGAGATGTTTTTGCTCGCCGTGGCGGACGACAAGGGCGAAGCCGGGCGCATCGCCAAGCAGCACGGGCTCACGCGGCGCGCGCTGGAAGCGGCCATCAATGCGGTGCGCGGCGGCGCGCAGGTGAACAGCCAGGACGCCGAGAGCCAGCGCGAGGCGCTGAAGAAGTACACCGTCGATCTGACCGAGCGCGCCCGCGCCGGCAAGCTCGACCCGGTGATCGGCCGCGACGACGAAATCCGCCGCTCTATTCAAATCCTCCAGCGCCGCACGAAGAACAATCCGGTGCTGATCGGCGAGCCGGGCGTCGGCAAGACGGCGATCGTCGAGGGCCTCGCTCAGCGCATCGTCAACGGCGAAGTGCCGGAAACGCTCAAGGGCAAGCGCGTGCTGTCGCTCGACATGGCGGCGCTGCTCGCGGGCGCGAAGTATCGCGGCGAGTTCGAGGAGCGTCTGAAGGCCGTGCTCAACGACATCGCGAAGGACGAAGGGCAGACCATCGTCTTTATCGACGAGATTCACACGATGGTCGGCGCAGGCAAGGCCGAAGGCGCGATGGACGCGGGCAACATGCTGAAGCCGGCGCTCTCGCGCGGCGAGCTACACTGCATCGGCGCGACCACGCTGGACGAATACCGCAAGTACATCGAAAAGGACGCGGCGCTCGAACGGCGCTTCCAGAAAGTTCTGGTCGATGAACCGTCGGTCGAAGCGACTATCGCGATCCTGCGCGGCTTGCAGGAGAAGTACGAGCTGCATCACGGCGTCGAGATCACCGACCCGGCTATCGTCGCGGCGGCGGAGTTGTCGCATCGCTATATCACGGACCGCTTCTTGCCGGACAAGGCCATCGACCTGATCGACGAAGCTGCGTCGCGCATCAAGATGGAAATCGATTCGAAGCCCGAAGAGATGGACAAGCTGGACCGACGTCTGATTCAGCTGAAGATCGAGCGCGAGGCCGTGAAGAAGGAGAAGGACGAAGCATCGCAGAAGCGCCTGCAACTGATCGAAGAGGAAATCGACCGGCTGAATCGCGAATATTCGGACCTCGAAGAGATCTGGACCGCTGAAAAGGCGGCGGTGCAGGGCAGCGCGCAACTGAAGGAAGAGATCGAGAAGGTGCGCGCCGACATCGCGCGTTTGCAGCGCGAGGGCAAGCTCGAAAAGGTCGCCGAGTTGCAATACGGCAAGCTGCCCGAACTGGAGGCGCGGCTGAAGCAGGTCACGCAGGCGGAATCGGAGGAGCAGAACAACCCGACGCGCCCGCGTCTGTTGCGCACGCAGGTCGGCGCGGAGGAAATCGCGGAAGTGGTGTCGCGTTCCACCGGCATTCCGGTGTCGCGCATGATGCAGGGCGAGCGCGAGAAGCTGCTGCAGATCGAAAGCAAGCTGCACGAGCGCGTCGTCGGCCAGGACGAGGCGATCGGCGCGGTCGCGGATGCCATTCGCCGTTCGCGTGCCGGTTTGTCGGACCCGAACCGTCCGTATGGATCGTTCCTGTTCCTCGGGCCGACGGGCGTCGGCAAGACCGAGCTGTGCAAGGCGCTCGCGGCGTTCCTGTTCGATTCGGAAGATCATCTGATCCGCATCGACATGAGCGAGTTCATGGAGAAGCACAGCGTCGCGCGGCTGATCGGCGCGCCGCCGGGGTACGTCGGCTACGAGGAAGGCGGCTATCTGACCGAAGCCGTGCGCCGCAAGCCGTATAGCGTGATCCTGCTCGATGAAATCGAGAAGGCGCATCCGGACGTGTTCAACGTGCTGCTGCAAGTGCTGGATGATGGCCGCATGACGGATGGCCAGGGCCGCACCGTGGACTTCAAGAACACGGTGATCGTGATGACCTCGAACCTCGGTTCGCAGGTGATTCAAGGCATGGTCGGCGAGCCGCAGGAAGCCGTGAAGGACGCGGTCTGGGAAGAAGTGAAGCTGCATTTCCGGCCCGAGTTCCTCAACCGTATCGACGATGTCGTCGTGTTCCACTCGCTGGATCGCGCGAACATCGAGTCGATCGCCAAGATTCAGTTGCAGCGTCTGCACGACCGGCTGGCGAAGCTCGACATGCAGCTGGACGTGTCCGATGCCGCGCTGGAGCAGGTCGGCAAAGTGGGCTACGACCCGGTGTTCGGCGCGCGGCCGTTAAAGCGCGCGATTCAGCAGGAGATCGAGAACCCGGTCGCCAAGCTGATTCTCGCCGGGCGCTTCGGACCGAAGGACGTCATTCCGGTCGATGTCCGGGACGGCGAGTTCGTGTTCGATCGCGTGGTGCACTAAAGCGCTGGCTCCTTCGCGAGTCGAAGGAGTGTAGTTTCAAAGGCAACGAAGCGATTCGTTGCCTTTTTTATTGCCCGCGATCTGCGGGCGGCTGGTTCGCAAGCGTAAACAAATGCCCCGCGCCGGCGCGAGCCGGGCGCGGGGCGAAGCGTGCGACAGGATGAGCGCGCTTATCCTTGCTTCGGCTCTTCGCTCTTGCCGAACAGGCCAGCAAGACCGCCCAGCGAGCCGAGCACGCCCGTCAGGTCGAGCTTGCCTTCGGGCGGGACTTCGCCGTTGGGCGTCGCGCGATCGACGATATGCGGCAGCACCGCCGCAAGCATGCCGGAGAGCTGATCGCCCGACACGCCCGCCTTCTGCGCGAGCGCGCCGACGTTGTCCGCGCCGAGCACGTTGGTCAAGAGGCCCGGGCTGATCGGCTTGTTTTCGCCGTTGCCGATCCACGACGAGACGATATCGCCCGCGCCGTTCTGATGGAAACGCTGAATCAGCCCCATGATGCCGCCGGGCTGGCTGTTCACGAATTCGAGCGCCGCCGCGATCAGCGCAGCCTGGCCGGATTGACCCGGCTGACCGGTCTGGCCGCCTTGTTGCGACGAATTGCCGAGGGAAGAGGCGAGGATATCGAGTAGGCTCATGGCAGTCTCAGTACTAAAGGTTGCAGATGAATTACAGGCTGGCAGCCGACGCGCTCGCCGCCTTGTCTTTCTTTCGCTTCGATTTCGAGGGCTTCGCGTCGCTCGTTGCCGCCGCAGCCGTGGCGCCCGACTTCTTGGCCGAAGCAGTGGTGGATGCCGAAGCACCCGCCGGGCCCGATGCCGGGGCGACGGCCGGCGTCTGCGCGGTCGTGGCCGCGGGCGATGTCGCAGCGGTCGCCGCCGCCGATGACTTGATGGTCGAGTTCGGCGCGGCCGCGCCGTGAGAAGCCGTCGCGGCGGGCTTCGGGGCCTTGCCGGTCGGCGGCAGCGAAGATCCGCCGATGGTCAGGCCGTTCTCTTCCAGCTTGGCGACCGACTTGGCGCCGAGTCCTTTGACGCGATTAGCGAGATCGTCCGCGTCCTTGAACGGGCCGTTCTTCGTGCGCTCGTCGACGATCGCCTTCGATTTGACGGGCCCGAGGCCCTTGACCGAATCGAGCGCGGCTTGATCGGCGGTATTGACATCGATGGCGGCGAACGCCGCGCCGATGGACAGCGTGAACGCGAGGCACAGCATCAACAGCTTTCTCAGCATGACGACACTCCAGGCAGATTAACGGAACAAACGAAACGAAGGAAACGAAGGCCGCACGGTCCGGCAAACGGACGATGCCGTTAAGGATAGGACAAATCCGTGTTTCGAACGCGGGCTGTCCGCATTGTGCATGAGGCCGGGGAAAGCGCTCCGTCGGCGCACAATCTTTAACGTTGCATGTCGTGCGACGAACGGCCGGATTGTGTCCGCGAGCAAATGAATTGTTGAAACGCTTCGTCGTGCCAACGGTGCGCCAGCGCCGGCAGCTATTTCACGACAGGCGCGGCAGTTTTCGCGCAGGCGCCGCGCACTTCGAAGTTGACCGAGTCGATCACTTCTCCGCGCGCATCGACGAGTTCCAGCCGGTGACGGCCCGGCCACGGCAGCCACGCGGCGCGGGCGTCGCGGCTGAACGGCTTGCCGTCGAGCCGGCGGTGCCGGTCTTTACCGCGCCGAAGGTGCGCGTCTCGAGCACGCGGTCGAGGTAGAACTTGCGCGTGCGGGCATGGTTGTCCGCGAGGGTGTCGGAGACGATGAAACTCGCTCCAAGATTTTTCCGCCGAGATTTTACGGGACTCCTACCGAGATCCTTCTACGCGGCCCGGCCATCGACGCTTTCTCCCGCTTTCGATGACACGCGCTCGTTCAGTTCGCGTCCACCGTATTGAGATGCCGCGCGCTCACGCGCCGCCAGTAGACGAACAGTCCGACGCCCGCCACGCCGAGGCTCAGCGAATTGGCGATCCAGAATCCGCGCGCGCCCTGAAGCCACGCGGGCACCGCGCCACCGACATCGAAGCCGAGCAGATAACCGCCGCCCAGCCCGATGCCCCACAGCGCGATCGCATAGATGATGGTCGGCACGAGGGTGACCTTGTACGCGCGCAGAATGAAGGCAGTGGTGATCTGCAGCGCGTCGCAGAGGTGATAGAAGACGATGATGAGCACGAGCGGCATCGCAGCCGCGATGACGTTCGCATCGGGCGTATAGGCCGCGATGATGTGCGGCCGCGCGGCGAGCAGGATCACGCCGTACACGAAGGCCAGCACGCACGCCATGCCGATGCCGTGCCGCGAGATCGACGCGGCGTCGTCGAAGCGCCGCGCGCCGAGCGCCTGCGAAACCAGCGTGGACGACGCAATGCCGATGGCAAGCGGCGTCATGTAGAGCACCGCGCCGAGGTTGCCCGCGATCTGATGGCCCGCGAGCGTCGTCGTGCCGAAACGCGAGATGAAGAGCGCCATGAACGTGTACGACGTCACTTCGATCAGATAAGAGAGCCCCATCGGAATGCCGAGCCGCAAGAGCGCGACTTGCCGCCTGAATGCAGGCCACGAAAAGCGCGAGAAGATGCCGAACGGGCGGAAGAACTCGAACTTCACGAGCACCGTCATGCCGACCGCCGCCAGCACCCAGTTGATGAGCGTGCTCGCGAGCGCGCAGCCCGGACCGCCGAGCGCCGGCACGCCCGCGCCGCCGAAAATGAACCACGTATTGAGGGGAAACTTGAGAATCAGGCCGCCGACTTGCAGAAACATCACGAGCCGGGGCTTGCCGACCGCGTTGGTCAGCGAACTGTAGACGCGAAACGCGAGGCTCGCGGGCAAACCGAACGACAAGATGCGCAGATACTGCACCGTGCGTTCGTGCAGCGCGGGCGGCGCCTTAGCAAGACTCAGAAGCGGCTCGGGGAAGAAGAGCAGCACGAAGCCCATCACCGTCAGCGCCACCGCGAGCCACAGCGCCTGACGCGTCTCCTCGCCGATCTCGCTCTCGCGTCCCGCGCCGAAAAGCTGGCCGGCAATCGGCTGAAGCGCCACGAGAATGCCCGTCAGGCCGATGTAGATGGAGATATAGACCGACGAGCCGAGGCCGAGCGCGGCGAGGTCGGTGGCGGAGAAGCGGCCGACCATCGCGGTGTCGATCACGCCGAACGCGATCACCGCGAGCTGGCCGATCAGCACCGGCCACGCGAGCGCCGCGATGGTGCGTACGTCGCGCCACATGCCGGCCTGGCCGTTCGGGATCGAGAGCTTCGGGAGCATGGCCTTACTGTGTCCGGCGCAGCGTTCGCGGGCGCAACGGCTTCTTCACCGGCGGCGCGGGGCGCTGGATGCGCACGTACAGGCGGAAGCGTTCGTCGCGGTCGGCGGCGCGGCGGCCTTCCCAGACGAGCTTCCACTGGAACGTCGAGATGGACGGCGGATCGCCGTAATCGGCGCGGTCCTGTCGCAGGATCACATCGCAGTCTTCATCGAACGCGAAATGCATGCCGCCGAAATAGGCGAAGGTCGCGATTTGCGCATCGCCGAGGCGCACGGGCGAAATGCACGTGTAGTCGGGCGGAAGATGATCCGCGATCTGCTCCGCGACGTCGCGATACGTGCGGCTGTAGTTGACGACCGGCAGCCAAAGCGTCATGAGCAGCACCCACATCAGCGTCGTCCCCGCGCTCGACAACACGACGCTGCGCCACAGCACCTTCGGGTGCCGTGCAAGCCGCCAGCGGGCGAGCAGGAACCAGCAGACCGTCACGGCCACCGCGCAAACGAAGGAAATGAGCTTGAACTCAGGATGAAAGCCCGGCACGAGACGCGCGAGGTTGCGCGCCATCGGCGCCGGGAAGCCGATCATGCCCGCCGTCCACACGAGCCACACCAGCGAGCCGATGATCGTGAAGCTGAGCATCGCGAACCAGTCGATCGCGTTGATCGCGCCGCGCTTGAGCGTCGGCAGCGCGAAGGTCGCGAGCACGGAAAGCGGCGGCAAGAGCAGCAGGAACAGGCGGTTGGTCTCGTGCGCCTGCAACACGACGAGCACCAGCAGCGGCCCGATGATCGACAACGGCACCGCCACGTGCGGCGAGCGGCGCATGCCGCCCCAGCTTACGAACGCCCAGATCGCGAGCGGCCACGCGGGCCACGCGAAGAGCGGCAGGTTCTTCATCGCGTAGCCGAAGACGATCGACGGCGGCCCGGAGAACGTATAGAAGCTCGTGCGCCACCATTGGCGCAGCCACCACTCGCCGTCGTCGGGAAAGAAGTGCAGGGTCGGCCACACCCATGCGGCGATCAGCACGACGGCGACCGGCAGGCCGTAGATCAGCAGGGGCGCGGCGCGCACCTGACGCACGATGATCGTCATGGCGAGCGTGCAGAGCAGCAGCGCGAATACGAGCACCGGCGAGCTCGACAGCCCGACGACGCCGATCGCCGCGCCCCACACGAGCGCGCCGTGGACCGGCTTGTCGAGGCTGCGCACGAGGCCGTAGATGAGCATGGCCGTGCCGGCGAACTGCGCGAGCTGCGGCGTGGTTTCGTGGCCGCGCTCGGCAAGGCCGAAGCACGCGAGCAGGATCAGGAGCGCGCCGTCGGCGAGGGTGCGGCCGTAGTCGCGCGGCTCCGGCTCGCCGCCGAACGCGTACTTGAACGGCTGCGCTTCTTCGCGGCGGCCGAGCAGATACGTCGAATACCAGACGAACGCGCACGCGATACAGAAGAGCAGGCCCGTTACGACGCGCGACGCGTTGCTCGCATCGACCCACGGGCTCAGGAGGCGGATGAACGTCGCGCCGAGCCAGTACATCAGCGGTCCGTCGGCGGTCGGCGCCTTGCCGAGCAGATTCGGCAGGAGCCAGTCGCGGGCGTCGCCGTTGGCCATCGTCCACATCACGCCGAAGCCCGCTGCGTCTTCGTTCTTCCAGGGATCGCGGCCGAAGAGGCCGAACGACGCATACGTGATGCAGATGGCGAGCAGGAGCCAGCGCGGCAGGGCGCTGGTGGCGGAGGCGGTCAGACGAACGACAGATCGCATGCGAGAAGGCTTGATGAAGAGACGGACCGCCAGGAGGCGTGCGCAAAAGAGCGCGGCGGGGCCGGAGCATCCGGCATTGTAGTCGGGCAGCGGCTTCTGTAGCGTCTTGCCGCGTCGGCATGTAACCGCGCGCAACGACGCTTGCCGAAGGTGCGACGACAGAAGACGCAGGGACAAAAAAGGGCAGCCAAAGCTGCCCTTTTTGCTGAACACTGAAGCCCGACTTACTTCTTGGTGGAGAAGCGCGCGAACTTGTTGTTGAACTTCTCGACGCGGCCGGCCGTGTCCATGATCTTCTGCTGGCCGGTGTAGAACGGGTGCGATTCCGACGACACTTCGATCTTGGCGAGCGGGTACGTCTTGCCGTTGTACTCGGCGGTTTCGCGCGTCTGGATGGTCGAGCGGGTCACGAACTTGAAGTCGTTCGACATGTCGACGAACAGGACTTCGCGGTAATCCGGGTGAATGCCTTCTTTCATGATCTTTCCTGGTATCTGGCGGTAGCCAACCCACTGCACCGTTCACGGCGGCTTTAGCGAGTCACTTGCCTGGGGGTCGAAAAACGAAGATTATGCCAGAAAATCAGTCGGTTGATACTTTTTCCGAGACGTTTGCAGCACTCAACCGGCCAGCGCGCCCACGTTCGCCGGGTCTTGGCGGTAATAACGCGCGAGCAGCCGATACAACTCGGGATACTCGGCCTCGAAAGCCTGCGGCGTGACGAAGAGCGCCTCGCTGCATACCGCGAAGAATTCCGACGGATGGTCCGCCGCATACGGATCGATCAGCGATTCGCGCTCGAAGCGCGCCCAACGGCGCTTCGGCACGGCGTCCACGCGCGCGCAGAACTGGTCGTACGCGTTGTCGAACACGTCGGACCACGCGGCGTGGTCGAGCGGCGCGTGCCAGCGTCGAAAGAGCGGCGGATGCCCGTTAGCCTCGCCGTTCACCATGTCGATCTTGTGCGCGAACTCGTGAATCACGACGTTGTACGCGTCCGAGCCGTCCGCCATCTGCGCGTCCTCCCACGAGAGCACGACCGGCCCGCCTTCCCACGCCTCGCCGCTCGCGTCGTGCTCGATCTCATGCACCACGCCGGCTTCGTCCTCCACGGTCTTCTTGATCACGAACTCGCCCGGATAGACGATCACGCCGACCCAGCCGTCGTATAGATCGAGACTCAGGTTGAGCACCGGCAGGCACGCCTGCGCGGCGATCGCGACGATCATCTCGTCGGTCATTTGCAGTTCGTGCGCGGTGGAAAACGACTTCTGCGCGATGAACAGGCTCGTCAGCTCGCGCAGGCGGTCGCGGTCGGGCGCGCTCAGGTGGCCGAAGAACGGGAAGGCGTCGAGCGTGCACTGCCAGAGGGCGTCGTCGATGGCGTATTTGCGCAGCGCGCGCTCGCGGCGTTGCGCGCCGAACCAGCGGGTGAAGAGGTTGGGCATTGGTCGGTCGAGTGGTGCACGTGATCGCGCAGGAACAGACGGGATTGTACGGATGCGAGCCCGACAGCATCGTGACCGGGCGCCCACGCGCCAAAAAAAAACCGCCTGACGAAGCAGGCGGCATTCTATGACGACGCGAACGAGAATCAACCCCCGCCGCGACGCATCAGGTCGAAGAACTCGGAGTTGCTCTTCGTCTGACGGATCTTATCGAGCAGGAATTCCATCGCTTCGACTTCGTCCATGTCGTGAATGAACTTGCGCAGCACCCAGACCTTTTGCAGCAGATCCGGCTTGATGAGCAGTTCTTCGCGGCGCGTGCCCGACTTGTTCAGGTTGATCGACGGATACACGCGCTTTTCCGCGAGACGGCGCTCGAGGTGCACTTCCATGTTGCCGGTGCCCTTGAACTCTTCGTAGATCACGTCGTCCATGCGGCTGCCGGTTTCGATCAGCGCCGTGCCGATGATGGTGAGCGACCCGCCTTCCTCGATGTTGCGCGCCGCGCCGAAGAAGCGCTTTGGACGTTGCAGCGCGTTCGCATCGACACCGCCCGTCAGCACCTTGCCCGATGCCGGCACGACCGTGTTGTAGGCGCGCGCGAGACGCGTGATGGAGTCGAGCAGAATCACGACGTCATGCTTCATTTCGACCAAGCGCTTCGCCTTCTCGATGACCATTTCGGCCACCTGCACGTGACGCGCGGCGGGTTCGTCGAAGGTCGAGGCGATCACTTCGCCCGCGACCGAGCGCTGCATTTCGGTGACTTCCTCGGGACGTTCGTCGATCAGGAGCACGAACAGCACGACATCCGGATGATTGGCCTTCACCGCATGCGCGATGTGCTGAAGCATCACGGTCTTGCCCGACTTCGGCGATGCGACGAGCAGCCCGCGCTGGCCCTTGCCGATCGGCGCGATCATGTCGATGATGCGGCCCGTCACGTTTTCTTCGCCGCGCATTTCGCGTTCGAGCGGCAGCGGCTTGTTCGGATGCAGCGGCGTGAGGTTCTCGAACATGATCTTGTGTTTCGAGGCCTCGGGCGGCTGCCCGTTGACTTTGTCGACTTTCACCAGCGCGAAATAGCGCTCGCCGTCTTTCGGCGTGCGGACTTCGCCTTCGATGGTGTCGCCGGTATGCAGATTGAAACGGCGGATCTGCGACGGGCTGATATAGATATCGTCCGTACTCGCGAGATACGAAGTCTCGGGCGAGCGCAGAAACCCGAAGCCGTCGGGCAGCACTTCGAGCGTGCCGTCGCCGAAAATCGTGTCGCCAGCCTTGGCGCGCTTTTTAAGAATCGCGAACATCAATTCCTGCTTGCGCAGGCGGTTCGCGTTTTCGATCTCCAGGCCATTGGCCATCTCGATCAGTGCAGACACGTGCTGAGACTTGAGCTCGGATAAATGCATACGGATTTCCCGCCAGGGAGAAGAGGTGCGACAGAAAGATTTGGGGAAGAGGTGAGCGGAACCGCTCTAGACTTAATACTGCTAGTTAATACTTCTTGAAGTCTTGTGATTCTAGCATAGCACACGCCGCGCAAGCCTCGGATAGGCCGGGGACGGGGCTTTTCGGCCGATGTTGTCGTGCGACAACATCGGCTCACGCGCTTTTCATTCGAATCGCGCGGAATCGCAGAGCGGGCGCCGATGAAAGCCGACGCCCGCCTGTGGTGCAGTTACAGGTTGCTGTCGAGAAATGCGGTCAGTTGCGACTTCGACAAGGCGCCGACCTTTTGCGCGGCGACCGCGCCGTTCTTGAACAGGATCAGCGTGGGAATGCCGCGCACGCCGAACTTGACCGGCGTCGACTGATGTTCGTCCACATTGATCTTCGCGATCTGCAGGCGATCGCCGTAATCCTTCGCGACTTCGTCGAGGATCGGGGCAATCATCTTGCACGGACCGCACCATTCGGCCCAGAAGTCGAGCAGGACAGGTTTATCCGACTTGACGACGTCCTGTTCGAAAGAAGCGTCGCTGATGTGCTTGATTGATTCGCTCATTGTCTGAATACCTCTATTGATTCGAGGCCCGCGTTGGAATGCTCGCCACGATACACGAAAACTGGAAAAGGATTTCGCCGCTCATCTTGCCGCTAAATCTACAGTTCATGAGCGAACGAATGTCCCGCCACCGCGCCCGCCGATTCGAGCTAGAGCACGCACGGTCACAGGTAAGTCACATGCCATCTTAGCCTACTTTGCTATCCGTTGCCCGTGCCCGATAGCGACGATCTGAGGGCGAAAGCACGAAGCACAAGAGCACGGTCGCGCTTTGCAGTGAGGTTCGCGGCGAGCCTTCCGGGCGGCGCGCGGTGCGTGATACAATTCGTCGTGACGGGCCTCCTCGCATGGTGGCGCGGTCAACCTGGTCAGGTCGGGAACGAAGCAGCCACAGCCGCTTTCCACCAGTGCCGAGGGTCGGGCTCGTCACCTTCCGCTTTCTCTTCGTCTTCTCCCCAGCATTTCCTCGGTTTTCCAGTGCGGCGACAGCCTCCCTGGACGCTTGCCGCGTCCCGCTCTCGCGCGTTTGCCGCAAGTCGTTGCTGATACAATTTCGCGCATGACCTATCAAGTTCTCGCACGCAAATGGCGGCCGAAATCGTTCGAGTCGCTCGTCGGCCAGGAGCATGTCGTTCGCGCGCTCACGCATGCGCTCGACGGCGGCCGTCTGCATCACGCCTATCTGTTCACGGGCACGCGCGGCGTCGGCAAGACGACGCTTTCGCGCATTTTCGCGAAGGCGCTCAATTGCGAGACCGGCGTGAGCTCGAAGCCGTGCGGCGTGTGCCGCGCGTGCCGCGAAATCGACGAAGGCCGCTTCGTCGACTATGTGGAAATGGATGCGGCGAGCAATCGCGGCGTCGATGAAATGGCCGCGCTCCTGGAGCGCGCGGTGTATGCGCCGGTCGATGCGCGCTTCAAGGTCTATATGATCGACGAAGTGCACATGCTCACGAACCACGCCTTCAACGCCATGCTGAAGACGCTGGAAGAGCCGCCGCCGCACGTCAAATTCATTCTGGCCACCACCGATCCGCAGAAGATTCCGGTGACGGTTCTGTCGCGCTGCCTTCAGTTCAACCTGAAACAGATGCCGGCGGGGCATATCGTCTCGCATCTCGAGCACATTCTCGGCGAAGAGCACATCGCGTTCGAGCCGCAGGCGCTGCGGCTTCTGTCGCGCGCGGCGGACGGCAGCATGCGCGACGCGCTTTCGCTAACCGACCAGGCTATCGCGTATTCGGCCAATCAGGTGACCGAGGAAGCCGTGCGCGGCATGCTCGGCGCGCTCGATCAAAGCTATCTGATCCGTCTCATCGACGCGCTCGCCGCCGGCGATGGCGCGGGCGTGCTCGCCATCGCGGACGAAATGGCGCTGCGCAGCCTGTCGTTTTCGACTGCGCTGCAGGATCTGGCGAGCCTGCTGCACCGGATCGCGTGGGCGCAGTTCGCGCCGTCGTCGGTGTTGGACGAGTGGCCCGAAGCCGACGATATCCGCCGCTTCGCGGACGCGCTGTCCGCGGAGCAGGTGCAGTTGTTCTATCAGATCGCGACTGTAGGCCGAAGCGAGTTGGGCCTCGCGCCGGACGAATACGCAGGCTTCACGATGACGCTGCTGCGCATGCTGGCGTTCGAGCCTGCGGGCGGGCCCGGCGGTGGTGGCGGCGGCCTCGCGGTGAACGCGCCGCAAGCGACGAAGCCGCAGCGCAGCGCGGCGCTCGCGGGCGCGATGGCCGAACGCGCGGTGGCGCCCGCGCCGGTTGCCGCGAAGGCGGCGAGCGCGGCATCTGCGGCGACGCGCGAGCCGCTAGCGCCGGCTCGTGATCGTAGCGTCGATTCTTCGGCGTACGCATCGCCTGCATCAACTGCTGGTGATGAAGCATCTGCGATGAACGTCGAACGCTCGGATGCGTCGCGCGCGTCCACGACTCGCCAGGAAGAAGCCGCCGCTGTTGGTAACGCAGCGCCAGCCGCGTCGCTTGCGTCGGCGATTCGCCCGGAAGCCAAAGCAGGCGAGAGAGACAGCGCACCGTCAACGGCGTCGCGCGTCTCCGCGAATCGGCCGCAAGACAAAGCTACCGATGTAGGCGATGCGCCACTAGCAGCGTCGCGCGCTTCCGGGAATCAGCCGGAAGGCGAAGCTACCGATGCGGGCAATGCGCCACTAGCCGCGTCGCTCGTGTCGGCGACCCGGCCAGAAGACGAAGCCGCCAACGCCGCCAACGAGCCGCCCGCCGCTCCCGCGCCGCTTTCCGCCGCCGCGCGACAGACGGTCGATGCCGCTGCATCCGTGGAATCTCCCGCGCCTTCCTCCGCACCTTCGCGCGCCGGAAGCGGAGCCAGCGCCGCGCTCGAAGTGCTGCGCAGCGCAGGCATGCGGCTGTCGTCGGATCGCCCGGGGCGCGGATCGGCGGCAGGGCAGGCGAACGCGCCGGCCGCTGCGCCCAAGCCTGTCGCCAACGTCGCCAAGCCTGCCGTGAAAGTGCAGGTTCCGGAGCCGCGCCGCCCGGCGGCTCAAGCGGCATCCGCGTCGGCACCAGCGTCGACGCCCGCAGCCGCGCCCGAGCCGCAAGCCAAACCCGCCGCGAAAGTCATCCCGCCGTGGGAGGATATGCCGCCGGACGACTACGCCCCGGCATCGTCGGAAGATGCGTATTTCATGCCGCCCGACGACGGTTATATTCCCGCGTTCGACAACGGCCCCGACGACATGCGCTTTGGCAGCGAACCCGCGCCGAAGCCCGCGCCAAAGGTCGACACCGCGCCGCTTCCGCCCGCAATTCCGCTCGATGCGCTCGGCGTCGACATCGAATGGGCTGCGCTCGCCGTCGATCTGCCGCTCAAAGGCGTCGCGTATCAGCTCGCGTTCAACAGCGAACTGACCGCCTGCGACGCGAATTCGGTCACGCTCACTGTCGCCGTGCCGATGTACAAGGACGCCGGCCACGTCGCGAAGCTCAAGAGCGCGCTCGCCGAGAAGCTCGGTCGCGCCGTCGAAGTCAACGTGAGCGTCGGTCCCGCGCGCCGCACGGCCGCCGCGCTCGATGCAGCCGAACGCGCGAAGAAGCAGCAGGAGGCCGAGCAGGAAATCCAGCGCGATCCGTTCGTGCAGTCGCTCATCCGCGATTTCGGCGCGAGCATCGTGCAAGGCTCGATCAGGCCGCTGGCCGCATCGGGCGGACATACGCCGGGCGCATCCGCCTGACGGGCACGGTACAGTAAGCAGCAAGACACGCCGCACATTCGCCGCATGTGCGGCTTGAATCCCGAAGCGCGCCGCCGCACGTCGCGGCGCGCTCGCCGCCATCCGCATATCCGCTTTTCAGGAAGGAGCCGCACCATGATGAAGAACCAACTCGCCGGGCTGATGAAGCAAGCTCAGCAGATGCAGGAAAACATGAAGAAGATGCAGGATCAGCTCGCGCTCATCGAGGTCGAGGGCCAGTCGGGCGCCGGTCTCGTGAAAGTGACGATGACCTGCAAGAACGACGTGAAGCGCGTGCAGATCGACCCGAGCCTGCTCGCGGACGACAAGGACATGCTCGAAGACCTCGTCGCCGCCGCGTTCAACGACGCCGTGCGCAAGGCCGAGGCCACCACGCAAGAGAAGATGAGCGGCATGACCGCCGGCATGCCGATGCCGCCGGGCTTCAAGCTGCCGTTCTGATCGCGCGCGCCGAAGCGCATTCGGCGCGTTTCGATGCCAACGAAGGACACATGAAACAACCTTCCGCCCTCTCGGCGCTCGTCGAGGCGCTGCGCGCGCTGCCGGGCGTCGGCCCGAAATCCGCGCAGCGCATGGCGTATCACCTGATGCAGCATGACCGCGCAGGCGCCGAGAAGCTCGGCAACTCGCTGTTGTTCGCGACCGAGCATCTGCGCCACTGCGAGAAGTGCAACACGTTCACCGAGGCGCCGATTTGCGAAGTCTGTCTCGATCCGGAGCGCGATCCGGCTCTGCTGTGCGTCGTCGAGACGCCCGCCGACCAGATCATGCTCGAACAGACGCTCACGTATCGCGGGCTGTATTTCGTGCTGATGGGCAGGTTGAGTCCGCTCGACGGCATCGGGCCGAAGGAGATTCACTTCGAGCGCCTGATCAACCGCGCGCTGGATGGCGTCGTGCAAGAGGTCGTGCTCGCGACGAACTTCACCAACGAAGGCGAAGCCACCGCGCATTACCTCGCGCAGACGCTCAAGTCGAAAGGGCTAAAGGTCACGCGGCTCGCGCGTGGCGTGCCGGTGGGCGGCGAGCTCGAATATGTCGATGCGGGCACCATCGCGCGCGCGATGCTCGACCGGCGCTCCGTATAAGGAAGACTTCATGACAGAAACCGAAGCACTCGCGCTCGCCACGCATCGGCATTACAAGGGCGGGC
Source organism: Caballeronia sp. Sq4a (assembly GCF_023170545.1). NCBI lineage: Bacteria > Pseudomonadati > Pseudomonadota > Betaproteobacteria > Burkholderiales > Burkholderiaceae > Caballeronia > Caballeronia sp. Sq4a. The sequence continues at coordinate 1,620,489 of NZ_CP084250.1, read as the reverse complement.
TGTATCGCGTGATCGGCGTGGCCCGGCACTCCGAAACGGAAGAAGCGATGATCGTCTACGAACACCTGTGGCCACACGAGCGCGGCCTGTGGGTGCGGCCCGCCGCGATGTTCAACGAGACGCTCGCCGACGGCACGCCGCGCTTCAAGCCGCTGAATCTGCCGCTCTGAAAGCCCGTACAAAAACAAAGGAGACGAAAACATGAGCGCAACCGCGGGGCCGCTCGCCGGCGTCAAGGTGCTCGAATTGGGCACGCTCATCGCGGGGCCGTTCGCGGCCCGCTTCATGGGCGAGTTCGGCGCGGACGTCATCAAGATAGAAGACCCGAACGGCGGCGATCCGCTGCGCAAGTGGCGCAAGCTCTATCCGGAAGTCGGCGGCACGTCGCTCTGGTGGGCGGTGCAGGCGCGCAACAAGAAGTCCGTGACCGTGAACCTGAAGGCCGAAGAGGGCAAGGAAATCGTGCGGCGGCTCGCGAAGGAAGCGGATATCGTCATCGAGAACTTCCGGCCGGGTCTTTTGGAAAAGCTCGGTCTCGGCTATGAAACGCTCTCTGCCGAGAACCCCGGCCTCGTGATGGTGCGGCTTTCCGGCTACGGCCAGACCGGGCCGTATCGCGATCGTCCGGGCTTCGGCGCGATCGCCGAATCGATGGGCGGCCTGCGGCACATCACCGGCTATCCGGACTTGCCGCCGCCGCGCATCGGCATTTCCATCGGCGATTCGATTGCCGCGCTGCACGGCGTGATCGGCGCGCTGATGGCGCTGCATCATCGGCAAGTGAACGGCGGCAAAGGGCAAGTGGTCGACGTCGCGCTCTACGAAGCCGTCTTCAACATGATGGAGAGCGTGGTGCCCGAATACGGCGTGTACGGTCTCGTGCGCGAGCGCACGGGCGCGTCGCTGCCGGGCATCGTGCCGTCGAACACGTATCCGTGCCGCGACGGCAGCATCGTCATCGGCGGCAATAGCGATCCCATCTTCAAGCGGCTGATGACCGCCATCGACCGCGCCGATCTCGCGAACGATCCGGCGCTTGCCTCGAACGACGGCCGCGTGCCGCGCACGCAGGAAATCGACGAGGCCATCGCCGCGTGGCTTTCGACGCGCAGCATCGACGAGGCGCTCGCCGTGCTCAATGCGGCCGACGTGCCGGCCGGGCGCATCTACAGCGTCGCCGACATGTTCACGGACCCGCAATACATCGCGCGGCAAATGCTGCAACGCTTCCCCTGGCAGGACGGCCGCGAGATCACGCTGCCGAACGTCACGCCGAAGCTGTCCGACACGCCCGGCGAGACGCGCTGGCTCGGGCCGCGACTCGGTGAACACACCGATGAAGTCCTTACAACGCTCGGGTATCATCCTGACGATATCGCGCGACTGCGGGCGGCCAAAGTGATCTGAGCGAATCGTCACGCGGCCGGCAGCGCAGACCAGAACGACAAGCAACCGGAGCGCGCTTCATGCGACATCCGGTGGACAGGAGACAACAACGATGAAACGCAGGACGTTCATCGCGAGCGGCGCCGTGCTCGCGGGTAGCGCAGTGACGGGCATGCCGCTCGCGTTCGCGCAAGGCAAGCCGGAACAGACGAAGGTGTCGATCGCCGTCGGCGGCAAGAACCTTTTCTACTATCTGCCGCTCACCATCGCGGAGCGCCGCAACTACTTCAAGGACGAAGGACTCGATATCGAGATCGCCGATTTCGCGGGCGGCGCGAAGGCGTTGCAGGCGGCGGTCGGCGGCAGCGCGGATGTCGTGTCCGGCGCGTTCGAGCACACGTTGCTGCTCCAGGCCAAGAACCAGTATTTCCGCGAATTCGTGCTGCAAGGGCGCGCGCCGCAGATCGTGCTCGCCGTATCGAAGAAGGCGATGCCCAACTACAAGTCCGTCGCGGACCTGAAGGGCAAGAAGATCGGCGTCACGGCGCCGGGATCGTCGACGTCGATCATGGCGAGCTTCGTGCTCGCGAAGGCCGGTCTCAGGGCGACGGACGTGTCGTTTATTGGCGTCGGCGCGGGAGCGGGCGCGATCGCGGCGCTGGAGTCCGGGCAGATCGACGCCATGGCGAACCTCGATCCCGTGATGACCAAGCTCGACCGCGCGGGCGAAATCCGCATTGTCTCGGACACGCGCACGCTCGCGGATACCCGCACCGTGTTCGGCGGCAACATGCCCGCCGGGTGTCTCTACGCGTCGCAGAGCTTCATCAGCAAGAATCCGAACACGACGCAGGCGCTCACCACCGCAATGGTGCGTGCGCTGAAGTGGCTGCAATCGGCATCGGGCAAGGAACTGATCGCGACGGTGCCGGAAGGCTATCTGCTCGGCGACCGCGCGTTGTATCTCGATTCGTGGCAGCACGTGAAGGAAGCGATGTCGCCCGATGGCCTGATGCCGGAAGACGGTCCCGCCACGTCGCTGAAAACGCTTCAGGCTTTCGACGAAACCGTGAAGGGCAAGCCGATCGATTTGTCGAAGACCTGGACGAACGACTTCGTGAAGAAGGCGCTCGCCTCGGTCAAGGCGTAGCCGATGGCGACGCCCGACCAACCCGCGCTCGCGCTGCAGGACGTCACCTGCACGTTCGCGTCGCGCGAGAATCGTAAGGACCGCTATACCGCCGTTCGCGATACCACGCTGTCGATTGCGCCCGGCGAGTTCGTGTCCGTGGTTGGCCCGACGGGATGCGGCAAGTCCACGCTGCTCAACATCTCGGCGGGCTTGCTGCAGCCGTCGTCGGGCACGGTGAGCGTGTTCGGCGAACCGCTGAAAGGCATCAACCGCCGCGCCGGCTACATGTTTCAGGCCGACGCGCTGATGCCCTGGCGCTCCGCGATCGACAACGTGACCGCGGGCCTCGCGTTCGACGGCGTGCCGAAAGACGAAGCGCGCTCTCGCGGCGAAGCGTGGCTGAAGCGCGTGGGGCTGTCAGGCTTCGGCGATCGCTATCCGCATCAACTGTCGGGCGGCATGCGCAAGCGCGTCGCGATGGCGCAGACCTTGATTCTCGATCCCGACATCATCCTGATGGACGAGCCGTTCTCCGCGCTCGACATCCAGACGCGGCAGTTGATGGAAAACGAACTGCTCGAACTCTGGGCCGCGAAGCGCAAGGCCGTGCTCTTCATCACGCATGATCTGGACGAAGCCATCTCCATGTCCGATCGCGTCGTCGTGCTGTCGGCGGGGCCGGGCACGCATCCCATCGGCGAGTTCGCGATCGACCTTCCGCGTCCGCGCGATGTCGCCGAGATTCGCTCGCATCCCCGCTTCGTCGAATTGCACGCGCAGATCTGGGGCGTGTTGCGCGAGGAAGTGCTCAAGGGTTATCAGCAGCAATTGAAGCCCGCCGTCGCAAATTAAGAATACGAACATGTGGAACAAGCTGCGCCCTAGTCGTTCAAATCGGGCCAATCTCGCGCTGTGGCAGTGGCTGCTGCTCGTCGCGTGCTTCGTCGTGTGGTACGTGCTCACGAGCCCGACGCTCTTGCCGCCGTTCTATTTCGACGACGCCAACAAGGCCGCGTTCTTCTTCGGCGAGCCGCAGAAGGTGCTCGTGCGCATCTGGGAGTGGTTTAGCGGCGGCGAGATTTATATCCACCTTTGGGTGACGCTGATCGAGACGGTGCTCGCGTTCGTGATCGGCACGGTGTCGGGGCTCGCGGTCGGCCTCTGGCTTGCGCTCGCGCCGACGACGAGCGCGCTGCTCGACCCCTACATCAAGGCCGCCAACTCGATGCCGCGCGTGATTCTCGCGCCGATCTTCGCGGTGTGGTTCGGGCTCGGCATCTGGTCGAAAGTCGCGCTCGGCGTGACGCTCGTTTTCTTCATCGTGTTCTTCAACGTGTATCAGGGCGTGAAGGAAGTGAGCCCTGTCGTGCTCGCGAACGCGCGCATGCTCGGCGCGAACCGCAAGCAACTGCTGCGTCATGTGTATCTGCCGAGCGCGACGAGCTGGGTGTTTTCGAGCCTGCATACGTCGGTCGGGCTCGCGTTCGTCGGCTCGGTGGTGGGCGAGTATCTCGGTTCGGCGCGCGGCGTCGGCTATCTGATTCTGCAGGCGGAAGGCACGTTCGACATCAACACCGTGTTCGCCGGCATTCTCGTGCTGACAGCGTTCGCGCTGGTGCTCGACGGGCTCGTTGCGGTCGTCGAGCGGCGGCTCATGAAATGGCAGCCGAAAACCGGCGATACCGAGAAGCTGTGAGATAGCAGCGATCTACGGCTCGATCACGACCTTGCCCGTCACGCGGCGATTCATCATGTCGTCGAGTGCTTGCTGCGTCTCTTCGAGCGCATAGCGCTTGGTGACGACGGGCGCAGCTTGCCCGCTTCGATCCACTGGACCATTGTCGCGAATTCGCGGTCCGCAAGCGCGTGCTCGCGGCGCATGTGATCGCCCCAGAACACGCCGACGATGCTCGCGCCTTTCAAGAGCGCGAGGTTGAGCGGCAGCTTCGGAATCTCGCCGTTCGCAAAGCCGACGACGAGATATCGCCCGCGCCACGCGATGCTGCGAAACACTGGTTCCGCGTACGCGCCGCCGACGGGATCAAATATGACATCCGGACCATTGCCGCCGGTCAGCGCTTTGATGCGCTCGCGCACGTCTTCCTTCGTGTAGTCGATGACATCGTCCGCGCCGTGCTCGCGGCAAAACGCGAGCTTCTCCGCGCTCGATGCCGCCGCGATCACCCGCGCGCCGACGATCTTGCCGATCTGCACCGCCGCCAGCCCGACGCCGCCCGCCGCGCCGAGCACGAGGAGCGTCTCGCCGGCCTCCAGTTCACCGCGATCCACGAGCGCGTGATACGACGTGCCGTAGGCGAGCGTGAAAGCGGCGGCCTCTGCTAGATCGACGTGATCCGGCAGCGCGATGCACGCCGTCTCGCTCGCGCGCGTCTGTTCGGCAAACGCGCCGTGCGCCGTGTACGCGGCCACGCGCATGCCGGGCGTGAAGCGCGTCACGCCCGCGCCAACTTCGCGCACCACGCCCGCCAACTCCGCGCCCGGCGTGAAGGGCAGCGGCGGCTTGAATTGATACTTGTTCTGAACGATGAGCACGTCCGGAAAATTGACGCTCGCCGCCTTCACGTCGATGATGATTTCGCCGGCTTCGGGGTGCAGGTCCGGCATCGTCTCGATGGTGAGCGTGTCGGGTAATCCGTATTGATTGCAGCGAACAGCGCGCATGTCGTCTCCTCGTCGTCGAGGCGGTCAGTGTAGGGCACGGCAGCGCTCCGGACGAGCCCGCGCGCGCGTTCGCGCGTCATCTTTCCTCGGTTACAATCGTCAGATGCGAATCCTACTCAGCAACGACGACGGCTATCTGGCGCGCGGCATCAACGTGCTGCACGACGCTTTGCAGCCGCTCGGCGACGTGACCGTGATGGCGCCCGAGCAGAACTGCAGCGGCTCGTCGAACTCGCTCACGCTGTCGCGGCCGTTGAGCATTCATCGCGCGCCGAACGGTTTCAACTTCGTGAACGGCACGCCGACCGACTCCGTGCATATCGCGCTCACCGGCATGCTGGACGAGCAGCCGGACCTCGTGGTGTCGGGTATCAACAACGGCCAGAACGTCGGCGAGGACACGCTGTATTCGGGCACGGTCGCCGCCGCCACCGAAGGCTTCATGTTCGGCATTCCGGCCATCGCGTTTTCGCTGGTCGGCCGAGACTGGCTTCATCTGGAAGATGCGGCGCGCGTCGCAGCGGAAATCGTCGCGCATTTCCTCGATCATCCGATGCCGGGTCATCCGTTGCTGAACGTCAATATTCCAAGCCTGCCGTACGACCAGCTCGGCGAATGGCGCGTGACGCGCCTCGGCAAGCGGCATCCTTCGCAGCCGGTCATCCGGCAGACGGACCCCCGCGGTAATCCGATTTACTGGATCGGGCCGTCGGGCGATGCGCTCGATGCCAGCGAAGGCACCGATTTTCACGCCGTCGCGAACGGCTATGTCTCCATCACGCCGCTGCAACTCGACCTGACGCACACGAAGCTCATGGCCGAGACGCGCGAATGGGCCGCCGCCGGGAGCCGCCGCTCATGACGGACGAGCGCGCCAAGCGCTTTCCGCTGGCGCTCGCGGACCTGGTACGCGAGCCGCGCAAACCGAGCGGCCGCGCGGATGCGTCGCGCGTGAAGCCTGCCGTCGCGCCGGGCGCGTTGCGTTCGGCGGCCGGCGCGCAGAAAGCGGCGTCCGGTTTCGCTGCCAAGACGGGGAACGGGAAGCCGGTTCCCGCAGCGACTTCTCCTTTAGCCCGCAGTCCGGCGCAGGCGCCGCATCCGCGCACGAGCGCGTTGCGAACCACGCAGCGTCCCGCCGAGCGTGATCTGAACGCGAACACCAACGCCGCGACGAAGAAGGGCGCGCCGAACGTCGCGTTGACGAGCACGCAGACGCTCACCTCCGAACGCGTGCGCGAGCGCATGGTGGAGCGGCTGCGCGGGAACGGCATCACCGATCCGCGCGTGCTGAACGCCATGTCGGTCGTGCCGCGCCACATGTTCGTCGATCCCGGGCTCGCCGCGCAGGCGTACGAAGACGCGGCGCTGCCGATCGGTCACCATCAGACCATCTCGAAGCCTTCCGTGGTCGCGCGCATGATCGAACTGGTCGCGGCCGGCCGCACGCTCGACAAGGTGCTGGAGATCGGGACCGGCTGCGGTTATCAGGCGGCGGTGCTGTCGCAGGTCGCGACCGAGGTTTATTCGATCGAGCGCGTGCGGCCGCTGTCCGAGCGCGCGAAGCTCAATCTTCGGCCGCTGCGCGTGCCGAACATCCGGCTGCACTACGGCGACGGCCGTCTCGGCCTGCCCGCGGCCGCGCCGTTCGATGCGATCGTCATCGCGTGCGCGGGGCTCGACGTCCCGCAAGCCTTGCTGGATCAACTGGCTGTCGGCGGCAGGCTCGTCGCGCCGGTCGGATCGCAGGCCGCGCAGTCGCAGGTGCTGACGCTCGTCACGCGCCTTTCGGCGACGCAGTGGCGCGAGTCGCAGCTGGATCGCGTTTTCTTTGTACCTTTGAAATCCGGAGTGATTTGACACCGATGAGTATCTTGCGTGCTTGGCGAGTAGGGAGTGCGAACGTTCGCCTGACGGCGGCGCAGCGCAGCGTGTGCGTCGTTGCGCTAACCGTGCTGGCGGCGTGTTCGACGCGCATGGACATGGCGCCGGTGGTGGATAGGACCGGCGCGCCCATCGGGACGGATGCCGCCCAGGCCGCCGCGTCCAACGGTCCGCCGCCGCCGGGCTTCTATCGCGTGAAACCGGGCGACACCCTATATCGGATCGCACTGGAAAACGGTCAGAATTATCACGACATCGCTGCCTGGAACAATCTGACCAACCCGAATCAGATCGAGGTCGGTCAACTGGTGCGCGTCGCGCCGCCGGGAGCGAATGTCGCCGCGGCGACGCCGGGCGTGTCGACCGCGCCGATCGCAGGTGGCGCAGTCCAAGCGCAGCCGCTCAACGGCGGCGCGCAGCAGCCGGGCGCGACGACAGGCGCAACCACGGGCGCAACAACGGGCGCGACCCAGCCGCCGTACTACGGGCCGAGTTCCGGCATGGGAACCGCGCCGGGCGCTGCGGCAGGCGCGGCACCGGGCGTGGCGGCGGGCGTCGACAACAGCGCGACGGCGGCAGCGCAGCCGGCGTTCATCTGGCCGGCGCGTGGCCCGATTCTCGGCACGTTCGACGACGCGAAGAACAAGGGTTTGAATATCGGCGGTGCGGCGGGAGATCCGGTCAACGCTTCGGCGGATGGGCGGGTGGTCTACTCCGGAAATGGGCTGCGCGGCTACGGCAATCTCATTATCATCAAGCACGATGCGACTTTTCTCACGGCATATGCACATAACCGCGCTTTGATGGTAAAAGAGGGAGACGCGGTGACTAAAGGGCAGAAAATCGCTGAGATGGGGAACAGCGATTCGGACCGTGTGATGTTGCATTTCGAAGTTCGCCGGCAGGGTAAACCTGTTGACCCACTGAAGTATTTGCCGCCGCAATAAAAGCGGAGCCATCATGCCGAAAACGAAGCGCCGCCTGCCGCAAGCAGAGACTGAGACGATCAGCCGACCTTTGCAAGTGTCGGTGGAAGAGGGCGCTTCTACCCGCGACGAGGACGCCGAGAACATCGACGTCGATGTCGATTCCGACGAAGACGGCGCGGGCCGCGGCAAGCGCGCGGAAGACGGCGCTGAAACCGCCGACGGCGCAAACGATTCCCCGCCCGACGCGGACGACTTCCGCTCGCTGCTTCAGGCCGAACTCACGGCCGACACTATTCAGCATTACCTGAATCGCATCAGCGTGAAGCCGCTGCTCACCGTCGAGGAGGAGCAGCGGTATTCGCGTCTCGCGAAGGCCGGCGAGTTCGAAGCGCGGCAGGTGATGATCGAGCGCAATTTGCGGCTGGTCGTCAGTATCGCGAAGGGTTATTTGAATCGCGGCGTGCCGCTCCTGGATCTGATCGAAGAGGGCAACCTCGGCCTCATGCACGCCATCGAGAAATTCGATCCGACGCGCGGTTTCCGCTTCTCGACCTACGCGACGTGGTGGATACGTCAAAGCATCGAGCGCGCCATCATGAATCAGGCGCGCACGGTGCGGCTGCCGGTCCACGTGATTCGCGAGCTGAATCAGGTGCTGCGCGCGAAGCGCCATCTGGAGAAGAACTCGGCGAATGCGAACGATCCCGTGGCGCCGGAGCGCCGCGACGCCAGCATCGACGACATCGCGTATCTCACCGGCAAGACGCCCGAGGAAGTCACCGACATTCTCGCGTTGAACGAACACACCGCTTCGCTCGACGCGCCGCTCGACCTGGATCCGGGCAGCAGTCTGCTCGACCTGCTTTCAGACGATCAAAGCCAGTCGCCGGATGCCGAAGTGCAACACCGCGAACTGGAAACGTTGACGCGCTTGTGGCTCTCGCGGCTGTCGGACAAGCATCGGCATGTGATCGAGCGACGTTTCGGACTCAATCACATCGAGCCGGCCACGCTGGAAGAGCTGGCCGACGAAATGGGTCTCACGCGCGAGCGCGTGCGCCAGATTCAGCAGGAGGCGCTCGTGAGGCTCAAGCGTTTCTTCGCGTCCAACGGCGTTCGCAAGGACGCCGTGCTTTAGCGCTTACCTGGCGCCCGCGAGGGCGTCGTCGCACTTGTTCTGCCGCATTCCCAGGATTCAATGACACCGATTCTCGTATTCGACATCGAGACGATCCCCGATGTCGACGGCATTCGCCGTCTCGAAGATTTGCCCGGCGATCTTTCGGATCGCGAAGTCGCCGACTATGCGTTCCAGATGCGCCGCGAGCGCGTCGGCAACGATTTTCTGCCGCACCATTTGCAACGCGTCGCGGCTATTTCATGCGTGTTTCGCGACAACAACGGCTTTCGCGTGCGCTCGCTCGGCGCGCCCGGCGACGGCGAGGCGGCGCTGATTCAGTCGTTCTATCGCGTAATCGAGAAATACACGCCGCAACTCGTTTCATGGAACGGCGGCGGTTTCGATCTGCCGGTTCTGCACTACCGCGCGCTCGTGCATGGCATCGCCGCGCCGCGGTATTGGGACCTCGGCCAGGACGACCGCGAATTCAAATTCAATAACTACATCAGTCGCTATCACATGCGGCATATCGACCTGATGGACGTCCTCGCGATGTATCAGGCGCGCGCCAACGCCCCGCTCGACGCACTCGCGAAGCTCTGCGGCTTTCCCGGCAAGCTCGGCATGGACGGCGGCAAGGTGTGGGATGCCTTCTGCGACGGCCAGCTCGACGAGATCCGCAACTATTGCGAGACGGATGTCGTCAACACGTATCTGATGTATTGCCGCTTCCAGTTGATGCGCGGCGGCTTCTCGGCCGACGAATACAGCGACGAGGTCAACTTCGTGAAGAACGCGCTCGCGCAGGAAACGTCGCCGCACTGGGCCGAGTATCTCGCCGCGTTCGGCCGATGAGTTCTTGACGGTTCGTCTACAATCTCGCCTTTGCTATCACGTCAGTCAGGAAGTACGCAGGTGTCTGAAGCCGCTCGAAAAAATCCGCATCGCCGCCGCGCGGCGCCCGCGAAGTCCGTCACGCCCGATCCGTCGTTCGTCGCGCTTGAAATTGAAATCGACGCGCTCGATATGGACGCGCGCGGCGTCGGCCGCACGGTCAACGAGGACGGCGAGCCGGGCAAGGTCATCTTCGTGGAAGGCGCGCTGCCGGGCGAACGCGTGAGCTATTCGAGCTATCGCAAGAAGCCGAGCTTCGAGCAGGCGCAGGTGGTGAAAGTGCTGCGCGAAGCGGTGATCCGCACGAAGCCGAAGTGCCAGTTCTTCGGTACATGCGGCGGCTGCTCGATGCAGCATCTCGACGTGCGCGCGCAGATCGCGGTCAAGCAGCGCGTGCTGGAAGACAATCTCCAGCATCTGGCGAAGCTGCGCGCGGAAACCATGTTCCGGCCGATCCATGGTCCGTCGTGGGGATACCGTTATCGCGCGCGGCTCACCGTGCGCCACGTCGAAAAGAAGGGCGGCGTGCTGGTCGGCTTTCACGAGCGCAAAAGCAGCTACGTCGCCGACATAACGAGCTGCGAAGTGCTGCCGCCGCACGTTTCCGCGATGCTCGTGCCGCTGCGTCATCTCGTAGCGGGGCTGTCGATCCGCGATCGCATGCCGCAAATCGAACTGGCGGTGGGCTCGGACGTGACGGCGCTCGTTCTGCGCATTCTCGAACCGCTGACCGAAGCCGACGAAGCGCTGCTGCGCGCGTTCGCCGACGAGCATAACGTGCAGTTCTGGCTGCAGCCGAAGGGCCCGGACACCGTTTATCCGTTTTATCCGCTCGACCGCGAACTGGCGTACACGCTGCCGGAATTCGACATCCGCATGCCGTTCAAGCCGACCGACTTCACGCAGGTCAATCATCAGATCAACCGCGTGCTCGTATCCCGCGCGTTGAGCCTGCTCGCGGCGGAACGCACCGATCGCGTGCTCGATCTGTTCTGCGGCATCGGCAATTTCACGCTGCCGCTCGCGCGAGTGTCGCGCGAAGTGGTGGGCATCGAGGGTAGCGAGGCGCTGACGGCTCGCGCGCTCGACAATGCGAAGGCGAACGGCGTCGATGGCCACACGTCCTTCGCGTGCCGCAATCTGTTCGAAGTCACCGCCGACGACCTGCGCGCGCTCGGCCGCTTCGACAAGTTTCTGATCGATCCGCCGCGCGAAGGCGCGCTCGCAGTGTCGAAGGCGCTCGCGGACATCGCGCAAAGCGGCGACGACGCGATTCTTCCCAAGCGCATCGTCTACGTGTCCTGCAACCCGGCGACGCTCGCACGCGACGCCGGCCTGCTCGTGCACGAGGCCGGTTACCGGATGAAAGGCGCGGGCGTCGTGAACATGTTCCCGCATACATCGCACGTCGAATCGATCGCGCTGTTCGAGCGGGACTGATTCAACTGCTCCCTCGCGCGTTTTCAGCAGGCAAAGAAAAACCGGCCCGAAGGCCGGTTTTTTCGTTTCAGCGAAGCGTTTCGCGATCAGTTGCGATTGCCGCCGAAAATGCCGAGCAGCGCCAGCAGGTTCGTGAACACGTTGTACAGGTCGAGGTAGATAGCGAGCGTCGCGCTGATGTAATTCGTCTCGCCGCCGTTCACGACGCGCTGCACGTCGAACAGCATGTACGCCGAGAAGATCACGATGGCGAGCACGGAGATCGTCATCATCAGCGCCGGCAGTTGCAAGAAGATGTTCGCGAATGCGGCGAGCAGAATGACGATCACGCCCATGAACAGGAACTTGCCCAGCCCCGAGAAATCACGCTTGCTGACCGTCGCGATGGTGGCCATGGCCGCGAAGATCACGCCCGTGCCGCCGAACGCCATCATGATGAGCTGCGGCCCGTTCGAAAAGCCGAGAATGAAGCTCAAGAGGCGCGAGAGCATCAGTCCCATGAAGAACGTGAAGCCGAGCAGGACGACTACGCCCATGCCGCTGTTCTTCGTCTTCTCGATCGCGAACATAAAGCCGAACGCGATGGCGAGGAACGCGATGAAGCTCATTGCCGGGCTCGTGGCCGCGAACAGCGAAAAGCCTGTCGCGACGCCGATGTACGCGCCGAGAACCGTCGGCACCATCGAGAGCGCCAGCAGCCAGTAAGTATTGCGCAGCACCTTGTTGCGCACCTCGACCGAGGTGACGGCGCCAGTGCGGCCGAAGCCGTAGGGTGATTCGTTCATGGTTTCTCCTTGCTCCAATTGTCCGTCGTTCAGTTTTACCGCTACGTTCTGATTACACGGGATCCTAACGTCGCTGTCTTAAGCCAGTATTAGTATCGCAATGGTGCACGGCTGGTCCATTGAGATACCGCGTTTTGCTCCAATATGGCTGCGGCGTGCGCAGAATTCAATGCTTGCCCGCTCTATTTCACAGCCCGCATGCAGCCAGCCCACGCATGCTTTGATCCTTACGGTGCCGTAAGGTTTCAATCGCAATCATACCTTGCTTCGTGCTACAATTGTCGATTCGTTTTAATCCGTAAACCGTTCATTTTTTGGAGTTTTTCATGGCGATCGAGCGCACCCTGTCGATTATCAAGCCGGACGCAGTGGCAAAGAACGTTATCGGCCAGATCTACAGCCGTTTCGAGAACGCTGGTCTGAAGATCATCGCGTCGCGCATGGTTCATCTCTCGCGCGCCGACGCAGAGAAGTTCTACGCGGTGCACGCCGCGCGTCCGTTCTTCAAGGACCTCGTGGAGTTCATGGTGTCGGGTCCGGTCATGATCCAGGTGCTGGAAGGCGAGAACGCAATTTCCAAGAACCGCGACCTGATGGGCGCCACCGACCCGAAAAAGGCTGACAAGGGCACGATTCGCGCCGACTTCGCCGACAGCATCGACGCGAACGCCGTGCACGGCTCCGACGCTCCGGAAACGGCGCGCCACGAAATCGCGTTCTTCTTCCCGGAAGTGAACGTCTACTCGCGTTAATTCCTGTGCTGGTCGCCGCGCCTGTTCAAGGGCGCGGTCAAACGCGCCTCAGCACAAGAATAGCTGCAAAATGAGTTGTAAATAAGCAGGAATTTGGCGCGAACGGTCCCGGGCAAGCGCCCGGGCTTCGCAATCTGGAAATGGCAGAACTCGACATGACGAGCAGCAGCACCGTCAATCTTCTCGATCTCGACGCCGCCGGGCTGGTCGCTTACTGCGGCAGTCTCGGCGAAAAGCCGTTTCGCGCCAAGCAATTGCAACGCTGGATTCATCAGTTTGGCGCCGACGACTTCGACGGCATGACGGATCTCGCGAAATCTTTGCGCGAAAAACTCAAGGGCCGCGCCACGCTGGCGATGCCCGACATCATTCGCGACCACGTTTCCGCCGACGGCACGCGCAAGTGGCTGATCGACGTCGGCAACGGCAACGCGGTCGAAACCGTGTTCATCCCCGAAGAGACGCGCGGCACGCTTTGCGTGTCGTCGCAGGCGGGATGCGCGGTCAACTGCCGGTTCTGCTCCACCGGCAAGCAAGGCTTCTCCCGGAATCTGACGACCGGCGAGATCATCGGCCAGTTGCGCATGGCGGAATTCGCGCTGCGCAAGTCGCTCGGGCGTGACGTCGGCGGGCCCGGCAAGGGCGAGCGCGTCGTCACGAACGTCGTGATGATGGGCATGGGCGAGCCGATGCTGAACTACGACGCCGTCGTGCCGGCCATGCGCCTGATGCTCGACGACAACGCATACGGCCTGTCGCGCCGCCGCGTCACGCTGTCCACGTCCGGCGTCGTGCCGATGATGGATCGGCTCGCGGCCGATCTTCCCGTGGCGCTCGCCGTGTCGCTGCACGCGCCGAACGATCCGCTGCGCGACATGCTCGTGCCGCTCAACAAGAAGTATCCGTTGCGCGAGCTGATGGCGGCCTGCCAGCGGTATCTGAAGGTCGCGCCGCGCGACTTCATCACGTTCGAATACTGCATGCTGGACGGCGTGAACGACAGCGAGGCTCACGCCCGCGAATTGCTCGCGGTGACGCGCGACGTGCCGTGCAAGTTCAACCTCATTCCGTTCAATCCGTTCCCGGAATCCGGCCTCACGCGCTCGAAGAACGAGCAGATCAAACGGTTCGCGCAAGTGCTGATCGACGCGGGCGTCGTCACGACGGTGCGCAAGACGCGCGGCGACGACATCGACGCGGCATGCGGTCAGCTCGCGGGCGCGGTGCAGGATCGCACGCGGCTCGCCGAGCGCACGAACCGCGCGGGAAGCAAGGTGATCGAGGTGCGCGCGGTCTGACGGATTCGCGGCTGCGCCCACGCTCCGACATGGCAAGACGGCAACGACCATGAGGCAAGCGCCGCGAAGGCGAACATTTTGTTATAAAGCGGTCTGCAACGACGCCGGAGTTGTATCGTTCAGTGCTTTTGAACCTGACGGCGCAGCAGCGCAATATAAAAGAATCGATGCGAGGAATTTGGGATGAGTGAGCCGCAACACCCGACGCCTTTCGGCAGTCATACCGATGAAATGTCCGGCGATCAGCATGATGCCCGGACGCGGGTCGGAGGGGCGGCATCGCGCGAGGGCCAGCCGGAGACGCTGGACTCGTTGCAGGCAGTCGGCGCGCGTCTCGTGCAGCTCCGGCACGCCAAGGGATGGTCGATCGACGACGTTTCCGCCCGGCTCAAGGTGTCGCCGCAGAAGCTCGCCGCGCTCGAAGAAGGCGACATCAGCCAGTTGCCCGACCGGACGTTCGCGGCGGGCATCGTGCGCAGCTACGCGAAAGTGCTCGGCGCCGACCCGGCGCCGTTCACGCAGGCGTTCCGGCGTGACGGCGTGCCCGTCGAGCACAATCTGAAGGTGCCGGCGTCGTCGGGCGCGGGCTTGCCGCGCGGCCGCGTGTCCGTGCCGCTCGGCAATTCGTCGGGCCGCAAGCGTTCGTGGCTGTGGGGCGTCGCGGCGATCGTCGCGGTGCTCGCGGCGCTGGTGATGTGGCATACCGGCGGCGATTCGTCGGCGTGGCTCGCGCGGCTCAAGTCGAGCACCGGCGCGGGGCTCGCGTCGACGTCCGGCGACAAGCCGGCCGCGTCGCAAGTCGCGACGCCCGACGAGGCCGCCGCCGCGAACACCGGCGAGGCCTCGCTGCCCGAAGTGGCGGCCGCGCCCGGCGAGCAGCCGATGCCGCGTCCGCTCGGCACGAACGCGCTGCCGGCATCGTCGTCCACCATCACCGCCGTGCAGAGCGCGAGCGCGCCGGCAGTCGCCGTGCCCGCGCCGAAGGCGGCATCGGCGGTTGTCGCGACGGCACCGGCTTCGGCCGCGACCGTGGCAACCACGGGCAAGGGCACGAACGCCGTCGAATTGAAAGTGAAGGAAGATAGCTGGTTCAGCGTGCGCGGCAAGGACGGCAAGGAAGTCTTCTCCGGACTGGTGCGCGCGGGCAGCACGCAGCGCGTCCAAGGCGAAGCGCCGTTCAAGGTGACGGTCGGAAACGCGAGGGGCGTCGAGTCGCTGTCGGTGGACGACGAGCCCGTCGACGCCAAGAAGTATTCTTCCGCCCGCGGAAACGTCGCGCGCTTCTCGCTGCCGTAAGGACATCACGCGGGCGGCTTGAGGCTCCGCGCGACGCGCGCGGACAAGTCAGGGGCGCCACGGTCTTTGCCGTGACGCCCGTTCGAGGTTCCAATCAAGCAACTCCGGCTGCATGTCAGCGCCCCGGTTGCCAAAGGGTTTTTCGATGCAATCCGAAGCTCAATCCCTGATTAGCAGCAAAATCTGTTCGACGGAGCCGGTCTTCGGCGGTCCGTTGCCGCGTCGTTCGTCGCATGCGGTGGACGTGCGCTGGGGCGGCCAGCTCGTGACCATCGGCGGGGATGCCCCTGTGCGCGTCCAGTCGATGACCAACACCGATACCGCCGACGCCATCGGCACCGCGATACAGATCAAGGAACTCGCGCAAGCCGGATCGGAACTCGTGCGCATCACGGTGAATACGCCCGAAGCGGCGGCGGCCGTGCCGCATATCCGCGAGCAGCTCGACCGCATGGGCGTGACCGTGCCGCTCGTCGGCGACTTCCATTACAACGGCCACTTGCTGCTGCGCGATCATCCCGCGTGCGCCGAGGCGTTGTCGAAGTATCGGATCAACCCGGGCAACGTCGGACAGGGCGCGAAGCGCGACACGCAATTTGCGCAGATGATCGAAGCGGCAATCCAGTACGACAAGCCGGTGCGCATCGGCGTGAACTGGGGCAGTCTCGATCAGGACCTGCTCGCGCGCATGATGGACGAAAACGCCGCCCGCGCGACGCCGTGGGAACTGCAAAGCGTGATGTACGAGGCGCTGATCCAGTCGGCCATCGGCTCGGCGGAACGCGCCGTGGAACTGGGGCTCGGACGCGACAAGATCATCCTGTCGTGCAAGGTGAGCGGCGTGCAGGACTTGATCGCGGTTTATCGCGAACTCGCCAAACGCTGCAGCTTCGCGCTGCATCTCGGCCTGACCGAGGCGGGCATGGGCTCGAAGGGCATCGTGGCGTCCACGGCGGCGCTGTCGGTGCTGCTGCAAGAGGGCATCGGCGATACCATTCGCATCTCGCTCACGCCCGAGCCGGGCGGCGCGCGTACCGGCGAAGTGGTCGTCGGACAAGAGATCCTGCAGACCATGGGCCTGCGCTCGTTCACGCCGATGGTGATTGCGTGTCCCGGCTGCGGCCGCACGACGAGCACGCTGTTCCAGGAACTTGCGTCGCAGATTCAGACCTACCTGCGCAACTCGATGCCCGTCTGGCGCGACCAGTACCCCGGCGTCGAGAAGATGCACGTCGCCGTGATGGGCTGCATCGTCAACGGGCCCGGCGAGTCGAAGCACGCGAACATCGGCATCAGCCTGCCGGGCTCGGGCGAAAATCCGGCCGCGCCCGTGTTCGTCGACGGCGTGAAGGTGAAGACGCTGCGCGGCGAGCGCATTGCCGAAGAATTCCAGCAAATCGTTAGCGACTACGTCGAGCGCACTTACGGCAAGCGCGTCGAAACGTCCGCGGCATCAATCTAAAGACAGATGACTGAACAGAAGAAACGGCTCGCGAAGCTGACGGGCGTGAAGGGCATGAACGACATCCTCCCGCAGGATGCCGCGTTGTGGGACTTCTTCGAAACCACCGTGAAGTCGATGCTGCGCGCATACGGCTATCAGAACATTCGCACGCCGATCGTTGAGCATACGCAGCTTTTCACGCGCGGTATCGGTGAGGTGACCGATATCGTCGAGAAGGAGATGTACAGCTTCACCGACGCGCTGAACGGCGAGCATCTGACGATGCGCCCGGAAAATACGGCGGCCGTCGTGCGCGCGACCATCGAGCACAACCTGCTGTACGACGGCCCGAAGCGCCTGTGGTATATCGGCCCGATGTTCCGGCACGAGCGTCCGCAGCGCGGGCGGTATCGCCAGTTCCATCAGGTCGGCGTCGAGGCGCTCGGCTTCGCGGGTCCGGACACGGACGCGGAAATCATCATGATGTGTCAGCGCCTGTGGGACGACCTCGGGCTGACGGGCATCCGCCTCGAACTCAACTCGCTCGGCCAGGCGCACGAACGCGCGGCGCACCGCGAGAAGCTGATCGCGTATCTCGAACAGCACGTCGATGTACTCGACGAGGAAGCGAAGCGCCGTCTCTACACGAACCCGCTGCGCGTGCTCGACACGAAGAATCCGGCGATGCAGGAGATCGCGCAGAACGCGCCGAAGCTCGTCGATTTTCTCGGCGATGAGTCGCGCAAGCACTTCGAAGGCGTGCAGCGGCTGCTGAAGGCCAACAATATTCCGTTCACGATCAACCCGCGTCTCGTGCGCGGCCTCGATTACTACAACCTCACCGTCTTCGAATGGGTGACCGACAAGCTCGGCGCGCAGGGCACGGTGGCGGGCGGCGGGCGCTACGATCCGCTGATCGAGCAGCTCGGCGGCAAGCCGACCGCCGCATGCGGCTGGGCGATGGGCGTCGAGCGCATTCTCGAACTGCTGAAGGAAGAAAATCTGGTGCCGGAAGCCGAGGGCACGGACGTCTACGTCGTGCATCAGGGCGAGCGGGCGGCAGAGCAGGCGTTCATCGTGGCCGAGCGTCTGCGCGACACGGGGCTCGACGTGATTCTGCATTGCAGCCCGGACGGCGCGTCTTCCAGCTTCAAGTCGCAGATGAAGAAGGCGGACACAAGCGGTGCGGCGTTCGCGGTGGTGCTCGGCGAGGACGAACTCGCGCAGGGCATGATCGGCGTGAAGCCGCTGCGCCGCTCGGGCGACCAAACGTCCGATGCGCAAAAGAACGAGCAGGTGAACGTTCCGGCGGAAGACTTGACCGAATACCTAATCAATGCGATGGTTGCAACCGCCGCGGACGAGGATGCCTAAAGCATAGGCATCGAAGCGAAGCCGTGCGCATCCGGCGGAATCGAGTACAAGCGCGTTCCGCCATCGCGCCGCGCGAACGAAGGGCCATGAAACGCAGGAAGGAATAGCTGGACGATGAGTTACCACGACGAACAAGAATCGCTGGAAAGTGTCAAGGCCTGGTGGGCCAAATGGGGTAACACCACGACGTGGATCGTGCTCGTGGCGCTCGTCGTTGCGGCCGCTTTCAACGGCTGGAATTACTGGCAGCGCCGTCAGGCTGCCGAGGCTTCGGTGCTGTACGACCAGCTTCAGCAGGCGGTCAACGGCAGTGATCAGAAGCTCGTCGCGCGGGTCGCATCGGACATGGAAGACAAGTTCGGCCGCACCGCTTACGCCGAGATGAGCGCGCTTCTGGCTGCGAAGTCCCTGTATATGGCAGGCGATACGGCCGGCGCGAAGGCGCAGTTGCAGTGGGCCGTCGATCACGCGAAAGACGACGAGTACAAGCAGATCGCGAAGCTGCGCCTCGCGCTCGTGCTCTCCGACGAGAAAAACTACGACGCCGGCCTGAAGCTGCTCGCCGACGCGCCGCTCGATGCGTTCAAGGGCGTGATCGCGGACCGCCGGGGCGATCTGCTCGCCGCGCAAGGCAAGCGCGACGATGCGCGTGCCGCGTACCAGACGGCCCTCGGGGCGCTTCCGCCGAACGACACGTCCGCGCGGCAACTGGTCCAGTTCAAGCTCGATGCGCTCGGCGGCTGATCCGCATCGCTTCCGCCGTTCGGCGCTCCGCTAGCGCCGAAGCCGATTCGCCAATCAAGCCGCCGCGCCGCGTGTCGCCCGCAAGCGATTCGCGGCCGCGCCGGTCAACCGAATTCACATTCATGTTGCGTCCTCCGATGATCCAATTGAAACGCTTCGCTGTGCCGCTCGCCTGCGCGATGACCGTGCTTCTGTCCGCCTGTTCGTCGACCAAGGACGAGCGCCGCGTGCCGACGCCGCTCGTCGAGTTCAAGCCGGTGCTGAACGTCAGCCAGGCGTGGAAGGCCAGCGTCGGCAAGGCCGGCCGCTATCTGTTCTCGCCGGTCGCGGTGGGCGACGCCGTCTACGCCGCGGGCGAGAACGGCACCGTCGCGAAGATCGACGCGAAGACGGGCCAGGACGTCTGGCGCACGAAGCTCAAGGACGACCTTTCGGCGGGTGTCGGCAGCGATGGCAATCTGACGGCGGTCGGCGGCCTGAAGGGCGCCGTCTACGTGCTCGGACCCGACGGCAAGCAATTGTGGACGGCCACCGCGCCGGGCGAAATCATCTCGCCGCCGCTCGTCGGCAACGACCTCGTGATCGTGCGCACCATCGACGGCAAGGTGGTCGCGTTCAACGCTCAGACCGGCGAGCAGAAGTGGATCTTCCAGTTGCGCGCCGTGCCGTTGAATCTGCGCGTGGCCGCCGGCATGACGTTCGCGGGCAGTCAGGCGGTGCTCGCGGGCTTCCCGGGCGGCAACTTCGCTGCGATCAACCTGCAAACGGGCGATGCGTACTGGCAAGCGCCGGTGTCGTATCCGAAGGGCGTGACCGAAGTCGAGCGCATCAACGACGTCACGGGCGCGCCCGGTCTCGTCGGCGCGCAGACCTGCGCGGTCACGTTCCAGGGCAAGATCGGCTGCTTCGACGCCAATTCGGGCCGTGCGGTGTGGGAGAAGAACTTCTCGAGCGACAGCGGCCTCGCGCAAGACGAGCAGATCGTCGCGGCGGGCGACGATTGGTCCGTCGTGAATGCGTTCCGTGCCGCCGATGGTTCGCCAGTCTGGAAGAACGACAAGCTCAAGAACCGCCAGGTAAGCGTGCCGTTCATCCTCGGCCGCGCGGTCGTTCTCGGCGACTACAAGGGCTTCGTGCATTTCCTGAGCACGGACAACGGCGAACTCGTGGGCCGCGTGCCGACCGACGGCAGCGCGATCACCGCCGCGCCGGTGCTGGCGGGCAATACGCTCGTCGTGCAGACGCATGACGGCGATCTCTACGGCTTCCGTCCGCAGTAAGTCTCGAAACGGCGCGTCGGCTCGCCCGAGGCGAAGCGTCGTGGAAAGCCGCGCTGGCGGGTTCGTCCGCGCGGCATGCAGGAAAGAGGGCGCGTCCACCGTACGCGCCCGGCAACAATACTCAGTACGCAGGGCCTGACAGAACAAAGCGCGTCGCGCGGTGACGCGGCGCGAGAATAGCCCTCGGACAGACAGAACAACGGCGCACGGCGCCGGCGCTCGATCGCCACGCACCCTCGCGTGGCTCGGGCCGAATCCATGCTAATTTTCGACAAGCGCAGCCATTGCGCGGCGTATGCGGGACGAACCGTCCCACCGCACGTTTCGCGTTCGCCTTGCGTTCAACCGTGAACAACATCTGATGAAACCCGTGATTGCCCTCGTCGGGCGCCCCAATGTGGGGAAATCGACTCTCTTCAACCGGCTGACGCGTTCGCGCGATGCGCTCGTCGCCGACCTGCCCGGCCTGACGCGCGACCGCCATTACGGCGAAGGTCGCGTCGGCGGCGAACGGCCGTATCTCGTCGTGGATACGGGCGGTTTCGAGCCGGTGGCGAAAGACGGCATCCTCCACGAAATGGCGCGGCAGACGCGGCAGGCCGTGGAAGAAGCGGACGTCGTCGTGTTCATCGTCGATGGACGCAACGGGCTCGCGCCGCAGGACAAGTCCATCGCGGACTATTTGCGCAAGACCGGCCGGCCGCTCTTTCTCGTCGTGAACAAGGCCGAGGGCATGAAGTACACGGCGGTGGCGTCCGACTTCTACGAGCTCGGTCTCGGCGATCCGCGGGCGATCTCGGCCGCGCACGGCGACGGCGTGACGGAGATGATCAACGACGCGCTCGACATCGCTTATGCCGGTCACACGGAAGAAAGCGAGGAAGAAAAGGCGCAGCACGGCGTGAAGATCGCTATCGTCGGGAGACCGAACGTCGGCAAGTCGACGCTCGTGAACACGCTGATCGGCGAGGAGCGCGTGATCGCGTTCGACATGCCGGGCACCACGCGCGATTCGATCTACGTTGATTTCGAGCGACAAGGCCGCAAATACACCCTGATCGACACGGCCGGTCTGCGTCGACGCGGCAAGGTGTTCGAGGCGATCGAGAAGTTCTCGGTCGTGAAGACCCTGCAGTCGATCTCGGATGCGAACGTCGTGATCCTGCTGCTCGACGCGCAGCAGGACATTTCGGATCAGGACGCGCATATCGCGGGCTTCGTCGTCGAACAGGGACGCGCGCTCGTGGTAGGCGTGAACAAGTGGGACGGTCTTGACTCGCATGTGCGCGAGCGCACCAAGGCCGATCTCACGCGCAAGCTCAAGTTTTTGGACTTTGCTAAATTTCACTACG
The DNA here is from genome assembly GCF_023170545.1 of Caballeronia sp. Sq4a. NCBI lineage: Bacteria > Pseudomonadati > Pseudomonadota > Betaproteobacteria > Burkholderiales > Burkholderiaceae > Caballeronia > Caballeronia sp. Sq4a. The sequence goes on along the minus strand of NZ_CP084250.1, from coordinate 1,598,700 downwards.
TCTCGGCGCTGGAGAAGACCGGCATCGGCGCGCTGATGAAATCGGTCGACGACGCCTACGCCGCCGCGATGGCCAAGCTGCCGACGCCGAAGCTCACGCGCGCGCTGATCGAAGCCGTGGAGTTCCAGCAGCCGCGCCGCCGCGGGCCCGTGCGGCCGAAGCTTCGCTATGCGCACCAGGGCGGTCAGAACCCGCCGATCATCGTCGTGCATGGCAACGCGCTCGATGCGGTCACGGATACCTATAAACGGTATCTGGAAGGGCGCTTTCGAGAAACTTTTGGACTGGCCGGCACTCCATTGCGCATAGAGTTCCGCTCGAGCAAGAACCCTTATGCGGACAAGGACTGAGAGCCGCTTCAGTCAAGCGTTGCGGCCCGATTGGCCGGGTGGCCGATCTCTTGCCGAAACGAAAATCGGCTATAGTGTAGCGATTGTCGGCGGATCTCTTTTTCTTCGTCCACAATACTTCTAACCTGCAAAAAAATACGGAGTTTGCTATGAGCAACAAAGGGCAATTGTTACAAGACCCGTTTTTGAACGCGCTGCGTAAAGAGCACGTGCCGGTGTCGATCTATTTGGTCAACGGCATCAAGCTTCAAGGGAACATCGAATCGTTCGACCAGTACGTTGTGTTGCTCAGAAATACGGTCACCCAGATGGTCTACAAGCACGCCATTTCCACGGTCGTGCCGGCCCGTCCGGTGAATTTCCATCCGGACGCCGAATCGTCCTAAACCTCGTCGCGGCCGGCGGCAAGATCGCAGCTAAATGCGACTCGCCGGTCGCTTCAAAAAACGAATACATCAATTTGATTAACGCCGCACTCGTCGGCATCGACTTCGGCAAGATCGATTTCGAAGCCAGTCTCGAAGAACTCAGTCTGCTCGCAGAAAGCGCGGGCGCCCATCCCGCCGTTACGCTCACTGGACGCAGGTCCAGTCCGGACGCCAAAATGTTCATCGGCAGCGGAAAGGTCGAAGAACTGCGCCTTTCCTGCGAAGCGAACGACGTCGAACTCGTCATCTTCAATCACGCCCTCGCGCCGGCGCAGCAGCGCAATCTCGAGATGGCGCTGAACCGCCGCGTGGTGGATCGCACGAGCCTCATTCTCGATATCTTCGCGCAGCGCGCCCGCAGCCACGAAGGCAAGCTGCAGGTCGAGCTCGCGCAACTGCAATATCTGTCGACGCGGCTGATTCGCGCGTGGACTCACCTCGAACGGCAGAAGGGCGGCATCGGCTTGCGCGGTCCCGGCGAAACACAGCTGGAAACCGACCGCCGTCTGATCGGCGAACGCATCAAGGCGCTCAAGACGCGTCTTGCGAAACTGCGCCGCCAGCACGGCACGCAGCGCCGGCAGCGCACGCGCAATCGCACGTTGTCGGTGTCGCTCGTCGGTTATACGAACGCGGGCAAGTCCACGCTCTTCAATGCGCTCACCAAGGCGCAGGCGTACGCGGCCAACCAGTTGTTCGCCACGCTCGACACCACTTCGCGCCGCGTGTTTCTCGGCGAGGAAGCGGGGCAAGTGGTGGTGTCCGATACGGTCGGCTTCATCCGCGAGTTGCCGCACCAGCTCGTCGCCGCATTCCGCGCGACGCTGGAGGAAACCGTTCACGCGGATCTGCTGCTGCATGTCGTGGATGCATCGAGCCCCGTGCGCCTCGATCAGATCGATCAGGTGAACGAGGTATTGCGCAGCATCGGCGCCGAATCCATTCGCCAGATTCTCGTCTTCAACAAGATCGACGCAGTGCCGGAACTGGCGGCCCGCGGCGAGGCGGTTGAAAGGGACGAGTATGGTAATATTTCGCGCGTCTTTTTGAGCGCGCGCACCGGTCAGGGACTCGACGAACTGCGCGCCGCCATCGCTGAAATCGCTGCGGCCGACGAAGGCGAACCCGAAGAAAGCCTGCCCAGCGTGCTCGCCGAAACACAAGCGCCGGCGGAAACGTCGGAAATGTCGGGAACGCCGGAAGTGTCGGATAAGCCGGAAGTATCGAATGCGCCGGAAGCCACGGACGTCACACAATCCGTGCAACCCGCGCAGTCCGGGCCGAACGAGACACACGACGCCAACGCGCAGCCGGAAGACCACCGGCCAGCCGAACAACGTGACGGCCACCAGGTTCCCGAGCACGGACACTGAACTGCTCCGCAATACCGACGCGGCATCGAACCGGCTGTCTAATGGTGAATCACCGAGTGAACGATTACAACGAGCGGACTAACAGGCAGCGCATGCGCGCCGTCTTTTCCATCAACGATCCGCGCTGGGGGCGGGGCGACGCCAATGGTGTAAAGAACGACGCGAAGCGTCCGCAAGACGGCAAGCGCGGCAACGGCAAGGAAGAAGGCCCGCCCGACCTCGATGAGATGTGGCGCGAGTTCAACCGCCGGATCGCGGGCATCTTCGGCCGCAAGCCGGGCGGCGGCATGCCGCGCGACAACGGCCGCGGCACGAAGATCGGGGTCGGCATCGTCATCGGCGTGTTGATCGCCATCTATCTCGGCAGCGGCGTGTTCGTCGTGCAGGACGGACACGTGGGCGTGGTTTCCCAGTTCGGCCAGTATCGGCAGACGGTGCCGCAGGGCATCCACTGGCGCTTGCCGTATCCGTTCCAGTCGCACGATATCGTCGATACGTCGCAGATCCGCTCGGTCGAGATCGGGCGCGGCGTCGCGCTCGCGCAGGGCAACGTGCGCGATGCATCGCTGCTCACGAACGAGGCCGACATTCTCGACGTGCGCTTCGCGGTGCAGTATCAGATCAAGTCGCCGACCGACTTCCTGTTCCGCAATCTCGATCCCGACCAGAGCGTGACCGAAGCCGCGCAAGCCGCGATCCGCGAGATCGCGGGCGCGTCGGCGACGGACGATCTGCTCTACAAGGACCGCGACACGCTGCGCGCGCGTCTGGCCGAGACCATCCAGCACTCGCTCGACGCGTATCGCACCGGCTTGCAGGTCACGGGCGTCACGGTGCAGAGCGTGCAGGTGCCGACTCAGGTGCAGGCGGCGTTCGAAGAAGCGTCGCGCGTGCGGCAGGACAACGAGCGCGCCCGCGACACCGCCGAAGCCTACGCGAATCAGCTATTGCCGCGCGCGAAGGCCGATGCCGCGAAGATGATCGACGAAGCGACCGCCTACAGCAATCGCCAAGTCACGCAGGCACAGGGCGACGCCGAGCGCTTCAAGCAGGTCTACGCCGAATACTCGAAGGCGCCCGCCGTCATTCGCCAACGCATGTACCTGGACACGATGCAGCAGATCTACTCCCGCACCACGAAGGTCTTCGTGGACAGCAAGGCCGGCAACAACGTGGTGTATCTGCCGCTCGACAAGCTCGTCGAAGCGAATCGTCAGCAGGCGAAAGACGCAGCCGCGAACCCGGCCGACGCCGCGTCGGCCAGCGCGCCCGCTACGGCTAGCGCCGAAGTGCGCGCGCAAGGCTCCGCCGCCGCTTCAGCCGCTGCGGTCCCCGCAAGCGGCGCGGCAGGCGCGAGCGCGCCGAACGCCGCGAGCGGCGCTGGCGACCCGCTGCGCTCGCGCGATGCGTTCCGCTCGCGCAGCCGTCAAGACGATCTGCAGTAAGGAGCGCTCAACATGAATCGAATCATTGCGCTCGTCGTCGCGGTCGTGGTCGTGCTCTTCATCGGCTCGTCGATGGTCTTCACCGTCGACGAACGGCATGCCGGCGTGGTGGCCGCGCACGGCGACAGCAACCCGCGTCTCGATGGCCCCGGCCTGCACTTCAAGCTGCCGCCGCCGTTTCAAACGCTGACGCTCATCGACACGCGCACCCTCACCATCGACGAGGGCGGGGCGGACCGCTTCACCACGTCGGACAAGAACGAAGTGCTCGTCAACACGGTCATCAAGTATCGCGTGGCGGACCCGCTGAAGCTCTTCGTGAGCAACGAAAAGAACACGCAGAGCGCGCAGGAACGCCTCGCCGCGCTGACCCGCACCGCGCTTGCGAGCGCGTTCGCGAATCGCTCGCTCAGCGATGCGCTCGCCAATCAGCAAGCGCTCGAAACCGAGGCGCAGAAGGCGGTGGAAGGCGCGGCATCCGGCTTTGGCGTGAAGTTGGTCGATCTGCAGATGACGCGCGTCGACTTTCCGTCGGCTGTGGCGGATTCCGTCTACAAGCGCATGATCGCCGCGCGTCAGCAAGCGGCCGCGAACGAGCGCGCGAAGGGCACCGCGGACGCCGACAAGATCAAGGCCGACGCCGAGCGCGAGCAGCAGCAGATTCTCGCCGACGCCTACAGCCAGGCGCAGTCCATCAAGGGCGAAGGAGACAGCAAGGCGGCAGCCATCGCCGCCGATGCCTATGGACGCGACCCGCAGTTTTACCAGTTCTATCAGAGCCTCGAAGCGTACAAGAAGACGTTCAAGCCGGGCGACGTGATCGTGGTCGACCCGAGCAGCGACTTTTTTCGTTTCATGAAGAGCCCGAACGGCGGCGTCGACACGTCCGCCTCCGCCGCGCCGAAGCGCTGACCGCACCCGCGCCGCGCGGCTCTCTCGTCGCGCGGCGCTCATCCTCCGTAGACAATGGTCGAGACGATACTGCTCGCTCTTGCGTTGATGTTGATTATCGAAGGCATGTTCCCCTTCGTCTTTCCGACGGCCTGGCGCGATACGTTCCGCCGCATCGCCGAGCGCCCGCCGCATCACATCCGCATCGGCGGGTTGATCGCGATGGTGCTGGGCTTGATTCTGCTCGTTATCGCGACCTAGCCGCGAAGCCGCGTCTTTTCGCCTATCTTTGTCCTTATCCTTCCATGCGCGCCGCGCTTTGACGCGTCGCGCCCCGCAGGAAACGTATCGATGTCCACCTGGCTTCTTCCCGAGAATATTGCCGACGTGTTGCCGTCGGAAGCGCGCAAGATCGAAGAAATGCGCCGGCGCCTCCTCGACCGCTTCCGTTCGTACGGCTACGAGCTGGTCATGCCGCCGATGCTCGAATACCTCGAATCGCTGCTGACGAGCGGCGGCAGCGACCTCAATCTGCGCACGTTCAAGCTCGTCGATCAGCTTTCCGGGCGCACGCTCGGCCTGCGCGCGGATATTACGCCGCAAGTCTCGCGCATCGATGCGCACTTGCTGAACCGGCAGGGCGTGACGCGCCTGTGCTATGCCGGCGTCGTGCTGCACACGCGTCCGCGCGGCCTGCACGCCACGCGCGAGCAGATTCAGATCGGCGCGGAAATCTTCGGCCACGCCGGCCTCGAAGCCGACCTCGAAATTCAGCAGCTGATGCTCGACTCGCTGCATCTCGCCGGTCTGACGAAAGTGCGGCTCGATCTGTGTCACGCGGGCGTGCTGGCGGCGTTGCTGGAACTGGAGCCGGCGGCGGCATCGCTCGGCGAGGCGCTCTACGACGCGCTCGCGAGCAAAGACGTGCCGCGCCTGAACGAACTGACGGCGCATCTCGGTCAAGTGCCGCGCGAGGCATTGCGCGCGTTGCCCTCGCTTTACGGCGACGCCTCCGTGCTCGAGACGGCGCGCGCGCGTCTGCCGAATCTGCCGGTGATCGCCCGCGCGCTCGACGATCTCGCGTTCCTCGCGTCTCAGGCGGATGGCGCGGAACTGATGATCGACCTCGCCGATTTGCGCGGCTACGCGTACCACAGCGGCGTGATGTTCTCGGCGTACGTCGATGGCGTGCCGAACGCGGTGGCGCGCGGCGGCCGTTACGACGACGTGGGCCTCGCCTACGGCCGGGCGCGCCCCGCGACGGGCTTCTCGCTCGATCTGCGCGAAGTGGCGCGCATTTCGCCCGTCGATGCGCGCGGCAGCGCGATCCTCGCGCCGTGGAAGCACGACGAACCGCTGCGCGCGGCGGTCGCGGCATTGCGCGATGCCGGAGAAGTCGTGATTCAGGCGCTGCCGGGCCACGATCACGACCTCGACGAGTTCGCGTTCGACCGCGTGCTGATCGAACGCGACGGCCGCTGGGAAGTGGAAGAGCGCGTGACGCCGGCGCGCGCAGGCGTCTGATCGGCAAGGACTTTTGCGAAGACGCGCGTGCGCGCGCCGACGTGACGGAATCGCGAAACGCATCCCGAAAAATTCGGAACGCGCCGCGAACATAGGTAAAATACGTTTTTAACCAGCTAACGAATCAACATGTCTGCCAGTGCAGTGAATGTGAACCCAGGGCGCAATGTCGTCGTGGTGGGCACCCAATGGGGTGATGAGGGCAAGGGCAAGATCGTCGACTGGCTGACGGACCACGCCCAGGGCGTCGTGCGCTTCCAGGGCGGTCACAACGCCGGACACACGCTCATCATCGGCGGCAAGAAAACCATTTTGCGCCTCATCCCGTCGGGCATCATGCGCGCGGGCACGGCCTGTTACATAGGCAATGGCGTCGTGTTGTCGCCCGAGGCGCTCTTCAAGGAAATCGACGAACTGGAAGGCGCGGGCATCGACGTCTCGAAGCGTCTGTTCATTTCCGAAGCCGCCACGCTGGTTCTGCCGTACCACGTCGCCATCGACCAGGCGCGCGAAGCCAAGCGCGGCGCCGGCAAGATCGGCACGACGGGGCGCGGCATCGGCCCGGCGTACGAAGACAAGGTCGCGCGTCGCGGCCTGCGCGTGCAGGATCTCTTCGACCGCGCCGTGTTCGAGGAGCGTCTCTCCGAAGCGCTCGACTTCCATAACTTCGTGCTGACGCAATACCTCGGCGCGAAGGCCGTCGACTTCCAGCAAACGCTCGATACGATGCTCGGTTTCGCCGACCGTCTCGGGCCCATGGTCACCGACGTTTCGCGCCGTCTCTACGACGAAAACCACGCTGGCCGCAATCTGCTGTTCGAAGGCGCGCAAGGCACGCTGCTCGATATCGACCACGGCACGTATCCGTTCGTCACGTCGAGCAACTGCGTCGCCGGTGCGGCGACGGCCGGCGCGGGCGTCGGCCCGCAGAAGCTGAATTACATTCTCGGCATCACGAAGGCGTACTGCACGCGCGTCGGTTCGGGCCCGTTCCCGAGCGAACTGTACGACGCGGACAACGCGCAGCGTCAGGATCAAGTGGGTCTGAACCTCGCCACGGTCGGCAAGGAATTCGGCTCGGTCACGGGCCGCCCGCGCCGTACCGGCTGGCTGGATGCCGCCGCGCTGCGCCGTTCCATTCAGATCAACGGCATCTCGGGCCTGTGCATGACCAAGCTCGACGTGCTCGACGGCCTCGAAGAAGTGAAGCTGTGCGTCGGCTATACGCTCGACGGCAAGCCGGTCGACATTCTTCCGCGCGGCGCATCGGAAGTGGCGCGCTGCGAGCCGGTCTACGAGACCTTCGGCGGCTGGAAGGAAAGCACCATCGGCATCACGCAGTGGGACAGCCTGCCCGAAAACGCGCGCGCTTATCTCACGCGCGTGCAGGAAGTGGCCGGCGTGCCGATCGACATGGTTTCGACCGGTCCGGACCGCGACGAAACCATTCTGCTTCGTCATCCGTTCAAGGTCTGAGCGCGCGTTAGCCTCGACCTGAACCGGACGCTGTAAAGAATGTGGCCGCTTCATGCGGCCACATTTCGTATATAACCGCAGTATGCAATCGAAAGAGCCTCACCATGATCGCGATGACCGACCCGCGTAACGACGACAAGAATCTTTGGGTCAACTGGGACGAATATCACCGGTTGATCGAACTGCTCGCGCTGAACGTGCACGACTCCGGATGGAAGTTCGACAAGATCCTGTGTCTCGCGCGCGGCGGTCTGCGCGTGGGCGACCAGCTGTCGCGCATCTACGACCTGCCGCTCGCCATTCTCGCGACGAGCTCGTATCGCGAAGCCGCGGGCACGCAGCAGGGCGATCTCGACATCGCGCAGTACATCACCATGACGCGCGGCGAGTTGTCGGGCAACGTGCTGCTGGTGGACGATCTCGTCGATTCGGGCGTGACGCTCGCGCGCGTGCAGGAGCATCTGAAGGAGCGTTATCCCGCGATCACGGCCGTGCGTTCCGCGGTGCTGTGGTACAAGGCGTGCTCGAAGGTGAAGCCGGACTACCACGTTCAGTTTCTCGAAACGAATCCGTGGATTCATCAGCCGTTCGAGGAATGGGACACCGTGCGTCCGCACAACCTCGGCGCGTGGATCAAGCGAGGCATGCAAAACGGCCGCGCGTAAGCGAACCACCGCTTTGTTTCGACAAGAGGCGCCGTTGCGCCCGGGCTTGCGCCCGGCGCAACGGCGTTTTGCATTTCGGGCTGCTTTCACCGCGAACCGCGCATCAAGCGAGCGGAAGGATGCGCGTAAGCATGCACGACCTGCCGACGTGTTTGGGGCGCGATGCTAAACTTCCAGTCGCGCCTGTCGTGGCAAGTGAGCAACATGCGAGAGGCCGTTTTTGCGCGCGGCGTTAGATAGAATGGCGTTCGGTTTTTTACCGCTCTGGACGGACATTTCGTTTTTATGACTACCCTGACTCACGCGCAAGAGCGCAAACAGCCTTTGCCTTCGCTTGCGCTCGCGGCCATCGGCGTCGTCTTCGGCGACATCGGCACGAGTCCTCTCTATGCGCTGAAGGAAGCCTTCAGTCCCTCGCACGGCATCGGTCTTTCCGAAGCCTCGATTCTCGGCGTCATCTCACTGCTCTTCTGGGCCATCGTGATGGTGGTCGCGATCAAATACGTGCTGTTCGTCATGCGCGCCGACAACAACGGCGAAGGCGGCGTGTTCGCGATGATGACCCTCGCGCTGCGCAGCGTGAAAGATCCCGGCCGACTCTCCGGCGTGCTGATGATGCTCGGCATCTTCGGCGCGTGCATGTTCTATGGCGATGCAGTCATCACGCCGGCCATGTCCGTCATCTCGGCGGTGGAAGGTCTGGAAATCGCCGCGCCCAAACTGTCGCCGTACGTGATTCCGATCACGATGATCATCCTCATCATGCTCTTCTGGATTCAGCGGCACGGCACGGCGGTCGTCGGCAAGCTGTTCGGGCCGATCATGCTGCTGTGGTTCCTGACGCTCGCGGTGCTGGGCGCGTATCACATCGCGCTGGCGCCGGGCGTGCTGATCGCGCTGAATCCGTACTATGCGTTCTCGTTCATGGCCGACCATGTGCTGCAAGCCTACATCGTGCTCGGCTCGGTGGTGCTGGTGCTGACGGGCGCCGAGGCGCTCTACGCGGACATGGGGCACTTCGGCGCGAAGCCTATCCGCTTCGGCTGGTACGGCATCGTGATGCCGTCGCTCTTGCTGAACTACTTCGGTCAGGGCGCGTTGCTGATGCATTCGCCGAAGGCCATCGAGAGTCCGTTCTTCCTGCTCGCGCCGGAATGGGCGCTGCTGCCGCTCGTCATTCTCTCGACCATCGCTACCGTCATCGCGTCGCAAGCCGTCATCTCGGGCGCGTACTCGCTCACCAGCCAGGCCATCCAGCTCGGCTACGTGCCGCGCATGAAGATCCTGCATACGTCGGAACTGGCCATCGGGCAGATCTATATTCCGCTCGTCAACTGGATGCTGCTGTTCATCATTCTGTGCATCGTCGTCGGCTTCAAGAGTTCGGAGAATCTGGCGGCGGCCTATGGTCTCGCCGTGACCGCGACGATGCTCGTGACCACCATCCTCGTGTCGGTCGTCATGACGAACCTGTGGGGCTGGAACCGCTTTCTCGTCGGCGGGATGATCGCCGTGTTCCTCGTGATCGACATCGGCTTCTTCGGCGCGAGCCTGTTGAAGATCGAGCAGGGCGGCTGGCTGCCGTTGTGCATCGGCGGGGCGCTCTTCTTCCTCTTGATGACGTGGTACAAGGGCCGCATGATCGTGAAGGACCGCACGGCGGCCGACGGTATTCCGCTGATGCCATTCCTTCAAGGGCTGCTCGCGCATCCGCCGCATCGCGTGTCGGGCACGGCCATCTATCTGACGGGCAGCGATTCGCTCGTTCCGGTGAGCCTTCTGCATAATCTGAAGCACAATAAGGTGCTGCACGAGCGCACGATTTTCCTGAACTTCCTCACGCGCGATATTCCGTACGTGGACGACTCGCATCGCCTGGACGTGAAGGACATCGGCGGCGGGCTGTTTCTGGTGAAAGCAGCGTACGGCTTCAACGAAACGCCGGACGTGAAGGCCGTGCTCGAGCAGATCACGCGCACGCACGCGATGACCTTCGAGCTGATGGACACCTCGTTCTTCATGGCGCGCGAAACAGTCGTGCCGACGGAGCTTCCGGGCATGTCGGTATGGCGCGAGCGTGTCTTCGCGTGGATGCATCAGAACGCCGCGAAGCCCACCGATTTCTTCAGCATTCCGGCGAACCGCGTCGTCGAACTCGGGACCAAGATCGAGATCTGACCGCGCTCTCGGTCACGGAGCACAAACAAAAAACCCACGCCGCGAAGCGTGGGTTTTTTCGTTGGAGCTTGCCGAATCAGCGTTTGAGTTTCGCGAACGCCGCGGCCATCGCGCCTGCCGGTTCCGGCTCGCGGCGCGGGTTCGGACGCGCGTCGCGCCCGCCGCCGCCCGCGCGCCGATCCTGACCGCCGCGCGCCGGCGCGCCCGCGTTGGCTGCGGATGCGGGAGCGAAGTCGTCGTCGAGGCGCATGGTCAGCGAGATCCGCTGGCGCTTGACGTCGGTTTCGAGCACTTTGACCTTCACGACCTGACCGGCCTTCACGACTTCGTGCGGGTCCTTGATGAACTTCGTCGACATGGCCGACACGTGGACGAGTCCGTCCTGATGCACGCCGATATCGACGAACGCGCCGAACGCCGCGACGTTCGTCACCACACCTTCCAACACCATGCCCGGCGCGAGGTCCGAAATCTTCTCGATGCCTTCGCGGAACGTCGCGGTTTTGAACTCGGGGCGCGGATCGCGGCCCGGCTTTTCGAGTTCCGCGAGAATGTCGCGCACGGTCGGCAGACCGAAACGATCGTCGACGAACTCGGCCGGCGAAAGGCCCGCGAGCGCCTCGCGCTTGCCGAGCACATCGCCGACGTGCTTGTTGATCTTCGCGAGAATGCGCTCAACCACCGGATATGCTTCCGGGTGCACCGACGAGCGGTCGAGCGGATTCTCGCCGTTGTTGATGCGCAGAAAGCCCGCCGCCTGCTCGAAGGTTTTGTCGCCGAGACGCGGCACGCGGCGCAGATGCTCGCGCGACGGGAACGGCCCGTTGGCGTCGCGGTATTCGACGATATTGCGCGCGAGCGTCGCATTGAGACCCGACACGCGGGCGAGCAGGGCGACGGAAGCCGTGTTGGCATCGACGCCGACGGCGTTCACGCAGTCTTCCACCACGGCGTCGAGCGAACGCGCGAGTTCGCGCTGATTCACATCATGCTGATACTGACCGACGCCGATGGCTTTCGGCTCGATCTTGACCAGTTCCGCGAGCGGGTCTTGCAGACGCCGCGCGATCGACACCGCGCCGCGCAGCGACACGTCCAGTTCCGGAAACTCCTTCGCCGCGAGTTCGGACGCCGAATACACCGACGCGCCCGCTTCCGACACCACGATCTTTTGCAGCTTCAGATCCGGATGCTTCGCGATGAGTTCGCTCGCGAGCTTGTCGGTTTCGCGCGATGCGGTGCCGTTACCGATCGAAATGAGTTCGGCCTTCGTCTCGCGTGCGATTCGCGCGAGCTTCGCAAGCGAGCCGTCCCAGTCGCGGCGCGGCTCGTGCGGGTAGATCGTATCGGTGGCGAGCAGCTTGCCGGTGCGATCGACGACCGCCACCTTCACGCCGGTGCGCAGACCCGGATCGAGACCGATCACGGCCTTCGGACCTGCGGGCGCGGCGAGCAGCAGGTCTTTCAGATTGCGCGCGAACACGCGAATCGCTTCGTGTTCGGCTTCTTCGCGCAGTTGCGTGAGCAGTTCGTTCTCGATATGCGGCTGCACCTTCACGCGCCAGCACCAGCGGCAGACATCGGAGAGCCACTTGTCGGCCGGGCGGTTGCGGTTCGAGATGCCGACGTGGTGCGCGATCATCGCTTCGCATGGATGCGGCACTTGGCCATCGAGTTCTTCGCCGAGACCGAGCTTCACCGACAGCACGCCGGCATTGCGCCCGCGGAAGAGCGCGAGCGCGCGATGCGACGGCACCGTGCGCACGGTCTCGCTGTAGTCGTAGTAATCGCGGAATTTCTCGCCTTCTTCGCCTTCCTTGCCGTCCACCACGCTCGATATCACGAGCCCCTGATTGAACAGATAGTCGCGCAGCTTGCCGAGAATCTCGGCGGTCTCGCCGAACTGCTCCGAGAGAATGTCGCGTGCGCCGTCGAGCGCGGCTTTCGTGTCCGCGACGCCTTTCTCCGCATCGACGAACTTCGCGGCTTCGGTGTGCGGATCGAGCGTCGGATCGGCGAGGAGCGCCTGCGCGAGCGGCTCGAGCCCGGCTTCGCGCGCGATCTGCGCGCGCGTGCGGCGCTTTGGCTTGTACGGCAGATAGAGGTCTTCGAGCACCTGCTTGCTGTCGGCGCCTTCAATCGCGCCGCGCAGTTCGTCGGTCAGCTTGCCTTGCTCGTCGATGCTTTGCAGGATCGCCGCGCGCCGGTCTTCGAGTTCGCGCAGATAGAGAAGGCGCTCTTCGAGCGTGCGCAGTTGCGTGTCGTCGAGATTGCCGGTGACTTCCTTGCGATACCGGGCGATGAACGGGACAGTGGAGCCTTCGTCGAGAAGCTGCACGGCGGCGGCGACCTGGCGCGGCTGCACGGTGAGCTCGGTGGCAATGCGCTGTACGATCTTGAGTGCTACGGTTTCCGTCATGATTGCGCTGTCTGCTGGCTCGTCGGAAAGCGGCGCGGGCGTCCTGCATCGCCGCGTCCGGGCGGGCGGCGCTCGAGGCCTCGCGGCGCGCCGCGACGAGCGATGGGCCGGGTTTCTGAGCGGGGCATTTTGCCATAAATGCCGAAGCGCTCCGGCGCGCGGTGATAGAATTTCGGGACCGCGCACGCCCCTTTTTCACCTTCGCGCACCTGATTCCTTATCACGTTGCCGTTCATCAACTTGCTCAATTTTCGCCTTACGAAGCTCGCGCCGATGGCTGTTGCCGCCTCGTCGATTTGCGTGCTTGCCGTCGTCTTGCCGCAGCATGCGAACGCTCAGACGCCGAAGCCCATCGACCCGACGACCGCGGTAAGCACGCAGCCGCTCGATGCGTCCCAAAGCGGCCCGGCCAGCGCCGACAGCAGCGCGGACAACAGCGCGGACGCAGCCCTTCGCGCCGGCTTCGAGCGGCGGCAGAAGGCGCTCGACCGGCGCACGTCGGAGAACGACTATCGCTATGGCGTGAAGCAGCACGACTGCTACAGCAAGTTCTTCGTGAACCATTGTCTCGACAATGCGCGCACCGAGATGCGCGAGGCGCGTCAGCAGATCCGGCAGGAGCAACTCGCGCTGAACGACGAGCAGCGCGCCGAACGCGTGAAGGAGCGCGACCGGCAGACGGCGTTGAAACAGGCGCAATACGAAGCCGATGCGCCGCAACGCGCGGCCAACGAGCGCGCGAACCAGCAGGCGTACGAGGACAAGCAGCGCCAGAACGCGCTCGCCGCCGCGCAGCGCAACGCCGAAGCCCCGCAGCGCGCGGCGAACCAGAAGGCTTACGATCAGAAGCAGGCGGACTACCAGAAGAAGCTGGAGGACGCCCGCGCCCGCGGCGTGCAGGAAGCGCAGGAGCGCGAACAGAAGGCGCAGCGATTCGAGCAGAAGCAGCAGGAAGCCGCGCAGCATCGCGCGGAAGTTGAGGCGCGTCAGAAGGAAGCCGCCCGCAAGCAGCAGGAAAAGGCACAGCAAGCACAGCAAGAGCAGTTGAAGCAACAGCAGCAACAACAGCAGCAGCAAGGCAAGTAGCGCCGCGTCGGCGCGAAGACCGGGCCCACCGGGCCGACCGGGTGTCCCGGGACAGGAGGCGAGCATGCAGCAACGCTTGAACGCACCCCGACAAACCGCAGCGGATGCCGCGATGATCCGCGACCGCATCGCGCAATTGCAGGACGAGCATCGCGGTCTGGACACGCTCATCGGCAAGCTGTCCGGCATCGACGACCTCGAGCTGCGGCGCTTGAAAAAGCGCAAGCTCAAGGTGAAAGACACCATCCTCCTGCTGCAATTGCAGCTGGACACGGACCCGCACTGAGCGGCCCCGACGCGTGGCGCAGTCGCCTGCGCGTGGCGCACGGCACGAAACCGCAGTATTCGCAGGATCAGGCTCCCTTTGAACTCTCCCGCCCAACCGTCCGATGCCGCGAGCGCGCCGCTCGCGCTGACGAACAAACGCAGCGTCGAACTCGATGCGATCTTCTCCGCCGATGGCCTGCTCGCCCGCGCCATCGACGGCTATCGGCCGCGCGCATCGCAGATCGAAATGGCGCGCTCGGTCGCCGCAGCGATGGAAGCATCCGGCCGCGCGATGCCGGAGCCCGCGATGTTCGAAGCGCAGCGCCGCCCCGCGCGCAAGCTCGGGCCGTCGGACAAGCCGCATGCGCCCGACGACGAGACGGCCGACGACGTCGGCATCGCGACCGCGAAGGCCGCCATCGACGGCGGCGAGAACACGTTGATCGTCGAGGCCGGCACCGGCACGGGCAAGACCTACGCGTATCTCGTTCCCGCCATGTTGTGGGGCGGCAAGGTCATCGTCTCGACGGGCACGAAGCATTTGCAGGATCAGCTTTTCCAGCGCGACATCCCGACCGTGCGCGACGCGCTCGCCGTGCCGGTGTCGGTCGCCATGCTCAAGGGCCGCGCGAACTACCTCTGTCACTACTATTTGGAGCGAACCGCCGACAACGGCCGGCTGCCCTCGCGGCAGGACACGTCGCATCTGCAGGAGATCGTCCGCTTCGCGAAAATCACGCGCACGGGCGACAAGGCCGAACTCGCGAGCGTCCCCGAAAACTCGCCCGTCTGGCCGATGGTCACGTCCACGCGCGACAACTGCCTCGGTCAGGAGTGTCCGCACTACAAGGACTGCTTCGTGATGCAGGCGCGCAAGGAGGCGCAGCAGGCCGATATCGTCGTGGTGAATCACCATCTGTTCTTCGCCGACGTGATGTTGCGCGATACCGGCATGGCCGAATTGTTGCCGATGGCCAACACCATCATCTTCGACGAAGCGCACCAGTTGCCCGAGACGGCGACGCTCTTCTTCGGCGAGACGCTTTCCACCACGCAACTGCTGGAACTGGCACGCGATACCGTCGCGGAAGGCCTGAGTCACGCGCGCGACGCGGCGGACTGGACCAAGCTCGGCGCGGCGCTGGAGCGGGCGGCGCGTGATCTGCGGCTCGCGTTCAAGGAAGATTCGGCGCGCTTTTCGCTCGGCCAGCTTCCGGACGGGCATCCGCTCTTCGAGGCGCTCGACACGCTCGAAACGCACCTCGATGCGCTCGCGGCGGCGTTGTCGTCGCATGCGGAGCGGGCGGAGTCGCTGCAGGCGCTCGTGCGGCGCGCGCGCGAGTTGCAGGACTTGCTCGCGGGCTGGACCACGCCGCCGACGCCGCTCGAACGCGCCGTCGCGGACGACGAAGACACCGCGCAACAGACGGCGAAGGACGAGCCGAACGAGATGGTCCGCTGGGTCGAGGTGTTCTCGCACACGGTGCAGTTGCACGAGACGCCGCTATCCGTGGCGCCGATCTTCGCGAAGCAGCGCGCGGGCGTGCCGCGCGCATGGATCTTCACGTCGGCGACGCTTTCGGTGCGCGGCGACTTCACGCACTACGCGGCGCAAATGGGCCTGAACGCGCGTCGCTCCATGACGCTGCCGAGCCCGTTCGACTATCCGACGCAAGGGCTCTTGTACGTGCCGCGCAATCTGCCGCAGCCGTCGTCGCCCCAGTTCACGGATGCCGTCTTCGAGGCGGCGCTGCCCGTAATCGAAGCGGCGGGCGGCGGCGTGTTCGTGCTCTGCACGACGCTGCGCGCGGTCGATCGCATTTCGGCCCGGCTGCGCGACGTGATCGAGCGGCGCGGCTGGCAGAATCCGCTGCTGGTTCAGGGCGATGCGAGCCGCACGGAACTGCTCGACCGTTTCCGCGCCTACGGCAACGCGATTCTCGTGGGTAGTCAGAGCTTCTGGGAAGGCGTCGATGTGCGCGGCGACGCGCTCTCGCTCGTCGTGATCGACAAGCTGCCGTTCGCGCCGCCGGACGATCCGGTGCTCGCCGCGCGGCTCGATGCGCTCACGAAAAAAGGGCTGAGCCCGTTCGCCGTGCATCAGTTGCCGCAGGCGGTCATCACGCTGAAGCAGGGCGCGGGTCGCCTGATTCGCGCGGAAACCGATCGCGGCGTGCTGATGATCTGCGACACGCGCCTCGTCGACAAACCGTACGGACGGCGCATCTGGCAAAGCCTGCCGCCGTTCAAGCGCACGCGCGAGCTCGATGTCGTGCGCGCGTTCTTCAGCGACTCGCGCAGCTCGGCGGTGGAACTGGCCGACTAGCCTTCCGTGACGCTGCGCACGTTGAAGATGGCCTGAGCGAGCCGCGCGGCGCGTTCGGCTGCGGCCTCGTCGGCGCCACGCGCGAGGCGCACGCGCATCGATTGACGGCCGTATGCGCCGCCGAAGCTCGGCCGCGCCGCAGCTTTGCTGGCGACGGGCTTTGGCGCGGTTTCGTCGCGCCGCTCCGGCGCGTCGGCGAAAATGCGCGGGTTGACGATCGCGCCCGGCTTGACGCGGATCCCGTTCGACGCCAGCACGCGGTTGACCTCGGCCGCCAACGGCTGCGCCCGTTCCCGCGACTGCAAGTCACCGCGAAACTCGCGGATAGCGCGCGCGTCGGGAAAGCCGTCGCGTTCGGCGTCGATACGCGCGAACCGCTGAAGCCCGATACTGTCGATGAGCGCGTCCGCGCAATCACGATCGGACAGACCGAACCAGCTTTGCAGCAGGCAAATCCGCAGCATGCGCTCGGTGTGCACCCGCGCCTCGAGGTTCGGCTGGACGATCGCGCACAGCGTCGGCCAGGGCAGCAAGGAATCCATCGTGTCGAGGAATGCGTCGCGCTGGGTGCGCGGAACCGTTACAGCCATGCTTATCTCTTGCAGAAAACGTGTTGCAGGCGAGGGCTCGCTTTGCACGGATGCCTGCGAACGCCATCAGGATAGCTAAATTTTGTTGCGGGATTCTGTTGCCGGATATTGTTGCTAAATGGCAAAAATCTGGACGAAAAAATAGGGCGATTCAACGCCCTTGCAAACGAAGCCGGCGCACGCGCGCCGGCCGTTCGACATGCATTACCAGATCTGATACCAGGGCTTATCCGTGCCCGGACGGCGCTTGCCGGTGACATACGGGCTGTCCGGGAACGTCGCGGCCAGCACGCGCTTGGTGTCGTCGGCGAGTTGCGGTTGATCGAGCCTCTGATACGACATCATCATGATGTGCAGCGCGTCTTCGGTCGCCGGGGCGTTCTTGTATTCGCGAATGGCGAGTTGCGCCCGGTTGATCGCGGCCACATACGCGCCACGGCGGAAGTAGTAATCGGCGGCATGCACTTCATGCGAAGCCAGCGCGTTCACGATATAGCGCATGCGCTGGGCGGCGTCCGGCGCGTACTTGCTTTGCGGATACTTGTCGACGACCACCTTGAACGCGTCATACGACTCGCGCAGCGACTTCGGATCGCGCTCGCTCATGTCCTGGCCGGAGAAGCGGCCGAAGAGACCGAGGTCGTCGTTGAAGTGGATCATGCCCTTCAGATAATACGCGTAGGCAATATCCGGATGATCCGGATGCAAGCGGATGAAGCGGTCGATGGCCTGATCCGCCGAGGCGGTTTCGCCGTCCTTCCAGTTGCAGTACGCGACGTTGATCTGCGCCTGCTGCGCGAAGTGGCCGAACGGGTCGCGGCCCTCGAGCGCCTCGAAATACTTGGCGCACTTGCCCCAGTCGCTGCCGGATAGCGCGTCCTGGGCCTCCGTATATAATTTGTTGTTATTCCACGTTGCCGTTTCGTCGGTCTTCTCGGGCAGGCCGTGGCAGGCCGTGACGATGGCGACGCTCGCGGCCAGCGCCAGATACTTGATCGATCGCTGCATCGCTTGATGAATGGTGTTGAAGGCTCGCATCAGTGCTTGCATTTCCTGGGCTGATTTCTGGCTTGCTTCTTAACTGATTCCAACTGTGTGCGGCAGTGCTTCCGGTGCAGTCTTTGCGCGCGGCGCGCTGCTCGGTCGATCACGTCGTTTCGTGGCTCGCAACGCTCGCGCGTGATGACTCGTCAGGCTGTCGGCTTCCAGTCGGCTTCGATAGAGACCGCGGTCTGCTCCCCGTCAATCTCTCGTTCACATGACTCGCTCAAGTACTCGTCGTACCAAAGACCAACTCAAAGATTATAGCCCATGCGCCAACGGCGACGACTCGGCTTTGCCCGAATCGGAAGCCGGCGCGGGCCCGCAGCCAGGCGCCGACGCGCCTCGCACGGCGCGCGTGCCCAACGAACTCGCGGGCGACCGGCTCGACAAAGTGCTTGCCAAGGTTTTCCCGGAGTTTTCGCGCAGCCGTCTGCAAAGCTGGATCGAAGAGGGCCGCGTGCTGGTCGACGGCGCGAGCGCAAAAGTGCGCCAGCCGGTGCCGCTCGGCGCGACCATTTCGCTCGTCCCTGACCTGTTGCCCGAGCAACTCGCCTTCACGCCCGAGCCGGTGCCGCTCGACATCGTGTACGAAGACGACGCGCTCGTCGTCATCAACAAGCCCGCGGGAATGGTCGTGCATCCCGCGGCCGGCAACTGGAGCGGCACGCTGCTGAACGGCCTGCTGCATCGTTACGGCAGTGCCGCGGCCGGCTTGCCGCGCGCGGGCATCGTGCATCGGCTGGACAAGGAGACGTCCGGGCTGATGGTCGTCGCGCGCACGCTCGAAGCGCAAACGGACCTCGTGCGCCAGTTGCAGGCGCGCACGGTCAAGCGTCGCTATGTCGCTTTCGTGTGGGGCACCATGCCGGAGGACGGCACCATCGACGCGCCCATCGGCCGCGATCCGCGCGAACGCACGCGCATGGCGGTCGTGCAGAGCGCGGCGGGCAAGCCCGCGCGCACGCACTTTCGCACCATCGACCGGGCGAGATGGCAAGGCCAGCCGGTGAGCGCCATTCATTGCGATCTCGAAACGGGCCGCACGCACCAGATTCGCGTGCATTGCGCGCACGTCGGACATCCGCTTCTGGGCGATCCGGTCTACGGGCGCGCGCGCGGCAAGCGTTCGGTGACGCCGCTGCCGGACGGCTTCGCGCGGCAGGCGTTGCATGCGTGGCGGCTCGGCCTGATTCATCCGGTGACGGGCAAGGCCGTGCACTGGCGCGCCGACGTGCCCGAGGATATGACCGCGCTCGCCGCCGCACTCGGATTCGGACGCGAAGACGAAGCGGACCTCGACGAAGAAGACGAAGACGAAGAGTTCGTGCAGGTCTACGAGGCGGACGAAGACTGGGAGGAAGACGAGCAAGACGAAGACGACGATTACGAGGACGACGAAGCATGACCGATTCGCACGCGGCTCAGCCACACGCATTGGACCCGAAACACTGCCTCTGGCCGCAATGGCGCGTGGCACCGCGCGTCCACGCCTTCGTGACGACGCGCGCGGGCGGCGTGAGCGAGGCGCCGTATCACGGCGGCGCGCCGCAAGCGGGCGGTCTGAATCTGGGTCTTTCGACCGGGGATGCGCCCGCCGCCGTGCAGGAGAACCGCCGCCGGGCGCTCGCCCTGACCGGCGCGCGCGCCGCCGCGTGGCTCGAACAGATTCACGGCACGCAAGTGGAAGACGCTCACGCCGTCATCGAGGCACGCGCGTCAGGGCCGACGCGCGCCGACGCGAGCGTGACGGATCGCGCCGGCATCGTCTGCGTCGTGATGACGGCGGACTGCCTGCCCGTGCTCTTCTGCGATGACGAAGGCCGCGCGGTCGGCGCGGCGCATGCGGGCTGGCGTGGGCTCGCAGGCGGCATCGTCGAGCGGACGGGCGAGCGCGTGGCGGCGCTCGCGGGCGCGCCGGCATCGGCACTGACGGCGTATCTCGGACCGGCTATCGGACCGAATGCGTTCGAAGTCGGCGAAGACGTGCTCGACGCGTTCGTCGCCGCGAGTCCGGTGCATCGACGGGATGCGACCGCAGCCGCGTTCAAGGCCGCCAGCGCGCCCGGCAAATACTTCGCGGACATTTACGCGCTCGCGCGGTTGCGGCTGGCCGATATCGGCATCGACGCGGCGCGCATTCACGGTGGCACGCACTGCACCGTGACCGAAGAAACGCGCTTCTATTCCTACCGGCGCGACCGCGTCACGGGCCGCATGGCCGCGATGATCTGGCTCGCCGACTGATCGGGAAGCCGCGTCACCCAACGCCCGGAAAGGCGCGGCAAACAGGCATTTCTTTCATGGGGGAAAACGATAATTATAAAAACATCGCACTGCGGCAAAATCGGGACGAAGCATTGACATGCTTGACGCCCAAGCGCAAGAATGTTCCCAGAATTGTGTTCAATCGGGCACGGCGTAGCGAGGGCGGACTCCCGCCCGGCGCGCAAAGGCGCACCCATACTTTCGCGCGCTGGCCGAGACGGCCCGGCAATGCCTGCATCAGCAATCAGTCTTTCGAGACTCAGAGGTCAAAGGCGGGTATGGCTTCCAAAACATCCTCATCATCTTCCCGCTCCCGTACCGCCGCCGAAGACAGCACCGCGGCGCAGCCAGCAGCCGACAACACGGCAGGCGTACAGCAGGCGTTCGAGCAATGGCTGAACGCGTGGCGCGCGGTCGCCGATCCGGCGCAGTGGGCGAAATTCACTCAGCAGACGAATCCGGCGAATCCGACGGCTGACGGCGCGTCCGCGAATGGCGGCGCTTCGCCTTCTTCCGCGTTCGGCGGCTTCCCGTTTCAGGGTTTCGGCGGACTTCCCGGCGCGCTTCCCGGTGGATTTCCGACCGCTTTCCCCACCATCGCGAGCATGCCGCAGATGCCGGACCTCGCGAAGATGAACGGTCTCGCCGAATTCGCGAAGCTCGCGAGCAGCATGCCGGGCTTCGGCGCGGCGATGCAGGGCCTGCCGACGTTGCCGAAGATTCCGACGGCGGCCATCGCGCCCGAGCGCCTGCATCAACTGCAAAGCGACTACACGCGCGACGTCGGCGAACTGATGAAACAGGCGAGCGGACAGAGCATCGATCCGGCTGCGCTCAAGGATCGGCGTTTCAAGGACACCGCGTGGCAATCGACGCCCGCGTTCGCATTCACGGCCGCATGGTATCTGCTGAACGCGCGCTATCTTCAGGAACTCGCCGACGCCGTGCAGAGCGATCCGAAGACGCGCGAGCGCATTCGTTTCGCCGTCCAGCAGTGGGCCGCCGCGGCCGCGCCGAGCAACTATCTGGCGCTGAATCCCGAGGCGCAGAAGGCGCTCATCGAAAGCAAGGGCGAAAGCCTGCGCCAGGGCATGCTGAACCTGCTCAACGACATGCAGCGTGGCAAGATCTCGCAGTCGGACGAATCGGTGTTCGCCATCGGCAAGAACGTCGCGACGACCGAAGGCGCGGTCGTGTACGAGAACGAGCTCATGCAGCTCATTCAGTACAAGCCGCTCGCGCCGAAGGTGTATGCGCGGCCGCTCTTGATCGTGCCGCCGTGCATCAACAAGTTCTACATCCTCGATCTTTCGCCGGAAGGCTCGCTCGTGCGTCATGCGCTCGAATCCGGCCAGCAGGTGTACATGATCTCGTGGCGCAATGCGGACCAGTCCATTGCTCACAAGACGTGGGACGATTACGTCGGCGAAGGCGTGATGCAGGCGATGAGCGTCGTCTCCGACATCTCCGGCGCGGACAAGATCAATACGCTCGGCTTCTGCATCGGCGGAACGCTGCTCGCCACCGCGCTCGCCGTCGAGAAGGCGCGCGGCAACGAGCCGGCCGCGTCGATGACCTTGCTTACCTCGATGCTCGACTTCTCCGACACGGGCGTGCTCGACGTCTTCGTCGACGAGGCGCACGTGGCGATGCGCGAGCAGACCATCGGCGGCAAGAACGGCGCGCCGCCGGGACTCATGCGCGGCATCGAGTTCGCCAACACGTTCTCGTATCTGCGCCCGAACGATCTGGTGTGGAACTACGTCGTCGATAACTACCTGAAAGGCCGCACGCCGCAAGCGTTCGATCTGCTCTTCTGGAACAGCGATTCGACGAACCTGCCCGGTCCCATGTGCGTCTGGTATCTGCGCAACACGTATCTGGAGAACAAGCTGCGCGAACCGGGCGCGGTGACGGTGCTCGGCGTGCCCATCGACTTGTCGACCATCACGACGCCGACATTCATCTATGGTTCGCGCGAAGACCATATCGTGCCTTGGAAATCGGCGTATGCTTCGGCGCCGCTGCTCTCCGGGCCGCAGACCTTCGTGCTCGGCGCATCGGGGCATATCGCGGGCGTGATCAATCCGCCGTCGAAGAACAAGCGCAGTTTCTGGATGCTCGATAGCGCGGGCGAGCGCCTGCCGGAGACCGCCGACGCCTGGTTCGAGGCAGCGAGCGAGCACCCCGGCAGCTGGTGGCCGACGTGGACGCAGTGGCTCGCCAAGCAGTCCGGCGAGCAGCAGAAGGCGAGCGCAGGGCTCGGCTCGAAGGATTATCCTGTGATCGAGGCGGCTCCGGGCCGTTACGTCCTCAAGCGCGACAGTTGACCGACGCGAACGGATCGGCCGCAGCCACACCGCTCTAACATTCGATGCCAAAGGAAACGGAAATGACTGACGTAGTGATCGTATCGGCCGCGCGCACCGCGGTCGGCAAATTCGGCGGCTCGCTTGCGAAGATCGCAGCACCGGAGCTGGGCGCCACCGTTATTCGCGCGGTGCTCGAACGCGCGGGTCTCAAGCCCGAGCAAATCAGCGAAGTCATTCTGGGTCAGGTGCTGACCGCGGGCTCGGGGCAGAACCCGGCACGCCAGTCGGTCATCAAGGCCGGCTTGCCGGAGATGGTCCCCGGCATGACGATCAACAAGGTCTGCGGCTCGGGACTCAAGGCAGTGATGCTCGCGGCCAACGCGATCATCGCGGGCGATTCGGAGATTATCGTCGCGGGCGGCCAGGAGAACATGAGCGCCGCGCCGCACGTGCTGCCCGGCTCGCGCGACGGCTTTCGCATGGGCGACGCGAAGCTGATCGACTCGATGATCGTCGATGGCCTCTGGGACGTCTATAACAACTACCACATGGGCACCACCGCCGAGAACGTCGCGAAGGAATACGGCATCACGCGCGAAGCGCAGGACGCGTTCGCCGCGCTCTCGCAGAACAAGGCGGAGGCCGCGCAAAAGGCCGGCCGCTTCAACGACGAAATCGTGCCGGTGTCGATTCCCCAGCGCAAAGGCGAGCCGATCCAGTTCGCCACGGACGAGTTCGTGCGCCACGGCGTCACCGCCGAAGCGCTCGCGGGACTGAAGCCCGCGTTCTCGAAGGAAGGCACGGTGACGGCGGCGAACGCATCGGGCATCAACGACGGCGCGGCGGCGGTGGTCGTGATGTCGGCGAAGAAGGCCGAAGCGCTGGGTCTCACGCCGCTCGCGCGGATCAAGGCGTACGCGAGCGCGGGCGTCGATCCGAAGATCATGGGCATGGGCCCGGTGCCGGCATCGAAGCGCTGTCTGGAACGCGCGGGCTGGAGCATCGACGATCTCGACCTGATGGAGATTAACGAAGCCTTCGCCGCGCAGGCGCTCGCGGTGCACAAGCAGATGGGCTGGGATCAGGAAAAGATCAACGTGAACGGCGGGGCGATCGCGATCGGGCATCCGATCGGCGCATCGGGCTGCCGCATTCTGGTCACGCTGCTGCACGAAATGCAGAAGCGCGACGCGAAGAAGGGCCTGGCGTCGCTGTGCATCGGCGGCGGCATGGGCGTCGCGCTGGCGGTCGAGCGGCTGTAACGCGGCAAGCGGCTGCAAGCCGCGTCGGAATGAAGAAAGGGACAAGCGGGCGGCGCCTTCGGGCGCGCACCGCATAACGAAAAGGGAGTCGAGCATGACGAAGCGCGTAGCGTATGTAACGGGCGGGATGGGCGGCATCGGCACCAGCATTTGCCAGCGGCTCCACAAGGACGGCTTCACGGTCGTGGCAGGCTGCGGGCCGAACTCGCCGCGCCGGGTGAAATGGCTCGAAGACCAGAAGGCGCTCGGCTTCGACTTCATCGCGTCCGAGGGCAACGTCAGCGATTGGGAATCGACCAAGAACGCGTTCGACAAGGTGAAGGCCGAGGTCGGCGAGGTCGACGTGCTCGTCAATAACGCGGGCATCACGCGCGATGTCGTGTTCCGCAAGATGACGCATGAGGACTGGACCGCGGTCATCGACACCAATCTGACGAGCCTCTTCAACGTCACGAAGCAGGTGATCGACGGCATGGTCGAGCGCGGCTGGGGCCGCGTCATCAACATTTCGTCGGTGAACGGCCAGAAAGGCCAGTTCGGCCAGACGAACTATTCGACGGCCAAGGCCGGCATTCACGGCTTCACGATGGCACTCGCGCAGGAAGTGGCGACCAAGGGCGTGACGGTCAACACGGTCTCGCCGGGCTATATCGGCACGGACATGGTGAAGTCCATTCGCCCGGAAGTGCTGGAGAAGATCGTCGCGACCATTCCGGTGCGGCGACTCGGCACGCCGGACGAGATCGGCTCGATCGTCGCCTGGCTCGCGTCGGAGGAATCGGGTTTTTCCACCGGGGCGGATTTCTCGCTCAACGGTGGCTTGCACATGGGCTGACGGGCCGCGATCGCCGGCGGGGCGCATGGGGCGCCCGCGCCGGCGAATGCCGCCTGCCGGATACATCAACGATGCGGCGAACCCGCAGCAACGCTTTTTTGCGACAACGCAAGACATGCTTGCTGCCATCGCAGTAAAGTCTCGCGTTTTGAAGGCGTTCAATGACCACCACGACTACTACAAAGAAATCCGCCGAACGACTCATCAAAAAATATCCGAACCGGCGGCTCTATGACACGGAGACGAGCACCTACATCACGTTGTCCGACGTGAAGCAGCTCGTGCTCGATCAGGAAGACTTCAAGGTGCTCGACGCCAAGTCCAACGACGACCTGACGCGCAGCATCCTTTTGCAGATCATTCTGGAAGAAGAGAGCGGCGGCTTGCCGATGTTTTCGTCGGTGATGCTCTCGCAGATCATCCGCTTTTACGGCCACGCCATGCAGGGCATGATGGGCACGTATCTGGAGAAGAACATCCAGGCGTTCATCGACATCCAGCAGAAGCTCTCCGAGCAAAGCAAGGGCATCTACGACGGCAACGCGCTCAACCCCGAAGTCTGGTCGCAGTTCATGAACATGCAGGCCCCGATGATGCAGGGCATGATGACGAGCTACATCGAGCAGTCGAAGAACATGTTCGTGCAGATGCAGGAGCAGATGCAGAATCAGGCGAAGACGATGTTCAACACGTTCCCGTTCCCGACGCCGACTGCGCCGTCAGGGGACAAGAAGTAAGGAAGTCGGGCGTTCTCGCTTCGGGCGAGCCGGCCCGGAACGGCTTTGACGGATGCTCCGGGGTAAAATACGGGATTGGCCTCGTGCGTCCGGCGACGCCCCTCATCCGACCGTTTCCCCGTGAAAAATTCCCCAGATTCAATCGTCAAGACGAACTCCGCGCCGAAGATCGGCATGGTCAGCCTCGGCTGCCCGAAAGCCCTCGTCGATTCGGAGCAGATCATCACCCAGTTGCGCGCCGAGGGTTATCAAATCTCCGGCAGCTATGACGGCGCCGACCTCGTCGTCGTCAATACCTGCGGCTTCATCGACGAAGCCGTGCAGGAAAGCCTCGACGCCATCGGCGAGGCGCTCAACGAAAACGGCAAGGTCATCGTGACCGGCTGCCTCGGCGCGAAAAAGAGCGCGAGCGGCAGCGGGCTCATCGAGGAAGTGCATCCGAAGGTGCTGGCCGTGACCGGCCCGCACGCGACCAACGAAGTGATGAACGCGGTTCACGCGCACCTGCCGAAGCCGCACGATCCGTTCGTCGATCTCGTGCCGCCCGCCGGCATCAAGCTCACGCCGCGCCATTACGCGTATCTCAAGATATCCGAAGGCTGCAACCATCGCTGCACGTTCTGCATCATTCCGTCGATGCGCGGCGATCTCGTTTCGCGCCCCGTCGCCGAAGTGATGCTCGAAGCCGAGAATCTCTTCAAGTCGGGCGTGAAGGAACTGCTCGTCATCTCGCAGGACACGAGCGCGTACGGCGTCGATGTGAAGTACCGCACCGGCTTCTGGAACGGCAAGCCGCTCAAGACGCGCATGACCGAACTCGTCGGCGCGCTGGGTGAACTCGCCGCGCAGTACGGCGCGTGGGTGCGCCTGCATTATGTTTATCCGTATCCGAGCGTCGATGAAGTCATCCCGATGATGGCGGAAGGCCCGCTCAAAGGCCACGTGCTGCCGTATCTCGACGTGCCGTTCCAGCACGCGCATCCGGAAGTGCTGAAGCGCATGAAGCGCCCGGCCAACGCCGAAAAGGTGCTGGAGCGCGTCAAGGCATGGCGCGCGATGTGCCCGGATCTGACGATTCGCAGCACGTTCATCGCGGGTTTTCCGGGCGAGACGGAGGAACAGTTCCAGACGCTGCTCGACTTCATCGAGGAAGCGGATCTGGATCGCGTCGGCTGCTTCGCGTATTCGCCGGTCGAAGGCGCCACCGCCAACGAACTCGACGGCGCGTTGCCTGACGACGTGCGCGAGGAACGCCGCGCGCGCTTCATGGAACTGGCCGAGGAACTGTCGGCGAAGCGCATGAAGAAGAAAGTCGGGAAGACGCTGAAAGTGCTCGTCGATGAAATCAGCGCGGAAGGCGGCATCGGGCGCACGGCGGCGGATGCGCCGGAAATCGACGGCGTCGTGTATATCGCGCCGCCGACGAAGGCGTCCAAGCGCTACAAGGCAGGCGACTTCGTCTCGGTGAAGATCACGGGCGCGGACGGCCACGATCTCTGGGGCGAGGTCTGATCGATGACCCCGAAGACGCCCCACGCGCCGCACATCCTCGCGCTCGGCGAGGCGATGATCGAGTTCAATCAGGCGAGACGTGACGAGCCGACGTATCTGCAAGGCTTCGGCGGCGACGTATCGAACTTTCTGATCGCGGCGGCGCGGCAGGGCGCGGCGACGGGCTTCGTTTCGGCCGTCGGCAACGATGGGTTCGGGCAACTGCTGCTCGATCTGTGGCGTGCGGAGAACGTCGATACGTCCGCCGTTCGCGTCGATCCGGACGCGCCAACGGGCGTCTATTTCGTGTCGCACGGCGCGAGCGGGCATCGCTTCGATTATCTGCGCGCGGGGTCGGCGGCGAGCCGCTACGCGCCGGCGCATCTGCCGCTCGACATGATCGCGGCGGCGAAAGTCGTGCATCTGTCGGGCATTAGTCTCGCCATCGGCGTGAGCGCGTGCGATGCCGCGTTCGCGGCGATCGACCATGCGCGCAGCAACGGCGTGAAGGTCAGCTTCGACACGAACCTGCGCTTGAAGCTCTGGCCGCTCGCCCGCGCCCGCGCGGTGATGCTCGAAGCGATCCGCCAGAGCGATATCTGTCTGCCGAGCTGGGACGACGTCACCGTGCTCACGGGCCATGAAGACAAAGACGCCATCGTCGATTCGCTGCTCGCGCTCGGCCCGAAAATCGTCGCGATGAAGCTCGGCCCGGAAGGCGCGTATATCGCGACGCCGGACGAGCGGCGCGTGGTGCCGGGCCGCGTCGTGAATGCGGTCGATGCGACCGGCGCGGGCGATTGCTTCGGCGGCGCGTTCATCGCGCGGCTCGTCGCGGGCGACGATCCTTTCACGGCCGCGCACTACGCGAACGCGGCGGCGGCCTTGTCGACGCAAGGCTTCGGCGCGGTCGCGCCGATTCCTGACCGGGCGGCCGTCGAACGCGCGCTGGCGTGAGCTTTCAAAAAATCACTCGATAGGCAAAGGAGACGACATGGAACGCGAAGTGGTGGTGGCAAGCGGCGTGCGCACGGCAATCGGCGACTTCGGCGGCGCGCTCAAGGATTTCGCGCCGACCGATCTCGGCGCGCGCGTGGTGCGCGAGGCGCTGTCCCGCGCGAGCGTCGCGGGCGAGGAAGTCGGACAGGTCGTGTTCGGCAACGTGATCCAGACCGAGCCGCGCGACATGTATCTCGCGCGCGTCGCGGCGCTCGACGGCGGCGTGTCGCAGCACGCGCCCGCGCTCACCGTGAACCGGCTGTGCGGCTCGGGCTTGCAGGCGATCGTGTCGGCTGCGCAATCGATTCTGCTCGGCGACGCCGACATCGCCATCGGCGGCGGCGCGGAAAGCATGAGCCGCGCGCCGTACGTGATGCCCGCCGCGCGCTTCGGCCAGCGCATGGGCGATGCGCGCGTCGTCGACATGATGCTCGGCGCGCTCAACGACCCGTTCCACAAGATTCACATGGGCGTGACGGCCGAGAACGTCGCGAACAAGTACGGCATCACGCGCGAGGCGCAGGACGCGCTTGCGCTGGAATCGCACCGTCGCGCGGCCAACGCCATCGAAGCCGGCTACTTCAAGGAGCAGATTCTGCCGATCACGCTGGCATCGAAGAAGGGCGACACCGTCTTCGATCGCGACGAGCACGTGCGCATGAACGCGACAGCGGAAGACTTCGCGAAGCTTAAGCCGGTCTTCGCGAAGGAGAACGGCACGGTGACGGCGGGCAACGCGTCCGGCATCAACGACGCCGCGGCAGCCGTCGTGCTGATGGAACGCGGCGTCGCGGAGAAGCGCGGCGCGCGGCCGCTCGGGCGGCTCGTGGCGTACGCGCACGCGGGCGTCGATCCGACCATCATGGGCATCGGCCCGGTGCCGGCCACGCGCAAGGTGCTGGAGCGCGCCGGGCTTTCCGTCGACGATCTCGACGTGATCGAAGCCAACGAAGCGTTCGCCGCGCAAGCCTGCGCCGTCACGCAGGAGTTGCGGCTCGATCCCGCGAAAGTGAACCCGAATGGGTCGGGCATTTCGCTCGGGCATCCGATCGGCGCGACGGGCGCGCTCATCACGGTGAAGGCGCTGTACGAGCTCCAGCGCATCGGCGGGCGTTACGCGCTCGTGACCATGTGCATCGGCGGCGGGCAGGGGATCGCCGCGATCTTCGAGCGTATCTGACGTGGTATCGAAGGAAAGAAGGATGAGAGAAGCAACGAAGCGGCCGGGCTTGCCGGCCGCGCTGACGATGACCGCCGCTGTGTTCGTCGCGCTCGCACTCGCGGGCTGCAATTCGCTGATGCCGCCCGACGCGTCGGCGTCGGCGTCAGCGAGCGCCCGGAGCGCGCCGAGCGGCGAATCGTATGGCGCCGACAAGGCGATCCGGACGCTCGCGCTGCCGCCGCAAAAGCCGCTTGCGCCGAATCCGGAGTACGCGCGCTTTCCGCGCTACGTGGGCACGCTCGGCGGCAAGCAGATCGAGATGAAGCTCGGCGCCAAGACCGATGACGCGTCCGGCGTGCACGGCGAGTATCGCTTCGCCGGCAGTCCGACGGTGATTCTCGTGGCGGGCGACCGCGACGGCGAAACGCTCGAAATCGAGGAGTCGAACGACGGGACGCACATCACCGGCAACTGGGTCGGCAAGTTCGAGGCGGACGGAAGCGTCTCGGGCGAACGCATGGACCCGGACGATTCGAATGCGCAGCCTTTCGAACTGCGGCCTGCCGTCGCTGGCGTCATGCTTCCGCGCGCGCCAGCGGGCAATGCGGCGCCTGCTGCGCCATCGCTTGAGCCGGCGCCTCCTGCGCTGCCGCCGTCGCCGTCGAACGCCGTCGGCGGCACGAGCAACGTCATCATCGGCGAATAACGCCTTCTTCCATCCACGCTGACAGCCAGCCCATGACCGATTTCAGCAGCAAGGACCGAGACCTGCAAACGCGCATCGTCCAGCCGGACGACCGCATCACGCCCGGCTTCGAGTCGTTCTCCGTGCCGGTGGCGCGGGCCTCGACGGTCGTTTTTCCGGATCTCGCGACCATGCGCGCGCTCGTCTGGAGCGACGACTCGAAGTGGCGCTACGGCCTGCACGGCACGCCGACGACGATCGCGCTCGCGCAGCGCCTCGCCGCGATCGAAGGTGGCGAGCATGCGCTCTTGCAGCCGTCCGGCCTCGCGGCGATTTCGAACGTGTACTTCGGCCTCGTCAGAGCGGGCGATCACGTGCTCGTGCCGGACAACGCGTACTCGCCGAATCGCGAGCATGCAGACTGGCTCGCGAGCGACTTCGGCCTCGAAGTGAGCTACTACGATCCGATGATCGGCGCCGGCATCGCCGATTCGATCCGTCCCAACACGAAGCTCATCTGGCTCGAAGCGCCCGGCTCGGTCACGATGGAAGTGCAGGACGTGCCGGCCATCGCCGCGGTCGCGCGGGCGCGCGGCATCGTGACCGCGATCGACAACACGTTCTCGGCGGGACTCGCGTTCAAGCCGTTCGATCACGGCGTCGATATTTCGGTGCAGGCGCTGACGAAGTACCAGTCGGGCGGCAGCGACATTCTGATGGGCGCAACCATCACGCGCGACGTCGAATTGCACAAGAAGCTCAAGCGCGCGCGCATGCGGCTGGGCGTCGGTGTGTCGGCGGACGATGCATCGCTCGTCTTGCGCAGCCTGCCTTCGATGAAACTGCGTTACGAAGCGCACGACCGCTCGGCGCTCGCGCTCGCGCGTTGGCTCAAGACGCGCCCAGAAGTGGCGGCGGTGCTGCATCCCGCGCTCGACGATTGCCCCGGCCATGAGTTTTTCGCACGCGACTTTTCGGGCGGCGCGGGTGGCTTGTTCTCGATCGTGTTCGATGCCCGATACAGCGCCGAACAGGTCGATGCGTTCGTCGAGGCGCTCGAACTATTCTCGATTGGCTGGAGCTGGGGCGGCGCGCATAGCCTCGCGATGCCCTACAACGTGCGCTCGATGCGCACCGCGTCGCAATGGCCGCACGAAGGCGTGCTCGTGCGGCTCTACGTGGGTCTGGAAGACGAAGCGGATTTGCGCGCGGACATCGAATCCGCGTTCGGCAAGGCGTTCGCGTAACGTAACGTGACGTGACGGACGCTGCGCTTGCCTCGTTCAGAAGAGGCGAAGCAGTCCGTCCAGTCCGACGAAGTTGAACGCGACGCTCGCCAACTCCCGCACGACGGGCTTCGCGCGAAACGCCACGGACAGGCCGGCTTCGGCCATCATCTTCAGATCGTTGGAGCCGTCGCCCATTGCAATCGCCCGCTTCGGATCGATGCCGATCTTCTCGCACGTCTCGCGCAGCGTGCGCGCCTTCACGTCGGCATTCACGATTTCACCGATGACCTTGCCGGTCAGCTTGCCATCGACGATTTCGAGCGTGTTCGCGCGCGTGTAGTCGAGCCCGAGACGCGTTTTCAGGCGCTCGGTGAAGAACGTGAATCCGCCGGATACGAGCAGCGTCTTCAGTCCCGCCGCGCGCGCGCCTTCCAGCATGCGCTCCGCCCCCGGCGACAGTCGCAGGCGTTCTTCATAGACGCGTTCGAGCGCCGTGGCGTCGAGGCCCTTTAACAGGGCGACGCGGCGCGTGAGGCTTTCGTTGAAGTCCTTGATCTCGCCGCGCATCGACGCTTCCGTGATGGCGGCGACTTCGGCCTTCAGCCCGCAAAAGTCCGCGATCTCGTCGATGCATTCGATGGTGATCAGCGTCGAGTCCATGTCCATGGCGACGAGACCGAAATCGGAAAGCTGCGCTTGCGGCTCGATGTAGGCGTAGTCGAGCGCCTGCGTTCCGCAATACGCATCGACGTCGGGACGCTGAAGCGGATCGGCATCGACGAGGCGCAACAGCGTGTCGTCGATACGTGAAGCCGTGCGCGAGCGGGCGAGGGCGGCAAGCGGCCGCAAATGCGAATCGGCGATCGGGGCGGGGCTTTGAATGACGAGGTTCATCGGAGCGGGTATGTTTCGAGCGATGGCGCGGGAAGCGGGTATTGTACGGGGCGGGGTCTTGTTTCGACGCCGTGCGGCATCCTTGGCATTTTGCATGCGGCGTAGGGCATGCGGCATGCGGCATGCAAACGCGAACCTCCCTACCGCATGACCGCGGCCGGCTCGACGGTCTCAGTACGGCGGGTGGCCGAACCGCCTCGCGAGCTGTACGCGAGGGGCGCTACGTCGACGCCGTGCGGGCATCCTTGGCATTTTGCATTCGGCATAGCGCGTGAGCCATGCAAAACGCAAGACTTGCTACCGCATCACCGCAGCCGGCTCGACGTGCCAATACCGCGGCTCGCCGAGCCGCTTTGCGAGATGTAGGGCGGGGCGCTACCTCAACGCCGGGCGAGCAGCGTTGGCATCTTGCATGCGGCATAGGGCACGCAGCATGCAAAACACAGAACTCCCTACCGCGCGACCGCAGCCTACTCGACGGTCCCAGTACGGCGCGTGGCCGAACCGCCTGGGGAGATGTACGCGCGAGGGGCGCTACCTCGACGCCGTGCGGGTATTTTTGGCATTTTGCATCCGGCATAGGGCATGCGGCATGCAAATCACAAAACTCGCTACCGCATCACCGCTGCCGGCTCGACGTCCCAATAAGGCGGCTCCCCGAACCGGCCCGCGAGAAACTCGATGAACGCCAGCGTCTTCGGCGGAACGAAGGCGCGACTCGGGTACACCGCCCAGATCGCGACGGTCTGCGCGATCGGATAGTCATCGAGCACCGTGACGAGTTCTCCGCTCGCCAGCAACGGGGCCACGCTCCACGTCGACTTCAGCCCGATACCGATGCCCGCCGCGAGCGCATCGCGGATCACTTCGCCGTTGTCGGTGACGAGCCGGCCGGACACGCGCACATCGATTACGCCCGTCGGCGTGACGAAACTCCAGTCGCGCTGATCGGCGAGAATCACGCATTCGTGCTGCGCAAGATCGGCGGGATGGCGCGGCGTGCCGTGTTTCTCGAGATAGGCAGGCGACGCGCATAGCACGCGCCGGTTGCTCGCGAGCTTGCGCGCGACGAGCGTCGAGTCCTTCAACGCGCCGATGCGTATCGCGAGGTCGATGCCTTCATCCACCAGATCGACGATCTGATCCGTCATGCGCAAGTCCATCGTCACGCTCGGATACTGCGTGAGAAATGCCGGAATCAACGGCGAGATGTGCTGACGGCCGAGCGAAGAGGGCATCGTCACGCGCAGCCGCCCATGCGGCTCCGCGAGCGCCCGGCCGACCGACGCGCGCGCCGCTTCCGCCGCATCCAGCAACTGGCGCGCATGCGCCGCGAAAATCTCGCCTTCCTGCGTGACGCTCACGCGCCGCGTCGTCCGATGCAGCAGCCGCGCGCCCAGCATGCGCTCCAGGCCCGCGATCCGCGCGCTCGCCACGGCCGGCGACAAACCGAACTCCCGCGCGGCCGAGGACAGATTCGAGAGCGCCGCCGCCCGCACGAAAAGGCTTACGTCCAGCAGATCGAGCCGGTCTCGCGCGTGTCCTTCAACCCATGCGTCGCTCGCCATTCGATGGATTTCCCGAAAAATGTTTCCTGCATTATCGCGGTTTTCCGATAGCGTGGCGCGCGATACGATGCAGTCACCGTTTGCATTAAGAATCCAAAGTCACCTCAACAAGGACACGTCATGAAAGCCATCGGTTTGACCCGCTACTTGCCCATTTCGAATCCTGAATCGCTGATCGACATCGAGCTCGACAAGCCCACGCCGACCGGCCGTGATCTGCTCGTCAGAATCGAGGCCATCGCGGTGAATCCGGTCGACACGAAAGTGCGCGCGCCGAAGGACAAGGTCGAAGAAACGCCGCGCGTGCTCGGCTGGGACGCGGCCGGCGTCGTGGAAGCCGTCGGTCCGGACGTCTCGCTCTTCAAAGTGGGCGATGCCGTGTACTACGCCGGCGACATCACGCGGCAAGGCGCGAACAGCGAATTCCATCTGATCGACGAGCGCATCGTCGGCGCGAAGCCGAAGTCGCTCGACTTCACGCACGCGGCCGCGCTTCCGCTCACCACGCTCACGGCATGGGAAGCGTTGTTCGACCGGCTGAAGGTGTCCGCCGAAGGCAAGGACGCGGGCAAGACCGTGCTCATCATCGGCGGCGCGGGCGGTGTCGGCTCGATCGGTATTCAGCTCGCCAAGCAAGTGGCGAAGCTGCACGTGATCGCGACGGCGTCGCGGCCCGAGTCGGCGAAATGGGCGACGGAGCTGGGCGCGGATCGCATCGTCAATCACTTCGAGGACATCCCGGCGCAACTGAAGGACGCCGGCATTCCTCAAGTCGACTATGTGCTCATCTTCAACGACACCGACAAGCATTTCCCCGCCGCTGCCGAAGTCGTGAAGCCGCAGGGCAGCATCTGCACGATCGTCGAGAATGCAGCGCCGCTTCCAGTCGAACTGCTGAAGGCGAAAAGCGCGGCGTTCCACTGGGAATTCATGTTCACGCGGGCGATGTTCCAGACACCCGACATGATCGAGCAGCACAAGCTCTTGTCCGAAGTGGCGCGGCTGATCGACGCAGGCACCATCCGCACGACGCTCGGGAAGAACCTCGGAAAGATCAACGCCGCGAATCTGCGAGAAGCGCATCGCCTTCTGGAAGAAGGGCGCGCGATCGGCAAGCTCGTGATGACGGGTTTCTGAAACGCTTCGGCGCATTCTTTCCGGCATGCGCGGGCTCGGGTTTTCCCCGACGAAGCCCGCGCATCCTCGGCGCTAGACTGACTCCGCCTTAAGCCGATCCGGCGCCCAACGCGCCGGATTGCTCTCGCGCTTATTCAGGAGATGCCGGATGAATCGACTCTCGAACGCAGTGCGCGGCGCGTGTGCAGCCGTGGTCGCCTGCGGGCTGCTTGCGACGGCGCACGCCACGCCCGGCATCCGCGTCTTGTCCGAAGCGCCCAACGACGGGCCGATCAAATACACGGTCAAGATGACGTCGAAGACCTTCGGCAACGAGCAGGAGACGCGCACCATCCGCTCCGGCGAGAGCGACGACTTCACCTGGCAGGCGTCCGCGCCCAAGGGCGCGCAGGCGGTGCCGGACGGGTGCCCGCAGCTTTCGTCGATCCCGCGCAGCGCCGAGGGCGCAGCCGTGCGGCAGGTGCAGATCCGCTTTGCGCCCGTCGTCGCGGAGAACGGTTCGGCTAACATTCAACTCAGCTTTCGCGGCTATGCGCCGAAGGGCACGAGCAAGGTCACGGTCGCGGGCAAGGCGTTGCAGTGTCCCGTCGATTCCCGCGTCAGCCAGATCGTGCGTTTCAGCATGCCGACGTCGACCGGATCGAAGAAGACCGTCACGCTCGATGACGGCACTCAGCTGACCATCACGGCGAGCCGGAAGTAAGCCGCTCGCGCCGCGCCTCAACGCGGCAGATGATCACGCAACTAACGGTCTTTGTCGCCCACCGTCGTCGACAACAGGCGGTCGGCGACGTTGGCATCCTTCCTGCTACCAGAACCGATGCGCATGGCGTCGCGCTCGATCGCGCCGCCGACATGCCAACCGCCAACGCATCGACCGTTCCGTCAGCGAGGTAATCGCGATGCCGCACATGATCTGGAAAGGCGCGATCAGCTTCGGGCTGGTCCACGTGCCTGTGCAACTCTATCCGGCCACGCAGTCGGAGAAGGTCGGCTTCAATCTGCTCGATAAACGGTCGATGGACCCCATCGGCTACAAGCAGATCAACAAGAACACCGGCAAGGACGTCACGCGCGACAACATCGTGCGAGGCTTCGAGTACGAGAAGGGCAAGTACGTCGTGATGACCGACGCCGAAATCCGCGCGGCCAATCCCGAATCGACGCAGACGGTCGATATCCTCTCGTTCGTCGATGCTCCCGAAATCTCGTTCCTCTCGCTCGACACGCCGTATTACCTCACGCCCGACCGCAAGGGCGAGAAGGTCTATGCGCTCCTGCGCGACGCGTTGAAGGATACCGGCAAGGTCGGCATCGCGAGCGTCGTGCTGCACAACAAACAGCATCTCGCCGCGCTGATCCCGGTCGGCCCCGCGCTCGCGCTCAACACGCTGCGCTGGGGCGATGAAGTGCGCGACTTCAGCCAGTTCACGTTCCCTGACGAAGACACCAAGAAGGCCGGCGTCACGGCGAAGGAACTCGACATGGCGAAGCGTCTCATCGACGACATGAGCGACTCGTGGG
The DNA here is from genome assembly GCF_023170545.1 of Caballeronia sp. Sq4a. NCBI lineage: Bacteria > Pseudomonadati > Pseudomonadota > Betaproteobacteria > Burkholderiales > Burkholderiaceae > Caballeronia > Caballeronia sp. Sq4a. The sequence continues at coordinate 1,562,538 of NZ_CP084250.1, read as the reverse complement.
ATCCGACGAAGTATCACGACACCTTCCGCGACGACATCATGGCGCTCGTCGAGAAAAAGGTGAAGGAAGGCAAGGTCGCCGAAGTGATGAAGTTCGAGGAAGGCGGCGAGACAAAGGCGAGCGCAGACATTCTCGACCTGTCCGAACTGCTCAAGCGCAGCCTGAAGAAAGGCGGCGCGACGAAGCGCGGCGGCAGTTCCGCCAGTGCCGACGACGGCGGCGACGACGCGGGCAAGGACGCCAGCGAGGAACCCGCGCGCCCGGCGCGCAAGACGGCGCGTCGCAAGCGCGCTTAGCGCGAGATAAGCGCCATCGGACGACACAAGGACTCCACGACGATGACGGGCAAGCTCGAAACCTATCAGCGGATGCGGCGTTTCAACGAAACGCCCGAGCCTTCGGGCGAAAAGACCGCCGCGCGCAAAACGGCGCGCCGCAAGAAGGCGCCCGCGCAGGCGCTTTCTTTCGTGATTCAGGAACACGACGCGCGGCGCTTGCACTATGACTTCCGGCTCGAACTCGACGGCACGCTGAAATCCTGGGCCGTGCCCAAAGGGCCGAGCCTCGATCCGTCGGTGAAGCGGCTGGCGGTGCATGTCGAAGATCACCCGATCGACTACGGCTCGTTCGAAGGCGCCATTCCCGAGGGCAATTACGGCGCGGGCAGCGTCATCGTGTGGGATCGCGGAACGTGGGCGCCGCAGACCGGCACCGCCGAAGACGCCGCCCGCGAGTACGAAAAGGGCAAGCTCAAGTTCACGCTCGACGGCGAGAAGCTGCACGGCGGCTGGACGCTCGTGCGCAGTCACATGCGCGGCAGTGGCGACAAGGAACAGTGGTTCCTCATCAAGGAACGCGACGAGGATGCGCGGCCCGAATCCGAATATGACGTACTTCTGAAGAAACCAGGCAGCGTGCTGTCCGACTCGCTCGGCGCGCGGCTCGAAAACGGCGAACTGCGCGATCGCAACGAGCGCAAGGCGAAGCCGGCGGCGCGAAGAACAGTGCCGCGCGCACCGAGCGACGCATCGAACGGGCACGCGCATCCGGATATCGTCGCGACGCGCAACAGCGAATCGCTGCGGGCGCTGTCGCACGATCCGGCCATCGAAGGCGCCGAAAAAGCGAAGCTCCCCGCGCTTCTGAAGCCACAACTCGCCACGCTCGTCGATGCCGCGCCGCCCAGCGACGAGTGGTCCTACGAGATCAAGTTCGACGGTTATCGCGTGCTCGCGCGCATCGAGCGGACGAAGGGCAAGAGCGATATCCGCATCTTCACGCGCAACGGCAACGACTGGACGGCCAAGTTTCCGAAGCAGGTGAAGGCGCTGGAGAAGCTCGATATCGACAGCGGCTGGCTCGACGGCGAAGCGGTCGTGCTCGACGACCGCGGCTTGCCGGACTTTCAGGCGCTGCAGAACGCGTTCGATGTCGGGCGTCCGCAGGGCATCGTCGTGTACTTCTTCGACCTCGCGTTTCTGAACGGCTACGACCTGCGCAACGTGCCGCTCGTGCAGCGCCGCGCGCTCTTGAAAGCGATCGTCGAACCGGTCGACGACACCGCCTTGCGCTATTCCGAAGACTTCGCCTTCAGCGCCGACGACCTGCTCAAGAGCGCGTGCGACATGGCGCTCGAAGGGATCATCGGCAAGCGAATCGACTCGACGTATGTCTCCGGGCGCAGCAACTCGTGGATCAAGCTCAAGTGCCGGCGCCGACAGGAGTTCGTCGTCGCCGGTTATTCCGAGCCGTCCGGCAGCCGCGGAGCGTTCGGCGCGCTTCTGCTCGGCGTGTACGACGCGAAGGGCAAGCTGCAATACGCGGGGCGCGTGGGTACCGGCTTCGATCACGCGATGCTCGTCGCGGTCAAGAAGGAACTCGACAAGCGCGCGACGGATCGCATGCCGTTCGAGAAGGAGCCGCAGGAACGCAGCCGCACGCCGGTGCATTGGGTGAAGCCCGAACTCGTGGCCGAGTGCAATTTCGCGGAATGGACCAAGGAGCGCATCGTGCGACAAGCATCGTTCGTCAGTCTGCGCGACGATAAACCGGCGCGGCAGATCGTGAAGGAAGAGCCGGCATCGGCCGAAAAGGTCGAGGCTGAGCAAGAAGAGACAGTGACGCCCAAGGCGCGAAAGACGGCTGCTAAGACTGCGAAAAAGACAGCGGCCAAAACAGCCGCCAAGACAGCCGCCAAAACGGCCTCGAAGTCCCGCGCGAACGCGACCGAAATCGAAGGCGTGAAGATCAGCCATCCGGACCGCGTGATCGACAAGTCGACGGGCCTGAGAAAGATCGATGTGGTCGAATACTACGCGTCGATTGCCGAATGGATGCTGCCGCACTTGCAGGACCGGCCGGTGTCGCTCGTGCGCGCGCCCGACGATATCGGCGGCGAACTGTTCTTCCAGAAGCACAGCGCGCGGCTCGCTATTCCGCACATCACGCAGCATCCGGACGTCGATCCCGGACATCCGCCGCTTCTGACGGTGGAATCGGCGCAGGCGCTCGTCGGCACCGCGCAGATGGGCACCATCGAACTGCATACGTGGAACTCGGTGGCGTCGAACATCGAGAAGCCGGATCGCATGGTGTTCGATCTCGATCCGGGCGAGGGCGTCGGCTGGGATCGCATGGTGGAAGCGGCGAAGCTGACGCGCGACCTGCTGGAAGAGCTCGGGCTCGCGTCCTTCTGCAAGACGAGCGGCGGCAAGGGACTGCATGTGGTCGTGCCGCTCGCCAAGCAGGCAGGCTGGGACGAAATGAAGGGTTTCTCGCAAGCCGTCGCGCAGTTCATGGCCAAGACGCTGCCGAAATTTTTCTCGGCGAAAATGGGCATGCAGAATCGGCAGGATAAAATTTTCGTCGATTATCTGCGCAACAATCGCGGGTCCAGCACGGTCTGCGCGTTCTCGCTGCGGGCGCGGCCGGGCATGGGCGCGTCGATGCCGATCAGTTGGGACGAACTCGACGACACCACGCGCGGCGACCAGTGGAACATCGGCAATGCGCGCGAGCGGATGGACGCGCTCACCGCCGATCCCTGGGAAGGCTATGCCAAGGCGCGCCAGCGGCTCACGGCGCAGATGAAAAAGCGCCTGGGCATCGACGGCTCGCGCGGGTGATTGATCAAACCGGCATGCAGCGAAGCGCAAACGGAGCGCATCATGAAGCAGGCGAAGGACGAACCCAAAAGCACGCCCGAAGCGCCTCGGGACGACGAGGCCAACGCAACGAGCGACGACCGCGCGAAGCCCCCGCTGCCTCACGAGTCGGATCAGAGCGTGCAGTCGCAAGATGAGGGAACGCCGCGCGATGTAGGCAAGCAGGCGCATGAGGACATCGAACGCGGTCTCGTCGATACGGACCGCAGAAGCAGCGAACCGTGAAGCAGAAAACTGGCTGAAGCGCCGCCGAAGCGGCGATGTCCATGACATCGAAGGGGCGCCTGCGTAGAATGATCGTCTGTCTCGAAAAAAACGGGTAACACAGCCTGTTTTTACCGGACGCCACGCGCAACGCTCCTCCGGCCGGTAAGACCTTCCAGCCAGCTTGCCTTTTGCCGCATATCCGGCGCAACAAGCCACACAACCGAACATGCGACACGACCTTCTGTCCCGCCTGAAGCAAGAAACCGCTGCGTGTCATTCCCGTCTGGAGCATGCGCTCGACCTGATGCGGGACGGCTTGCAGCGCGACGATTACATTGCGCTGCTCGAACGTTTCTATGGCTACGTCGCGCCGTGGGAAGACGCGGTCGGCGCATGCCTGCCTGCGTCGCTGCATGCGTTCTTCGATGAGCGCCGCAAGGCGTCGCTGCTTGCCGCCGATCTCGTCGCGCTCAGTGGCGACCCCACAGCCGCCGAGTCCATCATGATCGCCAACGCACGGAGCTTGCCGCCGATCGACGATCTCGGCAGCGCCTTCGGCTCGCTCTATGTGATGGAAGGCTCGACGCTCGGCGGGCGCTTCATCGCGCCGCACGTGGCCGAGCAACTGGGCCTCGCGCCGGGCGTCGGCAACGCCTACTTCGACGGCTATGGCGCGCGCACGGGCAGCATGTGGAACGCGTTCCGCGAAACCGCCGTCTCGGTCGTCCCGGAAACGGGATACGACGCCGCGGTGAGCGCCGCCATAGGAACGTTCGAGAGTCTGCAGGCGTGGCTGTGCGTGGATGCGCCCGACGCGCGAGCGATTTCGGGAGCCGCCGCATGAGCCATATTCCAGAGGATTCTCTGAACGGAAGGCACGTCGCCGGTCCGCCGGACGCCGAAGCGCGCCGCCTCACGCTCGATTCGGGCGTGGCGAGCAAGGACTGCGAGGCCGAGCCGATTCACATTCCCGGCGGCATTCAACCGCACGGTTATCTGATCGTGCTGGCCGAAGAAGCCGGCGATCAGGCCGGCCCGCGCATCACGCAGGCAAGCGAGAACATCGCGGCGCTGATGGGCGAAAGCGTCGAGGCGCTGCTCGGCAAGCCGCTCGATGCGCTCGTCGGCGAAGACGCCGCGCGGCGCGTTCTGCGCGCCGCATCGACGATGCAGGTGGAGGACTCGCCGCTCTACGTCGGCGCCACGGATAAGCCCGCGCGGCTCGATGTCACGGTTCATCGGCACGACGGCGTGCTGATCGTCGAAATGGAAGCGACCGCCGAGCCCGGCGAAGCGGCGTTCTCGTCGATGTATCCGCTCGTGCGCACGTTCGCCCGCGATCTGCAGGACGCCACCACGGTCGAGGAACTCGCGGCGCTGGCCGTGCGCGAGGTCCGCGCGATCTGCGGTTTCGGCCGCGTGATGCTCTACAGCTTCGACGCCGAAGGCCGCAGCCACGTGCTCGCCGAAGACCGCGACCCGCGCTATCCGTCGTTCCTGCATCAGTTCTTCCCGGCATCCGACATTCCGACTCAGGCGCGCGCCTTGTACCTGCGCAACCGCATCCGCCTCGTGTCGGATGTGAACTACGTGCCCGCGCGCCTCGTCCCGGCAGTCAACCCGGTCACCGGCCGCCCGGTTGATCTGACCTTCGCCACGCTGCGCAGCTTCTCGCCGGTGCATCTGGAGTACATGCGCAACATGGGCACGAACGCGTCGATGTCCGTGTCGATCGTCGTGCGCGGGCAGTTGTGGGGCCTCATCTCGTGCCACGATCAGGACGCGCGCCGCGTGCCGTTCAGCACGCGCGTGGCCGTCGAGCATCTCGGGCACATGCTGTCGCTGCAAATCGAGGCGAAGGAGGAGCGCGAGCAGGGCGAATATCTCGCCGAACTGCGCCGCACGATGGCCCGCCTCATCGCCGCGATGAGCGAGCACGAGAGCTTCGTCGCCGGGTTGCAAGACGTGCCGGGCGATCTGCTCGGCTTCACGCGTTCCGAAGGCGCGGCCATCGTGATGAACGACCAGATCACGCTGATGGGCAAAACGCCCGACGAAGAGACGGTGCGCGCGCTCGCGCTCTGGCTCGCGGAGAACACGTCCGGCGTCTGGTCGACGGATTCGCTCGCGCGCCAGTGGCCGCCGGGGCAGGCGCATCAGGACACGGCGTGCGGCGTGCTCGCCGTGCCCGTGTCGCAGATTTTCCGGAACTATCTGTTGTGGTTCCGGCCCGAGGTCATGCAGACCATCAAGTGGGCCGGCGAGCCCGTGAAGATTCGCGGCGAGGACGGCGCGAGCGCGCCGCGCACGAGCTTCAGCCCCTGGCTCGAAACGGTGCGCGGACATTCGGTGTCGTGGCGCCAGGCCGAACTCGAGGTCGCGAGCGAACTGCGCGGCGCGCTGCTCAACATCGTGCTGCGTCGCGCGGAAGAGCGCGCCGAGATGGCGACCGAACTCGCCCGCGCGAACAAGGAACTCGAAGCCTTCTCCTATTCCGTGTCGCACGACCTGCGCGCGCCGCTGCGCCATATCGCCGGGTACGGAGACCTGCTGCGCGAGCTGGAAGCCGAGCGCATGTCCGACAAGAGCCGCCGCTTCCTCAACAACATGCTGGAATCGGCGCGCTTCGCAGGCACGCTCGTCGACGATCTTCTGACGTTCTCGCAGATGGGCCGCGCCGCGCTGCGCCCCGCGCCGGTCGACCTCGGGCAACTGGTGCGATTCGTCGTGCGCGAGTTCGACTCGGAAACCGTCGGACGGCACATCGAATGGGTGATCGGCGAGCTGCCGCGCGTCACCGGCGACGCCGCTTTCCTGCAACTCGCGGTGCGCAATCTGATCTCGAACGCAGTGAAATATACGCGGACGCGGGAATCGGCGAAAATCGAGATATTCGCGACTCGCAGTGGCGACGAGCACATCATCGGTGTGCGTGACAACGGCGTCGGGTTCGACATGAAGTACGAAGGCAAGCTCTTCGGCGTGTTCCAGCGGCTGCATCGCGCGGAGGAGTTCGAAGGCACGGGAATCGGCCTCGCGAACGTGCGGCGTATCGTCGAGCGGCATGAGGGGCGCACGTGGGCCGAAGGGCGGCTGGGCGAGGGCGCGGTATTCTATTTCTCGTTGCCGGTCGAGTTTCACAGCGTGACGGGCCGGGAGGCCGGCAAGCCGAAGGCCGCATCCGCAACGTCAGTGACAAAATCAAGACCAGACCATGCTTAAACCGATACTGCTCGTCGAAGACAATCCGAACGACCTCGAGCTTACCCTCGTCGCGCTGGACAAGAGCCAGCTCGCCAACGAAGTGATCGTTGCGCGCGACGGTCAGGAAGCCATCGACTATCTCACGTGCGAGGGCCAGTGGAAGGAACGCGCGCCGGGCAATCCTGCCGTCATCCTGCTCGATCTGAAGCTGCCGAAAATCGACGGCCTCGAAGTGCTGGACATGGTGCGGTCGAACGCGGGGCTCAAGAGCATTCCGGTCGTCATGCTGACGTCCTCGCGCGAGGAGCAGGATCTCGTGCGCAGCTACGAGCTCGGCGTGAACGCCTATGTGGTGAAGCCGGTGGAATTCGCGGAATTCGTCGAGGCCATCAGCGATCTCGGCGTCTTCTGGGCCGTGCTCAACGAGCCGCCGCCAGGCTCCACGCGCTTTCGTCGTCCGTCGGCGGGGCAGTGACGGTTGTGCCCATGTTCGCCGTCGTGACTTTCCCAGCGCCCGCGCGCCCGCTTTCGAGCGAGGCCGCCTAGACCATGCAGCCCCTGCATCTGCTTCTCGTCGAAGACAACGCACTCGATGCGGAACTGACGATTGCCCAGCTCGAACGCGCCGACTACATCGTGGACGCGACCATCGTCTACGATTCCGCGAGCTTCAACGCCGCGCTCGACAGCCAGCGTTTCGACGTGATTCTCGCCGACTTCGTGATGCCGACGTTCTCCGGCATCGAGGCGTTGTCCATTGCGAGCGAGCGCACGCCGGACACGCCGTTCATCTTCGTGTCGGGTCTGCTCGGCGAAGAACACGCCGTCGACATGCTCAAGCGCGGCGCGACCGATTACGTGCTGAAACAGCGTCTGCAACGCCTACCCGCGGTGGTGCGCCGCGCGCTGCGCGAAAGCGCGGAACGCGAGCAACGCATCGCGGTGGAGCGGGCGCTGCGCGAAACGGAAACGCATTTTCGCCTGCTGATCGACGCGCTGAAGGATTACGCCGTCATCACGCTCGATCCCGAAGGCCGCATCCGCACGTGGAACGCGGCCTCCGAGCGCATTCTGGGCTTTCCGGCGCAGGACGTGCTCGGGCAGAGCGCGAGCATCTTCTATAGCCAGGAAGACCGCGAAGCCGGCGTGTACGACAACGAGCTGGAAACGGCGCGGCGCGAAGGCAGCGCGAGCGACGATCGCTGGCTGTGGCGCAAGGACGGGCACTCGTTCTTCGCATCCGGCGTGACGACCGCGATCCGCACCGAGCATGACGAGCTGATCGGTTTCTCGAAGATCGTGCGCGACGCGACCGATGCCCACATGGCCGCCGACGCGCTGCGGCTCGCGAAGGATCAGGCGGAATCCGCGAACCGCGCGAAGGACCATTTTCTGGCGGTGCTCTCGCATGAACTGCGCACGCCGCTCACGCCGATTCTCGCGGCTGTGCGGCTGCTCGAAATCAAGCACCCGCTGCCGCCCGACGCGCATCCGACGCTCGATCTCATCCGCCGCAATGTCGAACTGGAGGCGCGGCTGATCGACGATCTGCTCGATCTCACGAGCATCGCGCGCGGCAAGCTGAGCCTGAACTTCGCGAACGTCGCGCTCGATACGCTGCTCACGAGCGCGGTCGACATGTCGGAGGCCGACTTGCGCGCGAAGCAGCTCACGCTCGAAACGCGGTTCGAGGCGGAGCGTTTCGTCGTGCTCGGCGATGCCGCGCGGCTTCAGCAGATCATCTGGAATCTGATGAAGAACGCGGTCAAGTTCACGCCGGCGGGCGGGCGTATCGAAGTGCGCACGTGGAACCCGGACGACCGGACCATTGCGGTGTCCGTGACGGACAGCGGCATCGGCATCAGCGCGGAGGCGTTGCCGCGCATTTTCTCGGCGTTCGAACAGGCCGACGATTCCATCACGCGCTCATTCGGCGGATTGGGCCTCGGTCTTGCCATCGCGAGCACGCTCGCGCAGAAGCACGGCGGCACGCTCTCCGCGCATAGCGACGGCCGCGACATGGGCGCGCGTTTCACGCTGACGCTGCCGCTCGCGCGCGTGCAGCCCACGCACGAAGCCGCGCCACTGCCGGAAGCCGCGCGCCACGAGAAGGGCCGCGCGCTGCGCGTGCTGCTCGTCGAAGACAACGAGCAGACGTCGTCGGCCATGGCGGAAGTGCTGGAGATGCTCGGCCACGATGTCGCGGTCGCCACGACCGTCGCGGCGGCGCTCGAACGCGCAAAGGGCGCGCCGTTCGACTTGCTGGTCAGCGATATCGGCTTGCCGGATGGCAGCGGACTCGATATCGCGCGCGCATGGCGCGAGCTTCAGCCGGACAAGCCTTCGGTCGCCATCACGGGATACGGCATGGACGAGGACATCCGCCGCTGCCGCGAGGCAGGCTTTCGCGATCATCTGACGAAGCCCGTCAACTTTTCGCGGCTGGAAGCGCTGATTCGCTCGATCGCGGAGCAGCTCTCGCAGTAGCGCCCTCGGTGCGCGCACGTCTGCAAAAATTTGCGCCGGATGCTCGGAACGATGTCGATTGGCGGCATGCTTGCACGTCGTAGGACAGAGAGAGCGGGTGAGCCCGCTCGTCCACCACGTTCATTCACGGAGCCACCATGTCGCACAGTCCCGTCAAAGCCATTCCCGAAGGCATGCACTCGCTCACGCCGCACCTCGTCTGCGCGGGCGCGGCCGAAGCCATCGAGTTCTATAAACGCGCGTTCGGCGCCGTCGAGATGGGACGCCTGCCCGGCGACGACGGCAAGCTCATGCACGCGATGGTCAAGATCGGCGATTCCATGCTGATGCTCGTCGACGAGCACCCGGACTTCGGCATGCTCGGCGCGAAGTCGCTGAAGGGCTCGCCCGTCACCATTCATCTGTACGTGGAAGATGTCGACGCCACGGTGAAGCAGGCCGAAGCCGCCGGCGCGCGCGTCACGATGCCCGTCGCCGACATGTTCTGGGGCGACCGCTACGGGCGTCTGGAAGACCCGTTCGGGCATCAGTGGTCGGTCGCCACGCATAAGCGCGATGTGAGTCCCGCCGAGATGCAGCAGGGCAAGTGCGCGCCCCGCGAATGACGTCAGGCGGTATCCGAATCCCAAGGAGAAAGCTCATGCAGAAGATTTCGCCCTGTCTGTGGTTCGAGGCCGACAATGCGCAGGAGGCCGTCGACTTCTACCTCACCGTGTTCAACAACGCGCGCATCGTCGAAACCATGCGCCATACCGAAGCCAGCCCCGGCCCCGCGGGCAGCGTCCTTGCCGTGCTGTTCGAACTCGACGGCGAGGAGTTCATGGCGATCAACGGCGGCTCGCAGTTCAAGTTCACGCCCGCCATTTCGCTGTTCGTGAACTGCGAGAGCCAGGACGAGATCGACCGGTACTGGGACAAGCTGCTCGAGGGCGGCCAGGCGCTGGCTTGCGGGTGGGTGACGGACCGCTTCGGCGTAACGTGGCAGGTTGCGCCGTCGCGCCTGCGCTCGATGCTTCAGGACCCCGACCCGGCCAAAGCCAACCGCACGATGCAGGCGATGATGAGCATGATCAAGCTGGACATCGCGGCGCTGGAGCGCGCTTACCACGGCGCGTGATCACGCGCGGCGCATCTTCGCCTTGCGCTCGACGAGCTTCGACGCATTGAAGCGGTGGTCCGGCGAGAAGAGCCGCCGGTACGTCATCACGACCGCGCCGACGACGCCCAGCCCCGACGCCGCCGCGATCAGGAACATGATGACGATCTGATAGCGCACCGCCTGCAACGGCGACTGCCCCGCCAGCACTTGCCCGGTCATCATGCCGGGCAGGCTCACGAGACCGACCACGGCCATCTGGTTGAGCGTCGGAATCATGCCCGCGCGCACTGCCTGGCGCGCGGGCCCTTTGGCTGCTTCCCAGCGCGTCGCGCCGAGCGCGAGCGACATCTCGACCGCGCCGCGTCCCGCGGTCAGTTCTTCCGTCATGCGTTCGATGCCGAGCGACACGCCCGTCAGCGTATTGCCGAGCACCATGCCGAGAATCGGAATCGTGTATTGCGGCTCGTACCACGGATGAATGCGGATCACGACGAAAAGCCCGAACGCGCCGATGAGCCATGAACTGCCCCAGATCGACACGATGCTGTCCGCGCGCTGGCCGGCATACGTGCGCCGCCCGCGGCCGGACGCCGCGAGCCCCGCGATCACCGTCATCAGGACCATGAGCGGCAGCACGACATACCAGCGGCTGAACGCGAACACCCAGCCGAGCACGTAGCCGATAAAGAGCAATTGCACGACGGTGCGCACCGCCGCGATCAGGAGCCGCCGCTCCAGCCCGAGGTCGAGCGCGACAGAAAGCGCCCCGTTCACGACGATCAGCGCCGCCGCGAGCCCGATATCGACGAGGCTCAGATTCTGGTAGCCGTTCACGCGGCCTCCGCGGTTTCGGTGAGCGTGCCCGCCGACATCGCGAGATGGCGCGTGGCGACGCGGCGAGCCTGCTCCGGATCATGCGATACCCAGATGCACGCGCGCGCTTGCGCGCCGTCCGAACCGTCGCCCCCGTCGAACCATGCGCCGACGAGCGCTTCGATCGCGCGCACGGACGCGGGATCGAGCGAAGCGGTCGGCTCGTCGAGCAGAAGCACATCGGGCGCGAGTTGCAGCACGCGGACGAACGCGGCGATCTGCGCTTCGCCGCCCGACAACTCGCTTGCGAGCTTGTCGAGGAAGTCGGCGCTGCGTCCGGCTTCGTGCGCGAGGCGCGCGGCGGCGTCGCGATCGAATTGCGCATCGCGATAGGTCTTCAGTGTGTACGGATAGCGCAGGTTGTCCTCGACCGTGCCGTCGAGCATGGCGGGCCGCTGCGCGATATAGGCCACGCGCCGCCGATACGCCGGAATGCCCGCGCGTTCGATGCGCTCGCCGCGCCACGTGACGACGCCCGCATCGCACGGATCGAGCAGCGCAAGCGTGCGCAGGAACACGCTCTTGCCCGACCCCGAGGGCCCGGTGATGGCGACGCGTTCGCCCGCGCGCAGCGTGAAATCGGTGGGATGCAGAAGTACCGTGCCGCGCAGCGCATCGCGGCGCGCGACGCCCTTGGCCGCTACGAGCGGTCTGTCGTTAGCCATCTGCGTAAATCGTGGGGAGTCTCGTGTGGCCGTCATCTTACGCGGCCTCGCCGACATGAGCCGGGCACATGTCATGCTGGCGCGAAGTGAATCAGAAAAAACGGATGGAGAGGTCATGGCGCAAGCCCGAACCGCCGGAAAAATCGGAAAGATCGCAGCATGGTTCTTCGCCATTCTCGCGGTCCTGATCGCCGTGCTGGTGATCGTGTTCCTGACCTTCGACTGGAACCGGCTGCGGCCCTGGATCGACGACAAGGTCTCGCAGGCGATCGGCCGTCAGTTTCAGATCACGGGCGACCTCAAGGTCGGCTGGCGCCGTCCGCCGAACGAAACCGGCTGGAAGCGGTGGGTGCCCTGGCCGCGCTTCTCCGCCGAAAAAATCACCATCGCGAACCCGGACTGGGCGCGCCAGCAGCACTTCGCGACGCTCGACGAAATCGACTTTCAGGTCGCCGTGCTGCCGCTTCTCGCGCATGACATCGTGATTCCGAACATCAACCTCGTGAATCCGTCCATCGACATCGAACGGCTGAAGGACAATCGCAACAACTGGACGTTCAAGTTCAAGCAGTCGAGCCAGCCTTCGACATGGAACCTGAAGCTCGGCGACATTTCGCTCGCCAAAGGCACGATCGGCGTCCATGACGAAGTGACCAAGACGCAGATGGACATCGTCGTCGATACGCTCGGCCAGGCCGTGCCCATCGGCGAAGTGATGAAGCAGCAGGAAGCGGCATCGACCAAGTCGTCGGCGGAAATGGTCGGCAAGGGCGGGGCGGCCAAGCTCAGCAAGCAGGCGGATGCAGCGGCGGCATCGGAAGCGTCGGCTGCATCGGCGGCGTCGGCGGCGGCAGCGGCGAATGCATCGGCGCCGAATCCGGCGAGCACATCCGCGAACAAGAGCATCACGACCAAGGACGCGCCGAAGCCGCCGATTCCGCCGTATGCGTTCGGCTGGACCGCGAAGGGCACGTACAACAACGGCAAGGTCTCGGGCGAAGGCAAGCTCGGCGGCGTCCTCGCGGTGCAGGACGCGCAGCGCCCGTTCCCCGTTCAGGCGGATGTGCGGCTCGGCGATACGCATATTGCATTCGTCGGCACCGTGACCGATCCGGCGCATCTCGCCGCGGTCGATCTGCGGCTCTGGGTGCAGGCGGTCAGCATGGCGCATTTGTACACGTTCACCGGCGTCACGCTGCCGGACACGCCGCCTTTCGCAACGGAAGGACGCCTGACCGGTCAGTTCAGAGAAGAAGGCAACGTCTTCCACTACGAGAACTTCACCGGGCGCGTGGGCGGCAGCGATATCAACGGTTCGCTCGTCTATGCCGCCAGGAAGCCGCGGCCGCTGTTGCAGGGCGAACTGGTATCGCACCTGCTGCAGTTCTCGGATCTCGCGCCGATCATCGGCGCGGACTCCAACGCCAGCAAGGAGAAGCGCGGCGACGCGAAGAAACAGCCGTCCGCCAAGGCGCTGCCGACGGAGGAATTCAAAACGGACCGGTGGAAGGCTATCGACGCCGACGTGAAGTTCACCGGCCAGCGCATCATCAAGGACCCGAAGCTGCCGATCACGGATCTCTACACGCATGTGGTGATGAAGGACGGCGTGCTCTCGCTCGAGCCGCTCAAGTTCGGCGTCGCGGGCGGCACGTTTGCATCCAATATTCATCTCGATGGCAGCGACGCGCCGCTGAAGGGCAAGGTGTCGGCGGAGGCGCGGCATCTGAAGCTGAAGCAGCTGTTCCCGACCAACAAGACGATGCAATCCGCGCTCGGCGAAGTGAACGGCGATGCCGCGCTGTCCGCGACCGGCAATTCGCCTGCGGCGCTCGCCGCGAGTTCGAACGGCGAAGTGAAGGCGCTGATCACCGAGGGCACGGTGAGCCGGCTCTACATGGAGGCGGCGGGCCTGAACGTGGCGAACGTGGTCTACGAGAAGCTCTTCGGCAACCGCGATGTGAACATCAATTGCGCGGCCGCCGACTTCGTGGTGACGAACGGCGTGCTGGATTCGCGCGTCTTCGCGCTCGATACGGACGATGCGGTGATCAACGTGGACGGCACCATCAATCTGAAGACCGAGGACATGGATCTCGGCATTCATCCGCACACCAAGGGCTTCCGCATTTTCTCGCTGCGCTCGCCGTTGTACGTGAAGGGCACGTTCAAGGAGCCGAAAGTAGGTGTGAACGTCGGGGCGCTGGCGGTGCGCGGAGGCGCGGCGGTCGGGCTCGGGCTGATCAATCCGTTCGCGGCGCTGATTCCGCTCATCGCGCCGAGCAACAACAAGCCGCTGCCGTGCGGGCAGATGCTCGCGGACATCCAGAAGCCGCCGACCGCGCCGCCCGCCGGGCAGAAGCAGAAGGCGAAGGCTGCGCCGGCGTATATGTCGTCGGGCGCGGCGGCCGCGGGCGCGGGTGCTACGGACAAGGCGCCGAAGAAGCCGGCGGTGCCGGGGGCGGCCAGTGCGGGGCAGTATCGGGGGAGTTGATTAATCCGCGACGCCGTGGCGCGCGCGTCTGTTGCGTGACGATGCGGCCGCGACGCTACCGCCGCTTACCTTTCTATTCGATGGAGCACGGGAAAGCCGGGGAGCGCGTTGACGGCAGGTCCTTTGAAGACGATGCAGAGGCCTTCGGGCAGACGCGGCAACGTAGAGTCGCATTCACGCGTGCGCGACGCCGCCGATTACGCAGACCGAGAGGGCTCCGTTGCCGAAGCGTGACGCGTTTCGACGCGCGCGTCGCTTTCGCTGCGCCCTCAACGACTTAACGCAGTTCTCGGCAGGTTATCAACAGGGTGATGCACGGTTTGTGTGGATAGCGGTCCGCGCCCGCGCGCGAAAGCATACGCTTGGCGCGTGCATCCGCGAAGTCGCTAGCGGACCGATGCTTCGTTGATTGACTTACGCGACGACGCGCCTTACCCCGCCATCCCCGGCCCGCCGTTACTCCCGAGCAACTGCTCGACCGAATCCGCGTCCGCATAATCCTGCTCCGGCAGGCCATCGAACACGTTGATCACATCGTTGCTCGCGCCCGCCTGCCGCGCCGCTTCCACCAACGCGTCCTTGTTCGCGGGAAACTGCACCATGCGCAGCGTCTGCGCGATCTCATCGTCGATCGGCTCGTCGTTCAGAAAGTGGTTCTCTGCGGGCTTGTCGGTCATCGTCGAATCCGTTGTTATGAAAGTAACGAGCGGTCAGGTCAGCACTTGAATCGGCTGGCTCGCCATGCCATGACTCGGCGTGCGCGATTTCGGCAGCGGCACATGACGCCAGCGGGCGTGATCGAGGTTTTGCGCGCTGACATCCGGGGCGGGCGGCGACACCGGCCCGGCATTCACGCGCAGCGCGGCGCGGGTCGCCGACGCGACCTCCGAATCCGTCGAACTGGTATGCAGCGGCGCGGCGTAGCACGACACCGAAACCAGCGCCATCGACAACAACGTTGAGGTCTTCATCGGGCAACCCCTCCTCACGTAAGCAGCCAGAGCATCAAGCAGCATCAAGCAAAGCCTATGCCGATCGTTCTGCGGCGGGCGTCCCGCGCGTTCGAGCGTCGCGCCGGCTTGCGCACGGGCGCGACGAGCGGGCGTCGCGAGACCGAACTTCGAGTGATGCGTGAACTCGCCATCCGCGCCTCGGACGCGCGTTCGCGTGAAGCTGCGAGCCACGAAATTGCACGGCCGCGCAGTTTCAGCGCGTGGTCGGGTTCAGACGGAAGTATGCGTCCAGAAGCGAGGTCTTGTACACGACGCCGAGCAGGAGCGGCGCGGACTTGCGCTCGATCACCGGCAGCCGCTCGCCCTGAAACGCGAGGAAGTGCTGTAGCGCCTCGCCGAGCGACATGTCGGGCGTGAGCACGTCGAATTGCGGCTGAAGATAATCGGCGGCGGTCTTCGTCGCCGTGTCGTGGGCGTCGAGCAGATCGGACGTGATGTCCTTCAGCGCGACGACGCCGCGAAAGCGTCCGGCTTCATCGATCACATAGAGGTACTTGACCGGATATTCGAGGAAGACGCGCGTCATGTCCTTCACGTTCGCCGTCAGCGGCACGACCGTATCGGCGGGCTTGACGAGTTCGCGCATCTGCGTCGCGGCGAGCCGCAGCCGCTCCTTTTCTTCGCGCGTGCGGCGCAGCGTGACTTCGTACATCGAGGTCTGCTCGGAGGTGCGCGCGATGAAATACGCGACGACGCACGAGAGCATCAGCGGCAGCACGACCTGATACGAGAGCGTCATTTCGAAGATCATCAGGATCGCCATCAGCGGCGCGTGCGTGGCCGCGGCGAGAAAGGCGCCCATGCCGACCATCGCGTAGGCGAACGGCGCGGACGTCGAATGCGGCCAGATGCCATGCACGCCCAGCCCGAAGAGACAGCCGAGCACCGCGCCCACGAAGAGCGTCGGCGTGAAGATACCGCCGACCGCGCCAGAGCCCGCGGTCGCCGCCGTCGCGATGGTTTTGAAGACGAGCACCGTGAGCAGCGCCGTCCAGGTCCACGGTTGATGCAGCAGCGAGTTCACGACCTCATAGCCGTTGCCCCAGACTTCCGGCCACCATACCGAGATGATGCCGACGATCAGTCCGCCGAGCGCGAGCCGCACCGGCAAAGGCAGCGGCAGCAGCGCGAAGCGGCGTTTCGACGCCGCGAGCAGCCGCAGAAAATGCGGCGCCAGCGCGCCGCACAGCAGGCCGAGCACCACGAAAAGCAGCACTTCGACGCCCGCGATGGTCGGGAACACCGGCATCTCGTAAGGCGGCCGATAGCCCGCGAACTCGCGCATCGTGATATTGGCGACGACCGACGACACGACGATCGGGCCGAAGCTCTCCATCGCCATCGAGCCGAGCACGATCTCGGTGACGAAGAACGCGCCGGCGATCGGCGCGTTATACGCCGACGTGATGCCCGCCGCCGCGCCGCACGCGACGAGCAGACGCAGGCGCGGCGGATCGAAGTGAACCCATCGGCCGATGAGCGACGAGGCGAGCGCGGCGAGCTGCACCATCGATCCTTCGCGGCCGATCGAGCCGCCGCTCGTGATGGTGAAGAGCGACGAGAGGCTTCGCCAGACCGTTTGCGAGACCGGCACCGCGCCGTCGCCGATGGTGACGGCTTCCATGTAATCGGCGTTGGCCTGCTTCTTCGCATGCCGCCGCGCCGCGATCAGGCAGAAGCCCGCGACGAGTCCGCCGGCGGCCGGCAGCGCGATGCGCGCGGGCCACGGCAGCATGGTCGCCAGCGCGACGAGCCCCTCGGAGTGGTTGCCCAAAAGCCGCTGCGAGAGCGCGATGCCTCCGCGAAACACGGTTGTCGCGAACGCGCCCGCCACGCCGACGACCACGGCCCAGATGAGCATCGTGTGCGAGTCGGACAGCCGAAAGAGTCGTTGCGCGTGCGTGCGCAGCTTGAGCAGGAACGAGAGCACGGGTCGATTAGCTGTAAGCGTGGATAGCTTAGAAGCAAAAGGAATAAAGCGCCGCAAGGATAGCATTGCGCGAGGGCCCCGCAGCCCGTGCGCGCGCAAAAAAGCCCGGCGCGCGATCGCGGGCCGGGCTCCGTGCGCGGACAGGCTACCACTTCGGCGCGAACGACGGATTCGCGTTGCGCTTGCCTTCGTCGAGCTTGTCGATTTTGGCGATGTCGTCGGAATCGAGCTTCAGCTCTTGCGCGTCCCAGTTGGCTTGCTGGTGCTCCGCATTCGTCGATGCCGAGAGCACCACGATGTCGCGCGACAGCAGCCAGGCGAAGGTCACCTGCGCGGGCGTCGCGCCGTGTTTCTGGGCGATCGCTTTGATGGTCGTGTCGTTGTGCGCGCGGCCTTCGCCGAGCGGCATGTAGGCGGTGACCTTGACGCCGAGCCGCTGCGTCGCTTCGACAAGCGGGCGGTTGGCGAGGAAGGGACTCACCTCGATCTGGTTCGTGACGATCTCGCGCCCGCCCGGCGCATTCAACGCTTCTTCGAGCAGCGGCGCGGTGAAGTTCGACACGCCGTAGTGACGGATCAGGCCGAGCTGCTGCGCTTCCTGCATCGCGGCGAGCGTTTCGGCGATGGGCACCGCGCCGTCGGGCGACGGCCAGTGCACGAGCGCCAGGTCGATGGTGCCGATATCGAGCTTCGCGTGACTGTCCTTCAGGCTCGCGATCAGCTTGTCGTGCGCAAGGCGATCCCACCAGACTTTCGTTGTCACCCAGACGTCGTCGCGCGCGATGCCCGATTCGCGCACGCCCCGGCCGACGGCGGCTTCGTTGTTGTAGAACTGCGCTGTGTCGATATGGCGATAGCCGATTTGCAGCGCGCTCTTGACGGCTTGCGTGGTTTTATCGGCATCGACGCGGAACGTGCCGAGACCGAAGGAAGGGATCGTTTCGACCATGCTGGCTCCTTTGTTGAGGTAGGTGACGTCTGGACGCGCCTTACTGCGCGTCCTGATCGAGTTCAGGGTAGTGCCGGAAAATGCCGGATTCGTTGAACGGAATGCGCCGCTCCGAATCGACGTACGCCGCGATGTTCGGCCGTTCGAGCACGGCGTCATGCAGCGCCGACACGCGTGGATAGTGCTTGGCGAAGGTCTTCATCGCGCGGGGGAATGCATAATGCAATCCCTCGACGATCTGGAACATAGACAGATCGACATAGGTGACCGTGTCGCCGATCATCTGCGTGTCGCCGTGCGGGTTCTGCTTGAGCACGCGCTCGAAATAGCCGATGAACTTCGGCACGCGCTTCTCGATGAAATTCTTCGTGCGAATTTTCGCGGCGTCTTTCTGGTCTTCGTAATACAGATCGGTGGCAAGCGGATGATGCGTGTCGTGTACCTCGGCGACGAAATCCGCGATGGTCAGCTGCAATCCATGCGCGACGTAGCGCAAGGCTTCGTCGCTCGGCGCAAGGTTCAGCTTCGGGCCGAGATAGAGCAGGATGTTCGCCACGTGCGGCACGATGATCTCGCCGTCTTTCAGGAACGGCGGCGCAAACGGAATATGCGGCTCCGTCTTGCTGTTCAGCAGCTTCATCATGGCGTCCATGCCGTAACCGCTCTTCTTGGATGCGCGCGCGACATCGATGTACTCCGCACCGGCATCTTCCAACGCGAGCCGCACGAATTCGCCGCGGCCCTGCAGGCCGTCCCAGTAATACAGTTCGTAAGCCATGCGTGAACTCCTCATCGATCGGCCGCAAGCGGCAAAGCGCGTCGTTGCTGCTATTGAAGCACGATGCGCGCGGCGCGAAGCGTGATCGAAGCAACGGCTATACCCGCGCGCGGAGCGGCGATTGGCTGAAAAGCTGCGGTGTAGAATGGCCTTTTGCATGCGGTCTACATAACGCCGCATGCAGCATGCAAGCGATACATCGACAAGCAAGCGGAGAAGGGATGGACAAGCAAGGCTTCACCACGAGCATCGTTCACGGCGACCGCAACGCGGGCGTCGAACATGGCGGCCTGCGCCAGCCGATTCATACATCGGTGCAGTACGGGTTCGAGCGCGTCGAAGACCTGATCGGTGTGTTCCAGGGCACGAAGAAGGGCGGCTATAACTACGCGCGCCAAGGCACGCCGACGACCGCGGCGCTGGAACGCAAGCTCACGATGCTGGAAGAGGGCGTCGGCTCGATCTGCTTCAGCACCGGCATGGCCGCGATCACGGCGGTGTTCCTGACGCTGTTGCGCGCGGGCGACCATGTCGTTGCAAGCCGCTATGTGTTCGGCAACACGAACAGTCTCTTCAATACGCTTCGCACGCTCGGTATCGAGGTGACGACCGTCGATGCCGGCAAGACCGAACATGTCGCCGAGGCCATCACGCCGAAGACACGCATGGTCTTCGTCGAAACCATCGCGAATCCGGGCACGCAGGTGCCGGACCTCGCGGGTATCGGCGAACTTTGCCGCGAACGCGGCCTGGCTTATGTCGTCGATAACACGATCACGTCGCCGGCGCTTTTCAAGCCGAAGCACGTCGGCGCGAGCCTCGTCGTCAATTCGCTGACGAAGACCATCGCGGGTCATGGCGCGGCGCTCGGTGGCGCGGTCACGGACACGGGGCTCTTCGACTGGAGCCAGTATCCGAACATCGCCGACGATTACCGACGTGCCGGTCCGAGGGAACAAGGGCTATTGCAGATCCGAAAGAAGGGGCTGCGGGACATGGGCGCCGCGCTCTCGTCCGAGCAGGCGCATCAGATCGCGCTCGGCGCCGAGACGCTCGCGCTACGCGTCGCGAAGTGCAGCGACAACGCGCTCGCCCTTGCGCGCTTTCTGGAAGGCCACGAGGCCATCGGGCGCGTCTTCTATCCGGGGCTGGAAAGTCATCCGCAATATGGCATCGCGAAGTCTTTGTTCAAAAGCGGCTCGTGGCTGCTTTCGTTCGAGCTGCGCAATCCCGACAAGATGATCGACGTCGTCAATGCACTGCAACTGCCGGTGAAGGCTACGGGTCTGGGCGATACGCGCACGCTCATTATTCCCGTCGCGCCGACGATCTTCTTCGAAGCGGGCGCGCAGACGCGCAAGGCGATGGGGATTTCCGACGGCATGATTCGGCTGTCGGCGGGCATCGAAGAGCGCAACGATCTGATCGCAGATTTGGAGCAGGCGCTTCGGCTTGCTTAATTTCGCGGGACAGCGATCGATTTGTTGAGGGACCGCCTTCTGGCGGTCCTTTTGATTTTGCTAGGTAGGATAACTAAAGATGGCTTGCTTGCTCGAATGATAGCTTCTGCGATGCGCAACCGTTGCGCCGAGTCTTACTGGCGACGCGCCAGTGGAAGCGCGCACGAACCGACACGTGTGCGAGGCCCGGTCACTCGACAAGCAACCGAGCCGAAGCGCACGGCTTAGCGATGGTGCTCGGCGTAGTAGCCCGCAGCCTGATCGAGCTCCGCCTGAGCCTGCTTCAACAACTGCTTGGCCTTTTCTGCGTGACCGCCGAACTGACCGTGACCGGCCGATTGCGCGGCCTCGATGTGCCGATATCCCTGATCGACGAGCTGGTGCGCGCCTTCGATGTCGTGATTGACTGCACCGCCAGCAGCCATCGCAGCGGTAGCGGCAAATGCGAGGGCAGCAGCAGTGATGATCGAGCGTTTCATATGTCTTTCTCAGTTGCGTTGTTGAGCAGCAGACGACACGGTAAGAGACGGTCTCTTCGTGTCGTTGACGGCGAATCGCGCTGCTTTGCAGCTATTCGCTGAGGCCTACAACGTTACTGAAGCACATGCCGCTGACTTGGCAGATTTTCCTTTTCGTAACCGCGAATTACGAGATCAGTCGGGTCTGCTTTTGTTATAGCGAAGGGAAGTTAGCACTCCGGTGCATTGCACGAGGTTCGTCGCGCAACAGCGAAAGGGCGTCTCAATGCATTGGACGCCGCATTCGCAGACTCACGAGCAGATCAACCGAAAAGGCGTTCAACGCCGTACGTGATCGCCAGCCCGCCACCGACCAGCCACACGTAGAGGATCCCGCCGGTTGCGATCGCCCGCGGGCCGGCTTCCCGAATCTGCGCGATGCGCGTTTCCATGCCGAGCGCAGTCATCGCCATCGTGAGTGCGAAGGTATCGAGCGTGTTGAGCGTGCTCGTGGCGCTTTCCGGCAGGATATGCAGCGAATTGACGACGACGAGTGCGAGGAATCCGAGCGCGAACCACGGCACCGCGAGCTTGCCTTTTGCATGGTTGACGCTCGTTGCCGCATCGCCGCGTGCCCGGTTGATCCATACGCCGACCACGAGCAGCACCGGCACCAGCAACATCACGCGCGTCATCTTGACGATCGTCGCGATGTGCGTCGCCTCCGGGCTCACGTTGCTCGCCGCGCCGACGACCTGCGCGACTTCGTGGATCGTGCCGCCAAAGAAAAGCCCCGCGCCGAGCGTATCGAGGTGCAGCCATCCCGCGTGCATCGCGATCGGATAAAGGAACATCGAGAGCGTGCCGAACAGCACGACGCTTCCGACCGCCATCGCGCTCTTGTGCGGCTTGGATTGCAGCGTCGATTCGAACGCGAGCACGGCCGCCGCGCCGCAGATCGCGCTGCCGGCCGCCGTGAGGAGCGCCGTATCGCGGTCGAGCTTCATGAGCTTCATGCCGACCCACGTGCCGATAACGAGCGTGCTCACGACGACGAGCGCCGATACGGCGAAGCCCGGCAGGCCGACTTGCGCGATCTCCTGAAGACTTACGCGCAGTCCAAAGAATGCCACCGCGATGCGCAGGAGCTTGCGCGCCGAGAAGTTGACGCCGGCGGCCCAGCTTTGCGGCATGCCGTCCTTGAGCGCATTGCCGTAGAGCGCGCCCGCCACGATTCCGACGATCAGCGGGCTGATCCCGAGCCCGGCGATGGCAGGAAGCGCGGATAGCCGCGTGACCGCAGCGGCGAACAGCGCGACGAACAGGATGCCGTTGAGTTGACCACGGGTGGACGAACCGGAGGCAAGCGAGGCGGGGGCGGTGGACATATACGGCGTCCTTCGATGAGCATTTGAGCGATGCCGCTATCCTAGTTCGGATATATGCATATGAGAAATCGTGATTTAGAATGCCAAATATCAGCTATCACGATACTTGCACGCCATGACCCCCGACCAGTTGATAACCTTCGCCACTGTAGCGGAGCACGGCAATATCAGCCGGGCGGCGGTTGCATTGCATCTTTCGCAGCCCGCCGTGTCGGGCCAACTCCGTTTACTGAATGAAGAATTCGGTGAACCGCTGTATCAGCGAGACGGACGCGGCATCCGACTCACGCCTGCTGGCGAAGGGCTGCTCGGCTACGCGACGCGCTTGCGAGAGGCGTACCAGCAAGCGCACGCGCTGCGCGACGCGATGCGCGGGCTGGAAAGCGGCACGTTGCGCATCGGCGCGAGCACGACGCCCGCGAGTTATCTGCTGCCATACCTGATCGCGGCGTTTCGCCAACGCTACCCGGACGTCGTCGTCACGACCATCGACGGGAACACGGCGGAAATCGTCGCGGCGCTCGGCTCGCTCGATGTCGCGATCATCGAGGGACCGGCCGGCCTTGGGCTGCCGCCAACGGCGGGCGTGACGCCTTGGCTCGACGACGAAATCGTGGCCATCGTGCGCGGCGGGCATCCGCTTGCCGACGGCCGTGTCGGGGCGACGCTGGAGGTCATCGGCGGGCATCCGCTGGTTTTGCGCGAGCGCGGTTCGGGCGTGCGCCAGATCGTCGAGCGGGCGTTCGCCGAAGCTGGGGTGGAGATGCGCGTCGCGCTCGAGATCGCAGGCGTGGAGGGCGTGAAGGAAGCGGTGCGGGCGGGCATGGGCATCGGCTTCGTCTCGGCGATGTCCATCCGTCACGAGGACGATGCGCTGCGGCGTCTGCATATCGCGCCCGAGCCGCTCATGCGGCGTTTCTCGATTTTGCTGCCACATGCAGCCGCGCCGTCGCGCGCAGCGGCGCGATTTCTCGAGATCTGCGAAGACCGCGCCGCGATCGGCTAGGGAATTCCACTATGGCGCGAGCGCCTCGTCAGGGCGCAGTATCCGAACTCAGTCAGGCGCTTCGGCGTCTTTTTTGAATGCGATATTGGAACCGGTTCCATGAGACAGTCGAGCAGCAGCGCCAGAACCGAAGTCGTGATCGTCGCGAGCGCGTTCGGCGTCGATGCGATTCGCCGCGACGGTCATGCCGCGTGGGCGGAGAAGGCGTCGCTCTCGGGCGCGGACGGTTTCGAGGTGCGTCGCGAACTGTGCGAAGACGCCAGCCTGGACGCACTCACGCGGCTCGGCGAGCGCATCCGGGCCGCTGGTTTATGGGCCGTGCATTCGACGCCTGCCGCGCTATTTTCTGCTGACGGCTCGCTCGACCATGAAGCGCTTGCGCTCGCAATCGATGAAGCGCGAGCATTGGATGCGCGCATCGTCAAGCTGCAACTAGGCGGCGACGAGCGCGGCGTGGCGACGGATTCCGCGACGCTGGAGGCGCTCACACGCGCCACCGACGGCTCTCCGGCCCGGGTGTTGGTCGAGAACGGTCAATTGCGGGCGGGCGGTTTGCCGAATGCATTCGAAATGCTATTTGCCGCGCTGCCGGCCGAGAGCAATCTTGCAATGACTTTCGATACCGGCAACTGGCGCTGGGCCGACGTCGATCCGCTCGACGCCGCCAGGCGGCTCGGGCAGCACGTCGGCTATATCCATTGCAAGGCGACGCAAGGCGAGGGCGCGCGGCGCTTCGCCGTCGCCCCGGACCATGACGACACGCAGTTCGCCGCGCTTCTCGCCCATTTGCCGTCCGATGCGCCACGCGGCATCGAATTTCCGTTCCGCGACGAAGCCGACGCGGCGACTCAGGTGGCGCGCATCGCGGCGTTCTGATTTGAATTCTGTACGCAAAAGACAAGGATCGAACATGCAGGTTGAGCACGAAGCTCTGGATGTCGTCACCTACGGCGAAGCGATGACGATGTTCGTCGCCGCGGAAACGGGTGATCTCGCGTCGGTCGGCCACTTCACGAAGCGCGTCGCCGGGGCGGATCTTAATGTCGCCATCGGCTTGTCGCGGCTCGGCTTTAAGGTCGGCTGGATGAGCCGCGTCGGCCGCGATTCGTTCGGCCGCTACGTGCTCGACGTGCTCGCGGCGGAAGGCATCGACGCGCGCTGCGTGAGCATCGACGAACGCTATCCGACAGGCTTTCAGCTGAAGGGTAAATGCGACGACGGCAGCGATCCGGCAGTCGAGTATTTTCGCAAGGGCTCGGCGGCAAGCCATCTTTCGGTGGACGATTACGTCGCCGACTACGTGCTCGGCGCGCGTCACCTGCACCTCACGGGCGTCGCGCCGGCGATCTCGGCAAGCTCGCGTGAACTCGCGTTCCATATGGCCCGCGAAATGCGTGCCGCAGGCAAGTCGATCTCCTTCGATCCGAACCTGCGCCCGACGTTATGGCCGTCTCGGGAAGCGATGGCCGAGTCGCTGAACGCGCTCGCCGCGCTCGCCGACTGGGTTCTGCCCGGCGTGAGCGAGGGCCTCGTGCTTACCGGTTATGCCGCGCCCGAGGACATCGCGGCGTTCTATCTCGATCGCGGCGCGAAAGGCGTGGTCGTCAAGCTCGGCGCAGACGGCGCATACTTCCGCACCGCCGATGGCGACTCCGGCGTCGTTGCCGGCGTGCCGGTCGCTAACGTGGTCGATACCGTCGGCGCTGGGGATGGCTTCGCAGTCGGCGTCGTCAGCGCGCTGCTCGAAGGGCGCAGCGTGCGCGATGCAATCGCGCGCGGCAATCGCATCGGCGCATTGGCGATTCAGGTGATCGGCGACAGCGAAGGCCTGCCGACGCGCGAGGCGCTCGATGCGCTCGAATCACAGGATCACAACGACAAGAACGACAAGAACGACAAGACGGCCCAAGCCGCGATCATCGTCTGACATCGCGAGACGACACCGAGGCGAGCTCGATCACGACCTCGCCCTAAACACCCGACACTCAGCGTTCGGAGACAACATGCACACATCCTCGACACCCAAGCTCGCCGTGCGCCGCTGGTGGACGATCATGCCGATCGTCTTCATCACGTACAGTCTTGCGTATCTCGACCGCGCGAACTACGGCTTCGCTTCGGCCGCCGGCATCAATCAGGACCTCGGGATCAGCAAGGGACTGTCGTCGCTGATCGGCGCGCTCTTTTTCCTCGGCTATTTCTTCTTCCAGATTCCGGGCGCGATCTACGCGGAACGCCGTAGCGTCAAAAAGCTCGTGTTCTGGAGCCTCGTGCTGTGGGGCGGATGCGCAGCGGCGACCGGCATGGTCAGCAACATTCCGTCGTTGATGGCGATTCGCTTCGTGCTCGGTATCGTCGAAGCGGCAGTGATGCCCGCGATGCTCGTCTTCATCGCTAACTGGTTCACGAAGTCCGAGCGATCGCGCGCCAATACGTTCCTCATTCTCGGCAATCCGGTGACGGTGCTGTGGATGTCGGTCGTATCCGGCTATCTCGTGAATTCGTTCGGCTGGCGTCACATGTTCGTCGCCGAAGGTCTTCCGGCGATCGTGTGGGCGGTGATCTGGTGGTTCATCGTCAAGGACAAGCCCGCGCAGGTGAGCTGGCTTTCGGATCAAGAGAAGCGCGATCTCGATGCGACGCTGCGCGCGGAGCAGGCCGCGATCAAGCCGGTGAAGAACTATCGCGAAGCCTTCAAATCGCCCGCGGTCATGAAGTTGTGCGCGCAGTATTTCTGCTGGAGCATCGGCGTGTATGGCTTCGTGCTGTGGCTTCCGTCGATTCTGAAGAGCGGCTCGACGCTCGGCATGGTCGAGACGGGATGGCTTTCGTCGGTGCCTTATCTCGCGGCCACCATTGCGATGCTGCTGGCCTCGTGGGCATCCGACAAGCTGCAGGCGCGCAAGGCGTTCGTGTGGCCCTTCCTGTTGATCGGCGCGGTGGCGTTCGCGGGTTCGTATCTGCTTGGGACAACTAACTTCTGGGCTTCGTACACTTTGCTCGTGATTGCCGGTGCCGCCATGTATGCGCCGTACGGGCCTTTCTTTGCGATCGTGCCCGAGTTGCTGCCGAAGAACGTCGCAGGCGGAGCGATGGCGCTCATCAATAGCATGGGCGCGCTGGGCTCCTTCGTGGGTTCCTACGTGGTCGGTTATCTGAATGGGGCGACCGGGTCGCCGGCGGCCTCGTACGTGTTCATGAGCGTTGCGCTCTTGCTTTCTGTTTGGTTCACGTTGGCTGTCAAGCCTCAGGCGGCCGTTCCGGCTTCGGGGGTATTGCGGTCTTGATGTATGCGGTTTCGTGCGACTGGCTTCGTCGGTATGTTGGCGTTGAATCGCACAACGGATTAATTGACACGTTAAGCTGAAGCAAGAACCGCAAAGAGAATTCATCGCTCACAGGGCGCAACCCAAATTCCGACCATGACCCAGAAAAAGATCGTAGCCTACAAGCCCCTACCACCCGACGTGGAAGCGTACCTTCGCACGCACGCGGAAGTCGTCAACGTCGATCCGAAGGACCACGCCGCGTTCGTAGCGGCGCTCAAGGACGCCGACGGCGCCATCGGCGCAAGCGTGAAGATCACGCCCGATATGCTCGAAGGCGCGACGCGCCTGAAGGCGTTATCGACCGTATCGGTGGGCTTCGACAACTTCGACGTCGACGACCTGACGCGTCGCGGCATCGTCCTGACGCACACGCCCGACGTGCTGACCGAATCCACCGCCGATACGGTCTTCGCGCTGATTCTTGCGAGCGCGCGCCGCGTCGTCGAACTCGCCGAATGGGTGAAGGAAGGCAACTGGAAGGGAAGCATCGGCGAAGCATGCTTCGGCGTCGACGTGCAGGGCAAGACGCTCGGTATCGTCGGGCTCGGGCGCATCGGCGGGGCAGTCGCGCGGCGCGCGGCACTCGGCTTTCGCATGAACGTGCTCTATACGAACAGGCAGCCCAACGAGCAAGCCGAGCAGCAGTATGGCGCGAAGCGCGTTCCGCTCGACGAACTGCTTGCGCAGTCCGATTTCGTGTGTCTGCAAGTGCCGCTCACGCCCGAAACGCGCGGTCTGATCGGCGCGAACGAGTTGAAGAAGATGAAGCCGAGCGCGATTCTCATCAATGCGTCACGCGGGCCGACCGTCGACGAAGACGCGCTCATCGAAGCCCTGAAAAACGGCACGATCCGCGCCGCCGGTCTCGATGTGTTTCAGCAGGAGCCATTGCCAGCCGATTCGCCGCTTCTCTCGATGAAGAACGTCGTCGCGCTGCCGCACATCGGCTCGGCCACGCACGAAACGCGGCATGCAATGAACCGCAATGCCGCGGAGAATCTGATCGGCGCGCTCGACGGCACGCTCACCGAAAACATCGTCAATCGCGAAGTGCGGATGCGCTAACCGCGATGGGATCGGCGCGTCGCATGCGATAACATGCGCTTGGGCGGCACGCTTGCACCGCCTCGCATTTTGTATGCAACGCGCATCGGCGCTCGACGAGCACGAGCCAGTCCTCACGACACATCATGTCCGACGATCCCAACAAGCAGACTCTTCGCCCGCTGACTTTCGCCGCGCGACGCGCGACGATCACCGACGTCGCACGCGAGGCCGGCACCGGCAAGACCAGCATTTCGCGTTATCTGAACGGCGAGACGGGCGTGCTCTCGCTCGAACTACGTGAGCGCATCGAAGCGGCCATCGCGAAGCTCGACTATCGGCCGAACCAGATGGCGCGCGGCCTGAAACGCGGGCGCAACCGGTTGATCGGCATGTTGCTCGCGGACCTCACCAATCCCTATTCGGTCGAAGTGCTGCAAGGTGTCGAGGCCGCTTGCCATGCGCTCGGCTACATGCCGCTCATCTGCCATGCCGCGAACGAGGTCGACATGGAGCGGCGTTATCTGCAACTGCTCACCACCTACCGCGTGGAAGGCGTGATCGTCAACGCGCTCGGCGTGAAGGAAGAACTGCTGCAGGGCTTCACGCAAGGCGGCATTCCGGTCGTGCTCGTGGACCGCACGGTCGAGGGCATCGTCACCGATATGGTCGGTCTCGACAATCCTGCCGCCGTGGCGCTCGCCACGCGTCATCTCGTCGATGAAGGCTTCGACGAGTTGCTCTTCATCGTGCAGCCGGTGACGCACGTGAGTTCCCGACGCTTGCGCGAAGCCGCGTTTCGCGAGACCGTCGCGACGCTCGGCGCAAGCGGTTCCACGCTCGTGCTCGATCTCTCGGATGCCGCATCCGCGCTCGCCGAAATGGACCGGCGTGTCGATACCGCGCGCTCGGCCGGCAAGCGCGTGGCGCTTTTCGCGGCGAACGGGCCAGTTGCGCTGCGCGTCGCCGTGCACCTGAAGGAGCGGCACGGCCCAAACTGGCAGGCGAGCGTCGCGCTGCTCGCCATCGACGATTCGGAATGGGCGGAACTCGCGGGCATGACGGCGGTTCGTCAGCCGACCTACGACATCGGCCGGCGCGCGGTCGAGTTTCTGCACGAGCGGCTCGGCGGTGCGTTGATGCCGGCGCGTGAGTGCCTGCTGCCGGGTGAACTCATCGTGCGGTCCTCGACGCAGCGCTCGGCCGGCGTCACGCAACAGCCGGCGACCCACGGACTCTGAAGGAACCTGAATGGTCAGCATCCCGACGCTGGCGGGCCTCGTATTCGTGACGCTCGTCGTCGCGGCCATGCCCGTCGTGTTGTACCGAAAGCTGCGCACGCGTTTTGCATTGGTGCCGCGCGAGCCGATTCTCGGCATCGCGGTCTTCGCGCTCTTTGCGATGGTCATCGAGCGCGCGCTGCACGGCTTCGTGCTCGGCAATGCGGTGACGTCGCATTGGTTGTCGAATCCTGTGGTGTTCGTCGTGTACGGCGCGCTCGCGGCGGGCGTATGCGAGGAAGCGGGGCGCTTCGCCGGCATGAAGTGGCTGATCCGGCGCGAGCCCGGTGCGCTCGAACGACACGGCCCGGCGCTCGGCTACGGCATCGGTCACGGCGGAGCGGAAGCCTGGATCGTCGGCGCGCTGGTGCAGGCGCAGTGGATCTTGTATGCAATCCTCGCGAATAACGGCACGCTCGACGCCCATTTCGAAAGCGCGCCGCTCGACGCCCTCGCGCGCATTCACATGATCCTCATGAGCTTGTCGCCGGTGTCGGCGGGCATCTTTCTGGTCGAGCGCGCGAGTGCATTCGTCTTCCAGCTCGGCTTCTCGGCGCTCATGTGGCAACTGCTGCGCGAGCGCTCGCGCGCTGCTCTTGGCGTGCTGATCGCCGCTCATGCGCTCGTCGGGCTGCCCGCAGCGCTGTTTCAGGCGCGCATGATTCCGCTCGTCGCGGCGGATGCGGTGTATCTCGTGCTGGGCGTGATCGTCGCGCTCGCGCTCGTGCGCTACTATCGCCGCGCCGCCAAAGCCGACAATTCAACGTCTCCCGCCGCCCGCCACCACTAACGACCGAAACCGAATGGACGACTACCAATACGACTGCGCGAGCGCGGATATCGACATGCTCGCGCACGCGATCAGCGATCTCTTCCCCGAGCAGACGCAGTTCGCCGAGCGCATCGACGACAACGGCCGTACTTCGCTAATGATTCACTACATCGCGATGCGGTTCGGCTCGACGGCGCGACGCATCACCATCGACGTGCGCTTCGATCCTGGCGCGCTCGCGCGATACCGCGCGCTGCCGCCGCGCTTGCAGGCGCGCAGTTACGCGGTGCTGCGGGCCTATGTCGAGGCGACGCTTGGCTCGCTCGAAGAACGTTATGCGAACGGGGAGGCCGTGCCGCGCGAGGTCGAGATCGAAATGAGCGATGACTTTGCTTGAGCGCACTCAGGGCTGCGCGTGAAGATTGAGAGTGTTGAAGCCGCTCGAAGCAGTTCGAGCGGAAAAGGCACCTTCACGCCATCGAGGCGTATGGATTTCGTCTGTGCGTTGAACGTATGGCGCTTGCAGCGTTGAAGGCGCAAGCCGTTCGCGCGCGTTGATCGGCACTTGGGATAGAGGGGCACTTGCAGATGCCGAGGCGTTCACGCCTCTTCAGAAGCGCTTCAGTCGAGAAGCTCAAGCGTCGCGATACACCTTCGCGAATCGCGCCGCCTTGACCACGCCATAATCGCCCGGTGCATACTGCATTACCCAGTCGCCGGGCTCGCCTATCAGCACGTCGCCCGCAGCGGAGCGCGCGATGCTGAACGGCTCCTGCATCTGCTTCGCGAGCACGACGCTCGGCCGGTTCCGATACGTGCCCGGCTCGCCATGCACGATGCCGCCTTCAGGCGCGTACTTCGCGTCGAAACGTTCGCGCGACACGACCCAGCGTTCGCCCGATGCGCTCGTCACGATGGCGTCGCCCGCCACATAGCGGTTCGGTCCTTCGAGACTCATCAGTTCACCGGCGGCAGCCGCGAATTCGACGGTAACGGCCTCATTCTTTACGACGCGGCGCGCGAGAGGATCGACGGAAAGGTCGGGTTGGGCGAGTTCGAGCATGGGAAAGATGAAGACATGAAGACGAGGTGAAGACCGCGATGCTAACGGCTATTGCGCTATTTTGCATCCATCACGCCGCGCGCATCATGCCGCATGCAGAATGCGAAAAGGCCCGCATCGATGAAATGCGGGCCTCTCGTTCCGGGACAATCGCCGCTTACTTAGGGCTTCGTCGTCGATGCAGCGTCCGCACCGGATGCGCGCGGATGCCGCGACCCATGTTCACGACGACCGTGGTGTTCGCCTTCCTGACGGAAGCTCGTATCGGCGAGCTTCTTCTGTTCGGGCGAGAGGCTCGCGTACAGCGGTTCGAATGCGTCGACCAGACGCTTCGTGCCGTCCGCATTGGCTTGGGTGATTTGCTGATACTGCTTCATGTCGTCCAGCGCGGACATGGTGTCGCGTTGCGCGATGCGTTGGCGATACAGGTCCGCCATCGTGCGGGCGTTTTCACGCATGGCGTCGGCGAAGGGCGCCCACTGTGCTTCCTGCGCGGACGTGATCTTTAAACTCGAATGCAATTGGGCGATGCGTTCTTCAACGCGCGCTTCGCGCTTCGAACCTGCCGGCGCGGCCGCCGACGCGGGTTGGGCGGCGACGGCAGGAGCGGATGCGCTTGCCGCAGGCGCCGACGATTGTGCGAAGACCGCCGTGACGGCGCAGGATGCCGCCAGTGCGACGAGTGTTTTTTTCATTCGTAAGCCTTTCGATCAATGGAAAAGTGGCGAGCCGCGTGGCCGGGCCCCGTCCAACAGTAGGGCCGGCTCGACCGCGAGAATGACGCCATCGCCCGATATTAGTATCACGAATGAGCGACAATCCGCCTGCATTGCCACAACTGCTTACATTCGATACGTCTCTGGAAAAATGCACATCGAATAAAGAATGCCAAACAAAGCCATGCAAAGCCAAGCGAAGGGGATGACGACATGAGACCACCGCGCCTCGATCAACTCGATGACATCGACCGCAATCTGGTCGCGCTCTTGCAGACCAATGCCCGCGACAGCGTCGCGAATCTCGCGCGGCAACTGGGCGTCGCGCGCACGACGGTCATTGCCCGCATCGCGCGGCTGGAGAAGAACAACGTGATCGCGGGCTACGGCGTGCGACTCGGGCAGGACGTGCTCGACGCGAGCATTCAGGCGTACGTCGGCATCAAGCTCGCGCCGAAGTACGGCCGCGACGTGCAGAAGCGTCTCGCGCGCATGCCCGAAGTCCAACTGCTGTGCGCGGTGAGCGGCGAATTCGATTACGTTGCGTGGCTTCGCGCCGACTCCCCCGACCGTCTCAACGACATGCTGGACGAGATCGGCGCGCTTGAAGGCGTCGAGCGGACGACGACATCGATCATTCTGGCACGCAAGATCGACCGCACCGGCTAAGGCATGCAAAGTACATATCGCATCGAACGGTCGTCTAAATGACGAAAACCGTCGCCGTTTCGCATCATTTTGAGTCTAGGATCAATATTCACGGGCTCCTACACTGAGGCGTTCATGCCCCAACAAGGAGACAAAGATGAAAGTGGCACTCGTCGGCGCAGGATTGATCGGTCAAAGCATTGCGCATCTGCTGCGTGAAACGGGCGACTTCGAGGTCGTCGCTTTCGATCGCGACGAACACGCGCTCGCGCAACTCGACGCGCAGGGCATCGCGACGCGCCGCGTCGATTCGGCCGATACGCCGGCCTTGCGTCACGCGCTCGGCGGTTTCGATGCGCTCGTCAACGCGCTGCCGTATTACCTCGCGATCGGCGTGGCATCCGCGGCAAAGTCGGCGGGCGTCCACTACTTCGATCTGACCGAGGACGTGCGCGCGACGCATGCGATTCGCGCCATCGCCGACGGATCGCATACTGCATTCATGCCGCAATGCGGGCTCGCGCCGGGTTTCATCGGCATCGTCGCGCACGATCTCGCCGGACGGCTCGACAACTTGCGCGAAGTGAAGATGCGCGTCGGCGCGCTGCCGCAGTTCCCAACCAACGCGTTGAAGTACAACCTGACGTGGAGCATCGACGGCCTCATCAACGAGTATTGCCAGCCGTGCGAAGCAGTGCGCGAAGGCCGCACGCAATGGGTGCAGCCGCTGGAAGGCGTCGAACATTTCTCGCTGGACGGCATCGAGTACGAAGCGTTCAACACGTCGGGCGGACTCGGGACCTTGTGCGAAACGCTTGCGGGAAGAGTCGAGACGCTGGATTACAAGTCGGTGCGCTATCCGGGGCATCGCGACCTGATGAAGTTCCTGCTCGACGACCTGCGCATGTCCACCGACCGCGACGGCCTCAAGGCGATACTTAAGCGCGCGGTCCCCTCGACGGCGCAGGACGTGGTGCTGATCTTCGTCACGGTGACGGGCATGCGCGGCGGCAGCGATCAACTGGTCCAGCAGGTCTTCACGCGCAAGATCGTCGCGAAGGATGTATGCGGTATGCCAATGAGCGCGATTCAGATCACGACGGCGGGCGCCGTGTGCGCCGAGCTGGATCTGTTTCGCGAAGGCGTCTTGCCGCAGAGTGGCTTCGTGCGGCAGGAGCAGGTTCCGCTGGATGCATTCCTCGCGAACCGCTTCGGCAAGCTCTACGAAGGGGCGAACGCGCTGGAGACGACGCGCCGCCTCGCGGTCGCATAGCACACTCGCTCATGTGTGAGCCACGAGGCGCGCCAGCAGACGCGCCTCGTCGTCCGCAGTCGAGGCCGTGTTGTCGAACATCAGCAGATCGGCGGCGAGCGCATCGTCGGGAAGGAAAAGGCGCTGCCGGTAGTCCTCCCAGTGCGCTAGTTTGTATGCATCATTCGGATCCGCCCGCGCGGCAATGCGCTCGCGCGCGACGTCCTCTCCGACATGCACCCACACGACGCGAATCGTCACATCGTCGTCGATGCCGAGCCATGCGCGATCGAAGAGCCGCCGCTCGCGCACTTCACGCGATAGCGGCGCGACCACGACCACGCTCACGCCGAGGGCCAGATTTTCCGCGGCCGTATCGACGAGACTTCGATACTCCGGGTCGCGCAGATGCTTGATGAAGAGCGGGCTGTCGCGGTCCTGCGGATCGCCCGTCAGCGCGCCGATGGCCGCCGCGCTGTACGCGCCGTAGAGCGTGTCTTTGTCGAGCAGACAGAACGGCTCGCCCGTTTCGCGCATCAGCGGCGCGAACAGGCGCTTCGCAAGCGTCGTCTTGCCGGTTCCCGCGTGGCCGCAAAAGAAAAGCAAGTGCTTCATGGGATCGTATCTTGTATTCAATCGTCGTCACGCGCGCGCTGATAGCGGTTCATCAGCGGCGTCGATGTCACGCCATGCACGATGACCGACGCCGTTATCGCCGCGATGATGATCGGCGTGAGCGGGGCGGCGACCTGCTTCGGAGCGTGCTCGATCGCGTAAAGCAGATAGTAGAACGATCCGACTCCGCGGATGCCGAACCAGCTCATCAATAGCCGCTGCCCGCGCGACGCGCACGAGCCGACGAGTGACGCCTGCACCGCCAGCGGCCGTATCACGAGAAAAAGCCCGCCGATGATGATGACCGCGCGCCACGTGAAGATATCGCGCCACATCGTCGCGAGCACGGAGCCGACGAGCAGCATGATCGCCACTTCGGCGATGCGTTCCAGTTCGATCGTGAAGCCGTGCACGCGCTCAGCCATGAACGCGTACGCGCGGTCGGGATCGGCTGCGGTCGCGCTGAGGTCCCCGACATCCACGGTGCCGACGGCTTCCCGCGCGCCCTTGTCGCCGCTTTCGCGATGCTCGACGCGCCGCATCGCAAGTCCTGCCGCGAACACGGCGAGGAACGAATACGAATGCAGCAACTCGGCGACGCCGTACGACAGCGCGATCAAACCGAGCGCATAGAAGCCTTCCGAGCCCAGCGCTTCGCCGTGGCGCGTGCGCAAGTAGCCCACCACGCGCACCGTCAGTTCGCCGAGCAGCCAGCCGCTTCCAAGCGCCGCGAGCGTGCCCCATACGGCCTGCAGGACGAAGCTCCACTGCAACGCATCGTGCGGCGATGCTTCGAAGCGGCAAACTGCAATGCCGAGCAGCGCGAACGGTAGCGCGATGCCGTCGTTCAGGCCGCCTTCGGCGGTCAGCGAGAAGCGCAGCAGATCCGTGTCGCCGGGGGCTTCGACCTGAACGTCGTGCGCGAGAACGGGATCGGTCGGCGCGAGCATCGCGGACAGCAGCAGCGACGCGCCCCACGACATGCCGAGCCCATACGTGCATAGCAGCGTGAGCACGCCGATGGTCAGCACCATCGCGACGAAGCCCAGACGCAGCGGCAGCAGCCAGCGGCGGTCGGTGGGCGGCACGCGCAGGCGCAGCCCGATGGCGAAGAGCGACACCAGCATGCCGACTTCGGTGATGAGGCGCAGGACGGCCGTGTCGCCGTCGAGCTGGACGTGCAGCAGATTCGCGACGCCGGGCCCGAGCAGGAAGCCGATGGCCAGATAGCACATGGCGGTGCTGATCGGAAGGCGTTTGAACGTCGAACTGGCGAGCGCCATCAGAATGAGCACGCCGCCGACGACGAGAAACCAGATCGTCTCGGTCATGAAAGCCTTGAAGCGGTGAGTCGGTTCGAGCCGGGCGAAAGGCCAATGGGGTGGGGCGAGCACGGAGCATGCCCGTGGGCGGCGTTCGGCGTAAGATGGCCGGGCATCGCCATCGGCTCATCTTCGTCTTCGTCGTCTTCGTGTTTGCGTCGCGCACAACGGTCAGGGAGGCTCAGCATGTCACAGCACTTCGATGCAGTCGTCATCGGCACAGGGCAGGGCGGCTCGCCGCTTGCCGTGCGACTCGCGCAAAACGGCAAGCGCACCGCCGTCATCGAGCGGCATCTTTTCGGCGGGACCTGCGTGAACTTCGGCTGCACGCCGACCAAAACCTATGTCGCGAGCGCGCGCGCGGCGCACGTGGCGCGCACCGCCGCGAAATACGGCGTGAATATCGGCGGACCCATTACGGTCGACATGGCGCGCGTGAAGGCGCGCAAGGACGAAGTGATCGGCGCGTCGCGCAACGGCATCGAGCAATGGCTCCATGAAACGCCGAATGTGACGGTATTCAAAGGACACGCGCGCTTCACCGGTCCGCATGCGCTCTCTATCGTAGGCGGCGACGGTGAATCGCACGACATCGACGCCGGCATGATCTTCATCAACACCGGCACGCGCGCCGCGGTGCCGGCCATCGACGGGCTCGACAGCGTGCCCTATCTCACCAATTCGAACGTCCTCGAACTGACGCACGTGCCCGAGCATCTCGTGATCGTCGGCGCGAGCTATATCGCGCTGGAGTTCGGGCAGATGTTCCGGCGCTTCGGCAGCCGCGTCACGCTGCTCGTGCGCGGCGAGCGTATCCTCACGCGCGAGGACGCCGATATCGCTCGCGCGATCCAGGACGTGCTCGTGCGCGAGGGCATCGAATTTCGCTTCGGCGCAGAGCCGCAGCGCGTCGAACGGAGGAACGACGGCGTGCGGATTTCGCTGCGCGACGAAGCCATCGACGCGTCGCATCTTCTCTTTGCGACGGGACGCACGCCGAATACCGACGATCTCGGACTCGACAAGGCCGGCATCGACGTAAACCGGCACGGCCTGATCGACGTGGACGGTCAGCTGCGCACGAAAGTGGATGGCGTCTGGGCTATCGGCGACGTGAACGGGCGTGGCGCATTCACGCATACGTCGTGGAACGACTATGAGATCGTCGCGGCCAATCTGCTCGATGGCCAATCGCGCAGTGTGGATACGCGCATCATGACGTACGCGGTGTTCGTCGATCCGCCGTTCGCCCGCGTCGGCATGAGCGAGGAGGACGTGCGGCGAGACGGCCGCGATGCGCTGATCGCGACGATGCCGATGTCGCGCGTCGGCCGGGCGCGGGAACGCGGCGAGACGGACGGTTTCATGAAAGCGCTCGTCGATGCGAAGACGAAGCGCATTCTCGGCGCGGCGATTTTCGGCATTGAGGGTGACGAAGTGATTCATACGTTCGTCGACATCATGAATGCGGACGCGCCGTACACCACGCTGCAACGCGCGATGCATATTCATCCGACGGTGAGCGAGCTTGTGCCGACGTTGTTGGGTGATTTGAAGCCGCTGGGGTGAGGGCGATGGCCGCGGCTG
Source organism: Caballeronia sp. Sq4a (assembly GCF_023170545.1). Taxonomy (NCBI): domain Bacteria; kingdom Pseudomonadati; phylum Pseudomonadota; class Betaproteobacteria; order Burkholderiales; family Burkholderiaceae; genus Caballeronia; species Caballeronia sp. Sq4a. The sequence goes on along the minus strand of NZ_CP084250.1, from coordinate 1,525,735 downwards.
CATCTAAGACGCGACCGCATTTTGAGTGCCGACGCGTGACGCAGGGGCGCGCCAGGCAGGTTCGACCGATGGTGCGCGAGTTGAGCTTAGCTTCGTCCGGCGACTGGTGCCGCTCGCACAATCGAGCCCGCCGCGTCTTTTCGTATTTGGCGACGGCATTATGAATGCCAACGCTCCAACGCTGCGCTGCACTAGATGCGCAGTTAGCCGAGGGTGTGTTGATGTAGCCGTTGTGGGCGACCTGGAGCCGCCGACATAACCACGCCGTCACGTTCCCTGTGGAGCTCGACGGCACTATGAATGCCGACGCGCGAGGCTGGGCGCGCCGTGCATGTTGAACCGATGATCAGCAAGTTGACGAGTAACACTGTCGGGCGAGCTGTAGCTGCTGGCATAACGGAGCCCGCCGCGGTTTCGCTTACTACGCGTTGGCATTATGAATGCCAACGCGCGATGCATCGCTACAACCCGATGCACGTTCAACCGACGGTGAGCGAGCGGAGATAGCGTTGTGTGCGACCTGGAGCCGCCGGCATAACCCGCCAGTCGCGTCTCGGATGCACGTTGCGACGGCATTATGAATGCACGACACCGCATGCAACAGCCCAAAGCGCAATGCATAGCGATGGGACGGCGGGGGAAGTGGTGCCGACGTTCTCCAGCGTTCTCAAGTCACCCGAAATTGCCGGCTTACTGAATTTTCAATTCCGGCGCAATCGCGGCGTCGCCTCGATCGCATTCTGAATGCCAGCGCGTCATACAACGAAGACCGCCCCTGTCACAAATCACGCCCGCCCCACGCCTCAAGCCTCCACCGGCGGCTTCTGCACATTCTTCGCCGCGACCCCAGCCCCCCGCGTCTCCGGCATCGCGAGCCAGACGAGCGCGACCGCGATCGCGCCCGCCGCCGCCAGCCCGAAGAAGCTCATCGCCGTGCCGAAGCGGTCGGCGGCAAACCCGGCCGCCGCCGTCGAAAGCGTCGCGCCGACGCCCGCCGCGAGGCCGAAAAAGCCGATGGTGAGGTTGTAGTGGCCGCGTCCGCCGGCGACATCGGCGGCAATGAGCGGCAGCATCACGCCGAACACGGCCGCGCTGATGCCGTCGAGCATCTGCACCGGCACGAGCAGATACGGACTGCTGACGCCCGCAAACAGCAGCGCGCGCACCGGCAACGCACAGAAGCCGAGAATCAAGACTGGACGGCGTCCCCACTTCTGCGCCTGCCGTCCGACCCAAGGCGAAAGGGCCGCCACGATGAACTGCGGCACGATGATGCACGCCGCGATCACGAGTTGAACGTTGTCGCCCATGTGCGCGGTGACCTCGCCGGCGGCGAGATTCAACATCGCCGCGTTCGAAAGGTGGAACAGCACGACGCACGCGGCGAAGATCAGCAGGCGCTTGTCCTTCAGCAGTTCGCGCAGTGATTCGCGCTCTTCACCCTCGGGAGTCAGCTTCGGCTTACCCGGCGGGGCGCGCGGCACCGCGGGCAGCGGTTCGTAGTGAATCATCCGCAGCGCGAAGATGGCGGGCAGCGCGAGCGCCGCCGTCAGGAAGAACACCGAGCGCAGCGACAGATACTCGCCGAACGCGCCCATCAGCGCCGCCGTCAGCGCGCTGCCGATCGACGCCCAGCGCGCATTGCGCCCGAGCCGGTCGCCGAGATCGGCGCGCGAGACAAGCGCGAGCGAGATCGCGGCCATCGCCGGGACCAGCATGCAGCTCGCGAAGCCGTGCAGCACTTCCGCCGCGAACACGGGGACGAACGTCGGACTCGCGGCCAGCAAGAGCGCGCTCGCGATGATCGCGACGATCGCCGAAAGAGCCGCAAACTTTTTGTTGCGCATGGCGTCGACGAGCGCGCCCGCGGGAAGCTGGCTCGCCATCGCGCTGATCGTGCCGACGGACAGCATCAGGCCGATCTCGCCCTGCGTCCACTTGTTGGCCGCAAGGTACGAAGCGATGAACGGGCCGAAGCCGGTCTGCACGTTGGCGACGAAGAAGTTCAGCCAGTCGAGCGCGCGCAGACTGCGTGCAATTACCATGTCGTGAATCGGTTATCCATGTGGTGTTCCGTTATCGGGCCGGGCGCGCGCCGGACGACGGCGTTTGCGCCGCGACCGCGCCCGAGGCGGTCGTGCCGCCGGAGTTGGCCGAGGCTGCTCCGCTCGCCGCGCCGCTCGCCGTCGCCGACGACGCCGGCGCGGGAACGACCGGCGACACGATCTTGATCGGCTGCTCGGGCGCATAGGTGGGCGCGGCTTTCAGTTGCGCGTCGTTGAAATCCATCTGCAGCGCGAGCTGCTTGTTGCGCGACACCACCTGCAGATCGCTCCAGTTCACCGCGACGTGGCGCTTGTCCGCGGCGAGCGAGCTCGACAGATCGACGACGAGCGCCTGCGGTTGCGCCTGCGAATCGACGAGCACGTCGACCACGCGGCCGATGCGCGCGCCGTTTTTCTGCGTCACCGTCGAATCAACGAGCTGCATGAAGTTCGACGGCGCCTCGCTGACGGGCTGCGGCTTCGGCACCGGATCCGCCGCTGGCTTGCCCTTCACGGGCGGCGGCGGTGGCAGGAAGGTGATCGGCGCGGTCTTCGAATTCGGCGTGAAGCGAAACGCCGTCCACGGGAAATTGACCTTGCGATCGCCGATGCCCATGAAACCGGACAGGTTGACCATCAGCAACTTGGGTTTCGCCGACGGATCGACGTACAGATCGACCGCGCGGCCGACCACCTTGCCGTCGGGACGCTGAACTTCGGCATCGAGCAGGCCGTGAAGCTGGTCGTGCTGCATGAGGCGCGTCGAGATGATCTGCGGCGGGGGCGGCGGCTCGGGCGGCTCCGGCGGCGGCGTCACGACCGGCTCCGGCGGCTTCGGTTTCACGACGCGGCGCTTCGGCTTCGGCGCGGGCGCCGGCTTCACGGCGGACGCGGGCTCCGGCACGGTGACGACCGGGGCCGGTTCTTCCGGCTCGTTGGTTTCGGTCTCGCTCGGGCCCGGAATGTACGAATGCTCGACGATGGGCGCGGGCGTCTGCTGCTGAAAAATCCCGCAGGCCGACAGGCTGCACGCGCCGAGCACGACGAGCACCGACGATAGCCGCAGCGCGCGAATGCATTGGACGAGGGCGCTTACCAGAGCGAACAATCGCGCCGCCGCGCCCCCGATCGAGACCGAAAGAGCCGGCGCAAAGGCGCCCGCGCCGACCGACGACGCATCGCCCCGATGCGAGATACCGCCTGCCATCACAAACGCTCCATGTGTCCGGGCCGCCTTCCAGTTTTTGTTGGTGTCGATGAACGCGCTGCGCGCGCGCGTCCCTGTTCGTTCGATGCGCTCATGCGCCGCGCGCCGCCGGGTTGTCGCCAGCGTCCCCAGCGTCCGCGTTTTTGGCGAGGCGCGCCGCCGTATCGGCCGCGCCCATTCTCGCGGCGGCTTCACGCGCGGACAAGCCGCCCTGATCGCGGGCGTCCGGATTCGCGCCGCGAGCGATCAGCAAATCCAGAATCTCGACGCGGTTGAACATGGCCGCGATCATCAGCGCTGTGCGGCCATCGGGCGATGCGCCTTCGACATCCGCGCCGTGATCGAGCAGCGTCTCGGCGACATCCTTGAAGCCCTTGAATGCGGCCCCGGCGATCGGCGTCTGGCCGTTGTCGTTGCGCATGTCGGGATCGGCGTTGTGTTCGAGCAGCACGCGCACCGCGTCGGCGTGGCCGTGATAGCTCGCGAGCATCACGAGGCTGTCGCCCTTGTCGTTGCGCAGGTTCGGCGGCAAGCCCTTCTGGAGCCAGACTTCGAGCAGGGCGGCATCGCCCCGGCGCGCAGCGTTGAAGACTTCGTTGGCAAACGCGATGGTCTCTTCGTCGGGGCCTTCGCGCGCCGGTTGTTCCGGGTTCTGGTTGCTGTCCTGCTGCATGTTTGGCTCCGTGTCGGGCGCTCTGCGGCGCGCCGTTTCGTCGTGATGCGTTCGATGCTGCGCGTGGACTTTCGCAAACGCTCGAAAGAGGCGAGCGCGCCGGCTCATCGGGAGCATACACAGGTTGATGATGCTCCGCGCCTGAGTGCGTGCCTGTCGCGACGGTCGATGGAGAGCCCGGGCAGCACGTTTTGCGCCAAGGCTTTCGCCGCTCGCGACGGCTTGACGCCGCAGCGCGCGCGCCCTTAGTCTCGATGCCACCATTCGCAACTATCGACCGCCCGCGCGATCACCGCTCGATGCAAGCTCCATCCCATACTCAAGCCAGCGTGCGCCGCCGCGCGCCCGCCGCCGAACGCAATCGCGATGCGATTCTAACGGTGCTCGCACGCGTGCTGCCGCAAAGCGGCACGGTTCTCGAAATCGCGAGCGGCACCGGCCAGCATGCGGTGCATTGCGCGGCGGCGCTGCCGCACATCGTCTGGCAACCGAGCGATCCGGACGCCGCCGCGCGCGATTCCATCGCCGCCTGGCGCGCGCATGCGGGCCTCTCCAACCTCGCCGCGCCGCTTGCCATCGACGTGACCGAGCGCGACTGGGGCATCGGCGACGTGGCGGCGGTCGTTTGCATCAACATGATCCATATCGCGCCGTGGCAGGCGGCCGAGGCGCTCTTTCGCGGCGCGGCGAAGCGGATGGCTGCGGGCGGCGTACTGTACCTGTATGGGCCGTATCGGCGCAACGGGGCGCACACCGCGCCGAGCAACGAAGCATTCGATGCCCAGCTGCGCGCCACCGACCCGCGCTGGGGCGTGCGCGACATGGAAGCCGTCGAGGCGCTCGCGCACGACGCGCGATTCACGCTCGCCGAAGCCGTTCCAATGCCGGCGAACAACTTCAGTCTTGTGTTCGTGAAAGACGCGAAGCCGTAGGCGCCGCCGCATGCGGCTTTTCGCTCGCGCTGAAATGCGCGTCGCCGTGTAGACTGCGGAGGTCGTTCGTCGTGTCGTTTTTGCGCCGCTCCGACGGCGCGTACCCTGATCTCCCTCTACCGGAGGCGTTCTACATGCACGCAGCGTTGCCGCAAGGCGATGAGGATGGCGCTCTGACCGAAACGCCGGGAACCCCGCGCGACTTGCGCCGCACCGACATTCATCCCGATCACTGGTATCCGCTCGCGTGGTCGGGCGAAGTGAAGCGCGGCCGCGCGCACGCGGTGCGCTTTGCCGGCGACCCGATCGTGCTCGTGCGCACGGACTCGGGCAAGGTGTTCGCGCTCGAAGACCGCTGTGCGCATCGGCAAGTGCCGCTCTCTGCGGGCGTGGTCGACGGCGAGTCCATTCGCTGCTGCTATCACGGCTGGACCTACGACTGCACCGGCCGCTGCACCGACATTCCGTATCTCGGCCGCGAGCGTCTGCCCAATGGCGTGCGCGCATATCCGTGCCGCGAAGAAGCGGGGCTCGTCTTCGTCTTCACGGGCGACCCGCAGCGGGCCGCCGCCGCGAAGTTTCCCTCGCTCGTGAGCGCGACCGACAAGGCCTATAAGACGCGCCGCTTCGGCCGCGAAGTGAAGTGCCATTACACGTTCATGCACGAGAACCTGATGGACATGAACCATCAGTTCCTGCATCGCCGGCAGATGGGCAGCATGCGGGCGCGCTCGCTCGGGCGTCGCCGGGGCGAGGACTGGATCGAAGTGGACTACACCTTCGCGCGCGAGGCGGGCAAGCAGCCGATCGGCGAGGCGCTCGTGTTCGGGCAGAAGCGCGGCGAGAAGCCGGATGCGTCGCAGAAGGACGTGATGACCATCCGCACGGACTATCCGTACCAGACGCTCAAGATTCGCACGAAAGACGACACCATGGTGATGGACCTGTGGATCGCCTACGTGCCGCTCGACGCCGAGCAGCGCACCAACCGCACCTTCGGCCTGTTGTCCATCCGCCGCCCGAAAATCTCCGGCCTGCTCGACGTCGCGTGGCCGCTGCTCGTGTGGTTCACCGAGCGCATTTTCAAGGAAGACCGGTGGATCGTCGAGCGCGAGCAGGAAGCGCACGACCGGCAGGGCGCGGACCACAATCACGAAGTCTTTCCGGTCATCAACGAACTGCGCGCGCTTCTGATGGAGCACGGCGTGCCGCATCGCGCAGCCGGCGCGCATCCCGGCGACGGCCGGCGCGTGCATCGCATCGTGCCGGTGCAGGAAGTGCCCGCGCCCTAGGTGACACAGCGGCGCGACACTGCGGCGCGGCGGGCCCGGATTGCGGCCGTCGCGCGGCGGCGTTATACAGGAAGCGTGCACAGCTACGAAGGCAGACCATCATGAACGACGACCCGACCGATCCGCGCCCGCTTTCCCCGAACGTCGACGAAGCGCATCCGGATGTCGAGCATTTCGATGCGGCCATCACGCACGTCGATGAATCCGTCGCCGCCGGACGAATGGCCGCAGGCGCGGCGAAGGGCATCTTGTACAGCCTGATCGAGACGCTCGGCACGCTCGTCGGCGATCCCGATCTGCCTTCGCACGCCCGCTCGGGCTATGAAGGGCTGCTGGAAACCGCTCGGGAACTGCGCGCGAAGATCGAGCAGTAGGGTTCTTTCGTCGCGCAGTACGGCCGGAGCGAAGGCGAGCGGGGTGCTCGCCCGTTTACGTTTGCTTGCGACTCGCTGTCGGCGCTGGTTTCGTTGTTCTCTATTTTCTTCCTTCTTGGCAACCCGCCGCGCGGCTTGCCGGCCGGCGCGCGAGCTCCCGTCGTGCGTTGGTTTTCTGTCAGTTTCGTGCCTGGTTGCCAAATATTTGCGCGCTAGCAAATACTGGTTAACCACACGGTGAAAAAAAAAGACACCAGTACGCGCGATTCTTTCGAATTCCATCCGCAAGCCATACACTTGCCAGCGATAAAAGTTGCGCTCGCGGCGCGATAGCGCGCCGGTTTCGGCGTCGACGACGAAGAATCCGCTCATACCGCACAAAGCAAGAGGAGAAAAAATGAAGGGCTTGAAACTGACCAAGGCCGCCGTCATCGCCGCGACCGCGTTCGCAGCCGCCGCGCCGGCGTTCGCGCAAAGCAGCGTGACGCTGTACGGTATCGTCGACGATTCGATCGTCTATCAGAGCAGCCAGACCAATCTGGCGAAGACCCAGCCGGGCCGTTCCAACGTCAAGCTCGCCTCGGGCATCTGGGCGGGCAGCCGCTTCGGCCTGAAGGGTGCGGAAGATCTCGGTGGCGGCAACAAGGCCATTTTCCAGTTGGAGTCCGGCTTCAATATCAACAACGGCGCGCAGCAGTACACCAACGCGATGTTCGGCCGCCAGGCATGGGTCGGTCTCACGAATGCGAACTACGGTACGCTGACCGTGGGTCGTCAGTACACGTCCTACTACACGCTGATGTCGCCGTATAGCCCGACGAACTGGCTGACCGGCTACTTCGGCGCGCACCCGGGCGATCTGGACGAGCTCGACACGATCTACCGCGCGAACAACTCGGTCGTCTATACGTCGCCGAAGCTGTATGGCGTGACGGTCAGCGGCTCGTACTCGTTCGCCGGCGTGCCCGACAGCGTGTATCAGGGCTCGACGTGGTCGGCTGCGATCCAGTATCAGCAAGGCCCGATCGGCGGCACGGTGGCCTTCACGCGCATCAACAACTCGACGGTCGGCGGCGGCGTCTACGGCGATGCATCGACGACCAACACCGCAGGCCAGTCGGGCGTGTCCGCCGTGACCAACGGCTACCAGGGCGCGCAAGCCCAGAACCGCTTTGCGGTGGGCCTCGGCTACACGTTCAACAGCGCGTGGGACATCACCGCGACGTACACCAACGTTCAATACATTCCGGGCATCAACTCGAAGTTCACCGACGAAGCCGTCTTCAATACGGCCGGCACGGTGCTGCACTGGAAGGCGACGTCGGCATGGGACTTCGCGGCAGGCTACAGCTACACGTGGGCCAGCAAGGCGAACGGCATCTCGGATGCCGCGTCCTACCACCAGTTCAACCTGTCCCAGTACTACTCGCTGTCGAAGCGTACCGGCCTGTACGCGCTGGAAGCTTTCCAACGCGCCAATGGTCGTACGCTCGCGCAGCCGACGTTCTCGCCGACCGGCGCTGTAAACGCGCAGACGGCTGCGAACGCAACGATCGGCGACGGCTTCAACACGGCTCCGTCGGCGTCGCGCAGCATGTTTGCAGCAGGCGTGGGCATCATCCACCGCTTCTAAGCCGCACCTGCTTCACAGCGAACCGGACGCCTCGGCGTCCGGTTTTTTTTGCGCCGCGAAATCGCACGAACGCTGCGCGTCAGATGAACATCCCGCCCGACACCTCGACGCGCTGCGCCGTCATCCACCGGTTGCCGTCGGACAGCATCGCGGCAATCGCGCCGCCTATATCATCCGGCAGCCCAACGCGCCCGAGCGCCGTGTTCTGCGCGACGAATTCGTTCACTTCCTGATCGTCGCGCACGACGCCGCCGCCGAAGTCCGTTTCGATCGCGCCCGGGGCGATGGCATTGACCGTGATGCCGTGCGGCCCCAACTCCTTCGCCAGATAGCGCGTCAGCACTTCGACGCCGCCTTTCATTGCCGCATACGCCGCGTAGCCCGGCAGCGCGAAGCGCGTCAGTCCGCTCGACACGTTCACGATGCTGCCTTCCTCGTGCAGGAACGGTAGCAGCGCCTGCGTCAGAAAGAAGGGCCCCTTCAGGTGTATGTTCACGAGCTGGTCGAACTGCTCGGGCGTCGTGTCGGCGAAAGCCGCGTGTATGCCGATTCCCGCGTTGTTCACGAGAAAATCGAAGTTCGTGCGATCGAACGATTGTTCGAGCGCCTTGCATACTTCATCCGCGAAGGCGCCGAAGGTCTCACTGCGGGAGACGTCGAGCTGCAGCATCGCGCACTTGCAGCCGAGTTCCTCGATCTCGCCGGCCACGGCTTCGGCTGCGGCCGCGTCGCTGTGCCAGGTGCCGATGATGCCCACGCCCTGTTGCGCGAGCTTGAGTGCGGCGCTGCGCCCGAGCCCGCGGCCCGCTCCCGTGATGACTGCGACTTTCGCGCTCATGGTTCCGTCCACTTGCTGCTCCTTTGGGTTCGTCCTGCGAGTTGCATTCCGCGAGTCGTATCTCGTATTGCATCGGGTGACTACAGCACTTTAGGACGACCCGGTCCGCAATGGAAACATTGCGCGACGTTGCGCACTTCGCGTGGGACGGCGCGCGTCGGGCGCATGGCTTGCTTCCAGAAAACGACCTTAAGCATCCGAGGAGAAGCAGCGATGACAGCGCAAACGAATTCGAATGCAAAAGACCAGACCGGCTCGACGTCGGGCTCGGGCGACCCGGTCGGACTCGAGCGGCCTTTTCGCCTGTTCGCCGTTGAGCAGCGCGTGCTGGCGCAGAACGTCGATGGCAAGGTGATCGACATTGGCGCGATGGAATCGAAGGGCGGCGAATACTGCGCGCGCCTGGACGTCGACGATATCACGGTCGAGCCGAAACGCAGCCCCGAGCTTGCGCTGAAGGCGCTGGTCGACAAGCTGACCTTCGATTATCTCGACGGCCTCTTCACGAGCGAAGGCGAAGCCGAAGTGGCCGGCCGCTTGCAGGATTTCCCGAGCGTCGAGTTCGAACTCGAAGAACCGCTGCCCCGGGATATGGTGGATCGAACGCCGCCGCATCTCTTCTGAAAGCGCGCTCGGTGTTCCGACCCGTGCGGAAAGCGCATACAGAATACCGGGCGGTCGAAGCTAGTTCGCAAGGCCGAGATCGACCGGCTCTTGAGCGCTTCGCGGCGACGCGCGGCTCCGTCTAGCAGACGTCTTTCAGCGGCAGGTTCTTCTGTGTGAACTCTGAATGCAGAATGCCCTCAGGTTCCGACTGGTAGCGCGCGCAACTGGTCACGCAGAGAAGGGAATGCATCCAGAAAACCGGGTGTGCCGAGCCGGTCTGCAAGACTGCGGTCCACCGTCTCGTTGAGCGCGGATCCGGCGACGCGAGGCTCCTTTTTGCAGACATCTTCGAGCAACGGATTCATCTTTGTGAATTCCGAATACGAGTCGATCGGCTCGCAGCAGTAAGCCTCTTTAGGAATCTCGATCGGCTTGTCGAACGTGAGGCCGTGCAATTGCCCCTTGTGCCGGAGCCATTCGGCCGGGATCAGCGGCAGCAGATCGGCGGGATCGCGCGGCGGGCTTAAATAGCCGCCGCCCACGTTGGCGTGCGCCCCCGCGAACCATCGCTGTTCGAGCGGCAGCGGCCCGCGGTCCTCGGTTCCCTTCGTCCAGAGCGTAGGCTTGTAGAGCGAGCGGAATTCGTTCGCGGCTATCGCGTGATACGCGGCGCGCGTGCTGTTCGCGAGCGTGGTGTCGTGGAAGTTGTAGTAGCTGGAGAAGCCCGGCACCGGCAACCCGCCGATAGGAATGCCGAGTTCGCCGACGGTATCCCACACGCCGATGAACGCGACATCCACCTCGCGCGCGAACTGTTTGCGATACGCCTGCACCGAGTCGTCGGATGGCCCCACGCCCTGATCGCGATAAATGCCGTACGCCTGATCGACGGATTCATCGCTCCAGTCGTTCGACAGACCGCATTTGCGAATGAGGCCGGCCAGACTGCGTGCGGAGTAGGCGCCGCGCGAGAAGCCGAAGATATAGATCGAAGCATCGGGCTTGTACCGCTGGCAGAGCCACGCATAGCCGCTTTTGATGTTCGCGGAGAGGCCGTCGCCGAACGCGCCGCCGAGAAACTTGTTCGCCAGCGCGAACAGGCCGTTTCCCTGCGTGCCGACGCCGGGCACGTACAGCGTCTCTTGATCGTCGGTCTCGGGCGCGAGCTTGTAGAGCAGGTAGGCGTTGGTTCGGTCGTTCGGCTCATTCCAGGTGCCGTCGAAGAAAATGGCGAGTCTCATGGCGGGCGTCTCCTGAACATAGCGTTTGAGCTAACAGATAGGAGATGGCTGCGCCGCCCGCAAGGCCGCCTTTGCATGCAACATGCAGACGGCGCGGCGACGCTGTATTTTGGCGGATACGGGAGAGGCTCGCGATCGAGCATCGACGCGCGCATCCCGTCTTCCTGCGGAGGTGAATAATGAATACCAAACGCCTGAAGGCTATCGCTCTGATCGCGGGCGCCATGCTCGCGAGCGCAACGGCGCACGCACGCGACGATGGCCCGCGTTTCGCGCAGGATCGCCTCGATGCACTCGTCGCTCATCATGCGGAGGCGAGTCGGCATATAGCGCATGGGCGTGGACAGGCAACGCTGCCCGAGCGCCGCCACGAACCAAAAGACGCGTCCTGAACGTCTTGCGTGGCTGGCTATGCCGTTGCTTCGCCTGATGCAACGGGCGGGAAGGCTTGCGCCTGCGCGTCCGATGTTAGAAATGGTATGAGAATTGCTGCCGGCCCCGAGGCTCCGCGGCCACTGCGCCGACGATCTCCTCGCTGACCTCACTCAAGGCCATATGAACCGGACGACACCGACCCAGAAATCAACGAAGGCCCTTTCCATCGCTCTCATCAGCGCGACGTTCCTCGCGGCGGGCTGTTCGGGCATCGGGCCAACACGGCTCAAGGCCGATCAGGTGGACTATGCCCGCGCACTCGGCGACGCGCAGAAGCGCGAGATTCTCGCTGCCATCGTCGGGCTGCGTTTCGCCGATGCGCCGTCGTTTCTCACGGTGAGCAGCATCATCGCCGCGTACACGTTCGATGCAACAGGCGGCGCAATTTTGAATGCAGGTTCCGGCGCGCAGCCGAACTACGCGCAAGCGTCGGGCAGCGTCTCGTATTCGAATCACCCGACGTTCACCTTCACTCCGACCACCGGCGACGCGTACGCCAGCGCGTACATTCGCCCGCTCTCGCCGACGCTCGTGTTGCCGCTCGCAGAAAGCGGCATTCCGGTCGACTTGTTGCTGCGCATCACCGCGCAATCCATCGCGGGCCTGCAGAACGGCAATGCGCTCGGCGGTCCCAACGCGTCGGGCGCGCCGGAGTTCTTCCTGTTGCTCCAGGCGCTGCGCCGTCTGCAACTTGCCGGCGAACTGAATGTGGAAACGCGCGACCAGGATCATCAGCCGCGCATTTTCATGACGCTCGGCGCGACGCGCAGCGGCGCGAACAAGCAGACCGTCGACGACCTGGCGCTCGTGCGCAGGCTGCTGCATCTTTCGCCGAAGATGAAGACTTACGAGATCGTGTACGGACAGTCGGCGGACCACGATCGCATTCCGATGGTCACGCGCTCGGTGCTCGGCATCCTCACCGATCTGGGTGCGCAGATTCCGGTGCCGGATTCGCAGGTCGGCAGCGGGGCGACGAAGCCGACGATCGGGCTGATCGGCGGCGAAACGCGTCCGACGATCGTTGTGAAAGTCGGCGAGAAAGCGCCGCCGGACGCCTACGTGAGCGTGCTGTACGACAAGTCGAACTACTGGATAGACCGCGCCGACTTCGATTCGAAGTACGCATTCACCGTGGTGCAGAACCTGATGGCGCTCGGCGAGGTGACGGATACCGCGAAGGCGCCGGTGGTCACGATTCCGGCTAACTGACGCGCGGCATTTTGCATGCCGCGTCATGCATGCAAAATGCCAGCCGCAGCCTGTCCGCATATGCATAGGCTGACGCTCGCGTCCAGCCGAAGCGACGCGCGGGTCGAAGCGTTGCTTTCCGGAAGGCCAGCTAACCTTGAAGCAAATGCGGGCGGCAAAGCTCCGCGACGGGGCTGCCCGTTCACCTTAGCCTCGCACACGCGCCTCGCATTTTGCGTGCGTAGTGTTGCATGCAGAATGCGGGGCGCAGCCTTTTCGCATACGCATACGCTGACGCTCGCGTTGAGCCGCAGCGATGCGCGTTGCCCGCTTACCTCAACCTGGCCCGCGCGCCCCCGTTTTTCGCATGCGGCGTGTTGCATGCAGAATGCTGGACGCAACTGTCCGCATACACATACGCTGACGTTCGCGTTGAACCGCAGCGACGCGCGGGTTGGAACATTGCTTTCCGGAAAGTGCCGCTAACCTGGATGCGGGCGCGAGCGGAAAAGCTCCTCGACGATCGTTGGCCGTTACCTTAACCTCGCCAGCGCGCCCGCATTTCGCATGCGGCGTGTTGCATGCAGAATGCCGCCGCCTGTCCTCGCATGTGACGCCGGTGTTCCCCGACCAGCGCCCCGTGCCTGCACGCGTCGCTTTCTGAAAGAAGCCGTCAGCAGCAACGCGCACGCGGGCAGAAAAAGCTCGTCGACGCGTGTCCTTCGCAGACCTGAAGCTCCGAAACGCGCGCGGCAACGCCTCCCATCGCACTTCGAAGTACTACGCCCGACGCGCATGATCGACTTCCGCGACTGACGCACACCCTTTTCGAAAGCCCGGTCGGTCGCCGGACGAACGCAACGCAACCCGCACCCTCAGCGCAGCCCGTGCGTCCGGCAAACCATAAAGTACTGCGAACTAATCCACCAAGGCGCGTGCGGCACCGGACTCGTATGCACTGCATCGACAACGAAGCGCTCGCTCACGAGCTCGCGAAGCTCGCGAAAATCGAATCCCTTATGCGTCGTGCGCGGGTTCGCCGGCCGGCTCACGCGCATGCCGATCATCGACTTGAGCAATTCCGCAGGCGTGTATTCGGACTTGAGCGTGCGGCTGCGGATCATCCAGTTCGACACTTTCGGCGCAATCGCGAGTCCGTACATGATCGGCACTGAAATGACGAGCGCGCCGTCCGGCTTCAGGATTCGCGCGGCGTCATCGAGCAGCGCGTCCACTTCGCGGGGATAAAGATGCTCGCAGACCTCGAAAGCCGTCAGCACGTCCACGCTATGCGATGCAACCGTGTCCAGCGACTCCGCATACTTCACTTCGGCAAAGGCGGGCGCCATGAACTTGTCGTGGCCGATCAACGTGATGTCCCGCCGCGACTCGCCGAGCGTATGCAGAAAAAGGCCCGGTCCCGCGCCGAAGTCCACCACGGTTCCGCGTGCGGGGCATAGACCGGTGACGAGCTCGGTCGCCACGGTCATGCGCGTGCGATGGGCGAAGCGCGCGAGCGGATTGATCGAATTGACGGTTTGTTCTTCGTACGAGATTTCGCGCATGACAGAGTCCCCGTTGTTATGACTTTTATCGGACCGGCCGGGTCCGTATCTTGGCGCAGCACAGCGTTTTTTATTCGTCGTTTTCGGCGATATTGCCGGGACGCGAGGACTCGTGCAATCGGCGGCGGTAGGCGTTAGGCGCCGAACTTCTGCCGCCGCCCGCCATCGCGGTGCGCAACGAAAAGCGGCATCCACGCTATACCCAGAGCCAGATGCCGCATGCGATCAACGCCACACTCCAAAGCCAGTCGACGTTGACCCAGCCCGTGCGCAGGAACGCGAGGCCGGTACGCTCATGCAGCGACATGGCGGCCAGCGCGATGACCGCGATCACAGCGAGCATCGCCACGGTATGCACGGACAGCGCGAGCGCGCCGGCTTCGAACGCTGCCGCCGAGGACGCGCCCGCCGCGCCTGCATTTGCACCCGCGCCCCCGCACAGCGGCAGCAGGGCGGGCACGAGCATCAAGCCCGCGCCGTGCGCGCTCGACATCACGAATGACCATAGCGCGAGACCCGCGAGGCCGGTCCGCATGCCCACCGTCGGCCGTCCGCGATGTCCGCGCCACGCACGCCATGCGCCCCAGCCGATCAGACACACGCCAGAACCGCGCGCAAGCGTCTCATGATCCACCACCGAGCCGAGCGTCAGCACGCCCGCGAGCACCAGCGCCACCGACGCAGCATGCCCGAGCGCAATCGGCACGAGCGACACCAGCACCACGCGCCTGCTATGTGCATAGAGGCCGAGTGCGAGCGCGAACAGCCATCCCATCGCGGGATTCACGCCATGAAACGCGCCGAGGCCCGCCGCCGTGAGCCAGAGCGACGGCGTAACGGCATTCATGCGATGACGTCCGACGTGAGCATCAAGGATAACTCACGGGTAACAATAGGAGTCCGAAGAACAATCGCCGCCTTGCAGCCGGATCTGATGCGGGCGGTGTCCCTTCGGCCAGTCGATGAAGAACTTCTCGTCGATGGAGAGGCCGCCGTTCGGATCGGCGTCGAGCTTGACCATCCATCCGTCGATGCCTTCGGGGTAGAACTGCGCATCCACCGCGCCGTAGAGCGAGTTGGTGAAGTACACGCGTCGTCCGTCGCGGCTGACTTCGACCATCTGTGGCCCGCCGTTCAGCGAACCGTTCTTCGCGCCCGCATGCGTGGCGCGCGCCACCACACCGCCGATGCGGACCTTGCCCGTGAGTTTCGGCGTGAAGGGGTCCGAGACATCGTATTGCAGCATGTCGCCCGTGCCCCAGCATGACACGTAGAGGAAGCGGTCATCCATCGAGAGATCGATGTCCGACACGAGCGGCGGCACCGCGCCGAAGCCCTGCAAGAGCGGGGGAAGCACCGACGCATCGGCGGGCTCGGCCGGGATGTCGATCACTTTTTTCACGGCCCATTTGTCCTTGTCGCGATACCACGTCCAGATCGACGAAGACAGGTCCTTCAGGCTGATGACGCAATTGACGAAGCCATACGCCTTGGTCGGATCGTGGGCGGGCCGCAGTTCGAAGACGAGTTGATACTCGTCGCCGAAGTCGATCTCCTGAATATGCTTTCGCTTCGTGAAGTCCCAGAAATGCAGCTTGCGCCCGTACTTCGCGCCGAGCAGCAGTTCGGGCACGAGGCCCTCTTCGAAGGTGTCGGGCGTGCCCCATTCGCTCGTGACCATCGTGTCGTAGCCGAGATGCCACCAGCCGTCGTAGGCCAGTTGCTGCGGTCCGCGATCCACTTCCCAGCGGCCGAGTGGATCGAAGCTCTGCTGGTCGAGCAGCAGCACGCCGCCGGGCGCCTTGCCTTCGGCGTTGCCGAGCGCGGTGACATAGATGCCGCCCGGTCCGCAATGAACCGTATGCGGGCGCGTATAGCCCGTTTTCTCAGCAAGTTCTTCGGGCTCGATCGTCTTGACGATGACCGGGTTCTTCGGGTCGGGCTTCGTATCGACGATATGAATCCGCGACGAACGCAGTCCCGGCACGACGAGATAACGCCGCTCCATATGCGGATGCGGCGCGTTCGGGCACAGACACGACGAGCACGCGTTCCAGCCGAAGTGATGCAGTTCGTCGCCGGCGTCGGGCATCGCCAGTTCGCCGACGATCTGCGCATAGCTCGACGAATCCGGGTCCACATCGACGACGGCGAGCTTGTCCGGACTCTTGCGCTCGGGATCGAACGTCGCGACGTAGGCGAGCGTTTCGCGGGGCGCCTTCGCAGCAAGACGCGGGGAAGGGTAGAAGCTCGGGTCGGGTTTCCATGTCGCCATGTCGTGTCTCCCTCATGCGGTCCTCTGCACTATAGGACATGGTTAGAGCGCATGCGGCGGCTCGCATATAAGGGATTGCGCAATACAAAGCTGTCGCGTCGCAATCCCGTCTGGCTTAGACTGGGCACTTCTCAAAAGAGGACGGTTCGACGGATGTTCAGCTACGTAGGCGGCTGCGTGCTCTTCGCCGCACTTTTACACGCGACCTGGAACGCGATGCTGCACGGCAACGCGGACCGCTTCCTCTCCATGACGTGGATGAGCCTTTGCATCGGCGTCGTGTCCGTCGTGGCCATTCCGTTCTTGCCGCTGCCCGCGAGCGGCGCATGGCCGTGCATCGTGGCGTCGGGGCTCGTGCATATCGGCTATAACATGGCGCTCGTGCGCGCCTATCAGGGCGGCGATCTCGGCGCGACGTATCCCATCGCGCGCGGTTCTTCGCCGATGCTCGTCGCACTCGGCGCGGCATTTTTCGCGCGCGAGCATCCGGGCGCGCTTCCCGTGGTGGGTATCGTGATGGTATCGGCGGGCATCGTATGGCTCGCGTTGCAGCGCGGCAATCTGTCGGGAAAGGGCGCGTTGGCCGCGTTCGTCACGGGCGCGACCATTGCCGTCTACACCGTGATCGACGGCATCGGCGTGCGGGCTTCGGGGCACGCGCTCTCCTATACGGCGTGGATGTTCGCGTTCTATCTGCTGATGCTGCCGCTTTTCGTCGCGCTGCGAGGGCGGCATGCGTTGCGCGCGCCCGCCGCCGCCGTCGCGCAGAACGTAGCGGGCGGGCTCGTCTCGGTGGCCGCATACGGCATCGTCATCTGGGCGATGCAGTTCGGCGCGATGGGCGCCGTCTCCGCTCTGCGCGAAACGAGCGTCGTGTTCGCGGCGCTCATCGGGCGCATCTTCCTCGGCGAGCAACTGACCGCGCGACGCCTGCTGGCCTGTTGCGTGATCGCGGCGGGCGCGGTGTGCATCGGCGCGTGACATTCGCGTGTTCCGCGGCGGCGCAAGCACCTACAATGAAAGCGTTGCCCCTCGAGCCCGAAGGAGGTTGCGATGACCGAGCCGATGATCAGCTTGATGGTGGGAGTCGTCGTGGTGTTATGCGCCATCGTGATTCTCGTGATGCATCACAAACATCCGAACATTCATCCGCCGAAAGCGCGCTGGCTAGACACGCATCCGCCGCGAGACTGGACGCATCGCAGGCACTGAACGAGCGTGCGGACGCGAACGGCGCCGTCCACGCCGGCGCTTCTCGGGTCAACCATGCTTATCAACGCCGCGGGCCTTTCATCGCTTCGGCTTCCATTGCCGCGTGCCATTCCTCGCTGCTTTCGATCGGGTCCATGACATCGTCGATGAAAGCCGAAGCCCGTTCGGCCACCGCGCGCGCGTCGTCGTCCGCGACTTCATCCATCGCGCTTTCTTCGTCGGGCGGCTCGAGCATGTCGCGCAACATCGCGCGCAATTCGGGCGTCTTCCACGGCTCGCCGCGCTGCTTTTTCTTCTTGATGTAGTGCCTGACTTCGGCGTCCTGCTCAGGCGTGAGCGGTAGTCCGCGGAACGTGCTGTTCGCGTCTAGATCGATCATTCCAACCTCCTCGCCCGATGCACGCGTGCGATCGAGCGCCCTCAGTGTAGTCCCGTTTCTGCCGATGGATGCGCCGCGCTGCTTCGCATAAAGCCGGCGGCTCGCGCCACGCCGCATGCGTCGTATAGAATGGCCCGCTTTTCCGAACAACATCGAAAGCGCCGCCATGTGGTTCAAGAATCTTCAGCTTCACCGTCTTCCCGTTCACTGGACCGTCACGCCCGATCAGATGCAGCAGTGGCTCGCGCCGCTTGCTTTCAGCGATGCATCGAGCATCGAAAACGAGCGGCGCGGCTGGGTCTCGCCGCGCGGCGACGATGCGCTCGTCTACACCGTGAATCGCCAGATGCTGCTCACGTACCGCGCGGAGAAAAAGCTTTTGCCCGCGTCGGTGGTCACGCAGTTCACGAAGGACCGCGCGCTGGAACTCGAAGAGCAGCAGGGCTTCAAGCCGGGCCGCAAGCAGATGCGCGAACTGAAGGAGCAGGTGACCGATGAACTGCTGCCGCGCGCGTTCAGCATTCGCCGCGATACGCGGGTGTGGATCGATCCGGTGCACGGCTGGCTCGCCATCGATGCGGCATCCGCCACGCTCGCCGACGACATCATCGGCTTGCTGGTGAAGTCGGTCACGGACTTGCCGCTCGCCAGCGTGCGCGTCGCGCGCTCGGCCGTGTCGGCGATGACGGAATGGCTGCTGACGGGCGACGCGCCCGCGGGCTTCACGCTCGATCGCGATACGGAACTGCGTTCGGCGGGCGAGGGCAATGCGACCGTGCGCTATGTCGGTCACGCGCTGGAGGCGGAGGACATGCGCCGCCATATCGAAGCCGGCAAGCAGTGCATGCGTCTTGCGATGACCTGGGACGACCGCGTGTCGTTCGTGCTTACGCCGTCGCTCACGCTCAAGCGCGTGAGCCCGCTCGACGTCATCAAGGAAGCAGCCGATCCCACCGCCGCGAACGACGACGAACGCTTCGAGTCGGATTTCCTGCTGATGACGGGCGAGCTCGCGCGCCTTTTCGCGGCGCTGACCGAAGCGCTTGGCGGCGAAGAAGACTTGCGCGCGGCGGCCTGACGCGGACGATCGCGCAGCAGCGCGTAGTTATGAGGCCGCCGACGCGAACGCGTAGCCGTTCTTGCCGTTGCGCTTGACGGCGTACATGGTTTCGTCGGCGGCGGCGACGAGCCGCCAGTAATCGGTCACGCGATCCGGAAAGCTCGCGATGCCGATGCTCGCACGCACGAGCGACAAGCCCATGCGCGTGTCCGTTTCCGCGACGCAATGGATGATGCGTTGCGCAATGGCCGCCAGTTCCAGATCGCTCGAAAACTCTCTGACCAGCACCGCGAATTCGTCGCCGCCGATGCGCGCGACGATATCGCTGTTGCGCACCGTCTGCCGGAAACGCCGCGACACTGCGATCAGGAATTCATCGCCGATGCGGTGCCCGAGCGTGTCGTTGACGCGCTTGAAGCCGTCGAGGTCGATATACAGCACGGCGATGCGCTTCGCCTGCGAGCCGTCGGCGAGCGCCTCCGCCGATTCCTCCAGCGCCGCGAAGAGCTTGCGGCGATTGGGCAGATCGGTCATCGCGTCGTGCAGCGACGCGTGCTCGAATTCGCTGGAGATGCCGACGAGCTGCCGATTGCGTTTTGCATACATGCCGAGCGCCGTGATGAGCACGCCGAACACGACCGCCGTTAATGCAATCAACGTGTGCGACACGCTGACGATGCGCGCGCGAACGTCGCTGCTCGCGCGATCGCGTTGATCGCGCCAATAGGCGTCGGCGGAATCGAGCGCGGCGCTCGCCTGATTGAAGTCCGCTGCCGCGGATAGCGCGGAGGGCGGCAACGCGGGTGCGGGCGTGGGACTCGACGTGATGAGCGCATGCAGGCTCGCGAGTCGCGCCGCCCACTCGATGCGCGCCTCGCGGTATGCGGCGCGATGCTGCGCGTCGGTGGCGGACGCGTCCTTCAGCGCGATCGCCGAAGCGCGCGCCGCGTCCGCGCGCTCGACGGCCTGAAGCACGAGCCCGACGTATTCCTGCTCGAGCTGCGCGGAGAAGATGCCGCGCACCTGATACGCGAGAAACAGCAGGCCGATCAAAAGACACAGCAGCGCGGCGGCGGCCATCGGCGCCGGGCCGGGCATGCGCAGCCGCCCGGCCTGCGCGCGGGCCTCGTCGAACACGCGCGCGGCGCGCGCCGCCAGCACGTGCGTCGCGCCGTTCTCACGGACGGGAATATTCCTCTCGCTGGCCGGATGTGGCATTGCGTCGATAGCTCACTCGATGAAAGAACGCGCCCACGCGGGCAAAGAGTCCCGGCTCGGCCCTGGCACGCGACGCTCGATGCCGGGCCTCTTTTGCCTGTGTCGTGCGCACCGCCTGGCCGCTTGCGCCGCGACTCGGGCGATTCGCCGCGACCGTCTGCGACGCAGGAGTTGCCGCCGTTCGCGATGGCGACGCCGCATCTTGCGATGCGCCAGCGACGGTCGCGGCCGTGGCCACCGGCGCGACCGCGACGGGCCCGAGACTCGTGGTGCCGGACGTGTCGGCGGGCGGGTTGTCGGCGAGCGCCGTGGTGTCCGCGTGCGCCGCGACGAGGCTCGTGGTGGGCGGCGGTGCCTGCACGACGCCCGACGACAGCGTTTGCGACGGCGGCCCCGCCGCGATCACCGGCTGGTCGATGCCGAGCGTGCGGCGCGCGCTCGCCATCGCTTCCGTATAGACGCGCTGGTCGTGGTTGAACCACATGCTGTAGGCGACCGTGCCGAGCACGCCGATGCCGAGCGCGCTCGCCGACGCCATCCAGAGCGCGAGCCGCCCGAAGCGCAGGGGCGCGCGCGGCGCGTCGAGATCGTCGTCGAAGTCGGGCGCGGTCTCGGACGCGGCAAGCGGTACGGAAGGATCGTTCGCTGGCGTCGCGACGCCAGCGAACGGCTCTTCGGGTAGTTCAGCGTGGTGAGGCATGGCTGCGCTCTCCAGAACATGTACATCAGCGGCGGACACCGACCGCGCGCGCGGTCGTGCGCGGGTCGCCGCAGGAAGCCGGATGAAGCGCGTAAGCGAAGCGGGCGTGACCCCTTACGCTGCGCGCGTCATTCGAAATGAATAATCAAACTGAAAAAGCGTGCGGCCGATCTCGACGGCGTTGCCCCGAGCGTGGCTCATCGGGAAGCGGAGAACCGGCCGTACCGCCTGCAACGATGTAAGGCTTGCCGCAGGCCGGCAAAATCTGCCAATCGTCAGCAGCCACGGTGTTGCGCGACGCGCGCTGCCGGCCGCAAGCCGCACTGCGCATGACGCTGCCGCACGTGACCGCGCGAATACCGAATACTACCGTAGCATCGAGCAGGCCAGCCGACCGCAATCGCCATTCCTCAGATCAGCGAGGCTTCGCTTGGTTGCCTTGCGCACAGACGGAAGCGGCGAATGCATGAAGCGCCGCTCATTCTAGCGTTTTCGGCGACTGGCGATGACGAGCGCGATACCGCCGAGAATCGCCACCGAACTGACGACGAGCCGGACCGTAAGCGCCTCGCCTAGCAGCGCGACGCCGCCCGCTGCCGCAAGGACCGGCACGCTCAGTTGCACGGTCGCGGCGGTCGCGGGTTCGAGCTTCTTCAGCGCCGCATACCAGATGATGTATCCGAGTCCCGACGTCAGCGCGCCCGAGGCCAGCGCATAGCCGAACCCGGCGGCGTCGAACGTCGCGTGCCGGTAAGCGAGCGCGAAAACCGCCGCCACGATCGGGAACGCACGCAGAAAATTGCCGGCGGTCGCGGCGGTCGGATCAGCGAGACCGCGGCCTCTTAGCGAATACACGCCCCAGCCGACGCCCGCCACGAGCATCAGCGCCGATGACAACGGCTGCGGCGCGGCCAGTCCCGGCAGCACGAGCCAGACAAGGCCGGCGAGCGCGAGCGTCAGGCCGAGCCATTGACGCGCGGTGAGGTGTTCGCCCCGAAAGAGACCGTAGCCGATCATCGTCGCCTGCACCGCGCCGAAGAGCAGCAGCGCGCCTGCGCCGGCCGACAGCGCGACATAGGCATAGGAGAAGGCGGCCGCATAGAGCGTGAGCATCGCGGCCGACGCCCAGCTTCCGGCGCGCCGCGCATCGCCGCCGCGCGCCGCGAGTATCAGCCACAGCACGAGCGCCGCCGACGCGATGCGCACGAACGTGAACGTCGCGGCATCGATGCTCGTGCCCTTCAGCGCCAGGCGACACAGCAGCGAATTGCCGGCGAACGCGAGCATCGCGAGCGCGGCGAGCGTGGCGGTGCGCGCCGGCGACGACGCATCGGGATAGGCTTCGTCCATCGAAAGTCCCGGTGATGGCAACGCGCCGAATGTATCCCAACCGTGCCGCGCGGACATCGCGCGGTGTGTCAGTCGGCGTGTCAGTCGGTGCGAAAGGCGGGCGGCTTGTCCGGCTGTGGCAAGCCGAAACGCTCGAACTCCGAGATGACCTGCGCGCCGAAGAGCAGCAGCGTCGCAAGCGCTTCGAGGCTGAACAGCACGACGATCGACGTCGTGAGCGACCCGTACACCACGCTCACCTGCGAAAGCGTCGCGAAGTACCAGACGAGCACGTGGCGCGTGATCTCCCAGAGCAGGGCGGCGGTGATGCTGCCGAGCAGCGCGAGCCTGAACGACGGCCGCCCCACCGGCATCACGAGATAGATGGACGTCAGCACGAACACCTCGCCCGCCACGCCGAGCAGATAGAGCAGCACCCGCGACGCGCCCTTGAGCGACACGTCGAAGCCGAGCAGGGTGACGCTGTTATCGCCCATCGCCTGAAGGCCGTTCGACACCAGCGTGACGATCAGCATGCCCACGCCGAGAAACAGGATGTAGCAGTACGGCAGCAGCGCGGACCAGAGAAAGTGGCGCCGTCGAATGGCGACGCGGTGCACGAAGATGACCGACATCGCGTTCTCCAGCACGGTGAAGGCGAGCGAACTGAAGAAGATCATCGTGACGAGAAGCAGCCAGCCGATCACCGCGCGATGCGTCAGAAAATTGGCGAGCTCGCGCACGATGGCGCGCGCCTGTCCCGGCACCAGCCATTCCAGCAGATGCGCGAGCGTGTCCAGCAACTCCTGCTGACCGACGAACTTCGACAGCACGATCACGATGAGAATCAGGAGCGGCACGATGGAAAGCAGCGCGTAATACGCCACCGCGCCGGCGAGCAGCATGCCCTGATTGGCGCGGAACGCCTTCACGGTCCGCGTGAGAAACCCGAGCGGATGGCGCGCGACGCTTTTGATCTGTGGCCCGAGCACGGGGCCGAGAATCTTCGACATGGAACCTCCGCGGCGCGTGTGCGGCCCTCGCACGATGGCCAGCCCCATGTTCAGGGCGACGGGACGACAAGCCGCCAAGCAACTTGCACGCCCGAAGCGATGTCTATCCCGCGCGATGCGCTTTCGTGCGGCGTGCGGCGGCTTGCTGCGCGGCTTCTTCGAACGCGATGTCGAGCAGCGCATCGACGTCCTGTGCCGGCAGATCGGCCGCGTCGATGCGGCGCAACCGGCAGATGAGCGCAAGGGCTTCGGCGGCAGCGGCGAAGGCGAGATTCACATCGCGGGCGGGAAGGCGTTTTTTTCTCATGCCCCGCATATCGGCAAGCGCGCCGTTTTACTTTAATCTCTCTGTAACGGCGGGCGCGCGCCCGTCGTGGCCGGGCCCGCGCGCTTTTCCCCGGATCTGGCGATTCGCATCTCCATCGCGGCTTCATTTGTCGGCCGTTTGCGTTGCAGGCAACGCTACTCAACGTTGCTCAACGCGGCTCGACGCTTTGAACAGAGGGGACGATCATGCCAGCTTCGCACGTTGCGAATACCTCCGCTCTCGGTCCGGGCGCCGATGTCGACGTCGCCGACGCCGACGAGCGTCTCTACAACCACGACCTCGCGCCCGTGCCGCGCGCGCGGCGCACATGGACCGGCTACAGCATCTTCGCGATGTGGATGTCGGACGTGCACAGCGTCGGCGGCTACACCTTCGCGGCGAGCCTCTTTCTGCTCGGGCTCTCGGGCTGGCAGGTCCTGCTTGCGATGACCATCGGCATTCTGGTGGTCTACGTGCTGATGAACTGGGTCGGCAAGCCGAGCCTGGTGCACGGCATTCCATTCCCCGTGATGGCGCGCGTCTCGATGGGCGTGATGGGCGCGAACCTCGCCGCGCTGATTCGCGGCGTCGTGGGCATTGTCTGGTATGGCGTGCAGACGTACTTCGCGTCGAAGGCGGTGGCCACGCTGCTCTTGCTCTTCGTGCCGTCGGCCGTGGCGTTGCGCGATTCGAGCTTTCTGCGGCTCGACATGCTCGGCTGGGTCAGCTTTCTCTTCATGTGGCTGCTGCAACTCGTGATCTTTCAGCGTGGCATGGAGATCATCCGCAAGTTCATCGACTTTTGCGGGCCGGCTGTGTACGTCGTGATGTTCTTTCTGATGGGATGGATTCTGTATCGCGCGGGGCTCGGGAGCCTGAATCTCACGCTCTCCGGCAAGGTGCTGCCGGGCGACGAGCAATTGCACGCGATGGTGAACGCCATTCTGCTCGTCGTTAGCTATTTCGCCGCGCTGCTGCTGAATTTCGGCGACTTTTCGCGCTTTGCGAAAAGCGAGCGACAGATGAAGATCGGCAATTTCCTGGGCCTGCCGTTCAACTTCATTGCGTTCGCCATCATCACCGTGATCGTCACGGCGGGCAGCGAGAAAGTATTCGGCGCGATGATCATGGACCCGGTCGAGATCGTCTCGCGCATCGACAACAAGCTCGCGGTGGCGGTCGGCAGCATTACGTTCGTGATCGCGACGATGGGCATCAATATCGTCGCGAACTTCGTATCGCCGGCCTACGACATCGCCAATCTGTTCCCGAAGCACGTGGACTTCAAGAAGGGCGGGCTGATCGCGTCGGTGCTCGCGGTGGTCGTGTGTCCGTGGATCTTCGTCGATAGTCCGAAGGCGATCACGATTTTCGTGTCGGTGTTCGGCGCGGTCCTCGCGCCGCTCTATGGCGTGATGATCGCCGACTATTACCTCGTGAAGCGTCAACACGTGAACGCCGCCGAGCTGTACACCATGCAGCCCGGCTCGCGCTTTTACTACGACGGCGGCTGGAACAAGGTCGGGCTCGCGGCGCTGATCGTGTCCGGCGTGATCTCGGTCGGCTGGGAACTCTCGACGCAACTGCTCAAGGTGCTGCCACCGAACAACCTCGGCTGGCTGATCGGCGCGGTGGCGGGGGCGTTGCTTTATATCGTCTTCATGCGCGTTGCTCGGCGTACTTGACCGGAACGGCGCGTTCGCGCGACGACGCGGGCAAGGTGCTGCGAGCGGACGACGCGGATGTTGCCGTGCTGCACATGCCGATGGGAAGATGCCGAGTGCTTGCGCGATGCAACTCCATGTGCGCGAAGCCATTGCCGTATCCGCACGGCCGCACGGTCTGCTGCCGGCGTCGCAGCACGCGATGCGCTCTCACGGCCATCTCGCGCTCTCGCTGGCCGAAAGCGAGGCTCGTCGCACGCCTCGGCGGGCATCGCTGAGCCCGGGTCAGCGGCCCACAGCGATGGCCAGTCTTCGGCCCAGCGAGCCGCTCGACATTTGCATGCTGAGCGTGGAGCTCGCCACGTCGGACATCGCATACTTCCGTCGTCGCAGCCGTGGCTTTCACACGAATTCACTTCAGCCAGCGGCGGACATCCTGTTCCCAGTCGGGTTGTCCGCAATTCGGCGGATTCTCCGGGCCGAGCACGGTGATGTAGCCCTGCGTTTTCATGCACGCTTCATATGCGCGAACCTGCGCGCATCGGCCGGGGCCCGCGTTGCGCGACGAGGCTTTGCAGGTGTCCATCGCGCGGTCCATGCCGCTGAAGTCGGCGTTGACGGATTCGCTGGCAGGCGGCGGATTCGCGTTCGCGGAGAATTCGACGGGGCCGGTGCAGGCGGCCAGCGCGAGCAGAACCAGGGTGACGAGCGTGCGTGCGATGCGATATGCCATCGTGTCGTTTCCTCGCGTGAATGATGCCGTGGATGTTACGCGCAGTTTGGCGCTGCGGAGCATCGCGAGTCTGAGACGATCGAGCAGCCGAACAAGACGTTGCGACATTTGCGCCGCCGGCCCTCGCCACTAAGCTTTCTCCAACGACGAAGAACGCAACCGCGCGCTTCGGACATGCGAAAAGGAGAAGGCAATGGACAAGAACCAACCTGCAACCCGTCCCGGCCCGATGCCGGTGGCGTTCTTCGGCATCGCGGTGGGCACGCTGGCGCTGGCGGGCGCATGGCGCGCGGCGGCTCGCGTGTGGCATGTCCCGCATGGCGTGCCGGATCTGCTGACGGCGGGCGCGCTCGTCGTATGGATCGCGCTTCTGGTCGCTTATGGCCGGAAGTGGCTGACCGAGCGCGAGGAGGCCATCGCGGAGATGCGGCATCCGGTGCAGTCGTCGTTTGCGGCGCTCGTCCCGGTATCGACGATGCTCGCCGCGCAAGCGGTTCAGGCCGTTTCGCGCGAACTCGCGGTGGGGCTCTTCTTCGTAGGCGTTGCGAGCCAACTCGCGCTCGGGGCGTTCCTGCACGGGCGCTTCTGGCAAGGCGGCCGCAAACCCGAACTTACGACACCGGCGATGTATCTGCCGACTGTCGCGCCGAGCTTCGTCGCAGGCACGGCAGCCGCGGCCTTCGGCTGGACGCAGCTCGGCGCGTTGTTCTTCGGCGCGGGCGTGTTCTCGTGGCTCGCGATCGAATCGATTCTGCTTCATCGCGCCGCCGTGCACGAGCCGCTCGCCGATGCGCTGCGCCCGACGCTCGGCATTCAGCTCGCGCCGCCGGTGGTGGGAGGCGTGTCGTATCTCGCGATCACGCACGGGGTGCCGGATGTCTTCGCGTACATGCTGCTCGGTTACGGACTCTATCAGGCTTTGATCTTGACGCGCCTCGTGCCGTGGATTCGTCAGCGCGCGTTCGCGCCTTCGTACTGGGCGTTCAGCTTCGGCGTGGCCGCGTTGCCGACGATGGCCATCCGCATGCTTGAGCGCGGGGCGCAGGGTCCGGTGGAATGGATCGCGGTGGCTTCGTTTATCGTGGCTAACGTGGTGATCGCGGGGTTGGTTGCGGGGACGGTGCGGGCGGCTTTGCAGGGGCGGCTGGTGCCGGTGGTTCCGGCAGTGCCGGTGCAGGCGACGCAGGCGTGACGCGGGCGAGGCGGCGGGCGGGGCGGCGGGCGTCGGCGGTGGGTTGGTGGGGGGCTTCTTTGTCGGGAGTGAGTTGTTTGAAGTGGGGGACGGCGAAGGTCAAAGGCATGCTTAATGCCGAATGCAGAATGCCAAAGGCCAAGCGCGAGAAGCCAGAGCCGTTGTGCGCACCGGTAAACGCCGCCCGCTACGCTCGCCTCGCGCACCCTCAAGCCATAGGCTCGGTCGCGGGTTGGCGCCGGCCGTCTCCGTTGAAGCGAACTGATCGAATAGGGGCGGCATACGCCGAAGGGCGAAGGTCAATGGCATGTGGAATGCCGCTTGAGGAATGCCGAATGCCAAACGCCAAAGGCGAGAAGCCAGAACCCGTTTGGGGGCAACAGTAATCGACGCCCGCTGAGTCCGCGTTTGTGCACCCTCAACCCATAGGCGTCAGTGCCGGGGTGATGTCGGAACTCGGCGTTGGGAGCGAACCCCCAACAAGGGGCGATGGTCCTCAATGGGTAAGGCAAAGGCACGCAGAATGGCGAATGATGAACGGCGAATGGTGGATGCAAAACGCCAAACGCCAAAGGCGAGAAGCCAGACCCGTTCCTAGGGCAAACTGCAAACGCCGCGGCCACGCCCAACTTCATGCACCCTCAACCCATAGTTTTCAGTGGCGCGGTGATGCCGGGAGTCTGCGTTGCAAGTGACTGATCTAAGACGGGGCGGCGAACGCCAAAGGGCAAGAAGGTCAAAGCCACGTGGGACGAGATGCCGCATGCCGAATGCAAAACCCAAACGCGAGAAGCCAGACCCGAGAAGCCAGACCCGAGAGGCCAGACCCGAGAAGCCAGACCCGAGAAGCCAGACCCGAGAGGCCAGACCCGAGAGGCCAGACCCGAGAGGCCAGACCCGAGAGGCCAGACCCGTTCAGGGCAACCAGCAAATGCCACCCGCCACGCCCAGCTTCCCGAACGGTCAACCCGTCGGCTTCGGTGATGGGATGACGTGGGCCGTCTGCTTTTAGGAGAAGTTGTTCAAGTGGGGCCGGCAAGTGCCGAAGGGCAAAGGTCAAAGGCACGCGGAATGCCGAGTGCGAAATGCCAAACGCCAAACGCCAAACGCCAAACGCCAAACGCCAAACGCCAAAGGCGAGGCGCCAGACCCCATTCAGGGCAACCAGCAAACGCCGCCCACTGCGCCAGCTTCGCGCACCCTCAACCCATCGGCTTCGGTGGCGGGTGACGTCGGCCGGCTGCGTTGGAAGTCAAGGTTGTTCGAAGAGGGACGGCGAACGCCAAAGGACAACGTCAAAGGCAAGCGGAATGCCGAATGCAGAATGCCAAAAGCGAGACCGGTCGAACGCAACGAACAAAGCCCCGCCGACCACCCCGAGAACTTCCCGCCCCCTCACCCCATCTGCTCCGCCAGCGTCCCTTCGACGAATTCCTTCAAAAACGCCACCCACGTCTTGATCTTCGCATCGAGATATTGCCGCGACGCATACATCGCGTAGATCGTCATGGTTTGCAGTTCCCACTCGGGAAGCACGCGCACGAGTTCTCCGCTTCTAATGGACGGCAGCGCGGACAGCGCCGGCAGCGGCGCAATGCCGAAACCATCCGCGACCGCGAAGGCGAGCGCATCCGCCGAATTGACCCGCAGGCGCCCCGGCGGAAGATCCACCTCGGCTCGTCCGCGCGGGCCCTCGAACGCCCAGCGATCGACCGGAAAAAACGTGGTGACGAGTTGCAGGCAAGCATGCTTCGACAGATCGTCGATATCGCGCGGGACGCCCGCCCGCTCCAGATAACGCGGCGACGCGCAGAGCACGCTCGGCATCGAGCAGATGCGGGTCGAGACGAGCGCCGAGTCCGGCAGCGCCGATGTCGTCACCTGCACGAAGACGTCGTAGCCTTCGTCGAGCATGTCGGGCACGTTCTGCGACAACGTCAACTCCACGCGAACTTGCGGATGCGCCTCCAGATACCGCGTGAGCGCGGGCACCACATAGTGATGCCCGAACGTAATCGGCGCATGCATGCGCAGCACGCCGCTCGGCAGCACGCGGGCATCGCCGGCTTCGGCTTCGGACAGATCGACTAGCTCGATCACTTCCTTGCATCGCGCGAGATAGCGGTTACCGGCATCCGTCAGCGCGACGCGCCGCGTCGTGCGATTCAGAAGCCGCGTGCGCAAGTGCGTCTCGAGATCGGTGATGGCCCGCGATGCCTGCGCCGTCGTGATGTCCAACTGTTGTGCCGCCGCCGTGAAGCTCGACGCTTCCGCCACGCGCGCAAAAATCCGCATGCTTCGCAACAGGTCCATTCGCTCACAACCTTTTTTGACGAAGCCCGCACTATCCCACCGGGCGCCCGACCGCGCAACCGCTTGCGGCGACATCGCCGATACGCTCGCGACGGGCGATACGGCGCAAGCCGACCGTTCGTTTCAACGTTCACATCTGTTACAGGCGTTGTAACGCAAGGCCCGACGCGCCCGCCTAACATGCGGTCATGGCCGTGCTGCGGCCGTCAGGCAGAGGACAACATGAACGTCAAAACAATTATCGGACTGGGAATCGCCGCATGCGCCGCGCTCGCGTGCGAGGCGGCATTCGCGGGCGTGAGCATCGGGGTCAATCTGGGCGTCCCGGTCGCGCCGGTCTATGCCGCGCCTGCGCCGGTGTACGCCGCGCCGCAACCCGTGTACGCGCCGCCGCCGCCCGTCTACGTCGAGCAACCCGCGCCGCCGCCCGTCGTGTATGAGCCCGCGCCGCCGCCCGTCGTGTACCAGCCCGCGCCCGTGATGGTCGCGCCCGCGCCGGCTATCGTCGTCGGCTGGCACGGCGATCGTTACTGGGACGGCTACCGTTATTGGGACCGTCGCGACTGGTACGCGCATCACGGCGTCTATGGCCATCGCCATTGGTGAGACCGGACGTCGGGGAGCGCACATCATGAATAGGCACATGAACACCAAGCCGGGCCGGCGCGTGTCGCGTCTGGCGATCGTCTCCGCGACGCTCGCGCTCGCGGCGGCATTGAGCGGCTGCGTCTATGCGCCGCCGTATGCCTATGCGCCCGCGCCGGCTTATGGCTATGCGCCCGCATACGGCTACGGTTATGCGCCGGCGTACTACGCGCCGTCGGTATCGGTCGGCGTTGGCTTCGGCGGATACGGACACTGGCACGGCCGCTAAGCTCCGCGAGCCGGAGAGGCGTGGAAACGCGACGAATATCGGTCGGCGTCGGGTTCGGCGGATATCGACACTGGCACGGCCGCTAAACTCCGGTGAGCCGGAGAAGCGTGGAACGCGATGAATATCGGTCGGCGTTGGCTTCGGCGGATACGGGCACTGGCACGGCCGCTAAGCTCCGCGAGCCGAAGAGGCGTGAAAACGCGATGAATATCGGTCGGCGTCGGGTTCGGCGGAATGAACACTGGCACGGCCGCTAATCCCGGCGAGCGGAAGAGGCGTGGAAACGCGACGAATATCGGTCGGCGTCGGCTTCGGCGGATATGGACACTGGCACGGCCGCTAAACTCCGGTGAGCCGGAGAGGCGTGGAACGCGATGAATATCGGTCGGCGTCGGCTTCGGCGGATACGGGCACGGGCACTGGCACGGCCGCTGATCTCCGCGAGCCGGCGACGCGTGACAACGCGGTTAATAGGTGTCGGCGTCGGGTTCGGCGGAATGAGCACTGGCACGGCCGCTAATCTCCGCGAGCCGACGAAGCGCGAAAACACGCTGAACCGCGCCTAACGACAGGAACAGCCGTTGCTGCGATGCTCCCGATTCCACGGAGAAACGCATATGGCCGAGCACACCGAAACCGAGCAGGCGGCCGACGCCCGCTGCGAGTCGTTCATGCTCGCGGCGAACGGCTGGGTGCCGAACAACGCGCGCTTGCCGGTACTCGTCTGGCACGGCGCGATCGATCCTCAGGACCGCGACTGCGGCAGCCGCTTCGAGGCGCTCTTCGCGCAGAACGGCTGGCCGCCGCAATGGCGCGACAGCGTCTTCGACTATCACCATTTCCATTCGACGGCGCATGAGGCGCTCGGCGTGGCGTCAGGCGAAGCTGAACTGATCATCGGCGGACCGAACGGGCGCGTGATCCCCCTGCGCGCAGGCGATGCCCTGATTCTGCCTGCCGGCACGGGGCACTGCTTGCTGACGAGCGGACGCCGCTTTCAGGTGATCGGCGCGTACCCCCGGACCAGCAGTGGGACATTCGCCGCGACGCGCTCTCCGACGACGAGCGGCGCGCGATGGAAGCCCTGCCGTTCCCGAAAAGCGATCCGGTCGGCGGAGAAGGCGGACCGCTCACGCGCTTGTGGCGATAAGCGGCGTACTGCGCACTACGTTCACTGCTTGGCGCACGCCGCGCGGCGTTCGCGCACGAGCGGCACGCGCTTGACGACGCCCGTCGCGAGCGCGGTGCCGGCCAGCACGACGGCGCAAGCCGCGGCCATGCCCGCCGACACGCGCTCGGCCAGAAAGAGCGCGCCCCACAGAATCCCGAATATCGGAATCACGAACGTGACGGTGATCGCCCGCGCGGGTCCGGCGACCGCGATCAGGTGAAAGAACACCATGTAAGCCACGCCCGTGCACGCGACGCCGAGGCCGAGCACCGCGCCCCACGCGCTGAGCGACACCGCGCCCGCGGGCCACGCGACGAGCGCGAACGGGATGAGCACGAGCGTCGCTGCGCTCATCGTGCCGGCTGCCACGGTCAGCGAATCGACACCGGTCAGATACCGCTTCGTGTAACTGGCGGCGATGCCATAGCAGAGCGTCGCGGCCAGCGCGGCGAGGGCCGCTAGCGCCGTCGTCATCGGCGCGATCGCGGGTGTCGTGGCGTCGTGAACGAACATCTGATCCCACACGAGCGCCATCACGCCCGCGAAACCGATGCCCAGTCCCGCCACGCGCAGGCGGCTCAAGCGATCGCCGAGCCACAGGTAGGCGACGAGCGCGCCCCAGAGCGGCGTCGTCGCGTTGATCACGGAGGTGACGCCCGCGGTCAACGTCAATTCCGCATAGGCGAAGAGACAAAACGGCGCGGCGGAGTTGAAGACGCCGACCACGAAAAGCGGCCACGCGCGCTTGCGCATGGTCGCGAACGCCTCGCGCGGCGAGCCCCGCAGCATCAACACGATAACGAGAAAGGCAGCGCCGATGCCCACGCGCAGCGCCATCAGCGGCGCGACGCCGAGATCGGTCACCCCCACGCGAATGAAGAGAAATGAGCCGCCCCACAGCGCGGCGAGCAAAAGCAACTGAGCTAGATTGACGGGATTCATGACAGGCTTCGCGTAAAGAAAGGATGAAGCCATCGTAGCGGCGCGCAATCGCGCGATGCTTCGCTGCGGCCTGAAACGAAAGATGCGCGAGCCGAGGGCTTCGTCCGATGGAGGAGCATCGTAGGCGCGCGGCCGGGCGTCGGCAAACGAGCAATTCTCACCGGTATGTGAAAGAAATTGCGATTCATGCGGACGCGCTCCGGCGTCGGGCTTATGCCGTGCGGACGAGTGGCGCGCGTCTGTCGTCGGTGCGACTCTTGCTGGCAGGACGAAGAACGGCTCACGCATGACATCAACGACGCGAAAGGAGAGCGCCATGGAGAACGTCAACGTCAACGCAAATGCCAACGCCAGCGGCAACGCGAATGCAAAAGGGAACGCCGCGACATCGTCGGGCGAACCCGCTGTGTCGCGCAAGGCCGTGGAGCGCGCGATGGACGCCGCACTCGGGCCCGGCATGGAGCAGAGCGGCGAGGGCAACGCGGCGGCGCACGCGCCCGGCGCTGCGCAACAGCCCGCGCGTAATGCTCCGTATCCCGCGCCCTATCATGCGCACGGCAGCGTGCTGGAGGGCGGCGACAGTCCGGCCGTGCTTGCGCAGCCGGCGTCGGCTTCCTCGCAAGGGCAGGGCAGTCCGTTGCGTCCGGAGCGGCTGTCGGCGGGCCGCCGGGCGCAGCGCGTCATCTCGGGGGCGCAGGATGTCGCCGTGGCGCGCTATCGGCTCGTCACGGAAGGCACCGACGACTTCGTGCACGATAACCCGTGGAAGTCCATCGCGATGGCGGCGATAGGCGGCCTGATCGTCGGGCTGCTGATCGCGCGCTGATGCCGCATGGGGCGCGGCGGGCCTCGTCTTGCTTCGCAGCGATGGACGGCGCGGTGCGCATCGCCGCGCCGGACCGCTATGAATGGTTCGACGAGCGAAGCGCGCGCAAGCGGCTAACTATGGACGTCACGCAAGGCGGTCGTGCCGATGCACGATGAAAGCCGCGCCGCGTACTCATTGCGCATTCCGAATCGAAGGCAGGCGTTGGTCTAGCGCTCGTGCTTGCGACGCGCGGCTTCGAAACCGCGAGAAATCGGCGATGCTGGGGCAGCTGACAGCTCGCGTCGTCGCGGCGGCAGCTGGCGCTCTCCGTGAAAACGCGCATCGGCACGCGCACTGATTGCGCATTCCAAATCAAAGGTAGGTGTTTGTCTGACGCTCATGCTTGCCATGCGCGCCTCGAAACCGCGTGACCTGGCGATGCTGCGGCTGCGTTCGGGCCCACGTCGTCCCGGCGGCCGCAGGCGCTTCTCGTGGGCACGCGCATCGGCACGCATACTGATTGCGCATTCCGAAGCGATCGCAGGCGTTTGTCTCGCGCTCACGCTTGCCATGCGCGGTTTCGCAATCACGCGAATCGGCGGTGGTGCTGCTGTCAGGCTCGTGGTGTTCTGGCGGTGGCAGGCGCATTTCGTCGACACGCGCATCTGCGGGACGGGCCGGCAGCGCCAGGCGACGAATGGCATCGACATGCGCTTGAGCACTTCCGGTGGGAACTACAGCGCGAGGAACGTGTGGCAGGGTAGGAGCCGCTGCTGATCGGCGCTAGCCACGAACGAAGGCACCGAACCGCGCGACGCGTTGCGAGAAGTGGGCTACGACGGATCTATCGCGATCCTTCGCTGGTGAGTAATGGACCCGTCGCCGCACTTCTCGGATGCCGAAGCATTTCGGCAAGCGACGTCGGCGCCGTAGCGTCGACGCTGCCGTCGATTGAATCAAACCGACCGGCGGCGTCGATATATGAATGTTCAGGCCGTCTTCTTGAAGTCGTTGGTTTCGAGTTCCACCGACTGACCGCCATTGCGCTCGAGCGCCCGGCGCGCCGCTTCCTCGATCTGCAGACGTCCGCCTTCGAACGCGCTCAAGATGGCGTGCGACGAGGTTCCGCTATTGCCGAAGTGGTCGTTGAGCGCGTCGAGAGACACGCTGCACCAGACTTCGCGGCCGTCCACCGACGCTTCGAATGCGACACGCGCTGCCGCTACCACATGACGCCGCCCGCTGAACTCTATCGTCATCCTGATCACCTCCTGTTATTCGTTTGAGTTAAACGTTGGGAAAAAAGGAAAACTGGAAAGGCTTGATACACGCTGACCGTCACGCTCGGGACGAACTGGCCGAATGCCGGCATGCCGCCGGTGCCGCTTTCATCATACGCCGCGCGGCGCGTTCGCAGGGAAGTGCAACGCGTATGCCTGGCTGCGCGTCGGAAACGGCGCGCGCATCGGCGAGGACCGTTTCAGCAGCAGAGGCAGCCGCCGCGATGCCGCATGCCGTAACTGCCGACGTCGTCGTTCTGGGCCTGCGAGCTGCCGCCGCTGCTCCCGACAGACGGCGCGCCGACGGTCACGCGCACGGCCGTCGCGCCGCATGTGGGGCAGGCGGCGGGGTCGTCGCGTTCGGAGATGCGGCGGACTGCTTCGAATGCGCCGCATTCGGAGCATGCGTAGTCGTAGACAGGCATGGCGTCTCGTAAAGGAATTGAGAAGGGAAAGTGTAGCAAGCCAGCATCAGAAGGGCAGCAATAGCTATTCCGGAAGCGCGAGCGGCTCTCGGCTGGGTGGCATCGCCATTGCTATCGAAGGGGAGCTATCACCGCCAAAGGAGGCATCAATGAAACGCAATGCAGTTCTGCTCACCGCGCTGGCATCGGCGCTATTTGCCGCCGCGCCGGCAGTCACGCTCGCGCAGACGCAGGCGGCCAGCACCACGATGGCCAACGACTTGCCCTCGCCTGACAAGGAATTCGTGCAGGCCGCGTCGAAGTCCAGTTCCACGGAAATCGACGCCAGCAAGCTCGCCACCAAGCAATCGCAAGACAAGGATGTGAAGAGCTTCGCGCATCACATGATGGTCGATCACACGAAGCTCACGATGCAGCTGAAGATGGCCGCGCCGCACGGCATCGCCGTGCCGAAGGACAATTCGGACACGGCCGTGCTCGATTCGCTGAAAGGGCTGAAGGGCAAGGAGTTCGACACCGCCTATATCCAGAAGGTCGGCGTGCAAGGCCACCAGGAAGCGGTCGAAGCCTTCAAGAAGGAAGCCGAAGGCGGCCAGAACGCGGACTTGAAGAAGGCCGCGCAGAAGGCATTGCCGACCATCGAGCAACACCTGAAGATGGCGCAGGACCTCGCCTCGAAGAAGGGCGTGCAGTAAGCGTAAGCATCGAAACGGCGGGCGCGGCGTTCGGCGCCGCGCCGCCTTTCCTTGCTTCCCTCTGCTCCTGTCAGCGCGAGCCGCTGTGCAGGAGCCGCTCGCGTGCTTGCGGAATCGACTCGAACGCGCCGGCGTACTCATCGAATACGGACACCTCGCCCTGTCCGATGTCATAGACCCAGCCCTGCACCTGTAGCTTGCCGAGCGCGAGCCGTCCCGCCACCGCCGGGTGCGTGCGCAGATGCGTAAGCTGGAGGCGGATGTTTTCTTCGACCATCGCCTGCACGACGCGGCTTTCGTCGAGTTTCCTCGTCATCACGACACTGCGCGCCGCTTCCGCGTTGCGCAGCCACGCGTGGACCGTCGGCATTTCATCGGCAATGGTGGCGCCGGACGCGAGGCCCTTCATGGCGCCGCAATCCGAGTGGCCGCAGATGACGATCTGGCGCACGTTCAGCGCCAGCACCGCGAATTCCACCACGGCGGACACGCCTCCGAGCATTTCCCCATAAGCCGGCACGATATTGCCGATGTTGCGGCACACGAAAAGCTCGCCCGGGTGCGTCTGGGTAATCATCTCGGGCGACACGCGCGAGTCGGCGCACGTGATGAACAACGTATGCGGAGCCTGCTGATGAGCGAGGCTCTTGAAAAGCGCCTCGCGGTCGGGAAAGACGAACCGGCTGAAGTCTTCGGCGCCCTGCAGCAGATACAGCAGGTCGGGGTTATCGGAGCCTTTGCGCTCTTCGTTCATCGTCAATTTGTCGGACATGGGACCTCTACGTTTCACAGACCGGCGCGCGTCACGCGCCGCAACCGAGAGCTTGCGGGGTTTTGAGATGATCTGCAAGCGTGAGGCATTGTCGCGCTGAATGATGCAGTCGGCAGGAAACCGTTTTCTCTCTGCAGAAGAGCGGTGAAAGCTGCCTGGAAGCGTCGAGCTCGCCACTATGAGGCGTTCGTCACGGCCGCGCCGAAGCGCGACGCGCGATCATGCACCATCCGGGGTCGCAACGCGAGTCACGCCCGACGCTGCCACGGATGCCGACTCATCCGCTCAGAGCGCGTCGAGCCCGGTGACGGTCTCGACAGGAAACACGGCGTCCGACGGCGTGGCCAACTCGTGCCGGCGCAAGCGGTTGACCGCCGACAGTCCCAGCGACAAGCCCGGGTCCAGATAGTGAATGACGAGGCTGCGGCGTTCCCCTGCGAGCACATCCAGATTGCAATGCTGCATCAGGAATCCGTTGAAGACGTACACGTCGCCCGCGAAGCCCCGAATGCGAGAGCACAGGCCGCGTTCGAGATGCCGCTCGGTGCGCGCGGCGCGAAGCTGGAACGGCAGGCCGCGCTCGCCCCACTGCATGCTCTTGCGCAAGAGGTTGTGACGGCGTCGCGGAATCTCGCGTGTTCGCGGATAGACGACGAGATCGCCGCTCTTGTCCTTATCGCTCGCTGTCTTCAGCACGATCACGAGCGTGAGCACTTGCGAGTCGAAGTGTCGGCAATGGCTGCCCGCCGTCGTCGTGCTGCTTCCGATGCGCAGACCGAACCACGGTCCGACCGTCGCGGTGACCTGCATCGTCGACCTGAGCCAGTCGGATGCGGCGCGCACGGCCTCGTTTTCGAGTTCCTTGAAGGCGGGAATGTCGCGCAAGGTATGCACCACATCCTGCGCGCTGCCGAAAAACTGCTCGTGGTCGTGCGTGGCTTCATAGGCCGCATCCAGCATGCGGTTGATAGCGGAAAGCGTAGCCTGCGGCACGACGGATTCGAATACCGCAATGCTGCCCTTCGATGCCTGCGTCAACGCGGCACGGTCTTGTGCGTTCATATGCGCTCCCGAAGATGACGTGGAAAAGACGGCGATTCGTTGCGGGCGCGAGAGTCATCGGAGGCCGCGTGGCGCGTGCCTCGAAGCGAGAAGCATGACGTTGCCGCTGACGTGTGCGGCATTGCAGGCGTGCGTGCTGGTCTGACTCATGGCGAGCCTCTTTGATCTTTTCGATTCGTTCGATACCGCGACCCCGCGCGTCCGGCCCCGACCGCCTCCCGGCGCGCATTCCTGTCCGGCTTGATTCGTACGTAATCCTACGCGTTTCGATTCGTGCCGATATGGCTCTAATGTACGACGTCACGCGCGTTCGCGACACATGACGACCACGAGGACAAACCCGTAGCGACGCCACAATAAGCCGGCTTATGTTCGGTAACGATCGCAAGGAACGTTCGGGTGCAGACATCAGCGCCTGCGTGTGGCGGCTTATGAGCGCAAGCCGACATAGCAAACGTGAGCGCGGAGCATCGACCGGAACGAGCGTGCGTAGGCGCACGGAGGGGCCTCGACGGCGGCGGTAAGTTTTCGGCAACGGGGGCGGGCCTGGCCGGGTCCGTCGCGCTGGAAGCACAGCGCATACAACAAGAGGCGATCGGCGGCGACATGGGCGACATGCGCGACCGGCGATCCCCGGCGACATGCGACGGTGAAACAATGGAAAGGGCATCGCTCGAAGACAAACTGTGGGTCGCGACGTTTCTCGCCGCCGTGGCAAGCGACGTGCTCTCGGGCGTCATGCGCTATTACACGTCGATGGCCGGCGTGCCTCAGGCCGCGTATCTTCCGAAAGTCGTCATGGTCGCGTGGGTGTTGTTCACGCTCATCAAGCGCCCGAAGGCGAGCCACGCGCTCATTGGGCTCTACATGCTCGCGCAGTCGTGCGTATCGCTCTCGCATGGCGTCGTGCCGCAAGCCGTCGCGTTCTGGGTGTGGACGGTGACGCCGATGCTCTTTGCGCTCACGGCGCCGCGCGGCGCGCTCGCGCTGCTCAACGCGCGTACCGCGACAACCGGCTTTGTCGTGCTCGCCGCGCTGTGCGGCATCGGCATTCTCGCCAACACGTTCATGACGCTGCCGTGGGTGGGCGTGAGCGTATCGGTCGGCGGGCACAACGTGCGCGCCGCGGTGTCTTCCTATGTCGGTATCGCATCGCGGCTGTCGGGCTTCGGCCGCGATAGCGCGTCGACGGGGCTCATGGCCGGTCTGCTCACTACGTGGCTTCTCATGCGGACCGACAATCGCTGGTTGCAGTGCGCGTTGCTCGCGGCAGCGGGCGCGGCCATTCACGCCACCACCAACAAGACGGCGCCCGTGGCGCTCGCGCTTGTCGTCGGTGCGCACTGCCTTTTCTCCACGATGACGATGAAACGCGCCTGCCTGTGGGCGACGGCCTTCGCCATCGGCTTTCCGCTCGCGTCGTTCATCGCGGCCTCGGCGTTCAATCTCTCCGGCACGGGCTACATGACGCTCGCATCCTTCCAGGATCGCATGTTCAATACATGGCCGATCCTGATAGAAGGACTCCTGAAGAACAACCGCATATGGCTCGGACTCGGACCAGGTGGCTTCGGCTCGGCATCCACCTATTACGAAAGCGCGTTCGGGTTCAATGTGGCCTATGCGGACAACACGGTGCTGTATGTGCTCGCGAGCTTCGGCATGCTGGGCGCAGTAGCGCTTATCGGCTTTTTCGTGCGCGTGTTGCTGAGAGCGCAACCCGAGGACAGACCGTCGTGGGCAATGCTTCTTTATCTGCTCTTCGCCTGCGCCACGACCGATATCTGTGAATCGATCGGCTGCCTGCTATTCCTCGGCATCACGCTCGCTTATCTGCGTGAGAGCGGGCTCGCTGTGGAGCCGCGCGTGTGGCGCATGCCGGTGCCGTTGTCCGCGATGCAATGGCGCGCCCGCATGCCGGCGATGCATGCGATGCATGCGATGCCGTCGGTCAAGAGCGAGCCGATGCTCGAATCGGCGCGCGACGGACTGCGGAGCCTTTGACATGATCCGCGCGAAAAGCATCGCCCGGCACATCGCGGTAGCGGGCGTCGTGGCCGCCTGCATCACGATGCTGCCCGCATCCGCCACGACCGATGTAGCGCTCGACGGCTCGCCGGTGTCGCTCGAGCGCGCTTATGTCGCGTTGCCGTCGTTTGCCGCGTCGCGGGCGAACACGGGCGTCGCCATTCATCAGATCGGCGATACGCAACTGCTCGACGCGGTGAAGGACGTCGGCTTCTCGTTCGTGCGCACCGACCTCTTCTGGGAAGCGGTGCAAGCGCCGGACGGCTGGCACTTCGGTGAGTTCGACGGTCTCGTGAACAACCTGAAGGCGCGCGGTCTCGGCGCGCTTTTCATCCTCGGCTACAAGCATTACGCGTACAGCCCGGACCAGCCGCCGACGTCCGCGCCGCAGCTCGCCGCGTTTCAGACGTACACGTATCAGGCGGCATACCGCTATCGCAATGCGCCGGTACGCTTCGAAGTGTGGAACGAAGAAGATCATAAGGACTACTGGTTAGTCAGTCCCTCGGCGACCGCGTATCGCGCGTTGCTTCAGACTGCGGTGAAAGCGGCACGGGCCGCGAATCCCAACGTGGTGATTGCGACTGGTGGCGTGCAGCAGGTCGATCGCGACTTCATACGCGCGGTGGGCGATATCAGCGCGACGCAAACCGGGCCGGACGCCGTGAGCGTTCATCCGTACCGGCAGCAAGAACCGGAGACCGTGCTCGGGGATTATCGTGCGTTGCGCGAGGACCTCTCGACGTATGCAAGGCGTCCGCAAGTGTGGGCCACCGAATGGTCATACCCGAGCGTCGGCTATCACTATGTAGTTGATATCGGCAATGGTCACGCGAGCGAAGCGCGCGCGAGACAGGCGAACTATGCGGTGCGCTTGCTGTTGATGAACTGGATCGCGCAAGTGGGACTGACCTCCTACTACGACATGCGCAACGACGGCAATGATCCGAAGGAGATGGAACATAACTTCGGTCTGCTGGATGCGCAGAACGGAAAGCTCCCGGCGTATCGAGCGGTGAAGCATCTGTTCGCGTTCACGGCGGATGCGAAGAACGCGCGGTATTTCATCGACGAGAAGGAGCAATACATCGTGCTCAAGTTCGACGACGCGCAGGCAACGAAATATGTGGTCTGGTGCTACGGCGCCGGCAACGTGGTGAATCTGGATGTGTCGCGTCTGCCTGCGGGCGCGCGGATCACGGATCTGTTTGGCGTCGCGCGAGCCGGGCAGAAGGTGCTCGCCGTGACGGAAGCGCAAGGGCCGGTCTTCGTGACGGTTTCCTCGTAGTGGTTCGCTGTACGTATCAGCAGGCACATGCGAGGGAATGTGCCTGCGTGGAAATGCACTGACGTCCTGGGTCTTTTACTTTTCTTAGGGATATAACATGCTTTCATATAATATGCGCCCGGCCATGACGCCAGTTCCGCAACGCGGCGACGGTCTCGTCGACTTATGGCGCAGCGTGGTGCGCCATAAGACCTTGTTGGGCGCAGTCACCGGCACATGCTGCGCGGCCGGTGTGCTGTATGTGCTGCTCGCCACGCCGCAATATCGCGCTGAAGCGCTGTTGCGCGTGCAAAGCAAGGCCGGCACGTCGATCAGCGCGCTCTCCGACGTATCTGGCTCGATGGCCGCCGACGCCTCCGCGAACGACGAGAGCGACGTGCTCACGTCGCGTTCCGTGGTGAGCGCGGCTATCGCGCAGACGGGCGCGGAGACCGTCGTCGAGACGAAGAGCCACTTTCCTTTGATCGGTAGCTATCTCGCGTCGCGCCACGCGAGCGACAACGAGCTTGCGCCATCGCTCTTCGGCCTCGATGACTATGCTTGGGGCGGCGAGCGCCTGAAGCCCGGCGTGTTCACCGTTCCTGAGTCCACTTACAAGGCGAAGTTCCGCGTGGTCGCGGGACCAGCGGGACGATGGACGCTCTACGACAAGGACGACAGGCAACTCGCACAAGGGCGCGTCGGCGAGACAGTGCCGTTTCAGGTCAGTACGCCGGAAGGGCAGGCGCCCGGCGAACTGCGCATCGACACGCTGCGCGCGCGCCCGGGCATCAGCTTCGAACTGCGCAAGTACTCGCAGCAGATGACGTTCGACAACGTGATTGCGCGGCTGCGCACATGGATTCCGCCGCGCGAATCGTCGTTGCGCGACCCGTCGCTGATCCACCTGAGCTATCAGGCGGAATCGCCGCTGCTCGCGCAGGCCATGGTCAACGCGATCATCAAGACGTATCAGCAGCGCGACGTCGAACGCCGTGCCGCGCAGGCGCAGACGAGCCTCGACTTCCTGAAGCAGCGCCTGCCCGCGTTGAAGCAGGATCTCGAAACGGCCGAGCGACGCCTCAATGCATTCCGCACGCAAACGGGCACGGTCGACATGGCGCAGCAGAACACCGCGCTCATCACGCGCATGAGCCGGCTGGAAGAGCAGCAGACGACGCTGCAACTCGCCCTCGATGCCGCGCAGCATCGCTACAAGCCCGACAACGAGAACTATCAGAGCGCGCTCACGCAGTTGAATCAGGTGAAGCGCGAGATTGCCGATACGTCGAAGATCGCGGCGAATCTGCCGACCGTGCAGCGGCAATACGTCGAGCTCGCGCGAGATGTCGCCGTCACGACGCAGCTTTACACGAGCGTGCTCACGAATGCGCAACAACTGGAAGTGGCGGCCGCGAGCACGCCGCCGGGCGTCGCGGTTGTGGATTGGGCCGTCGCGCCCGAGAAGCAGTCGTGGCCGCGCGCGTGGATCGTGCTGCTCGGCTCTGTCTTCGGCGGCCTCTTTATCAGCACCGTTTCGATCTATCTGATCGCGTTGAATCGGCGCGAACTTCGGAGTCCGGAAGAAATCGATCAGTTCTCGCAGTTGCCGCGTCTTGCGGTGATCGCGCGTTCGACGGCGCAACTGCGCCAGGACGTGCGCGCGCTAACGCACAACGCCGCGCCTGCGAAGCTGCTCGCCATGACGAGTCCGACCGACCCGAGCATCGAGGCGTTGCGCTCGTTGCGCAACAGCGTCCGCGCGATGCTGAGCGGCGCGCCGGTGCCGATGGTTCATGCGGGACTCGGCGGCGGACTCAACTCGCTGAACCCGATGAACGGGATGCCTTTCGGCACGACCACGACGATGATGAATCCGCGCTATGTCGCGAGCGCCGACGATCGTCACGGCAAGGTGATCCTCTTCACCGGCCCGACGCAGGGCGTGGGCAAGAGCTTCGTCTCCTCGAACTTCGCGTATCTGCTAGCGGAAACGCGTGCGTCGGTGTTGCTGATCGACGCGGACATGCGGCAGGGCCGTCTGCGCCATCTCGTC
This sequence comes from Caballeronia sp. Sq4a, assembly GCF_023170545.1. NCBI lineage: Bacteria > Pseudomonadati > Pseudomonadota > Betaproteobacteria > Burkholderiales > Burkholderiaceae > Caballeronia > Caballeronia sp. Sq4a. Next base: position 1,482,928 of record NZ_CP084250.1, on the reverse strand, counting down.
GATGGCCGCACCGGGCCCGGTCTCGCTGAAGTACTGGAAGGCTCCGCGCACGTGGATGAAGCGATCGTCTCGCTCGGCGGTGGTCTTTCGATGATGGACGCGGGCGCGTTCTATCCCGAGAATCCCGCGGAACTGCTCGGCCGTCCGGCGTTCCAGGAGACGCTGTCGATGCTGCGCGACATCTACGATTACGTCGTCATCGACTCGCCGCCGGTGCTTCCGGTCAGCGACGCGCTCTCCATCGCCATGCACGATTGCGATCTCGTGCTGCTGGTGTCGCGGGCGGACCGGACGGGCGCGCGGCAACTGGAAGAGACCTTGCGCCGCCTTGAAAACGTGGGCGCGAAAGTGGGCGGCCACGTGTTCAACGGCTTCGCGCCCGGCCGCTACGGCGCGCGCGAGGAGTACGGTTTCCGGGCAGTCGCGCGCTGAGCGCGGCTAGCGTGCGTCGGCATTGAGCAGTCGCTGCAACGCGCCGACCACGTCGCCCCAAGCGCCCAGCTCGCGCGCCCGGACGAGCCGCACGTTCGGGTACCAGGCCGTTGTGGCGCCTTCGCGCTCGTAGCGCCATTCGGCGACGTGGTTCAGAAAGAGATAGGTGCGCTTGCCGAGCGCGCCGGCGAAATGCGTGAGCCCGCCGTCGTTGCCGATGAACGCATCCAGCCGATCGATCAGCGCCGCCGACTGACCGAGCGTCATGTCGAGATCGAGCGTGGTAAAGCGGTCGAGATCGTTCGAGCGCGGGTCGTTCAGCCAGCGGCGGCGTTCGAAGCCGCGCTGCATGACGACCCAGTAGACGTCGCTCTGCGTATCGAACAGCGGGTCGAGGTCGGGCAGGGTGAGGCTGCGGCTCGCGAAGTTATTCGCCGATTCGCACGATGACCAGAACACGCCGACGCAGCGCCGGCCCCGCGCGCGATGCCAGATGCGGTCGACGACGGCATCGACGCTCGCGGAGGCCGCCGGTTCGATGTACCGGTGCGACGGCGCGTGGCCGAGCACCGGGAAAAGGGCGGTGAACAGCGTGAACGGGTCCGTCCACATTGCGCCGTCGCCCGTCGGTCGCGTGAAGCCGGCGGCTTCCATCGCCCGGACGTAGTCGGCGCGATCGGCTTCCGGCGTCGCCACGCGGAAGAGGTCGGTGTCGTAGTCCACGGCGACGCGCATCGCCTGCAACGCGCCGATGTAGCGCGCCCAGTTCACCAGATCGCCGAAACCCGACGCGATGAGTTGGACAGACAGGCGCGCGGGCAGGGCGCGCTGACCGGTCCAGTAACCTTCGCGGTTCACATGCGGGAAAAGCACGCGCCGCGCGTCGTCGGACGACCAGTACTGATGCATCGCCTCGACGCCATGCGCGATGCCGTGAAGCCGCATGCGGCTGCGCGCCTGGTGATGACCGAGCACGAAGGCGGAATGCTCGTCGATGCCGTCGGGTCTCAATTCCAGTACGCGATTGTCTTCACCGAGATAATGCCATCCGTACACGCGCCACAGAAAACCGGCGATTTCAGGCGTCGACGCTTTCTGCGCGAACGATTCGATTCCCGCGAGCGCGACTTCTTTCAGACCGAGATGTGCGGCGACGTCGCACATGCAGTGGACGTGAAAGGCGAAAGAATCGGACAGACGCGTGAGCATGAAACAAATATCGAGCGCCTGAAGAAATTGTCCCGCGCGCAGATGCACGATTGCGCGCCAATGCCAGTATTCGGCCGTGTTGCCATCCGCCGCTCGCCGTTCGTCGAGAAAGCGCGCGCATGACTCGACATCGCCGGCGTAGAGTTTCGGATAAAGGTCGTCGTATTGTTCGAGCATGCTGTCGTGTCGTGGGTGGTGCGCAAAACTGGGCTTGAGCCCAGACGGAAGCGCTAATTACGCGACTATGGCACGATGCCGGGGCAGGTTTCGCTGAGTGAACGAATCGTCGAAGAAATTTGACGATTCAGCGCGCGTGCTTTCAGTATAGGTCGTGGTTTTGGTTTGGGGAGCACGGGGGAAAGCGCGTTGGAGAAGCGCCGACTTCTCGCGCTAGAACGCGTAAAGCTCCGGCACTCGTTCGCTCAGCTTGCGCGCTCGATACAACATGCGGTGGGTCTTCGGCGACAATACGTTGACTTCTCCTCTCAGCAAGCGGCTCACCATCTGTACGACGTCCTGTAACTCGTCGGCTTTATTGGCGACGCTCGGTCGGTTCAAATGCGTCATTTTCTCCAGAATTTGCGGATCGGTCACCGTGGTATGCAGGAGAATGGAAACGTGAGAATGCCGATTAATGAAAGCAGTGAGCGAATCGATATTGCCGAGATCGAGATCGTGCTGCAAGAATGCGGGATCGAGAATAAGAATATTGATGTCGCTACGATTTAGGCGGTCCGTTAATTCGACTTTGCATGAGGATATTCCGACAACTACCGGAAGACTGCTTTCGCTTAGAAGCAATTTTAAGCCTTCCGCTATCATCGGTGTCGTGTCCGCGATAAGCACTCGGTGTAAAGCCTTTCCTCGTTTCATCTTCAAGCCCCAAATCGATTGAAAGGTGCCACTGAGAAGGAGGATAACGCGGAACGCCTAGTTTCTCGAACGATTTTTATGCGCGTTTTTGCGAATGTCTTTTACTGAGCATTTTCTGATTAAATTCCGATGCCTTCGGGAAATACTCTCGGACGTCAAGCAATTGGTTCGGAACGGTTTGAAGTTGCTGAGACGAATTCGGCCGCGCCGATTATCGACGCGCACCATTGACGTGTTATCGCAGAGCAGTATCAGCGATCGTCCGGACGTGGAACGCCCGCCGGACTCGGGGGATCGCGCAAATCGGCGTCCGCTTGCGGCGGATGCGGCGGGTCTTCGGGCTGCGCCGGCCCGAGATCGGTCAGTCCCTCGGAGTCGATCGGGTTTTCGGGTGGTTTATTGGTTGAGCTGGTCGATGCGGACATGGTTGGCTCCGGTTGTCGAATACATCGACGCAACGAAGCAACGCGCATTCCGCGATCAGGCACTGTCGATGCTGATGGTCGGCAGCAATCTCAACAAAGGAGACGATCATGAGTATTCCGCAGAACGAACCGGGCACCGATGTCGTCGATACGGACAAAGCGGCGCAGCCCGCGCCGAAGTCCGGCGATCAACCGGCCGATATGCCGCTGACCGAGGCAGACGACGGCAACACGCGCACACCAACTGCGCCAGCGCAGGAATAGCAACGTAGGATCGGCGATGGCATAAGCGGTCGCCGATCATCAATTAAACGGCTAACTAAAAATGTGCTAATTTATCTTATGTCAAGTGACATAGCCGTCGCCCCCCCAATCAACCCATCTCCCGACTCCGCTCCAACAAAAACTCGCGCTCCCGCGCATTTCTCGCCAGCCCCGCCGCCCGCATGAACTCGTCCCGCGCCTCATCCACGCGACCGAGCCGCGCCAGCAAATCCGCGCGCACGCCGGGCAACCAGTGGTAGTTCTTCAGCGCGGCAGCATCTCGTAACCGGTCCACGATGGCGAGCGCCGCCTCGGGCCCCGACGCCATGCTCACCGCGACCGCGCGATTGAGCTCGACCACCGGCGTCGGCGCCACCTCCATCAGCGCATCGTAAAGCGCGACGATCATCGGCCAGTCGGTCTCGGCGGCGCTCGGCGCGCGCGCGTGGCATGCCGCCAGCTCCGCCTGCAACGCGTACACGCCGCGCGCGCCGCCCAACGCCGCCGCGCGCCGCAGCGCCGCCAGACCGCGCTGGATCAGCAACGGATCCCAGCGGCTGCGATCCTGGTCCGGCAACAGCACCGGGCGGCCGTCGCGGTCCACCCGCGCCTTCGTCCGCGATGCCTGGATCTCCATCAGCGCGACGAGGCCGTGCACCTCGCTCTCATGCGGCATCAGTTCGGCGAGAATGCGGCCGAGTCGCAGCGCGTCGTCGCAGAGCGCAGGCCGCATCCAGTCGTCGCCGGCTGTGGCCGAGTAACCTTCGTTGAAAACGAGATAGATGACTTCGAGTACCGATGCCAGCCGCGCCGCGCGCTCGCCGGCCTTCGGCACCTCGAACGGCACGCGCGCCGCCGACAGCGTGCGCTTCGCCCGTACGATGCGCTGCGCGATGGTCGGCTCCGGCGCGAGAAACGCCCGCGCGATTTCGTCCGTCGTGAGGCCGCCCAGAAGCCGCAGCGTCAGCGCGACGCGCGCATCCAGCGACAGCACCGGATGGCACGCCGTGAACACGAGCCGCAGCAGATCGTCGCCGATGTCGTCGTCGCGGGCGGCATCTAGGGAATCGACGAAATCGGGCGTGATGTGTCGCTCCTGCGCATCCAGATCGCGGCCGAGTTCCTCGTGCTTGCGCGCGTGCAGCGCGTGCTGACGCAGACGGTCGAGCGCGCGGTTCTTCGCTGTCGTCATGAGCCACGCTCCCGGTTTCTCGGGCACGCCTTCGCGGCTCCAGTGCTCGAGCGCCGCGACGAACGCGTCCTGCGCCAGCTCTTCCGCGAGCGCGACGTCGTGCACGACGCGCGCCGCGCTCGCAATCACCTTCGCCGATTCGATGCGCCACACCGCCTCGATGGTTCGCCGCGTCGCTGCTTCGCGTTCGTCCGACGACGCGCTCACGCTGCTTCCGGCTCCATATGCACCAGTTCCCAGGTATGGCCGTCGAGGTCCTCGAACGCGTGACCGTACATGGAACCGTGGTCCTGCGGCGCGCGCGGCGTGCGCCCGCCCGCAGCCACGGCCTTGGCGATGAGTTCGTCCACTTCCGCCCTGCTCTCGCATGACAGGCACACGAGCGCCTCGACGCTTTCACGCGCATCGACGAGCGACTTGTCGGTAAAGGTCTTGAAAAACGCCTCGGTGAGCAGCATCGCGAAGATGTTCTCGCCGATGACGAGGCACGCGGCGGCGTCGTTCGTGAATGCCGGGTTGAAGTGAAACCCGAGGGCCTTGAAAAACGTCATCGATTGCTGAAGGTCGCGAACCGCCAGGTTCACGAAGATCTGTTTGTGCATGGCGTGATGCTCCGTTTTCATGGGATGTCGTTTGAACGACGATCGAAGCACGCGGAAATCGACACCGCGTCACAGGTAGCACGGCCCGAGCTTGCGGACTTCCACCGTGCACCATGCCGCCGCCGGGCACTCGGCGGCAATCGCCACCGCTTCGGCGTGCGTCTCGCAATCGAGCAGGAAGAAGCCGCCGATCATTTCCTTCGCTTCCGCGAACGGGCCGTCGATGACCCGCGCGTCGCCTTTTAACGTGGAAACGCGCGACGCGTCCGCAAGCGACGTCAACGATTCGCACGCGCGCAGGACGCCGCGCGCCTTCAGCGTGTCGGCGAACTCGACCATCTGCCGATACGCCTCTCGCCCTTCCTCGGCCGTGCGCTGCGCGCGCTGACCGACGGGTTCCACGATGAGCAACAGAAAAGCCACGGCGGTCTCCTTTCGTGAAGTCATGTGCCGACAAAGTTAAACCGGCATCGCCTGAACAGCAACCTTCGGCCGCCACGCTCATTAGTCAGACGAAAAGACGTAATTGTCGTACGTTACAAGACGTTACGAGCTGTTACGTGCCATTGTCTGAATTATCCCGTAGTATTTGCCTCCGTCGGCCGGTAAGCGAATTGCCAAGAAGCAATTTATACCGCCCGGTGTCGCATGCCCTCAGTAGAGCGTCGCGCGGCGGTGGCCACCGCTGTACGTCCGCTCGTCCATCACGACGGCGCATTCGTTCGCTTCTTCGACATCCGGCCCGAAGCCGGGAGAGGCGAATACGTCGGTTCCCTGCCCGTCCCGAACCCGATGCCGAAGGCGTCGCCGGTCGCCTGCGCGCGTCCGGTCCATGCATATGAATCCATGAAGAAGAATACTTTCCTGCTTCCGACGCTCGTTCTCGCTCTCGCCGGTTGTGGCGGCAGCGACGACGCCTCCTCGCCCGCCTCCGTCATGAACGCAGCCGACGGTTCAACGGCTTCCGACCCGACTGCGGTCGCCAAGGCGGCGAGCGCGCAGTCGATGACTTGCGGCGCGCCCTCGGCAGCGGCGGCATCGGGCGGCAGCGGACAGATCACGGCGGACACGCCGAGCAGCGACGGCTCGCGCATGTTCCCCGCCGGCACGAAGTTCCAGGTGGCGATCACGACGCGCGCGGCTTCAGCCGACACGCTCAAATGGACCATCGCCGATGCGCTCGGCAAGACGGTCGCGAGCGGCAGCTTCCCGGCGCCCGCCGCGGCCACGAAGACCACGCTGACGTGTTCCTCGACGCTCGCTGGCTATTTCGCGGTCTCCGCGACGCTCGCCAATCACGGCGGACAGGTTCAGACGGCCGGCACGCGCCCGAACGGCATCGCCACCTTCGGCGTCATTCCGGATCTCGGCGGCGTGATTCCCGCCGTCACGTACGCGAAGCAGGAGCAGCATCGCTTCGGCATGCAGGGCTTCAACGGCAACGGCACGATGCTCGCCGCGCTCGGCATCTCGTCGACGATCGACGACCGCCAGATGTCCGTGATGGAGCCGAACGGCCGCTTCGCGTTCAACCCGAACGCGAACAACCTCGACCCGTTCTATACGTCCGGCAAGGTCATGCGCCTCGTCCGTCTGGACGGCATTCCCGGCGGCGCGAGCATGCACGGCCTGAGCCCCGACTACAGCTACATCCCGAACGACCTGAACTACTACGCGAACTACATGGGCCGTGTCGGACAGGAAACGGAAGCGATCCGCGCGCGCTACTACCCGACCATGTCGGCGAACTACTATCAGGTGACGTGGGAGCCGTACATCCAGTGGAAGGACACGGACGCGAACTTCGTCGCGCTCTACAAGGCGGCATATCAGGGCCTGCATTCGAAGGACCCGCACGCGGTCGTCATGGGTCCGGCCGAGCCGTTCCCGTCGCTCACCACCGATCGCCTGAAGCGCCTCGCGCCGCTCGGCCTCGCGCAGTATCTCGACGGCATCGCGACGCACGGTTACTACGATGCGGGCACGTCGCCGTCGCATCCGCCGGAGCGTCATCACACGGACGCGAATGCCGCCGATGCCGCGAACTCGCTGCTTAACGAAATGCGCAACCTGCGCGCGGAAATGGCGAAGGACTACAAGCCGAACATGAAGCTCTTCGTGACCGAGACGGGCATCAGCTATGACATCGGCGCGAACTACGGCCCGAACTATCCGTCGCCGAACATTCTGTTCGCGCACGGCGCGGTCGTCGCGCGCGCGCACATCATCCTGCTCGGCGAAGGCGCGGATCAGACCTACGTGTTCTTCGGGCCGGACTTCCCCGGCGAGCCGGGCTACGGCACGTTCTTCGATCTGGATCATCCGCAGGCCGCGTTCGGCACGACGAACATCAGCCCCAAGCCGGCCGCGATGGAAGTCGCCGCCATGACCCGCGTGCTCGACGGCACCACCACGCTCGGTCCCGTGAACAACCTGCCCTCCGGCGTGTACGCCTATGCGTTCCAGCAACTCGGCAACGGCAAGGTCATCACCGCGGTCTGGACGCACAACAACGCGGTGTGGCCGGCTTCGAACGGCGCATTCAGCACGACCTACAGCACTGCCTACAAGCTCAATGTCGATGCAGCCGGCACGAGCGGCACGGTGAAGCTGATCGACGCGATGGGCAACGTGTCGAGCGCGCCGTACACGAACGGCGTGGTGACGCTCACGCTCACCGAGTCCCCGCAGTACGTCGTTTCGACCAACGCCGACGTCGCGAAGAAGAACGCGACGAAGCCGCAGGGTTACACGGGCATGTGACCTCCGCGCCGTAGAAATGCGAACGCGCCCGCTATCTCGATATTGACAGCGCCGCGCGTTCGCATCGATACTGCGTTTCATGCACGCAATCCTTTCCCTCGCCATCGCCGCGATTAAAAACCCAGTGAACGCCATCATCGGCGGGTCATCGGGAGAACGCGTGCGCTAGCGAGACAGGCAAGCAAGTCGATTCCGAAGGCCCCGCCGCAAGACGGGGCCTTTTAGTTTGATGCGTGCCTGGCCTTCCGTCTTCGGCTCTATATGGAGAGCAAGATGGAAGAGCTATCGCAAGTGCTGGAAGGGCGTGGCGCGCGCCACGGCGTCGCCTCGGGCAAGCTGCATGCGTCGGGCGCGCGGGTGGTCGTGTATGTCGAGGTGTTGCCGCATCAGATGGTCTCGTGGCGGCTTGCGCGCGATGCCGAATTGCGCGCGGATGCCTCGATATGGCTCACGCGTCATGAGGACCCCTACGATTACTGGCTCAAGCCCGGCGATGTCGTGCGGCTTGCGCGCGGCGAACGCGTGTGGCTGTCGTCGGAGTCGGAGGGCGCGGTCGAGGTGTCGCTGACTTCGTATCGCGCGCAGCACGTTCGGCCCGCGTGGGCGCGCTTCATCGTTCGGTTCATCGCCCGCCTCAAACCGCCCGCCGTGAACGCGCTCTGATGGCGGCCGCCTACGGTGCCGTGCAGCGGAAGCTCGCGGCCACGTTCACTCGTCCCTTGCCGAGATAGCGCGGATAGCCGGGGTATCGGCAGATGGGACGCGTGCGTCCGTTGGTGGCCGGCGCGATGTCCGTGCCGATGAGCGTCTCCGGCGCGACGCCGTTCGTCACCCACTCGTCGAGCGCGCCGAGTTCGTCCCATGCGGGAATGAACACGCCGTTGCCGTGCTGGAAGCCCGGCACCATGTAGAGCCGCATGAACGAATCGACGGTCTCCTGACCATATCGCTCGACGAGTCCGCGATAGAACGCGATCGTCTGGTTCGGGCTGATCACTTCGTCGGCGAGGCCGTGCATGGCGACCAGCTTGCCGCCGTGCGCGATGAACGCCGAGAAATCCGGGTTCATCGCGCCGACCGTATAGGCGAGCGTGACGAGCCGCTGCCGGTAGCGGCCGGGATTGTCGATATCGAACGAGAGTCCGCTGACTGCCGCATCGCGCGTGACGAAGTGGCGGATATACGCGTCGCCCTGCGCGAACAGATAGCCGTTCGCGGCGAACGTCGGCGGGTTCACGAGCGTGGGCGAATCGCCGAGGCCGAGCACGCCGGAGAAGTCCACGCCCTGAAACACGTTGTAGCCCGGATAGGTCGCGACGCCATAGGCGAGCGGATAGCGCATCGAAAGACCGTCGCGCAGCAGTTCCAGCGTGTCGAGTTGGGCATCGGAGAGGCAACTGTCGCGCAGCGACGGACGCTGACCGTTCGCGCAGCGCAACGACGCGATGATCTGCGGTTCCAGTTGCCGGCACGCTTCGACATTGCCGACGATGCCGTCCGCGAGACCGTCGAGCCGGTCGCATTCGTGGACCACCGTCTCGTAGACGCGCCGTTGCTGCGCGAGCCCGACGAAGCCGCCCGGCTTCGCGTACGACGCCTGCCCCACTTTCACGCCGAGCAGCCGCACGCCCGAGAAGTTGATGGCGGGCGCGTTGGCGATCACGCCGTCGTAGTCGTTCGGGAAACGCTCGATGACGGTGAAGCCTTCGCGCCCGCCCGTCGAGCCGCCCGCGAAGTAGATCTTGTCGGGCAAGCGCCCGTAGCCCATTTCGATCAGCGCGAGCGCGACATCGCGCGTTTTCTTCAAATGCGCGAAGCCGAAGTTGACGATGGCTTCGTCGTTCACGGCGAAATCCGCGCGTCCCGAATTGCCGACGTGCCCCGAGTCCGAGCCGAAGGTCGCGTAGCCGCGCGCGAGCGGCGTCGAATCGGGCGCGAAGGGCATCGGCTCGGTGCCGGACACGAGCACGCCGTTGTAGCCGCCGCCGCCCATTTGCAGCGCGCGCCCGTTCCAGTGGCTCGGCAGGTTCACTTCGAAGCGGATGTCCGGCGTCGTCTCCTGAATCGCGCGGATGATGCCCGTCACGCGGCAGTACTCGCCGTTGCGATTGCCCGGCGCGGCCGCCTTGACCGCCGACGCCGTGACGATCAGCGCGCCGCGCGTCGGCAAGCCGATGATCGACGCGGGCACGGTCTTGCCGGCGAGGTCTTCGCAGTGCCGGGTCACGTACGCGGCGGCGTGCGCGCGCGAGAGCGGCATCAGCGCGAGCGCGGCGACGAGCAATGCCCGGCACGCGCGGCGCGAGGCATCGGCGAGGAAAAGACGGCGGAAAGAAAGCACGGGCTGGAGTGGATACTTCAATGGCCGCTCAATATATAAGAAGCGTTTCTGGTTAGCCATTCGGGGCCGCCGCCCGGCGTTGCGGCGGCACGACGTGATTGATCCGCCCAAAGCACGCCGCATTCCCTACTCCCCGTCCCACTCCCCGCGCAAATCGCTCGTCTCCAGAAGCTGGAGCAGCGTCTCCGCCGGCCGGCTCAGATGCTTCGCGCCGAACGCGATGAACTCCACCTCGGGCAACTCCGGCAAGTCCGCGCGATTGACCGGCGGCGCGAGCCCGCGGCCCGCCAGAAAGTGCGAGCGCACCGTCAGCCCGAGCCCGCCGCGCGCCGCCGCGATGCAGCCCGCGTGGCTGCTGCTCGTGCAGACCATTTGCCAGCGCGCGCCGCTCGTCGCGAGCGAATCCAGCACGACGGCGCGCGTGACGCTCGGCTCGGCGACGAGAATCAGCGGCAGCGGCAGCGTCGTATCGACGACGGTCCCCGGCTTCGCGAGCCATTCCAGCCGCCCGCTGAAAAGCCGCGTGCCGCGCGCATCGCCGAGACGCCGCTTGCCGACGGCAAGATCCAGCTCGCCCGCGTCGAGCAGTTGATACAGCCGCCCGGTCATGCCGATGGTGATTTCCAGTTCCACGTCCGGATGCGTGTCGCGAAACGCGGCGAGCACGCTTGGCAGCGGTCCGAGCGCGAGATCGTCCGATGAGCCGAGCCGCACGCGTCCGCGCAGTCGAGGCGAGCGGAACTGCGATTCGGCGTGCGACATCGCTTCCAGAATGACGCGGGCGTGGACGAGCATCGCTTCGCCGTCGGCGGTCAGCGCAAGCGAGTGCGTGTCACGCAGGAAAAGCCGCCGGCCCACGCTCTCCTCCAGGCGCCGGATATGCTCCGACACGCTGGACTGACGCAAGCCGAGTTGCCGCCCGGCTTCGGTGAAACTGTGCGACGCGGCCACCGTCGCGAAGGTGTTCAGCCAGAGCGGATTGAGCATGCGGCATTGTCATCGCCTATGCCGATGACAGTCAATGCGGTTAGCGGTCTTCCCGATAACGCTTGCAGTCACTAAGATTTCACAGATGCGCTGAAAACGGTTCCAGCGCGACGCCCAGCTCTCTCCCTTATGACCAGACAGTCTTCGCACACGGCGCTTTTGTGGATCGTCGCCGTGGGCTTCTTCATGCAGGCGCTCGATACGACGATCGTCAACACGGCGCTGCCTTCCATCGCGCGGGACCTGCACGCCGCGCCGCTCGCAATGCAGTCGATCGTCGTCGCCTACACGCTCACGATGGCGCTCTTCACGCCCGCCTCCGGCTGGCTCGCTGACCGCTTCGGCACGCGGCGCGTGTACTTCGTGTCGATCAGCTTGTTCGTCGTCGGCTCGCTCGCCTGCGCGGGCGCGCATTCGCTCGACCAACTCGTCTTTGCGCGCGTGCTGCAAGGCATCGGCGGCTCGATGCTGCTGCCGATCGGCCGCCTCGCGGTGTTGCGCGCCGTCAGCGGCGAAGCCTACGTCTCCGCGCTCGCGATGATTTCCGTCGCCGGACAAGTCGGCCCGATTCTCGGCCCGACGCTCGGCGGATGGTTCGTCCAGTCGTTCACATGGCACTGGATCTTTCTGATCAACGTGCCGATCGGCGCGGCCGGCCTCTATGCGGTCCAGCGTTTCCTGCCTCACGACACGCTGCACGACGCGCCGCCCTTCGACTTCATCGGCTGCGGCTTGGTCTCGCTGTGCATGGTCGCGTTTTCGCTCGCGCTCGATCCGCCTGTCGAGACGCATCGCGGCGCGCTGTCGGCGGCGCTTTTCGCGCTCGCGGCGATATCCGCCCTCGCCTACATTCCGTATGCGCGTCACCGGCGCAACCCGCTCTTCAAGCTCGCGCTCTTTCGCGAGCCCAACTTCAGCGTCGGCCTGATCGGCAATCTGCTGTGCCGCATCGGTTCGAGCGCGGTGCCGTTTTTGCTGCCGCTCATGATGCAGCTGGAACTCGGCTATAGCCCGCTGCATTCCGGGCTCATGATGCTGCCCATCGCGATTGCGGGCACCGTCTCGAAGCGCTGGATCGCGCGGCTCGTCAAGCGGTACGGCTACGACACGTTCCTGTTGGTGAACACGGCGCTCGTCGGCGCGTCGATCGTCGCGTTCGCGGCTTTCTCGCCGTCATTGCCGCTCGCCGCCGAAATCGCGATTCTCGCGATCTTCGGCGCATGCAACTCGATGCAGTTCGCCGCGATGAACAGCGTCACGCTCAAGGGTTTGTCGAAGCAGGACGCGGGCAGCGGCAACAGCCTGTTCTCGATGGTGCAGATGCTGGCCATCGGCCTCGGCGTGTCGATCGGCGGCTCGCTCGTGCAGGTCTTCGAAGGACACTTCGGGTCGGCGTCGCTCGGCTTCAAACTGAGCTTCGCGTGCATGGGCGTGGTCACGCTGCTGTCGGGCGCGGTGTTCCGCCGGCTCGATTCCGCGCCGCGCACGTCCGCGCCGACGCCCGCCGCACGATAAGCAGGCGCGCGCGGTACGGGCTATCCTGCCCGTTGCCGCACGCCTTCTTCCCTTCTTCTGGAGCGCAACCGTGCAATACCGCAAATTCGGCAGCACCGGACTCACCGTATCGCGTCTCACCCTCGGCACGATGACCTTTGGTCTGCAGACCGACGAGAACGTGTCGCGCAGCATCATGGACCGCGCGAGCGAGGCAGGCGTCAATTTCATCGATACCGCCGATGTGTATCCGCTCGGCGGCACGCACGATATCGTCGGCCGCACGGAGGAGATCGTCGGGCGATGGGTTGCGGGCAAGCGCGACCAGTTCATCCTCGCGACCAAGGCCGTTGGCGTGATGGGACCGCTCGACTGGAACAAGGGCGCGTCGCGCAAGCACCTGCTCGATGCCATGGACGCGTCGCTCAGGCGCCTGAACACCGATTACGTCGATCTGTATCAGCTGCATATGGACGACCGCGACACGCCGCTCGACGAAACGCTGGAGGCGCTCGACGTGATCGTGCGGCACGGCAAGGCGCGTTATATCGGCGTGTCGAATTTCCTGGCGTACCGGCTCGCGCGGGCGCTCGGCCGCGCCGACGTGCTCCGTACCGCGCGCTTCGTCTCGGTGCAGCCGCGCTACAACCTGCTCTTCCGGCAGATCGAGCGCGAGTTGCTGCCGCTCGCAACCGAAGAAGGGCTCGCCGTGATTCCGTACAACCCGCTCGCGGGCGGCCTGCTGACGGGCAAGCACAAGCACGGCGCGGCGCCTTCCGAGGGCCGCTTCACCGCGACCGTCGGCAAGGCGGGCGAGATGTATCAGGAGCGTTACTGGCACGAGCGCGAGTTTCAGACCATCGAGAAGCTGAAGGAAATCGTCGCGCCGACCGGGCGTTCTCTTGCGAGCACGTCGCTCGCGTGGGTGCTTGAGAATCCCGCGGTGACATCGGCGATCATCGGCGCGAGCCGCCCGGAGCAGCTCGACGATACGCTCGCTGCCGTCGATCAACCGCTGGATCCGGACATCAAGGCGAAGCTCGACGATGCGACCGTCGAATACCGCTGGGGCGATGCATCGCGCTGAACGGCGCTGACCGGCATCGGTCGGCTCAAGCTGCACGCGCTCGCCGCGCGCAATAGACGCCTTCGAGCGAATACAGCGCGAGCGCGGCCCAGATGGCGCCGTAGCCGATCAGCTGATCGTGCCCGAACGCCTCCTGATAAATCGCCACGCCGATCAGCAGTTGCAGCGACGGCGTGATGTATTGAATCAGCCCGAGCATGGACAGCGGAATGCGCCGCGCACCGGCGGCGAACAGCAGGAGCGGCACGGCCGTCACCGGTCCGGCCGCCGCGAGCAGCAGCTTCACGCTGATCGTCGCGTGCGCGAAGCCGCTTCCTCCGTGCGAGCCGAGCACGAAGAGATAGAGCAGCGCCACCGGACACAGCAGCATGGTTTCGAGCGTCAGGCCTTCGAGCGCGCCGAGCGAGGCGGTCTTGCGCAGCAGGCCATAGCCGCCGAACGTGAGCGCAAGCGCGAAGCTGATCCAGGGCGGCGCGCCGTTGACCCACGTGAGCCACGCGACGCCCAGCGCGGCCACGATCACCGCGATCCACTGCACCGGCCGCAGGCGTTCGTGCAAAAACGCCATGCCGAACAGCACGTTGACGAGCGGATTGATGAAGTAGCCGAGACTCGCCTCGACGATACGCCCCGCGTTCACCGCCCAGATATAGATGCCCCAGTTCGCTGAGAGCAGCACCGCGCTCGCCGCGAAGCGCGCGAGCAGCCGCTTGTCGCGCAGCACGGGCACGAGCCATTGCCATTGACGGCGCGCGGTCAGCACGATCAGCAGGAAGAGCATCGACCACGCCATGCGGTGCGCGAGCATTTCGATCGCGCCGATCGAATGCAGCGCCTTGAAGTAGATCGGGAAAAGACCCCAGATGGCAAAAGCCGCGAATGCGTAGACGACGCCTGGATTCATGGTTCGATGCGTGGCGCAGATGTAAGCCGTCCGGACGTGGCCGGAAGCCGTCTGCAAGAAATGGAAGCCGGATTTTAGTCGATGCGGACCACCCAACCGCGCATCTCGCGAACGTCAGGCGAGCTTCGTGCTCGCAGCGTGCGTGAAAGCTCGCCGACAGCGCGTGCTAGCATGGCCCGCTAACCCTCGCCCTGCCCGCTTTTTTGCCTTCTCCCGTCGCCGCTAATGAACAACAACCCGTCCGTTCACCAGAACTTCTTTCATATCCTGCTGTTCGTCGTGACCGTCGCGCTCGGCTGGGTGCTGCTGCCGTTCTTCGGCGCGATCTTCTGGGGCGCGATACTCGCGCTGCTTTTTCAGCCGATGCAGCGCTGGCTCACGGCACGCTTTGGCAAGCGCCGCAACCTGGCCGCGCTGACGACGCTCGCTGCCGCCATTCTCATCGTCATCATTCCGGTGTCGGTGGTCGCGGTGACGCTCGTGCAGGAAGTCGCGCTCGTCTATACGCGCATCAAGAGCGGCGATCTGAACTTCGGCATGTACTTTCAGCACGTGCTTCATGCGCTGCCGGCGTCGGTGCAGCAACTGCTCGGGCGTTACGGCCTCGACGACATCGGCGGCGTGCAAAGCAAGCTGATGGAAGGCGCCTCGCGCATCAGCCAGTTCGCGGCGGCGCAGGCGCTGCTCATCGGTCAGAACACGTTCCAGTTCATCGTGAGCTTCGGCGTGATGCTCTATCTCGTGTTCTTCCTGCTGCGCGATGGCGGCGAGATCGGGCGACGCATCCGCCGCGCGCTTCCACTCGACCCGGCGCCGAAGCAGCATCTGATCGCGAAGTTCACGACCGTCGTGCGCGCGACGGTCAAGGGCAATATCGCGGTGGCTGCCGTGCAGGGCTTTCTAGGCGGGCTGATCTTCTGGATTCTCGGCATCAACGGCTCCTTGCTCTGGGGCGTGCTGATGGCGTTTCTGTCACTCTTGCCGGCGGTGGGCGCGGCGCTCGTCTGGGCGCCGGCCGCGCTTTACTTTTTCATGACCGGCGAGATCTGGCGCGGGCTGGTGCTGGTGGCGTTCTGCGTCGTCGTGATCGGGCTCGTGGATAACGTGCTGCGCCCGATTCTCGTCGGCAAGGACACGAAGATGCCCGACTGGGTCGTGCTCATCTCGACGCTCGGCGGCATGGCGTTGTTCGGCATCAACGGCTTCGTGATCGGGCCGCTCGTGGCCGCGTTGTTCATGGCGAGCTGGGATATCTTTTCGCAGGATGAGGACCCGCAATAGCCAAGAAAAATGGCTCCGCGAAGGAGCCATTTCTCATTGCACACGAATCTCGATCAGCGCGAATTCGGCGCGGTGTACCGGCAGTCGAAGCGCTTCCTCACCGTGCCGTTTTCATCGACGCTTTCCAGATACACGTCGAACTGCCACAAGCGCGCCATGTGCTTGAGCACTTCGTCGCTGTCGTTCGAGAGGTGGCGATTGTCGGTCATGAAGTGACGCAGCGTGAGGCTGCGGTCGCCGCGCGTGTTGACCGAATACACCTGAATGTTCGGCTCGCGATGATGAATGTCGTACTGTCGCGACAGCGCCTGCCGCACGTAGCGATAGCCGCTTTCGTCGTGAATGGCCGAGACTTCGAGCGCGTCGCGCATGTCGTCGTCGAGAATCGAAAAAAGGCGCATCTCGCGGATCAAATGCGGCGACAGATACTGCGCGATAAAGCTCTCGTCCTTGAAGTTGCGCATCGCGTAGTGCAGCGATTCGAGCCAGTCGCTGCCTGCGAGGTCGGGGAACCACTCGCGGTCTTCGTCCGTCGGGTTCTCGCAGATGCGGCGAATGTCGCTCATCATCGAAAAGCCGAGCGCATACGGGTTAATGCCGCTGTAATACGGCTTCGTCACCGGCGGCTGATAGACCACATTCGAATGCGAGTGCAGGAACTCCATCATGAAGCCGTCTTCTAGCCGGCCTTCGTTGTAGAGCGTGTTCAGCAGCGTGTAGTGCCAGAACGTGGCCCAGCCTTCGTTCATGACCTGCGTCTGCCGCTGCGGATAGAAATACTGTCCGACCTTGCGCACGATGCGAATGACTTCGCGCTCCCAAGGTTCGAGGAGCGGCGCGTTCTTTTCCGCGAAATACAGCAGATTCTCCTGCGGCTCCGGCGGATAGCGGCTTTCGATTTCCTCGGCGGACGGCGCCTTTTTGTTCGGCAGCGTGCGCCACAATTCATTCACCTGCGATTGCAGATACGCCTCGCGCTCGCGGCGCATCGCGGCTTCTTTCGCGAGCGACAGTTTCTGCGGACGCTTGTAGCGGTCCACGCCGTAGTTCATCAGCGCGTGGCACGAGTCAAGCAGTTCTTCGACGCGATCCAACCCGTGACGCTCCTCGCATTCCGCGATGTAATTCTTCGCGTAGACGAGGTAATCGATGATCGCGTGCGCGTCCGTCCACAGACGGAACAGGTAGTTGCCCTTGAAGAAGGAGTTATGCCCGTAAGCGGCATGCGCGATGACGAGCGCCTGCATCGTCATCGTGTTCTCTTCCATCAGATACGCGATGCACGGGTTCGAGTTGATGACGATCTCATACGCGAGGCCCATCTGCCCGCGCCGGTAGCTCTTTTCCGTCGAGAGAAAGTGCTTGCCGAACGACCAGTGCCGATAGTTCACCGGCATGCCGACGGACGCGTACGCATCCATCATCTGCTCGGCGCTGATGATTTCGAGCTGGATCGGATACACGTCGAGCCCGTAGCGATTCGCGACGCGCGAGATTTCGGCGTCGTACTCCTCGATCAGCTCGACGCTCCAGTCCGATGGGCATGGCAGCGGCCGCCGTTTTTCTGCAACGTTCATGCTTACCTCGTGCGTCGTGGCGGACGCATTGCGTTGCCCCGCTTCCGGTCCGAGTTTCGACGGCGCACGATCGTCCGTGCCGTCGAGATGATATCCACGCGTTTCGTTGTTCACGTGCCTCGTCGTCATGCGGCCGCCTGTTGTTTTTCGAAGAGTTCGCGGAACACCGGATAAATGTCCGAGGCCGAGTCGACCTTCTTCATCGCCAGTTCAGGCGCGCCGGCCGCAAGTTGAGCATACTCCAACCACAGGTTCTGCTCTTCTGGCGCGACTTGAATATACGCAAAATACCGCACCTTCGGCAGGATGTCCTCCGCGAGCAGCTTGCGGCATTTCGGGGAATCGTCGGTCCAGTTGTCGCCGTCCGATGCCTGTGCGCCGTAAATGTTCCATTCAGTCGGCGAGTAGCGCTCGTCCATGATTTTCTTCATGAGTTCGAGCGCGCTCGACACCACCGTGCCGCCGCTTTCCGTCGAATGAAAGAACGTGTCTTCATCGACTTCTTCGGCGCGCGTATGGTGACGGATGAAAACTACCTCGATCTTCTCGTAGTTCCGCTGCAGGAAGAGATACAGCAGGATGAAGAAACGCTTCGAAAGGTCCTTGCGCTGTTCGTCCATGGAACCGGACACGTCCATCAGGCAGAACATCACCGCCTTGCTCGAAGGCGTGGGCTGCTTCACGCGGTTGATGTAGCGCAGATCGAACGGATCGATGAACGGAATGCGCGTGATCCGTCCCTGCATGATGACGATGTCCGCTTCCAGCCGCGCGATGTCGTCCGGATTGCCGTCCTCTTCCTTCAATTGTTCGAGCTGGCGTTCCATCTCGCGCAATTGCGCCGACAGCGGCCACCCGAGCGCGATGCGCCGGCCGAGCGCGCTGCGCAGCGAGCGCACCACGTCGATGTTGTTCGGCGTGCCTTCCGCCGCCCAGCCCGCGCGCACGTTCTTCCACGTCGGCACGGCGAGCAGCTGCGTTTTGACGAGGCGCGGCAGTTCGAGATCGTCGAAGAAGTACTGCATGAATTCTTCGCGCGACAGCTCGAAGACGAAATCGTCCTGGCCTTCGCCCTCGTTGCTCGCGCTCTTGCCGCCGCCGCCCGAGCCGCCTTGTGGGCGCGGGATCTTGTCGCCGCGCACGTAGTCGGCGTTGCCCGGATGCACGTATTCACGCTTGCCGCCCGGGCCATGCCGGAACGACGGCTCCGCGATGTCCTTCTTCGGAATCGTGATGCTCTGCGTGCTCTGAATGTCTTTGATGCTGCGATCGCGCACCGCGTCGGAAACGGCGCGGCGAATGTAGTTCTTGACGCGTCGCAGGAAGCGTTCGCGGTTCGCGATGCTCTTGTTCTTGCCGGCTAACCTGCGGTCGATGATTTGGTGCAGCACATCCAGTCTCCCGCAAAAATGGCGAGTGCGAGAGGCGCCGCATGTTTGCGCCACAAGCGGCGCCTCTCGCTCGCAATCTGCCCGCTTGGCCATCCGGATGCAAGCATCGAACCCGGACGGCGCGGACCTGCACTGCTTTACTGCAACTTCCTTCGTGAAACCGCGCCGCTTAAGACGACTTGCGCACGCGCAGATACCAGTCGCACAACAAACGCACCTGCTTCGGCGTATAACCCTTCGCGACCATGCGATTCACGAAGTCCTCGTGCTTGCGTTGCTCTTCGGCCGATCCCTTCGCATTGAAGGAGATGACCGGCAAGAGTTCCTCCGTATTCGAGAACATCTTCTTCTCGATCACGACGCGCAGCTTCTCGTAGCTGATCCACGCGGGATTCTTCCCGCCGTTGTTAGCACGCGCGCGCAGCACGAAATTCACGATCTCGTTGCGGAAGTCCTTCGGGTTGCTGATGCCCGCGGGCTTCTCGATCTTCTCCAGTTCCGCGTTGAGCGCGGCGCGGTCGAAGCTCTCGCCGGTGTCGTGATCGCGGAACTCCTGATCCTGAATCCAGAAGTCCGCATACGTCACATAGCGATCGAAGATGTTTTGTCCATACTCCGAATACGATTCCAGATAAGCCGTCTGAATCTCCTTCCCGATGAATTCGGCGTAGCGCGAAGCCAGTACGTCCTTGATGAACGACAGGTACTTCTGCTCCGTTTCCGGCGGGAACTGCTCGCGCTCGATCTGCTGTTCGAGCACGTACATGAGATGCACCGGGTTAGCCGCGACCTCGGTCGAATCGAAGTTGAACACGCGCGACAGAATCTTGAACGCGAAACGCGTGGACACGCCCGTCATGCCTTCGTCGACGCCCGCGAAGTCGCGATACTCCTGATACGACTTCGCTTTGGGATCGGTGTCCTTCAGGTTCTCGCCGTCGTAGACCTGCATCTTCGAGAAGAGGCTCGAATTCTCCGGCTCGTGCAGGCGCGTGAGCACGGCCATCTGCGCCATCATCTTGAGCGTGCCGGGCGCGCACACCGCTTCGGCAAGCGAAGAATTGCGCAAGAGCTTCTCGTAGATCTTCACCTCTTCGCTATAGCGCAGGCAGTACGGCACCTTTACCACGAAGATACGATCGAGCAGCGCCTCGTTGTTCTTGTTGTTGCGGAAAGCCTTCCATTCCGATTCGTTCGAGTGCGCGAGAATCACGCCGTCGAACGGAATCGCGCCGAAGCCTTCCGTGCCCTTGAAGTTGCCTTCCTGTGTTGCCGTCAGGAGCGGATGCAGCACCTTGATCGGCGCCTTGAACATTTCGACGAATTCGAGCAGGCCCTGATTCGCGAGGCACAGGCCGCCGGAATAGCTGTAAGCATCGGCGTCGTCCTGCGAGTAGGTTTCGAGCTTGCGAATGTCCACCTTGCCGACGAGCGAGGAGATGTCCTGATTGTTCTCGTCGCCCGGCTCCGTCTTCGCGATGCCGATTTGCCGAAGGATCGACGGATAGCGGCGCACCACGCGGAACTTGCGGATATCGCCGTTGTATTCGTGCAGGCGCTTCACAGCCCACGGCGAAAGAATGCTCTTCAGGTAACGGCGCGGAATGCCGTATTGTTCCTCGAGCACGGGACCGTCTTCGTCGTAATCGAAAAGACCGAGCGGCGATTCGTTTACGGGCGAGCCCTTGAGCGCATAGAACGGTACGCGCTCCATGAGTTGCTTGAGCCGTTCTGCAATGGACGACTTGCCGCCGCCCACCGGACCGAGCAGATACAGGATCTGCTTTTTCTCTTCCAGACCCTGCGCGGCGTGCCTGAAATACGACACGACGTTCTCGATCACTTCCTCCATTCCGTAGAACTCGCGGAACGCCGGATACACCTTGATGACCTTGTTTGCAAACACACGCGATAAACGCGGATCGAGGCGAGTGTCGACCATTTCGGGTTCCCCGATGGCCGTCAGCATGCGTTCGCCCGCTGTTGCATATGTGGCAGGATCTTCCTTGCAGAGCGCGAGATACTCTTCGAGCGAGAATTCCTCCTCGCGCGTTTTTTCGAAGCGGGTCGCGAAACTGCTGTAGATATCCATGCTACCTCCTCGCCGAAGTCAGAAAGCCTTGGTCGTCTCAACGCGCGTTATCGAAACGACATCGCTTGAATTCATCCTAAACCCTTTCGAATTTTTTTTCACGCACTTGCTTGGTTGATTTGCTTAGAAGCTGCTCGGAACAATCACTAGCTTGGTAGGTTATTTTCGTTCACCTACAATCCTCAGTCCCAAGATGCTCATCGTATCTGCTTCAAGCATCGCCGCGCATGAGTGCAGCCTGCGCTGCATCTGCGCTTCGGCATGTACGCTGCGCCGCGCCCGCTTCATCGGTACACCGCGACCTTCCGCCAAAGCATGTCGCGAGCGCATGTCGTCACGTCAGCACGAGTTCCAGTTCCCCGATGCGATCGATCGAGCCATGCACCATGGCCGGTCCTTCCACGCGATAAGCGCCTGTGTATGAGCCCGTGGTGATGGTCCAGAAAGGCTCGACCGTTAAACCCATGCGCGAACAATGGTTGACGAGCCAGGGCAGCAATTCGCGAGGATCGCCCGCCGGATTGCCGAGGGTAGCTGGAGCAATCCCCACGCCATCGAGCGTGAGTTCAAGGCGCGGCGCAAGAAAATCGAAGCCCGGCGCGACGACCTCGTAAGGTTCCATGCCGCTCGTGATGAGCGCGCCGTTGTTCTGCGCATCGGCAAGCTGCGCGAGCGGATCGAGATTGGGCCACTGCGCGAAACGGCTATCGACCACTTCGAGCGCGACTGCAATGCCGCTGATGGCCGCGAGCACTTCGGCGCGCGTGTAAGGATCGTTCTTCGGGGGCAACGCATACGCGAAGCGAAAGGCAATCTCCAGTTCCACGAGCACGCGAAAGAAGCCTTCGAAAGGAAGGCGCGCGGGCGAAACATAGACACATTCGGCATCGATGGGCGCGCCCGCCGCGAGCGCATCGGGCGCGCGCGCGCCGATCTTCCATGCGCCGATGCGCGCGTGGCTGTCGCGCAGGACTTCGTGCTGGATGGCGTAAGCGGTGGGCGCGTCGGCGGGGAGATCGCGCGGCTCCAGCGTGTCGATCAGTCGATGCTGACGCCGGGCCGCGACGAGCTTGGCGGCAAGTGTCGATCCGGTCATGTCGATCCCCTCGTGTGAATGGACGCGCAGTGTCGTCAGTGTACGGGTTACCGGACCGGCGGTGCTTCACGTTGCCCGCTTGCTGCTATTTCATGCGCTCGCATGCGATCTCATGCGCACGCGCGATGCGGGCAACGGCATCAAAAGGTCAGAACGTCTCCCAGTCGCCGCCCGCCGTCGACAGCGCAGCGGGTTTCGCGCTCGCCGCAGGCTTCATGCTCGCCGCGGGCTTAACAGCCGCCGCAGGCGGCGCGACGCGCTTCGGCTTCGTGGATACGGTCGCCGGCACTTGCAAGGAAGCAGCAGCAAGCCCCGCGCCTTCAGTCACCTGAAACACTGCGACCGCCTGACGCAGGCGCGCGGCCTGATCTTCGAGCGACTGAGCGGCCGCCGCCGCTTCTTCCACGAGCGCCGCGTTTTGCTGCGTGACCTCGTCCATCTGCGTGACGGCGCGCGACACCTGCTCGATGCCGGTCGTCTGCTCCGCCGATGCCGCCGCGATCTCGCCCATGATGTCGGTCACGCGTTGCACCGCGCCGATGATCTCGTTCATCGTGCGGCCCGCTTCGTCGACGAGCGTGGTGCCCGACTGCACGCGCGCGACCGACGTGTCGATCAACTCCTTGATTTCCTTGGCCGCCGTCGACGAACGCTGCGCCAGATTGCGCACTTCGCCGGCCACGACCGCGAAGCCGCGCCCTTCTTCGCCCGCGCGCGCCGCTTCGACGGCCGCGTTGAGCGCGAGGATGTTGGTCTGGAACGCAATGCCTTCGATGATCGTGATGATGTCGGCGATCTTCGCCGAGCTGCGGCTGATTTCGCCCATCGTATCGACGACTTGCGTGACGACGGCGCTGCCCTTGCCCGCGATCTCCGACGCGTTGGCGGCGAGCGTGCTGGCCTGACGCGCGTTATCCGCGTTCTGGCGCACCGTGCTCGTCAGTTCCTCCATGCTCGACGCCGTTTCCTGTAACGCGGACGCCTGTTCCTCCGTGCGCGACGAAAGATCGGTATTGCCCGCCGCGATCTGCTGCGTGGCCGACGCGATCGATTCGCTGCCCGAGCGCACCGTGCGAACCGTCGTGAGCAGACTGGCGCGCATCTTCGCGAGGCCTTCGAGCAGCAGGCCCATTTCGTCGCGCGAGGTCACGACTACGTCGCGGCGCAGGTCGCCGGCGGCGATGGCTTCGAAATGCGTGAGCGCGGCTTCGAGCGGCCGCGCGATGGCGCGCCGCAACGCGAACCACGCGAACGCCGCCGCCGCGAGGCCCAGCGCGATGGCCGAAAGACTCAGCGCGCGGAACCACGTATAGCGGCTCTGCGCGTCTTCGTAGCTCTTCTTCGAGGCGTCGGTGAGAAACGCGCGCAGCGCGTCGTTCGCGTTGGCGAGTTCGTTGTAGGCCGCCTGCATCGCCTTGGCCGCCTCGATCATGCCCGCGCGGTCGTCCGCCGTGACGGCCGCGAGTCCCCTGTCGACGGCGCGTTGAAGCGCGAGCCGCTTGTCCTGCGACGCATCGGCCAGACGCCGCTCGTCGGGCGTCTGCGGCAGCGACATGTAGTTCTTCCAGAAGGCGTCGGCGCGCTCGCGCATCATGCGCGAACGCTCGATGGTCGCGCTCACCTCGGACGTGCCGGCGAGCAGCGCCGCGCGGTCGAACACGAGCCGTTCGCGCGCCGCATACATTTCGCTGTTGCCGACCGCGATGGCGCCCGGCATCTGCACCGAGTATGTGTCGAGGAAAGCCTCGTTCGTGCGGCCCATGCCCGCGAGTCCCAGTGCGCCGATGCCGATGAGCAGCGCGCCGAGAAACGCCATCGAGATGCCGATGCGTGCCTTGATCGTCAAAGCCTTTTTCATGGATGTGTCCCTGATGCCGGTTCGAATGTGCGCGGGCGTCGTGACGCATAGAGCCGCGATCGGGCGGCACGCGTTTGCGCAGCCGCTTTCGACATGAACGGCATGAAGACACCGGGACTTGAGAAGGTTCTTTCCCTGATAGGGAAAACGACGCGTTGCGCGCGCCGTTATTCAGCGCGTGTTGAAAACTTATGCTGCGATTTCGCTGCGGCGCGGAATGGACGGCTGCGCGCCCTCGCGCGTGACGGCGAGCGCGGCGGCGCGCTGACCGAAGGCGATCGCATCCGCGACGGCGCTGCCGCGCGCCAGTTCCGCCGCGAATCCGCCGATGAACGTATCGCCCGCGGCAGTCGTGTCGACGGCCTCGACCTTCGGCGACGGCAGATGCTGGCCGTCGCTGTCGTCTCCTAAGAGCGCGAACACGCCCTGCGCGCCGAGCGTGACGATCACGTTGCGCGCGCCTTTCTCCTTCAGCACGCGAGCGGCGCGGCGCGCATCGTCCGGCGTCGCGATGGCGATACCCGAAAGCGTCGCGGCTTCCAGTTCGTTCGGAATCAGGTAGTCGATGAGCGCGAACCAGTCGGCGGGCAGCGTGCTCGCCGCGGGCGCGGGATTGAGAATCGTCGTGCGGCCCAGTCGGCGGCCCGCGGCCAGCGCCGCGCGCACGGTCTCCGGCGGCGTTTCGAGCTGGCAGACGATGACATCGGCGCGTGCGAGCAGTGCTTCTTGTTCGTCGATGACCGCAGGCGTGACCTGCGCGTTGCTGCCCGCGACGATGACGATCGCATTCTGGCTCGCGTCGTCCACGATGATGAGCGCGACGCCCGTCGGCGCGTCCGCGCTCGTCGCGAGCGCGGCGCAGTCGATGCCTTCCGCTTCGAGGCCCGCGCGCAGCGTTGCGCCGTTCGCGTCGCGGCCGACGCAGCCGATCATCGCGACCTGCGCGCCGAGACGCGCGGCCGCCACCGCCTGATTCGCGCCCTTGCCGCCCGGCGCCTGCACGAAGGCGGAGCCGGCGAGCGTTTCGCCCGGCTTCGGCAGGCGCGGCGCGCGCGCGACGAGGTCCATGTTGAGACTGCCGACCACTACCACGCGCCCGCGCGTGCCCGTTTCACTCGTTGCGTTGTCGCTCATCGCGATGAAATCCTGCTCCGGTTGTTGGTCCGCGTTATTCCGCGCTATTCCGCGTTATTCCGATCTGGCGTCTGCCACGGCGCCGCTCTCGGCGCCATGCGACTCGGGCACGACCGCCGTGGATTCGCGCAGCACGAGACGCGGCGGGACCACGCGGCGGCGCGTCGTGCCGCCGAGCTTGCCGACGATGCGCTCGATGAGCGTCTGCGCGGCCATCTCGCCGAGCGCGCGCACCGAATGGCCGACCGTCGACAGGGCAGGATACGTGTAGCGCGACAACTCGACATCGTCGAAGCCGATGATCGAGCAATCGTCCGGCACGCGAATCTTGCGCTCGGCCGCCGCCCGCAGCGCGCCGATGCCCATCATGTCGTTACACGCGAAGATCGCGGTCGGCTTCATCGCGTCGAACAGTTGCGAGGCCGCCGCATAGCCGCCCGTCGCGGAAAAGTCGCTCTGAACGATCGCGTTCGGCTCGATCTCGACGCCGCGCTCGGCCATCGCGCGGATAAAACCGTGCAGGCGCATGGCGCTCACCGCCGTCGCGACCGGACCGGTAATGCAGCCGATCTCCGAATGCCCCGTTTGCAGCAGATGCTTCGTCGCGATATACGCGCCTTTCTCGTGGTCGATCTGCACGAGGTCCGCCGAGACGCCCTCGATGTTGCGGTCCACGATGACGAGCGGCTCACGCGCGCCCGCGAGACACTGCGCGAGCACCGCGTCCTCGCCCGCCGATGCGATCACCAGGCCGTCGATGCGCTTTTCCTGCAAGACGCGCAAATAGTTGCGCTGCTTGGCCGGATCGTCGTCCGAGTTGCAGAAGAAGACGCAGTAGCCGTTTTTCGCGCAGCCGTCCTCGACGCCGCGCGCGAGTTCGGCGAAGTACGGATTCGTCGCATTCGGCACGAGCAGCCCGATGGTCGCCGTGGACTTCGCCTTGAGCGAGCGCGCCACGGCCGACGGCACGTAGTCCAGCTCGCGGATCGCGCGCTCGACCTTCGCCCGCACATCGGCCGACACCGGCCTTGAATTGTTCACTACGTGGGACACCGTCGTAAACGACACCCCAGCAATGGCTGCCACGTCCTTGATCGTCGCCATACATCGTCCTTCGCTTATGCTTTGGTCCAACTTCTTTTATTGACCGGAAACGTCCTCTCGCGCGGCCCTCCCGCGCCGGCCGTTTTCCTTCCGCTCAGCGCTCTCGACGTTGTCTAGACGTTGAACGGACTGCCCGGTCGTCTCTATTTGACTGCACTTACGTTTAACGTCGCCGCCCACCCCGTTGCGAGGCGCCGACGTGCTGCCTGCTGCCCTGCTACATCGAGCTCAACCGCGCCTGCGCCGGCTCCGGTACGTATCCAGCACCACCGCGACCACGATCACCGCGCCCGTGATGATGCGCTTGGTCGGCTCGTTCGCGCCGATCTGCGCGAGCCCCGCCGCCAGCACCGAGATGATGAGAACGCCGAAAAACGTGCTGATGACCGAGCCGCGCCCGCCCATCAGACTCGTTCCGCCGATCACCACCGCCGCGATCACCTGAAGCTCCACGCCCGCGCCCGCGTTCGGATCCGCGGCTTCGAGACGTGAAATCTGGAACAGCGCGGCCAGTCCCGACAGCGCGCCCATCAGCGCGAACACGATGACCTTGTACGGCCGCGGATCGACACCCGCGAGCCGCACCGCTTCCTCGTTCGTGCCGATGCCTACCAGATAACGGCCGAAAATCGTCCGGGTCAAGACCCAATGCGCAAGAATCATCACCGCGACCGCAATCAGGAACGCCGGCGAGATGCCGAACGCGATCGGATTCGACAGAAAATCGAACGCATCGCCGATGTACGCGGTGCGCGAGTTCGTCATCTGATACGCGAGCCCGCGCGCCGCTTCCAGCACGCCGAGCGACACGATGAACGACGGAATGCGCCACGCCACCGTGACGAGCCCCGTGACCGTGCCCGTCAGCGCGGCGGCGGCCAGCCCGATGAGCGCCGCCGGAAGCGCGGGCCAGTGCCACTTCAACGCGGCCACGCTCACCACCGACGCGCCGAGCGCAAGGACCGAGCCCACCGACAAGTCGATCCCCGCGATGATCAGCACGAACGTCATGCCGACCGACATCACGACGAGATCCGGTATCTGGTTCGCGATCGTGCTGAACGTGTCGTACGTCAGGAAGTGCGAACTCAGCACGGAGAAAAGCGCGATCATCGCGGCGAGCGCGCCGGCCAGCCCCAGATAATTGGAAAAGCCCAGGCGCGTGCCCGCGCCCTTCGCGTTCTTGCCGCTTTTCGGCGCATCGGCTGGCAGATTCGCTTCGGTCTGTCCGGTCATTCAATGCTCCAGCAAATTGTCTTGTTCGGGCGGCTTCGCGTCGGGCGCGAGCGGCTCGTGCAGAATCGCCTCGCGCTTCGCGTAGCCCGCGAAAGCCGCCGCGAGCAACGCATCCTGCGTCCAGTTCGCGCGCTCGAACACGCCGGTCATGCGCCCGGCCGACATCACGCCGATCCGGTCGCAGATCAACATCAGTTCGCGTAGATCGCTCGACACGACCACCAGCGCGCGGCCTTCGCGGGCGAGCGCGCCCATCAGCCCGTAAATATCGAACTTCGCGCCGACGTCGATGCCGCGCGTCGGTTCGTCGAAAAGCAGCACGGCGCAGTCGCGGGCGAGCCAGCGGCCGATCACGACTTTCTGCTGATTGCCGCCCGATAGCTCGGACACCGCTTGCGCCGGCCCCGACGTGCGGATGCGCATGGCGTCGATCTGGCGCTCGGCGAGCGCGGCTTCGCGGCGCGTGTCGATCACGCCGTGACGCGCCACCGCGCCCACGTTGCCGAGTGAAACGTTCACGGCGATGGGCAGGCCGAGCAGCAGGCCCTCGCCCTTGCGGTCCTCCGTGATGAGCGCGATGCCGTTTTTCACCGCGTCCGACGGCGACTGGATGTTCACCGGGCGCAGTGATTTGCCGCCGCGCGAAACGGACACCGTGCCGGCGTCCGCGCGATCCGCGCCGTAGATCAGGCGCATGAGTTCCGTGCGCCCCGCGCCGATCAGCCCGCTGATGCCGAAAATCTCGCCCGCGCGCACCTCGAAGGACACGTCGCGCACGGCCGGGGCGCGCGTCATGCCGTCCACTTTCAGCGCGACGCCGCCCAGCTTGCGCTCGCCGAGATCGATGCGTTCGCCCAGTTCGCGGCCGACCATCAGCGTGACGAGCTGGTCGCTGGTCAGCGCGCTCATCGGCCCGACGTGCACGAGGCGGCCGTCGCGCAACACCGCCGCGCGCTCCGCGATGCGCCTCAGTTCTTCCAGCCGATGCGAGATATAGACGAGCGCCACGCCGCGCGCCTTGAGCCGCGCGATCTGCTCGAAGAGGAGATCGACTTCGCGTGCGGTGAGCATCGCGGTGGGTTCGTCGAGAATCAGCACGCGGCAATCGCCGATCAGGTTGCGCGCGATTTCGACCATCTGCTGATGCCCGATGCCGAGGTCGCCCACGAGCGTGTCCGGGTCGATGGCATCGAGCCCGACTTGCGCCATCGCGTGCCGCGCGTCCTCGGCGAGCCGCTTGCGGTCGATCCAGCCGATCTTGAGGCGCCCTTTCTGCGGCAGGCGGTTGAGGAAGAGGTTTTCCGCGACCGAAAGCGTCGGCAGCAGGTTCAGCTCCTGCATTACCATGCGCACGCCGAGCGATTCGGCTTCGGTGCGGCTTTGCGGCGCGTACGGCTGGCCCGCGAGCGTCATCGTGCCCGTGGTCGGATTGGTGAGCCCGCCGATGATCTTCGACAGCGTGCTCTTGCCCGCGCCGTTTTCGCCGGTCAACGCGAGCACCTCGCCCGGCGAGAGTCCGAGCGATACGTCGGCCAGCACCGGCTCGACATAGGTCTTGCCGATTCCCGTGACGGTCAGCACGCTCGCGTCGTGCGCGTCTTTCATCATGGCGTAAGGTCGCTCAAGGCGGTCGGTGCATCCTCGGCAAAGTGGTGCATGCGTTGCGGCGGGACGGCGGCCGGCGCGCTCCGCCGCCATCCGTCCACCGCGCTCGTCCGTCTTAACGGCATGATGGCCGCGAACTTGAGGACGAACGGTTCGCGGCGCAACGCTGGCTGCGCTTTACTTCGTCACGAGATCGACGGGCGTTTCCACCACGGTCGAGAGCTCCGACTGCTTCTTGTGCCCGGAAATGGCCTTGAGCGCCACGTCGATGCCGAACACGGCCTGCTTCGCCGCGTATTGATCCGCGGTGGCGAGCACGCGGCCGTCTTTCAGCATCGGCTTGATGGCGTTGATGTTGTCGTAGCCGACCACCTGCACCTTGCCGGCCTTGCCCGCCGCGCGCACCGCCGACACCGCGCCGATCGCCATGTTGTCGTTGCCGCAGAGCAGCGCCTTGACGTTCGGATTCGCGTTGAGAATCTGCGACGCGACGGCGTTGCCCTTGTCGATTTCCCAGTCGCCCGACTGGAGCGCGACCACCTTCATGCCGGCCGCGTCCATCGCGTCCTTGAAGCCGGCCGTGCGCTGCTGCGCGTTGGTGGTCGTCGAGACGCCTTCGATGATGCCGACTTCGTCGCCCTTCTTCAGGTGCTTGGCGAGATAGTCGCCGACCTGGCGCGCGCCCTTGCGGTTGTCCGGGCCGACGAACGGGACGTTCAAGTCCTTCGACTTGAGCACGTCCTGGTCGAGCCGGTTGTCGATATTCACCACGATGATGCCTGCGTCCGCCGCCTTCTTGATGACCGGCACGAGCGCCTTCGAATCCGCCGGCGCGATGACGAGCGCATCGACCTTCGAGACGATCATCTGCTCGACGATGCGGATCTGCGCGGCCGTATCGGTTTCGTCCTTGATGCCGTTGGTGATGAGCTCGAACTTGTCGGCGTTGTGCTGCTGGTAGTCTTTCGCGCCGTTTTCCATCGTGAGGAAGAACTCGTTGGCGAGCGACTTCATCACGAGCGCGACCTTCGGCTTGCCGGCGCTTTGCGCGAACGCGGGCGATGCGGCGAAAGGCAGCGCGCTGCACGCAACGAGCGCGACGGCGGCTGACAGGACGCGACGGCGAATGGCTGACTTCATGCGGTTCTCCTCCAGTGTTTTGATTGATTTGTTTGCAGTGGGTCCTGCATGTCACGCGAAACGTGGGCGGTTCAACGTTTGCCGCCGTCGATTCTCGTTCGTGGGAGGCGCGCGGTCAATCGGGCTAACGTGCAGTGGGCGCTTCGGACGCACGCGCAATGTGGTCTCGCGCGCGTTCGGCGTTAACCGCAGCCGCTCAGAGATCGGCGACGGACTGGCCCTCGATCTCGTTGTCGATGATCTTGCGGCCATAGTCGATGCCAGCGCGCGTCGCATCGATCGGGCTCTCGAACGGCTCCTGCTCCGGCACGCCGAACATGGCGGAGCGGCCGCTCTCCCCGGCCGCGTCGCGGGAAATGGTCACGAAGATGTCGAAGTGGCGCGGGCCGTCGTCCGGCTCGTCGCGCTCTTTCGCGCGGCGCATGGCCTGCACGTGGATGGCGAAGCCCTTGTAATGATCGGCGAGCGGTGTGGACATGAAGCGGCTCCTGTCGTGGGATGAAGGATCGAAGCAACCGGATGACGAACACTGCGTCCGCTCGCCGGCGAAAGCGCGTTGCAAGGCCGCGGCGCGGCGGTGAAAAGATCAACCTCGAGATTTAACCTTATCGCACACTCAGTTGAAACCTGCTTTGCCATAATGCGCGGGCGAGACGTCGAAACTCGCTTATTCAAGAAGAATCGTCAATTACTCAGGGAGCGTCACATGACCATCCGAGCTACTGCCCTTATCGCTGTTTTAAGTCTTACGCTGGGCGCGCATACGGCTTTCGCTGCCAATAGCCAGCAGTCGAAGATGAGCGACTGCAACAAGCAGGCAGGCGACAAAAAGGGCGACGACCGCAAGGCGTTCATGAAGAGTTGCCTGTCCGCGACGCCCGCCGCGGCCTCCGCCGCCTCCGCGCCGATGACCCAGCAGCAGCGCATGACTGCGTGCAACAGCCAGGCATCCGGCAAGAAGGGCGACGACCGCAAGGCGTTCATGAAGAGTTGTCTCAGTACCAAGGGCTGATCGCGGCGCCGGCCGCATCGTCTGATTCGCGCCGCGTCGATTGCATGCGGCGCGCACTATTGCTTCCTTCCTCGTAGATATTGCACTGCACCCAAGCAAGTGTTTCGCACCGCCGTCTTTTTCTCATAAGATGGCGCGAAGGCGGCCCCTCACGAATACAAGAAACACGCCATCGGCCGCCGCTCGTCTAGCGTGGCGACAAGCCTCGCATGGAGGCAACGGATGGCATGGAAATACAAGAACCGCTGGTTCCGCCGGTGGCTCGTGACGATCACCTTCTGGGCCGTGCCCGTGATGATCGTCGCGGTCAACGAGGTGCGCGAGGAAATGGCCTACAACACGGTCGATCTTCAAAAGGCGCTCTCGACCTGGGAACTCACCGATGCCCAGCGGTCGGCCGGTGCCGCCGCCCGTTGCCACGGCGCGCCGGACGAAGCGCGCGCAGCCGGCTGCCCCGCCGACGTTCTCAGCGCCAATGCCCTCCGTCATCAGGAAGCGCTCGATGAATACGCGCATCGCAAGGCCACACTCGCCGACTATCTGTGGCATGCGTTCATCGGCTATTGGGTCGTGCCCGCGGCGTTTCTGCTTGCCGTCGGCATCGTGATCGGCGGCATCAAGCGCGCCTTGCGGCGGCCGTCGCGCGCGCCGGAGCCCGTTCCTCCGACCAAAGTAAAAACGACGAGCCAGTGACGCGGTCGACCCGGGTACGGTCGTTGCTACTCGCTACGCGGCGTTGCCGCCGTCACCGTGACCGGTGCGGTGAAATTAATGCAGGGCTTCAGGCAGCGGGGCGGGCGAAATAGCCGGCCATTCGCCGTCGTCAAGTGGACGACGCGCGGATGCGACGCAGGGCTTGCGCGGCACGCGCGGAACGCGGTATCTGTGTCCGGTGCGAGCGTCGCGTTGTTGCGTCGCTGTGCTATAACTTGGCGTGCCTCACCCTCCCGCACTATGGGGTTTCCTAAATTCCACGATGGAGAACAATGATGCAAAGACGAAACTTCATGCTCAAGACGACGGCCGTGTTGGCGCTGGGAGGCCTCGCGCTTGCCGGTTGCACGACGAATTCGAATACCGGCGCTGAAAAGGCCGCCGGCAGCGCGGACGATCGCCGCAGCATCGACGCGGACGTCGACAGCACCATCCAGCGGCTCTATGCGACGGTTCCGGGCTCGCGCGAACTGGTCGCGAAGTCGCGCGGCGTGCTCGTGTTCCCGTCCGTGATTCAGGCAGGCTTCATCGTCGGCGCGCAGTACGGCAAGGGCGCGCTGCGCGTGGGTGGCGGCACGGTCGGCTACTACAGCACGACCTCCGGCTCCTTCGGCTTGCAAGCGGGCGCGCAGTCGAAGTCGATCATCTTCCTCTTCATGACGCAGGACGCGCTCGACAAATTCCGCAACTCGGACGGCTGGTCGGCAGGCGCCGATGCATCCGTGGCGCTCGTCAAGATGGGCGCGAACGGCGCGGTCGACACGACCACCGCCACCAACCCGGTCGAAGCGTTCGTGCTGACGAACGCGGGCCTGATGGCCGACGTGTCGCTCCAGGGCACGAAGGTGACGCGCCTGAAGATGTAAGGCGGCGCGCGCCGTCTCACGGTCCCGGCGGAAAGCATGACCGCCGTGCGGCGCGACTCACGGTCGCGTCGCACGGCGGTTTTTTCGTCTTTGTTCTGGCGGTTCGAGGACTCAGGTTGCCGCGCGATCGATCAGCTTGAAGCGCGAGCGCTTTTGCGCGCGCACCACGGCCTGATACGCGTCGAGATATTGCCGCGCCATGCGGTGCGACGTGAAGCGCTCCTCGAAGCGCTGGCGCACGCCCGCGCGCGAGAGCGTATGCAGCCGGTTCACCGCCGCCACCGCGCCGATCTCGTCTTCCACGATGAAGCCCGACACGCCCTCGTCCACCACTTCCGGCACCGCGCCGCGATTGAACGCGATAACGGGCGTGCCGCACGCCATCGCCTCGATCATCGCGAGTCCGAACGGCTCGGGCCAGTCGACCGGGAAGACCAGCGCGTGCGCGCCCGACAGGAAGTCCGCCTTCTGCGCATCGTTGATCTCGCCGATGAATTCGACGTAGGGCAACTCCAGCAGCGGCGCGATTTCGCGCTCGAAGTATTCGTGATCGGCTGCATCGACCTTGGCCGCGATCTTGATCGGCAAGCCGCAGCGTCCCGCGATGCGAATGGCCGTATCGACGCGCTTTTCCGGCGAGATGCGCCCGAGGAACGCCAGATACTTCTGCTCGACGGGCTGCGGCACATAACGCGTCTCCGGCAGGCCGTGATAGACCGTCGAGACCCACTTCGCCTGCGGCAACGGATGGCGCTGCGAATCCGAGATCGAGATCACGGGCGCGGTGTTGAACGTGTCGAACACCGGCTGCTGCTCGGGCAAGTCGAGCCGCCCATGCAGCGTCGTGACGAACGGCGTGTCCTGCCGGTTGAAGAGCGAGAAGGAGTAGTAGTCCATGTGGAAATGCAGGACGTCGAACTCCTCGGCGCGGCGGCGCACCAGTTCCATCAGCAGCATGTGCGGCGCAATGCGGTCGCGGATCGCCGGGTCGAGGCGCAGCGCACGCGGCCAGACGGCCTCCAGCTTCGCGCTGGTTTGTGAATCGCCGGTTGCGAACAGCGTCACATCGTGGCCAAGCTCGACGAGCGCCTCCGTGAGATACGACACGACGCGCTCCGTGCCGCCGTAGAGCTTGGGCGGGACCGACTCGGTCAACGGGGCAATTTGGGCAATTCTCATCGTTCTCGTCTCCATGCGAACTTCGACGTGCGAGCGTGTGCTCGTGTTCTTAATGCGTCGCGCGAGATCGAGTATGACAGCAGACTGTCAGCTGGCTAACGAGGGTTTCCCTCGATCGATGGATGCGGCAAGCCGGCCCGCCGCGCGACGATTCATTATCGACGGCGACGCGGCGCGAACCGGCGTTCTCTTGCACTTTCATTGCTCTGTTACAGGCCGGAAACAACCGTTTCGCGCGCCTGTTACTTGCGTCGCACGCCGCGCAGGTCGGCCAGGAAATCGTCGCGCCAGACGCCGAGATTGTGTTTGCGCAGCGCCGCCATGTTGGTCTGGTAACGCTGCTGGCGCTCGGCGAGCGGCATGGCGAGCGAACGGGCGAGCGCGTCGCTCATGCCGACGACATCGTGCGGATTCACCATCACCGCGCCCGTCATTTCGCCCGCCGCGCCCGCGAACTGCGAGAGCACGAGCACGCCCGGATCGTCCGGATTCTGCGCGGCGACATATTCCTTCGCGACGAGATTCATGCCGTCGCGCAGCGGCGTCACGAGCCCGATCTGCGATTCGCGGAACAGCGACATCAGCTTCCAGCGGTCATATCGCTGGTTCAAATAGCGGATCGGCGTGTAATCGAGGCCGGAATAGCGCCCGTTGATGCGCCCTGCTTCGTATTCGAGGTTCTGGCGGATCTGCTGATACGTTTCGACGTCCGAGCGCGTGGGCGGCGCGATCTGCACGAGCGTGACGTTGCCGCGCCATTCGGGCGATTTCTCCAGAAAATGCTCGAACGCGCGAAACCGTTCGACGAGCCCTTTCGAATAATCCAGCCGGTCCACGCTCATGATGAGCTTGCGGCCTTCGAGACTCTGCTTCAGGTCCATCACGTCCTGCCGCGCCTCGCCGCGCTGCGCCTGTTCCGCGATCTCGTCGGGGAACACGCCGATGCGGTAGACGCCCGTCTTCAGCTTGCGCCCGAACGCCTCGACGTGGCCGTCCTCGGTCGCCGTGCCGCGCGCGTGCCGCACGATGTAGTCGTGAAACGCGGTCTGATCGCCTTCGGTCTGAAAGCCGACGACGTCGTAGCAGCACAACGACCGCACCAGTTCCTCATGCGGCGGAATGTTGAGCAGAATCTGCGGCGACGGAAACGGAATATGCAGAAAGAAGCCGATCCGGTTCGTGATGCCCGCGCTGCGCAGCGCCTCGGCGAACGGTATCAGGTGATAGTCGTGGACCCAGATGACGTCGTCGGGCTCCAGCAGCTTGATGAGCTTGTGCGCGAGCCACGAATTCACGCGGCGATAGCCGGCGTATTCGTCGCGGTCGTAGACGGCGAGATCGTTGCGATAGTGGAAAACGGGCCACAGCATGGCGTTCGAGAAGCCGCGGTAGTACTGGTCGTAGTCCTTCTTCGGCAGGCCGACGGTGGCGAACGTCACGGCGCCGTCCTGCACGAGCGTGGGCCCCTGATTCGCGACGCTCTCGCTCACCACGTCCCCGCTCCAGCCGAACCAGACGCCGCCGCTGTCCTTCAGCGCGCCGAACACGCCGACGGCGAGCCCGCCGGCCGAGCCCTTGGTTTCGGTCGGCGTGGCGACCCGGTTGGATACGACGACGAGACGGCTCATATGCTTTCCTCTTGCGTTTCTTGTGTGATGTGGGCGGATCGCTGTCCGACGTTCGACTAGCAAACGGCGTGCGGGTTTCCGCGCCGCGTCCGATCACCCGAGCCGTTGCAAGAGGCGCGTCGCCGTGCGTTCAGCGTTCCGCCTTGCAGGGAAACGCCTTGCCGAGACCCAACGAAACCATCGTCGTGGCGTTGAAATTCGCCTTGTCGGGGTTGTCCGCGATGTACTTGCGCACCGCGTCCGTCAGTTGCTGCGGCTTCACGTCGGCCGGCAGGCAGAAGTACTGGCCGACTTGCGGCCCCGTGGTGCCGCCGATGGCTTCGATCGTGTTGTACACGCCGTCGGCCGCGCCTTCGATATAGGCGGCACACGCGGTACGCGAGTTCGGGTCGGTTTTGATGCAGAGCTTGTTGAGATCGTTGCCGGTGAATGCGAACGCGCACACGGGCGTCGCAAGAACACAGGCGATGGCGAATTCCCGCAGCATGGTCTTCCTTGTCTGTTGAGCGGCGGCGTATTAGGGCGAGGCGGCCGCGCCTGACCGCGCTCGCCCGGTTTCGAGCGTAGCGGTGTTATTTTGACCCATTTGCGCCGCTTTGAGCAGCGCCGCCTTGCATGGCGTCGAGGCGCGCCTGCAAACCTTCCGCGACGTCCTTCTCGTTGTACTTGCGGGCGAAATCCACCGCCGTCATGCCGATCTGGTTCTTCACGCGCAAATCGGCGCCCTGATCGAGCAACAGCTTGCACGTCGACAGATGCCCGCCGCGCGCCGCCATCATGAGCGGCGTCGTGCCGTTCGGCGATCCGGCGTCGATGTAGGCGGAGTGGTCGAGCAGAATCTTAACGATGTCGTCGTGGCCGTTGGTCGCCGCGTAGTGCAGCGGCGTCCAGCCCTTCTTGTTCACTTCGGCGTCCTTCGCGATCAGCAGATTCACGAACGTCGCGTCGCCGTTGAGCGCGGCGATCATCATCGCGTTCTCGCCGGCGGAATCCAGCTTTTCGAGGTCCGTGTTCGGGTTGTCGGCGAGCAACTGGCCGACCTTGTCCGACTTCTCCCGCGCGGCGATGACGAGCAGCGGCGCGCCGGTGTTGTCGACCGTATTCGGGTCGGCGCCCTGCGCGAGCTGTTTCTTGACCTCGGACACGTCGTCGAACTTCACTGCCTTGATGAGCGAGTCCACGGAAGCGGCCCAGACCGGCTGCGCGAACGCACACGCGGCGATGAGCGCGCCCGCGAAAAGCCCGCGCACCGCCGCGCGCCTGCCGCCGCGCGTGGCGGGCTGCGAGCGTGCATTCGTGGCGGACTGAGTGGAAACCATCGGGGAATTGTTCATAGTGGACCTTCGAATTGCCATGAAACGATGAATCGCGCCGCTTGCCTGACCGTACTCAGGCAGCCGCGCGCGCGATCTTGAAAAGCCGGAAGAAGTTGTCGGTGGTCGCTTGCGCTACCGCTTCGTCCGTCTGCTCGCGCAACTGCGCGATGAAACGTCCGACATAACTCACGTACGCAGGTTCATTCGGCTTGCCGCGATACGGCACCGGCGCGAGATACGGCGAGTCGGTTTCGATCAGCAGCCGGTCGAGCGGCACGCGCCGCGCGACGTCCTGCACGTCCGTCGCCTTCTTGAACGTGACGATGCCGGAGAGCGAGATGAAGAAGTTCTGCGCGAGCGCCGCTTCCGCTACGTCCCACGGCTCGGTGAAGCAGTGCATCACGCCGCCCGGCACGCTCGCGCGCTCCTCTTCCATGATGCGCAGCGTGTCTTCCGACGACGACCGCGTGTGGATGATGAGCGGCTTGCCCGTCGCGTGGGCGGCGCGTATATGCGTGCGGAACCGCTCGCGCTGCCATTCCATGTCGGCGATGCTGCGGCCTTCCAGCCGATAGTAGTCGAGTCCCGTCTCGCCGATCGCGCAGACCTTCGGATGCGCCGCCAGTTCGACGAGCTCCGCGACGCTCGGCTCCTTCGCGTCCTCGTGGTCCGGATGCACGCCGACCGACGCATAGACGTTCTCACACTGCTCGGCGATATCGAGCACCGAGGGCAGCGTCTCCAGATCCACCGAGACGCACAGCGCATGCGTGACCGAGTGCGCGCGCATCTTGTCGAGCACGTCCGGCAGCCGGTCGGCCAAGCCTTCGAAATTGATGTGACAGTGCGAATCGACGAACATCCCGTGCTCCTTGCTACTGGTTCTGACCAAGGCCGTTTTTTCGTTGCGGCGCGCTTTCCAACCGCAAGCCGAGAATGACCAGATCGCGTTCCACGCCATCTAGCACGGCGACGCGTGGCAGCGTGCCCCACGCTTCGAAGCCGAAGCTCGCGAAAAGCCTCATGCTCGGCTCGTTGTGGCCGAAGACGAAGCCGAGCACCGTATCGACTTGCAGCGACGGCGCCTTATCCAGCGCTTCGCGCAGCAGTTGCTTGCCGAGCCCCTTGCCGCGCGCGCGCTCGTCCAGATAGATGCTGACTTCGACGGTGCGCGCATACGCCGGCCGGCCGTAGAAATCCGAGAAACTCAGCCACGCGATCACGGCGCCGCCCTCTTCGACCACCCACAGCGGCCGCGCGTTCGGGCCGTGCGAATGGAACCACGCGAGACGGCTTTCGACGCTGACCGGATCGAGGTCCGCGGTCACCTGCCGCGAGGCGATCGTCGAATTGTAGATGGCGACGATGGCGGGCAGGTCGTCGAGGGTGGCGTCGCGATACGTGAGACTCATGGGCGATGGCGTTGGAGACGAAGCGAAAGATCAGGCGGTGAAAATCCCGCGATAAGCGAGAAACAGTTCTTCGAAGACGAGCCGCGCGTTCAGCGGATGGTTCTCCACGGCGCGCTGACGCGTGACGGCCTTGATGCAGCGGGCGAGCGCGGCAGGATCGGCGGCTTGCGCGCAGCGCGCGAGCGCCTTGCCCGCGCCCGGGAAATAACGCGGCCGGCCGGCGGTGCGCTGCGCGAGCACGTCGTAGAGCCAGCGTTGCAGCCAGCCGAGGACCATCGGCACGGGCAGCTTCTGCAAGTTCTCGCCGCACGCAAAGGCATCGCAGTTCGGGCCTGCGGCGAGTTGCGCGAGCGTGAAATCGCGCAGCGCGCGGTTCTCGTCGTGCGCGAGCGACAGCGCGGCGAGCGGCGCGCCGCCCGCTTCGGCGAGCAGGCTCGCGGCATCGTCCACGCCTTGCGACGCGAGCCACGCGCGCGCCGCGTCGGCGTCGGGCAGGCTCATCGGCCATTGACGGCAGCGGCTGATGATCGTCGGCAACAGCCGGTC
The DNA here is from genome assembly GCF_023170545.1 of Caballeronia sp. Sq4a. Classification (NCBI taxonomy): domain Bacteria; kingdom Pseudomonadati; phylum Pseudomonadota; class Betaproteobacteria; order Burkholderiales; family Burkholderiaceae; genus Caballeronia; species Caballeronia sp. Sq4a. Next base: position 1,444,168 of record NZ_CP084250.1, on the reverse strand, counting down.
GATTCTCGCCGACACCAGAAGAAACACGACGCCCGAAGGCGGCTCTTCGAGCGTTTTCAGAAGCGCATTCGACGCGGCGACATTGAGCGCTTCGGCCGGGTACAGCAGCACCACGCGCAAGCCTCCGCGATGCGAACCGAGGCTGCAAAAGTCCAGCAGCGCGCGCACCTGCTCGATCTTGATTTCCTTGCTGGGCGCGCGCGATTTCTTGCCTTCGCCGTCGTCGGCCTTGTCGGCGGATGCTTCATCTGCGCCCGACGGTCCGGCGAGCGCGGCAAGCGCCTCGGGCAGCACGGCGCGGTAATCCGGGTGATTGCCTTGCGAAAACCACAGGCACGCGGGGCACGTGCCGCACGGCTCGCCGTTGCCGGCGGGCGTCTCGCACAAGAGCCCCTGCGCGAGATGCTGCGCGAACGCGAGCTTGCCGATGCCCGCCTCTCCGTGCAGCAACAGCGCATGCGGCCAGTGCGCGCGCAGTTGCTGGAGGCGTTGCCAGTCGTCGGTTTGCCAGGGGTAGATCATCTTTTCGTGTCGTAGTCTCAAAGGCCCGCGATCACGTCTTTCAGACGCTCGCGGATCGCGTCGATCGGCTGAGTCGAATCGACGATGATGAAACGCTCAGGCGATTCCGCAGCGCGACGCAGATATTCGGCGCGCGTGCGCTCGAAGAACGCGTCCGACTCGCTTTCGAACTTGTCCGGCGCCCGCGCGGCCGAGCGGCGGTCGCTCGCGGTCTCGGTCGGCACGTCGAAAAGCACCGTCAGATCCGGATGGAAACCGCCCTGCACCCACCGCTCCAGTGCCTCCAGCTTGTCGCGCGGCAGGCCGCGCCCGCCGCCCTGATACGCGAATGTCGCATCCGAGAAGCGGTCGGATAGCACCCAGTCGCCGCGCGCGAGCGCCGGCTCGATGACCTGCGCGAGATGCTCGCGGCGCGCGGCGAACATCAGGAGCGCCTCGGTTTCGAGGTCCATCGGCTGATTCAGCAAAATGCCGCGCAGCGTTTCGCCGAGTGCGGTGCCGCCGGGTTCCCGCGTCATGACGACATGGTGGCCGCCCGGCGCGATCTTCTCTTCGAGCTGCTGTCGAAACCAGTCGAGATGCGTGGTCTTGCCCGCGCCGTCGATGCCTTCGAACGTGATGAAAGTGCCGCGCGCCATCATTGACCCCGGATGTACTTGTCGACGGCCCTGTTGTGGTCGCCCAGATTGTCGGAAAAGATGCTGCTGCCGTCGCCGCGCGCCACGAAATACAACGCGCTGCTCGGGGCGGGATTCAGCGTGGCGCTGAGCGCGGCCACGCCCGGCAGCGCGATCGGCGTCGGCGGCAGGCCCATGCGCGTGTAGGTATTGTACGGAGTGTCCGTCTGCAGATCCTTTTTCTTCAGATGGCCTTCGTAGGTCGAGCCGAGACCGTAGATCACGCTCGGGTCCGTCTGGAGCGGCATGCCGATGCGCAGCCGGTTCGCGAACACGGCGGCCACGAGCGGCCGGTCTGAGGCGCGCCCCGTCTCCTTCTCGACGATCGACGCCATGATGAGCGCCTCGTACGGCGTCTTGTACGGCAGGTTGGGCGCGCGCGTCGCCCAGGCTTCGGCGAGGCGCTTTTGCATGGTGCGATACGCCCGCTTGTAGACGGCGAGATCGCTCGTGCCCTTGTCGAAGAGATAGGTGTCCGGGAAGAACAGGCCCTCGGCGGAGGCTTTGTCCACTTCCGTCGCGCCGATGGCTTTCAGCAAGTCGATGTCGCTCATGCCGGCCGTGTCGTGCGTGAGCGCGGGATTGCCGTCCAACTCACTCCGCATTTTCTGCAGCGTCCATCCTTCGATGACGGTCGCGACGTATTCGTTCACGTCGCCGCGCGCGATTTTCTGCAGCACCTCATAAGGCGTGATGCCGCTCTTGAACGCGTAGTTGCCGGACTTGAGCTGCGCGGACAGGCCGAGCACGCGCGTCATCAGCACGAACAGTTCGGGCTCGACAGGCACGCCGCCGCGATTCAACTGCGCGCTCACGCTGCGCAGACTGCTGTGCGGCTTGATGGTGACATCGAGTTCGGCGGGCGAAAGCGCCATCGGCCGATTGGCCCAGTAATAGACGCCGCCCGCGACGGCCGCTGCGAGTATCGCGACGAGCAGCGCGGCCACGACGCATTTCTTCAGGAAAGACACGACGAATAGAGGCAGTAATGGAGTGATGATGGAGAGGTGCGCGCCGATCAGGTCAGCGTGCGACTCCCTCTTGCAGCCGTTTGGCCGATTTCGACCCGTATTGTATAGATGCGGCCACGCTTCGGTCAGAGCGGACGGGTTGCTGATGCGAACGACCGGGCGAACGCGGCACGGCACTTGCGACTCATTCAATTAAGCAGGCGATGAGCGTCTGCCTCGATTTTGGAGAATAGCCAAGGAGGAAGAGATCATGAGCAAGGCAATGAGCACATTGATCGCGGCGGTCGCCGCGCTGACGCTGTCGGGCGGCGCGTTCGCGCAGGCGGGCGGCGGCGGCTCGGCGGGCGGTTCCAACGGCGGTTCGACGGGCAGCACGGCGAGCCCGGCGAATCAGGTCAACTCGGTCAACGGCGCGACGGGCGGCTACGGCTCGCCGGGCGCGACGGGCTCCGCCAGCGGCATGTCCGGCGGCGCGCCGAACTCGGGTTTGCCGAGCAGCACGAACGGCACTACCACTACGGCTCCTGCCACGAGCAATAACACGCTCGCGACGCCTAGTGTGAGGTCGCCGGCGGGGCAGTGAGGGGTGAGGCAGGGTGGCGCGGAGGATCGCGCCACATTCAGGGAAGCGGGAGCATCAGAGTCGCTCGAGCTGCCGCCTCCCGCAGTTTCGACGACAGCGGCGGGTGACACGCCCGCTGCTGCGTCTGATTTCAGCCGCTGAAGTTAATGAACAGGCGCGAGCAAGCGCATGCCAATGAGCAGGGGGCCGTCGCGGTACGGCCGCAGTCGGCCGTTTCACCTAACGGCCACTGCCCGACGGCACGCGCGGTCGATCGCCATGGAACGCACGGCCTGCCCAATAGCGAGTTCTCAGCGCATCTTCTGGTCAAGCCCCGACTGGCCGCACACTTAACGCGATACAAGATCGACGGTCGCGGCAGACCCCATCAACGCATCGGCTGATTCCGCGAAGCCCTGACTGGCCGCGCATGCAAGCGACTCTGTTCGCCTCGAGCAGACGCGCCTGCCTACGCCTACGCAATAGCCGTGCGCCGTGATGCTCGCCATCGGCGCTCGCCGCAATCCTCGCCCCACGCCGCCAGCGCGCGAAAACACGCCCCGCCCAACCCCCATATAATGACTTGCACCTGCGCGGGGCCGGATCGACCGGCCGCGCCTTTCGCATCGACACATCGTCCCTATGAATTCCCAGACCAGTTCCCTCGCCGCCGCCGATTTCGAAGCCGTCAGGACCGCGGGCGTCCACATGCCGCTCACGCAGTTCGGCGTGATCGACGTGAAAGGCGATGACGCCGTCGCGTTCCTGCATAACCAGTTGACCAACGACGTCCAGCATCTCGACGCCTCCACCGCGCGCCTCGCCGGCTATTGCTCGGCCAAAGGCCGCCTGCTCGGCTCGTTCCTCATGTGGCGCACAGCCGACGCCGTGCGTCTCCTGATCTCGCACGACATTCAGGCGCCCGTACAAAAGCGCCTCTCCATGTTCGTACTGCGCGCGAAAGCCAAGCTCTCCGACGCGACGCCCGAAGTCGCGGCCGTCGGTTTCGCGGGCGATGTGCGCGCGGCGCTCTCCGGCATCTTCGACGCGCTGCCGGATGGCATCCACGTCAAGGTGGAAGGTCCGCACGGCGCGCTGATCCGCGTGCCGGATGCCGCGGGCCGTCCGCGCTTTCTGTGGGTCGGCCCGAAAGCCGATATCGAGGCGCAGTTGCCGAAGCTCGACGAAAAGCTGCGGCGCGGGCCCGCCGAACTGTGGGACTGGCTCGACATTCACGCGGGCGAGCCGCGCATCACGGAGCCGACCGTCGAGCAATTCGTCCCGCAGATGGTCAACTTCGACGTGCTGGGCGGCGTCAACTTCAAGAAAGGCTGCTATCCGGGTCAGGAAGTGGTGGCGCGCAGTCAGTATCGCGGGACCATCAAGCGGCGCACGGCGCTCGCGCACGGGGAAACGGCCGCGCCCGGCGCAGCGCTCTTTCATTCCGACGATCCCGGCCAGCCGTGCGGCATGGTCGTCAATGCGGCGCCAGCCGAAGGCGGCGGCGTCGATTGCCTCGTCGAAATCAAGCTCGCGGCGCTCGATAACGGCTCGGTGCACGTCGGTGCCGTCGACGGTCCGCGACTCGACTTTCTGCCGCTGCCGTATGCGTTTCCGTCCGACGTCTGATCAGCCATGTGCCTGATCGTATTCGACTGGCAGCCCGACGCGCGTTCCAACGACGGTCGCCCGCTGCTGACGCTCGCCGCGAACCGCGACGAGTTCTTCCGCCGCGACGCCGAGCCGATGCACTGGTGGACCGATGCGCCCGGCGTGTTGGCCGGCCGCGATCTGACGGGCGGCGGCACGTGGCTCGGCGTGAGCCGCGACGGCCGCTTCGCCGCGCTGACGAACTATCGCGCGCCAAGCGAAATGCGCCCGGATGCGCCCACCCGCGGCACGCTCGTGAGCGCGTTCCTCGCGGGCGAACGCGAAGCGCCGCTGGACTATCTGCGGCGCGTGGCCGAGCAAGGGCATCGCTATAACGGCTTCAATCTGCTATGCGGCGATTTCGCGCGACGCGAGCTCGGCTGGTACGGCAATCGCGCCGACGCGCCCCCCGCGCTGCTCGAAGCCGGCGTGCACGGTCTCTCGAACAGCCTCTTGAACACGCCGTGGCCGAAGCTCGTCGCGCAGCGGCAGGCGCTTGCCGATCTGATTCATGCCGGCGAGCATCCGGCGCTCGACGTGCTGATCGACACGCTGCGCGATCCGCGTATTGCCGATGACGAACATCTGCCGTCCACCGGCATTTCGATCGAGCGGGAGCGCGTGCTGTCGGCGGCGTTCATCGAGACGCCCGATTACGGCACGCGCAGCACGACCGCGCTGCGCGTGCTGCCGACTGCACGCGGCTTCTCGCTGGCGATCAAGGAGCGCAGCGATGATGATGGTTCGCATCGGGTCGTCAGGCCGGGGAATGTGGAGCGGGCGTTTTCGTTTGGCATTGCGTGAGGGCGGCTTTCGGGCTCCGTGTCCTGTGTGCGTTCGCCGCTTCAGATACCTAACGGCCCATCGCGGTGCTGACGGACGCGTTGCATCGTCGCGCTGGGGGACGGCCGCGCCTCAGGTCTCAAACGCGCCGTTCACCGCCGCCACCGCATCTGCGTCGCCTGCGTCACTTCCGGCACGAAGCCGCCCACTTTGAAGAACGCGTGTATCGCGTGCGGCGATAACGGACGGCTCGCATCGTCGAGTTAGGAAACGTCCAACCATGCCGCGCCTTAGGTTCCGAACGCGCCTTCAACGCCGCTACCGCATCCGCGTGCGCCTGCCCCACTTCCGGCACGAAGCCGCCCACTTTGAAGAACTTGTGGATCACGCGGCGCTGACCGACGGCCGCATCACCGAGTTGGCGAAAGTCCGAAACCGCCGCGCCTCAGCTCTCAAACGCGCCCTTCAACGCCGCTACCGCATCCGCGTGGGCCTGCGCCACTTCCGGCACGAAGCCGCCCATCTTGAAGAATTCGTGGATCATGCCTTCGTAACGCGCGAGCGTCACCGGCACGCCCGCGGCCGCGAGCTTCGCCGCATACGCTATGTCTTCGTCGTAGAGCGGATCATGGTCCGCCGCCGCGATCCACGCCGGCGCCACGCCCGCGAAATCCGGCTGGCCGCCCGCTGCATCGAGCGGGGCGAAGCGCCAGTCGTCGCGGTCGCGGTCGTCGCGCAGATATTGAGCGAAGAACCACTGAATGGTCTCGCCCGAAAGCAGATAGCCCTCGGCCAGCCGCGCATGCGATTCGCTTTGCTGCCGCGCGCTCGTGCCCGGATAGATCAGCAGTTGCAGCCGCAATGCGATGCCCGCGTCGCGCGCCAGCACCGCGCAGACGGTCGCGAGCGTGCCGCCCGCGCTGTCACCGCCGATGGCGAGCCGCGCCGGATCGATGCCGAGCATCGGCGCTTCACGCGCGAGCCATTGCAGCGCGTCGAACGCGTCGTTCACGGCGACCGGAAACTTGTGCTCCGGCGCGAGCCGGTAATCGACCGATACCACCGCGCAGCGCGCGTCGAACGCGAACTTGCGGCAGAGCGCGTCGTGCGTCGCGATGCTGCCTACCGTAAAGCCGCCGCCATGCAGATACAGCAGCGCGGGCGCGGGCTCGGCCCAACTCGGCGCGGCCGGATGATAGACGCGCACGCCGATCTCGGCGCCATCGCGCGTGGCGATGCGCATGTCTTCGACGCTATAAAGCGGCAAGGGCGCGATATCGAGAATCGGCGCGCTCATCGCATACGCGGCGCGCGCCTCGTCGGGCGTCAGGGTGTGATACGGCGGACGGTTCGCGCGCGCGACCATGTCGAGGATCTGCGCGATCTTGGGATTGAGCGGCATCGTCACGCGTCCCGCTTGGTTTCGCCCCTGACCGACATCGGATCGCTCGGGTTGCGCAGTTGCGCGATATCGTCGAGCCGTAGGCGAATCGACGCCATGATGCCCGGATGCGTGATCACGTAGAAACGGCCTTCGCGGACCGCATCGAACGTCATGTGGGCGATGTCGCGCGCCGAGAGCCGCCCGCTTTCCACTGCGCGCGCCAACTGCCGCGCGGCCATCTTCTGCGATGCGGTCAGCGGCGCGTCGTTGGTCAGCGCGTCGGGGCGCGAGCGTTCGGCATCCGCAATGCCGGTCGGCACGAACGCCGGGCAAAGGAGCGACACGCCGATGGACGCGCCCGCGAGCCGCAGATCGTGATACAGCGTCTCGGTCAGGGCGACGACCGCATGCTTCGATGCGTTGTAGACGCCCATCGCGGGCGCGGCCAGCAGCCCCGCCACCGACGCCGTGTTCACGATATGCGCCGGCTCCGCCTGCTTCAGCATGATCGGCGTGAACGCGCGCACGCCGTTCGCCACGCCCATCACGTTCACGCCGAAAACCCACTGCCAGTCTTTCGCGCTGTTCTCCCAGACGAAGCCGCCCGCGCCCACGCCCGCGTTGTTGAAGAGCAGATGCACGCCGCCGTATGCATCGAGCGCGGCCTGGGCGAGCGCATCGACTTGCGCCGCATCCGAGACGTCCGTGCGCACGCCGAGCGCATCGCCGCCTTGCGCGCGCACGGCGTCGACGGTGGCGGCGAGCGCGGTGTCGTCGATATCGGCGAGCACGAGCTTCATGCCAAGCGACGCGCCCTTGTACGCGAACTCGCGGCCGAACCCGCTGCCCGCGCCGGTAATGACGGCGACCTTGCCTTCGAAACGATCCACGCGGATTCCTCTGCTGTCGTTAAATCAGCTTGACGAGTTGCTTGCCGAAGTTCTTGCCGCGCAACAGGCCAAGGAACGCTTCGGGCGCGCTTTCGATGCCTTCTGCAATCGTCTCGCGATACTTGAGCTTTCCGGTCGCGACCGCAGCGCCCAGTTCCTTTAACGCCTGCGGCCACACGTCCATGTGCTCGCTGACGATGAACCCTTGCAGCTTCAGCCGCTGCGTGAGCAAAAGCGCGGGCGCTTTCATCGGCAACGGCTTGCCGTCGTAGCCGGAAATCATGCCGCACAGCGCGATGCGTCCGAACGCGTTCATGCGCGCGAGCACCGCATCGAGCACTTCGCCGCCGACGTTTTCGAAGTAGCCATCGACGCCGTTCGGCGCGGCCGCCTTCAGATCGTCGCGCAGATTGCCCGCCTTGTAGTCGACGCACGCATCGAAGCCGAGCGTTTCCACCACATAGCGACACTTCTCCTCGCCGCCCGCGATGCCGACCGCGCGGCAGCCCGCCGCTTTCGCGAGTTGCCCCACGACGCTGCCGACCGCCCCGCTCGCCGCCGACACGACGACCGTCTCGCCCGCCGTCGGCTCGATGATGCGGTTCAGGCCGTACCACGCCGTCACGCCCGGCATGCCGACCGGCCCGAGATAAGCCGAAAGCGGCACGTGCGTCGTATCGACGATCTGCATGCCTTTGCCATCGGACGTGCCGTATTCCTGCCAGCCGAACATGCCGACGACCTTGTCGCCCGGCTTGAACGCCGGATTGCGCGACTCGATCACTTCGCCCACTGTTCCGCCGATCATCACTTCGTCGAGCGGTTGCGGCGGCGCATACGACTTCGTGTCGTTCATCCGTCCGCGCATGTACGGATCGAGCGAGAGATAGTGATTGCGCACGCGCACCTGCCCCTCGCCGAGCGGCGCGAGCGGCGTCTCGACCACCCGGAAGTTGTCCGCCGACGCTTCGCCTTGCGGACGCGAAACGAGCAGTATCTGACGATTGATGTTGGCGTTTGCCATAAGGATCTCCTGATCAGGCGTCGCTCGGTCCGGGCGTGGCCGCCGGGTCCGAACGCAGTTTCTGACGCACGACGTCGCGGCCCACCGCGAGCCGCTTCATGTACTTGAACGTGCCGAGCGCCTTCGCGACGAAGTGCCCTTCGCTGTCGCGGATTTCGCCTTCGCAATAGGCCATCGTCGTCGAGCGATGCAGCACGCGGCCGTAGCCGCGCAACTCGCCGCGGCCCGGCTGCATGAAGTTCACCTTCATCTCGACGGTGACGACGCCGACGCCGTCGCCCGCGACACTGCGCGCCGCAATGGCGAGCGCCGCGTCGAGCAAGGTCATCGTGACGCCGCCATGCGCGATGCCCCACGTGTTCAGATGCGCTTCGCTGAGCGGCAGGCGCACTTCGCCTTCGCCATCGACGGCTTTCACGAGCTGCACGCCGAGCGCGTCGATGAACGGGCTTTCGATTGCGATGGCGTGGTTCGCGGGCTGTTTTTGCGTATCGGTCATCGCGATCACACTTCGTAGTCGAGACATTGACGCGCTTCGTGAACCGCGGCCACGAAGTCCTTCACCGCGAGATGCTTCTGGTGAATCTGGTACGCCTGAAGCGAAGCGGTGTCGTCGAAGTCCGAGACGAGCACCACGTCATACGTGCAGTCGAAGCCCGGCTGCGCGATGCCGACCTCGAAGTGTCCCTGCCCTTTCACGAGGCTACGGCACGTTTCGAGCTTGGTCTTCAGCTTTTGCGCGTTCTCCGCGCGACTTGCGCCCTCGGCGAACTCCTTCAGCTTCCACATGACGATGTGACGTAGCACGGCGGCTCCTGTAATGCGAATGAACGAACGAAGCGCCAAGCGTAGCAAAAATCGCGAGCAGCCTTAGCCGGTGACATCGTCCGACCGCACCCGCGCGACGCCCGCCGCGCGCATGTCGGACCACGCGCGGTCCAGCGAGCCGTTCAGGTCGATCGCGCGGCACGCGTCTTCGATCACGCTCGCCTCGAAGCCCGCGGCGCGCGCATCGAGCGCGGACCACGCGACGCAATAATCGGTGGCGAGTCCCGCGAGCCATACGCGCTTCGCGCCCGTTTCGCGCAGATAGCCGGCGAGTCCGGTCGGCGTCGTGCGATCTGCCTCGACGAACGCCGAATAGCTGTCGACGCGCTCGTGATGTCCCTTGCGCACGATCAGCCGCGCATGCGGCACATCGAGATCGCGATGCAGCGCCGCGCCCTGCGTGCCCTGCACGCAATGCGGCGGCCACAGCACCTGTTCGCCATAAGGCATCGCGATGGTTTCGAACGGCGCGCGTCCCGCGTGATTCGCCGCGAACGACACATGCGACGCCGGGTGCCAGTCCTGCGTCAGCACGACATGCGAGAACGCCTTCGCGAGCCGGTTGATGACGGGCACCACTTCATCGCCCCGCGCGACCGCGAGCGCGCCGCCGGGCATGAAGTCGTATTGCACGTCGACGACAAGGAGCACTTCTTCCGCTGATTTCATTCGGCACTCATGCATTGAAGCGGCCGTTGCTCGCCGCCAGTTCCATAATGCGGGCAGCCGGCTGCCACGCTTCGCCGTTGCGTTGCGCGGCGTACTTGCTCATGGCGCGCTCGACGTTCGGCAGGCCGAGCGTGTCGGCATAAAACATCGGCCCGCCTCGCCACAACGGAAAGCCGTAGCCCGTCAGATACACGATGTCGATATCCGATGCCTTCGCCGCGATGCCTTCTTCCAGAATCTTCGCGCCCTCGTTGACGAGCGACAGCACGAGCCGCTCGACGATCTCGTCGTCGCTAATCTCCCGCCGCGCGATGCCCTGTTCCTTCGAATACGCGACGATCATCTCAATCACTGCCTGCGACGGCTTCGCCTCGCGGGAGCCGGCTTCGTAGTCGTACCAGCCCGCGCCGGTCTTTTGCCCGAAGCGGCCCAATTCGCACAGCCGGTCCGCGACGCCCGAATAGCGCATGTCCGGCTGCTCGCGATAGCGCCGTTTGCGGATCGCCCAGCCGATGTCGTTGCCCGCCAGATCGCTCATGCGGAATGGACCCATAGCGAAGCCGAAGGTCTCGATGGCGCGATCGACTTGCGCCGGCAGCGCGCCTTCTTCGAGCATGAAAAGCGCCTGCCGCAGATATTGCTCGACCATGCGATTGCCGATGAAGCCGTCGCACACGCGCGCCACGACCGCCGTCTTGCCGATCTTCCTGGCGAGTTGCATGACGGTCGCGAGCACGTCCTTGTCGGTCTTTGCGCCGCGCACCACTTCGAGCAGCTTCATGACGTTGGCAGGACTGAAGAAGTGCATGCCGATCACATCGCCGGGACGCTCAGTGAATGCCGCGATCTTGTCGAGATCGAGTGTCGATGTATTCGACGCGAGGATTGCGCCCGGCTTCGCGATCGCGTCCAGTTGACGGAAGACTTGCGCCTTCACGTCGAGGTCTTCGAACACGGCTTCGACGATCAGATCGGCTTGCGCGAGATCGGCGTAGTCGAGCGTCGGATGCACGAGTTGCATGCGCGCTTCGAGCTGTTCCGGCGTGAGCTTGCCCTTTTTCACCTGCGCTTCGTAGTTGCGCCGCACAGTGGCGAGGCCGCGATCGAGCGCGTCCTCTTTCGTTTCCAGCAGGACGACCGGCAAGCCCGCATTGATGAAGTTCATCGCGATGCCGCCGCCCATCGTTCCCGCGCCGATCACGCCGATGCATTCGACTTTCCGAACCGGCGTATTCGAGGGCACGTCGGCGATCTTGCTCGCCGCGCGGTCGGCGAAGAACGCATGCCGCAGCGCGCGGCTTTCCGGCGTCTGCACGAGAAAGAGAAAGCACTCGCGCTCGAAGGCGAGCCCGCGATCGAAGCCTTCCTTCGCGCCCATCTCGATGGCATCGATGCACTTGTGAGGCGCGGGAAAGTGCCTGGCTTTCTCAGCAATCGCATGACGCGCGGACTCGAAGCAACGCGCGGCGTCGGCATGCGCGATCGGGCGATCGCGCACTTTAGGATGCGGACCGCCTCGTTCGGCCATGCGCCGCGCAAAGCCGATGGCCGCATCGAGCAAATCGCCTTGCGCCATGTCGTCGAAGACCGCGGTGTCGGCGAGCTTCTCGGATCGCACTGGCGTGCCGGACACGATCATGTCGAGCGCCCGTTCGAGTCCGACGACGCGCGGCAGACGCTGCGTGCCGCCCGCGCCCGGCAACAGGCCGAGCTTCACTTCCGGCAGCGCGATCTGCGCGCCCGGCAACGCGATGCGGTAGTGCGCCCCGAGCGCGAGTTCCAGCCCGCCGCCCATCGCGACGGCGTGGATCGCCGCGACGACCGGCTTCTCGCTGCCTTCGACGGCTTTGATGACGGTGGCGAGCGTCGGCTCCTGCGTTGCCTTCGGCGTATTGAATTCGGTGATGTCCGCGCCGCCCGAGAACGCCTTGCCCGCGCCGATCAGCACGATCGCATGCACCGACGCATCGCTGCGCGCCCGCTCGATGCCCTCGACGATGCCAAGCCGCGTCGAATGTCCGAGCCCGTTGACCGGCGGGTTGTCGAGCGTGATGACGGCAACGCCTTCGCGGATCGTATAGTCGACTGCCATGGATGTTCCCTCTCGCGTGATGGCTCATTGTGGGCGATCGGGCAAAAATACACAAAGACGAACGACCGTGCAATTCGGCCGTGCCCTCATGCGCCACAAGCGCCGGATGCAAGAACGCCCCGCGGCGCGGGGCGTTTCAGCGGACCACGAGAGCGCTCAGACGGCCTTTTCTTCCGCGACAGGCAGCACATGATCGCGGTACTGCTCGCGCAGTCGCACCTTCTGCAGCTTGCCCGTGGCGGTATGCGGCAACTCGTCGGCGAACACGACGTCGTCCGGAATCCACCACTTCGCGACCTTGCCTTCGTAGTACGCGAGCAGTTCCTCGCGCGTGAGCGTCGCGCCCGGCCGCAGCACGGCGACGATCATCGGCCGCTCGGTCCACTTCGGATGCGAACACGCGATGCACGCGGCCTCCGCTACTTGCGGATGCGACATCGCGATGTTCTCCAGATCGATCGAGCTGATCCATTCGCCGCCCGACTTGATCACGTCCTTGCTGCGGTCGGTGATGTGCATGAAGCCGTCGGCGTCGATGGTCGCGACGTCGCCGGTCGGGAACCAGCCGTCGACGAGCGGGGATTCGTCGCGGCGGTAATAGCGGTCGATGACCCACGGCCCGCGCACGTAGAGATCGCCGAACGACTGGCCGTCCCACGGCAGTTCACGGCCGTCGTCGCCGACCACTTTCATATCCACGCCGAAAAGCGCATGCCCCTGCTTCTCGCGCGATGCGCGCTGTTCCTCCGGCGAGCGCTGCTTTTGGCGGAACGACAGGCGCGCGAGCGTGCCGAGCGGCGACATCTCCGTCATGCCCCACGCGTGAATCACTTCGACGCCGTATTCTTCTTCGAACGTGCGCAGCATCGCGGGCGGACACGCGGAGCCGCCTATCACGGTGCGCTTGAGCGTCGTGAAGCGCTTGTCCGCCTGCTTCATATAATTCAGGAGTCCGAGCCAGACCGTCGGCACGCCCGCCGAATACGTGACACCTTCCGCTTCCATCAGCTCATAGAGCGACTTGCCGTCGAGGTCTTTGCCCGGGAACACGAGCTTCGCGCCGACGAGCGGTCCGGCATGCGGAATGCCCCAGGCATTGACGTGGAACATCGGCACGACGGGAAGAATGGCATCGCTCGACGAGGCGCCCATCGCATCGGGCAGCGCGGCGGCGTACGCATGCAGCACGGTCGAGCGATGCGAATACAGCGCGCCTTTCGGATTGCCGGTCGTGCCCGACGTGTAGCAGAGAAACGAGGCTTGCCGCTCGTCGAGCACCGGCCATTCGAAGACGCCGTCCTGCGGCGCGATCAGGCTTTCGTAGCTCATCACGGGCACGCTCATGTCGCCGAGATGTTCGGCGATGCACGCCGCGTCGCCGAGCGCGATCCAGCCCTTCACATTCGGACAATACGGCGCGATGCGTTCGACGAGCGGCCCGAACGTCATGTCGAAGAAGACGTATGAATCGTCGGCGTGATCGATGATGAACGCGATCTGATCCGGAAAGAGCCGCGGATTGATGGTGTGGCACACGGCGCCCATGCCGCTCACGCCGTAATAGCACTCCAGATGTCGATAACCGTTCCACGCGAGCGTGCCGATGCGCTCGCCCTGTTCGACGCCGAGCGCGGCGAGCGCCTGAGCGAGTTGCTTCGCGCGCTTTTCGCAATCGCGATACGTGTAGCGATGGATATCGCCCTCGATGCGCTTCGACACGATCTCCGTATCGCCGAAGTGGCGCGCCGCATGCGAGAGCAACGACGATGCGAGCAGCGGAATGTCCATCATCTGACCGTAAAGCGGCGACGCCATGTGTGAAGTCCTCGACGAGTGGATGGTCCGAAAGATGGCCCGAAAGATGGTCCGACAGCTGCACGAGTGCCGCCCTGCAGGCCCGCGGGCGCGGAATTACAATATCGTTTAACTCAGAGGCGCTCAACATGTCGTTTTCCCCAAGCAATGCCGTGCGCGCAACGACCGGCGCAGCCGAATCCGAACTTGGCGCGCAGTCGATGCCGCAGTCGATGGAAGCCGTTGCCGAGTCGATTCAAAGCAACCGTCCCGGCTCGTTCGCCTCGCTCGGTCCCGCGTTTCTCACTCGTCTTCCCGCCACGCCTGTTCCCGATCCGTATGTCGTCGCCGTGTCGCGCGAGGCCGCCGAACTGCTCGGCTTCGACGCACGCATCGCAGAAGACGAAGCAGCCGCGTTCGCCGCTTACTTCGCGGGCAATCCCACGCGCGAATGGCCGCCCGAGGCGCTGCCCTATGCCGCGGTCTATTCGGGGCATCAGTTCGGTGTGTGGGCCGGTCAATTGGGCGATGGCCGCGCGCTCACGCTCGGCGAAGTCGACCGCGCGGGCGCCCGTCTCGAAGTGCAGCTGAAGGGCGCGGGCCGCACGCCGTATTCGCGTATGGGCGATGGACGCGCGGTGCTGCGCTCGTCCATCCGCGAATTCCTGTGTTCGGAGGCGATGCATCATCTCGGCATTCCGACGACGCGCGCGCTCGGCGTCGTCGGCTCCGACTTGCCGGTGCGCCGCGAGACCATCGAGACGGCGGCGATCGCCACGCGCATCGCGCCGAGCTTCGTGCGCTTCGGCAACTTCGAGCACTTCTATGCGAACGAGCGCGTGGACGATCTGAAGACGCTGGCCGATCACGTCATCGAGCGCTTTTATCCGCAGTGCCGCGACGCGGACGATCCGTACCTCGCGCTGCTCGATGAAGTCGTGCGTCGCACGGCGGATTTGATGGCGCAATGGCAAGGCGTGGGCTTCTGCCACGGCGTGATGAATACCGACAACATGTCGATTCTCGGCCTTACCATCGACTACGGTCCGTTCGGCTTCATGGACGGCTTCAACGCGCATCACATCTGCAATCACTCGGACACGCAAGGGCGTTATTCGTATAGCCGGCAGCCGCAAGTCGGGTACTGGAACCTGTTCTGTCTCGCGCAGGCGCTCGTGCCGCTCTTCGGCGCGAAGCTGCCGGAAGAAGGCCGCGCGGAACGCGTGGTCGAGGAAGCGCAGAAGGTGCTCGAACGCTACAAGACGTACTTCGCGCCCGCGCTCGAAGACAAGATGCGCGCAAAGCTGGGTCTGGAAACCGCGCGCGAAGGCGACGACAAGCTCGCCAACGGCCTGCTGGAAATCATGCACGCGAATCGCGCGGACTTCACGCTGACATTCCGCAATCTGTCGAAGCTCACGAAAGCGGACGCATCCGGCGACGCGCCCGTGCGCGATCTCTTTCTCGACCGCGCGGCCTTCGACGCCTGGGCGGTGCAGTATCGCGAGCGCCTCATGCACGAAGCGCGCGACGATGCGGCCCGCGCCGCGGCGATGAATCGCGTGAATCCGAAGTTCGTGCTGCGCAATCATCTGGCCGAGCAGGCCATCCGTCAGGCGAACGAGAAGGACTTCTCGGAAGTCGCGCGCCTGCTCGACGTGCTGCGCCGCCCGTTCGACGAGCAACCCCAAAACGAGGCTTACGCCGGCCTGCCGCCGGACTGGGCGAGCGACCTGGAAGTGAGTTGTTCTTCCTGAGCCCGCCCCCAACTACACAGCCCAGAGCAACGAAAGGAAGACCATGAACCGAGACGACACCCCCGGCGCTACCGAGCATCCGCTGCAAAAGGACGACGCGGTCTATCGCCGCGAGCTCAACGAGATGCAATACCAGGTCACGCGCCACGCGGCGACCGAACGCCCGTTCACCGGCGAGTACTGGGATCACTTCGAGCGCGGCGTGTATGACTGCGTGTGTTGCGGCACGCCGCTCTTCGAATCCGACACCAAATTCGATGCCGGCTGCGGCTGGCCGAGCTACTTCAAGCCGATCAACGGCGAAGTGATTCAGGAAAAGACCGACCGCTCGCACGGCATGCTGCGCATCGAAGTGCAGTGCAAGAACTGCGGCGCGCATCTCGGCCATGTGTTCGAGGACGGCCCCGCGCCGACCGGCCTGCGGTATTGCATCAATTCGGCTGCGCTACAATTCGAACCCAAGTAACCGGGTTCAGCCTTGAACGGACACGGGCTGGCACACTCGCTCGTGGCCGACGCCCGACCCGCGCCCGCTCTTTCGAGCGGGCGTTCGTTTAGCGTCATCGCGCCCCGCATCGCACCATTCGCCTCATCTCCGGACGCCAATGAAATTCCTGTTCGATCTGTTTCCGATCATCCTCTTTTTCGTCGCTTTCAAGATATGGGGCATCTATACGGCGACGGCCGTGGCGATCGCGGCGACGCTCGTGCAGATCGCGTGGGTGGCGTTCCGGCACCGCAAGGTCGATCCGATGTTGTGGGTGAGCCTCGGCGTCGTCGTCGTGTTCGGCGGCGCGACGCTCGTGCTGCATAACGACACGTTCATCAAGTGGAAGCCCACTGCCCTTTACTGGCTGTTCGCGTTCGCGCTGATCGTCGCGCAAGTCGGCTTCAGGAAGAACCTGATCGAAGCGATGATGGGCAAGCAGATCGTGCTGCCGCATCGCGTATGGGGACAGCTGAATATCGCGTGGGCGGTGTTTTTCGCGCTGCTCGGCATCGTGAATCTCTTCGTCGCCTATCACTTCACCACCGACCAGTGGGTCAACTTCAAGCTCTTCGGCGCGACCGGCTGCCTCGTGCTGTTCATCGTCGCGCAGAGTTTCTGGCTCGCGAAGTACATGAAGGAGGACAACCAGTGACCGCTCCTTTCGATTTCATGGCCGCCAGCGCGCAGGACAAGATCGCGCATCTCGAAGCGCGCCTGAACGCCGCGCTCGATCCGCAGTCCGTCCATATCGAGGACGACAGCGCCGCGCACGCGGGCCACGCCGGCGCGGCGTCGGGCAGTCACTACACGGTGACGATTGTCGCGGAACGCTTTGCCGGCAAGGCGCGCGTGGCGCGGCATCGGCTGGTGTATGATGCGCTGGCCGAAGAAATGCGGCGCGGCGTGCACGCGCTCGCCATCCGGGCTTATACGCCGCAAGAGTTCGCAGAACAATTCGAATAAATCGCGGTTCGGCCCGATCTCGCTAAACCCGCCTTTGAAGGCGTCTGTTTGTTCAGTTAGGAACCTCCGATGACTTTGAAAAAAACCCGTGTCTGGGTGTTGCTGGCTGCGTTCGCGGCGGCTCCCGCGTTTGCGCAGAACATCGCCGTCGTGAACGGCACGCCGATTCCCACGGCGCGCGCCGATGCGCTCGTCAAGCAACTCGTCCAGCAGGGTCAGCAGGATTCGCCGCAACTGCAACAGGCCGTGCGCGAAGAACTGATCAACCGTGAAATCCTGATGCAGGAAGCCGCCCGCGAAGGCGTGGCCAACCGCCCGGACGTGAAGGCGCAACTGGCCGTCGCGCAGCAGACCGTCGTGCTGCGCGCGATGATCGAAGACTACCTCGCGAAGAACAAGCCGACCGACGCCGAGATCAAGGCGCGTTACGACCAGCTCGTGAAGCAGCAAGGCGGCGGCAAGGAATTGCATCTGCATCACATCCTCGTCGAGAACGAAGCGCAGGCCAAAGACCTGATCGCGAAGATCAAGGGCGGCGCGAGCTTCGAAGATCTCGCAAAGCAGTATTCGAAGGATCCGGGATCGGGCAAGAACGGCGGCGATCTCGACTGGTCGTCGCCGTCGGCCTACGTGCCGGAATTCGGCGCAGCGGCCGAAAAGCTGAAGAAAGGCGAAGTCACGGCCGCGCCGGTCAAGACGCAGTTCGGCTGGCACATCATCCGCCTCGACGACAGCCGCGAAATCGCGCCGCCGCCGTTCGATCAGGTCAAGGCGCAGATCGCGCAGCAGATGCAGCAGGAAAAGCTGCAGGCCTTCGAAGAGGATCTGCGCAAGAAGGCGGTCATCAAGTAATCGCCCTTCTCACGCGAATCTGCGCATTAGACGACAAAGCCGCCCTCGGGCGGCTTTGTCGTTTCTGAAACCGCGAAGTTTAAAAGAAACGCCCCGGCAGCCGAGGCTCCGGGGCGTTGTTCTGCGCTTACGCGCGATCAGCCGAGGAAGCGTCGCGCATTCTGGAACGCGCGCAGCCACGGGCTCGCGTCGGTGGTCCAGTCGGCGGGCGTCCAGCTCATCTGCACATTGCGATGCACGCGCTCCATGTGCGGCATCAGCACCGTGAAGCGCCCGTCGGGCGTCGTGACCGACGTGATGCCCTGCGGCGACCCGTTCGGGTTGAACGGATACTGCTCCGTCGCGTTGCCGCGATGATCGACGTAACGCATCGCGACGAGCGCGCTCGCGGCATCGCCCTGTTGCGAGAAGTCCGCGAAGCCTTCGCCGTGCGCGACCGCCACCGGAATGCGCGAGCCTTCCATGCCGGCGAAGAAAATCGACGGCGAGCTTTGCACTTCCACCAGCGAGAAGCGCGCCTCGAACTGCTCGGACTTGTTGCGCGTGAACTTCGGCCAGCTTTCCGCGCCCGGGATGATCGACGCGAGGCTCGACATCATCTGGCAGCCATTGCAGATGCCGAGCGCGAACGTGTCCTGACGCGCGAAGAATGCCGCGAACATGTCCGCGAGGCGCGGATTGAAGCGGATGGTCTTCGCCCAGCCCTCGCCCGCGCCGAGCACGTCGCCGTACGAGAAGCCGCCGCACGCCACCGCGCCCGCGAAATCGGCGAGCGTCGCGCGGCCTTCGAGCAGGTCGCTCATGTGCACGTCGTGCGCGTCGAAGCCGGCGCGGTCGAATGCGTAAGCCGTCTCCAGATGCGAGTTCACGCCCTGCTCGCGCAGAATCGCCACGCGCGGGCGCTTGTTCGTCGCGATGAAAGGCGCGGCCACGTCTTCCGCCGGATCGAACGTGAGCACGGGCGAAAGGCCCGGATCGCTCGCGTCGAGAAGCGCGTCGTATTCCGCGTCCGCGCAGGCCGGGTTGTCACGCAGACGCGCGATGCGCCAGCTCACCTCGCTCCATGCGCGATGCAGTTCGACGCGCGGCGCATCGAAGATCTTCTTCGCGTCGCGATAAATCTCGACGGCATCGCGCTCGTTCGGCTTGCCGATCACGTGCGAGCACGCCGACAAGCCGTGTTCGCGCAGCGCGGCGAGCACCGCGTCGCGGTCGGCTGCGCGCACCTGCACGACCGCGCCCAGTTCCTCGGCGAAGAGCGCGCGAACGGTGCGGTCGTCGCGGCGGCCGCTTGTCTGCTTCGCCCAGTCCTTGGCGTCGCCGTAGTCGGATTCGTGCTCGGCGTCGAGCGTCAGCATGTCCACGTTCAGCGACACGCCCACGTGCCCGGCGAACGCCATTTCGCAGACCGTCGCCCAGAGACCGCCGTCCGAGCGGTCGTGGTACGCGAGCAGCTTGCCGTCTGCATTGAGCGACTGGATGGCGGCGAAGAAGCGCTTCAGGTCTTCCGCGTCGTCCACGTCGGGCACGGCGTCGCCGACCTGCTGCGTGACTTGCGCGAGAATGCTGCCGCCGAGGCGATTGCGCCCGCGCCCGAGATCGATCGCGATCAGCACCGTGTTCGTATCGGCGACGAGTTGCGGCGTCAGATGCCGGCGCACGTCCTCGACCGGCGCGAACGCCGAGATGATGAGCGACACCGGCGACACCACTTCCTTCTGAGCGCCGCGCGCGTCCTGCCATTTGGTGCGCATGGACAGCGAATCCTTGCCGACCGGAATGCTGATGCCGAGCGCCGGGCACAGTTCCATGCCGATCGCCTTCACCGTCGCATAGAGCGCGGCGTCTTCACCGGGGCTGCCGCACGCGGCCATCCAATTGGCGGAGAGCTTCAGCTTGTTGAGCGACTCGATCGGCGCGGACGCGATGTTGGTCACCGCTTCGCCGACGGCCATGCGGCCGGAGGCCGGCGCGTCGATGACGGCGAGCGGCGTACGCTCGGCCATCGTCATGGCTTCGCCGCGAAAGCCCGCGTAGTCCATCGTCGTGATCGCGCAGTCGGCGACGGGCACCTGCCACGGACCCACGAACTGGTCGCGCGCGGTCGTGCCGCCCACCGAGCGGTCGCCGATGGTGATGAGAAACGACTTGCTCGCCACCGTCGGATGCTTCAGCACGTCGAGCGCGACTTCCGACAGTGCGAGCCCGGTCACGTCGACCGGCTCGAACTGCGCGCGCTCGCGCTTCACGTCGCGATGCATCTTCGGCGGCTTGCCGAGCAGCACGTCCATCGGCATGTCGACGGGCTGCTGGCCTTCGTTCTCGTCGTCGATCAGCTTCAGTTGACGCTCTTCCGTCGCCACGCCGACGACCGCGACCGGGCAACGCTCGCGCGCGCAGATGGCTTCGAACGCGGGCAGATCGGCAGGCGCGATGGCCAGCACGTAGCGCTCTTGCGCCTCGTTCGACCAGATTTCGCGCGGCGACAGGCCGCTTTCTTCGAGTTGCACCTTACGCAGTTCGAAGCGCGCGCCCTTACCCGCGCCGTCGACGAGTTCGGGGAACGCATTCGAGATGCCGCCCGCGCCGACGTCGTGAATCGACAGAATCGGGTTGCGCTCGCCCAACTGCCAGCACGCGTTGATGACTTCCTGCCCGCGGCGCTGGATTTCGGGATTGCCGCGCTGCACGGAATCGAAGTCGAGCTCGGCGGTGTTCGCGCCCGTCGCCATGGACGAAGCCGCGCCGCCGCCCATGCCGATGCGCATGCCCGGCCCGCCGATCTGGATCAAGAGCGTGCCGGCCGGCAAGTCGTGCTTGTGCGTGTGCTGGTCCGAGATATTGCCGATGCCGCCCGCGATCATGATCGGCTTGTGATAGCCGCGCACGCGGCCGCCGACGTTCTGCTCGTAGGCGCGGAAGTAGCCGCCGAGATTCGGCCGGCCAAACTCGTTGTTGAAGGCGGCCGCGCCGATCGGGCCGTCGATCATGATCTGCAACGGCGATGCGATGCGGTTCGGGCGGCCATACGGCTCGTGCGTGTCGGCGGGATTGCGCGCGGACGGCGGCGTGGCGCTGTCGCGGGCGTTTTCCCACTTCTGACGCGCGTCGGGCAGATCCAGATTCGACACGGTGAAGCCCGCGAGACCCGCCTTCGGACGCGCGCCGCGGCCGGTCGCGCCCTCATCGCGGATTTCGCCGCCCGAGCCTGTCGCCGCGCCCGCGAACGGGGAGATGGCGGTCGGGTGATTGTGCGTCTCGACCTTCATCAGCGTGTGCGTCAGCTCGACGTGGCGCTCGTAGTGCTCGCTCTCGCCACGCGGGAACCAGCGTTCCGCTACGCCGCCCCGCATGATCGCCGAGTTGTCCGAATACGCGACGATCGTCCCTTCGTGATTCAGCTTCTCCGTGTTGCGGATCATCTGAAAGAGCGACATGTCCTGCTTCTCGCCGTCGATGGTCCACTCACCGTTGAAAATCTTGTGGCGGCAGTGTTCGCTGTTGGCCTGCGCGAACATCATCAATTCGACGTCGGTCGGATTGCGCCCGAGGCTCTGGAACGCGTCCACCAGATAGTCGATCTCGTCATCCGCCAACGCGAGGCCCAGTTCGACGTTCGCCGCTTCCAGCGCCGAGCGCCCCGTGCCGATGATATCGACCGTTTGCAGCGGCTTTGCGGGCAGTTCATCGAAGAGATGCAGCGCCTGATCGCGCGATGCCGCGACGCTTTCCGTCATGCGATCGTGCAGCGCGGCCGCGACCTGCGCGCGCGCCTCGTCCGACAGCGCCTTCTTGCCGCCGAGCAGCCCGCTTTTCATGACGACCGAATACTCGACGCCGCGCTCGATGCGCCGCACCTGCGTCAGACCGCAGTGATGGGCGATGTCGGTCGCCTTGCTCGCCCACGGCGACACGGTGCCGAAGCGCGGCACGACGAGAAACGTCTCGACATGGCCGCGCTCTTTCTGGTCCGCGAACGGCGTGCCGTAGTGCATCAGCGCGTGGATGCGATTCGTGTCCTCGTCGCTGAGCGGCTCGGACGCGTTGACGAAATGCAGGAATTGTCCGCGCACGCCGACGATGTTGGCGTCGATGCGGGCGAGCGTTTCGAGAAGACGAGTCTGACGGAAATCGGAGAGGGCCGAAGCGCCGGGGAAACACGAGAAGTGGGCCATTGTGACGGTGCGTCGATGACGTCTGTGAGCCGCTCGAGGGCACTCGGCGCGCCGAGTGCGGGAAAGCGGCGTGAGGCGGAGTGAAGACCGCGATTATAACCCGGATGCGTCTCGAAATCGGCTGCGCCCGGCCGGGCGGTGCTGTCGTGGTGGCGCCCGTCGTCCTGAAATTTCGCGGCTAAGTTGCACCGCTGGGTGACACGCTTTTTGACACATGAGCGGTTCCGGAATGGCCGTCCCTGGACGGCGCATTTGGCGCTATCATGGCGCGCTTTCTTCGGGCGCGGCATGCCGCCGCGCCTGCCGTCTTACCGTCAGGACACGCGGCTCGCCGGGCGCTCGATGCGCCGCGCCGCGCGTGCGTTCTCCCGCCCTCGGGCACAAAAAGTCATGGATGTCATCGTCATCGGCGGAGGAATCGCCGGCATCGCCACCGCTTATCAGTTGCACGCGGCCGGGCATCGCGTCTGTGTGATCGAGCGCCACGCGACCGTCGCGCAAGGCGCGACGTACGGCCAGGGCGGCGCGCTTCTGCCCTCGCCGCTCGACGTCTGGTTCGGGCCGACATTCATGGCGTCGAGCCGCGCGAAGCAAAGCGGCATGATCGTGAAAACCGGCTTCGACGGCGCCGCGCGCGATTTTCTCAAGCGACTCGGCGAGCTGCGCGATCCGCAGGCGTTCGCGGCGCAGTACGCGCGCCTGCAGCCGCTCGTCGAACTGTCGCGGCGCGCGCTTGCCGATATCGAAACGCGCTTCGAGCTCGACTACGAGCAGCGCGTCGGCATGCTGCACGTCTTCCGGCACGCCCGCGAACTCGACGACGCCCAGCCGGCCATCGAACTTCTGAAGAGCTTCGGCGTGCCGCACCGGCCGCTCGCGCCGGACGAATGCGTGCGGGCGGAGCCCTCCGTGCCGGACGATCCCGCGTTCGCAGGCGGCGTTCTGCTCCCCGAAGAACGCACCGCCAACTGCCCGCTTTTCACGAAGCAACTGAAGCAATTGCTGGAAGAAGCCGGCGTCGAGTTCCGCATGAATTGCGAAGTGGCGTCGCTGCGGCTCGAAGACCGCCGCGCTGCGGTCGAACTCGCACGCTCGAAGGACGACAAGAAGCGCCACGCCGACGCCGAAGTCGTATCCGCCGATGCGGTCGTCGTCGCGGCAGGCGCGGATACGCCCGCGCTCGTCGGCGGCTTTCGCTCCACGCCTTCGCTGTATCCGCTGCGCGTGCATACGCTGACCGCGCCCGTCGCCTACGAGGAACGCGCGCCGCATATCACGGTGGTCGATTCGGTGAAGCGCATCAGCATGTCGCGGGTGCATCAGCGGCTGCGCGTCGGCGGCGCGGGCGTTTTCCAGAGTTTCGCGAAGGCTGACAAACCCGCGCGCGCCGGGCTCGCGCGCCGCGCCTTCGACGTGCTCGGCCAAGGCACGCACGACTGGATTCCGGGCGCCGCGCGGGTATCGGCTGCGCGTTCGTGGGATGGCTTGCGGCTGCTTTCGGCGGACGGGCTGCCGGTCGTCGGCGCGACGCGGCATCCGCGTCTTTTCGTCAACGCGGCGCACGGTCCGGCGGGCTGGGGCCTCGCGTGCGGGTCTGCTAAAGTGGTCGCGGATCTCGTCTCCGGTGTCGCGCCCGATCTTCCCGCCGAGACGCTCGCGGCCATCGGCGTCGAACGTTTTTGACACGCTTCTGATGCGCTTCTGATGCGCTTCGAGGCGCAAGTCGCCCGCCCGGCGCGGCGTGGCATGAAGGGTGCGAGCCGGAACGCTTCTGCCTTCTTTGCCGACCCTTCGTTCGCGCCATCATGACCGCATCCGCTTCGTACTTTACGCCCGACGACGACGCGCTCCCGCTCTTCACGCTCGCGGAGCTGCGCAGTCTCGAAGCGCGAGCCGCCGCCGCGCTGCCGCCGCACACGCTGATGGCCCGCGCGGGCGCTGCCGCCGCGCAGTATCTGCTCGATGCCCTCTCCCGCGATCCGGACGCCCGCGCGCTGCCCGTGTGGATCGCGGCCGGCCCCGGCAACAACGGCGGCGATGCGCTCGTGGTCGCCGAGCATCTGCACCGCGCGGGCGTGGCCGTCGAGGTTTGCATGCCGATAGCCGTCAAGCCCGATGACGCGCGCTGGGCGCTCGATGCCGCGCAGGCGGCCGGCGTGCCGATCAAGAGCGAACCGCCCGCCTCCTTCGACGGTTTCGGCTGGCTCGTCGACGGCATGTTCGGCATCGGACTCACGCGCCCGCTCGACGGCGTTTTCGCGACGCTGGCCGCGCGCATGTCGCGTCGCGCGCAGCAATCCGGCCGCGTGCTCGCGCTCGATGTGCCGAGCGGCCTCGACAGCGATACCGGCGCGCCCGTCGGCGGCGGCGAGGCGCTGCGCGCGAACACCACGGTCACCTTCATCGGCGCGAAGCCGGGTCTCATCACCGCGCTCGGCCGCGATCTATGCGGCACGCTGCACGTCGCGACGCTGGACGTGGAGCCGCCCGCCGCGCCCGCGATCATGCTCAACGCGACAGCGCTTTTCCGGGCGAGCCTGCCGCCGCGCGACTTCGCGACCAACAAGGGCACGTTCGGCACGCTGGCCGTCGTGGGCGGCGACACGGGCATGTGCGGCGCGCCGATCCTCGCGGCGCGCATGGCGCTCTACGCGGGCGCGGGTAAGGTCCACGTCGCGTTTCTGGGCGAAGGCGGCCCGCCCTACGACCCGCCGCATCCCGAGCTGATGCTGCATCACGTCGACGGCTTCGCGCTCGACAAGACGGATGCGCTGTCCATCGGCTGCGGCATGGGGAAGACGGATCGCGCCAAGCGCGTGCTCGCCGATGTGCTCAAGCTCGACATGCCCAAGCTCCTCGATGCCGACGCGCTCAATCTCGTCGCGACGGACGACGCGCTCGCGGGCGAAGTCGCGGCACGCGGCCGCGCGGGCGATCCGTGCGTGCTGACGCCTCATCCGCTGGAGGCCGCGCGGCTTCTGCAATCCGACGCGAAAGCCGTGCAGGCGGATCGCATTGCCGCGGCGCGCCAGCTTTCGGCGCGCTACGCGGCTGTCGTCGTGCTGAAAGGATCGGGTACGGTGATCGCGTCGCCGGATGGCCGCGTCGCCGTGAATCCGACCGGCAACGCGGGACTCGCCACAGGCGGCACCGGCGACGTGCTCGGCGGACTGATCGGCGCATTGCTCGCGCAAAAGCTGCCGCAGTACGAAGCGGCGCTCGCGGGCGTCTATCTGCACGGACTGGCCGCGCAGTCGCTGACCGGTCGCGGCATCGGACCGGCCGGGCTCACGGCGGGCGAACTCGCGCCCGAGGTGCGCGGTCTCATCAACCGCCTGTTTTATCCGCCGAACGGCTAACGCGGCGGCGCGTGTGACGGCTTGCAAGCATCCATTCACGCATCGTCGCTATACTCCCTTTGATTCGTTGCTTCGATTCGGGCATCCGCGGCGGCACGCACCGCGTTCACGAACCTTCGATGGTCGCAGTACGCAGCCTCGGCAAACCGCATCCGCACGGACGTTTCCCACTGTCACTCTGGACTATCAGACCGCTATGACGCTCAAATCGCACCCTGCCTGGTCGGCGCTCCAATCGCACTACGATGCCATCTCCGGCGAGCGCCTGCGCGACTGGTTCGCGCCGCAAAACGACACGGCGCCGACGCGCGCCGAGCGCCTGACGTTCGAAGGCGGCGGCCTCACGATCGATTTCTCGAAGAACCGCATCACCGACGCCACGCTCGAACTGCTCGTCCAGCTCGCCGAAGAAGCCGGCGTCACGAAGCGTCGCGACGCGATGTTCGCCGGCGAAACCGTCAACGTCACCGAAGGCCGCGCCGCGCTGCACACGGCCCTGCGCGCGCAGTCGCCCGATGCGCCCTTCCACGAACAGGTGCAGAAAGAAAAGGCGAAGATGGCCGCGTTCGCCGACAAGGTCCGCGACGGTTCGTGGACCGGCTACACCGGCAAGCGCATTCGCCATGTGGTGAACATCGGCATCGGCGGCTCGGATCTCGGGCCGAAGATGGTCGTGCACGCGCTGCATCATCTCGCGTCGAAGGAACTGGATACGCACTTCGTCTCCAACGTCGACGGCGCCGATCTCTATAGCGTGCTGCAACAGATCGACGCGGAAGAGACGCTCGCCATCGTCGTCTCGAAGACCTTCACCACGCTCGAAACCATGACCAACGCGCACTCCATGCGCGACTGGTTCCTGAAACAGGGCTGTCCGGAAGACCAGTTGTCGAAGCACTTCGTCGGCGTGTCGGCGAATACGGCCGAGGTCGTGAAGTTCGGCATCGCGAAGGAGAACGTCTTCGAGATGTGGGACTGGGTCGGCGGGCGCTATTCGCTGTGGTCGGCGGTCGGGCTGTCGATCATGCTGTCGGTCGGGCCGCAGAACTTCGAGGCGCTGCTGCAAGGCGCCGACGCGATGGATCAGCACTTCCGCACCGCGCCGCTCGCGCAGAATCTGCCGGTGCTGATGGGCATGATCGGCATCTGGTATCGCAACTTCTTCGGCTCGCAAAGCGATCTCGTCGCGCCGTATTCACAGGCGCTGCACTATCTGCCGTCGTATCTTCAGCAACTGGAGATGGAGAGCAACGGCAAGTCCGCGACGCTCGACGGCGGCATGGTCGACTACCCGACCGCCGCGGTGATCTGGGGCGAGCCCGGCACGAACGGCCAGCACGCGTTCTTCCAGATGCTGCATCAAGGGCCGACCATCATCCCGATCGACTTCATCGCGCTGCTGACGCCGGAACATCCGCTCGTCGATCATCACGCGAAGCTGCTCGCGAACTGCTTCGCGCAGAGCGAGGCGCTGATGCTCGGCCGCACGCTCGAAGAAGCGAAGAAGGTGGCGGGTCCGGGCAAGGAAGAACTGGCGACGCACCTGAGCTTCCCGGGCAACCGGCCGACGACGACCATCCTGCTCGACGCGCTCACGCCGCAGTCGCTCGGCGCGCTGATCGCGCTTTACGAGCACAAGGTGCTGGTGCAGGGAACGGTGTGGGACATCAATTCGTTCGACCAGTGGGGCGTCGAGCTGGGCAAGATTCTCGGCAAGGTCGTCGAGGCGGATATCACGGCAGCGAGCGTGGACCCGGCCAAGCACGATTCGTCGACGTCCGCCTTGATCGAGCGCGCGCGCAAGGCGCTCAAGCGCTGACGCGCTGCCCGCCGTTTCCTTCAGTGCCGACGCCCGCATCTTCGCCGATGCGGGCGTTTTCACGTCTAGACCGCGAGACCGTTGACGAGCCGCCCCGCTTCGATCGTCACGGTCGCGTCGCAGCGTTGCGCGAGTTCGGTGTCGTGCGTGACGAGCACGAGCGTCGCGCCGTTGCGCGCGTTCATCTCGAACATCAGGTCGATGATCGCGTAGCCGGTCGCGGCATCGAGACTGCCGGTCGGTTCATCGGCGAAAAGAATGGCGGGATGCGTGACGAAGGCGCGCGCGAGCGCGACGCGCTGTTGTTCACCGCCCGAAAGCAGCTTTGGGTAATGCCCGGTCCGTTGTGAGAGACCGACCTGATCGAGCAGCGAGCGCGCGCGCTGCGCGATTTGTTCATGCGGCATCTCGGCGCGCAATTCGAGCGGCAGCATGACGTTCTCGAGCGCGGTCAGGTGCGGCATCAACTGGAACGACTGGAACACGAAACCGACCGCGCCGCTTCTGAGCGCGGCGCGCTCGTCTTCGTTCAGTGCCGACAGGTCCTTGCCGAGCAGGCGAACCGAGCCGTCGCTCGCGCTGTCCAATCCCGCGAGCAAGCCGAGCAACGTCGACTTGCCCGATCCCGATGCGCCGACGATCGCCACGCTGCTACCCTTCGCGATGGACAAGTCGATGTTGTCCAGAATCGTCAGCTCGCCCGTGGCGTCCTTCACCCGTTTGCTCAATCCCCGAACTTCGATGACCGGCTCGATATTGTTTTGCATGGACACCTTGAATAAGAACTGGAGCGCGCGCGGCTTCGTGAAGGCTGCGATCGCGAGCATCATGTTGTCGGCGGCCGCTTTCTCGCATGCTCAAGCTGCCGATGCGCAGACGAAGCCCGCCATCGTCGTGCTGGGCGACAGTCTTTCGGCGGAATACGGCCTGCCGCGCGATACCGGCTGGGTCGCGCTGCTGCGCGAGCGGCTGGCGAAAGAGCGTCTCGATTATAGCGTCGCCAATTCGAGCATCAGCGGCGACACGACGAGCGGCGGGCGCGCCCGGCTCACTGCCGTGCTCGCGCGGATCAAGCCGTCGGTCGTCATCGTCGAACTCGGCGCCAACGATGCGCTGCGCGGCGTGCCGCTCGCGACCACGGAGGCGAACCTTCGCGGCATCGTCGACGCGTCGCAGGCGGCGCACGCGAAAGTGCTGCTCGTCGGCATGTACGTGCCGCCCAACTACGGCCCGGACTATTCGCAAAAGTTCCACGCTGTGTATGAGCGCATCGCGAAGGACAAGCACGTCGCGCTCGTGCCGTTCCTGCTCGCCGGCATCGAAGACAAGCCCTCGATGTTCCAGTCCGACCAGATTCATCCGACGGCTCAGGCGCAACCCTTGCTATTGAACAACGTCTGGCCGACGTTGAAACCCTTGCTAGGCGCAAGCGCTTCGCAATAGCGGGACGCAAGCGCCGTAGCGGCGGGAATAACGCGGAACGCGGCCAGGATTCAGTCATCAGACTCTCGCGTCACTCTTATAACCCGCTCGACATCGAGCGACTCTACAAGGAGGTCACGTGAAACATATCCCCTTGCTCGCATTGACCGTTGCGATCTCTGCCTGTGCTGCGCAGCCGCCTGCCGGCGTGCAGCAAGTCGGCACGAGCCAGAAGGCGCCGAAGGTGGTCGCGCAATGCATCTCCCAGCAGTGGGCGACGAAGTCGCAGCAGCAGGTGATTTCGCAAGACACGCTCGCGAACGATCAGGCCGTCGACGTGTTCGTTCCGGGCCAGCAGCCGCCTAACGGCGCGGCGGCCGTGGTGCGTCCGTCGTGGTCCGGCTCGGGTACGTGGGTCGGCTTCCGCGCCTCGGGCGCAGCGGGCAGCGACGCGACCGGCGACATTCAAGGCTGCCTGTAAGTCCGCGTTCGCTCTGTGATGTGCCGAGACATCGCAGGCGGCTGATTCGCGGATGACGGCCAAGACAAAGCCCCCGCTCCTTTCGGACGCGGGGGCTTTTTCGTGAGCGACGCTTGAGATGCTTACTCGTTCGCGGACGGCGCCGGCGCCGCGCTGAGCTTGACCTTCGAGCGCGCCTTCAGCGAGTCGATATAGGCTTCCATTTCGGCCTGCCCATACACCTGCGCAATCTGCTGCTGCGCGCCCGCGAGGCGGTCCGCTGCGACCGGGGCAGCCTTCTCGATCCCGTTCACGCGATAAATGGCGTAGCCGTCCGCGCCCAGATCGACGCCCACATACGCCGGCAGTTTCGATGCGTCTGCCTTGAAGATCGCGGCGAGCGCGGCAGGCGGCAAGCCTTGCGCGTCGTTGCGCGAGACCGTGACGGCCGACGTGAAGCCGTCCGCCGACTTCGACTTCTGCAATTCCGCGAGCTTCGCCTCGCCTTCCTTGTGCGCGAGCGCCGCAGCCTGTTCCGCGACGACCTTCGTGCGCACGGCGTCCTTGACGGCGTCGAACGCCGGCACCGTAGGCGCCTTGTAGTCGGTCACGCGAGCCGCGATCAGCGTGTTGTTGCCGACGTCGATCGCCTGCGTGTTGTAGTGCTGCTTCACCGAATCCGGCGCGAACACGGCCGCGAGGAACTTCGCGTTATTGAGCGGATTGTCCGGCGGCAATTGGGGATTCGGCTTCGGTCCCACCGTGGCGGTCTGGATCGTCAGCTTGTACTTGTCGGCGGCGGGCTGAAGCGACTTCTCTTTCTCGTAGACGAGGTCAGTGAAGCCCTGCGCACTGTCCGCGAAGCCCTTCGAGCCCTGCTGCGCGGCGTAGTCCTTCGCGACGGCGTCCTTCACTTCGTCGAACGGCTTCGTCACGGCGGGCTTCACGTCCGTCGCCTGAATGATGTGATAGCCGAAGTCCGATTCGACGATGTTGCTGACCTCGCCCTTCTTCAGGCTGAACGCGGCGTCGTCGAATGCCTTGCCGCCTGCGATCTGGCCGGGTGCGAAGTAACCGAGATCGCCGCCCTTTTCGGCGGAGCCCTGGTCATCCGAATTCTTCTTGGCGATATCCGCGAACTGGTCCGGATGCGCCTTCACTTGCGCGAGCAGCGCTTCGGCCTTCTGCTTCGCCTTGGCCTTGTCGGCGGCGCTGGCGTCCTTCGGCGCGTTGATCAGAATGTGGCTCGCGCGCACTTCGCCCTGCGTGCGGTAACGCTGGATGTTGTCGTCGTAGAACTTCTTGAGGTCGGCGTCGCTCGGCTTCGATGCCGCCGCGAGCGTGGCCGGCGACAGCACGAGATACTGGATCGTCGCGGTCTCGGGCGTCGCGAATGCGTTGCGATGCGCGTCGTAGTAAGCGTGCAGTTGGGCGTCGGTCGGCTGGACCTTCGCGGTGTAGTCCGCGCTGCGCAGCGACAGGCCCTGCACCGATCGGCGCTGCTCGGCCAGTTCCGTCAGGTTCTGCGCAAGCGACTTCGACGTGAACGCGCTCTGCTGAATGCTCGACGGAATCTGATCGTTTGCAATCGTGTAGCGCATGCGTTCGTCGTATTGCGCGGGCGTCATGCCCTGCAT
The DNA here is from genome assembly GCF_023170545.1 of Caballeronia sp. Sq4a. Lineage (NCBI taxonomy): Bacteria > Pseudomonadati > Pseudomonadota > Betaproteobacteria > Burkholderiales > Burkholderiaceae > Caballeronia > Caballeronia sp. Sq4a. The sequence continues at coordinate 1,413,388 of NZ_CP084250.1, read as the reverse complement.
CGCGAGAAGCTGCTTGTAACGGTCGAGGTCGATGGTGCCGTCCGGCTTGCGCAACGACGCAATGCCCGGATCGGACAGCAGCGCGCGACGCACGGCGTCGTCCGAAGCCGTGAGATGCAGGCGCTGGGTTTCGTCGGCCATGACGCGTTGCTGCACGAGGCTGTTCACCATCGCGCTGCGCGTTTCGGGCGAGTCGAACATTTTGGGATCGAACTGCGCGCCGAGCATGGCGCGGGCGCGGTCGACCTGCTGCCGGAAGGCGCTTTCATATTCGGCGCGCGTGATCTTGTGACCGTTCACGCTGGCGACGTAGGCGCTTTCGTCGAAGAAGTTGCTGAAGCCCTGAATCCCGACGATACCCAGTCCGGGCACGATGATGAGAATCAGCAGGGCCATCATCAGGCGCTGGTGGTTGCGGAAGAAGTCGAGCATGCGTTGCGCTGCGAGGTTAGACAAAACGCTCGATATTACAACAGCGGGAGGCGAAAAGGCGAAAGCCGGCGGCGTTTTGCGCTTTTTGATGCGGCGATCTTTCCTGCGATCGACGCGCGATGTCTCAACTTCGCCCGAATCGTTGCGCGAACTGCAACTCGAGAATCATTAGGATACTTAACCAAAGGCGTCGAAAATAAAAAATCCCGCAAGCCGTGAAGCTTGCGGGATTTCCAGTCGTTCTTGGCGGAGCGGACGGGACTCGAACCCGCGACCCCCGGCGTGACAGGCCGGTATTCTAACCGACTGAACTACCGCTCCTGGGTGCTGCTACTGCATCAATGTACTGCCTGCCGCTGGAAGTGGTGGGTGCTGAGAGGCTCGAACTCCCGACCTACGCCTTGTAAGGGCGCCGCTCTACCAACTGAGCTAAGCACCCGGATTTCTGTTCGCCTGGAACAGAAGAACCGGTGAATTGCACCGTTCCCAGCGAGTCAGCTAGTTTAGCGCATCCTTCAGGGCTTTGCCAGCGCGGAACTTGGGAATTTTTGCCGCTTCGATGGTGATCGCCGCGCCGGTGCGCGGATCGCGGCCGGTGCGGGCGACGCGCTCGCCTACCGCGAAGGTGCCGAATCCAACGAGCGTCACCGAATCGCCCTTTTCCAGCGTCGCGCGCACGCCGTCGATGACCGCTTCGAGCGCCCGCCCGGCCGTTGCCTTGGATATATCGGCTTGCTGCGCGATATGGTCGATCAGTTCCGTCTTGTTCATTGTTTCCCCAAATCTGAAATGGCACGTTGTAATCGATTTTTCGGCCCGCCGTCGTTCGCGAACCGCATCCGCCTGAGCCGATGCGCGGCCATTAGACGCAGCCGAAACTGCCGTGTCAACGAGGGTTGCGCCCGATTGGAACGCGTGCTCGGGCGAATTGGAAGCGGCAGACGAAAAAAAACCCGCGGACGAAGCCGCGGGTTTTGTTTGATGCCTTGAAACGCTCAGTGCTTCACGACGTCGCCCGTAGCGGGTTGGTCCTTCTGCGCTTCCGCTGCCACCGGGGTCGCTTTCGCTTCCTCTTCCGGCAGCGGTTCGGGCAGACGTTCCAGCGCCAGTTCCAGCACGCGGTCGATCCAGCGAACCGGCACGATCTCGATGGCGTTCTTCACGTTGTCGGGGATGTCGGCCAGATCCTTCGTGTTCTCTTCCGGGATCAGCACGAGCTTGATGCCGCCGCGATGCGCCGCCAGCAGCTTCTCCTTCAACCCGCCGATCGGCAGCACTTCGCCGCGCAGCGTGATTTCGCCGGTCATCGCCACGTCCGCGCGCACCGGAATGCCGGTCAGCACGGACACCAACGCCGTCGTCATCGCGATACCGGCGGACGGACCGTCCTTCGGCGTCGCGCCTTCGGGCACGTGGATGTGGATGTCCTTCTTCTCGAAGGACTCATCCGTGATGCCGAGACGCCGCGAGCGCGAGCGCACGACCGAGCGCGCCGCCTCGACGGATTCCTTCATCACGTCGCCGAGCGAACCGGTGCGGATCACGCCGCCCTTGCCCGGCATGACCGCCGCTTCGATCGTGAGCAGATCGCCGCCCACTTCCGTCCACGCGAGACCCGTCACCTGACCGATCTGGTTTTCCTTCGCGGCCAGACCGAAGTCGTACTTGCGCACGCCGAGGAACGTGTCGAGGTTCGAACCGTCCACCTTCACCGCGCCTTCCGCCTTCTTCAGGAGCAGCATCTTCACGACCTTGCGGCAGATCTTCGACACTTCGCGCTCGAGCGAACGCACGCCCGCTTCACGCGTGTAGTAGCGAATGATGTCGCGGATGGCTTGTTCCGCCACCTCGATCTCGCCTTCCTTCAGGCCGTTGTTGCGCTTTTGCTTCGGCAGCAGGTAACGCTGCGCGATGCTGACCTTCTCGTCCTCGGTGTAACCCGAGAGGCGAATCACTTCCATCCGGTCGAGCAGCGGCGGCGGAATGTTCAGCGAGTTCGACGTCGCGACGAACATCACGTCCGACAGGTCGAAGTCCACTTCGATGTAGTGGTCCGCGAACGTATGGTTCTGTTCCGGATCCAGCACTTCGAGCAGCGCGGAAGCCGGATCGCCGCGGAAATCCATGCCCATCTTGTCGACTTCGTCGAGCAGGAAAAGCGGATTGCGCACGCCGACCTTCGCCAGGCTTTGCAAGATCTTGCCCGGCATCGAGCCGATGTACGTGCGACGGTGCCCGCGAATCTCGGACTCGTCATGCACGCCGCCGAGCGCCATGCGCACGAACTTGCGATTCGTCGCGCGGGCGATGGACTGCCCGAGCGAGGTCTTGCCGACGCCCGGAGGCCCGACGAGGCACAGGATCGGCGCTTTCACCTTCTCGACGCGTTGCTGAACCGCGAGATATTCGAGAATGCGTTCCTTGACCTTTTCGAGGCCGAAGTGGTCTTCGTCGAGCACGCGTTCCGCGTTCGAGAGGTCGTTGTTGACCTTGCTCTTCTTGCGCCACGGCAAGCCGATCAGCGTGTCGATGTAATTGCGCACGACGGTCGCTTCAGCGGACATCGGCGACATCAGCTTCAGCTTCTTGAGCTCGGCGTCGGCCTTCTTCTTGGCTTCCTTCGGCATGCGCGCGGCGGCGATGCGCTTCTCGAGTTCTTCGAGATCCGCGCCTTCTTCGCCTTCGCCCAGTTCCTTCTGGATGGCCTTGACCTGTTCGTTCAGGTAGTACTCGCGCTGGCTCTTCTCCATTTGACGCTTCACGCGCCCACGGATGCGCTTCTCGACCTGCAGAATGTCGATTTCCGCTTCGAGCTGCGCGAGCAGGTGCTCCAGCCGTTCGATGACCGGGAACATCTCGAGGATGTGCTGCTTCTGGTCGAGCTTGAGCGGCAGATGCGCGGCGATGGTGTCAGCGAGACGACCCGCCTCGTCGATACCCGACAGCGAGGTCAGGATCTCCGGCGGAATCTTCTTGTTGAGCTTCACGTACTGATCGAACTGCGAGACGATCGCGCGGCGCAGGGCTTCGGTCTCGGCGCTGTCGGCGTGGTCCGGTTCGAGCGGCATCACGTCGCAGGAGAACTGGGTTTCCTGCTCTTCGATCGAGAGCGTCTTTGCGCGCTGCAAGCCTTCGACGAGCACTTTCACCGTGCCGTCCGGCAGCTTCAGCATTTGCAGAATGTTGGCGACACATCCCACTTCGTACATGTCTTTTTCGGTCGGCTCATCTTTCGCCGCCGTTTTCTGGGCGACGAGCATGATGTGCTTGCCGCCTTCCATCGCGGCTTCGAGTGCCTTGATCGACTTGGGCCGCCCAACGAAGAGCGGAATCACCATGTGCGGGAACACGACTACGTCGCGCAGCGGGAGCAGCGGCAACGTGATGCGTTCCTGCGGGAGGAGTTGGGTTCCTGACATTTCATTTCCCCATTAATGGAATCGGTTCGTTCGTAAGTAAGGCCGTTAAGAGCTATTGCAAGCCTTTATCGGAAGGGAAAAGTCGGTAGTCCAAGTTCGTCAGTAACGTCCACAAGATAAACCGAAAAATAAAAACAAAGGCCGTTCACGTCGCCATGAACGGCCTCTCGCCGACACACAGCCCGATTTAGTTCGACCCTGCTACTTTCGGTGCGTCTTCATAGATGAGCAACGGTTTGCCGTCGCCGTCGATGGTGTTGTCATCGACGATCACCTTCGACACGCCCTTCATCGTCGGCAGTTCGTACATCACGTCGAGCAACGCCTGTTCCAGAATCGAGCGCAGCCCGCGCGCGCCGGTCTTGCGGCGAATCGCCTTTTGCGCGATAGCCTGCAGCGCGGCCGGACGAATCTCCAGTTCCACGCGTTCCATGGCGAAGAGCTTGTGATACTGCTTCACCAGCGCGTTCTTCGGCTCGATCAGAATCTTCACGAGCGCGGCTTCGTCCAGCTTGCCGAGCGTCGCCACGACGGGCAGACGGCCGATCAGTTCAGGAATCAGGCCGAACTTGATCAGATCTTCCGGCTCGACTTCGCGCAGCACTTCGCCGGCGTCGCGATCCTGCTTGCTCTTCACGCTCGCGCCAAAACCGATACCGGTTTTTTCCGTGCGGTCCGTGATGACCTTCTCCAGACCGTCGAACGCGCCGCCGCAGATGAACAGGATGTTCGTCGTATCGACCTGGATGAAGTCCTGGTTCGGGTGCTTGCGCCCGCCCTGCGGCGGCACCGATGCCATGGTGCCTTCCACGAGCTTCAGCAGCGCCTGCTGCACGCCCTCGCCCGACACGTCGCGCGTGATGGACGGGTTGTCCGACTTGCGGCTGATCTTGTCGATTTCATCGATATAGACGATGCCGCGCTGCGCCTTGTCGACTTCGTAGTTGCAGTTCTGCAGCAGCTTCTGAATGATGTTCTCAACGTCTTCGCCGACGTACCCCGCTTCGGTGAGCGTGGTGGCGTCCGCGATCACGAACGGCACGTTCAGCATGCGTGCGAGCGTCTGCGCGAGCAGCGTCTTGCCGGAGCCGGTCGGCCCGATCAGCAGGATGTTGCTCTTCGACAGCTCGATGTCGTCCTTCTTGTCGAGATGCTTGAGCCGCTTGTAATGGTTGTACACGGCCACCGCGAGAATCTTCTTCGCGCGTTCCTGGCCGATCACGTACTGATTCAGGATGTCGCTGATTTCCTGCGGGCTCGGCAGGTCGGACTTGGTCAGCCCGGCCTCTTCCGCCGCGCCGGCCGCTTCATCGCGAATGATCTCGTTGCACAGGTCGATACATTCATCGCAGATGAACACCGACGGGCCGGCAATGAGCTTCTTCACCTCATGCTGGCTCTTTCCGCAGAACGAGCAGTACAGCAGCTTTTCGCTGCTGGAACCTTTTTTGTCCGCCATAAATGTGTAAGCCTCCGGACACTCTTGTTACATGATACGCCCTTCGATCCGGCCACGCAGATTCGACTCCGCGCGCCTGCCACGAAGGGCGTTTTGGCGTTGCGCCGCATGCGCCATCCGCATTGCCCGGCCCTGTTTACAGGGCCGGCGCGGCGCCGCTCCGGACGCCTTCAGGGACGCTTGTGCAGCACCTGGTCGACGATGCCGTAGGCTTGCGCGTCGTCGCCGGACATGAAGTTGTCGCGATCCGTGTCGCGCGCGATGCGCTCGACCGGTTGACCCGTGTGATGCGACAGCAACTGGTTCAGACGCTCCTTCAGGTACAGGATTTCCCGCGCCTGAATTTCGATGTCCGACGCCTGGCCGCGTGCGCCGCCGAGCGGCTGGTGAATCATCACGCGTGCGTTGGGCAGCGCGACACGCTTGCCCTTCGCGCCCGACGCCAGCAGGAAAGCGCCCATGCTGGCAGCAAGCCCCATGCACAGCGTGGAGACGTCCGGCTTCACGAACTGCATGGTGTCGTAGATCGCCATGCCGGCCGACACCGACCCGCCCGGGCTGTTGATGTACAGGCTGATGTCCTTGTCGGGATTCTCGCTTTCCAGGAACAGCAACTGGGCGACGACGAGATTCGCCGACTGGTCGTTGACCTCGCCGACGAGGAACACCACGCGCTCCTTCAGGAGCCGGGAATAGATGTCGTAGGCACGTTCGCCACGGCCGCTCGTTTCCACGACCATCGGGACGAGGCCGAGCGCCTGGGCTTCGAAGTCCCGCGGAGCGTGGGACGCCAACGTATCGAGCAATTCAGCGCGAAAGGTCATGCAATTTCCTTGTTCGGAATAGGGATACTGATCGACGAAGGAACATCCAAAAGAACGGCACGTGCATGCACAACTTTAATGCAAAAAAGGCGTGCGGGCCGCCCTCCGACGACCCCGCACGCCCCTTGGCTTTCCGCGTCAGGCTTGCGCCGTTGCGCTGGCCAGTTCCTCGAAGCTGACTTCCTTGTCGGTCACCTTGGCCTTGCCGAGCACGAATTCGACGACGTTGCTTTCCACGACGTACGCTTCCATTTCGGCGAGGCGCTGCTGGTTCGAATAATACCAGCGGACGACTTCCTTCGGGTCTTCGTAGCTTTTCGCGAATTCGTCCACTTCAGCGCGGATCTGTTCGGGCTTCGCCTGCAGGTCGTTCGCCTTCACCAGCTCGGCCAGCACGAGGCCCAGCTTGACGCGGCGCTCGGCCTGCTCCGCGAACATTTCCGCCGGAATCGGCGCGTCCGCTGCGTTCGGCACGCCGCGCTGCTGCAGGTCCTGACGGGCCATTTCCACCAGGCGCTGCTGGTCCTGCTCGATCAGCGCCTTCGGCACGTCCAGCTCCGAAATCTTCAGGAGCGCGTCCATGACCTGGTTCTTCACGATCTGCTGCGTGCGGCGCTTGGCTTCGCGTTCCAGGTTGTCCTTGATCTCGGCGCGCATCTTCGTGAGATCGCCGTCTTCGATGCCCAGCGACTTCGCGAATTCCGCGTCCACTGCGGGCATATGGGGCCATTCGACCTTTTTCACAGTGATCGTGAATTGCGCCGTCTTGCCCGCCACTTCCTTGCCGTGGTAGTCCTCGGGGAACTTCAGGTCGAATTCGCGCGTTTCGCCGACCTTCAGGCCGGTCGCCGCCTGCTCGAACTCCGGCAGCATGCGGCCTTCGCCGAGCACGAACGCGAAGTCCTGTGCGCTGCCGCCTTCGAATTCCACGCCGTCCAGCTTGCCGACGAAGTCGAGCGTCACGCGATCGCCGTTCTGCGCCGCCGTGTCCGCGCCACCGTCGCCGTGCTCGCCGCCTTCGCCGCGCGGGTGGAAATGCACGCGCTGCTTGCGCAGGATTTCCAGCGTGCGGTCGACTTCGGCTTCCGAAATGGTGGTGACGGTGCGCTCGATTTCAGCGGTGGCGACATCGCCCAGCTTCACTTCCGGATAGACCTCGAAGGTCGCGTCGAACGCGTACGCGTCGGCGGCCGGCTCGGCCTTCGGCGCGAAGCTCGGCTGGCCCGCGACGCGCAGGTTTTCCGCGCGCGTGACATCGAAGAACTCCTTGCCGACCTTGTCGCTCAGCACTTCGGCCTCGACCTGGCCGCCGTACTGCTGCGTCACCATCTTGAGCGGCACCTTGCCCGGGCGGAAGCCCGGCATGCGCACGTTCTTGGCCAACTGACGGATGCGCGAATCCACTTCCTTCTGCACCGAGTCTTTCGGCAGGGAAATGGTCAGGCGGCGTTCGAGCTTGCCGAGGTTTTCAACTACGTTAGCCATGGCTTCAATCGTCCTAGAGTAATTCGGTGTTCGTTCGGTGGTCGGTTCTTCCGCGGTTCTAAAGGCGCGGGTCCGGTGAGCTTGCCGGCGCTCGCCACTTCGACGCCCGATTCGCGAAAGCGCATGGATTGCGCATTTCGAAGACGCCCGGACCGTCGCCGAGCGAGTCAGCCAACAGAGCCCAGCATTTTAGCAAACAAATCAGGCTGCCCTGCTTGCGCGAACGTGAATGAAGCGCTTCTCGGGCGTTTTTGGCGGATTTAGGGCGCGGATACGGCGTAAATCCCCGTTTTCCGGACGGGCGCGGCCGCGCACAATTCCCGCTATCGCAGCCGCGCTATTTTGCCGGACACCGCGCGCTGCTAAGCTTGCCGCGCGTCGTTGACCCAATCTGCGCGCAGTTGTCCGACGCCGCGCCTCAAACAGAACATTCGAGACACCATGCCTACTACGTCCGCCACGCCCGCTCCCGTTGTCGTCATCGCGCCCGATTCGTTCAAGGGATCGCTCTCTGCGGAAGGCGTCGCGAACGCGATCGCGGAAGGCATCAGGCGAGCGCGGCCCGACGCGGAAATCCGCATTCGCCCGATGGCCGATGGCGGCGAAGGCACCCTCGACGCGATGCTCGCGGCCGGTGGCGAGCGCCGCATGCTCAATGTGCGCGGCGCGGCGGCGGCACGCCGCGAAGCTGCGACGGGCCTGCTCGCCGATGGCAGCGCGATGATCGAGACGGCGGAGGTCGTCGGCATCACGGACCCGGACGGCATGGCCGTGCCCGTCACCGAACGCAGCACGCTCGGCATGGGCGAGGCGATCCGCGCGCTCTTCGACTCCGGCGCGCGCCGGTTCTTCGTCGCGCTCGGCGGCAGCAGCACGAACGACGGCGGCGCGGGGCTGCTCGTTGGCCTCGGCGTGAAGCTCTTCGATGCCGACGGCAACGAACTCGCGCCGGTGCCGTCGTCGCTCAGCAAGATCGCGCGGGTCGACGCATCGGGGCTCGATCCGCGCGTGAAGGAAGCGGAGTTCGTCGGCATGTCGGATGTCGATAATCCGCTCACCGGCGAGCACGGTGCGACCGCCGTCTTCGGGCCACAAAAAGGCGTGACACGCGAGCAGATCGCCACCATCGACGCCGCCCTCGCCCATTTCGCTGACCGGCTCGAGCCGGCGATGGGTCTCGTGAAACGAAACGAGCCGGGCGCCGGCGCGGCGGGCGGTCTCGGCTTCGCGCTGCACATGCTGGGGGCGCGCTTCGAAACGGGCGCGGAAGTCGTCGCGCGCGAGATCGGTCTGGACGCGGCGCTGGAAGGCGCGAACTGGCTCATCACAGGCGAAGGCCGCTCCGACGTGCAGACGCTGCATGGCAAAGCGCCCTTCATCGCGTGCAAGCATGCGCGGGCGTCGGGCGTGCCGGCGTCGCTGCTCTCCGGCGCGATCGATCCGGCCGCGCTGCCGCGCCTGTCGGAATTTTTCAGCGGATGCTTCTCGCCCGCGCCCGGCCCGATCACGCTGGATGTCGCGATTCGCGACGCCGCGCGTCTGCTCGCCAACGAAGCGGAGCAACTGACGCGCTTGAAGTTCGGCGTCGCATAAGAGAAGGCCGCCGTCAGGTTTGCGCTGACCCCGCCCCGACTCTCGTTCGATGTCGCCATTCGCGACGCCGGGCGTCTGCTTGCCGACGAAGCGGAGCAACTGACGCGCTTGAGATTCGCGTCGCATGAGAAAGACGCGGCGCTACATTTGCGCCTGTCACCGCGCCCCGATTCTCGCCCACGCCCCGCCCGATCACGCTGGACGTCGCGATTCGCGACGCCGCGCGTCTGCTCGCCAACGAAGCGGAGCAACTGACGAGCTTGAGGTTCGGCGTCGCGCAATAGCGTCAGCCTTGCGCTCGTGCCCGCGCGCCGAACGCGAGGCGGTCGAGACACCAGACGGCCAGCATCGTCAGCCCCATCAACGGGAAAACCGCGCCGACGAGCGCGAGGCCGGCGCGCCACGCGCGCATCGGCGGGCGTTTCGCGGGCCGCGACGGCGCGCCGAGCGTGCGCGACGGGCGGCGCTTGAACCACATCACGAAGCCGGTCACGGACAGGGCGGCAAGCCCGAGCGAGATCGCCGCACACACGATCTGATTCCCGACGCCGAAATAGCGCCCCATGTGCAAGGACGTGCCATACGAGATGAAGCGCGCGACCGTGCCATAGGTGCCGTACGAAATGTCGGACAGCACGCGGCCGCTGTATTGGTCGATGTGCAGCGTGTGTTCCGAGCGCGGATCGGCGGGGAAATACGACACTGTGTAGACGCCCGTTGGCGACGTGGGTAGCGCGATCCCGTAGTCGCTCGTCACGCCCTGTTTCGCGGCGAGCGCGATCACATCGTCGAGAGAGAGGCTCGCCGCCGCCGACGCCTTCGCGGTCTGCGGCACGTCCGTCGCGCCGACGGCCCACGGCGTCTGATGCAGCGGGAGATCGTCCATTTTCATCGGCATGGCGTGCATCGCGTGATCGGCCGGCACGCTCGAATGGACGTGCGCCTCGCCCCACGCCCCTTTCGGATAGCCGAGCGATGCGGACGTCGCCAGCGCCTTGAACTGCTTGCCCCACGATCCGGACCACGGCAGTCCGCTCAACACGAAGAAAAGCGCGCCGATAGCGAGCCACACGCCGCCCACCGCGTGCAGATCGCGCCACCACGCGCGGCCTTCGAGCGTAAGACGCGGCAGCCACACGCCGCCCGCGCGACGGCCCGCGCCGCCCCACGGCCACCACAGCGCGACGCCCGTGCCGATCATCACGAGCGTCCAGCATCCCGCGAGTTCCATCGCGAGTTCGCCGGTCTTGCCGAGCATGAGCCCGCGATGCAGATTGCGAATCTGCTTCATCAGCCGATGCTCGACGGATAGCGTGCCGAGCACCGCGCCGTCGTACGGATTCACGTACACGCTCTCGCTCTCGCCCGAAGGCAGGCGGAACACGAATTCGGCGCTGCGCGTGCGACGCGTGTCGATCTGGGCGAGCGTCGGCACGGCGCCGCGCGGCTCGTGGGCGACGGCTCTGGCGAGCAGCGCATCGGTGGAAAGACGCGGGCCGTGCGTATCGGCGACAACCATGCGGTCGCGGTACAGCATCGGCTCGATCTGAGGCTGAAAGCAATACAGCGTGCCCGTGATGGCGAGCACGACGAGAAGCGGCATCACGAAGAGGCCGGCATAGAAGTGCCAGCGCCACAGCGTGCGGCGCTCGGCGACGGCGTCGCCCTGCGTCGAAGCGGGCGTGAAGGAAGGTGCGTGCATGACGTGTCCTTTGGAATCCAACGAATGCGAATGAATGGAGATCAGATGCCGATGCGTCCTTCGACATAGAACGTGCGTCCCGCATACGGGTGGAAGACGTAGTAGCGGCGGTCGAACAGGTTGTCGACGCCGATGCCCAGTTCCGTGCGCTTGGTCGGCTTGTAGGAGAACTTGGCATCGACGACGGCGTAGGTGCTCGTGCCGCCATACGTGTCCGGATTGACGTCCGTGTTGGTGAGTGTGTTGTACTGGCGTCCCGAATAACGCACCGCGAGCGTCGCCGCGGTTTTCGCGTTCGCGCGATACGTCGCCACCGCGTTCGCCCGCCACAGCGGAATGCGATAGAAGTACTTGCCCACGGACGCCGGATTGCCACTGTTCGCGAGAATCTTCGACTGCGTGTACGCGACGTTGGCCGCGAGATCGAGTCCGCGCAACAACACGTCCTGACTTTCGTAGCTCGCCTCGGCGCCGCGCGAGCGCACCTTGTCGATGTTCTGGAAGTTGGTGACGTTCGGAATGACGGTCGTGTTCGTCTGACTCAGGATGGTGTTCTTTACGTCGTCCTGAAAGAGCGTGAAGCGGTATAGGCCGTTGCCGTGCGCCCATTCCGCGATCAGTTCTTTCGAAAGATCGTCTTCGGGCTGGAGGTTCGGATTGCTGTTGACGATCGACACGCCGTTGATTTGCCCTTGGAACAGCTCGCCGACAGTCGGAAACCGATACGCCCGCCCGATGGATGCGCGCAACGTCAGATCGTTGGTGGCGTCGAACGAAAGCGACGCCTTGGGCGACCAGTGGCTCTGGCTCGCATCGCCGTAATCGAGCGATGTCGCGCCGACGGCCCGCGTGCCGTCATAAGCGTTCCAGTTCTCGTAACGCAGACCGTAAGTGAACGCCCAGCGCGGCAGGAAGCGAAACGCGTCCTGCGCATAGACCGCTTGCGTGCGCGTGCGCCCGCCGAACGCGTTAGCGAACGAGATGCCCGCGCCATCGCGCCATGCGGCCGTGTTCGAACTCACGTTGTCGAGAAAGTAATTGTCGTAGTGGTAGCCGAAAGACAGCGCATGCGCGGCCAGTCCCGAGCGCACGGTCGGCGTCCAGCTCGTGCGCAAGTCCAGCGATTTCCATCCCGATCCGGAGCCGTCCGTGAGCGTGCCGGGGCCGTCGCCGGGCACGCCGGAATTCGCCGTGCGCGCGATGCTCTGCGTGATGTCGAAGTACGACGCGATTGCTTCCGCGTTCCAGCCGGTGTCGTGGTGCGTGCGCAGCGTGAGGCCGTAGAGAAAGTTTTCGCTCGATCCCATGCTCGGCGCGAACGTCGCGGCGGGAATGATGTATTCGAACCCGCCGATGTTCACGCGTCCGCTATACACCGGGTTGCCGGCCGCGTCGCGCAGAAAGGTCGTCGTATCGCTGTTGTATTTCTGATGCCAGTAACCGAGCGTGAAGCCGGCTTGCAGCGTGTTCGTGATGTCGTAGGCGAGCTTCACGCGCAACTGGTCCTGAAACGTGCGCTCGATGCCTTCCGACGACGTGCCGAGCACCGCCGTGCGCGCGCCGTTCTGATCGGTGTAGAACGTCGCGCCGGTCACGGGCCGGTCGGCGGCGGTGGCGGGCGTCTTCGACTGCGCGAGCGTCGCGAACTGCAGCGGCTGCCCGGTGTTTTCCAGATGATTGACGCCGATCAGAAACGACAGCTTGCCGATGCGGTCGCCGACGGTCGCGGTCGTGTTCGTGCCGTTGAAGCTGCGGTTGATGCCGAAGAGGTCGAAGTGCTGCGTGAAGGCCTGCACTTTCGCGTCGGCTTCGAACTGCGTCGGCATGCGCGTCGTGATGGCGACGGTCGCGCCGATCGAGTTGCCCGGATAGAGCGCCGAGTAAGGACCGTACATGACGTCCGTGCGCGCGATGTCGTCGGCGAAGACCATCGACCAGCGCGGCGCGAAGGTGAACGTGTTACCGAGGAAATTGCTGAGCAGAAGGCCGTCGGCATACACGAGACCGCGCGCCGTTTGCGCGTTGCTCGTGCCGCGCACGGCGATGGGCGCGTTCACGTCGCCGATGAAGCGCTTGCGCACGGCCATGTTCGGCGCGTACTTGAGCACGTCTTCGGGTGTGACGACGTTCCAGTACTGCGACTCGTCCGCCGTGACGGTCGCGACGCTCGCGGGCAGGTTCGGATCGAGCGGCGATTTCAGGGACGCTGACTGCGCGCTCACCATTACCGGCGCGAGCGTGGTCTCGGTATCGGAAGCGGCTGCTGCTGCCGGCGTGGCCGGCCATGCGGCATGAGCGAAGAGGGACAGCGGCAATGCGGCGTGCAAGGACGCGACGGCGCGACGGCGCGCGTGTCGGCGCGCTCGCGCGAGGAGCGTGAACATGGTGAATTGAATTCCTGAATGAACTGACGAGCGAGCGCGCGCGTCGCCGGGCGCTCAGGCGCCTGACGAACAACGAAGCGATCGGACGGAGAACGGCTTCAGGAAAGGACGGGCGGCGCGCGCGCAGACGCGGCGTTGAACGACTTCGAGCGGGCGGCGTCGACCGCCGCGATGGGCACCGCGCGCGTGACGCGCTCGACAGGCGTGACCCCAAGCGCCGCCGCCGACGCGACCGGCAGATGATGCGCGAGCAGCCCGCAATACGCGCAGGCGTCGAAGTGGCTTGCGGCGTCATGATGGCCCGCGTGCTCGTCGGCGTCCGCATGCGCGGCATGGTGATCAGCGTGCTCGCCGCCTTGCGCGAAGAAGCTCGCTAAAGTACTGACGGTACAGAGCGGCGCCTCGGGATCGAGTGCCGCGTTGCGCGCGGCGATGCTCTGGCTGATGACCGGCGCGACAATGGCGAGCCACACGGCGGCGATGCCGAGCCATGCGACGAAGCGATTGCGCGCGTTGCGGGTCATTAGAGAGCGAAACGGAAGGATTGAGCGAGATTCTAGGCAGACGCCTGCCTCGCCGCAATGCTTGCGCCCATATCGCCACCATCGCGCGCTGCATGGCGCTGCGACCCATGCAGTCGTCACGCAAATTCCCAGACATCGCCTGACGAATGCGTTAGAATGCCCGGCTTGGCACAGTGGACCGGTGCCGGACACGGGGTGTGTCAAGCGCGGCAGGATTGAATCCGCTGCCTCGCAAAGCCCCCGTGCTGCGAGGATGGCGAAATTGGTAGACGCACCAGGTTTAGGTCCTGACGCCCGCAAGGGTGTGGGGGTTCGAGTCCCCCTCCTCGCACCACTCCCTTCACCGCTCGTTCAGAGCGGCTACAGCGCGATGTCGCTCAGCTCGACCATCATCACTTCGCCCTTCTCTTGCGATCGTCCCGCGAAGTCCACGCCCGTCTGATTCATCAGCTTCCTGATTTCTTCCGGCACGCGCTCGCTGGCACGCGCGGCGGCAATCGGCCGGTCCAGGTTCGATAGAAACTGGCGCACGCTCGACGGCGGCAAGTACACGAACACGTTGAGCGGATACGACGCTTTCGCGTCCGCCCGACGCGCCGCCGTGATGTGCAGTCCGGGCGTCGGCGAGACGCTCATCTGACGCGGGCATACGCGAAAATCGAACCCGAGGCCCGTTGCCAAGCTCCTCACGATGAGCGGCAGGCACTTGTCGCCGAACTGTTTGGTTTCCGTTTTGCTGAGCGGCATGGCGGCTGTCTCCGTTGGTCTCGCGCTTGTGCGTGTTTCGCGCAGTGTTGCGCGGGCCGTTCGCCGCGTCGGTGGGTCGGCGCACACGCGCAGGCAGCGCGGCGCGGGCGGCTGCGAAAGCCGCGCCGGGATAAAATGAGCGCCCGTCTCGCTCGACGCGCGGCGAACCGCGAGCGCAGGACAACCTATCGCCCTCCCCACCACAAGCTTCCCGTCCGTGAATTTCGACGACTATTGCCAGCAAAAGGCCGCTCCCGAAGGCTCAGGCACGTACTACGCGCTGCGCCGGGCCCCGGCCGCGCGTCAGCCGCTTCTCACCGCCCTCTATGCGCTCTATCGCGAGCTGGAGGAAACGGTGAAGGAGACGAGCGATCCGACCATCGGCCGCACCAAGCACGTGTGGTGGCAGAGCGAACTCGAGCGGCTTTTTCTCGGCGAGCCGACGCATCCGGTCACGAAGGCGCTGCACGCTCACGCCGACGGAAGCGGCCTGCTCGACGAAGAAGGCCGCGCGTCGCTGGCGATGCTCGTCGACGGTTTCTCGATGGACCTCGACCAGGCGCGCTATCTGGACTGGCCCGGCCTGCGGCGCTATCTGGACCAGACGGGCGGCGCGTTCGCGACCGCCGTCGCGCGTGCGACCGCGCGTCCGACTGCGCGCGGCGACGTGTCGTCGTGGGCCGCGCCGCTCGGCTCTGCGCTGCTGCTCGCCGAACGCGTGCAGGAAATCGGCGACGATGCGCGCAACGGCCGCGTCTACGTGCCCATCGACGAGTTGCAGCGGTTCAATGTCACGGCGGCGGATATCATCAACCGCAAGTACAGCGACGCGTTCACCGAACTCATGCGCTTTCAGACAGAGCGCGCGCGCCGCTCGCTCGACGAGGCGCTTGCCGCCATTCCGCCCGCCGAGCGCGCCTCTCAGCGCGTGTTGCGGGCACAGGCGGCTTTGTCGCTGGCCCGCTTCGATGAAATCGAGCGCGAAGGCTTCAAGGTGTTGCACCAGCGCATTACGCTCACGCCGATCCGCAAGCTTTGGATCACGTGGCGCACGCGGTAAGCGCGGGGCTCATGCGTGCGTGATCGGTTGTCGCGCGAACGGCCGACCGGGAACCGTGACGCGCGTGGTGAGCTTGGATCTAACGCGCGGATGATCGGCAGCGGCGCGAACTGCCGCTCAAAAAAAACTAACGCACGGGCTAAGCCCGAACCTCACGCGCGCATGACTGGCAGCGGCGCGAACGGCCGCCCGAGCACATCGGCGGCGTTCGCGTTCCAGCATGCATCGAGCGCGGTGGCGCAAAGCCGCCTGAAGTCGACCGCGGCCGTCACCCCGCCTTCCGCATCCAGCGCATCGAGTCGCGGCGCTTCGCCGAAAAGACCGCCGCGCACGGCGCCGCCCAGCACGAACTGCGGCGCGGCCGCGCCATGATCGGTGCCGCGCGTGTCGTTCTCGCGCGCCGATCGTCCGAACTCCGAACGAGTCATCACGAGCGTGTTGCGCCAGTCGCCGGTCGCGAGCAACGCGGCCCGCAGCGAAGCGATGCCGTCCGCGAACTGCGCGAGCAGCGCCGCATGTCGCGCCGCCTGATGCTGATGCGTGTCGAAGCCATCGAGCGTGAGTCTGATCAGCGTGACGCCGCTCTGCGCGCGATTCGCCGCGATGACGCGCGCAGCCGCCTCACACGATGCCGTAAAGGATCGCGGATCGAATGGCGTGCTTGCCGGATGAACCATCGCGGCTTGCGGCGCTTTCACGCGCGCGAGCCACGCGTCGCGGCGATATTCATCCGCCTCGGATGCCGTGTGCCATATCTGCTGCGCGCGATAGTGCGAGCGGTTCGGCCGCGCATAACCGACGCCCTGCACGATGGCGCATTCGCCCGCATGCCACGCCGGCATCAGCGCGCGCAGCGACGGATGCAGACCGGTGCGCTCGTCGATGCGCAACGCGTGATCCCGCGAAATGGCGAGCGTCGGCCGCAGCGCGTAGTAGCGCGGATCGGCGATCGGAATGACCGTGTTGAGTCCGTCGTTGCCGCCGTTGAAGTCGACGAGAACGAGCGCCCTCGTCGACGGGCGACGCGCTTCGGATGCGCAGCAGAGCGCGACCGGTTGTACTGCGGCGACGCTTGCGATCGACAGGAACTCACGTCTGTTCATCGCGTTCGTCCCTGTGTGAATCAGCGTTTGTAGAGATCCCGCACGGCCTCTTCGATGTGCTGACGCAAGAGGCGCCGCTCGTCGGCCGTCATGACGGTGTGGCGCGGCGGCCGCGCAGGCGGAGTGTCTTCGACTTGCTGCACCGGTTGCAGCGCGGCCGGCTTGCCGTCGCGCTCGCGCTTGTTCGAGCCTTTGCCTGTGCGATCCTGCGCGCGAATCATGCGGCCGTCGTAGCGACCCGCAGGCATATGCACGGAGCGGTCGAACTCGTTCGAGGATTGCGAAGAGGACGAGGACGAAGACGACGAAGACGACGACGCAGCGAAGCGGGAAGATTGCGCATAGGCATGCTGTGCGCTCAGTACAGCGTATAGCGCACTTGCCACTAACGTCTTTCTGAAAATGCGCTCGGTGCGCACAGGTCCGCGCCGCCGCGCTCCCTTCATGTTGTTCCCTTCGTTGCTCGACAACCGGACAGCCTCATTCTTTTCATGCGTCTCACGCGGCCTGGTCGCGCCGCTTGGGGCCGCTGGTCTAATGGAGTATCTACCGAATGGCGGGCTTAGGTAAAGCAGTGTACGCAGAGAAGTCAGGGGCCGTGCCACAGGCCCCGTAAATTTTGTAACTAACTGTTACACTCGCTTTTGTTACAAACTCGGCGTTTGAACAAACGCGCTAAGATGCCGCCATGGAAACCAAAAATCCTTCGAAAATTCTGGTAGTCGATGACGATCCGCGCCTGCGCGATCTGCTTCGGCGTTATCTCGGCGAGCAGGGCTTCAACGTGTATGTCGCGGAAAACGCCCCGTCGATGAATAAGCTATGGGTGCGCGAGCGTTTCGACCTGCTCGTGCTGGACCTCATGCTGCCCGGCGAAGACGGCCTTTCCATCTGCCGCCGTCTGCGCGGCAGCAACGACCGCACGCCCATCATCATGCTGACGGCGAAGGGCGAAGACGTGGACCGCATCGTCGGTCTGGAAATGGGCGCGGACGACTATCTGCCGAAGCCCTTCAATCCGCGCGAACTGGTCGCGCGCATTCATGCGGTGCTGCGACGCCAGACGCCGTCGGAGTTGCCCGGCGCGCCGTCCGAAACCACGGAAGTGTTCGAGTTCGGCGAATTCGCGCTGAATCTCGCCACTCGCACGCTGACCAGGAACGGCCAGGAGATTCCGCTGACCACCGGCGAATTCTCGGTGCTCAAGGTGTTCGCGCGTCATCCGCGCCAGCCGCTGTCGCGCGAAAAGCTGATGGAACTCGCGCGCGGCCGTGAATACGAAGTGTTCGATCGCAGCCTCGACGTGCAGATCTCGCGCCTGCGCAAGCTGATCGAGCCGGATCCGAGCAGCCCGCGCTTCATTCAGACGGTGTGGGGTCTCGGCTACGTCTTCATTCCCGACGGCGCAGCCTAAAGCACGTCGCGCCGCCTAGTCCCACGCACTTCAAGCGAGTCCGATACGCTTTATCCTCTTCACCGAGCGGAACCCGATAGACCCATGCGCATCGACAGGCGGCTACTGGCGCTTGCGTTCGGCGGCCTGTTCTGGCGAACTTTCGCGCTGATCGCGCTGCTCATCGCGGTCAGCCTCACCGCCTGGTTCCAGAGCTTTCGCGTGATCGAACGCGAGCCGCGCGCGCAGCGCGTGGCGCTTCAGCTCGTCGCCGTCGTGAAGCTCACGCGCACCGCCCTTCTCTATTCCGATCCCGATCTGCGCCGCGCGTTGCTCCAGGACCTGGAAAGCAACGAAGGCGTGCGCGTGTATCCGCGCGAGACCACGGACAAATACAAGCTCCAGCCGGACGAATCGCTCAACCGGTTGATCGAGCGCGACGTGCGCGGGCGGCTCGGCAACGACACGATCATCGCGCAGTCGGTCAACGACATTCCGGGCGTGTGGATCAGCTTCAAGATCGACGATGACGACTACTGGGTGGCGCTCGACCGCGATCAGCTCGACACTGTCACGGGCCTGCAATGGGCCGGATGGGGCGTGTTCGCGCTCGCGCTGTCGCTCTTCGGCGCAGCGTTCATCACGAGTCTCGTGAACCGGCCGTTCGCGCGGCTCGCGCTCGCGGCGCGCAAGGTCGGTTCCGGACAGTCGCCTGAGCCGTTGCCGGAACGCGGCATGGGCGTAGCGGCCGAAACGAACCGCAGCTTCAACCAGATGGTGCAGGACCTCGAACAGCTCGAAGCGGACCGCGCGCTGATGCTCGCCGGCATCTCGCACGACCTGCGCACGCCGCTCGCGCGCCTGCGGCTCGAAACGGAAATGAGTCCGTCGGACGAAGCGACCAAGCTCGCGATGATCGACGACATCGAGCAGATGGACATGATCATCGGGCGCTTCCTGGACTACGCGCGGCCGATGCAGCGCATGCCCGAAGCCGTCGATCTCTCGATGATCGCGAGCGAACTCGCCGCGCGCTTCCAGGCGGACGAAGGCGTCGTGATGCGCACGGACCTCGCGCCGGGCGCGGTCATCGAGGGCGATCCGACGGATGCGCGGCGCGTCGTCGGCAATCTGCTCGAAAACGCGCGGAAGTATGGCCGCAGCGAACGCGACGATATCGCGCGCATCACGCTGCAAACGCGCGTGGCGCACGGGCGCGTCGAGCTGTCCGTGATGGACGAAGGTCTCGGCATCCCTGACGATCAAGTGGCGCTCATCACGCGGCCCTTCTATCGCGTGGACGCGGCGCGCACGCAGGCCAACGGCACGGGCCTCGGCATGGCGATCGTGCAGCGGCTCGTCACGCGCCAGCGCGGCGCGCTCCGGCTGCGCAATCGCACGCCGCTTCCGGGCTTCGAAGTGACCATCGACTTCCCGCAGATGAAGGGCGCGCGCTTCGACGGCCCGCGCGACTAGCCCGCGTATTCACCTGCGCGTTCACCCGCGACTCGCTCGCACGTTCGAAAAAAGCTATCCGCGTCATTGGGCAAACCTTTTGAAGCGGTTCTGCCGTGGGGTTATGATGATCCGGTTCGACGCGCGGCATTCACGACCATGCTGTCATGCGCGCGTTACCGCTTTCCGGTAGTTTGGCTTGAGTTGTCCTTTCAACGAACACAGGAGCGTTGCATGAAGACCGTTGGCGATAAAGTCGAAGCATTCACCGTCACCGCTGCAAAACCCGGCTTCAACAACCACGAGGAAAACGGCCAGTCCGCCTTCGAGGAAATCACCGAGCAGTCGTTTCCGGGCAAGTGGAAGATCATCTACTTCTATCCGAAGGACTTCACCTTCGTGTGCCCGACCGAAATCGTCGAGTTCGGCAAACTCGCGAAGGACTTCGAGGACCGCGACGCGGTGCTGATGGGCGGCAGCGTCGACAACGAATTCGTCAAGCTCGCATGGCGCCGCGAGCACAAGGACCTGAACAAGCTGAACCACTATTCGTTCGGCGACGTGAAGGGCGAACTGATCGACCAGCTCGGCGTGCGCGACAAGGAAGCGGGCGTCGCGTTGCGCGCCACGTTCATCGTCGATCCGGACAACGTCATTCAGCACGTGTCGGTCAATAACCTGAACGTGGGCCGCAATCCGGAAGAAGTGCTACGCATTCTGGACGGCCTGCAAACCGACGAGCTGTGCCCGTGCAACCGCGCGGTCGGCGGCGCGACGCTCTAAAGCGAAGGCACACGAGCGCATGCGTGAGCCCGCCTTCTTTCGAGTGCAAGCTCGGGAGCCGGCGGGCTTTTTCAACGCCATCGAATAGGAGAAATCAATGGAATTCCTGTCGTCGATCAAGGAGCTGGTTCCCGATTATGCGAAAGACATTCGCCTGAACGTCGACGGCACGATCGCCCGTTCGTCGCTGGAAGGCAATGACGCGGTGGGCGTCGCGCTCGCTGCGGCTTACGCGGCCAAGGCGACGAAGCTTGTGTCGATCATCCGCAATGCCGGCGTGCTCTCGCCCGAGGAGACGAACGCGGCCCTCACCGCCGCCGCGCTGATGGGCATGAACAACGTTTGGTATCCGTATCTGGAGATGGCCGACAACGCCGACCTGAAGACGCAGCCGGCGGGGCTACGCATGAACGCGTACGCGTCGCACGGCGGCGTGGACAAGCGGCGCTTCGAGATGTACGCGCTTGCCGCGTCGATCATCGGCAAGTGCCACTTCTGCGTGAAGTCGCACTATGAGAATCTCGTGACCGAGGGCATGTCGACGACGCAACTGCGCGATGTCGGCCGCATCGCCGCGGTGATCGGCGCGGTGGCGCTCGCGATCGAAGCCGAAGGGAAGTAACGCGCCCCTCGACGCAGGCAGACGCCACGTCGTTCGCGCGTGGCGTCGCTCGTTCAATGATCGATCGACGTGCGCCGCAACAGCACGGCCGCCTGCGCCTCGATGCCTTCCTTGCGGCCGAGATAGCCGAGCTTCTCGTTGGTCTTCGCCTTCACGTTGACGCGATCGACGGGAAGATCGAGGTCGGCGGCGATGTTCTCGCGCATCGCCTCGATATGGGGACTCAGCTTCGGCGCCTGGGCGATCACGGTGCTGTCCACGTTCGCGATCGCGAAGCCCGCCTCCGACACGCGCTTGGCCGCCTCGCGCAGCAGCACGCGGCTATTTGCGCCGGCAAACTCGGTGGCCGTATCCGGAAAATGCCGGCCGATATCGCCGAGCGCCGCCGCGCCGAACAACGCGTCGGTGATGGCGTGCAGCAGCACGTCGGCATCCGAATGGCCGAGCAGCCCGCGTTCGTACGGAATCGTCACGCCGCCGATGATGAGCTCGCGCCCTTCGACGAGCTGATGCACGTCGTACCCCTGTCCGATTCTGAAATCCATCGATGCCACCTAGCAGTAGAGAGTGAGCGGTCCGTCAGGCGCGCGCCGAGAGGATCGCGCTGGCGAGACCGAAGTCTTCCGGATAAGTCACCTTGAAGTTGCGCAGGCTGCCCTGCACGAGCTTCGGCGAGTGGCCGAGCCATTCGATGGCGCTGGCTTCGTCCGTCAGATCGTGGCCGTCGCGGCGCGCACGGTCGATCGCTTCGCGCAACATGCCGAGCCGGAACATCTGCGGCGTCTGCGCCTGCCACAAGCCGTCGCGCGATTCGGTCCGCGCGATGCGCGCGCCGCCCGCCGGCGCATCGGGCATGGTCGGTGCGACGCGCTTCAACGTATCCGCGACCGGCAGCGCGAGAATGCCGCCGACGGGATCGTCGCGCACTTCGGTGACGAGCTTGCGAATCAGCTCGGGCGTGATGCCGGGGCGCGCGGCGTCGTGCACGAGCACCCAGTCGTCGTCGCGCGCGCCGAATTCCGCGAGCGCGACGAGGCCGTTATAAACCGACGCCTGCCGCGACGCCCCGCCCCGGCGCTGCACCACGAAGCGCAGGCCGGCGAAGCGGCGCGCGTCGAAGTGATGATCGTCCGGTGCGAGGACGACGAGTGTCTGCGAGAATTCGGGGCACGCGTCGAATGCGGCGAGCGTGTAGCCGAGCATCGGCCGTCCCGCGACCGTCTGGTATTGCTTGGGCATCGGCGCGCCGGAGCGGCTGCCGGTTCCGGCGCAGGGAATGAGCGCGAAAAGACGCGCAGTGGTAGACGGGGCGGCGGGCGAAGTCACGAGAAAATCATGTGGCCAAGTCAAAGTGAAGCCCGGATTTTATAATAGGTCCTCCGCGACCACGTCCGGCGCGCGCCTTTTCAGTGGCAGCGCGCGGGCGGTTCAATGCACACCTTATGTCTTCGAAAGCCGTCAACGCGCAGTCCAATTCCCCCATCGCGCTCGTCAAGGCAGGTCAGCGTTTCGTCTTCGACGGCGCTTCCGGCTCCGCCGATGCGCTCGCCATCGCGCGCTATCTAGCGGCGCATCGCGAGGCGGTGCCGCTTCTGACGGTGGTCTGCGCGAGCGCCGTCGATGCGCAGCGCCTCGCAGCCGAGTTGCCCTACTTCGCGCCGGACGCCCGCGTGCGCCTCTTGCCCGACTGGGAAACGCTGCCCTACGACACGTTCTCGCCGCACCAGGATCTCGTCTCCGAGCGGCTCGCGACGCTGCACGATCTCGGCGAAGGACGCTGCGACATTCTCATCGTGCCGGCGACGACGGCGCTGTATCGCATGCCGCCCGCGTCGTTTCTCGCGGCCTACACGTTCTCCTTCACGCAAGGCGAGCGACTCGACGAGGCCAAGCTCAAGGCGCAATTGACGCTCGCGGGCTACGAGCACGTGAGCCAGGTCGTGCGGCCGGGCGAATACTGCGTGCGCGGCTCGCTGATCGACCTGTATCCGATGGGCTCGCCGCTGCCGTATCGCATCGACCTGTTCGACGATCAGGTGGACTCGATCCGCGCGTTCGATCCCGACACGCAGCGCAGCCTCTATCCGGTGCGCGACGTGCGACTCTTGCCGGGCCGCGAGTTTCCGTTCGACGAAGCCGCGCGCACCGCGTTTCGCAGCCGCTGGCGCGAAGTGTTCGAGGGCGATCCGAGCCGCTCGCAGATCTACAAGGACATCGGCAACGGCGTGCCGTCGGCGGGCATCGAATACTATCTGCCGCTCTTCTTCGATGAAACCGCGACGCTCTTTCACTACTTGCCGCAAGGCTCGCAACTCGCGTTCATCGGCGATCTCGACGCCGCGATCAAGCGCTTCACGCACGACACGAAGCAGCGCTACGAATTTCTCTCGCACGACCGCGAGCGTCCGCTCTTGGAGCCGCGCCGACTCTTTCTCACGGACGACGACTTCTTCACGTTCGCCAAACCGTTCGCGCAACTGAAGTTTCCGCCGACGCCC
Organism: Caballeronia sp. Sq4a; assembly: GCF_023170545.1. Classification (NCBI taxonomy): domain Bacteria; kingdom Pseudomonadati; phylum Pseudomonadota; class Betaproteobacteria; order Burkholderiales; family Burkholderiaceae; genus Caballeronia; species Caballeronia sp. Sq4a. The sequence continues at coordinate 1,389,905 of NZ_CP084250.1, read as the reverse complement.
GAAGGCGGCTGGGCCGTGCCGCTGCCCGGCCTTGCCATCGACCGTCACGCGGACGAACCGCTGCTCGCGCTGCGTCACTATCTGGAGCAGACGCCGAACCGCGTGATGCTCGTCGCGGAATCGGCGGGCCGGCGCGAGACCATTCAGCAATTGCTCGCGGACAACGGCTTGCGCGGCGAGTTGCACGACACGTTCCAGGAATGGCTCACGACCGACGCGAAGTTTACGCTCGGCATCGCGCCGCTCGCGAACGGTTTCGCGCTGCCCGCCGAAGAGCTTGCGATCATCACGGAGACCGAACTGTACGGGCCGCTCGCGCGCCGCGCCGGGCGGCGGCGTCAGGAACAGGCGAGCAACGTCGATTCGATGGTGCGCGACCTTGCCGAGCTCAAAGTGGGCGATCCGGTCGTGCACGCGCAGCATGGCATCGGCCGATACATGGGCCTCGTGTCGATGGACCTCGGCGAAGGCGAGACCGAGTTTCTGCACCTCGAATACCAGAACGAATCGAAGCTGTACGTGCCGGTCGCGCAGTTGCATGTGATCTCGCGCTACAGCGGCGCGGACCCGGAAAGCGCGCCGCTTCACACGCTCGGCTCCGGCCAGTGGGAGAAGGCCAAGCGCAAGGCCGCGCAGCAGATTCGCGATACCGCCGCCGAGTTGCTGAACCTGTATGCCCGCCGTGCCGCGCGCGAAGGCTTCGCGTTCAAGCTCGATCCGCGCGACTACACGAAGTTCGCGGAGAGCTTCGGCTTCGAGGAAACGCCGGATCAGGCGGCGGCGATCGCGTCGGTCATCGCGGACATGACGAGCGGCAAGCCGATGGACCGCCTCGTGTGCGGGGACGTCGGCTTCGGCAAGACGGAAGTCGCGCTGCGCGCCGCGTTCATCGCGGTGATGGCGGGCAAGCAGGTGGCGATTCTTTCGCCGACGACGCTGCTCGCCGAACAGCACACGCAGACCTTCACGGACCGCTTCGCGGACTGGCCGGTGCGCATCGCGGAGCTGTCGCGCTTCAAGAGCACGAAGGAAGTGTCGCAGTCAGTGCAGCAGATCAACGAAGGCTCGGTCGATATCGTGATCGGCACGCACAAGCTCCTGTCGAGCGATGTGAAGTTCAAGCGGCTCGGGCTTGTCATCATCGACGAGGAACACCGCTTCGGCGTGCGACAGAAAGAGGCGCTCAAGGCGCTGCGCGCCGAGGTCGACGTCCTCACGCTGACGGCGACGCCGATTCCGCGCACGCTCGGCATGGCGCTCGAAGGCCTGCGCGACTTCTCGGTGATCGCGACGGCGCCGCAGAAGCGTCTCGCGATCAAGACCTTCGTGCGCCGCGAGGAAGACGGCGTGATCCGCGAGGCGATGTTGCGCGAACTCAAGCGCGGCGGCCAGGTGTACTTCCTGCACAACGAAGTGGAGACGATCGACAACCGCCGCGCGATGCTGGAGGCGCTCGTGCCGGAAGCGCGCATCGCGGTCGCGCACGGGCAGATGCACGAGCGCGAGCTCGAACGCGTGATGCGCGATTTCGTCGGCCAGCGCGCGAACGTGTTGCTGTGCACGACGATCATTGAAACGGGCATCGACGTGCCGAGCGCGAACACGATCATCATGCATCGCGCGGACAAGTTCGGGCTCGCGCAGTTGCATCAGTTGCGCGGGCGCGTCGGGCGCTCGCATCATCAGGCGTATGCGTATTTGCTCGTGCATGATCCGCAGTCGCTGACGAAGCAGGCGCAGCGCCGGCTCGAAGCCATTCAGCAGATGGAGGAACTCGGCTCCGGCTTCTATCTCGCGATGCACGACCTCGAAATTCGCGGTACCGGCGAAGTGCTCGGCGACAAGCAATCGGGCGAGATTCACGAGATCGGCTTCCAGCTTTACACCGACATGCTCAACGACGCGGTGCGCGCGCTGAAGGACGGCCGCGAGCCGGACTTGAACGCGCCGCTCGCCGCGACGACCGAGATCAATCTGCACGCGCCGGCCATTCTGCCCGCCGATTACTGCGGCGACGTGCAGGAGCGTTTGTCGCTCTACAAGCGGCTTGCGAACTGCGAATCGAGCGATGCGATCGACGGCATTCTCGAAGAACTCGTCGACCGCTTCGGCAAGCTGCCGCCGCAGGCGCATGCGCTTGTCGAGACGCATCGGCTGCGATTGGCCGCGAAGCCGCTCGGCATATCCAAGATCGATGCCGCGGAGCTTTCCATCGCGTTGCAGTTCGTGCCGAATCCGCCCGTCGATGCGATGAAGATCATCGAGATGGTGCAGAAGAATAAGCACATCAAGCTCGCGGGGCAGGACAAGTTGCGTATCGAGACGCGTAGTCCGGATTTGGCGGTAAGGATCGCTACGGTGAAGGAGACGTTGCGGGCGTTGGGGGGGCCGGTGAGGACGGCGGTTGCGGCTCGGTGAGCGTTCCTTGCTCGAGCGTAGATATCACATACTGCCCCGATGCCGCGCTCTTAGTCGACGCTGTCGATTCGATGATGGAGGAAGCGCCCTTCGTAGCTGCCGTCCGATTCGGAGTAGTTACGCATTGCGTCGCGTCATCGTATTTGACCGACGGCAAAGGCTTCGGATACGCTTGCGGACTGATTCGGTAGCGAGCTCTATCTGTACTCGGCCCTCGCAGCGGGACCGTACTGGCGCCATCGGGCACGTCGTTTGGCTTCCGGTAGGAACGCAAACGTGGCGACTCAAAGCCGCACTTGCATGACGTTTTCAGGATTCGAATGAGGGTGCACTTCAGAGGAACCGACTCGTCCGGGATGTTATACATGTCTTGCACGATACGTCACCTACGCCTCGATCTAAACATGGAGCTCAAAGGCTGTGGATGCCGACCTTGAAGCGTCCTTCATGGAATAACGACATCGCCACGGTCACGCTTAAGCCGATGCAGATTTCGTCGAGCGGACGATGAGAGTCATGGGTTGGCGGCGCTCTCGGGTGGAGCAAGTCGGCCGCGCGGCTTAGAGTGACTATCGACGCCGCCGTGGCCGGACGGCGTCGTTGGCGCGGATTCAGTTTGCGATCCACATATTGCGCTAACATCGGCCCACGCATGCGAAGTCCCGACATACCGACACCTCTCCACATTTTCGCTTGATCGCAGGGATTCATGGAAGGCCATATCGGGCGGCCGTAACGGCATCGCGAAAGCGCTTTACCTCTGCCTTTTGCAAGTGAAGTATTGGGAAACATTGGGCAGAGACATCGGGCGCAGAATAGTAGAGAGCCAGTGACCCGTCTGACTCCGGCGCGAAGGTCAGCGGGAAGTTCGCTAATCCTTCCAGTAAATCTGGGTTGTCCAGGCAGGACGGGTTGCCGGCGTTCACTTGTCTGTAGACCTCTGCTGTGGAATCGACAAGCTCCGGCCGAAGGAACAAGTACTTGTCTTCGCGGATCGCAATCTGATAGACCGGCGCTAAATCGACCGGCTTTCCGCTTGCCTTCTCAAAAGCGACACCGTACCGGTATGTCGAGGAATGCACTCCGTCGCACATCTTCGACCCGGAGACTTGCAGAACAAGTATCTTCTCGTTGTCGACCATCTTGGTTAGAGACGCATTGTAGTTCCCTTTGGTTTCCATACCACGCGCGTTCTCGAGACAATCGCGCCCGTCGGACTGTGTGCGACTGGTTAGCGAGCGGAGTGCTTTTTTCAACCCCGGCGAAGCGTTCCCGAAAGCCGGCGTGAAGCCTACACTCATCAAGCCATTCAAGGCCCAAGCAGGCGGAAGGAAAAACAAAGTGGCAACGGTTAACCCTGCAAAACGTTTCATTGTCCGGGGGATATTTCGAGCTACGACCTTGGGGCAAATGGGCGAAAAGGTTCGCGGTGAGCGGAAACCTACGGCAGCCCTTCGTTAGCGGCCGGTGTCGAATGGCGTCGCGGCAAATGCGTCAAACGGACCCGATGGCCGACTCTCGGGTCTAGCGATTACAACGAGCGGCTATTAGTTGAACGTTGATTAGTCGTTGCTTCATAAGGTTCAACTTCATGTCGCTACCGATCCAACCTGGAATACGGTCTGCAACTTCAGCAGTACGCTGTTCCATGCGCGATGCGTCGTCTAGATATCGTTTGGCTAAATCAGCACATGGACCACCGTTCGTTCTCTCTAGACTCGACAAGATGACACTGATCTTGCTTTCCGCGTCGGCGACCGTTTCGTCATAGCACTGTTGGACTATCATCCCGCATCCGGCCTGGCAAGCGAAGCGACTTTGTTCGGTCCGACGTACACATTCTCGGAAGGTGTGCGGACTCGGTGACTTCGACAGCACCGCCACAGTAGTTCCTCCAAGGACAATAAACACCGCTGTCTTAATTAGTTTGATCATTCGAGAGAGTCTACGGGATCCGCATCGGCTCGGGAAAGTGAGAGTGCGGTTCGGGTGACACCCAACCAGGCTGGCCTCACGGTAAAAGAGACTCTCTTCCCGCCGCTATACGTCTCGACGTATTCGTAACGTTTCCCGGCTGCGTCGCAATCTGTCCCGGCCCTTTCCACGAGCGATACCTTCTCGCGTGGAGACGATCTGTGCCGCTCCGTCCAGTTTCCACACGCACTCTTGTGAAAACACTTCCTAATCAACCTGGTGCGTAACGCAAAGATGGCAGCCAATCCTTATCAATCTGGTGTATCGAAAGCAAAGGATGAGAACAAACGCCTAAGAACCGACCATTCTGTTCTTTGTGCGTTGTCTGCCCTCATGGGATATAGATAGTAAACGGCAGAGTGCCATCTGTCGCCAGCGGCAAAGATGACCTCGCGCGACTGTCTGAGCTGGAGCATTGACGCTGTTGGCTTGGCAGAGGAGTAGGTAAAAACATATCCGTCGCCCCGGACGGGGTTCGCGCGAACCTTCGAGTCCAACGTGAAGATGCCACCTTGACTTCCACCGCTCGCTGATTCAATCGCCTCGATCTGCTTGTCCAGCGGAACTTTCTTGATGGTTACCCAGAAGTCTACCTGTGTACGCCACTCATCCGGAATTGGAGGAAGATTCTGGGAATGCTTGTTTCCGGCAGATGAAGCATAGTTGAACGCTATATAACAAAGTTCGTCATTCGAGACCTGGGCTCCAGCTACCTCAATGTAACTCGACTCTGCTGGCACAGAGAAGGACAGGCGGCAATCAGGTCGCGTGATCTGTTGCGGCTCACCGCTTACAGCGTTTCCGAGAAACAGCATAACAGTCGCCGCGAGAAGCACTGAATATTTCATACACAACGCTGGTGGGGAGTCGGTATTGGGGCTTGACCTTGTTGTCCAATGTGAAGCCGGATAGTTACGGACGGAGAATGATCATTCGCGTGACCCCTCCCCTACCAATAGCATTACTTACTGACGCTCAGATCACCGACGCAGAAGGCGGCGAATCTCGAACGACCGAGGTCGATTCTCTCAACTATGAAATCAGCGCGGCCGTCCTGAGGAACCTACCGGACTAGGTAGAGTGTCGGAGCGGAGTCACTCGCCTGTTAGCGCACCGCTTTCGTCCCTGGTGGCGCTGAAGAGACAGGCCCTTTAATGCTGCTGTTTCGATCTCAGGTAGTCCGAAAACGCTTCGATCTCGTTGGGCGTCGAGGGATAGTCATGCGGAAACTCAATCATCTGATTGACCGAGTTCATCTCAATCACTCCCTTCAGTTCAGCGGGAGACACAACTCGGAGAACCATCGAAGCTCCGATCGAGTATTGTCCCTTCTTAAAACTCGCTTGTGGAAACACTCTGAATCGCGCGGTTCTCGTCTGCATGCTCGGAATGCACAAAAGATCATTTGGGAATTCACTGGCGTTGAGCATCGCCGAACCGCCAAAAAAACCCGTCCTCAATTCCCGTTGATCGCGTCGCAAACCCGAAGTATCGCTGCGTTTTGCACTCACGGCAATCCACGAACTGCCGGCGATGGGATTGTACGTGCCCTCCCACGTCGCTGGGCTCCGTAGGCATAGCTCTTCTCGCCCGGTGTTTATGAATTCGACAGTGACTAAGAGGGCGCCGTTTGTCGGAGCTATGTTGACAGTGGCGTCGAGCTTTACGATACGATCACCCTTTGCGTAGAACGACCTAATGAACTGGTCAATGATTGGAGTGGGAGTGAGCGGTCCATACTCTTTCGCTCGCTCATACGCAATAGCAATCTTCTGCCGTTCTTGGCTAGTCAACATCCCTTCGAAGATTCCGGCTCCCGGCATCGTTGTGTCCGCAGAGTCGCCTCGCATGATCAGCTTATACGTCTCTTGATGCACTGAAAGCGTAGTCAAAGCTGTATCGCCCTGTGTGTAACCGTTTGTGGAAAAGAAGTAATGATCTGTCGCAGCCATGCTTCCAGTTGTCAAAGAATATAAGAGAATTGTAAAGATTATCCGAATGGTGTAGTTCAATCTGCTAACCAATCTTTTAAATCGAGTCATTGAGCAACCTTCCACGTTGCTCCTGTCTTCTCAGAGAACCACTGTCGTATATGCGTAAGGTAGTAGGGCGGAATGGCAGGTTTATTCGGTCCATATACCCCGTTTCCCATTAACGTGTCCTTTGTAGTCCCTTGCCATACTTCTTTGTTCCGGTTGTTCTTCGCTAACTCCAAGTTGACCTTTTTCTCCTCGTCTAAGTAGGCCTTATGGACCGCCCCCGCTGCCCAATAATATTCGTCAGGGAAGCCGAACAGGTGCCCGACTTCATGGGTATGGACATGCTCGTCCAGGATGGGCTGATCGTCTCCAAAGTTATCACTGTAAACGCATTGCAGTCCCCAGTTTGCTGCGTCAGCGCGATATGCAGTAGGGAACAGATTGACGGATTTGTGCGCCGTCTCGTTCGGATCCTCCAGAAGGAATTCGACCCGGTATCTAACAGGAATCCTGCAATCGCATGAGGCTCCTTTCTTGCAGTCGGCGACGGTAAGGTAGTAGCCATCTTTGTTAAGGACGTCCTCGATTTTGGCTTTGTGTTTCGCGAGGGTTGACGTCAGTTCACTCTTCAAATCGGGAGACAAATCGCGCTTGATCTTCTTGCGTTGCGGGAACAGGTCCGGAAACGATTCTTTGTTCGCGTTATATGCTGAGTCCGCGATGGTCCCATCGGATCGAGTTTCTCGGATTGAGCAGGGGACGACGAGAATGCGAACGGTCGCTGCGATAGATCGAGCATCGGCTTTATATTCGAAGTCCGCGTTTCCACAGTAACTCGCGTAGTTGACAAAATACTGCCCCTTGGTTCCCTGCGGAATATAAGGCGTTCCGTCTTCGTTTACGGCCCAATAGTCGCCGCTCTGTATGTTCAACGCCTTCTTCGAGTCAAGGATACTTGGAAGTGGCGAGCACATTGAACCCGTCGCTTTGGTCGTTGAGTCAGTTGGTTTTGCCGCACCAGAATTCGCCGCACCAGAATTCGCCGCACCAGAATTCCCCGCGCCAGAATTCACCACGCCAGAATTCACCACGCCAGAATTCACCACACCAGAATTCACCACACCAGAACTCTCCGCACCAGAACTCTCCGCACCGGAATTCGCCGCACGCGATTCGGTTGGGTATGGATGAGTTCCTCTAGACTTTGGGTTTATAGGCCCAGTCGGATGCCCGGTCATGGTTGGCGGAGGCACGGCTGCACGAGGTATGAAGTCAGGTGTCGATGCACGGTCTTCGTCGAACTCTGAACTCTCTTCGCACACGTACAGGAAGGGATGCGTTGCCAAAGCTGAGAATCGCGGATACATCGTGCTCGCTTCAACCTTAGCCCATGTCGCGCCTTTTTCGAGGATCGGCCCTGGCGAGCCGTTAACTATTCCGCTACCGCTAATCTGGATGTAAGAGCCACCTGCACCAATCCAGACCTCCTTTTCGGCGGTAATGACTACGCGTCCTTCCGAACTGCTGACGGTAATGTCCTTCAACGCTTGTAGCGCCATCTGGTCACTCAACGCCTTCACTTCGACTCTGCCTTTCGCCGCAATCAACTTCAGCCCAAGCTTATAAGCAAACATCGAAATCGCGCCACGCACGGATGCAAACAACGAGCGCCCGAGCGACACGCTCATGTCCCGCCCAGCGGTGATCGCATGGTCTTCACCGCTCGCCTGATGCGTGCTCTCGGCCGCAGTGGTCGCGATCCCCGCGCTGCTCGCGAGCACCACGTCGGGCCGCGTCATCTCCGGCGACGGATTGTCGTGCGCCTTCGCGCCGCCTTTGATCGCCTCGTTCTGCGCTTTGATGGCTTGCGCCGCGTCGGCCTGGCTTATCTCGGCGGTCTGCGCGAGATGTCGCTGCGCAAGCCGCCCCAACTCCTCATGCTGTCCGCGCGCCTGCGTGAGCCGCGCGACAGTCTGGCCCATGTCCTTGACGGGCGATGTCGCACCGGCGCGTGCCTCGGTGGTCATCAACAGACCAGCGTTGGCACGAAGAACGCCATGCGCCTCGGTCGCCAGTTCGAACCCAACGCCGCGCGCCTCGCCGCGGCCCTTATGCCCGTCGATGCGCGTATTGGAGCCCAGCACCAGCCGCGACTGCGCGTGATCGCTCGCCACCTGAACCTGAAGTTGGCCCGGCGTATCGTCGGTGAGCACGCTATTGGCCGACTGCCCGTTCAAGTCGCGGCTGCGCCAGCCTGAGAGCACGCTATTGCGCGGCAACTCCCACGGCAGTTGATGGTTTTCCGTGCTGTGCGCAGCCATCACGAAAGGCCGGTCCGGATCGCTATCGAAATAGCCGATCTGCACCATCTGCCCCACACGCGGCGTCCACAACGCGCCGTAGCCGGGCCCTTGCCAGGGCGAGGCCACCTGCAGCCAGCAACTTGCCGTGTCGTTGAGCGGACTCACGCGGTCCCAGACGAAATGCACCTTCACGCGCCCATACGGGTCGGTGAGGATCTTGTCCTGATCGTCGAAGCCGACCACCACCGCCATCTCGCCGAAAGCGCGCGGCTTGACCGCCGTCTGCGGCGTGCGATAGAAGGTGTCGGCGGGCACGGCCGTGAAGTGCGTCTCGCACTGATAGCGTCGCTCGAGCGCGCCGCGAGTGGTGACCGTATCGTTGTTGACGATTTCCAATTCCGTCGAGACGACCAGATACTCGCCGTCGCCCGGCGTGAGCGGATAGCCTTCCAGCCGGAACGTGTAGCCGGTCATCAGTCCGCGCAGATTGCCCGAGCCGCTCGCGAGCCGACTTTGCGCGCGATGCGCCTCGACTTTGACCTGCGCCAGATGCTCGGCTTCGAATATCGCATCGTTCGGGCGTCCCGAGACGCCGAGCGGCGTCGCGAGCGGTTGTGCGTAGTCGCCCCAGGCGTACTCTTCGGCGTTGTCCTGCGTGCTCTCGCTGTGCTGCGTGCGCTGCGCGGTGAGCTTCGCGACCGACTGCGTGTAGTCGTAGTCCACCAGCGACACCTTGCCGGTGGTGATGCGACGCGTCACACTGAACGCGTGGATATGTTCTTCGTCGATGCGCTGGCCGCCGCGATCCAGATAGCGCACGGTCTGATACGCCGGCCCATGCTGCTTGAACGAGCCCGGCGAATCGCACAGCACGAGCGTCGCGTCGTCATAGAAGTACGTGATGCCCCATTCTTGCCAGAGCCGGTCGAGAAACGCGTAGTCCGACTCCCACCACTGTCTCTGATAGTCGCGCGCCGGATATCCGCGCTTGCCGAGAAACGGTCCGCTGAGCCGAAACTCGAACGGAATGCTCAGCCGGTTGAGAATCTCCGTCGAAATCTGTTTGATATCGCGGTTTTGGTACGTTCGGCTATCGCGGTTGAGGGTGGCAATCCACAGGCGCGGGCGCAGCTTGAAGCGATAGAACGCGCGCCGCTCGTCCGCGCCGATGGCTTGAGCTTCGGCGATCACGCCGGTGATCTTGCGCACGTCCGCGCCGATGTTGAGCATCGAGGCGCGCGTGGCGCCTTGTACCCACGTGCCGTTGCCTTCTATGGCAATGGATAGCGTGACTTCCTTGCCGGCGAGTTCGTCCAGATCGACCAGTGCCTGCGCCTGCTGCACGGGCAGGTGGGCGTCCTCTACAGTGCTGAGCTCGATGTAGTATTCATAGAGCTTCCCGAGCTCTTCGTTGCCCTTCACGCGCGAGACGACGAGCAACGGCTCGTCGAGCCACTGCGGCAGCGCGCGGCCCGACAAGGCGAGCGTGCGCGGCTGATCGAACCAACTCATGCTGCTACTCCTTTCTTGTTTCTACTTGTGAGACTCAAGCGATGCCTCGTGTACCCATGCGCGGCTGCCATTGCGTAATAAGCCCCCGCTGCACGGACCTGAGCGCCGTGGTCGTATAGCTGTGCGTGGACACGTGCCGCGCGACATAGCGCTCCAGCGCCAAGGCAACCGCATAGGGGCTCACGCCGTCCATGCGCGCCTCATCGAAAGTGAGTGCACATTCGATCGCGCGTCCGTACGGCTGGTCCAACTCGGGCGACAGCAGGCACGTCACCGGTTGCGTGCGCGTGCCGACCAGGGCATCGATCTGACGGCGCTGCGATGCGGCGTCGTCCTTCAGATACAGGCGCAAGAGGCGGCGCAAGCCTTCCGCGGACGATTCATCCGACGACGAATTGAGCGTGTGGTAGTCGAGGTTTAGTTGCCCGTACAACTCCCAGGCCCGCTTGCCGATCGCCATAGCCGGTTTAGGTGCGGTGGGCGCGCGAATTAGTCCGATGCCCGTGATCGGCAGCGTGCGGTCGGCAACCACATCGTTATGTTCGTTGCATTCGATCAGGCAAGGCAGGTCGCGATTGGTGAGCCACGCGTCCAGCGTCAGATAACCGAAGGCTTGCGCAAGCGGCTGGCCGTCCTTGTCCATCAGCGCGAGCAGCGTGCGCGTCTCGGTGAACGGCCGGCGCGTCTCGTACTGACGCTCGTCGTAGTCTGTCTGATTGAGCACCCGACGCAGCGCGAAGTAGCGCGCATCGCGCAGGCGGTCGTCCCGATAGGCGGCGTGATAATCATGAAAGGCCACCGGCGGCGAGTCCTGCCCGGCTTGCGCGCGCACGGCTTGCACCGAATGCACTTCGTAGTCACGTGGCGCGTCGGGCACGGGCGTCAGAACATGCTCACGAGCGGCAGCGTCGATCTTAAGCGGCCCGACAGTTCGCGGAAACAGGTTGATGATCGGCGTGCAGTAAAGGGCGAAGTCCGCCGCGCTTATCCGCTCCGCGAGCGCCCCGAACGGCCGATTCAACAGCACGACGATCTCGGCCTCGGATCCATGAATCGACGCGAGCGCCTTGCTCAGACCGGTCAGGGTGAAAAACCCGAAGCGCGCCGGAAAGCAAAACCACTCGTGCAGCAGATTGTGGCCGTGGAAACGGTCGGGCACGCGCGGCAACAGACTCTGCTCAGGATCCAGCCCCTCGTGAACCACGGCATCGCGGTTGACGCAGTGCAGCCTGCCGTTGGCGAACGCGCCGGGCGCGGCGATAACCGTCGAGATGCTGGCGGTGTGAAGCATTTCGAACAGGTGCGAGGCGGTGGTCTGATCACCTGCCAGATACACCGGCAGGCGGTCCAGGCCGCTTAGCCCGGAGATCGGCATGCCGTTGACGGTGCGCAGCGTGATGCGTAGCGCGCCGAGCACCGCCCGGTCCGCCGGCACGTAGCGATAAAGCATCGGGATGTCGGGCGGTGGAGCGTTGATGGCGCGAACCCGCGCGATGTCGAGCGGGAAAATCCTCACGTCCTGACTGCTGCGAAACTCGCATGCAGTCTGAGCTTCGTTGACCATCGAGGAACTGAACGCGGTGCCACGGGGCAGCAGAAGGCCGTCGTGACGATGCCCGTCGCCGTCCTTGGGGAACGCACGCGCCATCGCCATCGAAGGAATGGGCGTGACGTAGTTGGGGTAGGTCACCGCCAACAACGGCTGAATGAAGTCAGGAAACGCGTCCTCGATGCGTTGCGCGCCACGCGCCATGACGAAGGCAAACGTTTCGAGCAGCCTTTGAACGAAGGGATCGGCAACTTCGTTCTCGCTGATGCCCAGCCGTCGGCCGATCTTTGCATGATCGTTGCCGAATTCATGCGCGCTTGCTTCGATATAGCGCAGTTGCTCCAGATACTGCTCGAGAAAGCGCGGATCCATGACTATCGCTTATCGCTGGAGCGACCGGATGCTGCATTGATGCTCGGCTTGACGAATCGGACTGGCATGCGACTGAGCTAGGGACAGACGCGGAAGAGTTTGCCATCCTAAACATCGTTTTGTCTCTCGCTGCAATGAAACGTGACAGAAACGGATGATGTCTAGGCGCGCCGTCTGGAAAGGCTCGTCCACCGAAGGTTTAGCGTAATGCAGGTTAGAGATTGGACCAACAGCGCGACGCTGCATTCGAGCCGCCGCCGCTTTTGTTCTTTGAAACACTCTTGTCGCTGTCGGTGAGCGCAGACGACGATGAGGGGTGACCTGGAAAGGATGACGACGGTGGACTGGAACCGGTCGAACGCAAGTCTTATCTTTGTATTCAACGCCACCTGACAGAATTATCTGGCTCAGACACATAGGTGACGGGCTATCTCGGGGGGTCTCATGCGGGCTACGCCTGACGCAGTTCGACCACGCGCGCCTCGACATCGGCCGCCGTACGCTACGGCTATGGACGAACGCCGACATCGATCGGCAGTCGCGGCGTCGCCCTACTCGTAGTGCCCGATCCAGTTGTAACCGGCCTTCGGACTAATGCGGTACTGACGACACGAGGCGCGTTGATTGGCACCTTCTTGGCTGGCCAGGTTCGCGAATCCAAGCCGCAGTTGCTTCATGGCTTTGCTATCCAGGTCCACGACCGACTCCTGGGCGAACCATTCATCGGAATGTTACCTATGTTTTGACACACCCGCTACCCATGTCGCCGCCCTGCTCTGCAGCAAAGAACGTGACCCGCGTGCGCGTAAAGGCAAACCATGGGCCAGTACGAAACAAGTGCCCCGACGGCCGAAATCGCAATCAATAAAACGCGCTTCGACCGGCCCCTTTTTTTTCAGCTATGATCGAACCCTACCCGCAGGAGAGAAAAAATGTCACAGGTCGCTGACCCGGCGCATCGGCAGCAAGAAGCCGCAGCAAGCTCGAGCAACCCCCAATCCCTGCCGTGGATCGAACGGCTCATTTCCTTCGATACGGTAAGCCGCAATCCCAACCTCGGCCTGATCGAAACCGTCCGCGACGACTTGCGCAAATCGGGCATCGAAGCCGTCATCACGACCGACCCGCGCGGCCAGTGGGCGAATCTCTTCGCGACCGTGCCCGCGCACGACGGCGAGACCAACGGCGGCATCGTGCTGTCGGGTCATACCGATGTCGTGCCGGTCGACGGCCAGGACTGGACAAGCGATCCGTTCAAACCCGAAGTCCGCGACGGCCTGCTCTACGGCCGCGGCGCGTGCGACATGAAAGGCTTCATCGGCGCGGCGCTCGCAATGCTGCCCGTCATGCAGTCGACGAAGCTCGCCAAGCCCATTCACTTCGCGCTTTCCTATGACGAAGAAATCGGCTGCGCAGGCGCGCCGCTGATGATCGAAGACCTCAAGAAGCGCGGCGTGCGTCCGGACGGCTGCATCGTCGGCGAACCGACGTCCATGCGCCCGATCATCGCGCACAAAGGCATCAACGCGTTTCGCTGCTGCGTGCGCGGCGCGGCGGCGCATTCGTCTCTGACGCCGAAGGGCCTCAACGCCATCGAATATGCGGCGCGCCTGATTTGCTTCATCCGCGATGTCGCCGACGAATTCCGCGCCAAAGGCCCGTTCGACGAACTGTACGACGTGCCCTTCACCACCGCGCAGACGAGCACCATCAAGGGCGGCAACGCGCTGAACACCGTGCCCGCCGAATGCAGCTTCGACTTCGAATTCCGCAATCTCCCGACGATGGACCCGGAAGCCATCTTCGCGCGCATCGAGTCGTACACGCGCGAGACGCTCGTGCCGAAGATGCAGAAGGAGCACGCGAACGGCGCGATCGAGTTCTCCAAGATCGCGTCGGCGCCGGGGCTCGATGCCACCGAGCAGGCCGCCATCACGCAACTCGTGCGCGCGCTCACCGGCAACCAGGAAAAGCGCAAGGTCGCGTACGGCACCGAGGCGGGACTCTTCGCGCTCGCGGGCGTGCCGAGCATCGTGTGCGGGCCCGGCAACATCGAGCAGGCGCACAAGGCGAACGAGTACGTGTCGCTCGAACAACTCGCCGCTTGCGAAGCGTTCCTCGGCAAGTTCATTCACAGCATGTCGGTCGACGCGCAGGCGCGCTGATCGTTCATCGGAAAACGCATTGCACGCCATGTCCAGCGCGATACAGCCTACCGACAACACGATCGACGGCACGCCGATCCCGACCCTGGACGAGATCGCCGAACAGCATATGGCGCTCGCGCCGTGGGTCGCGCGCACGCCGGTGTTCGAGCGGCACGACTTTCCGAAGCTGGAAGGCACGCCCGTCACGTTCAAGTTCGAGCTGTTGCAGGCAAGCGGCACGTTCAAGGCGCGCGGCGCGTTCTCGAGCATCCTCGCGCTGACCCAGAGCGAGCGTGCCGCGGGCGTCACCTGCGTGTCGGCGGGCAATCACGCGGTCGCCGTCGCCTACGCGGCGCAGCGCATGGGCGTCGGCGCAAAGGTCGTCATCATCAAAACGGCGAACCCGGCGCGCGTCGAGTTGTGCCGGCGCTTCGGCGCGGAGATCGTGTTCGCGGAGAACGTCGCTGAAGCATTCGATGTCGTGCGGCGCGTCGAAGCGGAAGAAGGACGCGTGTTCATCCATCCGTTCAACGGTTATCGCACGGTGCTCGGCACCGCGACGCTCGGCTATGAGTGGACGTCGCAAGCGCCCGATCTGGATGCGGTCATCGTGCCGATCGGCGGCGGCGGGCTCGCGGCGGGCGTCTCGACCGCGATGCGCCTCGCGAATCCCGCGCTGCACGTGTACGGCGTGGAGCCGGAAGGATCGGATGCGATGAGCCGCAGTTTCGCGGCCAACCATACGGTGAAGATGGGCACGATGCACAGCATCGCCGATTCGCTGATGGCCCCGCATACCGAGCAGTACAGCTACGAGTTGTGTCGCCGTCACATCGACGCCGTCGTGACCGTGTCGGACAGCGAGTTGCGCAACGGCATGCGCCAGTTGTTCAGCGAACTGAAGCTGGCGGTCGAGCCGGCGTGCGCTGCGTCCACCGCCGCCCTGCTCGGCCCGTTGCGCGAGACCTTGCAAGGCAAGCGCGTCGGCCTCCTGCTCTGCGGGACCAACACCGACGCCGACACGTTCGCGAAGCATATCGCCACGCCCTGATGTGCAAACGGCCCCTTCCGGGGCCGTTTTGTCGCTTGCACGCGTGAACGCGTCAACTCACCGCCGCGAGCCGCCGCCGCTCGCTGCGCTGCATGAAGACATTTGCCGCGATCACCCCCACCGTTACCAGCGCGATAAAGAGCGTGGCCAACGCATTCATCTCCGGATTCAGGCCGAGACGCACGCGCGAAAACACGACGAGCGGCAGTGTCGTCGATCCCGGTCCGGACAGGAACGCCGACAGCACGAGGTCGTCGATGGACAGCGTGAACGACAGCAGCCAGCCGGCGACGAGCGCCTGCGAGATGAGCGGCAACGTGATCGCGAAGAACACGCGCAGCGGCGTCGCGCCGAGATCGAGCGCGGCTTCCTCGAGCGACGGATTCAGTTCCCGCACGCGCGATTCCACGATGATCGCGACATACGAGATGCACAGCATCACATGCCCGATCCAGATGGTGAAGATTCCGCGCCCCGCCGGCCAGCCGATCAGCTTCGCCATTTCGACGAACAGCAGCAGCAGCGAGATGCCCTGAATGACTTCGGGAATCACGAGCGGCGCGTTGATCATGCCGGTGTACAGCGTGAAGCCGCGAAAGCGCCCCATGCGCGCGAGCACGAAGCCCGCCCATGTGCCGATGACGACCGACGCGCACGCCGTCAGAAACGCGATGCGCAGCGACAGCCACGCGGCGTTGATGAGTTCGTCGTCGGACCACAGCGCGCGATACCACTTCAGCGAGAACTCGGTCCACACGGTGACGAGCGGCGAGTCGTTGAACGAGTACACGACGAGGCTGATGATCGGGATATACAGAAACGCGAACCCGATTGCCAACGCCGTGATTTGCAGCGAACGGCTCGGCTTGATCATCGGTTTTCCTCCAGTTGCTTCGCCTGGAAGTGCTGGAAAAGCGCCATCGGCACGAGCAGCAGCAGGACCATCGCGCAGGTGACGGCCGAAGCCATCGGCCAGTCGGCGTTATCGAAGAACTCGTTCCACATGACGCGGCCGATCATCAGCGTATCCGCGCCGCCGAGCAGTTCCGGAATCACGTACTCGCCCACCGCCGGAATGAACACGAGCAGGCATCCCGCGATAATGCCGTTCTTCGACAGCGGCAGCGTGATCTGCACGAATGCCTTCCACGGTTTCGCGCCGAGGTCGTAGGCGGCTTCGAGCAAGGTCAGGTCCATTTTCACGAGATGCGCGTAGAGCGGCATCACGAGAAACGGCAGATACGAATACACCATGCCGATATAGACGGCGATATTTGTGTGGTATAGCTCGATCGGCGTATGAATCAGGCCGATGGACATCAGGAAGTTATTCAGGAGTCCGTTGTTCTTGAGAATGCCGATCCACGCGTACACGCGAATCAGGAACGAGGTCCAGAACGGCAGCATCACGGCCATCATCAGCACATTGCGCGTGGCCGGATTAGAACGCGCGATGTAATACGCCATCGGATACCCGATCAGAAGGCACAGCACCGTCGACACCGCCGCGACCAGCAGCGAATTCATGTAGGTCGCGAAGTACAGGCTGTCCGTCAACAGGAACGCGTAGTGCGAGAAATCCAGCGCGATGTTCATCACGCCGTCTTTCATCGCGACGAGTTGCGTATACGGGGGAATGCCGAGTTCGCTGTCCGCGAAGCTGATCTTCACGACCAGCAGGAACGGCACGAAGAACAGCAGCAACAGCCACAGATACGGCCCGGCGATGACCGCGGTGCGCCCGCTCACGCCGATGCGCTTGAGCACGTTCATCATCATGACGTCAGCACCACGCCCGCCGACGCGCTCCAGCGCACGTAGACTTCGTCATCGAAAGTCGGCGATTCGATCTCGCCGATCGCGAGGCTCGACAGATTCGCGACCACGGTTTTGCCGCTTTCCAGCGTCACGTGATAGAGCGTGTAGCCGCCCATATAAGCGATGTTGCTGATCTTGCCGCGGCCCCAGTTGAACGCGCCTTCGGGCGGCTTGCGCGTGAGCGCGATGCGCTCGGGGCGCACGGAAATGGTCACCGGCATGCCGAGCGGCCCGGTGATGCCGTGGCTCACGTACAGGCGCACCGGCAGTTCCGCCGATTCCACGAAGATGTGGTCCGGCTCGTCTTCGACCACCGTGCCGTCGAAGAGATTCGTCGAACCGATGAACTGCGCCGAGAAACGTGTATTCGGATACTCGTAGACATCATGCGGCGTGCCGAGCTGCACGATGCGGCCTTCGCTCATCACGGCGAGGCGGTTCGCCATGGTCATCGCTTCTTCCTGGTCGTGCGTGACCATGATGCAGGTGACGCCGACCTTGTCGAGAATGTTCACGAGCTCCATCTGCGTGCGCTGGCGAATCTGCTTGTCGAGCGCGGACATCGGCTCGTCGAGCAGCAGCAACTTCGGACGCTTGACGAGACTGCGCGCGAGCGCCACGCGCTGCTGCTGGCCGCCGGAAAGCTGATGCGGCTTGCGCTTTGCGAACTGCGCCATCTGCACGAGTTGCAGCGCGTTCTCCACGCGGTCTTTCAGCTCGCCGCCTTTCACGCCTTCCTGCTTCAGCCCGAACGCGACGTTCGACTCCACGCTCATGTGCGGAAAGAGCGCGTACGACTGGAACATCATGTTGACCGGCCGGCGATACGGCGGCATTTTGGCGAGGTCTTCGCCGTCGATCAGAATCTGCCCTTCCGTCACGGATTCGAGGCCCGCCAGCATGCGCAGCAGCGTCGACTTTCCGCATCCGGAACTGCCGAGCAGCGCGAAAAGCTCGCCCTTCCTCACCGACAGATCGACGCCCCGAACGGCCACCGTCTCGCCGAATTTCTTGACGACGTTCACGACCTGCACGAAGTTGTCGTCCGTGCCCGGACCGGATGCCGCACTGCCCGGCTGCGGCCGGCCCGATTGTGGCGCTGCCTTCAACGCGCTCGACTGCTCACTCATGATTGCCTGTTCGACTCCTGCGTCTGTGGTTCGCCGCTTTCACTTTCGCCGACGAATCACGAACAAAGCCCCCGGAGGTCCGAGGGCTTCGTCATTTCAATGAATAACCGGTTCTCTCGACTCAGCGGCCGGACTTGAATTCCGTCCAGAGCCGCGTCTGCAGACGCTGGATCTCGGGCGGCAGCGGCTTCAGCAGGAACAGGGTCTTGATGACGTCCTGCGGCGGATACACCGCCGGGTCGTTCGCCACGTCCTTGTCCACGTACTTGCGCGCTTCCAGATTCGCGCTCGGGTAGTACACGGCGTTCGTGATCGCGGCATGGACCTGCGGCGTCTCGATGTAGTTGATCCACTCGTGCGCGGCTTCCTTGTTCTTCGCGTCCTTCGGAATCGCCATCACGTCGAACCAGATCGGCGCGCCGCCCTTCGGAATGTAGTAATCGATCTTGAACGGTTTCTTCGCCTCGATCGCGCGGTGCTTGGCGATCACCACGTCGCCCGACCAACCGTATGTGAAGCAGATATCGCCGCCGACCATGTCGTTGATATAGCCCGACGAATTGAACTGCGTGATGTAGGGGCGAATCTTCTTCAGCATCGCGAGTGCTTCGCGATAGTCGGCGGGATTCGTGCTCATCGGATCCTTGCCGATGTAGTGCAGCGCGGCCGCGAACATCTGGTCCGGCGCGTCGAGCACGGACACCCCGCACGCCTTCAGCTTCGAGATGTTCTCCGGCTTGAAGAGGATGTCCCAGTTGTTCAGCTCGGCGTTCGGGCCGAGGATCTGCTTCACCTTGTCGACGTTATAGCCGAGGCCGGTCGTGCCGTACGCCCAAGGCACCGCGAATTTGTTGCCGGGGTCCGCGCCCGCGACGAGTTGCATCAACGTGGGATCGAGATACTTCAAATTCGGCAGCTTCGACTTGTCGAGCGGCGAGAAGATGTTCGCGGCAATCTGCTTGCCGGCGTAGTTGCTCGTCGGCACGACGATATCGTAGCCCGAGTTGCCCGTGAGCAGCTTCGCCTGCAGCGTGTCGTCGCTATCGTAGTTGTCGTACTTCACCTTGATGCCCGTCTGCTTGGTGAAGTTCGGGATCGTGTCCTTGGCGATGTAGTCCGACCAGTTGTACACGTTGAGTTGCGTATCTTTCGCCGATGCCCCGAGCGGAAGCAGCATCGCCGCGCACCCGAGCGCGCCCGCGAGCTTCGCCAGTTTGTTGTTCATCTCGATTCTCCCTTGTTCCGACTTCTCGATGGCATCGCGCACGCGGTACGGCTCTTCTGGTCGAGCGGCCCGCGACAGCCTGTAAAACCCCGAAAACTACCACTAAACCGAAGTGCGACAAAAAATAATGCGCCGCTTGTCGCGCAAAGCACACGGGCGACGGCGCCAACGCCCTTCGCCCGTAAAAGTGCGCGCATTTTAGCCCCTAATCGCCCCGCGCGACACCGGATAAAACCACGCGCTTCGGTTCGGCCGCGCCGAAAGGCCGCAGTAATGTCATCACATGTGACGTTCGCCCGTCCGCCGGTCGCGTGCCCTTCTCGTTCCGCCGCGAAAAGCGGCGCGTGGCGCTTTCGGACCTCGCCCGAGGGGGCAGCGGAACAGTCGTTGCTTAACCAACCGGCGTGCGTCGCGGGAAAGCGTCGCCGTCGTGGCATCCGTCACGCTTATCCGTCACGCACGATGCCGCGGCGGCCTCGGGAACCGCCCGAGCGCGCCGTCGCACCGCACCTCGAGGCCACCGTCTGCATGAACACCAACCCGTCCGCGCTTGCTCAACTCTCCGCCTCGAAGTCCGGCGCACCGTCCCGCCCCGGCACGCGCGATCTCCCGCCCCGGCGGCCGCGCGGCCGCTGGTATTCGTTCGCCGGAGCCGGCGCGCTCGTCGCCGTCGGCTACATGGACCCGGGCAACTGGGCGACGGCGCTTTCCAGCGGCGCGCGTTACGGCTATCAGTTGCTCTTCGTCGTGCTGCTCGCGAGCCTGATGGGCATGCTGCTCCAGTGGGTCGCCTCGCGCGTCGGCGTCGTGACCGGCCGCGATCTCGCGCAGCTTTGCCGCGAGCGCTACAGCCGCCGCACGACCATCGTGCTGTGGCTCGCGTGCGAAGTCGCGATCATCGCGTGCGACGTCGCCGAGGTGGTCGGCAGCGCCGTCGCGTTGCAGATGCTGCTCGGCGTCTCGCTCACGGTGGGCGTGCTGATGTCGGCGGTCGGCACGTTCGCGATGCTCGCGCTGCAAAGCCGCGGCAAGCGGCGGTTGCAGCGCGCCGTGACCGCGCTGATCCTGTTCGTGAGCTTCTGCTTCGTGATCCAGCTTGCGCTCGCGCATCCGGCGTGGCACGAGGCGCTGGCAGGCTTCGCGCCGCCGCGCGCCCTGATTCGCGACGCCGGCATGCTCTGGCTCGCGGCCGGCGTGCTCGGCGCGACCGTGATGCCGCACAACCTCTATCTGCATTCGTCGCTCGTGCGGGACCATGCGGCGGACCGCGACGACGAAGCCATCGGCGACGCGCTCAAAGGTGTGAACATCGACACGTTCGCGTCGCTTGCGATTGCGTTCATCGTCAACGCGTCGCTGCTGATCGTGGCCGCCGCCGTCTTCCACGCGGGCGGCCACGCCGAAGTCGACGATCTCGCGGACGCGCATCGGCTCATCGCGCCGCTCGTCGGCAGTCACTGGGCGGGCATTGCGTTCGCGTCGGCGCTGCTCGCGTGCGGACTCAACGCGACGGTGACCGGCACGCTCGCCGGCCAGGCCGTGATGGAAGGCTTTCTGAATCTGAAAGTGGCGCGCTGGGCGCGGGCGCTGCTCACGCGCGGCCTCGCCATCGGCCCCGCGCTCGCGGCGGTCGCGAGCTTCGGTCCGCATGGCTCGAACTCGCTGCTCGTCGCGACGCAGGTCGTGTTGAGCGTGCAGTTGCCGCTCGCGGTGATCCCGCTCGTGCGCTTCGCTTCGGATGCCGGGCTCATGGGCCGCTGGCGCGTCGCGCGGGTGCCGCTCCTGCTGTCGTGGGGCTGCGCGGGCGTGATCGTCGCGCTCAATGCCGCGATGCTGTGGCAAGCGGCGACGGGCCACTGAACGTTCGACATCGCGGACAACACAGCGCCGGCGTCTGGGCAAGGTCGGCGTCATCCGGTTAGGATCGAAAGTTCGTGCTCTTCGTCGGACGCATAAAGACCGCAGCGACACCGCAGTCCGACGATCTCCCCTTTGCCAACAGGATGCCGACTACATGGCCTCAGGCCCCCGTTTGCTTGCGATTCCGTTCCTCCACCTCCGAATCCGCCGCACGCTGCGGTGCATGTGCCTTGTGTCGGGTCTCTCGATCGGCACCGCCGCGCACGCGACCGTCGCCGTGCTGCAACCGGCGCGCGAAGCGGCCGCCACGCAGCCGCTCGAACTGACGCTTCTCTACACCGACGACGACGAGAAGCCGCTCACCGTGGACGTGCCGAAGCAGCTCACCGTGCGCCTGACCAACGGCGATCTGCCGCCCGCGCCGCTCGTCCTCGCGCGCGATCCGAAGACGCCAGATCGACTGCGACTCGCGCCGGGACAGTATCGGCGCGTGCGTTATTCCGCGCCGTGGCCGGACTCGGCGCGCGGCACCATCAAGATCGATCCGGTGGGCTTCGATGCCTCGCCGATGCTCGTCACGCTGAACCGGGGCGAGGATCAGACGCAGGTGGTCGCCGCCGAGAAGCGCGAGACGCAAGCGGCGACGCCGACGCAACTCGCGAGCGCGGCCGCCGTTGCAAACACGTCGGACGTGCCGACCACGACGACCGACACCATGCTCTCCGGCCGCTTCTCGACCTTCGAGCCGATCTACTTCGCCGACGGCCGCAACGGCGACAATCTCGCCAAGTTCCAGTTCAGCTTCAAATACCGGCTGCATCTGCCCGACGATCCGCGCTCGCGCGGCTTTCTCGACAACCTGTATTTCGCGTACACGCAGACGTCGATCTGGAATCTGTCGGCGCCGTCCGCGCCCTTTCGCGACACGAGCTATCAGCCGCAGCTTTTCTACTACGTGCAGGACACCGGCTGGAAGAGCCCGCTGTTTACGCGCATGGGCGTCGCGGCGGGAATCGGGCATGAGTCGAACGGGCGAAGCGGCCCCGAGTCGCGCGCGATCAACATCGCGTTCGTTCGACCGACCTGGGATTTCGGCGACCTCAACAGCAATCACCTGACGCTATCGCCGAAGTTCTACTACTACCTGTCGAAGAGCGGCAACGAAGATATCGCGGATTACCGCGGCTATGTCGATTTCCTCGTGAAATACGGCAGCCCGGATAGCTGGCAACTCGCGACCACGCTGCGCAAGGGCACGAAGCACTGGTACGGCAGCGTCGAATCGCAACTGACCTATCCGCTCGCGAAGCTGATCGGCAGCGCGTGGGGCGGCTATCTGTTCGCGAGCTATTTCAACGGCTACGGCGAGGACATTCTGGACTACAACCAGCGGCATCACTGGATCGCGCGGATAGGCTACAGTATTGCCCGCTGATTCATTTCCGACGATCCCGCTCATGTCCTCGATTCTCCACGACCTTCCCGACAGCCCTTGCATCGGCGTGTGCTCCACGCTTTTCGACGAGGTCTGCAAAGGCTGCGGCCGCACGGCGGGCGAAGTCTCGAACTGGGTTTTCCTGAGCGACGAGGAAAAGCGCGCGATCTGGGAGCGGATCACGCGCGAAGGAACGGCGATGCGGTTTCGGAACGACAAGCTGTGAGCGTTGGGCGGTCGCCCGACACAGCAAAACCGGCGTCTAAAAACGAAAAAAGCCGCGAACGCGGCTTTTCCCTCTTCTTCGGCCGAACTTGCCGGCTTACTGAATCCCCTGGCTCGCCAGGAAATCCTCGTAATTGCCGCCGAAGTCCCGCAGCGTGCCGTCCGTCTTCACCTCGATGATCCGGTTCGCCAGCCCGCTCACGAATTCACGGTCGTGCGACACGAAGATGAGCGTGCCTTCGTACTTGTCCAGCGCGATCTGCAGCGACTCGATCGACTCCATGTCCATGTGGTTGGTCGGCTCGTCCATCAGGAGCACGTTGTGGCGGCCGAGCATCAGCTTGCCCCAGATCATGCGGCCCTTCTCGCCGCCCGACAGCACCTTCACGTTCTTCTTGATGTCGTCCGCGTTGAACAGCAGCCGGCCGAGCGTGCCGCGCACCATCTGGTCGTCGTCGCCTTCCTGACGGTACTGGTCGACCCACTCGGTCAGCGTCTCGTCCTTCGGGAACTCTTCGTACGTGTCCTGCGGCATGTAGCCGACGTTCGCGTTTTCCGCCCACTTGACCGTGCCGCCGTCCAGTTCGAGCGCGCCCTTCAGCGCCTTGAGCAGCGTGGTCTTGCCCGCGCCGTTCTCGCCGATGATCGCAATGCGTTCGCCCGGCTGCACGCTCAAGCTGAAGTTCTGGAAGATGGTCCGGTCGTACTTCTTCGTGATGCTTTCGGCCACCACCGCGATGTTATGCAGCTTCTTCTCGAAGTCGAAGCGGATGAACGGGTTCTGCCGCGACGACGGCTTGAATTCCTCGATCTTGATCTTGTCGATCATCTTCAGGCGGCTGGTGGCCTGGCGCGCCTTCGACTTGTTGGCCGAGAAGCGGCGCACGAAGTCTTGGAGATCGGCCACGCGTTCCTTCGCCTTGGCGTTCGCGGCCTGCTGACGCTCGCGCGCCTGCGTGCTCGCGAGCATGTAGTCGTCGTAGTTGCCCGGCCAGATTTTCAGCGTGCCGTAGTCCATGTCTGCCATGTGCGTGCAGACCTGGTTCAGGAAGTGCCGATCGTGCGAGATGATGATCATCGTCGAGTTGTACTGGTTGAGCACGTCTTCCAGCCAACGGATCGAGTTGATGTCGAGGTTGTTGGTCGGCTCGTCGAGCAGCAGCACGTCGGGCTTCGAGAACAGCGCCTGCGCGAGCAGCACGCGCAGCTTCCAGCCCGGCGCGATGTTGCTCATCGGGCCGTTGTGATCGGCAATGTTGATGCCGATGCCGAGCAGCAGTTCGCCCGCGCGCGCTTCCGCCGTGTAGCCGTCGTATTCCGCGAACTTCGCTTCGAGTTCGGCGGCGCGCATGTAGTCGTCGTCGGTGGCGTCCGGGTTCGCGTAGATCGCGTCGCGCTCGGTCATCGCGGCCCACATTTCGGTGTGGCCCATCATGACGACGTCGAGCACGCGCATGTCTTCGTACGCGAACTGATCCTGACGCAACTTGCCGAGACGCACGTTCGGCTCCAGCATGACGTTGCCGGAAGTGGGTTCGAGATCGCCGCCCAGAATCTTCATGAACGTCGACTTGCCGCAGCCGTTCGCCCCGATCAGGCCATAGCGATTGCCTTCGCCGAACTTGACCGAGATGTTCTCGAAGAGGGGCTTGGGCCCGAATTGCATGGTGATATTGGCGGTAGACAGCACGGCGCGTCCTTTCGAATGGAGTACGGCGAAAAACCTGAGATTTTAGCAGCTTTTGACGGCTTTTTCGCCGTCTGCGGCGGTTCTGCGGGCAGTTGTCCGGCACGGCGTCCGGCAAAAATGCCCGCGATGATGCGTCATGGGCGCGGTGCGGGCGCTGAAAGCACCGCGGGGGCGCGGCCCTCGCTCAGGCCGCGCCCCCGCGCGTCGTGTGGCTCCCGAAACTCAGGTCCGCTCGGCGATGTATGCCTTCACGACAGCCGCATCGGCAGGAACGATATCGAACCTTTGTGGCAGTTTTTCAAGTCCCACGAATGCCGCCGGCCGCTCGGGCTCGCGATCGAGCGCCTCGCGGATGGTTTCGCCGAATTTGATCGGCTGCGCCGTCTCCAGCACGATCATCGGCACGCCGGGCTTCAGGTTTTCGCGCGCCACCTTCACGCCGTCCGCCGTGTGCGTGTCGATCATCGTGTCGTAACGCTCGAAGACGTCGCGGATGGTCCGCACGCGGTCGTCGTGGCCGCTCTTGCCCGACACGAAGCCGAACTGCTTCACGCGGGCGTAGTCGCCGCTCGCCGCGAGGTCGAACCCGCCCTTCTCCTCGACATCGCGGAAAAGCTGCACGACGCGCGCCGGATCGCGGCCGAGCAGGTCGTACACGAAACGCTCGAAGTTCGACGCCTTCGAAATGTCCATGCTCGGCGAGGTCGTGTGATACGTCTCCGCCGCGCCGCGCACGCGATACACGCCTGTTCTGAAGAACTCGTCGAGCACGTCGTTTTCGTTCGTCGCGACGACGAGTTGGTCGATCGGCAGGCCCATCATGCGCGCGATATGTCCCGCGCACACATTGCCGAAATTGCCGGACGGCACGGTGAACGACACACGCTCGTCGTTGCTCTTCGTCGCGGCGAAATAGCCCTTGAAGTAGTAGACCACCTGCGCGACGACGCGCGCCCAGTTGATCGAATTGACCGTGCCGATCTTGTGCTTGGCCTTGAAGGCGTGATCGTTCGAGACGGCTTTCACGATGTCCTGGCAGTGGTCGAAGTTGCCTTCCACGGCCAGATTGAAGATGTTCGGGTCCTGCAGCGAGAACATCTGCGCGGTCTGGAACGCGCTCATCTTTTTGTGCGGCGACAGCATGAAGACGCGCACGCCCGTCTTGCCGCGCATCGCGTATTCGGCCGCGCTGCCCGTATCGCCCGACGTCGCGCCGAGGATGTTCAGTTCCTCGCCGTGTTTGGCCAATGCGTACTCGAACAGATTGCCGAGCAGTTGCATGGCCATGTCCTTGAACGCGAGCGTCGGACCGTTGGAGAGCTCCAGCAGCGAAAGCGGCGCGCCGTTTTCCACGCCCAGAGTCTTGAGCGGCGTGATCTGCGACGCGCTTTCCTCGTGGCGCACGTTGCTGTAGACCTGCGCCGTGTACGTCTTGCGCGTGAGCGAGCGCAGGTCGTCGGCGGGAATGTCGTCGCTAAACTTCGAGAGCACTTGGAATGCGAGATCCGCGTAAGACAGCGTGCGCCAGCGCGCGAGTTCATCGGCCGATACGCGCGGATATTCCGCCGGCAAGTACAAGCCGCCGTCCTTCGCGAGACCGCCGAGCAGGATGTCGGAAAACGTGTGGCGCTCGCCGGTGCCGGCGCCGCGCGTCGAGATGTAGTTCATGTCGCTTTCCTGCGCTTAATTGAGGGCTGCGATGCGCAGCTTCGTCACCTTCGAGACCACCGTCGCGAGCGCCTCGATCTCGGCGATGGCCGCGTTCGCGTTCTTTTCCACGGTCTCGTGCGTGATGAGGATGATGTCCGTTTCGCCCTTGTGGCCGCCGTCGACCTGTTGCGATTCCTTTTGCAAGAGCGCGTCGATGGAAATGCCCTTGTCCGCCAGAATGCGCGTGATGTCGGCGAGCACGCCCGTGACGTCCGCCACGCGCAGCCGCAGGTAGTAACCGCTCGTGATCTCGTCGATCGGCAGGATCGGCGTGTTCGAAAGACTATCGGGCTGGAAAGCCAGATGCGGCACGCGATGCTCCGGATCGGCGGTATGCAGACGCGTGACGTCCACGAGATCGGCGACCACGGCGGAAGCCGTCGGCTCCGCGCCCGCGCCCTTGCCGTAGTAGAGCGTCATGCCGACCGCATCGCCGTGCACGACGACCGCGTTCATCGCGCCTTCGACGTTCGCGAGCAGGCGCTTTTCCGGCACGAGCGTCGGATGCGTGCGCAACTCGATGCCCTTCTCCGTGCGCCGCGCGATGCCGAGCAGCTTGATGCGATAGCCGAGATCTTCCGCGTAGCGAATATCGATGGCCGCGAGCTTGCTGATGCCTTCCACGTACGCGCGGTCGAACTGCACCGGCACGCCGAACGCAATCGCGCTCATGATCGTGATCTTGTGCGCGGCGTCGACGCCTTCGATGTCGAAGGTCGGATCGGCTTCCGCGTAGCCCAGCCCCTGCGCGGCCGAAAGCGCCGTCGCGAAGTCGATGCCGCGGTCGCGCATCTCCGAGAGAATGTAGTTCGTGGTGCCGTTGATGATGCCCGCGATGGCCTCGATGCGATTCGCGGTCAGCCCCTCGCGCAGCGCCTTGATGATCGGAATGCCGCCCGCCACCGCCGCCTCGAACGCGACCATTACGCCCTTCGCGCGCGCCGCTTCGAAAATCTCCGTGCCGTGGACCGCGAGCAGCGCCTTGTTCGCGGTCACGACGTGCTTGCCGTTGGCGATCGCGCGCAGCACCAGCTCCCGCGCGAAACCCGTTCCGCCGATCATTTCGCACACGATATCGATGGCAGGATCGTCGACGACCGCGTGGAAGTCGTCGGTGACAGCGACGCCCTCCGCAGCCTTCGCCTTGGCCGGCGTGCGCACCGCGATGCGCGCGATCTCGATGCCGCGGCCCGCGCGTCGTTTGATTTCTTCCTGATTGCGCCGCAGCACCGTGAAGGTGCCGCTGCCCACCGTGCCGAAGCCCAAGAGTCCTACTTTGATCGGTTCCATACTGCGCGAGTCTTATAAAGGGAGATTTAAGCGGAGTGCCGTTTGCGATAGCCGTCGAGGAAGCGCGCGATGCGGTTGATCGAATCGGCCAGATCGTCGATGTTCGGCAGGAAGACCACGCGGAAATGATCCGGCGTCGGCCAGTTGAAGCCGGTGCCTTGCACGAGCAGCACGCGTTCTTCGAGCAGCAGGTCCGTGATGAACTGCTGGTCGTCGGCGATCGGGTACATCTTCGGATCGAGCTTCGGGAACATGTAGAGCGCGGCCTGCGGCTTCACGCAGCTCACGCCGGGAATGGCCGTGAGCATGTCGTAGGCGAGATCGCGCTGCTTGAAAAGCCGCCCGCCCGGCACGATCAGGTCGTTGATGCTCTGATAGCCGCCGAGCGCCGTCTGAATGGCGTACTGGCCGGGAACGTTCGGGCACAGGCGCATCGACGCGAGAATGCCGAGCCCTTCCAGATAGTCCTTCGCGCGGCGACGGTTCTCCTCGATCAGCCCGGAAATCGCCATCCAGCCCGCGCGATAGCCGCACGAGCGATAGCTTTTCGACAGGCTATTGAACGTGACCGTGATGACATCTTCGGAGAGCGCGGCCATCGACGTATGCGTCTTGCCGTCATAGACGATCTTGTCGTACACCTCGTCCGCGAAAATGATGAGACCGTGCTCGCGCGCGATGCCGATCAGTTCCAGCAGCAGTTCGTCCGAATACAGCGCGCCCGTCGGGTTGTTCGGATTGATGACGACGAGCGCCTTCGTGTTCGGCGTGATTTTCGCGCGGATGTCGTCGAGATCGGGCATCCAGCCGTTGCCTTCCTCGCACATGTAATGGCGCGGCGTGCCCGCCGAAAGGCTCACGGCCGCGGTCCACAGCGGATAGTCGGGTGCGGGCAACAGCACTTCGTCGCCGTCGTTCAGGAGCGCCTGCATGGCCATCACGATCAGTTCGGACGCGCCATTGCCGATGAAAATGTCGTCCAGTTCGACGCCCGCCACGCCCTTTTGCTGCGTGTAGTGCATGATCGCCTTGCGCGCCGCGAACACGCCCTTCGAGTCCGAATAGCCCGACGAGCCGGGCAGATTGCGGATCATGTCCTGAATGATCTCGTCTGGCGCCTCGAAGCCGAACGGCGCCAGATTCCCGATATTCAGCTTGATGATGCGATGCCCTTCCTCTTCGAGGCGCTTCGCGTGTTCGAGCACGGGTCCGCGGATGTCGTAGCAGACGTTTTGCAGCTTATTGGATTTAAGGATCGGTTTCACGGCTAGCGGCTCTTTTGTTGAACGGGCTGTCGGGTTCGCTTGTTGTGCGGCTGCTGAAGCGGGCGATTTCGGCGGCCACCGCGCCGTCCGGACGCGCGGCGCCGCTCGAAGTATCGCCGAAGTGTCGACGAGTATCGACGAAACAGCGCCGGACAGGCAAAGCGGGACGTTACGGAGTTGTGCGGCCGACCCAGCCGTTTGACTCTGCGCAATGGCCGGCGCCGCGATTGACGCCGGGCCAGATAGGGCAAGGGCGCTGCCGGCCGGATTGCGTGTCGATGGCGGCTTGTGGCGGCACGCGAGCGCAACGGGCGCCGCAAGCGAACCCGGCGGCCGGAAAGTTATAATTTACTGATTATGGCTCAGTTCCGCAATGCACCATCGGCGGGAGCGCTTCGCCCCGTTAAAGCGCCGCGCCGGATCAGCCGCGGCGCATCAGCCGGAACCGGGCCCGCCCCCTCTTTCCTTGCCGGATCATCGTTTTGAAACTTCATCAGGAATCCAGCGGCGCGCTCAACACCATCACGAGCTACGGCGAAGGTTTCGTGGCCGTCAATCTTCAGCGCCACGAAGGCAGCGTCATCATCGTGCCGGACGCGCCCGTGCAGGCTTGGCCCGTCGCCGCGTTCGACGCCCTCACCCCCGCCGACTTCGATGCGCTCATCGAAGCCGCGCCCGAAGTGGTGATCTTCGGCAGCGGCGCGAAGCTGCGCTTCCCGCATCCGCGCCTCGTCGCGAATCTGGCGAAGCATCACATCGGCGTCGAGACAATGGACTTCGGCGCGGCCTGCCGCACCTACAACATTCTGATGTCCGAGGGACGGCGCGTCGCCGCTGCGCTTCTGATCGAAGAGTGATGTCACCCGGAGCTTCAATAAGCGTCCGATAAGCCGGGGTCAGGCACACTCGCGGGTCGCGGGCTGCGCGTGCCCTAACCGCGTGCGCCAAATTGACGAATCGCGGCCGTCCGTGCGATACACTCCCGCCCGGCGCGCACGCCACCGCGTCCCGCACGTCATGGCCGTTGCGAGCGAACTTCGGCGGCGCATGCGTGCCTCAGGATGCGCGAGCGCGCCGGGAGCACCGGGCGCATGAAAGCGCCGGCATCGCGCCTCGCCAAGCCATTTCGAATCACTAGCGCCGCAATTGCGGCATCGGACAGGTCGACTTCATGAACGATACGCCTTCGCGGCTACCGCTCACACGTCTTTCGCTCATTCTTCTCGTACTCGCGCTCGCGATCGTCTGGTTCGCGCCGCTCGGCCTGCGTCATCTCGTGCCGAGCGACGAAGGCCGCTACGCCGAAATGGCGCGCGAGATGTTCGTGACCGGCGACTGGATAACGCCGCGCTACAACGGCTACAAGTATTTCGAGAAGCCGCCGCTGCAAACCTGGGCGAACGCGCTGACGTTCGCGTGGTTCGGCATCGGCGAATGGCAGGCGCGGCTCTATACGGCGCTCACCGGCTTCGCGGGCGTGCTGCTCGTCGGCTACACCGGCACGCGCGTGTTCAACGCGATGACCGGTTTCGCCGCCGCCGTGATCCTCGCGACGTGCCCGTATTGGAACCTGATGGGCCACTTCAACACGCTCGACATGGGCCTGTCGTTCTGGATGGAGGTGACGCTTTGCGCGCTGCTGCTCGCGCAGCGCCCCGGCCTGCCGACGCGGCAAGTGCGCCTGTGGATGTGGCTCTGCTGGGCCGCGATGGCCGCCGCCGTGCTCTCGAAGGGGCTGGTCGGGCTGATTCTGCCGGGCGCGGTGCTCGTGCTCTATTCGCTGGTCTCGCGCGACTGGGCGCTGTGGAAGCGGCTCTATATCGGCAGCGGGCTGATCGTGTTCCTTCTCGTCGCCGCGCCGTGGTTCGTGCTCGTGCAGATGAAGAATCCCGAGTTCTTCGATTTCTTCTTCATCGTCCAGCAGTTCAAGCGCTATCTGACGCCCGAGCAGAACCGCCCCGGCGCGTTCTATTACTTCGTGCCGGTGCTGATCGTCGGGTTCCTGCCGTGGCTGTCCATCGCGTTTCAGAGCGTGCGCCACGGCATCAAGACGCCGCGCCAGCCGAACGGCTTCGCGCCGGTGACGATGCTGCTCATCTGGTCCGCGTTCATCTTCATGTTCTTCAGCGCGTCGCACTCGAAGCTGATTTCGTACGTGCTGCCTATCGCGCCGGCCATCGCGCTCGTGCTGGGGCTCTATCTGCCGTCGCTCACGCGCAGCCAGTACCGCAGGCACCTGATCGGCTATGCGGTGTTTCTGATCGCCGCGGCGTTCGGCGCGATCTTCATCGGCCGGGCCGGGAGCGCGAACACGCCGAATGCGCTGTATCGCGAGTTCCAGGTGTGGGTCTATGCGGGACTCGCGGTGGCGTTCGTCGTGACGATCGTCGCGCTGTGGCTGAACCGTCGCAGCGTGCTCGCGGGCGCGGCGGGACTCGGCGCGGCGTGGCTGCTGCTCGGGACCATCGCGGGCACCGGCCACGATGTGTTCGGCACCGACAGCTCGGGCGTGAAGCTCGTGCCCGCCGTGAAGGCGGCGATGGCGAAGCTGCCGCCCGACACGCCGTTCTATTCGGTCGCGAAGCTCGATCACACGATGCCCTTCTACCTCGGCCACACGATGATCATGGTGCAGGAAGCCGACGAGCTGAATTTCGGCGTGCATGCGGAGCCGCAGAAGTGGCTGCCGACGCTCGACGACTGGGTGAAACAATGGGACGCCGACCGCTACGCGCTTGCGCTGCTGCCGCCGTCGCGCTATGACCAGATGCTCGCGCGCCATGTGCCGATGCAGGTCATCGCCCGGGACGCGCGCCGCGTGATCGTCGAAAAGCCGCAGCCTTGATGGCGCCGCCCCGCCCCGCCACGGTGCCGCCGGCGCACGAGCGTTCGGCATCCGGCGGCGAACCGAGTATCCTTATTCTTCATCGATGAACCCGATTTCCTTCACTTGCATCGTCATCGGCGTATTGTTGAACGCGTGCGCCCAACTGTTGCTCAAAGCAGGCGTGAATGCCGTCGGCCATTTCGACATGACGCCGGCGAACATTCTGCCGGTCGGCTTCAAGATCGCGACGCAGTGGCCTATCATCGGCGGCCTCGCGTGCTACGTCGTGAGCGTGGTCGTGTGGATCGTCGGGCTGTCGCGCGTGGACGTGTCGCTTGCCTACCCGATGCTCTCGCTCGGCTACGTCGTCAACGCGTTTGCGGCATGGTATTTGTTCGGCGAAGTGCTGTCGGTGCAGCGGCTCGTCGGCATCGGCATCATTCTCGTCGGCGTGGCCGTGCTCGCGCGCGGCTGACCCCCGATTCTCTCCACACTCTTTAAGCACACACTCCATGACTCAGACCTCGCGGCCGTTCCTGCCCTTCGTCAAGCCCGAGATCGACGAAGAGACCATCCAGGGCGTCGTCGACGTGCTGCGCTCCGGCTGGATCACCACCGGCCCCCAGAATCAGCAGTTCGAAGCGGAGTTGTCCGCGTACTTCGGCGGCCGTCCGGTGCGCGCGTTCAATTCCGGCACCTGCACGATGGAAATCGCGCTGCGGATCGCGGGCGTCGGCGCGGGCGACGAGGTCATCACCACGCCGATGACCTGGGTCTCGACCGCGAACGTCATTCTGGAAGTGGGCGCCACGCCGGTTTTCGTCGATATCGACCCGGTCACGCGCAACATGGACCTGAACTTGCTGGAACGCGCGATCACGCCGCGCACGAAAGCGCTGATGCCGGTGTATCTCGCGGGCTTGCCGGTGGACATGGACCGGCTCTATGAGATCGCGCGCGCCCACAAGCTGCGCGTGATCGAAGACGCCGCGCAGGCGGTCGGTGCGAGCTGGCGCGGCAAGCGCGTCGGTTCGTTCGGCGATCTGGTGTCGATCAGCTTTCACGCGAACAAGAACGTGACGTCGATAGAAGGCGGCGCGCTCGTGATGAACAACGAAGAGGAAGCGGAACTCGCGCGCAAGTACCGGCTGCAGGGCATCACGCGCACGGGCTTCGACGGCATGGACTGCGACGTGCTGGGCGGCAAATACAATCTCACGGATGTCGCGGCGCGCGTCGGGCTCGGTTCGCTGCGCCGGATCGAGTCGATCACCGAACGCCGCCGCGAACTGGCGCGTCTCTACTTCGACGCGTTCGAAGGCGGCGCGGCGGCGCGGCTCGGCGTGGGGCTGCCGGTCAAGAACTTCGCCGACAGCAACTGGCATATGTTCCAGATCGCGCTGCCGCTGGACAACCTGAACCTCACGCGTGCGGAGTTCATGGCGCAACTGAAGGAGCGCAACGTCGGCAGCGGCGTGCATTATCCGGCGCTGCATCTGTTCACGCTGTACCGCGAGCGCGGGTTCAAGGAAGGCATGTTCCCGCATGCGGAGCGCTTCGGCGCGAGCACCGTGACCTTGCCGCTCTTTCCCGGCATGAGCGCGGACGATGTCGCGCATGTCGTGAAGTCCGTCGACGAAATCTGCGAGCAGTATGAACACAATCGTTAAGGAAACGCACAGCCACATGAGTCATACCGATTTTCCGGCGAGTTCGCCCGAGGTCTCGGTCATCATCCCGGTGTACAACGAGGAGGACGGTCTCGCCGCCCTGTTCGAGCGTCTGTACCCGGCACTGGATGCGCTCGGCGCGTCGTATGAAGTCATCTTCATCAACGACGGCAGCCGCGACAAATCGGCCGCGCTTCTCGCGCAGCAGTTCCACGCGCGCCCCGACACCACGCGCGTCATTCTGCTCAACGGCAACTACGGCCAGCACATGGCGATTCTCGCGGGCTTCGAGCAGTCGCGCGGCGAGATCGTCGTGACGCTCGACGCCGATCTGCAGAATCCGCCGGAGGAAATCGGCAAGCTCGTCGCCAAGATGCGCGAGGGCTACGACTACGTCGGCACCATTCGCCAGCAGCGGCAGGACAGCCTGTGGCGCAAGAAGGCTTCGCGCGCGATGAACCGCCTGCGCGAGCGCATCACGAAGATTCGCATGACCGACCAGGGCTGCATGCTGCGCGCGTACAGCCGCCACATCATCGACACGATCAACCGATGCGGCGAGATCAACACGTTTATTCCGGCGCTCGCGTACACGTTCGCGCAGAATCCGATCGAAGTGGACGTCGCGCACGAGGAACGCTTCGCGGGCGAATCGAAGTACTCGCTCTATAGCCTGATCCGCCTGAACTTCGACCTCGTCACCGGCTTTTCGGTGGTGCCGCTGCAATGGCTGTCGTTCATCGGCGTGATTCTGTCGGTCGGCTCCGCGGGCCTGTTTGTGCTGCTCTTGATTCGCCGCTTCATGTTCGGCGCGGAAGTTCAGGGTGTGTTCACGCTCTTCGCCATCACGTTCTTCATGCTCGGCGTGATCATCTTCGCGCTCGGGTTGCTCGGCGAATACATCGGCCGCATCTATCAGCAGGTGCGCGCGCGTCCGCGTTATCTCGTGCAGACGATTCTCGAACAGCGCGACGGGCTCTCCATCGCGAGCAAGCCGATGCAGGAACCCGTGCAGCCGGTCGCCGCTGCCGTGATCGGCCGCGAGGAACCGGGCCGATGAAGCCGCGCGCCGTCGTCTTCGCGTATCACAACGTCGGCGTGCGCTGTCTGCAAGTGCTGCTCGCGCGCGGCGTGGACGTCGCGCTCGTCGTCACCCACGAGGACAGCGCGAGCGAGAACATCTGGTTCGGCAGCGTCGCGCAGGTCGCGGCGGAGCGCGGCATCGAAGTCATCACGCCCGCCGATCCCAAAGCGCCCGACGTGCACGAAGCCGTGGCGAAAGCCGCGCCCGATTTCATCTTCTCGTTCTATTACCGGCACATGCTGCCCGTCGCGCTGCTCGCGCTTGCGAAGCGCGGCGCGTACAACATGCACGGCTCGCTCTTGCCGAAGTATCGCGGCCGCGTGCCGACGAACTGGGCGGTGCTCAACGGCGAGACCGAAACCGGCGCGACGCTGCACGAAATGGCCGAAAAGCCCGACGCCGGCGCGATCCTCGCCCAGACGCCCGTGCCGATCCTCCCGGACGACACCGCCGCGCAGGTCTTCGATAAAACCGTGGTCGCCGCCGAGCAGACGCTCTGGCGCGTGCTGCCCGCCCTGCTCGCCGGCGAAGCGCCGCATCTGCCGAACGATCTCGCCGCCGGCAGCTACTACGGCGGGCGCAAGCCGGAAGACGGCCGCATCGACTGGACGCAGCCGGGAGAGCGCGTCTACAACCTGATTCGCGCGGTCGCGCCGCCTTATCCGGGCGCCTTCACCGATATCGGCGAGCATCGCTTCATCGTCGCGCGCGCGCGGCTCGTGCCGCCGACCGGCGCGCCCGGCATGCCCCCCGCGCGGCTCACGGCGATGGCCAGTTTGCCGCCGGGCCTGACGGTGACGGATAATGCGCTGTTTGGCGTCTGCGGCGATGGCCGCGTGATAGCCGTGTACGAGCTGCGTCACCGGCTGCTCGACAGCGCGTCGCAACCTTTGGGCGAAGAACGCGCCGTCGATTCCGCCGAATTCGGCCGACTCATTCAATCCTCTCGTCATTCATGAAAAAAGTTCTCATCCTGGGCGTCAACGGCTTCATCGGCCATCACCTGTCCAAGCGCATCCTCGAAACCACCGACTGGGAAGTCTTCGGGATGGACATGCAAACCGATCGTCTGGGCGACCTCGCGAATCACGAGCGGATGCATTTCTTCGAAGGCGACATCACCATCAACAAGGAGTGGGTCGAATATCACGTGAAGAAGTGCGACGTGATCCTTCCGCTGGTTGCCATCGCCACGCCCGCGACATATGTAAAGCAGCCGCTGCGCGTGTTCGAACTGGACTTCGAGGCGAACCTGCCGATCGTGCGTTCGGCCGTGAAGTACGGCAAGCATCTCGTGTTTCCGTCGACGTCCGAGGTGTACGGCATGTGCACCGACGAGCAGTTCGATCCGGAAAATTCGGTGCTCTCCTACGGTCCCATCAACAAGCCGCGCTGGATCTACGCGTGCTCGAAGCAGCTGATGGACCGCGTGATCTGGGGCTACGGCATGGAGGGGCTCAACTTCACCCTCTTCCGCCCGTTCAACTGGATCGGCCCGGGCCTCGACTCCATTTACACGCCGAAGGAAGGTTCGTCGCGCGTGGTGACGCAGTTCCTCGGCCATATCGTGCGTGGCGAGAACATCAGTCTCGTGGACGGCGGCGCGCAAAAGCGCGCGTTCACCGATATTGACGACGGCATCGGCGCGCTGATGAAGATCATCGAGAACAAGGACGGCGTGGCGACGGGCAAGATTTATAACATCGGCAATCCGAAGAACAACTTCTCGGTGCGCGAACTGGCGAACAAGATGCTCGCGCTCGCGGGCGAGTTCCCGGAATACGCTGACACGGCCAAGCAGGTGCAACTCGTGGAAACGTCGTCGGGCGCGTACTACGGCACGGGCTATCAGGACGTGCAAAACCGCGTGCCGAAGATCGACAACACCATGCAGGAGCTCGGTTGGGCGCCGCAGGCCACGATGGACGACGCGCTGCGCAAGATTTTCGAGGCGTATCGCGGACACGTGGGCGAAGCCCGTAAGCTCGTCGAACAGGCGTAAGAAAGCAGCGTGGCCCGCATCGTCCTCAAGATCGACGTCGATACGCTGCGCGGCACGCGCGAAGGCGTGCCGAACCTCGGGCGCCTGCTCGACAAGTACAACGCCCGCGCGACGTTCCTCTTCAGCCTCGGCCCGGATCACACGGGCTGGGCGCTGCGCCGCGTGTTCCGGCCCGGCTTTCTGCAAAAGGTGTCGCGCACGTCGGTGGTCGAGCACTACGGCATCAAAACGCTGATGTACGGCGTGCTGCTGCCGGGGCCGGACATCGGCCGGCGCGCGGTGTCGGAGATGCGCGCGATCCACGAAGCCGGCTTCGAGTGCGGCATCCATACGTGGGATCACGTCTACTGGCAGGACAACGTGCGCTCGCGCGACCGCGCGTGGACCGTCGGGCAGATGCAGCAAAGTCACGCGCGCTTCGTCGAGATTTTCGGCGCGCCGCCCGTGACGCACGGCGCGGCCGGCTGGCAGATGAACGGCTACGCGTTCGAGCAGATCGACGCCTGGGGCATGCGCTATGCCTCCGACGGCCGCGGACACACGCCGTACATTCCGGTGCTCGATGGCCGCACGCTCGCGCACATCCAGATGCCGACCACGCTGCCCACGCTCGACGAAGTGCTCGGCGTGAACGGCGTCGACGAGAGCAACGTCGCGGCGCACGTCTTGCGTCATACCGCGAATAATCCGCACGATCAGGTGTTCACGCTGCACGCCGAACTCGAAGGCCAGAAGCTCGCGCCGGTATTCGAGCAGCTGCTCGCGGGCTGGCGCGCGCAGGGACACAGCTTCGCCACGATGGGCGACTATCATGCGACGCTCGACCGCGCGAGCTTGCCGTCTTATCCGGTGACGTGGGGCGAGATCCCGGGCCGCGCAGGCGAGCTGATCTTGCAGCCGGGCTGAGACGCCGTTCTGCCTCGGCGATACACAGCGAACACAAGACAACAACAGGAGAAACCTTCGTGCCAGTCGCAGTCGACCAGCCCGTTCCCGACTTCACCGCGCCCGCCACGGGCGGCGAGTTCACGCTTTCCAGCCTGCGCGGCCAGAAAGTCGTGCTCTTCTTCTATCCGAAGGACAACACGCCGGGCTGCACCACGGAGAGTCTGCAATTTCGCGACCACTACGACCAGTTCAAGGCGGCCGGCGCGGAAATCGTCGGCATCTCGCGTGACAGCGTGAAGTCGCACGACAACTTCAAGGCCAAGCTGGAACTGCCCTACACGCTCGTCTCCGACGCCGACGAAGCCATTTGCTCGCTGTTCGACGTCATCAAGATGAAGAAGATGTACGGCAAGGAAGTGCGCGGCATCGAGCGCTCGACCTTTCTGCTCGACGCCGACGGCGTGCTGCGGCGCGAGTTTCGCGGCATCAAGGTGCCGGGGCACGTGGAGGCCATCGTCGAGGCTGTACAAGCCATTTGAGGCACGTTATATTGATTCGCAATGAGCGCCTGTCCACCCCATTCCTCAAGCCTTTGCGCGAGCCGCCGCATGCCGTTTGGCGCGGTCGGCATGGACCCGGGCTATGTGGAACGGGCACGGCGCAGGCGCTCTGAAAGAGAAGTCAGCCGCTGGTTCCGGTAGCCGGAACGGCGGCTTTTTTATTGGTGTCGCGCGCTTTATCGCTTTTGTCGTGGGCGCGACACAACCTCAAGGAGCAGATCGAAACCTAGGCGAACCGGCGTTTTCGACAACGAAGCGCGCCACCGGGCGCAAACTGCGGCACACGTAGCTTACGGGCGGACGAGCAGGATGCGACAGGCGGCGCACGATACACGACCCGATTCCTTTCGAGGGAACACCATGCCTTTGCCTACCGCCCCGGCCAAGCTCGGCCATCTCCTTCCGGCCGAAGAGTACAAGGCCAAAGCCCGGCCTTCGAAGCAGCCGAAAAAACAGGCTGCGGCGAGCGACGACGACGCCATCGGCTCGGTCGAGACCGTCGCCGCCGAGCGTCCCGCAGCTGCGAATGCGGCCACCACGCTGCGCTCCATCGCCAGTGACGTGCTCGCGCAGGCGCCGCAAGACGCATCCGCCGAGACGCCCGCCGCTGCCGCGCCGGTTGCACCCGCCGCGCGCGGCCGTCGCACGAAGCAAACTGCCGCCCTGCTGCAACCGGTGCCGGCCGCTCGCCAGAAAGAGGAAGAGACAAGCGAGGAAGCCCGTCCCGTCAAGCGCGAGGCCCGCGCGGACGCGCCCGCCACGACGCCGGCTCCGAGCGCCGCGCCCGCCAAGGACGCGCGCACGCAGAACAAGCGCCGCCAGCGCGGCGCGGTCGAGGAAGAACTGCGCAAGCTCTTCGTGCTCGACACCAACGTGCTGATGCACGACCCGAGCTCGCTTTTCCGCTTTGAGGAACACGACGTCTATCTGCCGATGATGACGTTGGAAGAGCTCGACAACCACAAGAAGGGCATGTCGGAAGTGGCGCGCAATGCCCGTCAGGTGAGCCGCACGCTCGACGCGCTCGTCGCGCACGCGGGCCAGATGTCGGAGGGCATTCCGCTTGCCGCGCAGGGCAACCGCGACGCGCTCGGCCGCCTGTATTTCCAGACGACGCTGACCGATATCGAGCCGGTCGAAGGCCTGCCTATCGGCAAGGCGGACAACCAGATTCTCGGCGTCGTGCGCGCGCTTCAGAAGGAGCGGCCGGATCGGCAGGTCGTGCTGGTGTCGAAAGACATCAACATGCGCATCAAGGCGCACGCGCTCGGCCTGCCCGCCGAGGACTACTTCAACGATCAGGTGCTGGAAGACAAGGACCTGCTCTATTCCGGCGTGCGCGCGCTGCCCCAGGATTTCTGGACGAAGCACGCGAAGGGCATGGAAAGCTGGCAGGACACCAAGACCGGCACCACGTATTACCGCGTGACCGGGCCGCTCTGCCCTTCCATGCTCGTCAACGAATTCGTCTATCTGGAGCCGCAGAACGGCGAGCCGTCGTTCCACGCGGTCGTGCGCGAACTCAACGGCAAGACGGCGCTGCTTCAGACGCTGCGCGACTACGGGCATCACAAGAACAATGTGTGGGGCATCACGGCGCGTAATCGCGAGCAGAACTTCGCGCTAAATCTCTTGATGAATCCGGAAGTCGATTTCGTCACGCTGCTCGGTCAGGCGGGCACCGGCAAGACGCTGATGGCGCTCGCCGCCGGCCTCGCGCAAGTGCTCGACGACAAGCGCTACAACGAAATCATCGTGACGCGCGCGACGGTGCCGGTCGGCGAGGACATCGGCTTTTTGCCGGGCACCGAGGAAGAGAAGATGCAGCCGTGGATGGGCGCCTTCGACGACAACCTCGAAGTCCTCCAGAAAACCGACGATGCCGCCGGCGAATGGGGCCGCGCAGCCACGCAGGAATTGATCCGCTCGCGGCTAAAGGTCAAGAGCATGAACTTCATGCGCGGGCGCACGTTCGTCGATAAATACGTGATCATCGACGAGGCGCAGAACCTGACGCCCAAGCAGATGAAAACGCTCGTCACGCGCGCCGGTCCGGGTACGAAGATCGTGTGCCTCGGCAACATCGCGCAGATCGACACGCCGTATCTGACTGAGGGCAGTTCGGGGCTGACTTACGTCGTCGACCGCTTCAAGGGCTGGACGCACAGCGGCCATGTGACGCTCGCGCGCGGCGAGCGTTCGCGGCTCGCGGACTACGCTTCCGACATTCTGTAAAGCACGCGCAGTTGGATGAGACGGCCCGGCGGAGTTATCCGCCGGGCTTTTTCTTGTCCGCGCGTTCCGCTCTCGCAACACTTATCGCACAAAGTTAAAGTGGAACCTCACGATGTCTTGCCGCACGGCCGTGCGGCGGGCTAGTATCGGCGGACTGTCTTCTCTTCGGCGAGCGCGCTCGCTCGGCTTCAATGCGTCGAATCTGGCTACCGCTTCTCGTGTCCGTCCTGCTTGCCGCGTGCGGAAGCGCGCCGCAACAGGCGGCGCACAAGCCCGCGGTTTCGGCGAGCACGACGCCGCGCGCGTATAAGCCGCCGTCGGGCTTCCCGAACTTCGTCGACCACAGCGTCGGGCGCGAGGAGATCTCCATTCAGGCGATGTCGCTCGTCGGCGTGCCGTACCGCTGGGGCGGCAATACGCCGGAGGCGGGCTTCGATTGCAGCGGGCTCGTGCGCTATGTGGTCGATCGCGCCGCGTC
Source organism: Caballeronia sp. Sq4a (assembly GCF_023170545.1). NCBI lineage: Bacteria > Pseudomonadati > Pseudomonadota > Betaproteobacteria > Burkholderiales > Burkholderiaceae > Caballeronia > Caballeronia sp. Sq4a. The sequence continues at coordinate 1,349,208 of NZ_CP084250.1, read as the reverse complement.
CGTGACTCTGCCGCGCACGACCGCCGAAATGAGCGGGCGCGGAGAATCCATCGAGCCGGACGAAGTCGCGCCCGGCGATCTGATCTTCTTCAACACGACCGGGCGACCGCATTCGCACGTCGGCATTTATGTCGGCAAGCTGCGTTTCGTGAATGCGCCGTCGACGGGCGGCACCGTGCGGCTCGATTACCTGACGAATCCTTATTGGGCGAAGCGGTTCGACGGCATTCGCCGCGTCGCGCCGCCGAAGACGGCGCCGACCCCGTTCGATGCGCCGACGTATGTGGCGGGGCGCGGCGCGGATTCTGGGGAGCCGGCGTATGCGCGTCAGCCGATGCCGGCAACCGCCAGCGTCGCTGCCGTCGAGCGACCGTCGACATCGATCGGCGCGGCGCAGCTGCAAACGTCTACGGCTTCGGCTTATGCGAGCCGGGCGCCTGTCTCAGCGACGACGGCCGGGGCTTCGGTCGCCTCGGCCTATGCCCGCCAGAAGCCGGCGGCAACCGCCGGCGCGGACCCGTTCGAGCCGCCGCCAGCGTCGTTGAGCGCTGCGCAGCGGCAGTCGTCGGCTGTGGCTTCGGCTTATGCGCGTGGTACGCCTGGCGCAGCCGCCGGTACAGACGCGACTGAGCCACCGCCCGCAACGTTGAGCGCCGCGCAGCGGCAATCGTCTGCTGCGGCTTCGGCTTACGCGCGTGGAACGCCTGGCGCAGCCGCCGGCACCGATGCGTTCGAACCGCCGCCCGCATCGTTGAGCGCTGCGCACCGGCAGTCGTCTGCTGCGGCTTCGGCTTACGCACGTCAAACGCCCACAGCGACCGCAAGCGCCGATGCGTTCGAACCGCCGCCCGCTTCGTTGAGCGCGGCGCAGCGGCAATCGTCGGCTGCGGCTTCGGCTTACGCGCGTCAAACGCGTACCGCAGCCGCCAGCGCGGACGCGTTCGAACCGCCGCCCGCATCGTTAAGCGCCGCGCAGCGACAGTCGTCTGCAGCGGCTTCGGCTTACGCGCGTCGAACGCCCGCAGCGTCAGCTAGCGCCGATGCCTTCGAACCGCCGCCCGCATCGTTAAGCGCCGCACAGCGTCAATCGTCTGCAGCGGCTTCGGCCTACGCCCGTCAAACGCCTGCCGCCGGCGCTGACCCATACGAACCACCGCCCGCATCGTTGAGCGCCGCGCAGCGCCAGTCGCAGACAGCCAGCAGAAGAACAACCACCTCCGCGAGCCAGGCACCCGACCCGATTCAGGCCGCCGCCGATGCCTACGAGCCTCCGCCGCCACTCTCACGCGCCGCCCGCCAGCAAGCGCAAGCGGCCATGGCGTCGCAGCCCGCCGAACCGCCCGTGCGCGCGATGCGGGCGTCGACGGGCTCGCTTACTCCGCCGCGCGCCGCATCGAACGACGACCCCATCGCCCGGTTCGCAACAGGCGCCGACTGACGCGACGCAAGCCGCGCAATGCGACACCCGCGGCCTGCTCTGCTATCGTGTCCGATACTTCCTCGACAGCGACAGCAAAGAACCGATAGGAGCGCAAGATCATGGATCTGGGACTGGCCGGCAAGGTCGTGTTGATCACGGGCGGCAGCAAGGGAATCGGCTTTGCGTGCGCGAAGGCGTTCGCGAGCGAAGGCGCGAAAGTCGCCATCGTCTCGCGCGATGCCGCGAATCTCGCCCGTGCGCGCGAACAACTCGCGGCCGACGGTCATCACGTCCACCTCGCGCGTGCCGATCTGCACGAGGCGCATAGCGCGGAAGACGTGGTCGAAGAAGCAAGCGCCGCGCTCGGTCCCATCGATATTCTGATCAACAGCGCAGGCGCTGCCCGCCGCTACGACCCCGATACGCTCGACGCCGCCGCCTACAAGGCCGCGATGGACGCGAAGTACTTCTCGTACGTCTATCCGCAACAAGTCGTCCTCAAGCGCATGGCCGAGCGCCTGCGCAACGATCCCGGCGCGGAGCCGGGCGCGATCGTCAATATCGTGGGCATGGGCGGCAAGATCGCGACGGACATTCATATAGCGGGCGGCGCGGCCAACGCGGCGCTGATGCTCAACACAGTCGGACTCGCGCATCACTACGCGAAGCTCGGCATCCGCATCAACGCGATCAATCCGGGCGCGACGCTCACCGAACGCGTCGAGGAAGCGCTGCAACTGGAGGCGCAACGACAAGGCGTCACGCGCGATCAGGTGCTCGCCGAAAGTCAGGCCAAGGTGCCGCTCGGGCGTTACGCGAAACCGGAGGAAATCGCCGACGTCGCCCTCTTTCTGGCGAGCCGCCGCGCAAGTTATGTGTCGGGCGCGATCATCCCGATGGACGGCGTGTCGTCGCCGATCATCTGATGCGCCGCGGCCCGCTTTCTGACGCGGGCCGCGGGCCAAGCTGACTGCTTACAGGAAGCGGTGTCCGAGCCACCAGCCCGCCGCGGCGAGCGCCGAGGAAGCCGGGATCGTCAAAATCCACGCCCAAACGATATTGCCCGCGACGCCCCAGCGCACCGCGCTGAACTTCTGCGTCGCGCCGACGCCGACGATCGCGCCGGTGATGGTGTGCGTCGTGGAAACCGGAATGCCGAGGAACGACGCGACGAAGAGCGTGATCGCCCCGCCCGTCTCCGCGCAGAAGCCGCCGACGGGCTTGAGCTTCGTGATCTTCTGGCCCATCGTCCGCACGATGCGCCATCCGCCGAACAGCGTGCCGAGCCCCATCGACAGATAACACAGCCCGATGACCCAGATCGGCGGCGCGTCCGAGCCTACGGAAGCGTAGCCGGTTGCGATCAGCAGCATCCAGATGATGCCGATGGTCTTCTGCGCGTCGTTGCCGCCGTGCCCGAGCGAATACAGCCCGGCCGAAAGCAATTGCAGGCGCCGGAAGCGCCGGTCCACTTTCGACGGCGGCGTGCGGAAATACAGCCACGACACCAGCAGCATGAAGAACGAGCCGAGCACGAAGCCGAGCAGCGGCGAGATGAAGATGAACGCGACCGTCTTCAGGAGCCCGTCCCAGTTGAGCGAGCCCCAGCCCGACTTCGCAAGCGCCGCGCCGACGAGCCCGCCGATCAGCGCATGCGACGAGCTCGACGGAATGCCGTACACCCACGTGACGATGTTCCAGCCGATCGCGCCCACGAGCGCGCCGAAGATGACGTAGTGATCGACGATGTCCGGGTCGATCGTGCCCCTGCCGACCGTCGCGGCGACCTTCAGGTGGAAGATGAAATACGCGATGACGTTGAATGCGGCCGCGAACGCGACGGCTTGCTGCGGCTTCAGCACGCCGGTCGAAACGACCGTCGCGATGGAGTTGGCGGCGTCGTGAAAGCCGTTCATGAAGTCGAACACGAGTGCGACCATGACGAGCGTAGCGACTGCCCAGATAGCGAGTTGAATCGAATGCATCAGTTGGTGTGGTATTGACCGGCGCTGTACTGACGGCCGGTCTGTGTCGTCATCGCCCGCCGCATCCGATGAGTCCTGCGCGAACGGGCTCGGGCGGCATGATCAGGCGTTTTCCAGCACGATGCCTTCGATGATGTTCGCGACATCCTCGCACTTGTCGGTGATCGTCTCCAGAAGCTCGTATATCGCCTTGAGCTTGATGAGCGTCTTCACGTCGTCTTCTTCGCGGAAGAGCTTCGACATGGCCGAGCGCAGCACGCGGTCCGCATCCGACTCCAGGCGGTCGATTTCTTCGCAGATCTTGAGAATCTCGCTCGCGCGTTTCATGTCTTCGAGCAAACTCACGGCCTGCTGCACGCGCAGACACGTCGCCGTGCAGATGTGCGCGAGCTGGCTCGCTTCCGACGTCACCGCGCGCACGTCGTACAGCGAAATGGCCGTGGCGACGTCTTCCATCAGGTCGAGGATGTCGTCCATCGTCGTGATGAGCTTGTGGATTTCGTCGCGGTCGAGCGGCGTGATGAACGTCTTGTGCAGCAGATCGATGGTTTCGTGCGTGAGCTTGTCGGCACGCTTTTCGTTGGTCTGGACGTTCTGCTTGTGAACCTCGGCTTCGTCGAGGTTGTCGATCAGCAGTTCGAGCTCGCGGCTTGCATCGACCATGCATTTCGCGTGCGCGTTAAAAATCTCGAAGAATTTGCCCTCGGTGGGCATGAAACGACCGAACATGAAAGTCCCGATAGATGGGTCAATGAGGCTGACATCAAACCGACATATTGTACCTGCGCCCAGCACCCCGCGCACCGCGCTCGGACGCCGCGTGCATGGGGCTCTGATCGAAGGCTTGACAGTCTTGCGCGAACGAGGCTATTCGCCGCCGTAGAAGCTCTGAACGCCGGCGAAGTTGTCGAACTTCGTGTATTGGCCGTGGAACGTCAGGCGAACCGGTCCGATGGGACCGTTACGCTGCTTGCCGATGATGATTTCCGCGGTGCCTTTGTCCGGACTGTCAGGGTTATACACCTCGTCGCGGTAGATGAAGAGGATCACGTCCGCGTCCTGCTCGATAGCGCCGGATTCGCGCAGGTCCGACATGATCGGCCGCTTGTTCGGACGCTGCTCGAGACCGCGATTGAGCTGCGACAGCGCGATCACCGGCACGTCGAGTTCCTTCGCGAGCCCCTTCAGCGAACGCGAGATTTCCGAGATTTCGGTCGCGCGGTTCTCGCCGCCGCCGGAGCCTGACATCAGCTGCAAATAGTCGACGATGATCAGCCCGAGCTTGCCGCACTGGCGCGACAGGCGCCGCGCCCGCGAGCGCAGTTCCATCGGATTGAGACCACCGGTCTCGTCGATGAAAAGCTGCGCCTCGCTCATTTTCTGCACGGCATGCGTGAGCTTCGGCCAGTCTTCGTCGGTGAGTCGGCCCGTGCGCATGCGGTGCTGGTCGAGCCGGCCGACCGAACCGAGCATACGCATGGTCAACTGCGTGCCGGGCATTTCCATCGAGAACACGGCAACGGGCAAGCCGTACTCCACGGCTACGTATTCGCCGATGTTCATCGAGAACGCCGTCTTACCCATCGACGGGCGCCCCGCCACGATAATCAGTTCGCCGCCGTGCATGCCGGAGGTCATGCGGTCGAGATCGACGAAGCCAGTCGGCGTGCCGGTCACGTCGCTCGGGTTGGCGGTGTGGTAAAGCGTATCGATGCGCTCGACGACCTGCGTCAGCAGCGGTCCGATTTCGAGAAAGCCTTGCGTGCCGCGCGCGCCGTCCTCGGCGATCGAGAACACCCGCGCTTCGGCTTCGTCCAGAATTTGCCGGACTTCCTTGCCTTGCGGATTGAACGCGTCGGCGGAGATTTCATCCGCCACGGACACGAGACGGCGCAGCACCGCGCGGTCGCGCACGATTTCCGCATAGCGGCGGATATTCGCCGCGCTCGGTGTGTTCTGCGCGAGCGCGTTCAAATACGCGAGACCGCCCACTTCCTCGGCCTTTCCGGCCATCGTGAGGGATTCGTAGACGGTGATCACGTCGGCCGGCCGCGTCGCGGCGATCAACTTGCCGATGTGCTCGTAGATGATGCGATGGTCGTAGCGATAGAAGTCGCTCTGCGACATCACGTCGGCGATGCGGTCCCATGCCGCGTTATCCAGCAGCAAGCCGCCGATTACCGATTGTTCGGCTTCGATCGAGTGCGGCGGAACCTTCAGCGCGTCGAGTTGCGGATCTTTGGACGGTGCGTTCATGGGGTGGAATTATCGACGAAATCGGCCATGCGGTGTATTGATCGGACAAACAAAAAAGGCAGGAACCCGCGAAGGTTCCTGCCCTTTCTTACTGCTCGCGAAGCCGAAGCCTCGCGTAAAACTTAGGCGTGTTCGCCGAGCACCGACACCGTGACGTCGACCACGACGTCCGTGTGCAGCGCCACTTGAACCGGATGGTCGCCGACCATCTTCAGCGGGCCTTGCGGCAGACGCACTTGCGCCTTTTCCACTTCCGCGAAGCCTTGCGACTTCAGTGCTTCGGCGATGTCCGCGTTCGTGACCGAACCGAACAGACGGCCGTCGACGCCCGCTTTCTGCGAGATCTGAACCGTGAAGCCGTTCAGCTTGTCGCCTTGAGCTTGCGCTGCAGCCAGCTTTTCAGCGGCGTTCTTTTCGAGTTCGGCGCGGCGAACTTCGAATTCGGCGATCGCGTCCTTGGTCGCGCGGCGAGCCTTCTTGCCGGGGATCAGGAAGTTACGTGCGTAGCCGTCCTTGACCTTGACGATGTCGCCCAGGTTGCCCAGGTTGACGACCTTTTCCAAAAGAATGATTTGCATTTTTGGCTATTCCTTATGCGTCGTCTGATTAGGCCTTGTGCAGGTCGGTGTACGGCAGGAGCGCGAGGAAACGCGCGCGCTTGATCGCCGTGTCGAGCTGGCGCTGATAGTGCGCCTTCGTGCCAGTCAGACGAGCCGGCGTGATCTTGCCGTTTTCGCCGATGAAGTCCTTCAGCGTTTCCGTGTCCTTGTAGTCGATGTACTCGACGCCGGCTGCCGTGAAGCGGCAGAACTTCTTGCGCTTGAAGAGCGGGTTTTGTTGCTGACGACGCTTGTCGAATTTCTTACCAGTCGGGCGGGGCATGTTCAGTCCTTTCCAATGTCCTGCAATTCTGTGATGTGAAACACCAGGGTTCGTGAGTTACGGCCTTTCTTCGCCAGAAAGCCCGTGAAGCGCGTTTCGACGCCCATCGGACAGCTTTCCAGCCTGCCGCTCGCTTCTCCGGCAGCGACTGCGGGCAGTGTCAGTTCGATCTTTCGGGCGATGCCCGCTTCGACGACTTCTGCCGCGTGTTGCAACGTGCAGCTTGCGATCGGAATGCCTGCGGGCGTGTATCGCACCGGTTCGCGTTCCACGACGCTCGCTGTCAGTTGCAGCCGGTTCACGAGTGAGTTTCGGTTCCCTGGTGGCTTGACAGTGTTGAACTGTCCTTAAGCCTGCGCTTCGGACGGCTGGCTGGCCGCCTTCTTGGCTTCTTCGCGCTGCACTTCCTTCATCATCGGCGACGGGCCGGTTTCGGCCTTCTTCATCTTGACGATGAGGTGGCGCAGAACGGCGTCGTTGAACTTGAACGCGTGTTCCAGTTCTTCGAGCGTCGCCTGGTCGCATTCGATGTTCATGCAGACGTAGTGAGCCTTCGCGAGTTTCTCGATCATGTAGGCCAGTTGGCGGCGGCCCCAGTCCTCGATACGGTGGATCTGGCCACCGTGCGACGTGATCGTGCTCTTGTAACGCTCGATCATCGCGGGCACTTGCTCGCTTTGATCGGGATGCACGATAAAGACGATTTCGTAATGACGCATATTCACTCCTTTTGGATATAAGCCGCCCGGGCGTCGGACCGGTGCGGCAAGTGAGAAGCCAGCGAGTATATACCGTTTGGCGGTCGGACGGCAAGCCAAACCGGAGTTTTCCGACTGACTTTCGCCGCTTTTTCAATCATTTAGCGCGCCCGCGCTCCGCTGCCGATGCGTTTCGCCGGGCGGCTCGAGCGCGCGGCTCCAATAACCGGGCTGCGCGTAGATTTCTTTCAGGTAATCAATGAAGTAGCGCACGCGCGCCGGCACGTAGCGTTGTTGCGGGTAGACGGCGAGGATGTCGTAGTCGGGCAGCTCGTACTCGTCCAGCACGGTTTCCAGTTCGCCCGCCGCCAGTTGCCGCTGAATCTCCCACGTCGAGCGCCAGCCGAGCCCGAGTCCTTCCGACACCCAGCGATGCAGCAATTCCCCATCGTTGCAGTCGAGGTTCCCGCTCACGCGCACGGTCGCGAGCTTGCCGTTGCGCCGGAAGTACCAGCCGCGGTTCTGCCCGCCTTGCAGGTTGAACGCGAGGCAGTTGTGATTCGGCAGATCGTCGAGCGATTTCGGCTTGCCGTGCTTGCGGAAATACGCGGGCGTGCCGCACACCACGCGCCGGTTGCTCGCCAGCTTCACCGCGACGAAGTTCGGATCGACCGTGCCGCCGATGCGAATCGACAGATCGTAGCCCTCGCGCACCAGATCCACGACGCGGTCGGTCAGATTGAACGACATCTGCAATTCCGGCTTGTCGGCAAGGAACGCCGGCGCGTGCGGCGCGACGTGCATGCGCCCGAACGCCGCCGGCGCCGACACGATCAGATGCCCGCCGACCGCGCGCCGCCCCGCCGCGAGTTCGTTCTCCGCCTGATCCCACTCGGCGAGCAGGTTCTTGCAGCGGTCGAGGAACGCCGCGCCCTCTTCGCTGACGACGAGCCGCCGCGTCGAGCGGTACATCAGCTTGACGCCGAGACGCTTTTCGAGCGCGTCGATGCGCCGTCCGAGAATGACCGGCGACACGCCCTCTTCCAGCGCGGCCGCCGCGAGGCTGCCGGCTTCCGCGACGCGCACGAATGTCTCGATCTGCTTGAAGCGGTCCATTTCCTTGTCTCCTGTGCCCAGCCGCGCCGCTGCGTCATTCGAAACTTTTTGTTTGGGAAAAAGCGACTCCGACTGATCTTATCAAACCTTTTCCACAATCTTAAAGTGCAACGGAACCCTGCTTCGATGCAGACAGCGATAACGGAAAGAGACTGAAGGAAGGAGACATTCATGGCCAAGATGAGAGCCGTCGACGCAGCCGTCCTCGTGCTGGAAAAGGAAGGTATTGATACCGCGTTCGGCGTGCCGGGCGCCGCGATCAACCCGTTCTACTCGGCGATGAAGAAGTCGGGCAGCATCAGCCACGTGCTCGCGCGACATGTCGAAGGCGCGTCGCACATGGCCGAAGGTTATACGCGCGCCGCGCCCGGCAACATCGGGGTATGCATCGGCACGTCGGGGCCGGCGGGCACGGACATGATCACGGGCCTCTACTCGGCTTCCGCCGACTCGATTCCGATTCTCGCGATCACCGGGCAGGCGCCGCGCGCGCGTCTTTACAAGGAAGATTTCCAGGCGGTCGATATCGAATCCATCGCCAAGCCCGTCACGAAGTGGGCGGTGACCGTGCGCGAGCCGGCGCTCGTGCCGCGCGTGTTCCAGCAGGCTTTCCACCTGATGCGCTCGGGCCGCCCCGGTCCCGTGCTGGTGGATCTGCCGATCGACGTGCAACTCGCCGAAATCGAATTCGACATCGACACCTACGAGCCGCTGCCCGTGTACAAGCCGAAAGCGACACGCGCGCAGATCGAGAAGGCGCTCGCGATGCTCAACGACGCCGAGAAGCCGCTCATCGTCTCGGGCGGTGGCGTGCTGAACGCGGCGGCCGAAGACCTGCTCGTGCAATTCGCCGAAACGCTCGGCGTGCCCGTCATCCCGACGCTGATGTCGTGGGGCGCCATTCCCGACGATCACCCGCTCATGGCCGGCATGGTCGGCTTGCAGACGTCGCATCGCTACGGCAACGCGACGATGCTCGCATCGGACTTCGTGCTCGGCATCGGCAATCGCTGGGCGAACCGGCATACGGGCAGCATCGAGGTCTACACGAAGGGCCGCAAGTTCGTCCACGTCGATATCGAGCCGACGCAAATCGGCCGCGTGTTCGGACCGGATCTCGGCATCGTCTCGGATGCAAAGGCGGCGCTGGAACTCTTCGTCGAAGTGGCGAAGGAATGGAAAGCCGCGGGCAAGCTGAAGGACCGGAGCGCCTGGGTCGCCGACTGCCAGCAGCGCAAGCGCACGATGCAGCGCAAGACGCACTTCGACAACGTGCCGATGAAGCCGCAGCGCGTCTACGAAGAGATGAACCTGGCGTTCGACCGCGACACGTGCTTTGTGACGACGATCGGTCTTTCGCAGATCGCCGGTGCGCAGTTTCTGCACGTGTTCAAGGCGCGCAACTGGATCAACTGCGGTCAGGCCGGCCCGCTCGGCTGGACGATTCCTGCTGCGCTCGGCGTGCGCGCGGCGGACCCGCAGCGCAAGATCGTCGCGCTCTCGGGCGATTACGACTTCCAGTTCATGATCGAAGAACTCGCCGTCGGCGCACAGTTCAAGCTGCCGTACGTGCATGTCGTCGTGAACAACTCGTATCTCGGTCTCATTCGCCAGGCGCAGCGCGGCTTCGACATGGACTACTGCGTGCAACTCGCGTTCGACAACATCAACGCGCCGGAACTCGAAGGCTACGGCGTGGACCACGTCGCGGTCGCCGAAGGCCTCGGTTGCAAGGCGCTGCGCGTGTTCAAGCCCGAGGACATCGCCGGTGCGCTGAAGCAGGCACAGGCGCTTGCGGCCGAACATCAGGTGCCGGTCGTCGTGGAGATGATCCTCGAACGCGTGACCAACATCGCGATGGGCACCGAGATCGACGCCATCAACGAGTTCGAAGAGCTCGCCGAGAGCCGTGCCGACGCGCCCACCGCCGTCACGCCGCTCGACTGAAGCATCAACTGACGACCCACTGACCGACCATCAGGAAAAGAACAATGCCGAAATTCGCCGCGAATCTGACGATGCTCTTCAACGAAGTCCCGTTCCTCGACCGCTTTGCCGCGGCGGCGAACGCGGGCTTCGAGGCAGTCGAATTCCTGTTTCCGTATCCGTATTCGATCAGCGATCTCAAAGCGCGCGTGCGGGACAGCGGCTTGCAGATCGTCTTGCACAACCTGCCTGCCGGTAACTGGGAAGCAGGCGAGCGTGGGATCGCGTGTCTGCCGGATCGCGTCGCCGAGTTTCGCGACGGCGTCCCGCGCGCGATCGAATACGCGAAGGCGCTGAACGTGCCGCAACTGAACTGCCTCGTCGGCATTCCGACGGCGGGCGTCTCGGCGCAACAGGCGCGCGAAACGATCATCGAGAACCTTCGTTTCGCCGCCGATGCGCTGAAGCAGGAAGGCATCCGTCTGCTCGTCGAGCCGTGCAATTCATACGACATTCCGGGCTTCGCGCTGAACCGTTCGCACGAAGGACTCGACGTGATTCGCGCGGTCGGCTCCGACAATCTCTTCCTGCAATACGACATCTATCACATGCAGCGCATGGAAGGCGAGCTGGCCGCGACGATCAGGAAGAACCTGCCGTCGATCGCGCACATTCAGCTTGCCGACAATCCCGGCCGCAACGAACCCGGCACCGGCGAAATCAACTACGCGTTCCTGTTCGATCTGCTCGATTCGATTGGCTATGACGGCTGGATCGGCTGCGAATACAAGCCGCTCGCGGGCACGGAAGCCGGGCTCGGCTGGCTGCGCTCGATCGCGACGGACAAGGCGCGCGCCGCTGCCTGAACCATGACACAAAGGAGGAGCACACAGTATGGCAACGATCGGTTTCATCGGCCTCGGCATCATGGGCGCGCATATGGCGCGCAACCTCATCAAGGGCGGTCACGCGCTCGTCGTGAACGGCAAGTATCCGGTGCCCGACGATATCCGCGCGCAAACGAAAGTCGTCGCGGACTCGACGGCCGTCGCGCAGGCAAGCGAGATCGTCATCACGATGGTGCCCGACACGCCCGATGTCGCCAACGTCTTGTTCGCCGATGACGGCGTGGCCAAGGGTCTTTCGAAGGGCAAGCTCGTGATCGACATGAGCTCGATCAACCCGCTCGACACGCAGGAGTTCGCGAAGAAGATCAACGCGCTCGGCTGCGATTACCTCGATGCGCCGGTGTCCGGCGGCGAAGTCGGCGCGCGCGAAGCGACGCTCACGATCATGGTGGGCGGCCCGGAGAAGTCGTTCAACATCGCGAAGCCGCTCTTCGAACTGATGGGCAAGAACATCTCGCTCATCGGCGACAACGGCGCGGGTCAGACCTGCAAGGTGGCGAATCAGATCATCGTCGCGCTGAACATCGAAGCGGTCGCGGAGGCATTGCTCTTCGCGTCGCGCTCGGGCGCCGATCCGGAACGCGTGCGCAAGGCGCTCATGGGCGGCTTCGCGTCGTCGCGCATTCTCGAAGTGCACGGCGAGCGCATGACGAAGCGCACGTTCAATCCCGGCTTCAGGATCGAACTGCATCAGAAGGACCTGAACCTCGCGCTCGACGGCGCGCGCAAGATGGGCCTCGCGCTGCCTCACACCGCGAGCGCGCAGCAGTTGTTCAGCGTGTGCGCAGCCAATGGCGGCAAAGCGTGGGATCACTCGGCGCTCGTGCGCGCGCTCGAGATCATGTCGAACTTCCAGGTGGCGGACGAACCGCAGCATGCGAAGGCTGCTGCGTAGGCTCGCGCCTGAACCGTGGGGCGTCCCGCGTATGGGCACGCGGGACAAATGCCGCTCTGGGCTGAGGGCGGCAAGTAAGGTCCGAGAGCGGCATCCGGCGGCGCGCCGGGTTAGCCTTGGTCGGTCAGACGGTTTGCCGTCGGGTGTCCGCGTCGGATTGCGTTCAGTAGGTATCGAAGATGCGTTGCAGCGCCGCGGCGTCCTCGATGCCGGCCGATAGCGCCAGCATCAACAGCACGCGCGCCTTGTAGGGATTCAGCGTTCCCGCGCTGACCGTGCCGAGCACATCGTCGCTGGCTGCGCCGTTGCGCATCACATGTCCCGAGCCGACGCGCGATGCCCGCACCACCGCGACGCCCGCCTTCACGGCATCGCTCACGGCTTCTGCGATGCTCTCGTGCATCGACCCATTGCCGGTTCCCGCGACGACGATTCCCTTCACGCCCGCCGCGACGAGCGCATCGATCGCGACGCGCGAAACGCCCGCATAGCTCGCGACGATCTCGACCATCGGCCAGCTTTCAGCCACCGCGAATTCGCTTGCCGTCGTATGCGGCTTCGTCACCGCACGCTGGAATTCCACGCGGCCGTCCTGCACGAAACCGAGCACGCCGGTTTCGGGCGAGCGAAAGGCATCGACGGCATACGTGCTCGTCTTCGTGACATCGCGGGCGCTGTGGATCTGGTTGTTGAACGCGACGAGCACGCCCTGCCCCGATGCTTGTTTCGACGCCGCGACCGTGACCGCGTTGAGCAGATTGAGCGGGCCATCGGCGGATAGCGCGGTCGATGGCCGCATCGCGGCCGTCAGCACGACAGGCTTCGCAATCTTCACGGTCAAGTGCAACAGATACGCGGTTTCTTCGAGCGTGTCGGTGCCATGCGTGACGACGATGCCGTCGATGTCGTCCTGCGCGGCGAGTTCATTGATGCGCGCGGCGAGCGTCGTCCATAGCGCAAGGCTCATGTCCTTGCTGTCGATGCTCGCGATCTGCTCCGCATGAATTCGCGCGACGGAAGCGAGCGCAGGCACGGCGTCGAGCAGCTTGTCGACGCCTACGACGCCTGCCTTATATCCGGCTGTGGAAGCAGCATTGCCGGCCTGTCCGGCAATCGTGCCGCCCGTTGCAAGCACGGCGATGCGAGGGAGTGTCTGTGTGTTCATGCCGGCGATTGTAAATCAGCCGGCATGCGTGTTTCAGGCCGCTTCGCGCAGTTGCGCGGCGATCTGCGCTTCGTCGAGTTGCGGCGCGAACATTTCGATCAGCCGGTACGCATACGCGCGCAGGAACGCGCCCTTGCGCAAGCCCACGCGCGTGGTGCTCGCCTCGAACAAGTGCTGCGTATCGAGCGCGACGAGTTCGGTGTCGCGCTTGGCGTCATAGGCCATCGCCGCGACGATGCCGATGCCCATGCCGAGTTCCACATACGTCTTGATCACGTCCGCGTCGATGGCGGTGAGCACGATGTCGGGCATCGCGCCCGCGCTCGCGAACGCCTGGTCGACGTGTGAACGCCCCGTGAAATCCTGATCGTAGGTGACGATCGGATATTCGGCGATCTGCTCCAGCGTGATGTCTTTACGCCCGACGAGCGGATGGTCCTTCGGCACCACGACCGTGTGGTGCCACGAATAGCACGGAAACGTGACGATGTCGGGATAACGGTCGAGCGCCTCTGTCGAGATGCCGATATCCGCCTCGCCGTTCACGATCATCTGCGCGATCTGTTGCGGACTGCCCTGCCGCAGCGCAAGATGCACCTTCGGGAATACTTCGGTGAACTGACGGATCACTTTCGGCAGCGCGTAGCGAGCCTGCGTGTGCGTTGTGGCGACCACGAGATGGCCGTTGTCCTGATCCGCGAACTGGCGCGCCACGCGCCGCAGGTTCTCCGCATCGAGCAACATGCGTTCGATCAGCTGATGCACCTGCTTGCCCGGCTCGGTCAGCCCCGTGAGCCGCTTGCCGCGCCGGATGAAGATATCGACGCCCAGTTCGTCTTCGAGATCCTTGATCTGCTTGGACACGCCCGACTGCGACGTGTACAGCACGTTCGCTACTTCCGTCAGATTCATGTTCTGACGCACGGCCTCGCGCACGAAGCGCAGTTGCTGGAAGTTCATGGTTCGCCTCTCTTGTCTTGCTGCCGTTTTATGGATGTCTCATTGCGCCGGAAAGACGCGCAGCGCGCGCGGCACGGCGCGCACGCCATCGCCGATATCGAGCTTCAGCGCGCGCCACGCTTCCCGATCCAGTTCCGCTTCGAGCACGCCGCCCGCGTCGCCTTCCAGTTCCACACGCACCGAGCCGCCGAGCGTCACCACGCGCCGCACGCCGACCACGATACCGTCGCGATGCGCGAGGCCCGCGGCATCGTCGGCGCGGTACAACGCGAGGTCGTGCGGCCGCACGTAAGCGAGCGCGCGTCCGCTGAAGTGCGCTTGCGCGGCGATGGCTTGCGCCGCGCCATCGGCGACGAAGCCGCCCGCATCGACATGACCCTGAAGGCGATTCGCCGCGCCGAGGAATTCATATACGAACGATGTCTGCGGATGATCGTACACATCCTGCGGGCTGCCGATCTGCTCCACGCGGCCATGATTCATCACGACGATACGATCCGCCACTTCGAGCGCCTCTTCCTGATCGTGCGTGACGAAGAGCGTGGAGATATGCAGATCGTCGTGCAGGCGTCGCAGCCAGCTTCGCAGTTCCTTGCGCACCTTCGCATCGAGCGCGCCGAACGGCTCGTCGAGCAGCAGCACTTTCGGTTCGACAGCGAGCGCGCGCGCAAGCGCGATGCGTTGCCGCTGCCCGCCCGAGAGCTCGGAAGGAAACCGCTGCGCAAGCCAGTCCAGTTGCACGAGCTTCAGCAATTCGTGCACTTTCTCGCGGATCACGGCTTCCGACGGACGCTCGCGGCGCGGCTTCACGCGCAGACCGAACGCCACGTTTTCGAACACCGTCATGTGGCGGAACAGCGCGTAATGCTGGAAGACGAAGCCCACTTGCCGGTCGCGTGCGCCCACTTGCGCGACGTCTTCGCCGTTGAGCACGACCTGGCCGGCATCGGCATATTCGAGGCCCGCGATCACGCGCAGCAGCGTGGTCTTGCCGCATCCCGACGGCCCGAGCAGCGCGACGAGTTCGCCCGCGGGAAAGTCGAGCGTGACGTTGTCGAGCGCGGTGAAATCGCCGAAGCGCTTTTGCAGATTGCGAACGATGATGCTCATGATGTTTCCTTTGCCTTAGTTCTTGGCGCCTGCATCGGCGAGCGATTGCGACATGCGGCGTTCCGCGACGAGCTTGAGTCCGAGCGTCACGAGCGCAAGCAACGCGAGCAGCGAGGCCACGGCGAACGCGGCCGAGAAGTTGTATTCGTTATAGAGGATCTCGACGTGCAGCGGCATGGTGTCGGTCTGTCCGCGAATGTGGCCCGATACCACCGAAACCGCGCCGAACTCGCCCATCGCGCGTGCATTGCAGAGAATCACGCCATACAGCAGGCCCCACTTCACGTTCGGCAGCGTCACGCGGCGAAAAATCTGCCAGCCCGAAGCGCCCAGCACATGCGCGGCTTCTTCCTCGTCGTTGCCTTGCGCCTGCATCAGCGGAATCAGTTCGCGCGCGACGAACGGGAAGGTCACGAAGATCGTCGCGAGCACGATGCCCGGCACCGCGAAGATGATCTGCACGTCGTGCGCCGCGAGCCACGGACCGAACCAGCCCTGCGCGCCGAACATCAGCACGTAGATCAGGCCTGAAATCACGGGCGAAACCGAGAACGGCAAGTCGATGAGCGTAGTCAGCAGCGCCTTGCCGCGGAAGTCGAACTTCGCGATCGCCCACGACGCCGCGAGGCCGAACACGACGTTGAGCGGCACCGCAATCGCCGCCGTCGTCAACGTGAGCTTAATCGCGGACCACGCGTCTGGGTCTTTGAGCGACTCGAAGTAATAGTCGATGCCCTTTGCGAACGCTTGCGCGAACACGGCGACGAGCGGCACCACGAGAAAGAGCGCGAGGAACAGCAGCGCGATGCCCGTGAGCAGCCAGCGCACCGCGCGCGGTTCGGTGACGGGATCGAGCGTGCGGGCATCGCGTGGCGCAGCGGTGTTCATCGCGATGGCTTTGGTGTCGGGCGTGCTCATGCGTGGCTCCCTTGCGCGGACGCGGCATGCGCGGCGTGCGCAGGGATCGCGCCCGTGCGGCTCGTGCGCCGTTGCAGGAACCATTGCAGCGTGTTGATGAGGAGCAGCATCAGGAACGACACGCACAGCATGACGACGGCGAGCGCAGTGGCGCCCGCATAGTCATACTGTTCGAGCTTCGTGATGATGAGAAGCGACGTGATTTCCGACTTCATCGGCACGTTGCCCGCGATGAAAATCACCGAGCCGTATTCGCCGAGCGCGCGCGCGAACGCCAGCGCGAAGCCCGTCAGCAGCGCCGGGAAAAGCGTCGGCAAGACGACGCGGCGAAACGTCAGCCAGCGCGTCGCGCCGAGGCACGCGGCGGCTTCTTCCTGCTCGCGCTCGAAGTCTTCGAGCACCGGCTGCACCGTGCGCACGACGAACGGCAAGCCGATGAACGTCAGCGCCACCAGCACGCCGAGCGGCGTGAACGCGACCTTGACGCCGAGCGGCGCGAGATACTGCCCGATCCAGCCGTTGCCCGCATAGACGGCCGCGAGCGAGATGCCCGCGACCGAAGTCGGCAACGCGAACGGCAAATCGACGATGGCATCCACGATGCGCTTCATCGGAAAGGTATAGCGCACGAGCACCCACGCGACCAGAAAGCCGAACACCGCGTTGATGAGCGCCCCGCCGAGCGCCGCGCCGAAGGTCAGCCGATACGACGCCAATACGCGCGGCGATGTCACCGCGCGGACGAACTGCGCCCAGTCGAGCGTCGCCGTCTTCGCGAACGTGGCGGCGAGCGGTATCAACACCACGAGGCTCAGATACGCGAGCGTGATGCCGAGCGTCAGGCCGAAGCCCGGTAGCGCGCTCGGCTTGCGCAAAGTGAAAGTCGTCATCCTTGCTTTCGTCCTGTTCCAGTGCGCCGGGGAGCGCGTGTCATCGAATGCTTGTGTGACCGGCGGCGTCATGGCGCGCCGCTTCGGTTTGCTTCGCGCTTTGCGCGCTTACTGCAGTTGTTATTGCGGCTGATAGATGGAATCGAACACGCCGCCATCGGCGAAATGCGTCTTCTGCGCCTTGGTCCAGCCGCCGAACGTGTCGTCGATGGTGTAGAGCTTGATCTTCGGGAACTGCTTCGTGAGGTCGGCCGGCACCTTGTCCGAGCGCGGACGATAGAAATTGCGCGCGGCGATCTGCTGGCCTTCGTCGCTGTACAGATACTTGAGATACGCCTCGGCGAGCTTGCGCGTGCCGTGCTTGTCGACGACCTTGTCGACCACCGCGACCGGCGGCTCGGCCAGAATGCTCACCGAAGGCACCACGATCTCGAACTTGTCCGGACCGAACTCCTTCAACGACAGAAACGCCTCGTTCTCCCACGCAATCAGCACGTCGCCCTGGCCGCGCTGCACGAAGCTCGTCGTGGCGCCGCGCGCGCCGGAATCGAGCACGCCCGCGTTCTTGTACAGCTTCGCGACGAAGTCCTTCGCGGTTTGCTCGTTGCCGCCCGGCTTGTGCTGCGCGTAGGCCCACGCGGCGAGATAGTTCCAGCGCGCCCCGCCCGACGTTTTCGGGTTCGGCGTGACGATGGAGACGCCCGGCTTCGTGAGGTCGTCCCAGTCCTTGATGTGCTTCGGGTTGCCCTTGCGCACGAGGAACACGATCGTCGACGTGTACGGCGAGGCGTTATCCGGCAGCCGCTTCTGCCAGTCCGCGGCGACGAGTCCCTTGCCCGCGAGCGCGTCGATGTCGTAGGCGAGCGCGAGCGTGACGACGTCCGCCTGCAGGCCGTCGATGACCGCGCGCGCCTGTCCGCCCGAGCCGCCATGCGACTGCTTGAACGTGACGGCCTCGCCTGTTTCGGCTTTCCACTTCTTGGCGAATGCCTGATTGAAGTCCTGATAGAGCTCGCGCGTCGGGTCGTACGACACATTCAGAAACGACGTCTGCGCGTGGGCTTGCGTGCTCGCCGCGACCATCGCGCCGATGCCCGCCGCCGTCAGCGCCAGCGCGGTCAGCGCTTTGCGTGCCCTGGTCCCCAATCCCGCTTTCGTGCTTTGCATTCCCCGTTCTCCGTCTTATCCAATTGACGGAATCAGTCTATCGGCGGGCCTATATGAACAGAAATAATCGTTTTTCAGTCTTTTATATCGAAAGCTGCTAAAGCAAGTCGCCGGCGCTTGCGGGGGGCCGAACGACGGAGCGTGTTGCGGTTTCGAGCCGAACTTAAAGTAATGCTTGAAAAGCGCCGAATACTGTATAAAAATACAGTCATCTGTTGATCCATACAGTGCACGAGAGGCCCGAGCCAGTGACCAGAACCTCAAAACTTACCGCGCGTCAGCAGCAGGTCTTCGAACTGCTCCAGCGCGCAATCGAGCGCACCGGCTTTCCGCCGACCCGCGCGGAGATTGCCGCTGAGCTCGGCTTCAGTTCCGCGAACTCTGCGGAAGAGCATCTGCGGGCACTGGCGCGTAAGGGCGTCATCGAGCTGGCTGCGGGTTCGTCGCGCGGCATCCGGCTGATTGGCGACGCGGGCCGGTCCGAAGACGTTCCGCACCAGTTCACCTTGCCGCACGCAAGCATCATGCAGCTCTCGTTGCCGCTCGTGGGCCGTGTGGCGGCGGGCAGTCCTATCCTCGCGCAGGAGCATATTTCGCAGCACTACGCGTGCGATCCCGCGCTCTTCTCCAGCAAGCCCGACTACCTGCTGAAAGTGCGCGGTTTGTCGATGCGCGACGCCGGCATTCTGGACGGCGACCTGCTCGCCGTTCAAAAGCGCACCGAGGCGAAGGACGGACAAATCGTCGTTGCGCGGCTCGGCGACGACGTCACGGTCAAGCGTTGGAAGCGACGTCCCGACGGCGTCGAGCTCATCGCGGAGAACCCGGACTACGAGAATATTTTCGTGCGGTCGGGCAGCGGAGACTTCGCGCTGGAAGGCATTGCAGTGGGCCTGATCCGCTCAGGCGAGTTCTAGTCAGCGGCGGCAGCGCGCTTTGAAGCGTCGCTGAGCGCCTCTTCACGCCACGCAAGACGCGGCGCGTTTCGAGTACATCAAGCACGGACGGCAGCCGCTTGCGGCATGCCGTGGTGCGTCCTATCGTCTGGAGAGTCATGATGGAACGTTTTGCCCGTTTGCTGCCCTTTCGCAAGTTCGGCCGTCTGCGCCATCTGCGTGCGTTGATTCCTTGCGGCGCCGCGGCGCCTTCGCGGGCCGAAGCTGCACCGGATCTCTTCGATTCCATGCCCGCGCTGCCGTCTCGCCAGCCTGCGTTCGCGCGGGTGTCGCTGACGCAGACGGTTCACGCGGAGCCGCCGCGGAGTACTCCCGTGCGCGTTTATCGGAGCGAGTCGCGGCTGATCCTCGTCGGCAAGATCGGCGAAGTGTCGCGCATGATCGACCGCTGCATCGACGAAGAGCGCGCCGGTCTCACGGGCGGAACGGTGGCGTGAACTGGCGGCGAGTTGGGGAATTAGTCGTGCGTCGGCGCGGTCAATCCTGCATTAACCTTCGCTAAAGGTTTGGCCGTCGCATGTCCCGCACCGCTCGTTCCGTTATTGCCACGCTCGCCGCCGTATTGCTCGTCGCGGCGCTCGGCTTCGTCTATGCGTCGCCGTATATCGTGCTGGACCGCGTCAAGCGCGCCGCCGACGCGCGCGACGCCCAAACGGTCAACCAATACGTCGATTTCCCCGCATTGCGCGCGAGCTTGAAGGATCAGATCGCCGCGCTGCTCACGCGGCGCATCGATGTGCAGAAGAGCGGCAACCCGCTCGCCATCATCGGCGCGATGATCGGCGCGGCGCTGGTCGGCCCGCTCGTGGATTCATACGCGACGCCGGACGGAGTCGCCGCCATCCTGAACGGCATACCGCCGCGCGGCAATCCCGGCGAACGTCCGCCCGCGGCCGGCAAAGCCGATGCAAACGCGTCGGCTTCGGCGAGCGCGTCCGTGAGCGCATCCAATTCGGCTCCGCAACCGCCGCAGACGACGGCCGGCTATCGCGGCATCAACACGTTCGTGGTGACGTACCAGCACGGCGCAGGCGACGCCCGCTATTCCGCCATATTTCACCGCAGCGGGCTAGTGTCATGGAAGCTCGTCGCCGTCGATCTCAACGGCTGACGCGCCTTCGCCAGCCATCCACGCTCACGCGCCCGCTTCGGCCTTCGCGGGCTTCGCGGCATACGCAGCGGCATCTTCCGCTTCCGCCGATTCGCCTGCCTGACAGACGGCAACCAGAATGCTGCACGACACGCGATCCAGCAAAGGGGTGTTGCCCGCGCCCATCCACCAACGAGCGAGTCCGCTCCGGCAGCGGTGCCCGACGACGACGAGATCGACCTTAAGGCTGTCGGCCAGCGCCGCGATTTCGTCGATCGGATGGCCGAACGCGAAATGCCCCTGCGCCGACAGGCCACGCTCGCGCAGCCACTCGACGCCTTCCTGCAAAATATCGCGCGCCGCGTCTTCGAAGCGCCCGCAGGCCATATCGGTCAGCAATCCGGCGCTCTGCGCAATGCTCGACCGCATGTCGACCACCGCGAGCACGTGCGTTTCCGCGTTGAGGTCGAGCGCGAGGTTCGCGCCCTGGCGCAGCGCCTTGCGGCCCTCTCTGGAACCGTCGTAGCACAGCAGAATCTTTCTGTAGCTTGTCATGATGCCTCCCTGCCGCATCGCAGATTGACTGCGGCGTAACTTCATGATCCTGTGCCGCGCCGGACGTGGCAACGATGGAAAACGCTAACTTCACGCAATAGCGCGCCGAACCCGCGCCACGTTGGACTCATGACTAGCTGGCCGCGTGCCAGATTGCGACGAAGCCCGTCGCACAAGGCTTCGCGGCTTTCTGCATGTTCGCACGACTCGCCCGGCGCACCGCTTCTGCCCGCGCAAGCGCCGCGCCGGTGCATTCGATTACACTAGCTCGCTGAACTTTCCCCGGCATAACACGCATGACACAGCGCACCACGCGCGAGCACGCCCCGGAATCAGCCGGCGCGCCCGCCATCGAATTCAGCGAAGTTATAAAAAGCTACGGCGCGAAGAACGTCGTCGACGGCCTGTCGTTCGACGTGCGTCCCGGCGAATGCTTCGGCTTGCTCGGGCCGAACGGCGCGGGCAAGACGACGACGCTCAGGATGCTGCTCGGCATGACGTCGCCGGATCACGGAAACATTCGGCTCGTCGGCGAAACGGTGCCGTCGCGCGCGCGTTTCGCCCGCGAACGCGTCGGCGTCGTGCCGCAGTTCGACAATCTCGATCCCGACTTCAGCGTACGCGAGAACCTCGTCGTCTTCGGCCGCTATTTCGGTATTGCGGGCGCGCGCATGGACGCGCTCGTGCCGTCGCTGCTCGAATTCGCGCGGCTCGAAAACAAGGCGGATGCGCGCGTCGGCGAATTGTCCGGCGGCATGAAGCGGCGGCTGACCTTGGCGCGCGCCCTCGTCAACGATCCCGACGTGCTGATCATGGACGAACCGACCACCGGTCTCGACCCTCAGGCCCGCCATCTCATCTGGGAACGTCTGCGCTCGCTGCTCGCGCGCGGCAAGACCATGCTGCTCACGACGCATTTCATGGAGGAAGCCGAGCGCCTGTGCGACCGCGTCTGCGTGATCGAAGAAGGCCGGAAGATTGCCGAAGGCCGTCCGCGCGACCTGATCGCGTCGGTGATCGGCTCGGACGTGATCGAGATTTACGGCCCCGATCCGCAGGCGCTGGCCGCCGAACTGCAACCGCTCGTCGAGCGCATGGAAGTGAGCGGCGAGACGCTTTTTTGCTACGTCGACGATCCGCAAGCCGTCCACGCGCGCGTCAAGGGGCGCGAGGGCGTGCGCTATCTGCATCGTCCCGCGAATCTGGAAGATGTTTTCTTGCGCCTGACCGGGCGTGAAATGGTGGATTAAACGCGATGGAAACCTTCGATCAACCGCGCGTCGCCAGCAAAAAGCCGAGCGAGACGCACCCGCGCGACGCCGCGCCGCTCACCAACGCGCTGCCGGCGAACGCAACGCACTGGATGTCGGTCTGGCGGCGCAATTACCTCGTCTGGAAGAAGCTCGCGGTCGCCTCGATGATCGGCAACCTCGCCGACCCGATGATCTATCTGTTCGGCCTCGGACTCGGTCTCGGCCTGATGGTCGGCCACGTCGAGGGCGTGTCGTATATCGCGTTTCTCGCCGCGGGCACGGTGGCCTCCAGCGTGATGATGTCCGCGAGCTTCGAGGCGATGTACTCCGGCTTCTCGCGCATGCACGTGCAGCGCACATGGGAAGCGATCATGCACACGCCGCTCACGCTCGGCGATATCGTGCTCGGCGAAGTGGTCTGGGCCGCGAGCAAGTCGGTGCTCTCGGGCGTCGCGATCATGCTGGTCGCGGGCGCGCTCGGCTACGCGAGTTTTCCGTCGATGCTGCTCGCGCTGCCCGTTATCGTGTTGACCGGGCTGGCGTTCGCGAGCACCGCGATGATCGTCACGGCCATCGCGCCGAGCTACGACTTCTTCATGTTCTATCAGACGCTCGCGCTCACGCCGATGCTGCTCCTGTCCGGCGTCTTCTTTCCGGTCGCGCAACTGCCCGCGCTCGCGCAGCATGTGACGCAGGCGCTGCCGCTCGTTCACGCCGTCGAACTGATCCGCCCCGCGATGCTCGGCCGCCCGCTCGACGGTTTCGCGCTGCACGCAGGCGTGCTCGCCGCTTATGCCGTGCTGCCGTTCTTCATCTGCGCGTGGCTTTTCCGCCGTCGCATGATGAAATGAAAAACGGCGATGGACCGTCGCGGTTCATCGCCGTCTAACGAGCGCTCAGCGCGTCACTTCGCCGGAAACTCCTTGTGGCCGCCAAAGCCGAAGCGCATCGCGGACAGCATGCGCTCGGGGAACAGATCGGCGTCGCGCGAGCGGAAGCGCGTGTACAGCGCCGCCGAAAGCACCTGCGCAGGCACGGCTTCCTCGATGGCCGCCTCGATCGTCCAGCGCCCTTCGCCGCTGTCCGCCACGATGGTCGAGAAGTGTTCCAGCCCGCCGTCGCTCGCGAGCGCGCCCGCCGTCAGGTCCAGCAGCCACGACGACACCACGCTGCCGCGCCGCCACACTTCCGCGATATCCGCCAGGTCGAGCGAATAGCGCTCGTTCTCGGGAAGGTCCGTCGATTCCTTGTGCTTCAGAATGTGGAAGCCTTCCGCATACGCCTGCATCAGGCCGTACTCGATGCCGTTGTGCACCATCTTCACGAAGTGCCCCGACCCGACCGGCCCGCAATACATGTAGCCGTTCTCGACGCGCGGATCGCGTCCTTCGCGGCCCGGCGTCGCGGGAATGTCGCCGCGTCCCGGCGCGAGCGTCGCGAAGATCGGATCGAGCCGGCTCACGATGGCCTCGTCGCCGCCGATCATCATGCAGTAGCCGCGTTCCAGTCCCCAGATGCCGCCCGACGTGCCCACATCGACATAATGCACGCCCTGCTCCCTGAACTGCGCGGCGCGGCGAATGTCGTCCTTGTAGAAGCTGTTGCCGCCGTCGATGACCACATCGTCCGCTTGCAGGATCTTGTGCAGGTCCGAAAGCGTGTCCTCGGTGATCTTGCCGGCCGGCAGCATCAGCCAGATGACGCGCGGCGCGGCGAGCTTCGCAACGAGATCGCCGAGATCGTTCGCGCCGGTCGCGCCTTCGCTCGCGAGCGCGTCGGTGGCTTGCGGATTGTGGTCGTACACGACGCATTCGTGTCCGTCGCGCATCAGGCGGCGGCCGATGTTGCCGCCCATGCGCCCTAGCCCTACGATGCCGATCTGCATGTCGATCACTCCCCGGCTGATTTGACGCGCTCGATCTGCTTTTTCGCCGCTTCGTAGACGCCTTCGAGCGTGAAGCCGAACTTCGTCTTCAGCGCCTTCAGCGGCGCCGACGCGCCGAACGTGTGCATCACGATGGTCGCGCCGAAGCGCCCCACGTAGCGGTCCCAGCCGAGCGTCGCGGCCTGCTCGACGGCCACGCGCGCATGCACGTCGGGCGGCAGCACCGAGTCCTTGTACGCGTCGTCCTGCTTCTCGAAGATGTCCCACGACGGCATGGACACGACGCGCGCCGCGATTCCCTCGCTCGTGAGCTTCTCCCATGCTTCGACGCACAGCGACACTTCGCTGCCGGTCGCGAGCAGCAGCACTTCCGGCTTCTTGCCGCCCTCGGCATCGGCGAGCACGTAGGCTCCGCGCCGCACGCCTTCAGCGGAGCCGAACTTGGTGCGGTCGAACGTCGGCAGCGGCTGGCGCGTGACGACGATGCACGACGGCTCCTTCGAGAACGACAGCGCCACGCGCCACGCCTCGCTCACTTCGTTCGCATCGGCCGGACGCAGTGTGCAGAGTCCCGGCACGCCGCGCAGCGAAGCCAGTTGTTCGATCGGCTGATGCGTCGGGCCGTCCTCGCCCACGCCGATGGAATCGTGCGTGAACACATAGATGACCGGCACTTCCATGATCGCGGAGAGCCGGATCGGCGGCTTCATGTAGTCGCTGAAAATCAGGAACGTGGACGCGAACGGCCGCATGTTCGAGAGCGCGAGCCCGTTGGCGACCGAGCCCATGCCGTGCTCGCGAATGCCGAAGTGCAGATTGCGCCCCGCGTAGTTGTCATGCTCGAAACTGCCCGCGCCTTCGAACTTGAGATTCGTCTTCGTCGATGGCGCGAGGTCCGCCGCCCCGCCGATCATCCACGGAATGCGCTTCGCGATGGCGTTGAGCACCTTGCCCGACGATTCGCGCGTCGCCATGCCCTTCGCGTCCGCCTCGAACGTGGGGATGTCGGCGTCCCAGTCATCGGGCAGCTTGGATTCGAGCATCTGCCAGAGCTGTTTCGCCAGATCCGGGTTCTGCTTCTCGTAGTCGTCGAAGCGTTGCTTCCATTCCGCATGCGCCGCCTTGCCGCGCGCGCCCATGCCTTCGGCGAAGTGCTGCATGACGCCGTCGGGCACGAGGAATTGCGCGTCTTCCGGCCAGCCGTAGAACTTCTTCGCGAGCTTGATTTCCTCGTCGCCGAGCGCCTCGCCGTGCGCCGCCGCCGTGTCCTGCTTGTTCGGCGCGCCCCAGCCGATGATGCTCTTCACGACGATCAGCGTCGGCTTGTCGGTCGTCGCCTTTGCTTGCTTGAGCGCGGCTTCGAGCGCGTTGGCGTCGTTGGCGTCGTCGACGTGCAGCGTGTTCCAGTTATAGCCGCGAAAGCGCGATTCCACGTCGTCGCTGTATGCGAGGTCGGTGTGGCCTTCGATCGTCACGCGATTGCTGTCGTAAATCCAGATGAGGTTGGACAGCTTCAGATGCCCGGCGAGCGATGCCGCTTCGTGCGAGATGCCTTCCATCATGTCGCCGTCGCCGCACAGCGCATAGACGCGGTAATCGAAAAGCGGCGCGCCCGACTTGTTGAAGTGCGCTTCCTTCCAGCGCGCGGCCATCGCCATGCCGACGCTGTTGCCGAGGCCCTGGCCGAGCGGCCCGGTCGTGGTTTCGACGCCGGCCGTCATGCGGAACTCCGGGTGGCCGGGCGTCTTGCTGTCGAGCTGGCGGAACTGCTTGATATCGTCGAGCGACACGGCCGGGTTGCCGGTCGGCTTGCCGCTTTCGTCCACTTCCTTGACGCCCGCGAGGTGCAGCAGCGAATACAGCAGCATCGACGCGTGCCCGACCGACAGCACGAAGCGGTCGCGGTTCGGCCAGAGCGGCGCGTCGGGGTCGTAGCGCAGATGGTATTGCCAGAGATGGAACGCGACGGGGGCGAGCGCCATCGGCGTGCCGGGGTGGCCGGAATTGGCCTTCTGCACGGCGTCCATCGACAGCGTGCGGATCGTGTCGATCGTGAGGCGATCCAAATCTTGGGACTGCGGCGTTGCTTGAGACATGAGCGACGACTCCTTTCGCGAAGAGCGCGCTGAGGCACGACGGGCGCCTCAGCGGCAACCAGGACCATCGAGCAAGCGCAGTGCCTTGCTAAAAGGCACCGCGCCCGGGTGCGAGCGGCCGCGCGCAGCCGTTTCATGCTGGCGCGGCGGCTTTCGGCAGGACGCGAACGCGCGGTATTCGGATGCGCGTTCGGTGTTTCAGCCGGGCGACGCGATGCAACGAAGGCGCATCGCCCGGATAGTGCATGCGGCTTCTGAGCCGCTAAAGTGCTTGAACATCAATGCTGACACATTCGCGGCGCGGCGGCCCGAATCATGCCTATGATTCATAGCCCGACTCACGGCGCCGGATTCGGCTGGCGCTCGTGCAGCGCCTCGATCTCGGCCAGAATCTCATCGGACAGTTCGATGTCCACGCTCGCGATATTCTCCTGCAACTGCGCCATCGACGTCGCGCCGATGAGCGTGCTCGTCGTGAACGGCCGCGTGTTGACGAACGCGAGCGCGAGCTGCGTCGGGCTCAGACCGTGGCGCTTCGCCAGTTCGACGTAAGACGACGTCGCGGCGATCGCTTGCGGCTTGCTGTAACGCTGGAACCGCTCGTAGAGCGTGATGCGCGCGCCGGCCGGACGCGCCCCGCCCTCGTACTTGCCCGAGAGCCAGCCGAACGCGAGCGGCGAATACGCGAGCAGACCGATGCCTTCCTTGTGCGTGAATTCGGACAAGCCCAACTCGTAGGTACGATTCACGAGACTGTACGGATTCTGAATGCTGACGATGCGCGGCAGCCCGGCCTTCTCCGCTGCGCGTAGGAATTGGGACACGCCCCACGGCGTTTCGTTCGACACGCCGACATAGCGAATCTTTCCTGCCTTGACGAGATCGCCGAGCGCGACGAGCGTTTCCTCGATCGGCACCGTGTATTCGTCGTCGATGTACGGATACGCCGAACGGCCGAAGGTCATCGTGCTGCGGTCCGGCCAGTGCAGTTGGTACAGGTCGACGTAATCCGTCTGCAGGCGCTTGAGGCTGCTGTCGATCGCCTCGTTGATGTTCTTGCGGTCGAACTGGTTGCCCGCGCCGCGAATGTGACGCGGATTGTGCGGCTGGCGCGCGGGCCCGGCGATCTTGGTCGCGAGCACGATATCGCCGCGTTTGCCCGCGTTCTTCGCGAGCCACGTGCCGATGTATTCCTCGGTGCGGCCCTGCGTTTCGGGGCGCGGCGGGACCGGGTACATTTCGGCGGCGTCGATCAGGTTCACGCCTTGCGCAAGCGCATAGTCGATTTGCTCGTGCGCCTCGCTCTCGGTGTTCTGCTCGCCCCAGGTCATGGTGCCGAGCCCGATGAGGCTCACGTCGACGCCCGAATCGCCCAGTTTCCGATACTTCATCGCTTCGTTCCTTTTTGTTGACGCCTGCTGGCGCGGTTCAACGGCGGCATTGCCGGCAAGCGCAGAAGCTACCATAGGCGCGCGAGGTCTGCTCCGCCGATAGAATGCAGGGCTTAGCGATGCAGCGGAACCGGTTCCCGGGCTTGCAGTTCGCTTGATATGGCTTACCGAAAACGTCTTCCAACGACAAACCACGCAGCCGATGTCATCCTCCACGACGCCCAGCCAGTCCGACGAAGCGAAGCCCGGTTCGTCGCTGATCGTTTCCCTCGTCGCCGCGACTTTCTTCATGGAGAACCTGGACGGCACGATCATCGCGACGGCCATGCCGCAGATGGCGCACTCGTTCGGCGTGCATCCGGCCGACATGAGCCTCGGCATCACCGCGTATCTTCTGACGCTCGCCGTCTTCATTCCGATCAGCGGCTGGGCGGCCGACCGCTTCGGGCTGCGCACCGTGTTCGGCAGCGCGATCGCGGTGTTCACGGCGGCCTCCGTGCTGTGCGGCGCCACGTCCACGCTGCCGGCGTTCGCCGCGGCGCGGGTGTTGCAAGGCATCGGCGGCGCGATGATGGTGCCGGTCGGCCGCCTGGCCGTGCTGCGCGCCACGCCGAAGGACGGACTGATGCGCGCGATCGCCATCATCACCTGGCCGGGGCTCGTCGCGCCGGTGATCGGACCGCCGCTCGGCGGCTTCATCACCACGTATTCGTCCTGGCGCTGGATCTTCTATCTCAACGTGCCGCTCGGTCTGATCGGCTTGCTGCTGACGCTGCGCCATATCGACAACGTGCGCGAAGACGCGAACCGCCGCTTCGATTTCGCGGGCTTCGTGCTGTGCGGCATCGCCTGCACGACGCTGCTCTACGCGATGGAACTGATCGGGCGCAACGACGCGTCGTGGAGCATGATCGGCGCGCTCGTCGCTGTCGGCGCGGCGGCAGGCATCGCGTCGTGGCGATATCTGATGCGAGCGACACAGCCGGTGGTCGATTTGTCGGCGCTGAAGGTGCACACCTTCGCCGTGGCGATGGGCGGCGGGTCGCTCTTTCGAATCGCGATCAGCGCCGCGCCGTTCCTCTTGCCGCTGATGTTCCAGGTCGGCTTCGGCATGAACGCGTTCATGTCGGGACTGCTCACGCTCTCCGTCTTCGCCGGCAATCTGGCGATGAAACTCGTCACCACGCCCGTCATGCGGCGCTTCGGCTTCAGGCCGGTGCTGGTGGTCAACGGGCTCATCGCCGCGCTCTCGCTTGCCGCGATGAGCCTGCTCGCGCCTTCGACGCCCACGCTCGCCATCGTCGTCGTCTTGTTCGTGAGCGGCCTGTCGCGCTCGCTGCAATTCACCGCGCTCAATACGCTCAGCTTCGCCGACGTGCCGAAGACGCAGATGAGCGGCGCCTCCGCGCTATCCAGCACGCTGTTTCAGATGTCGATGGGCGTGGGCGTCGCGGCCGGCGCGATCGCGCTGCGCATCGGCGAGTGGCTGCACGGGCATGATGCGCACTCCATCGGTCCTGAGGATTTCGGCGTGGCGTTCCTGATCGTGGCGTTGATCGGGGCTCTGGGTGTGATCGATCTGTGGCGTCTTCCGAAGGATGCAGGCGCGCTGGTTTCGGGGCATGTCAGAGGGAAGGCTACGGAGCGTTAGGCGCGTGAGAGGCGCGCAATGCGAGCCTTGCAGAACTGGAAGCGTTGGTGTCCTGCAAGGCTCGCACGGGCGGGGACGCTTACAAGAGTCCGAGCGGTTCATGGGTTCGGAACGGCTGCTGGTTCGAAGCTCTGGAAAGGTCGCCAGGCATCAAAGGCTCGGAAGCTTTGGAACGCTTTCAAGACTGCCAACAGTTCCAGGGTTCGGAACGGCTGCCGGCTTGGCGCCTCGGAAAGGTCGCCCGGTTCCACGGGCTTGCAAGATCGAACCAGGTTAAAGGTTTGCGCCCTTGCGCCGTAAACCCGCGTATGAATCTGCAAAGTCTCGAATCCCTCGCCGCGTTGAGCGAAGCCGTCGCCGTGATCCGCCATGCCCGCGGGCTGAAGAATCCGGATGACCTGCCGACCGGCACGCCCGAATGGCAAGCCGCCAGCGACGCCTTCGCGGACGACTTCCTGCGCGCGCTCGACGGCGAGCCGACCGTGCGCGCGTGGTGGACCATCTAGGCTTCGCCTCACCCCTAGCGTCTGAGTGAATCCAGCCAGCCGAGCGCGATCGCCGCATTGACGATCACGCCGGCTGTCGCCGCCAGTGCCGCGATCATCGTCCAGAACGCCGACCGGCGCGATGCCTCCGCGGATTCGCGAGCGAGTTGCGCGGCGTCGTTGGCCGACGACACCGACGCGAACATCGCCCGGAACTGCTCGTCCTGACGCGCCGTGTCCTTCGCGTGCAGCCATGCGCGCTTGTGCGCCGCTTCGGGGTCGGCGGAGGGCGCCGCGTCGAGTTGCGCGCGTATGGACGCTTCGCCGGCCGCTTCGTAGCTGCGGAAACGTGCTTCTCGCGCCTCGTCCGTGTCTTCTCGTTGATGCTCGGCCATACCCCCTCGCGCGCCGCTGACCGTGCCGCTACCGATCGTTCGACATCGCCTTCAGGCGATCGTTGCCGGCATCGCGCGCGGCGTCGGCCGTGGCGAAGTTGTCTTCGGACACCAACGCGCGCTTGACCTCGCCCGCCGCGAAATCGACGAGCGTGATGACCCACACGAACCCGCCGCCCTGTTCCGCCGTCTGCACGAATGCACGCAGCTTGCCTTCATTCGACGATGCCATCTGATCCTCCACGTTCGTCCGGGTACTTCCGACAAGGCGCGGCGCTCACGCCTCGAAGTCGAGCCCGCCGAGCAGCACCGACGGCTCCGCCTGCGAGCGCGTCGGTACATCCACTTCGCGGGCGTCCTGCCATGCGCGCAGCTTGTCGCCGAGCGCGTCGAGATAACGCTGCAAGCGTGCTTCGCCGCCGGGACGCAGCAATCGCTCGATTTCTTCGTCGTCCCACGTCAGGAAGACGTTCATGTCGAACGGATAACGCCGCGAGCGCGGGCCATCATCCGAGGGCGGCGCGCTCACGCGCAGCCGCGCCGGCTCGCGCGGACTGCCGCCGGGTACGATTTCGACGCGCAATTTAGCATCGACCACGCGGGCCACGCCCTCGGCGATGCGCGGCATGATTTCGGTTTCGAACCTGTGCGCCTGTTCGCGATTCAACGCCTTCCTCTCAAACCAGATTCAGACGTGCGGCAAGTCTTCGAGCGATTTCTCGATCTGCCCTTCCTGCACGCGCGCCTCGATGCCCACGTGGCCGTTCGAGTACGGCAGTGCGGTGACTTTGGGTCCGAGAAACGTGCGGCCGCCTAGCCTGAACAGCGTGCGCACTTCCTTGCCGCTTTTGATGGCGTCCACGACTTGATGGACGTCGACGATGGCGGTCGGCGCCGTCCAGTCGTTCGTGGCGGAATCGAAGCTGCCCCAGCGCACATTGGTCACGCGGTCGTTGACCCAACGCACGCCGTCGATCGCCAAAGTAGCCATAGCTGTCTCCGTGGTCGTTCGTTCGGGGTGGTGGTGCGTTGATGCTAGCACGGTGCGGGGGCTGTGTTTAGCGGCGGAAAAGCAAAAAGCCCGGTCGCGATGACCGGGCTTTTCGTATGAATTCTTTGGGGTGGCTGATGGGACTCGAACCCACGACGACAGGAATCACAATCCTGGACTCTACCAACTGAGCTACAGCCACCGCTGACAACTGCTGATTTGCTACTTCGCTTTACTACTTCTCGTATTAGCAAGATTGCCTGCCAATCGAGAAGCGAGATTATACGAACAAAGTATTTGCTTGCCTAGCCCTCTTGAGCATTCTTTTACGACCGACGCGTGCGGTCAGGACTCCACCGCTTCCGCCGCTTCGCGCAAGTACGCGCGCGCCTCGTCGAAGATGCTCAGGTCGCCCTTCGCAAGCCGGCGGCTGTCCGACAGCGTGCGCCGCCATCCACGCGCGCCCGCGACGCCGCGATATAGCCCCAGCGCATGGCGCGTCACCGCGCCGAGATACGTGCCGCGCGCGAGTTCGGCGCGCGCGTAGTCGATCAACTGGGCTTCGATTTCTTCGCGCGTCGGCACCGGCGTCGTCGCGCCGTAGAACCGCGTATCGACGCCCGCGAGCACATAAGGATTGTGGTACGCCTCGCGCCCGAGCATGACGCCATCGACATGCTTCAGGTGCTCCTCCACTTCGTCGAGCGTCGTGATGCCGCCGTTGATCGAGATCTCGAGATGCGGGAAGTCGCGCTTCAACCGGTACGCGTAGTCGTACTTGAGCGGCGGAATCTCGCGGTTCTCCTTCGGGCTCAGGCCCTTCAGGATCGCATTGCGCGCATGGACGATGAACACGTCGCAGCCCGCCTGCGCCACCGTGCCGACGAAATCGCGCACGAACGCGTAGTCCTCGACCGCATCGACGCCGATGCGATGTTTGACCGTCACCGGAATCGACACCGCATCGCGCATCGCCTTCACGCAGTCGGCGACGAGTTCCGGCTCCTTCATCAGGCACGCGCCGAACGCGCCCCGCTGCACGCGCTCAGACGGGCAGCCGCAGTTCAGGTTGATCTCGTCGTAGCCCCATTGTTCGCCGAGCTTCGCGCTCTTCGCGAGGTCGGCCGGTTCGCTGCCGCCCAGTTGCAGCGCGACGGGCGCCTCGGCCGGCGTGAAGGCGAGATGACGCGCGACATCGCCGTAAAGCAGCGCGCCCGTCGTGACCATTTCGGTGTAAAGCCACGCGTGATGCGACACCATACGATGCAGCGAGCGGCAATGGCGGTCGGTCCAGTCCATCATGGGAGCGACGGACACGCGGCGGGGACTGGTTTTCGAAGCGGCGGACATGGCAGACGTCTGTTTCAGCTAATCCGCGATTTTACCGCAGCGCGCAATGGGCGGTTCTGGGCGCGCATCCCGAATCTTTCCCCGCGCCGGCTGTCACACCGAACATGCGACGCCCGCGTGCGTCGAGCCTCGCGGAGACTGACATGAAAAGCAAATCGATCGCGGCCGCTGCGCTGCTGTGCGCGGCGTTCGCCGCACAGGCGCAAACCGCGCGACCGGGACCGGACGAAGGCGCGTCCATGGTCAAGCCGCCCAGCGCGCCCGGTTCGCCGGCAACGAGCGCCGCGCGCCCCGACAATCCCGACAACATGCCGGTCAAGCGCCCCGCGCCGCCGCCCAACAGCGACCGCATGCTGCATCACAGTCCCGCGAGCGACGCCATCGCGAAGTAGGCATCGGCTCCGGCTGGCGGGCGCGCGCCCCTATAATGGCGCTCGTCCCGATTTTCGCGCGAACCGCGTTCTCGCCCGCCAGCGGTCCAGCCAATGCATAAACTCATTCTGCCGTTCGTCTCCGGTTTTCTCGCCGCACTCTTCTTTCGCGAATCGACGCTCGCGCTGCTGCACGCAGCCGGAATGATCGACGCCGCCGGCTTCTCGACCGCGCCGTTCCTGCCGCTCGGCATTCCGGAATTCATCGCCAATGCGTTGTGGAGCGCCGTGTTCGGCGTATTGATGGCGTGGCTGTTGCGCGTCGCGCCGGAACACCGCGCGCCGTGGATCGGCGCGCTCGTGTTCGGCGGCATCGTGCTGACGGCGGTCAGCGCTTTCGTGATCGATCCGGCGCGCGGCATCTGGCCGAGCGGCAACATGCTGCCGCGCCTCGCGCCGGGCTTCATCGCAAACGCTATCTGGGGCTGGGGCGCGCTGGTGTTCATGCGCGCTTTCATGGCGGGCAGCGAGACCGCCTGAAGACAAGCACAAGCGCAGGCACAAGCGGCCAAGCGGCCGCTTCCATCAGTCCTTCAATGACCGCAGCGGATGCGTCGCCGGCGTCCAGGCGCTGTCGAACATGCGCTCGACGTCATCGGGCCGCACGTCTTCTGCGCGCGCCACTTTCCATTGCGGCTGATTGTCCTTGTCGACGATGCGCGCCCGGATGCCTTCCAGCACGTCGCCCCGCTCGAACACGGAGCGCGTCAGATCGAGATCGCGACGCAGCGTTTCGGCCATCGTCGAGAAGCGCGCGCGGTCGACCTGCTGAAGCGACACATCGACGGAGAGCGGCGAACGCTCGCGCAATGCGGCCGCCGTGGCACGCAGCCATTCGTTGCCGGATGCATCCGCGTCCCGCTCCAGCGAAGCGAGAATGGCCGCGCCGTTGCCGGCGGCGAAATGCTTGTCGATGAGCGTGCGCGCCTCGGCGAGCGCGCTCGTATCAGGGATCGGCGACACCTTGTACTTCGTGGTCTCGTTCTCGACAAAGCGCACGATTGCGACGCCATCCAGGAAACGCTGATGACGCAGCGATTCGATCAGGCCGGGCAGCGCGCCGTCGTCGAGATACGCGTCGGCCAGGCGGGCATAGAGCGCATCCGCCGGGCCGATGCTCGCGCCGGTGGCGGCGAGATAGCGACCGATCGCGCCGGGCGCGCGGGCGAGAAACCAGCTCACGCCGACATCCGGAAAGAGACCGATGCGCGTTTCCGGCATGGCCATCTTCGTGGATTGCGTGACGATGCGCAGGCCGCCCGTATGATGCGCGCCCTGCGAAATGCCCATTCCGCCGCCCATCACGACGCCGTTCACCACGGCAACATAAGGCTTCGGAAACGTGAAGATGGCGTGGTTGAGCTTGTATTCTTCCGTGAAAAAGGCGTCGATCGAATCGCGGTCGCCGGCCTTCGCGGCTTCATAGAGGAAACGGATGTCGCCGCCGGCGCAGAACGCGCGCACATGCGGGCTGTAGACGATTACGGCGCGAATCGCCTGATCGTGACGCCACGCGCGCA
This sequence comes from Caballeronia sp. Sq4a, assembly GCF_023170545.1. NCBI lineage: Bacteria > Pseudomonadati > Pseudomonadota > Betaproteobacteria > Burkholderiales > Burkholderiaceae > Caballeronia > Caballeronia sp. Sq4a. Next base: position 1,314,863 of record NZ_CP084250.1, on the reverse strand, counting down.
ATGCCTCGCCGATGGCGTGCAGCATCGAGGGCGTCAGCGCGTTCAACGCTTTCGGGCGATCGAGCGCAATGAAGCCGATGCCGTTAGCGGTGTCAATACGAATGTCTTCGGTGGTCATCGTGTCGAGAAGTCGAAACGGTTCGTACGGTCACTTCACTCAGCAGGCGGCGAGCCACGCATCGAGCGACAACTCGACGAGTTCTCTCGCCGCGACGTCGGCGCTTGCCGCGCCGTTCAATTGTAGCGCGGTGATGCCATGCAGGTTCGCCCAGAAAGCCTGCGCGCAGGCAGTCGCAGCCGCGCCGGACGGCAGCCTTACGAGCCGGTTCGCTGCCTGTAGTTCCAGAAAGGCGTCCGCTATCAGCGAAAGCATGGCGGCGCTGTCGTCCGACACGTTCGCGCTGTTGGCGTTCGTGTTCGCATGGTCCATGAACATCAGGCGGTACGTTTCCGGCTCGTTCAGTCCGAACTGCACATAGGCGCGGCCGATCGCTCTCAGGCGCGCAGCAGCATCCGCGATGCTCGCGTGCGGCTCGAACGCCGCGCGCAGTTGCGCATGCCCTTCTTCGCGCAACGCCCGCTCGATCTCGCCGCGATTCCGAAAATGCAGATACAGCGCGGCGGGCGAGTAATCGATCGCCTCCGCGAGCTTGCGCATTGACAGCGACGCGAGCCCTTCCCTTTTGACAATGCCGCGCGAGACTTCGAGTATGCGCTCGCGCAGCGCGTCGCGCTGCTGCTTCTTATGTCGTGACTGGCGCGTGGGCGCGTCGTCGACACTCATACGAGGCATGGTCGGCTCCGCCCGTTTTGATGCCGCTTTCGAAGACGAGCCGCGTACTGGCGGACTCGCGGACCGGAGACGGTCAGACGATCATCGGACCGTCGTCGTCGCGGCGAGATCCCGATGCCGCGCGATACAGCGGCTCCTCCGAGTCGCCGAGCACGACCGACGAAAACACGATGCAAAAGCCCAGAATCAGGACACCGACCGCCGCCCAGATGAGCCACAGTGCATTGGACTCGACGAGCGCGTGAAGAAAGGAATGAAACATGACGACCCCGCGCGATTTTTATAATGGCTGCTCAACGCATACACAGACTGGTGAGCAAGTGACATGCCGTGCGAATCGCATCGCAAGCGGCAGAATGACAGGATCTTACTCCGTTGCTGCGCCGCGGGAAAGCGGGCGCAGCCTTCTCAGGCGCGGTTGGACGGTCAATTACACGCTCGAAGCGGTTAGGTGCGCCGCCGCTATTCGACGATCACCCGCCCCGGCGGAAAGTGGCCGCTTTTCAGCAGCACCGGCATGCCCTGCGTGACCTGCAGATGTTCGCGCGCCACCGCTTCAATGCGGGCGCGGCCGGCATCGAATGCGTCGATCCAGCCTGCGCTGTCGAAGGTCTTCGCGCCGAAGTGGTCTTCGAGCGCTTCGACGGAAATGGCGCATGGCACGCGTCGGCCATCGACGAGCGCGGCGAATTCGATCGTGAGATTGGAATCGCGATAATCGGGCGCGTCGGAAAGAAAACGAATGTTCATGAGACTCTCGTGGATCGGGCGGCGAGCAGCAGGCGGTGCCTGCGCCCGCACGCGATGAGGTTGACGCACTCGGTTCGGTACGCGGCACTGTATCGCTGGCGTGCGCGTGAATCGATTCGCGGTCTATGGTACTCGCGCTCGCGCCGCCGGGTCCAGCGGCGCGGCGCGCAGGCACCTCACGGATCGAGCACGTCTTCGTTCACGTCGACGACGAGCAGCGAGCTCGCGAGCGGGTCGGCGTAGTTGAAGTCGAGCGAGCGCGTCATGTCGCGCACGCGCTCGCAGACGCGTTGCCGCGCTTCATCCGACAAAGGCGGATAGTCGCGCAGCACTCGCGCGTCGAAGCGGTAATGCACGCCCCAGCCGATATTGCCCGCATGATTCGCCACCCCGCCCGTGCGCCAGCTCACGAATAGCGCCGGCGCAACGTCGGCTCCGCCTCCGATCTCGATGATGTCCGCGCCGATCGGAAACAGGTCGACGAGGCAGTTCGCGATATCGTAGAGCACCGCATGGCGAAGATGGATCGGGCGCATCATGTCGGTTGCAGCAATCGGTCGATGTAATCGCGCGCTGCCTTCTCGACGCTCGCGAGCGCTTCGTCTTCGGTGGCGAAGCGCTGCTCGGGACCGAGATCGACCAGCGCCTCGAAGTGACGCGGCTCGTCCGGGCCGTTCTGCGCAAGACTCACGGACCCGACGTAGATTGCCGTGCCGGGCTCACCCGGCTTCGCGTCGTGCGCCGGAACGAGCCGCGCCGATGCGCTGATGTAATAGCCTCGATACGGGCCCGTCACTCTGTCGACCATTCCCTTGCCTCCGTATGTGTTCCGGGATGTGTGCTCGGCCGCGCTCCATCGTCCGTTCGACGGCAAATCGAACCGATGCTCAGTAGCATAAGGCGCGCGACCCGGAAAATAGTTCACGGCTCATCGGGCCGTGATCGATGAAGCGAGTTCGTCGATTCAGGCATCGCAAGCATTGCGCCCGCACTGCTTCGTGCCCGCGCGCTCGGCGTCACGCAAGCGCCCTATGGGACAATGCTCATCCGAAAATACGCGTCTACGAACACAACGAGGAAAAGATGAATCGAAACGATCGGCCGATGCGCCGACTCCCGGCGTGCGCAAGCACGATGCCGAAAGCATTGCGCGCGGCGAGCATTAGCGCGGCCATCGTACTGGTCGCGAGTCTCGGCGCATGCGCGTCGTCGAACGAAGCGTCGCTGATTAATTTGCCGGATGGCCAGACGGGCTATGCCGTCAATTGCAGCGGCGCGGACGCGGGCTCGAGCTGGGCGAGCTGCTATGTGCTCGCGGGCAAGGCGTGCGGCGCGACGGGCTATGACATCGTCTCGAAGGACAATGAGGAAGGCGGGCCGAGCGGCGGCGGCATCAGCAACGTGATCTCGGCGAACGTGAAGAACCGTTCGATGATCGTGCGGTGCAAGTAGACGCAACCGGCAACGCAACGACAAGGCGCGCTCGCCTGCGTGGCCGGACCTTCAGTTATGGTCCAGCGAAAGTGCCGCGAAGCTATGGCCGAGCACGGCGCAGAGCGCTTCGACGACCATCTGGTGATCGCCGCGCTGCGGCAAGCCCGACACGGTCACGGACCCGATGACGCCCGCACTCGCGACGCGGATCGGGAAACTGCCGCCGTGCGATGCGAACTGCGCGGGATCGAGGCCGAACTTGTCGGCGAGCGTGGTGCCCGCCTGTTGCAATGTGAGACCGATGGCATACGAACTGCGTCGAAAGTGCTCGACCGTCTTCGATTTGCGCTCGGCCCAGCGCGCGTTGTCCGGGCTCGTGCCATCGAGCGCGGCGAAGAAGAGCCGTTGACCGAAGGTGCGCACGTCGATCACCACGGCAGCATCGCGAGCCAGCGCCATCTCGCGCAATTGCGTGCCGAGTTGCCACGCCTGATCGGCGTGAAACTGCGCAAAGACGAGCGTGTTTTCCTGATGCGCGATGGTTTGCAGGTCGTGCGGAATGTCCATGAGCGGCGCCTCTTCGTTAGCGTGGTGGCTGTTGTCGAATGCGGGATTTTGACACGGGCGCGCGCCGTGGTGAGCGATTCGATAGGAATACTGACGCTTAGAGAAAATACCCGGCGGAAAAACAGAAAGGGGTTACAGGCCGAAGCACTGTAACCCCTTGAATTTGGTTGCGGGGGTAGGATTTGAACCTACGACCTTCGGGTTATGAGCCCGACGAGCTGCCAGACTGCTCCACCCCGCGTCCGTCGAAGAAAAGATTATAGAGCATCGTTTATGGAAAAGCAACGGTCCATGACGATCAATACTCGAAACGACGCCCACGCACTGCGTCGATTCGACTCGTTACGCACCGGGCGCATCAGTAAAGCCGCACTTTCGTGCATGGCATAATCGCCCGTTCAGCGGCATCGGTTATTGCGGTTATCGGTTATCGGCTCGGGAACAGGCATGCATTCCTTGCGGCGCGGCGTTATGAGAAAGATCGGCGGCATCGCGGCGGTATGGGCGATGCTGCTTCTCTCGCTCGCGCCCGTCGTATCGCAGACGCTGAAGGCCGAGCCGTTCGAAGCGCTGCTCGCATCGATATGCGCGTCGCGCATCGATACGCCTGACATCCACTCGGCGCACCATGCCGGCCACAGCGCCGTCGGCGCGCTCGACGCCTGCGGCTATTGCGGCTTCGTCGGGCACGCGCCGGCGCCGCCGAGCTTGGTTCGCGCGAGTATCTTCGCGCACTTCCCTCGCGACGCTTTCCCATCAGGCAACGCCGTCAGCGCGTCGCCTCTTTCGCGCTTCGCTAACGCGCAACCTCGCGCTCCGCCTGCATTCGGCTGAGTCGCTCAACATCCGCACGCGTGGACCGCTTCTCTGCAAAGCGATAAGGCGCGTCGCGACACCATGTTTTCGACAGGACACACCATGACGTTTCAATCCGCATTGCGGACCGTGCTCGGCCTCGCGCTGGCCGCTTCCACACAACTGGCGCTCGCTCACGCGCTACCGAAGCTCCAGCAGCCCGGCCCCGGCGCGACGGTCAGCGCGCCGCACGAAGTCTCCATCGAGTTCGGTGAACGCGTCGAGCCGACTTTCAGTTCGCTCCTCGTCACCGACGCGCACGGCACGCAAGTCAACGCCGCGAAGTCGGCCGTCGATGCGAGCGACAAGAAGCACATGAGCGTCGCCCTAGGCGATCTCGCGCCAGGCGTTTATACGGTGCAATGGACCGCGGTCGCAGCCGACGGTCATCGCACGCAAGGTCACTATAACTTCACGGTCAAGTGAGGCCGCTTTGAACAAGAACACATTCCTCTCGGGCGCGCTCGCATGCGCGTCATTCGCCGTCTTCGCCAGCGCCGCGCACGCGGCCACGCTCGAAGCGCATGATTGCTGGGTCCGCGCGATGCCGCCGAGTCTGCCGTCATCGGGCTACTTCGTCGTGTCGAACAAAGGCGATGCGCCCGCGACGCTCACCGCCGCAACGAGTCCCGCGTTCGCCATGACGATGATGCACAAATCGGAAGACAAGGGCGGCACGGCAACGATGGCGCCCGTCGATACCGTCGAGGTGCCCGCGCACGGCTGGCTGGAATTCGCGCCGAAGGGCTATCACCTGATGATGGAACAGCCCGCCAAGCCGCTCAAGATCGGCTCGACGATTCCGCTCGCCCTCACCTTCGCCGACAAGAGCACGCTCAACGTGGAGTGCGCGGTGAAATCGGCGGCGACAGTCGGCAAGTAACTCGCCGCCGACGCAAAAAAAAAAACGCGCCAGCCACGGCGCGTTTTTTTCTGAGCAAGCCGATCAGGGCCGATTGAACATGTCCATGATCTGCTTGCGCTCGTCGGTAGTGACTTGCGGCACCGGCGGCGCCTGCATGCCCGCCGGGCCGACGCCGCCCGCGGTCGTCGAATCGCCCGCCATCGGGTTCGTATTGTCGAGACCGATACTCGCGACGAAGCCCGCGCCCGGCGTGCGGTCCGCATAGAACAGTTCGCCGTCGACGGTCGTCACGCCGTCGGGCATTGCCATCTGCTGTTGCGGAATGCCGCGCAGCGCTCGTCCCATGTACTCGACCCAGATCGGCAACGCGAGTTGCGCGCCGAACTCCTTCGTGCCGAGCGACTTCGGCTGGTCGTAACCCATCCACGCCACCGCGACGAGCTGATGCTGATAGCCCGCGAACCAGCCGTCCTTCGCGTCGTTGGTCGTGCCGGTCTTGCCCTGCAAGTCGTTGCGCTTGAGCACGTTGGTGCCCGAGCCCGTACCCGAAGTCGCGACCGTGTGCAGCAGGCTGTTCATCACGTACGCGTTGCGCGGTTCGAGCGTCTGCGGCGCATTCGCGCCCGCGGTCAGCGGATCGGCGCGCGAAATCACGGTGCCGCGCGCATCGGCGACCTGCGCGATCAGATACGGATTGATGCGATAGCCGCCGTTCGCGAACACCGAATACGCGCCGCTCAGTTGCAACGGCGTGACGAGCCCGGCCCCCAGCGCGAGCGGCAGATACGGCGGCGTCTTGTCCTTGTCGAAGCCGAACTTCTGCGTGACGAAGTCCTGCGCGTAGCCCGTGCCGATATACGACAGGATGCGGATCGACACTAGATTCTTCGACTTCTGCAAGCCGGTGCGCATGGACATCGGGCCGTCGGGCTGATCGTCGTCCTTCGGCTCCCACGGCTCGCCGCCCGCGGGCGCCGGGAAGTACAGCGGCGCGTCATTGATGATGGTCGCCGGTCCGAGACCCTTGTCGAGCGCCGCCGAGTAGATGAACGGCTTGAAGCTCGAACCCGGCTGACGCCAGGCCTGCGTGACGTGATTGAACTTGTTTTTGTTGAAGTCGAAGCCGCCCACGAGCGCGCGGATCGCGCCGTCCTGCGGCACCATCGAAACGAGCGCGCCTTCCACCTGCGGCAACTGCGTGACCTGCCAGTTGTCCTTCGCGTCCTTCGTCAGGCGGATGATCGATCCCGGTCGGATCGCGAGCGCCTTCGACGCATTGCTGCGCAACGCCGCTGCCACGAAGCGCAGCCCTTCGCCGGAAATCGTCGCGGTTTCGCCGCCGACGAACTGCACGTTCACCTGCTTCGGGCTCGCCGCCGTCACCACGGCCGCGACGAGATCGCCATTGTCCGGATGATCGACGAGCGCGTCTTCGATGGCTTCGGCGCGGTCATCCGCCGCCGACGGCAGCGCGATGTTGCCCTCCGGCCCACGATAGCCGTGACGCCGCTCGTAGTCCATCACGCCCTTGCGCACGGCGCGATAAGCGGCGTCCTGATCGGCCGAATCGATGGTCGTCGTCACCGTCAGGCCGCGCGTGTAGGTCTCTTCCTTGTACTGCGCGTACATCATCTGTCGCACCATTTCCGCGACGTATTCCGCATGCACGCCGTACTCGGTGCCCGCCGACTTCGTGTGGATTTCCTCGGCGACGGCCTGATCGTACTGTTCCCGCGTGATGAAGTTGAGGTCCAGCATGCGCTTCAGGATGTACTGCTGGCGCACCTTCGCGCGCTTCGGATTCACGACCGGGTTATACGCGGATGGCGCCTTGGGCAGACCCGCGAGCATCGCGGCTTCGGCCAGCGTGATGTCTTTCAGGTCCTTGCCGAAGTACACACGCGCCGCGGCCGAAAAACCGTATGCGCGCTCGCCCAGATAGATCTGGTTCATGTACAGCTCGAGAATCTGGTCCTTCGTGAGCGCGCGCTCGATCTTGTACGCGAGCAGCATCTCGTAGACCTTGCGCGTGTACGTCTTCTCGCTGGAGAGAAAGAAGTTGCGCGCCACCTGCATCGTGATCGTGCTCGCGCCCTGCGATGCGCCGCCGTGCATCAGGTCGGTCACGCCCGCGCGCAGGATGCCGACGAAATCGACGCCGCCGTGATCGTAGAAGCGGTAGTCTTCGATCGCGAGGACCGCTTTTTTCATCTGGTCCGGGATGTCCTGGAAGCGCACGAGGCTGCGCCGCTCTTCGCCGAATTCGCCGATCAGCACGTGATCCGCCGTGTAGACGCGCAGCGGCACCTTCGGCCGATAGTCGATGAGCGCATTGAGCGACGGCAGGTTCGGCTCCATCACGACGAGCGCATAGCCCACAATCAGCGCGCCGACCACTGCCGCCACTGCGGCAAGACCCGCGAACCACAGCGCGATGCGCGCGAACACTGAGCGGCCGCCATCGCGCCTGTCCCGGTCATTGCGGCCGTTGCGGCCGTTTCCACCGTTGCGGCCGTTCCCACCGCTACCGCCGCCGTCGCGGCCTGCCCCCGAGTCGTTGCGTGAGTCGTTCCAGCGCGGCTCGCGATCGTGTCGCGATGAATTCGATGAGTCGGGGCGTTTGATGATAGGCATGACTGGGATGGTTCGGCGCGCCTTATAGCACGCTTGGTAGCGCGCACTGCGCGGCGTATCGAAAGAAGCGGATCAGGCGGCGGATCAAGGCGCGCGTGGAAGAACGCAAGCGCGGCAAAGACCGGCGAGCGAATGCATGAGCCGGTCCGACCGAAGAGTAACGGCACATTTTAAAGAATTCGGGCGGCCCGCTACAGAATGGGCGGGCATTTTTTGTAAGCAAATGCCGCCGGTCGGCTCGAAAAAGCGGGCCGAAGACAACGTGCGCTTACCCACAGAAAGTGTTGAGAGCCTTGTGGACAACCCTATGAGAAAATAGCCAAGCCATTGAACGGACGCGTTTTTTCGTGCACGCTCATACGATGATCCAGGACGCGCATTCGGTGGACGCTGCAGAACAGCGAGCACGCACAGCCGCCTCGCGAACCGATATGATGGATACATGTATAGCCGGGGCTTTTCGCCGGCGAACGACCTGCGGTAACGAAGTGAGCGATCCCGGCGCCGGGACCGCGCATGCGATGTTTGCAATCGCCTTACTGTCTGCGAGCCGCTCATGACGACCAAGCCTACCGAACGCATCGTTGTATTCGTGACTCCCGCGCAGAAGCTCGCCATCAACAAGACCGCGGACGACCTCGGCATCAGCGTGAGCGAACTCATGCGGCGGGCGGTGCTCAACTTCAACGCGACGAGCGAGCAGATCAAGGTGGCGGGCATCGTCGACCGTCTGCGCGCGCCGAAAGCCCCCGATCCGCTCGATGTCGCGCTGCGCAGCGTGGCCGCCAAGGCAGCGGCCCGCGAGGCGCGCGAAGCCGCCGCGGGCGCGGCCAAGATCGCGCGATCGCAGGCTGCGGCCGCGGCTGCATCGACGGTGGCGACAGTGGCGACGACAAGCGTTCCCGTCAGCCGCGACGACACCGAAAGCGCCGGCGAAGACGCCTCGCTGACCGGCGACGAACGGCTCGGCGGCTAGGCTCGTCGGCACGCCTCCCTCTTCACGGCGCGCGTCTGCGCAGCCGTTACATTCCTTCACCTTGCTTAAGTCCATATTAAGTCGCGACGTGCTCTAATGAACGGGTAAACCCGCGCGTGAATGCCGCGCGCTTGCGCTTGCATTCCGGGCGCGGCGCCTCACATTCGATGCGCGGCGCGCCAGCCGCGGTCTAGTGGTCCGTGGTTTTCCTCCAGGAGATACATACATGTCGCTTTTCGATTCCATTTCGCGCACCGTCAAAGGTCTGCTGAACGATGCCGCCGACACCATGCAGGATCCCTCGCGCGACGCCCGCCAGATCGTGCGCGAACTGGACGACAGCATCGCGAAGGCGGAGAACTCGCTGATCGAGATCGAGGCGCAGGTCGCCACGCAGCAAAGCAAGCGCGACGCAGCCGCCGAGAAAGCGAAGAAGTACGAAGACGGCGCCAAACGCGCGCTGCAAAGCGGCGACGAAGGTCTCGCGCGCGAAGCGCTCGCGGCGCAAGCCAATGCCGAAACGGAGCGCGACGCGCTCGCGGCCGAACTGCAAACGCTCGTGCCTTCGGTCGATCACCTGAAGCAGCAGATCGCCGACATGCGCCAGCGCCGCAACGATCTCAACGCGCGCTCGAACATCCTTCAGGCGAAGCAGCAGATCGCGCAAGCAAAGGACACGGCCGCGACCGCGCTGGGCGGCATCGGCGGAAGAAATCTGTCGGAAGATTTCCAGAAGCTGGAGGACAAGGTCCAGCTCGCGAACGCCCGCTCCGACGCGCGCCTGAATTCGGCGGATCAGAAGTCCGGCAAGGCGCTCGATGACAAGCTCGCGGCGCTCAATCGCGGCCCTTCGGTGGAAGACCGTCTGGAAGCCCTGAAAAAGCAGCTGAATACGCCGGCGCAGTAACCCCGGCGGCTGCCGCCGTCGCTTCGCGGACTTTTGCGCTTTCGGGTATCCGCCTTGCGATGTCACGGCAATCACCGATCGCAGCTTCGAATGGAGACGGGCGTCGCAACGCCCGGCCCGCATATGAAAAAGACTTTGACGGCTCTCGCCTTATCGATGTCCCTCGCGCTGGCGGTCGCCTCGCCGCTCGCATCGGCCGCCGTGCCGACCGCGCAGCAGGTCGAGCAATCGATGACGCAGGGCAACTGGCAGAAGGCCGACGCGCAGTTGAGCGAAGTGCTCGACGCGCATCCGAACAACGCGCACGCCCACTATCTGTACGCGCAGGTGCTGGACCGCGAGGGCCGCGCAAGCGACGCGCTTTCCCACTTGCAGCAGGCGAAGACGCTCGATCCGTCGCTGAGCTTCACGGACCCGTCGCGATTCGCGTCCACCGAAGCGCGCATCCGCAGCGACGCCAACCGCGCCAATGCGACGACCAATCGCGGCTCCAACGGCTCCGTCGCGCTGAATCCGTTCAACCCGGCGCAAGCCGCCGCGCCGCAGAAGCATGGGCCGTCGATGGGCATGTGGATCGGCCTGGCGGTGCTGATTGCGGCGATTGCGCTGGTGCTGCGCTGGGGCCTGCGACGCGCTCGCGCCCGTGACGACGGCCGCAGCGAAGACGACCGCCGCGCGCAGCTTAAACGCGCGACCGAATTGCTCAACGATGTGCGCACGCTGAAGCTGGACGTGAGACTCTCGACCGCGCCCGGTCATGAGGCGCTTTTGCGCGACGTCGAGGGCGCGGAGACGCAGTTGCGCGAGATGGTGGAGTCGCTGTCGAACGCGAAGAACCCGGTGCCGCCCTATGCGATCGAGGATCTCGAGAATCAGGTGGCGAGCCTGAAGGCGCGCGCCGAAGGCCGGCCGGATCCAAATGCGGCGAATGCGGCGAATTCCAGTGCGCAAGGGCAGTCGCCGTTCGCGCAGGAGGCCGAGCGCTTCGGGCGCGGCCAGCAGCCCTATGGTCCGCAGGCGCCGTTTCCGCAGCAGGGACCGTATCCGCCGCAACCAGGGCAGCAGCCGCCCGTCATCATCCAGCAAGGCGGCGGCGGCTTCGGTGGCGGCATGGGCGGCCTGCTGACCGGCGTGCTGCTCGGCGAAGCCATGTCGCACGGACGCGACCGCGTGATCGAGCGCGAAGTGCCGGTCGAACGCCGCGACGTCGGCAACGACAATGGCGGGCTGGACTTCGGCAACAACAACGGCGGCGGCCTGGACTTCGGCAACGGATCGAACGACTGGGATGACGGCAGCGGCGGCGGAGGCGGCGGTCTCGACCTCGGCAGCAACGACGACAACTGGCGCGACACCTGAAGCGCTTCGTTGAGCCGCAAGCAAGCAAGGCCCCGCTCGCGGGGCCTTCTTTTTTTGCATGCGCGCTTCAGCCGCCGCCCAGAAAACGCAGCAGCGCCCACAGAAACTCGAAAAAGCCGACGACGAATTCCCAGATGCGTTCGAGCTGATCCCACGTCGCCACGCGCAACAACGTGTGCAGGATCATGCGAGGGAGCGTGGGAGGGAACGTGAAGAAGGCATCGTGGAAACAAAAGAGGCGGCTTGCGCCGCCTTTTGCGATTGCAAAGATCGCATGATAACCAATCGGCGTAAGCTCCCGCGTGATCGGCGGGAGCCCGTGCGTCAACTGGCGGACGGCGTGTCGCCCTGCTCCGGCGGCACCTCGTCGGTCAGCGCTTCTTCCAGCCGCTCGAACACGCGTTTCGTGGCCCCGCGCGCCTGAAGCGCGAAAAGCAGCAGCGACCGGCCCGTGACCTGATACACATCGCCCGAATCGAACTGCGGCAGTTCCTCGCGGACCGGCGCGTTCGTGTCGATCAGACAGCTCCACTGATCAGGGCCGGGAATGTCCGGCAGCGTGAAATCGACGACATCGTGGTACGCGTTCACGATCAACAGAAGCGTCGCGTCCGATGCCGGCTTGCGGATGCCGGTGGCCTGCGCGCGGCCGTCGATCACGAGACCGAAGCAGCGCATGCCGGGGTCGCTCCACTGCTCGGGCGTGAGCGCGTCGCCGCTCGGACTCAGCCATTTGACGTCGGCCACGCCCATATCCTCGCGGACTTCGCCCGTCAGGAAGCGCTGGCGTCGCAGCACCGGCAGCGTGTGGCGCAGCGTCGTCAGCTTGCGCACGAACTCGGTCAGCGCGCGGCCGTCGTCGTCGATGCCTTCCCAGTCGACCCAACTGATCTCGTTGTCCTGACAATACGCGTTGTTGTTGCCCTGCTGCGTGCGACCGAACTCGTCGCCCGCGAGGACCATCGGCGTGCCTTGCGAGAACAGGAGCGTCGCGAGCAGATTGCGCTTCTGGCGCTCGCGCAGCGCACGGATCTCCGGGTCGTCGGTCGGTCCTTCGACGCCGCAGTTCCACGATTTGTTGTCCGAATGACCGTCCTTGTTGTCCTCGCCGTTCGCCTCGTTGTGCTTGTCGTTGTACGAAACGAGATCGTTGAGCGTGAAGCCGTCGTGCGCCGTGATGAAGTTCACGCTCGCCCACGGACGACGCCCGCGCTTGTTGAACTTGTCGCCCGAAGCGGTGATGCGCGTCGCAAGTTCCGCGGATTCGCCCTCGTCGCCCTTCCAGAACGCGCGCACGGTATCGCGATAGCGGTCGTTCCATTCGGCCCAGCCCGGCGGAAAGCCGCCGACCTGATAGCCGCCCGGACCGCAATCCCACGGTTCCGCGATCAGCTTGACGCTCGAGAGAATCGGGTCTTGCCGGCAACTGTCGAGGAAGCCGCCGCCCTCGTCGAAGCCATACGGCTCGCGGCCGAGAATGGTCGCGAGATCGAAACGGAAGCCGTCGACGTTCATCTCCGTCACCCAGTAGCGCAGGCTGTCGGTGACCATCTGCAAGACGCGCGGATGCGAGAGATTGAGCGTGTTGCCGGTGCCCGTGTCGTTGATGTAGTAGCGCGTCTGGTCCGGCATCAGCCGGTAGTACGACGCGTTGTCGATGCCGCGGAACGACAGCGTCGGCCCGCGCTCGTTGCCTTCGGCGGTGTGGTTATAGACCACGTCGAGAATCACTTCGAGGCCGGCTTCGTGCAAGCGGTCGACCATCTCCTTGAACTCCGCGACCACGCCGGCTCCGCGCGAGAAATAGCGCGGATCGGCCGCGAAGAAGCCGATAGTGTTATAGCCCCAGTAGTTCGTCAGGCCCTTGTCGAGCAGATAGCTGTCGTTCACGAACGCGTGGATCGGCAGCAACTCGACGGAGGTCACGCCGAGGCTCTTAATGTAATCGACCACTTCCTTCTGTCCGAGCCCTTCGAACGTGCCGCGCATGTTTTCCGGAATCGCCGGGTGCCGCTTCGTGAAGCCGCGCACGTGCGTTTCGTAGAAGATCGTGTGTTCCCAAGGCACGCGCACGCGCGTCGCATGGGTCCACGTGAAGTTCTGGTCGATCACCTGGCATTTCTGCATGAACGGCGCGCTGTCGCGTTCGTCGAAGGTCAGATCGTCGCCTTCCGCGTTGAGCGTATAGCCGAAGAGCGCCGGGTCGAACTTCATCTCGCCGACGTGCGCCTTCGCGTACGGGTCGAGCAGCAGCTTGTTCGGATTGAAGCGATGCCCGTTCTCCGGCTCGTAGGGCCCGTGCACGCGGTAGCCGTACACGGCGCCCGGCGCGAGGCCATGCAGATAGACGTGCCAGACTTCGTCGGTGTATTCGGGCAGCTCGATGCGCTGCGTTTCCTTTTCGCCTTTCTCGTCGAAGAGGCACAGTTCGACTTTCGTCGCGTTCGCTGAAAACAGGGCGAAGTTGACGCCGTTTCCGTCCCACGTGGCGCCAAGCGGAAACGGGGACCCTTCGGCAATGCGGAATTGATTCGGCATGAGATGATCGGCAGAGAATGACGCGCGATGCGTCGGGATAAGGGTGCCGCATTGCACGGCATTAAGCGGATTGGGTTAGAGCAAGGCACGTGCCCGGCATCGGCGAAGCAGCGCTTTCCGAGTTGCGCCCCGTTACCGCGCGCGATCTGCGGTATGCTGGCCTGTCCATCGCACATGCAGCATTCGCTCGCCGAAGGAGGCACGTTTGTCCACGCGCTTCAGCTCCATCCCGACGACATCGCAAGCCAGCGGCACCGCCGACGAAAGCCGCTCCGCCGGCCGCGCGCTGCGCGACGCCATCCCTTTCGAAGCCCACGCGAACTGGCAGCCCGAGCCGGACCGCCCCGATCCCGTCGAGCGCGTGCTCGCCGTCAACGCCGGACGACAGGAACGGCTCGTGCCGCTGCGCATGTCGCGCATGGCCGAATCGCCGTTCGCGTTCCTGCGCGGCGCGGCGACCGTCATGGCGTGGGATCTGTCGAGGTCGCCGTCGATCGGCCACAACGTGATGATCGACGGCGACGCGCACATCAATAACTTCGGACTCTTTCGCACGCCGCGTCAGGACGTCGTGTTCGATCTGAACGATTTCGACGAGACGATCGTCGCTCCGTGGGAATGGGATCTCAAGCGCCTGACCGCGAGCATCAACGTCGCGGCCCGCGAAAACAGCGTGGACATGGAAGGCCGCGAGCGCGCCGTGCGTTCCGCGTGCGAGGCGTACCGCACGACGATGAACGAACTGCGCCAGGTGAGCCCGTACGATTTGTGGCAGATGCGCTCTTACGCGAGCGCACTGCACATCGACGCGCCCACGCATCTCGACGCCGACGAAAGAGCCACGATCGAGCGCACCGTCGAGCGCGCGATGAAACGCTCGCACGCGACGATGCTCGCCAAGGTCGCTGAGCCGGCCGGCAAAAGCTGGCGCTTCAAGGTCGATCCGCCGATCCTGACGCAACTCGACGCCGCCGAGAAAAATCACGTCATCGACGGCTTCAGGGCGTATTTGCAGACCATCGCGGGCGAGTGGCGCATGATGCTCGAACGCTACGATGTCGTGGATGTCGCGCATCGGGTGGTCGGCGTCGGAAGCGTCGGCACGCGTGCGTATCTCGTGCTGTTGATCGGCCGCGCGCTCGGCGACCCGATCTTCATGCAGGTGAAGGAAGGCATCGTGCCGGCTGCCGCGCCGTTCGTTCCGCCGCTTGAAGAGCCGTTCCGGCATCAGGGCAGGCGCGTCGTGCATGGTCAGCGGCTCCTGCAAAGCTCATCCGATGCGCTGCTCGGCTGGACGACCATCGCCGGGCGCGATTTCTACGTACGCCAGATGAAGCAGATTCGCGGCTCCGTTCCCGTCGACTGGCTGCACGGCGCCACGTTCGACTTCTACGCGTGGTGTCTGGGACTGCTGCTCGCCCGCGCCCATGCGCGCACCGGCGACCCCGCGCTCATCGCGGGCTACTGCGGCTCATCAGACAAGCTCGACGCCGCCTACGCGGTCTGGGCCGAGCGATACGGCGCTCAGACCGTCGCGGATCACGCGGCCTTTTGCGCGGCGATCAGCGTGGGGCGCGTTAAGGCCGCGTAGCCGTACGTGTCGCCCACGCAGTCACTCGCCGCGCGACGCGCCACTGGATTGACTATCATTGCCTTGCCTGCGAGCAAAACGCACGGCGTGCGTAAGTACTGCTCGCGCTCGATGCAGCGGCGCGCGCTCGTGGCCCGCCGCACCCTCACAACAATCGTTTCGGACCTGAAAAGGAGGAATCCCCGCATGAGCATGATCGAGGAATTCAAGAATTTCGCCCTCAAGGGCAACGTCATGGACCTCGCAGTCGGCGTCATCATCGGGGGCGCGTTCTCGACTATCGTGAACTCCGTCGTCAAGGATTTGATTATGCCGGTCGTCGGCCTCGCGACAGGCGGGCTCGATTTCTCGAATCTCTTCATCCGGCTCGGCCACATACCGCCGACCTTCAAAGGCAATCCCGATTCGTACAAGGATCTGCAAACCGCAGGCGTCGCGGTCTTCGGCTACGGCTCGTTCATCACCGTGCTGATCAACTTCATCATCCTCGCATTCATCATCTTTCTGATGGTCAAGTTCATCAACAATCTGCGCAAGCCCACCGAAACGCCGGCGCCCGCCGCGCCGCCCGAAGACGTACTGCTTCTGCGCGAAATCCGCGATGAACTCAAAAGGACGCCGCGCGTCTAGATCAGCAAGTGCGTCCAGCGGCACGAACGGGCCGTGAGAGCCCCGCTTTAGGGCACGCTATCCGCCTTTCGTTAGCATGGGCGCTTTTTTTCTTCGCGAAGTCTGTTCGCGCGGCTCGCAGCAGGACTATTATTGAGACAGATGTCAGATAGATACCCATAGGAAATGCCGAGGGGATGCCAGCGGGCCGCCAACGGGTCATCGGCACGATTCGTGCGCTTCTGACGCCTGTCGGCAATTTTGCCGATCGCGCGTTCCGGAGGCCCGAATCACCGTGACCCGATCACATCGATGCGCTATAAAAGATCGACGTGCGGCACGCAAGACGGGAGTGGCCGCATGAGGACGCTGCGTTTCTTGCAATTCTTTTTCAGGCGAGTTTTTATGTCCTTCCCGAAAAAGCGTAGACGCGTGAAGGCTGATGGCGATGAGTCGTTTCTCGCCGTGCTGAGGCATTTCAAGCCGTTCGGCCAGCTCGATACAAAGATTGCACGCGCTCGCGCGCAGGACGAACCGGTGCTGTATGCCCATGCGCTGCCAGGACTCGATGTCCTGCTGTGCAGCGTGCGCGGCGCCCAGCCGCCCTATCCGGCCATCGACGAGCTGCACCGGCGCTGCGTCGAATCCATCACGAATGCGCTGGAGCAGCCGCTCGACGGGCTCGAGAACGGCGGCTACTGGTATGAGGCGAACGGCTTCGGCTTTCTTGTCTTCGCGAGCCGCGCCCGCACGCAGATTCTGAGCGAATTCGGCGCGACCGTTTCGGCTCGCAGACGCCGCGGCACGCGCCGTCAGGATGCAGGCGACGCCGCTTCGCGTCCGCTGCGTTGAACGCCGGCATTTTGCATTCGATGTCTCCTGCGTGACACGGCAGCCTTGCTGCGCCGTGGCGCGCGCCTTGCTGGATCGCAGTCCGAGCACACCACAAGGAGAACAGCATGTCGGATCACGTCTATAAGCAGATCGAACTCACCGGCTCCTCGACTCAATCGAGCGACGACGCCGTGCGCGTCGCGCTGGCCAAGGCTTCGAAGACGTTGCGCAATATGCACTGGTTCGAAGTGACCGAGACGCGCGGGCATATCGAGAACGGCGAGGTCCTGCACTGGCAGGTGACGATCAAGGTGGGGCTGCGAATCGATGACTGAGCGTCGAGTGTTGGCGTTTTGCATGCCATAAGTGAAAACCGCGCCCTCGGGCGCGGTTTTCGTTTCGGCTGACGACGCGCCTTACTTCGGCAGCGACCCGTCCACGCCTTCCACATACCAGTTGATACGCTGCAGCTCCGGATCCGTCAGCGTCTTGCCCGTCGGCACCTTCTCCGCGCCCGACTGATCCTTGATCGGGCCGCTGAATACATCCCACTTGCCCGAGTGCAGTTCGTCACGCTTGGCGGCAACAGCCTGCACCGCCTTCGCCGGAATCGCGCCGGTGTTCAGATCCTCCAGGTCCACGGCCTTCTGCGGGATGCCGAGCCAGACCGGATCGTTCTTCCATTTGCCGTCGAGCACCTTCTGAATCACGTCGTTGTAGTACACGCCCCAATGCGCGACCACCGAGCCGAGATGCGCGTCCGGGCCGAACTTCTTCATGTTCGAATCCCAGCCGAACGCATGCACATGCTTTTCGTTCGCGGTGTTGAGCGTCGCGTTCGAATCGGTGTTTTGCAGCAGCACGTCCGCGCCCTGTCCGATCAGCGTCTCGGCCGCCTGCTTTTCCTTGCCCGGATCGAACCAGCTATTGATCCAGATCACCTTCGTATGGATCTTCGGATTCACCGAACGCGCGCCCAAGGTGTACGCGTTGATGTTGCGGACCACTTCGGGAATCGGAACCGACGCGACGAAGCCGAGCGTATTCGTCTTCGTCACATAGGCCGCCGCGACGCCCGCGAGGTACGCGCCCTGATACATGCGCACGTCGTATGTGCCGAAGTTTTTCGCCTTCTTGAAGCCCGTCGCGGTCAGGAAGATCGTGTCGGGAAAGTCCTTCGCGACCTTCAGCTGGAAGTCCTGATAGCCGAAGCTCGTGCCGAAGATGACCTTGTTGCCCTTGTTAGCCAGATCGCGGAACACGCGTTCGGAGTCCGCGGATTCCGGCACGTTCTCGACGCGCGTGATCTTGATCTTGTTGCCGAACTTCGCTTCGGCTTCCTTGCTGCCGGCGTCGTGCGCGAAGGTCCAGCCCGCATCGCCCGGATTGCCGAGATAGACGAAGGCGACGCCGGGGGCGTCGGCGGCTTGCGCACTCGCGGCGGCGAGCGTCGCGGAGAGCGCGACAGTGGCCGTGATCGCCTTCAGCCAGGTTTTCTGCATCGTGATGCTCCTCTTTGGATGTTGTATGCAAAACGGAAAACGGTTCGCCTGAAGTTTCGTCGGCCAAAAAACGCGGCGGAACTCAGGCGCGCGCGGTGCGGTGGCGGAACAACACACCGACCGCGCGAATTGAATGCGGCACTTTGCATGCGGTACCGCGAATGCAAAATGCCGGCGCGCCACGCGCTTCAACTCGCTGCGAAAAACGGCTTGCCGAGCGATGCAGGCGCGTTGAGCTTGATCGTGTTCGGGTTGCGCGAGATCAACACGAGCACGACGATGGTCGCGATATACGGCAGCATCGCGAGGAACTGCGTCGGCACCGGCACGCCGATGGCCTGCGCGTAGAACTGCAGCGCCATCACCGCGCCGAACAGCAGTGCGCCGATCAGGAGACGCCCCGGCCGCCACGTCGCGAAGACGACGAGCGCGAGCGCGATCCAGCCGCGGCCTGAGGTCAGTTGCTCCTGCCAGACATGCAGATAGACGATCGAGTAGTAGCCGCCCGCGATGCCCGCCATGCCGCCGCCGAAAAGGGTCGCGCCGTAACGCACGCCGACCACCGGGAAGCCGACCGAATGCGCCACCGCCGGCGATTCGCCGACCGAGCGCAGCACGAGCCCCGCGCGGGTCTTGTACAGGAACCAGCCGATCACCGCGAACATGAAGAACGCCAGGTAGCCGAGCGGCGTCAGCGAGAAGATCGCCGGGCCGAGAACGGGAATCGACGAGAGGCCGGGAATCGGCACCACGTCGATGGTCGCGCGCACCGCGGCCGACGTGTACGGCTTGCCGACATACGCCGAGAATCCGATGCCGAAGATCGTCAGCGACAGGCCCGTGGCGACCTGATTCGCAAGCATGGTGATGGTGAGGAAGCCGAAGAGCAGCGCCATCGCGAGCCCGGCGAACACCGACGCGACGATGCCGAGCCACGGACTGCCCGTGATCGACGTGACCGCGTAGCCCGTGACCGCGCCCATCAGCATCATGCCTTCGACGCCCAGGTTGAGCACGCCCGACTTCTCCGCGACGAGTTCGCCCGCGCCCGCGTACATCAGCGGAATGGCCGCGATGACCGCGCTCGATGCGAGATTGCTGGCTTGATTGATATCCATCTTCGAGTTCTCTTATGCGGTCTCAAGCAGCGCGGTGCGCCGGGGTCCTGCGCCTGATGCGGTAGTTCACGAACAGATCGCAGCCGAGCAGACAAAACAGCAGCAGCCCCTGAAACACGCCCGCGAGCGCCTGCGGCAATTGCAGCGATGTCTGCACCGCTTCACCGCCGAGATACAGCAGCGCCATCAACAGACTCGCGAGCACGATTCCCACCGGATGCAGCCGCCCGACGAATACGACGATGATCGCGGTGAAGCCGTAGCCCGGCGACCAGCCGGCCTGAAGCTGCCCGATCGGTCCCGCGACTTCGCCCACGCCCGCGAGACCCGCGAGTCCGCCGGAAAGCAGCAGTGAAGTCCAGATGGTCTTCTTGTCCGAGAAGCCCGCGTAGCGCGCGGCGAGCGGCGCGAGGCCGCCGACGTTCATCCGGAAGCCCGCGAAACTCTTGCGCACGAAAAGCCAGATGAGCGGAATCGCGATCACCGTCAGAAACACCGACGCGTTAATGCGCGTGCCCTTCAGGAAGCTCCAGTGCCAGTCGCCGTAGAGACGCGGGAACAAGGCGTCGTCGACGAACATCGCGGAAATCGGGAAGTTCATGCCTTCCGGGTCGCGCCACGGGCCGCTCACGAGATAGATCAGCAGTTGCGTCGCGACGTACGTGAGCATCAGGCTCGTGAGAATCTCGTTGGTGTTGAAGCGGCTTTTGAGCAACGCCGGAATCGCGGCCCACAGCATGCCGCCCGCGATGCCGCCGATCACCATGAGCGGCAGCGTCCACCAGCCGGATGCATCGCCGACGTGTATCGCAATGCCGCCCGCGACGATGCCGCCGAGCAGCATCTGCCCTTCCGCGCCGATATTCCACACGTTCGCGCGATAGCCGACCGCGAGCCCGAGTCCGATCAGGCACAACGGCGACGCCTTCAGCACGAGTTCGGACCAGCCGTTCACGGTCGAGAGCGGCTCGATGAAGAACGCGTGCATCGCGCGCAGCGGGTCCTGGCCGACGACGCCGAAGATCAGGAAGCCGATGACCAGCGTCGCGACGGCCGCCACGACCGGAACCGCAAGCTGCATGGCGCGCGAGGGCGTCGGGCGCGCTTCGAGTCGATAGGGAAAGATCATGCTTATTTGCTCAAAGAATCCAGTTCGGCCGCGGCCGCGCGCTTGCCTTCGAAGAGCCCCGCCATGAAGAGGCCGATTTCCTCGGCGTTCGTCTCGCCCGTCGCGCGCACCGGCGAGAGCTTGCCGCGCGCGAGCACCGCGAGCCGGTCGCAAATGTCGAACAGTTCTTCGAGCTCTTCCGAGATCACGAGAATGGCGACGCCGCGCGATGCGAGATCGAGCAATTGCTGGCGGATGAAACCGGCCGCGCCGACATCGACGCCCCAGGTCGGCTGCGCGACGACGAGCACCTTCGGCGCCTGCAAAATCTCGCGTCCGACAATGAACTTCTGCAAGTTGCCGCCCGACAGGCTCTGCGCGAGCGCGCCACTGCCGCCGCAGCGCACGTCGAACGCCTGAATGCAGCGGTCAGCGAAGCTGCGCACCGCGCCCGCGCGAATCCAGCCGCCGCGCACCATCTGTTGCCGATGCGCGGTCAGCAGACCGTTTTCCGCGAGCGACATCGCCGGGACCGCGCCGCGCCCGAGCCGTTCTTCCGGCACGAACGCAAAGCCGAGCCGCCGCCGCGCGCCCGCCGTGAGCCGCGCCGCGGGCGTGCCGCAGATCGACACGGCATCGGTCGCGACGTGGCGATCGCGAATCTCGCCCGACAGCGCGGCGAGCAGTTCCGCCTGGCCATTGCCCGAGACGCCCGCGATGCCGAAGATTTCGCCCGCGCGCACCTCGAACGACACGTTCTGCAGCGACGTCCCGAACGGGTCCGGACTCGCCACCGAAAGATTACTGACCGCGAGCAGCGCATCGCCCGGCGTGTGGGCACGGCGCGTGTAGTCGGGCAGCGAATGACCGACCATCAACTGCGCGAGCGACGCATGCGTTTCCTTGCGCGGATCGACATTGCCGGTCACGCGGCCGCCGCGCATCACGGTGGCGTTCTCGCAAAGCGCCTGGATCTCGTCGAGCTTGTGGCTGATATAGAGAATGCTGCAGCCCTCGGCGGCGAGTCGGCGCAGCACCGTAAAGAGCTTCTGCACAGCCTGCGGCGTGAGCACGGAAGTCGGCTCGTCCATGATCAGCAGCCGCGGATTCTGCAAGAGGCATCGCACGATCTCCACGCGCTGCCGCTCGCCCACCGTTAGGCTATGAACGTGCCGCTGCGGATCGACATCGAGCCCGTAGTCCTTCGACACGTCGCGAATGCGCTTCGAAAGCGCCTTCATGTCGAACTTCTCGTCGAGCGCGAGCGCGATATTTTCGGCGACCGTCAGCGTTTCGAACAGCGAGAAGTGCTGAAACACCATGCCGATGCCGAGCTTGCGCGCCGCGGCCGGACTGCCGATGTCGACTGTCTCGCCCTGCCAGCGGATTTCGCCTTCGTCCGGGCGCACCGCGCCGTAGATGATCTTCATCAGCGTGGACTTGCCCGCGCCGTTTTCGCCGAGCACCGCGTGGATCTCGCCCGGCATGACGACGAGATTCACGCCGTCGTTGGCCTTGACGGACGGGTACTGCTTGCTGATGCCGGACAACGCCAGGCGCGGTGGCGTTGTCGACTTTTGAATGGCGTCGCCCATTGAGCTCTGAATAAGCGCCCGGCCACCGAGCAGGCCGGACTGGAAAGGATTACCGCGAGAGCGAGCGCAAGACACCGGTTGTCGCACGAACTCATATCGCGGGCAGAATTTACAGAATTCGAGACGCTAAGTCGATAACTCA
This sequence comes from Caballeronia sp. Sq4a, assembly GCF_023170545.1. Classification (NCBI taxonomy): domain Bacteria; kingdom Pseudomonadati; phylum Pseudomonadota; class Betaproteobacteria; order Burkholderiales; family Burkholderiaceae; genus Caballeronia; species Caballeronia sp. Sq4a. The sequence continues at coordinate 1,292,686 of NZ_CP084250.1, read as the reverse complement.
AAATTAGCGCAACTCCCCGCCGAGCCAGTATTTGCGGGTTAGCCACACCTTGACGCAAAGTCTATGTCATATTAAAAATGATATGTTGTACCCCACCGTCGATCAGCCAGAACATATAGTGGAGATAACATGAGTCAGCAACGCGAGGCGATCGATACGTACTTATTGCGCGTCTTGCATACCTTGCTGATGGAACGCAGCGTCACCCGCGCGGCCGTCAAGCTCAATCAGTCGCAACCCGCCATCAGCGCCGCGCTGCGCCGCCTGCGCGACATCACCGGCGACCCGCTGCTCGTGCGCGGCAAATCCGGCATGGTGCCGACCGAATACGGCCTGCGCCTGCTCGAACCGACGCAGAACGCGCTGCGCGAGATCGAGCGGATCAAGGTCCAGCAGCACAACTTCGACCCTTCGACGTCCGTGCGGTGCTATCGCATCGGCTGTCCCGACTATCTGAACGTGCTCTTCGTGCCGACGGTCGTCGAGCGTTTCCGGCAGGCCGCGCCGAACGCGACGCTCGAGTTCCATTCGCTCGGCCCCGCGTTCGATTACGAACTGGCGCTCGAAGACGGCAAGCTCGATATCGTCGTCGGCAACTGGCCGGAACCGCCCGAGCAACTGCATCTGTCGAATCTCTTCGTCGACAAGATCGTGTGTCTCGTCAGCAACACGCATCCGTTCGCGAAGCGCGGCGGGCTCACGCTCGATCAGTATCTCAACGCGCCGCACCTCGCGCCGACGCCCTATTCCGTCGGTCAGCGCGGAGCAATCGACGTGCATCTGGCGCGCGAACGCCTGAAGCGCCATGTCGTCGTGACGCTGCCGTACTTCAATCTTGCGCCTTACGTGCTGATCAAGTCGGACCTCGTGTTCACGACCACGCGCCTCTTCGCCGCCCATTACGCGAAGTTCCTGCCGCTCGCGGTGGTGCCCGCGCCGCTCGACTTCCCGCCCATGCAGTATTACCAGCTTTGGCATGAGCGGTGTCACTACTCCGACGAAGTTCGCTGGCTGCGCAGTCTCGTCGCCGAGGCGACGCGCTCGCTGATCGACCAGCCTTGACCTGATCGCAGGCGCATTCGCCCTCAGTGCGCCGCGTTCGCCAGTTCGGGCGGCAGTGTGTTGCGCCGGTCGACCGCCGCGCGCAAATTTACCGTCGTCAGGCGCCATTCGCCAGTTCGCGCGCCAGCAGGTTGTGCCGCTCGAAGACCGCGCGCAGAACCACAGTCGTCAGGCACCCTCTTTCACGACCGCTTTTCGGTCGATGACACTCGTCACGACCCGCGAAGGCGCGCGCCTCGCCTTGAGGCGCGGATCGCGCCTTCACTGCGCCGCATTCGCCAGTTCGCCCGCCAGCGCGTTATGCCGCTCCACGACCGCGCGCAGATCCACCGTCATCAAGCGCCCTTCCTTCACGACCACTTTCCCGTCGATGACGCTCGTCGCGACCTGCGACGGCGCGCAGAACACGAGCGCCGCGACGGGATCGTGCAGCGCGCCCGCGAACGCCGGCTGCGACAGATCGAATGAGACGAAATCCGCCGCCATGCCGGGCGCGAGCGCGCCGATGTCGTCGCGGTTCAGTACCTTCGCCCCGCCGAGCGTCGCGATTTCGAGCGCTTCGCGCGCGGTCATCGCGTCCGGTCCGAAGCCGACGCGCTGGAGCAAAAGCGCCTGCCGCACTTCGGCGACCATTTGCGCGCCATCGTTCGATGCCGAGCCGTCCACGCCGAGCCCGACCGCCACGCCCGCGTCGCGCATCGCGCGGATCGGCGCGATGCCGGACGCGAGCCGCATGTTCGAGCACGGACAGTGCGCCACGCCCGTTCCCGTGCGCGCGAAAAGCTCGATACCCGGCTTGTCGAGCTGGACACAATGCGCATGCCACACGTCGTGGCCGACCCAGCCCAGGTCTTCGGCATATTCGGCCGGCGTCATGCCGAACTTTTCGCGGCTGTACGCGACATCGTTCACGTTTTCGGCCAGATGCGTGTGCAGCGACACGCCATACCGACGCGCGAGCGCCGCGGAATCGCGCATCAACTCGCGGCTCACCGAAAACGGCGAGCACGGCGCGACGACCACGCGCAGCATCGCGTAACGGCCTTCGTCGTGATACGTCTCGATGAGGCGCTGCGAGTCCTTCAGGATCGCGTCTTCCTTCTCGACGACCGAATCCGGCGGCAGCCCGCCGTCTTTCTGGCCGACGCTCATGCTGCCGCGCGCCGCGTGAAAGCGCATGCCGATCTCGCGCGCCGCCGCGATGCTGTCGTCGAGCCGGCTGCCGTTCGGATAGATATACAGGTGATCGCTCGATGTCGTGCAGCCGGAGAGCAGCAGTTCGGCCATCGCGGTCGTCGTGGAGACGGAGATCATCTCGGGCGTCAGATGCGCCCAGATCTTGTAGAGGTTCGTGAGCCAGCCGAAAAGCTCGGCGTTCTGCGCGGCCGGAACCGCCCGCGTCAGGCTCTGATACATATGGTGGTGCGTGTTGACGAGACCGGGAATGACGAGATGCCCGCGCATGTCGAGCACGTCGTCGGCGGTCTGCGGAAGCTCACTCGTCGGGCCGACCGCGACGATGCGGTTCCCTTCGATATACAGGCCGCCATCGGCGATTTCGCGGCGCTCTGCGTCCATCGTGACCAGCATGTGGGCGTTCTTGACGAGCAGGCTGCGGGGTGTCGCATTCATCGAATGTTCTCCGTAAACGGGTTGCATCAGGGTAAGAGGACCAGTGAAAGCCCCGGTTACCCAGCGTGGAACGCCGTCTTCGGGACGCGGCTCGATTGCGCGCGGTGTCACTGTCGGCAGCCAAAAACATGGCGGCAATCACGCAGGCGTCATAGTCGAGTTCAGCCCGGCGATATATTTGCGAATTTTGGCGCAGGTAGCATCGCAGCAAAAGCCGTGCAGGTTGTCCGCGCGCCGTGGCTTTGCGCGAGCGGCGGCGCTCATGCGCCCGGCATTATCTTTCCTATCGCGGACGCACAGCGCGTCTCGAATTTCTACAATGCTGTACACGGCGCGCATCTGAAACGCCGACGGGTATGTAGCCACTGACGTGGAGCCTCGATCCGCCGCCGCCGCACGGTTCCCCAAGTGCGGATTTCGGATCGATGCGCGAGCCGGACATCGCACAACACAAGGAACATGCGAATGGGCAAGCTCACCACCCACGTCCTCGACACCGCGCACGGCCGCCCCGGCGCGAATATTCAAGTCGAGCTCTTCGCGCTATCCGGCGACACCCGGCGCGCAATCAAGACCACCCTGACCAACGACGACGGCCGCTGCGACTCGCCGCTGCTCGAAGGCGCGGAACTCGAAACCGGCGAATACGAACTCGTCTTTCACGCGGGCGAATATTTCGCCGCGCTTGGCGTGAAAGTGCCCGAGCCGCGCTTCGTCGATCGCGTCGTGCTGCGCTTCGGCATCGCGGACGCCGCCGCGCACTATCACGTGCCGCTTTTGGTCTCGCCGTGGGCGTACAGCACGTATCGCGGCAGCTAACCCGCGGCAGCTAACACGCGCCAGACATAGCGATCACAGCACGCCGCGCATCGACGGCGTGCGCATAACGAATCGGTAGTGGAGGAGTTCATGGAAGGCTTTATCACCGACTGGCTGAACCTGGTCTTGCGCTGTCTGCACGTCATCGTGGCGATCGCGTGGATCGGCGAGTCGTTCTATTTCGTCGCGCTCGACAACAGCCTGAAACCGCCGCAGGACCCGAACGCGCGCCGGCGCGGCGTGTTCGGCGACTTCTGGCACGTGCACGGCGGCGGCTTCTATCACATGCAGAAGTATTCGGTCGCGCCGCAGGACATGCCGGAAAATCTGCACTGGTCGTTCTGGCCGTCCTATACCACGTGGATGTCCGGCTTCGGCCTCTTCTTCGTGCTGTATCTGCTCTCCCCGAGCACCTATCTGATCGACAAGAACGTGCTCGACATGGGACCGGTCGTTGCGGTGTCGGCGGCGCTCGGCTTTCTGATGGCCGGCTGGATCGTCTACGATTCGCTCTGCCGCCTGCTCGGTCACAACGACAAGCTGCTCGGCATCTGCGTCGGCATCTACGTACTGATCGCGGCGTTCGTCGCGTGTCACGTATTCTCGGGCCGCGCGGCGTATCTGATCACCGGCGCGATGATCGCGACGATCATGTCCGCGAACGTGTTCTTCGTCATCATTCCGGGACAGCGCAAGATGGTCGCGGCGATGCTCAAGGGCGAAACGCCGAACGCCATCTACGGCAAGCGCGGCAAGCAACGTTCCGTACATAACACGTACTTCACGCTGCCGGTCGTCTTCGCGATGCTGTCCAACCACTACGCGATGACCTACACGCACAAGTACAACTGGGTGATCCTCGTGCTCATCATGCTGGCGGGCGCGCTGATCCGGCAGTTCTTCGTGATGCGTCACCGTGGGCAGGTGCTGTGGTACATGCCGGTCGCGGGTCTCGTGCTGGTGCTCGGCGCATTCGCGTGGACGATGCCCGCGCCGACGGTGCCGGTCGCGCAAGCCGCAGGCGCGCCGACGATCAAGGTCGCCGATATCCAGCCGATCATCCAGCAGCGTTGCGCGGCGTGCCACTCCGCGCATCCGACGATGATGGGCAGCGCGCCCGCAGGCGTTCTGCTCGACACGCCCGCGGAGATTCGCCAGAACGCGCAGCGCGTGCATCAGCAGGCGGTGACGCTAAAAGCGATGCCGCTTGGCAACGTCACGCAAATGACGGATGCCGAGCGTCAGAAGATCGCTGCATGGTTTGACGGAGGCGCGGTGCAGTAAGCATCGCTGCCGATGCGAGACGGGCCGATTCGGTTAGCGCCGATCGGCCCGTTTCTCATTGCGCGGCGAAGTAGGCTTTGACCGCGTCGATGACTGTGTCGATATCTTCGCGCGACACATCACGATGCGTCACGAACCGCGATGCGTAGAGCATCTGCGTGAGAATGCCGCGTTCCTTGAGCCAAGCTTCGAGCGGCGCGCAATGCTTCTCGGGAATTTGCGCGAACACCATGTTGGTGGCTTGCGACTGAATCACGATTCCGTCGATGCCGGCAAGCCCCGCTGCGAGCCGCGCCGCGTTCTCATGATCCTTCGCGAGCCCGTCGACATGATGATCGAGCGCATGAAGGCACGCCGCCGCGAGCACGCCCGCCTGCCGCATGCCGCCGCCGAGCACCTTGCGCCAGCGGTGCGCAACATCCACGAGCGCCTTGCTGCCGACCAGCACCGACCCGACCGGCGCGCCGAGCCCTTTCGAAAAGCAGATGGAAACCGTATCGAACGGCGCGCACAGCTCGCTCACCGGCCGGTCCGACGCCACCACCGCGTTGAAGATGCGCGCGCCGTCCAGATGCGTCGAGAGGCCGCGATCGCGTGCCAGCTTCGTCGCCTGCGCCACGTAGTCGGCCGGCAGCACTTTCCCGCCGATGGTGTTCTCCAGCGCGAGCAGGCGCGAACGCGCGAAGTGGTCATCGATAGGCTTGATCGCCGCCGCGATCTTTTCGAGCGGCAACGAGCCGTCGGGCGCGTTCTCGATAGGCTGCGGCTGAATGCTGCCGAGCACCGCCGCCCCGCCGCCCTCGTATTTGTACGTATGCGCCGCCTGCCCGACGATGTACTCGTCGCCGCGCGCGCAGTGCGCCATCAGCGCGGCGAGGTTGCTTTGCGTGCCGCTCGGAAAGAACAGGCCCGCTTCTTTGCCGGTGCGCTCCGCGAGCGTTGACTGGAGCTTGAGCACCGTGGGATCGTCGCCCCAGACGTCGTCGCCCACTTCGGCGGCTGACATGGCGGCGAGCATCGCTTGGCTCGGGCGGGTGACGGTATCGCTGCGTAGGTCGATCTGGCGTGCTGGCATCGTGAGTCGCTTGGTCGGGGATGAGCGGCATAGTGTAGCGCGCAACAAAAAAGACCGGCCATGCTGCGCCGGTCTTTCCGTGACTGCCAGGGGCAATACGCGCAATACGCGCAATACGCGCGACGACTCAGCGCAGCGCCTCTTGTGTCAGCCACAACGACTCTCTCAGGTCCTGCTCGTTCAGATTCAAGCCTTCCCCGCCGCGATCGACGACGATGAAATCGCTGACCTTATCCAGCGCAATGAGCGGATGATGCCAGACGCCTTTCGCGTAATTCACGCCCTGCCAGCCGCGCGTGACGAACGCGCGAATCTGCGACTCGTCGAGTTCTCCCGCCGGCGCCACGACCACGAGATACGGCCGCTCGTCGAGCGGAATGAACGCCTGCGAGCCCAGCGGATGACGCTCCATCATCTTCACTTCGAACGGCAGCACGCGCGGCTGTCCGCGAAAGAGATTCACGAGCGTTCGGCCGCCCTCGTCGGTCACGTCGACCTTGCAGAGATCGTGAAAGCGGATCGTCGTGCCGAGGTTGATCGGGATCTGCTTCGCGCCGTCGAGCTCGATCACATCGCCGAAAGGCTCGAACGCCGCGCGCGTCAACGGTTCGATCGCGAGCGTCTTCATCATGCAAGCGTTCCGAAAAGACGCAGGCGCGACACGCCGCCGTCCGGGTAGATGTTGAAGCGCACGTGCGTGACCGGGCCGAGCGCCGCGAGTTCGGACTCGAAGAAATGCTGCTTGTCCATCTGCAGCTTCTGTTCCGACAACAGCACCGGCCAGAACATGGCCTGCGTGACGAGCGAGCTGTCCGTGCCGCCCTTCACATACGCCGCCTGCAGCGAGCAGCGGTCGGGGAAATTGCCCTTGAAGTGCGCGGTATCCACTTCGACTTTCTTGATGATGCCCGGCTGCGCGAGCGCGACGATACACCAGTCGTTGCCCGGCTCCCGGCGGCGGCGCGTTTCCCAGCCGTCACCCATGTTGACGCCGCGGCCCGGCATCAGCAGCGTGGACGCGAGACCGAAGTGCTGGTTGTTCGTGCCGACCATGTACGCGCCGTTTTCCATCGCGGCGAGATCGAACAGTTCGTTGCGATCCGCGTTGCGCCAGTCGAGCTGCGGCTGACCGTACACCCGCAACCGCGCGATGCCGCCGTCCGGATAGATGTTCACGCGCAAGTGCGTGAACGGCTCGGCCGATGCGACGTCGAGATAATGATGGCTGTTGCCCTGCAGCGTCGTGGACGGCACGATTTCCGTCCATTGCGTGGACTGGCTCGGCGCGCCATCCGCGACATGCGCGCCTTCGATCGACGCCGCCGGCGGGAAGTTGCCCGTGAAGTGGCTCGTATCCAGATCGATGCCCTTGATCACGCCCGGCCGCGCCAGCTTGACGATGCACCAGTCGTAGCCGGTCGTGCGCTTGCGGCGCGTTTCCCAGCCGTCCATCCACTTGCCGTGCTCGTCGTACTTGCCGGGGATGAACACGGCCGGCTCGGGGTTCAGCATGCGTTCCTTCGGCGCGAAGAAATCGTCGCTCGCCTCGAGTGCCTGCGCGCCCAGACGCGGGTCCGCGAGATTCACATAGCGGCGCGTGAAGTCGGGCGCGTTGGGATCGAGTGTCGGAATTGCCATTGTCTTCGTCCTATTGTCGTTGCAAGGGAGGATCAGGCGCAGATCAGGTCGTCGAGCCTGAAGCGCGCGATCCGGTAGATCTGGTCGAGACTCGTGCGAAGCTCTTGGGCGCGGTCGTGATTCACGCGCGCCTCGAAGTTCGCGATGATGCCGTGACGGTCATAGCCGCGCACCGCGAGAATGAACGGAAAGCCGAACTTCTCGCGATACGCCGTGTTGAGCGACTGGAGCTTGTCGAATTCTTCCTGCGTGCAGAGGTTCAGCCCCGCGCCGCTCTGCTCACGCGTCGATTCGGCCGTCAGTTCGCCGCGCACCGCTGCCTTGCCCGCGAGTTCCGGGTGCGCGTTGATGAGCGCGAGTTGCTTCTCTTCGCCCGCCGTCTCCACCGCTTGCGACATGGTCGCGTGCAATTCGTCGATGCTCGAAAACGGGCGCTTCTCAGCCGCGATCTCCGCGACCCACGGCGAATGCTCGAAGATGCCGGCGAGCACGGTCACGAACGCGTCTTCGGGCATGGTGTTGAGTTGGTCGAGTGTGGTTTGCATCGCCTTCATGCCGCCGTCCCGTTGTCTGCCTGCGTTTGATCGTAAGGGTGATGTTCGCGCCAGTGCCGCGCGATATCCACGCGCCGCGTCACCCAGACGCGGTCGTGCTTTTCAATGTGATCGAGAAACTTCTGCAGCCCGCGAAAGCGCCCCGGCCGGCCGAGCAGCCGGCAGTGCATGCCGATGGACAGCATCTTCGGCGCTTCGTCGCCTTCTTCGTACAGCACGTCGAAGGCATCGCGCAGGTACGTGAAGAAGTGGTCGCCCGTATTGAAGCCTTGCGGCGTGGCGAAACGCATGTCGTTGGTGTCGAGCGTGTACGGCACGATGAGTTGCGGCGTGCTCTTGCCGTTGCCGAGCTCGACGTCCATCCAGAACGGCAGGTCGTCGCCGTAGTAGTCCGAGTCGTACAGGAAGCCGCCGTATTCCGCCACCAGCCGATGCGTGTTCGGACTGTCGCGGCCCGTGTACCAGCCGAGCGGCCGCACGCCCGTCACGCGTTCGATGGCTTCCATGCCGAGACGCATGTGCTCCGCTTCGCGCTCCGGCGACATGTCCTGATAGTGAATCCAGCGATATCCGTGGCACGCAATCTCATGCCCCAGCTCCACGAACGCCCGCGAAAGCTCGGGATGCCGCTCCATCGCCATGCCGACGCCGAACACGGTCAGCGGCAGGCCGCGCTTCTCGAATTCGCGCAAGATGCGCCAGACGCCTGCGCGGGAGCCGTATTCGTAGATGGACTCCATGCTCATGTGACGCGCCGGATACGACGCCGCGCCCACGATCTCGGACAAGAACTGCTCGGAGCCGGGATCGCCGTGCAGCACGCAGTTTTCGCCGCCTTCTTCGTAATTGAGCACGAATTGCACGGCGACGCGCGCACGCCCCGGCCAGTTCGCCTGCACGGGATGGCGGCCGTAGCCGATCAGGTCGCGTGGATAGTTCGGATCTAGAGACATGGCTGGGTCAGGAAACGGGGCGTTGGGAAGCGGAATGTCGACGATTCAGTGTAGCGAAAACGCCCGGATGCGCCCATACAGCAGCGCAGATATTGCGGGTCACGTCACCGGTATGTGTCGATCGCTTCGGGCGTTCAGCGCGGGCCGAAATCGGCCAGCACGCCGTCGTAGCGTTTCGGGAGCGGCCGCGCGAAGTCGCCGCGCTTCGCCGTATGCAGCCTGAGCGCGATGAGCGCCTCGGCCCATTTGACGGCCGCCGTCACGCCTTCGACGACCGGCGCGCCGATAGCGTCCTCCACTTCGCGGCAGAATTCCGCCATGCCCGCGCAGCCGAGCACGATGGCGTCCGAGCCGTCTTCGTCTAGCGCGCGCCAGCATTCGTCGATGATCGTCTGCCGCGCGGCCGAGCCCGGCTCGTCGAGTTCGAGCACCGCGACGTCCGTCGCACGCACGTTCTTGCAGAAGCGCGTCATGCCGTAGCGCTCGGCGAGATGCCATGCCATGCCGCACGTGCGCCGCAGCGTCGTCACGACCGAGAAGCCCGGCGCGATGACGCTCGCCGCGTGCATGGCCGCTTCCGCGATGCCGATGACCGGCCCGCGCGCCAGTTCGCGCGCCGCATACAGCGCCGGGTCGCCGAAACACGCGATCACGTAGCCGTCGAAGCCCTGCCGCTCGCCCGCCTCCACTTCGGCGAGCAGCCCGAGCGAGGCAATGGCTTCGTCGTAGTAACCTTCGATGGAAGGCGGGCCCATCGTCGGGCTGACCGCGATGATTTCCGTGCCCGGCGCGGCGACCTCGCGCGCGCAGCGGGCCATCGATTCCGTCATGCGCTGCGTGGTGTTCGGGTTGATCAGTTTGATGCGCATTGCTGTCTCCTGCTTATTGCGTCTTTCCGTCCGCCGCAACGTGTCGCGGCGGCTCGGGTTGCCTTCACTTCAAGCCGCGTGCTTGCGATCCGCCAGCATCCAGTAGAACAACGCGCCGAGCCCCGCGCCGATGAACCACGAGAAGTTCGAGGCGCCTTCGAGCGAAGGCAGCATCACACACAGAATCGCGATGACTGCGGCGGGCAAGAGCGCCATCACTGCGCGGCGATTCACCCCCTTCGTGTACCAGTACTTGCCGGTGTCGGACGTCGTGTAGAGGTCGTTCACCGCGAGCTTGCCGCGCTTGAGCAAATAAAAGTCGAGGATCAGCACGCCGTACAACGGTCCGATGAAGCTGCCGAGAATGTCCAGCGTGTAGTGGATCACGGCGGGGTTGTTGAACAGGTTCCACGGCGTGATGAAGATCGACGCGGTCGCGGCCATCATCCCGCCCATGCGCCAGCTGATGAGACGCGGCGCGACGTTGGAGAAGTCGAACGCCGGCGACACGAAGTTCGCCACGATATTGATGCCGATGGTCGCGATGGTGAACGTCAGCGCGCCGAGAATGACGGCCGTCGGATGATCGATGCGCCCGACCGTTTCGACCGGATCGGTAATCAGTTGTCCGAACACCGGCAACGTGGCCGCGGTCGTGATGACCGTCACGAGCGAGAACGCGAGGAAGTTGACCGGCAGCCCCCAGAAGTTGCCGCGCTTCACGCTGCGAAAGCTTTTGCAATAGCGCGAGAAGTCGCCGAAGTTCAGCATCGGCCCGGAGAAATAAGAGACGACGAGCGAGATCGCGGTAATCATCACCGGCACGACTTCCATGCCGTGATACTTCACGCCGCCGAGATTCAGCCCGATGTTGTGGATGCCCGCGCGCCACACCATGTATCCGGCGAGCCCGAACATCACGACATACACGGCAGGTCCCGCGAAGTCGATGAACTTCTTGATCATCTCCATGCCGCGCCAGAACACGACGGCCTGCAACACCCACAGCAGCATGAAGCCGGCCCAGCCGAGCGCCGACAGCCCGACGAAGCCGTAGCGATGCACGTCCGCATAAGGCATCAGCGAAGGCACGAACTTCAGCACGACGATCACGAGCGCGCTCGAAGCCAGATACGTCTGGATGCCATACCACGCCACCGCGATCAGTCCGCGAATCACAGCGGGAATGTTCGCGCCGAGCACGCCGAACGTCGCGCGGCACGCGACCGGATACGGCACGCCCGCGACCTGACTGGGCTTTGCGATGAGATTGCACAGCAGATTCACGAGCCCGATGCCGATCAGAAGCGACACGAGCACCTGCCAGCTCGTCAGCCCGAGCGCGAAGAGACTGCCCGCGAACACATAGCCGCCGACGCTATGCACGTCCGACATCCAGAACGCGAAGATGTTGTACGCGCCCCACGTCTGATTCCTGAGCGGCGCAAGATCTTCGTTGTACAGACGATCGCTGTAGCCGGCCGGCAAGCCGGTATCGTGCTCGGAAGATTCGTACGGGGTTTCATACGGCGGCAGTGCTGAACTGCCGGGCGTTGCACTGAACTGAGCCATGACCTCTCCTTGGATGGGCGGCTTGCGTCATGAAAAAGCGGCAATTGCTTGGGATCAAGCGTCGTCGGATACCTTCGCGAACGGGCTCGCCGCCACGCTCGCGCGGTACTCTTCGGATTTGCTCCATCGCCTGCGGCGTAGTGCCGAGAGCGAGCGGGCTTCGGCCCATCTCGCTCGCCGTCAGGCGCTTTTCATTGCACGCTCATCGATGAGCGTCTCGTTCAGTGCGGCGCATGCTGCGAACGGGGTCGCGCGCGCGTCTCGCCACGCGTCCGCTGCAATCAGCGCGGACGCGGTCTCCAGTCATGTGTGTTCGTGCTACGGCTTGGCTACGCGCCGAACGCCTTCTCGCGTTCGCCCGGCCTTGCAAATACTTCCTTCAGATCGACCGCGCCACGGGCGGGCCGCTCCAGCATCTTCAATTCGACATCGCGCAGATGTTGCGCCATCAGTTCCCCGGCTTTTGCGGCGTCGCCGGCATCGAGCGCGGCGAGGATCGCTTCGTGATCTTCGAACGAGCACGAGCTCTTGCCGAGCGATTCATACAGCGCCGAGATCAGCGTCGAGCGCGCGACGAGTCCGGACAGACAATCGCACAGCACGGCGTTGCCGGTGAGCGCGGCCAGTTCGGTGTGGAACTCGCCCGACAGCCGAATCCACGCGGAGAAATCGCGGTTCTCGAAGGCTCGCCTTTCGCGCCCGATGGTCGCGCCGATCGACTTCAGCCGCCGCGTGCCGTGCCCTTTGCAGATGCGCTCGACGACAGCCAGCTCGACGATGCGTCGCATCTCGAACACGTCGTGCACTTCCTGCAGCGACGGACTGGCGACGAACGCGCCGCGATTCGGTTCGAGATCGACGAGCCGCTCGCCTGCCAGTTGCGACAGCGCCTGGCGCACCGGGCCGCGTTTCACGTCGAACACTTCGCACAACTGCGCTTCGGTCAGCTTCGCGCCGGGAGCAAGCCGGTGTTCGAGGATCGCGGCGCGGATGTTCTCGGCGATCGACTCGGGGCTCGCTGCGACGGCTCCGTTCAGAGAACCGGCGGAAGCGTTCGATGCAGCACTCGTTTTACGGTCGGACATGATGTGCTCGCTTGCATGATGACCATCTTAGAATCGACATAAAGATTGTCAACAATTCAAATTAAAAATCTTGGTGGAGGACGGCGTCGCGCGAGATGATGTCTGCCTGCACGCCAATACCGGCAAGCATTTCAGGCGATTACGCCACTTTTTGTCGGCATTGCCTGCCGTATTTTGTCGACAATCCGGTGTGCTCGAATGGTGCATCGCGATTCACGGTGACGCATGAGGAGGACCGTTAGTTGCGTCAACATCCGAATAAAAAGGCACTCGCAACAAGTGCCCTCACCCGCGAACTCAAGCCAGATGCGGATAGTCCGACAGCGCCAGCGTGAAACCCCGCTCGTTCGCGACGAGGTGTGCAGTCGCACCAAAAGGCAGCGTGAGCAGATTATCGACGTGCCCGAACTGCAAGCCGGTCACGAACGGCACGCCGGTCGCCGCCCTCATCTGCTCGATCACCGCGTCGAGCGAGAAGCCGTTGTCGTAGTCGGACAGGCGCCCGCCTGAGAACTCGCCCATGATCACCGCTTGCTGCCGTCCAAGCACGCCCGCCTGATGCAGCTGATAGATCATCCGCTCGATGCGGAACGGATGCTCGTTCACGTCTTCGATGAAAAGAATCCCGCCATCCACAGGCGGCAGATACGGCGTGCCGACGAGCGCGGCGAGTATCGCGAGGTTGCCGCCCCACAGCATGCCGGTCACATCCACTGACTGGCGCTGCGGCGTGTGGCTCGTCACGGTGAAGCTCGGCTGCGAGATCGCCTGCCAGAAGTGGTGCATGGTGAACGCGCTCAGGTGCTCCGCGCCGAAGTTCCCGGCGAACATCGGGCCGCCGAAGCTCTTCACCGCCGAACGCGCGTACAAGGCGCACTGAATCGCCGTGAAATCGCTATGGCCGACGAGTGCCACGGGTTCGTCGGCCAGGCGCCGCAGGCCGTCGTAATCGAGGCCGTGCAGGATGCGCGATGCGCCATACCCGCCGCGCACGGCCAGCACGATATCGGGCAGCGGCCGCGACGGATCGGCGAGACGGTTCAGATCGGCGGCGCGTTCGCTGTCGGTGCCGCCGAATCGCTGGAAGCGCCGGCGCGTCGCATCGAGATTTTCGAGCCGATGACCCTGCGCCCGCAAACGCCCGATGCCCCGCTCGACGGCGGCGGGATCGTGCGGATAGCCGGAAGGCGCGATAAGGTCGATGGTGCGTGATTTCACGATGTTTGGTTCGTGTTGGTGATGGAATCGGCTGTTAGGCGCGCGGCCCGCTCTTCCCGCGCGAGAAGCCGGCGCTCGGCGAAAAAGTTCTTGAGCGCGTGTCCGCATTCGTCGGCGAGCACGCCGCCCGTCACGGCCGTGTGATGATTCAGCCGCTCGTTCGCGAACATATCGACGACGCTGCCGCACGCGCCGGTCTTCGGGTCGGCCGCGCCGTACACGACCCGGGCGATGCGCGCGTGCATGATCGCGCCCGCGCACATCAGGCACGGCTCCAGCGTCACATACAGCTCGCAGCCCGGCAGCCGATAGTTCCGCAGCGTCTGCGCGGCGGCCCGCAGCGCGACCATTTCCGCGTGCGCGGACGGATCGTGCCCGCGAATCGGATGATTGAAACCCGTGGCGATGACTTCATCGCCCAGCACGACGACCGCGCCCACCGGCACTTCGCCCGCGCGGCGCGCTTCGTCGGCGGCGCGTTGCGCGAGCGCCATGAAGCGGCGATCGCGGTCGCTGGCGGGAGCGGGATCTTCTGGTGTGTCGGGAGAAGCGCCGGGCGGCGGTTCGGTGAGCGTCAAGGCTGCTCCGGCTCCGTGTCGCCACGCGCCGCGACGCGCTCGGAGAGCCGCTCCGCGATGCGCCGACGATATTCGTGCGGCACGCAGCCGCCGCCGCGCAGCGATTCGAGCGCCATGTCGAGCGCGAGCATCTTCACCTGAATGCGGCAGCGGGCGGCAGGATCGGTCACCTTGTCGAGTTCGTCCTGCAGGCCGCGCAGCGCGCGAAGCTGCTCGACGGCGGGCGGAACGAAACCCGCGTTCTTGAGAATACGGTTGGCGACGCGCACTTCCTCGGGAACGAGAAGATCGTCGTCCAACTGAAGCGGCGCGCCTGCGCCCGGCAAGTTGTTCAACTCGCCGCGAGACACGGCTTCGTTGATCCGCTGTTCTACCAGAGCATCTAGCAATTTCATCGGGGATTACGACCGGCTTTCGAATGACGCCGAAGCGGTCTGTCACGATTTGCGGGGTTAGCGTGAAGTCGGAGCCCGCCGGAAAAACGCGCGCGCGTGGTTCGGCTCGCTTCGACAATTCATCTCGTATTCTATCAGCGGCGGCCCTGATTGCTTCGCGCGGCGCACGGCCGTTCGCGCGCGCCGGCCGTATAGAGCAGATATGCGGGTTTCCGCGACATCGCTTGCCGCGCGTCGGCCGTCTGTGCTTACGAGCGCACGGGCTCGCGCGTGTAGCCTTGCGTCGCGAGGAGAAGACGCCGCGTGTACTCGTGCTCGACGTCGTGCGCCCTCACCGCCTCCACGCCGAGTTGCTCGACGACTTCGCCGTTGCGCATGACGGCCACGCGCTGACAGAGGAAGCCGACGACCGCAAGATTGTGGCTCACGAGGATCATCGTGAGCTTGCGCTCGCGATGCAGACGCCGCAGCAGGTTCAGAATTTCGGCCTGCACGGAGACATCGAGCGCGGACGTCGGCTCGTCGAGCAGAAGCACGCGCGGCTCGACGATCAGCGCGCGCGCAATGGACACGCGTTGCCGCTGCCCGCCCGACAACTGATGCGGATAGCGAAAGCGGAACGCGGCCCCGAGGCCGACTTCGGCGAGCGCATCCAGAATGCGCGCGTCCTGATTGCCGATGCCGTTGATCGCGAGCGGCTCGCGCAATGTCCGGTCGACGGTGAAGCGCGGATGCAGCGAACCGTACGGGTCCTGAAACACCATCTGCACGTCGCGCTGCGGCCGATGCGCGATGGCCTGCCCGTCGATGCGCATGGCGCCTTCTGCAAGCGGCACGAGGCCCGCGAGCGCCCGCAGCAGCGTCGACTTGCCGCTGCCCGATTCGCCGACGAGACCGAATACTTCGCCATCCTCAACGCGCAACGACACGTCGCGCACGGCATCGACATGGCCGGTTTTCGTCTTGAAGCGAATGTGCGCGTGGTCGATCTCGATCATCGCGCGGCTTCCTCGATCGTTTCCGCGAGCCACGACGGATCGCGGCGCAGCGTCGGCAATTCGTCGGGCGGGTTCGTCAACGGCGGGCTGGCCGCGAGCAGTCCGCGCGTGTACGGATGCCGCGCGTTGGCGAGTTCACGCGCCGCGCACGTCTCCACGACGCGCCCGCCGTACATCACCGCGACGCGATCGCAGAACGACATGACGAGCGGCAAGTCGTGGCTGATGAACACGAGCCCCGTGCGATGACGCTCGATCATCTCGTCGAGCACGGCGAGCACCTGCATCGACACGAGCACGTCGAGCGCGCTCGTCGGTTCATCGGCGATCAGAAGGCGCGGACCAGCGCTCACCATCATCGCGATCATCACGCGCTGGCCCATGCCGCCGGACAACTCGTGCGGATACGCATCCGCCACGCGCTCCGGATCGCGGATGTGCACGGCCGCGAGCGCCTCCACGATGCGCGCACGCATCGCGCGCCGGCTCAAGCCGCCGTCCTGACGCGCGATGGTTTCGCGCATCTGCTGGGCGACCGTCATCACCGGATTGAGCGAGTACTTCGGGTCTTGCAGGATCATGCTCATCTGCGTGCCGCAGAGGCGCCGGCGCGCGTTCGGCTTCATCGCGAGCAGGTCGTGGCCATCGAAGCGCAAAGCCTTCGCAGACCATCGCGCTTCGGGCGGCAAGAGGCCGAGCAGCGCGCGGCCGGTCAGCGACTTCCCCGAGCCCGATTCCCCGACGATGCCGAGCCGCTCGCCGCGCCGTACCGTGAGCGAGACGCCGCGCACCGCGGGCATCGCGACGCCGTCGTGGCCGGCGAAGGCGACTTCGAGACCGTCGATTTCAGCGAGCGCATCTTCCATGTCAGCCTCCATGACGCGGATCGAAGACATCGCGCAGACCGTCGCCGAGCAGATTGAACGCGAGGCTCACCGCGAGTATCGCGAGGCCGGGAATGGTCGCGACCCACCAGGCGTCGAGCAGCACGTTACGGCCCGACGCCACCATGTAGCCCCATTCCGGGCTCGGCGGCTGCGCGCCCAGCCCGAGAAAGCCGAGCCCCGCGACGGCGAGAATGATGCCGGCCATATCGAGCGTCGCGCGCACGATCACCGACGACGAGCACAGCGGCACGATATAGCGCAGCAGGATGCGCGTATGCGATGCGCCCGCCAGCCGCGCCGCGTGGATGAAATCCGCCTGCGCGAGCCGCAGCGATTCGGCCCGCGCAAGCCGCGCATAAGGCGGCCACGCGGTGATGGAAATGGCGATTACCGCGTTCAGCACGCCCGGCCCCAGCGCCGCCGCGAACGCGAGCGCCAGCACGATCTTCGGGAACGCGAGCGCGACATCGGTCACGCGCATGAGCGCCGTGTCGACGAAGCCGCCGCAATAGCCCGCCAGCGTGCCGATCAGGAGTCCGACCGGCACGACGAGCACGACGACGAGCATCGCGATGGATAGCGTGAGACGCGAGCCGTGCACCAGTCTCGACAGGATGTCGCGGCCGAGTTGATCGGTGCCGAACCAGTGCGCCGCGCCCGGCGGCATCAGACGATCGGCGAGCACCTGCCGCAGCGGGTCCTGCGTGACCAGAAGCGGCCCGACAGCCGCCGCCACGACGAGCACGATGAGAATGACGAGGCCCAGCATGCTGAGCGGATTGCCCGAAAACCGCCGCCAGCGCCGGTACGCGCGCCCGAGCGCGGCCTGTCGCGGGGACGCGGGCGTGTCGGTCAGGAGCCACGCGCGCCACGAAGTCGGCGCGGGTTTCATCGGCGTGCGCTTGGCGGGCGAATGCATGCGGCAAAGGTCTCCGTTGTCAGCGAGCGCGCGGATCGAACACGCGGTAGAGCGCATCGGTCAGCAGATTGAGCGCGATGAACGTCGCGCCGATCACGAGCGTGCTGCCGAGCACCGCGTTCATGTCGGCGTTCAGCAGCGCGCCCGTCAGATACGAGCCGATGCCCGGCCACGCGAACACGATCTCGGTCAGCACCGAGCCTTCCAGCAGATAGCTGTACGCGAGCGCGATGACCGTGAGCAAGGGCACCGCGATATTGCCGAAC
Source organism: Caballeronia sp. Sq4a (assembly GCF_023170545.1). Classification (NCBI taxonomy): domain Bacteria; kingdom Pseudomonadati; phylum Pseudomonadota; class Betaproteobacteria; order Burkholderiales; family Burkholderiaceae; genus Caballeronia; species Caballeronia sp. Sq4a. Next base: position 1,274,882 of record NZ_CP084250.1, on the reverse strand, counting down.
GCATGACGCCAGATCACGCGGCGCTCGGGCAGACCCTTCGCGCGCGCCGTGGTCACGTATTCCTGGCTCAGTTGTTCGAGCATGAACGAGCGCGTCATGCGCGACAGATACGCGATCGAATAAAACGCGAGCACGCCCGCCGGCAGCGCGATATGCGAGAACGCGTTGGCGAACACGTCCCACTCGCGGGCGATGAGCGCATCGATCAGCAGACTGCCGGTGCGCGTATCGACCATGCCGTCGTACAGCGGATCGATGCGGCCCGGTCCCGACACCCAATGCAGCCGCGCGTAGAACAGCAGCAGTCCCATCAGCGCGAGCCAGAACACCGGCACCGAACTGCCCGCGAGGCCGATCACACGCGCGACGTGATCGACGATGCGGTTGTGGCGCACCGCCGCGATCACGCCGAGCGGCACGCCGATCATCACGCCGATGAACGTCGAGAGCGTCGCCAGTTCGAGCGTCGCGGGAAAGACGCGCCGGATATCGTCGATGACCGGATTCGCCGTCAGCAGCGACACGCCGAGATTGCCGTGCAGCACGTCGCGCGCGTAGATCAGGAATTGATCGACGAGCGGCTTGTCGAGCCCGAGCTGCGCGCGCGCCGCGGCATACGCGCTCGCCGATGCGCGGTCGCCGAGAATCGCGAGCACGGGGTCGATCGGGATCTTGCGCCCGATGAAGAACGTGATCGCGAGCAAGCCGGTGAACGTGACGGCGAGCATCGCGATCCAGCGCAGCAGCGCCAGCGCGATCCGCGCGCCGCCGCGATTCGCGTTCACGGCGCGCAGGCGGTCGAGCACGGTCGGATGCGGCGTCATCGCGTCACTGCTTCTTCAGGTTGCGATACGACACGAGATCGTTGATCGGCCCGACTTCGAGACCGGTCACGCCCGGACGCGCCGCCACTTGCGACACCTTCTGGAACATGATGACGAACGGCGACTTCGCGAGCATTTCCCGCTGCATTTTCTCGTACATCTGCGCGCGCTTGGTGGTCGAGCTTTCCGCGAGCGCCGCGTTGGTTTCCTTCGTCAGATCGGGAATATTCCACGCATTGCGCCACGCGAGCATCTTGAAGCTGGACGCATCCGAGTTGTCCGGATTCCACACGAAGCCCTGCGCGTTGCTGTGCGGATCGATATAGTCCGCCGACCATTCGCCGATATAGATGTCATGCGCGCGCGCCCGATAGCGGCCGAGCGTCTGCTTGTTGTCGCTCGGAATGAGCTGCACCTTGATGTTCGCGAGCGCCAGATTCGCCTGCACCGCCTGCGCGATCTCGCTGTACGGATAGTCGTTGCGCACGTCCATCTTCACGGTGAAGCCGTCCGCGAGCCCGGCTTTGGCGAGCAGCGCCTTCGCCTTCGCGACGTCCTGGTGATACGGGTTCTCGTTGAGCGCGCCGAGGAAGCCTTCGGGCAGAAACGTTTCGTGAACCTTGTACGTCGTGCGGATCACGTTCTTCTGGATGCCCTGATAGTCGATCAGCCACTTCATCGCTTCCCAGACTTCCGGCTTCGCCAGGTACTGATTCTTGTTGTTCAGGCCGAGATACATGAGCGTCGCCTGCGGCACGGCCGTCGCCTTGATGACGCCGTTCTTCGAGAGCGTGTCGAGGTCGTCGGGGCTCAAATCGCGCGCCACGTCGATATCGCCGTTCTGGATCATCAGGCGCTGGCTCGCCGCCTCGGTCACATGGCGCAGCACGATGCGCTTCATCGCGAGCGGCAGGCGATAGCCGTCGAAACGTTGCAGCACGATGCTGTCGTTCGCCGTCCACTTCACGAGCTTGTACGCGCCCGAGCCGGCCTCGTTGGTCTTGAGCCAGTCGTTGCCGTAGTCGTTACCTTTGGCATGCGATTCGAGCAGCTTGCGATCCACCACCGACGCCGGCCACGCGCCCAGCACGTTGAGCACGAAGGTCGGCGCATAGCGTTGATCGGTCGTCACGGACACCGTGCTGTCGTCGATCTTCTTCACGTTCGTGAGCGCGTTGGCCTTGGTGATGCCGATGCCCGCGAGCACCGCCGCCGCGCCCTTGTCGAGCAACGCGGTGCGCTGGATGGACCACGCGACGTCATCGGCCGTGAGCGGATTGCCGGAATGGAACTTGAGCCCCGAACGGATCTTGAACGTGAACGTGAGCCCGTCCGGGCTGACCGTCCACGATTGCGCGACATCGCCGTTGAACTTCGAGGGGTCTTTCAGATCGACGCGAACCAGTCGGTCGTACGTGTTCGCGACGTATTCCTCCGGCACGAGCTCGTAGACTTCGCCCGGATCGAGCGTGGTGAATTCGTCGAGCAGCGTCGCCATGACGAACATGTCTTTCGGCGTCGCCGCGTGCGCTGCGCAGGCGACGCTCAACGCCAGCGTCATCGCGACAAGGGCCTTTCGTGCGCTCAGTCTCATGGTCGTCTATCCCCGTTCACATCAGCCGCAAGGGGCCGCTTTCTTCGTTGTCGATGAGCGCGAGTTCGCGCGATCCGGGTAACTCGTAATGCCACCATTCGCTCGGAATATGCGCGAAGCCCGCGCCGTGCATCACGCCGAGCAAGAGCGTGCGATTGCGCTGCACGTGAGCCGGCAGACCCGCGTGAAAGTGGCCGGACTCCGGCACCATCGCGTCGAAGCCGGTGCCCATGTCGAACTCGATGCCGTCGCTATCGACGAGCGTCAGGTCCACCGCCGTCCCACGGCTGTGATTCGAGCCGCGGCCGAGATCGGCGATGAAGGTGGGATCGGGCAGGAAGTTCCACAGCACTTCCTGCGCTTGCGGCGGGCGGTAGGCGTCGAAGATCTTCAGCGTCGCGCCGAAGCTCTGCGCGATCGTCACCGCTTGGCGCAATGCCGCTTCGGCGGGTTCGAGCAGCAGGCAGTGCTGCGTCTTGTAGATGGGCTTGCCGGTGAGATTGCGATCGGTCGCGTAGACGAGGTCGATCTGGACGTGATGCGTTTCGGGCGTGACGGGCAGCAGACGGGATCGAGTCATGTAGGCGGAATCCTTGGGTCGAACCCTTGAACCTTAACCCGGACGAAAAATCCGCGAAACAGTTTATTCCGAATGTGCGGTGTCTTATGCGTCGAGCGGCCAGCGTTCGATGACCTGATGCTCCGAGCGTCCGAGCAGACTGCGCACGAGCGCGAACTCGCGGACGGTCCATGTGATCGGCTCGACGGCTTGCCGCGCGACGCGGTGCTCGTCGTAAAGCAACGTCACGTGCGGGATGAAGCGCGGATGCGATTTGACGAAGATGCCGACCGATTGCAGCGACTTGTCGAGTCGATCGACGAAAGCGGAGAACGCGTCGCCCGGCTCGCCGGCTATGACGAGCGGCCGCCTGGGACGGCGCGTGGCGAAGGTCTCGACGCGGTCGAGCGTCACGTCGAATGACGGCATGCGAACCGATGAGGCCGCCGCGTGGGCCGCGGCCAGCGTGTCGGCCGGCACGCCCGCGAAGGCGCCGAGGTAATGCAGGGTGATGTGAAGGCGGTCGGTTGGAATTGGCCGCGCTTTCAGCGCATGCGCGGCGCGAAGACGGGCCGCATGGTCCCCGATGCGCGCGGCTGCGGCGGCATCGGGGTAGACCGCGAAGAAGCGGGAGTCGGTGGGGCGGTTAGCGGGAGGAGTGTCCAAGTGACCGGCTCCGTTTCAGCGCTGCGCGACCGTCCTCACTCCCACTCGATCGTCGCAGGCGGCTTGCCCGAGATGTCATACACCACCCGATTGATCCCGCGCACTTCGTTGATGATGCGGTTGCTCACATGCCCGAGCAATTCATGCGGGAGATGCGCCCAGTGCGCGGTCATGAAGTCCATCGTCTGCACGGCGCGCAGCGCGACGACGTAATCGTAGGTCCGGCCATCGCCCATCACGCCGACGCTCTTCACCGGCAGAAACACCGCGAACGCCTGACTCGTCAGCTCGTACCACGACTTGCCGGTTTCCTTGTCGATGGTATTGCGCAACGTCTCGATGAAAATGGCGTCCGCGCGGCGCAGCAGATCGGCGAACTCGCGCTTCACTTCGCCGAGAATCCGCACGCCGAGGCCGGGACCGGGGAACGGATGGCGATACACCATCGCGGGCGGCAGGCCCAGCTTCACGCCGAGTTCGCGCACTTCATCCTTGAAAAGCTCGCGCAGCGGTTCGAGCAGCTTCAGCTTCAGCGTCTCGGGCAGCCCGCCCACGTTGTGGTGACTCTTGATCGTATGCGCGCCCTTCTTGCCCTTGCCCGCCGATTCGATCACGTCCGGATAAATGGTGCCCTGCGCGAGCCATTTCGCGTCGGTGAGCTTGTGCGATTCGGCGTCGAACACTTCGATGAACTCCGCGCCGATGATCTTGCGCTTCGCCTCCGGATCGGTCACGCCGGCGAGCTTCTCGAGGAACGCTTCGCTTGCATCGACATGAATGACCTTCACGCCGAGATGATCCGCGAACGTCGACATGACCTGCTCGGCTTCGTTTTCGCGCAAGAGGCCGTGATCGACGAACACGCACGTCAGCTGATTGCCGATCGCGCGATGCAGAAGCGCCGCGGCCACCGACGAATCCACGCCGCCGGACAAGCCGAGAATGACGTGCTCGTCGCCGACCTGCGCGCGAATCTTCGCGACGGCTTCGTCGATGTAATGGCCCATCTCCCAATCCGCCTTCGCGCCGCACAGTTCGAGCACGAAGCGGTCGAGCATCGCGCGGCCCTGCACCGTGTGCGTGACTTCCGGGTGCCACTGCACGCCGTAGAAGCGGCGGTCGTCGTCGGCCATCGCGGCGATCGGGCACGCGGGCGTCGAGGCCATCAGCTTGAAGCCGGCCGGCATGTCGGCCACCTTGTCGCCGTGGCTCATCCAGACCTTGAGCATCGACTCGCCTTCGGCGGTCTTGAAGTCTTCGATGCCTTCCAGAAAGCCCGTATGGTTCAGCGCCTGCACTTCCGCGTAGCCGAACTCGCGCACCTTGCCGAGCTCGACCTTGCCGCCGAGCTGGTCGGCCATGGTCTGCATGCCGTAGCAGATGCCGAGCACCGGCACGCCGAGATCGAACACGATCTGCGGGGCGCGCGGCGACTTCGCCTCGGTGACCGAATTCGGGCCGCCCGACAGGATGATGCCCTTCGGCGCGAACTCGCGGATGAACGTCTCGTCGACGTCGTACGGATGGATTTCCGAGTAGACGTGCGACTCGCGGATGCGCCGGGCGATCAGCTGGGTGACTTGGGAGCCGAAATCGAGAATCAGGATTTTGTCGTGCATGGCTGCGGCCAAAGGCTAAGTGAACGAATGGTGTGGGCAGCCGTCCCGGTGCTGCCGGGTCCGGCTGCCAATAAATCGACGGCCGGCGCGAAGGCCGACCGTCCTTGTGTTTCCTTGCTGCGCGCGCCGCCGCGCTCGCTTTCGCGCATCTGCGGGCGCCTCAGCGCGGCGTCCCGCTCGCCGGGTCCGGCGCCACGCGGCCTGTCAGCGGGTCCACGCGCCGTCCGGTGGCCGGATCGATGTCGCTGCCGATCACCGGGTCGATGCGCCTGCCGGTGGCCGGGTCGATCTCGCGGCCCGTTTGCGCATCGAGCGTGCGGCCCGTGACCGGATCGACGACGCCTGCTTCCGTGCGCGTGCGCGCAACCGGTGGCGTGGTATCGGCATCGATCGGACGCCCCGCCGAATCGACCGCTCGTCCGGTGACGGGATCGATGGCAGTCGCTTCGGGCGCGCGCGCCGCGGGACGCGTTGCCGTATCCGACGGCGGCACGGCGGTCGTGGCAGGCGGCCGCGCTTCGTCGCGCTTTTGCGCCGCCTTCTTTTCGGCCCGCTCCGCCGATGCCGCGCCCGCCAGTGCCGCGCGTTCCCGCCGCCGCACCGCGCCCGCGAGCCTCACGCTGCCGAGCCCCAGCACCAGCAACACGATGCCGATCAGCGCCGCGCCGACCTGCCCGAAGCCGTCGACCTCAGGCGTGCGCAGTCCGAGCAGCCAGACCAGCACGACGATGCCCGACAGCCATTCGACATGGCCCGACGCCCTCGCGGCTGCGGCGGTCAGCGCACCGTCGATGGCCGCATGCAGCGACAGCCACGCGAAACCGATCAGCGCGATGCCGAGCAGTTGCCCGGCGAACGCCGGTTCCACTCGCATCGCCTCGAGTTGCAGCGCGTCGTAGAGTCCCGCCCACGGCGTCAGCAGGAACAGCACGCCGAACACCAGAAAAATGAGGGCATTGACGACCAGCACGACGCGCAGCAACGGTTTCATGATCGGTCCACGAGGTTATCGGCGCAAAAGCCGGGAGACGGCGCGAGCAAGCCGGTCAGTCGACGTGATAGTTCGGCGCTTCCTTGGTGATCTGCACGTCATGCACGTGCGATTCGCGCATGCCCGCCGCCGTGATCTGCACGAATTCCGCCTTGTCGTGCAGTTCCGCGATGGTGCGGCAGCCGCAATAGCCCATGCTCGCGCGCACGCCGCCGACGACCTGGAACAGGATGGCGTTGACCGAGCCCTTGTAGGCCACGCGGCCTTCGATGCCTTCCGGCACGAGCTTGTCGATGTTCGCCGAGTTGTCCTGGAAATAGCGATCCGCCGCGCCGTCCTTCATCGCGCCGACCGAACCCATGCCGCGGTACGCCTTGTACTGACGGCCCTGGAACAGGAACACGTCGCCCGGCGACTCTTCGGTGCCGGCCAGCATGCTGCCCATCATCACGACGTTCGCGCCTGCCGCGAGCGCCTTCGCGACATCGCCCGAGAAACGCACGCCGCCGTCCGCGATGACCGGGACGCCGCTGCCGCGCAGCGCCTCGGACACGTTCGCGATAGCCGTGATCTGCGGCACGCCCACGCCTGCGACGATACGCGTCGTGCAGATGGAGCCCGGGCCGATGCCGACCTTCACGGCGTCCGCGCCGTACTCGACGAGCGCCTTGGCCGCCGCCGCCGTCGCGATGTTGCCGCCGATCACCTGCACGCGCGGATAGTTCTGCTTGACCCAGCGCACGCGCTCCAGCACGCCCTGGCTATGTCCGTGCGCCGTGTCGACGACGATCACGTCCACGCCCGCCTGCGCCAGCAGATCCACACGCTCTTCGTTGTCCGGGCCCACGCCGACCGCGGCGCCCACGCGCAGCTTGCCGTCTTCGTCCTTGCAGGCGTCCGGGTTTTCGGTCTGCTTCGTGATGTCCTTCACGGTCATCAGGCCGCGCAGTTCGAACGCGTCGTTGACCACGAGCACGCGTTCCAGGCGATGGCTGTGCATCAGCGCCTTCGCTTCGGCGAGCGACGTGCCTTCCTTGACCGTCACGAGACGCTCGCGCGGCGTCATGATGTTGCGCACCGGTTCGTCGAGCCGCTCTTCGAAACGCAGGTCGCGGTTGGTGACGATGCCGATGAGTTGCGTGCCTTCGACTACCGGGAAGCCGGAGATGCCGTGCTGCTGCGTGAGCGCGATGACATCGCGCACGCGCATTTGCGGCGGCACGGTGATCGGGTCGCGCACGACGCCGGACTCGAAGCGCTTGACCTTCGCGACTTCGCGCGCCTGTTCCTTCGCGGTGAGATTCTTGTGAACGATGCCGATGCCGCCCATCTGCGCCATGGCGATGGCGAGCCGGCCTTCGGTGACCGTGTCCATGGCGGCGGACACGAGGGGCATATTCAGGGAGATGTTGCGAGTCAGCTGGGATTTCAGGCTGGTATCGCGCGGAAGAACGCTGGAGAACGCAGGCACGAGGAGCACGTCATCGAACGTGAGTGCTTTCTGGATCAGACGCATGGCAAATCCTATGGGCGCAAAAGCAGATTATACCGATAGTTCCCCGCATTTTCACTGCCCGAACAGCAGGTTACGGCCGATCGCCGCAAAATCCGGGCCGGCGGCGGCGCGCCACGCGGTGCAGGTTTGAACAAGACGCGGGCGGCGCGCCGCGCTACGCTTTCGCGTCATTCGAGTGCAAGTCGGAGTCGGTCAATGCAGCGCGGTGTCGTTTATGGAATGCTGGCGGGAGCCATCTGGGGTTTCATTTTTCTCGCGCCGCGCCTGTTGCCGGACTTTTCGCCGCTCATGCTGAGCATCGGGCGCTACGTGATGTATGGCGTCGTGTCGCTGGCCGCCGCCCTGCCGTTCGCGCGACGGCTCGCCGCGAAGCTCACGCGCGCCGATGTGGTTGCGCTCGTGAAGCTCGCGCTCGTCGGCAATCTGCTCTACTACATGCTGCTCGCGAGCGCGGTGCAACTCGTGGGCGTGGCGCCGTCTTCGCTGATCGTCGGCATTCTGCCGGTGACGGTGACGCTCGCGGGCCGGCGCGATCACGGCGCGGTCGAACTCAAGCGCCTCGCCGCGCCGCTCTTGCTGGTGCTCGCGGGCATCGCCTGCATCAATCTGGACGTGTTCAGCGACGTCTTCACGCATCACGGCGACGCGAGTGCGAGTAGCGTGCTCACGCGCCTTGCCGGGCTCGCGTGCGCGGTCGGCGCGCTGGCGTCGTGGACGTGGTATGCGGTTGTCAACGCGCGCTATCTGCAGGCGAACCGCCACTTCGACGGCAACGAGTGGTCCGTGCTGTGGGGCATCGTGACGGGCGTGCTCGGCGCGGTCCTCGGGGCGGTTGTCTGGATGTTGCCCGCCGGCGTCGCGCAGGCGAGCGTGCCGGCCGCGCGCTGGCATCTGTTCTGGATCGTGTGCTTCGCGCTGGCGACGGGCGGTTCCTGGCTCGGCAACATGCTGTGGAACGCGGCGGCGAAACGCCTGCCGCTCACGCTTTCCGGGCAGATGATCGCGTTCGAAACGCTCTTCGCCCTGCTCTATGCCTTCGTCTACGACGCCCGCTGGCCGCGCGCCCCGGAAATGCTGGCTATCGTGCTGCTGCTGGCGGGCGTGAGCTGGTCGGTGCGGCAACATACCGTCGAGCCGGCGGCGGCATCGAAGGAAGCGCCCGCGCATTGATGCGATCCGGGATCAGCGCGAATCCTTCGACTGCCACTTGCGCCCTTCGATGGACCCCGCCTTGCGCGCCTTGTCCACGCGGCGCTGGCGTGCGGTCTTCGGATCGACCTTCAGCGGCCGATAAATCTCCACGCGGTCGAGATCGGCGAGCGCGGCATCGAGCGCTTGCAGCTTGCCGAACACGCCGACCTTCTGCGTCGTCAAATCGATCTCCGGATGCGCTCGGAGCACGCCACTCGCCTCGATGGCTTCGCGCACGGTCGCGCCGTCGCGCAGATCGACGCGCGTGAGAAAGCTCTTGCCGTCCGGCAGGCCGTAGCAGACATCGATATGCAGATTCATTTCTTGCCGTACCGCTGATCCGCGCGCTTCACGAACGAATCGACGAACGTGTTCGCGATATGGCTAAACACCGGCCCGATGATCTTCTCGAGAATCAGGTTCGAGAACTCGTAGTGCAGCGCGAATTCGATCTTGCACGCGTCGGCGCGCAGCGGCGTGAAGCGCCAGTAGCCCGTGAACTTCTTGAAAGGGCCGCTCAGGAACTCCATATCGATGTTCGTCGGGCGCTTCTGCACGTTGCGCGTCGCGAAGTGCTGCTTGATGCCCTTGAAGTTGATGTCGATCTTCGCTTCCATGCCGGTCTCGTCCTGGCGGCCGATCTCGACGCCGCCGCACCACGGCAGGAAGTTGGGGTAGTCGGCGACATCGGTGACGAGGTCGAACATTTCTTCCGCCGAATGGCGGATCAACACGGTTTTCTGGACGTCGGCCATAAGGGCGCAGCGGGTGACTGGATCGGGTGGCGGCGCGTGCGGCTTTAAGCGATGAGCTACGTCTGCCCATCGTGCGTCAAGCGGCGCGCTGCTAAAATCGTGATTTTAAACGAGTTGGGCACTTTCCATTCATGAGCATCATTGACAACAGAAAAGCCTTCTTCGATTACTTCATCGAAGAACGCTACGAGGCCGGTCTCGTGCTCGAAGGCTGGGAAGTCAAGGCGCTGCGCGAAGGCCGCGGGCAGATCAAGGAAGGCTATGTCGTGATCAAGAACGGCGAACTGTTCCTGATCGGCACGCACATCAGCCCGTTGCCCGAGGCGTCGAAGTTCGCCAATCTGGACCCGGTGCGCACGCGCAAGCTGCTCTTGCATCGCGAGCAGATCGACAAACTCATCGGTAAGGTGGAGCAACGCGGCCATACGCTCGTGCCGCTCAACTTCCATTACAAGGAAGGCCGCGTGAAGTGCGAAATCGGTCTGGCAAAGGGCAAGAAACTGCACGACAAGCGCGAGACCGAGAAGAAGCGCGACTGGGAACGCGAGCGCGCCCGTTTGATGCGCACCGCCGCACGCTGATCTTCGTCGTTGCATACAACTAGGGGCGCTTCGAAGCGCCCCTTCTTACATCAACTCTTTCGGATGACGCCGCCGCCCTCGCCCTTCACGATGGCAAGCGCCGACGCGATCATCGAACTCATGTCCGACATGTTGCCCGGCACGATCAGCGTGTTGCCGGTCTTCGCAATGTTGGCGAACGCGCCGACATACTGCTCCGCGACCTTGAGGTTCACGGCGTCCATGCCGCCCGCCGACTGAATCGCGGCGCCGATCTTCTCGATGGCCTGCGCGTTCGCCTCGGCCACCGCGAGAATCGCCGATGCCTCGCCCTGCGCCTGATTGATCGCCGCCTGACGCTCGCCCTCGGACTTCTGGATGGCCGCTTCGCGCGCGCCCGAGGCCAGATTGATCTGCTCCTGCTTGCGCCCTTCCGACGCCGCGATCAGCGCGCGCTTCTCGCGCTCGGCGGTGATCTGCGCCTGCATCGCGTGGAGAATCTCCTTCGGCGGCGTCAGGTCCTTGATCTCGTAGCGCAGCACCTTCACGCCCCAGTTGGACGCAGCTTCGTCGAGCGCATTCACGATGCTGTGATTGATGTACTCGCGCTCCTCGAAGGTCTTGTCGAGTTCCAGTTTGCCGATGACCGAGCGCAGCGTGGTCTGCGAAAGCTGCGTGATGGCGAGCACGAAGTTGCTCGAACCATACGACGCCTTCATCGGGTCGGTGACCTGGAAGTACAGCACGCCGTCGACCTGAAGCTGCGTGTTGTCGCGCGTGATGCAGACCTGGCTCGGCACGTCGAGCGGAATTTCCTTGAGCACGTGCTTGTACGCGATGCGATCGACGAACGGCAACACGATGTTCAGCCCCGGCGTGAGCGTGGCGTGATAGCGGCCGAGGCGTTCCAGCACCCACGCGTGCTGTTGCGGAACGATCTTGACCGTGTTGATCACGATCACGATTGCGATGACGAGCAGGACGACGGCGATAGTCATGTGTGACTCCTTCAGTTCTTATGCGGCGAGTGTGCGTGCTCTAGCGTTTGGCGGCGACGACGAGCCGGCTTCCGTCGAGCGCGGTGATGCGATACCAGCGCGCGCTTTCCGATTCGCCCGGCGCCAGCTCGACGTCCCACTCCGCGCCGCGATACATCGCGCGGGCCCGGCCGTCGTGCCATTCGGCCACTTCCAGCGTCGCGCCGATGTCGAGGTTGACGGCGGCATCGCGCGAGGCGTCGCGCCGCTTCCAGCTTCCGAAGCGCGACCGGCGCAGCGCTGCGACAGCGACCAACGCGACGAGCGCCGCGACGCCCAGTTGCACGTGCAGCGCAAGCCCGACGGCGAACGCGATGCCGCCCGCGATCATCCCGAGCGCGATCATCAACAGATAGAACGTGCCGGTGAAAAGCTCGGTGACGATCAGCGCGCCGGCTGCAATCCACCAGATGAGTACATGGGTCGCCATGCCAGTCTCCAAACGAAAACACCCCGGAAGGTCCGGGGTGTTTTTTATAGCACGCAGCGCCTTCCCGAAAGCATCCGGAAAGGCGTGACCGACTTATTTTGACAATGTGGTCGCGAGCTTCTGCCACGTGTCGATGATCGTGTCCGGGTTCAGCGACATCGATTCTATGCCCTGCTTCGCCAGCCACTCGGCGAGGTCCGGATGATCCGACGGCCCCTGGCCGCAAATGCCCACGTACTTGTTCAGTCTCAGACACGTCTCGATGGCGCGCTTGAGCATGAACTGCACGGCTTCGTCGCGCTCGTCGAAGTCGGCCGCGAGCAGTTCCATGCCGGAGTCACGGTCGAGACCGAGCGTCAACTGCGTCAGGTCGTTCGAGCCGATCGAGAAACCGTCGAAGTATTCGAGGAACTGTTCGGCGAGAATCGCGTTGCTCGGCACTTCGCACATCATCACGAGCTTGAGACCGTTCACGCCGCGCTTCAGGCCGAACTTCTCGAGCAGCCCGACCACGCGCTCCGCCTGCTTCAGCGTGCGCACGAACGGCACCATGATCTCGACGTTGTCCAGACCCATTTCCTCGCGCACCTTCTTCAGCGCGATGCATTCCATGTGGAACGCCTCGGCGAAGTCTTCCGCGATATAGCGCGACGCGCCGCGGAAACCGAGCATCGGGTTCTCTTCGTCCGGCTCGTAGCGCGAACCGCCGATCAGCTTCTTGTACTCGTTCGACTTGAAGTCCGACAGACGCACGATGACGGGCTTCGGATAGAACGCCGCAGCAATCGTGGCGATGCCTTCGGTCAGCTTGTCGACGTAGAACGCACGCGGCGACGCGTGGCCACGCGCGACGCTTTCGACCGCTTTCTTGAGATCCGCGTCGACGTTCGGGTACTCCAGAATCGCCTTCGGGTGCACGCCGATGTTGTTGTTGATGATGAACTCGAGCCGCGCGAGGCCGACGCCCGCATTCGGCAACTGCGCGAAGTCGAACGCGAGCTGCGGATTGCCGACGTTCATCATGATCTTGACCGGAATCTTCGGCAGTTCGCCGCGCTGGACTTCGGTCACTTCGGTTTCGAGCAGGCCGTCGTAGATCTTGCCTTCGTCGCCTTCCGCGCACGACACGGTGACGAGCGCGCCGTCCTTCAGCACGTCCGTCGCGTCGCCGCAGCCGACCACCGCCGGCACGCCCAGTTCACGCGCGATGATCGCCGCGTGGCAGGTGCGCCCGCCGCGATTCGTGACGATGGCGGATGCGCGCTTCATCACCGGCTCCCAGTTCGGATCGGTCATGTCGGCGACGAGCACGTCGCCCGGCTGCACGCGTTCCATTTCCGACGGATCGTAGATCACGCGCACGGGACCCGCGCCGATCTTCTGGCCGATCGCGCGGCCCGTGGCGAGCACGTTCGACTGGCCCTTCAGCTTGAAGCGCATCTCGGCCTTGCCCGCCGCCTGGCTCTTCACCGTTTCAGGACGCGCCTGAAGGATGAACAGCTTGCCGTCGCGGCCGTCCTTGCCCCACTCGATGTCCATCGGACGCTGATAGTGCTTCTCGATGATGACCGCGTACTTCGCGAGCTCGATCACGTCTTCGTCCGAGATCGAAAAGCGGTTGCGCTGCTCGTGCGGCACGTCGACGGTCTTCACGCGGCCCGGTTCGCCCGGCTGCGTGAACTCCATCTTGATGAGCTTCGAGCCGATGGAACGACGGATGATCGGATACTTGTTCTGCGCGAGCGTGGTCTTGAAGACGTGGAATTCGTCCGGATTCACCGCGCCCTGCACCACGGTTTCGCCGAGGCCGTAGCTCGACGTGATGAAGACCGTGTCCTTGAAGCCGGACTCGGTGTCGATGGTGAACATCACGCCCGCGGCGCCGACGTCCGAGCGCACCATGCGCTGCACGCCGGCCGACAGCGCGACTTCCGCGTGCGTGAAGCCCTTGTGGACGCGATACGAGATGGCGCGGTCGTTGTACAGCGACGCGAACACGTGCTTCATGCGATCGAGCACGTCTTCGATGCCGACCACGTTCAGATAGCTTTCCTGCTGCCCCGCGAACGATGCGTCGGGCAGGTCTTCGGCCGTGGCGGACGAGCGCACGGCGAACGACAGCTCTTCGGGCGAGCTCTTTTGCAGGACTTCGAATTGACGGCGGATTTCGTCTTCGAGACGCGGCTGCAGCGGCGCGTCGACGATCCACTGACGGATTTCCTTGCCGGCTTCGGCAAGCGCCTTCACGTCGTCGACGTCGAGCGTCTCGAGACGTTTGGCGATGCGCTCCGTCAGTTCGTTGTGGTGGAGGAAGTCGCGGAATGCGAGCGCGGTCGTGGCGAAGCCCGTCGGCACGCTGACGCCGGCTTCGGAAAGCTGGCTGATCATTTCGCCGAGCGACGCATTCTTGCCACCGACGATTTCCACGTCGGTCATTCGCAACTGCTCGAATGGAACTACATACGCTTGATCCTTTGCGACATCGTTCGCAACATTGACTGCGTTGGTCATACAAGCCCCTAAGGTGGATGGAATTCACGATCGCACGAGTGGGCTCGCATGCGGCGGCGCTCATTGGAAGCGCCGGCGCATCTCGTACAACCTGTTTGATAAGCCTTCGCGGCAGTGAGGGACCTCACTCCGGTTTGCCGAAAATCGCGCAGTCCTGCGGTGAAAACGCACGAACTACCCGTCAATTGAGGAAGAACAGGCTCAATCTCGACGCAATTGCTTATCGAACAGGTTGCCGCTATTCTACCGTGCCGATTCTCGCATTTGTCCGGGCACGGACAGTAAATCCACGGCAAAATCGAGGTCTTTCACGCCTCTTGGTGCGCCTGCGCACACGTTTGGGCCGCTCAATGTAACACACGCTCAGGCGAGGCCGCCTGACCGCGCACGCTCCGGTTGGAGCGTGCTGTTTTCAACTCGTTCCCACTGGTTCACCGCTGATGCCGCCTTCCGTATTCATCGTTTCCGACGGTACCGGGATCACCGCCGAAACGTTCGCGCATTCGATCCTCGCCCAGTTCGACCAGAAATTCCGGCTCGTGCGCGTGCCGTTCGTCGATTCCATCGACAAGGCGCATGCCACCGTCGAGAAGATCAACGAAGCCGTGTCGCTCGACGGACGCCGCCCGATCGTGTTCACCACGCTCGTGGACAGCGCATCGAACGAGATCGTCAAGCGCTGCAACGCGCTCGTGCTCGACATGTTCCAGACGTTCATCGAGCCGCTCGAACACGAACTGGAAATCAAGTCGACGCACGCGATGGGCCGCGTCCACCAGAATGCCGACACCGAGGAGTACAAGAACCGCATCGAGGCGATCAACTTCTCGCTCGCGCACGACGACGGCCAGTCCAACCGCAATCTGACCGAAGCGGACGTGATTCTGGTCGGCGTGTCGCGCAGCGGCAAGACGCCGACGAGCCTCTACCTCGCGATGCAGTACGGCGTGAAGGCGGCGAACTATCCGCTGATTCCGGAAGACTTCGAGCGCGGCAAGCTGCCGACGCCGCTTTTGGATCACCGCGACAAGATGTTCGGCCTGTCTATCGACCCGCAGCGCCTCGCGGAGATTCGCAACGAGCGCCGGCCCGGCAGCAAGTACGCCGCGCTGGAAAATTGCCGCTACGAGATCAACGAAGCCGAGAGCATGATGAAGCGCGAAGGCATCAAGTGGCTGTCCTCGACGCATAAGTCGATCGAGGAAATCGCCACGACGATCCTTCAGGAAATCAAGCCCGAGCGGCCTTCGTACTATTGATTGAAGTTTGACTTAGCGCTGCTGGCGGCACTGTTCGAAGAGACAGATGGCCGCCGCGGCCGCGACATTGAGCGATTCCATGCCGCCCGGCTGCGGAATGGTCACGCGATGCGTCACGGCATCGCGCCAAACCTGCGACACGCCCGCGCCCTCGTTGCCGAAGACCCACGCGACGGGCGACGACAGATCGCAATCGTAAATGGGGACGGCGCCGTGCGAATCCGTGATCGTGACCGGCACGTCGAGCCGCGCGATGAGCCCGGCGGGATCGACGTCCTCGAAGATATCCAGCAGAAAATGCGCGCCCATGCCCGAGCGCAGCACCTTCGACGACCACGCGTACGCGGTGCCCGGCGCGCAGAACACGCGGCCGACGCCCGCCGCCGCCGCGCTGCGCAGAATCGAGCCGACATTGCCCGCATCCTGAATGCCGTCGAGGATCACGCACGTCTCGCCGACGCGCTCGGGCAGAGCCGCTTCGATCTTCTCGACGAGCAGTAACATCCCCACGCCGTGCACGACGCTCGATAGCTGTCCGAAAAGCGCGTCCGGCAACACGACCACGCGCTTTTCTTCGATGCGCGCGACGATCTCGCGGGCTTCCGCGTGCGTCAATGCGCCTTCGGTGACGACGCACGTCTCCGGCTGGCCCGCAGTGTCCAGATAAGCAGCGGCGAGATGCAGACCTTCGAGCAGCGCGTGGCCGCTGCGGCGCTGCTGTGCGGTCGAGCCGGCGAGCGCCTTCAGGCGCTTGTAGAGCGGGTTGTCCCGCGAAGTGACGGATTTCACGTTGGAATGGAACGGCGAGGCCGCTTAGAACGGATGCGCTTCGGGATCGGCATCCAGCGCGGCGGTGGCCTGAATGACTTCGGGCGCGATGTCGGGCAGCACGGAGCCGAAGCGAAGATGCGCCTCGCGCACCGGCGCGAACGAACGCCGATGATGCGCGCAAGGCCCGTGTTCGCGCAGCGCGGCGAGATGCTGCGGCGTGCCGTAGCCCGCGTGCACGTTGAAGCCGTACATCGGATGCGCCTCGTGCAGTTCGCACAGCAGACGGTCGCGCGTGACCTTCGCGAGAATCGACGCCGCCGAGATTTGCTTGACGAGCGCATCGCCGCCGATCACGGCTTCCGCGCGTATCGACAGCACCGGGCAGCGATTGCCGTCCACTTTCACGAGCGTCGGCGCGACGGACAAGCCTTCGACCGCGCGCTTCATCGCCAGCATCGACGCGTGAAGGATGTTGATGGTGTCGATTTCCTCGACGCTCGCCGACGCGATGCAATACGCGAGCGCGCGATCCACGATCTTCTCGTAGAGGTCCTCGCGCTTCTTTGCGGAAAGCGCCTTCGAATCGTCCAGCCCGTTGATGCGCGGCTTCGCGGGATCGAAGATCACGGCGGCCGCCACGACCGGCCCCGCGAGCGGGCCGCGCCCGGCTTCATCGACACCGCAGACGATGTCGAACGGCGAGCTGAAGTCGAGTCCGCGTTGCGCCGACCGGTTCGCAGCCTTCATTGCGCCCTCCGCGTGTCGAGCACTCGCGCCACGGCTTCGGCCGCTCGCTGCGACGTGTTCTGGCGCAGCGCGATGTGCATCTCGGTGAAGATTTCGGTCAGGGTACGGCGGTTCGCGTCGTCGTTCAACTGTTTCAGCGTGGCTTCGGCGAGCGCTTCGGGCGTCGCGAAATGCTGGAGAATTTCCGGCACGACGAAACGGCCCGCGAGAATGTTCGGCAAGCCCACATACGGCAGATAGCCCTGCCGCTTCATGATCTGACCCGTGAGCCAGGGCACCTTGTATGAGATGACCATCGGCTTCTTCAGGAGCGCCGCTTCGAGCGTGACCGTGCCGCTCTTGACGAGGATGGCATCGGCGGCGGTCATCGCGGTTTGCGCGCGGCCGTCCGTGATCGTCAGCGACAGATGCGGATGCGCCTCCACCAACGGTTGCAGCAGTTCGCGCAGCGCCGGATTCGCCGCCGGCATCAGAAAGCGCACGCCCGGCTCGCGAAGCTGCATCAACTCCATGGCGTCGAAAAATGTCGGGCCGATCAGCGAGATCTCGGAACGGCGGCTCCCCGGCAGCACTGCGATGACCGGGCCGCCTTCCGCGATGCCCAGCTCGCGCCGCGCCGCCGCCGTATCCGGTTCGAGCGGAATTTCATCGGCGAGCGGATGGCCCACGTAGCTTGCCGCGACGCCCGATTTCGCCAGCAGCGCCGTTTCGAACGGAAACACGCAGAGCATGTGATCCACGGCTTTCACGATCTTCTTGATGCGCCCGCCGCGCCATGCCCAGATCGACGGACACACGAAATGCACGGTCGGAATGCCGGCTTCGCGCAACGGCTGTTCGAGCCCGAAGTTGAAGTCCGGCGCATCCACGCCGATGAACACCGACGGCGGATCCGCCAGCAACTGCCGCTTCAGCTCGTTGCGAATGCCCAGAATCTCGGGAATATGCCGCAGCGCCTCGACGTAGCCGCGCACGGTCAGCTTGTCCATCGGCCAGTGCGCTTCGAAGCCGGCCGCCGTCATGCGCGGGCCGCCGATGCCGCTATAGCGCGTTCCGGCCGGCAGCCGCTCCTGCAAGCCCTTGAGCAGCGAAGCCGCGAGCAGATCGCCGGACGGCTCGCCCGCGACCATCGCGATACGCGGCGCAGTGGTGATAAGCGTCATCGGATGGCGCGATCAGCGGATGATGCCGCGCTGCGACGCCGCGATGAAATCGGTGAACGCCTTGACCGGCGCGTCGCCGTCGCCGCCTGCCGCGCCCAGTTCCTTCAGTTGCGCCTTGGCTTCTTCGAGCGACAGACCGCTCTTGTAGACGATGCGATACGCCTGGCGCAGCGCCGAAATGGCGTCCGGCGTGAAGCCGCGGCGGCGCAGACCCTCGACGTTGATGCCGTGCGGTTCCGCCTTGTTGCCGGCCGCGATGACGAACGGAGGCACGTCCTGCACGAGCGCGGATGCGCCGCCGAGCATCGAATGCGCGCCGATCCGCACGAACTGATGCACGCCCGACATGCCGCCGACGATCGCGTGGTCGCCCACCGTCACGTGCCCGGCCAGTTGCGCATTGCTCGACATGATGACGTGGTTGCCGAGCGTGCAGTCATGACCGACGTGCACGTACGCCATGATCCAGCAATCGTCGCCCATCGACGTCACGCCCCGATCCTGCACGGTGCCGGTATGCAGCGTGGTGAATTCGCGGATGGTGTTGCGGTCGCCGATGACGAGACGCGTCGGCTCGTCGCGGTACTTCATGTCCTGCGGCCGTCCGCCGATGGACGCGTAATGCCCGATGCGGTTCTCGCGTCCGATGGTCGTGTGACCTTCGATCACGCTGTGCGAGCCGATCGTCGTGCCCGCGCCGATGACGACATGCGCGCCGACGACCGCGTATGGTCCGACTTCGACCGAATCGTCCAGTTGCGCGCCTGGCTCGATGATCGCGGTGGGGTGAATGATGGTCATGCGCCTCGCCTCTGTATGCTGTGTTTCTGCCGTTGTCTGCTGCGCTTAAGCGCCGGCGTCCGTGTTCTTCACGGTGCACATGAGTTCCGCCTCGGCGGCCGTCACGCCGTCCACTTCGGCGCGCGCCTTGAACTTCCAGATGCCGCGCATGTACCGCTCGAAGTTGACGTTGAGAATCAGCTGATCGCCCGGCTCCACCACGCGCTTGAAGCGCGCGCCGTCGATGCCGACGAAGTAATAGAGCGTGGTCGTCGGGTCGTGCGGCTCTTCGGCGAACGTGAGCAACGCCGCGGTTTGCGCGAGCGCCTCGAGAATGAGTACGCCGGGCATCACGGGCCGCGTCGGGAAATGACCCTGGAAATACGGCTCGTTGATCGACACGTTCTTCAGCGCCTTGATGCTCTTGTGCGGCTCCAGTTCGAGCACGCGGTCCACGAGCAGGATCGGGTACCGATGCGGCAGCAGCGTGAGGATCTTATGGATGTCGAGGTTGATTTTTTCTGTGCTCATGGTGGTTCTGCTCGCGCGCATCTCCTGCGCGGAAATTGACTGCGGGCGTCGTGCGCCCGCTTGGTGAATCTTACTGTGTTGCCGGTGCTCGCCTGCGCGCTCATCCGGCAGCCTTCTGGTTAAGCTTCGTCGCCCTGCTCGCCTGCCTTCTGCTGGCTCAGCGCCGATTCCAGCGCCTTGATGCGATCGCGCAGCTTGTCCAGATTGCGCACGAGCGCGGCGCTCTTGTTCCAGTCGGCGTGGTTCACGGCCGGGAATGCGCTCGTGTACATGCCGGGCCGCGTGAGCGACTTCGAGACGCCCGACTGCGCGGTGACGATGACGTGATCCGCCAGCGTCACGTGGCCCGCGATGCCCACCGCGCCGCCGATCATGCAATGCCGCCCGATGTTCGTGCTGCCCGCGATGCCCGCGCAGCCCGCGATCACCGTGTAGGCGCCGATGCGGCAGTTATGGCCGATCTGCACGAGATTGTCGATCTTTACGCACTCTTCGATGACCGTATCGGCCATGGCGCCGCGGTCGATGGTCGTGTTCGCGCCGATCTCCACGTCGTCGCCGATATCGACCGCGCCGACCTGCGGAATCTTCACCCAGCTTCCGGTGCGCGCCTCGCCCTCGCCGACGAAATCCGGCGCGAAACCGAAGCCGTCCGCGCCGATCACTGCGCCCGCATGCACGATCACGCGCGCGCCGAGCTTGCAGCCATGATAGACGGTGACATTGGGATACAGATGCACGTCGTCGGCCAGCGTGACGCCCTGACCGACGGACACGCCGGCGTCCAGCCGCACGCGCTCGCCGACGACCGCGCCCGCTTCCACCGTGACGTGCGGGCCGATGACCGCGCTCGCGGCCACTTTCGCGGCCGGGTCGATCCATGCGCTCGGATGCACGCCCGGCACCGCCTTCGGCGACGCCAGATCGATGAACGCCTGCGCGACGCGGGCGAAGTAAGCGTAGGGATTCGGCGTGACGATGAAATTACTGCCTTCGCGCGGCGCGGGCAGTTTGTCGAGATCCGCGCGGGAAATCAGCACGGCGCCGGCGCGCGTCGTCTCGACCTGCGGCAGATACTTGTGATTCGCGAGAAACGCGAGTTGCGCAGGCCCCGCCTTGTCGAGCGGCGCAAGGCCCTCGACGCGATGCGCGCCCTGGCCGACCACCTCGCCGCCAAAGCGCCTGACCAGTTCGTCGAGCGTGATCGCCATGCCTGATGCCATGCCTATGAAAACTCCTCGTCAGTTCGGGCTCGCGCCGCCGTTCTGGCTCGTCGCCGCCAGCGCCTTCAGCACCTGATCCGTGATGTCGATGCGCGGGCTCACGTACACCGCTTCCTGCACGATCAGGTCGTAGTGCTGCTGCTCGGCAATCTGCTTGATGACCTTGTTCGCGCGATCCAGCACCGCCGCCAGTTCCTCGTTGCGGCGCTGGTTCAGGTCTTCGCGGAATTCGCGCTGCTTGCGCTGGAAGTCCGCGTCGAGTTGCGCGAGATCGCGTTGACGCGCGGCGCGGTCGGTGGCCGACATCGAGGCGCCGTTCTTGTCGATGTTGTCCGACATCGACTTGAGCCGCTGCGCCATGTCCTGCAGCGCCTTGTCGCGCTTGGAGAATTCCTGCTCCAGCTTCGACTGCGCGGCCTTCGCCGCCGACGATTCGCGCAGGATACGGTCCGAATTGACCGCTGCGATGCGCGCTTCCTGAGCGTCCGCTTTCGCGACGGCGCCGAGGCCGAAGACCAGAGACAAAGCCAGCGCCAGCGCCGCATGTTTCGAAAGCATACCGGTTCGCAAAGTGTTCCTCACGTCACGTCGATTTGGATGAAGTGTCCGTTCGTTCACGTCGGGCCGTCTCTTAGAAGGCCGTACCGATCTGGAACTGGAACTTCTGGTATTGGTCGCCCGTGTGTTTCTGCAGCGGGAAGCCGAGGCTCAGCTTGAGCGGGCCGATCGGCGAAATCCACGCGAGACCCACGCCGTAGCCGTAACGCAGGCCGTTCGCGCCGCTCGTCGTGCCGCCCTGACCCGGATCGCCCCAGACGTTACCTGCGTCGAGGAACGTGAACACGCGCAGCGTGCGGTCGTAACCCGTTCCCGGCAGCGGGAAGGTCAGCTCGATATTGCCGACCGCCATGCGCGAGCCGCCGATCGGATCGTTCGTGGTGGCGTCGCGCGGGCCCAGCGAGCTCGGCGAGTAGCCGCGCACCGAACCGATACCGCCCGCGTAGTAGTTCTTGAAGATCGGGAACGTCTGGCCGTCGAGACCCTTGCCGTAACCGCCTTGCAGGTTGAAGCCGAGCACGAAGCCGCGAGCGAACGAGTAGTAGTACTGGAACTGCGCGTCGAACTTCGCGTACGTGGTGTTGCCGAGCGGCGTGCCGTATTCCGCGTTCGACTGGATGTAGTAGCCGCGGCTCGGCACGAGCGCGCTGTCGCGATTGTCGCGCGACCAGCCGACCGTGAGCGGGAAATTGTTGACCACGCGGCCGAACTCGGCGACGTAGTTCTTGTACGACTGCGGCGTGGATGCGTCCACGTCCATCGTGTTCTGCTCTGCGCCGACGCCGAAGAACACCGTATCCTGCTCCGAGAACGGAATGCCGAACTTCGTGTCCGCGCCCATCGTCACGATCTTGAAGCTCGAATCCGTCGAGTAGTACAGCGGCTGATACGTGCGGTAGTACGCGTCCGTGATGCGCTTGATGCCGTCGATGGTGAAGTACGGATCGACCTGCGTGACCGTGAGCGTGCGATACGTCTTAGCCGTGTTCACGTTGACGGAAAGGCTCGTGCCCGAGCCGAACACGTTGTCCTGCGACACGCCCGCCGACAGCACCACCTTGTCCGTCGACGAGAAGCCCGCGCCCAGCGTGATCGCGCCGGTCGGCTTTTCGGCCACCTTGACGTCGACATCCACCTGGTCGTTCGTGCCTTCCACCGGCGTCGTGGTGACGTCAACGTCGGTGAAATAGCCGAGACGATTCACGCGGTCCTTCGACAGCGCGAGACGGCTCGAATCGAACCACGAGCTTTCGAGCTGGCGCATTTCGCGGCGCACCACTTCGTCGCGCGTGCGCGTGTTGCCGACGATATTCACCCGGCGCACATAGACGCGGCGGCTCGGATCGACTTGCAGCGTGAGCGCGACCGTGTGATGCGCCTGATCGATTTCCGGCTGCGCATTGACTTGCGCGAACGCGTAGCCGTACTGGCCGAGCTTGTCGACGATCGCCTTGGTCGTCGCCTGCAGCTTCTCCGCCGAGAAGAGCTGGCCCGGCTTGACGGTAATGAGCTTGTTCAGCTCGGCTTCGCGGTCGAGCAGATTGCCGGCGAGCTTGACGCTCGCGACCTTGTACGGCTCGCCCTCATGCACCGCGATGGTCAGGTACATGTCCTTCTTGTCGGGCGAGATCGACACCTGCGTGGAGTCGATGCTGAACTCGAGGTAGCCGTGATTCAGGTAGTACGAACGCACGTTCTCGAGGTCGCCCGTCAGCTTTTCCTTCGCGTACAGGTCGCTCTTCGTATACCACGAGAACCAGTTCGGCGTGGACAGCTGCATTTCGCTCAGCAACGTGCCGCTGCTGACCGCCTTATTGCCGACGAAGTTGATCTGGCGAATCTTCGCGCTCGGGCCTTCGGCCACCGAGAAGAGGATCGACACGCGGTTGCGGTCCACCGGCGTCACCGTGGTGGTCACTTCGGCCGCGTAGTAGCCGCGCGTCAGGTATTGGCGCTTCAGTTCCTGCTCGGCCTTGTCGAGCAGCGACTTGTCGTAAGAACGGCCCTGCGACAGACCGACCGAGCGCAGCGCCTTGGTGATGGTGTCCTTGTCGAACTCGTGGAGACCGCTGAATTCGATGTTCGAAATGGCCGGCCGCTCCTGCACCTGCACGACCACCACGTTGCCTTCGGTTGCGATTTGTACGTCGTTGAAGAAGCCGGTTGCATACAGCGCGCGAATCGCTTCGGAGGCCTTGTCGTCGGTGAACGTGTCGCCTTGCTTGATCGGCAGATAAGCGAATACGGAGCCCGGCTCGATGCGTTGAAGACCTTCGATCCGGATATCCTGCACGACGAACGGCGTGGTGGCGTGTGCCGCCATGCCCGTTGCGGCGAGCGCCGCGGCCACAGCCGACTTAGGAACAAAGCGATGAGGTTTGAACAACGTGCTTCCCCAGTATTTAAAGCTGCATTCGTTCCGGCGGTCGCGTGAGGAGCGCCGCCAGACATTATCAAAGTGGATCAGAAACGGATCAGGCGAGTCAGGTCGTTGAAGAGCGCGATCACCGACAGAGCGACGATGCAGACCAGCCCCGCCCGCTGCAGAACCAGCTGCCAGCGATCGGACACGGCTTTGCCGGTAACGGCTTCAACCAAATAATATAACAGATGCCCACCGTCCAGAACCGGAATCGGTAACAAGTTCAACACACCCAGGCTGATGCTGACGAGCGCCAGGAAAGACACGAACGCGGTCAGACCGAGCCGCGCGCTCTTGCCCGCGTAATCCGCGATGGTGACCGGGCCGGACAGGTTTTTCAGCGACGCCTGCCCGACGATCATGCGGCCGAACATGCGCAGCGAATACACGCTGATGTCCCAGGTCCGATTGACGCCGAGACGCAGGCTTTCGAGCGGACCGTAACGCACGTCGACGGTCGGCAACTGGTTCGCGAGCGCCGCGCCGATGCGACCGATGTCCTTGCCCGTCGCCGCATCGCGCTTCACATCGGGCACGATCTGGACGGAGGCGCGCTTCGCATCGCTGCCCGCGCCGCGCTCGATTTGCAGCGTCACGGGCTTGCCGCCGTGCGCCTTCACGTAGTCGATGAAGCTCGTCGCGTTGTCGACGGGACGGCCGTCGATCGCGCGCAGCCGGTCGCCGGAAACCAGACCGCTCTTCTGCGCCGCGCTGCCCGGCTCGACGCCCGCGACCGTCAGCGTGCCGCCGCCCGGCGTGAAGCCGAGCTTGTCCATGAAATCCTGTTCGGCATCCGCGTCCGTGATGCCCGCGACGTTCACCGGAAAGTCGAACGTGCCGTCGTGCGTCTTCGCCATCAGCACGACGCGCCGGTGATCGAACGACGCGTCGAGCAGCTTCCAGCGCAGGTCGGACCACGAGCGGATCGGCTCGGTCTGGCCGCCTTGGGCATCGCGCATCGACACGATCTTCTCGCCGCCCTCGAAGCCCGCGCGTGCGGCGGCCGTCGCCGGTGCGGGCGTCGACACGATGGCCTGCGGTTCGGTCACGCCGCCCGCGAACACGGCGGAAAAGAGCGCAATGGCCAGCAGGAAGTTGGCGACCGGCCCGGCGGCGACGATCGCGATGCGCTTGATGACCGGCTGCCGGTTGAACGCGCGCGGCAGATCCTCGGACGGGATGCTGTCTTCCGTCTCGCGCTCGTCGAGCATCTTCACGTAGCCGCCGAGCGGCAGCGCCGCGATCGTCCACTCGACGCCGGTCTTCTTGCTGACCCAGCGCACGAGCGGCTTGCCGAAGCCGACCGAGAACCGCAACACCTTGACGCCGCACAGTCGCGCGACGCTGTAGTGACCGAATTCGTGGACGACGACGAGCACGCCAATCGCGACGACGAAGGCGACGATTTCGGTCAGGAAGTTCATGACGGCCTCAATGGGCGATGGGTTCCGCGCCTGGCGCGCTCGCAGTGAGCTCTGCGACGAAACGGGACGCGAGACGGCGCGCGCTGGCATCGGCGGCGAGCACGTCGTCGAGCGATGCGGCGCTCGTGTTCGGCAAGGCGCTCAGCACCCGCTCCACCACGCCGCCGATCGACATGAAGCCGATGCGCCGCGCGAGGAACGCTTCGACCGCGATCTCGTTCGCCGCGTTCAACGCCGCGCTCGCGATGCCGCCGGCTTCGAGCGCGTCGATGGCGAGCGCGAGACACGGAAAGCGAGCGAAGTCGGGCTTCTCGAAAGTCAGCGACGCGATCTGCGCGAGGTCCAGCGGCGCGACGCCCGACTCGACGCGATCCGGGAACGCCAGCGCGTGCGCGATCGGCGTGCGCATGTCCGGATTGCCGAGTTGCGCGAGCACCGAGCCGTCGGCGTACGACACCATCGAGTGAATCACGCTTTGCGGGTGAATCAGCACTTCGATGCGCGAGCCCGGCAGATCGAAGAGCCAGTGCGCCTCGATGACTTCGAGGCCCTTGTTCATCATCGTCGCGGAATCGACGGAAATCTTGCGGCCCATCGCCCAGTTCGGATGCTTGCAGGCTTCGTCGGGCGTGACGTCGACGAGCGTCGAAGGCTCGCGCGTACGGAACGGACCGCCGGAAGCCGTGAGAATGATCTTCGACACGCCGCCGTGCAGGCGCGCCTCGTTGTCCGCGCAGGGCGGCAGGCACTGGAACACGGCGTTGTGCTCGCTGTCGACGGGCAAGAGCACGGCGCCGTTGTCGCGCACGGCGTCCATGAAGATCTGGCCGGACATGACCAGGGCTTCCTTGTTCGCGAGCAGAATGCGCTTGCCGGCGCGCGCGGCGGCCAGCGTCGGCGCGAGGCCCGCCGCGCCGACGATCGCCGCGACCACGGTGTCGCACTGCGCGGCGCGGGCCACGTCGACGAGCGCGTCCGGGCCGTACGTCACTTCGGTCTTGCTGCCGGCGGCGCGCAACGCCGCGGCGACGCGCGCGGCGGTTTCGGCATCGCCCACGACCGCCACTTCGGGCTGGAAACGCAGGCACTGCGCGACGAGTTTGTCGCCGTTACGGTGAGCGGTGAGCGCGTAGACCGAGAACCGGTCCGGGTGCCGCTCCACGACGTCGAGCGTGCTGTCGCCGATCGAGCCCGTGGAGCCGAGCAATGTAAGACGTTTTTGCATGAAATCTTCTCTGGCCGATCTATCCGAGCATGAGCAATGCGATCGGCAATACCGGCAACAATGCATCGATGCGGTCGAGCACGCCGCCGTGGCCCGGCAGCAGAGCGCTTGAGTCCTTGACGCCGGCCTGGCGTTTCAGGAGCGATTCGAACAAATCGCCGACCACGCTGAACGCCACCAGCACGGTGAGCGCGACGAGCGCGCGCGCCCAGCCGAGATGTCCGACGAAAGCGGAGAACACGGTCGGCGCATAGACGCCGGTGGCCGCCGCCAGCGAGCCGATCACCATGACGGCCGCCCAGCCGCCGATGGCGCCTTCCCACGTCTTGCCCGGGCTGATGGACGGCGCGAGCTTGTGGCGGCCCAATGCTTTTCCGGCGAAGTATGCGCCTATGTCAGCCAGCCAGACGACTAGGAGAAGCGATAGCACGAACGCGACGCCGACGGTGCGCGCCGCGACGACCGCATGCCAGCACGCGACGAACACGATGATTCCGGCGAAAAGCAGAAACGCGCGCCACGCGCCGCCTGCCAGAACCGGCTTGCGCAAGAGCGCATACGGTCCCGCGAGCACCCAGAAAATCGCCGCCATCTGGAAGAGCGCCTTCGGCGCGACGCCGAGGTACGTGCTGAAAATGAGCGCGAGCCCTGCGACCAGCGCGTACGCCACGGGCCCTGCGCCGTTGAGCTTCAGCAGGCGTCCCCACTCCCACGCGGCGAACACGACGACGAAACCGATCAGCGCGCCGAATGCGCCGATCGGCGCGAACAGCGTGACCGGCACCAGAACCGCCAGCAGCACGATTGCCGTGATGACACGGGTCTTTAGCATGAAAGGGTGTCGGCCTTCTGCGATTGGGACGCGAGTTGCGCGCTGGTGCGCCCGAAACGGCGCTCACGGCCGCCGTATGACGCGATCGCGCGGTCGAGCGCGTCGGCGTCGAAGTCGGGCCAGTAAGTGTCGGTGAAATAGAACTCGGTGTACGCAAGCTGCCACAGCAGGAAATTGCTGATGCGCTGCTCGCCGCCCGTGCGGATGAAGAGGTCCGGCTCGGGCGCGTAAGCCATGGCGAGATGCTCGGCGAAGGACTCGTCGTCCACGCGGGCGGGCGTGCCCTGTTCGAGCGATTGCGCGATGAGCTTCTTGGTCGCCTGCATGATGTCCCAGCGCCCGCCGTAATTGGCCGCGATGGTCAGCGTGAGGCGCGTGTTGCGCGCGGTCTTGGTTTCGGCGCGCTGAATCAGCGCGCGGATACGATCGTCGAACATGGAGATGTCGCCGACGACGCGCAGGCGAATGCCGTTGGCGTGCAGCTTGCCGATTTCGCGTTCCAGCGCGGTCACGAACAGGCGCATGAGGAACGACACTTCTTCCGTCGGACGACGCCAGTTTTCGGAACTGAACGCGAACAGCGTGACGAATTCGACGCCGCGCTTGGCGCAGCTTTCGACGGTCGCGCGGACCGCATCGACGCCGCGCGTATGACCGGCGACACGCGGCAGGCGCCGCTCGGTCGCCCAACGGCCGTTGCCGTCCATGATGATCGCGACGTGGCGCGGGACAGCCGCGACATCGGGCACGCGAACGGTAGAGCTGGTATAGGTCATGGCCGCTGAATCTTGTAATCGACGGGAAATGAAAAGCCAGCCTGGGTTTTTCGTCACCCGAGGCTGGCAGGACCGGCTAGGGCCTCACACCGTCATGATTTCGGCTTCTTTCGTCTGAACGAGCTTGTCGATTTCCGCCACGAATTTGTCGGTGAGCTTCTGAACGTCGTCACTTGCGCGGCGCTCGTCGTCTTCCGAGATTTCCTTGTCTTTCACGAGCTTCTTCAGTTGCTCGTTCGCGTCGCGGCGCAGGTTGCGCACCGCGATCTTCGCCGTTTCACCTTCGCTCTTCACGACCTTCGTGAGTTCGCGGCGGCGCTCTTCGGTGAGCGCGGGCATCGGCACGCGGATCAGATCGCCTTGCGTGGCCGGATTCAGGCCGAGATCCGATTCACGGATCGCCTTTTCGACGACGGCGACCATCTTCTTTTCCCACGGCTGCACGCCGATCGTGCGGGCGTCGACGAGCGTCATGTTCGCCACTTGCGAGATGGGCACGTTGGAGCCGTAGTAATCAACCTGGATGTGATCCAGCAGGCCGGTGTGCGCGCGGCCCGTGCGGATCTTGGCGAGATCGGCCTTGAATGCTTCGATCGATCGCTGCATCTTCTGATCGACGCCCTTTTTGATGTCAGCCACACTCATTTGAACCTCCAAAACCTGGGTTTACTGGCGATGCGGGCGCCCGCTTCGCCCTCGCCCGGCGCGGTTCACGCCGGGGTGCGCGCGGCGCCCGATTACGCGAGAGTTTACACGTGGACGAGCGTCCCTTCGTCGTCGCCTTGCACGATGCGCTTGAGCGCGCCGGCCTTGGTGATCGAAAACACGCGGATCGGCAGCTTCTGGTCGCGGCACAGGGCGAAAGCCGTGGCGTCCATCACTTGCAGATTGCGGCCGATCGCCTCGTCGAAGCTGATCGTGCTGTAGCGCGTCGCGCTCGGGTCCTTCTTCGGGTCGGCGGAGTATACGCCATCGACCTTCGTCGCCTTCAACACCACCTCGGCGCCGACTTCCGAGCCGCGCAGCGCGGCAGCCGTATCCGTCGTGAAGAACGGATTGCCCGTGCCGGCCGCGAAAATCACGACCTTGCCTTCTTCGAGCTGTCGAATGGCGCGCGGGCGGATATACGGCTCGACCACCTGATCCATGCGCAGCGCCGACTGCACGCGCGCCTCGATGCCCGCGTGGCGCATGGCGTCCTGCAGCGCGAGCGCGTTCATCATCGTGGCGAGCATGCCCATGTAGTCGGCCGTCGCACGGTCCATGCCGGCCGCGCCGCCCGCGACGCCGCGAAAGATGTTGCCGCCGCCGATCACGACGGCCAGTTGCGTGCCCATCCGCACCACTTCAGCGACGTCCGCCACCATCCTTTCGATTGTTGCGCGATTGATGCCGAATGCATCGTCGCCCATGAGGGCTTCGCCGGAGAGTTTGAGGAGTACGCGTTTGTAGGCTGTGGGCATATGAGGTTCCGATCGCGCCGAGGAGGGTTGCAACAACGTAGAACTGTAGGGGTGAAACAATAGTTACCGCAAGCGGCCCGGATCGGACTGACGGGCGCGGCATGCACGGGTTAACCCGAACCTACCGCGCCCGCCACATGATGCGAACCGGAACGCCTTGAATCTTGCGGCAGACGCGTGCTGCGATCCGCCGCGGGTGTTCGCTTCGATGCGGCGCCGCGCCATTTGCGCGCAGGCGCCGCGAATACCGCTTACGACTGCTTGGCCGCCGCGACTTGCGCCGCCACTTCGGCTGCGAAGTCGTCCTGGCGCTTCTCGATGCCCTCGCCCACGACGAACAGCGCGAACTTCTGCACCGACGCGTTGGCTGCCTTCAGCATCTGCTCGATGGTCTGCTTGTCGTTCTTCACGAACGGCTGGTTCAGCAGCGACACTTCCTTCAGATACTTCTGGATGCTGCCGTCGACCATCTTCGCGACGATCTCAGCCGGCTTGCCCGACTCGGCGGCCTTCTGCTCGGCGATGCTGCGCTCCTTGGCGATCAGGTCCGCCGGCACTTCGTCCGACGACAGCGACACCGGCTTCATCGCGGCGACGTGCATGGCCACGTCTTTGCCGACCTGCTCGTCGGCGCCCGTGAACTCGACCAGCACGCCGATGCGCGTGCCGTGCAGGTACGACGCCAGCTTGTTCGTGGTTTCGAAGCGCACGAAGCGGCGGATCGACAGGTTCTCGCCGATCTTGCCGACGAGCGCGAGACGCACCGCGTCCACCGTGTTGCTTTCGTACGGCAGTGCCGACAGCGCGGCCACGTCAGCCGGGTTGCTCTTCGCGACCAGCGCCGCGATGCCCTTGCCGAACGTCATGAAGTCGTCGTTCTTCGCGACGAAGTCGGTTTCGCAGTTCAGCTCGACGAGCGCGCCCACGCCGCCTTCGACGTGCGCCACGACGATGCCTTCGGCCGTCACGCGCGATGCCGCCTTGCTCGCCTTGTTGCCGAGCTTCACGCGCAGCAGCTCCTCCGCGCGCGCCATGTCGCCATCGGCTTCGGTCAGCGCCTTCTTGCATTCCATCATCGGCGCATCGGTCTTCGCGCGCAGTTCTGCCACCATGCTTGCGGTAATTGCCGCCATCATTCGCTCCTTGAGTCTGTTTGATACGTGCCGCCGGCGTCTGCGCCCACGGCAAAGATTGGTTCAACCATCGCGCCGACTAAAAAAAAGGGGCCTTTCGCAAAGCCCCCTTTTTTGTCGGCCACAGGGCTCGATTACGCCTCTGCGTTGACCTCGACGAACTCGTCGCCTTCGCCGTTGCGCACAGCCTGAACGACGTCGTTCACGGCGTTCGCGCGGCCTTCGAGGATCGCGTCCGCGACGCCTTCGGCGTACAGGGCCACGGCCTTCGACGCGTCGTCGTTACCCGGGATCACGTAGTCGATGCCTTCCGGCGAGTGGTTCGTGTCGACCACGGCGATGACCGGAATGCCGAGCTTCTTCGCTTCGGTGACGGCGATCTTGTGGTAACCGACGTCGATCACGAAGATCGCGTCCGGAATACCGCCCATGTCCTTCACGCCGCCGATCGACTTTTGCAGCTTGGCGATTTCGCGTTCGAACAGAAGCGCTTCCTTCTTGCTCATGCGCTCGGTTTCACCCGACTCGACCGCTGCTTCCATGTCCTTCAGGCGCTTGATGGACACTTTCAGCGTCTTGAAGTTCGTCAGCATGCCGCCGAGCCAGCGGGCGTTGACGAAAGGCATGCCCGCGCGCTGAGCTTCCTGCGCGATGGTGTCGCGCGACTGGCGCTTCGTGCCGACGAAAAGGATCGTGCCGCGATTCGCTGCCAACTGGCGCACGTACTTCAGCGCGTCGTTGTAGAGCGGCAGCGTCTTTTCGAGGTTGATGATGTGAATCTTGTTGCGATGACCGAAGATGTACGGGGCCATCTTGGGGTTCCAGAAGCGCGTTTGGTGACCGAAGTGGACACCGGCTTCCAGCATTTGACGCATCGTGACTGCCATGAAATTCTCCGCGAGGGTTGGGTCTTAAGCCGGCTGCCGCATCCTGCGCCCGGTTTGAGCGACATCTCGCTGACCAGACGCCGGACACCCTGGGTGCGCCGGCTTGAGTTTCGAAAAAGCGCCGCCATTCCTTTCTTATGAACCGCGAGCGCTCTAAGTCTTCCACTCCGGGTGAGCTAAGAAAGTGGACTAAGACTTAGCCCATGAGTATAGCATGTGACGATTACACCGCTCAAGCCGCCCGATGCCCGCGAAAACCGGCGCGCAAAGCGGCGCCGGCGCCCCGCGCGCCGCAGAATCGCCCTGCGAGGCCTTTCCTAAGGTGCGATAATGCCGGCTTCGCGGCTCACGCCCGCCTCCCTGCAAAACCGCGCATTCAGAGCCCGTCATGTCCATTACGCTGAAAAACGAACACGATATCGCGCACATGCGCGTCGCCTGCCGGCTCGCCAGCGAAGTGCTCGATTTCATCACGCCGCATATCGTGCCCGGCGTGACCACCGAAGAACTCGACCGCCTCTGCCACGAATACATGGTGAAGGAACAGGGCACGGTTCCCGCGCCGCTCAACTATCAGCCGCCCGGCTATCCGCCGTATCCGAAGGCCACCTGCATTTCCGTGAACGACGTGATCTGCCACGGCATTCCCGGCGAGAAGGTGCTGAAGAACGGCGACGCGCTGAACATCGACATCACGGTGATCAAGGACGGCTATTTCGGCGACACGAGCCGCATGTTCATCGTCGGCGAAGGCTCGATTCTCGCGAAACGCCTCGTGCAGACGACCTTCGACTGCATGTGGCTCGGCATCGATCAGGTGCGCCCCGGCGCGCATCTGGGCGACATCGGCCACGCCATTCAGAAGCACGCCGAAGCGCAGGGCTACAGCGTCGTGCGCGAATACTGCGGCCACGGCATCGGCACGGTGTTCCACGAGGAGCCGCAAGTGCTGCATTACGGGCGGCCGGGCACGGGCATCGAGTTGCAGCCGGGCATGATCTTCACCGTCGAGCCGATGATCAACGCCGGCCGGCGCGACATCCGCACGATGCCCGACCAGTGGACCGTCAAGACGCGCGACCGCAGTCTCTCGGCGCAATGGGAGCACACCGTGCTTGTCACGCCGACGGGCTACGAAGTGCTGACGGTGTCCGCCGGCACGCAGGCGCCGTCGCAACTGATCGCGGCGACGGCCTGAGTGCCGCGCCAACGCGCTGCGCGCGCCGCGCGAGAGCCGCCTTCCGGTTCCCTCGTCCGCCGTTCCATTCATCTCTCGCTGATCCGTCCCATGAGCGTCACTGCCGTCGTCGCCTCGCCTTGCGAAACGCTGCGCGCCGCCTACAAGGCGGCGAAGGCGGCACTCATCGAACGCTTCAAGACGGCATCGAATGTCGACTCGTTGATGCAGGCGCTCGGCCGCGCCACCGACGACGCGCTCAAAGGCGCCTGGTCCGCCTCCGAGATGCCCGCGAACGCCACGCTCGTCGCGGTCGGCGGTTACGGGCGCGGCGAGCTTGCGCCCTACTCCGACGTCGACATTCTCGTGTTGCTGCCGGACGCCGTGCCGCAGGCCGAGGAGGCCGATCTCAACGAACGCGTCGAGCGGTTTATCGGCATGGCCTGGGATCTCGGCCTCGATATTGGCAGCAGCGTGCGCTCCGTCGAGCAATGCATCGCGGAAGCCGCGAACGACGTGACCGTGCTGACGTCGCTGCTCGAAGCGCGGCGCCTTTGCGGCGACGCGGCGCTCTTCAGTCGCTTCACGGAGCGCTATCGCGAAACGCTCGATCCGCGCGCCTTCTTTCAGGCGAAGGTGCTGGAGATGCGGCAGCGTCACGCCAAGTTCCAGGACACGCCGTACAGCCTGGAGCCGAACATCAAGGAAAGCCCGGGCGGGCTGCGCGACCTGCAACTGATTCTCTGGATCACGCGGGCGGCGGGGTTCGGGTCGAGCTGGCGCGAACTGGATGCGCGCGAACTGATCACGGAGCGCGAGGCGCGCGAACTGCGCCGCAATGAAGCCTTTTTGAAGACGCTGCGCGCCCGCCTGCATGTGATCGCAAAGCGCCGGCAAGACATTCTCGTGTTCGATTTGCAGACGCCGCTCGCCGAGAGCTTCGGCTTCAAGGCGACTGCCGCCAAGCGCGCGAGCGAACAGCTGATGCGCCGCTATTACTGGGCGGCCAAAGCCGTCACGCAGCTCGCCACTATCCTGATCCAGAACGTCGAAGCGCAGCTTTTCCCGTCGACGTCGGGCGTCACGCGCGTGCTGTCCGAGCGTTTCGTCGAGAAGCAAGGCATGCTCGAAATCGCCAGCGACGACGTGTTCGAACGCGAACCGCACGCCATTCTCGAAGCCTTCCTGCTCTACGAGCAGACGCGCGGCGTGAAGGGCCTGTCCGCGCGGACGTTGCGCGCGATCTACAACGCGCGCGAAATCATGGACCGCAACTGGCGGCGCGACCCGGAGAACCGGCGTCTTTTCATGGAGATCCTGAAGCAGCCCGAAGGCATCACGCATGCGCTGCGGCTCATGAACCAGACGAGCGTGCTCGGGCGCTACCTGCTGAACTTCCGGCGCATCGTCGGGCAGATGCAGCACGACCTCTATCACGTCTACACGGTCGATCAGCACATCCTGATGGTGCTGCGCAATCTGCGCCGCTTCGCCATTGCGGAGCACGCGCACGAATACCCGTTCTGCAGTCAGCTGATGGGCAACTTCGAGCGGCCGTGGGTGCTTTACGTCGCGGCGCTGTTTCACGATATCGCGAAGGGCCGCGGCGGCGATCATTCGACGCTCGGCATGGCGGACGCCCGCCGCTTTTGCCGCGAGCACGAGATGAGCGCCGACGACACGGAACTCGTCGTGTGGCTGGTGCAGCAGCATCTGACGATGAGCCATGTCGCGCAGAAGCAGGACACGAGCGATCCGGAAGTCATCAAGCAATTCGCGTCGGTGGTGAAGACGGAGCGCCGCCTGACCGCCCTCTATCTGCTGACCGTGGCGGACATTCGCGGCACGAGCCCGAAGGTCTGGAACAACTGGAAAGGCAAGCTGCTCGAAGACCTGTACCGTGCGACGCTCGCCGTGCTCGGCGGCGCGCGGCCCGACACGCATTCCGAACTCAAGTCGCGCAAAGAAGCCGCGCTTGCGCTTCTGCGCCTGGAAACGGTGCCCGAGCACGCGGAAAAGCGGCTGTGGGGTCAGCTCGATGTCGGCTATTTCCTGCGACACGATCCGGCGGACATCGCCTGGCAGACGCGCGTGCTGTACCGGCACGTGGAGAGCGACGCGCCGATCGTGCGCGCCCGTCCCTCGCCGATCGGCGCGGCGCTGCAGGTGCTCGTCTATCTGCGCGACCGGCCGGATCTTTTCGCCGGCATCTGCGCGTACTTCGACAAGAACGGCCTCTCGGTGCTCGATGCGCGCATCACGACGACGCGCCACGGCTACGCGCTCGACAACTTCCTCGTCGCGCATCCGGATCACGACGGCAGTTATCGCGATATCGCGAATCTCGTCGAGCAGCAACTGAGTGCGCGCCTGACGGACGAAAGCATTCTGCCGGAGCCGTCGAAGGGCCGCGTCTCGCGGCTCGTGCGCACTTTTCCGGTCACGCCGCGCGTGGATTTGCGCCCCGACGAGCGTGGCCAGTACTACATCCTGTCTGTGTCGGCGAACGACCGGCAGGGCCTTCTTTATTCGATCGCGCGCGTGCTCGCGCAACACCGGATCGGCGTGCAGGCGGCGCGCATCAACACGCTCGGCGAACGCGTCGAGGACGTGTTCCTGCTCGATGGCCGAGGCCTGTCGTCGAACCGCACGCAGATCCAGGTCGAAACCGAACTGCTGCGCGCGATCGCAGCCTGAGACTTTATGCGCGTCAAACTGACAGCCAAACATCCGCGTCCCACGTCGGCGACGCGATCGCCGATCCGTTCCGGATCGATCACTGGGCGCAAGCCTGCGCGCGATGCCGCGCCTGAGAAGGCGCTGGTCAAGCGCGGGAAGCCGGCGGAGGCGCGGGCGGGTTCGACCGGGCGGTCGGATGCGTCGGGCGAGCGGAGGCCTTTCAAGTCGCGTGATGCGGCTGGGGATCGCGATACGCGTTCCGACGAGCGGCGTGCTTTCAAAGCGCGTGGCGATGATTCGCGGGGTGCGTTCGGCGATCGTGGTCCGCGTCGGGCGGCTGAAGGACGCGGTGACCGCGAATCGCGTTCCGACGAGCGGCGTGCTTTTAAGCCGCGTGGCGATGATTCGCGGGCTGCGTTCGGCGATCGTGGTCCGCGTCGGGCGACTGAAGGACGCGGTGACCGCGATTCGCGCAGCGACGACCGCCGCCCGTTCAAGCCACGCGGCGAGGATTCGCGCCCGGCTTTCGGCGATCGTGGTCCGCGTCGAGCCACTGAAGTACGCGGCGACCGCGATTCGCGTTCCGACGAGCGGCGTGCTTTTAGGCCGCGCGGCGATGATTCGCGGGCTGCGTTCGGCGATCGTGGTCCGCGTCGGGCGACTGAAGGACGCGGTGACCGCGAATCGCGTTCCGACGAGCGGCGTGCTTTTAAGCCGCGCGGCGATGATTCGCGGGCCGCATTCGGCGATCGCGGTCCGCGTCGGGCGACTGAA
This sequence comes from Caballeronia sp. Sq4a, assembly GCF_023170545.1. Classification (NCBI taxonomy): domain Bacteria; kingdom Pseudomonadati; phylum Pseudomonadota; class Betaproteobacteria; order Burkholderiales; family Burkholderiaceae; genus Caballeronia; species Caballeronia sp. Sq4a. The sequence goes on along the minus strand of NZ_CP084250.1, from coordinate 1,238,805 downwards.
GGACGCGGCGATCGCGATTCGCGTTCCGACGAGCGGCGTCCTTTCAAGCCACGCGGCGACGACTCGCGCCCGACTTTCGGTGATCGTGGACCGCGTCGCACAGCGGAAGGACACGGCGAACGACGTTCCAGCAGCGACGACCGGCGCCCGTTCAATCCACGCAGCGACGACTCGCGCCCGACTTTCGGTGATCGTGGACCGCGTCGGGCGACCGAAGAGCGCGGCGATCGCGATTCGCGTTCAGACGACCGCCGCCCGTTCAAGCCACGCGGCGATGATTCCCGCCCGGCCCTCGGCGATCGCGGCCCGCGTCGTCCGACTGAAGCGCGCGCCGACCGTGATTCCCGCAGCGACGACCGCCGCCCGTTCAAGCCACGCAGCGACGACTCCCGCCCGTCGTTCAGCGATGGCGGCCCCCGCAAGCCGACTGAAGCACGCGATTCCCGCACGGACGACCGTCGCTCATCGAAAACGCGCGGCGACGCTCCGCGCGCGGCCTTGGCAGCCAACGAAGGAGCCCCCAAGAAACCCCACGCTCACGGCGACAACCTCGTACGCCTGTCGAAAGTCATGTCCGAACTCGGCCTGTGTTCCCGCCGCGAGGCCGACGAGTGGATCGAAAAGGGCTGGGTGCTCGTCGATGGCGAAGTGATCGACACGCTCGGTTCGCGCATCCGGCCGGATCAGAACATCGAAATTCTGCCCGCCGCCCGATCCGCGCAGTCGCAACTGGTGACGATCCTGTTGCACAAGCCCGTCGGCTACGTGTCGGGTCAGGCCGAAGACGGCTACGAGCCCGCCGTCACGCTCATCAACCCGTCGAATCACTGGGACGAGGACCGCTCGGGCATTCGTTTCTCGCCCGGACATCTGCGCACGCTCGCGCCGGCGGGCCGTCTGGATATCGACTCGACCGGCCTGCTCGTTCTGACGCAGGACGGCCGCATCGCGAAGCAACTGATCGGCGGGCACTCCGAAGTGGACAAGGAGTACCTCGTGCGCGTGCGTTACGGCGAGCATACCGTCGATGTCGACCAGCACCTGCCCGCCGAAAAGCTCGCGCTGCTGCGTCACGGTCTGGAACTCGACGGCGTGCCCCTCAAGACCGCGCAGGTGAGCTGGCAAAACGGCGAGCAGCTTCGCTTCGTGCTGCGCGAAGGCAAGAAGCGTCAGATTCGCCGCATGTGCGAACTAGTCGGGCTGGAAGTCGTCGGCCTGAAACGTATCCGCATGGGACGCGTGACACTCGGGGCGCTGCCGCCCGGCCAGTGGCGTTATCTCGCACCCAACGAGACCTTCTGATTCGTCACGCGTCGCGAAAACGCGACATCCGAAGCCCGAAAACGGCGCGATCGCTTATCGATCGCGCCGTTTTATTTTGTTCACATTTAGGCTAAAGAAAATCGGTCAAATGTCCGTTAGGTACGGAATGTCCGAGAACTTTTGACAGCCCCTACGCGTCGAGGGCGGGCATCGGAATAACGGCAATCAGCATCAACGCTTCAAGGAGAAATGGCCATGTCAGTTGAGATCATCGTTCGTGCGACAGAAACCGGTCTTGAAATCGTGAGCGGCCGACGACGGCTCGAAGCCCTGCTCGCCCTGCGCGATGAAGTCGTCGTGACGAGCCCCGGCATCGGAGAGATGGTGTTCGCGCGCCTGCCCGACGGCCGGCTGCAAGGCTCGGCCAATCCCAAGCACGTCGCGCTCTTTCGCCAACCGGACCCCACGCGCGATCCTGAAACGTTGGCCTGAACGAAAAAAACCCGCTTGCAGCAAGCAGGTTTTTTCTTGGGCGGCGCGAGAATCGGCCGGCTCAGTCGTCGCGCGCCGGGTCAAGGCCCGGAAAAAGCACTTCGGTGAAGCCGAACTTCGAAAAGTCGGTGATGCGCATCGGGTACAGCTTGCCGATCAGATGATCGCACTCGTGCTGCACCACGCGCGCATGAAAGCCCTCCGCGAGCCGTTCGATCGCGTTGCCGTATTGATCGAAGCCCTGGTAGCGGATCATCGAGAACCGCTGCACCGCGCCGCGCAGCCCCGGCACCGAAAGACAGCCTTCCCAGCCCTCCTCCATGTCGTGCCCGTTGGGCGTGATGATCGGATTGATGAGCACCGTCTCCGGCACGGGCGGCGCGTCGGGATAACGCTCATTGTGGCCGAAGCCGAAGATAACCACTTGCAGATCGACGCCGATCTGCGGCGCGGCGAGTCCCGCGCCGTTCGCGTCGCGCATCGTGTCGAACATGTCCTGCACGAGCGTGTGCAGTTCCGGCGTGTCGAAGTGTTCGACAGGCTGCGCGATACGCAAAAGACGCGGATCGCCCATCTTGAGAATTTCCCGGATCATGGAGTGACTCCTTCCAATAGCTTCTTCATGCCGTCTTCGTCGACGACGGGAACCCCGAGTTCCTCCGCCTTCGCGAGTTTGCTGCCCGCTTCGGCGCCCGCCACCACGTAGTCGGTCTTTTTCGAGACGGAACCGGCCACCTTCGCGCCGGCCGCCTCCAGCATTTCCTTTGCTTCCTCGCGCGACAGCGTGGGCAGCGTGCCCGTCAGCACGACCGTCTTGCCGGCGAGCACCCCCTGCGGCGCTTTCGGCGCGGGCGGCCCTTCCGGCCACGACACCTTGGCGCGCAACTGCTCGATCACGTGCTGGTTATGCGCTTCGCTGAAGAAGTTGTGAATCGCTTCGGCGACGACCGGCCCGACATCATTCACTTCGAGCAACTGTTCGACCGATGCCGCCATGATCGGATCCAGCGAGCCGAAGTGCTTCGCGAGATCCTTCGCTGTCGATTCGCCGACATGCCGGATGCCGAGTGCATAGATGAAGCGCGGCAGCGTCGTGTGTCGCGCCTTCTCGAGCGAATCCAACAGGTTCTGCGCTGACTTGTCGGCGAAGCGGTCGAGCGCCGCGAGCGTCGAAAAGCCGAGATTGAAAAGATCCGCGGGCGTGCGCACGAGGTTCTGCTCCACCAACTGGTCGATGATCTTCTCGCCGAGACCGTCGATGTCGAGCGCGCGGCGCTGCGCGAAATGCCACAGCGCCTGCTTGCGTTGCGCCGGACAGAAGAGCCCGCCCGTGCAGCGCGCCACGGCTTCGTCCGGCAGGCGCTCGATTTTCGAGCCGCACACCGGGCATTCCGTCGGCATGACGAACTCGCGGGCGTCGGCAGGACGGCGTTCGAGGATCGCGCCGACGACTTCGGGAATCACGTCGCCCGCGCGGCGCACGGTCACCGTATCGCCGATGCGGATGTCCTTGCGGCGCACTTCGTCTTCGTTATGCAGCGTCGCGTTCGTCACCGTCGCGCCGCCGACGAACACCGGCGCGAGCCGCGCCACCGGCGTGATCGCGCCCGTTCTGCCGACTTGCACGTCGATGGCCACGAGTTGCGTCAGCGCTTCCTGCGCCGGGAACTTGTGCGCGAGCGCGAAGCGCGGCGCACGCGAGACGAAGCCGAGCTTGTCCTGCTCGTCGCGCCGGTTGACCTTGTAGACGACGCCGTCGATGTCGTATGGCAGCTTGTCGCGCTTGTCGCCGGTCTTGCGGAAAAAACCGAGCAAGCCTTCCGCGCCATCGACCACGCCGCGCTCGGCATTCACCGGCAGCCCCATGTCACGGTACCAGTCGAGCAGCGCCGCGTGCGTATCCGGCATCTCGGCGCCTTCGAGCACGCCGATGCCGTACGCGAAGAACGACAACGGCCGCTGCGCCGTCATTTTCGGGTCGAGCTGGCGCAGGCTGCCCGCGGCCGCGTTGCGCGGATTCGCGAATTCCCGCTGTCCGGCGTCGCGCTGGCGCGCGTTCAGGCGGTCGAAGTCGCGCTTGAACATCAGCACTTCACCGCGCACGTCGAGACGCTTCGGCACGTTCGCGCCTTTCAGCGTCAGCGGGATCGAGCGAATGGTCCGCACGTTGGCCGTCACGTCCTCGCCGGTCGCGCCGTCGCCGCGCGTCGACGCCTGCACGAAGCGGCCGTCGTCGTAGCGCAAGGAGATTGCCAATCCGTCGAATTTCAATTCGCACGCGTACTGCACCGGCGCATGGCCGAGCGCGTCCGACACGCGTTTGTCGAACGCGGCGATGTCTTCGTCCGCGAAGCCGTTGTTGAGCGACAGCATCGGCACGTCGTGCACGACCGGCGCGAAGCCCTCGGCGACCTGACCGCCCACGCGCTGCGTCGGCGAATCCGGCGTGACGAGTTCCGGATGCGCCGCCTCGATGCCCTGCAATTCCTTGAAGAGCGTGTCGTATTCGGCGTCGGGCAAATCCGGCTGGTCGAGCACGTAGTACGCGTAGTTCGCGCGCTCCAGTTCCGCGCGCAGCCACGCGGCGCGCTCCTCCGGCCGGTCGGCGCTGGGCACGGGCGCGAGCGACTTGGCGGTGGCGGCGGATTCGGCTTTCGTTTTGGCGGACATGCGGCTTTCGAGGGATGAATTGAGTCAGTTGAACCGACCGTTCGATTGTCTCAGAAGAACGGTCGTCGCGGCATCGGCCGAACGGTCTAGGCCATGCGCGCATGTGGCGGCGCGTACCAACGGAAAGCGCCCCAAAGCGGGGCGCAATCGCGACACGACATGCAGCTACGAACCAAGCGCTTACTGGCTGAACAACCTGCGCGTGGCGGGCGACCCGGCCGGCATGCCCGCCTGCTCCAGCTTCGCGTACAGCGTCATCAGTTGTTTCTCGATGGCGAGCAGCGCCGATTCCGGCAACGGGCGACGCTGATCGTCGACCACGCGCGCCCCGATGCGCTCGGACAGCGACTTCGCGTAATCGCACATCAGGCGGAACGGCAAGATGTCTTCGTCGGCGACGGGCACGTCCAGCACCAGCGTAATCATCTGGCCGCCCTTGTACGTGAGGTCGTCGCGCAGAAAATTGGTGTCGCCGAACTGGAGCATGAACACCGGGTTCTGCTTGGCGTCCAGCTTGACGAAGCGCGTGCCGTCGCGCGACAGCAGCAAGCCGTCTTGCGAGGCCACCGCCTGCACGTAGTTCGCGGACCACGGCGCGCCGTCGGAGAGAATGTTGATGGACAACTGCGCGTCGCACTGGGCGGCGAACGCGTCGAGCTCGCGCGCCATGCCGACGGTTTCCATCATGTCGGGGAATTCGGGCGCGCCGTCGATGGCGTCCGCGAGACGCTGCACGCCCGTGACGAACTCCGAGAACTCGAGTTCGTTCAGCGGCCCGCTGCGATTGGCGAGTTGCGCGGCCGCGCGCAGTTCCTCGTAGCGCACGCCGTGGCGCAACAGCTCCCACGTGCTCTCGCCTTCGGCCTTGCCTTCGATGGTCACGGGCTTCGTGCCCGCGCGACGCAGTCGCTGCGCGAGCGGAATCACGCGGTCGCCGGCCACGGGCGTGGCGAGCCGAATCGGCACGACGCAGTCGATGCGCCGGTCGACGACAGCGGGCGGCGTCGACGAAATGGTCGTGGCGGCGGGCATGACCGGCTCGCTGCGCTCGTCTTCCTCGACGACCGCGGGTTCATCAGCGACGCCGTTCGCGGAAGTCGCTTCCGCCTGCAGGTCGACGGGGGTATCCGCTGGCGCGACGGCAGGCGTGACCGCCGCAGCCTCGGTCGACACAGGGACGCCGCCGAAGCTGGGTTCGACGCGCGCGTCTTCCTGCGCATCGCCCGCGCCGCCGCCCGCTACAGGCTCGCGCCGCGCGGGGCGCACCGGCTCGATGAACGGCTGCTCGTCGTCGGTTTCCTGGCGCGCGAGCGCATCGGCGGCTTCGTCGGGCATCGGACGCGGCATCTTGCGCCGCACTTTCGCGGTCTGCCACGCGTTGTACACCACCACGCCGCCGACCACGACAGCTCCCGCTCCGATCAATCCGAGTGTCAACTCGTCCATGCACGCTCCATCATTCTTTTGAGTTACGAAGCGCCGCGCGATCTGTCGCGCGCATCCGATGCACGCCACTCCGCGCCTGCGCGCCTGGCCGGCTCCACGTCCGGCCTTCATTCATAAAACCGGGTCAGCCGTTTTGCGCGAATCCCGCGGCGGATTCCATATCCACCGCGACGATGCGCGACACGCCCTGCTCCTGCATCGTGACGCCGATCAGTTGCTGCGCCATCTCCATCGCGATCTTGTTGTGCGAGATGAAGAGGAATTGTGTCTTGCTCGACATGGCCCGCACGAGGTTGGCGAAGCGTTCCGTGTTCGCGTCGTCGAGCGGCGCGTCCACTTCGTCCAGCAGACAGAACGGCGCGGGATTCAGCTGGAACATCGCGAAGACGAGCGCCGTCGCGGTGAGCGCCTTTTCGCCGCCCGAAAGCAGGTGAATCGTCGAATTCTTCTTGCCGGGCGGCTGCGCCATGACCTGCACGCCCGCGTCGAGAATTTCGTCGCCCGTCATGATGAGCTTAGCCTGCCCGCCGCCGAAAAGACGCGGGAACAGGTCGCCGAAGTGGCGGTTCACTTCGTCGAACGTGCCTTGCAGCAAAGCGCGCGTTTCCTGGTCGATCTTCTGGATCGCGTCTTCCAGCGTGCCGATGGCGTCGTTCAGATCGGCCGATTGCGCGTCGAGGAAGTGCTTGCGCTCGGTCGCGGCCGCCAGTTCTTCGAGCGCGGCCATGTTGACCGGCCCGAGCGCGATCACCGCGTTGTTCAGGCGCGTGACTTCGCCTTGCAGATACGACGGCTTCATGTCGGGCGTGAGCTTCGCCTGCAATTCGGCTTCGTCGACGCCCGCGGCCTGTAACTGCTCGGCGAACTGCTCGCCGTTGATGCGCGCCGCCTGCTCCTTCAACTGCAATTCGTTGATCTTGTCGCGCAGCGGCTGAAGCGACCGCTCCGTCTGCAGACGCTGCTCGTCGGCCTGACGCAGCCGCGCGGTGAGATCGTCCAGTTCGATGCGCGCCGCGTGCAGCGCCTCTTCGCGTGCCGCGCGCACTTCGAGCGCGTCTTGCAAGCCGGTCTGTGCGGTCTGCGCGTTGATGGTTTCGAGTTCGGCCCGCGCGTCTTCCAGCGCGCCTTCGACGCGTTCGCTCTGCTCGTGCGCCGTGTCGATGCTGCGCTTGTATTCCTCGATCTTCGCCGCGAGGCCGCGCGCCGCGAAGTTCGCGTCGCTGGCCACGCGTTCCAGTTCGCGCAGTTCGTGGCGCGCGTTGGTGAGCGCCTCGTCGAGCGATTCGAACGCAAGCTGATTGTCTTCGAAGCGCGCCTGCAATTGCGCGATCTCGGCGTCGTGCTGCTCGAACGCGGCTTCGGATTCGGCCCGCAGCGCGCGTTGTTCCTCGATCTGCGCGGCGATTTCTTCGAGTTCCGCGCCGATCTGCGTGCTGCGCTGCGTGTAGCGCTCGTGCGCCTGCGTGAGCTTGAGCACGTCCATCTGCAACGCGTGGACGCGCTGCGTGGCGCGCTCGGCGGCGGCACGCGCATCGGCGAGAACTTGCGATGCCTGCGTGTGAGCCGCGTCGGCGCGCACGGCGTTGGCTTTCGCTTCGTCCGCGAGCAGTGCCTGCGCGCGCACTTGCCGCGCGAGATTTTCGATTTCCTGCGCGCGAGCCAGCATGCCCGACTGCTCGGAATCCGACGCATAGAGTTGCACGCCGACGCGCGTGACCGTATGCCCCGCCTTCACGACGAACGCGCCGCCTTCGGGCAACTGATTGCGCATGGCGAGCGCCTGCGCGATGTCGTCGGCGATGAACGTGTTGCCGAGCCATTCGTTGAGCACGGCGCGGATGCCCGGATCGTCGATGCGCACAAGCGAAGTCAACGGCCGCAAGCCCTGCGGCGCGTCCAGCGGCTTGCCCGCGACAGGCGGCGCGAAGAACGCGAGCTTGGCGGGCGGCGCGTCGCTCGCGAACGCCTTGATCCAGTCGAGATTCGAGACCTCCAGCGCGGCGAGACGCTCGCGCAGGACGGCTTCGAGCGCCGGCTCCCAGCCCGCCTCGACGTGCAGCTTCTTCCACAGACGCGGCAGTCCGCCGAGTTCGTGCTTGTCGAGCCACGGCTGGATCTTGCCTTCGGTCTGCACGCTTTCCTGCAACGCTTTCAGCGCGGCAAGGCGCGCTTCGAGCTGATGGATCTGCGCGCTTTCCGCCTGCACGCGCTCTTGCGCGGCGCGGCGATCGGCGTCGAGACGCGGCACGGTTTCCTGCGCATCGGCAAGACGCGCCTGTGCTTCGGCCAAGATCTCTTCGTTCTCGGCAAGCTGCATGCGCAGTTCTTCGAGTTGCGCTTCGTCGGGCGCGTCGAGACCGCCCGCTTCGTTCTTCAGGCGTTCCTGGCGCTGCTGCAATTGCTGAAGCTGTTGATCCGCGTTGCGCTGATGCGCGGCTTCGAGCTTCAACGCCTGTTCCGCCCGCGCGATGCCGGCGCGTTCCTCGTTCAATTGCGCCTGCGCGTCGCGCCAGCGGGCTTCGAGCGCGGGCAGCGCGTCGTGCTTCGCTGCGGCGTTCTCTTGCGCGATCGCGGCCTTCTCTTCGCCCTCGGCCAATGCTTCGGACGCCGTTTCGATTTCGTCGCGCGCCTTTTGCGCCTGCATCTGCCATTGCTCGCGCTGCGCGGCGAGCGCGGCAATCTGCGCCTGCACGCGGTTGCGCGACTCGACGATGAAGCGGATCTCCGCTTCCAGCCGGCTCACTTCGGCGTTGGCTTCGTAAAGCGCGCCCTGCGCGCCCTGCATCGCGTCGCTGGCGCTGTAGTGCGCCACACGCAGCGTTTCCAGTTGCGCTTCCACTTCACGCAGACGCGCCGTTTGCGCTTCGAGTTCGATCTGCGCGTCGCGAATGGCGCGCTGCTGGCGCTCGGCTTCGTTGCCCGCTTCGTTCTTGCGCAAGAGCCACAGCAGGCGCTGCTTCTCTTCGCCTTCGGTCTGCAAGGCCTTGTATTTCGTCGCGACGATGGCCTGCGCTTCCAGCTTCTCCAGATTAGCCGTCAGCTCGCGCACGATGTCTTCCACGCGCGTGAGATTCTCGCGCGTATCGTGCAGACGATTCTCCGTCTCCCGGCGACGCTCCTTGTACTTCGAGACGCCCGCGGCTTCTTCGAGGAACACACGCAGGTCTTCGGGCTTCGCCTCGATGATCCGCGCGATCATGCCCTGCCCGATGATCGCGTACGCGCGCGGGCCGAGACCCGTGCCGAGAAAGATGTCCTGAATGTCGCGGCGGCGCGCGGGCAGGTTGTTGATGTAATAGCTGGACGTGCCATCGCGCGTGAGCACGCGCTTCACGGCGATCTCGCCGTAGGCGCTCCATTGACCGGCGGCGCGGCCATCGGCGTTATCGAAGATCAGTTCGACGCTCGCGCGGCTGCCCGGCTTGCGCGCGGTGGATCCATTGAAGATGACGTCCTGCATCGATTCGCCGCGCAATTCGGATGCGCGCGATTCGCCGAGCACCCAGCGCACCGCGTCGATGATGTTGGACTTGCCACAGCCATTCGGCCCGACGACGCCGACCAGTTGGCCGGGGACCTGGAAATGCGTGGGATCGACGAAGGACTTGAAACCAGCGAGTTTGATCGAAGTCAGACGCACGGCGATATCGCTGTTTGAAGTGAATGACGGAGGATGAACGGCAGACAAGCCGCGGCGCGGCCGGTCGCGGATGAAAGATCTCATGCGCGCCGGACGCCGCCTGCCGCGGCGCGAGCGGACACCATCATACCATCGCGCGTGTCGATTTCTTTTCGGGTTCGGCCTCGCCGGGCGGCCGTTGCGATGGCTCGCGGCCCTGCCTGTGCGCCCATGCCGACAGCACGCACGCGGCCACGATGCACGCGCCGCCCGCCCATTCGCGCGGCCCCGGCACTTCGCCCGCGATGAGCCACGACGACAGCGCCGTCACCACGAGTTCGAACAGCATGATGATGGACGCGCGATTGGCCGGCACGCGCGCGAGCCCGATCTGCACGATCACGTTGTTGACCGCGAGCACGACGCCGAGCGCGATCACGATGAACGCGACCGTGCCCATCTGCGATGCGGCGGGCGGCGCGGGCATCGGCTCCAACAACGTGGCGACCGACGCCACGATCGCCGCGCCGCCGAAGATCACGGCCGTGCGCATCTCCGGCTTCATGCCCGGTAAGACGCGCGTGATCTTGACGACGAGCACGTTGCTCATCGCGAAGCCCATGCCGCCCATGAGCCCGGCCCATTCGGCAAGATTCGCGGGCAGCGGCACGCCGAGTTGGGGCGACCAGAGCATCGTGACCGCGCCCGCGAGCGACAAGAGCGACAGCGCCGCATCGGCGCGCGTCAAGCGGTCGCGCAAGATGAAATGCGCGAAGACGGCGGTCCATGCGGGCGTCAGATAGAAAAGCAGCAGCACGCGCATGACCTGCCCGTGGATCGCGCCCCAGACGAAGCCCACGCTCGTCACGCCCGCCGCCACGCCGAGGCACGCGAGCAGCCAGTGCCACGACACCGTGCGGATCGAGCGGCGTTTGAGCAGCAAAACAAAGAGACACGCGGCGCCGCTCGTCGTCGCGCTGGCGGCGGTGCCGGTGAGTCCCATCGATGCGAGCAGGCGCATCGGATACCAGACGAAGCCCCACACGGAAGCGCCGATCATGATGGCGAGCGTGGGCAGCGCGTCGTGCAGGCGGCGCGTCATTGCGGCGCTCCTCTGCGCGTGGATTTCGATACGGTTTCGCTACGTGTCATGCGTCTGTCGTCCTTGCCGCCGCGCGCCGTGGAGCGCAAATGCGCGCGGTATAATCGCCCGTTCTCTGATGTCTTTCTCATGCCGCTACATAGATCGCTGCGGCCGCATGGCGCCTCGCCGCCGCCCGACGTTCATCGCTCAATCGACACGCCGTGAATCCACTTCTCCAGAAACTCCAGCCGTATCCCTTCGAAAAGCTGCGCGCGCTGTTCAAGGGCATCGAGCCGCGCGCCGGATTCACGCCGATCAGCTTCGGCATCGGCGAGCCGAAGCATGCGACGCCCGCGCTGATCCGCGACGCGGTGATCGACGCGCTCGGCGGCCTCGCCGCCTACCCGGCGACGCTCGGCAGCGAGCCGCTGCGCGAAGCCATCGCCACATGGGTGAAGGCGCGCTACGGACTCGCTTCGATCGACGCGGCCACCGAAGTGCTGCCCGTTTCCGGCTCGCGCGAAGCCTTGTTCGCGCTCGCGCAGACGTTGATCGACAGCCGCAGCACGCAGGAACTCGCGGGCGCGAAACCGCCGATCGTACTCTGCCCGAACCCGTTCTACCAAATCTACGAAGGCGCGGCGCTGCTCGCGGGCGCGGAACCGTACTTCGTCAACAGCGACCCCGCGCGCAACTTCGCGTGCGATTACTCGGCCGTGCCCGACGACATCTGGGCGCGCACGCAACTGCTCTACATCTGCTCGCCCGGCAACCCGACAGGCGCGGTGCTCACGCTCGACAACTGGCGCGAACTCTTCGCGCTGTCGGACAAGCACGGCTTCGTGATCGCCTCCGACGAATGCTATTCTGAGATCTATTTCGACGAAGGGCAGCCGCCGCTCGGCGGTCTCGAAGCCGCGCGTCTGCTCGGTCGCGGCTTCGAGCGCCTCGTGATGCTGTCGAGCCTCTCGAAGCGATCGAACGTGCCGGGCATGCGCTCGGGCTTCGTCGCCGGCGACGCTGCCGTGCTCAAGAGCTTCCTCTTGTATCGCACGTATCACGGCGCGGCGCTCTCGACCGTGTTCCAGCGCGCGAGCATTGCCGCGTGGCAGGACGAAGCGCACGTGCGCGAGAACCGCGCGCTCTACGCGAGCAAGTTCCGCACGGTCACGCCGATGCTCACCGACGTGCTCGACGTGCGTCTGCCCGACGCCGCGTTCTATCTCTGGGCGAATGTTTCGCGCACCGGACTCAGCGATACCGAGTTCGCCGCGCGCCTGTACGCCGACTATAATGTGACGGTTCTGCCGGGCTCCTATCTCGCTCGTCCCGCGCATGGCACGAATCCCGGCGAAGGGTTCGTGCGTATCGCGCTCGTTGCCGGGACCGAGGAATGCATCGAAGGCGCCCGCCGCATCGTCGAATTCTGCCGCACGCTCAAGCCCTGAATGGTCCTGAAACGCGCTGCCGGTCCCTCTCTCTATCCTTGATATCACTATGTCGGAACAACTTCAGAGCATCATCGACAACGCCTGGGAAAACCGCGCCGAGCTGTCGCCGAAAGCCGCGCCCGCGGAAGTGCGCGAAGCCGTCTCGCACGCCATCGAGCAACTGGACCGCGGCGCCTTGCGCGTCGCCGAAAAACGCGACGGCGACTGGGTCGTGAACCAGTGGCTGAAGAAAGCCGTGCTGCTGTCGTTCCGCCTCGAAGACAACGCGCCGATGCCCGCCGGCGGCTACAGCCAGTTCTACGACAAGGTGCCCTCGAAGTTCGCCAACTACACCGCCGAAGACTTCGCAGCGGGCGGCTTTCGCGTGGTGCCGCCGGCCATCGCGCGGCGCGGCTCGTTCATCGCGAAGAACGTGGTGCTGATGCCGTCGTACACGAACATCGGCGCTTACGTCGACGAAGGCACGATGGTCGATACGTGGGCCACCGTCGGCTCATGCGCGCAGATCGGCAAGAACGTGCACCTGTCGGGCGGCGTGGGCATCGGCGGCGTGCTGGAGCCGTTGCAGGCGAACCCGGTCATCATCGAGGACAACTGCTTCATCGGCGCGCGCTCGGAAGTGGTGGAAGGCGTGATCGTCGAGGAGAACTCCGTCATTTCGATGGGCGTCTACCTCGGCCAGAGCACGAAGATCTATGACCGCGAAACCGGTCAGGTGAGCTACGGCCGCATTCCGGCGGGCTCGGTCGTCGTGGCGGGCAATCTGCCGTCGAAGGACGGCTCGCACAGCCTGTACTGCGCGGTGATCGTGAAGAAGGTCGATGCGAAGACCCGCGCGAAGGTCGGCCTGAACGAACTGCTGCGAGGCGACTGATCGTGGCGCGCGGCCCCAATGCCTTGACGGTCGTGTACGGCATTCCCAATTGCGACACGGTGAAGAAGGCGCGCGTGTGGCTGGAAGAGCACGGCGTGCCGTTCGAGTTCCACGACTTCAAGAAGGCGGGCGTGAACGAGAAGCTGCTTCAGGACTGGCTGAAGGACGTGCCGCTGGAACAGCTCATCAACAAGCGCGGCACGACGTGGCGCGGTCTTTCTGACGTGCACAAGGCGGAAGCCGACACGACTTCGGGCGCGATCGCGCTGATGATCCACAAGCCGTCGATCATCAAGCGGCCGGTCGTCGTGGTGAACGGCCGCGTGAAGACGCTCGGCTTCTCGGCCGAGCAGTACGAGACGCTCTTCGCGTGATCTCTGTGCGATGGCTCTGAACATCACGCCGTCGCGTCACGCCAAACCGCTTGCCGGCCCCGCGCCGGCATTTTTTTACGCTGTCGAAAGAAATGCAGGCTGAAACCATGTCCGGCACCTTGTCCTTAACCGAAGCCCTGATCGAGCGCGCGTCCGTCACGCCCGACGACCGCCATTGTCAGGCGCTGATGATCGAGCGTCTGTCGGCTGTGGGCTTCGAATGCGAAACCATCGAATCGGGCGGCGTCACGAATCTGTGGGCCGTGAAGCGCGGAACGGACGGCGCGTCGGGCAAGCTGCTCGCATTCGCCGGACATACCGACGTCGTGCCGACCGGCCCGCTCGATCAATGGACTTCGCCGCCCTTCACGCCGACGCATCGCGACGGCAAGCTCTACGGGCGCGGCGCCGCGGACATGAAGACGTCGCTCGCGGCGTTCGTCGTGTCGAGCGAAGAGTTCATCGCGAAGTGTCCGCAGCATCGCGGCTCGCTCGCGCTGCTCATCACGAGCGACGAGGAAGGCCCCGCCACCGACGGCACCGTGAAGGTGGTCGAAGCCTTGAAGGCGCGCGGCGAGCGGCTCGATTACTGCATCGTCGGCGAGCCGACCTCGAACGAAACGCTCGGCGACATGGTCAAGAACGGGCGGCGCGGCTCCATGTCCGGCAAGCTCGTCGTGAAGGGCGTGCAGGGGCATATCGCCTATCCGCATCTCGCGCGCAATCCGATTCACCTGCTCGCGCCCGCGCTCGCCGAACTCGTCGCGCAACGCTGGGACGACGGCAACGAATATTTCCCGCCGACCACCTGGCAAGTGTCGAACCTGCGCTCGGGCACCGGCGCGACGAATGTCATTCCGGGCCACGCCGAGCTGATGTTCAACTTCCGCTTCTCGACGGCGAGCACGGTCGAAGGCTTACAAAGCCGCGTCCACGCGATTCTCGACAAACACGCGCTCGACTACGATCTCACGTGGACGGTGAGCGGCCTGCCGTTCCTGACGCCGCGCGGCGCGCTCTCCAACGCGCTCGAAAAAGCCATCCACGATGAAACCGGCGTGCGGCCGGAGTTGTCCACCACGGGCGGCACGTCCGATGGCCGCTTTATCGCGCGCATCTGCGAGCAGGTGGTCGAGTTCGGGCCGCCGAACGGCAGCATCCACAAGATCGACGAACATGTCGACGTGCGCTTCATCGAGCCGCTGAAAAACGTCTACCGCCGCGTGCTCGAAGAATTGATCGCGTAAATCTTTACCCGTAAAAAAACAAGGAGCCTTCGATGGCGCTACCCTTCACCACCGTCCGCGACCTGCTGCGCTTCGGCGTCTCGCGCTTCACGGAAGCCGGGCTCTCGTTCGGCCACGGCTCGACCAACGCCTATGACGAAGCGGCGTATCTGATCCTGCATACGCTGCACTTGCCGCTCGACACGCTTGAACCGTTTCTCGATGCCCGCCTGCTCGACACCGAAATCGATGCCGTCATGCAGGTGATCGAGCGCCGTGCCAAGGAACGCGTGCCGGCGGCGTACATCACGCAGGAAGCATGGATGCACGGCCATCGTTTCTATGTCGACGAGCGCGTGATCGTGCCGCGCTCGTTCATCGGCGAGTTGTTGCAGGATGGCCTGCAGCCGTACGTGCCCGATCCGGACCACGTCACGCGCGTGCTCGAACTCTGCACCGGCTCCGGGTGCCTGGCGATTCTCGGGGCGCAAGCCTTCGAAAACGCGGATATCGATGCCGTCGACATCTCCGCCGATGCCCTCGCGGTCGCGCGCCGCAATGTCGACGACTACGGGTTGCAGGACCGCATCACGCTGCATGAAGGCGACCTGTACGCGCCGCTTTCGCCTGCCCGCTACGAGGTCATCATCACCAACCCGCCGTACGTGAACGCGACCGCGATGCAGGCGCTGCCCGAGGAATACCGTCATGAGCCGGAACTCGCGCTCGCGGGCGGCGCGGACGGCATGGACGTGGTGCGGCGCATCGTGCGCGACGCGGGCAAGTGGCTGACCGAAGACGGCGTGCTCGTCGTCGAGATCGGCAACGAGCGTGCGAACGTCGAGGCCGCGCTCGGCGGGCTCGATCTCATCTGGCTCTCGACCAGCGCCGGCGACGACAACGTGTTCCTGATCCAGGCGGCGGACCTTCCGGCCTGAGCGGCCTGAGCGGCATTCGCCGCGCAAGTCAGGTTCGGTAAGCGGGTTCGGTAAGCGGGTTCGGTAAGCGGGTTCGGTAAGATAAGGCATCGCCGCCGCGGCTCGCGGCGGCGATCGTCGTCTGGCTTCGCGTGGCGATCCGCGCGCATCGAGCTCCGAATCGAACGCATCTATGCAAGCAGCAGACTGGCTCCACGTTGGCACGCTCGTGATGGCCGCGCATGTGCTCGGCGTGATCGCGGCCGTCCACGCGATCATCAATACGCGCACCTCGCAAGGCGCGGTCGCGTGGGCGGTGTCGCTCGTCGCGATGCCTTACCTCACGCTCATTCCGTATCTCTTTCTCGGGCGCAGCAAGTTCGCCGGTTATATCGACGAGCGCCGGCTTGAAATCGAAATCCTGCGCAACCGCTCGAAGCCGACCGAGTGGGATTCCACCGACCGCAGCGACACTTCGACGACAGGCACGGCGCTCGTCGACGCTTCCGGCGCGCGCGGCGAACTCGACACTGGCCCCGCGCGATACCTCGGCAATCCGACCATCCGCACGCTGCAACGGCTCTCCGGCATGCCGTTCCTGCGCGGCAATGCCGTGCGTGTGCTAGTGAACGGCGACGCGACGTTTTCCGCGATCCTCGAGGCCATCGAAGCGGCCGAACAGTATGTCGTCGTGCAATTCTTCATCGTGCGCGCCGACGCGCTCGGCGAGATGCTGAAGGACGCGCTCATCGCGAAAGCGAAAGCCGGCGTGCGCGTCTATTTTCTCTACGACAGCATCGGCAGCTTCGACCTGCCGCATCGCTACGTGCATGCGCTGCGCGCGGGCGGCGTCGAAGCGCATCCGTTCGCGACCAAGCGCAAGTTCGTGCACCGCTTCCAGATCAACTTTCGCAATCATCGGAAGATCGTGGTCGTGGACGGCAAGCGCGCATTCGTCGGCGGGCACAACGTGGGCGTCGAGTATCTCGGCGGCAATCCCCGGCTTTCGCCGTGGCGCGACACGCATGTCGAAGTGCGCGGGCCGGCGATCGCCAGCATTCAGTTCGTCTTCACCGAGGACTGGTACTGGGCGACGCAGCGCCTGCCCGAGCTCGGCCCCGCGTCGCATTCGGACGAGAACATGCATTGCATGGTCCTCTCGAGCGGCCCCGCCGACAAACAGGAGACCTGCTCGCTCTTCTTCGTCGAGGCGATCAACGCGGCGCGCGAGCGGATCTGGATCACGTCGCCGTATCTGATTCCGGACGAAGCCGTATTCTCGGCGCTGAGGCTCGCCGTGATGCGCGGCGTGGACGTGCGCATTCTCATTCCGAGCCGGCGCGATCATCGCGTGGTGTTCGCGGCGTCGAGGCTGTACGCATACGATCTGGTGCAGGCGGGCGTGCGCATCTTCCGCTACAAGCCGGGCTTTTTGCATCAGAAAGTCGTGCTCGTCGACGACATCGCCGCGTCGGTCGGCAGCGCCAATCTCGACAACCGCTCCTTCCGGCTGAACTTCGAGATCACCGTGCTGACCGTCGATCACGACTTCGCCCGCGAAGTGGAGAGCATGTTGCTCGTGGACTTCGCGCATGCGTATGAGATCGACGGCAACGATTATCGCGGCGCCGCGTTCTGGCGGCGCATGGCGATGCACGTCGCCCGGCTCTTTTCCCCGATTCTCTGAGCGCGTCAGAGCAGCTTTTCGATGTCGTCCGCGATGGACTCGGGCTTCGTGATCGGCGCGTAGCGTTTCACGATGTTCCCGTTGCGGTCGATCAGGAACTTCGTGAAGTTCCATTTGATCGCCTCCAGTCCGAGCACGCCCGGCTCCTTCTCCGTCAGATACTTGAAGAGCGGATGCGCATTCGGCCCGTTGACGTCGATCTTCGCGAACATCGGAAACGTGACGCCATAGTTCGACTCGCAGAAGCTGCCGATCTGGGCCGCGTCGCCCGGCTCCTGCTTGCCGAACTGGTTGCACGGAAAGCCGAGCACCTCGAAGCCGCGCCCCGCGTACAGCGTGTAGAGCTCTTGCAAGCCCCGGTACTGCGGCGTGAAACCGCATTCGCTCGCGGTGTTCACGATTAGCAGCACCTTGCCGCGGTACGTGTCGAGGCTGACGGTCGTGCCGTCGAGCCGCTCTGCCGTGAAGCCGTAGATGCTGTCGGTAGTCGAATTCATGCCTGCTCCGCGCATTGAAGAGGTGAATCATCGAAGGGTGAAAGTCAGGCGATGCTACTCCGCCGCGCGCTCGCCCGCCATTAGCCGAACGGACGATCCCTTGCGGCATACGCGCCCGGTCTAAAATAGCGGTTTCCTCCAGTCCGCGCTCTGCCGCCGCCCTCCGACGTGATTCGCTTCAACCAGTTCAGCCTGTCCCGCGGCACCAAGCCGCTCTTCGAAGAGACCAGCTTCACGCTCAATCCGGGCGAGAAAGCCGGTCTCGTCGGCGCGAACGGCGCGGGCAAATCCACGCTCTTTTCTGTGCTGCGCGGCGAGTTGCACGCGGACGGCGGCAATTTCTCGATGCCACCGTCGTGGCGCATCGCGCATGTCGCGCAGGAAACGCCCGCCGTGGATCGCACCGCGCTCGACTACACGCTCGACGGCGACACGCACTTGCGCGCCATCGAAGCACGCATCGCGGCGGCCTCCGCGGCGCACGACGGCGCAGCGGAAGCCGAAGCCCACGCCGCGTTCGCCGATGCCGCCGGCTACACCGCGCCCGCCCGCGCGGAAACGCTGCTGCTCGGGCTCGGCTTCACGCTCGAACAGACGCGCGAGCCGGTGGCGAGCTTCTCGGGCGGCTGGCGCATGCGTCTGAACCTCGCGCAGGCGCTGATGTGTCCGTCCGACCTGCTGCTGCTCGACGAACCGACCAACCACCTGGACCTGGACGCCATCGTCTGGCTCGAAGACTGGCTCGGCCGTTATCCGGGCACGCTCGTCGTGATCTCGCACGACCGCGAGTTTCTCGATGCGGTCTGCAACGTCACGCTACATCTGGAAAACCGGCAGGTGAAGCGTTACGGCGGCAACTACAGCCAGTTCGAAGTGCTGCGCGCGCAACAACTCGCGTTGCAGCAAAGCGCCTACGAGAAGCAGCAGAAGACGGTGCAGCATCTGCAGAGCTTCATCGACCGCTTCAAGGCCAAGGCCACCAAGGCGAAGCAGGCGCAAAGCCGCGTCAAGGCGCTCGAAAAGATGGAGCTGATCGCGCCCGCGCACGCGAGCTCGCCGTTCACGTTCGAGTTCCGCACGCCGGATGCCGCGCCGAATCCGATGATGGTGATGGAAGACGTGCGCTGTGGTTATCGCACCGAGGACGGCGCCGAGATTCCGATTGTCGAAGGCGTGACGCTGTCGATTCAGAACGGGCAGCGCATCGGTCTGCTCGGCGCGAACGGTCAGGGCAAGTCGACGCTCATCAAGACGCTCGCCGGCACGCTCGACGCCCTCTCGGGTCACGTGCGGCAAGGCAAGGGCTTGCAGATCGGCTATTTCGCGCAGCATCAACTGGAAACGCTGCGCCCGGACGACTCCGCGCTCGCTCACCTCGCGCGCCTCGCGCCGGACACGCGCGAGCAGGAACTGCGCGACTTTCTCGGCAGCTTCAACTTCTCGGGCGACATGGCCACCGCGAAGATCGCGCCGTTCTCCGGCGGCGAGAAGGCGCGGCTCGCGCTCGCGCTCATCATCTGGCAGAAGCCCAATCTGCTGCTGCTCGACGAACCGACGAACCACCTCGATCTCGAAACGCGTCATGCGCTGACCATGGCGCTCGCGCAATTCGAAGGCACGCTCATTCTCGTGTCGCACGACCGGCATCTGCTGCGCGCCACCACCGACACGTTCATGCTGGTGGCGAAGCACCGGCTGAGTCCGTTCGACGGCGATCTCGACGATTATCGCGACTGGCTTCTGCAACATGCCGCCGACACGCGGGCGGCGGCGAAAGAAGCAAACGGCGTCGGGTCGGCTGCCGGCAATGCGCCGGACAGCACGGCGAATCGCAAGGAACAGCGAAGACAGGAGGCGCAAGAGCGGCAAAAGCTGTCGCATCTGCGCAAGCCGCTGCAATCGCGCATCGCGAAGATCGAGAAGGAAATGGACGCGCTGAATGCCGAAAAAACGACGCTGGATGCGTTCGTCGCCGATCCCGCAAGCTACGACGCCGCGCTCAAGGCGAAGCTCACCGACACGATTCGCCGTCAGGGCGAAGTCAACGCGCGGCTCGAAACGCTCGAACTGGAGTGGCTCGACGCGCACGAGGAACTCGAACAACTGAGCTCGTAATCCTCTACGGAGACCGACGACTTGACGACCTCCCCCGCTCTCGCCGGTCTTCGCGTGCTGGATCTGACGCGGCTTCTGCCCGGACCGGTTGCCACGCTGCGCCTCGCCGAACTCGGCGCGGACGTGTTGAAGATCGAGCCACCGGGCGAAGGCGACTACGCCCGCTCGATGCTGCGAAGCGACGCCGACCGCGCGAGCGGCGCTCCGAGCGCGTTCTATCGGATCGTGAATCGCGGCAAGCGCTCGCTCACCCTCGATCTGAAGACCGAAGCCGGGCGAGCAAAGTTGATCGAACTGGCAAGGGACGCGGACGTGCTCGTCGAGAGCTTCCGGCCGACGGTGATGACGCGGCTCGGCGTCGGCTACGACGTACTGCGGCAGGTCAATCCGAAGCTCGTCTACTGCGCGATCACCGGGTTCGGCAGCGAAGGCGCATTCGCCGACAAGGCGGGGCACGATCTGAACTACATCGCGTATGCGGGCGTGCTGGATCAGCTTGCCGATGCTGGCGGCGCGCCCATCGTGCCCAACTTCCAGCTTGCGGACCTGCTCGGCGGCGCGCTCGCGGCGGTGACGCAAATGCTGGCCGCGCTCTGGCACGTCGCGCGCGGGGGCGAAGGCCGCTTCGTTGACATCTCGATGACGCACGCCGTTCACGCCCACAACGTGATGGCGCATATCGCGCTCGCCAATGCCGACGAGCCGGGCACGCGCGCGGGAGCCGGCTTGCTCAACGGCGGCGTGCCTTGCTACAACGTGTATCGCACGGCGGACGACAAATTTGTGGCCGTCGGCGCGCTCGAACTCAAGTTCTGGCAGACGCTATGCGACGCGCTCGGCCACCCGGAGTGGGCCGCGCGGCACTGGAGTCTCGGGCAGGCGATCGGCGGCGCGGATGCGAAGGAACTGACCGCGCGCCTCGCCGCGTGCATCCGCGAGCGCACGCGCGACGAATGGACGGCGCGCCTCGAACCGCTCGACTGCTGCGTCGCGCCGGTGCTCACGCCGGCGGAAGCAGCAGCGCATCCGCTCTTTCGCGGCCGCGAAAACTAGCGTCGCGGCAAGGTCTGGCGCGGCTGACGCTCGTCGTCGACGAGCACGTGTTTGCGGCCCGTGACGTGACGGCGAATGGTGGCGACCACTTCGGCCTCGGTCACGTCCGCGGACACGACGCGCCGCGAAATCTGCCCTTCGCCGTCGATCCATTCGACGATCCGGCATCCGCTGCCAAACGGCTGTTGCAAGGGCGCCGAGACGCGGCAGCCGCGCAGGTGGAATGCTGGGGCGGGCCGGGCTGTTTTGACATGTTTCAAAGCGTGATCCTCTCGATCCATCCAGTCACTTCGGCGCGGCGGCGCGTGGTGGCATCATCCGCCGGTCCTGGGTCCCAGAAGGATATGAAAACCGCGCCCGCGCCAGGTTACAGCGGCGCGCGTTTTTCTTACGGCCCGTTACCGAGGGTCCGATCCGTTCACTCCAGATCGCGCACGCGGTCGATGGCTTCTTCGATGCGATCGACCGCGATCACCTTGAGACCGTCCACCGCCTGCTTCGGCGCATTGGCCTTCGGAATCAGCGCGACGGAAAAGCCGAGCTTGGCCGCTTCCTTCAGGCGATCCTGCCCGCGCGGCGACGGCCGGATTTCGCCCGCCAGCCCCACTTCGCCGAACGTGATCAAGCCCTTCGGCAGAGGCTTGTTGCGCATCGACGAGTGAATCGCGAGCAGCACGGCAAGATCGGCGGCGGGTTCGGTGATCTTCACGCCGCCCACCGCGTTCAGAAACACGTCCTGATCGAAACACGCGATGCCCGCATGCCGATGCAGCACCGCGAGCAGCAGCGCGAGCCGGTTCTGCTCCAGCCCGACCGCGAGGCGGCGCGGATTCGGCACATGCGCCGTATCGACGAGCGCCTGCACTTCCACGAGCAGCGGGCGCGATCCTTCCTGCGTGACGAGCACACACGACCCCGCGACGCTCTGCTCGTGCTGCGACAAGAAAAGCGCCGACGGATTCGCCACGCCGCGCAAGCCTTTCTCGGTCATCGCGAAGACGCCGAGCTCATTGACCGCGCCGAAGCGGTTCTTGAACGCGCGCACGAGCCGGAAGGACGAGTGCGTGTCGCCCTCGAAGTACAGCACCGTATCGACGATATGCTCCAGCACGCGCGGACCGGCGAGACTGCCTTCCTTGGTCACGTGCCCGACCATGATGATGGCCGTGCCCGTCTGCTTGGCGATGCGCGTCAGTTGCGCCGCGCATTCGCGGACCTGCGCGACCGAACCCGGCGCGGAGGTCAGCGCCTCGGAATAGACGGTCTGGATCGAATCGATGACGGCGACTTCCGGACGTTGCTCGTCGATGGCCGCCTGAATCTTCTCCAGCTGAATTTCGGCGAGCAGCGCGAGGTCCGCCGCCGCGCTCGCGGATCCGCCGAGCAGCCCGAGCCGCTGCGCCCGCAACGCGATCTGCGCGCCGCTTTCCTCGCCGCTCACGTAGAGCGACGGCCGCTCGCGCGCGATTTCCGCGAGCGATTGCAGCAAGAGCGTCGATTTGCCGATGCCCGGATCGCCGCCGATCAGCACCACGCCGCCCGGCACGAGACCGCCGCCGAGCACGCGGTCGAACTCGCCGACGCCGGTCGAAAAGCGCGGCACGTCCGCCGCTTCGATGTCGGCGAGCCGCTGCACCGGCGAACTCTTCGCGAGCGCCTGGAAGCGATGCGCCGAGGGCGCCTGCTCCACCGATTCCACGAGCGTGTTCCACGCCCCGCATGCCGCGCACTGTCCGGTCCACTTCGGCGCTTGTCCGCCGCACTCGCTACAGATGTAAAGCGTTTTTGCCTTCGCTGCTTTTGCCACGTAATGCCTTTAGATATTCAGTGCCAACGCCCGATGCGGCGCGCTCATTCCGCGCGGACCGGCACGCGCTGCGCGATCGCGCACATCAGCTCGTAGCCGATGGTGCCGCACGCGCGGGCCACGTCGTCGATCGGCAGGTTCGCGCCCCACAATTCCACGCGCGAACCCATGCCCGCGTTCGGGCACGGCGTCAGATCGACGGTGAGCATGTCCATCGAGACGCGGCCGACGAGCGCCGTCCGTATGCCATCGACGATGACGGGCGTGCCCTCGGGCGCGACGCGCGGGTAGCCGTCCGCATAGCCGCAGGCGACCACGCCGATGCGCATCGGCCGGTTCGCCGTGTAGGTCGAGCCATAGCCGATGCTGTCGCCCGGCTGCACCGTCTGCACGGCGATCAGCTCGGAAGTGAGCGTCATCGCGGGCTTGAGGCCCGTATCGGCGATATCGGCCGTCACGCCCGACGGCGACGCGCCGTAGAGAATGATGCCCGGGCGCACCCAGTCGAAATGCGCGTTCGGGTGCCACAGCACGGCCGCCGAGTTCGACAGGCTGCGCGCGCCCGCGATGCCTTCCGCGCCGCGCTCGAACGCCTCCAGCTGATGCGCGATGCCGCGTTCGCTGTCGGCGTCGGAAAAATGGGTCATGAGCGTGATCTGGCCGATGCCGTGGCAGGCGCGCGCCCGCTCCCACGCCGCGCGGAACCGCTCGGGCGTGTACCCGAGCCGGTTCATGCCGCTATTCATCTTCAACTGGATGTTGACCGGCTTCGAGAGCCGCGCCATTTCCAGCATGCGCAACTGCTCGTCGCAGTGAATGGCCGTGGTCAGGCTATAACGGTCGATCACGTCGATATCGGTCGGACGAAAGAAGCCTTCGAGCAACAAAATGGGGCCTGCCCAGCCGAGTTCGCGCAACTTCGCTGCTTCTTCGAGGTCCAGAAGACCGAAACCGTCCGTCGCGCGAAGTCCGGGGAACGCTCGCGCGAGACCGTGGCCATACGCATTGGCCTTCACGACGGCCCAGATTTTCGATTTCGGCGCGTACTTGCGCGCAATGGCAAGGTTGTTGGCGAGAGCGGCGGTGTGAATCGTTGCGGAAAGGGGGCGCGGCATGAGTTTTGGTCGGGAATGCGGTTCAAAAGGCGGTTCAGGCGGAAAGGCAAGCATACGCCAACGGGGCGAGCGGCCGGTTCGCCAATCGAGACACCTTGCGAATCAGTACTTTATGACGAAAGAGACGTGCGAACGTACCGTCTCGCATGTAATCGAGATTACTGCTAGTCAGAATGCGCCTATTTTCGTGTTATAAAGCCGTGCGCACAACCCATTTCGAACGGCATAAGCCCGAACGCGCGACCGGTATCAGCGGCGGCGTCGGGGGCGGATTCCCGGCAGTGAGGAAAGCTTCGGATCAGATGAAAAAAGGTTTTTACACCATCATGGCCGCGCAGTTTTTCTCGTCGCTGGCCGATAACGCTCTACTGATCGCTGCCATCGCATTGCTGAAAGACCTTCACGCGCCGAACTGGATGACGCCGCTGCTCAAGCTGTTCTTCGTGCTCTCCTATGTGGTTCTGGCGGCGTTCGTCGGCGCTTTCGCGGACTCGCGGCCGAAGGGGCGCGTGATGTTCGTGACCAATTCCATCAAGGTGGTCGGCTGCATCACGATGCTGGTCGGCGCGCATCCGCTTCTGGCTTATGGCATCGTCGGCTTCGGCGCGGCGGCCTATTCGCCCGCGAAGTACGGCATTCTCACGGAACTGCTGCCGCCCGACCGGCTGGTGGCCGCGAACGGCTGGATCGAAGGCACGACGGTCGGCTCGATCATTCTCGGCACCGTCATGGGCGGCGCGCTCATCAGTCCGCATATCGCGAGTCACTTGCTGACGCTGCACATACCGCGCATCAATACGCCCGCCGAAGCCGCGATGCTCGTCATCATGCTGATGTACGTGGTCGCCGCCGTCTTCAACCTGCGCATTCCCGATACCGGCGCGCGCTATCCGAAGCAGGAACACCGGCCCATCAAGCTCATCACCGATTTCGCCGACTGCTTTCTCACGCTCTGGCGCGACAAGCTCGGGCAGATTTCGCTCGCGGTCACGACGCTCTTCTGGGGCGCGGGCGCGACGCTGCAATTCATCGTGCTGAAGTGGGCCGAAGTGTCGCTCGGCATGACGCTTTCGCAGGCGGCCATCCTGCAGGCGGTGATCGCGGTGGGCGTGGCGGCCGGCGCGGTGCTCGCGGCGGCGCGCGTGCCGCTCAAGCGTTCGCTGTCCGTGCTGCCGGTGGGCATCGCAATGGGGCTCGCCGTCATGCTGATGGCCTTCTACACGCGGCATCTCTTTCCCGCGCACTGGGGCGTCTATTTCGGCCGCATGCACTTCCCGGGCTATCTGCTGATCGCGTATCTGTTCCTGATGATCGTCGGCGGTCTGTCGGGCTTTTTCGTCGTGCCGATGAACGCGCTTCTGCAGCATCGCGGGCACGTGCTGCTGTCCGCCGGCCATTCGATCGCCGTGCAGAACTTCAACGAGAACCTGTCCGTGCTCATCATGCTGTGCCTGTACGCGGTGCTCGTCTGGCTCGACATGCCGATCCAGTTCGTGATCGTGATGTTCGGCTCGTTCGTGTGTCTGATGATGTATTTCGTCATGCGCCGCCATCAGGCGAACCAGCGCGCATTCGATTCCGTCGCGCTGATCGGCGAAGCGCGGCACTGACGTTGCCTTCTTGGCTGTTGTTTGGGCCGCGGTCATCGGCCGATCGGGCTAATCTCTCTCCATCATGCTTGCTGCCGATCTTTTCTCGTTCGTCACGCGCGTGCGCGAGCGCGCGCCGCTCGTCCACTGCCTGACGAACCTCGTCGTCACCAACTTCACGGCCAACGTGCTGCTAGCCATCGGCGCGGCGCCGGCGATGGTCGTCGCGCGCGAAGAAGCCGCGCAGTTCGCGCCGCTCGCCAATGCGCTCCTGATCAACCTCGGCACGCTCGACGTGCCGCAAATGCGCGCAATGCGCGCCGCCGTCGATGCCGCCAACAGCGCGGGCACGCCCTGGGTGCTCGATCCGGTCGCAGTCGGCCCGCTCGCGTTTCGCACCGAGTTCGCGCTCGAATTGCTCGACGCGAAGCCGGCGGTGATTCGCGGCAACGCGTCCGAGATCATCAGCCTGTCGGGCGGCGAAGCGAGCGGACGCGGCGTCGACAGCACCGCCGCCACCGACGCGGCGCTCGACGCCGCGCAAATTCTCGCGCTCAAAACGCAGGCCGTGGTCGCCGTCACTGGCGCGACCGACTACATCACCGATGGCCGCCGCGTGATCGCGCTCTCGAACGGCTCGCCGCTGATGACGCGCGTGACGGGCGTCGGCTGCGCGCTCTCGGCGACCGTCGCGGCGTTCGTCGGCGCGGCGCAATCGCGCGATGAACACTGGGCGGCGACGATCGCCGCGATCGCCTATTCGACCGTCGCCGGCGAACTCGCCGCCCGCGAAGCCGCGTTGCCCGGCAGCTTCGCCGTCGCGTATCTGGACCGACTCGCCTCGGTCGATTCCCAAGCATTCGACGCGACGCTCGTGCTACGCGAGGTGGCCGTATCGTGAACATGCGGCGCGCGTTCGATCTCTCGCTTTATCTCGTGCTCGACCCGGTGCAGTGCGGCGGCCACGACGCGGCCGTTTCGGTCGCCCGCGCGGCGCTGGACGGCGGCGTGACGCTGCTGCAACTGCGCGCGCCCGAGTGGCACAAGCGCGCGTGGCTCGCGTTGGCGCTCGACTTGTTGCCGTTGACGCGCGCGCGCGGCGTTCCGCTCGTCATCAACGATCACGTGGATGTGGCGCTCGCGGCCGGCGCGGACGGCGTTCACGTCGGCCAGCGCGATCTGCCCGCGGATGTCGCGCGGCGCCTGCTCGGCCCGGATGCGCTGATCGGCCTGTCGGTGTCGAATCTCGCGGAAGTCGCGGATGCGAACCGGCTGGACGGCGTGATCGACTATGTCGGCGCGGGAGCCGTCTACGCGACGCCGACCAAGACCGACGCCTCCGCGCCCTGCGGCATCGACGGTCTCGCCGCGATGCGCGCGAGTTCGCGCTGGCCGACCGTAGCGATAGGCGGCATCCAGACGCACAACGCGGCTGACGTCATGCGCGCGAAACCGGCGGGACTCGCAGTCGTTTCCGCGATCTGCAAGGCGGCCGACCCGCGCCATGCTTCGGCCGAACTGCGCGAGATCATTCGTCGCGCTTCATCCTGACTTTTCTCATGTCTTCGACCCAACGCATTCCCAACGTGCTCACTGCCGCCGGTTCCGATTCCGGCGGCGGCGCGGGCATTCAGGCCGATCTTAAGGCGTTCTCCGCGCTCGGCGCGTACGGCGCGAGCGTCATTACGGCGCTGACCGCTCAGAACACGCGCGGCGTCACGGCTGTCCACGCGCCGGAGCCCGCGTTCGTCACGGCGCAGCTCGACGCCGTGTTCGACGACATCCGCATCGACGCAGTGAAGATCGGGATGCTGGCGAACGCGGACATCGTGCGCGCGGTCGCCGATGCGCTCAGGCGGCATCGCCCGGCGCATGTCGTGCTCGACACCGTGATGATCTCGAAGAGCAATCACGCGCTGCTCGCGCCCGAAGCGGTGGCAGCGCTGCGCGACGAACTGCTGCCGCTCGCCACGCTCGTCACGCCGAATCTGCCGGAAGCGGCGGCGCTGCTCGGCACGCAGCCCGCCGCAGACGAAGACGCGATGGTGCGTCAGGGCGAGGCGCTGCTTGCCTCGGGCGCGCGCGCCGTGCTGATGAAGGGCGGGCATCTGGCGTCGGCGGACAGTCCGGACTGGCTGATCGAAACGACGGGCGCGCTGCGGCTCGCCGGCGCGCGCGTCGCGCTGAAGAACACGCACGGCACGGGCTGCACGCTGTCGGCGGCGATTGCCGCGCTGATCCCTCGGACCGGCGACCTCGCGAGCGCCACTGCCGAAGCGAAGCGGTATCTCAGCGGCGCGATCGAGGCGAGCGCGCGACTGGACGTCGGGCACGGCGTCGGGCCGGTGCATCATTTTTATCGGTGGTGGTGATGGAAAAGCTGTAGGAAGCGGCGAACGCTTATCCCGACCACGTTGTTCGTCCGGAAAGATGAACCTGCGTGATTCCTCCGGTGAGCGCCACCGCCGAAGCGGAGCCCTATCCAGCGGCGCGATCGCGGCGAGCGCGCGGCCAAACGCCGACCACGGCGTCCGATAGTCACGCCGGCGCGGGAAGCCCGGAAGCCGCAAACGCCCTCGCCCGCTCGGGCCAGTCGTCCGGGACGATGAAGCCGCGCGATTCCTCTGCCCAGCCGGTCCTGCCATCGCGCACGTAAGCGGCGACCATCGTCGGCGCGGCGATGGCGGCGAGACGCGTGTGAATGGCGGCGGCCTCGTCGATCAGCGAATCGGCATCCGACGGGTTCAGGCGGCGCGGCGCGAGCCATGCAAGCCGCGGCTGCACGACCCATGCGCGATCTTCGCGCCCTCCGTGCGCTTCATGCTCTCCATGCCGATCGCGCCATTCCGTCGCCGTCAGCCACCAGCCGCGCACATGCGCTTCGCCCACTTCCGGCGCGGGCGCGATGCCTTCATCGTGATAGAAGAGCCGCCCCTTGATGAACAACTGCGGGTGCCACGGCCCCTCCAGCCCGAGCGCGGCGAACTCCGCCCGCGACGTCAAGCCGAGTTGATGCGTCAAAAGCCGCGCATGCTTCAAATCGAAACGGTCCTGCAAATTGGGCCCGACATAATCCGACAAGCGCGCCGCGCGCTCGACGCCATCGCCGATGTGCAGGTAGAACTTCACCGCCAGTTCCCAGTGCAGCCGCGCGCCCGTCGCCGTCTCCAGCAGAAAATCGCACTCTCCGATGGTGCGGCGCTGACGCCGCAGCGGTACGTTCGCCGCGATCAGCCGCGCGGCCGGCCCGTGCGCCAGAAAGAATTCGAGCAGGCTTTCGGCGTAGATGCCGAGGCGCGTCGATTTGGGGTTGCGCGAGCGCACGTGCAATGCGTCCGGCGCGGCGTCGAGCGCCGCGAGCCACATGAGCGTGGCGTCGCGCGCATCGGCTGATTCGAACGGCTGCGCGAGCGGCGCGCCGGCCGCGCTTTCGCGCAGAAGGTCGGGCGAGAAAAGCAGCCACGCCAGATCACGCACCGTCGCGTCCCCGAAGCGATCGACGAGGCGCGACAGGCCGGTCATCCGCGTGCGTCCTTCCCGGCTCCCGGCTCGACGCCGAGCGCGGCGAGCGCATCCGCGTGTGTCTTACGGGCGAGGCATAAGTCGGCCCAGGCTTTCGCCTTGTCGGGTAGGCTGCGCAACAGATACGCCGGGTGATAGGTGACGACGACCGGCACGCCGCGATACTCGTGCACGCGCCCGCGCAACGACGCGATGCTCGCCTCGCTCTTGAGCAGACTCTGCGCCGCGAAACGCCCGAGCGCGACGATGATCTTCGGCTTCACGAGTTCGACCTGACGCTGCAGATACGGCTCGCAACGCGCGACTTCGTCGAGTTCCGGATTGCGGTTGCCGGGCGGCCGGCACTTGATGACGTTCGCGATATAGACGTTCGATTCGCGCGAGAGGCCGAGCGCATGCAGCATGTTGTCGAGCAGCTTGCCCGCCTGTCCGACGAACGGCTCGCCCTGCTTGTCCTCGTTCTCGCCGGGCGCCTCGCCGATCAGCATCCAGTCGGCTTCGCGGTCGCCCACGCCGAACACCGCGTTCGTCCGGCGTTCGCAGAGGCGGCACAACTCGCAACCCGTGACGCGATCTTCGAGCGCGGTCCAGTCGAGCGTGCGGACGTCGTCGGGGACGGCGGGCGCGACGGGCGTTGCAGGCGATGGCGCGTCGTCGGTCCACGGAAGGTCGTCGTAGGCGTCGAACGGTGGGTAATCCGAGGGTGGCGCGTCGAATTCGGGCTGCGGCTCGGTGCGGGCTTTCGCGGATGCGGCGTTGCGGGCGGCCGCGGGAGCAGGCGCGTCGAGCGGCGGTGTCGATGTATCAGAGCGGCTCGCGGTGGGTGCCGGCTCTGCGCGGGGCGTCGTGTTTTCCGCGTGCAAGCGGCTGGGGGCCACTGCCGGCTCCGGGCGGGGCGCTGTTTTCGCTGCATCGGTCGCGCGCGCGCGGGGGGCCGCCGTATCCGCTAAATCCCTGGCTGCTGTGCGAGAGGCGTCGATCGGCGGCATCGATGCTTGCGAGCCGGTCGCGCCGACTGTCGTGTCAGCCTGCGGTACCGCTTTCGCCGCATCGGCGGCAGCGTCGCGGGAGGCGTGCGGCGGCAGCGGCTCGGCTGCGGCATTCGCCTCCGCCCTTCTCCTCACCCAAAGGAACCCGATGCCGAGTTCCTCGATCAGCGATTCATCGAGCGCCATGCGCACTCTCCTTGAACGACAGACGCATGACGATTGCGTCCTCGCGCGACCGATGCCGCGCGGGGTAATAGTTCTTGCGACGCCCGATGGCCGTGAAGCCGAAGCGCTCGTAAAGCTGGATGGCACGCGCATTCGACGGCCGCACTTCGAGCAGCATGCCTTCGAGCCTTTCGGCACGCGCGACGCGCACGGCTTCGCGCAGCAGCGTCAGGCCCGCGCCGGCGCGCTGGGCGGACGGCGCGACGCACAGATTCAGCAGATGCATTTCATCGACTACAGGCATCAGCACGCAATAGCCGATGAGCGTGCCGGTCACGTGGCGCAGGCACACGCCGTAGTAGCCGTTGCGCAGCGAATCCTGGAAATTGCCGCGGCTCCACGGAAATTCGTAGGCGAGCTTCTCGACGGCGGCGACTTCGTCGAGGTCCGCTTCGGTCATCGGCGTGAGATACCGATCCGCGAGCAACACGCCGCTCACCGAAGCGCCTCCGCGCCGGCAGACTGCGCGCCGGCCTTCGCCGCAGCGGCGCGCGCTTCGGTGCGCTCGGCTGTCGTCTGCGCGACCTTGTTGCGCACGTAGTCCGGCGCGGCGAGTTCCGGCGAGACCGCGCGTCCGGCCCTGAGCGCGCGCAAGCCGAGCAGCGCGACGGGGAGCGCATGCGGCAGCGCATCGCGGTCCACATGCGCGGCGGCCGCGAGCGCGGGGAGGCGATCGCCGAACGCCGCCGCCGCGTTGCCCGCGAGCGCGAACGGCACCGAGGGAAGCGGCAGCGCGTCGGGACGATCGAGCGATGCGGCGTGCAGTTCGCGCCAGTCGCCGGGCGCGGGTTCGCGATTTGATTCGTGCTGGTATTCGGCCCAGTAGACCTCGTCCATGCGCGCATCGAGCGCGACGAGCACGCGATTCGGCAACGACGCGTCGTTGAGCCGCGCCGCTTCCGCGCAGGCCAGCAGCGTGCTCACCGGCACCACCGGCACGTTCAGACCGAACGCGAGCCCTTGCGCGACGCCGGTTGCCGTCCGCAGTCCGGTGAACGACCCTGGCCCCGCGCCGAAGGCAATGGCGTTGCAATCGGCGAGCGCGAGCCCCGCTTCGTCGAGCAGCTCGCGCACCGCCGGCAACAGGCGCGTGCTGGACACCGCGCCCGTCGCTTCGTGGCGGAACCACACTGATGTGTCGCCGCTCGTGTAAGCGGGCGCGGCAACGGACGACGGCCTGGCCGCGGGATCGTCGAGCAGAAGCGCGACGGAGCAGAATTCCGTCGAAGTATCGAGAGCGAGCAGTACGGTGCGTGTCATAGGCCGTATTGTAATGCGGGACTGCGCCGGCTTTTGCGGCTCGCGTGACATGCGGCAGGCGTTCGCGGCTTTTCCCCGCGATGACGCGCCGGTTCGCCGTGCGATCCGATCGATTCGATTCGAAGGATGCCTCCACAGCCGGCCCGCTTGCGCTTGCTAAGATCGTCGGCATCTCAAATTAGACAGGACGCCCGCATGACCGACATCGATCAGCAATTCGCCCGCGCGCAAGCCGAGGTCACGCAGTTGCCCGAGCGCCCCGGCAATCTCACGCTCCTGCGTCTTTACGCGCTGTACAAGCAGGCGAGCGTCGGCGATGTGCAAGGCGACGCGCCCGGCTTCACCGATATCGCCGGCAAGTACAAGCACGAAGCCTGGGCCGCGCTGAAAGGCACGCCGGCCGATACCGCGAAGGAGCGCTACGTCGAGCTCGTCGAGTCGCTCAAACGCGGCGAGGCAGGCTGACCGAGCGACATCTGCCGCGCGCCTTCGATGCCCTCCGATGGCGCGCGAATGCGTCAAACTGTGGCGCGGTGCAGCAAATTCCGATATACTTCTTGTCATGCAGCTTGATTACGAGGCGCACGCCGCAAGGCAACGTGCCCCGTGTCAGAGTGCTTCGTAGCGTTTCGCTCCAATCCAGTTTAGAAACTGTCCCTTCCCTGCCAGGCCGTAGCGCATCGTTTGTGCGCTATTCATTTCGCGGCCCGTCATGCACCAGGCTGACGTCAGTGCTTAAGCGCCCTGACGTATCCGATACAGCTTCTAACAACGATGCTCGCCGTCTGTTTGCGCGAGTTGCCCCCGTTTTTCGATTTGCTCGCTGTTTCTTCGCTCGCTGAATCCAACGACCTGGGTATGCCGATTGGCGCCGACGCCTTATTTCCCGTTTCAAGGATCGACATGACTTCGAGCTTCACCCCCAGCCCGTTGGACAACATCGCAGCACAAACGCTTGGCCTTTCCCCCGCCGCTGACATGGCAGAACCCGCCGCCGAAACGACGCCCGCAGCACCCGCCGGCCCCACTTTCGAATCGCTCGGTCTTTCGGCCGATATCGTCTCGGCATTGACCGACGCCGGCTATCAGTCGCCGACGCCCGTGCAGCAGCGCGCGATTCCCGCCGCGCTCGCCGGCCGCGATCTGCTCGTTTCGAGCCCGACCGGCTCCGGCAAGACGGCGGCGTTCATGCTGCCGGCCATCGAAAAATTCGCGCAACTCGAAAAGCTCCAGGCGCAGCAGCCGCGTCAGCCGCGCGACCCGAACGCGCGTCCCGGCCGCCGTCCGCAGCCCATCGCGCGCCCGCAGTTGCTCGTGCTCACGCCGACGCGCGAACTCGCGATGCAAGTGTCCGCCGCCGCGACCACGTACGGCCGCCATCTGCGCCGCCTGCGCACAGTCAGCATTCTCGGTGGCGTCGCGTACGGCCAGCAATTGATGCTGCTCGCGAAGAATCCTGAAATCCTCGTCGCGACGCCGGGCCGTCTGATCGACCATCTGGAGCGCGGCCGCATCGACCTGTCGAACCTCAACATGCTCGTGCTCGACGAAGCCGACCGCATGCTCGACATGGGCTTCATCGAAGACATCGAGACGATCGTCGCGGCCACGCCGGCCACGCGTCAGACGCTGCTCTTCTCGGCAACCATCGACGGCAAGATCGCGTCGCTGACCGGCCGCCTGTTGAACGACCCGGAGCGCATCGAGATCGTGCAAAAACTCGAAGCGCGCAGCAACATCGCGCAGACCGTGCATTACGTCGACGACCGCGACCACAAGGATCGCCTGCTCGATCACCTGCTGCGCGATACCGAGCTGGATCAGGCCATCGTGTTCACAGCGACGAAGAGCGACGCCGATCTGATCGCGAATCGTCTGTCGGACGCGGGTTTCGAATCCGCCGCGCTGCACGGCGACCTGCCGCAAGGCGCGCGCAACCGCACCATCCGCGCGCTGCGCGAGCGCCGCGTGCGCGTGCTTGTGGCAACGGACGTCGCGGCACGCGGCATCGATATTCCGGGCATCACGCACGTCTTCAACTACGACCTGCCGAAGTTCGCCGAAGACTACGTGCACCGCATCGGCCGTACCGGCCGCGCGGGACGCAGCGGCACGGCCGTGAGCCTCGTGCATCACGCCGAAATGGGCGCGCTCAAGCGCATCGAGCGCTTCGTGCACGCGCCGCTGCCGGTGAATGTCGTCGCGGGCTTCGAGCCGCGCAAGTCGCCGCCGAAGGGCGGTTTCGGCGGACGCGGCCGTCCGGGCGGCGGTAACGGCGGCCGGCGCTTCGGCAGCGGCAATGGCGGCGGACGCGGCTACGGCGCGGCCAACGCCAGCGGCTACGGCAACAAGTCGGGCGCCGGTTCGCGCGAAGGCGGCTACCGCGAAGGTGGTTATCGCGGCGGCAACGCCGGCAGCGGCGACCGTGACGGCGGCTATCGCGGCGGCAATCGCGAGGGCGGTTTCGGCCAGCGCGACGGCTACAGCGCGCGCCGTAACGACGGCCCGCGCGCACCGCGCCGCGGCAACTGATGTAAGCGCAGGGACGACGCGATAACGCCGTCTTTCGCCAGCAGGACAAGAAAACCGATGCCTCGCACATCGGTTTTTTTTCGCTTTTCTCCGCATTTCATAATGCGCAATGAATTTTTGCGTCGCAAAAGCGTTGCTGCGCGGCACAACGCCCGCGATTGCAGCATGGGAAAGGACATTGCGCAATACGAAATGACGTCGATAAGCAATTGAATTTAAATGGTATTTTTACCTCACGAAACTCCTTGCGGCGGCTTTTTATCGACCACCGACCGGCCTACACTCTTATATAAGAGTTGAGCAAACCCAGCAGCACTTGCTCAAACGCGATCAAGCATCGACCACGGTTTCGTCGTACAGCCCAATCTCAAGGAGAAACGCCATGACGTCACGTCAACAACAAGCCCAGCAACTTCATCAGCAGTGGGAAACCGATCCGCGCTGGAAAGGCATCAAGCGCGGCTACTCGGCCGAGGACGTCGTGCGTCTGCGCGGCTCGGTGCCGGTCGAGCATACGCTCGCGCGACGCGGCGCCGAGAAGCTGTGGTCGCTGATCCAGGAAGAGCCGTTCGTCAATGCGCTCGGCGCGCTGACCGGCAATCAGGCGATGCAGCAGGTCAAGGCCGGCCTCAAGGCCATCTACCTGTCCGGCTGGCAAGTGGCCGGCGACGCCAACATCGCGGGCGAGATGTACCCGGACCAGTCGCTGTATCCGGCCAATTCGGTGCCGCTCGTCGTGAAGCGCATCAACAACACGTTCACGCGCGCCGATCAGATCCAGTGGTCCGAAGGCAAGAACCCGGGCGATGAAGGCTATATCGACTACTTCGCGCCGATCGTGGCGGACGCGGAAGCCGGCTTCGGCGGCGTGCTCAACGCGTTCGAACTGATGAAGGCGATGATCGAAGCTGGCGCGGCAGGCGTTCACTTCGAAGACCAGCTCGCCTCCGTGAAGAAGTGCGGCCACATGGGCGGCAAGGTGCTCGTGCCGACGCGCGAGAACGTCGCGAAACTCGTCGCCGCGCGTCTCGCCGCGGACGTCTGCGGCACGCCGACGCTGCTCGTCGCGCGCACCGACGCCGAAGCCGCCGATCTCGTGACCTCCGACATCGACGAAAACGACAAGCCGTTCCTGACCGGCGAGCGCACCGTGGAAGGCTTCTATCGCACGCGACCGGGTCTCGAACAGGCCGTGTCGCGCGGTCTCGCGTACGCGCCGTACGCCGATCTCGTCTGGTGCGAAACGGGCAAGCCCGACCTCGAATACGCGAAGAAGTTCGCCGAGGCCATTCACAAGCAGTTCCCCGGCAAGCTGCTGTCGTACAACTGCTCGCCGTCGTTCAACTGGAAGAAGAATCTCGACGACGCGACCATCGCCAAGTTCCAGCGCGAACTGGGCGCGATGGGCTACAAGTTCCAGTTCATCACGCTCGCGGGCTTCCACGCGCTGAACTACTCGATGTTCAACCTCGCCCACGGCTATGCGCGCACGCAGATGAGCGCGTTCGTCGAATTGCAGCAGGCCGAGTTCGCCGCCGCCGACAAGGGCTTCACGGCGGTCAAGCA
Source organism: Caballeronia sp. Sq4a (assembly GCF_023170545.1). NCBI lineage: Bacteria > Pseudomonadati > Pseudomonadota > Betaproteobacteria > Burkholderiales > Burkholderiaceae > Caballeronia > Caballeronia sp. Sq4a. Next base: position 1,203,432 of record NZ_CP084250.1, on the reverse strand, counting down.
TCAGCGCGAAGTGGGCACGGGCTACTTCGATGCGGTCACGCAGACGGTCGAGCGCGAAGCATCGACGACCGCGCTGCACGGATCGACCGAAGACGAGCAGTTCTTCGACAAGAAAGTCGCGTAAAGAAATGCCCGAGGGCAGGCTGAATCAGGGAGAGCGGTAAAGAAAGCGGCGGCCGAGGCGCGCGTGGCAGGCGCGTCGGCCGCCGCGACATCAGCGGTACACGATGACCGGAATGCGCGTGTGCGTCAGCACGCGCTGCGTTTCGCTGCCGATAAGCAGGCTTCCGAGCCCGCGACGGCCGTGCGACGCCATCAGGATGACGTCGCAGCCGTTCTGCTCCGCCGCGTCGATGATGCCGATGTACGGCGCCGCCTCGATGCTCGTCACGCTGTCGCACGGCACGCCCGCCTCCTCGGCCGCGCGCTCGACGGCCCGCAGATGCTCGCGCGCCTCGCGTTCGGCGCGGGCGTGGAAGTCGTCGGGCGGCTCGACGGCGACATCCGCGAACGGCGAGTACGGATACTGCGGCAGACACGCATAAGCGGTGATGCGCGCGCCGACGGACTGCGCGAGGTCGATGGCGCCGTCTATGGCTTTCTGCGACAGCTCGGAGCCGTCGGTCGGTACCAGGATGTGCTTGAACATGGCGTCCTCCTTCGAACGGCGGGGCACGCTTTCATTGTAGTCAGGCGGTCGCGCGGCGATGCAGTCGAGATAACGATCAGTAGGAATCCGTAGCGAGTCTCGTTACGAAACGAGCGCCTCCCAGTATCCCGGAGCGGCATAGGTATGCTTGAGCAGATCGAGAAACAGCCGCACGCGCAACGGCAGGTGCCGGCGCTGCGGGAACACCGCGTGAATGCCGATGGGCGGCGCGGCGAAATCGTCGAGCACGCTGACGAGCCTTCCCGCGCCGATATCGGCGCCCACTTCCCACCACGATCGCCACGCGAGGCCGCGCCCTTCGAGACACCATTCGTGCAGCACGGCGCCGTCCGAGCATTCCATCGTGCCGGACACCTTGATGGTCACGACCTTGCCGTCTTGCTGAAACACCCAGCCACGCTGCTGATTGGCGGACGCGCCAAGCGCGAGGCAGTTGTGATCGGCGAGCGCGCTCAGCGTGGCGGGTTTGCCGCGCTTTTGCAGATACTCGGGCGACGCCACGCAGACGCGCCGGTTCTCGCCGAGCTTGAGCGACACGAGCGACGAATCCGGCAACTCGCCGAGCCGCACCGCGCAGTCGAAACCCTCGTTCACGAGATCGACCATGCGATCCGTCAGGTCGAGGCTCACGGAGACGTCCGGGTGCAGCGTCGTGAAGGCTGCGACGAGCGGCGCGACGTGCCGCCTGCCGAAGCCGGCGGGCGCCGACACGCGCACGTGCCCGCTCGCCTTCACGCCGCCCGCCGACACGCTCGCCTCCGCGTTCTGCATGTCGTTGATGATGCGCTGACAGTCTTCGAGAAACGCGGAGCCTTCGAACGTGAGCGTGATCTTGCGCGTCGTGCGCACGAGCAGCTTCACGCCGAGCCGTTCCTCCAGCGCGTCCAGCCTTCTGCCGATGACCGCCGGCGCAATGCCTTCCGCCTGCGCCGCCGCCGAAAGACTGCCTTTCGCCGCGACGGAGGCGAACGTCTCTATTTGCTTGAACCGATCCATACGCTTTGCTCGTCAATGCGGGGAATTGGCGCACAGATTAGGTATGAAAAAGTAAAAGATCAAGTGATCTCGCCGGCCTTTTTCCACCTGTTCGATCACCAATAGAATCGAGCCCGACCTCTTTATGGAGCGCACGGCTATGTCGGCCACAACGACACACGCATCGTCCACACCCTCGCCTGTTCTTCCCCGCGCAGTCATCTTCGACGCTTACGGCACGCTCTTCGACGTCCACTCGGTTGTCGCTGCCGCCGAGCAGCTTTTTCCCGGCAACGGGCAGGCGCTGTCTCAGCTTTGGCGGCAGAAGCAGATCGAATACACGCAGCTACGCAGCCTCGCCGATCCTTCCGGCAGCCATTACGCGCCGTTCTGGGACATCACCATCGACGCGCTGCGATACGCAGCCGCGCGCCTCGGCCTGACAGACGCGCTCACGGCCGCCGCCGAGAAGCGCCTGATGGACGAATACGCCTGCCTCTCCGCCTTTCCCGACACGCTGCCCGCGCTGAAAACGCTGCGCGAGCGCCACGGCCTGCCGCTCGCGATTCTGTCGAACGGCAATCCGCCGATGCTCGACATCGCCGTCAAAAGCGCCGGCATGACGGGCTTCTTCGATCACGTGTTGTCGGTCGAGCCCGTGCGCGCATTCAAGCCAGCCGCCGCTGCCTACGAACTCGGCCTGCAGGCGTTCGGCGCGGCGGCGCGCGAGATCGTGTTCGTCTCGTCCAACGGCTGGGATATCGCGGGCGCGACGTGGTTCGGCTACACCACGTTCTGGCTGGATCGCGCGAGCTTGCCGGTCGAGGAGCTCGGCGTCGCGCCGCGCGGGATGGGGCGCGACATGAACGACCTCGTCGCGTTCATCGAAGGGGGTTGCGCGCAGCAGCCGATTCCCCTCGCCGCCGATCGCGCGGGCGCGCGAAAGCGCTCGTCATCGCCAAACAGTAGAACCCAAAAGCAGAACCGTCTGACCGACCAAGGAGAAAACACATGACGCACCCTTCGAACCCGCTCGCGTTGCCGGAAGGCATGGCCATTTCGGCGGAGATCAAGCCCGGCTTCGAAGCCATTCTGACGCCCGAGGCGCTCGCGTTCGTCGCGATGCTGCATCGCCGGTTCGAGCCGCGCCGTCAGGAACTGCTCGCCGCGCGCGTGGAACGCACCCAGCGCCTCGACGCGGGCGAGCGCCCCGGCTTCCTCGAAGAAACAAGGGCGATCCGCCAAGGCGACTGGACCGTCGCGCCGCTGCCGAAGGATCTGCAATGCCGGCGCGTCGAAATCACCGGCCCAGTCGAGCGCAAGATGATCATCAACGCGCTCAACTCCGGCGCGGATTCCTACATGACCGACTTCGAGGATTCGAACGCGCCCGCGTGGGAGAACCAGATCGTCGGCCAGATCAACCTCAAAGAAGCCGTGCGCCGGACGATCTCGCTCGAGCAGAACGGCAAGTCGTACACGCTCAACGACAAGATCGCGACGCTGATCGTGCGTCCGCGCGGTTGGCACCTCGACGAAAAGCACGTGACCGTCGACGGTCAGCGCGTGTCGGGCGGCATCTTCGACTTTGCGCTTTATCTCTTTCACAACGCGAAGGAACTGATCGCTCGCGGCAGCGGCCCGTACTTCTATCTGCCGAAGATGGAAAGCCATCTCGAAGCGCGTCTGTGGAACGATATCTTCATCGCGGCGCAGGAAGGCGTCGGCATCCCGCGCGGCACGATTCGCGCGACCGTGCTCGTGGAGACGATTCTCGCCGCATTCGAAATGGACGAGATTCTCTACGAGCTGCGCGAACATAGTTCCGGCCTGAACGCCGGCCGCTGGGACTACATCTTCTCGGCGATCAAGAAGTTCAAAAACGATCCCGACTTCTGCCTCGCGGACCGTTCGCAGATCACGATGACCGTGCCGTTCATGCGCGCCTACGCGCTCGAATTGCTGAAGACGTGCCACAAGCGCAACGCGCCCGCCATCGGCGGCATGTCCGCACTCATTCCGATCAAGAACGACCCCGCCGCGAACGAGAAAGCAATGGGCGGCGTGCGCTCCGACAAGGCGCGCGACGCCACCGACGGCTACGACGGCGGCTGGGTCGCGCATCCGGGGCTCGTGCCCGTCGCGATGGAAGAGTTCGTCAAGGTGCTCGGCGACAAGCCGAACCAGATCGAGAAGCAGCGCCCCGACGTGCAAGTGACCGCGCACGATCTGCTCGATTTCCGCCCGGAAGCGCCGATCACCGAAGCGGGCCTGCGCAACAACGTGAACGTCGGCATCCATTACCTCGGATCGTGGCTTGCGGGCAATGGCTGCGTGCCGATTCACAACCTGATGGAAGACGCCGCCACGGCAGAGATTTCGCGCTCGCAAGTCTGGCAGTGGATTCGTTCGCCGAAGGGCAAGCTCGACGACGGCCGCAAGGTCACGGCCGCGATGGTGCGCGAGATCATCATCGACGAACTGGAGAAGGTGAAGCAAAGCGTCGGCGGCGCGGGCAGCGATACGAAGCCGTATGAACGCGCCGCGAAGATCTTCGAAACGATGTCGACCTCGGAGCAGTTCACCGAATTTCTGACGCTGCCGCTGTACGAAGAAATCTGAAACGCGCGTCGTTGATTGCCGCATGAAAAACGGCCCGCGGGTTCGCGCCCGCGGGCCGTTCGCACATGCGGGGCGCGTCACGGGGAACGCATGGCGTGTGCTACATTGCGCATCGTCTTTTTCAACGATTCAACCGTGGAGCGCACTCGCGTGCGAACGACAGCATGAGCAATATTCAACTCGACATCGAATGGACGGAAGCGGCATCGCGCAAGATCGAGAAACTGATGCCGCGCAACGCCAACCAGGACGCGTTTCTGGCGCTGCCGCCGGTCGAATGCCTGCCGATGGAAGGCGACGTGCTGTTTCTCGGGCCGGCAGGCAAGCAGCAGCCGTTTATCGTGGCGGAACGTCAGTATCATCATGATGGCGAAGCGGACTGGACCATCATCCTGATCCTGGACATCCCGCACGAAACGCATTGACGCCTGGCTTCAGAGCAGCTTGCTCGCGACGTGCACTTCGCCGTGTTCGCAGAGTTCGGGGGCCTTGGCCCTGAATGCCTGAATGTGCGCGGTCTGGCCGTGATCCGCGAGCGCGGCTTCGCTTTCCCAACGTTCGACGAAGATAAAGCGGCGCGGCTCCTTGATGTCGCGATGCAGATCGTACTGAAGCGCGCCGCGTTCCTGGCGCGTCGGCGCGACGTTGGCTTCCAGCACTTGCCGCAACTCTTCTTCTTTCCCCTGCTTGGCGATAAAAATGGCGACCACGGCGACTTCTGACATACGCTTTTTCTCCTGTCTTCGCTGAACGATTAAAAACGAAGCATAAACGCGTGACGCAAAACGCGCCGAAAACGATTTAAACGCGCAAAGAAAAAACCCGCGTTCCGGGTGGAACGCGGGCAAAAGCCGTCGCCCTACGAGGATAGGCGACGGGGCCATCGGGACTCGCTGCCGCGAGTCGTTATCGGGTATTGTCTGCGGTGACTTGCTGCTTTGAATCGAGCGGCGATGCGTCAATCACGCCATGACCGCAATGTACTGTCCCCGGAGAATTTTTTATAAGCTATTGCGCACATTGAACAGTGAAAAGAATCCTCTGCGCAATATAAGCACGTACTTCGCATGCAATTCGTCTGTCCTCGCACTTTCGCTTGCGAGCCACGATGCCGCTGACGCGCGCCGAGAAGAATAAAGCGCATGGCTAGCAAGTCATCTTCTGCCTTGCTTGGTCGATGTGCCGCAGAGAGCCACGCCTGCCCGCTTCCGCGGAATCGCTGCATGAGCCTGCCCTTCACCGCGAGCATGTTTCGTTTCGCTATGGCTCCGTTCACTGATAGGACATCGTGAATATCGCCGTCGTCTTAACGCTGCCCGAGACGACCGCTGCGGCACCGAGGCGGTAATACTGCGCGTAGAACGGAAAGCTCATGTTGCCCGTCGTGCTGGATGTCAACACGAGCGGAGCATCGAGCGTGACAGGCGTTTGCGTCGAATCGAGGAGTTGGACGCCCACGCCCTGCGCCGATCCCGCGTTGCCGAGCACTGAGGCCACGCCCGAATTGCCCGAACTGGAACTGAACGTCACGGACACCTTCACGCCGGACTGGCACGTCAACGTCAGCGCGAACGGCGTGCGAGCCGCAACAGCGCCGGCGGCGGAAAGCATCGACGGAGAAATCGTCGCGAGGTACACAGTCTGGTTGGCCGTTGCCGCCGTGACCGAGCAGGTGACCGTGCGGACCGGCGTGTTGCTTGCGACCGATATCCAGCTTGCAGAGCCGCCGCCATTGAGCGGGATGCCGGTGTTTAGCACGCCCGTGTAGTACGTCGCGCCGGTGATATTGCCGCTGCCGACCGGTCCGGTCTTCACGAGCTGGAACGTTCCCGTGACGTTGAACGTGCCATCCGCCCCGACGGTGCCGAGCGACGATGTCGTCGAGCACGCGCCCGTGCCGATCAGGGGATTGCCGTTCGAATCGAGCAAGCGCATGCCGATGCCGGCGACGTTCGTCGGATAGACGCCCGGCATTCCCGCTACCGGCGTGCCGCTGCCGGGGCATGCAACGACGGGTGTATTGAACGTAGACGATGCCGCGCACTTGCCGCTCAGAGCGATCGGCCGCGCCGTACCGGGAATCACGCTGCCGTTCGCGAGCGTGTCCGACACCGCAATCGAACCGTAGCTGAACGTGGCCGGAAGCCCGGTCGTCGGACAATCGGCGCTGGCGATGGTCGGCGTCGTGACAAAGAAGGCGAGTACCCCGAGGATTCGCAGCATTCGCATCGCGACGGTCATCGTTGCATGCATTTTCTCACCTTGTCTGCGCTTCACCGAGGCCTCCAAGGATTACCAGTGTAGGTCGCTCGGCGTCGTGACGACTAGCCGGCAATGCGACTCGACCGATGCGTACACCGCGCTCGCATCGCCTTTCGCGTCTTTCTTCGGCAGCGTGTAGGCGATCGCGCATTGCTGGCCGGGTTCATCGCCCCACTTCGCCACGAGCGTTCCGCTATCTTCGATGCCGCGCGCGAACACGCGGCTGTCCTGCGCGACGACGCCCACGTTGCGCCCGTTCGCATCGACCACTTCGGCGCCGAAGGGCAATACCCCGCCGCCGACGAGCGGCGCGCGAATCAGCGCGGCGCGGCCCGTCGTCGTCTTGTACTTGAGCATCACGATGGAGCCGAGATGCGGCGCGGTACGCTCCGACGTCGAGTCCAGCTCGACATCGCCGGACGTGCCCTTCGGATCGAGATCGACGGTATTCATACCGTAAGGCGTCAGATACGGCACCACCGCATAGCCGCGCTCGTCGACGTGGACGCCCTGCGCGCCGGACACGCTCGCGCCTTCCGCACCCTTCGCCTCGACGATCCCGAATGTATCGCCGACCGTCTGCGCCAGCGTGATGCCGCCGGGATGCGCGACGATCGACCCGCTCACGCCCGCCGACATCTGCGACGAATGGGCGCCGCCACTCGCCGACGCGCTCACCTGCGCGTGCGCGCCGCGGTACGTGCCGCTCGCCCCGCCGTTGAAGCTGGCACCTGCGGTGTCGTTCCTCGCGGCCGTGCCATACACGTTGTAGCTGGTCTCGTTGCCTTCGCCCGCCGTTCCGCTGATGCTCGTCTGCAAGCTCGACGCGCCACCGCTCGAATTGAGATTCGCGGTCAAGAGCGGCGCGTGCTGCGAATGTCCGAGCGGAATAGTCGTGCTGACCATGAACTGGTCCGAGAGCTTGCCGTCGCCGTTACGCGTGCGGCCCGCCGACACGCTATAGCTGCCGTATTTGAAACTGTTGGAATAGCCTGCCTGGTAGAACGTGTCGTGCCCCGGACGATTCCAGTAACTCTGCGACGACACCGTTGCAAAGAACGACCCGTGCGTGCCGAGCGACTGATTCACAGTGAGCTGAAGGCGTCCGCGCTGGCGGTCGGTCTGTTCGAGCTTGCCGCCGTGCATGGCGTCGTCGCGAAGGCGCGCGGCATCGGCAAAATTCAGGTAATGCGCGTCCGAAAACCGATACGCGCCGAGCGAGATGTCCGTGTCCGTGGGCGTGAACACCTTGCTATAGCCAATGTGAAGGCTGCGGCCGCTCAGCGTCTGCCCGCCCGGAACATCGGTCCGGGCCGTCGTGATATCCGCAGCCAGCGCGCCCAGCTTCGTGTTCAACGCCGCGCCGACGTTGGCGGCCACATAGCCCGTCGATGCGATGGCGCCGCCGTACAGCGTGACCAGGTTGGTCAGTCCGCGCTGCATCGTGACTTGCGCGAAGGCGGGTTGCTTCTCGAGCGACTCGTCGCGCAACTGGCCCGCCGTAACTGCGAAACGCGTCGTGCCCGGACGCAACAGCTGCGCGATCGACGCGTACGGAACGGAAAATTGCCGCGTGCGACCGTCGGCTTCCGTGACGGTCACATCGAGATTGCCGCCGTAGCCCGTCGCGTAGAGATCGCGAAGCTCGAACGGTCCCGGCGGGACGCTCGTTTCGTAGATGACCTGACCGTTCTGCCGCACCGTCACGCGCGCATTCGACTCCGCCGTTCCGCGCACGACCGGCGCATAGCCGCGCAGCGATTCCGGCAGCATGCGGTCATCGGTTGCGATCTGCGCGCCGCGAAACTGCACGCTGTCGAAAACGTCACCGGTGGTCCTCGCATCCCCGAGCGTGACTTGCGCGCGCAGCTTCGGCAGATCGTGTTGCAGGTAGGTGGCGATGTCGTCGAATTGCGTGGCCTGGCCCGTCGCCGCCGTCACCGACGATTGATGCCGGAAATGCCATTTGCCGATGTTGACGCCGGCGTTGATGCCGAGATATTCCTGCGTCGACGTCACGCCGCCGTTGTTCGAACGGTACGCGTTCGCGTTGTAGCTCAGAAAGCCCGCATTGACGCCCTCGTCCCATTGCTCCGGCGGCACATAACCGCGCGCGGTGTTTCGAACGTAGCTTTGGGGAACGGAGAGCGTGAGCTTCTGCTCGCCGAAGTCGAAATCGGCGTTCGCGCCGGGAATCGCAGCGTCGATGTCGATACAGGCGGTAGCGTCGTCATGACGGTCTGCCGCGACTTTCGCGAAATCCACGCCGTAGCCTTCCAGCGCCGCGCGCGTGAGACAGGCCCGCGCACTCCCGCCTTCGGGAGGCGCGACGAAACGCACCGGCTCGCGGGCCACGCGAGTGCCGTTGAACCAGACGTCGACGACGTACGTGCCGGGCTTGACCGCGTTGCCATGCGAGAAGCGCGAAACGTCCTGGCGTTCGTTCGCGTCGAGGCGCAGGAACGTCGTGTCGAACTCGACGTTCGCGCTGCCGCCAGCGACGTCCGCCGCCCGCACCGCGCCGGCGTGCATGCAGCCGAGCGCCGCGAACGCGAACATCGCGACTGATGCGACCGGATTCAACGAGAATGCCTTGAACGGCAGTTCGTCGCGTGATCCGCTTTGCAGTAAACGTTGACGCGTCGGTTTCATCGAGGGCAAGACGACAGGCGCAGGAGATCGGCGCGAACGCATCCGATGCACGTGACGAGCACGCGCATTGCGTTTCGCGAAATGAAAACGGAGATGGCGCGGGACCGGCGCGCCGCCGGACTACAGAACTACGGGACTACGGGGCGATCGCCGCGTCGCCTTCGATGCCGCCGCCGAAGTCGTTGATCGCGGTGAACTGGACCCGGCCGGCATGCACGCCAGTCATCTTCGGCATGTCGATCACGCCTTGGGCTTTCGGGGGGACCATTCCGCCCTGGTCGTTCACGTACCGCCGGCCATCCGCCGACACGCTGACTTCGCTGAACGACACGTAATACGGCGTGGGATTCGACACAGCCAGCGCCTGACCTTCGCCATGGGCCGCGGGCACGACTTTCCAGACGAGCTGGCGCGGCGCGTCATCGGGAGAGCCGGGGAGCTTCGCCGGACGCGCGAACAACTTGATGCGTGTGCGATACGCAAACTGCAGCGTATTCGCGCCCGGTTGCGTGTCGGCTTTCGGAGGTACGTCGAGCACGTTGAGCCAGAACACCGATTCGCGGTCTTGCGGCAGCGCCGCTCCGCTGAACATCACGCGCAGCGCCTGCGACTTGCCCGCGTCCATCCGAAAGATCGGCGGCGTGATGACGAACGGCGCCTTGCTGTCGGCGGGCGTGGCGTTGGCGTTGCCGTCGTCCATCCACACTTGAACGAGCGACGGATGCGCGCTGTCGTTTGTCAGCTTGACGGTGACTTCGCGTTGATCCATCGGATAGACGACCCGCGTCCCGCCGATCACGACGCTCGCTTGCGCGCCCGCCGTGGAGAACAGGGCGGCCATGCCGAGCGCCGCGAGCCATGTGTTGAACGTCTTCATTGCATTACTCCGATTGATTCACTGAAAACCGCGAAGTCACCGCGCGACACCTGACTTACTGATACTGCATCGTGTACTGCACCGACGTATTCACCGCGCCCGACTGTGCCTTGCCGGTCGCGTAGTACTGCGCGAAATAGTTCAGCGTGGCCGCACCGCCGGTGATCGTTGCGCCGTTCGTACCAACGACGTTGTTTGTGTTCGTCAACACGCTGATCGGCTGCATGGCCGAATTGAGCAGGCGAACTTCGACGTTCGTCGCCGGGGACGCCGATGCCTGATTGAGCAGATAGCCGGTCGTCTGGTCGACGGTCGAGCCGTTTTCGAAATGGGCGATCGCCTTGGTCGCCGCGCCGGAACAGCCGCTCAGTGCAAGTGTGATGTCGCCGAGATTCGACGTTCCCGCGACCGCGCCCGCGGAAGCCAGCGAGCCTGCCGGGACCGTCGGCAGCGTGACGGTGACGTTGGCTGGCGAGCCGCTTGCCACGCCGTTGATCGAGCAGGTCGTATCCGACACTGCGCCGTTGATGGTGATGGTGCCGTCGGCGGCGTGCGCCGACGCGCAGAACAAACCTGCGAGAGTCGCGGCGGCGACAGCTGCGGAAATGATGCCTTTCTTCATTGATACTGCTCCGGAGGTGAATGGTTAGGAAAACGGACAAACGTTTCTACGTTGTCATTCCCGATAGAAAGATGCCTTGGTTCGCTCGCTCGGGCCAACGTCAACGCTGCAAACGAATGTTACGAAGTTGCGCCCGGGCGGTATTTAGGAACCTTCTCAAATACATAAGAAAACTTCCGAGTGCCGTGAAGCAATTTTGCTAAGCAGCGACGAGGAGAATGCCGCCCCGACCTCGCTGGTATTCGCGTTTATAGGAGGTTGGCGGCGGTATCGATGACGGCAGCGGGAAGCTCGCCCGAAGGCGAGTCATCCGTGCCGAAGCGGCAGGCAAGAAGGTGGCGAGGCGACCGCCGTTCATCGAACCTGAGCGGCTCGACGCGGCACACGTCGGAGGAATGCGGGGATTACAGGCCGCGTTGAGATCCAAGCACTTCGCAGCAGGCCGAAAACGAAACAGCCCGATCGGCTTGAGCCGATCGGCTTGAGCCGATCGGGCTGTTTTCGTAACGCTCAGGATCTTTTCCGAACCGCCTCGCGAAGAGGCGGTTCTCATGGCACTGAGCGACCAGTGCGCGTCAGACGCCGGATCAGCTGATCTGATCAGCCAGCAGTGCCATGATCTGCCGCGCTTGCGGAGACGAATCGACCTGGCCTTTGTCATCGACGATCGCCACGCGCGTTTCGCCTTCGGTAATGGCGCGCACGTTGACCTGATACTGCTTCACGGCGATCTCCTTGCGGCCATGGAAAACCTGGCTCCAGAAACCTTGCTCGCGCGCCGACTTGTCGTTCGGGTCGGCATAACGCACGAAGTAGACGCCGCGCGCCCGATCCCGGTCGTCCACCGTGAAGTTCGCCCGGTCGAGCGCGATGCCCACGCGCAGCCACGCGCGGTCGTACGCTTCGGGCAACGTGAGTTGCGCGGACTCCGCCTGCGGCACGGTTTCGTTGCGAATCGGGCTATTGCCGGCGTTCGCGACGTTCTGCGCGGCCGTGGCGGCCGCCTTGCTGTCGCCGCCCTTCGCCGGCTGCGCGTTCGCGGATGCGGCGGTGTCGCCTGCGCCCGCGACGCCCGCCGCCTGGCGAGAGTCAGCGATGGCGAGCGACGACATCAGCCGCTTCAGGTATTCGTTCTCGAGCGCGGGATCGTTCGGACGCGCCTGCCACTGGCTCGTGTCGTTGTTCACGCCGGTCAGCGCCTCGCGCATGCCCTTCTGGCTGATGAAGACGTACGTGCCGCCGTTCGATGCCGCTTCCAGACGCGTGCGGTACTTGTTGCGCTCGGCGGTCACATAGGAGTTGCCGGTGGCCTTCGCGAGCGTGTCGCGGATGAGGCCGTCCGAAATCTGCGGATGGGTTTCGTTCCAGTCGGTTTCCATCACGCCCTTATCGCGCGAATCCACGACGAGCAGGAAGCCCTGCTCCTGCCAGAAGCGGCGGATTTGCGGCCAGACCTGATCGGGCGATTTGTTGTCGATGACGAGCCAGCGTTCCGCGCCGTCGCGCTGGATGTGCATGCCGGAAACCGGCGGCACCACGGTCGGCGCGCTCGGCGCGACTTTCTGAACCTGCTGGAGATCCGAGAGCGACGCCTGCCCGCCTTGCGGCGGCAGCGAGCGCTGGTCGACCGCTTCGTCGAGAAGGTTCGGCGGAACGGCGAGCGACGATTGCTTCGAGCGTTGGTCGCTCTTGTAGTTGATCGCGGTGGGCGATGAGGTGCCGCAACCCGCCACGATTCCGGCCACCGCGAAAAGCGCAGCCATCCGCTTGGTTACACGAAAATCTGTCATGTCTGGAAAGTCCTTCCGCTACGCCACGGGGTCGTCCGTGGATCAACCCAGCATTTTACCGGTCCGGCGCAACGCCGTGCAAAAAGAGGGATAAGCGACTCGCCGGGCACGCTCGGCGGTCGCAGTCACATCGCGGACCGCCGTCCGTAGACGGGGCCGCCGAGATCCCGTCCTGCGCCATCCGCATTCGACCGCTCCCCACACATTTGACAATTTATGACATCCGCGCAAATCGTCAATGTGACGTTCGGTTTTCCGCAACCTCTTGAATTTTCGGATTTCTCTGCGTTATTCCGTTGTTTCCTAGCGGCCTCGTCCCCCCATATCGCTCGCCTGCGCATTCATCTTAGAATTCCGTCTTAAAAATAGGACTACTCCTAGAACAGTCGGAGAGAACGATGCGAGAAATAAGACCTCCTCATTACCTTGCTGCCGCCGCGTGCATCGCGCTCGGCGTCAGCACGTTATGCCATGCGCAGCTCGGCGCGACGAAACGCGCGGCGGATGCTTCGGACGGCGCGGTAGTCCACCGAGCGCAGAGCGGACTCGTGACCTACCGCGAGACGACCGATCCGCACGGGATCGTCGTGCGCGAATACGTCGATGCGGCCGGCACCGTGTACGCCGTGTCGTGGCGCGGACCGGCAATGCCGAACGTCGAGGCGCTGCTCGGCGCTTACTTTTCGCGCTTTCGGGACGGCGCGAGCGCGACGGCAGGCGATGCCGGGCTGCACACCGCGCGCGTCTCGGACGCGGATCTGAGGGTCGAGAATCGGACGCGCTTGCGCCAATTCAGCGGGCGCGCGTGGCTCGCGAGCGCCCTGCCGGCGGGCGTATCGGCGGCGGATATCCAATAAAGCGCGAGAGACCAGTCATGACCATCCGCACGCTTTGCCGCCTTCCCGTGATCGCCGTCGTTCTGTTGCTCCATGCATGCGGCGGCGGTGGCTCGGGAAACACGACCGCTTCGCCCGCCACGCCGGCCACGCCGGCACCATCGGCCGCAAGCACGCCTGCGCCGGCCAGCGCGCCGGCTCCGGCTAGCGCGCCGCCCGCCGCGAGCAACGTCGTCGTTCAATCCACGACGCCCAACGTGCAGCCGATTCAGGTGACGCGCATTCCTACCGGCACGCGGAACATGCTGCAAACGAGCGTCACGCTGTGCGTGCCCGACACGAACCGATGCCAGACCATCGACAACATTCAGGTGGATACCGGCTCGCAAGGCTTGCGCGTGCTCGCGTCCGCGCTCGATCCGTCGATTGCGTTGCCTTTCGTGACGGGCAAGGCGGGCAGCGCGGGCAACTCGGCAGTCGCGGAATGCGCGGTGTTCGGCTCCGGCTACACGTGGGGCGCGGTTCGCCAGGCCGATGTGCGGCTCGCCGGCCAGGTGGCGAGCGCGACCTCCGTTCAGTTGATCGCGGATTCCGCCGTCCCCGCCGCCGCCACGGATTGCAGCCAGTCCGGTCTGCCGATGCTCACTGCGTCGAACCTGCGCGGCAACGGCATTCTGGGCGTCGGGCCGTTCACGGCCGATTGCGGCGGCGGTTGCGCTGCATCCGCGATGCCGCGCTGGTACTACGACTGCACGTCGAGCGCGTGTTCCGCGACCACGGTCGCGGTCGCGCAGCAAGTGACGAATCCGGTCGCGCGCTTCGCCACGGACAACAACGGCGTGCTGATTGAATTGCCGGCCGTGCCGCCCGAAGGCGCGTCCGCGGTCGCGGGAACGATGACCTTCGGCATCGGATCGCAGGCGAATAACCTGTTGGGCTCCGCGACGGTGCTCAAGTCCAACTCGATCACAGGCTACGTCTCGACGAACTTCGGCGGCAACGACTACGGCTCCAGCTTCATCGACAGCGGATCGAACGGCCTGTTCTTTCCGTCGACCACGCTGACGTCGTGCGGCGTCTGGTACTGCCCAGCGACGACGCAAACGCTCAACGCGACGCTCAGTTCCGCGACCGGCGCGTCGGTCGGCGTGTCGTTTTCCGTCGCCAAATCCACGACGCTCCTGTCGAGCGGCAACAACGCGTTCAGCAATCTGGCGGGTCCCGCGAGCGGCTTCTTCGACTGGGGCTTGCCGTTCTTCTACGGCCGGCGCGTGTTCACCGCCCTCGAAGGCCGCGCAACGCCAGCGGGTAACGGCCCGTACTACGCGTTCTAAAAGCGCAGAAGCCGTCTCCGGCATCGCGGAGACGGCTTCTTCGAAGGTGACCCGGTTACTGCCCGCCCGAGCGCGCTTCTTCCTCGAAAATCTTCTGCGCGAGGTGGAACGCCGAGTTCGCCGCGGGCACGCCGCAATAGACCGCGGTCTGCATCAGCACTTCCTTGATCTCGTCCTGCGTCACGCCGTTGTTTTTCGCGGCGCGCAGGTGCAGCGCGAGTTCTTCGCTGCGGTTGAGCGCCACCATCATCGCGATGGTGATGAGACTGCGCGTGTGGCGCGGCAAGCCTTCGCGCGTCCAGATCTCGCCCCACGCATAACGCGTGATGAAGTTCTGAAATTCGGTCGTGAGGTCCGTGCGGTTGGCAAGCGACCGGTCCACGTGCGCGTCGGACAACACCGCGCGGCGCACGGTCATGCCGGCTTCGTAGCGTTCGTCGTCGGTCATTGCTGTTCTCCGAGGAAGTCGAGCACGGCGTGAGTGTAGGCGTCGTGCTTCTCGATGTTCGACAGATGCGCGGCATCCAGTTCGACGTAGCGCGATCCGCCGATGGCGCCCGCGAGTTCGCGGCCCTGCTCGGCCGTCGTCGACATGTCGTGCGTGCCCGCGATCACGAGCACCGGCAGCGCGATGCTCTTCGCTTCTTCGCGAAGGTCGGCGTCGCGGATCGCCTCGCAGTTGGACGCGTAGCCGTCGCCCGAGGTGTGGCGGAACACGTCGCGGATATTCGCGAGCACGAGCCGCTCCCGCTCGATGAACGGCGCCGTGAACCAGCGCGCGATGACGCTATCGGTGAGCGCGGCCATGCCGCCCGTCTCGCGCGCTTTCGCGGCGCGCGGCGTCCACACGGCGTCCGAGCCGATCTTCGCGGCCGTGTTGGACAGCACGACGCGCGAGAACCGCTCGGGATGACGCGCGGCGAGGCCGATGCCGGTCAGGCCCCCCATCGACAGTCCGCAATAGTTCGCGCGCTCGATGCCGAGATGGTCCATCAGCGCGACGACGTCGCCGATCAGTTGATCGACGGTGTACGGGCCGGGCGCCACGTCGGAATGGCCGTGACCGCGCGTGTCGTAGCGCAGCACGCGGTAGTGCTTCGCGAACGCCTCGATCTGCGGCGTCCACATCGACACGTCCGCGCCGAGCGAATTCGAGAGCACGAGCCACGGCGCGTCGTTGCCGGCGGTGGCGTCGATCCGGTAGTGAATCCGGGTTTGATTGATAGCGGCGAAAGGCATGCTGTTATTGCTCCGTATCTTGATCTTGATACTGGCGATGCTGCGCGAGGGCGGCATCGACGAACGCCTGAGCCTGACCGACGTAATTCGCCGGATCGAGCAACTCCTTGAGACGCGCTTGCGAGAGATGCGCGCTGACCGTTTCGTTCGCGGCGAGCACGTCGAAGAGCGATTGCCCGCTCGCGACCGCCTCCTTCGACGCGCCTTCGACGAGCTTGTGCGCGTCGAGCCGGCCGATGGCGTCGCCGAGCGCGAGCATCACGGCTTCGCCGAGCACGAGGCCGTTCGTCGCGTTCAGGTTCGCCGCGAGCCGCCCGACGTTCACTTCGAGGCCCGGCACGATGTCTTTCACGTTGGCGAGCGCGCCCGCCGTCAGCCGCGCGAGGTCCGGCAGCGCTTCCCACTCGGCTTGCCAGCCGCCGAGCGCGCGCTCGTGTTCCTGCACCATGCCCGCGAAGATCGTCGCGACGAGATTCGGAGCGCGCGTGGCTGCCGTGAGCACGGCCGCGCAGCCGACCGGGTTGCGCTTGTGCGGCATCGTCGACGAGCCGCCCTTGCCCGCCGCCGACGGCTCGGCCACTTCGCCGAGCTCCGTCTGCATCATGAGCGAGATGTCCCGCGCGACCTTTCCGAGCGTGCCCGTCAGCATGCCGAAGAACGACGCCGCTTCCGCGATTCGATCGCGCTGCGTGTGCCACGGCAGCGCGGGCAGCGCGAGGCGCAGGTCATCGGCGAGCGCGCGCGCCGTCGGCAGCGCCTTGTCGCGCAGGCTCGCGAGCGTGCCCGCCGCGCCGCCGAACTGGAGCACGAGCGCGCGTGCGCGCACATCGGCAAGACGCGCCCGATGACGCGTCACGGCGTCCAGCCATTGCGCGAACTTCAGGCCGAGCGTGATCGGCAGCGCTTGCTGCAGCCACGTGCGGCCGATCATCGGCGTCGCGCGATGCTTGTCCGCCTGATCCGCGAGCGCGTTTGCGAGCGCTTGCAGATCAGCGTCGATGAGATCGAGCGCCGCGCGCAATTGCAGCACGACGCCCGTGTCGATGATGTCCTGGCTCGTCGCGCCCCAATGCACGTACTTCGCGGCTTCGGCGTCGCGCGCCTTGACGACGGCGGTCAGTTGCTTGACGAGCGGAATCGCGAGATTTCCGCCCGCCGCCGCGCCCGACATGAGCGCGGCCGCGTCGATGTTGTCGGCGTCGCACGCGGCGACGATCGCATCGACGGCGCTCGCGGGAATCACGCCCGCTTTGGCCGACGCGCGCGCGAGCGCCGCTTCGACGTCGAGCATGGCCTGCACGGTGGCGCGCGGCGACCACACGGCGTTGGCCGCTTCGCTGCCGCAGATGAGGTCGGTCAGGCGTCCGGTGGAGTCGAACATGTCGTCAGACGCGTTCGATGATCATCGCGATGCCCTGCCCCACGCCGATGCACATGGTGCACAGCGCGAAGCGGCCGCCGGTGCGTTCCAGCTGATACGTCGCCGCGGTGACGAGTCGCGCGCCGCTCGCGCCGAGCGGATGACCGAGCGCGATCGCGCCGCCGTTCGGATTGACGCGCGGATCGTCGTCGCCGACGCCGAGCATGCGCAGCACCGCGAGGCCTTGCGAGGCGAACGCTTCGTTCAGCTCGATCACGTCCATCTGATCGATGGTCATGCCAAGACGCGCGAGCAGCTTCTGCGACGCCGGGCCGGGCCCGATGCCCATCACGCGCGGCGGCACGCCAGCGGTCGCCATGCCGAGAATGCGCGCGCGCGGCGCGAGGCCGTGGCGCTTCGCGCTGTCCTCGTCGGCGATCAGAAGCGCGCACGCGCCGTCGTTCACGCCGGACGCGTTGCCCGCCGTCACGCTGCCGTCCGGGCGCACGACGCCCTTGAGCTTCGCGAGCGCTTCGAGGCTCGTCTCGCGCGGATGCTCGTCGCGATCGACGACGATCGCATCGCCCTTCTTCTGCGGGATCGTGACCGGCGTGATTTCCTGCGCGAGGGAGCCGTCCTTCTGCGCGCGCGCCGCCTTCTGCTGGCTGCGCAGCGCAAACGCGTCCTGATCTTCGCGGCTCACCTTGTAGTCGTCCGCGACGTTCTCGGCGGTTTCCGGCATCGAGTCGACGCCGTACTGCTTCTTCATCAGCGGATTCACGAAGCGCCAGCCGATGGTCGTATCGTAGATATCGGCCTGACGCGAGAACGCGCTCGTCGCCTTGCCCATGACGAACGGCGCGCGGCTCATGCTTTCGACGCCGCCCGCGACGAGCAAGCCCGCCTCGCCCGACTTGATGGCGCGCGCCGCGATGCCGATGGCGTCCATGCCCGAACCGCAGAGCCGATTCACCGTCGAGCCCGGCACGCCGACCGGCAAGCCCGCGAGCAGCGCCGACATGCGCGCGACGTTGCGGTTGTCTTCGCCCGCCTGATTCGCGCAGCCGTAGATGACTTCCTCGACCGCTTCCCAGTCCACTTCCTTGTTGCGCTCCATCAGCGCGCGCAGCGGCACGGCGCCCAGATCGTCCGCGCGCACCGACGACAGCGAGCCGGCGTAGCGGCCGAACGGCGTGCGGATCGCGTCACATACGAATGCATCTTTCATCGCTTGCTCCAATTCTGTTTGTCTCTGCCTATGTCTCTCAGGCTGCCTCGGATACGGGCGTGTACTGAAGCGGCACGTTGGCCAGCTTCTGCAATTCCTCGAACGACAGACCGTCGACGATCTCGCGCACCGCGAAACCATCGGGCGTCACGTCGAACACGGCGAGGTCCGTGTAGACGCGATCCACGCACTGCACGCCCGTCACCGGATAGGAACACTCGGCCACGAGCTTGCTCTCGCCCTGCTTCGTCAGCAGTTCCATCATCACGTAGACCTGCTTGGCGCCGATGGCGAGGTCCATCGCGCCGCCGACAGCCGGAATCGCGTCGGGCGCGCCGGTGTGCCAGTTCGCGAGATCGCCTTTCGCCGACACCTGGAACGCGCCCAGCACGCAGAAGTCGAGATGTCCGCCGCGCATCATCGCGAACGAATCCGCGTGATGGAAGAACGCGCCGCCCGTCAGCAGCGTGACGTGCTGTTTGCCGGCGTTGATGAGTTCGTCGTCTTCTTCGCCTTTCGCCGGTGCCGGGCCCATGCCGAGCAGCCCGTTTTCGCTATGCAGGAAGATTTCGCGGTCCGCCGCAAGATGATTGGCGACGAGCGTCGGCACGCCGATGCCCAGATTCACATATGCGCCTTCGGGAATGTCCGCGGCCACGCGCTTGGCCATTTCGTCACGAGTCAGTTTCTTCATGGCATTGATCCTTTATGCGGCTTCGGCGGCGAGTTCGGCGGCATGCACCGCTTGCGGCACTTCCACGACACGCTGCACGAAGATGCCGGGCGTCACGATGTGTTCCGGGTCCAGCCCGCCGAGCGGCACGACCTTCGAGACCTGCACGATGGCCGTCTTCGCGGCGCTCGCCATGATCGGCCCGAAATTGCGCGCCGTCTTACGATAGACCAGATTGCCCCAGCGGTCGCCCTTGAACGCCTTCACGAGCGCGAAGTCCGCATGCAGCGGCGATTCCAGCACGTAATGCTTGCCGTCGATTTCGCGCGTTTCCTTGCCTTCCGCGAGTTTCGTGCCGTAGCCGGTCGGCGTGAAAAATCCGCCGATGCCCGCGCCCGCCGCGCGAATGCGTTCCGCAAGATTGCCCTGCGGCACGAGTTCCAGCTCGATTTCGCCGGCGCGGTAGAGGGCGTCGAATACATGCGAATCCGTCTGCCGCGGGAACGAGCAGATGATCTTGCGCACGCGCTTTGCCTTCAGCAGCGCGGCGAGCCCCGTATCGCCGTTGCCCGCGTTGTTGTTCACGATGGTCAGCTCGCGCGCGCCCTGTTCGATGAGCGCGTCGATCAGTTCGGACGGCATGCCCGCCGTGCCGAATCCGCCGATCATGATGGTCGCTCCGTCGTGAACATCCGCCACCGCGGACGCGAGCGATTCGAAAATCTTGTTGATCATTGCCGTTCTTCTCCGGTCCCGTTCGGCGCGCGCAGACACTGCGCGCTGCTTCGAACTTCGGGTTTACCTGCGCGTCGATGACGCTTGCGTGAGTATGTTCGATATGCGAACATCGATTCGTTTAGCGAACAACCGAATGGTAGTCCCGCGTTCGTTGCAGTGTCAACGAAACCCGCGCAATTCGCGGGTTTGTACGGAGCCAGAGCCGTCGAGAATGTCATGAACAAGCTTCCAACGCCCTCTTCCGATACCGACGTGCAAGACGCGCCGTCGCGTCCCGGCGACGCCTACGTGCAGTCGTTCGCGCGCGGCCTGGCCGTGATTCGTTCGTTCGATGCGAGCCGCCCCGCGCAGACGCTCACCGATGTCGCCGCCGCCACGGGCCTCACGCGCGCCGGCGCGCGGCGCATTCTGCTCACGTTGCAGTCGCTCGGCTACGTGGAAGCCGACGGCCGGCTCTTTCAACTGACGCCGAAGATTCTCGATCTCGGCTTCGCCTATCTCACGTCGATGCCGTTCTGGAATCTGGCCGAGCCCGTCATGGAGGATCTCGTCGAGCAGGTTCACGAAAGCTGCTCGGCGGCGGTGCTGAACGGCGCCGAGATCGTCTACGTGCTGCGCGTGCCCACGCACAAGATCATCACGCAGAATCTGTCCATCGGCAGCCGTCTGCCCGCGTTCTGCACGTCGATGGGCCGCGTGCTGCTCTCGGCGCTCGACGACGCGCGGCTCGACGCGGTGCTCGACGCCAGCAACATCGTCGCGAGGACGCCGCACACGATCACTGACCGCAATGCGTTGAAAGACGCGATCGCGCTCGTGCGCCGTCAGGGCTGGGCGATTGTCGATCAGGAACTGGAGGAAGGGCTGATTTCGATGTCCGCGCCGATCCGCGACCGGCAAGGCCGCGTGATCGCAGCGCTCAATATCAGCGGCAACGCGCAGCGCAAGAACGCGAAGCAGATGGTGAAGGCGTTTCTCGACCCGCTGCAAAGCGCGGCGCAACGCGTGTCCGAACTGGTCGCGCGACGCGGCTGACAGCGGCCTGCCGCCTACATCATGAACGACCTCGACCTGAACCTGATTCCGTTTCTCGTCGCCATCGAGGAAACGCGCAACGTGAGCCGCGCAGCCGAACGGCTCGGCGTGAGTCAGCCGCGCGTCTCGACGGCGCTCGGGCGGCTGCGCGAGTACTTCAATGATCCGCTCTTCGTGCGCACGTCGCGCGGCATGGAGCCGACGCCGCGCGCGCTCGCGCTCGTGCCCGCGGCGCGCGAGGCGCTGAGCCGCATCGAGCGCGGCCTGCTGGACACACAGCATTTCGATCCGTCTTCCAGCACCGACACGTTCGCCATCGCGCTGTCGGATGTCGGCGAGATCGTGTTTCTTCCGCGTCTGTTGCAGGCGTTTGCGAAGGAAGCGCCGCACGCGAATCTGCGCTCGGTGTCGGCATCGCACGGCGAAGTCGAGCGCGGGCTCGCGTCCGGCGACATCGATCTGGCCGTCGGTTACTTCCCCGACCTGCATGGCAACAACTTCTTCCAGCAGCGGCTTTTCTCACATCGCTTCATCTGCCTGATGCGGCGCGATCATCCGTTTGCGAATGCGCCGCTCACGCTCGAACGCTTCGTCGAATGCGGACACGCGGTGGTGCGCGCCGAAGGTCGCAGCCAGGAAATCCTTGAGAATTATCTGGACAAAGAACGCGTGCGGCGCCGCGCCGTGCTGGAGACGCCGCACTTCATGAGCCTGCCGTTCATCCTCTCGCGCACCGATCTGATCGCGACGGTGCCGCATGCGATCGGCTTCGCGTATGTCGCGGAGCACGCGTCGATCACGCTCGCCGAGCCGCCGCTACCGTTGCCGCGCTTCGATCTCAAGCAGCACTGGCATCGCAAGTATCACAACGATCCGCGCACGACATGGCTGCGCGGCGTCGTCGCCTCGCTCTTCAACGACGCGCTCGATGAATGGCCGAAGTGATCCGGCTAAGATCGCGCTTTTCCTTTCCCGCGGACTCTGAACGATGGATGCGCTCACCAGCCTGCGCGTGTTTCGCGAAGTGGTCGAAGCCGGCAGCTTCGTGAAGGCGGCCGAGCGCCTCGACATGTCGACGGCGATGACGAGCAAGCATGTCGCGAATCTCGAACGTCAACTCGGCGTGCGGCTGCTGAACCGCACGACACGGCACCTGAGCCTGACCGAAGCCGGCAGCGTGTATTACGAGCAGTCCCGCGAGGCGCTCGACATATTGCAGGCGGCCGAGGCGGCGGTCGGCGCGCAGACCGCCGAGCCGAAGGGCGTGCTGAAGGTGACGGCGCCGGGCTGGTTCGCGAATCGCCGGTTCGCGGATCTGCTCGTCGCGTATCAGGCGCGTTATCCCGGCGTGCTGGTCGACTTGCGACTGGAGAACCGCTTCGTCGATCTGGTCGAAGAAGGCTATGACATGGCGTTGCGCGCAACGTCGGAGCCGTCGCCCTCGCTGATCGTGCGGCCGCTGTGCACGATGCCGTCCGTGCTGGCCGGCTCGCGCGCTTATCTCGAACGTCACGGCGAGCCTCGCCATCCCGACGATGTCGCGCGGCATCGCATGGTCTTGCCGACATATACGAACATCGAGTCCGTCACGCTGTCCGGCCCGGACGGCGCTGTCACCGTCAAAAATCAAGCCGTGTTGAAAACAAACGACACTTCGATGGCGCTACAACTCGTGAAAGCCGGCATCGGGCTCGCGTATTTCCCGCTGTGGATCGTCGAAGCGGAGTTGGCGTCGGGCGCGCTCGTGCGCGTGTTGCCGAGCTACGCGGCCTTTGCGCCAGCCGTCTACGCGGTGTACACGAGCCGCAAATACATGACGACGAAGGTACGCACGTTCATCGACTTTCTCTCCGGGGCGCTGGCGGATCGGCCAAACTGATTAGGAATACTCTTATTCAAGCGAAACGGGGCTGCGTGTGAAGATCGCGCCCGGCGTCCGGTTGGCGGACTGCCGATCTCTTCAGCGCATGAGGCATCCGCACATGGACTTCCCCTGGGTTCCGTTGCTTTTCAATCTGTTATTGCTGGGCGCCGTGCTCTTCGCGTGCCGCACGGCCAACGCGGCGATCGGCAAACCGGTCTGGAACGGCGCGCTGATCTACTGCGTCTTTTGCGTGCTGGCTATGGCGCTCGACTTTACGCTGACGATGGTCTTCGCGTCCGCTGGCTTCCATGCGCATACGCGGTACGAGGCCGTGGGGTCGCGCACGGCGTGGAGCGCGCGCGTGCTCGGCTATCTCGTTCCGTGTGCGGTGTCGCTGGTGCTGGCGCTGCGGTTCCGGCAGCGGCAACGGAGCGTCAAGCCGCGCGTCGTCGAGGAGAAGATGCCGGACATGGTGGATGCCGAAGCCACCTCGGTCGCAGCGTCGTAACGCAGGAGCGGCAGAAGTGGAATCTTCGACGTTTGCCGTAAAAATCGCCGAAGCAGTTCTACTATCCGTTTCGCTCTGATATACTTTCGCTCTTTCGGGGCGTAGCGCAGCCTGGTAGCGTACCTGCATGGGGTGCAGGTGGTCGGAGGTTCAAATCCTCTCGCCCCGACCAGACAGAAACCCGCGTCGGCATTGGCTGACGCGGGTTTTTTCTCGTTACATTCCTGTACAAAAACACAGTGATAGTTAGGCGCCGTATTAGGCGCGCCTAATAAAATGGACGGACATGGCTACTAACTTCAACTGGGTATGCCCGCACTGCGAGCGTCATGTAACCATCTCGTCGGCGAGACGTTCCGGCGCGATGCACACGCTGAAAATCGAGAACAGCGTCGGCCGCCGAACGCTGCTTTCTCAGTTCATCGTATGCCCGAATGAGCAATGCCAGAAGTACACGCTCGATCTGAAGCTGGCATCTACTTTTTTCAACGTTGGCACCGGAGAAGAGGTGATCGACGAGGTGATCGAATCGCTTCGGTTCGAGCCGCGTGGTGCGGCGCGGTCGTTTCCCGAATGCGTCCCAGCTGTATTGCGTGACGACTATCGTGAAGCATGCTCTATTGCGGATCTGAGCCCCAAGGCATCTGCAACGCTTTCCAGGCGGGTTTTGCAGGGCATGATCAGAGACTTTTGGAACGTCAGAATCGACAGACCTACCCTTTGGGCTGAGATCAAGGCAATCGAAGATAAGGTTGACCCTGACACATGGCAGGCAATCAAGGCCGTCAAAGATCTAGGCAATATCGGCGCTCATATGCAGGCGGATATAAACGTGATCGTAGATGTAGATCCGGAAGAAGCGAGGTTGCTAATCGGCCTGACCGAGACGCTGTTTGACGAATGGTACGTAGCGCGGGAGACCCGGCGCCAAAGAATGGCCGCCATAGCGGCTGCCGCGCAAGCGAAAATACTTCCGCCGCCGCAATAGTCTATCTAGGGCAGTTCTTCGCTACCGCGAGATCATGCGCGAGCACCGCCGTCCCAATCCGCCGGCTCCGCCTGTTTCGCATCGAGCAATGCAGTGCTTCACCAACCGGCGTTGCATCGCTGCGCTGCGTACGCGATTATTCCCTCGCGCGTGTCGCATCCATGCGCTTGCCCTCTCGGCATACTTTGCCCGGTCTCGCGCCGGGCTTTTTGTATCATCGTAGGAATCTGAATGGGGTGAGGCCGGCTCTTCGAAGACATGTGCGACATAGGT
Organism: Caballeronia sp. Sq4a; assembly: GCF_023170545.1. NCBI lineage: Bacteria > Pseudomonadati > Pseudomonadota > Betaproteobacteria > Burkholderiales > Burkholderiaceae > Caballeronia > Caballeronia sp. Sq4a. The sequence goes on along the minus strand of NZ_CP084250.1, from coordinate 1,178,886 downwards.
CGGGGCGACCGACGTTGACGGCGACGGCGATCAGATACCACAACTGTCGGCCGCCAGGCGGAACCAACTATAATTTGGCCCTCACGAACAATTCAGGGTGGTATCGCTTTGGAACGCTTGAACTTCGGAACGGAATCTAAATACATCGCCGTCGAAGCGGCGGTGCACCTGGCGCGATACGCGACCGTAAGACAGCTCTGTGTTGGCAAGCGCGTCCTCGACGCATCTTGCGGCGAGGGCTACGGGACGGCCCTGCTCGCTCGTTGGGGCGCGAAAAGTGCTGTTGGCGTCGACATATCCGCGGATGCGATCGAGGCTGCGCGAAAGACCTTCAGCGACTCCGGCGCGACTTATGTCTGCAGTTCTGGCGAAAACCTTCCCTCCGCTCTCGGGGATTCCAAGTTTGACTTGATCGTTTCTCTCGAGACGGTCGAGCACGTTGATGATCCTGCGCTGTTCCTGAGCAACCTGCGCAATCTGCTGGCAGAGAATGGAACGCTAGTAGTCTCTTGCCCGAACGACTTCTGGTACTACGACAAGGGCGGCAAGAATGAATATCACTTGCACAAGTGGACATTCACCGAATTCAAAGAATTCTCAGAGTCAGTCCTCGGTAAAGCATCTGCGTGGCATCTGGGAACGCTGGCTGTTGGCTTTTCTATTACGCGAGAAGGCGGCGCCGTGAAAGTCGCACCGGCAACAGGAAATCAGAAACTGATGCTTGATTATGTCGACAGCAACGCCCTGATAACAGCAATGGACGAAGATAGTGCTTTCGCCGAACACGACACAGCCTTCTATGTCGGTGTGTGGGGAGAATCTGCGCCTGAGGCCGTGTTCTCGGGCTTTCCAGTCTCTATGGATATGGCGCGGCAACCCCTTTTCCCACGCGAGGGTGCTTGGGTGGTAAACCGCCGCGGCACCGAATTCATTCCTGACTGGAAAGTCAAGGAAGATTACCAATCACTGAAGGACCGTATCTCCGCTCTGGAAGACGAACTAGCAATTTCTCAACGGGAGGCAACCAGACTCGGAATCCTCCGTCGGGTGATCCTGGGAGAAAACGAACTCGCGTCGCGCGCAATGAGCCGCTACAAACACGAGCTTCAAACGACTCGCGAAGAATTAAATGAGGCAAAGAGAAGCCATCTTGACACCCTGAACCGCGTGTCAGGACTAGAAGAGAGGACAGCAGCACTCGAGTCCCACGCGGCAGCGCTCGAGGCAGAAGCGGCAGCGTCGGCCGCTAGGCTTGCTTCCGTTCCGTGGCGAGTCGTCTGGGTCTGGTGGAAGATACGCCGCATCATTCCAACTAGGGTCTTAGTAAGGACCGTACGCGTTCTCAATTTCGTACGGGGGAAACATGCATAATCACGAAGCTCATCTGGGTTGGAACGTCGAGGCAAATCGATACGTGACCAGCCGGTACCACCAGTACCTTGACGAAGGCGCGTCACGCGAAGAAGGTGGCAACATCGGGATTAACGGCGAACATCTAACGATCACGTTTTTATCGTTGAATCGAAGCGGCCTGTCAAAGAAGCTTTGCCGCTCAATCGCTGAGCATATTCCCGCCTTCAAAGGCGAAGTGCTTATCATCGATAATGGATCTACCGAGGATGAGTTGGAGAGTCTTGAGCGCTACCTAGCGGGTATGCCATTCAAGTGGAGGATTGAGCGCCTTGGTCAGAACTATGGCGTGGCAGGAGGACGAAACAGAACGATGCCATTCGTCCAGACGCCGTGGGTGATGATGCTGGACAATGATATTTACCTGCTGAAAAATCCTCTTCCATCGATCCAACGCGACCTTTCCTTGCTAGGTTGTCACTTCATGGCGTTGACACTTCTCAACGACGATAAAGAGACAACGATGATCCGAGGAGGCAATATCTATCTTGGCCTCCACGAGAACGAATTAGTCATTGGATGCGGAAGCGCATACCTGCCTAGCTTCACCGCACCCGAAGGTCCCGGTTTTTTAGGTACTTTCATGCCCGGCGGTGCTGCTGTGTTTCGAAAAGATTCGTTTCTCGCACTGGGCGGATATGACGAGGGCATGTTTGTCGGCTTCGAGGACACCGAGTTCTCGTTGCGATTATTTCGGGCCGGCATGAAAGTCGGTGCAAGTGATGAGCGCGCTTTTGTACACGATCATCCGAAACCAACTAATGAAGACGACAAGGACTACGAACGAGCCCGCTTTGCCCGCAAGAGGCTGGAGGACTCAGCACAGTACTTTGAGCGGAAGCACGGGTTCAAGGTATGGAATTCCGGTGTTGACACTTGGCTTGAACAGCGCGAGCGTGACCTTGGCTTAGATATTACCCCGTCGAGAGATGCTTCCGCACCTGTCGCTCGGCCCTTGGAAAATAAACCACGAGTCGCGATCGTCACTGATACTTTGGGGTGGGCGCTCGGGAATATCGCCATCCAACTGCAACGCCACCTTGCCGATGAGTTCGTGATCGAACTGTTCACTACTTACGATGCGGTTCATCCTGCTTCAGTGCTTTATGCTACAAGAGGCTTCGATCTCGTTCATTTCTTGTGGCGTGAGCCCCTGCACACATTGACTGAGGCCTCGGCAGCAGCGTACGTGGACGACTGTTTTGGAGGGTGGAGCAATTTTGTCTCCGAGTGCGTAGACCCTCGGCCGATTACTGCTACTGTCTTCGACCATCTTTTCCTCGGTGACGAAGACATACAGCAGAGGGTTCGCATGTTTAACGAGGTGCTGAGCGGATATACAGTTTCTTCAAAGAAACTGTACGCCATCTACTCGGGAATCAATTCGTACCCTTCACCTTCCGGCACGACTCCGGATGGTGTGGATCTCCAGATGTTCCGACCTGCCAACCTTGAACGGCTCTCGACAGTTGGTAGGCGCGCGATCCGCATTGGATGGGCCGGCAATAGCGCGTTTGGGCACTGGACCGAAGGTGGGATTTCGAAGGACCACAAGGGGTTCCATAGCGTGCTCAAGCCCGCCATTGCAACGTTGCGTGACGATGGGCACGCGATTGAAGAGTTTTATGCGGATAAACAGATTCGGTCGATTCCTCATCACCGAATGACTGAATACTACAATTCGATCGACGTTCTGGTTTGCTGCTCGGAGTCAGAAGGGACGCCGAATCCTGTACTAGAAGCAATGGCGTGCGGCGTACCTGTCATTTCGACGAATGTCGGGATCGTGCCCGAGGCGTTCGGAGAGAAGCAACGGCGCTACATTCTTACGGAGCGGACTCCCGATGCGCTCGCTAGCAAGATCGGCGAACTTATCAGCAAGCCGAGCTTGCTTTCAGAACTAAGCACGGAGAACTTGCAATCGATCAAACGTTGGGATTGGAGCATCAAAGCTGATGAGTATCGACGCGTCTTTCGACGCCAGATTGATGCGTGCCAACGCGCGCTGCAAGTTGGCTAACCAGACGTTTGCGAAGTCGACCGGCTCAACCGTCAATGCGACTCCAGTGCGTTGCGCCAAATAGGCGGACGCCTTCGTACATCAGGTCCGCCTTCCACGCGGGCACGCCGGTCGCGATCGATGCTTCGCGGAGAACCGCGTCGGCGATGTCACGCGTGACCGGATGCGCCGTGTATAGGAAGTCGTGAACGACGCTCGCCATGTTCGCGACGCCACCGGCAATTTCGTAGACAACTGGGATGCGCGGCGTGCTCGCCAGATCGGTGACGAAGCCGGCGGGCACGGTGAACGTTTGGCCGGCCACATCCGACTGGTAGACAAGCGGCTGATTCAGACGCCAAGTCGCCGGCTCGTCTTTGATCAGGTCGGCGTCGAGCATGTCGTATGGCGCAAGAAACCCGCTCACGATGCGATGGCTCCGCTCGCGGCCGCCGCCGGCGCCGCTGTCTCCACCGGCTGGCTGGCCTTGTATGCGGCCACCGCATTCCTCAGCGAACCTTGAAACGCACCGATGAACGAATTGATCATCGCGACCTGCGTTTCGGTCAGGCCCGACAGTTTCGATACGACGCCCCGTGCCGCAGCAGCCGACGAGTTGATCACATTCTCGACCGACGTCAGGTTCATAACGACGTTGGCGCCGCACGCAAGCGCGACGTCAGCATTGAACGCGTCGACGGCCGTGTTGCCCGACAGAAGGATGGCGTACGGCGCGATCGCCGGCTGAAGGACGTTGCACGCGAGCGTGACGTCGGACTGGAGCTTCTGCGCGGCGGTCTGCGTGGCCTGCAACTGAGCCTGCGAGCAGCCGGTGAGGATTGCGACGAGCGCGACAAGACCTGCCGCTAGCAGCATGAGCTTCTTCATGGTGGATTCCTTCGAGGGGTGTGCCGCGCGCGCGGCGGAGACTTACGGCTGGATGATTTGCGACGACTGCGTGGATGCGGCAGCCCGAGACTTCAGGAAGTTGATTCCGCCATGCACTGCGTACGCGATCGCGCCGGCAACGAGCACGGAGACGCTTTCCGGAACGGGTACATGGAATGCCGTGCTGAGCGCCCAGCTCACCGCTGGCTCAAGAGTCGCGGCACTGATCGTAATGCCACCCGTGATAATGCTGGATGAGGGGTTCATCGCTTACTCCGTATCGGCCATCGGCCGGTGAGAAATCTTGTCGTGCCATCGCGTGGCGTCTGCAAGGACATCGACGTTGAAGCTCTTAAAATTGCCGAGGTGCCCCGCGAAGAGATGGCAGTTGACGCCGCCCTTGTTAGCCTCGCAGAGCGTCACAAGGTTGTTCGGATCTAGTTCGAGGTCCGGGTGCAGATGGAACGGACGGATGTGATGCACTTCCAGCTTCTCCGTGCCGCCGCATACCGCGCATGCGGGATTCAACGCGAGGTGATGTTTGCGCACAGTCGGCCAGTGCGACGAACGTTTCGCGGCGACCGGGTGCTTACCCTTCGCGGCATCGACAAGGTGTTTGATGATCGGCATGTCGTAAACGAAAAAAGCCACCCGAAGGTGGCTGATCAGTTGTGGTTCGAAGGTCGATCAAGACGGCATTACGCCGGTTTCCATCGCCTGGCATAGGCGCACGGCGCGTTGCTTAACCTGCCCGTACCACGCACTGTTCTTCATGCCGGCCGCAGCAACTGCATACGAGCCGCGTTGCATGGCCGCAAGCGTGTTCTTGAACGTCAGAAGCCCGGCGAGGCCCATGTTGAAACACATGTTGGCGAGCACGCGCTGGCGAACCTCGTCCATCTGTCGCCACCACGGGAGTGCTCTGTCGAGCTTACCCAACGTCGCCGAAATGTCGCGCTCGAGCAGCTGCGTCACCTGAGCGTCTGTCAGAGGGAACCTCCAGCCAGCAGGAAGCGGCGACACTTCCAGGTTGTGGCCGACGCCGGTTGTGTGCCGCGGCGGACTGGCCGTGTCGAGGTATGGCAAGTAGCGCACGCCCTCGTCGCGGCGCAATTCAGCTTCGAAAAGTGCGAGATTCATGTCACTCTCCCGGCCACTTGCCGTGCGCAATCGCCCACAGCACACCGGCGACTGTGAGAAACGGAGCCAAGAAGATGGCGGTGCTGCGAAGGAGGCGCGCGGTGCGCGCGAAGAACGTCGCGCTCTGCCCTGCCCGATTGAAGATGTCGACGAGCGCTTGAGTGTTCGTCTCAATGCGAAGCGACCGCGCGTCAGCCGACTTCGTCAGTTCGGTGTTCTCTTCGATCGACTTGTGGACCGCCTCGAACCGGCGGTCGATCTGGGCCTGAAAGTCTTCAAACCGCTGGTCAATCACGGCAAACCGCTCGTCGTGACTGAGGCGGCGCTCTGCGTGCGCGGGTGGATTCAAATTGGCCCCGAAAATAAAAAAGCCGCCCGGAGGCGGCTTGTTGCGTCGAACTCGCGACGGAATTACCAGGCGATTGCCTGCACTGCCGATACGCTAGTCGCGGCTGAGATCTGAGCCTTCAGCGTGGCACGCTTCTGAAAGGCCACCCAACCTTGCGCGAGCATCGCGCCGTACAAGCCTTGGAGGTCCGCAAGCGTGAAGGCGACAAGCGTGTTGTCTTCCGCCTTCCAGAAGAAGTTAGGGGGCACTTCGCCCGCGATCGTGTAGCCCTGCGTCGCCTTGGCGAGTATGTCTTGACTGTCGGCATCCGCCTGGAATGTCTGGCTGATGCCGGCCGCTGTCTTGAAAGTCACGCTGCTCTGGACCGCTGCCGCATAAGCCGCGTCGATCGCGAGTGATTGCGCGAGCTTTGCGCCAGGCAGAGTTGACGCCGGATTGACGAATGCTTGGTACCTCGCGTCCAGGACGTCGATTTCACCCTGGTTCGGATATGCATCCGCATCTTGCGGACACGAGAAAGCACCAATGATCTTCGATTCGCTCAAGTCGGAAAATTGAACGTAGATCGTCGTCATTTTCAGAACCGATAGGACGAAACGGAAATGGACATGTTGAGCGTGCCAGCAGACGCAGTTGCTGTGTAGTACATCGTCTGCGGGATGGCCAGGTCAAGCTCGTAGTTACCTACGATATACGTCGCGTTATTCTGCTGGACGGCATGCTGCCCAATACCAGTAGAAGACGCAGCAACGGAAAGAACGATCGTCGACGAAGTGTTGGACCCGGCCAGAAGTTCGCCGGAAACTGCGGTGGCGTTCTTTGGCACTGCGCCTCCGATTGACAGCGCGGTGAAAGATGGAAACGACGCGGTGCTAGCAGTTAGTACGCCGGTGTATGCGAACGAAACATGTCTGTCCCGTTGGAACGCCACTATGAACTGTCCGCTACTGTTGGTCGGCCACACCGAAACCAGTGCGCTCGCTGTATATCCTACCGGCAGGCTTGCGCCGCCGTAGACATTCGGCGCGGCCGCGCTAGTCGCGTTGGTCGCAAGCAGAGCGCTCCCACCCGTCGCCGGGTTGTAGATTGCATACAGCGCGACGTAACCGCTCACAGGAGCGGTCCCGGTATCCATTCCCCCGGCGCCAGTCGTCGCGAGGTTGATCGTCTTGTTGAACCCGGCGACGGTATATTTCAGTCCGCCTAGAGCAGAGCCGACGATGATCTCATCGGCGGTCAGCGTCGCTGTCGCGGAAGCCGTGGCGACATACATCGACAGGTTGCGTGCCGACCCGATGAGCGCCTCCGAATTTGCGCTTACTGCGGCCGCCAAGTTCGCCAAGAGCGTGGCCGTCGTGCCGTCATCAATCGCAGGCTGCCCAGTCGAATTGACGATGAACTGAGCGAGCACAGCCGCCATGATGGAACTCTGGCGCCAAGTCTTGTTGAGCTGTGCTGAGTTCGCAACGCCAGACTGATAGCCAGTTGCCAGCGCCGCCAGTGCAGCATATTGGGCCTGCGTCAGGACGTTGGCCCCATTCGCCGTTGCAAACGGCAGGAAGTCGTTTTCGATGGTCATTCAGAGCCCGAATGCAGAAAGCCGCCCGCAGGCGGCTCGTTTAGAAGCGAGAGGGTTCACGCTGCAACAGCCCAAGAGCCGGAGTCGAACCCTGCGATGTATTGATTCGAAACGTCGAAGCCGAACAGAGACGTGTTGTTGACCGAGGGAACCACGTACCTTGCCAGCACACCCTCCGGCCTGAGCTGCAAATAACCGCCGGAGAACAGCGCCCTGAGGACGGCACTCGGAATGGCTCCCGAGACGCCGACCATCATCGTCATGTCCTGGTTGTCTTGGATGAAAATGTAGCTTTCGGATCCAACGAACAGGTTCGCATACGCGGATGCCGCGCTGGGAATCGTCCCATCCCACGAGTTCGCCGCAATCTGCGCGCGGATCAGCGTGCGAAATGTAGCGTCGTCCAACGACACGAGGCCCGTTGACGGGTCAAAGGGCCCCTGCCATGAGCCTTGGTCGAAGCCGAGTCCGACTGTGTCGAGGCTGAAGTAGACGTTGAGCGGCGTTTTGATCTGCCGCGTAATGCCGACCCACAGCCCTACCGCATCCAGTTGCACGCCGATCGCCTCGTCCAGATCGAATGCAGGCGGGATCGACTGCGTGACGTTGATCTGATCGACGAAACACTGGGCGACCGCCGCAACCATCGCAGAAAACTTTGGCTTCGATGCGTGCTCGCTCGTGATGAGTGAGGTGTAATCGGTCGCTGCCGCCATCAAGTCACCGTGATGGTTACGCTAGACGATGTAGCTTGTCCAGCATGATTGAAGGCTAGCGGAACGTCTGGCGATCCAGCGCCGCTCGGTCCGCTCAGCGCCAGCGAGACGATGCGGAAGGTGTTCCCGCCAGATACCGACTTCGCCGCCGTCAATGCCGAATCCCACTCCACCATGCCGCTCGGAGCGCCGCCGATAGCAACCGAGTTGATGTACGCCGCTACGGCTGCCTGAACCGCCGCGCCGGTCGCCGATGTGTAGCCTGCTAGCGCCTTGAGCGTGATCGCACAGGTGATCGCGTCATACGTCGGCCGGTAGAAAGCGATGTTGTGCGCGATCCCGTAGGCGTCCTGCACCGAAACGCTGGTCGTACCGTACGTGCCGGTGCCCGGCGTTTTCTTCGACGCAATCGCATTGGCAATCGCTGCGGAGTCGCCACCCTCCACGACGATGTAGATCTTGTTGCCGGGTACGCCGTTCGCATCCGTCGTGCTCGTGTCGTTCTCGTAGGGCGTGACGCGCGTCACGCCGGGAACCGCCCACACCGCTCCGACCGTACCTTCCAGCACAGTGCGAGATGGGAGCGCCGTCGAGGTCGTCTGGCGCTGACGCAGCGCCGCGTCAGTCTCGACCGGCGAGCCCGCAGTCGCATTGTCAGCGGTCGTCGCCGATTGCCAGCCGAGCGTCGGCGTGGAAATCTTGAGGGCCGTGCCGCTCGCGAGCGAGATCGCCCCTTGTGTCTGGCACGTCGCTGTCACGGTCACCTGGCCGCCCGAAGGGATGACCACCGACGAAGGCAGCGCCCACTGGATCGAATTGCCGTCCGTGACAATGCCGTTCGTGATCGTCGTGCCGGCTTGGCCGACGACCGTCACATCCACTGTCGATGCCGACGACACGTTTCGGGCGATGCCATTGATCTTGACCACGCTGGACAGGTTCGCGCCCTGTGCCGTCGCCGGCGAGAACGCGTTATAGCAGGCGACCGCGCCATTGTTGCAGTCGTTGATGGCCGACGCGATGGCGGCAATCCACTGGCCGTCCTGGCTGTCAGGCGTCACGACCACGTCGGAGCCATAGATACTCTGGAATGTCGCGATCAGGCTCTGGTAGACGTCATTGAACGAGGGAATGGAAATCCCCGCGCTCGTGATCGTCGGCCCGAGCGTTGCAAGAGGGTAAGTCGTCGCCATCAGAGAGCCGTGGTAATGGTGGTTTGGCCGTACGTCGTGTCGATGGTCACAGCCACCGTGAAGGCGCGCGTCGTCGGGTTCACTACGCTCGCGTAATCGGCGATGCCGGTCACGCCCTGCGTCTCAAGAATCCGCTCCTGAATGGCAAGGTCGCGCGTCGACGCCGTGCCCGCGCCGAGGATCTCTGTCGCGTACGGCGTGCCTTCTGTGGTGTCGAGAAACCATTCGCCGGTCGAGAGCTTCAGCCGCGTGAGCACGAGTTGCGCGACCGCCTCGGGCGAGTCCACAAGGAAGTTCGCCGCGCCTTGGCCCCACGAGTAGTCGCCGTTTTCGTCGAGAGTTCGATAGCGCATGATCAGTTCGGCGGGTTCGTGTTGCTGCCGGCACCGTTTTCATGGTGCGTGTGAGTGCTGACGCTCTTGCCGGCCGCCGTGACGTCGTTGACGACGGTGATCGGACCTTGCAGCGTCGCCGGGTATTTCGTCGATCCAGTGCCCTGCGCCAGTTGGCCGTTCAGCGTGATAGTCGGCGCATCGACTTCGAAACCGCCCGGCGCGACGACCTTGACCGCCTTCGACGAGGGGTTCAGTTCGATGTATGCGCTGCCGTCATTGCTGCGCAGCTGGACTGCGCTGGTGCTCACACCGCTGATCTTCGTCGCCTGCGAGAACGGTCCGAGAATCGCGAAGCCGTCCGACAGGTCATGCATCCGCAGTTCGGCTTGCACCTGAACGCCGCCGGACTGCCACCATGCATCGATGCACCGCGACGAGAACACGATCAGTGCCTCGTCGCCGGTCGCTACCGGGAACGTCAGCGTGCAGCCGCCGCCGCGCGGGAAGCAGACCGGAACGTCGACGAGCAACGGAAGCGTCACCCACGAAGTGCTACCATCCTGCGCGCGCACCTGTGCCTGAATGGCGGGTTGCGCAGTGCAGGTCAATGCGTTAGCGTCGAAGCTCTGGATGATCGCCGGGAGTGCGGTCCAGATTCCTGCCTGATTGCCGCCGAGCGCGGCGCGCAGCGCGTCTTCGATGCTGGCTGAGCGTTCGGTTTGAAGCATGGGAACCTGAAAATGAAAATAACTACTCTGCTCTTTGTTATCCCGATGACTGCCGCTGCTGCGCAGACGGACATGCCCGAAATCACCATCGCGCCTGCGACAGTTTCAAAGCCGTCGCCTAGCGCGCCGACCGCGCGCGGCATCGATCTGGTTGATGGCGCGATCGTATGCAACTCCTACGACCTCGCAGAGTTCATGTACGGGCAGATCAATTCAGCGCGACACGCGCGCGCGTCGTTGCCTCCGGAATTGCGGAGACAAGCAGCTCTGGTCAATGGATACGATTACGGCGCGGAACCGCGTCTGGCCGACTACGGATGCGTCATGGTCCCGACTGGCACGAAGCTTTCTGTCGAAAAAGGAAACTTCGTTCCGGTCGTGTCGGGGAGGCTCGCGGACGGCCGCACGTTCACGGGCGTAACCCTGCCGCAGATGATTGCGCACTAGCCTGCTGCCTGCACAGAAGTGCCCGCCGGCGCCGACGTGTCGACCGCCAAACAGGTCAGATCGCAATACCACTCCTGCCCGCGCGTGTCGCCGATGAACTCAGACACGAGAACGCGGTAAAAGCCGGCGGCAGTCGTGACCGCGGCAGACGGCAAGCCCTGATACGACAGGCCTAACTGCTTGACCGTCAATGTGTTGATGTCCGCTTGTGCGATCTGCACAAGGCAGCCGATCCGCACGAGCGGGTTCAACAGGATCCGCGCGTGGACGCCGTCAGAAGTCGCCTCCGGGACGCCGATCAGACCTGTCGTCGACGACAGCACGACGGCCTCGCCGGGCCTGTAGCCTGTGACCGGCACAAGCACCGCCTGGCCGTTCTGGATGCTCCACCGAAAGCCGTTCTTTGCAGCCCAGTCGCGCGCATAGTCGCGCGTCATCCCGAAAAGCACTTTGCCGCGCGCTAACGCCTGCGCCGGGATGCCGCCGACCAGTCCGTTGACGTCAGTCGCGTACGGCAGCTTACCCGCGTCGGCGTTCTGCTTCGTGATCGAATCGAGGATCTGCTTCGGCGTGCTTCCTGCGGCCAGAGTCTGATTGACCATGCCGAAGTTATAGAACTCGTCGCCGTCCGCCGCCCAGATGTCGAGGAACGAATCGACGTTTCGCTCTTTCCCCCGCACGAACTGCTTAATCGTGCCTTGGAAGATGATGCCGAAGTTGCCCTTCTCGTACCCGGCTTGGAGCGTGATCGTCGTGAACTCGCCTTGGATCGCCTTGACGGTTGCGGGCGCGAGGTTGTAGATGCGCACGTAGAGCGTATTCGGCGCTTGCGTGTCAGCCTGCCGGACCTCGAACTTGAACCGCAGTTGCGACAGGTCGAGCCCGTTCGAGCCGGTCGAAACAATCAGCGTTGCCTTCCGGCCGAACTGGTTGCTCATGACGTGATGAAGTAAAGATGGCCCGTCGTGCCGAGGTTGTCGAACGTCGGTACAGCGTCGGGATCATGGTCGGTTTGAACGACCAGCTTTCCCGCGAAGCCCAAGTACGCGTACTGCCCGAGCAGGTCGACTCCTGTCACGAGCGGGATGCTGCCGACTAGCGGATTGTCCGTCGCATCGGCAATGCCGATCATCCACGCAGCCGCCGGCACGTTCCACCGGAGCGTCATCTTGAAGGTGACGCCGCCGAGCGCGATGCTGAACGTCTGCGGCTTAGCCGACAGCGGGATCTCGTATGCGGTCATGCCAATGCCGTCGCGTTGATGTTCGGAGCAGGTTCGAGGTTGAGCGTACCCGCGTCAGTTGGAGATGCGGTACTCGCGGGGTTCGACATGACGCTCGAATCAGGAACCGTCACCGTTTGTGTCTGTGCCATCAATATCTGACGCATCGCGATGCGAATCAGCATCCAGTTTGCGTTTTCCTTGTCCGTCGTGGTGGACAGGGACTTGATGAGCATGTTCTTGTACAGCCGCTTTCCGGTGTACACCGTGAAGAGCGTGCGCGCTTGATACGCCGCGAGGAGGTTGTCGTACGCCTTCTCCACTGGCGAAACGCCTCCGGTCAGCAGGTTGATGACGCCGCTTGCTAGCCCGAGGGCGCCAACAAGCGCGCGAGCGGCGCTGCTTTGCGCGGCTGCAAATCCCTCGACGGCACTTAGAAGCCTTAACAAAATGAGCGAAGGGGCTGTTAACTCTCGATGAATGCTGTTAACCTTTTCATTGTTTCGACGACGAAAAGGACATGGCCAAGCCGATACTCGACGACGAACTGTGGGCACTCATTGAACCGCTGCTGCCCCCGCCCAACCCACGACGAACCCGTTACCCAGGGCGCAGGCCGCTCCATAATCGTGCGGTGCTCACGGGCATCCTCTTCGTCTTACAGACGGGCCTGCGTTGGGACCTATTGCCTCGCGAGATGGGCTGCGGCAGTGGCATGAGTTGCTGGCGTCGTTTGCGTGACTGGCAGGCCGCCGGCGTCTGGGAGCAGTTGCACGAGGTGCTGCTTGCGCGATTGCGCGCAGCCGACCAAATCGACTGGTCTCGCGTCATCGTCGATTCCTCCTCAATCCGCGCTGTGGGCTCAGGTCAAAAACAGGACCGAATCCCACAGACCGCGCGCGACCCGGTTCAAAGCACCATCTCATCACCGAGGCCCAGGGTATCCCGCTTGCGGTGATACTGACCGGCGCCAACCGAAACGACGTCACTCAACTTCAATCGCTGGTCGAGGCTATTCCGCCCATCAGCGGCAAGCGTGGCAGACCGCTATCGAAGCCTCGGGTCGTTCAGGGCGACAGAGGCTACGACCACGACAAATACCGACGTCCACTGCATGCCGCCGGCATTGCAACCGAAATCGCTCGACGCGGTCAGCCTCATGGAAGCGGGCTGGGCAAAACACGCTGGGTCGTGGAGCGGACCATTTCGTGGCTTCACAACTTCCGCCGACTGCGCATCCGCTTCGAACGGCTCGCTTTCATACACGAGGCTTTCCTCAAAATCGCTTGCTGCATCATATGCTGGCGGCAGCTGCAAAAGTCATTCTGTTAACGCCTCTTAATGCGCTTGTCGAGTTCGGGCTGTTCGACCAGCCAGCCGTGATTATCAGGTCGGCCGGGCGAACGAACGCATGGTCGGCGATCACCGTTCCCTGCTCGACCGGATGCTCAGTCACCTCGAGCTCGTCCTGGTGGACTTCCTCAATGGTCGCGTGCGCAACGATCGAAGAGCCACCGTCCTGCGCGATAAGGCCGCGCTTCGGCTTCATAGTGAGAAGCTGAAGTCCGAGCTGCGCGCCCGATTCGATGAAGCCGAGAATGCTCACACGTATGCCCCTGTCATGTTGCGCACGAGGTCAGCGTTGACCCTCGCCTGCTCGCCAGCGACGGCGCGCGCGGTGCCGCCGGGATCGGGCGACCCGTGCACGTGCACGTCCGTCTTCTGGCTGACTGTGACTGACCTCGACGCGGCCGGCGCGGCGTTTGCACCCAGCTTGCCGTATGCCGAGCCGTTTTCATGCTGGAAAATCGAGCCCGCCACACCGCGAAGCTGGTCGACACTCAGTTGGGCGTCTGCCGACACTCCGATCTGCTTAGCGACCGCGGCGATATATGCCTGTGTGTCGTTCTCGTTCGCCGGAGCCCATCGCGAGATGATCTTGCGAATCGTGTCGAAGCCGCGGGACGCGTAGCTGCGCAGAAGCTTCACGGTCGCCTCAATGCCAGCGCTCATGTCCGCGAAGACCGCAAAGCCGCCGCTATCAGCGCCGACTGCGCCCGCGCTGCGCGCGAACTCGCCATACCGGATGTTTCCCGGATTATTGTTGCGGATGCCGCGCGGCGCAGAGCTTTGCGCTTGACCGGTCTTCGGCTGCACGGCGTTGCTGCCTTGCTGCTGAGTCTGCGGGGCGTCGGCATGACTGGCCGGTTGCTGCGGCGCCGTGCCGGCCCACTTCTGAAACGCGTAGCGCTGGCGGCGCACCCATGCGAGAAATGGGCTGTCGTCCGGACGTGCGTCCGGCGGAGTTTCGCCAGAAGGTGCAGGGCTCTGCTTTTCATCGCTACCACCGAACCAACTTGCCACCCTTGCGAAGCTGCCGACGATGTTGCCGATGACCTGCGCAACCTTCCCCGCTTTTTCGAGGAAGGTGTCGACATCCTTGCCGACCTTCTGCCAGTCGGTTTCCTGCACCCATTTAGCGACAGCTTCCAGAGCGGTCGCGATCTTGCGCGCCGTCTCGTCAGCGTGCCCCGACGCCCACTTCTCGAACTCGGACGAGATCGTCGCGAGAACAGGAGCTAGATGCTCCTGCAACAGCACCCAGAACAGGTGGATGTCGTTCGTGAGATCCCGGACCGAGTTGTCGAAGTCGACGCCGGCCTGCGCCGCGCGTTCCGGATCGATGTGGAATGCGCCGAGCTTCTCTTGATACTTGGCCTGCGCAGCCTGCAACTTCGGCAGGCCGTTCTCCAGCATCAGAAGCGTATCGGGGTCGATCCCGAACAGCCCCGCGTACTGCGCCGCGATGTACGGCTGCATCTGCTTCATCTTGCCGATGAAGCTCTCGAACTGTTCGAGCGGACCGTTGCCAGTGACGCCGAGCTGCGCGAGCAGTCCGTTCATGCCCGGATTGAGGCGAAGCGTGCGCGTGAAGCCTTCGAGCGACGCCTGAGCCTGTTCCGCCGTCAGCCCGATCTGGCCGGCGGCATACCGCAACGCCATGATGTTGCCGACAGTCTCGCCCGTGCGCTGCGACGCGTAGTACAGGCGCTCCATCTCTGCCGAGATGACCTTCACGCCTGCGACGACAGCCGCAGCGGTGGCTGCGACCACCGCGCCGAGCGCCATCACTTTCTTCGTGACGGACGCGAGTGAGAGCGTGAACTTGCGCAGGCTGGTCTCGTCGGTCTGGTAACCGATCTTGACCAGGAACTCCTTGATGACTTCCTCGTTCATCGCTTCGTCTCTTCCATGTAGGCGTGCACGCGCGCCTCGTTCTCGCGCTTGACCGAAAGCGCGTCGTTGAGCAGCGCGACGTCGCACAGATCAACCGTGCCGTCGATCAGGGACTCGTATTTGATGAGTCCCTCCATCACCGGCAGCAGCAGCCAGTCCTCGCCGTCAGGAAGGGAGACGAACTTGACGCCGCTCAGGCCGCCGCGGTCGAAGTCGACGGCCCGCCGGGAAAAAAACTGCCGAGGTTCTGCTGGACGACGGCGACCGTCAGTTGGAGCATTGCAGGCAGGTCGATGTCCTGAAAAACCAGACCGACGCCCTTCACCATGACGTTCTGCCAGCCGTCGCCCTGCTGCCGCGCGACGACCGACAGGCACGTGTCCAGCACGTAGTCGGTGTCCTCGTCGGACATCTTTGCGAGCGCATCGGCAATCGGGCTGACGAGTTCGGCGAAGCCTTGCGCCTTTCCGTTCAGCGCCCCGCCGAGGCCCGCGAGCAGCGGCGCGAGCCGCCGCGCAACGTGGAACTGCTTCTTCGCGTCGAGGCGGCCGATCCGGTAGGACTGGCCGTTGATGTCTACGATTCCGGTCATGGTCAGACGCCTGCCGCGAGTGCCGGGTCGATGATGCCGGCGTTGAATTCCCACTCGATCGTGCCCGCTTCCTTGGCGTAGTCGTTCTTCGGGAACTTGGTGAACGCGACAAGCTGGCACGTGTAGACGTCACCGCGGATCGTGTCCGTTGCCGTGAACGTGTTCTGTGCCCAGTTCGCCGAGCTCGTGCGCTGGAAGTTGTACATCGCCGACAAAAGCGCGTTCGTCGGCGAGGTCTTCTGCAGCCGGATGGTCAGTTTGCCGGCCTTGCTCGGGTTGAGACTGTGCATGGGCGTGCCATCGGCGCCGACCTTCATGTTGTCGGCTTCTTCGGTGAACTCCACCGAGAAGCCTTCCTCCGCGATGCCAGCGCCGGCACCGAGCGAGATTGCGCCGCCGGGACCGATCAGCGACGAATTGAAATTCAGAAACGAGTACGTTGCGCTCATCTATGCCCCTTACTGGTTGACGGTGAGAGCGATGTCGACGGAATGGATCGCGCCGGCGAGCTTCGCTGCAACTTGGAACGCGACCGACTTGCGCGCGCTGCGGTCCGCTTGACTCTGGTTCGCGATCGGAGGCGCGTAGACGTAGAAGCCCTTCGGCATGTAGTCGCCCTCGCTCAGCGTGCCGAAGCCGCCCGAATTCCACGTGCCCGGTGCGAGGAAGCCGTTGTTGACGTACTGCGCGCACACCTGCTCGATCTTCGTTGCGATCAGGTGATTGCCCGCGTCCGTCTGCGGGATCTTCGTCGTGCTCGTGTAGAGCAGGTTGAACACTGCGTTCTGCACGTCGATCGCGAAATTGTCCGCGCCAATCACTTCGTCGATGTAGTCGCCCGAGCAGCAGACGCCCTGCTCGATGATTGCCGTGTTGTTGTCGTACTCGACGAACACGTTGCAGTTGAACGCTTCGAGCGCGTTCGCTTGCGTGCTGTTCAGGTTCTCGGCGGTGATGCCGGGCTCCTGCTTGAACTTCAGCGTGATGACCGTGTTGTTGCCGGTGTAGTCGGTCGTCAGGATGCGCGCGAGCAGCGAGACCGCCGCGTACGCGTTGGAGCTCGAATACTGAACGGCCGTCTTCTTATAGCCGAGGCCCTTGAGCTGATACGCGATGTTCGTCGTATCGCTCGCGACGAGAGCGCCAGCCTCTTGCGTCGTGACGCCGTAGAAGTGCTTGGTCGATGCGCCTTCGATGTACGGTGCGATCGCGAGGTGGTCAGCGTCAGCAGCGGACGGCACGACGAGCCCATACCACTGCTGCCCGTAGTTCGCATCGAACAGCGTCACAGCCGAGATGGCCGATTCCGCGGCGACGCCCGCCGAGACGTATGCGCCGGAGAACGTCGAGGTGAAGCCCATCAGCGCGGAGATGTCCGTGCCCGATGCGGGAGCCGAAGCGAAGCTGACCGACGACGTCGCGCCGGTCGTCGCGCTCGCGATCTCGAAGCGGGCGAACTCGGCGTCCCACACGCAGGTGCCTGCGCCGCCGAGCGCCGTCGTGACAGCCGAGGCCACACCGTTCAGATTGGTGACGCCCGACAGGCTGATGCCCGACAGCGACTTGAGCGTGCCGTCGATGGTCACCTTCATGCCGCCGGATGACACCGCCGTGAAGTTCGCGAGTGCCTGTTGCGCCGCCGACAGCGTGCCGCCCAGCAATTGACCGGCGGCAGCCGTCTTCGCCCAGCGTCCGATCATGACCGTCGTGGGCTGCGGCGATTGCTCGAACCAGAGCGCGGCCGCGAGATACTCTTCCGCCGTCGTGCCGAAGTCGCTCGCCACATCGGCGAGGCTCCCGTACGAACGGAAGCGCGACACCAGGTCGATGACGTTGGACGTGCCGAGGATCAGCAGCGTCGAGGTGTTCTGAGCTTGCGCAGCCGCCTGCGTGAGCGTGATCGCGACATTGACCAGTCGGCTGATCGGCAGTTTGTTCGCCATGTGTGCGTCCTAAAAAGGAAAAGCCCGCACGCGGCGGGCCAAGGAATCCGATGTGAAAAGGCTTACTGCTCGACGACGAAGTCTGTCGTGTCGGGATCGCGGTTGATCGTGCCGTGCGCCGACAGCAGGTTGAGCACGCTGTATGTGCGCTCGACTTGGCGCCGCACTCGGAACTGCAGGTCGTACCGCCTCAGCCACTGCTGATTGAGCAGTTCGGGCGCCGCGGTCAAGCGGCCTACGTCGATCAGACCCATGCCGCTCAGTTCGAGCATGCCGTGGTTCTGCGCCACGAAAATGCCGTCGCGCGCCTGCGCCGCGTATTGCATCGCCGCCGGCCCGTAGAAACTGGCCGTCAGCGTGAGAATCTCGTTTCGGTAGAGCTTGTCGGTGCCAGCCGTATCCGGCACGTGGACGATCGTCGGCGCAAAGTCCTGATCGATGCCCGTCACGCCAACGGCGCACCAGTTCTGTGTCGGCTCCGGCATCTTCGGCACGGTCGGCTGCCAGCGCGGCCGCACCATGTTGCCGGGCAAGCCGGTCAGCCCGACGATGAGCTGCTGAAAGACGGCGTCGAGCGCGGCATCTTCGAGCGGCGGCGACGGCGCGGTCGGCTGGAGATAGCCGCCGGTGCTTGAATCGTTCGCCATGTCAGCCTCCCGAGAACGGCATCAGTTCGCACTGCGCCGCCACGAAGCCGCGACCGTACGTAGACCAGTCGCGCACGTTGACGACGGTGTACTGCCTGCCCTGCCACGTCACGATGTCGGCGTCGAATCCCGTCTTGCCGTCGATCAGTTGGAAGCGCGTGTGGATCGTGATCGAGCCTTCGATCATGGTGCCGTCCGGCCGGCGGCGCAGTTGGTCGCCGGAGTCGTTCGTCACGACGCCAGAGAACGGCGTCACGGTCGGCGCGTTGACCGCCATGCCGTCATCGCCTACCGTCTGCGCGCTCCGCGTGCAAGTCAGCGATGTGTCGACGAAATCGGGATCGGTCAGCAGGTCGGAGACGTCGAGAAGTGGCATGGTCAGGTCTTTTTGCGGACGACGTACGTGATCGAGTTGCGAAGCTGGCCGGTGTCGACCAGCGTATTGGTCCGAGTGACGCCGCGCGCGATACGCGCTGCGATCGTCGAGTCAGCCAGTTTCGGCTGGATGTTGCTGTTGATCTTCGCGCGCGCCGCATTCTGCCCGATGAGGCCAGCAGCGTTCAGTGTTTGCTCTGCCTGATCTTGGCCGTTCAGCGCCGCCTTGGCGCCCCTGCCGAGACGCTCGCCGATCTTGTCTTGCGCGTCGCGCACGCCGGGCACGAGGAACGGGCGCGCGGGGATATTTGCCGCCGGTGCGCCGTGCTCTTGGATATACCCGATCTGCGCGTTGCTGATTGGCTCGCCGTCTTTGCGCTCGGGCGCGCTGTCGGGAATGCCGACGAGCACATCCTTTGTGGCGAGGTCGCTCACAGCCTTGATCACCGATGCGACCTTGTCGCGCGTGATCTTGACCGTCATAGCTGCATGCCGCCCGCACCCATCAGCCGCGCGAGCCCCATGAACCGGACGCCGTATGACGTCATGTTCCAGAAGCCCGCATCAGCGACGGTGGTCGCGCCAGTGTCGTAACTGACGCTCACCTTGTCGATCGACTTCGACGACTGCGGCCCCGTTGATTGCCCCGGAACGCCGCCGCGATCCGCCGCCTGCTGGTCGCGCGCGGCAAGCACGAGGTGATGCGCCGTGACGAGCTCAAGCCCGATGTTAGTCAACTCGCCCCAGCGGTCCGCGTTCACGAGCGATGCCGCGACCGTCAGCCACAGCGTGACCATCGAGTCGGGATAGCGCGTCGTGTCGGCGAACTCGGGAAAGTCGGATCGGAATCGAGCAGCGTCCACAGCATCAGCCCTTGGTCTTGGCGGTCTTCATCTCGGGCTTCACGACTTGCGCGTGCGCCTGGACGTACCAGTGATTGGCGGTCGCGTCGTCCACTTCATGCTCGCCGGCCGGAAACTCGCGCTTCAGGCCGGTGGCATCGGTGAGAACGAACGGCTTCTCAACGATGATTTTCGCCATCGTTAAACACCGTCACGATAGCCGATGGTTTCGCCGTACACCACTTCGACCACACCGAGACGACCGAAGTAGGTCGTCAGTTGGCGGATGTCGCGGTATTCCAGCGGCGTGCGCTGCAGCGGCACGAGCGGGAAGCGCACGCGCTGCGGATCCTTCGTGTACGCGACCATGCGGTTCGCGCCACTGGTCCCGCGACCGGTCAGCCACTTCGACGGCAGGATCTCGAGCGGACGGCCATTGATGGCGTTCGACAGCGAGTTCTGCTTCAGGTATTCGAGCACACTGATGTTGCCGGCCGAACTGACCAGCGTCGACACGAGGCGCGAATAGTTCAGCGGGTCGACCAGCAGGCGCTCCGGGCAGATGGCGTATGCGGACGCCGCCCACACGCTGTTGAGCAGTTCGTTCACGTCAGCGAGGATCTGCGCCGGCGTTGCGGTGCCCCACGAACCCGTGACGGCGTTCGAAACGTTTGTCACCGAGCTGCTGTTCACGAGACCGGTCACGCCCAGCACGGAATCGCCGATGTAGACCTGCTCGTCGATGTCCATGTTGTGCTTCAGCTGCATGCCGGCGAACTTCTGCTGATCCACCGGACGGCCGAGCTTCTGCGCCGATTCCAGTTCGGGGATCGTCCAGCCGATCTGCATCGCCCAGAGGGTCAACGGGTTCGGCGTCTTGCCGATGTCCAGCGCGATACCAGCAATGGCCGATGCGTCTTTGCCGACCCACGACTTGCCGCTCGGCGATGCGCCGCCGGCCGCCGCGAAGGACGAGTTCGTGAACGACGACGTTTCGTCGGCGATCGACACATCCTCGCGGAGGTCGATGTCGCGCGTCCACGTGACCGACGCGAGCGGCATGTGCAGCGTCTGGTCAAGGCGTTCCAGTTCGCCGATGAGGAACGAGCCCGTGCTGTCGATGGTTTGCGAATCGAACGTCAGCAGGCTGTCTCGCGTGCGCGAGCGGATGATCGCCGGAGCGCCAGCGATCGCCATTGCCATCGCCAGCGGTTTGATGATTTTGCTCATGTGGTGATGGCCCCTTAGATGTTGAAGGCGATTTCGACGTTGCCGTTCGCGTCGCCCGCGTTCGTGAACGTCGCGCCGTTGATGGCGATCGTGTTGGTGGAGTCGGCAGCGGCTTCGATGCCGCCGATAACCTTCGAGCCCGACGCAGCAGCGACGCGGACGTAGACCTGACCGCCGAGCGCCGGCGTGCCTGCGTTGTTCTTCACGGTCATATAACCGCGGCGCAGCACGTTGGCGATGCCGGTCGTGGGCGGTGTCGAGGTGCCGAGCGGGTCTTGCGAGCCGCCGGTCGGATACGGACGCACGAGAGCGCCGTAGACGGCGGCTGCCGTGTCACCGGAGCCGATGGGCTGGAACGTGCCACTGACGATCTTGCCGAACAGGCCGAAGCCTGCGAACGGCGCGCTCGAGCTCAGCGGAATCGACTCGACGGTCGCGACCGATGCGCGGCTCAGGTCGCCGGGAATGCCCGAAGGCATGCGATACAGAATTGCGTTGCCCATGAGGCATTCTCCTTAGTGTGCGGCCCGATCGGCCCAGAATTCGCGGTTGCGCTTGTTGATGTCGGCGACGGTCGAACGCTTGCCGAAGTCCTTCGTCGGCGCGGCCGATGCGTGCGCACCGCCGTTGTTCTGCGCCTTCATCAGTTCCGAAGCGCCCATGAATGCGGCGTTGACCAGCGCGACGGGCATCTTTTCGAAGTCCGCCGTCTTGCCGCCGACGAACGGCGCGATTGCTGCGCGGCCCGCATCGGTTTGATACGCGAGATCGAGCGCCTTGCGCTGGCACTTGCACAGCGCCGCAGCGCGATCGGCCGTGCTGGCCTTCGAGTCGAGCGTCGGGAGCTTGATGCCCGGCGACAGGATCTCGGCGCGCGAGAGGATCGTCTTGGCGGAGTCGCCGGTGTACAGATGGACTTCGGCCTCGTTCAGCTTGCCGGCCGTTTCCGGCTTGGTCAGGTCGCCTTCGTCGCCGGTCTTCTTCGCAGCCGCCTCTTCTTCCTCGCGCTTCTTGCGCTCCTCTTCCGACTCTTCGTCGCGCACTTCGATCTTCGCCACGCGGGCGTCGAGCGCTTTCACGGCACTGAGGATCTGGGCGAGAGCGTCGCCGGTCTTGCCGTCGTCCTTCTTCTCCTTGCCCTCGTCGTCTTCGTCCGAGTCCATCGACTCGGCTTCCTTCGCGATCTCTTCAGCCGCCTCGGCATCCTTCGCCATGAATGCGGCGCGAATGCGATCCGCGAAACTGCGCTTGCCCTTCGGCTTGCTGTCGAATGTCTTCATTTCATCAGGTTCCTTATCTCCGATCGCACAGCGCGGACCACAGCGCCCGCGCTCCACGAGAGCTACGTGGTTGACAACGATGTTCCGCTGAACCCCGCGGCCGGGTGATACCTGTTCGTAGTCGGCCTCGTATCCAAGGCTGACTTCCTCGATTCCGTCTTCCTGCACCGCCTTGATCGCCTCGGCTTCCGTAACCAGCAGGTCGGCAATGATCAGGTCGTCCTCGATCCCCGAGCCGCGGCGCACGTTGAACATCGTTCCGCGGGAGAGCGCGCCGAAGTTCGACGGGTCGACGAAGTCGGTCGGATGGTCGAGCGTGACCGGCTTGCCGACACAGCTAGCGAGCGTCTCGTCGCGAAACACTTCCTCGGGCGTGCGGCTGATGCGGATCAGGCCATCGGGGCCGGGCTCGACGGGCACCTCGCCTGCGCCGTAGAGCATCTCGCCAGTGCGCGCGACGGGCACTTCCTCGCACAGCAGGAAGCCCTCGGGGGTTAGCGAACGCTTCGGCCCGAGCTTCTGGATGGTGTAAAAGCGCATATCAGTCAGGAATGACCGGTTCGGGATAGCACCGGCAGTTATAGATCTGGCCGGCGTGCGTGACCGTGCCATCGGATAGCCGCGGCGGCGTATCCCAGCGCACGTACTTGCCGTTCATCTCGCGATGCGAGTGGCGCACGTCAGAATCGTTGGAGGTCCGCCATATGTAACCCTCCGAGCCGATGTGCTCGGCGCGCGCCTGCGTCAGCACTGAGGCCGTGCGGGCGACCTCCGTCCGCGCGATGAGATTGGCGCGATTCTTCGCCACCTCGCCCGACCGCTGGATCTCCTTCGAGATTTCCTTCGCGCGCGTGCTGTCTTCGATGCCTTTCAGCGTCAGGTCGTGCACGCGTTGCGCGGCGTCGAGCGGCAGGCTCTTGATCAGCGTCACCTGCTCGGCGAGCAGCGCGCGCATGATCTCGCCGGTAGGAGCGAGACGAAGCTCATCGCGCAGCGCGCGCGACATTTCTTTGGCCTGCTCCTGCCATGCCGCCTCGTCGCGCCGGTTGACGTCGAACAGCATGCGCGCGGCGGTCGCCTCGGCCCATGGCGTGAGCGCCTCGGCATAGCGCCGCAGCATGTCGGTCATCGTCGGGACGGTGGACGGATCGCCCGGCGTGAAGCCGTTGATCAGTTCGCCCACCTGTTGCGCGACCTTGCGCAGCTTCAGCGCGTATTGCGTTTCGGCTCTACGCGTCTGCGGCTGGCTTGCCCGGCTCCGGCTGCGTTTCTTGTCCTGCGTTCGGATCATCGGGGTTCATCTCACTGAGATCCGGCAGTGCGTCTTCGGCCTCGTTGATGTCTTCGTCGGTGATGTTGCTGAAGACGCCGGTGATGTGGCTCGACTGACGCAGCTCGCGCAGAGCCGTCTGCTGGCTGATGAGACCAGCGCCTTCGACTTGCGTAACTGCGTCACTTATCGTCTTGGCGATCGTCGCCTTGTCCATGTCGGACATCTGCCAGAGCGGGTTGAACCCGAACTGGAATCCTTCGGGCGGCTCTATGCCAAGCTCGGAGCGCACGATGACTTCGAGCAGGCGCGTGAGCGGCAGCCGAAGCTTTCGCTCCTGCTGCTGCCTGATGTTGTCGTAATAGTTGCGGACGTCCGACTCGCCGGTTGCGCTCAAGCCCGCCGGCGATTGGCCGAAGAGCCGCACGAGCGGAATGCCGGTCGCACCCGAAAGCTGCTGGCCGAACTGCAGAAGCACGTTGTCGAGGCCGGAAAACGAATACTGGTGCGCCTCGAACTTGTCCTTCGCGTCAATGAGCGTGATGCCCTCGTTCGACTGGAATCGCCGAATCATGTCGACGTTCTTCAGCAGCGCCTCGAGGGCCGGACCGCCCATGCCGATGACTTCGCGCAGGCCGTCGACGGCGAGCGTGCGCAGATGCGCCTTGTAGACGAGCTGCGCCGCGCCGGCCGTCGTGCTGTCGAACGCAATCAGACGATCGAACAGACGCTCGATGACCGATTGGCCCCACAGGTTCTCGCTGATCTTCTGCCAGTACGGCAGTTCGACGCCGTCGAGCCGGATCGCGCGGCTGTAGTGGATGCGCTGACGCGCGAGCGCCATCGAATCCGCGACGATGTCGTAAAACTTGGGCTGGCCGAGATCCGGGCCGAACTCGGTCACCAGATCGGTCAGCGACGGCTGAATCAGCCACCGGTCGAGCACGAGAATGCCCTTGAACTGACCGGGAGCGATCGAATCCAGATTGAGCGGCGTTCGCATGTTCTGGCCGTCGATCATCATCACACCGATGGCGCCGCCGTACAGGCGCGACCACTTCGCGGTGTCGTTGATGCGGTCCCACAGCGCCATGCGCTCGAACGCCGCGTGGATCTTGTCCATCTGATCGGGCGGCAGGTCCGATTCGATCTCGATGCCCGCGCGCGTCATGTCGTCGGCGACGCAGTCCACCACCGCACCCACCACCCACGACGAGCGATACATCCCTTCCAACTGGACGCGGTTTCGGCTGATGAAGTCGAAGCCGTATCCAGAACCCGACGTCTGGTTGTTCGTGCCGTAGCCGACGCGCGCTTCGAAGTTCTGGAAGCTGTCGCCGGCCACCCACCGCTTGGCGCTCTCCACCTTCGCGGCGCGTGCCACTGAGTTGCCTCGTTTGCGTGTCATGTAAGAGAAATCCTTGCTTGCCACGCGGGAGGCGTCAGCATGTTATCCGTTAAGCCGCGACCAGATGTCGAGCGATCGCGCGGCAGGCTGATAGGCAATCATCACGGCGTCAGCCAAGTTTGGCGACTTCGTGCCGTCCGGCTTCTTGTCGATCTGCACCTTGCCGACGCCGTTGATCGTGTAGGTCGGCTGCGACAGCTCCATGATCAGGGTCGAGAGTTCCGGAAGGTCCGAACGGATCGAGATGATCGCGTCAGGGTCGTAGGGCATGCCCTCGACCACGGCGCGGTACGTCTCTTGAAACCGCATCCGCAGCGACCACCAGGCTTGCGCCTTGGCGTTCAGGAAGAAGTCCTTGTTCTTGCGCTTCGGGACCATCTCGCCTTCGGGATCGTGCGCCGCGCCGGAACCTCGAAACGGCTCGACGCGCACCATACGATGCCCGGCTTCGCGCCGCTTCTCGTTGATCTCTCGCGAGTCACCACGCACGCCAGCCCCTAAGCCGTCAGCGTCGTAGTCGAACACCTCGTACTCGCGCTCATCGCAGATCGCGAACGTCTTGACGACCGTCTGGTAGATGTCGCCACCCTTCCCAGACCACGACTGGAGGCATTCCAGCAGGATGCCGTGTCGGCCCGCGAAGGCATTTTTGTCGATGCCCTCGTCGGCGACGTCCAAGCCGCCGCGCCGCGCGCCGGTAGGCTCGATGCCGAGCTTCACGTGAGCATCAATGGATGCCTGCACCCACGCAGACGGGATCACGACACCCTCGACCGACGCCGAGTAGTTGATGTCGATTTCCTGCGCGACCGTGACAGCGTCGAGCTCGTTGACCTGCTTCTGGTACCACGCCTCGTCCTTGCGCGGATCATCGCGCCAGTGGAACGTGAAAACCTTGATCTTCCCGCCGAAACGCTTCTGCGCGAACGGGTTCCCCATGCCGTTCGGCGTGGAGATGTCCTGCCGGCAGTTGGTTGTCTGCGACAACGACGCATCGACGAGCATTGGGCGTTCGAGAAACGCTGACTCGTCGACGATGTAAAAGCTGGAACGGTCACCGCGGCCGATGCCGTCGCCGGACTCGCCAGTGATCGTCGAATCGGTGTCCGGGAACATGATGCGCATGTGAGGCGCATGCTTGTTGATGTCCCAGCTTCCGCGAAACTCCGGCGGCAGCATCGAGAGGAACATCCGAGCTTTCCAGAACAGCGACTTCGGTGCGCCGATCTTGTCGACGTACTCCTCTTTACGAGAACCGAAGCCCGCGACGACGCCACGATTGAACAGGCAGACCGAATCCGCGAGCGCAATCGTCAGCCACGACATTCCCATGTCGCGCGTCTTTTCGGTGATGCCCGGTTCCTGATTCTTCCACCGCTCCATGAACCAGACGATCCACTCCTCCTGCTTCGGGAAAAGCAGAAAGGGGATACTGGCCGGGAGGCCGCGCTCGACATTACGAGGGTCGAACGTCATGCCCCAGTCGATGATGAACTGGGCGGGATTGTCCTTGTAGAACGTCTTGAGCGCAGGCAGTGCGCCGGGATTCGCTCGTATGCGTTGCAGCCGCTCGATCCGCCACTCAAACACGGCTTTGTAGTCCGGTTTGCGGAAGTCAAACGGGAACGGCAGCGGCATTACTTTTCCATCATCATCTGCTGGTAGATCTTCGCCGCGTCCTGAGCAGTTGCGGCCTCGGTTACGGCCGGCGGCTCGTCAGGCTCCAGCGGGCGATCCTTGTTCGCATTCAGCAGGTTCAGCGCGATCTTTCCCGACTCGTTCGCAAGCGCCGTCAATGCGGCGATGCCTCTCAGGTTCTCGCCACTCTGCAGCGGATTCGCGTCGTCGATCTTCGCCACCTCGGAATGCGCCAGTGCGCTCAACCGATGCGCGGTTGCTGCGCCGTAGTCGGCCGCACTCGCCAGGTGGTTGCTGATGGAACGCAGCCTCGATGCGAGGTTTTGCGCGGTAATCTGCGCGGAAATAGGCAGCGCAGCAAGCGCGCGCTCAGTGCTAACTATCTGATTCGCAACATTTTTGATTTCCGAAACCTGCGCGGAAACCTTCTCGCGAATCGACGATTCGGAGATGCCGAATTCTTTAGCGATCGCGCGTCGCGACTCTCCCTCAAGCAGGCGGCGCTTTATCTGCTCCCACTGCTCTTCGGTTAGCTTTGACTTGCGGCCCATGGTGCGCGTGCGAAAAAGAAACGCCCCGGTGATGAGCCGGGGCGCGAATCCCTCATCTGAGGGCGAGGAGACACGGGGACGTGTTCAGTCTTGCGGCAGGTAGCCGCGCAGCTCGGTGAATTGCTGATCGATATGCGCGCGGGCTTCTGCCGACAGGAAGCGGAAATTGCCGATGAAGGCTTCGAGCTTGTCGACGATGGCGTTTGCCTCAGCGCGGCGGCTGATCGTCGGCTCGGTGCTGCAGGGTGCGGCGTCGTACATCACTTGCTCCAGAACAGCTTATCTTCCACCCGGCAGCATTTCTGGCCGCGCTCAAGCTCGCGCGAGCACCACCAGCAGCGGATGTAGTAGCCGAGTTTCATAGACTGAGAGTGACCGCGTCTTCCGGGGCTGGATTCGCTACGCGAGCGGAAGGGGTTGCGCTCTCATGCGCGCTCACTGCCCCGTGTGTGAGGCGGGTGCTTGCCCTGGGCAGAAAGCGCACATCAGAACGCAAAAAGCCCGCTCAGTGGCGGGCTTCTCTATCGACGACTATGCCTCCCATCAGGGAAGGCAAGGTCACGCACAAGGCGGAATTCGGTCGTCTGGTGCAACGGTAGATTCATTCTACCGACGTTTCTTCGGGTTTACAACAGGGCTCAGACACATTCTTCAGTAGCACTTCGGCGGCCTTCAGAGCCGAGATGTTGCGACACAGTGCGGTGCGCGCATCGGCCAGGACGATCTCCGACTTCACCCCTCGAAGACTTACGCCGTGCGCCTTGTGCATCCGCGCCCTGATCTGCTCCGGGCTCATATTCCAGACCCATGTGTACTTGAGCACCCATTTGTAGACGTGATTCGGCAGCATCGCCCACGCGCGCTCGATGAGCCAGCCGTCCGCCTCGTCCTTCGTCATCGACGGAGTGTCGAGGGTCTTTCCCGAGTCGCGGATCGCCACATAGAGCTTCGCCCACGCTGCGCACTCGCCCGACTGGAAGCGCGGGGACCGCACCACTCGCCCCCAGTTTTCCAAACGCTGCTCGATCGTCTCAAAAGTCATTCAGCCCCCGTATCGTATTGCGCACACTTGCGGCTCTGCCAGTCATCCCGCCAATGCTTTGTCCTGTCGCGCTTGCATGCCATGTAGCTGACGTCGAATACCCGCTGCTCGACGAAGTGACGGCACCCTCGACAGGTTTTCGACTCGCGTGATTCGACGATCAGCGCCGGATCTCGGTAATCGGATTGCCTCAGGACCGGCATGCGCTTTCTCTCATTTAGGACGCCTATATTTTACTTCAATTGTCCGACTTAAGCAATTGTTTCATAACGGCTTTGGGGCTCACGGAACCACCTCAAGAACGCCTTTTTCCATCAGCGCGACATACGTCTTTGCGATCACCTCATTCTCGAATGCTCGCCGCTCCTGCTTCGTCATCTTGCCGCCTTGGTCGAGCGCAGAATGGCACGTGACACAGAGGGCCGCGATGCGGGCGTCGCTCGCCTTGATCGCCCCGCCCTTGCCGTAATTGCCGTGCGCGGCCTGCGTCGACAGCTCCATTCCGCAGTTCACGCAGGGAAGCGCCGCGACGGCGCGCCGGAGCTTCTCGCTGCGGAACGTGTGCGGCTTCGGGATTCCGATAAGCCGCGCGGTCATCGATCGAACTCCACACCGAGCTCGCCCGAACCATAGGCTTGCACCTGCTCGATGAACTCCGAGAACTCGCCGACGCTCATCTGGGTCGTGGACTTGCGCCGCGTCACGATCTCGCCATCGGGCAACACCAGCTCGTCGAGCGCGCCGTACTTGCGCGCGAAGAACTCGTGCCACGCGTCCTTATCGAACTGGCGTCCGTCGACCCACGCTTTCTCGGCGATCTGCTTCAGGATGCCGCCCCAGTAGAAGCGGTTCTGCTGCGCGTTGCGCTGCTTCTCTTCAGCGGTGACGATCACGCGGAGCGGCTCGCCGCGCTCGGCGTACGCGCCGCAGTTCGCTTTCAAGAACGCGACGAGGTGATGACCGACGCCAGGCGTGTGCATCAGGAACTCACGGTAGAGGATTGGCGTGCTCATGACATGTACATCCCAATGAGACAAATGAACGTGGCAACAAGCAGCACCACCTCGATGCAGAAAAGCTTCGCTTCGCTCATCCCTTCCTCCTCAGTCGATCCCAAGCGTCAGCGTCGAGCGGCCCTTGCTCGTGCAGATAGCGAATCTCGACCGCCGGGCCTTTCGCCGCGAGCAGCGCCGCCTGCGCGGCCTGCCACGTCTGCCAGTGCTTCTCTTTCACCGTGGCGAGGAGGCAGCCGCCCACCTCCTCGTAGTGACGTTCGAATTGCTCGCGGTCTGTCACTTCGCCTCCGGTGATTGCCGATTCCACATTTTTTTGAGGCGCTTGCGTTCGCCGGCCTTCCATCGCGGCATCGTTATGTCCCAGTACCGCCGCTGCCCTGGATTGCACTGAAGCACGTGAAACATCCATAACTCGGTCAAGGAAAATGAACGATCCATCTGGGCAATCATCGTTCTGCGACGTTGCCTCATGTTCACTTTTGGCTCCCTGCCGGTTGCGTCCAGTCGCGGCGCTTTACGCCGGTGACGGCGAAATACGGGTCGAAGGTATCGGGCAACATTACGCAGCCTCCATCTGAATGACGCGCGACGCATAGCGCCCGCGCGGAGTGTGTTTGAATTGATTTCCGATGACCTGATGCATTGCCGTGGCGAACGGGTTCGCACGGTGCTGCTTCCTCTCGCGCGCGAGTTGGTTCTTCTCCGCGATCGTGAGATTCGCCGGCTTCGCCGCGTTTTCGCCCGGCCCGATCGCATAGACAGCGACCGGTTCGCCGCCGGTACTGCGCCGACGCCATTCGACGATGTGCACTTCGCCATCGATACCGGGGTTTGCGTTCTTCAACTCCTTGCACACTGGAGCCGTGGTCAGCCCGGTGCGCTTGACCAGCTCCGGAGCGGTGCCGGGGCCGCCGCGCTCGAGCTCGGCCCTGATCCACTCCCATGCGTATCCGGGCACGCCGCGCGCCGTCTTCGGGCGCGGGCCGAGCTTCAGTTGCTTCTTCGCGTGGGAGATGACCGCCTTATATGACCGATTGCCGAAGAGATGCAGCAGCGTTTTCAGGTTCTCGCCGGTGCTCCAGTGCTTCCGAAGCAGCGCGTTCTGATCGGGTGTCCAGCTGATCGTCATGCTGCCCTCCGCTCTTCAAACTGGATGCGGATCTGCACAGTGCGCACGAGATCCTTCGCGTACGCCGCGTTCATCTGCATCGTTTCCGCCTTCATCGTGGCGAGCGCCGCGCGCGCCGCGTCGGTGTCAGCCTTGAACAGCGGCATCTGCACTTCGAGCTTCTTCGCCATCTGGCGCAGCGCGTCGAGCGGCATCGATCGTAAGCGATCCACGAACGACGCCCCTCAGAGTAAGGTGGTAGAGCGCGTGATGTGTGATAGCGAAGTGGGTCAGCGGAGATCTGCGGGCATCTTCCAGGGAAGCAGCGCGTCGTAGTCGTCGACGGTCTTCGCCAGAGGTAGGCGCTGGAATAACCAGTGGAGATAACGATAAGGATCGATGCCGCCGGCTTTGCACGTTTCGATCAGGCTGTAGAGGTTTGCACTTGCGTTTGCCCCCGCAACCGTGTCGCTAAAAAGCCATGAACGGCGCCCAACGACGAAGGGGCGAATCGCGTTTTCACAAGAGTTGTTCGAGATAGGCCAACTGCCGTTCTCGACATAGCGGATCAGCTTCGGCCACTGCTCGCGTAGATAGGTCAGTGCCTTTCCAAGCAGACTTTTTGGCACGATGCCGGGCGACTGCGCGAGCGCCAAGGCGTAGATGGTGTCGAGGATGCGCGTGCTGTATCGCCGTCGCAATCGCTGTCGTCGCTCAGGCTTCCATTTCTTAGAGCGGGCCTCCGCAGCGAACAGCTTGCCGATCAGCGTGATGAAGCGTGTCGCGAGCAGGTCGGGGGAACGCGCGACTTTCGGCACGTTGTCCTCCGCTTTGATGAAGTACCGCCTCAGGTGCGCCCAACATCCGAGGTGCACGAGGTCGTAGCGTTGAGCGATGTCGTTGTAGGGCTCGTAGCCGTCAGTTACGAGAACCGCGCCTTTGCGGACGCCCGTGAACAGCTTGTCGGCCAGCTTGGCGCCGCGTCCAGGTGTATAGCTGAAGCAGCGGATAGGGACGCCCGAGCCGGTCATCTGCGCCCAGAGGTAGCTCTTCGTTTGTGGTTTTCTCCCTTTCTCTTTCAGTACCTGGAACGTTGTTTCGTCGCAGTAGATCAGCTCTGCCTCGAGCAACGCATCGCGCATCAAGTTAATCACGGGCTGGGTCGCGAGGCCAACGCGAACCATGCTGGCGGCGATCGTGTTCGACGAGATGTCGCCGCCGAAGCGACACAGCAAACCAGCCTGACGATACAGCGGCATGCCGAACTGATACTTGCCGGTCGTGATCCATGCAAGCGCCGATTCGCTCAACAGTCCGCGCGCGATGATGCGCGGCGGCGCCGGCGTGACCTTGATCCCGAGGTCACAGCAAGGGCACGCATATTTGACGCGCTGGTGTTGGATCACCCGAAGCTGCTCGGGGACCACATCGAGCTGCTCACTGATCTCCGCACCAATCTCGACGAGCGCGTGCCCATCGTT
The DNA here is from genome assembly GCF_023170545.1 of Caballeronia sp. Sq4a. Lineage (NCBI taxonomy): Bacteria > Pseudomonadati > Pseudomonadota > Betaproteobacteria > Burkholderiales > Burkholderiaceae > Caballeronia > Caballeronia sp. Sq4a. The sequence continues at coordinate 1,147,220 of NZ_CP084250.1, read as the reverse complement.
CGTGCAGAAGCGTTCGGCTTCGGGCAGTTCGTGTCGCACGACCTCGCGCGGCAGATTCGGATCTAGCGGCTTGCGATGACCGCGCTTCTTGCGCTTGTGCGCGGCGACCGTCGTCTCCGGCGTGTCTTCATGCGCGGGCGCGCTGTTCGCGCCGAGCGTCTCGGCTTCGTTGAACAGGCTAGGTTGATCAGAATCTCGTGCTTCACTCTTGGCGCCGAACAGTTCGCGACGATAGGCTCGGAGGCGCTCCTCGGCGAGATCGCGCTCGGCCGTCACGAGCCGCAAGGCGCCGCGTAATGCCTCCTGTTCTTCTCGCAATGCACGCGCAGCATCGCGCTCGGCAAGCAACGCCTTCAGTTCCTCGGCGGTGATCGTGACGTTGATCGGCATGGCGGGTTAGACCTGCACGCCGCCTCACTGTTCAGCTCACGCGATGATATTCCTGCTTCGGATGCCGTCGAATCGCGGTGATGTCATCGCCGTCGAGTAGCGCGTGCAGCACGTTGGTGGTCATCGTCACGATCTCAGCCTTGTTGTCGGGCCAGATGAAGTGGCTTCTCTCCAATCGCTTTATGAGAAGCCAGAAACCACTGCCATCCCAGCCAAGGATTTTTATGCGATCGCGACGCCGGTTTCCGAAGATGTATAGCGAAGTGTCCATCGGATTCAGGCGCATCGACTGCTCGACGAGAATCGACAGGCTATTCATGCCGTAGCGGAAATCAACGGGATCGCGGTGCAGATAGACCTTCAGATCGTCGTCGAACCGGAACACGGCATCCTCCCCAGAATCTGAACCATGGTCGTCAATTCGTCGATGGTCGCGATTGCCCCGCCGAGTTCAAGCTCGACGCCGTTCGACAGACGCACATGCAAGGCAAGTGTCATCGATGGTGGTGTGGACGGCTGTGGCGGCGCCGCTGAAACGACCGACACGAACGCAGACGGCTTTACCGCGACGGGGCCGCGTTGGTGCGACCCGGGCAGATCGACGGCCACCTCATTAATCGACTCGTCGGGCTGAGACGGGTTGTATTCGTCGTTGCCATTATGCTGCGACGCTGGCGAAATGGCTTTCTCGCGCTCCACCAGGTACTTCGCGATCCACTTGCGCAGCAGATTGGCGTTGATGCCGTGCTGCTGAGCCAGACCGGCGACTGATACTCCGGGACGAAGTGCTGCCTCAATCAAGGCGCGCTTACTTTTTTCGTCATAGCGGCGACGGCCATCGCTGCTGCGACGCACTACTGCCAACTCTGAGTCCATGCCAGTCATAGGTGTCCACCTCAAGATAGGTGGACACCTATGCTCCTCGCTACTGTCGCTCACTGCCAGACGTCGAAGATGGACCGCTTACCATCGATCGGCCAGTGCGCTTCTCGTGAATCTCGTACGCGTCGACTACACCCATTAGCGCGGGCGCCATCGGATACCAGCAGCCGTCGTTCGTGTCCTGAAAGATCGGCGTGCCGTCTGGCATCGAACTCACGGTGCCGTCGCTCTCCAACTCGTCGAGGATGTTTTCGAGCGGGCCGAACACGGCCGCGACCTTCCAGGGCTCCGTCTTCAATTTGACGTTTCCGCCATTCCAGCGGGGCTGATACTTCTTCCTTGGTTTCTTGTTCCCAGCCATCAAGCGGCCTCTCTCTCTGTGTATTCACTCGCCCGCACTTCGACGCGCGGGATCTCCCCGTACTGCTTGCTCAGCGTGATCGACGTCACTCGGGCGTCGTCCACGTACACCACACCATTCATTCCGTCCTTGATCGCCTTGAGCACGTTGTCGGCGTCGGGCTTCTTCGTCGCGCCGATGAATCCGCGCAGCGCCTGCTCCCTGCGCTTCTTCGACCAGCTAGCCGGCACGCCAACCCAGATCTGAACCAGCAGAGACACGGGCCGCTGAAACGGAGGCTGGCCGCACATCGCCTGCTGAGCCGCGAGCCGCACGAGGTTTTCGTACTTGGCCGTCTTCTCTGGCGTGTAGGTCGTTACGAAGTTGCCGCGGCGCGCGAATCGTGCGCGGCCCTTTGCAACCGGCTCGCCGGGCACCGAGAAACAGACCGCGCTCACGCCTGCTTCCCCGTCACGTTGAAAATCGCATCGCGCGCGATCTTGAGCTTGTTGAGCGGCACGGTGCCGGTCGCTCGCTCGTCTTCGATGATTCGGCGCGCCCACTCTATGTTTCCGCCCTTCGACATGTTCTTCATCGCTGCTGATGCGTTGAGCTCATCCAGGCGCTGGCGGCCGTATTCGCGCGTCGACTCGGCTGCACCCGGCGCGGCCAGCGCAGGAACGCGCGCAGGGACCGGCTGAATGTCGCCCGCTTCGAGCACCTTCTTCAGCGCGGCTTCGAAGCGCGGCTTGAGCTGCGAAACGGTCTGGCTGATCACGTCGTACTCGCCGACCTTTACAGCCGCCCAGAAAATCGCCGGGTTCGACCAAACGTCCTTTCCGTGTTGACGCGCGCGCATCTGGTCGATGGCTTCGTAGACGGCGGCGTCGATGTCGAGTGGCGGCTTGCAGGCCTTGATGAACTCGGAAACAGACGGAGGCCAGTCGTAGTGCTTGCGGCAGGCGCGGATCCCGTCCGAGATCATCTGCGTCGTCACGCCGTCCTCGTCGAACGCTTCAGCCCACGAGTCGCGCCAGTTGGCGATCGCCTGTTCGCTCTGGAATGCAGCGCGCCAGCGGTTCGGATACATGCCGTCGAGGCGGTTGAAAAGGTGGTCCATCAGCGAAATGCCGAGCTTCGGATGCGGCTCATGCCACTTGCTTGGCTTCAACATCGATGCAGTCATGGGTGCGTTCATCGCTCGGGCTCGGTCGGTTTCGGTTCACGTAGGCAACGGGGTCAAACTTTTGCGGCTTGCTCGTTCCAGCGGTCGGAGGAGCGGTCTTCTGCGCCAGCAGATCGCGGATGATCGGCGCGAGGTAGTTCGGGCCCGGCATCGGGTTCATCTGTCGGCTCGCAACCACGGAAAGCGCAGCGTCCAGAATCTCGTTCGTCACTCGAGCGTCGTCACCCCACGCGGAGATGTTCGGGTTCGCAGAGTTCGACCCGACGATTCCGCGCTGCCGGAGGTACACCGCGATCTCAGTCGATCGGCTCACAGGAGAAGCGAGGTTCTGCGTTTGTTCGGGCGCTATGCTCTGATCAACCACCTTCGCTTCTTGGGGTTGTTCTGTTTCTGTTTCTGCTTCTGCTTCTGTATCTGCTTCTGGGGGTGTTGCTGCAACGTTGCATGCCTGTTGCACTTGTTCCCGCTTCTTGTTTCGATGCTTGCGCGACCGCTCTGTGCTTGAGTCCGAGACGTATTGACGCTTGTCCCAATTGATCAAGTCCCACTGCTCATCGATGAACCCCTTGCGCATGAAAAGCGCCTTGGTTTGGGCAAGTTCAGCCTCATCGATGCGCAGTGCGAACGCGAGTTCGTCGTCTTGCAACGTTGCAAGGACGTTGCTGCAACGGAGGCACATCAACATGACGAGACGGCGTTGCATCGCCTCGGACATGCTCTGCACCTTCGGGTCATTGGCGAATTCGCCGTAGAGACGGAACCAGTCCATTAGGCAGCCTTGGGCAATCCGAGAAGTTCCTGACGCTTGCCCGTATGCAGATCGCGCACGGAGTCACGCACTTGCAGGCGGCCGGCATCGATCAACGATCGGACACGGCCGCACACGCTGGACAGCTTCAGGTAGGTCTGCGCGGCGATCTGCTCGCGCGTGAGAAGGGTCTCGCTACCGTCGAAGCAATCCATCACCATTTGCTGCGTGTGGCAGAGCTGCTTGACGGTCATCGAGTGAAACGCTTCGTGTTGCGTGTCGGCAACGCGGCGCCCAGAGCGAGCGCTGTAAATCTCTTGGTTCATGTTGGCTCCCCTGAGGAGTACTAAATCGGAACAGAAGGAGCCTTCCCTTGAAAGCTGCTTGTGTGTCGATTCATCCAACTTTGCGAGCGCCGGCACGTGGCCGGCGCGTCGTTCAATGCCCTTGCTGCGTCTGCTGCATCAACTGCCCGATCTGCTTGAATGCTTCGAACAGGCTCGGATCAATCGATCGTTGCTGCCTCAGATCCTCCCGAATCAACTTCTGGTCGTTACCGACTCGTTCTTGTGCTGCTTTAATGGCCCCGTCTACCTTTGCAATCGCTTCCTCGTCTGTCATGTCACCTCTTGTTGGCGATCATCCTCTCCAAAATGGTCAACTCGGCCCGGTCAGCCAGCCACTGGCTGATGGCCCGGTTGCCTACCACACGCTCGAACTCGTCGACCTTTTCGGCCGGCAAGTCCGCCCGCTTCTTGCCCTTCGAGTCAAACGCCTGCGCGTTCACGAAGTTCGTGACGTGCGGGGCGTAGAGCCCACACACTTCCGCGAGCGTCCTTTTCGTCATGCCGCGGATCGACCGGTTTTCCCAGGCGAGCCACACCGCATCACGGAAAGATCCGCATTGGGCGATCAGGTCATCAGGCAGAAAGCGCGGCGCATCCGAAACGACGTCGCGCTGAAGTGCTTGAGCAGCGGCCTTGTGCGGCGTTTGTTGTGTCTGCATCAGTTCCTTCCACTTAGAAAAAAACAATCGGGTTACTGCTTGGATTACTGGTTGCCCCTGTTGCCAAATTTAGGGGTCTCGAAGACCCCTACACCGATGAAACTTACCCAGAAGCGGGTGCGCTCAATGATGAGAGCTGGAAGGAAGTCGCTACGACCGAACACGACGGTTCAGGAATATGTGAGGCCAGTCGAGCTTCACGGCAGCGGGTATTCCCCGTCGCTTCCAGTTGTCCACGCGTTGAACGCCCCCGCGACCGTAGTTGAGGGCGCGTGCGACAGCGGCAGAGCCACCGAGAGACTCGATGAGCTTGCGGTCTGCGGTGATGTTGGGTTTCGTGTCCATGCCTTATTAAACACGACGTTTAAAGAAAAAGCAAACACTATGTTGAACAACAAAGTGTTTAATTCGGCGAACATGCGGGTTATGCACGAAACCATGTCCCGACTCTACGAAGCGGCTCGTCTGTTGCACGGCGTGACGACGCCGACCGAGCTCGCCCGCCTCCTGAACGTCTCTCCCCAAGCCGTCAATAACTGGGAACGACGGGGAATATCTGCCGCCGGGCTTCTCGATGCTCAAGACAAAGTCGGATGCAGTGCCACGTGGGTTATGACCGGTCAGCCGCCGATGGTGCTGGAGGGAGGCCACGCGTCGGCTGAAGTCAATGCCCCGAATAGCGCCCCAAAACAGGACGAGATCGCCGATTCAGCGCCTGCTGAAGTCGGTACGATGTCTTTGGCAGAAGGTGGACGGGCCAGCTCGACGCAACGTCTACGCGCCGCTCTCCACGATAAGGGCCTCACTAGTTCAGAGGTCGCATCAGTGGCAGGAGTGGGCATAGATACCGCGTCGCAATGGCTTGATGGCCAGGGCCCTGAAGTAAGTTTGGCTCAGGCTGTGTCCCTCCAGAATGCCTACGGCGTCAATGCGGTGTGGCTGACAAAGGGAAAGGGCGAGCCCGGTATCTCGGTCAGATATGCCGACGAGTTTCGCCCTATTCCAATAACAAAGTGGAGAGCAATTCCCGTGGTGGGTAGGGCGCAGCTAGGTGATAACGGGCATTGGGCCGACCTGGAGTATCCGGTCGGTCACGGCGACGGTTACATCGATTTCCCGACACAAGATCCGAACGCGTATGCGCTGAAGTGCGAAGGCGATTCCATGCGCCCGAGGATCAAGGCCGGCGAGTTTGTCGTGATCGAGCCAAACCAGCCGATCGAGCCCGGCGACGAGGTGCTCGTCAAGTCCAAGGACGGCCGGGTGATGGTGAAGGAATTCCTCTATAAACGCGGCGGCAGAACGCATCTGATCTCAGCCAACGACGCGCACAAGCCGATTGCCTTCGCGGACGATGAGATCGAGAAGATGCATTTCGTCCGCGCGATCTGCCGCCCGTCGAGCTGGCGGCCCGAATAACAACAAGCACCCGCATGGCACGCAGCGGAAGTCGCTCTGCTGGCAGAATCGTCAAAAAATGAAGAACAAGAAAGCGAAGCCCGTTCTGAGCGTGGACGAGGCCCAGGCATTGATCGCGATGGAGAAGAGCACCGTGCGACCCATGGAGTGGGTGGCAAAGAAGCAGGTGTCGAATCCGCAGTGGGTTCAATACGTATCCGCGTGCAGGATCGCGACGGCCGATGGAGGATCGGAAATTCGCGAGGACTTATTTTTCCTCACCCAATTTCGCGCAAGGAAGATTGAAATAGTCGGCGGCGCAACGATCGAGTACGAAGAGCAGTATAACGCGGCGTTCATGGTCGGCGGCGAGCGAATACTGGCGGTCGACGCAGACAGTACCCCTCATACGAACAAAGTGGGCCGCGGCCTTCCTTGGTACAAAAAGAGGGTGCCCGGACGCTATCATCTTCACATCTGGACCGAAGACGGTTACGGTTACACCGAACCTATCTTCCAAGAACTCGATGACATAGAATTGGCCATCAGCCACTTCTTGCCGTTGGCTAACCTGAATCTGCTGGGTGGGTTCGTACACCCGCTCAAGGGAAGCCAGATGGATCTCCTGCTATGAACTGCGATCAATTGCTTCAAGTGACGAGTTGGGAGTGCACGCCATCTGGGACCAGATCAGTGCGCGCCGTCTCTCCGTTCACGCTGGGCAACGACGGGCGTCACGCCGCATTTTATTTGGCCTCTCCGACCGACGACACCTTCTATTTGACAGACGGTGGCGAAACTGCAATGCACGCGGCACAGTCTGGAATAGAGCTTACGAAAGCGAGAATTGAGCAACTAAACCGGACCCCCGGTGTCCGATTCGCTCATTTCGGCGGAAACTTCGCAATCACCGCCGAAGGGGCCGCCGACGAAGCAGAGATGGCGCTTTGGGACGCAGTCAAGCTTGCTATGTCCCTCTCCTTTTCCAGCGAGAAATGGATGCCAAAGATCGATCATGTGCGATTTCGAGCGCTAGTCCAAAGCGCACTTGTCCGCGTCCTTGGTTCCGAGCGAGTGTCAACGTCTTATCGTACCAAAGGCATCAGTGGGCACATCGTTGAGTTCCCGCTAGCAGTCAAGTCGGCAAATGACAGGCTGTACCTCATTGAGCCAATTGCGCTGGCCGGGGGCGAAAAGATTGACTGGGGGCGAGTTCATCAAGTCTATGGGAAGCTCGCCGATGTAAAGCAAGCAGACGAGGTGGCCGACCGTCTCGTCGTTTTCGAGGAGGGCGCGAGTCAAGCCGAATTTGGACGGGCCGCCACCCTTCTCGCACAAACCGCCGAAGTCACCGCTTACCGTGAGTTGACGCGGTGGACGGAACGAGCGCTAGCAGCCTAGCCTTCGACAACTGTCGGCAAGACCCGCTTCGGCGGGTTTTTTCATTTCCGCCAATCGGCGAACCCTTCCCTCCACAGCGTCGCTCCGACTGACGTAAGCAGCGCGATGTCATCGTCTGGCAGATAGTCCCACGCGCCGGCCAGCCAGGCTGCGAACCCCGCTACAGCATCGTCCAGCGGCACGTCTGCCCTTCCCTCGACGTTCAGCCGCTCAAAGACCGAGATGACCTCGTCCGGCGTCATAAGCCCTCCGCTCGCCCCTACGAATTCTAGGTCAATTCCGAAGACGCATCGCGATGATCGGCCATTTAAACATCCGACGAACCTCCTATAAACAAAATGTTTGACACGTGTTTAAACATAGTGTTTAATGCGTCCATGCGCTGAACGAACAGCGCACCGCCTACAAGCGCGACGCTCTTTAACAGGATTGGAAACGATAGAACACGCCGATGGCTCTTGTGAGCGGCTAGGCGCAGGACGTAACCCTCGACTCCTGATGAAAGACCCGAGGCTATTCGCACGGCGCCTGGCTGCCAGATGCAGCTATAGAACGCGGCGCGGATTGAAGTGTTTTACCAGTGCGCCGTGAGACTACGACGCACCGCTAAAACAAAGGAGCGTGGCATGTCCACATTGGCGAAGGATCTGATCGAGCTGGTGAGGCTCGCTCGCGGCGGCGCTGGCGCGCTGGTCGAGCATCTGTTGCGTGAAGTGTCGACGAACCTGATCGCGCCGGGCGTGCAGGACGAACGTGTAGGAGGCTAGATGCGCTTTTACGACGACTGGCTTACGAAGGATCTCCCCGACGACCACGACGAGGAAGAAGAGCAGGACGACGACGAGTCGGATGCTTACTGGGAACGTCTGGATCGGGACTGAATGCTGTATCGAGTGGCAGGACCCTAATCGATGGGCGTTCCATGAGCGCCAATTTTTTAGCGCCTTGCCTTGAGGACTACTACTGATGCCCTGCTGAGTCTGGGGCTTGGAGAGAACGATGAACCTGCGATTGATGGAGGCGCTTCTTGAGGCGCTGAAGATGGCTCGCGAGGCGCTAAACGGCGAGTTGGGGGAGCGCGAGATCAGGCTGACGAAAGCCACGCTCAATCTGCGCATCTGCATGCTGGAGCAAGACGTCGACGCAGCCCGTAAAGCAGCGAACCGGATGGCTTACGACAGCTTCCGGGACCACTACAGCGCTGCAATCGTTAAAGCAGCCACTGCCTGACAACTACGCCCCGCAGAGTCTGGGGCAACGGAGAAAACCATGAGCAACATCGTCGCAAGCAACATGACCACCACGCTGGCCTCCAAGCTGGCGCAACGCTTCGGCCTCGAAGCAAACCCGGAAGTGCTCGACATCCTGAAGGCGACAGCTTTCAAGGGGCAAGTGAGCGACGCGCAGATGAGCGCCCTCCTCGTCGTCGCGACGCAGTACGGTCTGAATCCTTGGACGAAGGAGATCTACGCCTTCCCGGACAAGAACAACGGCATCGTCCCTGTCGTCGGCGTTGATGGATGGTCGCGGATCATCAACGAGCATCCGCAGTTCGACGGACTCGACTTCGAGCAAGACGCCGAGTCCTGCACTTGCATCATCCACCGAAAGGACCGGTCTCACCCGATCAAGGTCACGGAGTACATGGAGGAATGCAAGCGCGGGACGGGGCCGTGGACGTCACATCCGAAACGAATGCTGCGCCACAAGGCAATGATCCAGTGCGCGCGCCTTGCCTTCGGCTACGTCGGCATCTACGACCAGGACGAAGCCGAGCGCATCGTCGACATGGGGCCGGCGCAGGAAGTGAAGCGCACACCTGCCGAGACGGCTGCCGCAGCTCGGCCGACCGCCGAGCGAACCGAGCGCCATGGCGTTCTTATCGCCGAGTTGGAGTTCATCGCGAAAGAAGGCGGCCAAGATGCGCTTGCCAAAGCGTGGGCCGGCGGTGCGCTGCCAAATGGCGACGCGCTGACGGCGATGGACAGGAAGGCAATCGGCGCCGGCGAGTTGAACCGGCTGAAAGCGATGGCCGGTGCGGAAGACGTGACTGTGAACGAGGGTGAGTGAAATGAGCGAGCAAATTGAGCAGCGGACCGATGCATGGTTCGCACAGCGTGCCGGAAAGGTGACTGCCTCACGCTTTGCGGATGTCGTGAGCCTGACGAAGGCCGGCAAGCCGACCGCCGCGCGCGACAAGTACATGCGCGAGATCGTCTTCGAACGCCTGAGCGGGACGCCCAAGCACTCGGTAGGCGCGCTGTCGCTGAAGTGGGGGACTGACGTCGAGCAGTTCGCCCGCGAGGCATATGAGGTCGAGTCTGGTGACGTCGTGGCCGAGACCGGCTTCGTTACGCACCCCGACTATCCCTTCATCGGAGGATCGTGCGACGGCCTAATTGACGACGACGGGATCATCGAAATCAAGTGCCCGCACGACGAACAGGTGCACATCGAAACGTGGCTGAACGGCATGTCGCCGGATCACCGAGCTCAGGTGCAAGGCAACCTCCTAGTGACCGGCCGGAAGTACGCGATTTTCATCAGCTACGACCCGCGCCAGAACGAACGCTTCCGCCTGTACCACCAGCGCATTGAGCGCGACGACGCTTTCATCGATCAGATCCTCCTGCCCGGCCTCCTCCAGTTCAATGCCGAGGTCGAGCAGATGATCGCCGAACTGAACCGCCGGGCCGCCTGAGGACGACATGAGCGAGATCGCAAACAAGCGCGCGCTGCTCGAGAAAGCGCACGCGCTGGTCAAGACCAACCAGCCGACTCTGGAGCACCTGAGCGCAGTCGCTGATGCGCTCGCTCAGGTCGCCAGTGATCTGATCGGCGAGCAATGCACGGTTCATCTTCGCGTGCGTCGCGGCGCTGTCGAGGCGGCAATCGAACGAGCAAGAGTCACAGCATGAACGCAGCAGACATCAGCGACGCCGCGGCGCTTCAGAGCGCCGTTCTCGTCCTTTCCATCGTAGGCATCGCGACGACGCTGATCGTCGCTCTCTCACAGAACATCCTGCTATGAAAACGCCACGCTGCGGGGACGATCTCCGCCACTTCGACACATCCTCCTTGCTGTCGCCAGCCGAACGACTCGCCGCACGCAACACCGGCCGCTTGCAGAAGCTGCCGCGCCGTCCGCTGAAGGTCGTCATCGGAAAGTACTGGGTACCCGGCAACGTCGCCCGACAGTTCGCGTATCTGAACGTCGGCTCCCGGTAACTCCCGAACATCCTCACCGACGCCGGGTCAACCGGCGCGCACAAAAACATCAGGCCACTACGAGCGCTCACATGTCCGACTACCTCCCGATTCTTCTCATCTGGATTTTCTTCGCCCTCCTCGTCTGCATCTTCGTGCACGGCGCGAAAAAGGCAAAGCGCTCGATGGATGCAGTCGACGAGGCGCGACGGAGCATCAAGTGGCCGGCGCCTAAAGCAGATTAAGCGAGGAACACATGAGCACGAAACACACGCCGGGACCGTGGACGGTCAACCCGCGAGGCGACGAAGGCGAAAGCAATCTCGTTTTCGCGAACACGCTTGCAAACGGTTCTCGCCAGCTTGTCGCGTCGGTTGCGGTCGGGGCAGATGCGCCCGCGAATCGACGCCTGATCGCCGCCGCGCCTGACCTGCTGGCCGTACTGGAACGCGCCTCGCATATCAACGGCTTTCGAGAGTTCAACGACTATCTGCCAACGATCCGCGCCGCAATCGCCAAAGCAACCGGAGAGAAAGAATGAGCAACCTTCTAACGCTGCCCTCTTCGTCCTTGCTTTCGAGCATAAGCCGAGCCACCAGCGTATGCATCCTCCTCGCTCTCGTATCGAAGAGATGCTTCAAAACGGAGTTCAGTAATCTTCGGCCCCGTTCGATCGATTTCAACGCAAGCGTATGTGAATCCGCCGCCCACCAACGGTTCAACCAATACATGGAATTCCATAGCTCCGATTCTCAATACTCGCGACATGACGAGCTCCCGGAAGATTGTTCAGGCTGGCGATGCGTAAGCACTCCCATCATTTACGCATCCGTCGATGAACCTCTTCGCTTGCCGTTCGGCATATCTGAATCCAGCGTCGGGCGAAAGGAAGTTGAGTTGCTCGGGCAGGCTGACGATGGGCGCGGAGCCCGTGTCGAAGGAAAGAATCGACCACGAGACAGCGTATCGAATTTGTTGACCGTCGAGTGACGGCGTCTTGCTAGTAACGACGCGCACGTCGATGGTGTATCCGCGATAAGGGACACAGGATTGATTTTCCATGCTCACTCTCCTACACACCAGGGGCGGCATGTGAACCCACTATACGCGCTATATGAGCGGGCCGTGCGTTAAATACATCGGCCGCGCAAGAACCCTCCGCGCCGCGCGCTCATCCCTCGCGGCGCTTCTAAATGAATGAGGTTTGAGATGATCACGAAACATACGCCGGGGCCGTGGAAAGCCGTGCGCGCGCCGCATGGGCCTATCGATGTGTTCGATAGCGGTGAGCGCGACATCGTGACCGTGTACGGCGGGGGAACGAACGGAGACAAGGAGGCTAACGCCCGCCTGATTGCCGCCGCACCTGAGTTGCTTGAGTTTGCGGAACTGGTGCTTCGCGGCATTGAATCCGGCCACATCAAGGCCAAGCCGTTCCTCGATATGAATGCGCTCGTCGGCGAGAGCATTCCGATGCGCACCATCGGCGACGCCGCGCGTGAGGCAATCGCCAAAGCCACCGGCACATGACCCGCACCCTCCCCACCTTCCGCGCGCATGCCGAAGCCCTAGACGCGCTTGGAAGATCGAAGACGCCGCCGACCACCCTACTCCAACGCAGTTGCGCCACGTTCGCGCAGATGGTGGCAGATATGACGGGCGAGCGGTGCAGCGTGATGATTGGACAGACTGTTATTGCGAGGGAACATGACATTCGATGAATGGCTCAAGCGCCCGCTGGCTTCGTATAGCGAAGACGCCGCAGAACTGGATGCCATCGAGGACCGCGCACAAGACGTCGATAACCTGCGGCTCTTTTACGGGCAGTTGCAATGCCGCTGCTGCGTCTGTGACGAATGGTTTGAGTCGTTCGTCGGAATCGATGAACTCGAACCGATTGAGACGTTAGAAAAGCAGTATTGCGGCGGATCTCCAAGGTGCTGCCCGTAACGCCGCCTCCTGACCGCCGATAGCGGCAACCGATATTGAGGATGAAATGAACGACGAACAGATTAAAGCTCTGCGGAAAGCATCGGCGGTGCTGTGCGGAACCGGCCATCATGACGAGGCCAGCACGATCAACGGCTTACTCGCCGCATCCGCGAGCGCGGAGCCGGAATTTAGCAAAGTGGTCCCGCATGAGCCGACGAAAGAAATGCTCGAAGCGGGTCGCGAGCAGCTTGACCGCATGGGCTTCGTCAACGACGTGTGGCAGGCGATGTATTGCGCCGCCCCGCGCCCTATCGAAGCGCCTGACAACTCGCAGGACGCGCCAGTATCAGCGTTTCAGGTGTTGAAAGATGCGCTTAAAAACGATGCCGAATACGCATGGGCATGGCATTGCAACTTGGCTATGCCGATCATGGATGCCGTTCGATGCACCCCGGCTCAGGCGAACAAAGCCGGGGCGGACTTGATGCAATACCTGTTCGACATCGACATTCGGAAACATCCGCATTGGCAACATGCCGCCCCTGCTACCGAAGCGCCTGCGCAGGCGGTGGCAGCAATCCGCGCCCTGTACATCGAGAACCCGCCCGACGAACTCGGACCCAGTGACGAATCGCAGTATCGAGACGGCTATAACACGGCGCTCGAAGATGCGGCTGACGCAATCGCTGCTTTGTCTGCCCCCGCCAGCATGAGCGCGGAGCCAGTGAACGCCAAGCTGGATGAATACAGCCGAAAGCACGGGTTTCTGTCGCTGGCCGAAGCGGTAACGTTCGCAGTGAGTCAGCGCGAAGCCTTGCGCCCTGCTGCGCCGTCGAGCGCAGAGAATCGCCCGGCGCAAGACGATGTGCTAACCGATGAGCAAATAGATAGGCTCATTGTGAGCGCATGCCATAGCGACCCGCGCATGAAGAATGGCGAGTACTGCCTGACGATTGACGAGATGCGCGAAATTCTCGCAATCGCGTCGCAATCCGCGAAGGAGCCGAAATGACGCAGCTTACATACACCGGACGCCGACGCTATCGGCTCGAAGACCGTGTCTTCCGCGCCCCGCTGCTGGTACTTCAGGTTGAGATTCGCGAGCAAGGGTATCGCCCATGCCATACAGGGTACGGCGACGACATCGACAGATGCTTCTGGCGAGACGCAACACTCGAAGACATTTCCGAGGCAGACACAATCGAGCAATCCGCGAGCAAGGAGAAGCAGAATGGATGACGTGAAGCCGTGCCCGTTCTGCGGGAAGCCTCCGCACGTCGCAGAAGAGATGGACGAATGGGAGTGGTGGTTCGTCGCCTGTCGAACACCAGGGTGCATTCTGCCTATCTCCGGCGGCCACACGTCTATCGAATCAGCAATCGCTAGATGGAATCGCCGCGCCGCTCTCGCATCCGCGCCAGCGCAGCAGTGGATCAGCGTAAGGGATCGGCTACCGGCTGAAGGTCAGCCCGTCATGTTCGTTGTCGCGTCGAAGTACCCTGACTACAACGGCCGGGTATTCGGGGGATCGTTCTGCATGCTCGCTGACGTGCCTTCATTCAATACGCCTGGCGTCGGTTACAGAGCATCGCACTGGATGCCCCTGCCCGAAGCACCCGCGTCGAGCGTGGCGAGCAAAGAGGAGTCGACATCGTGAGCCGCCAATCGAGCTCGGATCATCCCTTCGTCGATGGTGAGGTAGAGATGGAGCGGCGACTATGGAAGTGCGCGCGATGCGGATGGCTGTGCGCCGATGACCAAGAACGGCCCTTCTCGCAATGGTGCGGCGAGTGCGATGCATATACGGAGCATCGCCCTATCGTTTTGAGGTAGCAGTGACCAGCAACATCGAAGAATTCATGCGCGTCTCGCGCGCGTATCTGGAGAACAAGAATGGCAGCAGTGCTCGAAACGCCACTTGAACTGACCGAAGACGAGCTCGAGCGCATCACCGGCTATAAGCGGCCATCGAAGCAGATGGAAATGCTGAAGTCGCTCGGCATTCCCGCGCGGCGCCGCCCGGACAATTCCCTGCTCGTCATGCGCATGCACTGCATCGCGCCGGCGCAGCTTCCCGCCACGATAAAGCGCGAGCCACGCGTTAAATGAACCGCAGAAGAAAACATAATCGCGGCCTCCCGCGCCGCGTCATCGTAAATCACGGCGCATATTACTTCTTCGCGCCGGAGCCGATGCGCAACCCATGGACGCAGAAAGAGCAGCGCTGGATTCGGCTCTGCTCCTTCGAGGAAGGCGAAGCCGTGATGTACGAGCGGCTCGGCTTCCTGATGCGCGAGAAGAAGCTCACGAGCGGCACGATGCCGAATCTGTGCGAGGAATGGAAGCAGCGCAAGCTCGCGCGCTACACGCCGGCCGTGCGCAAGGAATATGAGCGCATGGCCGACTTCATCGCCGAGAAGCTCGAGGAGTTCACCGTCGCCGACGTCAAGGCGCGCACGATCACCGTCTTCCTGCGCAAGTACTTCGCCGAGAAGCACAACACCGCGCAGAAGTACGTGGCGGTGCTGCGGAAGATGTTCAAGATGGCGATCAGCGAGATGGGCCTGCGTGACGACAATCCATGCGACCAGCTCGATTTGTCCGACTATGAGACGAAGCGCCGCGACGTGCTGCCATCGCACGACGTCATCGCCAAGATCCGCGCGGCCGCGCTTGTAGGCGACGACGGTCTCCCGACCGAGTCCGGCCCGATGTTTCAGTGCATCGTGGACATGGCCTACCTGTGCTGGCAGCGGGCGATCGACGTGCGGATGCTGCGCGACGCGCAGATCGAAGGCGGAGCGATCCGGTTCAAGCCGACGAAGACGGCGAAGTCGAGCGGGAAGATGGTGGACATCGCCATCACGCCGTCGATCGACGCGGTGATCGAGCGCGCAAAGGCGATCAAGCGGAAATATCAGATCATCAGCCCTTTCCTCTTCCCGTCGACGAAAGGCACGCCTTACACGAAGTCGGGGCTGCATTCGATGTGGCGCCGAGCGAAGGCTCGCGCCAAGGTGACCGACGATGTGGTCTTCAAGGATCTGCGCGCGCTCGGCGCGACGGACGCCGCGCGGCAGGGAAAAGACAAGAAGCAGATCCAGACGCGCCTGGCGCACACGAGCGGTCGGACGAGCGAAATTTACATCAAGGAAGTCATCGCCGAGCGGTCGGAAATGGACGTCACGTTGCCCTGGAATGCGCCTAATACGGAAACGGGGAAGTAGGCCGGATAAGGGTTGCAGCCCGATTATTATTTAAGCATTTGTTAGGCGGGCCAATGCGGGCGCTTTGACTGACGTGCGGTTGCGGCGAGTGAATTCCCGCATGGGGTGCAGGTGGTCGGAGGTTCAAATCCTCTCGCCCCGACCAAAATTCAAAAGGCTCTCCGGCTTCTGGCCGGAGAGCCTTTTTGTCTAATTCGGCTACGGTTTTCTCTTTCAGCCGAGACGACCCTCCAAGTCGAGCGCGTGTCTCAAAACCGCTGCGGCGCGCGAGATTTCACTTGCGCAACAGCCACTTAAGCTCTAATGTTCGACTGACACATAAGGAGCGGCACCGCAATGCCTCTGTCCGCTTGCGCGCCTGTCGATCACAGGCCCGCCCAGCCCGATCACATCCCATCCTCTTTGCGCAGTGAGATCGCCAGAAGGTTCGATGCGCGAAGTGCTGCGCGCGTGGCGCGCTTCGGCCGCATCTATCCCGGCGGAAGCCGCTATGTTTGTGTCAGCGCGCCCGACACGATACGCGGCGGCTTCTACGCACTCTATTTCTTCCACCACGGCGCGAATGACTGGCGCGTTTATCCACCGCGCGGTATCGGGCCCAGCATCGTCTATTGGTCGGTCGCGGGATCGGAGAAAAGCGTCAAGGCCGCGCCGGGCTGACGCTGCTCATCCCTTGGCGACGAGCAGCACTTCTCCGGTCATCGCTTCGTCGATCGTGCGCTTGTATGCCCGCGCCACATCTGCGGCCGGGATGCCGCCTGACGGGTCCTTGCCCATCGACTGAAGCGTCTCCGCGACCCATCCCGGACTCACCACGTTGACGCGCATTTTTCCCTGCAACTCCAGCGCCGCCGCACGCGCGAATCCTTCGACGCCCGCGTTGACGATGCTGACCGCCGCGCTGCCGATCATCGGCTGTTGAGCGAGCGTGCCGCTCGTCAGCGTGATGCAGCCGCCCTCGTCCACATGGCCGATCGCGCAGCGCACGAGATTGACCTGTCCCATCAGCTTGTTGGCGAGACTGAACGCGAAGTCGTCGTCGGAAAGCGAGTCGAGCGGCGCGAACTTCGCCGTTCCGCCGACGCAAAGTACCGCGCCCACGTTGCCGACCTTCGAGTACATCGCCGCGATGCTTGCCTTGTCGGACAAATCCACGGCGATATCCGAGCCTTTGCGGCTGGCCGTTATCACGTCGTGCTCGGGCGCAAGAACGCGCGCGATCTCCGTGCCCAGCAATCCCGTCGCGCCCACGATCAACACTCGCATAAAGCCTCCCTGAAGAGAACGAGAAAGACACGCGGGTATCGTACAGCCGGCGCTCCATGCACGCTCGATACGAATGAAAAAGCCGCGATACGCGATCGCGGCTTTTTCGTATTTATACGATCGGCGCTTACCCGCCGAGCAGATCGATCACCTGCATGATCTCCTTGCGGAGCTGGTCCACGTCGACCGCCGGCTGCTGCGCCTCTCCGGCGCCGGACGTCTCGGCGGACATGGCATCGTCGCCATTGGCGCGCCCTTGCGCGTCGAGCCGATTACGCGCGCCGTTAATCGTGAAGCCCTGCTCGTAAAGCAGTTCGCGAATCCGCCGGATCAGCAAGACTTCGTGATGCTGATAGTACCGGCGGTTGCCGCGCCGCTTGACCGGCCTGAGTTGCGTGAACTCCTGCTCCCAATAGCGCAGCACGTGCGGCTTGACACCGCACAACTCGCTGACTTCGCCAATCGTGAAATAACGCTTGGCCGGGATCGGAGGCAAGACGACTTTTTCCATCGTCGATCAACCATCGTGGTGAGTGATGTCGATGAAGCGCGGCGGTCGGACAGCGGGATGCGCCCTTCGGCGCGAGATACGCGTCAGCGAGTCAGACTCGTCTCCGCTCCCGTTTCGACCAGCGCCTTCAACTTCTGGCTAGCATGAAACGTGACGACCCGCCGCGCCGCGATGGGAATGGCTTCGCCAGTCTTCGGATTGCGTCCCGGACGCTGCGGCTTGTCGCGCAACTGGAAGTTGCCGAAGCCCGACAGCTTGACGCTGTCGCCGCTTTCGAGCGCGTCGCGGATGACCTCGAAAAACGCTTCGACCATGTCCTTCGCTTCGCGCTTGTTCAGACCGACGTGGTCGAACAGCATTTCCGCCAGTTCGGCTTTGGTGAGCGTCGGCGTGTCATTCGACAACGCGCCCGAAGTGGTGTTGTCTCGGGTCATGGCGCTACGCTGCGCCGAAAGAAGGGCTTCGAAATCACTCGAGTTCATTTGGTTCATATCGGTAAAACGGCAAATGCGATTGAGACGGAGGGGCCAACTGCAGGCTATCCGCGCAACCGCGCGCCGTGTACTCGAGCCAGGCGATCCACCAGCGTGTTGATGGCCGTGTCGACCGTTTCGTCCTGAAGCGTGCCGCCAGTATCTTGCAACGTTACACGGAAGGCAAGACTTTTCTCATGCGCTCCCAAACCGCCGGAAGTATTTGATTTTGGACGGAATTCGTCGAAAAGCACAACCCGTGTGACGTACTTGCAGGCGGGCTCTGAACGGGCGTTTTCGAGCTCGTCGAGAAGCGCCTGCACCGGCACGTTCTGATCCACGACGACGGCGATATCGCGGCGCACCGGCGGAAATTTCGATACTTCGGACGGCGTCGGCAGCGCGCGTTCCATGAGCGCCTCGGCATCGATTTCGAAGAGAATCGGCGCGTGCGGCAGGTCGTACTTCTGCATCCAGCGCGGATGCAATTCGCCGATCCAGCCGACCGCGCGCCCCGCCAACTCGATGCGCGCGCTGCGTCCCGGATGCAGCGCCGGATGCTCGGCCTTGACGAAGCGCGGCACGACCGGCGCGAATAGCGCCTCGACATCGCCCTTCACGTCGAAGAAGTCGACTTGACGCGACGCGACGCCCCACTGTTCTTCGAGCGCGGGACCATACGCGAGACCGCCGATGCGCTTCGGCTGCGCGAAGCCTTCCACGGTGAGTTCGCCCGCCTTCACTGATGCATCGCGCAGAAACACGCGCCCTGCTTCGAACACGCGGATGCGGTCTGCCCGGCGGTTCAGGTTGTAGCGCAGCACGTCGATCAGACTACCGAAGAGCGTCGTGCGCATGACCGAGAGCTGGCTCGCGATCGGATTGATGAGCTTGATCGGATTCTCGTTGCCGGCGAAGTCCTTCTCCCACTCGGCATCCACGAAGCTGAAGTTGACCGTCTCCGAATAGTCGCGCGCGGCAACGGCATGACGCAGCACGTGAATCGAGCGGACCGTCTCGTTCGTGCGGCGCATCTCGCTCGCAGCCACGGGCGGACGCGCCGGGATCTTCTCGAAGCCGTAGATGCGCGCGACTTCCTCGATCAGATCCTCCTCGATCTCGATGTCGAAGCGATACGGCGGCGGCGTGACCTTGAAGGTGTCGCCGTCGCGCTCGAACGCGAGGTTCAGGCGCGTGAAAATCTGCGCGATCTCTTCCGCGCCGATCTCGACGCCGATGATGCGATGCGCGCGCTCGACGCGCATCGTCACCGGCCGACGCTCGGGTACGTTGAGGATCTGGTCGTCCACCGGACCGGCTTCGCCGCCGCAGATATCGAGGATCAGCTGCGAGATGCGTTCGATATGCTCGACGGTCGTCGAATAATCGACGCCCCGCTCGAAGCGATGCGCTGCGTCGGTCGAGAAGTTGTACTTGCGCGCGCGGCCGCGGATAGCGTCGGGCCACCAGAATGCGGCTTCCAGATAGATGTTCGTGGTATCGAGCGACACGGCCGTGCTGTCGCCGCCCATGATGCCCGCGAGACTTTCCACCTGACGATCGTCCGCGATAACGCCGACGGTTTCATCGAGCTCGACGGTGTTGCCGTTCAAGAGCTTGAGCGACTCGCCCTTCTTGCCCCAGCGCACTTCGATGCCGCCGTGAATCTTGTCGAGATCGAACACGTGCGTCGGACGGCCGAGTTCGAGCATCACGTAGTTCGAAATATCGACGAGCGCGGAGATGCTGCGCTGGCCTGAGCGCTCGAGACGCTCGACCATCCATTGCGGCGTCTTCGCGCGTGCATTCACGCCGCGAATCACGCGGCCGGAGAAGCGTCCGCACAAGTCCGGCGCGAGCACCTTGACCGGCAGCTTTTCGTCGAGCGTCGTCTTGACGGGCGGCATGTCGAGCGTCTTCAGCGGCGCGCCGGTGATGGCAGCCGTTTCGCGCGCGACGCCGAACACCGAGAGGCAATCCGCCTTGTTCGGCGTGAGCTTGATTTCGAAGACGGTGTCGTCCAGATTCAGCGCTTCGCGGATGTCCTCGCCGACCTTCGCGTCCGCCGGAAGAATCAGCAAACCGCTGTGGTCTTCCGACAGCTTCAGTTCGCGCGCCGAGCACAGCATGCCCTGGCTGTCGATGCCGCGCAGTTTCGTCGGCTTGATGGCGAACGGCTCGCCGCCCGCTTCGACCGGCGGCAACACCGCGCCGATCAATGCCACTGGCACCTTGATGCCCGGCGACACGTTCGGCGCGCCGCAGACGATGTTCAACTGCTCGCCCGTGCCGGCATCGACCTGGCAGACGTTGAGCTTGTCGGCGTTCGGATGCTTCGCCACTTCCAGCACTTGCCCGACGACGATCTTCGCGGTCGGCGGCGCGACCGGGCGCAGGTCTTCGACTTCGAGACCGGCCATCGTCAGCGCGTGAGCGAGTTCGTCGGTCGAGAGCTTGGGATCGACGAAGCTACGGAGCCATGATTCGGGGAATTGCATGTGTGTCTACGTTCGAATGAGGTGGTGTCTCTCGCCCGATGCTTTTGCGCAAACCGGGCGTCGCGGGCTTTGCGGCTTCAGGCGAACTGGCGCAGGAAACGCAGATCGTTCTCGAAGAAGAGGCGCAAGTCCTGCACGCCGTAACGCAGCATGGTCAGACGCTCGAGGCCGCTGCCGAACGCGAAGCCGATATACCGCTCCGGGTCCAGACCCATGTTGCGGATGACGGTCGGATGCACCTGGCCCGAGCCGGAAATCTCCAGCCATTTGCCCGCGTTCTTGCCGTGCTCGAACATCATGTCGATCTCGGCCGACGGCTCCGTGAACGGGAAATACGACGGGCGGAAGCGCACGAGAATGTCGCCGCGCTCGAAGAATTTCTTGAGGAAATCGGTGTAGACGCCCTTCAGGTCCGCGAAGCTGATGTTCTCCTCGATCCACAGGCCTTCGACCTGATTGAACATCGGCGAATGCGTGGCGTCGCTGTCCACGCGATACGTGCGGCCCGGCACGATCACCTTGATCGGCGGCTTGTTCATGCGCGCGTAGCGCACCTGCATCGGGCTCGTGTGGGTGCGAAGCAGGAGCGGGCGTCCTTCGGCGTCCTTGCCATCGACGTAGAACGTGTCCTGCATCGAACGCGCCGGATGATTCTCCGGGCTATTGAGCGCCGTGAAGTTGTACCAGTCGGTCTCGATCTCGGGACCATCGGCCACGTCGAAACCGATCGAGCCGAAAATCTGCTCGACGCGTTCCCACGTTCGCATGACCGGATGCAGCGTGCCCACGCCCGCGCCGCGCCCGGGAAGCGTGACGTCGATCGCTTCGGCGGCGAGGCGCTGGTTCAGCAGTGCATCGGCCAGCGCTTGACGGCGCGCATTGAGCGCGGCCTCGACCTGCTGCTTCGCCTGATTGATGCGCGCGCCTTCGGTTTTCTTCGCTTCCGGATCGAGCTTGCCCAAGCCCTTCAGCAGTTCGGTCAGCGCGCCGGACTTGCCGAGAAAGCGGGCCTTCTCGTTTTCGAGCGTCGTGGCATCGGTGGCGTGTTCAAAGGCGCTTTTCGCGTCGGCGACAATCTGGTCCAGATCCATTGATCCCATCTTTTCAACGTCGAAAGTTCAGTCTGATTTACGGTTTTGCGCGTGACCTGGAAGCCAACGAAGCAGAAAAGCCAAGTCATGCGCAAAACCGTCCGGCCAACAAAAACGGGGCTCGGTGAGAGCCCCGTTTTCTGCCTTCGCGCAACCGTCTACGACACGGCGACGCTCAGGCAAACCACGCAGTACTAATTTCGCAATTAGGCTGCGACGGCGGCTTTCACCTGCTTGACGATCGCAGCAAAAGCGGCCTTGTCGAACACAGCCATGTCAGCCAGCACCTTGCGGTCGAGTTCGATCGAAGCCTTCTTCAGGCCGTTGATGAACACGCTGTAGGTCATGTCGTGCTGACGCACCGCCGCGTTGATACGCGTGATCCACAGTGCGCGGAACACACGCTTCTTGTTGCGGCGATCGCGGTAGGCGTATTGCCCAGCGCGCATGACCGCCTGCTTGGCGATGCGATAGACGTTATTGCGACGGCCGCGGTAACCCTTGGCCAGACGAATGATCTTCTTGTGACGGGCCCGTGCGGTAACCCCACGTTTTACTCGAGGCATGTTGCTCTCCTTAAGTTAGATGAGGTTAGGCGAACGGCAGCATTGCGCGGACGGAGTTCAGATCGGAATCATGAACGGCCGTGGCGCCACGCAGATGGCGTTTGTTCTTGGTGGTTTTCTTGGTAAGAATGTGGCGCTTGAAGGCCTGACCGCGCTTGACGGTACCGCCCGGACGCACCACGAAGCGCTTTGCAGCACTCTTCTTGGTCTTCATCTTCGGCATGAAACTACTCCAGTTTATTAGATGGTCATGGGTGTGCGGCTGATCTTCACGTACCGGCCAAGATCCCTTCCCGCCCTTCGAAACCCACGCGCCACTTGTATGCGGACAATCTCGTTGGTAGACCGCCGCTTTTCATGAACCGCGCCGCTGATCCGGCACGCTTCTGAAACCGCTGGCGATGCCGCGCTGGCCGCCCTGTCTACAGACCGGGCGGCGCGCGATCCATCGCGTACTACTGTGCTTACTTCGCCTTCTTCTTCGGCGCCAGCACCATGATCATCTGGCGGCCTTCCATCTTCGGCATCTGCTCGACCTGGCCGACTTCGTCCAGATCCGCCTTCAGGCGTTCGAGCATGCGCATGCCGATTTCCTGGTGCGCCATTTCGCGCCCACGGAAACGCAACGTGATTTTCGTCTTGTCGCCGTCTTCGAGGAAGCGTGTGAGGTTGCGCAGCTTGACGTTGTAGTCACCGTCATCCGTGCCAGGGCGGAATTTGACTTCCTTCACCTGCACGATCTTCTGCTTCAGCTTTGCCTCGTGCTGCTTCTTCGCTTCCGAGTACTTGAACTTGCCGTAATCCATCAAACGGCAGACAGGCGGCGAGGCCTGCGGCGCGATTTCGACGAGATCCACGTCGAGCTGTTCCGATTGACGGAACGCCTCGGCCAGTTTCACGATTCCGAGCGGCTCGTTGTCCACTCCGACCAAGCGCACTTCCGGTGCAGTGATTTCACCGTTGATGCGATGTGACGACTTATCAGTAGCGATGTTACGTTTCCTCTAAAAATGAAAAAACTAGCCGCGCTGCGAGTGACTTACTTGAACGCCCGCACTTCCTGCTGCAGACGTTCGAGGAATGCGCCGACCGGCATGACGCCGAGATCGACACCGCCACGAGCACGCACGGCCACGGTTTGCGCTTCACGCTCCTTGTCCCCGACAACCAGCAAATACGGGACCTTTTGCAGCGTGTGCTCGCGTATTTTATAGCTAATCTTCTCGTTGCGCAAATCGGCCTCAACTCTAAGCCCTTGTTTTTGCAACGATTGGACGAGAGATGCCGCGTATTCGGCCTGACTTTCGGCAATATTCAGCACGACTGCCTGCACAGGCGCGAGCCACGGCGGCATCGCACCGGCATGGTGCTCGATCAGGATGCCGAGGAAACGCTCCATCGAACCCACGATCGCGCGGTGAAGCATGACCGGGCGGCGACGGCTGTTGTCCTCCGCCACGTACTCCGCGCCCAGACGCTCCGGCAGCACCATATCGAGCTGCAGCGTGCCGCACTGCCAGGACCGGCCGAGCGCGTCCTTGATGTGATACTCGATCTTCGGACCGTAGAACGCGCCCTCGCCCGCCAGTTCTTCCCACTTGAGACCACACGCGGTCAGGGCTTCGCGCAGGCCCTGCTCCGCGCGGTCCCAGATCTCGTCGGTGCCCGCGCGCTGTTCCGGGCGCAGCGACAGCTTGATGTCGATGTGCTCGAAGCCGAAGTCCTTATACACGCTCATGGCGAGCGTGTTGAAGGCGATCGACTCGGCGATGAACTGGTCTTCGGTGCAGAAGATGTGCGCGTCGTCCTGAACGAAGCCCCGCACGCGCATGAGACCGTGCAGCGCGCCCGACGGCTCGTTGCGGTGGCACGAGCCGAACTCTGCGTAGCGCAGCGGCAGATCGCGGTACGAGCGCAGGCCGTGGTTGAAAACCTGCACGTGGCCCGGGCAGTTCATCGGCTTGATCGCGTAGTCGCGCTTTTCCGATTCGGTCGTGAACATATTTTCACGATAGTTCTGCCAGTGACCCGACGCTTCCCACAGCGAACGGTCCATGACCATCGGAGTCTTGATCTCGAGATAGCCGGCTTCGTTCACGCGACGGCGCATGTACTGCTCGACCTGTTGCCACAGCGACCAGCCCTTCGGATGCCAGAACACCATGCCGGGCGCCTCGTCCTGCAAGTGGAACAGGTCGAGTTGCTTGCCGAGCTTGCGATGGTCGCGCTTTTCCGCTTCCTCGAGCATGTGCAGGTACTGATCCTGATCTTCCTTCTTGGTCCAGGCGGTACCGTAAATGCGCTGCAATTGCTCGTTCTTCGAATCGCCGCGCCAGTACGCGCCCGCGACCTTCATCAGCTTGAAGACCTTGAGCTTGCCGGTGGACGGCACGTGCGGGCCACGGCACAGGTCGATGAAATTGCCGTGCGAGTAGAGGCGAATCTCGTCGGATTCCGGAATCGACGAGATGATTTCGGCCTTGTACTGCTCGCCGATGCTCTTGAAGTACTCGACCGCCTCGTCGCGCGAGACGACGCGGCGCGACACCGGCTCGTCCTTCTTCGCGATCTCCTGCATGCGCTTCTCGATCTTCTCGAGGTCTTCGGGCGTGAAGGGACGGCTGTACGAGAAGTCGTAGTAGAAGCCGTTGTCGATGACCGGCCCGATGGTCACCTGCGCTTCAGGGAACAGGTCCTTGACCGCGTAGGCGAGCAAGTGCGCCGTGGAGTGACGAACGACATCCACGCCTTCCGGATCTTTGTCGGTGACGATGGCGAGCGAAGAATCGTGGTCGATCACGAAGGACGTATCGACGAGCTCGCCGTTCAGCTTGCCGGCGAGCGCCGCCTTGGCGAGGCCCGCGCCGATCGATGCCGCGACTTCCGCGACGGTCACCGGGTGGTCGTATTGGCGGACCGACCCATCAGGCAAACGTACCGAAACCATTTCGTTCTCCAGGACGCCGGCGCACGCCGAGCGAGTTCGAATAAGCACTGGCCCGCGGTGTCGAGAAACAGAAACCGAGGGACAAAAAAAATGCGGCCCCGCTTTCGAGGGGCCGCATTCACTTTTCACACATACCGCGAAACAAAAAGGGCAGAAGGCGAAAGAGGTCCTCGACTAGCGTCGCTCCGAATATGTTTCGGTCAACGTTCGAAGTGACATTTCTTTATTCGCCTTTTGCGCCTTAGCGCTTCTTGCGGAGTGAAACTCCGTGAACCGATGATTCGCCGAAGTCTCGTTTTCGTTGGTAGGCTCGATTGGACTCGAACCAACGACCCCCACCATGTCAAGGTGGTGCTCTAACCAGCTGAGCTACGAGCCTGAAAGAAGTGAGATTATATGGAGCGTTTCGAATTTTGGCAAGTGTTTCTGTACATGAATCGCGAAAATATTCGCCGATCCGTTCAACTTTCCGCGCGATGAAACGCCAGGCGAACCGCTAGGCGCGCCGCGACGCGCGGATGACGCCCGGCACTTCGCCGAGCAACGTGCACGCGCGTTGGATCTGCGCCGCGTTCGACACCTCGACCGTGAACTGCATGAACGCGATGTTCCGCCGGCTCTGGCTCTTGACGCCGATCACGTTCATCTTCTCCCGCGCGAACACTTCAGAGATATCGCGCAGCAGCCCCTGCCGGTCCGCCGACTCCACCGCGAGATCCACCGGATAGACCGACGATCCACGGCCGTTCATCACCTCGGCAGACCACGTGGTATGCAGCACGCGCTCGGGAGAGCGATGCGCCATGCGCTGGAACGTCGCGCAGTCGGTGCGGTGAATCGACATGCCTTTGCCGCGCGTGACGAAACCTGCGATCGGATCGGGCGGCGCCGGACGACAGCAGCGCGCGAGCTGCGTGAGCAACGCGTCGACGCCGACGACCAGCACGCCCGTCGACGCGCCGTGCGCCACGCTCTGCCCGCTGCTGCGCTTTTCGAACTGCGCGGGCGCTTCCGGCTCCGGCTCGGGCGGCGGCGCGTCCGAGAGCGCCTGCTCGATGTTGCGAAGGCTGAACTCGTCCTTGGCGACGACCGCGTATAGCTCTTCCGGCGCCTTGAAGCCCAGCTTGGCCGCGAGCTGATCCAGATTGACCGACGTCTTGCCCTCGCGCTGCAACGTCTTTTCGACGATCGCGCGGCCTTGCGCGACGTTCTCGGCCGCGTCGATCGCGTTGAACCAGGCGCGCACTTTCTGCCGCGCGCGCGGGCTGTGCAGATAGCCGAGTTGCGGATTGAGCCAGTCGCGCGACGGTCCGCCCTCCTTCACCGCGATGATCTCGACCGTCTGACCGTTCTGTAGCGGCGTGTTGAGCGGCACCATCGCGCCATCGACACGCGCGCCCCGGCAGCGATGCCCGAGCTCGCTGTGCAGGTGATACGCGAAATCGACCGCCGTCGAACCGTGCGGCAGCGCGATCACGCGCGCCTGCGGCGTCAGCACGTAGATGTGGTCGTCGTCGAGCGTGGCGTCGCGCAGATGCTGCCAGCCGGGACGATCGCCCTCCACGTCGTCTTTCCACGCGAGCAGCTGACGAAGCCAGGCGATCTTTTCGTCGTACTTCTCGCTTGCCATGACCTGGCCCGCGTAGCCGCGCGCCCCGGCTTCCTTGTAACGCCAGTGCGCGGCCACGCCGTACTCGGCGAACTGATGCATCTCGTGCGTGCGGATCTGCACTTCGAATGCGCGTCCGTCGTCGCCGACGACCACCGTATGCAGCGATTTGTAGCCGTTCGGCTTCGGCCGCGAGATGTAATCGTCGAATTCGCGCGGCACCGGCTGCCACAGGTTATGCACGATGCCGAGCACCGTGTAGCAATCCTTGATATCGCCTACGATCACGCGGAACGCGCGCACGTCGTTGAGTTCCGAGAAGTCGAGATGCTTGCCGCGCATCTTCTTCCAGATGCTGTAGATGTGCTTCGGCCGGCCGCTCACTTCGGCCTTGATGTGCGCGGTGTCCAGTTCCTTTTGCAGCCGCGCGATCGCCTCAGTCACATACGATTCGCGCTCGATGCGCTTTTCGTCGAGCAACTTGGCGATGCGCTTGTAGGTGACCGGGTCTTCGAAGCGAAACGACAGGTCTTCGAGTTCCCACTTCAGTTGCCAGATGCCGAGGCGGTTGGCGAGCGGCGCGTAGATGTCGAGCGTCTCGCGCGGCACCTCGGGCGGCGGCTCGGTCTTGTTCGCGGCGTGGTAGCGCAGCGTCTGCAGGCGTGAAGCGAGCCGGATCAGCACCACGCGAATATCCTGCGCGAACGCGAGCAGCATCTTGCGCAGCGATTCGACCTGCGCGCGCCGCGCCGCTTGCGCGTCGCGCGTGTTGTCGGGCAACGCGGCGAGCGTCGCGCGGGAACTGACCGAGCCGAGGCGCAAGAGCTTGCGCACGTCGCTCACGAGCCGCTGCACTTCCGGCCCGAAGCGTTCGGCGATCAAGGTCTCGGGATGGTCGAGATGCGGCGCGAGCGCGAACAACGCGGCGGCCGCGACCGCATGCGGGTCGACGTTGAGCGTCTGCATGATGCGCGCGGTGCCTGCGGCGTGGTCCGCCAGCAATTCGCCCGTCGAGAGCCGCGCGTCCTTCGCGTGCTCGCGCACGAACGCGAGCGCGTCGTCGAACGACGGCTCGGGCAGCGTGTCAGCGGGGACGGTGCTCTCGGTCATACGGTAAAGCCACGACGGTCGTGCTGCTCGCCGGTTCAGCTACGTTGCGCAGCCACCACGACGACTTCGACGAGGCAAGCCGGATTCGCGAGCTTCGCCTCGACGGTGGCGCGCGGCGGCGTGTGGCCCGGCGCGACCCACGCGTCCCACACGGCGTTCATGCCGGCGAAGTGCACCATGTCCGAGATGAAGATCTGCACGGACAACAGGTGCGACTTGTCGCTGTTCGCCTCTTCGAGCAGACGGTCGATGTGGCCCAGCACTTCGCGCGTCTGGCCGGTGATGTCCTGATCGGTGTCCTCCGCGATCTGGCCTGCGAGATACACCGTGCCGTTATGAATAGCGATCTCGGAAAGGCGCGCGCCGACGTGATGACGAGTAACTGCCATGGGTTATCCAGTCCTGTGATGAGTTCAAAAACGAGACAGAGCGTCACGCGCTCAGCCCGATATTATGCCCCGCGGGCCTCGTTTTCGAGAAAGAAGCGCCGCGCGACGGCGATCTGCCCGCTGTCGAGAAACGCGGGCGCATGGCCGGCGTTCGGCACTTCCACGCTCGATACCGCCTGCCCTTTCTCGACCATCTGCGCGACGGTCTCGCGGGACAGCAGGTCCGAGCTTTCGCCGCGCACGACGAGCACCGGCGTCGCGATCGACGCGAACGAATGCCAGAGAAACGCTTCGCCTGCGGCGTTCTGTTCGTCCGTGGCCTCGGAGAACGGCGCGGCGATGCCCGGGTCGTAGCGGAACGTCCACGCGCCGTCGCGCTCGTGCAGAAGCGGCGCGTTGATGCTCGCCCACTCCTCGTCGGTAAGCGGCCCGAAGGACGCCGCGAGCGCCGCCGCCTGCCGGATGCCTTCATCGAGCGATGCAAAACGCGCGGGCTTGCCGAGGTAGCTGCGGATACGCTCGAGCGCCACCGGCTCGATATGCGGCCCGACATCGTTCAGGAGCAGCTTGCGGATCGGCGTGTTCTTCAATCCGCCGAGCACCATGCCGATCAGCCCGCCCATCGACGTGCCGAACCAGTCGACCGTTTCCACATTGAGCCGCGCGATCAGCGTGACCATGTCGGCGACATACTGCGCGAGACCGTAGTAACGCGAATCGGCGAGCCAGTCCGACAGGCCGCGGCCGACCACGTCCGGACACACCACGCGATACTCCGCCGCGAACGCCTGCGCGACCTTGTCGAAGTCGCGGCCGGACCGCGTCAGGCCATGCACGCACAGCAGCACGCGTGGATTGCCGGGATCGCCCCATTCGGTGTAAGCCATGCGATGCAGCCCCGCCGGACTCGCGCACTGCACGAAACGCTGGCGCGGCGCGGTGAGCGTGGAATGCGAAGCTTCGACGACGATGGATGCGCTCATGGAGATTCCTCGTGGAAGATGTCCGATCGATTCTAAAGCGTCCGGCGCACGGCCGAGCGTCGTTAGCCGAACGGACGATGCCTTGCGCGCCCCAAAAGCAAAACGGGCGAAGCCTTCCGCCCCGCCCGCTTCCGAACCGCGTTCTGTTGTGAACTTACTGCACGCTGCTGACGTCGAGCGGCGCGCCGGTCTTGCGCTGAATCTCTTCGACGGTCACGCCGTCGGCGAGTTCGACCAGCTTCAGCCCGCTATCGGTCACGTCGATCACGCCGAGATCCGTGATGATGCGATCCACGACGCCCACGCCCGTCAGCGGCAGCGTGCATTCTTCGAGAATCTTGTGCTGGTCGCCCTTCGCCACATGTTCCATCAGCACGACGACGCGCTTCACGCCCGCGACGAGGTCCATCGCGCCGCCCATGCCCTTGATCATCTTGCCGGGGATCATCCAGTTGGCGAGATCGCCCTTCTTGCTGATCTGCATCGCGCCGAGAATCGCGAGGTTGATGTGGCCGCCGCGGATCATGGCGAACGAATCCGCCGACGAAAAGATGGACGAACCGGGCAGCGTCGTCACCGTCTGCTTGCCCGCGTTGATGAGATCGGCGTCGACTTCTTCCTCGGTCGGCGACGGCCCGATGCCGAGCAGCCCGTTCTCCGATTGCAGCCACACTTCGACGCCCGGCGGGACGTGGTTCGCGACGAGCGTCGGCAAGCCGATGCCCAGGTTCACGTAGAAGCCGTCCTGCAATTCCTTCGCCGCACGCGCGGCCATCTGGTCACGAGTCCAAGCCATGGTCATTCTCCTTTCGCGCGGACGATGCGTTGTTCGATGCGCTTTTCCGGATGCGCATTCAGGACGAGCCGTTGCACGAAAATGCCCGGCGTGTGGATCGCGTCCGGATCGAGCTCGCCGACTTCCACGATCTCTTCCACTTCCGCGACGGTGATCTTGCCGGCCATCGCGCACATCGGGTTGAAGTTGCGCGCCGTGCGGCGATAGATCAGATTGCCCGACTTGTCGGCTTTCCACGCCTTGACGAGCCCGACGTCCGCCGTCAGCGAATGCTCCAGCACGTAGTGATTCTCGCCGAACTGGCGCGTTTCCTTGCCTTCCGCGATGATCGTGCCGTAGCCGGTATTCGTGAAGAACGCCGGAATGCCCGCGCCGCCCGCCCGCAGCTTTTCGGCGAGCGTGCCCTGCGGCGTGAATTCGAGTTCGAGTTCGCCGGCCAGATATTGCCGCTCGAATTCCTTGTTCTCGCCCACGTAGGACGAAATCATCTTCTTGATCTGGCGCGTCTCCAGCAAGAGGCCGAGGCCGAAGCCGTCGACGCCCGCGTTGTTGCTGATGCACGTGATGCCCTTCACGCCCGAATCGCGCAGCGCGGCGATCAGCGCCTCCGGAATGCCGCACAAGCCGAATCCGCCGACGGCGAACGTCTGCCCGTCCTTGACGATGTCATCGAGCGCCGCTTTCGCGCTGGGATAGACCTTGTTCATCTGTTTGTCCCTTCCATGTTGAACCCGACTAAAGAACCGGTTTTAGCGCCGCCGGACAGCGCGCGGCGGCGTTTTCATCTGGCCGAAAGGGTACGCTGCGCGATCCATCCTGCACAATACGCAAAAATACATAAGTCATTGCCCGCGCCCGTCGTTGCTTGCGACGCGGCCGGGCGCCGGAATCGACATGCGTGAACTGGACTATCAAACCGCGTTTCATCTCGCGCCCGTCGGGCTCGTGTTGTCGCGAGAGCGCACCATCGAGGACTGCAACGAGGAGGTCTGCGCCATTTTCGGCGCGACCCGCGAGACGCTCATCGGCTGCTCGTTCGAGGTGCTCTATCCGACGCCGGACGAATTCGCGCGCATCGGCGAGCGCATAGCAGCGCATATCAGCGGCCGCGGCACGTATAGCGACGACCGCATCATGAAACGCGCGAACGGCGAACTCTTCTGGTGCCACGTGACCGGCCGCGCGCTCGACCGCGCCGCGCCGCATGCGGCGGGCGTCTGGACGTTCGAGGACCTGAGCGCGACGCGGCGCGTCGCCATCGAACTGACGCCGCGCGAACGGGAAATCGCCGCGCAACTCGTCACGGGCAAGACGAGCAAGCAGATCGGCCGCGTGCTCGATATCAGCCCGCGCACGGTGGATATCTACCGTGCGCGGCTCATGCGCAAATACGACACCGGCAACGCAACGGAGCTTCTGCAGCGGCTGCTCGGCAACTGAGCTTGGGCGATCAGGACGCGACCGGCGCGGCCGTTTCGATCATCTGACGCAGCAGATCGGGAATCGGCACCGACTTCCCCGCCGCGTAGTCAACCCACACGACCTTCGCCGCGCCTCGCGCGTACAGCGTGCCCGGCGCGTCAGCGCGATACAGCTCGAAGCGCGTATCGAAACTGCTGCGTCCCGGCTTGCCGACCGACATGCGCGCGATGACGTCGCCGGGATAGTGAAGCTGCTTCAGGAACTCCATCGACGCATTCACGATGACGGGCCCCTGGCCCTCGCCGTTGCCGCCCGCCGCGCCGATCTGCTCGAACCACGAGATGCGGACCTGCTCCATGTAGCGGAAGTAGACCGTGTTGTTGACGTGCCCGAAGGCGTCCATGTCGCCCCAGCGGATGGGCATGGACATTTCGAAGACCGTGTGAAAGTCGGGGTCCGCGTTCGTGGGCGCGTTCGTGGGCGTATCGGTGTTGCTCATTCAACCTTCCAGTGTCTGAAAACAGCGCGCCGCGCGGCGTTTGCCCGCGCGATGCTCATAGTGAAAAACCGTCGTCCGCCGAAATGACCGAGCCGTTCATGAACTGCGATTCGTCGGCCGAAAGCAGCAGCAACAGGCCGTCCAGGTCTTCGGGCGCGCCGACGCGCCGGCGCGGCAGCATCGACACGAGCTTCTGGCCCTGCTCGGTCTTCCAGTGGTGGTGATTGATCTCGGTGTCGATATAGCCCGGGCAGATCGCGTTCACGTTGATGCCGTGGCGGCCCCATTCCATGGCCATCGCCTTGGTCATCTGCACGACGGCGGCCTTGCTCATGGAATAAAGGCCGATTTGCGGGAACACGCGCAGCCCCGCCACGGAGGCGATGTTGATGATGCGATAAGCGGGCTTGGCCGCGCCGTTGCCGCGCATGATCATGCGCTTGGCCACTTCCTGCGCGACGAAGAACGCGCCGCGCACATTCGTGCCGAAGACGAACTCGAAGTCCGCCGGCGTCACGTCGGTCAGCTTTTGCGTGGTCGAGACGCCCGAATTATTGACGAGAATGTCGATGGTACCGGCTTCCGTCTCGGCGTGCGCAACAGCGGCCTTGACGCTCAGGTAGTCCGTGACGTCGAGCGACACGACGTGCGCGGCGCCGCCGGACGCCTCGATTTCGGCGCGCAGTTCCTTCAGCCGCTCGACGCGGCGGCTCGCGAGCACCACTTTCGCGCCCGCCTGCGACAGCACCTGCGCAAAACGCTTCCCGAGCCCACTGGACGCGCCGGTAATCAGCGCGACCTTGCCTTCCAGGTTGATCGAACGGCCCATTGTGCTTCCTTCTTGTACGGTTGATTCAGCCTTGCGGGGGACGCGGGCAGCGCGAGGCGCGCGGTCGCGCCACTTGGCGTAGACACCGATACCACGGTATCACAAAAAATAGTACGATCGTGCAGATCAAGACACCTTCGGTTGCAGCCCGCCTGACGTTCGCTGACAATACGCGATCTTGGAAGGCCATTCTAACGGTAGAGAGGAACATTGATGACCCCGGCGAGCCTTATCGAGCAATACGGTCCCCGCGAATCGATGGAATACGACGTGGTGATCGTCGGCGGCGGCCCAGCGGGTTTGTCGGCTGCAATTCGCCTGAAACAACTGGCGGCGGAAAAAGGCGTCGAAATCGGCGTCTGCGTGCTGGAGAAAGGCTCGGAGGTCGGCGCGCACATTCTCTCGGGCGCGGTGATGGACCCGCGCGGCCTCACGGAACTCATCCCCGACTGGAAGGAACAGGGCGCGCCGCTCGACGTCGAAGTGACCGAAGACCGGTTCCTGTTCCTGTCGCCGACCGGCGCGAAGCAGGTCCCGAACTGGCTGCTTCCCGATAACTTCAAGAATCACGGCAACTACGTCGTGAGCCTCGGCAACGTCACGCGCTGGCTCGGGCAGCAGGCCGAAGCGCTCGGCGTCGAAATTTTCCCTGGCTTCCCGGCAGCGGAAGTGCTCTATGCCGACGACGGCTCGGTGCGCGGCGTCGTCACCGGCAACATGGGCGTCGGCAAAGACGGCCAACCGACCGACAACTTCCAGCTCGGCATGGAACTGCACGCGAAGTACACTCTCTTTTGCGAGGGCGCGCGCGGGCACCTCGGGCGCCAGCTCATCGACAAGTTCAAGCTCAATCAGAATGCCGATCCGCAGGTATACGGCATCGGCATCAAGGAATTGTGGGAGATCGATCCGGTCAAGCACAAGCCGGGGCTCGTGATTCACACGGCCGGCTGGCCGCTGGAACCGGACACGTACGGCGGGTCGTTCCTCTATCACATGGACAACAATCAGGTCGTGGTCGGCTTCGTGGTCGGGCTCGGGTATTCGAATCCGTACCTGTCGCCGTTCGAGGAATTCCAGCGTTACAAGACGCATCCGTCGATCCGCGGGTTTCTGGAAGGCGGCAAGCGCCTGTCCTACGGCGCGCGCGCGATCACCGCGGGCGGTCTGATGTCGCTGCCGAAGCTCACGTTCCCGGGCGGCGCGCTCGCTGGCGACGACGCCGGTTTCCTGAACGCGTCGCGCATCAAGGGCAGCCACGCGGCAATCAAGACCGGCAAGATGGCTGCCGAAGCCGCGTTCGACGCCGTGCAGGACGGACGTCAGGCCGACGAACTGACGGCTTACCCGGAAGCATTCGAAAACTCGTGGCTCAAGACCGAGCTCTACCGGGCGCGCAACTTCAAGCAGTGGATGAGCAAGGGCCTTTACCTCGGTTCGTTCATGGTCGGGTTGGAGCAGAAGGTGATGGGCGGCAACGTGCCGTGGACGCTGCATCATCAGCATTGGGATCATGAGATGCTGAAGCCGGCGTCGCAGTGCAAGCCGATCGTGTATCCGAAGCCTGACGGCAAGCTCACGTTCGATCGCCTCTCGTCCGTGTTCATCTCGAACACGAATCACGAAGAGAATCAGCCGGCGCATCTGACGCTGAAAGATCCGAGCGTGCCGGTCAACGTGAATCTGCGGACGTATGCGGGTCCCGAAGGCCGCTACTGCCCCGCCGCGGTCTACGAATTCGTGAAATCGGAAGACGGCAGCGATCGCCTGCAGATCAACGCGCAGAACTGCGTTCACTGCAAGACATGCGATATCAAGGACCCGACGCAGAATATCGTCTGGGTGACGCCGGAGGGCGGCGGCGGGCCGAACTATCCGAACATGTGACGAGAGCGCCGGTCCCACGACCGGCGTTTCTTTTGATGCCGCGTTACTTGCCCGGTACGTGCGCGGGAATCTTCGGGGTCGCGACGGTCACATCGCCGCATTGCGCGCGGTGCCGCAGCGCGTGGTCCATCAGCACCAAAGCGAGCAGCGCCTCCGCGATGGGCGTCGCACGGATGCCGACGCACGGATCGTGGCGCCCGAACGTCTCGACGGTAGCCGGCGCGCCCGTCTTGTCGACGGACTGACGCGGCGTGCGAATGCTCGACGTCGGCTTGATCGCGATGGACACGGTAATGTCCTGCCCGCTCGAAATGCCACCGAGAATGCCGCCCGCGTGATTGGTGGCGAAGCCTTCGGGCGTCATCTCGTCGCCGTGCTGAGAGCCGCGTTGCGCGACGCTGGCGAATCCCGCGCCGATCTCCACGCCCTTCACGGCATTGATGCCCATCATCGCGTGGGCGATGTCGGCGTCCAGCCGGTCGTATAGCGGTTCACCGAGTCCGACCGGCACGCCGCTCGCCACCACTTCGATGCGCGCGCCGACCGAATCGCCATCGCGGCGCAGTGCGTCCATGTACGCTTCGAGCTGCGGCACGACATCCGCGTTCGGCGCGAAGAACGGATTCTCGCGCACGTGCTTCCAGTCGACGAACGGAATCGGAATCTCGCCGAGCGCGCTCATGTATCCGCGCGTCTCGATGCCGAACTTCTCGCGCAGCCACTTCTTCGCGACCGCCCCCGCCGCGACCGTAGGCGCAGTCAGGCGCGCGGACGATCGCCCGCCGCCGCGATAGTCGCGCACGCCGTACTTTTGCCAGTAGGTGTAGTCGGCATGACCCGGACGGAACGTCTCCGCGATGTTGCCGTAGTCCTTGCTGCGCTGATCCGTGTTGCGGATCAAGAGCGCGATGGGCGTGCCGGTGGTGACGCCTTCGAATACGCCCGACAGAATTTCGACCTGATCGGCTTCCTGCCGCTGCGTCACGTGACGCGACGTGCCCGGACGGCGCCGATCCAGTTCCACTTGAATGTCGGCTTCGGTGAGCGCCATGCCCGGCGGGCAGCCGTCGATCACGCAGCCGATCGCCGGTCCATGCGATTCGCCAAAATTCGTGACGGTGAAGAGCGTGCCAAGGGTGTTGCCGGACATGAGCGTCGACCTGAGAGAAGTGTCGGGGAAGACCGCTATTATGCCAGCGCCGTCCAGCGTCCACCGCTATCGCCGCGCGCCGCGCAGCGCCGTCACGCGGTCCTGCAAGTGCTGCGGCGTCGCGTCTTCCGGCGCGATGGGCTCGCCGACCGCCAATGTCAGACGCGTCATCACGCCCCGCCGAATCGGACGCGGCCACTGCGCGTTCTGGTCGCGCGAGAAGACGCTGCCCCACAGTCCGCGCAGCGCCATCGGCACGACGGGCGCCGGATGCCGCCGCAGAATCTCCGAGATACCGTGCCTGAACGGGTTCATTTCCCCGGTTCGCGTCAGTTTCCCCTCGGGGAAGATGCAGATCAGATCGCCGTCTTCGAGCGCGCGCTGGCATGTCCGATACGCGCGTTCGAGCAGTTCCGCGTCTTCGTGCGCGGGCGCAATCGGGATCGCCTTCACATGACGGAACAGCCAGCCGACGAACGGCGTGCGAAAGATGCGGTGATCCATCACGAAGCGGATCGGCCGCGGACTCTCGGCCATGATGACGACCGCATCCACGTAACTCACGTGATTGCACACGAGCACCGCCGCGCCGTGCGACGGAATGCGCGCGGCATCGACCAGGCGAATGCGATAGAACGTGTGCACGAGCATCCACGCGATGAATCGCAGCAGAAACTCGGGCACGAGCGAGTAGATATACACGGCTACGAGCACGTTCAGCAGCGCCGTCACGAGAAAGAGACCGGGAATGCCCACGCCCATCGACGTCAGCGCGAGCGCCATGAGCGCCGAGACGATTATGAAGAACGAATTGAGAATGTTGTTCGCGGCGATGATGCGCGCGCGGTGCGTCGGCTGGCTGCGCGCCTGAATGAGCGCATAGAGCGGCACGCTGTAGAAGCCGCCGAACATCGCGAGGAGAAACAGGTCCGCGAGAATGCGCCAGTGCCGCGACGCGAGCAGAAATTCGCTGACGTTCAGCAGATGCGACGCGGGCGCGATGCGGTGACTCGCGAAGAACAGGTCGATCGCAAACACGCTGATGCCGATGGACCCGAGCGGCACCAGCCCGATTTCGACGCGGTGTTTCGAGAGCCGCTCGCACAGCAGCGACCCGGTGCCGATGCCGAGCGAGAACGTCGCGAGCAGGATGGTCACGACATCGGGATTCGCGGACAGCACGTCTTTGGCGAAATTGAAGAAGGACGTGAGAAACGTCGCGCCGACGAACCACAGCCACGAAATGCCGAGCAGACTCAGAAACACGGTTCGGTCCGACCGCGCGAGTTTCAGATTGCGCCAGGTCTCGGACACCGGATTCCAGTTGATGCGCAAGTCGCGCTGAGACGGGTCCGACTTCGGCACGAAGCCCGACACGACGCGCCCGACGATCGCCAACGCGAGGCACGCCGCCGCGAGCAACAGCGCGCCGTGCTCGGCCGCGCCCGCCGCCGCCCCGCCGATGATCGTGCCGATGAGAATGGCGACGAACGTGCCCATTTCGACGAGGCCGTTGCCGCCGACGAGTTCCGTGCCTTTCAGATGCTGCGGCAGATAAGCGTACTTTACGGGACCGAAGACGGTCGAATGCACGCCCATCAGGAAGGTGCAGACGTACAGCAGCGGCGCGCTGTGCAGCAGGAATCCCGCGCCGCCGATCAGCATCACCACGATCTCGAAGCTCTTTACGAGTCGCGCGAGCACGGCCTTGTCGTACTTGTCGGCAATCTGTCCGGAAGTCGCCGAAAACAGCACGAACGGCACGATGAAGATGGCGGAGATCAGGAACGCCGCGGTCTTCGGATCCACGCCGGAGAAGCGCGCCGCCTGAAACGTCACGAGCGACGTGAAGCCGACCTTGAAGACGTTATCGTTCATGGCCCCGAGAAACTGCGTCCAGAAGAACGGTGCGAAGCGGCGCTCGCGCAGCAGACGAAACTGACTCTCGCCTGCGGCGGGCGACTTGCGGGAAGCACGCGGGCCCGCGTCGTTCTGTGCGTTCAACGGGTTGTCACTCATGGTTATCGGTCAGATTGTGTCTTTATGTGCTCAAACGCCGGGCGAAAAAAAACGCGCCCTTCGGCGCGCTGCGATGTTCCGGCTACTTCGTATCTGGAATTCGGTCAGTGCAGGCAGCCGCGCGACGACGACGCGCGCGGCATGTTGCCCTGACTTCAGCGAACGTTCTGCTGCTCCTGCTGGCCCTGCTCTTCCGGCCAGTCGCGGATATACGCCTTCAACATGCGATTCTCGAAACCCTGCTCCTCGACGACGGCCTTCGCCACGTCGTAGAACGAGATCACGCCCATCAGCGCGCGATTCTCCATGACCGGCAGATAGCGCACGTGATGCTCCAGCATCATGCGGCGGATTTCGTTCACGTCGGTTTCGGGCGTGCAGGTGAGCGGGTGATCGTCCATGACCTTGCGGATGGTCGTGGTGCCGACGCCGCCGCCGTTCTCGCGCAGCGTCAGAATGATTTCGCGGAAAGTCAGCATGCCGACCAGATCGCCGTATTCCATGACGACCAGCGAGCCGATGTCGTGCGCCGCCATGACGTTGATCGCGTCGGAGAGCGGCGTATCGGGCGTAACGGTGAATAGCGCGTTGCCCTTCACCTTCAGAATGTCGCTGACTCGCATGACTTTCTCCTTGCGAAATGCCTGTTCAGATGCCTAAGCGTTTGTGAAACCATGGGTCGATGCTATCGGAAAGGCCCGCAAAAGGAAAGCGAACGGCGCCCGCGTTAGCCTTTCGGATAAGGCTTCGCGGCCCGGCGGCAGGCGTTCGCCCTAGGTTTGCGCGCGCCGCCGCGATGATAGGATGGCCGACCGACATTTTCGCCGGACGCACGCCGCGCCGGCCGCCGACGATGCCCGCCAACCGCTTCGATACGCTCGCGCTGCACGCGGGCGCCGCGCCCGATCCCGCCACCGGCGCGCGCGCGACGCCCATCTATCAGACCACGTCGTTCTCGTTTCGCGACACCGACCACGCCGCCGCGCTCTTCAACATGGAACGCTCGGGGCACGTCTATTCGCGCATCTCGAATCCGACGGTCGCGGTTTTCGAGGAGCGCGTCGCGGCGCTGGAAAACGGCGTCGGCGCCATCGGCACGGCGAGCGGTCAGGCGGCGTTGCATCTGGCGATCGCCACGCTGATGGGCGCGGGCTCGCATATCGTCGCGTCCGCCGCGCTGTACGGCGGCTCGCACAATCTGCTGCACTACACGCTGCGGCGCTTCGGCATCGAAACCACGTTCGTGCCGCCGCACGATCTCGACGCGTGGCGCGCCGCCGCCCGGCCGAACACGCGCCTGTTCTTCGGCGAGACGCTCGGCAATCCGGGGCTGGACGTGCTCGATATCGCCGGCGTCGCGGAAATCGCGCACGCGCACGGCGCGCCGCTGCTCGTCGATTCGACCTTCACGACGCCCTACCTGCTGCGCCCGTTCGAGCACGGGGCGGATCTCGTCTATCACTCCGCGACGAAGTTTCTCGGCGGCCACGGCACCACCATCGGCGGCGTGCTGGTGGATGGCGGCACGTTCGACTTCGCCGCGAGCGACCGTTTCCCCGAATTCACCGAGCCTTACGAAGGCTTTCACGGCATGGTCTTCGCCGAGGAAAGCACGGTCGCGCCGTTCCTGCTGCGCGCCCGCCGCGAGGGCTTGCGCGACTTCGGCGCGTGTCTGCATCCGCAGGCCGCGTGGCAACTGCTTCAAGGCATCGAAACCTTGCCGTTGCGCATGGACCGGCATGTCGCGAATACGCGCAAGGTGATCGAATTCCTGCTGAGTTCGCCCGCGGTCGAAGGCGTGGCCTATCCCGAACTGCCGACGCATCGCGATCATGCCCTTGCCAGGCGTCTGCTGCCGCGCGGCGCGGGCGCCGTCTTCAGCTTCGATGTGCGCGGCGGCGTGCCGGCAGCGCGCGCGTTCATCGAATCGCTGTCGCTCTTCTCGCATCTGGCGAATGTCGGCGACGCGCGCTCGCTCGTCATTCATCCCGCCTCCACGACGCATTTCCGCATGGACGCCGCCGCGCTCGTCGCCGCGGGCATCGGGCCGGGACGGATTCGCCTTTCGATCGGGCTGGAAGATCCTGACGATCTGATCGACGATTTGAAACGCGGGCTGAAGGCTGCGCAAAAGGCCGCCGAAAGTGGCGATCAGCCAAACGCGACGCCGCTCGGGAGCCGCGCATGATGCTCGAACTCGACGGCCGCCGCGCCTACGCCTACACCGGCGGCAAGCCTTTCGACGCGGCGCGCCCCGCCGTCGTCTTTATTCACGGCGCGCAGCACGACCATAGCGTCTGGGCGCTGCAGACGCGCTACTTCGCCCATCACGGCTTCGGCGTGCTGGCGCTCGACCTGCCCGGCCACGGCCGCAGCGACGGTCCCGCGCGGCACGACATCGCCGGGCTCGCGGACTGGGTCATCGGCGTGCTCGACGCCGCCGGCGTGGGCCGGGCCATCCTCGTCGGCCACAGCATGGGCTCGCTGATCGCGCTCGACGCCGCCGCGCGCTATCCCGACCGCGCCGCCGGCCTCGCGTTGATCGCAACCGCCGCCCCGATGACCGTCTCCGACGCCTTGCTCGACGCCGCCCGCGAGCGCGAGCCGCAGGCGATCGGCATGGTGAATCAGTGGTCGCATTCGACGATTGCAGCGAAGCCTTCCAGTCCCGCGCCCGGCTTCTGGCTGCAAGGCATGAATCAGCGGCTGATGGAGCGCGTGAGCGCATTGGGCGAGGCGCAGCTTTTCCACACGGACTTCAGCGCCTGCAACGGTTACACGGAGGCGCTCGACCGGGCCGCGTCCGTGCGCTGTCCCGTCACAGTGCTTTACGGCAAGCGCGATGTGATGACACCGCCGCGCGCCGCCCGCGCGCTCGTCGATGTATTCCGGAAAACAGGCGCGCGCGTGCGCACGGTCGAACTGGAGGCCGGCCATGCGCTGATGTCGGAACAGCCGGACGCCGTTCTGGATGCCCTGTTCGCGTTCGCGCTGGAGTGTGCCGAAGGCCAGTGAAGCGCGGCTTGCGCGTCCGGGCCGCCGGTCGCAGAATGAATCTTGCTGATGAATCAGATACCCGCCCGGTAGCGGCTCGTCGACACGGAGGCCATCATGGCGCACACGGCACACGGAGAGCACTTCGCGAGCTTCGCCGAGTTCTATCCGTATTACCTCGAAGAGCACCGCAACCTGATCTCGCGCAGGCTGCATTTCATCGGCTCGCTGGGCGTGATCGGATGCCTGGCGATGGCGCTCGCCACCGGCGACTGGCTCTGGCTTCCGGCGGCCGTCGTCTGCGGCTACGGCTTCGCGTGGATCGGACACTTCTTCTTCGAAAAGAACCGTCCGGCCACCTTTCGCCATCCGCTCTACAGCCTGATGGGCGACTGGGTCATGTTCAAGGACATCTGCATCGGCCGCATCTCGCTTTGAGCCGCGTTATGCCGTTTGTTGCGGCATCGGCGAACGCGGCGTCTCGCGCACGGGCGCATTCGGCAGTTCCTTCGCGCGCGCCGCGATCAGCGAGCCCAGCGTCGCCTCGAGTTTCTCGTTCTCCAGCGCGTTGATGAGCGCATCGCGCTCGATCTGTGTGGCATCCAGTCGCAACTGGTAGTCCAGTTCTTCGCGGTCGACGACGAATTCCTGAAACAGCATGGTGAGCGTGATCTGGTTCGGATTCGCGATCATCACGTAGCGCGGCATGCGCGCGTCCTCCAGCCTGCCGATCCAGCCGAGCGTGTCGAGCCGCGCGATGATGCGCGTGGACGTATCGAGGTCGCTGCGCACCATCTTCGACAATTCGAGCGCGGTATAGCCGGGCTTGCCCTCCTCGCGGGCCTCGACGAGCCGGGCGAGAATTTCGAGCGCGTCCAGCAGATCGCTGCCCGGAAACGCGCGCCGGTGATACTGCCCGATGCGGATAGCGGGCAGCG
Organism: Caballeronia sp. Sq4a; assembly: GCF_023170545.1. Taxonomy (NCBI): domain Bacteria; kingdom Pseudomonadati; phylum Pseudomonadota; class Betaproteobacteria; order Burkholderiales; family Burkholderiaceae; genus Caballeronia; species Caballeronia sp. Sq4a. The sequence continues at coordinate 1,105,526 of NZ_CP084250.1, read as the reverse complement.
CCGAGGTCAGCATCGCGCCGACGAGCGCGATCATCCAGCAGAGATACACCCACAGCAGAAACACGGGTAGCGACGCGAACGCGCCATACACGGCGGTATAAGTCGGGATGCTGCGCACGTAGAGCCCGAAGCCGCGCTTGCCGATTTCGAACGCGACCGCGGCGATCAGCCCGCCCACGACCGCATCGCGCCACTCGACCTTGCAGTTCGGCATGTAGACGTAGGTGATCGTGAAGCCGAACACCGTGAGCGGCAATGAAACGCCGGTGAGCAGCCATTCGACGACGGGCGGCATCAGGTTGTGCGAGCCCGCGTACGCGACCGAATGCGCGAAGACGTAAGACGAAATCGACAGGCTGCAGCCGAAGAGAATCGGGCCGAGCGTGATGATCGACCAGTAGACCAGGACGCGCTGCGCGAGCGGACGCGCCTTCTTCACGCGCCAGATGACGTTGAATGCCGATTCGACGGTCATCATGGTCATCACGGACGTGACCAGCAGGATGATCATCCCGACCGTCGTGAGCCCTTTGGCCTTCGACGCGAATTCGTTCAGGTACCCGAGAATCTGGCTGTTGATCTGCGCGGGCATCAGGTGATCCGCGAGGAAATCCTGCAACGAAGCCTGGAACGACCCGAAGATCGGGAACGCCGTAAACAAAGCGAAAGCGACAGTGGCGAGCGGCACGAGCGACAGCACGCTGGTAAACGTAAGACTGCCCGCCACTTGCGCGACGCGATCCTCGCCGATGCGCCGCGCGACGAAACCGGCGAGGCGCTTCACTGCTGCGAGATCGATTGAAGGACGCTGCAAACGTTTTCTCCTATGCATCGAAACGGGTCGCCTTGCCCCGCGAAGCCGGCCCCTGCCCGCCTCGCCCACGCGCGCCGACCCAATCCCTATAATAGCCGTTCACCAAAAAGCTCATATGAACGACATCCTCGTGCTTTACTACAGCCGCCACGGCGCGACGCGCGAGCTTGCGCTCGCGATCGCGCAGGGCGTCGACAGCGTTCCCGGCATGCAAGCCCGCGTGCGTACGGTGCCGCCCGTTTCCACCGTCTGCGAAGCGACGCAACCCGACATTCCGGCAGACGGCCCGCCGTACGCGGAGTTGCGCGACCTCGAAGAATGCGCGGGCCTCGCGCTCGGCTCGCCGACGCGCTTCGGCAACATGGCCGCGCCGCTCAAATACTTCCTCGACGGCACCACGCCGCAATGGCTTTCCGGCGCGCTCGCCGGCAAGCCCGCGAGCGTCTTCACATCGACCGGCAGTCTCCACGGCGGCCAGGAAACCACTCTGCTTTCGATGATGCTGCCGCTCTTGCACCACGGCATGATGATCGTCGGCATTCCGTACACCGAGTCCCGGCTGACGACGACGCAAACCGGCGGCACGCCGTACGGCGCATCGCATCACGCGCGCACCGGCGACGAGGCCGGCCGGCAAGGCATCTCCGCCGACGAGAAAGCGCTCGCCGTCGCGCTCGGCGCGCGCCTTGCCCGCACGGCGCGCGACCTCGTGCGCGGCGCGCAGGCGAACTGAGCCGGCCATGCGCGCGCCTTCCGTCGACGAAACCCGAAACCACGGCGCGTTCGCGCTCGGCGCCACCGCGAGCCTCGCCGCGCTCATCGCGCTCACGCTGCTCTGGGAGTTGTGGCTCGCCCCGCTGCGCCCCGGCGCGTGGGTGCTCGCGTTGAAGGCGCTGCCGCTCGCGTGCGCGCTGCCGGGCGTCGCGAAACGCAACGTCTACACGCTGCAATGGTCATGCATGCTCGTGCTGCTGTATCTCGCCGAAGGCATCGTGCGCGGCATGAGCGAAGCAGGCTTGTCGGCGCGGCTCGCGTGGCTCGAAGCGTTGCTTGCGCTCGCGTTTTTCGTCTGCGCGATCGCCTATGTCGCGCCCTTCAAGCGCGCCGCGCGTGCGAGGAAGCGCCAGGAATGACCGCTGTCGTGCCGCTTCGTGCTTGCGCTGAGAAGCTTTGTAGCACGAAATACGGCCGAAAGCGCATCCGACGCGCGTGCCTATGCCATTCGGCCGATGCTTCGCGGATCGCCCGCCTGCGCGATACTGTCGCTTAATCTCAGCACTTCCCTTCGCCCATGACCGCTTCTGCCGCAACTTTCATCGACGCCTGCGTTCAACTGCTCGGCGCGTCGCACGTCCTCACCGATGACCACGACACCGAGCCGTATCGCGTGGACTGGCGCAAGCGCTATCGCGGCAACGCCTGCGCCGTGCTGCTGCCCGCCGACACCGAACAGGTCGCCGGCATCGTGCGGCTCGCGCGTCAGCATCGCGTGGCGATCGTGCCGCAAGGCGGCAACACCGGGCTCGCGGGCGGCGCGACGCCGGATGCAAGCGGCGCGCAAGCCATCATTAGCCTGAAGCGGCTGAACCGCATTCGCGGCGTGGACCCGCATAACAATACGATCACCGTCGAAGCGGGCGTCGTGCTCGCCGAGATTCAAGCGCGCGCCGAAAGCGCGCAGCGTCTCTTCCCGCTGAGCCTCGCGGCGGAAGGCAGTTGCACGATCGGCGGCAATCTGTCGACGAACGCGGGCGGCACCGGCGTGCTGCGCTACGGCAACACGCGCGAGTTGTGCCTCGGTCTGGAAGTGGTGACGCCGCAAGGCGAAATCTGGGACGGCCTGCGCGGACTGCGCAAGGACAACACCGGCTACGATCTGCGCGATCTCTTCATCGGCGCGGAAGGCACGCTCGGCATCATCACGGCGGCCGTGATGAAGCTGCATCCCGCGCCGGTCGCCAAGGTCACGGCGCTGGCCGGGCTGGCGTCGCCGCATGCCGCGCTCGACTTTCTCGCCATGGCGCAGCAGCACGCCGGCCCGCTTTTGACCGGCTTCGAACTGATGTCCGACTTCTCGATGCGCCTCGTCGGACGCCATTTCCCGCAACTGCGCTACCCGTTCGGCGAGCCGCACGGGCAGACCGTGCTCCTGGAGTTATCCGATAGCGAAAGCGACGAACACGCCCGCGCGCTGTTCGAACGCCTGATGGAGCAAGCCATCGAAGAAGGCATCGTCGAAGACGCGGTGGTGGCCGAGAACCTCGCGCAGTCGCAGGCGTTCTGGGACTTGCGCGAGCACATTCCGCTCGCGCAGGCGCAGGAAGGGCTCAACATCAAGCACGACATCGCCGTGCCCATTTCGAGCATCGGCCGCTTTATCGACGAAACGGATGCGATCATCGCGAACGCCGTGCCGGGCGCGCGCATGGTCACGTTCGGGCATCTCGGCGACGGCAACCTGCACTACAACGTTCAGGCGCCGGAAGGCGTCGATCAGAAGGCGTTCCTCGTCGAGTATCAGACGCCGATCAACGCGCTCGTGTACGAGCAGGTGCACAAGCATCGCGGGAGCGTCAGCGCGGAGCACGGGCTCGGACAACTGAAGGTCGACGAAGCCATGCGCCTGAAATCGCCGGTCGAAGTGCGGCTGATGCAAACCATCAAGGCCGCGCTCGACCCCGAGAATCTGATGAACCCCGGCAAGGTCGTGCGCTGGAACGCCGAAGCCGGCAAGGAGAAGACCGCATGAAGATTCGTGTGCTGTCGGACCTGCATCTGGAATGCGACGAGCCGCTCGCCATTCCCTATGCTGACGCCGATCTCGTCGTGCTCGCGGGCGACATTCACAACCACGCGGAAGGCTTGCGCTGGGCAGCGGAGAACTTCGACAGCGGCGTGCCCATCGTCTATGTGCCCGGCAATCACGAGTATTACGACGGCGAATTCGGCGCGATGGAAGCCGCGATGCACGACGCCGCGCGCAGTGTCGACAACGTGCACTATCTGAACAACGCCGCGCTCGTCGACCGCAAAGGCGCCTGGCGCGTGCTCGGCACGACGCTCTGGACCGACTTCGCCTTGTTCGGCGCGGGCGAGAACGAAATTGAGAAAGCAAAGGAAGCGTGCGCGAAGGTGATGCTGGACTATCGCGGATTGATTCAGCTCGCCTGGCCCGAACCCGACGGCGAACCGCGCGCCTTCACGCCGGACGATTCGCTCGCGCTCCACGTGCAGGCGCGCGCGTGGCTCGAAAGCGAGCTGGCGAAGCCGTTCGCGGGGCAGACCATCGTGGTCACGCACCACGCGCCGCTGCGCGAAAGCCTCGCGCCGCGTTATGCAGAGGACATCGTGTCGGCGGGCTTCATCAATCACTTGCCGGCGCTCGCCCGAGAGCCGGTCGCGCTCTGGATTCACGGCCACACGCATACGGCGTTCGACTACACCGTGAACGGCACGCGCGTCGTGTGCAATCCGCGCGGCTACTTCGACAAGCGCACGCAGCGCTGGGAGAACCCGGAATTCGCCTGGGACAAGGTCGTCGAAATCTGACGCCGAAGTGGAGGAACGCCATGTGCGGCCGAATCAGCCAGTACCGACTGCCGATGCACTATGCCGAGCGCCTGCATCTGAAAAACCCGTTCGTACTCGTGGACGCCGCCGACCGCCGCCCGGGCTATAACCTGTCGCCCGGCACGCATCCGCTCGCGGTCTATCCCGACGAGACCATCCGCGCGGTGCATTGGGGCTACTGCCCGCCGTGGGCCCGGGAAAAGAAGCTGCCGCAGACGATCAACGCGCGCGTCGAGACGGCATCGACGAGCGCGTATTTCCGCGACTTGTGGCGCAACGCGCGCATCCTCGTGCCGGCGGACGGCTGGTTCGAATGGCGCGTGGAACCGCGCCCGGGCGATCGCGCGGGCAAGCCGTTCAAGCAGCCGTATTACATTCGCCGCGCGGACGGCGAGCCGATGTTTCTCGCGGCGCTCACGAGCATCGTGCGCGATGAAGACGCCGCGACGCCGGGCGCGGGCTTCGTGATCGTGACGTCGAAAGCGGACGAAGGCCTCGTCGATGTGCACGACCGCCGTCCGCTCGTCTTCTCGCCCTCGGCAGGCCGGCGCTGGCTGGACGCGACGGCCACGCCCGCCGATCTTCACGCGCTCGTGAAAAGCGATGGCGTGCCGGCCGCGCACTTCGTCTGGCATCGCGTGACGAGCGACGTCAATCGCACGGTCAACGACGAACCGCGCCTCATCGAGCCCCTAGAAGCGGCTTAGCGACGATAGCGGTCGCGCTCGCCGTCAATCCGCACCGGCACGAGGCGCCGCTTGGCCTCACGCTCGGACTGGGCGCGCATTGCCTGAAAGAGATCGCGCGAGGCAGGCACGGCGACCAACACCAGCAGCGCGGCAAGGGCGAACAACAAAGGCGTACTCATTCGACGTTTTCCCGGAAAAGTTGCGTTGAGGGGAGTCCAGACGTTACCAAGCTGCGGACGAACCGAGAGTAAGCAAGTGTTGCACCGCGCTTTATTCGGTAACCAAAGACTCGGCCGCGCGCATCAGGTCGCGACGAACTCTTTGAGCGACTCCTCGTCGGCTGCGAGCGTCGCCGGCAGCGCCTCGCGCAAGAATTCGACCCATGTGCGGATCTTCGCGTCCAGATACTGGCGCGATGGATACAGCGCGTAGACCCGCAACTCCTGCATCGTGTATTGCGGCAGCACCCGCACGAGCGTCCCTGCGCGCAGCGCGGGCAGCGCGGAGGACGTCGGCAGCACGCCGATTCCCATGTTCTCGCGAATCGCGACGACCATCGCTTCGGCGACATTCACCGTGAACGTGGACGGCCCGAGCGTCACGGTCTCCTGCCCGTTCGGTCCGTCGAAGACCCATCGGCCGGGCGGAAACACCGGCGTGATCAGATGCAGACAGGTGTGGTGCGCCAGATCGGCCAAGGTGTGCGGCGCGCCGTGCTTTTCGATATACGCCGGCGACGCGCACGCGATGCTGAACACCGTGCCGAGCCGCGCCGAAACGAGGCCGGAGTCCGGCAGCTCCGAGGCGAGCACGAGCGACACGTCGTAGCCTTCGTCGAGCAAGTCCGGCATGCGCTGCGCGAGCGTCAGATCGACTTGCACTGACGGATGCCGCTCCTGATAGCGCGAGATCATCGGCACGACGTAGTGCTGGCCGAAGCTCGTCATCGAATGCACCTTCAGACGGCCGGCCGGACGCGCGTGCGCGTCGCTCGCCTCGGCTTCGGCCTGATCGACATACGCCAGAATCTGCTCGCAGCGTTGCAGGTAACGCTCGCCCGCTTCGGTCAACGCGATGCGGCGCGTCGTGCGATTCAGAAGGCGCGTGCGCAGATGCGCTTCCAGATCCGACACCGCCCGCGACGCGTACGCGGTCGTCGTATTCAGATGTTGCGCGGCGGCGGTGAAGCTGCCCGCCTCGACCACGCGCACGAATACGCGCATGTTTTGGAGCGTGTCCATATCGTTCTTCGACCCTGAACTGTCCTGTCGTCTCGTCAGACCTGAGCGACTGCCCTTGCATTGTTGCATGGGCTAGAAGTCCGCATTCTCTCACGATCTGCAAGAATTCTTTGCGTGAGCGCCGGTTATTCGCGGATCGTTGCAAAAATATAATCACCGCTTGGTCGATCTTTTTACGATTGAGGAGCGGAACGTGCAAGGCCGGGGGTTCAGACGCGCAAGCTGCGCGGCGCTGCTTACAACAATACTCACGATGGCCGGCTGCGCAAGCACGGGCCACATCGCGCCGCAGGACTCGCTGAAAGACGCTTCGACGCTCGATGCCGGCCACGCAATCGAAGCGGCCACGCGCGCCGCCGATGCCGACGCCGCCTGGCCCGATGCGCAATGGTGGCGCGCCTACCGCGACCCGCAACTCGACGCATGGATCGCCCGCGCGACGGCCGGCAATCCGACACTGGCGATGGCCGCCGCGCGCGTGCGCGAGGCGCGCGAACAGGCGGGCGTCGCGCGCTCGGCGTTGTATCCGCATGTGGACGGCAACATGAGCGTCACGCGCAAGAAATGGCCGGACAACGCGTTCTACGGGCCCGGGCCCTTCGCAGACGCGACGACCTGGGACAACACGGCCGGCCTCACGCTCTCCTATGACCTAGACCTGTGGGACCGCGACGAGCACGCCGCCGAGCGCGCGCTCGATGTCGCTCACGTGCGGGCCGCCGATGCGCGGGCCGCGCAACTCGAACTCGAAACGAACGTCGTGCGCGCCTACGTCGGCTTCTCGCAGTCTTTCGCGCTGCTCGACATCGCGCAGCAAACGTACGACCAGCAGGCGCGCATTGCCGAACTGGCGCGGCGGCGGCTGAAAGGCGGGATCGGCACGCAGCTCGAAGTGAGTCAGGCCGAAGCGCCGTTGCCCGAGTACGAACGGCAGATCGATCTGTACAAGGAAGCGATCCAGCTCGCCCGTCATCAACTGGCCGCGCTGGCGGGCGAGGGCCCCGGCGCGGGCGAAGCGCTCAGGCGCCCGGCGCTGTCGCTCGCGACGCCGCTGCCGCTGCCCTCCTCGTTGCCCGCGGAACTCGTCGGGCATCGGCCGGATATCGTCGCGGCGCGCTGGATGGTCGCGGCAGAGGCGCGCGGCATCGACGTCGCGAAGGCGCAGTTCTACCCGAACATCAATCTGGCGGCGTCGCTCACGCAGATGTTCGCGGGCGGCGCGCTATTGAGCTTCCTGACGAGCCAGGCGACCGGCTACGCGTTCGGCCCCGCGCTCTCGCTGCCGATCTTCGAAGGCGGACGGCTGCGCGCGCAACTCGGCGCGGCGTCGGCGCAATACGATCAGGCGGTCGATCACTACAACGCGACGCTCGTCGCGGCGCTCAAGGACATCGCCGATCAGGTCGTGCGCGTGCAGTCGCTCGACACGCAGCTCGAAACGTCGGGCCGCTCGGTCGCCGCCGCGCGCAAGAACTACGACCTCGCCAACGAAGGCTACAGGCGCGGCCTCACCGACTACGTCAACGTGCTCATCGCGCAGTCGCAACTGCTGCGCGCAGAGGACGGCGAAGCGCGCGTGCGGGCGCAACGGCTCGGCGCGTACGCGACGCTCACGGCCGCGCTCGGCGGCGGCATCGACGATCCCGCGAACGGACCGGACGCGACGAAGCTCGCGCCGTCGAAGCATATCGGGCCGTTCGCTCGCATTGCCGGCGAGAAGTAGAGGAAACGCCCATGTCGTCCTTAACTGCCAAACTCGCGCGTCCATCCGCGATGGACGCGTTCGCCGACTGGGCGCGCACCGACGGCCTCGCGTGGGTCTACATCTTCAAGGCCGTGCTCGCGGCCCTGCTCGCGCTCTGGATCGCGATGCGCCTCGACATGCAGCAGCCGCGCACCGCGATGACCACGGTCTTCGTCGTGATGCAGCCGCAAAGCGGCATGGTGCTCGCGAAGAGCTTCTATCGCTTCTGCGGCACGATGGTCGGTCTCGTCGTGATGCTCGCGCTGATCGCCGTCTTCGCGCAGCAGCCGGTGCTTTTCCTCTCGGCGACGGCGCTGTGGGTCGGCATCTGCACGGCGGGCGCGGCGCGCAACCGCAATTTCCGCTCGTACGGCTTCGTGCTCGCCGGCTACACGGCCGCGCTGATCGGCATTCCGGCCGCGCAGCATCCGGACGGCGCTTACTTGTCGGCGCTCACGCGCGTGGGCGAAGTCACGCTCGGCATCGTCTGCGCGGGCACGGTGAGCGCGCTCGTTTTTCCGCAGCACGCGGGCGAGCAGATTCGCGCGACGGTGCGCCGCCGCTTCGCGCAATTCGTCGACTACGTATGCCGCGCGATGTCCGGCGACATGGAGCGCGCGCAGATCGAGCGGGCGAATCTGGGCTTCGTCGCCGATGTCGTCGGCTTCGAGGCGGCGCGCAGTGTCGCCGTGTTCGAACACCCGGAATCGCGGCGGCGCGGCGGGCGGCTCGCGCGCCTCAACAGCGAATTCATGACCGCCTCGACGCGCTTTCACGCGCTGCATCAGTTGATGAACCGCCTGCGCGACAGCGCGTCCGCGACGACCATCGCGGCGCTGACGCCGTTCATCCACGAAGTGCCGCCGCTGTTGCTCGACGCGGGCCAGCCCGTGCGCAATGCGGCCGAAGCCGCGCACGCCGCCGCGCGATTGCGCGACTTCAAGGCCGCGCTGCCGAAGCGCGTGCGTTTGGCGCGCGAGACGATCGCGAGCGACGCGGCGTTCGCGCCGCTCGAATTCGACACCGCGACCGAACTACTCTACCGCTTCGTCGACGACATGCTCGCGTACGCGGAAACGTACGCGTCGCTGGCTGCGCCGTCGCATGAACGGGAACGCTGGACCGCGCGCTACGTGCCGAAGACCAACCTCGTCGCCGCCGCGATCTCCGGCGTGCGCGGCGCCATCGTGATGTTCGTGCTCAGCGCGTTCTGGATCGCGACCGCGTGGCCGAGCGGCGGCACGATGGTGCTGAACGCGGCGGCGGTTTGCGCGCTCGCGTCGTCCTCGCCGCGCCCGACGCTCATGTCGGCGCAAATGGCCATCGGCACGGCGCTCGCCGCGGTCGTCGGCATGATCGTCGTGTTCGGCGTCTTCCCGCACATGGACGGCTTCGTGCTCATGTGCGTCGCGCTCGTGCCGGCGCTCCTGCTCGGCACGTTCCTGAGCACGCGGCGCGCGGTGGCGGGCGTGGGCATCGGCTATTGCATCTTCTTCTGCTTTCTCGCGGGGCCGGACAACCTCGTTCACTACGATCCGACCGGCTTCATGAACGACGCGATCGCGCTCGTGCTGTCGATGATCGTCTCGGCCGTCGCGTTCGCGATCATCCTGCCCACCGATGCGCCGTGGCTGCGGCGTCTGTTGCTCGCCGACCTGCGCCGTGAAGTCGTGCTCGCGCGACGCGGCCGCCTGACGAACGTCGCGACGCGCTTCGAAAGCCGCACCCGCGACGTGCTCTCGCAGATCGACGCGCTTGCCGCCGGCCGGCCCGCGCTGCAACGGGAGGCGCTGCAATGGCTCTTTGCGGTGCTGGAGGTCGGCCGCGCGGTCATCGACTTGCGGCGCGAGATCGCCTCGCTGTCCGACGCGCCGGAGTCTGCAGCTTCTCAGCCCTGGCGGCGCGCGATCGACGCCACGCTCGATGCCGTCGCGCGTCTCTTCGATCGCCCAAACACGGCGCGCTTCGACGCCGCGCTGCGCTGCGCGGAAACCGCCATCGCCGAAGTGCAGCGTCTCATCGCCGCGTCGGAGCGTCCGCGCGAGGAGCGGCATCGGTTGCAACGCATCGCGAGTCATCTGCATTTCATTCGCACCGCGCTGCTCGATCCCGAGTCGCCGTTCGCCGCGCCCGAAACCGATTCGCCCGAAGGAGTGCCCCATGCCGCGTGACACCGCGATTCTCGAAGCCTATGTGCCGACGCTCCTGCTGCTGTTCGTCGCGGGCGCGCTGATCACATGGGTGATCGACCGCGCGCTTGCGCTGACCGGCATTTATCGCGTGGTCTGGCATCCGGCGCTGTTCCGCGCGAGCCTGCTCGTCTGCATCTGCGGCGCGCTCGGGCTCGCGGTGTATCGCTAGAAGCATTCATTCACTCATACACGTTCACACACGTTCACAAGAGTTGCATCATGGTTCTCAGGAAAATCATCGGCTTCGTCATGACGATCGTCATTTTCGCGGCCGCGCTCGTCATCGGCCGCATGCTGTGGGTGCATTACATGGATGAGCCGTGGACGCGCGATGGCCGCGTGCGCGCCGATGTGGTCAACGTCGCGCCGGACGTGTCGGGCGCGGTCGTGCAGATGCCCGTGCGCGACAACCAGTTCGTGAAGAAAGGCGATCTGCTGATGGAGATCGATCCGTCGCATTACCGGATCGCGGTCGAGCAGGCCGAGGCGAACGTCGCGGCGCGCGCGGCCGAACTGCGCATGCGGCGCTCGGACGCGGCGCGGCGCGCGGACATGGACAGCCTCGTCGTCTCGAAGGAAGCGCAGGAAAACGCGATGCAGACGGCATCGACGGCGGCCGCGCAGCTTCAGCAGGCGCAGGCGGCGCTGGATGCGGCCAAGCTCAATCTCGAGCGCACGAAGGTCTATTCGCCGGTGGACGGCTATGTGACCAACCTGAACGTATATCGCGGCGACTACGCGACGGCGGGCGCGGCGAAGCTTGCCATTGTCGATAGTCATTCGTTCTGGGTCTACGGCTACTTCGAGGAAACGAAGCTGCCGCACGTGCGCGTGGGCGACCGCGCGCAGATTCGCCTGATGAGCGGCGGCGAGTTGACCGGGCACGTCGAGAGCATTTCGCGCGGCATCTATGATCGCGACAATCCGCAAAGCCGCGAACTGCTCGCCGATGTGAACCCGACGTTCAACTGGGTGCGGCTCGCGCAACGCGTGCCGGTGCGCGTGAGAATCGACGAGGTGCCGCAAGGCGTCATGCTCGCGGCAGGGACGACGTGCACGGTGGTGATTGCGCCGTCGATGTGATAGCTTCGGCGTATCCGGATGAACGCGAGTCCCATCGAAATGGCACCCAAAAGAATCGGTCGATTGCTGGCCGACGAGATCCCGCCCCGCGCCAAAATTGCACCGCGCGCGGACCGAAGTATCGACATGTCCACGCCTGAGGCGCGCGAACGCGTCATGCAAGCCGTGCGGAAGGTGATTCGAACGCACAACGTCGCGATCAAGGCCCTCGCCAAACGCTGATGCTGCTCGATGCGCAGTACGTCATCGCGGTGCACGATGACATTCTGGAGCACGAAGGCGGCCTTCCCGGCTTTGCTCAGGCAGGCCCGGGCGGCGTAGAGGCGGTTCTGGCTCGCGTTGAAAATCACGCGCACTACGCCGGACTGGACGATACCTTCGGGATTGCGGCCATGTATGCGGTGGCCATCGCAAGAGGCCACGTGTTCAACGATGGAAACAAACGTACAGCGCTGGTTTGTGCGCTGGCGTATTTGAGCGTGCAGGGATTCGACCTCGCTTCGACCGTGGATATCGAAGACGATCTCGTCGAAGTGATGGTCGAAGTCGCCGAAGGAAAGATCGACCGCGAAGAACTGGCGGACTATCTGGCTGTCGTCTGCATGTGTTCGTGAGATCGACGCAAAAAAGCCCGCCCCGGCCACGACCGGAAGCGGGCTTCGCACCACCCTCACGCCATTACTTCAACACCACCTTCACATCGAAGTACTTCGTGGCAAGCCGGTCGATGGAGCCGTCGTCCTTCAGTTCCTTCAGCGCGCGGTTGAGCGCGTCCTTCAGGGCCTTGTCGCTCTTGCGCACGCCGAAGCCCACGCCCGAGCCCAACAGCTTGTCGTCCGTCACCGCCGGACCCGCGAACGCGAAGCCCGCGCCCTGCGGCTGCTTCAGGAAGCCCTTCGACGCCGCCTCGGCATCCTGGAACGCCGCATCCAGACGCCCCGACGCCAGATCCGCGTAAATCTGGTCCTGCGCCTGATACGACTCGATATCGATGCCCGCGGGCGCCCACTTCGCCTTCGCGTACGTCTCCTGAATCGAGCCCTGCAGCACGCCGACGCGCTTGCCCTTCAGGCCGTCCACCGTCGGGAGAATCGCGCTGCCCTTCTTCGCGATCAGCTGGTTCGGAATCGTGTAGATGGGATCGGTGAAGTCGATCGCGAGCTTGCGCTTGTCGGTGATCGTCATGTCCGAATTGATGCCGTCGAACTTGCGCGCCTCCAGGGCCGGAATCAGCCCGTCGAACGAGTTCTCGACCCACACGCACTTCATCTTGAGCTTCGCGCAGACCGCGTTGCCGATGTCGATATCGAAGCCGGTCAGTTCGCCCGCCGGCGTCTTCGATTCGAACGGCGCGTACGACGCCTCCACGCCGAAGCGCAGTTCCTTCATGTTATCGGCGGCGTGCGCGGTCAGCGACGCGGCGCCCGCGGCGGTCATGGCGCCCAGCACGGCGAGCGCGGCGAATTTGCGGTTGATCCATTGCGATTTCATCTACTGCCATCTCCTTCCAGTGTGTTTCGTGATCTGTCGTCCGATGCGGCACAACGCCGGCCAATGCAGAATCGCGGCGTCAATAAAAACGCTCAAACGAAGCGCGCGCTTTTGATGCAATGCATCATGGACAGGGCCGCGATTGTATCGCGCGCCCGAAGCCGCACCCGCGCGGCGGCGCGCGGCGTGTGCGGCAAAAGAGGAAACGAAAACTGGCAAGCGGATGTCGCGCCCATGCAAGTCCGGGCGCGAGGAGGCGGGATTATTCGAGCGATGCGAGCGTCGCGTCGGTAGTATCGACGACCATCAGACCCGCGCGCAGGCCCGGCTTCACCTTGGGATTCGGAAACACGATGCGCTCTTCGTCATGCGTCACGCGATAGGTGTAATCGCCGTCGCGCGCCAGCTCCGCGCCTGCCGGAAACGCGGTGAAATTCGGCACATCGGCGGCGACGTTCAGCACGAATGCTTCGCTCTGCTTGTCGATTTGCGCGACGACGGTGAATACGCGCAGCGGCGCCTCTTCAACCGGCGCGCTGCCCGCGACGAGCCGCCGCAAAGCCGCGTCCGATGCCGCGAAGCGCGCGAGATCGTTCTGACCGAAGGGCCGCACTTTGCCCAGTTCGAGCGTGCAGGCGAGCGCGCCGCACTGCTCGGCGGTGAAATGCGTGAACGTGTTGCCCTTCTCCCGGTGCAGCAGCACCGCTTGCAGACGCGCATCCCGCAGCCAGTCGAACATCGCGCGCGAAAGCGGCGCGCCGGTGTGCGGCAACAGCGCGAACTGCTCGAAGACCGACGCGCGAATGGCCGTGTGCATGTCGATATGCCACTTCGGGTGCGCGACGCCCTCGAAGAAGCCGCGCGCCGCGCGTTCGAGCTCGGCTGCGCGCGGCGCTTCCGCGCTTGCAGGCAAGTTCGCGTGACGGCCGCTGAAGAGGCGATTGAGGTCGTCGTCGGCATAGCGCACGCCCGCTCGCATCGCGCCGATGTTGCCGAGGATCACCAGCACGCGGGCTGCGAGCGCGGCCTTCCCGCTCGCGATATCGGCGACAAGGCGCGACAGCATTTCGATCGGCGCGGTTTCATCGCCGTGAATGCCGGCCGACGCAATCACGCTATGCGTCGCGGGTTGCGCGGCGGGTTCCAGCAGCAAGACGCCTTCGCTCTGCCACGTCCAGCGCACGCCGGATGCCGCCGTGCCGGACGCAACCGGCGGCTGCTTCCCCGCGAGACAGAACGCGAGAAAGTCGTCGAGAAGCTCAGTGCTGGAAGTCATAGATCGCGCCCAGTCCGAGAAGCGTCGTCAGTTCGTCGAGCGCCCTGCGCGATTGATCCAACAGTTGCGGATCGGCGAGATCGGCGGGCGCGAGGCGATCGCGATAATGCGTGTCGATCCACGCGTCGAGGCGCGCAAAAAGCGCGTCGTTCATCCACACGCCGGGGTTCACCGCCGCGCGCTCAGCAACGTTGAGCACGACGCGCAGCCGCAGGCACGCTGGGCCGCCGCCGTTTTTCATGCTCTCGCGCAGATCGAAGACGAGCACTTCGTCGATAGGCGTCGCGCGCGTGGCGAGCGAATCCAGATACGCCGCCACGCGCTCGTTCTCGCGGCATTCCTGCGGCACGACGAGCACTTGCGTGCCGTCCGCCCGCGACAGCAACTGGCTATTGAACAGATACGACGACACCGCATCCGCCACGCTCACTTCGCTCTGCGGCACTTCGAGCGCCGTGAACGCCGCGCCGTGTTGCGCGAGCTTCGCGGCGAGCTCGTCGTAGACCTTCTGCTGATCGACGAACGCCCGCTCGTGGCAGAACAGCGTCGTGCGATTGCCGACCGCGATGACGTCGTTGTGGAACACGCCGGCGTCGATCACATCGGGGGATTGCTGCGCGAACACCGTCGACGCGTCCGAGAGTCCATGCAGGCGCGCGACGGCGCGGCTCGCCTCCAGCGTCTGCCGCGCGGGAAAGCGCTGCGGCTGCGGCCCCTGGCCGTATTCGCTGCGGCCATACACGAAGAACTCGACGCCCTTCTCGCCGTATTCCCGCGCGAACCGCGTGTGATTGGCCGCGCCTTCGTCGCCGAGCGCGGGCGTGCCCGGCAGCGCATGATGAATGCGAAAGCGCGCTTCGTCGGCGAAAATCGCGGCGAGCGAGCGGCGCGTTTCGCCATGCTCGATCGCGCGATGCAGCTTCGCCGCCAGATTCGCGGGCGTGAAGTGGACGCGGCCATCGGCGGTATCGGCCGAAGGGCTCACGGTCGCGGCGTTGGCGGTCCACATCGCGGAAGCCGAACTCGCGGCGGCGAGCAGTTCCGGCGCTTCGCGGGCGGCGCGCTCGATCACGGCGGCGTCCGTTCCGGTGAATCCGAGACTTCTCAAGAGCCGGATCGACGGACGTTCGAGCGGCGGCAGCACGCCCTGATGAAAGCCCAGGTCGGCGAGCCGCTTCATCTTGCGCAAGCCCTGCTTCGCCGCGGCCTTCGGATTCGCGACGGACTTCTCGTTATTGCGCGACGCCACGTTGCCGAACGACAGCCCCGCATAGTTGTGCGTCGGCCCGACGAGCCCGTCGAAATTCGCTTCGCTCGCCGCGCGAGCTTCGTGGGACTGATTGGCTTGCTGTGCCTGCATGTCGGATTCCGGTGCTTAGAACGTGAGACCCGGCGATACGCTCGCGGGCATCTGCAATTGCGCGCTTTCGACGGACGCCATCGGATACGAACAGTAATCCGCCGCGTAATACGCGCTCGGCCGATGGTTGCCCGAGCGCCCGACGCCGCCGAACGGCGCCGCCGACGACGCGCCGTTGGTCGGCCGGTTCCAGTTGACGATGCCCGCGCGAATCGTGCGCTGGAAGTGTCTCCAGGCGGTTTCGTCGTCGGCGAGCAGGCCGGCGGAAAGGCCGAACGCCGTGTCGTTCGCGCGCTCGATGGCTTCATCGAAGGTCTTGTAGCGCGTCAACTGCACCATCGGGCCAAAGTGCTCTTCGTCGGGAACGTCGCGGGCGTCGGTCACATCCAGAATCGCGGGCGTGACGAAACCGAGATTCGCCGCGCGCTGCTGCATCGTCAGCAAGGGCCGTGCGCCGGCTTCGATCAGTTGCGTTTGCGCCGCGACGAGCCGCGCCGCCGCCCGCGCCGAGATGACCGCGCCCATGAACGGCTGCGGCTCGTCGTCGTAGGCGCCGATGCGGATGCCCGCGCTCACTTCCGTGAAGCGTTGCAGGAAGCGCTCGCCGAATGCATCGTCCGGGACGAAAAGACGGCGCGCGCACGTGCAACGCTGACCGGCCGAAAGAAACGCCGATTGAATCGTGTGATGCACGGCTGCGTCGATGTCCGCGACCGGCGCGACGATGAGCGGATTGTTGCCGCCCATTTCCAGCGCCAGCACGATTTCCGGCCGCCCGCCGAACTGGCGATGCAACAGCGTGCCCGTATCCGAACTGCCGGTGAAGAACAGCCCGTCGATCTGCCGATGGTTGGCGAGCGCGACGCCCGTGTCCTTTTCGCCTTGCACGAGATTGAGCACGCCCGCGGGCAGCCCCGCTTCGATCCACAGCGCGACGGTCGCCGCCGCGACGCCCGGCGCGAGTTCCGAAGGCTTGAACACGACCGCGTTGCCCGCGATCAGCGCCGGCACGATGTGGCCGTTCGGCAAGTGCCCCGGAAAGTTGTACGGACCGAATACGGCGACCACGCCATGCGGCCGGTGCCGCAGCACGGCGACGCCATCGGCCATCGGCGCGCGCTTTTCGCCGGTGCGTTCGTTATAGGCCTGCACGGAGATGTCGACCTTCGCGGCCATCGACGCCACTTCGGTGCGCGCTTCCCACAGCGGCTTGCCGGTTTCGCGGCCGATGGCGTGCGCGAGCGATTCCTTGTTTTCGTTCAGCAGCGACGCGAAACGCTTCGCGACCGCGGCGCGTTCATCGAAGCTCACGGCCGACCACGACGCGAACGCGCGCCGCGCCGCCGATACCGCGCGATCCACGTCGTCGGCGGATGCGCTCGCGCCTTGCCACACGGTTTCATCGCTTGCCGGATTGCGCGACGCGAACGCCGCGCCCTGCCCGTCCTGCCACTCACCGCCGATATACAACTGGTTTCGGATATCCATGACGTCTCTCAGTTATTTCGCGCGCTGCGATGTCAGCACGCGCACGGTGTCGCCGTTCTTCACGCGCAAGGCGGCGGCTTCTTCGGCGGTCAGCAGGAACGTGCCGTCGTCGACCGCGCCGGTGGTTGCGCCGCAGCGGAAGTCGTCGAGCGAGGTGTTCGACACGAGGCTCTTCGCATCGCTCTGCGCGTCGTCGCGCTCGCCGATGCGCACGGTCGCCAGCACGCTTTCGCGCACCGTGCGCAAGTCCGC
Source organism: Caballeronia sp. Sq4a (assembly GCF_023170545.1). Lineage (NCBI taxonomy): Bacteria > Pseudomonadati > Pseudomonadota > Betaproteobacteria > Burkholderiales > Burkholderiaceae > Caballeronia > Caballeronia sp. Sq4a. The sequence continues at coordinate 1,088,326 of NZ_CP084250.1, read as the reverse complement.
GATGTGGCATTCGAGCACCGGACCGGCATCGAAAATATCGACGTGGTTCTCGTAACGCAGGCCTTCGGCTTCGAGCATCTTGCGCGCGGGCGCGGTGTCGCGGTGCGTGACGCCGACCGTCTGCTGCGCGGACTCCGGCAGCAAGTCCAGATACACCGGATAGCGCGGCATCAGTTCCGCGAGGAACGACTTCTTGCCGTGGGAGCTCAGGTAATCGGCTTCGTTGAAGTCGATCTGATAGAAGTGCGAGCCGACCGCGTTCCAGAACGGCGATTCGCCGTTCTCGTCGAAATGGCCGCGCAACTCCGCGCACAGCCGCTGCGGAAAGCGTTCCCGGAATTGCGCGATGAACATGAACCGCGACCGCGACAGCAACCCGCCCACGCCTGCCGTGCGATAACGCGGGCTCAGGAACAGCGAGCAGACTTCCGAGTAGCCCGTGAGATCGTGCGAGATGTTGAGCAGCGACATGCGCGTCCACACGCCCATGTCCTTGCTCGCATGAACGACCGTCGACACGCGATAGTTGTAGAACGGCTGCTCCAGCCCGACTTCCGTTTCGATGCCGCACACGCCCGCGACGTCGCCCGTGGCGGTGTCTTCCATCACGAAGAAGTAGCCCGCTTCGAACGGCTCGGCCTCGCCCGCGAGCGTGCGCCGCGCCCGTTCGACGCGTGCCGCCAGCGCGGCGCGATCCGGCTTGAACGTGGTGAGCCCCGGGCCCGTTTCCAGCGCCAGCGCGACGAGCGCGTCGACATCTCCCGGCTGCACGCAGCGCACGACGATCATTGCAATTCTCCCGAGGCTTGATGCAGCGGCACGCAGCGCACCGTGTCTTTTTCCGCGACGCCGAGCGCGCCGAACGCATCGGCGCTCAACGCCGCGCCGTCCGAGCGCGTGCCCATCAGTTCCGCGACGATGCAGCGGAACTCGTGCGCCCCGCCCGCCGCGACGAGATACGCCGCGCCTTTCGTGTCCGTGCCTTCGCGCACCGCGCGCAGTTCGCCCGAACTCGCGGATGCGCTCTTGTCCACGGCGAGGGTCAGCACCGGGCCGGCGTCGAAGATATCGACGAAACGATCCGGCTCGAAGCCTTCTTCGAGATGAATGTCGTAGGCGAGCAGCGTGCTCGCGTTCGGCTCGCCGAGCACGCGCTGCGCCTCGCCGGGCAGAAGCGGCACGTAGAGCGGATACGTCGGCATGACTTCGGCGATGAACGTGCGGCTGCGTCCGCCCGACTCCAGTTCCACCTGCTCGAAGTCGCGGCCGAAGAACTTGCGGCCGACGGCTTCCCAGAACGGCGACACGCCCGCGTCATCGGTGACGCCGAGCATCAGCGAGAACACTTCGCTCGAAAACCGCTTGCGGTTCGCCGCGATGTACATCATGCGGGCGCGCGAAAGCAGATGCGCCGTGGCTTCGCCCTCGGGCGTGCGCAGCGACGGATCGATATAGAAGCCCGTGAGCCGGCTCTTGCCCGTCAGTTCGTGCGACATGGTGAGCGCGTGAATCTTGCGGTTCACCTTGAGTTCGCGCGATGCGTGGATCAGCGCGTCGTTGCGAAACGTGTAGAACGGCTCGGAATAGCCCGCCGACGCGGCGATGCTCGACGTGCCGTAGAGCTTGCCGCTCTGCGCGTCTTCCAGCACGAAGAGATAGAACTCCTCGCCCGGAAAATCGACTTCGGCGCGGAACGAATCTTCGGAGAGCGCGACGCGCGTTTCCAGCGCGCGCCGGTCGCGCGGCAACGAGTGCAGCACGGGCGCGGCCGAGCGCGCCATGCGCTCCAGCTCGTCGAGATCGGAGAGTCTTGCCGGACGAACGAATAGCATCGCCGTTTCCTGTAAAGCGGTGATCAACGATGAATCAGCGCGCGACAGCCGTCGCGCCCACGAACTGCTCGATCGCCTGCCCGATGCGCGCGAAGCCTTCGTCGAGATCGGCCATCGGCATGATGAGCGACGGCGCGAAGCGCAGCACGTTCGGCCCGGCGATCAGCATGATGACGCCGTTGGCCGCCGCCGCGTTCAGCACGTCCTTCGCGCGGTCCTTGTAGGCGTCGGCGAGTTCCGCGCCGATCAAAAGACCGCGGCCGCGAATGTCTTTGAACAGGCCGAAACGCTCGTTGATACGCGCAAGATGCGCCTTGATCGCTTCGCTGCGCGCGCCGACGCCTTCGAGCAATTTCGGATCGCTGATCAGTTCGACGACCTTCTCCGCGATGGACGCGCCGAGCGGATTGCCGCCGTACGTCGTGCCGTGAACGCCGACCTTGAAGTGCTGCGCGATCTCATCGGTCGTCAGCATCGCGCCGATGGGAAAGCCGTTGCCGAGCGCCTTCGCGGTCGTGAGGATGTTGGGCGTCACGCCGTATTGCATGTAAGCGTAGAAGGTGCCCGTGCGGCCGACGCCCGTCTGCACTTCGTCGAAAATCAACAAAGCGCCGTGCTTGTCGCACGCTTCGCGCAGGCCCTTCAGGAACGCGGGATCGGCGGGCAGCACGCCGCCTTCGCCCTGCACCGGCTCCACGATCACCGCGCACGTCTTGTCCCCGATGGCTTCGAGCGCCTGCGCGAGATCGTTATACGGCAGATGGCGGATGCCTTGCGGCTGCGGCCCAAAGCCTTCCGCGTACTTCGGCTGGCCGCCGACGCTCACCGTGAAGAACGTGCGGCCATGAAACGACTGCGTGAACGAGATGATCTCGATCTTCTCGGGACCGAACTTGTCGATGGCGTAGCGGCGCGCGAGCTTCAACGCCGCTTCGTTCGCCTCCGCGCCCGAGTTCGCGAAGAACGCGCGATCCGCGAAAGTCAGGTCCGTCAGGCGTTTCGCGAGACGCAATACCGGCGCGTTCGTATAGCCGTTGCCGATGTGCCAGAGCTTCTCGCCCTGCTCGTGCAGCACCTTGAGCAGTTCGGGATGGGCGTGGCCCAGCGCCGTCACCGCGATGCCGCCGGCGAAGTCGATGTAATCGCGGCCTTCGGTGTCCCATACGCGCGAGCCGCGGCCTCTGTCCGGCACGAAATTGGCGGGCGAAAACACCGGAACCATTACTTCGTCGAACGTACCGCGATTCACATTGATGTCGGTCATGTGCCACTCCTCTACGGGTTCTTGCTGCAGTCGTATTGCAATGCTTTCGATATTAGGCGCTTGCGTGCGTTCCGTCTTGCGCGTTCGCGACATGCTTTCATGCGCTTTCACGCTAGGCTCAAGCGTCGATTCAACGAGACCCGGGCGGTTCGATCAACGCCCCGCCGCGCGGTTCGTCGAGCGCGCCGCGCTGCTTTTCGATCCAGTTGCGCCGCTCCTCGCGCGGCGTCACGCCAAAGCGGTCGCGATACGCATTGGAAAAATGCGCCGCCGATGAAAACCCGCACGCGAGACTGATCTGCACCACGGACTTGCTCGTGCGCTGCAATTGCGTGCGCGCCTTCGTCAGACGCAGATTGAGGTAATACTTCGAGGGCATCGCGCCGAGATACTGACGGAAGAGCCGCTCCAGTTGCCTGCGCGAGATGCCGACGAGATTTGCTATGTCATCGGTGGACAGCGGGTCTTCGATATTCGCTTCCATGAGTTGCAGCGCGTCGTTCAGGCGCGGATGCCGCTCGCCCGGCGCGGTCACGAACGGTATGCGCTGGCGCTCCGTGCCCGCGCGCAACGCGCCGACGCCGAGCGAATCCGCGATGCGCTCCGCCAGATCCTGCCCGTGATCGCGGGCGATCATCGCGAGCATGAAGTCGATGCTCGCCTGACCGCCGGCGCATGTCGCGCGGTCGCGGTCGATTTCGAAGATCTGCTGCGAGACGATCGCGCGCTCGAACTGCTCGGTGAACTGCTGGTACGTCTCCCAGTTCACCGCCACGCGATACTGCGCGAGTTGTCCGGCCATCGCGAGCCACCAGACGCCGTGATGAATGCCGGAGACGAGCGGCGTGCGCGGCGCGACGCGCGCGAGGCTCGCGAGAAAGAGCCGGTAGTCGGCGAACTGCTGATAGCGTTCCGATACGACGATCAGCCAGTCGCAATGGACGGCGTCGTTGAAGGCGCAGTCGGCGGGAAGCTGCGCGCCGCCCGAAAGCGGCACCGGACGGCCGTCCCACGAACAGACGCGCCAGTCGTAGAGACGATGCCCGTCGATTTCGTTGGCAAGCGCGAGACTGTCGATGATCGGCGCGATGCCGCTCATCGATACCGGCGGCAGCGCCACGATCGCCACTTGCAGCGGCCCGCGCGTCGGGCCCGAAGCGCTCGCCACGTTACTTGAGACTGCCCGACAGGAACTGCTTCAGGCGCTCGCTCTTCGGCGCGCTCAACACCTCGGAGGGCGCGCCTTCTTCTTCCGTGCGTCCCTGATGCAGGAACATGACGTGATTCGACACGTTGCGCGCGAAGCCCATTTCATGCGTTACGACGATCATCGTGCGGCCTTCTTCGGCGAGCCGCTGCATGACCTTGAGCACTTCGCCGACGAGTTCGGGGTCGAGCGCGGACGTGGGTTCGTCGAAGAGCATCACGTCCGGATGCATGGCGAGCGCGCGCGCAATCGCGACGCGCTGCTGCTGCCCGCCCGACAGATGCGACGGATACTGCTTTTCCACGCGCGGCGGCAGGCCGACTTTCTCCAGATACTCGCGGGCGCGGTCCTCGGCTTCCTTCTTCGAGACGCCGAGCACGTGAATGGGCGCTTCCATCACGTTCTCGATGGCCGTCATGTGCGACCAGAGATTGAAGTGCTGAAAGACCATCGCGAGCTTCGTGCGCACGCGCTGAAGCTGCTTGTGATCGGCCACTTCGAGATTGCCGTTGCGGTCGGTCTTCGTGCGCACGGCTTCGCCATCCACCACGATCTGCCCCGCGTTCGGCTTTTCCAGAAAGTTGATGCAGCGCAGGAACGTGCTCTTGCCCGAGCCGCTTGCGCCGATGATGCTGATGACATCGCCCGCGCGCGCCGCGAGCGACACGCCCTTCAACACTTCGTTGTCGCCGTAGCGTTTGTGGATGTCCTCGGCGACGAGCTTCGTCGCGACGTCTTTGGCTTTCGGCTCCAACGCAATCTCCTCGGGTGATGACATGATTCTCCGCACGGCTTGGAATTTTACCGCTCGTCAGGCGCGCGACGGGCTCAGGTACGCGAGCCAGCGCCGCTCCGCGCGTCGAAACGCCGCGACGAGCGCGAACGAGATCGCCAGATACAGAAGCGCAGCGATGCCGAACGAACCGAACGATTCATACGTCGCGGAATTCGCATCGCGCGCGACCTTCAGGATGTCCGGCACCGTCGCCGTGAACGCGACGGTGGTCGCGTGCAGCATCAGGATCACTTCGTTGCTGTACAAAGGCAAGGCGCGGCGCAGCGCGGACGGCAGGATCACGCGGCGATACATCGTGAAGGTGCCCATGCCGTAGGCGCGCGCGGCTTCGACTTCGCCATGCGGAATCGCGCGGATCGCGCCGGCGAAGATTTCGGTCGTGTAGGCGCAGGTGTTCAGCGCGAACGCGAGCACCGCGCAGTTGAAGCCGCTGCGAAAGAACGCTTCGAGCACGGAATGCGTGCGCACGAATTCCAGGCTGTACATGCCCGTGTAGAGCAGCAGCAGTTGCACGTACAGTGGCGTGCCGCGAAACACATACGTGTAGAGGCGCACGGGCGTCGAGAGCCAGCGGCGCTTCGAGACCCGCGCGCACGCGAGCGGCACGGCCGCGCAGAAGCCGATGGCAATGGACGCCGCGAGCAGCCACAGCGTCACGACGAGGCCCGACGCGCGCATGCCGTCGGAATACAGAAACGGACGCCAGTATTCGGCGAAGATCGACATCATGGTCTCTGTCCTCAAAGATCGGCGTGGCGCACGCCCGTCGAATAGCGTTGTTCCAGCGCCATCAGCACGAAGTTCGACGCCGTGGTGATGGCGAGATAGATGAGCGCGGCGATCAAAATGAAGAAGAACATGTTGAACGTGCTCTTGCCCGCGTCCTGCGCGGCCTTCACCACATCCGCGAGGCCGATGATCGACACGAGCGCCGTCGCCTTCACGAGTACTTGCCAGTTGTTGCCGATACCCGGCAGCGCGAAACGCATCATCTGCGGAAACAGGATGCGGCCGAACACGCGCATGCCGCTCATGCCATACGCGCTGCCCGCTTCGAGCTGGCCGCGCGGCACCGCGAGAAACGCGCCGCGAAACGTCTCGGTGAAATACGCGCCGTAGATGAAGCCGAGCGTGAGCACGCCCGCCGTGAACGGGTCGATGTCGAACTGATCCCAGCCGAACGCATCGGTGACGTGGTTGATGGCGATCTGGATGCTGTAGAAGAGCAGCAGCATCAGCACGAGATCGGGCACGGAGCGGATGAGCGTCGTGTACGCGGTCGCGATGCCGCGCAAGAGTCCGTGCCGCGAAAGCTTCGCCGACGCGCCGACCAGTCCTAGCAACACCGACACCGCGAGCGAAAGCAGCGCGAGCGCGAGCGTTTCCTTTGCGCCCGCCCAGAGCAGCGGGCCGAAGCCGTACAGCGACATGAGCGCCTCCTGTTTCGTCTAACGGAGGCGGCGGTTCTGCCGATGCGCGCCTCCCGGATTGGCGCGGATAGTCGCAAGCGAAAAATAATCGCTCAAAGAAGCGGCGTCGGCTTGCTGCGATGCAGCATCCGGTACGCGGCCGCGGCGCGTGGTTCATGCGCCCGCGCTGCAACGTCGGCGACGCGCGACAGCCGTGAAAACCCGCATGGGCGCGTCGTGCGGAATTCGTGCTTTTGCGTCGCTTTTTCGATAGCGGATGACGCGGCGCCGTCAGCCCGCCGACACGCCCCGCACGACCTGCACGACATGGCCGTTGGCGACCGCGATCTCCGGGCTCTCTTGCAGAAGCGGCAGGAAGCGTTCGGCGAAGGCGGGATCGCGCGTTTCGGCGCGGAACATGCCGATGACCGCCTTCGCGTGTCCGACGCGCGCATCCGGCGTGGCTTCGTCGTCGTCGAGCACGTCGTCGAGGGCGGCGATCAGCGTCGATAGCGGCGAAAGCCAGCGATACGCGCTGCCGTTAATCACGATCTGCAGGAATTCGCCGGGCGACACCGGCCCGAACTCGGCCTCGTGCGCGTGGCGCAGATGCGCGAGCACCGCGCGATGCAGCGCGAGCAGCGGATGTCGAACATCGCGGAGAAAGGAAACGGCGGTTTGATCGTCCATGAAGGCGTCCGGTTGGGGTTTAATGATGCGGCTCAATGATGCGGCTCAACGAGCGCGTGTCGCGCCCGCGTAGCGGATGAATTCGGCGGCCGTGAGCGGCGGCGAAAAGAGCCAGCCCTGCCCGAACTGCGCGCCGCGCGCATGCAGATAGGCCGCCTGCTCTTCGCGCTCGATGCCTTCGGCGATCACCTGCACGCCGAGCGTCGCGGCCATCTCGATGATATGCGAAGCGACGCTGCTCGACGCCGCGTCCTGTCCGACCGTATCGACGAACGATTTGTCGATCTTCAGGCCGTCCACGCGAAACGTCTGCAAGTGCGACAGGCTGGAGTAACCGGTGCCGAAGTCGTCCAGATAGACGGCGTGGCCCGCCGCCCGGAACGCGCTGATGACCTCTTTTGCCGCGTCGGCGTCGAGAAAGCCGCGCTCGGTGGCCTCGATGCGGATCTGCTGCGGCCGGATGCCTTGCCGCGCGAGCGCGGGCCCGATCACGCCGAGAAAACGATGCGTCGTCAAGTCCGGCGCGGACACGTTCACCGAGATGTAATAGTCGGCGTAGCCCCTGAGGAAGTCGCCCAGTTCCAGCAGAACGGTGTCGAGCACCTGATCGGTGATCGCCTGAATGAGCCCGCGATGCTCGGCGAGCGGAATGAAATGGTCCGGCCGCACGATGCGGTCATGATGCTTCCAGCGCACGAGCGCTTCCGCGCCGACGCATTGCCGCGTCGCGAGATCGACGATCGGCTGATAAGCGACGATGAATTGGTGGCGGCGCACGGCGTCGCGCAACTGACCGCGCGGCGAGAGCCTGCGCACGATCACATAGGCCGCCCAGCCCGCGCACAGCACGCCCGTGGCGATCCCGGCGAGCAACCACTCCCACGGCAGCGAGCGGGCGCGCGTGCGCCACGTCTCGCGCGGCGTGCTGACGACGACCGCGAGCGGCATCGTCGCCGAGCGGCGCACGGCCACCGACGCGCAATCCAAGAGCGACGGCAAGCTGCGATAAACGGCGAGGACCGCGGACGCATCGGTGGCGGGCGTGCCGGCGATCACGCGCCGCGCCTCGGTGTTGATGACCGCGACATCGCCCACGCGCTCTATGTTCGCGTCGATGTCGTCGACGTAGAGCGACGGATCCGCGGCAATGTAGACGCCGCCGCGCCCCATCACGAGCGAATCCTTGCCTCCGGGCAGTCGCGCCACGCCGTACCACGCGCTCACGCCATCGCGAGAACGCCAGTCGGGCGGCGGCAATGCGAGACTGTCCGACGCGCCCGCCGACACCGCGCCGAGCGACGACGAGCATTGCCACCGGCCGTCGCGGTCGTAGGCGCCCGCATCGCGCAGCGGCGCATTCGTGAGCGCGATGTGTCGCAGCGCCCGAAGATAGCTCGTGGAGCACGGCGCGTCGCTCACGTTGCCGATGTCGCCCAGCGCGCCCGACAGACGCCGCGTCAAGTCTTCCGCGCGAAGGAGCGTGGCATCGGCCAGCTTGCCGAGCCGCTCGACGCGCGCCTGCCGTTCGCTGCGCGCGGCGAGCGTCAAGCCGATCACCGCCGGCGCGAGCGCCGCGATCATCACGACGACGATCAGGAGCGCCGCCAGCGCCCAGCGTTGAAGTTTGTTCATTCGTATTGTGGTCGTGCGCCGCAAGGCAGGACGCTCGGGCGCGTTGCCGCGCCGCGTGGGCTGATCGCGCTGACGTGCCTGTGTTGCGACGGCTGCACTGGAAGCGCGGACAGGGACGCCGCACGAGGCGCATGCGCCGGCTCGGTCGACAGGCGCCTTAGTGTAGAGGGCGGCCAGCGCGCGACTCAACGCTTATTTAGCCAGAAAGTCGCGCATTGAGTGGGCTGGCGCACGGCCGCAAGCGATTTTCCGGTCCCGGCGCGGCGTGCGAAAATCGCGGCTGCACAGCCCGCCGGTGTGGGCTGCTCCGACCGCCATCCGAGAAACCGCCATGACATCGAGCCGCGCGCCAGCGCCCATCATTCGTGACGCCGCGTCCGGCGACTTCGACGCCATCGCGCGCATCTATGCGCACTATGTGCTCCACGCGCTGGCGACGTTCGAGGAGGCGCCGCCGACGGCCGACGAAATGCGCGCGCGTCACGCGGCGGCGGTCGCGGCGGGCCTGCCCTATCTCGTCGCGGAACTCGACGGCGAGGTCGCGGGCTACGCGTATGCCTCGACGTATCGCGCGCGCTCGGCGTACCGGCATACGATCGAAGATTCCGTCTATGTCGCCGACGGCCTCGGCGGACGCGGCATCGGGCTCGCGTTGCTTTCGGCGCTCGTCGAGCGATGCGAGCGCGGCCCGTGGCGGCAGATGATCGCGGTGATCGGCAACAGCGGCAACGCCGGGTCCATCGCGCTGCATGCGCGGCTCGGGTTCGAGCATGTCGGCGTGTTGCGCGACGTCGGCTTCAAGCTCGGCCGATGGGTCGATACCGTGCTCATGCAGCGCCCGCTTGGCGCCTCGGTCTAAATCCACTCTGTTCTAGTAGACGCTGCCCGCCTTGCCCACTTATACGCTCGCCTCTCCCGTCAGCGCCGAAATCGACGTGCGCAAGAGCCGCTTCATCGGGCTCGCCATTCCGGTGTCCGACCGCGACGCCGCCATGCAGCAACTCGACCGCCTGCGCGCCGAGCATCCGACGGCCACGCACGTATGCTGGGCGCTGCTGGCGGGCGGCCAGTCGGGCATGTCCGACGACGGCGAACCCTCCGGCACTGCGGGCCGCCCGATTCTCGAAGTCCTGCGGCATCACGAAGTGGACGGCGTGCTGGCGGCGGTCGTGCGCTACTACGGCGGCATCAAGCTGGGCGCGGGCGGACTCGTGCGCGCGTACACCGACGCCATCGCCACCGCGATGCAGTCGGCCGAGCGCGTCGAGCGCATCGAGCGCGGCCTGCTCGCCGTCGAGATCGACTACGCCGACGAAGCGCGCGTGCGCCGCTGGATCGAGCAGCACGAAGCCGAGCTGGTCGACAGCGCGTACGGCATGACGGTGCGGCTCGTCGTGCGCATGGCCGCCGCCGCGCGCGAATCGGCGGCCGCAGAACTGCGCGATCTCACGCACGGACGCGCGAACGTCGAGGTGCGCACGTGAGCGAGCCGCGCGTCTTCGCGATGACCGTCGCGCCGCGCGGCGATGTCGTCGAGGTGCAGCCGGGCGAAACGCTGCTCGACGCGGCATGGCGCGCGGGGCTGTCGCTGCCCCGCTCGTGCCGCAACGGAACGTGCCGGACATGCATGTGCCGGCTGGAAGCGGGCGACGTGGACTATCGCATCGAGTGGCCGGGGCTCACGGCGGAGGAGAAGGCGGACGGCTGGATCCTGCCGTGCGTGGCGCTCGCGCGTTCGGACGTGACCATCCATCAGCCGGACGCGGGACCGCGCGAGCCGGAAGACCGTCCGCGCCGTTCTCGCGGCTTTTGAGTGAGCACGAGGGCCGGGTTATTCAGGATTTGTCGTCTGGATTCAACGACCTACGATGTGAATCCCGAGCCGCGCTGCGCAGATTCTCGTGTAAAGAAGATGCAGCGCGCCTCTCAGAAAGTGTACAATTGCGCTTTGCCCCAAATTCTGGCAGGGCCAGATCAACCGAGATTTCAATGACTAAAGTACTATTGAAAGAGAATGAGCCTTTCGACGTCGCCATGCGACGTTTTCGTCGTACCGTCGAACGCACGGGCCTGATTCAAGAACTCAAGTCGCGCATGGCATACGAGAAGCCGACGACTGAGCGCAAGCGCAAGAAAGCTGCTGCTGTCGCTCGTCTTCGCAAGCAGATCCGTCGCGCGCAGCTGCCGAAGAAGTTTTATTGATCGCTGCGCGGAGCCATCGACGGTGGGTGTGACACCCTCGTCTTTCGCATTGCGTGGTAGGTCGGCGGTCTGAATTCGAACGGGTCGCGGTTTTGCGGAAGCGGCGGTCAAAACGCCGGACGCGAAAGCTCGCTGATAGCACGTCTCGCGCGTGCGCCCGGTCGGACGACGGCCCAAGGATTCGCAAAAAGCCTGCATGAGTTGGTGCTCATGCAGGCTTTTCGTGTTTGGGGTGGTGGTTCGGTTCGCGCTCAGCGAGGGCTTCAGGCGAACCAAGTAAGTCGAGCCGACGACGAACGCACTCGCCTAGCGACGGAACGGGAGCAGTGGAAAATTTGACGATGTACGGATAACAAGCAACGCCACTGCCTTGTTCCGACGAGCCGAGGAAGAGATACTAGATTGGCGCTTACGCCACTAAGACAACGTCTCCAAGCGGCCTGATACACCGGCCGCCGGGAACGCGATTTTGAATTCTGGTTGCGGGGGTAGGATTTGAACCTACGACCTTCGGGTTATGAGCCCGACGAGCTGCCAGACTGCTCCACCCCGCGTCTGAAGAATTAAATTGTAGACTGAACCGCTTCGCGTCGTCAAACAGTTTCGCTCAAGACGCAGAAACCGGCGCCATGCGCTCGCCATCGGTGCTCGCACTCGAGCCTGCCGCGCGATGATGCGCCCGCGACAGTCTGCCGAGCAGCGGCAACAACACGAGCGCGATCGCCGCCCCGCCCGTCGCCAGCCAGCCGAGCGACACGAAAAGATGCGTGTACAGAGGCAAGGACTGAAGCGGATCGAGATGGCCCGGCGGCATGCGCGCGACGTTCGCGACGACGGTGCCGAGATACTGCGACACCCCGTTCGCCACGAAATACGCGCCCATCATGAAGCCGCTCATGCGGGCCGGCACGTAGCGCGCGATCATCGCGAGACCGAGTCCGGACACCAGCAATTCACCCAGCGAATAAAGGCCGTAGCCCGCCACCATGAACCACGACGACACACGGCCCTCCACCGCGTAGCGTCCGCTCAGCCCGAACACGAAGAAGCCCACCGCGACCACCACGAAGCCAAACGCATATTTGGCGGCCACCGACACGTCGCGGCCGCGCCGCGCGAGCCCGGCATAAGCGACGGCGAGCAGCGGACTCAGAATCATGATCCAGATCGGGTTCAGCGCCTGGAACTGCGCCGCGCTCCACGTGAAGAGATGCACGCCGGCAATCGAGAATGCAGGATCGACATTGCGCAGCGCGAACAGCGTGAGCGACGTCGACATCTGCTGATAGAAGACGAAAAACAAGATGACTTGCAGCGTCAGAATAAGCGCCGCCCAGAGGCCGGCTCGCTCGCTGCGGTCGCAGCGCGCCAGCATATAGCCGAAAATCGCGAGAATGCCGAGCGCGGCGGCCCAGACGCAGACCCTCGCCACCGTCTGATGTTGGAGGATGAACACCGTCGCCGCCGCGAGCACGGCACCGCCGGCCGCGACCGCGACAAAGCGGCCCCAGCGCATCGGCTGATCGTCCGGTGCGGAACCCACATGCGCGAGCGTGCGGCGCATCAGCGCGAAATTCACGAGACCGAGCACCATGCCGCCGCAGCAGACGGCGAACGCCGCGTGCCAGCCCCAGTGGTCCTTGATCCACGGCGTCGCGAGCATCGAGAACGTCGATCCGATATTCACCGCCATGTAGTAAATCGTGAAGGCACTGTCGATGCGCGCCTCGTCGCCTTCGTAGATGCGGCGCACGAGATTCGCCGCGTTCGACTTGAAGAGCCCGTTGCCCACCACGATCACGCCGAGCGACGCATACATGAAGCCGAGCGCGTCGTAGGGCAGCGCGAGCATGAGGTAACCGAGCGACAGCACGATCGCGCCCAAGGCCATCGTGCGCCGGGCGCCGAGCACCTTGTCGCCGATCCAGCCGCCAATCGACGGCGCCGAGAACACGAGCGCGGAAAATGCGCCCCATGTGAGATTGGCGTAATCGTCGGCAAAACCGACTTTATCGATCATGAACAGCACGAGCAGCGCGGCCATGCCGTAATACCCGAAACGCTCCCACATTTCGATCAGAAACACGGTCGCAAACGCGCGCGTCTGCGACGCGGCGGGCGATTGATTATTCATGGGAAATTCCTTCAACCACAGAAGCGGTACGACGCCTTCGAGAATGCGTAAAGATTGAAACGAACTCGTCCTAAAACGGACGACGACTGAGTAAAAGCACGTGATTATCGCTTATCGCTGCTTGAGAAGGCGTGCATAAGCCGCAACGACTTATTCCGAATCAAGTCGCCGAGCGTTCAAACGCGCGATGGGAGAAAATCGCGAAAAGAAAAATGACAAACGTCCCTGTGCGCGGACGAGGCGCGTTGTCAGGCCGCCGGACGGCGCACCAGCGCCAGCATCACGCCGAAGCCGATCATCAACGCGCCGCTCACGCGATTGAACCACGTGAAACCGCGAGCGCCGCGCGAAAGCGAACCGAGTCGCGCGCCGAGCGCCGCATAAATGAGGATCGCGACAAGCTCGAACAGCAGGAATATCGCGCCGAGAATCGCAAAGCTCGTCGCATACGCGCTGCGGTCGACGAATTGCGGGAAGAAGGCGGTGAAGACGAGAATCGCTTTCGGATTGCCGGCGGCGACGAGAAACTCCTGCTTCGTGAGCCGCGCGAGTCCGGCAGCGCCCGCGCCTTCCTCGCCCGTGAGGGTTTGCGGTCCCGAGCGGATCAGCTTGATGCCGATCCACACGAGGTAAGCCGCGCCCACGAGCTTGATCGCCGTGAAAAGCGTCTCGGACGCGAGCAGCAACGCGCCGAGTCCCAAGCCGGCAATCGCGATCATGACGGCGAACGCGGCGAGCCGTCCGAACGACGCGAGCACCGACACGCGCACGCCCCGACGCGCGCCGTTCGAAAGCGAAAGCATGTTGTTCGGGCCGAACGCCATGTTGATGGCGAAACACGCGGGCACGAACAGCGAGAACGTCTGAATCGACATGAGACACCCTTCGCGGCGAGCAACGGATTCTCGCCAAATTACCAGATTCAGAAGCGGTGGCGAATGCCTGTCGTGAACATCAACTGATTGCGGCCGCTCGACGGGTCGTTCGTGTTGATGACGGCGGGCGCGTCCGATGACGCGCGTTGATAGATGGACTCGACATACACGTCCGTGCGCTTGCCCAACAGATAGTCCACCTGCAACGCGCCTTCGTGCCAGTGCGCGCCGCCGCCGTTCGTGTACACGTACATGCCGGCGAGCAGGATCGCGGGCGTCAGCTTGTAGATGCCGTTGATCTCGTAGTTATTGAGCGCGAGCGATGGCAGCGCGGCGCCCGTATCCGCGTCGTTCACGCCGGAATTGATCGAGCGGGAGAACGCGCCGGCAAGCTGGAAGTCGCCGATGCCGTAGCTCATCGCGACGCCGAAGGTGTTCTGCCGCTGCACGTTGGCCGCGACGACGGCGCCCGGCGCGTCGCCGGGCAGCGCGAGCGCGTCGTACGCGCCGCCGGTCGTGTTCCCGCGTCCGTCGTTGTGCAGATAGGCCGCCCCGGCGCTGAACGAATCGAGCGTGTAGTTCGCGCCGATGCTGTACGCGCGGTTATTCGCGAACCCGCCCGCCGCGTTCGAAAACGCGTACAGGCCGCCGAAGCTGAAGCCGCCGTACGTCGCGCTCGTGTATTTGACCGAGTTGGCCGCGAGGAACGAGTTGTTCGCGTTGTCGTTGTCGAGCACATGCGCGAAGGCCGTGCCGCCCGTGCCGCCCGTCAGCGTGAAGGGCGCGAAATAGTCGTGGATGGAGTCGTACTGATGGCCGAACGTCAGGGTGCCGAGCGCGTCGGTGCCGAGGCCGACGTACATCGGGTGATCGTTGAGCCCCTGCCCCGTCGATACCGCATAGCCGCGTTCGAGCCGGAAGATCGCCCGCGCGCCGCCGCCCAGATCTTCGCTGCCTTGCAGACCCCAATAGCTGCCGTCGATGGTGCCGGTCGTCAACCGGTATTGCGAATGCCCGCCGACATTGCTGACATACGCGAGGCCGGCATCCAGTTCGCCGTAGAGTTGTACGGAGCTCTGCGCCCATGCCGCGCCCGGCACGCCGATAAATCCGATGCAGGCCGCGAACGCTGCCGCGAAGTTCGGCCGGACGGCTGCGGGAGATGCTGTGCGCCGGGCACGGCTGACGGACGGCGCGGCGTTGCGCGCGGTTGGACGGATGGGCATAGAAAAACTCCAGATCGTTTCGCGGCTGACGATTGTCGATTCTGCAGCGCATCTTGTCAGGTAAAAAAGCGCCCGGCGCACGGGTGTGACCCATTACCAACGGATGAGCGCGAGCCCCTTCCCAATTCGGCATTTCGGCGCTATTGAGGCGAGCGCCGCTAGAATCGGTAGACATCGACTCCTTTCATGCCACCGGATCTTTCCATGCCACAGACCACTTTCGCGATCGTTACCGGCCACACGCGCGGCCTCGGCGCGGCGCTCGCCGACGCCCTGCTCTCGCGCGACGCCGAGATTCTCGCGATCTCGCGCAAGCGCAATGCAGCGCTGGCGGCGCGCTATCCCGGCCGGCTGCACGAAGCCGAGCTGGATCTCGCCGATCTGCCCGCGCTCGGCGCGTGGCTCTCGGACAGCGCGCTCGGCCGCTTTCTGGCGCGCGCCGATCGCGTGCTGCTCGTCAACAATGCGGGGATGCTCGCGCCCGTCGGGCCGCTCGCGGATCAGGATGCGGTTGCGGTCGCGCGCGCGGTCAGCGTGAACGTCGCGGCTCCGCTGATGCTTGCCGCTGCCTTCGCCGCCGCGAGCGCGCACGCGGCGGACCGCCGCGTCGCCCACATTTCGAGCGGCGCGGCGCGCAACGCGTATCCCGGCTGGAGCATCTATTGCGCGACGAAGGCCGCGCTCGACCACCACGCGCGGGCGGTCGCGCTGGACGACAATGGCGGCCTGCGCATTTGCAGCGTCGCGCCGGGCGTCGTCGATACGGACATGCAAGCCGAGATTCGCGGCACCGCGCTCGAGCGTTTCCCGCTGCGGGAGCGCTTCGACACGCTCAAGCGCGAGGGCCAGCTCGCGACGCCCGAGCAGTCGGCAAGCAAGCTCGTCGACTTCCTGCTGAGCGATGCCTTCGGCAGCACGCCGACCGCGGATATCCGCGAACTCGGCTGACCGTCAGGCGGCCGATACCGCGCACGCGGGCGCGTCGGCGACGGCGAGCGCCTCGCGCGACAGCCGGTCGGCGTGCGCGTTGCGGGCGCGCGGAATCCATTGCAGGCGGACTTCGCCCATTTGCGCGATGAGCGTCCGCACGCGCGCCGCGTGATCCGTGAGCGAGCGGATGCCCGCCGCTTCGCCGGCCTGAACGTCGTCGATGACGACGCGGCTGTCGCCATAGATCGTCAGATTGGCGGCGCCTTCACGCTGCGCCGCTTGGAGGAGCGCAGTCAGCGCGAGATACTCGGCCACGCTGCTGTCTCCTTGCCCCGCCGTCGCGCTGATTTGCAGCGTGCGGCCCTCCGGACTCTTGAGCACCGCGCCGATACCGATGCGCCCCGGATTCGGCAGCGCGGAACCATCGAACCAGCCTGTCCACGCGCTGGCATCGTCCGGTCGCGGCGAGGAGGCATGCGGCCGCGGCGGGCGATTCGCACGCGCCAGCCTGCGCAGGCGCAGCGCGTCGGCGGCTCGCGCGTGCGCGGCGCGCCGTGCATCGACCAGTTCTTTCAAGGACTGCGTGCCCGCTGCCTTCGTCAGCGTCTTCACGAGCGCCGCGTGCTCGGAAAACGCCGCGCTCTTCGCGAGCCGGCGGCTTTTAAGACGTTCCTTCTTGTAGGCGACGGCGAGCAGTTCCTCGAATTCGATCATGAGCGGCACGAAGGATGAACGAGCCCGCAGCTTAGCAGAACGCGGCGGGCGCACGGGCGCGGGAATTGCTTATCGAGAGGAGCCCGAACAAGAATCGACGCAGCAAACCGGGCAACGATGAACGGTCAGCCAGACACACGCCTGAACATCAAGGAAACGCCAAGGAGCAGATCATGAACCGACCGATGGAGGAATCGTCCGGTGGTGCAAAGATCATCGGCAAGGGCGCCGCGACGGCCGCGGGTCCCGGCCCGGACGTCATGGCGGCGAGCACGCTGGATGGCAACCCAGTGCTGAGCAGCGACGGGCACGACGTCGGCTCGCTCAAGGAAATCATGCTGGATGTGACGAGCGGCCGCGTGGCGTACGCGGTGCTGTCGAGCGGCGGCTTTCTCGGCATCGGCGACAAGCTGCTGGCCGTGCCGTGGAGCGCGCTGACGCTCGACACGGACAACCGCTGCTTTCGCCTCGCCGCGACGGCGGACCAAGTGCGCAATTCGCCGGGATTCGACAAGGACGCGTGGCCGTCGATGGCCGATCCCGTCTGGGCGAGCTCGGTGCATCAGCACTATGGCCGCGAGCCGTACTGGTCGAGCGGTTCCAGCGGCCCCAGCGCGCCGGACACAAACGATGTCACCGACACCGGGGCGATTCCGCCCGGCGGCGTCGACGCGCCGGAAGCCGGCGGCGTGAAGCTGTAGCGAAGCGCGCGCCGGACGGCGCGCGCGTGAGCGGCAATCAGTCGAGCGGACGCTCGCCGAGCGGCAAGTCGACGTCTTGCGCGTCGTCGCCCATGAGCACGCGCAGGACGTCGGTTGCGAACTCTTCCACCGCGAAATGCCACTCGAGCGAGCCAACGGGGAAATCGTTCGGGCTGCACTTGCCCTGCGCGCGACGGATCGCGCCGACGGACAGACTCAGCGCGCGCGCCTGCTGGAAGTGCGGATCGTTTGAATCGAGAAACGGCAATTGATCTTTATCCATGACACCCTTCTGGCCCCGGCCGCTGACACATAACAACGATATCGGCCGGAACCGGAAATTCTTTAGTACCGGCTTTGTTTAAATGCTTGCCGCCCGCCCTGCGGCGAGAACGAGCGGAGAAAATGCTTATGCAGCCCTATCGGAACGTCGCGGGCAATTCCGGCGTGTCGGCATATGAGATCCTGCGCGACGGCATTCGCGTGCGCTTCGCCGACGGGCGGACGTATCTCTACAACTACAGCGAGTCGGGCCGCGCGCACGTCGAGCAAATGAAGCGGTATGCGCGCGCCGGTCGCGGGCTCAGCAGCTACATTTCGCAGACTCGCGTTCCGTACGCCGACAAGGACGCGCGGAAAGACGCTTGACGGCGCGAACGCGCCCGAGATTCTGCCTCAATGCCCCGATGGCAGATGTGGCACCGTTTCGTTGCTGGTCGCGGCGAGTTGATGCATTTGCCGTTGCAGCTTGTTCAGTTGCGCCTGAGCGGCCACGCGCCGCGCTTCCAGTTGCGCAAGATCCTTGCGCACCTCTTGTTGCCTGAGCGCAACTTCCTGGTCCTGCGTACTGCCGCGCTGGAGATCCACGCGGGAACGCTCGACCTGCGCCTCGGACTCGGCAATCAGCCGTGCGAACTGCTCGTTTTGCGCCTGCAAGTGCGCGCGCCGCAATTCCGCTTCCGCGAGCCGCACGGCCTGCTCGACGAAATGACGGAATGCGGGCTCGGCGGCGTCGATATCGCCGGCTTTCAGCACGCGCCATACGGCGTCCTCGTGATAGAGCACGGCATAGTAAGTGAGATCGCGCGGATAGAAAAGCAGGCTCGCACTATACGCGAAACTTTGAAATGTTCGGAAAACGGCGAGCGTGGATTGCTGGATCAGCCACTCGACTTCGGCAATCTGCGCCGCCTGTAAAGCGTGCGTGGCGAACGGCGCCGACGCGTTGGCCGGGCGCAGCGGCGTGACGCGGGTGGCAGTACTTGGCGCGGCGGGTTCGGATTCTTCGGACGACTCCGGTGCGTCGGCCTTGTTTTGCGCTGCGAAGCGAACCGGAGCATTCCCCTTCTGGCGGAGAAGGAACGACGGCGCGTTATCGAGCAATGTGCCGCGTCTGCTCAGCAGGCTTTTCACGATGACTCCATAGTTGACTTACGGCTGCGTTTCTAATGTTCCCTGATGAGCCCTGGCTGCGTTATGCGGCTCGCATATTCTGAATATTCGCGCTGATTATTGTGGATGACGAACAAGCGGCCATGAGAATCGAACGAACTTTCGGCTGATGAAATCCAGTATAGGCGAGGGATTTTCAGTTGCAATCGAACCTATGCAGCAAATAAAAAACGGTGGCATGGCAATGCGCTAATTCGTGCGTGACCCGGCCTTTCGTTTCGCGCGCACAAAACATTACATGTGCCGGTAGACGGCCTGTATTCCGCTCATGCGCAAACTGGCGAGTTGCGCCGAGCGCGCTCTCGACATCAGCGCCACCATTCGCATGATCCGGATGCCCTGAATGCCACACGTGATGCCGGGCGTATCGGCAAGCCGCGATTCGAGATTCTTCATGCGCCCGTAGAGATTGACGATCGGCTCGGCCGGCGTTCCCGCTCTGATCGCGTAGTTCACGTCGCCGTTCGTCGCGACGGGCGCGCACAGCCGGTCCGGACCACCCTGACCGTCGACGAAGGAATCGGCGAGCATCTCGGGCGCTTCGAAATGCAAGCACCCTTCATTGCGATCCCGAAAATATTCATAAACCGCGTCGAGATGCG
Source organism: Caballeronia sp. Sq4a (assembly GCF_023170545.1). Lineage (NCBI taxonomy): Bacteria > Pseudomonadati > Pseudomonadota > Betaproteobacteria > Burkholderiales > Burkholderiaceae > Caballeronia > Caballeronia sp. Sq4a. The sequence continues at coordinate 1,068,660 of NZ_CP084250.1, read as the reverse complement.
CGGTGGAAGTCTGCTCGATTCGCCGCGCCGTTGCCGCACACCGATGCAGTTTCCAGTTTTCCTGCTGACTCACAGCGGCTATCAGATCGGCGATGCGCGATCTCAATTCCTTTTCGCGTTTTTCGATGAGAGCGTCGAGCATTTTCGCTTCGTCGCTATTGCGATCCGGCAAGCTTTCGCGCCATGCCAATAAATCGTTCAGTGTGACCGACATGAAACACTCCGTTGCATTGGGCTCATTGAATCGAATCCGGGCGGCTCAAATTCGTTTGGAGCGCGAATTGTAATGAATCGGCACCCGTTTGGTAGCGCCATATTTATCGTAGAAGGTTTTGAGATAACCGCATATTTCGTCTGTAGAGCGCGGCACAGCCGATGCTAGAACGCTTGCAAGGCGCGCCTTGCGCCTGGAACCAGGAGACAGCCATGAAAGCGACCGCAGCGATAGCAGGCGCCCTCCTCGCGCTTGCCAGCACCGCCTCACTCGCGCAAGAAATGACGCGCGACCAGATGAACCAACGTCCGCAAACACAGCAGCAGGGGCAAAACGCCTCGCCGGGCGGCGCAAACGATGCGGCGCAAGGCGGCGCGCCTTCCGGCACGTCCGGAAGCGGCACGCTGATGCAAAAGCGCGAGCAAGGCATGTCGCCGGATACGTCGCAACCGCCGGCGCGCGGCTCCAAGTCGACCGGGACGATGAAGCAATAACGCGCGCGCCGTTCTACCACGCCTGCGCAGCGACGCCGGACGGCGAACCGGCGTCGCTGCCTGCCCCTTAGGGTGCCGAATCTTTGACTCATCGACGGAAAACGTAAAGGATCGTTGCCGACAGCGCGAATAGGAAAAGTCCTGCTGTATTTTGTCCGGCGAGCCGATTTAATGCCGCATTCTTCTGCACAATTGAGGCTCGCATCATGAAAGACCTGCACATTTCCGTCGACGCGAATGGCCGCGCAACGCTGTCGCACTCCATGCACATCAAGGAGCACTGCCTGAACCGTGCGCGTCTTTTGACGCCGCTCGTCAATATCGTCGCGGCGCCCGGCGGCTTCGAGCACTTCTGTTCGTACCCGGAGTCGATGCGCCGCGACATTCTGAGTCTTCTGCACTCGGTCGCTGAAGAACAAATTCCGCTCATCTCGGCACTCGAAGAACACACGGCGCGCGCGTCGTACGACCGCGGCGTCCAGGCCGCGCGCGAGTTCCTCGTGCAGGAGCAGGCAGCCAATTCCGCGCTGCACTTCGACGCCGAAAACCACCAGCCGGAACAGATGGTCGTCGCGCATTGAGCGAACGCGCTATCCAATCGGTGATGAATCGAGCCGCATGCTCCATGTCGTGTGGCCTTCACCGGTTCGCGCTCGGAAATCGAAAACGACAAGAATAAACATCATGCTCGCACGAAAAACCTCGTTTGCTCTGCTGCTTCCCTTCACAGTTCTGACGTTGACCACGCCCGCACTTGCCAAGTACACCGAAGAGTGGCTCGGAAGCGGGAACGTCACGCGCTCGCAGGCCGCGCCGCGCGCTGGCGACAAAGCGACCTCGGCGTCGAGCGCGGGAGCGTCGCGCGCGCCTTCGCAGCCGGGCCGGCCGAAATCGCCGCAGACAGCGTCACCGTTCGACAAGGATCCGATTGCCGCTTATGCCGACGATCCGATCGCCGAGTTCGCGCGTCCTCGGTCCAAGCGCAACCACCTTTAATGCTGCAACGAGAAAGCGCGAATCGTCCGATTCTCCGCAGTCGCGCGCCCGGTTAATCTTGCGCGCTGTCGCAGGAGGCGCGCTGCCATCGCCCGCCCTGCCATGTGCGCGACGGTTTGCGCATTATCAGAGGCGCGGACGTGCGGGCAGGTGACCTCTTGCGACGCCCCATTACTGCAACAGCGCGACCAGCGATGAACGCAAAAAATCGCCCGCGACCAGCAATGAACAGCTGGATCGCGGGCTTTGCTTTGGCGCGCGCGTTTAGCCGATGAGATCGGCCGGCAACTTCCCGCCGTTCGCGGCGAGCGCCTGCATCAGTTGCTTGTGCAGCCAGATGTTCATCGAAGCCGAGTCGTTCATGTCGCCGCTGTACTTGAGTTCCGTGGCGAGCTGCTTGCGATGATCGAGACTGCTGTCGACATCGAGCAGCTTCATCATGTCGACGATGGAAACGCGCCAGTTCAACTGCTGGCTGCTCTCGCTCGCCAGTTGATCCATCACGGCGGCGACGTCGATGTCGGACAGCGGCGCGGGAGCGGCGGCTGCCTCGACGCTTGGCTGCGGCGCGGGGTCGGGCGCGGCCACCGGTGCCGGGTCGGCGGGTTTGGCCTTGTGGAAGATCTTGCCTACGATGTCACCGAAGATGCTCATGTCTGTGTCCTTTTGCGAGTTAGCTGCGGAAGTGCCGGCCGCTCGCCGGTCAGCGACAGGACGCGGCGATGGCTGCCGGGGCTTTAACGCCGGGCATTTTGGAGAGTTGACTCGTTGGGACAAAACGGGGCGGATTTTGATGAATAGTTGCAGTGGTGGTTAGGAGTGCCGTTGATACTGGAGGCGCGTGCGTATCGCTTCATGAAGAAAGCAATTCTTTCCGGAGACCATTGCACCCATGCTTGCGAGACCAACAAGCCCTTGCCGAGCATCGACAAAAATAAAAATCCCGCAAGCCGATGAGCTGTGCGGGATTCGGGAATCGTTCTGGCGGAGAGAGGGGGATTCGAACCCCCGATAGGTTTTACCCTATACACGCTTTCCAGGCGTGCGACTTAAACCACTCATCCATCTCTCCGGAAGACTGCGATTATACCAAGTTCCCGCCGCCCGCCTAGCCCCTACGGGTGACGAATGTAGTCGACGAGCGCGCGCGTGTACTCGTCCGGCTTGCGGTCGAAGAGACTCACCGCAATCGCCACCGCGAAGCCGGCCGGCACGCCGAACACGCCCGAGCTGATCGGCTCGATGCCGAACCAGCGCGGCCCGTCGAAGCCCGTCAGGTGCGTGAAGAACGGATACGTCGACACGATGTAGTACACGCACACGATCAGCCCCGCGATCATCCCCGCGACGACGCCCCGCTGCGTCGTGCGCTTCCAGAACACGCCGAGCACCAGCGCCGGAAAAAGACTCGACGCCGCCAGCGAAAACGCCGCGCCCACAAGAAACAAAATGTTGCCCGCATTGAGCGACGCGACGTACGACGCAAGCAGCGCAACACCGAGCAGCAGTATTTTCGAAATCGTGACGCGGCGCTGGCTCGTCGCGCGGCGATCCACCATGCAGTAATAGACGTCGTGCGACAGCGCGTTCGCGATGGTGAGCAGCAGGCCATCGGCCGTCGAAAGCGCCGCGGCCAGCGCGCCCGCCGCAATCAGTCCGGACATCACGTAAGGCAAGCCCGCGATCTCGGGCGCGGCGAGCACCACCATGTCCGGCTGCATCTGAATGCCGGCCCAGCGCACGACGCCATCGCCGTTGATATCGCCGATACGGATCAGGTACGGCTCGATGTGCCGCCACTGCGTCACCCATTGCGGCAACTCCGCGAAGCGATGTCCGACGAGCCCCGTCAGAATCTCGTGCTTGATCAGCACGGCAAGCACCGGCACGGTCAGATAGAACAGCGCGACGAAAAAGAGCGTCCAGCCGACCGAGCGCCGCGCCGATGCCACGGACGTAGTCGTGTTATAGCGCGTGAGAATGTGCGGCAAGCTTGCCGTGCCAATCGACAAGCACAGGATGAGCGAGAGAAAGTTCAACCGGTGCGCCCGCGCGCTGCCCTGCTCCGCAGTGCCGGACGAAGACGCGAACGCATCGGTCAGCGGCACGGGAGCGGCGACACGCTCGCTCAACGCATCGCGTTCGCGCGACCACTTCGCCTGCGCATCGGCGGGATCGCGTGGAAACGACGCGAGTTCGCGCTCGCGTTCGCTGATCTCGCGCAGCGGGCCGTTGTGTCGGCGCAGATCGGCGATCTCGGCGACGAGCCGCGCGCGCTCGTCGAAGAACGATCGCGGCAGCGCATCGATGCGCTCCTGCGCGCGCGCCGCCTGACGCGCGAGATCCGCGCGGGCGCGGGCTTCGTCGGGCGACACGGCGAGCGCGCGTTCGAGCGTCTCGACGCGTTCCATCACGCGGCCATAGTTGAACTGCGGAAACCAGCCGAGCCCGTCGCGATGCGCGATCATCGAGACGGGTATCAGCATCGCGCTGATCAGGATGATGTACTGCGCGACCTGCGTCCACGTCACCGCGCGCATGCCGCCGAGAAACGAGCACACCAGAATGCCCGCGAGCCCGCAGAAGATGCCGATCGAGAACTCGATGCCGATGAAGCGCGACGCGATCAGCCCGATGCCCTGAATCTGCGCGACCAGATAGACGAACGAGCACAGGATCGCCGCGATGGCCGCGAGTCCGCGCACGAGGTTGCTCGAAAAGCGCGTGCCGAGAAAATCGGGAATCGTGTAGCGCGCAAGCTTGCGCACGTACGGCGCGAGAAGGAACGCGACGAGGCAATAGCCGCCGGTCCAGCCCATCATGTAGGCGAGGCCGTCGTAGCCGCTCGCATAGATGGAGCCGGCCAGTCCGATGAACGACGCCGCCGACAGCCAGTCCGCCGCCGTCGCCATGCCGTTGAACGCGGATGGCACGCGCCGCCCGGCCACATAGTATTCGACGAGATCGGACGTGCGCGAGAGCAGGCCGATGACCGCATACACCGCGATCGGCACGAACAGGAACACATAGCCGACCCACATGCCTGCGCCGGCCGTGCGCTCGATACGCTCCATCACGAAGATGAACAGCAGAAAGCCGAGCGTATAGAGCGCGTAGGTGACGATGAGCCGGTTGGTGAGCTTCATCGCGGGGCGTCGTCCTGCCCGCCGTCGTGCGCGCTGGCTTCGTCGACGGCGCGCGCGAGCCGCGCATCGGCGAGTTGCATCAGCACGATATAGACGGCAATCAGCGTCACGTAGACGAGAATGGCCCCCTGCGCGCCGAAGAAGAACGGCAGCGGAAACCCGGCGATGCGCACGTGCTGCAGACGCTCCGCGAAAAGCGGCACGCAGAACGACACGACGAATCCGACGGCGAGCAGCACCGCGATCAGCGCGACATTGAAGCGCCAGTACGCGCGATGCGCGCGCGCCGCGGCCGCCGATACGCGCGGCGGCGGGGCAAGCGTGGGATTGAGCGGATCGGCAGGCGTGACCATGCGGTTATGTACCAAAACCGCGTGGCATCGGCAATCGGGATCGACCGCCGCTTATCGGGCGGCGGTCGCTTGCGGCAGGCTCAGCGTGCTTCGCCCAGTTGATCGAGAATCGCGGGATTCTCCAGCGTGGACACGTCCTGCGTGATCTCCTCGCCCTTCGCGAGCGAGCGCAAGAGACGCCGCATGATCTTGCCCGAGCGCGTCTTCGGCAGGTTCTCGCCGAAGCGGATGTCCTTCGGCTTCGCGATCGGCCCGATCTCCTTCGCGACCCACGCGCGCAAGTCGTTGGCGACCTGCTTCGCTTCATCGCCTTCCGGACGCGCGCGCTTGAGCACGACGAAAGCTACGACCGCTTCGCCCGTCGTGTCGTCGGGACGACCGACCACGGCCGCTTCCGCGACCATCGGATTCGCGACCAGCGCCGACTCGATCTCCATCGTGCCGAGACGATGACCGGACACGTTGAGTACGTCGTCGATGCGGCCCATGATCGTGAAGTAGCCGGTCTCCTTGTCGCGGACCGCGCCATCGCCGGCGAGATACAGCTTGCCGCCGAGTTCTTCGGGGAAGTAGCTCGTCTTGTAGCGGTTCGGATCGCCCCAGACGTTGCGCAGCATCGACGGCCACGGGCGCTTCACGACCAGAATGCCGCCCTGCCCGTTCGGCACGTCCTGGCCGGTTTCATCGACGATCGCGGCCATGATGCCCGGCAGCGGCAGCGTGCACGATCCCGGCACGAGCGGCGTCGCGCCCGGCAGCGGCGTAATCATGTGGCCGCCGGTCTCCGTCTGCCACCATGTATCGACAATCGGACACTGCCCGCCGCCGACGTTCTCGTGGTACCACATCCACGCTTCCGGATTGATCGGCTCGCCGACCGTGCCGAGAATGCGCAGCGTCGACAGGTCGTAGCTCTTCGGATGCACCTTCGCGTCCGCTTCCGACGCCTTGATGAGCGAGCGGATGGCCGTCGGCGCAGTATAGAAGATGGTGACCTTGTGGCGCTGGATCATGTCCCAGAAGCGGCCCGCGTTCGGATACGTCGGCACGCCTTCGAACATGATTTGCGTCGCGCCGATCGCGAGCGGCCCGTACGCGATATAGCTGTGTCCCGTGATCCAGCCGATGTCGGCGGTGCACCAGAAGATGTCGCCGGGCTTCATGTCGAAGGTCCACTTCATCGTCTGCGCGGCCCACAGCAGAATGCCCGCAGTGCTGTGCTGCACTCCCTTCGGCTTGCCAGTCGAACCCGACGTGTAAAGGATGAAAAGCGGATGCTCCGCGCTGACCCATTCGGGCTCGCACTGCGCCGCTTCGTTCTCGACGATCTCGTGCAGCCACACGTCGCGCCCTTCGTTCCACGCGATCTTGCCGCCCGTGCGCCGATACACGATGACGTCCTTCACCGCGTCGCAGCCGCCCGCTGCAAGCGCTTCGTCGGCGATGCTCTTGAGCGGCAGCGCCTTGCCGCCGCGCATCTGCTCGTCGGCGGTGATGAGAGCGACCGCGCCGACATCGACGAGCCGCTCGTTCAGCGACTTCGACGAGAAGCCGCCGAACACCACCGAATGCGTCGCGCCGATGCGCGCGCACGCCTGCATGGCGACGACGCCTTCGACCGACATCGGCAGATAGATCACGACGCGGTCGCCCTTCTTCACGCCGCGCTTCTTGAGCGCGTTGGCGAGGCGGCACACGCGTTCGAGCAGGTCCTGATACGTGACGTTGGTCACGGTGCCGTCGTCGGCTTCGAAGATGATTGCGTTCTCGTTGCCGCGCCCCGCTTCGACGTGCCGGTCGAGGCAGTTATACGATGCGTTTAGCTCGCCATCCGCGAACCACGTATAGAACGGCGCGTTGCTTTCGTCGAGCACGTTCGAGAACGGCTTGTGCCACGCGAGCGTCTCGCGCGCGAGCCGCGCCCAGAAGCCTTCGTAGTCGCGCTCCGCTTCGGCGACGAGCGCCTTGTACGCGTCCATGCCCGAAATCGCCGCGCCGGACGAAGCCTTGGCTGACGGCGGAAACACACGTTTTTCCTGAAGAACCGATTCGATCGCAGACATCGACAACCCCTCCGATGGTGATTCCAAAAGCCGGCGGCGCGCTCGACGCTTAAGGCGGGCACGCCGCATGTTATTGAGGTTCGAAAGCGTCACGCGCACGGGCGTTCTCGCCGAACCCTGTCTCCTGTCGACCGGCTCCGCCGTCTCGCGGATTGCCGGCCCCTTGCAACCTTGCCAGCGCGCTTCGTTTGCGAAACGCGCTTGCCGACTCATTGCAGCCTGCATGAAGATCAAGATATGCCGCGCAACTTACCCGCTTCTTACGCGGCCGACGGCTGCGGCACGGGGTATACACGGAGTCGGCGCGGCTTCTACAATGCGTCCCCACAATCCTAACTGAACTCGCCGCGCGCTTGTCGTGCGCTCGACGCCGAAATCACAGCTTGAATCGCTACGCCCTCTATCTCATCGCGTCGATGCTGCTCGTCGGAAGTAATGTCGGCATCGGCAAGTCGATCGTCGCGTCGGTGCCGGTGCCGCTCTTCGCGCTACTGCGCTTCGTCATCGCGCTGGCGGTGCTGTGGCCGCTGTTGCGTCCGTCGAAGATGAAGCGCGTGGCGCGCGCCGAGTGGATCAACCTCTTCTTGCAGGCGCTCTTCGGCACGTTCGGCTTCACGCTGCTGATGCTCAACGGCGTCGCGCGCACGAGCGCAGTCGCGGCGGGCGTCATCACAAGCACCATGCCCGCTGTCGTCGCGCTGTTCGCGTGGCTCTTTCTCAGGGAGAAGCCGGGCGGACGAGCGTTCGCTTCCATCGCGCTGGCGGTCGTGGGCGTCGTCGTGATCAACGTCGCCCAGAGCGGCGGCGGCGATCACAGCGGCGGCTCGCTCGCGGGCAATCTGATGGTGGTCGGCGCGGTCTGCTGCGAATCGCTGTACGTGATCCTGTCGCGGCGGCTGACGCAGACGCTGCCCGCCATCGACATCTGCGCGTACACGCACGGCTTAGGCTTTCTGCTGATGTTGCCGCTCGGCCTGCCGACCGCGCTCGCGTTCGACTGGCGCGGCGTCGACGGAATCACGTGGGCGCTCGTCGGATGGTATGCGCTTTCGGCGAGCGTCTTCTCCTTCTGGCTCTGGATGAAAGGCATCCGACACGTCGCCGGGAGCCTCGCGGGTGTCTTCTCGGCCGTCCTGCCGATCGCCGCGGCGTTCTACGGCATTGCTTTCCTCGGGGAACGGCCGACGCTCGCGCACGGCGTGGCGCTCGCGTGCGTGATGGCGGGCATCGTCCTCGCGAGCCTGAAGCGCCGCGCGCCCGTGGCGCGTGACGAGCGTGGGAGCCGCGAAAGCGGCGTGTAGCGGCACGTTGGTGGCACGTAGGCGCGCATTCCATCCGATTGGCACAACAGTGCTTGCCGCTGCGTTCCGGCAGGCTCGGGCGGCGACACGCTACAATACCGGGCTTTCCCGGACGGGCCACGAACCGCCCGTTTCACGTTCCCAGCACTTCGATCTCCGCCGCCCGACCGACACGCCGCCCATGTCCGCTCAGAAGCACTTCCCCGACTCGCCCGCTCGTCCCGGCCCGATGAAGGCGCTGCCCAGATTCATCTTCATGAGCCGCTGGCTTCAGGTGCCGCTCTATCTCGGGCTCATCGTCGCGCAGGGCGTCTACGTCGTCCTGTTCCTGAAGGAAGTCTGGCACCTCGTCACGCACGCGATGACGCTCGACGAAACCAACGTCATGCTGGTCGTGCTCGGCCTGATCGACGTGGTGATGATCTCGAACCTGCTCATCATGGTGATCGTCGGCGGATACGAAACGTTCGTGTCGCGTCTCGGCGTGGAAGGCCATCCCGACGAACCCGAGTGGCTCGATCACGTCAACGCGGGCGTGCTGAAAGTGAAGCTCTCGATGGCGCTCATCAGCATCTCGTCGATTCATCTGCTGAAGACGTTCATCAATCCGGATCAGCACACGTTCCATACGGTGCTGTGGCAAGTCGTGATTCACGTGGCGTTTCTCGTGTCCGCGCTCGTCATGGCCTATGTCGACCGGTTGACCACGCATACGCATCCGCGGCATTTTCACAGCGTCGCGCCAACGAACATCAACGCGTCGCCCCGAAGCGCGACAGCCCGCAGCGCAGTCGAATAGAGCGTCGAAGAGAACGCACGCAGTCTTTCGTCCCCAGAGCCCAAGCCATGACCGTCATCAAGCAAGAAGACCTGATCCAGAGCATCGCCGATTCTCTGCAGTACATCAGCTACTACCATCCGCTCGACTATATTCAGGCGCTCGGCCGCGCCTATGAGCTGGAGCAAAGCCCCGCCGCGAAGGACGCCATCGCGCAGATCCTGACCAACAGCCGCATGTGCGCCGAAGGCAAGCGCCCGATCTGTCAGGACACGGGCATCGTCACGGTGTTCGTGAAGGTGGGCATGGACGTGCGTTGGGACGGCGCGACGATGTCGGTCACCGACATGATCAACGAAGGCGTGCGCCGCGGCTATCTGAATCCGGACAACGTGCTGCGCGCGTCGATCGTGAGCCCGCCCGAAGGCGCGCGCAAGAACACGAAGGACAACACGCCGGCCGTGATCCACTACGAGATCGTGCCGGGCGACAAGGTCGACGTGCAGGTCGCGGCGAAGGGCGGCGGCTCGGAGAACAAGTCGAAGTTCGCGATGCTCAATCCGTCGGATTCGATCGTCGACTGGGTGCTCAAGACCGTGCCGACGATGGGCGCCGGCTGGTGCCCGCCGGGCATGCTCGGCATCGGCATCGGCGGCACGGCCGAAAAGGCGATGGTGATGGCGAAGGAATCGCTGATGGACCCCATCGACATTCAGGACATCATCGCGCGCGGTCCGCAGGACTGGATCGAAGAACTGCGCGTCGAACTGCATGAGAAGGTCAACGCGCTCGGTATCGGCGCGCAGGGTCTCGGCGGCTTGTCGACCGTGCTCGACGTCAAGATCATGGCCGCGCCGACGCACGCGGCGAGCAAGCCCGTCGCGATCATCCCGAACTGCGCGGCGACCCGCCACGCGCACTTCACGCTCGACGGCTCGGGCGCAGCCAAGCTCGACGCCCCGCCGCTCGACGCATGGCCGAAGGTCTCGTGGCAGCCGAACACGGAGACGAGCAAGCGCGTCGACCTCAACACGCTGACGCCCGAAGAAGTCGCGTCGTGGAAGCCGGGCCAGACGCTCTTGCTGTCGGGCAAGATGCTGACGGGCCGCGACGCCGCGCACAAGCGCATCGCCGACATGCTCGCGAAGGGCGAAAAGCTGCCGGTCGATTTCACAAACCGCGTGATCTATTACGTTGGCCCGGTCGATCCGGTGCGCGACGAAGCGGTTGGCCCGGCAGGCCCGACGACGGCCACGCGCATGGACAAGTTCACGGAAACGATGCTCGCCCAGACCGGCCTCATCTCGATGATCGGCAAGGCCGAGCGCGGTCCGGTCGCCATCGAGGCGATCAAGAAGCACAAGGCCGCGTATCTGATGGCGGTCGGCGGCGCGGCGTATCTCGTGTCGAAGGCGATCCGCGAGGCGAAGGTGCTCGCGTTCGAAGACCTCGGCATGGAAGCCATCTACGAGTTCGACGTGAAGGACATGCCGGTCACGGTCGCGGTCGATTCGAACGGAACGTCGGTCCACAAGACCGGCCCCGCCGAATGGCAGGCGAAGATCGGCAAGATTCCGGTCGCGACGGCGTAAGCATGAAACGCGGACCGCATCGCGCACGACCTGCACGGCGCGGTCGGAAAGCCGGGCCGCGCGCCCGGCTTTTCTTTGCAAGCCGCATTCGCCGATAGAGCGTTCCATTCTCCATGTCGGCCGCGACAAAAAATTCCCTCTCAACCTTGGCAGGCCCCAGTCACAAGGTTTATCTTTCCCCCATGCTCACACGCCCGGCACAAGGACACCTATGAAAGGCGACGCGAAAGTCATCGAATATCTGAACGCGCAGTTGAAGAACGAGCTGACCGCGATCAATCAATACTTCCTTCACGCCCGGATGTACAAGCACTGGGGCCTCGAGCAACTGAACAAGCACGAATACGACGAGTCCATCGGCGAGATGAAGCACGCCGACTGGCTGATCCAGCGCGTGTTCATGCTCGACGGCTTGCCGAACCTGCAGGACCTGCACAAGCTCCTGATCGGCGAAGAGACCAAGGAAATCATCGAGTGCGATCTGAAGCTCGAACAGATTTCGCAGTCCACCTGCAAGGAAGCCATTGCGTACTGCGAGTCCGTGCGCGACTACGTTTCACGCGATATCTTCGACAAGATTCTGAACGACACCGAAGAGCACATCGACTGGCTGGAAACGCAACTGGATCTGATCGACAAGGTCGGCATCCAGAACTATCAGCAGAGCATGATGGGCGAGCAATAAGCCGTCTCAACCGATGTCCGCTGTCGTCGCATCCTCCCTCGCCACGAACGCGCGCGCGCCGGCTGGCGCACACGCACCCGTCGGCATCTTCGATTCCGGTCTGGGCGGTCTGTCCGTGTTGCGCGCGGTGCGCGCGCTGCTGCCGCACGAGCGGCTGATCTACGTGGCGGATTCGCTGCACGCGCCCTACGGCGAGCGGGACGACGCGTTCATCACCGGGCGCACCACGGCCATCGGCGAATGGCTCGTCGGCCAGGGCGTGAAGGCGCTCGTGGTCGCATGCAACACGGCGACCGCGCAATCCATCGCGCACGTGCGCGAGCGGCTGGCGATTCCGCTCGTCGGCGTCGAGCCCGGCGTGAAGCCGGCCGCGGCGGTGTCGAAAACCGGCGTGGTCGGCGTGCTGGCCACGCAGGCGACGCTGCGAAGCGCGCGCTTTCAGTCGCTTCTTGACCGCTATGCCGGCAATTGCCGCTTCATCTGCCAGCCGGGGCACGGGCTGGTGCAGGCGGTGGAACGGTGCGACACGTCATCGCCTGAACTCATGGCGCTGCTCGAAAGCTATCTTAAACCGATGCTCGACGCGGGCGCCGACACCCTCGTGCTCGGCTGCACGCACTACCCTTTTCTCGACCGCGCCATTCGCGAGATCGCGGGCGAGCGGCTGCATATCGTCGATACGAGCGTCGCGGTCGCGCGGCAACTCGAACGCCTGCTCGACGCGAGCGGACTTCGCAACGCCGATGCGTCGGTCGCAACGACCCCGCGTTTCTACTCCACCGCCGACGGTGAACCGCAGCGGCAACTCGCCGCCTCGTTGCTGCAGATTCAGGCGAATGTGCGGCACGTCGATATTCCGACAGTCTAAATCTCCACAGCGCGCGCAGGGTTGCTGCTTCGCCCTGACGCGCGCGGCCGCTGCTTTGCCCCGCCGGGCAAGGCTCTGGCGGGCGAACCGCCCAAGTCCCGCATCCTGTTACAAAAAACCCCGCCTCTCGCTTGCCAAGCACGCGGCACTGAATGATAATAATTCGCATTAACGGAAGCTATCGCGAACCATCATGATCGTCTGTGTCTGCAAGTCAGTGTCCGACAGAAAGATTCGCGCCGCCATCGCGGAGGGCGTCGATACGTTCGACGAACTCCAGTTCGAACTCGGCGTCGCCATGTGCTGCGGGAAGTGCGAAGAGAGCGTGCGCGATGTGATGGCGCAAAGCGGCGTCTGCGCCTCCCATTGCGGCGTGCAGGCCGCCCCGGTCACGTTCTACGAACGCCAGGCGGCCTGAGGCATTTGCGTCACCCGTCGCGCCATTCGGTCGCGCCGCGCCGGTAGTCAACCGGAGTACCTTCTGCAAGCCGTTCGGTCCCGCGCCGGAGAGAACGATGGAATTGCTGATCGGTTTCGTGGCTACGCTGTTCATTTCGCTGCTGATATTTCGTCGATGACTTTGCCCTTCGTTTCCGGGGGCAGCTTATGTTCGGGATGTCAGTGTCAGGAGCCGTCAGGCAAGCAGACTCTCGAATAACGCCTAAGAATGCAGTCCCCCACCACGTCTTCTGCCGACTTCTCGCTTGCGCCGTCAGCGCGCATCAATCCTCGCTTGGTCGCCGCGTGCGCACTGGTGCTTGGGATTCATGCGGCGCTCCTCGGCGTCGCGCTGACGATGCGGCATGAAGCGCCGCCGCGCCCCGTCGAAGCCAAGGCGATCACCGCGCAGCTGATTAGCGAGACCCCGCAGCCCGCGCCCCAGCCGGTTGCCGTCCAGTCCCCGCCGACGCCCCAGCCGCCCAAACCCGTTCCGCAGCCGCAGCCGAAGCCGCAGCCGAAGATCAAGCCCAAGGCCGAGCCGAAGCCCGCGCCGATGCCGGTCACGCCAGCGCCCTCGCCGATTGCGGCGCCCGCGGCCGAGCCCACGCCGCCGGCGCCTCCCGCTCCGCCGCCGCCCGCCCCCGCGCCGGCCGCACCGGCGCCGGCCGCGCCCGCCGCGCCCGCCATCGGAAAGCCGACGATGGACCTCGCCGCGCCGAAGAACGTCGCGCGCCTGTCGTGCAATATCGCGCAGCCGGACTATCCTGCCATGTCGCGCCGCCGCGGTGAGACGGGTACGGCGCTGGTCAAGCTGACCGTCGGCCTGTCGGGCAAGATCGAAAACGTGACGCTGCAAAAAAGCAGCGGCTCCTCGCGCCTCGACGACGCCGCGCTCGACGCCGTTCGTTCCAGCGCGTGCACGCCCTACAAGGAGAACGGCGAGGCGATCCGCGCCACGGCCACCGTCCCGTTCGTCTTCAGCCTGAACGACTGACCGGTTTTTTCGAAACAAGGAAACAGCAATGCAAAACTACGGAATTGCGCACGTCTGGGCGCAGGGCGATTTCGTGACGCGCGGCATCGCGCTCGCGCTCGTCATCATGTCGGTGCTCTCCTGGACGGTGATCGTCGTGAAGGCGTCGAACGTCGTGCGGCTCAAGCGCTTGACGAAGAACGCGGAGCAGGCGTTCTGGCACTCGGACGATTTCAACGACGGCATCCAGAAGCTGGGCGCGCAGTCGTCGAGCGCGGCGGACAACCCGTTCCTCGCGCTCGCGCTCGCCGGCCAGGAAGCGGCGGACCATCATCACCAGACGCAGCCGCATCTGCACGACCGCATGGATGTCTCCGACTGGATCACGCGCTGCCTGAAGGACGTGATGGACGAAAGCGTCGGCCGCATGCAGGCGGGGCTCGCGGTGCTGGCGTCGATCGGCAGCACGTCGCCGTTCGTCGGACTGTTCGGCACGGTGTGGGGGATTTATCACGCCCTCCTGACCATCGGCGCGACGGGGCAGACGTCGATCGATCAGGTCGCCGGCCCGGTCGGCGAATCGCTCATCATGACCGCGTTCGGCCTCTTCGTCGCGATTCCGGCGGTGCTCGGCTACAACGCCCTCACCCGCGCGAACAAGAGCATCGTGACCAAGCTGAACCGCTTCGCGCACGGCCTGCACGCGTTCTTCGTCACCGGCTCGAAGCTGTCGTCGACCAAGCGCGCGACGACCGCGCAATCCGACAGCCTGCGTCTTGCGACGCGCGCGAGCTAAGCGGAGGTTCGCATGGCCATGAGCCCATTCGCCGGCGACGAAGACGACGGCATGATGAGCGAAATCAACATGACGCCGCTCGTCGACGTCATGCTCGTTCTCCTCATCATTTTTTTGGTGACTATCCCCGCGATGCACCACGCGGTGAAGATCGACTTGCCGCACGCGAGCAGCCAGCCGCAGGACGAAAAGCCCGCGCATGTGGACGTGGCGATTCAAGCCGACGGCACGATTCTCTGGAACGACCAGAAGATCGACGACGCAGCGCTCGACGCGCGCATTGCGCAGGCGTCGAAAGAGACGCCGCAGCCCGAATTGCACTTGCGCGCCGATCGCAAGGTGCCGTATGAGCGCGTCGCCGATGTGATGTCCGCCGCGCAGGCGGGCGGCTTGTCGAAGATCGGTTTCGTGACGCAGCCGAAGAGCGCCAAGTAAGCGGCCGACAACGCACAAAAAGCAAAAGGCCTTCATCGTCGGATGAAGGCCTTTTTTCTTGCGCACTCGGCGCATTCGGGCGAGACGGTTACTTCGGGCTCGAATACCCTGAGCCGCCAGAACCGTCACATGCGGCAGCCGTGGTCGACACGGACAGCGCGATCAGCCCTATCAGGCTAACTATAAGAGTAGCCGTCAGTTTTCGCATAAGAAGCTCCTTAGCGAAAGAGACCTCAATATAACGCCGCCGATTTTGCCGTACAAGATTCCGCGCGATTGAATCTCTGCATCGCAAACGCGTGCTTCAATGTCTGAAGCGATGCTAAACCGCCTCCTGCTCGGCTGGCTCGATGACCGGACATTCGCCGGGAAAGCGCTTGCCGTCGTCGATGCATTCGACGAGAAAATCGACGAACGCGCGAATAGCCGGGACCATGCCCTGCCGCGACAGGAACACGGCGTAGAGCTGCGGCGTCGGAAACGTCCAGCCGGGCATCACGGGCGAGAGCTGCCCGCTTCGGAGCGGCGCGCCGTACATCATCTCGGGCAACGCCGCGATGCCGACGCCGCGCATGACGGCTTCGCGAATCATCGAGAGGTCGGCCGTCACGAGCCGCGGTTCGTGCTCGAACTCGTGACGCGTGCCGTCGGGCGCGATGAGGCGATACACGTGCCGCCCGTCCGCCGATGGCATGTCAAGCGTGTCGTATTGCGCGAGCTCCGCGACGCTCATCGGCGGCGCGTTGGGCTTGAGCAGCGAGGGCGCGGCAACCAGCATCTGCTGCGTGCGCCACAGCGGCCGCGCAACGACGTTCGAGCTCGCGGGCGGCTCGGAGCGCACGCGCAGCGCGACGTCGATGGCGTCCTCGAAGAGATCCACGACGCGGTTCGTCACGCGCAACACGACGCGCACTTCCGGGTAGCGATGCATGAAGTCGGGCATGACAGCCGCGAGGAACGTCTGCGCGATGGTCACGGGCACGCTCACGCGCACGGTGCCGCGCGGCGAATCGCGCAGGCTCTGCACGACATTGACGGCGGCCTGCGCCTCGGCGAGCATCGCCTGGCAGTGCTGGTAGAACAGTTGTCCTGCTTCGGTCAGCGCGAGCTTGCGCGTGGAACGCTGCAAGAGCCGCACGCCGAGCGACGCCTCCAGTTCCGACACGCGCCGCGAGAGCCGCGACTTCGAAATGCCCAGCACGCGCTCGGCCGCGGAAAAGCCGCCGTGTTCGACGACGTGCGAGAAGTACATCAGATCGTTGAGATCGTGCGAATCGGATGTCATGGCGTGTGCGGCTCTGGCTGTTGTCGCCGGCGCGAGGCCGGTTTGTTTATCGCAGCAGGACAATCCATTGCGCTGCGGCGTCTTTTACCCACAAATACGGCTCATATAATAGCTTCGTGTTTCACATTTATCGCTATTCCCCTAATGGCGAAGCGAGGCAAAACATCATGAGCCGCACCATTTCGAGCATCATTCCCGCCATGCGCACCGTCGAAGGCGGCGGATTCGTCGTGCATCGCCCGTTTCCGACGCGCCTTCTGATGGACTTCGATCCGTTCCTGTTGCTCGACGAGATGGGCCCGGTCGACTACGCGCCCGGCGAGGCGAAAGGCGCGCCGGATCACCCGCATCGCGGCTTCGAAACGGTGACGTACATGCTCGAAGGCGAGTTCGGCCACAAGGATTCGGCCGGGCATTCCGGCACGCTGCGTCCGGGCGACGTGCAATGGATGACCGCCGGCGCGGGCGTCGTGCATAGCGAAATGCCGGGCGAGGCGTTCGCGCAGCGCGGCGGCCGCGTGCACGGCCTGCAACTATGGGTGAACCTGCCGAAACGCGACAAGATGATCGCGCCGCATTATCAGGAGATCCCGTCCGAGCGCATTCCGGTGGCGACGAGCGAGGACGGCAAGGTGCGCGTGAAGGTGATCGCGGGCGAAGCGCTCGGCGTGAAGGCCGCGATCGAAACGCGCACGCCCATCCTGTACCAGCACTTCTCGCTGCAACCGGGCGCGACCATCGAGCATCGCGTGCCGCGCGATTTTCGCGTGTTCGCGTACAGCCTCTCGGGCACCGCGCTCTACGGTCCGCAGCGCCAGCCGGTGCGCGCGCAGCAGATGATCATCTTCCGCGACGATGCGGATACGATCACGCTCGCCGCAGGAGACGAGCCCGCCGAAGTGCTGCTGTTCGGCGGCGTGCCGCTGAAGGAGCCGGTCGTGCGCTATGGCCCGTTCGTGATGAACACGGAAGACGAGATTCGCCAGGCCGTGATCGACTTTCAGGCGGGCCGCATGGGCGCGATCGCGCACTGAGCGGGCGTATCGTAGCGTTGAAATAATGCGCGACGGCGCGGCAAGAACGGGTACATTGCGTCACAATGACCGCTCGGCCGGCGCCGTTTTTTCGCGCTCGTCTGTCGTCACGCTGTCCGTTCGTCATCGATAAATCCGAGGAAACGCGCATGTCCGCTCCTGTCGTGACCGCCACCATCGGCAGCGCCGATTACGAAACCCGCCTCGAAGACGGCACGCATACGTGGTTCGCCGACGAGCCGGCCAGTCTTGGCGGCGCGGATTCGGCGCCGCAGCCTTCGTCGCTCCTTCTGTCGAGCCTCGGCGCATGCACATCCATCACGCTGCGCATGTACGCGAAGCGCAAGGGCTGGCCGCTCACGTCGCTGCGCGTCGAGCTGTCGATGAACACCACGGCGGACGGCACCGTGATCGTCCGCCGCATCTCGCTGGACGGCCCGCTCGACGAAACGCAACGGGAACGTCTCTTGCAAATTGCCAATGCCTGCCCGATGCACAAGGTTCTCGCCGGTGCCATTCGCATCGACTCGGGGCTCGTTCCCGCCGAACCCGTGTGACCGGGCGTCACGAACGTCCAAGGAAACGTCGTCTTGAATTTCGAACACCTGATCCAGATCAACGATCCGACGAACCCGCTCGTCGACTCGCTGACGCGCGAGCAACTGTGGGAAGGCCTCGTGCTGCGCGCGGAGCAACCGCAGCTTTTCGTGCTGGGCCTCGATAGCTGCGCGATCCTCTTCCGCGAAGGCGATGTGATGGAGCGCGAGCTGCACTACGGTCAGGCCGTGGTGCGGGACCGCGTGACGCTCGATCCGCACAACAGCGTGCGCTACGACATCCTGCCGACTGCCGAGCACGTCGGCGGCTCGCTCACGATGGCTATCGAACAGCCGGACGCCATGCAGCTTTTCCTGCGCTTCACCTACAGCACGACGCTGCCCGAGAGCGAGAACTCGACGCCCGACGAACGGCAGACGCAGGAGATCGTGAAATCGGCGTATCGCGAGTCGGATATCGATACGGTGCGGCTCATTCGTCAGTACGCGCACGGGCGCACGGGCGAGAGTCCGCTGCACTGACGCGAGAAGGGATGAAGCGCGGCTATCGGAAGCCGCGTTTTCATCGGAAAGCCTTAGTTGCAAATAGGAATAGTTATCATTTACTATCGGTCCAACGAATCAACGACAGCACTTTCCGACCGACACACGAACATGACCGACACGCCGCGATCCACCACGCTCAGGCTGCGCCGCCCGCTTGCTCGCGACGCGGCCATCACCCGCCCGAAGGCTGCCGCAGAAGCCACGGAGCGCGTCTCGGCGAACGATGCCAATGGCGAACGGTCGCTGCGCAGCGACGCGCTGCTGCAAGGCCGCAGCCATGTCGCCATCGTGCATAACGGGGAAACGTATCAATTGCGCGCGACGCGTCTGGGCAAGCTCATCCTGACGAAGTAGCGCGGAAGAACAGCAGGACGTACCGGGTATTGTGGGGACCACCTCGCCAAGAGGTGTTTGGCCTTAGCCAGCAAGGACGACTTGCACGCGAGAATTTAGACCCCTTCGTGCAAACACCAGCCAGTCGTCGGTAGCCAGCGAAGCCGTTTTTTTGCCGCACGCGAACGCTCGAACAAACGGCGCGATCTCTCGCGAGAGCGCGCCGTTTTTCTATCTGCGATCAGCCGTGAATTCAGACGTTCTCGATCCCCAACGCCGCGATACCCGCGCGCGCGATCTGCGCGTCCTGATCTGACTTCACGCCCGACACGCCGACCGCCCCGACGATATCCGTGCCGACGAAAATCGGCACGCCGCCTTCGAGCATCGCCGTCATCGGCGCGGAGAGGAACGCCGTGCGCCCCTGCTTGATGGTGTCTTCGTAGACCTTCGTCTCGCGGCGGCCGAGCACGGCCGTGCGCGCCTTGCCCGTCGCCATGTCCACCGTGCTCGCGCCCGCTCCTTCCAGCCGATGCAGATGCAGCAGATGCCCGCCGTCATCGACGATGGCGATGGTCACGTTCCAGTTGTGATGCTTCGCGTGCGCCTCGGCGGCGGCGGCCATGGCTAACACGTCATCGTCGGTCAGTGCGGGTTTGGTTCTCACTTGGCGCGCCCTCGCGTGCTGGCGTTATCGGGAAAAGCCCCAGAACATCAGGTACCAGGCGCTGTCAACCACGGCCAGCGCCGCGATCAACCATATCATCGAAAGCAGCCGGGGACCAGGCGTCGACGCATAGCGCCCGGTCACGCGCCACGCGAGCCACGCGCTCCACACATTCGCGATGGCCAGCAGCGCGAGCCGCAGGTCCGCGACCCACCACAGCGGCACGTGCTCGGCGCGCAGAAGCGAAACCGTTGTCGCTGAGAGACCGAGGAACACGCCGACGCCCGCGATCGGAATCAGCGCGAGCGTCAGATGATGAACCCGCGTCGCGTTCAGCTTCCCGAGCATGCGCGCGCCCAATGCGATGAGCGCGAGCAACGTCGTGCCGTAGACGAGCGCCGTCGCGAGGATGTAGCCGATGACCATCGTGCCGTCGAGCCACGAGAAGACGTCGTTCTGATCCGGATAATGCGTGAACAGGAACCACGGCGCGTTGGTGTCGAGCGGCCACAGGATGTTGTGATCGATCAGCCAGCCCGCGAGAAACTGCTTCAAATCGACGAACCACGTGCTCACCGTCCAATGGAACGCGCCGATGGCAATGCCGAGCAGGCCGTAGAGAATGAGCGCCGTGTCCCACGGATTGGCCGCCTTGTCGCCGAGCTTCACGACTTCCTCGGCGGGCGAGCGCCACGTCAGCGCGATCGCATCGCGATGGCCGCTGCAACGGCCGCACATGTGGCAGTCCGCGGCACCCTTCATATTGCGCAGCGGCACGAGCGGCGCGCAGTTGATCGGAATGACGCGATGCCCGTGTTCGCCCTGCTTGTACGAGCGGCGCCACGCGTCTTCGCTGACCTTGTAGTGAAACGGGGCAAGACGCGCGAGCAGCGAGAACACGCCGTTGACCGGGCACAGATACTTGCACCACACGCGCTTCTCGCGGCCGTACAGCAGGCCGATGATGATCGCCGCGACCGTCGAGCCGCCGAGCACGAGCAGCACGGCCTTCGGATATTGATAGACGCTGACCATCTGGCCGTAGATGGTCGTGAGTCCGAACGCGACGAACGGCCAGCCGCCCCAGCGCATCCAGTGCGGAATCGCGCGCCCGCGGCCGAAGCGGCTCGCGAACTCGGTCAACGCGCCTTCCGGACACAGCACGCCGCACCACACGCGGCCGAGCATGACCATCGACAGCAGCACGAACGGCCACCAGATGCCCCAGAACACGAACTGCGCCGCAAGCGTCAGGTTGTTCCAGAGATGCGCGGAGCCGTCGGGCAGCGGAAGCACAGCCGGAACGATGATCAGAAACGCATACACGGCAACGACGAGCCACTGAATTGCGCGGATCACGCTGCCGTGCCGTTGCATCCAGTGGCCGGCTTGCTGCAGCCGGCTCTTGGCTTGCGTATCGGGTTGCACGCTTTGTTGCATCGAGGAGCTCATGCCGGGCGTCCGGCCGCCTTCTGTTTCTGCGCCATCTGGCTATTCGAGCGGCGCAACAGGAGATAGATGACGATCCAGTACACCGCATACGCGACGATGTTCATGCCCGCCGGATGCGCGCGATACCCCGTGAGCGTCGCGACGAGCGAGCCGAAGGTGCCGGAGTCGTCGAGGATCGCCGACGTGTTCCACATCTGATTGACGATGACGGGCAGCACTTCCATGTCGATCAGCTTGTCGATGCCCGTTTCGAAGAGACCCGCGGCGAGGAACAGCAGCATGATTTCGGTCACGCGGAAGAATGCGCGCCACGAGAACACCTTGCCGCCGAGCTGAAGCACGTAGAAGGTGAGGAGCGCGAGCCCGAATCCGATGATGATGGCCGCATACTGCGAAGCCGCGACGTGCCCGGTTTGCCCGAAGCCGACGCCGTACAGGAACACGGCGGTTTCGCTGCCTTCACGCGCGATGGCGAGCGCGACGAGCAGTGCGATGCCCCACCAGTGGCCGTCCTGCGTGGTCTTTTGCAGCGACGTTTCCATGTCGCGTTTCAACGTGCGGCCGTGGCGCTTCATCCACAGCACCATCTGCACGATCAGCACGCACGCGACGAGGACCATCGCCGTCTGAAAGTAGTCTTGAGCATTGCCGGAGAGGACTTCGGTGAAGCCGATCAACGCTGCCCCGAGGCCGACCGCCGCGAGCAATCCCGCCACGACGCCGAACCACAGATAAGGCAGGCCGCGACGCGCCTGATGATCGCCGTTCTTGAGCCACGCGTACAGAATGCCGACGACGAGAAGCGCCTCGACGCTTTCCCGCCACACGATGAAAAGTACCTGCCCCATATCGAAACTCCCTGCCCGTTCTGCTGTGTCGGCCGCGCGATGCCTATGCTGAAGCGCCGCGCGGCTCAATCATCACTTCGCGACGATCACGCCTTGCGCCGTCTGATGAAAATCGTCGAAGAACTTGTACTCGCCCGGATCCAGCGGCGCGATCACCACGAACGAATCCGCGCCCGGCGCCAGCACTTTCTCTTTACGCAGCTGCACGCTTTCGAACTCGGCCGCGCCCTTGCCCACGTTATGCACTTCGATCTTGATGCGCTGTCCCGCCGGCACCTCGATGCGCGCCGGGTTCAGCTTGCCGTCGTTCATTTCCAGCTTGAACGTCGGCAGATCGGCCGCGCCCGCCGTGCCGGCCAGCACGGACAACGCGAGCGCCACTGCCTGAATTTTCGAGTTCATTCTTTCTTCCCGAAGATGCACGCGCCCGCCTGCATGCGACACGCCGCGCGCGCAAAGCGAGCGAACTGCTCAAACCTGCTTAATATCCGCCCTTCTTGCCGATGCCCGCGAACGGGAAGTCGTACTCCACCGTGAAGGGCTTGAACCACGCGCCGACGCCCGTTTCCTTGTCGGTGTGACGGCCGAACGCCATGTGGCCCGTCTCCGACGGCGGCGAGACATGCAGCTTCAGGTGATACTTGCCCGGCCCGAACAGCTTGACGTTGTCGCCGTAGTGCGGGCCGTCGCTCGCGACCATCGGCATCAGGTCGCCCTTGATCGTCTGCGTCGTGCCGACCTTGCTCAGTTCGTACGTGACGTTCAGGTACGGCATCCAGTCGCCTTCCGCGAAACCGGTCGGATTGTTCTTCACCGCGTGGATGTCGGCTTCCAGATGGATGTCCGAATCCGACGCCTTGCGCATCATGCCTTCCGGCGCCATCGTGATCGGCTGGAGATAGACGGCCCCCGTTTCCATGCCGCCTTCGATGTGCTGCTTGCCGATCGGATATTCGGCAGCCGAGGCCGCCATCATCGCCGTGAGACCAGCGGCGGCGACGAGGCCGCGCGTCAACGTTGAAACCATCAAACACACTCCTTTCTTGTTATCGGTCGGCGCGTGCGGCGTTGCTTCGCGCTGCCATGCCACGAGACGGCTGCATCGCCGTTTTTCCGTGCCCGGCCGGGCTGCGGCGTAACGTTAATGCGAACCATTCTCAATGTTTGTCAGTTTAGCATCGTTTGATGCGGCGAACAATTTGACGGAGTGAATGAGACTAATGCTGGTAAGGGTTTTCGGCTGTCGGGCGGCTTTCACGGACGGTCTCGAAAGTCATGGAAGGCGGCGATTCCAGGCTCGCCGCCTTCCCCGACGCTCATTTGCCGCCGATTCCGCTCACGTGATCGCCCACGTTCGCGCCGAACACGCGTTGACGCAGGAGCGCCAATTGGTCGCGGGTCTGCGCCGCCTTTTCGAATTCGAGGTTCTTGGCGTGATCCATCATCTGCTTTTCGAGGCGCTTGATTTCCTTCGCGATCTGCTTCTCGCTCATGTCCTCGAACTTGGCGCGCGCCTGCGCTTCCTTCAGCTCGGCGCGCGCTTCGTCGGCGCTGTACACGCCGTCGATGATGTCCTTGATGCGCTTCTCGACGCCGCGCGGCGTGATGCCCATCGCCTGGTTATGCGCGATCTGCTTCGCGCGCCGCCGCTCGGTTTCGTCGATGGCGCGCTTCATCGAGTCAGTCATGTTGTCGGCATAGAGAATCGCCTTGCCGTTCACGTTGCGCGCGGCGCGGCCGATCGTCTGGATCAGCGAACGCTCGGCGCGAAGGAAGCCTTCCTTGTCGGCGTCGAGAATCGCGACGAGCGACACTTCCGGGATATCCAGCCCTTCGCGCAGCAAGTTGATGCCGACGAGCACATCGAACGTGCCGAGCCGCAAATCGCGGATGATCTCGACGCGTTCGACCGTGTCGATGTCGCTATGCAGATAGCGCACCTTCACGCCGTGGTCCGAGAGGAATTCGGTCAGCTGTTCCGCCATGCGCTTGGTCAGCACGGTGACGAGCACGCGCTCCCCTGCGGCCACGCGCGCGTTGATTTCCGAAAGCACGTCGTCCACTTGCGAGCGCGCGGGCCGCACTTCGATTTCCGGATCGACGAGGCCCGTCGGGCGCACGAGCTGTTCGGCGACCTGCCCCGCCTTCTTCTGCTCGTAGTCGGCGGGCGTCGCCGAGACGAAGATCGCCTGACGCATCTTGCGCTCGAACTCGTTGAACTTGAGTGGCCGGTTATCGAGCGCGGACGGCATACGGAAGCCGTAATCGACGAGATTCTCCTTGCGCGCGCGGTCGCCGTTGTACATGCCGTTCAACTGGCCGATCAGCACGTGTGATTCGTCCAGCAGCATCAGCGCGTCGGGCGGCAAGTAATCGACGAGCGTCGGCGGCGGCTCGCCGGGCGCGGCGCCCGAGAAGTGCCGCGAGTAGTTCTCGATGCCCTTGCAGAAGCCGAGCTCCTGAAGCATCTCAAGATCGAAACGCGTGCGCTGTTCGAGCCGCTGCGCCTCGACGAGCTTGCCCTCGCGGTGGAAAAACTCCAGCCGGTCGCGCAGTTCTTCCTTGATCGTCTCGATGGCGCGCATCACGGTGTCGCGCGGCGTCACGTAATGCGACGACGGATACACGGTGAAGCGCGGAATCTTGTTGCGCACGCGGCCGGTGAGCGGATCGAAGAGCTGCATCGCCTCGATCTCGTCGTCGAACAGCTCGACGCGGACCGCCATTTCCGCGTGTTCCGCCGGAAAGATGTCGATGGTGTCGCCGCGCACCCGGAACGTGCCGCGCTGGAAGTCGGCTTCGTTGCGGTTGTATTGCATCGCGATCAGCCGCGCGATGATGTCGCGCTGGCCGAGCTTGTCGCCCGTGCGCAGCGTCAGAATCATCTTGTGGTATTCGGACGGATTGCCGATACCGTAGATCGCCGACACGGTCGCCACGATTACCACGTCGCGCCGCTCCAGAAGGCTCTTGGTGGCCGAGAGCCGCATCTGTTCGATGTGCTCGTTGATCGACGAATCTTTCTCGATGAAAAGATCGCGCTGCGGCACGTACGCTTCCGGCTGGTAATAGTCGTAGTACGAGACGAAGTACTCGACCGCGTTGCGCGGGAAGAACTCGCGGAATTCCGCATACAACTGCGCGGCGAGCGTCTTGTTCGGCGCGAACACGATGGCCGGCCGGCCGAGCCGCGCGATGACGTTGGCCATCGTGAAGGTCTTGCCGGAGCCCGTGACGCCGAGCAGCGTCTGGAACGACAGGCCGTCCTCGACGCCTTCGACGAGCGTCGCAATGGCATCGGGCTGGTCGCCGGCGGGCGGATACGGTTGATAGAGCTGAAACGGCGAGCCGTCGAAGGTGACGAACTTCGACTCGTCCAGTGCGTCGGGCGCTTCGATGAGGGTATCGGACATGGGAAACGGAGTCTTCGCCGGGACAAACACTTATTCTAGCGGCTGCCGCAAAACTGGCGCTGCGCCCGGACGGGTGCGAAAAGGGCGTCGCAATGACGCGCATGAGAATGCACATTGGGCTCGTCCGGGCGATCTCAAGCGCTTTCTCGGCGCTCGCCGGGCGCCTTCCGACCGAACCGGTAAAAAGCACGCGCGTTCTCGCCACTGCGCGCCGAAAAGATGCGACGGATTCGATACAATGTGCGACTGGGCTGAACGGCACGCGACCTTTTTCTGAACCGCGCACCGCCGTCGATGCCCACGCGCCGCAATCGTCGCCGCGCGACCGCCGTCCGCATTTGCCGCAGCCTGTCCTTTCCACACTGCCGATAGATCATGTCCCTTTTTTCTGCCGTCGAACTCGCCCCCCGCGACCCGATTCTGGGCCTCAACGAAGCCTTCAACGCCGATCCGCGCCCGACCAAAGTCAATCTCGGCGTCGGCGTGTATACGAATGAAGAAGGCAAGATTCCGCTGCTGCGCGCCGTGCGCGAGGCGGAAAAAGCTCGCGTCGAGGCAGCGCTGCCGCGTGGTTATCTGCCGATCGACGGCATCGCCGCCTATGACGCCGCCGTGCAGTCGCTCTTGCTCGGCAAGGAATCGCCGCTGATCGCAGACGGCCGCGTCGTCACCGCGCAGGCGCTCGGCGGCACGGGCGCGCTGAAGATCGGCGCGGACTTCCTGAAGCGCATGAACCCGAACGCGATCGTCGCGATCAGCGATCCGAGCTGGGAAAACCATCGCGCGCTGTTCGAAGGCGCGGGCTTCGAGGTCGTCAACTATCCGTACTACGACGCCGCAACGCACGGCGTGAACTTCGAAGGCATGCTGGCCGCGTTGAACGGCTACGCGGCGGGCACGATCGTCGTGCTGCACGCGTGCTGCCATAACCCGACGGGCGTCGATCTGACCGACGCGCAGTGGGCGCAGGTCGTCGAAGTGGTGAAGGCGCGCAATCTCGTGCCGTTCCTCGACATCGCGTATCAGGGTTTCGGCGAGAGCATCGAGGCGGATGCCGCCGCCGTGCGCCTGTTCGCCGCGGCCGGACTGAACGTGTTCGTGTCGTCGTCGTTCTCGAAGTCGTTCTCGCTGTACGGCGAGCGCGTCGGCGCATTGAGCATCATCACCGCGAGCAAGGAAGAATCGGCGCGCGTGCTGTCGCAACTGAAGCGCGTGATCCGCACCAACTATTCGAACCCGCCGACGCACGGCGGCTCGATCGTCGCGGCCGTGCTGGCATCGCCCGAACTGCGCGCGACGTGGGAGCAGGAACTCGGCGAGATGCGCGATCGCATTCGCGCGATGCGCAACGGCCTCGTGCAGCGTCTGAAGACGGCTGGCGTGGACCGTGACTTCTCGTTCGTCGACAAGCAGCGCGGCATGTTCTCCTACTCGGGGCTGACGGCCGCTCAGGTCGATCGCCTGCGCGAAGAGTTCGGCATCTACGCGGTGAGCACGGGCCGCATCTGCGTGGCTGCGCTGAACACGCGCAATCTGGATGTCGTCGCCAACGCGGTCGCCAGCGTGCTGAAGTAAGCGGCGTTATCGCGCGATCGCTGGAAATACAAATGGCGTCTTTCGCATGAAAGACGCCATTTTTTGTGCGCCGCGTGGATGGCCAAAGTGCCCGGAGCGGTCAGAGCGCGCGGGAAGCCGGGCCGACAGCGGGCGCCACTTCGTCCGATTCGACAAGACCGTAGGAAATCGCGCGGGCCAGCTCCGCGCTCACGCTCGCGACGCCCGGCTGCTTGTGACGCACGGCGGCGGACTCGCGCTCCTGCGCGTGCATGCATACGGTCAGCGCGGCGAGCAACAACACCGCGAGAGGCCAGTAGGTCGATATTTTCTTTCTCATGGGACTACCTTCATTGGATGCCGGAGCGGGCAAACCGCCCACTTATCGACGCTACGAATGGTACGGAATCGTCCATCTCTTAAAAAGCCGGCTATGAGCGAAAGTCCGTTGCGCGAAGGACAACAAGCAAGGCGCCGGCCTGACGCTCCGCCGTACGAAAAAGTGCAACGGCCGTCATAAAACCTTACAAAGTTCTTAGGGACATTGGCGTCAAGCTGATGTCTCATTAAACATGCTTGCAACGAAACGCTCAACGGTCATGAAAGTCGCTGGATTGCTTGTTTTCTCGTCTGCGCTGTTGCTCGGCGGCTGCGCAGCCTATCCCGATGGCCCCACGTACGGCGGCTATCCCGCCGCGTACGGCGAGCCCGGTTACGACCCCTACGGATACGGATACGGCGGCCCGGTGGTCCAGCCCGGCGTCGTGGTCCAGGGCGGCTACTACGGCGGCGGCGGCTATTACCCTGGTCCCGGTCGCTATTGGGACGACGGCCCCGGCTGGCGCCACGCCCCTCCGCGCGGATGGAACGACGGCGGCCGGCACCACGGCGGTCCGCCGCCGGGTCACGAGGGACAGGCCGGCGGTCCGCCCCAGCACGGCGGCGGTGGCAATCCCCAGGCGGGCGGCGCCCCGCATGGCGGCGGCGGTGGCCCGTTGCCGCAGGCAGTCGGCGGCGCGCGGCCACGGCCGCCACAGCCCGGTCCCGCCGCGGCGCCTGCGGGCGGCCACGGCGAACCCGGTCGAGGCGCAGCCGATCAACGCGGCTTCCTCGGGCGCATCGGCGGCTAGCGGGCACTGACCAAGCGCGAAATCAAAAAGGCCGCGCCGGATCACGCGATCCGGCGCGGCCTTCTCTTTTGCGCGATGAGTCGACCGACCAATTAGCCGATGTGCGACCGCTGCGCCTTATACAGCTCCCGGAACGTGCGGCCGACTGGCGCGGGCATATCGCGCGTGGCGGTCCACCCCGCGCCGAACGGCAAACGCGAGATCGCCTTCCGGCTGCCGCCCGCGCGTTCCAGCACGCGCACCATCAGTTTGGTCAGCAGCGCATACGCAGCAGGCCGCATCGCCAGATAACCCCACGCCGCGAGCGCCGCGCGTTCGGTCCACGGCCGCAGCCGCCGCTCCATCTGCTTTTCGCGCAACTTGCGAAGCAGGTCCGAGATCGGAATGCCCACCGGGCACACGCTGTTGCATTCGCCGCAGAGCGTCGCGGCTTGCGGCAGGTCAAGCGCATTGTCGATGCCCACATACGCCGGCGTCAGCACCGACCCCATCGGCCCGGGATACACCCAGCCGTACGCGTGTCCTCCGACCTTCTGATAGACCGGGCAATGATTCATGCACGCGCCGCACCGGATGCAACGCAGCATCTCCTGGAAGTCGCCGCCGATGAGTCCCGTGCGCCCGCCGTCGACGAGCACGAAATACATATGCTCCGGCCCGTCCGTCTCGCCGGGCGCGCGCGGGCCGGTCAGCAGCGAGAAATAGTTCGAGATGGTCTGGCCGGTCGCCGAACGCGGCAATAACCGCATGGCCGTGGCGAGATCTTCGAGCGTCGGCAGAATCTTTTCGATGCCCGTCACCGCGACGTGCACGCGCGGCATGACGGTGCACATGCCTTCGTTGCCCTCGTTCGTCACGACCGCGACCGAACCCGTCTCCGCGATCAGGAAGTTGCCGCCCGTCACGCCCATGTCCGCGGTCATGAAATGCGGACGCAGGACTTCGCGCGCCTCGCGCGTCATCGCGGGAATCTCGGTCAGGCGCGGCCGCCCGTGCGTCTTCGCGAACAGGTCGGCGATCTCGTCATTATCCTTGTGCACGACCGGCGCGATGATGTGGCTCGGCGGCTCGTTGTCGTTGATCTGCAGGATATATTCGCCGAGATCCGTCTCGATGGACTGCACGCCCATCTCGCCGAGCACGCGGTTGAGCTGCATCTCCTCGGACACCATCGACTTCGTTTTGATGACCTTCTTCACGCCATGCTCCCGCGCGATGTCGGCGACAAGACGCGCCGCGTCCGCCGTCGATTCGGCGTAAAGCACCGTCGCGCCGCGCCGTGTCGCTTCGCGCTCGAAGGTTTCGAGCCACACGTCGAGGTTGTCGAGCGCGCGATTGCGCCGTTCCTTGAGCGCCGCCCGCGTCGCGTCGAAGTCGATGTCGCGCACGGCGCTCGCCCGCGCGCTGACGAACTTGGTCGAGAGCTTGGTGAGATTTTGCTGAAGCCGCTCGTCGGCAAGCTTGCTGCCGGCGCGCGCCTTGAAGTGCATCGTCTGTACTTGCATGTGTCTGGCTCTCAGGTGAGGCGCTGCGCATCGCCGGCGAGCACCTGCGCGATATGCAGCACGCGCGTCGTGGTGTCGCCGGTGCGGCGCAGGCGGCCTTCGATGTTGAGCATGCAGCCGAGGTCGCCGAGCACGACCGCCTCCGCCCCGCTCGCCTTGATGTTCGCGCACTTCTCGTCGACGATCGCGGTCGAAATGTCGCCGTACTTCACGGCGAAGGTGCCGCCGAAGCCGCAGCAATGCTCGCAGCCGGCCATCTCTTTCACCGGCACGCCGGCCTGCGCGAGCAGTTCGCGCGGCTGCGACTTCACGCCGAGTTCGCGCAAGCCCGAGCAGGCATCGTGATACGTGACGATGCCATCGAAGACGCCCGGTTCCATGCGCGCTTTCGCGACCGTCACCAGAAAATCGGTCAGTTCGAACACGCGCGGCTGCAAGCGCGAATAGCGGTTCATGAGTTCGGGATCGTCGCGGAACAGGTCGCCGTAGTGCGCGCGGATCGTGCCGCCGCACGACCCCGACGGCACCACCACGTAGTCGAACTGCTCGAATTCGCGCAGCGTCTTTTCGGCCAGATCGCGGGCGAGGCGGCGGTCGCCGGAGTTGTATGCAGGCTGGCCGCAGCACGTCTGCGCCGGCGGCACGCTCACCTCGAAGCCCGCGCGCTCGATCAGCTTGATGACCGAGAAACCGATCTCCGGCCGCATCATATCGATGAGACACGTCACGAATAAACCGACCCGCATGGCGTTTCCTTGTTTGAGTGGATGCGAAAGCGCGGCCATTATCCGCGACGGTCGGCTGTTTCCGAATGCGCCGTCTTTTCACATTATGAGATACAATCGATCTTCCGCTGTTTGACGCATCAACCGATTCAGACGATGAGCGATACGAACCCGGAATCAAAAACCTCCATTCAGGTCATCGAGCGCATGATGAGCCTGCTGGACGCCCTCGCCGATCATACCGATCCGGTCAGCCTGAAGGAACTCTCGCACAACACGGGGCTCCACCCGTCCACCGCGCACCGCATTCTGAACGACATGGTGCTGTGCCGGCTGGTCGACCGCTCCGATCCCGGCACCTACCGACTCGGCATGCGCCTGCTCGAACTCGGCAATCTCGTGAAAGCGCGGCTTTCCGTGCGCGAAGCGGCCATGTCGCCGATGCGCGAGCTGCACCGCCAGACCGGGCAGACCGTGAATCTCTCCGTCCGTCAGGGCGATGAGATCGTATATATCGAGCGCGCGTATTCGGAGCGCTCGGGCATGCAGGTGGTTCGCGCGATCGGCGGGCGGGCGCCGCTGCATCTAACGTCGGTCGGCAAGCTCTTTCTCGCCGCCGACGAAGCCGCCCGCGTGCGCGCCTACGCGATGCGCACCGGCCTGTCGGGGCACACACAGAACAGCATCACGGATCTCGCCAAGCTCGAACGCGAGCTGTCGTTCGTGCGGCAGCAGTCGTGCGCGCGCGACAACGAGGAGCTCGAACTGGGCGTGCGCTGCATCGCGGCAGGCATCTATGACGACACCGGACGGCTCGTCGCGGGGCTGTCGCTGTCCGCGCCGGCCGACCGGCTTCAGGACGCCTGGCTCAAGCAACTGAGCCATACCGCGCTGGAGATTTCGCGGTCGCTCGGCTATCAGGAGCAACAGCCGGGCGAGGCGCATCAGCCGCAGCGCTGATCGCGCGATCGAACGAAAAAGCCGGATTCGTCTCTCGACGAATCCGGCTTTTCTTTGGCCGCTGACTGCGCTGACCGCTAAGTGCGCTTACGCGATTACGGGTTCGCGCCGCCACCCATGTCCGCGCTCATGATGCGCGGCTCGCCGAGCGTATCGAGATACGTACGCAGACGCGTCGCATCGGCAAAACGCGAGTACTTCCCGTACGAATCGAGCAGCACCATGATGACGGGGCGCCCGTGCACGTTCGCCTGCATCACGAGGCACTCGCCCGCTTCGTTGATGAAACCCGTCTTCTGCAAGCCGATATCCCACGACGCGTTACGCACCAGCGCGTTCGTGCTGTTGTACGCGAGCGTGCGCTTGCCGGTGAAGACGTCGTAGCTGCGGTCCGTCGAGAACTTGCGGATCAGCGGATACTGGTACGCCGCGTTCACCATCTTGACGAGGTCACGCGCGCTCGACACGTTGAGGCTCGTGAGCCCGGTGGAATTCTCGAAGTGAGTATCGGTCATGCCGAGCGCCTTCGCCTTCGCGTTCATCGCCGCGATGAACGCGGGACGCCCGCCGGGGTAATAGCGCGACAGCGCGGCCGCGGCGCGGTTTTCAGACGCCATCAGCGCGATGTGCAGCATGTCTTCGCGATTCAGCACGGAGCCGACGGAAAGCCGGGAGCCCGTGTACTTCTCGTAGTCGCGGTCTTCGTCCGTCACCGTGATCTCATCGGTGAGCGGCATATGCGAGTCGAGCACGACCATGGCCGTCATCAGCTTCGTGATCGACGCGATGGGCACGACGGCGCGCGAGTTCTTGTCGAAAAGCGTCTCGGACGTGTCCTGGTCGACCACGTAGGCCACGCTCGAACGCAGCGCGAGACTATCCGCCGTGTCGTGCAGGCCGAACGCCTGACCGACCGACGTGGCGCGCGGCTGATACGCCACCGCATGCACGGCGGACCGGCGCGCGTGCGGGTCCATCCGGTAGTTCACGCGATGCTTGCGCGAGACCTTCGGCGCGTCGTCGTCATCGCCGGCTGCGGCGACTTTCGCGGCGCGCGCCGACTTGCCTGTCTTCGCGACGCGAGCGCGGCCAGCGGTCTTTTCTTCGGTAGCGGACTTCTTGTGATGGGTGACGGTGGCGGATTTGGCGAGGGCTTCAGCCGGAGCCGCTGCAAACGATGTCGCTACAGCCAGTGATACGGCGAAAGACAAAGCTGAGCGCAATGCCACGCCGTGCACCACCTTTAGCGACGAAAACATTTCGGTTTTCATTAGTGTTCTGTTGGGCGGCTGAGAGTACCGCCAAGTGTAGTGAAGCTGCGAAATTTAAGCAATATTAAGCACTTATCGACGCTCGTTAAACTGAGTTGTAAGCGTTGATCGCTTGTTTCTGACACATCGCGAAACGCGATCGGAAAAAACGATCGCTTTCTGCAGACCGAATGCCGCTGAGAACGCGCTTTTGTACGACACGACTCACGCGTTATCGGCAAATTCTTCTGAACCTTGAGTGCTGGACTGATGAATGGGCGCAGCCGTGGCGTTGCCAATGGATGCGCATCGGATCACAGTCGAAATGTTAACGTTTCTTCAACAATTTGGTGTACGGCGACATCCTAAAAATAGGACGGATGCACGAATCGTCTTATTCAGCCGCGACGCGTGGCGCGCACCGGCGTCGGTCACGCACTGCTCCGAGCGTTCCGATGCGGTGCAGGGGTTTCCCGCAGTGCCGGTCACCGTGCCAACGTCGATTACTTAAGTCCATGATTCACAACGTCTTCGCAACGATTGTGCAATGCACAAAAACTGCTTGACATCACTAAGAATATCTCTAAAATGGGCTTCATGTTGCGACGCACCAATAGAAGTAGCACCAACTAGCAGCACCTCGCTGCATCCACCAAGCCACGACCCGCCATGATGGGTCGGCAATCAGGAGCCTGAGATGACCCTACTGACCCCCGAACAAATCGCCGCTGCACAGAAAGCCAACTTCGACACGCTGTTCGGTCTCACGAACAAAGCGTTCGAAGGCGTGGAAAAGCTCGTCGAGCTGAACCTGCAAGTCGTCAAGTCGACGCTCGCCGAAGGCCAGGAAAACGCCCAGCGCGCGCTGTCCGTGAAGGACGCGCAAGAACTGCTCGCGCTGCAAGCCAGCCTGACGCAGCCGGTCGCCGAGAAGGTGCTGTCGTACGGCCGTCACCTGTATGAAATCGCGTCGGCCACGCAAGCCGAGTTCGCCCGTGTTGCCGAAGCCCAATACGAAGAGCAGAACCGCAAGGTGCAGGCACTCGTCGACAACGTTGCGAAGAACGCGCCCGCCGGTTCGGAAACCGCCGTCGCTGTGATGAAGTCGGCTATCACCGCCGCCAACACGACGTACGAAACGGTTCACAAGGCAACGAAGCAAGCTGTCGAAATCGCCGAGAGCAACTTCAACGCAGCCGCCACGGCCGCGACGAAGGCTGCCACGCAAGCGACGGAACAAGCTGCCCGCGCTGCGAAGCGCCCGACGGTCGCCTAAGTTCGAATCGACTGTTCGAGCGTTAAGCGTTGCACGAGAAACCCGGCTGCGGCCGGGTTTTTCTTTGCCCCGACGACTCGTCGTGCCAAATAAAAAGGCGCGTTCCCGCAAAGGGAACGCGCCTTTCTCACATCTGACCACCGACTGCCTTACTTCTTGCGCTGCGGCGGCAGGTCCGTACAGACGCCCTCGTAAAGCTCGGCCGCCATGCCGATCGACTCGCCGAGCGTCGGGTGCGGGTGAATCGTGCGGCCGATATCGGTCGCATCCGCGCCCATTTCGATCGCGAGGCACACTTCGCTGATCAGATCGCCCGCGTTCAGGCCGACGATGCCGCCGCCGATCACGCGATGCGTTTCTTCGTCGAAGATCAGCTTGGTGAAGCCCTCGTCGCGGCCATTGGCGATCGCGCGGCCCGACGCGGCCCACGGGAACACCGCTTTGCCGTACTTGATGCCTTCGGCCTTGCACTGGTCTTCGGTCTTGCCTGCCCACGCGACTTCCGGATCGGTGTACGCCACCGACGGAATCTGCATCGCGTCGAAGTACGCCTTCTCGCCGTGCGCCGCTTCCGCCGCGACGTGGCCCTCGTGCACGGCCTTGTGCGCGAGCATCGGCTGGCCGACGAGATCGCCGATCGCGAAGATGTGCTCGACGTTCGTGCGCATCTGCTTGTCGACGTTGATGAAGCCGCGCTCCGTCACCGCGACGCCCGCCTTGTCGGCGCCGATCTTGCCGCCGTTCGGCGTGCGTCCAACCGACAACAGCACGAGGTCGTAGCGTTGCGGCTCCGCCGGCGCCTTCTCGCCTTCGAAGGTCACGTAGATGCCGTCGTCCTTCGCTTCGGCCTTCGTGGTCTTCGTCTTCAGCATCACGTTCGCGAAACGCTTGGCGTTGAACTTCTCCCACACTTTCACGAGATCGCGGTCCGCGCCCATCATCAGGCCGTCGAGCATTTCAACGACATCGATTTCTGCGCCCAGCGTCGAATAGACCGTCGCCATTTCCAGACCGATGATGCCGCCGCCCACCACCAGCATGCGCTTGGGCAACTGACGCAGTTCGAGCGCGCCGGTGGAATCGACCACGCGCGGGTCATCCGGGAAGAACGGCAGCTTCACCGCCTGCGAGCCCGCCGCGATGATCGCCTTCTGGAACTTGACGACCTTCTTGCCTTCCGCGCCCTGCACTTCCATGTGATGCGGATCGACGAACGTGCCGACGCCCGTCACCACCTGCACCTTGCGCGCCTTCGCCATGCCCGCGAGGCCGCCCGTCAGCTTCTTCACGACGCCTTCCTTGAACCCGCGCAGCTTGTCGAGGTCGATGGTCGGCTTGCCGAAGCTGATGCCGTGTTCGGCGAGCTCGTGTGTTTCATCCATGACGAGCGCGGTATGCAAGAGCGCCTTCGACGGAATACAGCCCACGTTCAGACACACGCCGCCGAGCGTCGAATAACGTTCGACGAGCACGGTCTTCATGCCGAGATCGGCGGAACGGAACGCCGCCGAATAGCCGCCGGGGCCGGCGCCGAGCACGAGCATCTCGCACTCGATATCGGCCGAGCCCGAATAGCTGCCCGCTTGCGGCGCGGGCGCGGCGGTCGCCTTCTCGGCGGGTTGCGGCGCGGCGGCCGCGGGGTTCGTCGGCACGTAGGTCGTGCCGCCGCCCTGGCCTTCGAGCGTCAGGATGAGCGTGCCTTCCGAGACGTTATCGCCCACCTTCACCTTCAGTTCCTTCACGGTGCCGGCTGCGGGCGAAGGCACGTCCATCGTCGCCTTATCGGATTCCAGCGTGATGAGCGACTGCTCCTTTTCGACCGTATCGCCCGGCTTCACGTGGACTTCGATAATCGGAATGTCCGTGAAGTCGCCGATATCCGGCACCTTCACCTCCTGCGTGCCGCCGCCGGAAGCAGCGGGCGCAGCGGGAGCGGGCTGGGCCGTCGACGCTTCCTTCGGCGCGCCGCCGGCAGGCGCGCTGGATGCGGCCGCCGCGCCTTCGGTTTCGACCATCGCGATGACCGAGCCTTGCGAAACCTTGTCGCCCTGCTTGACCTTCACTTCCTTGATGGTGCCTGCCACGTCGGCGGGCACTTCCATCGTCGCCTTGTCGGTTTCGAGCGTGATGACGCCCTGTTCCTTTTCGATGACGTCGCCGGGCTGAATATTGACTTCGATGACATCGACATCGGAGAAGTCGCCGATGTCGGGTACTTTTAGTTCGACGAGACTCATGGTGTCCCCTAAGAGAAGAGCGGATGGAACCGGAACGCGCTTGGCAGCGCGCGCGGTTCCGCCGTCGGCTGGGTCGCGCGTTCGGACGGGCAAGCCCGAACGCGCGCCGCGATCAAAGAATCACGCGACGGAAATCCGCCAGAATCGCCGACAGATAAGCGTTGAAGCGCGCGGCTTCCGCGCCGTCGATCACGCGATGGTCGTACGACAGCGAGAGCGGCAGCGTGAGACGCGGCACGAACTGCTTGCCGTCCCACACGGGCTTTTGCTGGCCGCGCGACAACCCGAGGATCGCCACTTCCGGCGCGTTGATGATCGGCGTGAAGTGCGTGCCGCCGATGCCGCCCAGCGACGAGATCGAGAAGCAGCCGCCCTGCATCTGGTCCGGCTTCAGCTTGCCTTCGCGGGCGAGCTTCGACAGCTCGGCCATTTCCTTCGCGATATCGACGAGGCCCTTCTTGTCCGCATCGCGGATCACGGGAACGACGAGGCCGTTCGGCGTGTCGGCCGCGAAACCGATGTGGTAGTACTTCTTGAAGACGAGGTTGTCGCCGTCGAGGCTCGCGTTGAAGGTCGGGAACTTCTTCAGCGCCGCGACCACGGCCTTGATGACGAACGCGAGCATCGTGAACTTCACGCCCGCTTTCTCGTGTTCCTTGTTCAGCTTGACGCGCAGCTCTTCCAGCTCGGTGATGTCCGCTTCGTCGTTGTTCGTGACGTGCGGAATCATGACCCAGTTGCGATGCAGGTTCGCGCCCGAGATCTTCTTGATGCGCGACAGCGGTTTCGGGTCGACCGGACCGAACTTCGTGAAATCGACCTTCGGCCACGGCAAAAGGCCCAGCTCGCCGCCGCCACCGCCCGCCGGCGCGGCTGCCGCGGCGGGCGCCTTGGCCTGCCCCGTCATCACGCCCTTCACGAACGCGGTGACGTCCTGCTGCGTGATGCGTCCCTTCGGACCGGTGCCGTTCACCCGCGTCACGTCGACGCCGAGTTCGCGCGCGAACTTCCGCACCGAAGGCGACGCGTGGCTCGACGTGCGCGTGCCGTCGCCGGCCGGCATCACGGGCGCTTGCGCGAGCGCGGACGGCGCTTCCTTCGCGGGCGCGGGCTTCGCGGGCGCATCGGGCGGCGCTGCGGCGGGCGTCGGCGCTTCCTGCTTCGGCGCCGCTGCGGCTGGCGCTGCGGCAGCACCGCCTTCGCCGCCATCGAGCACCAGAATCAGCGATCCTTCGGAGACCGTATCGCCGATCTTCACCTTCAGTTCCTTGACCGTGCCCGCAGCCGGGCTCGGCACGTCCATCGTCGCCTTGTCGGATTCGAGCGTGACGAGCGACTGTTCCTTCTCGACCTTGTCCCCGACCTTGACGGCGATCTCGATGATCGGAATGTCCGTGAAGTCGCCGATATCCGGCACCTTCACTTCCATCGATCCGCC
This sequence comes from Caballeronia sp. Sq4a, assembly GCF_023170545.1. NCBI lineage: Bacteria > Pseudomonadati > Pseudomonadota > Betaproteobacteria > Burkholderiales > Burkholderiaceae > Caballeronia > Caballeronia sp. Sq4a. Next base: position 1,031,315 of record NZ_CP084250.1, on the reverse strand, counting down.
GCCGCCCGAAGCCTGCGCGGGCTGCGAGTGCGTCTGCGTTTGCGCGGGCGCTTCTTCTTTCGCAGGCGCGGCAGGCGCAGCGGACGCAGCGTTTGCGCCGCCTTCCAGCACGACGATGAGCGTGCCTTCGGAGACGTTGTCGCCCACCTTGACCTTGACTTCCTTCACCGTGCCCGCCGACGAGCTGGGCACGTCCATCGTGGCCTTGTCGGATTCGAGCGTGACGAGGGATTGTTCCTGCTCAACGACATCGCCCGGCTTGACCAGCACTTCGATCACCGGAATGTCCTTGAAATCGCCGATGTCCGGCACTTTGACTTCGATCGCTTGACTCATTATTAGTGTCTCCTGGGTTGCACGCGGCCTCTTTCCGCTTCGGAAAGAGGCCGCGTCACAACGCTCGGGGGCGATGCCTTTAGACGGTCATCGGGTTGGGTTTGGCCGGGTCGAGGTTGTACTTCTTGATCGCCTCAGCGACGACGTTACGCTCGATCGTGCCTTCGTCGGCGAGCGCGTTGAGCGCCGCCAGCGTGACCCAGTAGCGGTCGACTTCGAAGAAGTGGCGCAGCGCCTCGCGCGTATCCGAGCGGCCGTAGCCGTCGGTGCCGAGCACCACGAACTTGTTCGGCACATAGCCGCGAATCTGGTCGACGAGCGCGCGGATGTAGTCCGTCGATGCGATCACCGGGCCCTGCGCGTCCTTGAGCAGCTTCGTCACGTGCGGCACGCGCTTCTCTTCGGTCGGATGCAGCAGGTTGTAGCGCTCGCACGCCTGGCCTTCGCGGGCCAGTTCCGTGAAGCTCGGCACGCTCCAGAGATCGGCGGACACGCCCCAGTCGTTCTTCAGCAGGTCGGCGGCGGCGATCACTTCGTTGAAGATCGTGCCCGCGCCCATCAGCTGCACGTGTGCTTTGCCTGCGCTCTCGGCCTTCTTGAACGAGTACATGCCCTTGATGATGTCGGCCGCGACCGACTCGCCTTGCGGAATCGCCGGATGCTCGTAGTTCTCGTTCATCACGGTGATGTAGTAGTACACGTCCTCCTGCTCCTGCACCATGCGGCGCAGGCCGTCCTGCATGATGACTGCGAGTTCGTAGCCGAAGGTCGGGTCGTAGCTCACGCAGTTCGGAATCGACGCAGCCCACAGCAGCGAGTGACCGTCTTCGTGCTGCAGGCCTTCGCCGTTGAGCGTCGTGCGGCCAGCGGTGCCGCCCAGGAGGAAGCCGCGCGAACGCATGTCGCCCGCGGCCCACGCCAGATCGCCGATGCGCTGGAAGCCGAACATCGAATAGAAGATGTAGAACGGGATCATGATCTCGCCGTGCGTCGAGTACGACGTCGCGGCCGCGATCCAGTCACACATGCCACCGGCTTCGTTGATGCCTTCCTGCAGGATCTGACCCGTCTCCGATTCCTTGTAGAACATCAGCTGGTCGGAGTCTTCCGGAATGTACTTCTGACCGTCCTGATTCCAGATGCCGATCTGGCGGAAGAGGCCTTCCATGCCGAACGTGCGCGACTCGTCCGGCACGATCGGCACGACGCGCTTGCCGATGGTCTTGTCCTTCAGCAGGATGTTCAGCACGCGCACGAACGCCATCGTCGTGGAGATTTCGCGGCCTTCGCCCGTGCCTTTCAAGAGCGGTTCGAACGCGGAGAGCGCCGGCACCGGCAGCGATTCGGCCTTTTGGCGGCGCGCCGGCAGATAGCCGCCCAGATCCATGCGCTTCTGGCGCATGTATTCGAGCTCTTTCGAGCCTTCCTCGAACGTGAGATACGGCACGTCGACGATCTGCTCGTCGCTGATCGGCAGGCGGAACTGGTCGCGGAATTTCTTCAGCGTCTCGATCGGCAGCTTCTTCTGCTGGTGCGTGATGTTCATCGCCTGACCGTGCTCGCCCATGCCATAGCCCTTGATGGTCTTGGCGAGGATGACGGTCGGCGCGCCCTTCGTCTTCGTGGCGGCGTCGAACGCGGCGTAGATCTTGTGCGGATCGTGGCCGCCGCGGTTCAGGTTCCAGATGTCTTCATCGGACCAGTCGGCGACGAGCGCCTTGAGTTCCGGCGTGTTGAAGAAGTGCTCGCGCACGAACGCGCCCGACTCCGACTTGTACGTCTGGTATTCGCCGTCGACCACTTCCATCATGCGGCGCATCAGCGCGCCCGTCTTGTCGCGGGCGAAGAGCGCATCCCAGCGGCTGCCCCAGATCACCTTGATGACGTTCCAGCCCGCGCCGCGGAATTCGCTTTCCAGTTCCTGGATGATCTTGCCGTTGCCGCGCACGGGGCCGTCCAGACGCTGCAGGTTGCAGTTGATGACGAACACGAGGTTGTCGAGACGCTCGCGGCCGGCCATGCCGATCGCGCCGAGCGATTCCGGCTCGTCCGTCTCGCCGTCGCCGAGGAACGCCCAGACCTTGCGGCCTTCCGTCTTCGCGATGCCGCGCGCCTGCATGTACTTCATGAAGCGCGCCTGATAGATCGCCATGATCGGGCCGAGGCCCATCGAGACGGTCGGGAACTGCCAGAAGTCCGGCATCAGCCACGGATGCGGATACGACGAGATGCCCTCGCCGCCCACTTCCTGGCGGAAGTTGTCGAGTTGCTTCTCGGTCAGGCGGCCGAGCAGGAAAGCGCGCGAATACACGCCCGGCGACGAGTGACCCTGCACGAACACGAGGTCGCCGCCGTGTTCTTTGGACGGCGCGTGCCAGAAGTGATTGAAGCCGACGTCATAGAGCGTCGCGGCCGACGCGAACGAAGCGATGTGCCCGCCGACGTTCGTGTCCTTGCCCGCGCGCAGCACCATGGCGATGGCGTTCCAGCGCGTGTACGAACGGATGCGGTGCTCGACGTCCTGATCGCCGGGAATCTTCGCCTGCGACGCGACCGGAATCGTGTTGATGTACGGGGTGTTGGCCGAAAACGGCAGGTGTTCGCCGTGCACGCGAGCGAACTCGATCTGTTTCTCGATCAGGTAATGCGCGCGGTCAGGGCCGACCGCCGAAATCACGCCATCCAGTGCTTCGAGCCATTCGGCGGTTTCTTGCGGATCGTCGTCCTTGGCATTGGCGACATATTTGAGAACTTCGTCGGGTACAGCGGACATGCTCGTCTCCTGATGTGAGGAACGCTCTAAGAACAGCCGAAAAACACACGCCCGCACGGACTCGGGCACTGGCCGCGTGCCGGCATTCTAAAGAGGGTCCAGACCTAGTAGCAAGGAATTTTTCGAATCATGGGAGCGGATCTCATGATGTGAAAAAATGCTGCAATGCACCGTCCCATATGGTTTTTGTGTTCAGACGTTTCTCCTCCTTTTCCCGCAAATGAGCCGTCTTTACCGTCTTTTTACGCCAATTAACAATCGGGTGCTGCGTTACAATCGCTTCCATGTTGACTGACCGGCTGATCAAACGCTCGGCGCGCGTCGGTAAGAAACCGACCGACTCGTCGCCCTCCCGCTGGCACCACGGCCCGTGGTGGTCGAACTCCTATTTACTCACGCCGCTTATCTCCATCATCGTTTTTTTGGTGGTGATGAGTCTGATTCTCTGGAGCCTGAACCGGCGCGAGCAGCAGCAGCAGGAAGACACGCTGTACCGCAACGTCGCGTGGGCGCAGCAGCAAATCCGTCTCGCGATGACGGGTGCGCAAGAACAAATCCAGGCCCTCGCGCGCGACATCGCGGCCGGCCACGGCGACTCGCAGAACTTCCAGACCGCGTCCACCGACATCATGCAGGGGCATCCCGAGATCCTCTACATGAACTGGTACACGAGCGAGCACAAGCCGCGCTGGCCCAATACGCCGCTGCCGGTGCTCGGCTCGCGCCTCGCGAAGCCGAACGACACGCAAATGGACGAGGCCGTGCAGGCCGCGTTCGACGAAGCGCGCACCACGCGCCGCCAGGTCTACTCGCCGCTTCTCTACGACGACCTCGGCAACGGTTACATCACGCTGCAAACGCCGGTGTTTCGCGACCGCGAATTCCTCGGCTCGATCGCGGCGGTGTTTTCGATCGAAGGCATTCTGAAGCGCGACATTCCGAGCGAACTGTCGGCGAAGTACAAGATCTCGATCACCGATCTGAACAATCGCGAGCTCGCGACCACGTCGAGCCGGCCGCGCCTGCCGCGCGACATGTTCTACGACCTGCCGCTCGACCCGCCCGGCCAGGGCCTGTCGGTGCGCGTCTATTCGTATCCGCAGCTCACGAACTTCACCAATAACACGCTGGTGTGGCTCGTCGCGGGCTTGTCGTGCTTCGTGCTGTGGAGCCTCTGGAGTCTGTGGAAGCACACGCGCCAGCGCTTCGAGGCGCAGCAGGCGCTCTACGCCGAAGCCTTCTTCCGCCGCGCGATGGAAAACTCGGTGCTGATCGGCATGCGCGTGCTCGACATGCACGGCCGCATCACGCACGTGAATCCCGCGTTCTGCCGCATGACGGGCTGGGACGAAAGCGATCTCGTCGGCAAGAACGCGCCGTTTCCGTACTGGCCGCGCGACGCGTACCCCGAAATGCAGCGCCAGCTCGACATGACGCTGCGCGGCAAGGCGCCGTCGTCCGGCTTCGAACTGCGCGTGCGCCGCAAGGACGGCTCGTTCTTCCACGCGCGTCTCTACGTGTCGCCGCTGATCGACAGTTCGGGCCGTCAGACCGGCTGGATGTCGTCGATGACGGACATCACCGAGCCCAAGCGCGCCCGCGAGGAACTCGCCGCCGCGCACGAACGCTTCACGACCGTCCTCGAAAGCCTCGACGCGGCCGTGTCCGTGCTCGCCGCCGACGAAGCCGAACTGCTGTTCGCGAACCGCTACTACCGGCACCTGTTCGGCATTCGCCCGGACGGGCATCTGCAACTGGCGGGCGCGGCCTTCGACGGCAACGCGCAAAGTTCGTCCGACACGCTCGACATGATCGATACCTACGCGGGCCTGCCCGCCGCCGCGCTCACCGAAAGCTCCGCGGACGCGCAGGAGGTCTACGTCGAGGGCATCCAGAAGTGGTTCGAAGTGCGCCGCCAGTACATTCAGTGGGTGGACGGTCACCTGGCGCAGATGCAGATCGCGACCGACATCACGCAGCGCAAGCAGGCACAGGAACTGGCGCATCAGCAGGAAGAGAAGCTGCAATTCACGAGCCGCCTGATGACCATGGGCGAGATGGCGTCGTCGCTCGCGCACGAGTTGAACCAGCCGCTCGCGGCCATCAACAACTACTGCTCGGGCTGTGTGGCGCTCGTGAAGTCCGGCCGGATGACGCAGGAAACGCTGCTTCCGGTGCTGGAAAAGACCGCGCAGCAGGCGGTGCGCGCGGGCATGATCATCAAGCGCATCCGCGAGTTCGTGAAGCGCAGCGAGCCCAAGCGCCAGGCGACGCGCGTCGCAGATATCGTCGCGGACGCGGTCGGTCTGGCCGAAATCGAAGCGCGCAAGCGCAAGATCCGCATCGTCACCGAGATCCGCTCGCGCATGCCGGTGATCTACGTCGATCCGGTTTTGATCGAACAAGTGTTGGTCAACCTGTTGAAAAACGCGGCCGAAGCAATGCATGATGCAAAGCCGAACGCCGTCGATCCGGTGATACGCGTGGTCGTGCAGCGAACCGATGGCGGTTTCGTGTGCATCAGCGTGGTGGATCAGGGTCCGGGCGTCGACGAAGCCACGGCCGAGCGTCTGTTCGAGCCGTTCTACAGCACGAAATCCGACGGCATGGGCATGGGCCTGAACATTTGCCGCTCGATCATCGAATCGCATCGCGGGCGGCTGTGGGTGGTGAACAACGTCGAGGCGGACGGCCACGTGACCGGCGCGACCTTCCACTGCAGCTTGCCGATCGGCGAAGCGGACGGATCGACGGGACCGGGCGCCGACGCGCGCGACGAACATACCAATACGAGACAACATACCGTTACGGGAGAACTATGAGCAGTCCAGTCACCACTCAGGAAACCGTCTTTGTCGTCGACGATGACGAGGCCGTGCGTGATTCTTTGCGCTGGCTGCTCGAAGCCAACGGCTATCGCGTGCAGTGCTTCTCCAGCGCCGAATCGTTCCTCGACGTTTATCTGCCGATCGCGCATTCCGGCGCCATCGCCTGCCTGATTCTCGACGTGCGCATGGCCGGCATGACGGGGCTCGAATTGCAGGAAAAGCTGATCGCGGACAACTCCGTGCTGCCGATCATCTTCGTCACCGGTCACGGCGACGTGCCGATGGCGGTCTCCACGATGAAGAAAGGCGCGATGGACTTCATCGAGAAGCCGTTCGACGAGGCAGAACTGCGCAAGCTGGTCGAGCGCATGCTGGAAAAAGCGCGCAGCGAGAGCACGAGCGTCCAGCAGCAGCGCGCGGCCGCCGAGCGGCTCGGCAAGCTGACGGCGCGCGAGCATCAGGTGCTCGAGCGCATCATCGCGGGGCGGCTCAACAAGCAGATCGCGGACGACCTCGGCATCAGCATCAAGACGGTGGAAGCGCATCGCGCGAACATCATGGAGAAGCTGTCGGTGAATACCGTCGCCGACCTGTTGCGCCTCGCGCTGTCCAACAAGCCTCAGCAGTAACGCGTCCTGGCGGTTCTCTTGCGTGGCCGGCTTTCATGCCGGCCACTGTCGTTTGCTTCGCTTGCCGCATCCGCAAAACCGAAACGCGCCATTTCGTGTTTCGCGTTGACACCGTAGAGCGCCCGCCCGTAGTTTGATCGTGCCCCAACACCGGAGTCGATCATGCGCGACAAGGCAACCGCTGCACGCACAGGCAAACGTTTCGCCGTCCACCGCAAGCCCGCGCGAACGTGTCCATCCCTTGCCGCTTTCTTGCGTCGATCCGCGAACGTATCCAAGTCTTCCGCTTTCGATCAGTTCATCTGCCGTTGGTCAGTCGAAGCGCCGAAGCTATTGTGTTTTGGCAGTCATATCGCTCGCGGCGCGCTTCGGACAGGCGACTTCGCCGCCCTCTTTGGCCGTTCGACGCACGCATCCAAGTCCTCCGCGTCGAGTCAGTTCATCTGCCGCTGGCCTTCCGAAGCACCGACGTTACTGCGCCTTGAGAGTCGTGTCGCGCGCCAGGCGAACTTGGGCTCGCACGAAACGCCATGCCCTCCGGTCACGGACCGCCTGCGTCCAATACGCCTTCTCGCGCTCGCCGCGATGCTTGCCGCCGCGCCGCTCGCCGTGTTTCATGCAACGCCCGCCCACGCCCAGACGCAGCCCGCCGGCCAGAAGCTCTCGAGCGAGCAGATCGATGCGCTCGTCGCGCCCATCGCGCTCTATCCCGACGCGCTGCTCGCCCAAGTGCTGATGGCCTCGACGTATCCGCAGGACATTCAGGCGGCCGCGCAGTGGTCGAAGGCCAATCCGAACATCAAGGGCGACGACGCGGTGAAGGCCGTGCAGTCCGAGCCGTGGGACCCGAGCGTGCAATCGCTGGTTGCGTTTCCGCAAGCCCTGGCGACGATGGCCTCCAAGCCCGACTGGGTGACGCAACTCGGCAACGCGTTCATCGCGCAATCCGGCGACGTGATGGATTCCGTGCAGCGGCTGCGGCGCGCGGCGCAGAGCGCGGGCAATCTCAAGAGCAGCGAACAGCAGAAGGTGGTCGTCGAGCAGAGCACCATTCAGATTGTGCCGGCCAATCCGCAAGTGGTCTACGTGCCGACCTATAACCCGACCGTGGTCTACGGCGCGTGGCCGTATCCCGCGTATCCGCCGGTCTACGTGCCGCCGCCGCCCGGCTATGCGATTGCCTCCGGTCTCGCGGCCGGGCTCGCGTTCGGCACGGGCGTCGCGGTCGCGAACGCGCTATGGGGCAACTGCGACTGGGGCCGCCACGACGTCAACGTGAACGTGAACCGCTACAACAACATCAACATCAACAACCGCATCAACGCGAACAGCAACAACGTGCGCTGGAATCGCAACGACCCGCAGTTCAACCGCAATAACATCGGCAACCGGCAGAACTTCGGGAATCAGAATCTCGGCGCGGCGAATCGCTATCAGTTCCGCGGCCGCGATCAGGCGCGCGCGCAGGCTGCGCAGACGCTCCAGCAGCGCACCGGGCAGAACCTCAATCAGTCGGCGAGCCAGCGCGTGCAGAACATCCGGCAAGGCGGCGAAGGACGCGGCATCGGCAACAACGATCTGCATCAGCGCGCGCAGAGCGTGAATCGCGACAACGCGCTGCGCGGCGCGGGCGACGGCAACGCGGCGCGACAGGACATCCAGCGCGGGCAAGCGAGCCGCCAGGCGTTCGCGAGCGCGCATCCGAACGCGGGCGGCGGGCTCGAACGACAAGGCGGCCAACTCGGCAGCGGCGGCGGCGGGATCCAGCGCAGCGCCGGGTTCCAGGGCGGCGGCGCGGGCGGCGGGTTCCACGGCGGCGGCGGGGGCGGGTTTCATGGCGGCGGCGGCGGTTTTCATCGCCGCTGAGCCGCCGAGCTTCGCTGCGCCACAACCATGCCCATGCCCACGACTCAGGAGCCCGAGATGATCTCGATGAAGACACTTGCCGCATCGCCCCGCCCTTTTCTCTGCGCATCGCTTTTGCTCGCGGTCTCGCTCGCGCATGCGCAGGCCGTCTATCCGACGCCCGAAGCCGCGGCGCAAGCCCTCACCGACGCGATCGCATCGAACGACGAAACCGCGCTCTCCAAAGTGCTCGGCAAGGACCACGCGCGCTACGTGCCGACCGACAACATCGGTCAGGACGACATCTACGAGTACCTCGGCTCGTGGGCGAAGGAACACCGCATCGTCGAGGACAACCAGCAGACCGGCGGCCCGCGGCGCGCGCATATCGAGACCGGCGACAGCGGCTGGACCCTGCCGATTCCGCTCGTGCAGACGGACAAGGGCTGGCGCTTCGACATGCCCGCCGCGCGCGACGAAGTGCTGACGCGGCGCATCGGCCGCAACGAGCGATCGGCGATGCGCGTCGCGCTCGCCTGCGTCGATGCGCAGAACGACTATCGCAAGCTCACGAACCACTACGCCGACCGCTTCGTGAGCACGCCCGGCAAGCACGACGGGCTCTACTGGGACACCGCGCCCGGCGAGCCGGACAGTCCGCTCGGCCCGCTCGCGGCGGCCATGCCGAACAAGGCGACGGCCTCGGGCGGCTACTACGGCTATCACTACCGCATCCTCACCGCGCGAGGGCCGCACGCGAAAGGCGGCGCGAAGAACTACATGCAAGGCGGCGCGCTCGCGGACGGCTTCGGCCTGATCGCCTGGCCGGCGAAGTACGGCGAAACCGGCGTGATGTCCTTCATGATCGACCAGGACGGGCAGCTCTATCAGAAGAACCTCGGTCCGGCGTCGGCGCGCGTGGCGGCGTCGATGAAGACGTTCGATCCCGACCCTTCGTGGCAGCCCGTCTCGCCATAGACCGACGAGCACGGCGGGCACCCTCGCGCAAACACGCCGCCGGACGCCGGAAAGCGCCCGGCGGTATAATCTCGCCCTTCTTCGAGGGCGCCTTGCGCGCCCTGGCACGCCCGGCAGCACGACGTATCGCCTGCGCGCCCTCCTCGCTACGCCGCCCAATCTCGATTCCGATTCGCCATGACTGCCCAACTCATCGACGGTAACGCCCTCTCCAAGACTCTTCGCGCCGATGTCGCCGCCCGCGCGGCCGCGCTCACCGCTCGCGGACACAAGCCGGGGCTCGCCGTGGTGCTCGTCGGCGACAATCCGGCGAGCGAAGTCTACGTGCGCAACAAGGTGAAGGCGTGCCAGGACAACGGGCTGCATTCGGTCTTCGACCGCTTTCCGGCGACGCTCGCCGAAAGCGAACTGCTCGCGCACATCGAGAAGCTCAACGTCGATCCGGCCATTCACGGCATTCTCGTGCAGTTGCCGTTGCCCGCGCATATCGACAGCCACAAGGTCATCGAAGCCATTGCGCCGGAGAAGGACGTGGACGGCTTTCACGTCGCGAACGCGGGCGCGCTGATGACCGGCAAGCCGCTCTTTCGCCCGTGCACGCCGTATGGCGTGATGAAGATGTTCGAGGCGCACGGCATCGACCTGACGGGCGCGAATGCGGTGGTGATCGGACGCTCGAATATCGTCGGCAAGCCGATGGCGCTGTTGCTGCTCGAAGCGGGCGCGACCGTCACGATCTGCCACAGCAAGACGCGCGATATCGCGCACTACACGCGGAACGCCGATGTCGTGGTCGCGGCGACCGGCCGCCGCAACATCCTGACCGCCGACATGGTGAAGCCGAGCGCGACGGTGATCGACGTCGGCATGAATCGCGATGAAGCCGGCAAGCTCTGCGGCGACGTCGACTTCGCGGGCGTGAAGGAAGTCGCGGGCTACATCACGCCGGTGCCGGGCGGCGTCGGCCCGATGACCATCACCATGCTGCTCGTCAACACCATCGAAGCCGCCGAGCGCGCGGCACAGGCGTAAGCCGCCGGGGACGCGCGTCATCCCGATCGTCCCCTTAGGAACAATCCATTGGATTTTGGCCCCGCGGCCCCAATAATGCTCCAATAGTATTCGGACACGAGCGGCGCGGGCTTCGCATGACTGGCCCGCTCCGCGCTTCAACGATCACAGAACCGGGAGAGCCATGAGCGATACCACCGCAGCCACGCCGACCACGGCAGCATCCAATCCGCTGCTCGATTTTTCCGACTTGCCGCGCTTCGGCGACATCAAGCCCGAGCATGTCACCCCCGCGCTCGACGTGCTGCTGGCGGCGGCCAAAAGCGCCGTCGATCGAGCGAGCGCGCCGGACACGCCTGCCACCTGGCAGGACGTCGTCGAAACGGTGGAACGTGAATCGGAAAAGCTCTCGCGTGCGTGGGGCATCGTCGGGCACCTGAACGCCGTCGCCGATACGCCCGAGCTGCGCGCCGCCCATGCCGAGAATCTGCCGCGCGTCACGGAGTTTTCCGCGAGCGTCGGCCAGAATCTCGCGCTGTACGAGAAGTACAAGGCGATCGCCGCAGGCGACGAATTCGCGGGACTTTCGCCCGAGCGCAAGAAGATTCTGGAAAACGCGCTGCGCGATTTCCGCCTGTCCGGTGCGGAATTGCCCGAAGATCGCAAGCCGCGCTTCGCTCAATTGCAGGAAGAGCAGGCTGCGCTCTCGAAGGCATTCTCCGATCACGTGCTGGATTCGACCAACGCATACGCTTACGTCGTCACGCAGCAGAGCGACCTCGCCGGCCTGCCCGACGACGTGATCGAAGCCGCCCGCGAAGCCGCGCAGAAAGAAGGCAAGGAAGGCTGGAAGTTCACGCTGCACTTCCCCTCGTATTTCCCCGTGTTGCAATACGCAGAGCATCGTCCGATGCGCGAGGCGATGTATCGCGCGTATGTCACGCGGGCGTCGGAACTCGGCGAAACGTATGGCCACGGCAAGCCCGAATGGGACAACACGCAGAACATCGTCGAGCATCTGAAGCTGCGTCAGGAAGAAGCGCGCACGCTCGGCTACCAGAACTTCGCGGAAGTGTCGCTTGCGCCGAAGATGGCGGAATCGCCCGCGCAGGTCATCGCGTTTCTCGAAGACCTCGCCAAGCGCGCGCGTCCGTATGCCGAAAACGACTGGATGGAACTGCGCGCGTTCGCCGCGACCGAACTCGGCATGCCGGAGCTTCAGCCGTGGGATGTCGCCTATGCCGCCGAAAAGCTGCGCCAGAAGCGCTATTCGTTCTCCGAGAACGAAGTGAAGCAGTACTTCCCGCAGGAAGCGGTATTGAAGGGTCTTTTCAAGGTGACCGAAACGTTGTTCAACGTCTCGATTCGCCGCGACGAAGCCGCCGTGTGGAATCCGGACGTGCGCTTCTTCCGCGTCGAGAACAAGGACGGCTCGCTCGTCGCGCAGTTCTATCTGGACCTGTACGCGCGCGAAGGCAAGCGCGGCGGCGCATGGATGGACGACGCCCGCGCCCGCCACAAGCGCACGCAAGGCGACGTGCAGACGCCGGTCGCGTATCTCACCTGCAATTTCTCCGCGCCGGTCGGCGGCAAGCCCGCCTGCTTCACGCACGATGAAGTCATCACGCTCTTCCACGAATTCGGGCACGGCCTGCATCACATGCTTACGCGCGTCGACGAACTCGGCGTGTCGGGCATCAACGGCGTCGAATGGGACGCGGTGGAATTGCCGTCGCAATTCATGGAGAACTTCTGCTGGGAGTGGGACGTGCTGACCGACATGTCGGCGCACGTCGAAACGGGCCAGCCGCTGCCGCGCGAACTCTTCGACAAGATGCTCGCCGCGAAGAACTTCCAGAGCGGTCTCGGCACGCTGCGTCAGATCGTCTTTTCGATGTTCGACATGGTGCTGCACACGTCCTACGATCCGGCCAACGGCACGCAGAACGTGAACGACCTTGCCCGCGAGATCAACGAGAAGTTCCACGTCATTCCGCAGGCGCCGTTCTCTCGCTGGCCGAATACGTTCAGCCACATCTTCGCGGGCGGTTACGCGGCGGGCTATTACAGCTACAAGTGGGCCGAAGTGCTCTCCGCCGATGCCTATGCCGCGTTCGAGGAAGCCGCGAAGGCTGCGAACGGGTCGGTGCTGAACGCGGAGACCGGCACGCGCTATCGCCGCGAGATTCTGGAGGTCGGCGGCAGCCGCCCGGCGATGGATTCGTTCAAGGCGTTTCGCGGACGCGAGCCGAGCATCGACGCGCTGTTGCGTCACAACGGCATGAGCGAACACACGCAGACGGTGCACTGATGCACTGATCAACTGATCCGAACCCCGGCCGCCGCGCCGGGGTTTTGCTTTTCAGCGCTGGATTCTGAAGTCCACTTCCGCAGGCCGGCCTTCGAGCGCGAGCGTCGCGCGCATAGCCGGGCTGCGGCTCACCACCTTCCCTCTTCTGATCACCGCCGTGCGCGCCGCGCGCAAGCGGATCGCTTCGATCGGATCGCGCGCGTCCAGCACGACGCAGTCCGCATGACAGCCCACTTCCACGCCGTAGCCTTCGAGCCCGAGAATGCGCGCGGGCGCGCGCGTGACCGCATCGAAGCACGCGAGCATCGCGTCGACGCCCGTCATTTGCGCGACGTGCAGGCCCATGTGCGCGACTTCGAGCATGTCGCCGGAGCCCAGGCTGTACCACGGGTCCATCACGCAGTCGTGGCCGAACGCGACGTCGATGCCCGCCGCCATCAGTTCGGGCACGCGCGTCATGCCGCGCCGCTTCGGGTAGGTGTCCGAGCGTCCCTGCAATGTGATGTTGATGAGCGGATTCGCGATCGCCGAGACGCCCGCTTCGCGCATCAGCGGAATCAGCTTGCTGACGTAGTAGTTGTCCATCGAATGCATGGACGTGAGATGCGAGCCCGTCACGCGGCCGTGCAGTCCCAGCCGATGCGTTTCCGCCGCGAGCGTTTCGATGTGGCGCGACATCGGATCGTCGGATTCGTCGCAGTGCATGTCCACGCGCAAGCCGTGCTTGGCCGCGTACTCGCACAGCAGCGTGACGGATGCCGCGCCGTCCGCCATCGTGCGCTCGAAGTGCGGGATGCCGCCGACGACATCGACGCCGAGCGCGATCGCGCGCTTCAGGTTCTCGAATGCGCCCGGACTGCGCAGCACGCCGTCCTGCGGGAACGCGACGAGTTGCAGGTCGAGATACGGCTTCACGCGGCGCTTCACTTCGACGAGCGCCTCGGCGGCGAGCAGACGCGGATCGCAGACATCGACGTGCGAGCGGATCGCCAGCAGCCCGCGCGCGACGGCCCAGTCGCAATACTGCAGCGCGCGCTCGACGATGGCTTCCTGCGTGAGTTCGGGCTTCAGTTCGCCCCATAACGCGATGCCTTCGAGCAGCGTGCCCGACGCGTTCACGCGCGGCAGACCGTACGAGAGCGTCGCGTCCATGTGGAAGTGCGCGTCGACGAACGGGGCGGTGACGAGCGAACCGTTCGCGTCGATTTCCTCACGCGCGCTCGCATTCAGATGCGGCTCGATCGCAGCGATACGGCCTGCTTCCATGCCGATATCGACGAGCCCCGTCGAGCGCACGAGCGATGCGCGGCGAATGATGAGATCCATATGAAGCCCTCGGGCGTAAGCGGTTCGGACGATTGTAGCGGGACATAAAAGCGCGGGCGGGACGCTCTGGTTAGTGCGTGATGGAGCGAAGGGTAGGTTGCGCCGTCTCGCGTGCCGTTAAGCGTCGCGATGAGCGTGGCGCCCTCGTCGTGCGTGGAGACGCCGCGCGTCGTGCGATAGATCGCGCGCGTAGGCGGCATTCAGGGCGGCGGAGTCGTCGGCGCGGCCATCGCCTTTTGCGCCGAACGCAAACGGGGTGATGACATTGGCATTCGAAGGAATCGCCGCGGACGCGGCGCGCGGATACGCATGGAGACTGTACGCGCCGAGTGCGAGCCCGGCATCGATAAGAAAGCGTCGGCGATTGGAGGATGATTTCATGCGACGAATCTAACGCCGCGCCGCCTTCTCCACCGTGCGATCGCGCATGCACGCGCTAGATACCCTCGCCCTGCTCGATGTCAGGCGGCGCTTCGTCCGCCGGCAACGTGAACCAGAAGCGCGCGCCGCACACGCGCCCTTCCCTGTCGACGCGGTTCTCCACGCCGATGCGCCCGCCGTGCGCTTCCACGATCGCGCGACAGATCGCGAGCCCGAGCCCGATGCCCGGTTGCGCCGATTCCTTCTCGCCGCGCGTGAACTTCTCGAAGAGGCGCGTCTCCATGCCGGCCGGCACGCCCGGCCCTTCATCGTCGATGACGACGCGCACGGCGCGCGCATCGCCCGATGTCTCTTCTTCCGCCGCAATGGAAATCGGCGTATGCGGGGGCGTGTATTTCGCCGCGTTCTCCAGCAAGTTCGCGAATAGCCGTTCCATCAACACCGCGTCGAGCCGCAGCATCGGCAGATTCGACGGCACGCGAACCTGCACCGGACGGCCCGCGAGCGTGCGCCTCATCGATGCGAGCGCGGCGCCGACGGTTTCTTCGAGCATCGACCATTGACGGTTTAAGCGAATCGCGCCCGCCTGCAAGCGCGCCATGTCGAGCAGGTTCGTCACGAGCCCGCTCATACGCAGCGCCTCCTCGTGGATCGCGCGCACCAGTTCCTGCGACTCGCCCGAAAGACCGCCGATCGCGCGCGCTTCTTCCTCCAGCACCGACGCGAAACCGACTATCGACGTCAACGGCGTGCGCAGGTCATGCGAGATCGCCGAGAGCAGCGAATTGCGCAGGCGTTCGGACTCCATGTTGACGAGCGCGTCCTGCGCGATATCCACGTAATGCACGCGTTCGAGCGCCAGCGCGATCTGCGCCGCGAACGTCTCGATCATGCGCCGCTGCTCCGGCACGGCCAGTTCAGCTTCCCGCTCGACGACGAGCGCCAGCACGCCGCGCGTGCGCATCGGCGCGCGCAGCGGCAAGTAGAGCGCATCGGTGGCAGGCAGCGTATCGGTGCCGCGGCCCGCGGGGTTCTGCTGCTCGTAGACCCATTGCGCGATATCGAGGTCGATGCGCGCGGCGTCGAGCATCGCGTCGGCGTTCGGCTCGTCCACTTTCTGGCGCACGCGTTCGCTCGCATCGGGCAGCAGCATCGCGACCTTCGCGTGGAAGACCTCGGCCACATGCCGGGTGCCGATCTCGATGATCTGCCCGGTCATCAGCGCGGCGGCGAGTTCTTTCGTCATCGCATACATGGCGCTGGTGCGCCGTTCCCGCTGCGACGCGATGCGCGCCTCGCGGCGCAGGCTCGACGTGAGATGGCTGATCGTGAGCGATGTCAGCAGCATCACGACGAAGGTGAGCACGTATTGCGTGTCGGTGACGGAAAACGACAGCGCGGGCGGCACGAAGAAGAAGTCGAACGCCGCGACCGACACGAACGACAGCATCACGCCCGGCCCGCGCCCGAGCCGCGCGGCGGCGAAGATCACGCCGAGCAGATACAGCATCACGAGATTGGTGAGCGCAATCTGCCGCGCGGCCAGCCCATGCGCGACCAGCGTGATCGCCGCGCCGATGGCGAGCGCGTAGCAGTAAGCGCGCGGCGGCGAATGCCCCGCGTCGCGCCAAGCGCCGGCTATCGACGCCCGCCGCGTTGGCGATTCGTCGCGCGGGGCGGCGGAGACGAGCGTGACATCGATATCCGCCGCATGCCGGACGATGCGCTCCGCGACCGGCGTGTGCGCGATCCGCCGCCAGCTTCGCGCGGCCGGCGCGCCCGCGATGAGCTTCGACACGTTGCGCATGCGCGCATAATCGATGAGCGTCGCGGCGGCGTCCGCGCCATCGAGCGTGACCGTTTCCGCGCCGAGTTCGGAGGCGAGCTTGAGCGCGTCGAGCGTGCGGCGGCGCTCATCGTCGGAAAGGCGCTGAAGCTTCGGCGTTTCGACATAGACCGCGAGCCAGTCCGCCTTCAGCGCAGCCGCGAGCCGCGCCGCCGCGCGCACGAGCGCCGCGCCTTCCGGTCCCGGCCCGACGCACGCAATCAACCGCTCCCGCGCTCGCCAGATGCGCTCGATCGACTGATCGGCGCGGTACTCGCGCATCTGCGCATCGACGCGGTCGGCGGTGCGGCGCAACGCGAGTTCGCGCAGCGCGATCAGGTTGCCCTTGCGAAAGAAGTTGCGCACCGCCTGCTCGGCCTGCTGCGGCAGATAGACCTTGCCTTCGCGCAGACGATCGAGCAGTTCCTCGGGCGGCAGATCGACGAGCGTGACCTCATCGGCGAGATCGAACACGCGGTCGGGCACCGTCTCCCACACGCGAATGCCGGTGATGCGCCCGACGATATCGTTGAGGCTTTCCAGATGCTGCACGTTGACGGTCGTGTACACGTCGATGCCCGCGTCGAGCAGTTCGTGCACGTCCTGCCAGCGCTTCAGGTGCCGCGAACCCTGCACGTTCGAATGCGCGAGTTCATCGACGACGATGAGTTGCGGCCTGCGCGCGAGCGCGCCGTCGAGATCGAATTCCGCGAGCGTGCGGCCGCGATAGTCGATGTGCACGGGCGGCAGCGTCTCGAGTCCTTCACACAACGCGAGCGTCTCCTTGCGGCCATGCGTTTCGACGACGCCGATCACGACGTCGACACCTTCGTCGCGGCGGCGTCGCGCGGCTTGCAGCATCGCAAAGGTCTTGCCGACGCCCGCCGACGCGCCGAAGAACACCTTCAGCCGGCCGCGCTGGCGCTTCGCTTCCTCGCGTTGCAGCTTGTCGAGGAGTTCATCGGGGGTCGGGCGCATGGGCTCCTGAGCGGGTTCTCGTCATGTCGCGCATGGGGAATGGCGGCGCTCAGCGAACGCTCGCCCGGTCCAGCGCGAGATTCAATTTAAGCACATTCACCGCGGGTTCCCCGATGACGCCGAACGTGCGCATGGACGTCGCCTCGACGACGAGTGCATTCACCTGCGCGACGGACAGCCCGCGCGCCCGCGCCACGCGTGCGATCTGATACGCGGCCGCCGCTGGGCTGATGTCGGGATCGAGCCCGCTGCCCGATGAGGTCACGAGATCGACGGGTACGGCGGCCTCGTTCGAAGGATCGGCGGCGTGCAGCGCCGCGATGCGCGCCTTCACGGCATCGGCGAGCGCGGGGTTCGTCGGGCCGAGATTCGATCCGCCAGAGCTGCCCGCGTTGTACGGATTCGGCGTCGTGGCGGACAAGCGGCCCCAGAAATAGCGCGGCGCGTCGAACTGCTGGCCGATCAGTTCCGAACCGATGATTCTCCCGTCGAGCTCGATGAGACTGCCGTTCGCCTGATGCCTGAACGCCGTCTGCGATACCGCCGTGACGATGAGCGGATAAAGCAAGCCCGTGATGATCGTCAGTGCAACGAACAATACGATCGCCGGACGCAATGCATTCTTCATGATGTGTTCTCCTAGTTCCAACCGAGCGCGGTGATCGTCATGTCGATCAGCTTGATGACCGGAAACGGCAGCACGATGCCGCCGAGCCCATACACGAGCAGATTCCGCCGCAACAACGAAGCCGCCCCGAGCGCGCGATATTTCACGCCCTTCAGCGCGAGCGGAATCAGGAACACGATGATGAGCGCGTTGAAGATGACCGCCGAAAGAATCGCGGACGACGGCGACGCGAGATGCATCACGTCCAGCACGCGCAATTGCGGATACGTGGTGGCGAAAGCGGCCGGAATGATCGCGAAGTACTTGGCGACGTCGTTGGCGATGGAGAATGTCGTGAGCGATCCGCGCGTCATCAGCATCTGCTTGCCGATCTCCACGATTTCGATCAGCTTCGTCGGGTTCGAATCGAGATCGACCATGTTGCCCGCTTCTTTCGCGGCCTGCGTGCCGGTGTTCATCGCCACCGCGACGTCGGCTTGCGCGAGCGCGGGCGCGTCGTTGGTGCCGTCGCCGGTCATCGCCACGAGCCGCCCTTCGGCCTGATGCGCGCGGATCGTCGAGAGCTTCGCTTCGGGCGTCGCTTCGGCGAGAAAGTCGTCCACGCCCGCTTCCGCCGCGATGGCCGCCGCCGTCAGCCGGTTGTCGCCCGTGACCATCACGGTCTTGATGCCCATCTTGCGCAACTCGGCAAAGCGTTCCCTGATGCCGCCCTTCACGATGTCCTTCAGTTCGATCACGCCGAGCGCGCGCGCCTTGCCCGCGACGTATTCGGCGACGACGAGCGGCGTGCTGCCGCGCCGCGCGATCTCGTCGACGCCATGCTGCACTTCCTGCGGAAAGCGCCCGCCGCGTTCTTCGACATACTTTCTCACCGCATCGGCCGCGCCCTTGCGAATCTCGCGATCCGGCACATCGACGCCGCTCATGCGCGTCTGCGCGCTGAACGCGATGAACGTCGCGCCGAGCGTCGCCATGTCGCGTTCGCGGATATCGAAGCGCTGCTTCGCCAGCACGACGATGCTGCGGCCTTCGGGCGTTTCGTCGGCGAGCGACGCGAGTTGCGCGGCGTCGGCGAGATCGCGCTCGCTCACGCCCGGCGCCGGCGCGAACGACGACGCCTGCCGGTTGCCGAGCGTGATGGTGCCGGTCTTGTCGAGCAGCAACACGTCCACGTCGCCGGCCGCTTCCACCGCGCGGCCCGAGGTCGCGATCACGTTCGCCTGCATCATGCGGCTCATGCCCGCGACGCCGATGGCCGACAGCAGCCCGCCGATGGTCGTCGGAATCAGGCAGACGAGCAGCGCGACGAGCGCGGTGATCGTGACCACGTGCCCGGCTTTCGCGGCTTCGACCGAGAACATCGAGAACGGCAGCAAGGTCGCGGTGGCGAACAGCAGCACGAGCGTCAGCGCGACGAGCAGAATGGTCAGCGCGATTTCGTTCGGCGTCTTCTGCCGCTTCGCGCCTTCGACCATTGCGATCATGCGGTCGAGAAACGCCTCGCCGGGGTCGGCGCTCACGCGCACGACGATCCAGTCCGACAGCACGCGCGTGCCGCCCGTCACCGACGAGAAGTCGCCGCCCGACTCGCGGATGACGGGCGCGGATTCGCCCGTGATCGCGGATTCGTCGACGGACGCGACGCCATCGATCACTTCGCCATCGGCGGGCACGGCGTCCCCGGCTTCGATCAGCACGACGTCGCCCTTGCGCAGATCGCTCGACGCGACAATGCGAATGGGCGACTTCGGATGCGGCTCGTTCAGCTTCTTCGCCATGACGTTGTGCTTGGCGCTGCGCAACGACGCCGCCTGCGCCTTCGAGCGCCCTTCGGCGAGCGCCTCGGCGAAGTTCGCGAAGAGCACGGTGAACCACAGCCACAGCGCAATGGCGAGGATGAAGCCCGCGGGCGCTTCGGCCTGCCCCAAGAGCGCGGCGATCCAGAGCACCGTCGTCAGGATGCTGCCGACGTACACGCAGAACATCACCGGATTGCGCAGTTGCGTGCGCGGCGCGAGCTTCGCGAAGGAATCGGCGATGGCGGGTTTCCGGAGCGCCGGATCGAACATCGAACGCGCCGCCGTGCGCGCTTGCCCGAGGTTCTCCGGGCGATGCAGCGGCGCTTGATTCAGTTGAGTCATCTGTTCCTCGAAATCAGTGAGCGGCGATCATCGTCAGATGCTCGACGACAGGCCCGAGCGCGAGCGCAGGCACATACGTGAGCGCGCCGACGAGCAGAAGCGTGCCGAGCAGCAGCACCACGAAAAGCGGTCCGTGCGTCGGCAAGGTGCCGGCGGTGACGGCGAGGCGCTTCTTCGCCGCGAGCGATCCCGCGATCGCCAGCACCGGCACGATCGAGCCGAAGCGGCCGAGCCACATCGCGATGCCGAGCAGCACGTTGTAGAACGGCGTGTTCACCGAAAGGCCCGCGAACGCGCTGCCGTTGTTGTTCGCGGCCGAGCTGAACGCGTACAGCACTTCCGAGAAACCATGCGCGCCCGGATTGGCGATGCCCGCTGTGCCCGATGCCGTCAGCACGGCCACCGACGTTCCCGCGAGCACCAGAAGCGGCGTGAGCAGGATCGCGATGGAGACCATCTTCATCTCGAACGATTCGATCTTCTTGCCGGCGTATTCGGGCGTGCGGCCGATCATCAGCCCCGCGACGAACACCGCGAGCAGCGCGAAGACGAGCATGCCGTACAAGCCCGAACCGACGCCGCCGAAGATCACTTCGCCGAGCTGGATCAAGAGCATCGGAATGAGGCCGCCCAATGGCGTGAGCGAGTCGTGCATCGCGTCGACCGCGCCGCAGGACGCAGCGGTCGTCGCCACCGTGAAGATGCCCGACTGCGCGATGCCGAAGCGCGTTTCCTTGCCTTCCATGTTGCCGCCCGCTTGCAGCGCGCTCGCGTGGGTATCGACGTGAAGCGACGCGAAGAGCGGATTGCCCGCCTGCTCCGCCGCTATCTCGCCGACGCACGCCGCCGCGAACGCAATCGTCATCGCCGCGAGCACGGCGTAGCCCTGTCGCTTGTCGCCGATCATGCGGCCGAACACGACGCACAGCGCGGCCGGAATCAGCAGCATCGCGATCATCTGCATGAAGTTGGAGAACGGCGTCGGGTTCTCGAACGGATGCGCCGAGTTCGAGTTGAAGAAGCCGCCGCCGTTCGTGCCGAGCATCTTGATCGCTTCCTGCGATGCGACCGGGCCCATCGGCAGCGATTGCTTGTCGGCTTTCATGTCGCGCATGACCGGATTGCCGTGGGCATCTTTCACGGCGTTGCCTTGCGCGTCGGTCTCCGGTGCCTGATACGTCGTGACTTGCAGCGTCGACACATCCTGATAAGGCCTGAAGTTTTGAATCACGCCCTGGCTCACGAAGACGAGCGCGAACACCACGGCGAGCGGCGCGAACACGTAGAGCGTCGCGCGCGTGAGATCGACCCAGAAGTTGCCGATGGTCTGCGCGCTATGCCGCCTGAAGCCGCGAATCAGCGCGACGACGACCGCGATGCCGGTCGCCGCCGACAGGAAGTTCTGCACCGTGAGCCCGAGCATCTGCGCGAGATAGCCGAGCGTGCTTTCGCCGCCGTAGTCCTGCCAGTTCGTATTGGTGACGAAGCTCACCGCCGTGTTGAACGCGGCGTCCGGCGTCATCGCGGCCATGCCTTGCGGATTGGCCGGCAAGACGTATTGCAGGCGCAAGAGCGCGTAGAGCGCGAGCGCGCCAAGCGCGTTGAAGAGCAGCACCGCGAGCGCGTAATGCTTCCACGACATTTCGGCAACGGCATCGACGCCTGCGATGCGATACAACGCGTCTTCGAAGCGCTTTGTCTTGCGCAAGACGACCGACGAGCCGTCGAGCACGTCGGCGATGTATCGCCCGAGCGGAATGGCGAGCGCAATCAGCACGACGATGAACAGCGCCGTCTGCGTGAACGTGTTCGCGTTCATTCGAGATCCTCCGCGCGCAAAAGCGCGTACACGAGGTAGGCCAGAAGCAGCAGCGTCGATGCGGCCGCGAGCCAGATCATCCATGCAGTCATGCGCGCGCTCCTGGCAGACGGCAGCGCAAACGCTCGCAGCCCACGGTCAGCGCCGCGCACAGCCCCCAGAACAGGGCGATGCCGGTGACGTAAAGCAGGTCCATGGTTCGGTTCTCCTCTTGTGCATTGGACGCCTGCCAGAGTAGAAGGACCGGGATAAAGGGCGTGGCAAGAGTTCGCGCGGCGGCGTAAAAATCGCGTAAACGAGCGCGTGAGAGTGCGCGAGCGTCGTGGCGTTATCATTCCGGCTTCGATCGACACTCAAGAAGCCGCAGGCCATCGCCGTCACATGAAAATCGCCACCTGGAACGTCAACTCTCTCAAGGTCCGTCTTCAGCACGTCACCGACTGGCTGCAACTCTCGCAAGTCGACGTGCTATGCCTTCAGGAACTGAAGCTGCCCGACGAGAAATTTCCTCGCGCCGAGCTCGAAGCCGCCGGATACAAAAGCTGGTTCGCGGGACAGAAGACGTATAACGGCGTAGGCATTCTGGTGCGCGACGGCATCGAGGTGCACGACGCCACCGTGGTGCGCAATATTCCCGGCTTCGAAGACTTGCAGCAGCGCGTGATTGCCGCGACGGTGAACGGCGTGCGCATCGCGTCGGCGTATTTCCCGAACGGGCAGGCGCCCGGTTCTGAGAAGTTCGCGTACAAGATGCGCTGGCTGGATG
Organism: Caballeronia sp. Sq4a; assembly: GCF_023170545.1. Classification (NCBI taxonomy): domain Bacteria; kingdom Pseudomonadati; phylum Pseudomonadota; class Betaproteobacteria; order Burkholderiales; family Burkholderiaceae; genus Caballeronia; species Caballeronia sp. Sq4a. The sequence continues at coordinate 1,008,740 of NZ_CP084250.1, read as the reverse complement.
CGCTGCGCGAATGGCTGCGCGAAGAGATGATGCAGTTCCCGAAGCTCGCGCTGCTCGGCGATTACAACATCGCGCCGGAAGACCGCGACGTGCACGACCCGAAGGCGTGGGAAGGACAGAACCTGGTTTCGCCGGAAGAGCGCGCGCATTTCATGCAGCTCGTCGGCCTGGGACTCACCGACGCCTTCCGCAAGTTCGAGCAGCCGGAGAAGCTCTTTACGTGGTGGGATTACCGCATGATGGCGTTCCGGCGCAACGCGGGCCTGCGCATCGACCACATCTTGTTGTCGTCGGAGCTGTCGGCGCTGTGCACGTCATGCGAGATCGACAAGGTGCCGCGCAAGTGGGATCAGCCGTCCGACCACGCGCCTGTCGTCGCGACGGTCGGCTGCTGATCCGCGCTGTGTCGTCACGCGTCGAGATGCAGTTCCTGAATCTTGCGCGTGATCGTGTTGCGTCCGATGCCTAAGCGCTCCGCCGCTTCGACCTTGCGCCCGCGCGTGAAGTCGAGCGCCTCGCGGATCACGGCGGCTTCGAAGCGGCGCGCGAGTTCGTCCATGACATCGGCGGAGTTTTCGCGCAAGAGGCGCGCGACTTCCGTGCGCAAGCCGTTTTCCCACACGCTCGCCGGCACGCCCGCTGGCGGCGTCGATGCGGGCGCCGAGGCCGGCATGGCCGAGCCGTTCGGCGCGACCGCGCCATCGGTCGATACGGCGATGCTCTCCGGCGTGACGTCCTGACGCGGCGTGAGATCGGGCGGCAAGTCCTTCTGCTCAATGACCTGTGCGGGCGCCATCACGGTGAGCCAGTTGCACAGGTTTTCGAGCTGGCGCACGTTGCCGGGAAACGGCAGCGACGCGAGATAAGCGAGCGCGCTGTCGGACACGCGCTTGGGCTCGACGCCCAGGTCGCGCGCGCTCTTTTGCAGGAAGTGCCGCGTGAGCAGCGGAATGTCCTCGCTGCGTTCGCGCAGCGCCGGCAGACGCAGGCGAATCACGTTCAGGCGATGGTACAAGTCCTCGCGAAACAAGCCCTGCCGCACGCGCGATTCCAGATTCTGGTGCGTCGCCGCGATCACGCGCACGTTCGCGCGCAGCGGATTGTGGCCGCCGACCCGATAGAACTGCCCGTCGGACAACACGCGCAAGAGCCGCGTTTGCAGATCGAACGGCATGTCGCCGATTTCATCGAGAAAGAGCGTGCCGTTCTCGGCCTGTTCGAAGCGGCCCTGCCGCATGGCCTGCGCGCCCGTGAACGCGCCGCGTTCGTGGCCGAATAGTTCGGACTCCAGCAGATCTTTCGGGATCGCGGCAGTATTGAGCGCGATGAACGGCCCGTTGGCCCGCGGGCTATGTCGGTGCAACGCGCGCGCGACAAGCTCCTTTCCGGTGCCTGATTCGCCGGTGATGAGCACGGTCGCCGCCGAATGCGACAGGCGGCCGATTGCGCGGAACATGTCCTGCATCGCGGGCGCTTGTCCCAGCATCTCGGGCGTCTCGGTCACGCGCTCATCGTACGCGGCCTCGCCGCGCATGCTTTCGTCGACGGCGCGGCGGATGAGCTCCACTGCCTTGTCGATATCGAAGGGCTTCGCGAGATATTCGAACGCGCCGCCCTGGAACGCGGCGACCGCGCTATCGAGATCGGAAAACGCCGTCATGATGATGACGGGCAGTCCCGGCAGCCTGTCGCGCACCGTTTGCAGCAGTTCGAGCCCGGAGCCGCCGGGCATGCGGATATCGGATACCAGCACTTGCGGGCTTTCGGTTTCGAGCGCGGCAAGCGCGTCGCGCACGCCCGAGAAACTGCGCGTCGTGAAGTTCTCTCGTGCGAGCGCTTTTTCGAGCACCCAACGGATGGATTGGTCGTCGTCTACTATCCAGATCGGCTTCATATCGTTCGGCGAGAAGTCTTCGTGTGGTTCGGTGTATGCCCGTCGAAACGGTCAGGCTTCGTGGCTTCGCGCGAAAATCGCGGCCCGCAGTCTGGTGAATGTCGATGTTGGTTGATTCGCGTGTCAGTTCCCGGTGTCAATTTTCGGTGTCAGTTCCCGGTGTCAATTTCCGAATGGCAGCAAGATGGCGAACTCAGTGCAGCCCGGCTTGCTCTCCACTTCGATCAGTCCGTCGTGCTGCTGCACGAACGACTGCGCGAGCGTGAGGCCGAGGCCGCTTCCGTCTTCCCTGCCCGACACGAGCGGAAAGAAGATGCGGTCGCGGATATCGCCGGGAATGCCAGGACCGTTGTCAGTGATATGCAAGTCCAGTGCCAGTTTGTGCAGGCGCTTGCCGATGGTCACCTTGCGCGCGATGCGCGTGCGCAGCTCGATCTTCGCGTCGCCTTGCGAGATGCGCTCCTTGAGCGCCTCGGCCGCGTTGCGCACGATGTTGAGCAGCGCCTGAATCAGTTGCTCCTTGTCGCCGCGCAAGTCGGGCACGCTCACGTCGTAGTCGCGCTCGATGGTGAGGCCGCGCGGAAACTCCGCGAGGATCACCGCGCGCACGCGCTCGCAAACTTCGTGAATGTTGACGTCGCCGACGATATGCGGATGCCGGTGCGGCTCCAGTAAGCGATCGACAAGCGTCTGCAAACGGTCGGATTCCTTGATGATGACCTGCGTGTATTCGCGCAACTCGTCGCGTTCGCGCGCGCCGAGTTCGAATTCGAGCAGTTGCGCCGCGCCGCGAATGCCGCCGAGCGGATTCTTGATCTCGTGCGCGAGATTGCGGATGAGTTGCTTGTTGACCGCCGTCAGATCGTGGATGCGCTCTTCGCGATCCGTGCGCAGATGGCGCTCGTTCTCGAAGAGTTCGAGCAGCACGTAATCGGTCGCGGCTTCGAGATACGCGACGATCGCATGCACATGAACCGGCTCGCGTCCCGCGCGTTCGAGCGCCGCGTCGAGCCGCGTCGCGTTGAAGCGGTTCTCCGCGATGGAAGCGATCGTCGTCGCCAGTTCGTCGGCGTTCGCGAAGAGTTCGGGCCAATGCGTCTGCATCAGTTGCTTGCGCGACATCTCCAGCATCGACTCCGCCGACGGGTTCGCGTACGCGATCCTCAGATTGCGCTTGTCGAGCACCAGCACGACAGTCGGCAGCGCTTCGAGGCCGGGCAGCAACCCGGTCGCGGCGAGTTGCGTGTCGTCGGAGAGCGCATCGGCGTGACCCTTTCGCGCCTTGATCAGATTCTTGAGCACCATCGTGCAATGATTGAGGTCGTTCGTGCTACCGATCTTCTTCTCGTTGCGTGACAACCGCGAGCGATTAAAAAAGGGACGGCGCGCCGTCCCTTTTCCGTCGTTCTTCATGACATGCGGCGAGCGCGCTTCATCGAATTAAAATCAACGAAACGCGCTGCCTTCATGCGTTACAGCGAGTAGTACATCTCGAACTCGATCGGGTGCACCGCCTGACGATAACGCTGCAGCTCGTTCGTCTTCAGTTCGATGTACGCGTCGAGCATCGAATCCGTGAACACGCCACCGCGCGTCAGGAACTCGCGGTCGCCGTCCAGCGCGTCGAGCGCCTGATCGAGGCCCGCGCACACGGTCGGGATCTTCGCGTCTTCTTCCGGCGGCAGGTCGTACAGATTCTTGTCCGCGGCTTCGCCCGGATGAATCTTGTTCTGCACGCCGTCGAGACCCGCCATCATCAGCGCGGAGAAGCACAGGTACGGATTCGCAAGCGGATCCGGGAAGCGCGTTTCGATACGGCGGCCCTTCGGGTTGCTCACGTGCGGAATGCGGATCGACGCCGAACGGTTGCGAGCCGAGTAAGCCAGCTTCACGGGCGCTTCGAAGTGCGGCACGAGGCGCTTGTACGAGTTCGTACCCGGATTCGTGATCGCGTTCAGCGCGCGTGCATGCTTGATGATGCCGCCGATGTAGAACAGCGCGAATTCCGACAGGCCCGCATAGCCGTTGCCCGCGAACAGGTTCTGGCCGTCCTTCCAGATGGACTGGTGAACGTGCATGCCCGAGCCGTTATCGCCGACGATCGGCTTCGGCATGAACGTCGCCGTCTTGCCGTACGTATGCGCGACGTTGTGGATGATGTACTTCATCTGCTGCAGCCAGTCCGCGCGCTGAACCAGCGTCGAGAACTTGGTGCCGATTTCGTTCTGGCCCTGGCCCGCCACTTCGTGGTGGTGCACTTCGACCGGAATGCCGATCTGTTCTAGCAGCAGACACATTTCCGAGCGGATGTCCTGGAACGTGTCGACCGGCGCGACCGGGAAGTAGCCGCCCTTCGTGCCCGGACGGTGGCCGGTGTTGCCGCCTTCGAATTCCTTCGCCGACGACCACGGCGCTTCTTCCGAGCCGATCTTCACGAACGTGCCCGACTGGTCCGTGTTCCACTGCACCGAATCGAAAATGAAGAATTCCGGCTCCGGACCGAAGAACGCGGTGTCGCCGAGGCCCGAGCTCTTCAGATACGCTTCGGCGCGCTTCGCGAGCGAACGCGGGTCGCGCTCGTAGCCCTTGCCGTCGGCCGGCTCGACCACGTCGCAGGTCAGAACCAGCGTGGATTCTTCGTAGAACGGGTCGATGAACGCGGTGTCCGCATCCGGCACGAGCAGCATGTCCGACGCTTCGATACCCTTCCAGCCGGCGATGGACGAACCGTCGAAAGCGTGGCCGCTTTCAAATTTGTCTTCGTCGAATGCCGAGACCGGCACGGAAACGTGTTGTTCTTTGCCGCGCGTGTCGGTGAAGCGAAAATCGACAAACTTGACGTCCTCGTCCTTGACGAGTTGCATGACGTCGGCCACGGATTTACTCATTACCTATCTCCTGATTAACAAAAGTCGGCGAATCGCTCCGCCGCCTCGACCAATTCTGCACTGCCGTTTCAATCGAGGGTGGAAAAAGCAGCTTCTATGCCACGTGCTTTATGCGCAGGCTAAATGCCTGAACTGCTTAGGTTTTTAAACGAGGCGCAAGCGGTGCCCGATTTTGCCACCTCGCTGGTGCCAACGACTCAGCACCAAATATGTGCATCCATCCTAGCACGGCCATCCGCTCGCACTATTTCCGTGCGTCGCTATCGTGATGCACCTAAAACGTGCTGAACTGTTCCCGAGTTGCGCGCTTGCACAGCACGCTAAAATTAATCGTTTAGCCAACGGAGACACCTCGCCATGACTACGCTTGACCAACTGTACGGCAAAGCTGCGAGCCGGGCCGCCGAGAACAATCTCACCTACGCGGGCGCGCTGCTGCCCGCCGAAGCCTTCGAGTTCCTTCAACTCGAACCGCGCGCTCGCCTGGTCGACGTGCGCACCCGCGCGGAGCTCGACTGGGTGGGCCGGCCGGCGATCAACGGCGAGCAATACGCGCACATCGAATGGATCCGCTACCCGGGTTCGGTGCCGAACGCTGAGTTTATCGAACAATTAAGACAAATCGCCACTCCTGATACGCCGCTCCTGTTTCTGTGCCGCAGCGCCGCGCGTTCTAAGCTCGCCGCCGTCGCCGCGCAAAATCAGGGGTTCACGAAAGCCTATGACCTGCTGGAAGGCTTCGAAGGCGACAAGGACGGTCAGGGGCACCGCAAGACGGTCTCAGGATGGTGCTTTCGCGGATTGCCGTGGATCGGGGCGTGAGGCCGCGCGTCGGGCGCTAGCCGTCGAGCAATGCCCGCGCGCGGGCGACCGCGGCTTCGTCGACGGGCGCGAGCCCTTTGCCGCCGATCCGCACGCCCGAGCCGAAGTGGACCGCGCGCACGCGTGTCGTAGCGACGAAGGGCGCGAGCGCGTCCACGGTCAGGCCCGCCCCGGCGAGCACGGTGCAATGCGTGCCTTTCGAGCGCTCGACGAGCGATCTGATGTGCGCTTGCGCTTGCAGCACCGACGGTTGGCCGCCAGACGTCAGCACGTTCGTGATGGCGTCGAACCCGAGCAGCGTGTCGAAGGCAGCGGACAAATCGCGCGCCTCGTCGATCGCGCGGTGGAACGTGAGCGGCAAGCCATCGGCGGCGTCGATCACGCGCGAGAGCGCATCGGTGTCGATATCGCCGTTCTCGCGCAGCATACCCACGACGATCGCGTTCGCACGGGTCTTCGCGATGGCGCGAACGTCGCGCAGCATGACGCCCAGATCGTCGGCATCGTAGACGAACGAGCGGCTATGCGGACGCACGATCACGTTCACCGAAATGCCGACCGCGTCCACGACCGCTTCGATCAGCCCGATGCTCGGCGTCAGCCCGCCCTCGCCCTTCGCGGTGATCAGTTCGATGCGGTTCGCCCCGCCGCGCTCGGCGGCGCGCGCGTCCGCGACCGTCGTCGCGATGACTTCGAGCAGAATCAACGCGCGTCCTCCGGCGGCACTTCGACAATCTCGCCACCCAGCGCCGCCACGCCTTCGCGCAGCGCCTCGAACGCGGCGTTGGCGCGCTCGGGATCGCCCTTCACGCCCAGATCGATGTGCGGCCGCGCGTACAGCGCCCCGCGCGCCGCGTCGCCGACGCTCGGCAAGCTAAAGGCCCGCACGCCGGCGAAATCGCGCTCGATGGCAACCATCAGCGGCGTGATGCGCGATTCCGGCAAGCCGAAGACGAGCAGCGATCGCTCGACATACGGCGTCGCGTGGTGCAGATGCGCGTATTTCGTGTCGAGCACCCATTCGATCATCGGCCACGCCATGACCGGAAAGCCCGGCACGAAGTGATGGTCGCCGACCGAAAAGCCCGGAATCTTGTTGTAGCTGTTCGGAATGATCTCGGCGCCTTGCGGGAACATGCCCATGTTCAGCCGATGCAGGTTCTCGGGCGAATCCAGATCCGCGGGCTGGTCGCCCGCCATGTCGCGGATGCGCGCGCGGATCAGTTCCGCCGCTTCCGGCTGCAACGCGAGCGGCACGCCGAGCGCCTTGGCCGCGCACTGCCGCGTGTGATCGTCGGGCGTCGCGCCGATGCCGCCGGTCGAAAACACGATGTCGCCCGACGCGAACGTGCGCGCGAGCGTCGCGGTGATGCGCGCGGGATCGTCGCCGACGTATTCCGCCCAGTCGAGGGACAGCCCACGCGCGCCCAACAGTTCGATGACTTTCGGCAGATGCTTGTCCGTGCGCCGCCCGGACAGGATTTCGTCGCCGATGATGATGACGCCAATGCCCATGAGTGCCTCTTCTTTCTGTTGACTGCCGTTCAGGACTGCGCCGTGATGGCCGGATAACGCGGCTCGTTCGCCCGCAGCCGCGCGAGCGCGTGCAGGCAATAGTGCGCGAACCACAGCGCCGAAAACACGAGAATGAACGCATACGCCCAGATCGTCACCGCGGCCACGACCGGAAACAGCGGCAGGAGCCAGACCGACCACGCCCACAGCAGCGTCGGAACGGAACTCAATAGTCCGCTCACGATGCCGATGGCGAGCAGCGGCCAGCGCGATTCGCGCACGATCGCGCGCCGTTCGTCGGGGCTCGCGTGCACGGCGAGCGCGTCGTAAGTCATCACGCGATACGTGAGCCAGCCCCACAGGAGCGGCGGAATCAGCGCGAAGAAAGGCGGGATCAACCAGAGCGGCAAGGTCACGACGAGCGCGACGAGGCACACGATGGTCGTCACCACCGAATGCCCGAGGCTGCCGTACCACGAGCCGCCGCGCCGGGCTTCGAGCGCTGCATAGTGGCCTTTCGGACTCCGCGTGAGCAGCTTGATGACGCCCGGCATCGAAAGCGTGGCGATTAGCAGAAGCACGGTCACGACGATCAGCGGAATCGTCATGATGACGACGAGAAACGGCGCGATGACCGCGTGCAGCGACGAAAAGCCGACGGCGTCGAAAAGGCGGTACATCGCGGAGGTCAGCGCCCAGCCGTCGAGCCAGCCGTTCGCCGCGCCGGTGAGCGTCTGCCAGAAGAACCACAGGATCGCGCCCCAGACGGCGGTGGCGACCGCGAACGGCATCAGCGTGAGCCAGAGCATGCGCGGATGGAAGACGTTCGCCAGCGCGCGCACGAACGAACGCAGCAGATCATTCATGCGTGATTCGTTGAAGGAAGAGTAAGCGACAGGATAAACCAGCGCGGGTTAGGCGCGCTGGCAACCACAAGAAGGCGAATGAAAGGCTCAGAGGGCAGCCGGCCGCTTGCCGGAATCCGCCGCGCGCCGCGACGCGAGACGCGCGCCGATGCGCTTGAACGCGAGCCAATGCTGCTCGAAGAAGCCGTCGCCGTAATTGACGGGCGCCAAGCCCGGCGCGCCCAGTTGATCGCGGATGCCGGTCGGCTCGACGGTGCGGTCGAACGACGCCGAGCGGAACAGGATGTCCCAGAACGAAAACAGCACGCCGAAGTTGCAGCCGTACGCCGTGCCTTCGTGACCATAGCCGATCGCGTGATGACGGCGATGAAACGCAGGACTCACGATCAGCCGGTCGCCGAGCCAGCCGAAATGCAGGCGGATGTTCGCGTGCTGCACGCTCTGCATCAGGTTCGTGATGGCGACGAGCACGACGAATTGCGACGGTTCAACGCCGATCACGAGCGCCACAGCGGCGAAGAAGCTCGCTTGCAGAACGTCGTCGAGCAGGTGGTTGCGGTCGTCGGACCACAGGGACATCTTCTGCTGGCTGTGATGGACGGCGTGCAGTTCCCACCAGATGCCGAAGCGATGCTCCAGCCGGTGATACCAGTAACCGGCCAGGTCCAACAGAATCAGATAGATGGCGAACGTGACGAGCGGCTGCGTGGTCACGCCGGGCCACAGATTGTCGATTTCGAGCGTCGGCACGCTGTGAATGCGCAGCCAGCTCTGCACGGAATCGAAAACAGGCTGGAACGTGAAGAAGAAAAACAGATTGAGGATGCCGAGCTTCACGATCCACGTGTACAGCACGTCCACGCGCACGCCCTTGCGGTCCTGCCATTGCTCGGCGGGGCGCAAGGCTTCCAGCGGGCGGAGGATCGCGTACATCGCGATCACTTCCAGCACGCCGACGATCACCCAGTACAGCGCGTCGTACGTGTCTTCGTCGTAGTCCATCATGCCGATCTTGAACAGCAGCGGCTGCACGACGTCCACGTACAACGTGGTCTGCACGGAAGAAACGAAGCTGTCGAGGGACGAGAGAATGACGTGAAACATGGTGCTCCGTGAAAGTCGGCCGGCCCTGTGACATGACGCCTAGCGGCCCGTGACTCAATCGTAGTACTGGGCGCCCGCGAGCGCCCTTCTCACCGTTCGCCGCCGCGGTCAGGCGCCGTTGGGCGCGGTGACCGGCGCGCGGTCGAGGAAAAAGATGCCGTGCGGCGAACGTCCCACCGCAATGGTCTGGATGAGCTTGCGGTTTGCAAGGTCGATCACGCCGACATGCTTCGCGAAGCGGAACGTCACCCAGAGATACTTTTTATCGGCGGAAAGTTCCATGTCGTCCGGTCCGGGCAAGAGGCCGGTGATATCGCCGACGTTCGTGAGCGTGTCTTCATCGATGATGCTGATGGTGTTCGCCACCCGGTTCGACACCAGAACGTGCTTGCCGTCCGCGAGCGAACGGAAGTTGTGCGCGCCCTTGCCCGTGGGAATCGTCTTCACGACCTTCTGGTTGCGCCAGTCGACGACGGCCACGTAGTCCGCGCCCGTCATGCCGACGAGCAGGAACTTGTCGCCCGGCGTCAGCCAGACGCCCGCCGGCACCTTGCCGACCTTCATCTTCCACTTGACCGTCTGCGTCGGCAGGTCGATGGCCGCGATCTCGCCCGACACCTGAAGCGAGATGAATGCCGTGGAACTGTCGTTCGAGAACGCGATGTGGCTCGGCATGGTCGCGAGCGGCAGGCGCTTGGCGAGGCTCAGATTCTTGCCGTCGTAATGGTAAATATCGAGCCGGTCGAGGCGCAGGCCGGTCGACACGAACCACTTGCGGTCCGGCGAAAAACCGATCTGATACGGATCTTCGATGTCCTGCACCCAGCGTTGCACCGCGCCCGTTTTCGGGTTGACGAACATCAGATTGTTGGACACCGAATTCGCCACGATCAGCGACGAATTGTCGGGCGTCGGCATCAGGTGATGCGGCTCTTTGCCGGTCGGCACCGTGCCGATGACCTGATGCGTGTTTTCGTCGATGAGGCTCAGCGTGGCTTCGGCCGAATTGAGCACGATGACGTTATTGGCGAATGCCGCGGTCGCGGCAAACGCTGCGACCGCCGGAACCGCGAAGCGCGCGGCGCGGGCGGCGGCCGCGCGGAGGCGGCCGGAGAAGAATGTGGAGCGCATGAATGTACACGTCGGAAAGCAGGCGTCATTGTAGAACGTTTGCATGCTCCAACGCGTTGACGATGCGGCTCTTTTTGCGCAATTCGGTGCGCGTGCGCAAGAAATGCCGCCTGTTGGCGCGGCTTTCCGCCACGTTCGCGCCAGAACGCGGACGCGTCACCGCTGCATCGATTCCCAGACCTTGTGGAGGCGCTTCACCGATATCGGCATCGGCGTGCGCAATTCCTGCGCGAAAAGCGACACGCGCAGTTCTTCCAGCAGCCACCGATACTCCGCGAGCCGCGCATCCGCGACGCCGCCGCGTTGCGACAAGGTCCGCTGATACTGCTGCACGAGCGGCAGCAATTCCGCCATCAGGCGCGCGTCGCGGGCGGCGTCGGCCTTCAGCTTGTCGATGCGCAGCGCGATGCCCTTCAGATAGCGCGGGAAGTGCGCGAGCTGCGCGTAGGGCGTGTCGATCACGAAGCGTTTGCCGATCAGCCCGCTCAACTGCGCCTGCATGTCGGCGTAAGCGGTGGCGAAGGGCTTCGCCTGCGCGAGCTTCTTCGTCAGCGCGGCGTACCCCGCGAGAATCGTCCCGGCGAGGCGCGCGATTTCGTTCGCCAGCAACGTGAGGCGCCCTTTCGCGGCATCGCGGCGGGCGTGAAAGCTGGCGTCGTCGTCGGGCAGCGGGTCTTGCAGGCACGCACGGTCCAGCGCCGTCTCGACGATCTGGTCGCGCAACTCGTCGGCGGTGCCGAGGGCCATGTATTGCATCGACATTTCGCGCAGGCCAGGCAGATTCTTCTCCAGATAGCGAATCGGCTCGCGCAATTGCAGCGCGAAGAGCCGCCGCAAGCCCGCGCGATGAATGCGCGCCGCTTCCTCGGGCGAATCGAACACTTCCACGTCGCAGTGCGTGATGCGATCCACCAGCGCCGGATAGCCGAAAAGCGTCTGCCCGCGCCGGCGGATTTCGAGCAACTCGGGCAGCTTGCCGAAGTTCCACGTCGTCAGGTTTTCGTAGAGCGCGGTGCTTTCGGCGGGCGCGGCCTGCGCGGCCGGTACCTTCGAATCGCCCGCATCGCCCCCATCGCTTGAGAGCGCGTCGAGCGCGACGCTCGCCGCTTCCGCCGTGAGCTTCTGAAAGTGCTGCTGCGCCTGTCCGCCGAGTTCTCCGCGCAATTGCGCGAGATTGCGGCCCATCGCGAGTTGCCGGCCGTGCTCGTCGATCACCTTGAAGTTCATAAACAGATGCGCCGGCAGCGTTTCCAGCTTAAAATCCGCGCTTTTCACGGCGATTTGCGTCTGTTCGCGGATATCCGCGATGAGCGCGTCGATCAGCGCGCCGGCGCCGAACTTCGGCCCCGCGTGACGCTCGGCGAAGGCGGCCGCGTATTCCGGCAACGGCACGACATGCCGGCGCAGCTTCTGCGGCAGCGACTTCAAGAGCAGTTGCGTCTTCTCCTTGATCATGCCCGGCACGAGCCATTCGACGCGGCGCGCGTCGATCTGATTCAGCCCGTAGAGCGGCACCGTGAGCGTCACGCCGTCGCGCGGCGCGCCCGGCTCGAAGTGATACGACAGCGTCATTTCGATGCCCGACATCGTCATGCGCTTCGGGAACAGATCCGTCGTGACGCCGGCGGCTTCATGGCGCATGAGGTCGTCGCGCGACAGGAAAAGCAGTTGCTGCCTGCCCTCTTTCTTCTGTTCGTCGCGATACCACCGCTCGAACGCCGCGCCCGTCCAGATGCCTTCGGGCACGAGCGAATCGTAGAACGCGTAGATCAGTTCGTCGTCGACCAGCACGTCCTGGCGGCGCGACTTGTGCTCCAGTTGCTCGATATCCGCGACCAGCTTGCTGTTATGCGCGAAAAACGGCAGACGCGTGTCGAACTCGCCTTCGACGAGCGCGCCGCGAATGAAGAGCTCCCGCGCGTATTTCGGGTCCTGCTTGCCGAAGCTCACGCGCCGCCGCGCGTAGACCGTGAGGCCATAAAGCGTCGCGCGTTCGAACGCGACGACCTGCGCCGCCTTCTTCTCCCAATGCGCGTCCGACAGCGACTTCTTCAGCAAATGCGCGCCGACCGTTTCGAGCCACTCCGGTTCGATCTTCGCGATGGTCCGCGCATACAACCGGCTCGTCTCGACGAGCTCGCCCGCCATCACCCAGCGCCCCGCTTTTTTCAGCAGCGCCGAGCCCGGCCACAAATGGAACTTGATGCCGCGCGCGCCGAGATAATGCGGCTCGTCGTCGGCCTTCACGCCGATGTTGCCGAGCAAGCCCGTCAGCAGCGACAGATGCACCTGCTCGAAGGTCGCATCCGATTCGTTCAACCGCCAGCCATGCTCGCGCACGACGGTCAGCAATTGCGAATGCACATCGCGCCATTCGCGCAGCCGCACATGCGACAGGAAGTTTGCGCGGCACGCGTCGGCGAGCTGCTTGTTCGACTTCTTGTGCGCGACGGCTTCCTCGAACCACTTCCAGATGCGCGTCCATTGCAGGAATTCGGAACGCTCGTCGACGAACTGTCGATGCTTCTCGTCGGCCTGCTCCTGCGCTTCGATCGGCCGGTCGCGCGGGTCCTGCACCGAGAGCGCGGAAGCGATCACGAGCACTTCGGTGAGCGCGTGATGATCGCGCGCGGCGAGGATCATGCGGCCGACGCGCGGATCGAGCGGCAGGCGCGCAAGCTCGCGGCCGAGACTGGTCAACGCGTTGTCGTCATCGACTGCGCCGAGTTCGTTCAGCAATTGATAGCCGTCCGCGATCGCGCGTCCCGGCGGCGGCTCGATGAACGGGAACGTCTCGATTTCCGTCAGGTGCAGCGACTTCATGCGCAGAATCACCGACGCGAGCGACGAACGCAAAATCTCCGGATCGGTGAAGCGCGGACGCGATTGAAAATCCGCTTCGTCGTAAAGCCGGATGCACACGCCGTCAGCCACGCGCCCGCAGCGGCCCGCGCGCTGGTTAGCGGCCGCCTGCGACACCGGCTCGATCTGCAACTGCTCGACCTTGTTGCGGTACGAATAGCGTTTGACGCGCGCGGTGCCCGTATCGACGACATAGCGGATGCCCGGCACCGTCAGCGATGTCTCCGCGACGTTCGTGGCCAGCACGATGCGCCGCGCGTTCGACGGCCTGAACACGCGCTCCTGCTCCTGCGCCGACAGGCGCGCGAATAGCGGCAAAATCTCCGTATGCGGCGGATGGTGCTTGCGCAGCGCCTCGGCGGCGTCGCGGATCTCGCGCTCGCCGGGCAGAAACACGAGCACGTCGCCGGGGCCTTCGCGGCAGAGTTCGTCGACGGCATCGACGATGCCTTCCATCAGATCGCGGTCCGTCTTGCGGTCGCTTCGTTTCTGCGTCGTGCCCTGCGCGTTCTTGATCGCCTCGCTTTCCTCTTCGATCGGGCGATAGCGGATTTCGACCGGATACAGCCGCCCGCTCACTTCGATCACCGGCGCGGGCTTTTCCTCGCTGCCGAAATGGCGCGCGAAACGGCCGGCGTCGATCGTCGCGGACGTGACGATCAGCTTCAGATCCGGGCGCTTCGGCAGGATTTCCTTCAGATAGCCGAGCAGGAAGTCGATGTTGAGGCTGCGTTCGTGCGCCTCGTCGATGATGATCGTGTCGTACGCCTTGAGCAGCGGGTCGGTCTGCGTTTCGGCGAGCAGAATGCCGTCGGTCATCAGCTTGACGGACGCGCCGGGCGCGAGATTGTCCGTGAAGCGCACCTTGTAGCCGACGACTTCGCCGAACGGCGTGCCGAGTTCCTCGGCGATGCGTCGCCCTGTCGCCGAGGCCGCGATCCGGCGTGGCTGCGTGTGGCCGATCAAGCCGGCGCCGCCCGCGCCGAGGCCGCGTCCGAGCGCGAGGCAGATTTTCGGCAGCTGCGTGGTTTTGCCGGAGCCGGTTTCACCGCTGACGATCACGACCTGATTCGACTCGATCGCGCGCGCGATCTCTTCGCGGCGGCCGGAGACGGGCAGCGCCTCGGGGAATGTGATCGGCGGGATCGGGTTCGGCGTGACGGTGCGCGGTTTGTCGCGCTTGCGGTCGGGGCGTGCTTCGGGGCGGGCGTCGGCGCGGGGCGGCGTGTCGGCGCTGCGTGGACTGCGCTCGGCGGGCGTTGTGTCCTGCGTTGCGTTGCGGTCATCGCGATTGGCGGCGGCCGGGTGCGTGTGCTCGTCCGCGTTCACGCGGCGGGCCTCGCGAAGGGATGCGCCGTCCTCCGCTCGGGGGGCCGCGCTCGTTTCGCCGCCCGACGATGCCGCCGCCCGTTCTTGCGAACGAGCGCGACCGGGGCCATCGCTGCGCTCCGATTCACGCTGATTCGATTGTGCCGGCTTCTGTGCGCCGGAAACAGCAGGCGATGAGTCCGCGCGGTGCGGCTTCGCCGCGCTCGCTCCGCGCCGGTCCGGCTGCTCGACGTTCGCGACGTCCCTTGCGCTCCGGCCAGCGTCTGATCGCCCCGCACCATGCGCCTTTCGTGCATCCATTTCGCGTTGATCCGACTGTGCAGACTCTGCGCCGCGCACAGCGGGCGATTGCGTGTGGCGATTGAGCTCCGCCGCCTCCGCGCCGCGTTGGTTTGATTGCGCGGCGTTCGCGCCGCTTTCCGCGTTCGGGAGAGCCGCTGGTTGCGCCGCGCGGTTCTGCTTCATCGCCGCGGATTCCTGTTGATTCGATCGTGCCGGCTTGACGGCGCCTTCCGCGCCGAACCCAACGCGCGATCGAGTCTCGCGATCCGACCTCGGCGCATCCACGCCGCGTTGGCCCGGCTGTGCGGCCTTCGCGCCGTCTTCCGCGCTGCGGCCGGCTCGCGATTGCGTTGCGCGATCCGGCTTCGGTGCAACTGCGCCGCGTTGCACAGGTTGATCAAGCTGCGCGGCATCGTCCGCGCTTCGGACACCGGGCGATCGCGTCGCGCGATCGGACTTCCCCGATGGCCGTGCTGCGCTTTCCGCGCCCGCCCCAGCAACGCGATGGGTCTTGTCAGCACCCGATCCGCGCTCTCCCGCGCTTCGGCCTTTCGAACCCGCGTCGCCCGATGATTTCGGCGCGCGCCCCGCCCCGGCATCACGCGATGGCTGCGTTTGCTTCGCCTCGTCCTGCGCCCCCGCAAACCGCCGCGCCGCCAGCTCCTTCTTGCTAAGCCCGGCCGATTCGCCCGGCGCCTCGCTCGGCCGCGCATCGCGCAACAGGTTCTCGCGCAGTTTCTTCAACTGCTCCTGAGCGGTGAGGGTCTTATCGGCGGACTGCGGCTGGCCCGGCTGAACGGGGCGTCTGGAAACATTCGGCATAGCGTCGCATTATAATCCCGGCATGAATTCCCAAACCGACCTCACCCTCGCGTCGCAGCCGCCCGCAAGCGAAGCCGACGCGCCGACTTCCCTCGGCCAGTTCGTCGACTGGATGCGCTCCGTGGCGCCCTATATTCACGCGTTCCGGAACAAGACGTTCGTCGTCGCGTTCGGCGGGGAACTCGTGCAGGAAGGACGGCTGAACGCGCTGGTGCAGGACGTCGGCCTGCTGCACGCCATGGGCATTCAGATCCTGCTCGTCCACGGCTCGCGTCCGCAACTCGACGAACAGTTGAGCCTGCACGGCGTCGAATCGTCGTTCTCGCATGGACTGCGCATAACGGATGCCCGCGCGCTCGAATCCGCGAAGGAAGCTGCCGGCGAAGTGCGTCTCGACATCGAGGCCGCCATCAGCCAGGGGCTGCCGAACACGCCGATGGCGCACGCGCACATCAGCGTCGTGTCGGGTAACTTCGTGACGGCGCGGCCGGTCGGCATTCTGGATGGCGTCGATTTCCAGCACACGGGCGTCGTGCGCAAGATCGACGGCGACTCGGTGCGTCAGTCGCTCGCGAGCAACAAGATCGTGCTGCTGTCCTCGCTCGGCTTCTCGCCGACGGGCGAAGCCTTCAATCTGTCGATGGAAGACGTCGCATCGGCCGCCGCCATCGCGCTGCGCGCCGACAAGATCATCTTCGTGACCGAAATTCCGGGCCTCGTCGATCAGGAAGGCGCACTGGTGCGCGAAATGTCGCTCGACGACGCCTACCGCCTGCACGAATCCGGCGAATTGCAGGGCGACACCGCGTTCTATCTGAAGCACGCCATTCGCGCCTGTCGCGGCGGCGTGGCACGGGCGCACATCATTCCGTATGCGCTCGACGGCAGCGTGCTGCTCGAACTGTTCCTGCACGACGGCGTCGGCACGATGATCTCGTACGAGAACCTCGAAAGCCTGCGCGAAGCCACGCCCGACGACGTCGGCGGCATTCTCACGCTGATCGAGCCGCTCGAAGCCGACGGCACGCTGGTGCGGCGCGGGCGTCATCAAATCGAGCGGGATATCGATCACTTCTCGGTCATCGAGCACGACGGCGTGCTCTTCGGCTGCGCGGCGCTCTATCCGTACACGCAGGAGCGCATCGGCGAGATGGCGTGTCTCACGGTCGCGCCTGAAGCGCAAGGTTCCGGCGACGGCGAGCGCCTTCTGAAACGCATCGAGCAGCGCGCCCGCGCGCGCGGCCTTACGCGCATCTTCGTGCTGACGACGCGTACCGAACACTGGTTCCTCAAGCGCGGCTTCGTGAAGGTGACGGTGGACGATCTGCCGGAAGACCGCCGCCGCCTCTACAACTGGCAGCGCAAGTCGCTCGTCTTGATGAAACAGCTTTGAACTGACTACGGACGCGCGCCGCGCGTGTCCGATTGCAAATCATGGAACCGGTAGGCCAAGCCGACACCGGTCGATAAAGGAGAAACACAGATGGCCCGAATGGTTCAATGCGCAAAGCTCGGCAAGGAAGCCGAGGGACTGGACTTCCCGCCGCTGCCGGGTGAACTCGGCAAGCGCATCTACGAGACGATCTCGAAGGAAGCGTGGCAAGGCTGGCTCAAGCAGCAGACGATGCTCATCAACGAAAATCGCCTGAACATGGCCGACCCGCGCGCGCGCCAATACCTGCTTAAGCAAACGGAGAAGTATTTCTTCGGCGAAGGCGCCGATACGGCCTCGGGCTACGTGCCGCCGCAGAGCTGATTTCCGCCTCGCGACCGTCGCAAAAACCGACCCTTCGAGGTCGGTTTTTTATTGCTTGCACGTACCGTTTAGAACATCGGATGCACAGGACACAATTTAGCGCAATCCTAAGCCCCGTAAAGGATAGAGCCGGGTCGGTACTGCTCGAATTACAGGCCGGTTTGCAGATCGTCTGTCATCGTGTTATCATCTTGCTCGTTATCAACAGCAATTCACCATCATTCACGCGCGGCCTGCCCGGCATATCGTTTATCGGGTAACGCGTGGTAGTGACAGTTTTTATACAAAGAGGCTTGTCGGTTAAGCAGTACGCCGGCCTTTTTCGTTCCAAGCCTTAGTTTTCGCCGACGTTGCGGTTCCACCCGCGGCTGCCTCCCGGCTTGCCGTCCGCGCGTCCAATTCGTTTGTTTTATCCGAGTGCAATTTCGCGACTTCCACCGCGAGGCACCGGCACCGCTTTTCTTCGATCGTCAGCTTCGGGCGCCCTGTCCGACGCTCGGCGGAGCCATTCGCTCTCGTCCTGACGGTCGGAACGGCTCGCGGCGCCGTCACGAAACTGCACTATCCGGCCCATGCGCTGCTCAGGCGGCGCGCCCGATGCTTTTCGCGAGCATCCGGCAAACGACACGGAGTCTTCAACTTATGACCGCCCTAAACGACGGCCTTTGGCGCAAGCGCCACACATCGAATCAAGCTCACTCACTTTCCCTCGACGACATCACGATCGTCGATCAATCCCTGCTCAAGCGCGCCGTCGGCGCCATGGCCATCGGCAACGCGATGGAATGGTTCGACTTCGGCGTGTACAGCTACATCGCCGTGACGCTCGGCAAGGTGTTCTTCCCCTCGTCGAGCCCGACCGCGCAGTTGCTCGCCACCTTCGGCACGTTCGCGGCGGCATTTCTCGTGCGCCCGCTCGGCGGCATGGTGTTCGGGCCGCTCGGCGACCGCATCGGCCGCAAGCGCGTGCTCGCGATGACGATGATCATGATGGCCATCGGCACGTTCTGCATCGGCCTGATTCCGAGCTATGGAAGCATCGGCGTGATGGCGCCGGTGCTGCTGCTCGTCGCCCGCCTCGTGCAAGGCTTCTCGACGGGCGGCGAGTACGGCGGCGCGGCGACGTTCATCGCCGAATTTTCGCCGGACAAGAAGCGCGGGTTCATGGCGAGCTTTCTGGAATTCGGCACGCTCGTCGGCTACGTGCTGGGCGCGGGCGTCGTCGCGGTGCTGACCGGCGCGCTCTCGCAAGATGCCCTCTTGAGCTGGGGCTGGCGCATTCCGTTTCTCATCGCAGGGCCGCTCGGCCTGATCGGTCTGTACATCCGCATGAAGCTGGAAGAAACGCCCGCGTTCCAGCGCGAAGCCGACAAGATGGAAGCGGCCGCGCACGAAACGACCAAGGCGCAGTTCCGCGAAACGCTGCTCGCGCAGTGGAAGCCGCTGTTGCAATGCGTGGGCCTCGTGCTGATCTTCAACGTGACCGACTACATGGCGCTCTCGTATCTGCCGAGCTATCTGTCGGCGACGCTCAAGTTCAACGAGACGCATGGCCTGTTCATCGTGCTCGTCGTGATGGTGCTGATGATGCCGCTCACGCTCTTCGCCGGGCGTCTCTCCGACAAGATCGGCCGCAAGCCGGTGATGCTCGCGGGCTGCGTCGGACTGCTGGCGCTGTCGGTTCCGGCGCTCTCGCTGATCCGCATGGGCACGGTGCCGTCGATTTTCGCCGGCATGATGATCCTCGGCGCGCTGCTGTCGACCTTCACGGGCGTGATGCCGTCGTCGCTGCCCGCGCTCTTCCCGACGAAGATTCGCTACGGCGCGCTCGCCATCGGGTTCAACGTGTCGGTGTCGCTCTTCGGCGGCACGACGCCGCTCGTCACGGCATGGCTCGTCGGCAAGACCGGCAACCTGATGATGCCCGCGTACTATCTGATGGGCGCGTCGGTGATCGGCATCGTCTCGGTGCTCGCGCTGCACGAAACCGCGAAGAAGCCGCTGAAGGGCTCGCCGCCCGCGGTCGCCACGCACTCCGAAGCGCATGCGATTTTGCGCGGCCATCGCGAGGCGGCCGAGATGGACGACGGCTTCCCGGAAGGCACGGTCCGCGCGTAAGCGACTGCTGGAATTAGGAAGCGCGAAAGGCCGGCGTCTGAAAAGACGCCGGCCTTTTTCATGCGATGAGCGTGACGATGCGCGCCTCGATCCCCGCCTCGCCGATGTCGAGCAGGCCCACGCTGATCGGCAATTTGAAGCGGCGCGGCCCCGCGCTGCCCGGATTCACGAAGAGCACGCCGCCGCGCCGCGCGACGACCGGCTTGTGCGAATGCCCGGTCACGACGACATCGACGCCGTCGAGCTCGGCGGGAACGTCGGCAATATCGTGCACGACGTGGATCGTCGCGCCGGCCACTTCGATGCGCGCATGCTCCGGCAGATGCGCGACGCTCGCAGCGACGTCGTTGTTGCCGCGCACGACGGTCAGCGGCGCGAGTTGCGCGAGCGCGTCGAGCACCTCATGCTTGCAGATATCGCCCGCGTGAACGATGTGCGCGCAATCGCGCAGCGCATCGAGCGCCTCGGGGCGCACGAGATTGTGCGTGTCGGAGATGAGACCGATGCGCGTCGTCGGCAAGTCAATGCTCCTCGCTCGCGAGCATGCGCTCGATGCGCCGGTCCGGCACGAGCCACCCGGCCGCGACGACCGTATAGATGACCGCCGCGATCCACGGCTGCCAGAACGAGGCGGCAATTGCCAACAGATACAGCAGCACCGACAGCTTGCCCTTGCGGTCCGCGCCGACGGCGCGTTCGAGCCGCGTGTTTTCGCCGTGCATGGCGATCAGCACGCGCGTGAGGATGTACCAGGCAACGGCCGTCATGAACAGCACGAAGCCGTAGCACGCGGTCGGCACGGCGCTCAGATGGCTCTCGCCCATCCAGTTGGTCGTGAACGGAAAGAGCGACAGCCAGAAGAGCAGATGCAGGTTCGCCCACAACGCCGAGCCGTTCACGCGTCCAATGGCGTGCAGCAGGTGATGGTGATTGCTCCAGTAGATGCCGACATAGACGAAGCTCAACACGTACGCCGCGAGCACGGGCACGAGCGGCGCGAGCGCGGCGAAGTCGTGGCCGTGCGGCACCTTGAGTTCGAGCACCATGATCGTGATGATGATGGCGATGACGCCATCGCTGAACGCTTCGAGCCGGGTTTTGCCCATCGTGTGTCCTTGCGCGTGATCGACGGCCTGCCGTTGCGCGCGTTCTCGGGCGCGCCGGTCCGTCGGCGATTATGCGTGAGGCGTGCGAGGTTGTCGAATGGCTTTCAATACGCGCGCGATCGCGGCGGATCGCGCGTCGACGCGGTTTTGGCGCGACCCGGCGCAATGGTAGAATCGCGTCCGCCCTGCCGGGGTGATGAAATTGGTAAACATAGCGGACTTAAAATCCGCCGCCTCACGGCTTGCCGGTTCGAGTCCGGTCCCCGGCACCAGGTCTGCATCACGTTCTTCCCACGAACCCGGGAAGATGCCCGCGGCCGTTATTTCGCGTTCCTCATGAAACGCGCGGCATTCACGCTACAGCCCGTGTTCGAGAATGCGCGAGACGTAATGCCGTCCCCACGCCTCGCCATGCGCCATCGCCTCCGCGACCGTCGCAAAAGGTCCGTGATCGCCGGTCATGTCGCCGGAATCGCTGGCGAGCGTCGATCCGTGGAGCGGTCGCCCGTCCAGGCGCGCCACGCGCACGCGCACCGCGTAGCCCTCGGCGGGCGCATCCGCCTGTTGGTCGGCCGGCGGCGATTTCGGCAACGTGTCGAGCGCGAGCACGTAATCGCCTACTTCGATGTCCTTTCGCATGGCGGCAGCCTCCGTCCGAACGCATTCGCCGATTGTGCTACCGTGCCGGCCCGCGTAACAAGCGGCCTGCTCCTCGCGCGACACTCGCGCCGGACGCGCCGCCCGCGCATGTTATAAAGCATCGCCGCACACTCACCTCACGCTCCGATGCGCGCGCCGCGTCGGGCATCGACCGACTGACCCGATGAACACTCGCTCTCGCCTGCTTCTCGCCTGCTCGTTTCCGCTGATGTTGACGGCGGGCTGCACGTCGTACTACCGCAATGTCGAAACGTGCAAGGACAAGGTGCGCGCGGCGTATCCCGATGCGGCGAGCGCGCCGCTCAAGATCACCGGCTCCGGTGCCGCTTATCATGGTTCGCGCGTGGTCGTGCGAGGCGTCATCGCGACGCCGCCGACGCCGCCCGCAACCAGGAAGACGGACCTTCCCGCCGCAGCCGAATGCACGTTCAGCGACACGACGCTCACCGGCTTCCGTTGGCTCGCGCCCGAGAAGCTCGCGCCGAAGCCCGCCGCAGACGAAGACGAATGAGGCGCGCGGTCCCGCGAGCGCCCTGAGCAAACGTCGCGCGTCTCCAGTATGATCGGCGGCTGGCCGAACGCCGCTTCCCGCCGCCCGACGGAACGAACTCATGTCCGCGCAATCGCATCAGCCGCCTCACTCATCGTCTCACGCTCACGCGCCCGAACCTCATCCGCATTATTCGCGGGCCACGCTCTGGCTGCTCGCGACTATCGCGGGCGTATCGGTCGCCAATATCTATTTCAACCAGCCGCTGCTCGGCGACTTCCGCGCGTCGTTTCCGCAGAACGCGTATCTGATCGGCGCCGTGCCGACCGCCACGCAGCTCGGCTATGCCCTCGGCATGCTCGTGCTCGCGCCGCTCGGCGACCGCTTCGACCGGCGCATGCTGATCCTGCTTCAGCTCGCCGCGCTGGGCGTCTCGCTCGTCGCCGCATGCGCCGCGCCGACGCTCGCGGTGCTGATCGCGGCGAGTCTCGCGATCGGCGTCGTATCGACGATCGCGCAACAGGCGGTGCCGTTCTCCGCCGAGCTTGCGCCGGCCGCCGAGCGCGGCCACGCAGTCGGCACCGTGATGAGCGGGCTTTTGCTCGGCATCCTGCTCGCGCGCACGGTCTCGGGTTTCGTCGCGCAGTACTTCGGCTGGCGCGCGGTGTTCGGCGCATCGGTGGTGGCGACCATCGCGCTCGCCGTCGTCGTTCTGATGCGGCTGCCGAAGAGCCGGCCCACATCCACGCTTTCCTACGGCAAGCTGCTCGTCTCGATGTGGCATCTCACTGTCGAAAATCCCGGCCTGCGCGAAGCCGCGCTGACGGGCGGCGCGCTCTTCGCCGGCTTCAGCGCGTTCTGGTCGCTGCTCACGCTATTGCTCGCGGGCGAGCCGTTTCACATGGGACCGCAGGCGGCGGGGCTCTTCGGCATCGTCGGGGCGGCCGGGGCGCTCGCTGCGCCGCTCGCGGGAAAGTCGGCGGACAAGCGCGGGCCGCGCGCGGTGATCTCGCTGTCGATCGGGCTCGTCGCGTTGTCGTTCGTCGTGTTCGCGCTGTCGTCGCGCAGCATCGCGGGGCTGGTCGTCGGCGTGATCGTGCTCGACATCGGCGTGCAGGCCGCGCAGATATCGAACCAGTCGCGTATCTATGCGCTGAAGCCCGAGGCGCGCAGCCGCGTGAACACGGTCTACATGGTGGCGTACTTCATCGGCGGCGCGGCGGGCTCGGCGCTCGCGTCGCTCGCGTGGCATGCGATGGGATGGACAGGCGTCTGTCTCGTCGGACTCGCAGCGACCGGGCTCGCCGGTTTCAGTCATTGGCGCGGGCGCGAGCGGCGGCTGGTTTCGCGTCAGGTGCGTGAGGAGTGAGGCGAGCCGCGATGACGGTTTTGCGTAGGCTTACGCGAGTCGCGCGAGTTCCCGCGTCTGAGACTCGCGGGACTGGCAGCCGAGAACGGGCGCGTGCCCTTGCGAACGTTAAAGCGGCGTTCATCGCCTATCGACTTTGCGCCAAATGAGTCGTGTCGCGCGGGTACTTTCAGCCGGAATCGAGCGGCGGAATCTTCACGCTCAGGTACGCGGATTCCGTCAGGCCGCAACGGATAATATGATGTACAGACGAAGCCGCCACGAACGCGCCAAACGTAGTCGCATCGCGCAACGGCTGACTGCCTTCGAAGTCGAATCGCAACTTCGCGCGAAAGCCTAAAGCCGCCTCAAACCCGCTCCCGCGCATAGTCCCACAGCGCATCGAGCACGCGGTCGAAGTCCAGCGACTTGTCGAAGAAATGCCGCGCGCCGTATTGCAGGCACCGCTCGCGATACGCCGGCAACGCGTGGTTGGTCAGCACGACGACGAAAGCGCCCTTGGCGACTCGCGACCGGTCAGCGTTCTTGAGCCACGCGAGCACGTCGATGCCCGAGCCGCGCTTCAGTTGCAGATCGACGATGACCGCGTCGAACCGCTGCGACGATAACAGCGCGATAGCTTCGTCGGGCGCATCGGCGAAAGCGGTCACGCGCCACGGACCGAGCGCCTCGATCGCTTCGGTGAGGCTGCGCCGGATCAGCGGCGAATCTTCGATCAGCAGCACCGCGAGCGGCCCGCCGCGCGGCTCATGCCGCCCTTTCGAATCGTCGGTGATGATGTGGTCGCCCACGGCAGGCATCCTCCGCAAGCACTATTCGATCAATCCGTTCTTGATCGCGTAGTACGTCAGATCGGCGTTGTTCGAGAGCCGCATCTTCTCCAGCACGCGCGCCCGGTACGTGCTCACCGTCTTCACCGAAAGATGCAGTTCCTGCGCGATTTCCGTCGGAATCCGGCCGCCCGCGAGCTTGCAAAAGATCTGGAACTCGCGCTCCGACAGCAACTCGTGCGGCCGCTCGGCGGCGGGCTTGTCGAGCTTGTCGGCGAGCGCATCCGCGATGAATTCGGACAGGTAACGATGCCCGCGCGCCACCGTGCGAATGGCGCGCACGATCTCGTCCGGCGCGGCGTCCTTGTTCAGGTAGCCGTTCGCGCCCGCCTTCAGCAGATTGATCGCGTACTGGCTCTCCGGAAAGCCCGATAGCATCAACACGCCCTGCTGGGGCCGGATCTGCTTGATGACCCGCAAGGTGTCCACGCCGTTCTTGTCCGGCATGGCGATGTCGAGCAGCACCACGTCGAACGCCGTTTCGCGTACGAGCGCGATGGTTTCATCGCCCGTCGATGCTTCCGCCGCCACTTCCATGTCCGGCTCGTCCGCGACGAACTGCCTGAACCCGCTGCGCACGATCGCATGGTCGTCGGCTATCAAGACTCGAATCATTCACGCCGTCCGTACTGCTGTAATGAAAGAACGGTGATTCTACCGAGGCAGGCGTGAAAGCCATGCGCGGCGCAACACGCACCGCGCCCAAGGCTTACGCTTACCCGTTGCGGCCTTCCAGCAGGTCGGCCATGTCGTCCGCGTGCTCTTCCTCGACGGCGAGGATCTCTTCGAAGATGCGGCGCGTGGTGACATCCTTGTCGCCGAGATAGCGAATGATCTCGCGGTACGTGTCGATCGCGATGCGCTCGGCGATCAGGTTCTCGCGAATCATGTCGATGAGATCGGCGCCTTCCTTGTACTCCGAATGCGCGCGCGACTTGAGGCTGTCCGGCGCGAAGTCCGGCGAGCCGCCCAGCTGCACGATGCGCTCGGCGAGCATGTCGGCATGTTCCTGCTCCTCGGTCGCGTGCTCGGCGAATTCCTTCGCGACGGCCTCAGAGTGAATGCCCTTCGCCATGAAGTAGTGGCGCTTGTAGCGCAGCGTGCAGACCCACTCGGTCGCGAGCGCGTCGTTGAGCAGCTTCAGCACGGTTTCGCGGTCGGCGGCATAGGTCGACGTGACCGGGCCTTCGTCCATGTGCTGCCGCGCGTCGTTCCGGATTTTTTCCACATCGAGGACGAAAGCGTCCTTGGACTGGCCCGGCGCGGTCGATACAGCAGATGAATCGGACATGTGTTTGCTCCTGTGAATTGGGGGGATGGACGGATGCGTCGAGCGAATCGCCGTGCGGCTTCATAGCGTTCCGCTATTCGATCATCGTCCGCGATGCATGGCGCGTGCCCGCTCCGCTCTATCGTCCGATGAGCGGGCGCGGGCACGACGATTCGGCAACGTCACGTCCTGAAGACACCGAGCAGCAGCGTCACGACGAACACGACGAGGAAAATATAAAACAGGATCTTCGCGATTTCAGCGGCGCCGGCCGCGATGCCCGTGAAGCCGAACACCGCCGCGATGATCGCGATGACGAAGAAAACGGCTGCGTAGTGAAGCATGGGACCCTCCTCGTGATTGTTCTAAGGTCGTTCAAGGTCGGCCGGGCATGGCGCGAAGCGCCATCCCGGCATGGCAAGGCATGGAGCAAACTAAGCCGCTAATCGACCGCTTTCTTGGTGATGACGAACCCCAGCACCAGAAACACGACGCAAAGAATCAGGAACAGCACGAACAGGAACTTGGCAATGGTCGCGGCGCCCGCGGCAATGCCCGTGAAGCCCAGCAAACCGGCGATCACAGCGACGATCGCGAAAAACAGAGCCCATCTCAGCATGATCGCTCCCCGTAGGAATGGTTGACGCACTCATGCTAGCCGCGCGTTCTGCCGCGCGCATTCGGGCTGGCTCCTTTTTTGCTGTGAGAATCCACCGACATTTGCTTTCAAATCGGCTGCGCGAAGCGCGCCATCTGCCTCGTCGCCGCATCGAGAACCACGTCATGAGCCACCTTCCCCACGCCGCGCTGACCGGCATCGCGCAGGACGACACCTCGCCCGCCCCGACGGCGAGCCGGGGCACGCGCGCCGGCTTCGCGCGCATCAACGATTGGATGCACCGGTATAGCTGGGCCGTCGCGATGACGGTGGCGATCGTGATTACCGTCGGCGGGCTCGTGATTCTGGAGTCGGGCCGCATGCGCATTGCCGCCGAGTACGAAACGGCGCTCGACGCCAAGAGCGCGACCGCGCAGCTTTCGGCGCTTGCCGCGGACATCGCGACGCTGTCCGCGCAGGGACAAGCGATGGCGCTGAAACCGGACGCCGCCTACAAGAACCAGTTCGAAGCGACCGCCGCGCACGTGCGCCGCGCGCTCGCCACGCTGGATGCCTACTATCGCCGCATCGGCGACGACACCGCGCTCGCGAGCTTCGCGCAAATTCGCGCGGCGGCGAACGACGGCATCGAGCGCAGCGCGGCGCCATCGGCCGCGCCTTCGGAGGCATCGACCGACAAGGACATGACGCTCGACGCCGCGCTCTCGCTCTTGCGCCTGAACGAGGAGCAGCGCGCCCAACACGCGCTCGACGCGAGCCGCGCCGATCAGCGCATTTCGACGCTGTGCGTCGCGGCGCTATGCGCTCTGAACATCGTGTTGTTCCTGCTGCTGTTTCGCAATCTCGGCATTCAGCTCGACAAGCAGGATCGCGTGCAGAAGGCGCTCATCACGCAGCAGGAAGAACTGGATCGACTCGTCTTCGAACGCACGCGCCAGCTCGAAGCGCTCGCGTGGCATCTGCAATCGGTGAGCGAGGATGAAAAGACGCAACTCGCCCGCGAACTGCACGACGAACTCGGCTCGATTCTGACCGCGAGCAAGATGGATGTCGCGTGGGTGCGCGGCAAGCTGCGTGAATCGGAGCCAGCGATGGCCGAGAAACTGTCGCGCGCCATCGGCAATCTGGATCAGGGCATTGCGCTCAAGCGGCGGATCATCGAGGACATGCGGCCGACGGTGCTCGCCAATTTCGGTCTCGTCACGGCGCTGCGCTCGCTCGTGGCCGAAGCCGCGCAGCGCAACGGCTGGACCGTCGAGGCCGAACTGCCGGACGACGAAGTGAAGCTCGGCGAAGCCATCGAGATCTCGCTCTTTCGCGTGGCGCAGGAAACGCTCACGAACGCCGCGAAGTACGCGCATGCGAGCCGAATCCGCATTGCGCTCACGCTCGACCCGGCGAACGTCGCGCTCGCGATCGACGACGACGGCATCGGCATCCGGCCGCAGGATCTGAAGCGCACGCAGACTCACGGACTAGTCGGCATGCGGCAGCGCGTGTCGGCGCGCGGCGGGCGCTTCGAGATTGAACGCGCGATGCCGCATGGCACGAGCATTCGCGTGTCGATGCCGCGCGAGCGCGTGCATGTGGATGTGGACGTGGATGTCGACGGATCGCCGGCCCGCGCCGCCGCGTAGGACGATGCCGACGCGAAATACGGAGTCCGCCGACACGAAAAACACATGTGTGCTTACAGCGCGCGCTCGGGCGCTTTTTTAAGATTATTCACACCGGTGAGGCCATCGAAGAGCAGCGGCCAATCCAGACATTTACTTCAAGGGGATTGAACATGACTCGAATCATCGCTTTGCTGCTGATCGCGGGCACCGCTGCGCTGGCAGGCTGCAACACCATCTCGGGCGCAGGTCAGGACATTTCGAAGGGCGGCCAGGCTATCTCGAACTCGGCGGAAGAACATAAGTAAGCCGGGACGCTCTACCAACGCAGCGTAGTTCCTGTCATCTCGCCGCCTCGCGCGGCGAGATTTTTTTTGTGCGTAAAAAAAACCCGCCCGACATCGCTCGGGCGGGTTTCGTCACGGCCTGACGCGCAAGCGCTTACTGCGTATCCGGCAACTCCAGCGCCGGCGTCTGCGTGTTGCCGCCCTGCGCCACCAGCACCCGAATCTTGCCGGGCACGACCTGCGACAGCGCGTTGCCCGAAGGCAGCGTCGTCACGAGCCAGTCCGCGTTATTGCCGAGATTAAACGAAGCCGACTTGTACACCGGCGTCTTCGAACCCGGAAGCGTCGCGATCAGCTGATACGTGCCGCCGGAAACATAGATCGAGTCCTGCGTGCTCGCCGGAACCGCGCTTTTGAAGGCGACGCTCGGCATCGTCGCGTTGACCGTCGCGATGTCCGTCCCCGGCGCGACCAGATACAGATCGAGGTTCTGCGCGTTCGCCGATGCGTTGAAGCCGCGCACGCGCGCGCTCGTCGAAAGGAGACCCTTGTCGAACGGATCGTCGATCACGGCGATCGACGGCAGGAAGCCCGCGTCCGGCAGCGCGACGACCGTGTATTCGTGGCCCTTCGCCGCGTTGCTGATGCTCGAATTGGATGCGAGCAGGGTCGTCGTGTTCACGGCCGCGTAGCCGAAGTTGTGCTGGCCCGTGCCGATGTTCGCGAAGTTGGTCACCGTCTTGTAGCCGAGGTTCGGTTGCAGCACCTTGCCGTTATCGTAGAAGTCGACGTTCGGGCCGCTCGGAATCGCGTGGATGAAGTGAACCTGCGCTTGCGTAAGGCCGAGTTCCTTGCCGACGTCGTCCGAACTTCCGCCGCATGCGGAGAGAAGCGAAGCGACGGCAGCGAGCGCCGTGACGGTGCGGATGAGCTTCATGTGCCACCTTCCTTTTTGTGATCGTTGATGGTGTCGTGAAGGCTGCGGACGGCGGGCGGATGGCCCGCTACGCCGCGTCCTCGCCGCGAGGAACGCGTCTTTGTTTCATCGGAATGACGCGCCTCGCGGGTGGCGCATATAGAGCAACACCCGTGCCCTTTTGCGGTGCGCGAGCGGCGCGACTTCAGCTGGAAGCCTTATCGCGCAAGGCTGCGGCATTCGTTAGAGGATTCGTTCGGGGCCCGACAGCGCAGCGGCGCGTGCGCGGCTTCGAGCGCTGCGTGCGCGCCCTTCTTACAAGCGAAGCGAACGGAAGGCTCACACCAACCCGCGCCGTCGATAATCGAACCAGAAAGAAAGCCCGACGCTCAGCAGAATGACGACCGTCGCAATGACGGTCCAGCGCGTGATCGCCTCGCCGAGCAGCAACGCGCCGAGCAACACCGCGACCACCGGGTTCACGTACATGCAGCTGCTCGCGATGATCGGGCTCGTATGGCGGATCAGGAAGCCGTAAGCGACATACGCGGCCATCGTTCCGACGAGCATCAAGTACAGAAACGACAGCCCCGGCACGAAGCCGATGCCCGCCAGCCGCTCGCCGGAGAGCAACGCGACCGTCGTGGAAATCGAACCGCCGAGGCCGATCTGCAGCGCGGTCGACATGAAGAGGTCCGACGGCAGCTTGACGCGGCTCGCCAGATGCGCCCCGCCCGCCCAGAAAATCGCGCCGCACAGAATCGCGATGCTGCCCGCGGTTGAGCCGGCACCTGAATCGCCGTGATTCAGCAACACGATGCCGATCAGCCCCAATCCGACCGCCACCCACTCGCCCTTCGCGATGCGCCGGCCCGTGAGCGCGGCGATGATCGTCGCGAAAAGCGGCACGGTCGCGACCATCACGGCGGCGGTCCCGGTTTCGACGGTGCGCATGCCGTAGGCGAGCATCCCGCTCGACAAGCCGACGAGCAGCGTGCCGACGAGCGCGGCATTGCGCGCTTCGGCCAACGTCGGCCAGACCGGCTTGCGGCGCGCCGCGAACACGAAGAGCCCGATGCCCGCGAACAGATTGCGCAAGCCGGAAAGCAGAAGCGGCGGAAACGACGCGAGCGACAGATGCACGGCGAGATACGTCGATCCCCACACGAGATAGACGACGGCCAGCGCGAGCGCGACTTGTCCCTTGTGCGAACGCGGCGCGCGAAACGGAAAACGATCGGGCAAGGAGAACGGCAGGCGCGGCAGGCGCGGCGGCTTGAAGGACGGATTGGGCGACGGATTGGACATGCGTTACCCGGCCAGCGTGCAGTGCAGCGCCGCGCATCGCATCCGGCAGACGGCAATTGAACGGGCGAAAGCTCCGGCGCGACAAACGAGACAGGACGACATGGCGAAACAGTTGGAATGCGAACGCGGACGCAGAGGAGAAACAGCGCAAGACGCGGGGCGTCGATTGCGGCTGCCGGGCGGTCAGGGAAAACACGCAGGCCGGGGCGAGCGACATTATGCAGTAAGCGCCCCGCGCGATCGACGAATCGCCGGACGAATTTTCGGATGGTTGCCAACACGCCACGCTGCGGTGTATGGTGGCGGCTGCTAACGCGGGGGTCCTGCGTTGCGCATCGCGATTGCGGCCGGTTTCATCGAGCGCAGTCGCCTCGCGCGGCGCGGGTGAGAAATACCCTTTGAACCTGATCTGGATAATGCCAGCGCAGGGAAGCGTTCGGGTTTCGACAGTCGCGCCGCATCAGACTACTTCTTCCGAACCCGTACCTTTCCGTCTCGTTCCTCCCTGTTTAGCTCCTGAGTCAGCCGAGCGCTGCAACGCTCGCATGTCAACACGTCCCACAGGAGAGACAGCACATGAATGCCAATCCCAAGTTTCTGTCGGAAAACGCCGTCGTCGACGCCGCCGCCATCGCCCCGCTGCCGAACTCGCGCAAGGTCTACGTGACCGGCTCGACGCCGGACATTCGCGTGCCGATGCGCGAGATCACGCAGTCCGACACGCCGGACGGCTTCGGCGGCGAGAAGAATCCGCCGGTGTACGTGTACGACACCTCCGGTCCGTACACCGATCCGGACGCGAAGATAGACATCCGCTCGGGACTGCCCGCGCTGCGCGCCGGCTGGATCGAAAAGCGCGGCGACACGGAAGAACTGGCGGGCCTGTCGAGCGAATTCGGCCGCGAGCGCGCCGCCGATCCGAAAACGGCCGAACTGCGCTTTCCCGGCCTGCACCGCAAGCCGCGCCGCGCCCTCGCCGGCAAGAACGTCACGCAGATGCACTACGCGCGCGCGGGCATCATCACGCCGGAGATGGAATACATCGCCATCCGCGAGAATCAGCGTCGCGCCGAATATCTCGAAAGCCTGCGCAAGAGCGGCCCGAACGGCGAAAAGCTCGCGCAGATGATGGGCCGCCAGCATCCCGGACAGGCGTTCGGCGCGGCGGCGTTCGGCAAGGACGCGCTGAAGGAAATCACGCCCGAGTTCGTGCGCGAGGAAGTGGCGCGCGGCCGCGCGATCATTCCCGCGAACATCAATCACCCGGAAAGCGAGCCGATGATCATCGGCCGCAACTTCCTCGTGAAGATCAACGCGAACATCGGCAATTCGGCGGTCACGTCGTCCATCGGCGAGGAAGTCGACAAGATGACCTGGGCGATCCGCTGGGGCGGCGACACGGTGATGGATCTGTCCACCGGCAAGCACATTCACGAGACGCGCGAGTGGATCATCCGCAATTCGCCGGTGCCGATCGGCACGGTGCCCATCTATCAGGCGCTCGAAAAGGTCAACGGCAAAGCCGAAGACCTTACGTGGGAAATCTTCCGCGACACGCTCATCGAGCAGGCGGAGCAAGGCGTCGACTACTTCACGATCCACGCGGGCGTGCGGCTGCAATACGTGCCGCTGACGGCGAACCGCATGACCGGCATCGTGTCGCGCGGCGGCTCGATCATGGCGAAGTGGTGCCTCGCGCATCACAAGGAGAGCTTCATCTACGAGCACTTCGAGGACATCTGCGAAATCATGAAGCAATACGATGTCTCCTTCTCGCTCGGCGACGGCCTGCGCCCCGGCTCGATCTACGACGCGAATGACGAAGCGCAGCTCGGCGAGCTGAAGACGCTCGGCGAACTCACGCAGGTCGCGTGGAAGCACGACGTGCAGGTGATGATCGAAGGCCCCGGCCACGTACCGATGCAGCTCATCAAGGAGAACATGGACCTGCAGTTGCAGTGGTGCGACGAGGCGCCCTTCTACACGCTCGGGCCGCTCACCACGGACATCGCGCCGGGCTACGACCACATCACCTCGGGCATCGGCGCCGCGATGATCGGCTGGTTCGGCACCGCGATGCTCTGCTACGTCACGCCGAAGGAGCACCTCGGCTTGCCGAACAAGGACGACGTGAAGGAAGGCATCATCACGTACAAGCTCGCGGCGCACGCGGCGGATCTGGCGAAGGGCCATCCCGGCGCGCAGGTGCGGGACAACGCGCTCTCGAAGGCGCGCTTCGAATTCCGCTGGGAAGACCAGTTCAATCTCGGCCTCGACCCGGACAAGGCGCGCGAATTCCACGACGAAACGCTGCCGAAGGACTCCGCGAAGGTCGCGCACTTCTGCTCGATGTGCGGCCCGCACTTCTGCTCGATGAAGATCACGCAGGATGTGCGCGACTTCGCCGCGAAGCAGGGCGTGAGCGAAACCGACGCGCTCACGCACGGCATGCAGACGAAGGCGATCGAGTTCGTGAAGAAGGGCGCGGAAATCTATCAGCCGACATGATGCGCCGTCTCTGACGGACTGAAAGCCTGACCGGAAACGGCCTGTCGCGCGGCGAGCGCGACAGGCCGTTTTGCTTGCTGCGTTCCCGCCCAAAGCCTTGCTCATCAAGGCTGGGCGCTCATTCAGACGATTCGGGCATCTTTCCTGCTCCGTATCGAACGAACCGGCGAAAAAACGCGGCATGCGCGCCGGACCGTCGTCTCGTCCGGGGAAGTCGCGCCGCAGCCGATTCGTTCCATCATCACTGGAGAGTCGACATGAAAAACATCAAACAAATCGGCGCCGCAGCACTGCTCACCGCTTCTTTCGCCGGACTGACCGGCTGCGACAACATGACCACGCGTCAGCGCGACACCGCCATCGGCGCGGGCGTCGGCGCAGCGGGCGGGGCCGTGATCGGCGGCAGCGCGCTTTCGACGCTGGGCGGCGCGGCCGTCGGCGGGGTCATCGGCAATCAGGTCGGCAAGTAAGGCCGTCGCGCATCGGCGTGCGGCGCGCCACCGTCGGCGCCGCACGTGTTTCAAGTCTGTTACAGGAAGCGATACCAGCCATCGTTCCTCACCGGGCGGATGCAACGCGCCATGCATCGATCGACTAAGCTCCTCTTTAACGGACCGCATCGGTTTTATCGAGACCACTGAACCCGAAGAGTCCCGCAGGCAATTCAAGGAGCAGCGTCATGATGTCCGCACGCATCGTCCTCGCAAAGAGCGGCATGGCCGCGCTTGCCGCGGGACTTCTGGTCAGCGGGTGTTACTACCCGTATCCCGACTACCCGGGCGCGGGTTACCCCACGGTCAGCGCCATCTATGCGCAGCGCGAATTCGCGCTGCCGGCCGACGCAGCGTCGGGCGCGTCGGCGGTGCCGGGGACCGGCATCGTCTACTCGACCGAACAGGTGCCCTACTCGGCCGTCTACCCCTATGCCGGCTACTACGGCGGCTATCCGGCCTACGGCTATCCGTATTACCCGTACCCGTATCCGGCGTATTACGGCTACGGCTATCCGGCGATCTCGGTCGGCTTCGGCTACTGGGGCGGCGGATGCTGCTGGGGCCACGGATACGGCTGGCACCACGGCGGATGGCACGGCGGCGGCGGATGGCACGGCGGCGGCGGATGGCACGGCGGCGGGACGTGGCAAGGCGGGTCCGGTGGATATGGCGGCTGGCACGGAGGCGGCGGTCACGGCGGCGGACGCGGCCACTGATTCACGCGGCGCCTGTTCGTCCGCGTTACAAAATCTGGCGCTTTGCAGCCCGCTAATCGGCGCGCCGTAACGATCCTGAAACGTTTTTTGCCGACGGGCGCTCGGCGTGCCGCGTCGTCGGCTTCGTGCGTTCTGCCACTTTCCTTTTCTGACAAGGCTTTGGCGGAATTGGACGGACCACGGGCACGGTTCTGGCTATTCACCGTCCCTATTTACCGCGATGCGACGGCAAACGGCCGCCGCCCACTTCACGTTCTCGGGGAGCAGGACATGATGGCCTTCGTGTTTTTTATGCTCTGGATGCTCGCGTCGATTGCGCTCCTGACCGTCTGGGTGTTCCGTCAAACGCCGCCCGCCAACCGCGACAGCGGCGCTGGCGCAGCCGCCACGGCCGCCGCCGCAGCCGTGGAGGGATGAGCCAGGTCTGATCGAATCCGGCGAACCACGGCGCGTACGCGGGCTTTCACCGCTTGACGCGGTTCATCGGTCACCTATTCTTAGTGGGCGTGTTACGCCGGCGCTTAAGACGGCGCACGTCGCCGGCGTGCGCGACTGAAACATCGAACTCCGCGCGCATGGCGGCTGCGGCCGCCGCTTCGCCAACAAGAGAAAAAAGGAGACTCGATGTTCCATCAGCTACTCACACCCATTGCCGATTCACTGGCGCTGTCGTTCATCGTGGCGGCGCTGCCGATCATCATCGTGCTCGTGCTGCTCGGCTGGGCGCGCCGCCCGGCGTGGCAGGCATCGCTCGCGGGATTGATCGCCGCGCTCATCATCGCCGTCGCGGGCTGGAAGTTCCCGGTCGGCCTCGCGCTGAATTCGGTCGCGGCGGGCGCCGTCTTCGCGCTCTGGCCCGTCATGTGGATCGTGTTCGCGGCGATCCTGCTCTACAACGTCGCGCAACGCTCCGGACGCTTCGAAGCGTTTCGGCTCTGGATGGTCGATAACCTGCCGAACGACAGGCGCATCGTGCTGGTGGTCATCGGCTTCTCGTTCGGCGCGCTGCTGGAAGGCATCTCCGGTTTCGGCACGCCGATCGCGATCACGAGTTCGCTTTTGATCCTGCTCGGCTTTCCGACGCTCGAAGCGCTCACCTTCACGCTCATTTTCAACACGGCGCCGGTGGCCTTCGGCGCGCTCGGCGTGCCGATCACCGTGCTCGGCGCGGTCACGCACCTGCCGACGGACGCGCTCGCGAAAATGGTCGGCCGCCAGTTGCCGCTTTTCGCGTTCTTCCTGCCCTTCTATGTGATCGCGGTGTATGCCGGTTTTCGCAACATGATGCGCGTGTGGCCGGTGCTGCTCGTCTCCGGCGGCGCGTTCGCGCTGACGCAGTTCGTTACGTCCAACTACATCAGCTATGCGCTCACGGACGTGCTGTCGTCGCTCATCTCGCTGATTCTGACGATCGCGTTCCTGCGCGTCTGGAAACCCGCGCCCGACGAACGCTTCGCGGTCAACGTCGATCGCGCGGGCGGCACGCGCGCCGCGCTCTCGGGCGGGCAAGGCTGGCTGCCGTGGATCGTGGTGTCGATCGTCGTGATCGTGTGGACGGTCGCGAAGATCTTCCTGATCGGCGACGTGAAGGTATCGTGGCCGGGGCTCG
This sequence comes from Caballeronia sp. Sq4a, assembly GCF_023170545.1. Classification (NCBI taxonomy): domain Bacteria; kingdom Pseudomonadati; phylum Pseudomonadota; class Betaproteobacteria; order Burkholderiales; family Burkholderiaceae; genus Caballeronia; species Caballeronia sp. Sq4a. The sequence continues at coordinate 973,553 of NZ_CP084250.1, read as the reverse complement.
ACAAGGCCGTCTACATCACGCTCTACAACCAGCCCTACGGCGCTATCTGGGACTTCCAACCGCTCGCGACCGGCACGGCCATTCTGGTCGCGGCGATCATCACGGCGGCGCTCGTCAAGCTGCCGGCGCGTGAATTCGGCGCGGCGATCGTCGATACTTGGGTGCAGACGCGCATCGCCATCCTGACGGTGGCGACCATCGTCGGCCTCGCGTATCTGATGAACTACTCGGGCATGAACTACACGCTGGGTCTCGGCGTGGCGTCGGTCGGGCCGCTGTTTCCGCTCGTGTCGGCGTTCCTCGGCTGGGTCGCGGTCTTTCTCTCCGGCAGCGATACCTCGGGCAATGCGCTTTTCGGCAACCTGCAAGTGGTGGCCGCGCACCAGCTCAATCTGAATCCGGTGCTGATGGCAGGAACGAACTCGTCCGGCGGCGTGATGGGCAAGATGATCTCGCCGCAGAACATCTCGACGGGCGTGGCGACCACCGACCTGAAGGGCAAGGAGGGCCTCGTGTTCGCGCGGACCTTCAAGCATTCCATTCTGCTCACCATCATTCTCGGCGTGCTCGTCTGGCTGCAACAGAACGTGCTCACGTGGATGATTCCCCCGCACTAACCACGCCCCCGCGCCCCGTTCGGCGACGGGGCGCGTTCCTGCTTTGTTCCTGCTTTGTTCCTGCTTCTTGCGGTCTCTTTGGGCAAACGCTGCGCGGCGCGCGGCGCGGTGTAACATGCGCGGACTTTTATCAGCAGGCAAGCAGTCCGCAACGTCATGTCCATCGTCAATTTGTGTCAATTAGTCGTCCTGGCCGCCTTGTGGGGCGCGTCGTTTCTGTTCATCCGCGTGGGTGTCGTGGAGTTCGGCGTCGCGCCGCTGATGGCCGTGCGCGTGGGCATCGGCGCGCTGTTTCTCATCGCGATGCTGCTCGCGCGACGCCCGTGGGCCGACACGCTTGCGACGATGCGCAAGCGCGCCGTGCCGCTTTTCGTCGTCGGCATTCTCAATTCGGCCGCGCCCTTCTGTTTCTTCGCGTTCGCGGAACTCACGCTGTCGGCGGGCGCGACCTCCGTCATCAACGCGACGACGCCGCTCTGGGGCGCCCTCGTCGCCTACGTGTGGCTGAAGGACCGGCTGACGACGATGCGCACCATCGGCATGGCGATCGGCTTCGCGGGCGTGCTGCTGCTCGTGTGGAATCAGATCGCGACGCCGGGCGCGCACGACGCGGGCGCGTCGGCGCTGCCGGTGCGCGGGCTGCTGGCGGCCGCGGCGGCGCTGGCGGCGTCCGCGCTCTACGGCGTGGCGGGCAACTTCGCGAAAAAGTACCTGATGGATGTCGACGCGACCACGAACGCGGCCGGCAGCATGATCGGCGCGACCATCGCGCTTTCCCCGCTCGCCGCGATGACGTGGCCCGCGAGCCCGATCTCCGCGCATGCGTGGGAGGCGGTGATCGCGCTCGGCGTGTGCTGCACGGGCATCGCGTATTTCCTCTACTTCGGGCTGGTGGCGTCGGCCGGCCCGGCGCGCGCGATGACGGTCACGTTCGTCATTCCGCTTTTTGGCATCTTGTGGGGCGCGCTTTTCCTCGACGAGCACGTGTCGCTCGTGATGATGGAAGGATGCGCGGTCGTGCTCGCGGGCACGGCGCTGGCGACGGGCTTGGTCAAGCGGATGCCGTTTGGCGGGAGGAAGTCGCTGGCGCGGTAGTTTTTGGACTCGTTGTGCTACGTTGCCCGGGATCGCGCTTCGCTTCGGCGGCGCAGTGCGGGCCGCTCTTCTCTCGATAAGCGCGTGTCGCTCGTGGTGAAGGATGCGGGGGCACGGCGCTGGTCACCGGATTGTCGAGCGGATGGCGGCTCGGCATCCACGCTCGGCTTGCGCGGCGCTCGTCGCTGAGCGGCTGGCGTCTTGGGCGCGACAGGCGCTTGCCTGCTCATCTTCCTACCCATTCACATGAGTCGCGCGGTTTGCGCTCGGCTTTCGCGACGCCCATTGTTGAGCGGATGCCGTCCAGCGCGCGACAGGCGCTTACCCGCTCATCTTTCTGCGTGTTCGAATGAGTCGCGCGGTATGCGCTCCGCTCCCGCGACGCCCGTTGCTAAGCGGATGTCGTCCAGCGCGCGACAGGCGCTGGCGCGGTAGTCCTTGTGCTCGTTCGAACGAGCCGGTCGAGTTTTGCGCTCCACTTTCGCGGCGCAGCGCAGCCGCCGCCATTCCCGATGAACACAAGTGTCGCTCGTGAACTCGGAGAAATGCGCAGACATGGTCGCGGGCAAGCGGATGCCGGCTTGGCATCCGCGCTCCGCTTTGCCGGCGCATTACAAGTCTCGAGCACGTCCTGCTCGCAATGCTCGCGCGAACGACTCTAGCGACGGACGTCACTTAGCGCATGCCTTCCCACGCGCAAGGATCGGCACCGCCGCCCTACTCGTCCCTCACCCGTCCGCGCCCCGCTTTCACTGCGCCGCGTTTCACTTTCCCTTCGACACGGCGCACCTGCGACGCACGCGTGGGCTTCGTCGCGATGCGTTTGCGACGCGTGACGCTCACGCTGCGAATGAGTTCGTCCAGCCGCGCGAGCGCCGCGGCGCGATTCATGTCCTGCGTGCGATGCTCCTGCGCCTTGATGACGATGACGCCGTCGCGCGTCACTCGGCTATCGGCGAGCGCGAGCAGACGCGCCTTGATGTGCTCTGGCAGCGACGACGCGCGAATGTCGAAGCGCAGGTGAATGGCGCTCGACACCTTGTTGACGTTCTGCCCGCCCGCGCCCTGCGCGCGCACGGCCGTCAACTCGATCTCGCCCGGCGCGATCGCGAAGCTATCGGTCATGAGAGTGACTCCTTCGAATAGGCACGCGCCTCAGGTCCCGGCGCTCCCGCTCATCAACCGCATCATTCTCGCGGCGAGGCCGGAATCGCGGCGCGTCGGCGCATTCACCGCCTGCGCGAAGATCTCCGCCGAGCCGATCACCTCGATCCGGCGCTTCGCCCGCGTGATGGCCGTGTACACCAGTTCGCGCGACAGCACGCGCACGAAGCTTCCCGGCAAGACGAGCGCCGCCTCGTCGAACTCCGATCCCTGCGACTTGTGGACCGTGAGCGCGAAGGCCGTATCGTGCGGCGGCAGCGCGGCGGGCGAGACGTAGCGCACCGAGCCGTCGGCCATGCGGAATGCCACGCGCAACGCGCCGTCCGCGCCCGGCAGCGCGATGCCGATATCGCCGTTGAACAGCCCGAGCGCGTAGTCGTTGCGCGTGACGATCACCGGCCGCCCGGCGAACCATTGTGCGCCGAGCGCAAGCGCAATGCCGGCCTGCTCCCGCACTTTCGCCGCGATGCGCGCGTTGACTTCATCGACGCCGCGCGGGCCTTTGCGCGTCGCGCATAGCACGCGAAAGCGGTTCAGCGCGTCGAAGAGGCGGGCTTCGTCGGCCTGCGCGCCCACTGAAGTGGAGCGCCGCGCCTCGAGTACGGACGAGAGCGCGTCGGCGTACGGCGCGAATGCTGTCGCCAGATGCGCGAGCGTGCGCTCGGAAAGCGTGGCGTGCGCGTCGTCGAAGAGCACGGCGGCTGCGTCTTCGGCTGTCGCGGGCGATTGCCGGATATCGAGCGCAGCGAGGGCAGCCTGCGCATCGCCGTCGCGGATGGCGATCGACAAGCGGCCGATCGCCGAATCCAGCCCGAAGCGGTAGTTGCGCGCGAGCCAGACGACGCAATCGGTGAGCGGAGCGTCGGTGTGGCTCCGATCGTCGGCCTCGGTGCGCCTGTCGTTTTCGCTGGGTTCGTTCAGATTGACGTGCTGCTTGGGATCGTCGCGTTCCCTTTGGCCGTCATGCTCGTTGTGGCCGTGGTGCTCGTGGTGCCGATCCCGCTCACTGCGTCGGTCCCGCTCGCTGTCGTCGGTTTGCTCGACGCGCTGGTTCCCCTCGTCGCGCCCGTTACGCTCAACTCGACGGTCGCGCTTATCAGACTCATCGCCCTCGCGTTGCGCGATAAGCTCGTCCCGCCGTTCGCGCTCGGCGTTGTCGTCCCGCGCATTGGGCTTGTCCGGTGCCTTCCGCTGACTTCCCTCGTCGTCGACGTTCCGCCGCGCCCCGTCGCCAGGTTCGTCGTCCGGATACCTCTCCGTATCGATGGTCGCGAAAAGGTCGGCGTAGCCTTCGTCATCGAAAACGGCTTGCGTGCGCGACGCCGAGCCCACGCGCAACGCCGCAGCGCTGGCGGCCGGCGCAACCCGAGTTTGCTCATCGCGTCGCGCGTCTCGCGGCGAGAACAGATCGCCCTCGTCTGCGCTTTGTTCCGCTGCGATCGCTTCGTCATCCGAATCGTCATCAGACGAAGCAACCGACGGCGAACCCGACGGCAACGCCGCCGACAAGCGCGCGTAGTCCACGCCGAGCCCCTCGGCAATGCGCCGCGCGCCGCCCTGACTGAACGACGGCTGCGCGCTCAGTTCCGCGAACACCGCGCCCGCTTCAACCGCGGAAAGCTGGTCCTTGTCGCCGAGCATCACGAGCCGGCTCGTCGGCGCGACCGCTTCGAGCAGATGCGCCGCGAGCGCGACATCGATCATCGACGCTTCATCGACGACGATCACGTCGTACGGCAGCGGATTGTCCCGATGATGCCGGAAGCCGCCGTCCGGCAGAACGCCCAGCAGTCGCTGCAGCGTGAACGACGTGCGCGGCAAGCGTTGCGCGAGTTCGGGCGGGAGCTTGTCCGCGCGCTCGATCAGCGCCTCCTGCATGCGCTGAGCGGCCTTACCGGTCGGCGCGGCAAGCGCGATGCGCAGGTTCGGATCGGCGTCCAGCAGACAGGCCAGCACGCCGACCACCGTCGTCGTCTTGCCCGTGCCCGGACCGCCGCTCACGATAGTCAGCCGTCCCGCCAGCGCCACGAGCGCCGCGACGCGCTGCCAGTCGATGTCATCGCCCGCGCTCGGCCCGAAATAACGCGTAATGCGCTCGGCGTGCGCCGCAAGCTCGCGCCCGGACACCGTCATCCGCGCGGCCCGCGCCCGCTCGACGAGCGCAAGCGCGAGCCGCCGCTCGTAGTCGAAGTAACGCGCGAGATAGAGCCGGCCGTCCTCGTCGATGACGAGCGGCAGCAAATCCGCCGACTGCATCGGCGACTGCGTGCGCGCGAGGCTCGCGACGCCGCTCGCGAGCAACGCCTCGCGCACCTCGCGCGCGCGTCCGCCGTGACGGCGTGCGATCGCCGCGAGCGGCATGCATACGTGCCCGAGCGCCGTCGCGCTGCTGATCGCGAGCGCCGCGCGTTCGGCCCATGCCGCTGCGTTTGCATTGGCACCGGAACGCCGCGACAGTTCGCCCATGCGCCGCGCGAAGCCTTCGGCCAGTGCCGCGCTTTCGTCCGCGAAACCTGATGCGGGCGCGTTCGACTCGATCGTGCTCATGCCACGCCTCCGGGCAACAGCCGGTCGTGCGCGGCGCCTTTGTCCGCGAAGCGCGATGCCGGCGCGTTCAGGCTCATCGTGCCCACGCCACGCCTCCGCACATGAGCCGCTCGAGCGCAGCGCCTTCGTCCGCGAAGCGCGATGCCGGCGCGTTCAGGTGTATCGTGCTCTGCCGCGCCTCCGCACATCAGCCGCCGGAGCGCAGCCCCTTCATCCGCGAAGCGCGATGATGTCGGCGCGTTCAAGTTCATCGTGCTCATGCCACGCCTCCGCACATGAGCCGCCGTAGCGCAGCCCCTTTGTCCGCGAAGCGCGATGCCGGTGCGTTCAGGTTCATCGTGCTCATGCCACGCCTCCGCACATCAGCCGCCGGAGCGCAGCGCCTTCATCCGCGAAGCGCGACGCCGGCGCGTAAAGCCGGATCGTGCTCATGCCACGCCTCCAAACATCAGCCGGTCGAGCGCCTCGACAAGCGCGAGCGGCGGGCGTCCGCGATGCACGCCGCTCGGCGCGCCGCTGTCGCCGTCGCGCCAGTCGGGTCGCACGCCACGCACGAACAAATACAGATAGCCGCCGACGTGCGTCTCATAGTCGTACGCAGCGAGCCGCGCGCGCAGATACCGGTGCAGCGCGACCACATAGACAAGCGCCTGAAGGTGATACGCGTGATGCGCCATCGCTTCGGCGAGCGGCGCGGCGCTGTAGTCCGCGGCGCGCTCGCCCAGATAATTCGACTTCCAGTCGATGATCCAGTAGCGCCCGTCGTGCTCCACGATCATGTCGATGAACCCCTTGATGAAGCCCCGCAACGCGCCCGCCTCCAGCGCGACGTCGGGATAGCCGTGCGCGGCGAGAATCCGCCGCAGCGCCGCGAAGTCCAGCGACGGCGCAGGAAACAGAAACTCCAGTTCGTTCATGCGACGCGCGGGCGGAATCTGCGACAGCCGAAGACCCGGCGCGATCTCGGTCGAGAGCGTATCGGCGAGCAGGCGCTGCATCATCGGCCGAAGACGCCGGGCGAGCGGCTCGGGCGCGGGCGTCGGATGCTCGCGCAGCGCGCGGTCGATCGCATCGCCCCACGTCGCGGGCTGCGTGAAGTCCGCCAGTTCGTACATGCGATGCAGACATTCCCCCGCCGCCGCGCCGCGCGGAAACGCGAGAATGTCGTCGTCGGCGAGCACGGTCTCGTCGCGCGGCGCGGCTGGCTGAAGAATCGGCACGTCGAGGTCCGCGAGTTCGTCGTGATCGGGCCGCGCGTCGACCGGCTGCGGCTGATACGCCTCGTCGCGCGCGCCCGCCGCGATCAGCGAACTGAAGCTCGCCATGCGCCAGCGGTCGCGCAACAGGCGCTGATTGGTGCGCGCGGTCATCTCGTGCGGTCCCGCGGCCTCGGCGGCGAGCGGCTCGCGCGCGCCGATCACCGGCAACGGCGCCACGCCGATCGCGCCATCCGCCTGTGCTTCGAGCGCATGCCACGCCGCGACGATTCCCACTTCGTCGGGCGGCTCCTCGCAGAACGCGTCGAAGTCCTGCCCCGCGCCCGCGACGAGCCAGTTAAGCACGCTCCGCCGCGACTCCTTCGTCGACTTGTTCGAGACATTCGACATATACACGCCCGCGACGACATAGCAGCGATACACCGCCCGCGTCAGCGCCACGTAGACGAGGCGCGCGCGCTCCGCCGCCTGCTCGCGGGCGATGGCGGCGCTCACTTCCTTCGATTCGTCCTCGTCGATGCCGTAATGCAGCACCGCTTCGCCCGCTTCGTCGTGATACTCCCTGGCGTCCGGCAAGCCGGACTTCGGCGCGTCGCGCGATGCGCCGTCGTTCAGGAACGGGCAGAACACGACCGCGTACTCCAGCCCTTTCGACTTGTGGATCGTCACGATCTGCACGAGGTTGCGGTCCGATTCCAGCCGCAATTGCGCGTCCTCGCCGCCGCCTTGCTGCGCGCGCTGCGCGGCCAGCCAGCGCAGCGTCGGCGCGATGCCGGGCTGCTCGGCCGAGCGCGCCTGCAACAGTTCCGCCAGATGGTTGATGTTCGTGAGCCTGCGCTCGCCGTCCGGCCGAGTGACGAGGCGCGCGGCGATCGACAGTTCGCGCGTCAGCGTGCGCCACATCACCGCGAAGCCGCGCTCGTGCCAAATGGTGCGATAGCGCGAGAAACGCTCGACCCAACTCGTCGAGTCGTTCGGGCCGTCGTTCGAATCTGCCGCCGAAACCGCGTGTTCGAGACGCCAAAGCGCGCCGGCATCGAGCCCGAACCAGTCGGTCGCGAGCGCGGCGCGCAGCCGCCGCAAGTCGCCCGGCGTGTCGATGGCGGCGAGCACGCGCTCGATCTGCTCGGCGTCGAGCGAGCCGAACACCGACGCCTGCGCGAGTTCCACGCTACCGACGCCCCACGCCGCCAGCACGCGCTTGACCATGCTGCCCTGCCGGTGCGTCTGCACGAGCACCGCGATATCTCCCGCGCGAAGCGGCTCGTCGCCTATGCTCACTTCGCCGCGTTGCGCGCCGCGCAAGAGCCGCGCGATTTCGGCGGCGCACGCTTCGGCCGCATCGCGCTGCGCGTTCCCCTTCGAGAGCGCCGACTCGCCGTGCGGCAGCATCCACACGCAAAAATCAGCGAAATCGGAATACGCGGCGGCGGGCGTCGCATCGACGAACGGGCCGCGCAGGCGCGTGCCCGCGCGCACCGGCTGATAGTCGAGTCCTTCGAGGATGAACGCCGACGGATTCGCGCCGAACACGCGGTTGCACGCCTCGATGATGCGCGCCGTCGACCGCTGGTTCACCGCGAGCGTGTAGCGCGCGCTCGCACCCTCGCGCGCCGCGAGATATGTGTGGAGATCCGCGGCGCGAAAGCTGTAGATGGCCTGCTTCGGATCGCCGACGAGAAAGAGCGGCCCGTGCGGCGCGAACACGCGATTGAAGATGGCGTATTGCAGCGGGTCCGTGTCCTGAAACTCGTCGATGAGCGCCGCCGGATAACGCTCGCGCAGAGCCTCTGCAAGCCACGCATGTTTGACGAGCGCGTGATGCAGATTCGAGAGCAAGTCGTCGAACGAGACGACGCGGCGCGCGCGCTTTCTCGCCGACAACTCGGCCGGCGCGTAGTCGAGCCACTCGCGCACGAGATCGAGCCACAGCGCGCGCTGCGACGCTTCCGCAGCAGCGGCCGCCGCAGCGAGCGTCTCCGCGTGCTCGAAGAACGGATGCGCGGGCGGCGTGTGCTTGACCTTCGTGCCCTTCGCCAGCGCCGACGCGGTGATCTTCAGCGCGTCTTTCGGCGGCGGCGCGTGACAGTCGGCATCGGCGAAATACTCGGCCCACGCGTCGATGGCCGCTTCGATCATCGACCGTTTGTGCGAGGTCTGCTTCAGCATGGCCTCGGCGTCGAAGAGCAGCTTCGCAATTGCATCGCGCTCGGCGTGCCACAGCGCGCAGGCTTGATCGAAGAGCGCCTTTGCGTCGGCGGCTTCTGCGGCTTGACCATCGGCGAAATTGCCCCAGCGCAGTGTCGCGAGCGGTTTCTTCAGGCGTCGCGCGAGCTGTGCATCGAGCGATGCAGGCCCCGCGCCTTTCGCGACCAGCCACGACGCGAACGAAGGCACGCGCGCCGCCGCAGGCTCGACGCGCTCGCGCCAGAAATCGGCCGCGAGTTCGAAGCGCAGCGTGCTGTCGTCGGCTTCCATGTCGAACGCGAACGGCATCGCGGCGGCGAACGGCGCTTCCTGTAGCGCGCGCTGGCAAAACGCGTGGATCGTGTGGATGGCGGCCTGATCGAAGCTGTGCAGCGCGATACGGATGCGTTGCAGCGCCTCCTCCGGGTCCATCTGTTCGAGCGTGGTTTCGAAAAGCCGCTCGATGAACGGATCGCCCGACGCGTCGCCGTTTTCGATGGCATGCGCGACACCCGCGAGCCGCGTGCGGATGCGCTCGTGCAGTTCGGCGGTCGCGGCCTTCGTGAAGGTGACGACGAGGATGCGCTCGACGCTCAACTGCTTTTCCAGCAGCAGGCGCACGTACAGCGCGCAGATGTTCCAGGTCTTGCCCGTTCCGGCGGACGCCTCGATCTGGTTGACGCCATCGAGCCCACAGGCGAAGACGTCGAGTTCCTGCACGGGTTCGTGATTCACAACGTCAGTCATGGTGGTCATGCGCCGCTCCGCAGATGCTCTCGAAGCGGTTCGAAGACGATGCGCGCGAGCGCGGCAAAGCGTTCGTCGAGCGCTAGAGATTCGCCGCGAAACGCGATGCGATACGCCGGATCGTCGGACTCGGCGCGCGTGCGATCCGACTCCCACGCGGCATGCGCTTTGGCATCGCCTTCTGTCAGCTTGACCCATGCGCTCTTCGGAAAAAAGCGCAGCGGCATGCGCCGTCCCGCGCGATAAAGCGCCGCGAGCGTGCCGAGATGCGCGAGCGGATCGGCGACGGGCGCGAGTTCGAAATCCGCCGACTGCGCGCCGCGCCCGTGCCAGATGGTGCGGCGCGGACCGTCCGGCAGCGCCGCGCAATAGGCCAGATGCGCGAGCCACGCCGACAGGTAATCGCGGGCGCGCGGCTGATCGTAGCGGTAGATCACCTGCCCTTGCGGCGTCAGTCGATTCAGCGTGCCGGCGAGCGTGAACGGCCGCTCGTCGATGAGCGCGTCGTCGTACTTCGCGAAGAGTGGCACGCCGGCGGTGTCCGGCCAGCGCGGCGCGATGTCGAGCACGAACGGCAGCCGCGTCACGCCTTCCGCCACCGACACGCGGATGCGGTCCGCCAGATGCGCGAGCGCGTGCATCTCGCGCGCCTGCCAGACCGCGCCCGTCGCGCCGCCCGGCATTTCCGGGCTCGTGCGCGCGACGTGGCGGGCGCGTTCGCGGGCGCGCGCGGCGGCATCGTCCGTGGCATCGAGCAGCGACGGGAGCACGCGGGCCGCGAGCGCATCGCGGCCCGCGAAGCCCAGTTCGAACGGCTCGGTGATGTCGAGCTCCGCATCGGCATCGACGAGCGCAATACCCAAGCGATCGCGCAGCAGCGCCCGCGCCGGGTGCCGCCAGAAACGCACGAAGTCGTCGAAGGCGACGATGTCTTCGTCCTCTTCCTGCGGCAGCGGCGCATCGAAGAACGGCGGGCTGCCCTGCGTGCGCCCTGCCGCGAGCGCGCGCGCCAGTTCCGCCCGCTCAGGCTCGTACGTGAAAAGGCGGCCGCCGGGCTCGAAGTACTCGGGCGCGAACGGCTGAAGCGGATGCTCGTGGACGAACAAGGCCCGCGCCTCGCGCAGCGCTTCCGGCGCCGCATGCTTGCCCGCGACCGCCTGCGCCAGATAATCGAGCAGTTCGTCGATGAGCGCGGCAGGCGGCAGCACGGCGTTGTCGCGAATGCTGCGCCCCGTGTACGCGATCATCAGCCGGTCGCGCGCGGCTAGCATCAGGTCGAGGAAGAGATTGCGCTCGTCGTCGCGCCGCTGGCGGTCGCCGAGCTTGCCGAAGCGCGCCATCAGATCGAACTCGTCGGCGCGCGCGAGGCTCGGCAGCATGCCGTCGTCCATGCCGAGCAGGCACACGACGCGATACGGCAAGCCGCGCAAGCTCGTGAGTGACGAGAACGTGACGCCGCCCCACGGCACGCCGCCGCGCGCGGGATCGTCGAGCGTATCGGTGAGCGCGGTGCGGATCACGGCGGCCGGCACTGGCGTATCGCGCGCGCCTTCGTCGATCGCGGCGATCAGCGCGTCGATGGCGTGGCGCACGTCGCCGATGGTGTCGTTGAACGCGACGCCTGCATCGAAGAAACGCTCGAGCGCATCGAGCAGCAAATGGCCCCACGCGCGCGCAGTGCGCGGCGCTTCGATCTCTTTCGCGAAGGCGTCGATGTCGTCGATGAAGCGCGTGAGCCGCCCGAGCAGTTCGGCCTCCGAGCCTTGCGGGCCTTCCACCGGCAGCCAGTCCGCGACCGGCGCGCCGCCGCCGGGCAACGCATAGCCGAGATAGAGCCGCGTGAGCGCGTCCGCGAACGTGTGGCGCGCGGCGGGCACATGCTCGCTCGTGACCTCGTCGGGCCGCAATCCGCGTCGCGCGCCCGCCTGCGCCAGCCACTCATGTGCCGTTTCGAGCGATGCGGCGTCGATGCCGTAGCGCGTGGCGATCGCATCGACGCGCAGCCACTCGATCAGCTCCGGCGCGCCGACGCCACGCTCGGCGAGCGCGAGCCAGTCGAGCATCGCGCGCGCGACGGGGTTCGCCTGCGACGGCGGCAAGCCCGTGATGCGATACGGAATGCGCCGCCGCTCGTTGCTGGCCCCGGCGGGCGCGGTGCCGAAGATGCCGTCGATCAGCGGCCCCGCCACGGCGAGATCGGGAAACGCGACGAGCACGTCGGACGGTTCCAGGCCTTCTATCGAGTCGAACCAGTCGAGCAGGCGGTCGTGCAGCACTTCCAGTTGCCGCGAGAGGCTATGGCAAACGTGAACTTCGACGCCCGTATTGACGATCTCTTCCGGCAGCGGCAAGGCGTTGTCTTCGTCGAGCGTGAGGATGCCGTTTTGCACGCGCGCGAGCCACGTCGGCGCGGGGTTCTCTTCGAACAGTTCGCGTTCGCTGGACGCGGCGCTTTCCGTCAGCTCGCTGAGCATATGCAGTTGCGCTTGCGTCTGCCGTCCCCACTCCGCGAGCAGCGGATGACCGACTTCCTGAAAGTCCGCCTCGCCCTTCAGTTGCAGTTGCTCGACGCGCGCCTCGCTCACGATGTCGAACCAGAATTCGCGGCACGGATTGAGCGCGTAGATGCGCACGTCGATCCAGCGCGACAGCTCGCGCAAGAGCGCGATGTGCAGCGGCGGCATGGTCGGCAGCGCGAAGACGCTGATGCGCCGCGGCCACTCGGCGCGCATCGCGGTATCGAGATCGAAGCGCGGCGCTTCGGCGAGAAAACGGTAAGCGGGCGGCGTCGGGTCATGCTCGCGATCCGGCGCTGCGAGGTCTTCCAGCAACGCGCGCCACAGCGCCGCCTGCCAGTGTTCGTCCTGGCGCTGGATGTCGCTCGCGCCGGACAGATGCGGCCCGCGCGCGTCGATCTGCGCGCCGCCGCCCGCGAGAATCGAGCCGCCCGCCTGCCAGTGCGTGAGCCATTCGGGGCGATACGTCAGATAGTGATCGAACACCGTCGCGATGCGGCGCGCGAGTTCGTAGCGCATGGAATCGTCGGCGGCGTTCAGATACGTCGACAGCCGTGGCGCCTCGCGGAACGCGGGTTCGTCGAACAGGCGATAGCAGCGCCAGGCGAGCCGGTCGGGCGCGAACGGCGAATGCGCGGGCACCGGCAGCACGCGCCCGATTTGCGACCATAGCCACTGCGCGAGATAGCAGAACTGCACGTTCGCGCAGATGCCGAAACGCTCGGCCATGTCGAGTTCCAGGCGGCGGCGCACGGCTGCGCTCGGCACGATCACGGCCTCGCTCGCGAAGGGATCGCTCTCGCGCATGGCGAAGGCGTCGAGGTCTTCGAAGAGCGCGGCAGCAAGCGTTTCGTGGCGATTCGAGTAGAAGAGTTCGAGCATGAAAGGCGGTCGGGATGCGCTCTGAAAGCCGCGAAAGGCAAAGCTTTGTCAAATCAAGCGCCAGCATAACAAAGGGTCGCGCGTGCCGAGAACTCGGCCATTCGGCCGAGGTCCGAAGGCCCGGTGAGTTGGGTTAGACTCGACAACGCCGTTGCCCGCCCCCGAGCGTCCACACAGGAAGTCGATGCGTTACTCGTTCGAAATCAGGAAGTTCATCTACAGCCAGTACTTCTTTGGCGGCTTGCGCTGCGCGCTCGGCATCTCGCTGCCCGCAGTGCTCATGCTCACGGTGTTTCACAACCGGGAGCTCGGCTTCACCATCGCGACGGGCGCGCTCGGCGCATGCGTCGTCGACATGCCCGGCCCGCTCAAGCACAAGCACAACGAGATGCTGGCGTGCACGTTCATCGGCTTCTTCACGGCCCTTGCCACCGGCATCGCGACGGCGAATCCGCTCACACTCTGGCTGACCGTGGTGCCGCTCACGTTCGTGCTCTCGCTGATCGTGGTCTACGGCAACCGCTGGCCGCAGATCAGCTTCGCCACGCTCTTCATGATGATCGTGACGCTGGAAGAGCATTTCACGCCGATGCAGGCGCTCATCAACGCGTCGTGGATTCTGCTGGGCGGGCTCTGGTACACGTACTGGGCCACGCTCGTGTCGCATCTGCTCGTCTATCGGATCGAGCGGCAGGCGCTCGCGCAGAGCATCTTCAGTTGCGCGGAATACCTTCAGGCGCGCGCCGAGTTCTATGACAACGACGCCGATCTCGACGAGTGCTACAGAAAGCTGATCGAAAAGCAGATCGCGGCAGTCGAGCAGCAGGAAGGCGCGCGCGACATCGTGCTGCGCAATCTGCCGAAGGTGAAAAGCGGCAAGCTGGATGCGCGGCGCGCGCGACTATTCAATCTGTTCATCAACATCGTGGATCTGCACGAGTTTTTCGTCGGCGCGCACACGGACTATCCGCTCGTGCGCAAGACGTTCGCGGGCTCGGACGTGCTCGTGTTCTATCGCGACCTGATGCGCAAGGCGGGCGAGGACTTGCAGGAGATCGGGCTCGCGGTGCTGCAGAACCGTCCGGCGCCGAAGCAGATCAGCACGAAGGCCGAACTGCGCGCGATCGAGTACGAACTGGAACTCATGCGCAAGCACGCGCTGCCGGAGAAGAATCCCGAAGCGTATGCCGCGGCGGCAGCAGTGTTCCGGCGGCTCTGGAGCGCGACGCGCCTCATCGACAAGATGCGCCGCCGCACGCGCGACGACGCGAGCCCGACCGAAACCGAATTGCAGATCGACCACGCGCTCTCGCGATTCATCTCCAGCCGGCGTGTGCCGTTCAGGCAGATCTTCTCGAACCTGACGATGGCATCGCCGAGCTTTCGCCATGCGCTGCGCGTGACCATCGCGGTGGGCGTCGGCTTCTGGCTCGGCAGGCTCTTGCCGCTCACCAATGCGTACTGGATCGTGATGACCACGGTCATCATCCTGAAGCCCGGCTATTCGCTCACCAAGCAGCGCAACACGCAGCGGATCATCGGCACGGCGATCGGCTGCGCGGTCACCATCGCGCTCATTCTGCTCGTGAAGGACCCGCATATTCTGCTGGTCGCCATGTTCGCGTCGATGGTGATGAGCTACAGCCTGCTGCTTTTCAATTACGCGGGCAGCGTCGTGTTCACGTCCAGCTACGTGTTGCTGATGTTTCACCTGCTCGCGCCGGGCAGCTTGCGGCTGATCGGCGAGCGGGCCATCGATACCGTCGTCGGCTGCGCGATCGCCATCGCGGCGAGCCACCTGTTCCCGTACTGGGAATATCGGCTGATGGGCAAGCTCGTGAAGGACCTGCTGGCCGCGACGCGGAATTACCTGGAAGCCAGCTGGGGCTGGAAGGCGAAGGCGGCAGCGGGCGCGGCGCGCGCGGCGGCCACGGCAACCGCTTCGAGCGCGCCGAGCGCCGTCTTTGCCGACGGTCAGGCGCGCGCCGCGTTCGCCTCGTCGATGCAGCCGGTGTCCGTGTCCGCCGAAGCGGCCAGCGAGCCAGCGGAAGCCACCGCGACGGCCGAAGCCGAAGCCGTCGCGGCCAGCGCGATCAAGGCCGCGAGCGCGACGGCCGAGCGACTGTCGTCGGCGGGCATCGGCGAGAGCACGGCTGCCACGGCAAGCAAGGGCGCATCGGCCGCCGCGACGGTCGTCGCGTCCGCGCTCGATCGCGACTACGGCTATCGGCTCGCGCGCAAGAACGTGCACGTCGCCTTCGCCAACCTCGCGCAGGCTTTCCAGCGCATGATGCTGGAGCCCAAGGCACAGCAACGCTACGTCGCCGAACTCAACGATCTGCTCGTGCAAAGCCACGTGCTCGCGTCGCAGATCACGGCGGCCGCGCCGCTCCTACAGTCGCTCAACGGTGCCGACGGCCAGTCATTCGAACCGGTGCAGCGCGCGTTCGCCGTCGTGCGGGACAACTTGTCGGAAGCGCAGGCGGTCGTCTCGGAAGAAGACGGCGCTGCATCGCCCGATGCGATCAAGGCGCTCCGCCGTGATCTGGATTCCATGGTCGCCGCAGCGGAACGCGCGCAGAGTCTGCCCGCCGATGCCATTCAGGATTTGAAACTGCTCGCGCATCAATGCAAGCAGATGCTCACGGCGTCGGCGCTCATCCGCAAGGACGCGACGCAGATTCATCTGCCCGCGTGATCGCGAACGCTTACTGCGAGGCGCCGGTGGCCGGCAGCGCCGGACGCGCGTCGCTCGCGGCGGCGGGCGGCGCGTTGTGCTCGTCGAACTCGCGCTTGTCGCGGATCGCGTTGAAGAGCAGCGTGAAGATCACGAGCAGCACCACGGCCACGATAAACACGGTGATGCCCAAGGTCGGATTCTTCTTGCGTGGGAGGTTCGGGCGATCTTGGCGAGGGTTGTCGGTCATGGCGGGCGCAGCGGCTCGTTGCGATTATCGAGATAAAGCCAGCATCGTACCCGCACTGCTTTTCAGTTGGATTGCGAATCGGATGTGGACCGGCCGCGGTCATTTCGCTGCGCGAACGAGGCCCGCGAAATTCACTGCTGCATCGCCCAACTTGTAAGAGGCGAGCCTGAACGACCATACTCGACGCGATTCCATGCGCGTCCGATTCCGGCGAGGGCTTGAAGGGGCAAGACCGGAATACCTAGTGACCGGACGTGTTGCGCCGCCCTCCCCGGGCGGCTTTTCTTTGCGCGTTTCTATGCGACGCGGTCAGGCGTCGGCGGCGGGCCGCACCGGCAGCGCCGTCGAATACTTGATCTGCTCCATCGCGAAGCTCGAACTGACATCGTAGAGCGGCACCGCGCGAATGAGCTGCTTGTAGACGCGGTCGTAATCGTCGATGTCGGATACCACCACGCGCAGCAAGTAATCCGTCTCCCCGCTCATTCGATACACCTCGACCACTTCCGGGATATCGCGCACGGCACGCGTGAATTCGTCGGCCCAGCTTTGCGTGTGCTGATTCGTGCGCACCGCGACGAACACCGTCGTGCCGACGCCGAGCTTCTTCGGGTCGCACAGCGCGACCTGCGCGCGAATCACGCCGGTCTCCTTCAGACGCTGCACCCGCTTCCAGCACGGCGTCTGCGACAGATTCACCCGCGACGCCAGTTCCGCGATAGGCATCGTCACGTCGCCTTGCAGCAGTTCGAGCAGCTTGCGGTCGATGAGGTCCATTCCCATACTGCACCCCCGATAGGAAAATTTTCTATTTTTGCTTCTCCGAGCGGAATTATATGGAAACCGTTTCCGGATGCAAGCCGGTATAAATTCGTGATCGACATCACCGGCAAGCAGGTCACCATGAAACTCGAACTCGCCACTCAACGCAGCGCGCATTTCCCGGCTGACCGGAATGCCTCCGTCAGCCGCCTCTGTCGCGAAATCGACGCCGCGCTCGATGCGGCGCAAGCCGATGGCGGCATGTCGTTCGGCGTGCGCGTGCATGCGGCGCTTTCCCGGGCGATCGCCGATCCGGCGCTTCTGCGTGCCGATCAGCGCGCCGGCAGTCCGCAGGGCTACCAGCGTCATCTGCTCGCCGCCGATCCGCTCGGCCGTTACGCGATCGCCGCGCTCGTCTGGGAGCCGGGGCAGTCGAGCCCCGTGCACGCGCATCGGACATGGTGCGGTTACGCGGTCACCGACGGCGCGCTCGCTGAGACGCAGTATCGCTGGGGCGCGAACACGCATCGCGCCGTCGAGACGCGCCGGCATCCGCGCGAAGCGGGCGCCGTGTCGTATGCGGACGCGGGACGCGGCGCGATTCATCAGCTCTGCAATCCCGCCGACGCGGCAACGCGCGCCGTATCGATCCACATCTACGGCGTGGCCGGCGAGCATATCGCCACGCACGTCAACGATCTTCTCGCCGCCTGAGCGACCCGGTCGACTCAGCCTTTGCCGGGCTCGGGCGCCGTCGTGATCTGCGGCGGAATCGGCACCGAGAGATCGGTGGCGGGCGGCGCGGGCCGCGGCTCGTGCGATACGTCCACGGCCTTGACCGTCGCCGCCGGGCCCGACTCCGCGTCGGCGAGCGGTGGCTCGTCGTCCAGCCAGATGCGCTTGGCCTTTGCCGCGTGGGCCGCATCGCCCGCATCGTGCCCGCCGCGCTGCGCCATCTGCACCTGCATTTGCGGCACGGGAATCTCCATGCCCGCTGCGTCCATTTTCCGCTTGATGCGCAAGTTGAACGCGCGCGCGACGCTCCATTGCAGAAGCGGCCGCGTCTTGATCTGCCCTTTCACGACCATCCAGTTCGGATCGAAACGGTCCAGTCCCCAAACTTCGACCGGACCCAGCATCTCCCGCCGATAGCGCAGATCATCCATGAGCTCGGCGCCGACCTCGCGAATCATCTCCGTCACTTCGTCCACGTCCGCCGAGAACGGCACGCGCACTTCGAACACCGCGTACGCGAAGTCGCGCGACAGGTTCTTCACCGTCTTGATCTGCGAAAACGGAATGGCGTGAATGGCGCCTTGCCCGTCGCGCAGCCGCACCGTGCGTATCGTCAGGCTCTCGACGATGCCCGCGTGACCGCCTTCCACTTCGATCGAGTCGCCGACCGAAATGGTGTCTTCGATGATGATGAAAAGCCCCGTGATGAGATCCGCCACCAGCGATTGCGCGCCGAAGCCGACCGCAAGACCGATCACGCCCGCACCGGCGAGCAGCGGCGTCACGTTCAGCCCGAGATTGGCCGCCGTGACGATCGCCGCGACCAGAAAGAGCACGACGAACACGACGTTGCGCAACAACGGCAGCATGGTGCGCGCGCGCATGCTCGGCCCGCGTCCGCTGCGCCGCGCGGAATCGGGCTTGAGCGCCTCCTGAATGCCCGTGTCGATCAGAATCCACACGAGCCATACGACGAAGAACGTCAGCACGATCATGCTGACCGCGTGCGTGATGCCGCGCGCCGCCACGCTGCGCTCGGCCATCTGCGCGAGCGAGAAGCCCCAGAAGCGCGACGAGACTTCGAGGAACGCGAGCCATATGCCGACGACGATCATCGTGCCGACGAACTTCACGAGCCGCCGGACATACGCCGACTGGCGGCGCGGCCTGCGCGATTTGGGCCGTGTGATGCGAATGACGATGGCCGAGAGGAAGAACGCGACGACGAGCAAGCCGGCCGTGGCGATCGCCATTTGCAGCACGTTCTCGGACGTGCCGATGCCCGCGAGCGTCGCCACCACCGACGCGCACGCGAGCAGCAACAGCGGCACTTGCCACAACGACGCGACCACCTCGAACGTTTCGGTCGCGGCCTTGCGGGTGTTGCGCTGCTCGTAGGTGCGGCTGCGGATCAGATGCGCGACGGGCCGCTGGAAAGCGAGCGCGAAATACGCGGTGAGGCCGGCCGCGACCATGTTCGCGAAGGTCGAAATGAGCGCCGACAGATTCGTGCCGAATTGCTGGGCGACGTCGTAATTGGCCGCAGCATCGCCGAGCGCGCCGAACGTGCCGATAGCGAACAAGAGCCGCCGCGCGTGAACGATCAGCACGTTCACCGCGACACGCCGGTGCGCCGACCCGAACAGCGAGAACATGATGAGACAGATCGCCGAGAACACCGCGCCCGCGACGATCGCGTAGGCGGTGACCATCGCGAGCGTGCGGCCGAGCGACTGCGGCATCATGTGCACGAACGTTAGCGCCGCGACGAACGCGAAGACATAGGGCGCCACGCGCCGCATCGTGAAGAGAAGCAGCTCGCGCGTGGTCGGATTCGAATGCAGCCCGGCTTCGATGCCGTAGCGCCTGTGCATGCGGCGCTGCAGGCTTACGAGCAGAAACGCACACGCGCCCCAGCCCGCGAGCGTCGCGAAGTAATTGAAGAGCGTGCGGCCGAACGGCTCGCGGCTCTGGCTCGTGACGATGGTGAAGAGCTCGTTGCCCGCGGCGTTGAAGCGCCCGCTCCAGTACGCGACCGGCGTCTTGCCGCGCTTCACGTCCGCCTCGATGCTCGTGAGCGCCGACGCGATCGCGCCGAGCAAACCGGCGTTCTGCGCGATGGCGGCCACCACGGATGAGGCGGCGTTGGTCGTGGCGATCGGCGGCGTGGTCGGCGACGGCGCGGCAGCGTCCGTCGATGCCGGCTGCGTGGCGGCGGCGGCTGCGGTCGGCGGCGCGGCGGCTTCGGCTGCGCGCTTGGCGTCGCGCAGCTTCTTCAGTTGCGCAACCAGCGCGCTGCGCTGACGGTCGCTGTCTAGCGTCGAAATGACGGTGTCGAGCGAGCGCACCATGTCGGCATCGGAGGGAACGGACGCGGATGCGCCCGATGCGGCGTCGGCTGACGCTGCCGGCGCTGGCGGCGCGATCAGTTCCTGGAGCGACGGCAGGTCGAGCGCCGGGGCGGCTTCTGCGGCGGGAATGGTCAGCGAGAACAGCGCGATGAGGATGAGCGTCGTCAGGAACGATATCGCACGGATTCCGGGGATGCCCGCCTGCTGTACGCCGCGCCGCAGCGCGAAGGCGGAGATCCGGGATATCGCGACAAACGCTAGCGCGCCGCGATCCGCGAGCTTGCGTAGTTTCATAACGGTCTCGATTTCCGAAAGACCGCCAGTTTAGCGGCTGACTTGCGCGCGCCGCGCACTGTCGAGGTAACCGAATGTTAAGCGCGCCTATTCGACCGGCCGCTTATTTGTCCATGTCCGTGCGCGTGCCGGCATCGCTCGCCGAGTCGGAACCCGACGCCTGCGTGCCCGATGCACCGCCGTCCTTGGCCGACCACTCCTGCAGCTTGCGGCCCGCCGTCTGCAAACCCGCGCCGGTTGCGCTCGCGGCATCGGCGATGGCGGCGTTCGTCGCGCTTGCCGCGCTCTGCAAATTGGCGCGCGCCGACGCGGCCACGCTGCTCGCGGACAAGTCCGGCGCGGAGCCGGCGTGATCGAAACTCTGTTGTGCCGACTGCTTTGCCGCGTCGACCTTCTGGCCGACGTAGCTCGCCGCCTGATCGAGCTTCTGCGTCGTCTGACTCGCAAGATTGTTGTAGGCGTTCGCAGCCTGGCCGGCGGCGGCGTCGTGCTTCTCGCATGCGGCGAGCACGCCGAGCACGGCGAGCGCGAATGCGATACGCGCGACCGGAGTCATCGAGTTGGGCTTCATGGTCCTGCCTCCTGCTTCGTGCTGAGATTCGGGCGCATCCCGAAACGCGGGCTCATCATACGCCTCGAACCCGGCAACTCGCGAAAGCTTGCATTGCAAGCGAACTGCGGTGGCTTCACTGCGACGCAGAGACGCTCAATAGAATGTTTCCTCTACATTTAGGACACTTCTGCTTTTGGCATCGTTCGGTCCGGTCTATATTCGCCGCAGTCTCGCCCCTCCCACCGAAACCCCGCCATGATTTACATGAACCTCGCCATCGCCCTCGTCGCTGGGTTGATGCTCTTCGAACCCTTCACGCGCGCCCCCGTCTCCCGTTTCACCACGCATCGCATGCGTCGCATTCTCGCGAAACGCTCGTACTATCAGGCGGGCGGCGCTTTCTTCGCCGCGCTGGTCGTCGCAACGAGCCAGCCCGCGCCCGAACGCGTATCCCCGCTCCTCGTGATGGGCGTCGCCTCGGCGCTGCTGGCAGCGAGCCTGTACTGGATCGTGCGCGGCAAGCTGTTGCTCCGGCAACGCCGCGTGTTCACCGAACTGCACTGACGTCTCCGCGCGGCGCGTTCTGACGCCGCGCTCGCCTGTCGCGCGAATTCAATAAACACTCCATACGTTTTCGGCGTATATTCGGGCCGAACTGGCTCAAAAGCACTCGACGAAAAAAAAGGCGCCACGTTTCCGTAGCGCCTTAAAAGTTCTAGCCATTCCGAGGGCCGTGCTAGAACCTGAGAGACTGTGATCGAAGCCTAGAGCGGAAAGCGGTCGCGCACATCGCCCAGTCCTTTCGAAATCGGATTCCATTTTTTCCGGGATCACTGCTCAAGTCAAGCAAAATTTCAGCGTCCGGGCATCTGCCCAACGATGTCTTTCGGAATCGGTTCCGATTACACCGACTCGGCGCGTGCGGCTTATCATCGGGCCTTGCATCGCTTGCAAGCTTCAGGCGTCGCCTGAATGGAATGTTCCACTCAGCATTCGAAACGATGTTTCACAAAAAAAGATGCCCACGATGAGCGACCGGTCGTCGAGCCGAACCAAAACGAAAGACAGGGATAGCGACGAAGTCACCGCCCTTGCGCGCGGTCTCGATGTGTTGCGCCGCATTGCCGCTGCGGATGCCCCGGTCAGCAACCGCGAACTGACCGAATGGACCGGCATTCCTAAACCTACCGTATCGCGGATCACGGCCACGCTCGTCGGCGCGGGACTGCTGCTGCGTCTGCCCGACAGCGAGCGCTTCGTCCTGACGGCGTCCGTACTGGAGCTCAGCAACGGCTTCTTGCGCAACTTCGACATCCGGGCGCGAGCGCGGCCGTTTCTGATCGCGCTAGCCGAACGGACCGGACTCAGCGTGCATCTGGCCGTGCGCGACCGGCTCGAAATGGTCGTCATCGACGCCATCCGGCCACGCTCGGCCGTGCTCGTCTCGCGACTCGAAGTAGGCGGCCGAATGGACCTGAGCCGCACGGCGGTCGGGCGCGCGTATCTCTCCGTTCTGTCGGACGCCGACCAGCAGGCGCTGATCGGCAGCCTACAGACGGCATCCGGCGACGACTGGCCGAGCATCTCCGGCGGCTTGCAGCGCGGCCTCGACGACGCGCGCCGCCGTGGTTTCGCGATTTCGCTCGGGGAATGGCATCACGGGCTAAATGCGGTGGCCGCGGGCTTCGTCGGGCCGTCGGAGGAGCGTTATTCGGTCAACTGCGGCGGCGCGGCGCATCAGTGTCCGCACGAGACCCTGATCACGAGCGTGATGCCCGCGCTGCTCGATTGCGTCGCGCAGATCGCGCGCGAGATCGGCGGCACGGCGGGCGCCGCGCCATCTGCCGTAAGCCATTAAACTTACGCGCTCTGCCGCACGCGTCCGGGCCTTTGCCGACGCGTGTAACGCTCGTAATTATCCGAAAGAAAGCCCGGTGGACGGGCATGGGCGCGCGACGTAGCATCATGCTTCGCGCGCACCGGGGCCGCGCCGGACCTCTGACTCAGGCTCTGTCCAGCCTGGCACGCGCGGGCCGCGCCCGCCGCCTTTCCCCGGCTCTCCCCCGACCGCATCGCGAGATGCCGCCCATCCGCGCCCCGTATGACAGACTTGGAAACACCCAGCCACCACACGATGGACGACCGAAAGAACCCTCCCGCCGAGCCGCGCACGACGCCCGCGCGCCCCGCCGATCCCACTCCGACTGCCCCGCCCGTCACCACCGCCGCGCCACGCCGCCGCCGTCTCGTGCCGCTCGTCGTGGCCGTCCTGATCGTCGCGGGAGCGGTCGCGTGGTGGCATCCGTGGAATCGCGGCGGCACAGCGGGTTCGCCGCAGCAGGCGAGTCAGGGCGGACGGCGCGGCGGCGCGAATGCGATGAACCAGCCTCAGCCGGTGCACGTGGCGACCGTGTCGCAAGGCGAGATGCCGGTCGTCATCAATGCGCTCGGCACGGTCACGCCGCTCGCGAACGTCACCGTGAAGACGCAGCTCAACGGCACGCTGATGGAAGTGGCGTTCCGCGAAGGCCAGATGGTCAAGAAGGGCGATCTGCTCGCGCAAATCGACCCGCGTCCCTACGAGATTTCGCTGCGTAACGCGCAAGGCACGCTCGCCCGCGATCAGGCGCTGCTGCAAACCGCGCGGCTCGACTTGCAGCGGTATCAGACGCTGCTCTCGCAGGACTCCATCGCCAAGCAGCAGGTGGACACGCAGGCCTCCCTCGTCAAGCAGTACGAAGGCGCGGTGAAGTCGGATCAGGCCAACGTCGACACGTACAAGCTCGACCTCGCCTACGCGCGCATTACCGCGCCGGTCTCCGGGCGCGTGGGCTTGCGTCAGGTCGATCCGGGCAACTACGTGACGACGGGCGACACCAATGGCGTCGTCGTCATCACGCAGTTGCAGCCGATCAGCGTGATCTTCACGACTTCCGAGGACAACCTCTCCGCGATCATGAAGCCGCTGCGCGCGGGCGTGAAAATGTCGGCGACGGCCTATGACCGCGCGAACACCACGGCGATCGAATCCGGCTATCTCGAAACCGTCGACAACCAGATCGACACGGCCACGGGCACCGTGAAGCTGCGCGCCACCTTCGACAACAAGGAAAACCGGCTCTTCCCGAATCAGTTCGTGAACACGAAGCTGCTCGTCGACGTCATCAAGAACGCGACCATCGTGCCGACTTCGGCGGTGCTCAACGGCTCGTCCGGTTCCTTCGTGTACGTCGTGAAGCCGGACAATACGGTGACCGTGCGCAACGTGAAAACCGGCCCGGTCGATGGCGAGCGCACGAGCATCAAGTCCGGCCTGCAAGTGGGCGAGCGCGTGGTGATCGACGGCTCCGACCGCCTGAAGGAAGGCGCGAAGATCACGATTCCGGCCGAACGCGCCAAGGCCGCGTCGGGGGCATCGGGCGCATCGGCTGCTGCGGCGGCTTCGGGCGCATCGGGCGCGCAGCACGGCGGGCATCATCGCCGTCAGCAACAGCAGCAGTGAACTCTAAGCCTCGCGCATGAATCCCTCCCGCATATTTATCCTGCGACCGGTCGGCACGGCGCTGCTGATGGCGGCGATCATGCTCGTCGGTCTCGTCGCGCTGCGCTTTTTGCCGCTGTCCGCGCTGCCCGCCGTCGACTATCCGACTATTCAGGTGCAGACCTTCTACCCCGGCGCGTCGCCGGACGTGATGACGTCCAGCGTCACCGCGCCGCTCGAAAAGCAGTTCGGGCAGATGGCGAGCCTGAACCAGATGTCGTCGCAGAGTTCCGCGGGGGCATCGGTCATCACATTGCAGTTCAGCCTCGACTTGCCGCTTGATATCGCCGAGCAGGAAGTCCAGGCCGCCATCAATGCGGCGGGCAATCTGCTGCCGTCCGACCTCCCCGCCCCGCCGATCTACGCAAAGGTCAATCCCGCCGACGCGCCGATCATGACGCTCGCGATCAGTTCCAAGACGCTGCCGCTCACGCAGGTGCAGGATCTCGCGGACACGCGGCTCGGGCAGAAGATCTCGCAGGTCGCGGGCGTGGGCCTCGTGTCGGTGAGCGGCGGCAACCGGCCGGCCGTGCGCATTCAGGCCAATACGCGCGCGCTCGCCTCGTACGGGCTTAATATCGACGATCTGCGCACCACGATCTCGAACCTCAACGTCAACACGCCGAAGGGCAATTTCGACGGCCCGACGCGCGCCTACACCATCAACGCGAACGATCAGCTCACCGACGCGAACGCGTACAAGAGCGCGGTCGTCGCGTACCGGAACGGGCGGCCGGTGATGCTGACGGACGTCGCGACCATCGTGCAGGGACCGGAGAACACGAAGCTCGGCGCGTGGGTCGATTCGACGCCCGCCATCATTCTCAACGTGCAACGTCAGCCGGGCGCGAACGTCATTCAGGTGGTGGACGGCATCAAGAAGCTGCTGCCGCAGTTGCAGCAGTCGCTGCCGGCCGCGCTCGACGTGCGCGTGGTCACCGACCGCACCACGACCATTCGCGCCTCCGTGCGCGACGTGCAGTTCGAGCTCGCCCTGTCCGTCGTGCTGGTCGTGCTCGTCATTTATCTCTTCCTCGCGAACGTCTACGCGACCATCATTCCGAGCCTGTCGGTGCCGCTCTCGCTCGTCGGCACGCTCGCGGTCATGTACCTGTGCGGCTTCTCGCTCGACAACCTTTCGCTGATGGCGCTCACCATCGCGACAGGCTTCGTCGTGGACGACGCCATCGTGATGATCGAGAACATCGCGCGTTACGTGGAGGAAGGCGAATCTCCGCTCGAAGCGGCGCTGAAAGGCTCGCGGCAGATCGGCTTCACGATCATTTCGCTCACGGTGTCGCTCATCGCGGTGCTGATTCCGCTGCTCTTCATGGGCGATGTCGTCGGGCGGCTCTTCCATGAATTCGCGATCACGCTCGCGGTGACCATCGTGATTTCGGCGATCGTGTCGCTCACGTTGGTGCCGATGATGTGCGCGAAACTGCTGCGCCATACGCCGCCGAAGGACAGCAAGCGATTCGAGGCGCGCGCGCATCAGTTCATCGATTACGTCATCGGCCGCTATGCGGTGGCGCTCGAATGGGTGCTCGACCGGCAGCGTTCGACGCTCGTGGTCGCGCTGCTCACGCTCGTGCTGACCGGCGTGCTGTACGTTTTCATTCCGAAGGGCTTCTTCCCGACGCAGGACACAGGCGTGATTCAGGCGATCACGCAGGCGCCGCAGGCGGCGTCGTATCAGGCGGTCGCGGAACAGCAGCAAGCGCTCGCGGCGAAGATTCTGCAGAACCCGGACGTCGAGAGTCTCACCTCGTTCATCGGCGTGGACGGCACGAATATCACGCTCAACAGCGGCCGCATGCTGATCAACCTGAAGCCGCGCGACGACCGCAGCAACAGTTCGAGCGAAATCATCCGCTCGATTCAGAACGAAGTGGCGGACATTCCGAGCATCAAGCTCTACATGCAGCCGGTGCAGGATTTGACGATCGACTCCACGGTCAGCCCGACGCAGTATCAGTTCATGTTGACGGACCCGAATCCTTCCGAGTTCGCGCAATGGGTGCCGAAGCTCGTCGACCGGCTGCAACATACGTCGATCCTGACGGATGTCGCCACCGATCTTCAGCAGAACGGCCAATCGGTGTATGTCGAAATCGACCGCGAAACGGCGGCGCGCTTCGGCATCACGCCGGCGACCGTGGACAACGCGCTGTACGACGCGTTCGGCCAACGCATCATTTCGACCATCTTCACGCAGTCGAACCAGTACCGTGTGATTCTGGAAAGCGAGCCGACGGACGCGCATTACAGCGAGACGCTCAACGGCATCTATCTGCCCTCTTCCACCGCGACGAACGGACAGGTGCCGCTCTCGGCCATCGCCAAGTTCCACGAACGCGCCGCGCCTTTGCTCGTCACGCACCTCGGGCAGTTTCCGGCGACGACCGTCTCGTTCAATCTCGCGAAGGGCGCGTCGCTCGGCGCGGCGGTGAAGGCCATCGAAGAAGCGAAGAACGAGATCGGCTTGCCGGCATCGTTCCAGATCCGCTATCAGGGCGCGGCGCTCGCGTTCCAGGCGTCGCTGTCCAACGAACTGTTCCTGATTCTCGCGGCCATCGTGACGATGTATATCGTGCTCGGCGTGCTGTACGAGAGCTTCATCCACCCGATCACCATTCTCTCGACGCTGCCTTCGGCCGGCGTCGGCGCGCTGCTCTCGCTGATAATCACCGGGCACGATCTGGACATCATCGGGATCATTGGCATCGTGCTTTTGATCGGCATCGTGAAGAAGAACGCGATCATGATGATCGACTTCGCGCTCGAAGCCGAACGCGAGCAAGGCAAGCCGCCGCGCGAGGCGATTTTTCAGGCGTGTCTGTTGCGCTTCCGCCCGATTCTGATGACGACGATGGCCGCGCTGCTCGGCGCGCTGCCGCTGATGCTCGGCTGGGGCGCGGGTTCGGAGCTGCGCCATCCGCTCGGCATCGCGATCGTCGGCGGGTTGATCGTGTCGCAGTTGCTCACGCTCTTCACGACGCCCGTGATCTACCTCGGCTTCGATTCGCTCGGCCGCAAGCTGCGCGCGCGCTTCGGCGGCGACGGCATGAGCGCGGCGCGTGCGGCCGGCGACGTGGAGTAAGGCATGAACCTGTCGCGCCTTTTCATCGACCGGCCGGTGGCGACGACGCTGCTCGCCGTCGGCATCGCGCTTGCCGGCATGTTCGCGTTCGTGAAGCTGCCGGTCGCGCCGCTGCCGCAGGTCGATTTCCCGACCATCTCCGTGCAGGCGTCGTTGCCGGGCGCGAGTCCGGAGACCGTGGCGACGAGCGTGGCGAGTCCGCTGGAGCGGCATCTGGGCAGCATCGCGGACGTGAGCGAAATGACGTCGATGAGTTCCGTCGGCAGCACGCGCATCACGCTGCAATTCGGCCTGAATCGCGACATCGACGGCGCCGCGCGCGACGTGCAGGCCGCGATCAACGCCGCGCGCGCCGACCTGCCGACTTCGCTGCGCAGCAATCCGACCTATCACAAGGTCAATCCCGCCGACGCGCCGATTCTCGTGCTCGCGCTGTCGTCGCCCACGCGCACGGCGGGCTCGCTCTACGATTCCGCCGCGACCGTGCTCCAACAGACGCTTTCGACGGTGCCGGGCGTCGGCGAAGTCGACGTGAGCGGGTCGGCGAACCCGGCGGTGCGCGTGGAACTGGAGCCGGGCGCGCTGTTCCACTATGGCATCGGGCTGGAGGACGTGCGGGCGGCGCTCGCGTCGGCGAACGCGAACAGCCCGAAAGGCGCGATCGAGTTCCAGGGCACGCACGTCCAGCTCTACACCAACGATCAGGCGAGCAAGGCCGCGCAGTACAAGGACCTCGTGATCGCGTATCGCAACGGCTCGGCGGTGAAGCTCTCGGACGTCGGCGAAGTGGTCGATTCGGTCGAGGACTTGCGCAATCTCGGCCTCATCAACAACAAGCACGCGGTACTCGTCATTCTGTACCGGCAGCCGGGCGCGAACATCATCGAGACGATCGATCGCGTGAAGGCGATGGTGCCGCAATTGCAGGCTGCCCTGCCCGCCGACGTGGAGATCACGCCGACGGCGGACCGCTCGACCACCATTCGCTCGTCGCTGCACGACACCGAACTCACGCTCGTAATCGCAGTCGCGCTCGTCGTGATGGTCGTGTTCCTGTTCCTGCGCAACTGGCGCGCGACGCTGATACCGAGCGTCGCCGTGCCGATCTCGATCATCGGCACGTTCGCGGCGATGTACCTGCTCGGTTTCTCGCTCGACAATCTCTCGCTGATGGCGCTCACCATCGCGACGGGCTTCGTGGTCGACGACGCCATCGTCGTGCTCGAAAACATCGCGCGGCACGTCGAAAAAGGCGTGCCGCGCATGCAGGCCGCGATCATCGGCGCGCGGGAGGTCGGCTTCACGGTGCTGTCCATCAGCGTGTCGCTCGTCGCCGTGTTCCTGCCCATCTTGCTGATGGGCGGCATCGTCGGGCGGCTGTTCCGCGAATTCGCGCTGACGCTCTCGCTCGCCATTGCGGTGTCGCTCGTCGTGTCGCTGACCGTCACGCCGATGATGTGCTCGCGCCTGCTCGAAGAACCGCGCGAGAAGCGCGAGGAAGGACGCGTCGCGCGCTGGCTCGAACGGCAATTCGAGCGCATGCAGCGCGGTTATGCGCGCACGCTCGGCTGGGCGCTCGGGCATCCGCGCACCATCCTGCTGATTCTGCTCGCGACCATCGGACTCAACTTCTATCTGTACGTGATCGTGCCGAAGGGCTTTTTCCCGCAGCAGGACACGGGGCGCATCATCGGCGGCATTCAGGCGGACCAGAGCACGTCGTTTCAGGCGATGAAGGTCAAGTTCTCCGAGATGATGCGCATTGTCGAGGCCGATCCCGCCGTCGATAGCGTCGCGGGTTTCACGGGCGGACGTTCGACGAATTCTGGCTTCATGTTCATCTCGCTCAAGCCGAAAAGCGAGCGCAAGATTTCGGCGGATCAGGTCATCAACCGCCTGCGCCGACCGCTCGCCAATGTCGCGGGCGCGCGCACGTTCCTTCAGGCGGTGCAGGACATTCGCGTGGGCGGCCGGCAGTCGAACGCGCAGTATCAGTTCACGCTGCTCTCGGACACGACCTCCGACCTGTACACATGGGCGCCGAAGATCACCGAGGCGCTGCAACACCGCCCCGAGCTGACCGACGTGAATTCGGATCAGCAACAAGGCGGCCTCGAAGCGATGGTGACGTTCGACCGCGCGACCGCCGCGCGCCTGAACATCAAGCCCGCGCAGATCGACAACACGCTCTACGACGCGTTCGGCCAGCGGCAGGTCTCGACCATCTACAACCCGTTGTCGCAGTATCACGTCGTCATGGAAGTCGCGCCGAAGTACTGGCAAGACCCGGAAATGCTGAAGCAGATCTACATCAGCACGTCGGGCGGCACGGCGAGCGGCGCCGCATCGACCAATTCCACGACGACATCCAGCGCGACGAGCACGGCATCCACATCCGCGACGGGTTCGACCGGCGCGGGCGGATCGTCGACCAGCACGGCCGACACCACCGCCGCGCTCGCGCTCGAATCCGTGCGCAATTCCGCGACCAACGCCATTGCGGCGAGCGGTAAGTCGGGATCGTCGTCGGGCGCGGCGGTGTCCACGTCGAAGGAAACGATGGTCCCGCTCTCGTCCATCGCGAAGTTCGGGCCGGGCAACACGCCGCTTTCGGTGAATCACCAGAGCCAGTTCGTCGCCTCGACCATTTCGTTCAACTTGCCGCCGGGCAAGTCGCTCTCGGCCGCGACCGCCGCCATCTACGAAACGATGGCCGAACTCGGCGTTCCGCCGACCGTTCACGGCAGCTTTCAGGGCACGGCGCAGGCCTTCCAGCAATCGCTCAACGATCAGCCGCTTCTCATTCTCGCGGCGCTCGCGGCGGTGTACATCGTGCTCGGCATTCTGTACGAGAGCTACATCCACCCGATCACGATTCTTTCCACGCTGCCGTCGGCGGGCATCGGCGCGCTGCTGGCGCTGCTGCTCTTTCACACGGAGTTCAGCATCATCGCTCTGATCGCCGTGATTCTGCTGATCGGCATCGTGAAGAAGAACGCGATCATGATGGTGGACTTCGCGATCGAGGCGACGCGCCACGGCGCGAAGACCTCGCGCGATGCGATCGAGGAAGCCTGCCTGCTGCGCTTTCGCCCGATCATGATGACGACCGCCGCCGCGCTGCTCGGCGCGCTGCCGCTCGCGTTCGGCACGGGCGAAGGCTCGGAGATGCGCGCGCCGCTCGGCATCGCGATCGTCGGCGGCCTGATCGTGAGTCAGATGCTGACGCTCTACACCACGCCCGTCGTCTATCTGTACATGGACCGCGTCCGCGTGCGCGGGGAAGCGCGGCGGGCGCGTCGCAAGGACGGCGCGACTCCTGCAAGCGCGGTCGAATGACGTTACGCTGGCATGGACCGCGAGAATGGCCTACGGTGTTCTGACCGTCCACGCAAGGAGCGTCTCGAATGAAGGCGATGAAAGTCCTGCTGATCGGCGCGCACGGCCGCACGGGCCGCCATGTCGCGCGGCGTTTGCATGAAGAAGGCATTCCCTTTCGCGCGCTGTTGCGCAAGTCCGCGCACAAGAGCGAGTTCGCTGCGCTCGGCGCGGAGATCGTGCTCGGCGATCTGACGCACGACTTCTCGCATGCGCTGGACGACATCACGCACGTCGTCTACGCGGCGGGCTCGGCGGAATCGGAAGGGGTGAGCGAGGAACGCGACATCGACCGCGACGCCGTCATGCGCACCGCCGATTACGCGAAGCGCCGGCGCGTGCGGCAACTGGTTGTGGTGAGCGCGTTGTCGGCGTATCAGCCGCAGCGCAGTCCGCTCGCGCTGCGCCACTATTCACGCATGAAGCGCGAAGCCGACGATTACGTCGCCCGCCGCGGCGTG
Organism: Caballeronia sp. Sq4a; assembly: GCF_023170545.1. NCBI lineage: Bacteria > Pseudomonadati > Pseudomonadota > Betaproteobacteria > Burkholderiales > Burkholderiaceae > Caballeronia > Caballeronia sp. Sq4a. Next base: position 942,476 of record NZ_CP084250.1, on the reverse strand, counting down.
CCGTACGCAATTCTGCGGCCGGGTCCGCTTTCGGATGCGCCGGGGCGCGGGACGATCGCGCTCGCCGACGAACGCGTCGAACAGATGCCGGCGGTCTCGCGCGAAGACGTCGCGGAAGTGGTGATGCGCTGCCTGCTGCTCGGCGTGACGAATCGCACGATCGGCTTCGTCGGCGGCGACGTGCCTATCGACGATGCGCTCGATGCGCCCGCTGCCGCTACGGCGTAAGCGCCCTCAGTTCGCGCCGACGAGCCGGTAGCCGACGCCCGTTTCCGTGACGATATGCTCCGGCTGCGCGGCGTCGCGTTCGAGCTTCTGCCGCAGATGCGCCATGTAGATGCGCAGGTAATGCGGACTCTCGACATGCGACGGCCCCCACACTTCGCGCAGCAAATGCCTGTGCGTCAGCACGCGCCCCGCGTCGCGCACGAGCGTCGCGAGCAGACGGTATTCGATCGGCGTCAAATGCACGCTTTCGCCGTTTCGCGTGACGCGGCGTAGCGCGAGATCGACCGTGACATCGCCGAAGCTGACCACGGGCGTTTCGCTCGCCGCCGTCTGATTGCGCCGCCGCAAGTGCGCGCGGATACGCGCCATCAGTTCGGAGACGCCGAAGGGCTTGGTCAGATAATCGTCCGCGCCGGCATCGAGCGCGGCGACTTTTTCCTCTTCCTGCGTGCGCGCCGAGAGCACGATCACCGGCACTTCGGTCCAGCTTCGCAATTCGCGGATCACGTCGATGCCGTCCGTGTCCGGCAGGCCGAGATCCACGATCACGAGATCCGGCTTGCGCGTGGCCGCCGCGATCAGCCCTTGCTGGCCGGTTTCGGCTTCGAACACGGTCATCTGCTGCGCTTCGAGCGACACGCGCACGAAGCGCCGGATCTGCTTTTCGTCTTCGATCAGGACGACGGTGAAGGACGGCTCGCTCATCGTTTTTTATTTGGTTGTGGTGGCGAGCCGGCCGCGCACATCCGCGCGTTCAAGGCAAAAGTATCGTCGAGCCGGTCGTCTTGCGCGCTTCGAGTTCTTCGTGGGCGCGCGCCGCGTCCGCGAGCGGATAGCGCTGCCGCACGTTCGTCTTCACCTTGCCCGACGACACCACGTCGAACAATTCGGCGGCCATCGTGTCGAGATCACTGCGCTTTGCGATATAGCTGAAGAGCGTCGGACGCGTGAAGAAGAGCGAGCCGCGCCCGGCGAGCTCCGACGAATCGATCGGCGGCAGCGGCCCCGACGAATTGCCGAAGCTCACGAAAAGACCGAGCGGCGCAAGGCAATCGAGCGAGCCCACATAGGTGTCCTTGCCGATCGAATCGTAGACCACGGGCACGCCCGCGCCGTTCGTGATCTCGCGCACGCGTTGCGTGAAGTTCTCGCGCGTATACACGATCGCGTGATCGCAGCCGTGCTCTTTCGCCAGCGCCGCTTTTTCGTCCGATCCGACCGTGCCGATGACCGTCGCGCCGAGCGCCTTCGCCCACTGGCACGCGAGCATGCCGACGCCGCCCGCCGCCGCGTGAATGAGCACGGTGTCGCCCGCCTTCACGCGGTACGTGCGGCGCAGCAGATATTGCGCCGTCAGCCCTTGCAGCATGATCGACGCGGCATCCTCATAGCCGATCGCATCCGGCAGCTTGACGACGTAATCCGCCGCCATCACGCGTTCTTCCGCGTAGGCGCCCGGCGGACGCGACGCATACGCCACGCGATCGCCCGGCTTGAACTGCGTGACGCCCTCGCCTACCGCCGTCACCTCGCCCGCGCCTTCCATGCCGAGGCCGCCGGGCAGCGGCATCGGATAGAGGCCGGTGCGGAAATACACGTCGATGAAGTTGAGCCCCACCGCATGATGCTTCACGCGGATTTCGCCCTTGCCCGGCTCGCCCACGTTCACATCGACCCATTTCATGACTTCGGGGCCGCCGGTTTTGTCGAATCGGATTGCCTTGGTCATCGCTCGAACGTCTCCTTCGTTTCGTGGATGCTTCAGCGCGCCTTCACCAGCCGGGCGCGCAACTCGTCGAGAATCATGCGCGCGGTCGACACGTTGGTCGCGCACGGCACGTTATGCACGTCGCAGGCGCGCACCAGCGCGTTGATGTCGGGCTCGTGCGGCTGCGGCGTCATCGGGTCGCGCAGAAAGATCACGACGTCGACGCGCCCTTCCGCCAGTTCGCCGCCGATCTGCAAGTCGCCGCCATGCGGGCCGGACAGCTTGCGCTCGACATCGAGCCCGTGCGCCGCCGCGATGCGCGCGCCCGTGGTGCCGGTCGCGACCAGCTGGCATTGCGCCAATGTGTCGACATACTCGCCCGCGAGCGCGACGATGTCGTCCTTTTTCATGTCGTGCGCAATCAGCGCGACGCGTGTGCTCATGTGCTGCCTTCTCCCCTCTTGTCGTGTCGCCGGTCAGTAGGTGCCAGGATAAGCGCCGCCGTCGATCAATATGTTCTGGCCGATGATATAGCCGGCATGCACGCTGCACAGGAACGCGCAGGTCCGCCCGAACTCGTCCGGATTACCGAAGCGCCCGGCCGGAAGACTCTGCGCGCGACGCGCGCGCGCCTCTTCGATGGAAATGTTCTGCGCCTTGGCCTGCGCCTCGAAGGTGACGGCGACGCGGTCGGTGTCGAACGTGCCCGGCAGCAAGTTGTTGATGGTGACGCCGGTAGCCGCCACCTTGCGCGCCACGCCCGCGACGAAGCCCGTGAGTCCCGAGCGCGCGCCGTTCGACAGACCGAGCACGTCGATAGGCGCTTTCACAGACGAACTCGTGATATTGACGATGCGCCCGAACCCGCGATCGATCATGCCGTCGATGGTGCGCTTGATGAGCTCGATCGGGGTCAGCATGTTCGCTTCGAGCGCCTTGATCCACATCTCATGCGTGAAGTTGCGGAAGTCGCCCGGCGGCGGGCCGCCCGCGTTGTTCACCAGAATGTCCGGCTGCGGACAGGCCGCGAGCGCGGCGTTGTGGCCTTCGGGCGTCGTGATGTCGCACGCGACGGCCTGCACGTTGACGCCATACTGCGCGCGGATGCTCGCCGCCGTCGCTTCGAGCGTCTCGGCCGTGCGCGCCGTGATAACGAGATTCACGCCCTCCGCGGCCAGCGCCTCCGCGCAGCCGCGCCCGAGTCCCTTGCTCGCCGCGCACACGAGCGCGGTGCGCCCTGCGATTCCCATATCCATCGTCCGTCCTCCATGATCGTCGCTTAGTGTTCGAATCGGTCCGTAGCGTGGCAACGTGGCATCGTTGCACGCGTCGAAACCCTCTCGCGCATTCTAGAAGAATCGGGGAGGCAACGTGGGCGCATGCATGGCCGCATCGCCGGCGATTATTCTTAGGTCATGGCGGCCTTTTCGGTAAACTGTCGCCACTGTCGGCCCGGCGCGCTGTGAATTGCGCCGCGCGCGACCGCCCACGGCAGGACCATCACCCGAGCAGGACGCGCACTGCGCGAGACCCATGAAACAAGACAGCCGCTTTCCCAATCTCTTCATCCTCAATCACCCGCTGATCCAGCACAAGCTCACGCACATGCGGGACAAGGACACGTCGACGCGCACGTTCCGCGAGTTGCTTCGGGAAATCACGCTGCTGATGGGCTATGAAATCACGCGCAACCTGCCGTTGACGACCAAGCGCGTGGAAACGCCGCTCGTGGAAATCGACGCGCCGGTGATCGCCGGCAAGAAGCTCGCGATCGTGCCGGTGCTGCGCGCGGGCATCGGCATGTCGGACGGTCTGCTCGACCTCGTGCCGTCGGCGCGCGTCGGGCATATCGGCGTGTATCGCGCGGACGATCATCGGCCGGTGGAGTATCTCGTGCGCCTGCCGCCCGATCTGGAGGAGCGCGTGTTCATTCTCTGCGATCCGATGGTCGCGACCGGCTACTCCGCCGTGCACGCCGTCGACGTGATGAAGCGGCGCAATGTGCAGGACGAGAACATCATCTTCGTCGCGCTGGTCGCCGCGCCCGAGGGGGTGAAGGTGTTTCAGGACGCGCATCCGAACGTGAAGCTCTACGTGGCGTCGCTGGATTCGCATCTGAACGAGCATGCGTATATCGTCCCCGGTCTCGGCGATGCCGGCGATCGCCTCTTCGGCACCAGGAACTGACCGCCCGTCCGCTTTTGCCGCCCGACCGCCGCCCGACCGCCGCGCCTTCGCGCGGCGGTTTCGTTTTCACGGCGGGCCGGCTCGCACGCCCGCTGTCCGGGCGTTGCGCCATGCTAAAATTTTGGTCTGTTTCCGATCCGAAATCGACGCGCGTCCGAGCATCGCGCCGCGTCGCCGGGCGGACCCGGCAGCCGCTTTGAAGCACTCAGCGAGGCAGCGCGCGGGCCGGTCGATAATCACGCAACACAGCACACTAGGCGCACGAATTCACGCGGCGCGCGACGGAGAAAGGTAATGGCGGGTCATTCGAAATGGGCCAACATCAAGCATAAGAAAGCAGCGGCCGACGCGAAGAAAGGCAAGATCTGGACGCGCCTCATCAAGGAAATCCAGGTCGCGGCCCGCATGGGCGGCGGCGACATCGACTCGAATCCGCGCTTGCGGCTCGCCGTCGACAAGGCCTACGACGCGAACATGCCGAAGGACAACGTCAATCGCGCGATCCAGCGCGGCGTCGGCGGCGTCGATGGCGCGAACTACGAAGAAATCCGCTACGAAGGCTACGGCATCGGCGGCGCGGCGATCATCGTCGACACCATGACGGACAACCGCACGCGCACGGTCGCGGAAGTGCGCCACGCATTCTCGAAGTTCGGCGGCAACATGGGCACGGACGGCTCGGTGTCGTTCATGTTCGACCACGTCGGCCAGTTCCTGTTCGCGCCGGGCACGCCCGAAGACAAGCTGATGGACGCGGCCCTCGAAGCCGGCGCCGACGACGTCGTGACGAACGAAGACGGCAGTATCGAAGTGCTCTGCCCGCCGAACGATTTCCAGAAGGTGAAGGACGCGCTCGAAGCCGCGGGCTTCAAGGCCGAACTCGCCGAAGTGACGATGAAGCCGCAGACGGAAGTCGAATTCAGCGGCGATGACGCAGTGAAGATGCAAAAGCTGCTCGACGCGCTCGAGAATCTCGACGACGTGCAGGAAGTCTATACGAACGCCGCAATCAACGACGAGTAACGAGGAGCAGCAGCCGCCGCGCTGGGTGGTTTCGCCGCGCCGCGACTGGAACGGCTTTCGCTTTGCTTCGACGATTGGAAGGCGCGTGACGCAGCCGATGTCCGCGCGAGCCGCCTTTCGACCGCTCTGACTGCGCCGCAACCAGGCGCGTACGCGTGCGCGGCCACAGTTTTCATTCAAGCTTTTCGGGGATTCAAATGAAGTTACTCGTCGTCGGTTCGGGCGGTCGGGAACATGCACTGGCATGGAAGCTCGCGCAGTCGCCGCGCGTGCAGATCGTCTATGTGGCGCCCGGCAACGGCGGCACCGCGCAGGACGAGCGCCTGCGCAACGTCGATATCACGGACCCGGCCGCGCTCGCCGATTTCGTCGAGAAGGAGCACGTTTCGCTGACCGTCGTCGGTCCGGAAACGCCGCTCGCCGCGGGCATCGTGAATCTGTTCCGCTCGCGCGGGCTGAAAATCTTCGGGCCGACCAAGGAAGCCGCGCAGCTCGAAAGCTCGAAGGACTTCGCCAAGGCGTTCATGAAACGCCACAACATTCCGACGGCCGAATACGAAACCTTCACGGACGCCGCCGCCGCGCACGCCTACATCGACGCGAAAGGCGCGCCGATCGTCGTGAAAGCGGACGGACTCGCCGCCGGCAAGGGCGTGGTCGTCGCGATGAGCGCCGAAGAAGCGCACGCCGCCGTCGATTCGATGCTTGCCGACAACCAGTTCGGCGATGCGGGCGCGCGCGTGGTCATCGAAGAATTCCTGACCGGCGAGGAAGCGAGCTTCATCGTGATGGTGGACGGCAAGCACGTGCTGCCGCTCGCCTCCAGCCAGGACCACAAGCGCCTGCTCGACGGCGACAAGGGTCCGAACACCGGCGGCATGGGCGCGTACTCGCCCGCGCCTATCGTCACGCCGCAACTGCACGCCCGCGTGATGCGCGAAATCATCCTGCCGACGGTGCGCGGCATGGAAAACGAAGGCATCCGCTATACCGGCTTTCTGTACGCGGGCCTGATGATCGACGCGAACGGCAATCCGAAGACGCTCGAATTCAACTGCCGAATGGGCGACCCGGAAACGCAGCCGATCATGGCGCGCCTGAAGGGCGATTTCTCGAAAGTCGTGGAGATGGCCATCGACGGCAAGCTCGACGGCGCGGAACTGGAGTGGGATCGGCGCACCGCGCTCGGCGTCGTGCTGGCCGCGCACAACTACCCGGACGCGCCGCGCAAGGGCGACCGCATCAACGGCATTCCGGCCGAAACGGACAACGCCGTGACGTTCCACGCGGGCACGACGCTGGCTGACGGCAAGCTGACGACCTCGGGCGGACGCGTGCTGTGCGTCGTCGGGCTGGCGGATTCGGTGCGCGGCGCGCAATCCGTGGTCTACGATACAGTGAATCAGATCTCGTTCGACGGCATGCAGTATCGCCGGGACATCGGTTACCGGGCGGTGAGCCGCAAACAGGCTGACCGCCACGGCTGACGCGGAATTTCCGCTTCGCCGAACCCGCGCTGCCGGACCTCGTGTCCGGCAGCGCGTTTTGAAGAGAACCACGACTTACGCGCCAGCCGGCTGGCGCAGTGCATCCATCGATGAGTGAACCGAAACGCAGCGCGGACCGCGAGGCACAACGAGACGCATCGCACGATATCGCGGCGGTGCGCGACTATCTGACCGGCCTGCAAACGCGCATCGCCGACACGCTCGGCGCGTTCGACGGCACGCCCTTCGCCACCGACGCCTGGACCCGCGAGCCGGGCGTGCATCTGCGCGGCGGCGGCGTGACGCGCATTCTCGAAGGCGGCGGGTTTTTCGAGCGCGCCGGCATCGGTTTCTCGGACGTCGCGGGCGACGCCCTGCCGCCATCGGCCAGCGCGGCGCGTCCGCAGCTCGCGGGGCGCGGCTTCGAGGCGCTCGGCGTCTCGCTCGTCATGCATCCACGCAACCCGCACTGCCCGACCGTGCACATGAACGTGCGCATGCTCACAGCCGTGAAACCCGGCGAAGCGCCGATCTTCTGGTTCGGCGGCGGCATGGACCTCACGCCGATCTACGGCTACGACGAAGACGCGGTGCATTTTCATCGCGTATGCCGCGAAGCATTGCAACCGTTCGGCGCGGACTTGTACCCGCGTTTCAAGACGTGGTGCGACGAGTATTTCTACCTCAAGCATCGGAACGAACAGCGGGGCATCGGCGGGATTTTTTTCGATGATTTCTCCGAGCCCGGCTTCGAGCGTTCCTTCGCGATGATGCAAAGCGTCGGCGATGCATTTCTGAACGCGTATCTGCCGATCATCGAGCGGCGGCGCGACACGCCGTACAGCGAGCGCGAGCGCGAGTTTCAGGCGTACCGGCGCGGGCGCTACGTCGAATTCAACCTCGTCTTCGATCGCGGCACGCATTTCGGTCTGCAAAGCGGCGGCCGCACCGAGTCGATTCTCATGTCGATGCCGCCGGTCGCGAACTGGCGCTACGACTGGCAACCGGAACCCGGCACGCCGGAAGCGCGGCTGTACCGGGACTTTCTGGTGCGCCGCGAATGGCTGTGATCTCCGCCGCCACTCCGGGCGCGCCGTGCGAGAAGCGCGTCGGCCTGCTCGGCGGCACGTTCGATCCAATCCACAACGGACATCTCGCGCTCGCCCGGCGCTTCGCCGCGCTGTTGCAGCTGACCGAACTCGTGCTGCTGCCGGCCGGCCAGCCGTGGCAGAAGGTGGGCGTATCGGCGCCGCATCATCGGCTGGCGATGACGCGCGCGGCGGCGCAATCGCTCGATCTCGGCGGCGCGAAAATTACCGTCGCGACCGATGAAATCGAGCGCGACGGCCCCACTTACACCGTCGACACGCTCGCTCAGTGGCGCGAGCGCGAAGGCTCGGAGGCGTCGCTTTCGCTTCTGATCGGCGCCGATCAGCTCGTGAAGCTCGACTCATGGCACGACTGGAAGCGGCTTTTCGACTATGCGCACATTTGCGTCGAGGCGCGGCCGGGCTTCGATCTGCGCGTGCTGCCCGATAAAGTGGCGCGGGAAATGGCCGCGCGCCGGGCGTCGGCGGACGTGCTAACCGCGAGTCCGTGCGGCCATGTGCTGATCGACGAATCGCTCTCCATCGACGTCTCCGCCACGGCGATCCGCGAGCACGCTCGCGCGCAAGACGGCACGCGCGAACTGCGCGCTCAGGTCCCATCCGCCGTATGGGACTATATTGTTCAACATCACCTGTACCGGACACGGTAAAGACACAGCAACCATGGAACTTCAAAAGCTGCAACGCGCGATCATCGACGGTCTCGAAGACGTCAAGGCGCAAGACATCAAGGTGTTCAACACGAGCCACCTGACGTCGCTGTTCGACCGCGTGGTCGTGGCGAGCGGGACGTCGAACCGGCAGACCAAGGCGCTTGCCAACAGCGTGCGCGAAAAGGTCAAGGAAGCGGGTGGCGACATCATCAGCACGGAAGGCGAGGAGATCGGCGAATGGGTGCTGGTCGATTGCGGCGACGCGGTCGTTCATATCCTGCAACCGGCGCTGCGCCAGTACTACAACCTCGAGGAAGTCTGGGGCGACAAGCCCGTGCGCGTGAAGCTGCAAAAGCCGAACATGTTCGGCGGCGCGAGCGTCGCCGATGACGACGAGGACGAAGAAGACGAGGCAACCGATAAGCCCGCGGTGAAACGCCCGGCGCGCAAGACCGCGCGCAAGCAGGCCTGAAGGCTCGCGCCTTCATGAAGCTCTATATCCTGGCCGTCGGACACAAGATGCCCGACTGGATCGAAAGCGGGTTCGACGAGTACGCGAAGCGCATGCCGCCCGAGCTGCGCATCGAACTCAAGGAAATCAAGCCCGAGCAACGCTCGTCCGGACGCAATGCCGAGAGCGTGATGACTGCCGAGCGGCAGCGAATCGAAGCCGCCTTGCCGAAGAACGCGCGCGTCGTCGCACTCGATGAACGCGGCCGCGACTGGACCACGATGCAACTCGCGAACGCCCTGCCCGGCTGGCAGCAGGACGGGCGCGATGTCGCGTTCGTGATCGGCGGCGCGGACGGCCTCGCGCCCGAAGTGAAGGCCCGCGCCGAACTGATGTTGCGCGTCTCCAGCCTCACGCTGCCTCACGGCATGGTTCGCGTGCTGCTGGCCGAACAGCTTTACCGCGCGTGGAGCATCACGCAGAATCATCCCTACCATCGCGCGTGAGTCCGGACCGATAGGCTTTCCGCTCAGGTCTTCGTTCAGGCTTGCTGTGCGGTCCGACCGCGCGCGCATTTCTTCGAGACCTTTTCGCCGATGTCCGCTCACTCCTCCGCTTATCCCTTCGTTTATCTCGCCTCGCAAAGCCCGCGCCGTCAGGAGTTGCTTCGGCAACTGGGCGTTCAATACGAACTGCTGCTGCCGCGCCCCGATGAAGACGCCGAAGCACTCGAAGCCGAGCTTGCGGGCGAGGCCGCGGATGCGTATGTCGTGCGCGTCTGCGCGTTGAAGGCGAAGGCGGCCCGCGCGCGTTTGCTTGCCGGCGGACATGCGCCCGCGCCGATTCTTGTCGCCGATACAACCGTCACCATCGACGGCCTGATTCTCGGCAAGCCTTTGCATGAAGCCGATGCCGTCGCGATGCTCGAACGCCTCGCCGGTCGCGAGCACGAAGTGCTCACCGCGCTCGCCGTGGTGGATGCCGAAGGGACAATGCTCGAAGTGGCGCTGTCGCGTTCGACGGTGCGCTTCGCGGCTGTAGACCGTGCTGCGCTGCAACGCTATGCCGCGACCGGCGAGCCGCTCGGCAAGGCGGGCGCGTATGGCATTCAGGGCCGCGCGGCGGCGTTCATCGAGCGAATCGAGGGGTCCTATTCGGGTATCATGGGTCTGCCCCTTTTCGAAACCGCAGCACTCTTGCGCGTGGCGCGCGTCGAATTCTAAACAGGCCATGAACGAAGAAATCCTGATCAACGTCACACCGCAGGAAACCCGCGTCGCACTGGTTCAGCAAGGCGCCGTTCAGGAGCTTCACGTCGAGCGCACGCTTTCGCGCGGGCGCGTCGGCAATGTGTATCTCGGCAAGGTCGTGCGCGTATTGCCGGGCATGCAGTCCGCGTTCATCGACATCGGTCTGGAGCGCGCCGCGTTCCTTCATGTGGCCGATATCTGGCATCCGCGCATCGCGGGCGAGGCGCATGGGTCCGCGGCGCATGTGCCGATCGAGAAGATTGTGTTTGAAGGCCAGGCGCTGATGGTGCAAGTCGTGAAGGACCCCATCGGCACGAAGGGCGCGCGGCTGTCGACGCAGGTGAGCATCGCGGGACGCACTCTCGTGTATCTGCCGCAGGAGCCGCATATCGGCATCTCGCAGAAGATCGAGAGCGAGGCGGAACGCGAGGCGGTTCGCGCTCGCCTTACCGCCGTGTTGCCCGCCGACGAGAAAGGCGGCTATATCGTGAGGACGATCGCGGAAGATTCATCCAGTGAAGAGTTGGCCGCCGATGTCGCCTATCTGCGCAAGACGTGGGCGACCATCGTGACGCAGGCGCAGCGCGTGCCGCCGACCACGCTGCTCTATCAGGATCTGAACCTCGCGCAGCGCGTGTTACGCGATTTCGTGAACGACGAGACCACGCGCATTCAGGTCGATTCGCGCGAGACGTATCAGATGCTCGCGGACTTCGCGGCCGAGTTCACGCCCGCCGTGGCGTCGCGCGTGCATCACTACACCGGCGAGCGGCCGCTCTTCGACCTGTACAACATCGAGGCGGAGATTCAGCGGGCGCTGTCGCGGCGCGTCGATCTGAAGTCGGGCGGCTATTTGATGATCGACCAGACCGAGGCGATGACCACCATCGACGTGAACACGGGCGGTTATGTGGGCGCGCGCAATTTCGACGACACTATCTTCAAGACGAACCTCGAAGCGGCGCATACCATCGCGCGGCAACTGCGCTTGAGGAATCTCGGCGGGATCATCATCATCGATTTCATCGACATGGAGAATGTCGAGCATCGCGATCAGGTACTGGGCGAGTTGAAGAAAGCGCTGTCGCGGGATCGCACGCGCGTGACGGTGAATGGCTTCTCGCAACTGGGGCTCGTCGAGATGACGCGCAAGCGCACGCGTGAATCGCTCGCGCATGTGTTGTGCGAGCCTTGCCCGACGTGTCAGGGCAAGGGACAGGTCAAGACGCCGCGTACCGTCTGCTACGACGTGCTGCGCGAAATCATGCGCGAATCGCGGCAGTTCAATCCGCGCGAGTTTCGCGTGGTAGCGTCGCAGCAGGTCATCGACCTGTTTCTCGAAGAAGAGTCACAGCATCTCGCCATGCTGATGGATTTCATCGGGAAGCCGGTTTCGTTGCAGGTGGAGTCGAATTTGAGTCAGGAGCAGTATGACATTGTGTTGATGTAGGCGCCTGCCCCGCCTCTTCCTGTTTCCCCTGCTCGACTGCGCGAATGGCCGCTAACACCTCTTCCACTGAAGGCGGCCTACCTTCGTCCCCGACCGACAAGCAAACGCCTGGAATATTGACCCCGAAATGCGGCCGTGATGTCGCGCTGAAGATCATCACGGTCGGCTTGCGCAGTGCGGACGCGAGATGGACCAGACCCGTGTCAGTTCCGACTACCAATGCGGCAAGATCGACGTGTTGCGCGATCTCCTCGATCGTGAGCCTGGGCAGCACGCGCGAATTCGGCACCTCGCGGGCAATCGCTTCGGCGTCGATCCGCTCTGCATCCGTTCCCCACGGTAATAGCGGCGTGAGCCCACGCTCGACAAGCGCTTTCGCCACAGCGACCCAGTTGGCGGCGGGCCACTTTTTTTCCGCTTTCGATGTCGCGTGAAAGAGCAACGCAAAAGGCATGTCCGATACCGCCTGGGGCGCCACCTTCGGCTTCGGAATGGCGAGGACAGTCGGCGGGAACGGCTCGATCGAATATCCGAAGGTTTCGGACAGCGTGCGGCGCATGCCTTCCCATGCGTTGTCGTCTCTGCGCGGCGCGAAGCGGTGTGTGTACGCGAAGGCCGCACCAGCCTCGCCCAGATTCGCACGCGAGTAGCCGAAGCGGCGCTTCGAGCGCGTTAGAAAAGAGATGATCGCGCTCTTGTAGACGCCGTGCAGGTCCACCACCAGATCGTACTTCTCGCGTCGAAGATCGGATATGGAAGACCAGATGGCCGACAAATCTCGAAGATTGCGCATCTTCTTGAAGCGTCGCAACGGCGCGCAGAGCACGCGCTCGACACCCGGATTCCAGCGTGGAATGTCGGCAAAGGCCTCGTCGACGGCCCAGTCGACAATCACGCCGGGAAACGCGCGATGCAGATCGCCGACCACCGCCTGCGCCTGAATCACATCGCCTAACGACGTGACCTTCACGACCAGGATTCGCTTCATCGTCCAGGTATCTTTCCGACGCCAATCGTCGGGATCATGAGGAGACTTCTATTCGACATGGGAGCTACGCCGCCTCTTGTTGATACTGCATGCGATGCAGGTGGGCATACAGCCCGTTCTGGCGCAGCAGTTCCGCGTGACTGCCCTGCTCGGCGATGCGGCCGCGTTCCATGACCAGGATGCGGTCCGCGCGTTCGATAGTCGATAGCCGGTGCGCGATCACGAGGGTCGTTCGACCCTTCATGAGCGTCTCGAGCGCGGACTGCACATGCCGCTCCGATTCGGAATCGAGCGCAGATGTCGCCTCGTCGAGAATCAGAATAGGCGCGTCCTTATAGATGGCCCGCGCGATCGCGAGCCGCTGCCGCTGGCCACCTGACAGACGCATGCCGTTACCGCCGATCAGCGTATCGATGCCATCGGGCATCGACGCGACCATGTCCGCCAGGTTCGCCGCGGTGAGCGCGCGAAGCACGCGTTCCCGGTCCGGCGTCGTGCCATAGGCGACGTTGGCGGCGATCGAGTCGTTGAAGAGCACGACATCCTGGCTCACCATCGCCATTTGCGCGCGCAGGTCTGAGAGCGCGTATTCGTGCAGCGGAACGCCGTCCACTAGCACGTCGCCGCTCGCGGGATCGAAGAATCGTGGCAGCAGATTCACGAGCGTGGTCTTGCCACTGCCGGACGGACCGGCCAGCGCAAGCATTTCGCCGGGCGCGACCTTGAACGACACATGATCGAGCGTCGACCGGTCGGGGGAATAGGCGAAGGAAACGTCGCGGAACTCCACTTCGCCGCGCGCGCGTTCCAGACGACGCCCGCCGCCGCTTGGCTCCGGAGGTTCGTCGATCAGGCCGAAGATCAGTTCGGCCGCGGTCATGCCGCGCTGCATCGGCTGATTGATGTCGATCAGATGCTTGAGCGGCGAAATGACCAGCAGCATCGACGTGACGAACGCCACGAAACCGCCGACCGTGGTCTGATCGTTTGCCGATTGCACGACCGCGATGGTGAGCACGACTGCAAGCGCGATCGACGCGAGAAACTGCGTGAGCGGCTGCGCGAGGCCGCCCGACACCTGCATGCGCATGGAATAGCCGCGCAGCCGGTGACTCATGTCCGTGAAGCGGTCGATCTCGTAACGCTCGCCGTTGTGCACCTTCACGACCTTGTAGCCGCCCACGGTTTCCTCGACGACATACGACAGTTCGTTCGTGAGCGCCTGATGCTCGCGGTTCAGCCGCCGCAGCCGGCGATTGATCTTGCTCACGAGCCAGCCGATCAGCGGAAGGATGACCGCGACGATCAAGGTGAGGCGCCAGTTGAGGATGAACAGATAGCCGAGCAGGAACACGACCGTGAGCGAATCGCGCACGAGGGTGACGACCACGCTCGACAGCACCGATAGAATCTGATTGACCTCGAAGACGATCGCGTTGATGACCGTGCTCGCCGTCTCGCGCTGGAAGAAACCGGCGCTTGTGTGGATCATGCGCTGGAACATTTCGAGCCGCAGTTGCAGCAGGATTTTGTTCGACACATACGACAGGAAATAGCCGGATGCGTACTGCGCCGCACCGCGCACGAGCGCGAGACCGATGACGGCTGCAGGCACGAGCCATTTCGCGTGATCGCTGCCCTTCGTACCGAAGCCGTGGTCGAGCAGCGGCTTGAGCAGCATTGGGATGCCGGCCTCGGTCGCGGCGACGATGCCCATCGTCGCGATCCCGAGAATGACCATGCCCAACAGCGGGCGAATGTACGGCCAGAGCCGCTTCATGACGGCCATCGGCGATGAAGCTTCCGTGCCGCCGATGGGCTTGCGGAGTGATGCCGGTTTATTCAAGAAAGTTTCTCCACTTCGCCCCGCGCCGGTCCGCTGTCGCGTGACCCAATCTCTAATAGTACGTCTGTGTGAATCGCTCGAGTCCCACGCGGGCAATCAGCAATTTCGGCTATCGGCTATCGTCTATCGGCTCTCGACTCGATGATCGAGCTTTGCGGCAGACGAGTGTCACGCGCAATGGCCGCAAGCAGCACAGCCCATATGAGCGCGATAAGGGCGGTAGTCATCACCACCGTGAGCACGTCGATGCTCAAGCCAAAGATGATAACCGACCCCGACACCGCGATTCCGCAATACGCGGCAGTCGAAACATCGCGGTGCGGCGAACGACGGTATCGCAAGAAGTACACGAGCGGCCCCAAATACAGCAAAGCAAGACAGACGACTCCGACGGCGCCGAGTTCGGCAATCGTCGAAAAGAATTCACTGTGCGCACGCTGGTTGACGACGAGCGGCGATATCGCGCCGGCGTCCGCCATGGTCTGCAGATGGCTTTTCAGGTGACCCTTTCCCACGCCGAGCAACGGATGCTCTTCGAACATTCGTATTGACGCCCGCCACAGCTGCAAGCGAGCACCGAGCGATGTACTCGGCGCGGCATCGTGGGTCAGTAGCGCAAGATCCGACTCCGTCGCCATGACGCGCTCGCGTCCGATGGGCGATGCAAGAAGAAGCGCCATTGCCAGGACGACGGCAGCGGCCGCCGTCAACCCATCTTGCCACCGTTTCACCCACCCGAAATTGAACGAACAAAGAACCAGAAAAAGCGGGATGGCGAGCCACCCGCCGCGCGTGCCCGAAAGATACGACGCATACAGTCCCGCGGCGAATCCTAACAGTTTGAGCCCGATGCCGAGGCGCCGCATCCAGGCATCGCGGTAGTCGTCCCAGCGAATCGTCATCACTGACAGGAAGCCGAGAAGCAAGGCGGTGTTGCCATACGGGATAGGATTGGTGAAATCATTGCCGAGACGGTTGAGTTCAGTCACCGTCATGTGAATTGCGCTATCGGCTGCCCAGACGCCCGCACCGAACGCGCCTAGCATGCAACCCCAACCAAGCGCCTTCAGATATCCGATCGGCACGTTGACGAGCAAAAGAAAGATCGGCAAAGACAGCGCAAAACGCGATAGTCCGTCGAACTCGCGCGGCAGATAGTAGCCTTCGAGTGCCTGCTGCAAGGGCAAATAGACCATGAAGCACAGCATGCCCGCGGTATATAACGGGTACGCTGAAATCAGCAAACGGGGGCTGAGCCTGAACGGCTTGGACATACCGGCGAAGACTGCGATCGCGACCAGGACAAAGAAACAGTACCCCGTTCCGCCTCTCACGACCAACGTGCTTGCGGGCGCCAGCAGGACCATGCTGGCAATAAGATAGCGAATTGTCTTTTCCAATCTTCGAACCTGAAGGGGTGCGGCAGGCCGGTCCGGCCGCGTGTCCCAGAACTCCGGTATTATACGGCTGCCCCATGGCGTACTCGTCAACGAAGGCGAGAGAGACCTGCATCAGCAAGGCTCTTTGGAACGGCCGATGTGTCTTGATCGATATATGTCTGCAACACCTCAATCTACGCGGACCGCGCCGCTCGCGAGCCTGCTGCTCATCACATTTCGCCAAGAAGACACTATCGCCGATGCAATACGAGGCGCCCTGGAACAAACATGGTCGCCGCTCGAAATCCTGATCTCGGACGATGCATCTCCGGACGCCACGTTTGCAATCGCGCAGCGCTGCGTGAACGCTTATCGAGGTCCGCACACTGTACGGCTCTTTCGGAATGAGGTAAATCTCGGCATCAGCGCGCATCTGAGCGCGCTTGCGGCGCGCGCGTCCGGTGAGATGCTGTTCATCGCCGCCGGCGACGACATATCGAAGCCCGAGCGCGTCGAGCGCGTGATGCGCGTGTGGCTCGACAGCGGCAAGCGCTGGGACCTGATCGCCACCGATCTGCAGGACCTCGACGCGAACGGCGAGGCGCACGGCGTGCTGCGCGTGACCGATCTGGACGCTTACCGAAGCTTCGAGACGTGGTCGACCAATCGCCCTCATCTGGTGGGAGCGGCGCATGCATGGACGCGGCGACTTTTCGAAGCATTCGGGCCGATTGCGCCCGGCATTTACGGCGAAGATCAGATCATGGCGTTCCGCGCCATCATGAGCCGTGGCGCGCATACGCTGCACGAGCCGCTGGTGCTCTATCGGCGCGGAGGACTATCGAGCAAGCGCAAATGGCGCACGCCCTATGATTATGTTGCGCGCATCAAGCTGGCCAATCTGAACGGCTCCGGCGAAACGCGCCAGCTCCAATGTGATGCCGACAAGGTCGGCGTTGGCGAACGAATGCGCGCGCTTCTTGCCGGCAAATCTGCCCGCGAGCGGTACGTCAGCGCCCTGTTCGACGAACCATCGGCCATGCGCCGCCTCTCGTTGATGTCAAGATCGAAGGACGTGAGCCTCGGCTTTCGCATTCGCATGTTCGTGTATGCGACGTGGCCGTGGTTGCTCGCGCCGTTCTTCTTCGTGAAATGGCATCTGCGCCGTTGACAGGTCGCGTCATGGCCGCCCGGCTCTTTTCGTCGCTTCCAAGGAAACGTTGAACGTGCCCACCCTCGGCATCGCCATCATCACCCACAACGCCGCCGCGCGGCTCGCGCAGTGCCTCCAATCCGTCTCTTTCGCGGATCAGATCGTTATCGTGGATGGCGGCAGCACGGACGCCACGGTGGACATCGCGCGGGCGAACGGCGCGCGCGTGATCGAAGCGCATGACTGGCCCGGCTTTGGCCCGCAGAAGAACCGCGCCGTCGATGCCCTCAGCACGGACTGGATCATGTCGATCGACGCCGATGAAATCGTTTCGCCGGAACTCGCGGCGTCGATCCAGTCGGCGATTGGCGCTCCGCACGCCGATGTGTACGCAATCGACCGCTTATCGAGTTTCTGCGGCGTGTGGGTGCATCACAGCGGCTGGTATCCGGACTGGATTCCGCGTTTGTTCAGGCGCGGCACGGCGCGGTTCTCGGGGGATCTGGTACACGAGCGCCTTATCCTGTCGACGGACAAACCCGTCGCGCGTCTGAGCGGCAAGCTCATGCATTACTCGTACGAGGACTTCGAGGCGGTCTTGCGCAAGCTGGACGCTTATTCGACCGCCGGCGCGCAGCAGCGCCATGCGGCAGGCAAGCGCGGCGGTTTCGGCGTGGCGGTGTCGCGCGGCGCGTGGGCGTTCGTTCGCACTTACGTGTTGAGGCGGGGCTTTCTCGATGGCAAGACCGGCTTTATGATCGCGCTGTTCAACGCGCAGACCGTCTATTACCGCTTTCTCAAGCTCGCACACTTGAACAAGACTAGGTAGCGCGAATGCCCTGCGCCAGCGCGAGCAGCGCATCGACATGCGCCGCAACGCTCGCGTCGTACTGCACGGCCGGCCCGGACACCCGCTGGCGCCGTGATGCGATGGCCGCGCTCGCCACGCGACGCAGATCGTCCGCGTCGCCCGGCACGAATACATGTTTGGCGCTCTCATCGATGGCATCCACGCAGCCGATGCTCGCGGGAAAGATCACTGGCGTGCCGCACATCACCGACTCGATGCCGACGAGCCCGAACGGCTCGTAGCTGGACGCAAGAATGGTGAAATCCGCCGCGCGATACGCGTCCTCGATATTCTTCACGTAACCGAGATAGCGCACGTTCGACGCCGCGGCTTGCGGCGCGCGTCCCGCCACCGCGACCGTTACCTTCATGCCTGCGAGCGCCTTTTCGATGAGCGGCAGGCCCTTGCGCTCGTGACTGCTCGACGGGAACAGCAGCACGGTCTCGTCGCGCGCAAAGCCGAACTGCTCGCGCAGACGTTCGCGTTCGGTGCCATCAACGGGCGAAAAGCGCGCGCTATCCACGGGCGGATACACCACGCGAATCTTGTCGTCGGCGATGTCGTAGAGCGTGCGAAGCTCGTCGCGCATCATGTCCGAATGCGCGACGATCACGGAAGCCGTCGCATACTGGCTCCGTTCCAGCGCGACCTGCCGCCTGTCCGAACGCTTCGCGCGCCGTCCTGTCGCTCGCAGAAAGCCGATATGCGTGCCCCCGCAAATCGCAATCTCCGAACCTTTCACGCGATTGCAGCCGATCAGGACATCGACGCTCGCGCGCCTGCGCTCGCGCTGCAACGCCCTCGAGAAAAAACCATCGCGCCACTTACCCGGCAGAAAGGACACGTTGATGCGATGCGCCTCCACCATCGCGTATTCGGGCAGCGAAGAATCGATCTTGCGCGCGAAGAATACGGGCTTATTCGGCGCGACGAAACCCGCTTGCGCGAAGCCGCGCACCAGGTCCATCGCGTAACGTTCCAAGCCGCCCGAATGCTTCAGCGCATTGGCGGATATGCCGATGCGCATCAATAAACAATCTCGATTTCACTCCCCGCGAACTCCCCGCGCAGCGCGCTGATGAGATCGTCGGTCGGCTTCACGCGCCACGCGTCGCCTAAACGCACTTCGCCTTCGGCGTGCTCGCTGCGATAGACGATGCTCACGTTGAGTCCATTGGGAATCGGCGCGGCGCTCTGACGCTGACGGCCGTTGTCCCTGACGGGTATCGGCGGCGGCGCGGCCTGTTCGCCTGCCGCATGCGCTTCGAGCACGCGACGCAGCCGCAACGCATCGGCATTGCCGTTCATCTCCACCTTCACCGATTGCGCGTAGCGGCTACGCGCGCGTTCAAGGTCCATCGCCGTATCGACGGTGAAGCGAATGCCGCCCGTGAACGCGTCGTTGCGCGCCTGCCCCTGCACCACCAGCAGTTCGTCTTCCTTGAAAAGCGCCTTGTTCGCTTCGAACTGCTCGTTGAACACGGTCACTTCGCACTGGCCGGTGCCGTCGTCGAGATTGACGATCAGCATCTTGCCGCGCTGGGTCATCTGCGTGCGCATCGACGAAATCACGCCCGCGACGAGCTTGTCGCGCCCTTCCTTCAGTTCGCCGATCTTCTGGCGCACGAAGCGGCGCACTTCGCCCTTGTAGGCGTCGAAAAGATGCCCCGACAGATAGAAGCCGAGCGCCGTCTTTTCTTCCTGCAGACGCTTCTTGTCCGACCACGCAGGCTCGTCGACGAGTTCGTGCTTCTGCAGCGGCGTGTCGCCCATGTCGAAGAGGCCCGCCTGCATGGCGTTGGCGGCGGCCTGTTCGGCGGCTTCCATCGCGAGCGGCACTGAAGCCAGCAGTTGCGCGCGATTGGCATGCAGCGCGTCGAACGCGCCCGCGCGAATCAGGGCCTCGACCGTGCGCCGGTTAACGACGCGCCGGTCGATGCGCTCGCAGAAGTCGAACAGGTCGGTGAATGGGCCGTCTTCGCGCGCCCGCAGGATCTCTTCGATCGCGTTCTGGCCGCTGCCCTTCACCGCGCCCAGACCATAACGGATGGTGCGCGAGCGCTTGCCGTCCGCCTCCGCGACCGGTTCGAAGCGATACGCCGACTGATTGATGTCCGGCGGCAGCACGGTCATGCCGTTGGCGATGCAATCCTCGAAAAGGATCTTCACCTTGTCGGTGTCGTCCATGGCGAGCGACATGTTGGCCGCCATGAATTCCGCCGGATGATGCGCCTTCAGCCACGCCGTGTAGTACGCGAGCAGCGCATACGCCGCCGCGTGCGACTTGTTGAAGCCGTAGCCCGCAAACTTCTCCATCAAATCGAAGATCTCGTCGGACTTCTCGCGCGTGAGGCCGTTCTTGGCCGCGCCTTCCGCGAAAATCTCGCGGTGCTTCGCCATTTCCTCGGGCTTTTTCTTGCCCATCGCGCGACGCAGCAAGTCCGCGCCGCCGAGCGAGTAGCCGCCGATGATCTGCGCCATCTGCATCACCTGCTCCTGATAGACCATGATGCCGTAGGTCTCTTTCAGGACAGGCTCGACGCGCGGGTCCGGATACTCGACGATCTCGCGCCCGTGCTTGCGTGCGCAGAAGCTCGGAATCAGGTCCATCGGGCCCGGGCGATAGAGCGCCACCAGCGCGATGATGTCCTCGAAGCGGTCCGGCTGCGCGTCCTTCAGCATGCCCTGCATGCCGCGGCTTTCCAGCTGGAACACGGCGACGGTGTTCGCTTTCTTGAGGATGGTGAACGAAGCCGGATCGTCCAGCGGCACCTGCCCGAGGCTCCAGTCCTTCTTCGACGGATCCAGCCGGCGGATATAGCGCTCCGCCCAGTCGAGAATCGTGAGCGTGGTCAGGCCCAGGAAGTCGAACTTGACGAGCCCGACGGCTTCCACGTCGTCCTTGTCGTACTGGCTGACGACCCCGCCGTCCTCGCCCTGCGTGTAGAGCGGGCAGAAATCGGTGAGCTTGCCGGGCGCGATCAGCACGCCGCCCGCGTGCATGCCCACATTTCGCGTCAAGCCCTCGACGCGCTGCGCGAGCTCCAGCAACTGATGCACTTCGTCTTCGGTGTCGAAACGCTCCTGAAGCGCCGGCTCTTCCTTCATCGCGTCCGCGATGGTTACGTGCTTGCCCGGCTTGAACGGAATGAGCTTCGCGATGCCGTCCGTGAACATGTAGCCGAGATCGAGCACGCGGCCGATGTCGCGCACCGCCGCCTTTGCCGCCATCGTGCCGAAGGTGGCGATCTGCGAGACGGCGTCCGCGCCGTACTTGCCCTTCACGTACTGGATGACGCGGTCGCGCCCTTCCTGACAGAAGTCGATGTCGAAGTCGGGCATCGACACGCGTTCCGGGTTCAGGAAGCGTTCGAAGAGCAGGTTGTAGCGCAGCGGGTCAAGATCCGTAATGCCGAGCGCGTACGCCACGAGCGAACCCGCGCCCGAGCCGCGCCCCGGGCCGACCGGCACGCCATTGTTCTTCGCCCACATGATGAAGTCGGCGACGATCAGGAAGTAGCCCGGAAAGCCCATCTTGATGATGGTCCCGCACTCGAAGTCGAGCCGCTTGTAATACGTGTCGCGCTGCGCGTCGCGCTCGGCCTCGTCCGGGTAAAGCTGCGCGAGCCGCACTTCGAGGCCTTCCTTCGACAACTGCACGAGGTAGTCGTCGAGCGACATGCCGTCGGGCGTCGGGAAAAGCGGCAGCTTCGGCTTGCCGAGTTCGAGCGTGAGATTGCAGCGTTTGGCGATCTCGACGGTATTCGCGAGCGCCGACGGAATGTCCGCGAAAAGCGCGCACATCTCGTCCTGCGTGCGGAAATACTGCTCGGTCGTGAAACGCTTCTGGCGGCGCGGATTGGCGAGAATGTCGCCCTCCGAAATGCACACGCGCGCTTCGTGCGCCGTGTAGTCGTCCGGCGTCATGAACTGCAGCGGATGCGTGGCGACCACCGGCAGGCGCAGCTTCGCGGCGAGCGCGACGGCCTCCAGAATGTACGCCTGCTCGCCGGGCTGGCCGGCGCGCTGGAGTTCGATGTAGAACGCGTTCGGAAAGAGCTTCGCCCAGCGCTCGGCGTGACGCTCCGCGCTCGCGGTATTGCCCGCCGCGAATGCCATGCCGATGTCGCCGGTCTGCGCGCCCGACAGCGCCAGCAGCCCCTCAGCGAGCCCTTCTTCGAGCCATTCGACCATCACCTCCGCGCGGCCGCGATACTGATTCGTGAGCCACGCGCGGCTCAGAAGTTCGCACAGATTCAGATAGCCGGTCTTGTCGCGCACGAGCAGCAACAGGCGCGAAGGCTTGTCGCGGTCGGCGGGATTCGTGATCCAGACGTCGCAGCCTGCAATGGGCTTCACGCCCTTGCCGCGTGCTTCCTTATAGAAGCGCACGAGGCCGAAAGCATTGGCAAGATCGGTCAGCGCGAGCGCGCCCTGACCGTCTTCGGCGGCCGATTTGACGACGTCGTCCAGCCGCACGATGCCGTCGGCAATCGAGAATTCGGAGTGGACGCGGAGATGAACGAAGCGGGGATCTGACATGCCGATATTGTACATGCGGGCTGTCGCAAAATTGCCCGCGAGGGCCGCGTTGGCCGAACGGATAAGGCGCCCTCCGCTCTCGAAATCGGGCGCGCGCAGCGAATCGCCGAGCGGGGCCGCGCGCCACGCCGGACGCGCCCGCCGTTTGCGGGATAATAGCGGTTTCGCGCAGCGCATGCGTGCCGCGCCTGGTCCCGTTTCGACATGTTTCACCCGTATCCGATCATGAGCATACTGAATCTCTCCGCCTACAAATTCGTCACCATCGAGGACGGCGCCGCGTGGCGGCCGCTCGTCACCGAACGCTGCAATGCGCTCGGCCTCAAGGGCACGATCCTGCTTGCGCCGGAGGGCATCAATCTGTTCATCGCGGGGCCGGTTGCGCAAGTGCGCGAGTTCATCGACTACATTCGGACGGACGCCCTCTTCGGCGGCCGTTTCGCCGATCTGCAGTTCAAGGAGAGCTTCTCCGAGACGCAGCCGTTTCGCCGCATGCTGGTCAGGCTCAAGCGCGAAATCATCACGATGAAAAAGCCCGCGATCAAGCCGGAACTCGGCCGAGCGCCGTCCGTCGATGCGCCCACGCTCAAAGCCTGGCTCGACCGCGGTCACGACGACGCCGGCCGCCCCGTCGTGATGCTCGACACGCGCAATGCGTTCGAAGTGGATGTCGGCACGTTCGAGAACGCGCTCGACTATCGCATCACGAAGTTCAGCGAGTTCCCCGAGGTAATCGAGCAGAACCGCGCCGACCTGGAAGGCAAGACCGTGGTGTCCTTCTGCACCGGCGGGATTCGCTGTGAGAAAGCCGCGATCCACATGAAGGAAGTGGGCATCGAGCATGTTTATCAGCTCGAAGGCGGCATTCTGAAATACTTCGAGCAAGTGGGCGGCGCGCATTACACCGGCGACTGCTTCGTGTTCGACTACCGCACCGCGCTCGATCCGAACCTCCAACCGACGGCAACCGCGCAGTGCTTCGGCTGCCGCGCGGTGGTGAGCGTCGAAGACCAGAAATCGCCGTACTACAAGCCAGGCGAGACGTGCCCCGCGTGCCACCCGGACGCGAAGGTCGGCCAGGCGGCTTAAGCCTCGCTACATGATTTATCGCGGCCGCTTCGCGCCTTCGCCGACAGGCCCGCTCCACGCGGGATCGCTCGTCAGCGCGCTCGCGAGTTTTCTGGATGCCCGCGCGCACGGCGGAACGTGGATCGTGCGAATCGAGGACGTCGATTCGCCGCGCACGGTCCCCGGCGCGGCCGACGACATTCTCGCGACGCTCGCCCGTTTCGGCATGCATTCCGACGAGCCGCCCGTCTGGCAGAGCCGGCGCGACGACGCGTACGCTCGCGCCTTCGCGCAGTTGCAAGCCGACGGCCTCGTCTATCCATGCGGATGCACACGGCGCGAGATCGCCGATTCCCTCGTGCACGCCCACGCGCGTCACGCGACGCTCGCGTATCCCGGCACGTGCCGCAGCGGGCTGAACGGCCGCGCCGCGCGCGCGTGGCGGCTGCGCGTGCCGGACGGCGACGCGGCGCGCGTCACGTTCGTTGATCGCTGGCAAGGGCCGCAGTCGCAAGATCTCGCCACCGAGGTCGGCGATTTTGCCCTGAAGCGCGCGGACGGCTTGTGGGCGTATCAACTGGCGGTCGTGGTCGATGACGCCGACGCAGGCATCACGCACGTCGTGCGCGGCGCGGATCTGCTCGATTCGACCGCCCGGCAAATCTACCTTCAGCGGTGTCTCGGCGTGCCGACGCCCGCCTATCTGCACGTGCCGGTCGTCAACAATGACATCGGCGAGAAACTCAGCAAACAGACCGGCGCGACGCCGCTCGACACCACCGCTCCGCTTGACGCGCTCATACAGGCAGCGCGGCATCTCGGAATCGATGCAGCGACCGCGTGCTCGCTGGATGCGTTCTACGCCCGGGCCATCGCCGACTGGGCGAAGCGATTCGTGCGGTAAAACGAAAAACGGCAGCCGTGAAGGGCTGCCGTTCCGATGGACGCGCGCAGGCTCAGGACGTCTTGCGCGGCATGCCGAGTCCGCCGAGGAGCGCCGCCAGCGGCTGCTTCGAAACACTCTTGCGCTCGGGCTCGACGGTTTCCTCTTGACGCTTCATCGCCGAGGGCGACGGTTCGTATGGCTTCAGGAAGAACTCGTCCACCGGCTGCTGACGCCCACGCGGCCGGTCGTATGCGCTCGACGTGCGGCGGCGCGAACCCGATTCGTCGCGCGCGCCATGCCGATGCTCCGAGCGCTCGCCGCGCGCCGGCCGCTCGTCGCGGCGGGATGCGTCGCGCCGCATCGGCGTGGCGACTTGCAGCGTCTCGACTTCGAGCGGACGCTTGATCAGCTTTTCGATGTCGGCCAGCTGCTTGCGCTCGTTCGGGCTGCACAGCGACAGCGCGTCGCCCGAAGCGCCCGCGCGCCCCGTCCGGCCGATGCGGTGCACGTAATCTTCCGCGTTGAACGGCAGATCGAAGTTGATGACCGCCGGCAGTTCGGCGATGTCGAGACCGCGTGCCGCGACGTCCGTGGCCACGAGCGCCTCGATCTCGCCGCGCTTGAACGCGTCGAGCGCCTGCATGCGCTCGCTCTGCGAACGGTCGCCGTGAATCGCGGTCGCCACGATGCCGTCGCGCTCCAGCACGCGCGCGAGCCGGCTCGCGCCGATCTTGCTGTTGCAGAACACGATCACCTGCTTGAGCCCGCGCTCGCGAATGATCTGCGCGACGGCGCCCGACTTGTCGCTCTCGTGGACTTCGTAGACGATCTGGCGGACGTTGGTCGCGGTCGAGTTGCTGCGCGCGACTTCGATGGTCTGCGGATTACGCAGATACGTCGCCGCCAGCTTCTTGATTTCCGGCGAAAACGTGGCCGAAAAAAGCAGCGTTTGCCGCTCCTTCGGCAGCAGATTCAGGATGCGTTGCAGGTCGGGCAGGAAGCCCATGTCCAGCATGCGGTCGGCTTCGTCGAGCACGAGCATCTGCACCTGGCCGAGATTGAGCGTCTTTTGCTGCACGTGGTCGAGCAGGCGGCCCGGCGTCGCGATGAGAATCTCGACGCCGCGACGCAGTGCCTCGGACTGCGGGTTCATGTCGACGCCGCCGAACACGACCGTGCTGCGCAGCGGCGTGTGCTTCGAATACGTCTGCACGTTCGCGGCGACCTGATCGGCGAGTTCGCGCGTCGGCGTGAGCATGAGCGCGCGCACCGGATGCCGCGCAGGCGATGCGCTGGTGTTGGCGTTCGGCAGCAGGCGCTGGATGATCGGCAGCGAGAAGCTCGCCGTCTTGCCGGTGCCGGTTTGAGCCGCGCCCATCACGTCGCGGCCCGAGAGCACGACGGGAATGGCTTTCGCCTGAATCGGCGTGGGCGTCGTGTAGCCCGACTCGCGCACCGCCTTGAGGATCTCGGGGGACAAGCCGAACTGGTCGAACGTCGGTGCGGCCGTGGCTTCTTCGGTGGACGTGTTCGGGGCGACGGAATCAGACATGGTGACTATGTTGGCTTTCGCTATAAAACCGCTGATGCGGCGCGCGTGAACGATCGTTGAATCCGACTCGGCGTTGCACGCGTGTTTCGGTGGCGCGGAACGACCCGCGACGCAATCTGTTAGGGGTTGCACGCTTCTCGTGCGCATGATGCGTGCCTTGGCGCGCGACTGGACAGGCTGCCGGACATCGGGCATCGGCGGCGCGGCTTGTTTCGCACGCTCCTTCGACGCACACCCGAATGGAACACGGCTTCGATGACGCTTTAGCGTCACCGGGCGCTGCGGCCGCGCGCGCCACCCGCTGCACAGCGGTTGCCCGGGCGCTGGGAAGGTCCGCTGGAAACCGCCGCCCTCTCACTGCGGGAAAGCCGCACATTGTAGCACCGCCTGTCGAAGGCTTCGGGCGCTCGTCCCGAGGGCGCGCGCTTGCATCCGGCTACTTCCCGCGCGCCTGACAGTCCGCCAGCAGCGGCGGCGAATCCTTGGCGGCCATCTCGTCGTACAGGTTCGCTTGCGGGCCCTTGGTCCACCAGACATATTGGTCGGCGGCGTATTTCGCGCCCGAACCGGCGATCACGTTCACGAACAGGAGCTTGCGCCCGTCCACGGTCAACGCCGCGAAGCTCTGGCGGTTGCGCGTGGTCGTGTACTGCACGGTGATGCTCTTGCCGTCGCGGCAGTCGTAGCGCGTGGATTGCGTCGATGCCGTCTGAATTTGCGGAACCGTCAGCGGCATGGCCCGCGCCGATTGCACGGCCAGCGCCATCGGCAACGCGATCGAGAGTGCGAGAAGCTTGTTCATCGTCCTGTTTTTCGGTGTTTGATATTGCTGCACGCCGGTCAGGGATCGATCACGTCGGCGCACGCATCGGTGGGCGCGGCCGCGACGTGACCGACGACCGGCACGATCTTCAGGCCCGCGGATGCAATGCGGCACGGAGCGGCGGCAAGGCCGCAGCCCGACAGCCCCACGCATGCCGCGACGAGCGCGGCGAGAACCAAGCGTTTCACTGGAATGCTCCTGTTTGTCGCACGGCGGCCTTCACTTGATGGAAACCGGACGCACCTTCGATGCCGCGAGCTTCGCCCGATCGCGCGCCTCGTCCGTATCGACGCCCGTCGCCACCGCCACGCCCATGCGCCGCTTCACGAAGCTCTCCGGCTTGCCGAACAGCCGCACATCCGCGCCCGGCACGGCGAGCGCCTCGCGCACGCCTTCGAAGGCAATGCCCGCTTCGTCCAGACCGCCGTAAATGACCGCCGACGCGCCCGGCGTGCTCAACGACGGGTCCACGGGCAGCCCGAGAATCGCGCGGGCGTGGAGCTCGAATTCGGAGAAACGCTGCGTCGCGAGCGTGACGAGGCCGGTGTCGTGCGGACGCGGGCTCACCTCGGAGAACCACACGTCATCGCCGCGCACGAACAGTTCCACGCCGAAAAGGCCGCGCCCGCCGAGCGCCGTCGTCACCTTCTCGGCGACCTCGCGGGCTTTTTCCAGCGCGGCCGCGCTCATCGGCTGCGGCTGCCAGGATTCCACGTAATCGCCCGCCACCTGAACGTGCCCGATCGGCTCGCAGAAGTAAGTCTGCGTTTCGCCGCTCGCCGGGTCCGCCGCGCGCACGGTGAGCTGCGTGATTTCGTATTCGAAGTCGATGAAGCCTTCCACGATCACGCGGCCGTGATTGACGCGCCCGCCGGCCATCGCGTACTGCCATGCCGGCTCCACGTCCGCCTCGCTGCGCAGCACGGACTGCCCCTTGCCCGACGACGACATGACCGGCTTCACGACGCACGGAAAACCGATGGTCGCGATCGCCGCTTTCATCTCGTCGAGCGATTGCGCGAACGCATAGGGCGAGGTCGGCAAGCCGAGCGTTTCGGCGGCCAACCGGCGAATGCCTTCGCGATTCATCGTGAGCTGGGTGGCCCGCGCGGTCGGAATGACGGTCGCGCTGCCCGACGCCTCGATGTCCGCGAGCGCGTCAGTGGCGATGGCCTCGATCTCGGGCACGATCAGATGCGGCTTCTCGCGTTCCACGAGCGCGCGCAGCGCGGCGGGATCGGTCATGTCGATGACATGCGCGCGGTGCGCGACCTGATGCCCCGGCGCGTTCGCGTAACGATCGACCGCGATGACTTCGACGCCGAGCCTCTGTAGCGCAATGATCACTTCCTTGCCCAGCTCGCCCGCTCCGAGAAGCATGACGCGCGTGGCGCCCGGGGAAAGCGGCGTGCCGATGCGCACGGCCATATCGTGCGGTGCGTTCTGGTCGGCTGAGTCGGTCTGCATGCGTGCTCCGGAAGCGTTTCGGTTGTGCGTCGGCAACGAGTCTCTTCGATAACTCGAACGCCGATTATCACGATTCGGCGGGGATGTTAACACGCAGCGCAGCCGCCGACTGCTATGCCATTCGGCCTATTGACAACGCATATGGACTCGCGTCCGCGCCGCGAATTCCCGCGTGCGTCGATGGTCCGCCGCATGACAAATGATTTGTTGCATCTCGATGCTAGACAAACGATACGACGCCTGCGGTACCCTTACGGCTTTCGCCAGCCCTGGAATTTTCGATGTCTTCGCATTTTCGCCGCGCTTTATCCTCACGCGCGATGCCGCGTCCGCTGGCCATCCTTGCGCCTTGCGCCGGCGTCGCTGTTTTGATGGCAAGCCTCGTGAGCGGGTGCGCCATGCCGAAGCACTCGGACGCGAGCGCGCCGCCCACCGATCCTTACAACCCGGCCGCGACTCAATTGCTCGACGACACGCATTGGGAACTGACCAGCTGGACCGAGGCGAACGGCCAGCCGCGCGCCGTGCCGAGTCGCGCCGCGGGCAGTCAGCCGATCACGCTCGATCTGTCCACGGAGAGCGGCCGTCGCCGGGCGAGCGGCTTTTCAGGCTGCAATCGCTACACCGGCCCGTACGTCCTCAAGGACGGCAAGTTGAGCTTCGGTCCGCTCGCCGGCACGCGCATGGCGTGTCCATCGAGCGTCGGCGGCGCTCTGGAGCAGCCTTATCTCGACGCGCTCGCTCATGTCGCGAAGAGCGGCGTGCAGATGAATCCGCCGCAATCGCTTCAGTTGACGCTCGACAACGGCGGCGTACTGACGTTCGCGCAGCGCGCTGAATGACACGCGGCCGCGTCGCGCTCGCGCGGCGCATGACAGGCTAAGTGTTGCTGACTGTTGCGCGCTTGCGCCATGCGCGTCCGGTTCAGCCCGCAACCGTTAAACTGCTCAGTCGATACGCCCGGCCAGTGCGCGACACACGCACGTTGCCCCCGTTACCGTTACGCGACCGGGCAGCCGTCTCTCACCCGTCTCATCCAACCTTGGTTCGATCCTTAGCATGCACACGGTAGTTCTCGGCTGGTTCGGTGCATCAGTCGTCTGGTTTCTCGCTCTCTTGTGGCGCGTCGTCAAATCGGTGCTTCCGGGCGGCGCGGGGCTGCGCGGTCCCGGCACGATCCGCCTGTGGCTCGGCTTCTTCACCGTCCTGCTGTCGAGCGCGACGCTGGAAGGCGCGCTCGCCGGCGCGCTCGAAGCACAGGAAAATGTCAATCGCGCCGGCCGCGCGCTCGCGGGGGCGCTCGCCGGCCTTGCGCATGCGCCGGGGGCCATCGCCATCGCGGCAGCGGTGTTTGCGATCAGCCTGCCGTGGCTCGTCGAATTCAGTTGGCGCTCGGTGCTCGCCTGGGCCGACGAAGCGTTCGGCTTCGGCCTTCCGCAAAGCTGGCTGACGCCGCGCGAGCCGTCCGAACGCGAGTCGCGCACTCGCGAGCCCGAGCGTGCCAAGTCGGGGCCGAAGTCCACGTCAAGGCGCAGCGCGCAGGCGAGCGCGAAGCCGACCGGCATGCGTTGGCGCGAGCGCCGCCCGCGCGAGACGACGACTGCGGATGCGCCGTTGCGAGGCATCGGCGGCGAGCGTTTCGATGCCACGGTCTCTCGCGCCTCGCACGACGAGCCGACGCTCGGCATGCCCACCGGGCAACGCAGCGGACGCTATCAGCGGCCGACGCCGTGGCGTCCGCCACCGACGGCGGGGCGCGTCGTGAAGGGCGCGGAGGCATCGGCGGCGGGCATCGCGGCGACGGCGGAGGCGTATTCGCGCCGCCCCGCGTTCGAGCGCGCCGGCACGCCGGTGTCCACGTTTGTCGAGCCGGTCGCGCCCGACGGATGGCTCAATTCCCTGTCGACGGCAGCGGCGGCGCTCGGCTCGACGGCTTCGCGTGCCACCTTGCCGTCGGGCTCGCCTGCCCGCAGCGAGGCGGGCGCGGCGGCTTCGCTGCGTTCTTCAGCTTCTTCCACGGGTTCTGCTTCTTTTGCGTCCGCCCGGGCGCCGCAGCGGCCGATGTCCACGCAGACCACGCCGGCACGCGCCGCAATGTCCGGCAACGGCCCGGCTTCCACGCCGAGAAATAGCGCCCCGGCGCGCAACCCGGCTTCGTCGTCCGCGGCGACGTCGACGCAGACATCGCGTGGCCCGGTGAGGCGCCCGTTGCCCACAGAGATGACAGGCGATGGACGCTCGTCGGCTTTCGCGCCGCCCGCGTTCTCGCGTCCGCCTTCGCCGCCTGTGCCGCCGCCCGCGCCCGACGCCATTCAGGCGACGCTGCGTTCCATCGAGGAGAAAGCGGCGCTCTGGACGTCGCTGGCAGGGGCGAGTCTCGCCCGCCATCACGAGGCGCAGGCGTCGCCGTCGACCGATGCGGCGTCGCTGGTTTCGGATGGCGCGGTGAGCGCGAGCGCGTTAAGGGACGGCGTTTCGGGCGACCGTGAGCCGCTCGGGTTGCGCGCTTCACCGGATTCTCTGTCTGACACGCGCGCCACGGCTGCACGGGTCGAAGAAGCGGCCTCGTCCAGCTTGCCGGTTCGACGCGAAGCAAGCGTGGAAGCGCCCTTTGCGCCACCGACCGATGCGACGCAATTCGCGGCACCGCAAACGCCGCAACACGAGTCCGCGAGCGAGGTCGAGGCGGCGCCGGCAATCCCAGACGCCGGTGCACGCGCCCAGCGCGAACTGAGCGCAACAACGCCTTCGATGCCGTCGCCGATCTCCGACGAGGCGTCGACCGAACCGATCACCACGACCGAAGCGCCGTTGGCAACCTCGGACGCTGGCGAAGAACCGCCCGCTATCGCGGAAACGCCCGCATTCGTTCCGCAATCAGCAGTCGACACGCGCGCCGGCTTTCAGACAGCCGAGAATAACGGACGCCTGACTGACGGCGACGCATCACGGGCTGACGAGTCGCCGGCCGACGCGCTGGAGCAAGCGACCGCATCTTCGTCGCTCGCTGAGGCGCCCGCATCGCACGAAGTCGTCCACGCGTCTGCCAGCGCTGTGAAAGCGCAAGGCGCGTCGACCGAGCCGGCGCCTTCGATGGCATCGCAATCGCCGAGGCCTATTTCAGAAGCGTCCACGACGACGGCGGTCGGGCATGGCGCAGAACCGCCCGCCGACTCGCCAAGCATGGACCCGGCGGTAACATTGCCGGCGCACATCGTCCCTGACGCACCGGCCACTCTCCAAACAAGCTCCGATGCGGAACGTGAGCCGCACGCGCCGTCATGGAAAGTGTCCACGGCGACTGCGGTCGGGCGTGGCGCAGAACCACACGCCGGCGTGCCAAGCATGGAACCGGCGGCAACATCGCCGGCGCACATCGTCCCTGACACACCGGGGACGCCCGAAGCACACTCCGATGCGGAACGTGAGCCGCACGCGCCGTCATGGAAAGCGTCCACGGCGACCACTGTCGGGCGTGGCGCGCAACCACCCGCCGACGCGCCAAGCGTGGAATCGGCGGCAACATCGCCGGCGCACATCATCCCCGACGCACCGGCCACTCTCCAAGCAAGCTCCGATGCCGAACGTGAGCCGCACGCGCCGTCATGGAAAGCGTCCACGGCGACCACCGTCGGGCACGGCGCAGAACCACCCGCCGACGCGCCACGCATCGAACCGGCGGCAACATTGCCGGCGCACATCGTTCCTGAGCCACCGGCCACGCTTGAAGCACGCTCCGATGCCGACCGTGATCCTCACGCGCCGTCATGGCTGATGCGCGAACCGCTGGCCGACGAGCCCGCGCATCCGGGGATGGACGCGATCGCCACCGCAGCTACCGCAGCCGCCGCGTCGAACGGCGCGCAGGAGTCTGTCCGGCGACTAGCAAGCGCACAGGACTTCGCCCCCTCTTCCGGCGTCGACGTCTCGCGAGACGCCCGGCCGATGCCTGCGAGCCCGCCACCGCTAGAAAAGCGCGAAGAGTCGCCCTTCGAACCGGACACTGCGCCGGATCGACCAGACTATCCGTTCGATTCGGCGCCCATCCTGCCGCCGCCGCTGCCCCGCGCGCTGTCCGAGCCGAGCGAGCCGCAGCCGTCGTTCGACGAGCCACCGCCCTGGCTCGATCACGAGCCGCAGACGTTGTCCGCGTTGCCCGTGCCGCCCGCGCCCGCGTTCACCGCGCCATCCACGCGCGCAACCTCCATCGACGAACCGCGCCCCGCCGCCGCTCCCGAGCCGCGTCAGCCGCTGCGCGGCTTCACGCCGACCGAGTTCGAATTCCACGCGCCGCAAGCGTCGGCCGTCGAGTTGCCGACGCTAGATCTCCTCGAACCCGCGTCCGACGAAGTCGAGCCCGTGTCCGAGGAACGCCTCGCCGATACCGGCCAACTCATCGAGCAGCGCCTGCAGGAGTTCAAGGTGCCGGTGACGGTGGTGGGCGCGTCGGCGGGTCCGGTCATCACGCGCTTCGAAGTGGAACCGGCGCTCGGCGTGCGCGGCAGCCAGATCGTCGGGCTGATGAAAGACCTGTCGCGCGGGCTCGGGCTCACGTCGATCCGCGTCGTCGAAACGATTCCCGGCAAGACCTGCATGGGCCTGGAGTTGCCGAACGCGCGGCGGCAGATGATCCGCCTGTCGGAGATTCTCGAAGACGACGTGTATCGCGCGTCGAAGTCGAACCTGACGATCGCGATGGGCAAGGACATCGTCGGCAATCCGGTCGTCACCGATCTCGCGAAGGCGCCGCACATGCTCGTCGCGGGCACGACCGGCTCGGGCAAGTCCGTCGCCATCAACGCAATGATCCTTTCGCTGCTCTTCAAGGCGAAGCCCGAGGACGTGCGCCTCATCATGATCGACCCGAAGATGCTGGAGCTGTCCGTCTACGAGGGCATTCCGCATCTGCTCGCGCCGGTCGTCACCGACATGAAGCTCGCCTCCAACGCGCTCAACTGGTGCGTCGGCGAAATGGAGAAGCGCTATCGGCTGATGTCGGCCGTGGGCGTGCGCAACCTGCAAGGCTTCAATCAGAAGGTGCGCAACACCGAAGCCGCGGGCAAGAAGCTCACGAACCCGTTCTCGTTGACGCCCGACGCGCCGGAGCCGCTCTCGACGCTGCCGCTGATCGTCGTCGTGATCGACGAGCTCGCGGATCTGATGATGGTCGCCGGCAAGCAGATCGAGCAATTGATCGCGCGCCTCGCGCAGAAGGCGCGCGCCGCCGGCATCCACCTGATTCTCGCCACGCAGCGGCCGTCGGTGGATGTCATCACCGGGCTCATCAAGGCGAACATTCCGACGCGCGTGGCGTTCCAGGTCTCCTCGAAGATCGATTCGCGCACGATTCTCGATCAGATGGGCGCCGAATCGCTGCTTGGCGCGGGCGACATGCTGTTCCTGCCGCCCGGCACCGGCTATCCGCAACGCGTGCACGGCGCGTTCGTCGCGGACGACGAAGTACATCGCGTGGTCGAATATCTGAAGCAGTTCGGCGAGCCGGAGTACGAAGAAGGCATCCTCTCCGGTCCGACGCCGGAAGGCGGCTCGCAGGATCTCTTTGGCGAAACGCCCGATGCGGAAGCCGATCCGCTCTACGACGAAGCCGTCGCGTTCGTCGTGCGCACGCGGCGCGCGTCGATTTCGTCGGTGCAACGGCAGTTGCGCATCGGCTATAACCGCGCCGCGCGTCTCGTCGAGCAGATGGAATCGGCCGGGCTCGTCTCGCCGATGGGCAGCAACGGCAATCGCGAAGTGCTCGCGCCGCCCGGCCCGGCCGACTGAGCCATCAGCTCAGCGCCTCACCACACGCGCAGCTTGCGCAGCAGGAAGATCGTGATGGCGGCGCAGCCCGCCATCACGCCGATCACGATCCAGAACGACGCCGGATCGTGCGTGCCCGGCAAGCCCGCCACGTTCATGCCGAAGATGCCCGTGAGAAGCGTCGCGGGCATCAAGAGCGCGGACATGATCGCGAGCCACAGCAGCTTGCGGTTGATGTCCTCGGAGAGCAGCGCCGCGATTTCATCCTGCAAGAGTTTCGCGCGTTCATAGAGTCCTTCCAGCCCCGCACCCAGGCCGTTGAGCACCTGAATGGCCTGCACGAGCGCCTCCATGGAACGCGGCTCGGCCCACTCCAGACGACGCGTGACGAGCTGCGTCAGCGCATTGCGCTCGGGATCGATGAAGCGCTTCACCTCCACGAGCCTGCGCCGCACGTCGCCGAGATGCGCGCGCCAGTTCCCCTGACCGTTTTCGAGCACGCCCTCCTCCACGTCGTCGAGCCGGTCGCCGATATCGTCGATGCGATCGACGAAGGTCTCGTTCAGCGCGCGGATCAGGCCCGCGAAAAGGTCGACGGTATCGCGGAACGTCGCGCCTTCGAGCACGGCGTGGCGCAGACGGTCGGTCGATTGCAGCGGACGCGCCCGCACGGTAATCATGCGGTGGCGGTCGACGTAAAAGCGCAGCGCGCTCGTCGCCCGATTGGCCTCGCGCACGCCCGGCGAGGCCGCATCCGGCGCGGCCGCGACGAGTTCGAGGTCCGCCACCACGCCGTACACGAAGTTCGCGCCCATGTGCACGCGCGGCCGCTTGTCCTCGCCGTTCAGGAATTCTCGCGCGACGTCCGGCATCGACGTGACGCCTTCGAGCCAGCTTTCCACGGTGTCGTCGTTGGCCGAAAGATGCAGCCACGTGAAGCCGTCGCCCGCGACGGCCCGGCGCGCCTCGTCCCACGAGAGCCGCAACGCGTCGCCGCCCGCAAAGTCGAACGCGCTGATGAATCCCGGCGGCGCCGGCTGGTCGTGACCGGCGCGCGCGCGCTCGGCCGGGTCTTGCGTACGGGTCGTATCCAATGTTGCTTCCCTGCTGTTACCTTACGAATTATCGGGACACCTTTCGATTCCCGATACGATGCAACTCCACGCCCGCACAAAAGCGGGCCGCCCGGCCATCGTACTAGAACTCGTAGCGTCCCCAGAAGAAGGCGACGTCGCCGTCGTTCAGGCCGGGCAGGCGCGGAATGAACGTGCCCATCAGCGACGCGCGCTTGTAGCGGATCGAGCCGATGGGCAACGCGAGCGGCAACGGGAAATAGTGCGCGACGTCCGAGCGCGCGGTGAGGCCGGCGAAGAAGCCGCCGCCCGCCTGCAAGCCGCCCAGCACCGGCTTCGTGAACCACTGCCGCGCATAGCCGCCTATCGGCTGGAAGTTGTGGTGAGAGTCCGAGAACCCGAACGCGAACAGGATGTCTTCGTGGCCGTTCGCGTCGGTCCAGTGCTTGCCCGCGCCGCCGCCCCACGACCACGGATTCAGCTCGCTGCGGTTGTGATAACCGTCGATGTGCCAGCCGTAGCCCGTGACGTAGAGATCCCACGTGCCGTCGCGCGCGACGCGCATCACGCGCTCACACGCCGACGACATCCAGTCGCGCTTGAAATCGCATTGCCCTTCGTCGGCGCGCGCGGCGAGAGAACTCATCGCGCACGCGCTCAGCAACGAAACCGTGACCGCCCTGACCGCTATTTTTCTTGTCATCGTCGATGGACTGCGTATCGCTGTGAAGGTAAGACGCCGGGGCGCCGCGCGTCAAACGCCGCGCGGCGCTTCGTCATGAGCTCACGAAGGCGAAACGAACTTGAAATCGACCGGCGAGCCGATCGACAACTGCTTGGGATCGGACGCGAGTTCGCCCGTCGCCGGATCGCGGCGGAAGAAGTACGCGCTGTCGCTCTCCTGATTGCCGACGACGAGCCAGCGTCCGCTCGGATCGATGGCGAATTCGCGCGGCGTCTTGCCGAGCGTCGGATAGCGTTTGAGCAGCTTCAGATGCCCGTTGGCCGGATCGACGGCGAATGCCACGAGCTGATTCGCGTCGCCGCGATTCGTCGCGTAGAGAAAGCGCCCGTCCTGCGACAGGTGCAGCGCGCCCCCGCCGATCTTGCCTTTGAAGCCGGGCGCGGTCATCGGCACGGACTGCGTTTCCGTGAGCTTGCCGTCGGCGTAGTCGAAGACAAGGACCGATGCGTTCAGTTCGGTCGTCAGATAGGCGTGCTTGCCGCTCGCGTTGAAAACCAGATGGCGCGGGCCGGAGCCCGGTTTGATCGGCGTGTAGCGCGACTCGGTCGGGCCGAACAGACCGCGGCTGCCGTCCGGCGTGTAGCGATAGCCGAACACCTTGTCGACGCCCAGGTCCTGCGCGAAAAGATACTTGCCGTCGGGCGAGAAGACAGTCGAATGCACGTGCGAGTTGTCCTGCCGTCCTTTGACCGGGCCGCTGCCTTCGTGATGCACGGTCAGCACCGACGTGCCGACGTGTCCATCGGCGGAAAGCGGAAACACCGCGAAGCTGCCGCCCGGATTCGCCGCGACCGAATAGTTGGCCGTGAGCAAGTACTTACCGTCGGGCGAGATGGCGAGATAGCACGGATCGTTGCCGTCCGCCGACACGCGGTTCAGAAAGCTCAACTGCCCGCTCGCGCGATCGAAGCGAAACGCGCTGACGCCGCCGCGCTGCGACGCCGGGCCATTGTCGCCCGGCAATTCGTTCACCGCGTAGACATAGTTTCGATCGCGGCTGACGACGAGATACGACGGATTCACCGTCTGCGCCGATGCAATGCGCGTGAGCTCGCCATTGCCCGCATCGAAACGATAAACATAGATGCCTTCGCTTTTCCCGCTGCCCGTGTACGTGCCGATGAGCAGGTCGAACACGTCTCCTGAGTTTCCCGTTGCAGCGCCGGTTGCGCTACTGCTCGCGGCGGTCGCCGGCGGCGTCGCGTTGCCGGCCGTCTGCGCGAACGATTGCGCGGCGGCAAGTGAGAGCATCAGCGCCACGCCTTTGGCCCAGCGCGCCGGCTTCGCGCGGGCGGGCCATGCGCGCAAGAGCGGGCGCGGCGCTTGCAACGGCGCACGCATCGGGGCGCAGGAACGGCTCGGTTGCATGAGACCTCCTCATCGACTGTTTGCTGCGTGTTATGGATATCACGCGCCCAGGCGTCGCGTGACCGGCGTGACTGGCGTGCGTGGGCAGCAAATTGCGGACCGCTCGCGCGAAGCCTGGGTCGATGCGTCGCGCGTTCCGTCCAGCCACAGCACTCTAACCAACAAAAGGAGCTGATGCGATGAACATCCACGTAAGCCTCGGGCCGCTCGTTTCGCTGATCGCGGGCATCCTCATCCTCGTCATGCCGCGCCTGCTCAACTTCATCGTGGCGATCTACCTGATCGTCATCGGGCTGATCGGACTATTCGGCATGGGCACGACACACTTGTGACGGCGATGCGCGCTCGCGGTTCCGCGCGCCGAGCGCAGAACGCAAAAGGCGCACGCGCGGATCGGGCCGCAAACGTGCGCAGGGTGTGATGGATGACGGAAGGTGCCGCGCTTCGAAAGCGCGCGGCTGGCGACGGCGTTCAGCCGTTCGCAAGCTGATCCAGACGCAGACGCCCTTGCAGCGACAGCGCCCCGACCGACAGCCCGCTCATATCGAAGCTGTAGCGGCTGAAACAGCCTCGTTCGGTGAGAAAAGCGGCAGCCGTGTCCATCGCGTTGCGGGAGAGGCCGAGGCGCTTGTGATCGAGAGGAAGCAGGTTGTCGCTGTCGCGCACGCGGCTCGCAGCGGAAAGAATGGCGATGCAGTCTGCTTTCGACGGATTGAGCATGGTGATGGTTTCCTCGAAACGCAAAGCAACGAATGATGCCGGCCGCCCCGGCAAGCCGACTGGGGAAAACGAAGCCGAAGGCGCAGTGATGCGCATCGCGGTTACGTTTAGCTTCCATTCTAAACATCAGCCGAAACGCGTGACAACGGTTTAATCGGCGCTTCAGTAGCGCTTTTCCGCCAACGCGCGCGGCGCGCGGTCGCAGGACGGGCCGGCAGCCACGGCACGCGCCCGGTTTTCTGCTTGCGCCAAGCGAATGCGGCAGAATGCGACCACATGAACGGCCCGTCGTTCCGGCTTGCCGCCCGAGCGTGGCCACCCGTCGACCGCGGCGCGTCGCCGCCAGCACAACCACGCTCACTATGCCCGCTCTGATTGAAGACTACGCCATGATCGGCGATGGCCATACCGCCGCCCTGGTCTCCCGCGACGGCTCCGTCGACTGGCTTTGCTGGCCGCGCTTCGATTCGGGCGCGTGCTTCGCCGCGCTGCTCGGCACGCCCGAGCATGGCCGATGGCTGCTCGCGCCGTCGATGCCGGACGGCGAGGCGCCGGTCGTGCGCCGCCGCTATCGCGACGACACGCTCATTCTGGAGACGGACTTCGAAACGCCGCAGGGCGCGGTGACGGTGGTCGATTTCATGCCGTCGCGCAATGGTCATTCGGAACTGGTGCGCATCGTGATCGGACGGCGCGGCGTCGTGCGCATGAAGATGGAACTCGTGCTGCGCTTCGATTACGGGTCGGTGGTGCCGTGGGTCAGTCGCCTGCCGAACGACAGCGGCATCCGCGCGATCGCGGGGCCGGACCTCGCGGTGCTGCGCACGCCGGTGGAACTGGTCGGCGAGAACATGCGCACGACCGCTTGCTTCG
This sequence comes from Caballeronia sp. Sq4a, assembly GCF_023170545.1. NCBI lineage: Bacteria > Pseudomonadati > Pseudomonadota > Betaproteobacteria > Burkholderiales > Burkholderiaceae > Caballeronia > Caballeronia sp. Sq4a. Next base: position 903,834 of record NZ_CP084250.1, on the reverse strand, counting down.
ACGTCACCGAAGGCGAGCGCGTGCCCTTCTCGCTCTGCTATTCGCAGTCGCATCTGCGCTTGCCGCCCGCCCACGATCCGCACACGCAACTCGCGCGCACCGAGAATCACTGGCGCGAATGGTCCGGCAAGAGCCAGGTCTCGGGCCGCTGGGCGGGCGCCATCCGCCGCTCGCTCATCACGCTGAAGGCGCTGGCTTACGAGCCGACAGGCGGCATCGTGGCCGCGCCGACGACCTCGCTGCCCGAACAGCTCGGCGGCGCGCGCAACTGGGACTACCGCTACTGCTGGCTGCGGGACGCCACCATTACGCTGCTCGCGCTGATGCGCGGCGGCTACTACGACGAGGCCCGCGCCTGGCGCGCGTGGCTCGGCCGCGCGATGGCCGGCGCGCCGTCGCAGGTGCAGATCATGTACGGCATCGCGGGCGAGCGCCGGCTCGCCGAATGGGAGATTCCGTGGCTGCCGGGCTACGAGGGATCGCAACCGGTGCGCGTGGGTAACGGCGCGGTCGAGCAGTTGCAGCTCGACGTGTACGGCGAAGTGATGAACGCGCTGCATCTCGCGCGCGTCGGCGGCCTGCAAAGCGACGAAACCGCGTGGTCCGTCCAGTGCACGATGCTCCAGCATCTCGATACGGTCTGGGATCAGCCGGACGAAGGCATCTGGGAAGTGCGCGGCGGCCGTCAGCACTTCACGTTCTCGAAGGTCATGACGTGGGTCGCGTACGACAGGGCCATCCGTTCGGCCGAACAGTTCGCGCTGGCAGGACCGGTCGACCATTGGCGGGACATGCGCGCGCGCATTCACGCGGACGTCTGCGAAAAAGGCTGGAATCCGACGTTGAACGCGTTCACGCAGGTCTATCACGGCGACGCGCTCGACGCGAGCCTGCTCCTCATACCGCTGCTCGGCTTTTTGCCGCCGGACGATCCCCGTGTGACCGCCACCGTACATGCGATCGAGACCAACCTGACGCACGATGGTCTCGTGAAGCGCTATCACACGACGGAAACGGCGGACGGCCTACCGCCCGGAGAAGGCACGTTTCTGGCTTGTAGCTTCTGGCTGGTGGACAACCTGGCGTTGCAGGGCCGGATCGACGAAGCGCACGCGATGTTCGAGCGTCTCGTCGGTCTCGCGAACGACGTCGGGCTGCTCGCCGAGGAATACGACACGGTGGCGAAGCGCATGGTCGGCAATTTCCCGCAGGCGTTTACGCACGTCGCGCTGGTGCATACAGGGATGAACCTGATGAAGCACGAGCAGGCGATGGCGCATGCGACCGGCCAGCCATCCGACGCGCACAGAAGCGCCGCCGGAAAAGAGCCTGCGGTCGGCATGACCGAAGACTCCTGAGAAACGACGAGCCTCGGTGCATTTGAGGCTAGAATGGTGCAATGCACAACGATCAAGCTGTTGCGGGAAAACCAGCAACTTTGACCGGTCGATTGTGTTCTGCAAACGTTAGGCGGAAACTGTTGCCTGGTATGAAAATTCTGCGACGCTGGTCGTTAATGTAGAGAACCAAGGCTACAGCCCGGCGACGAAGCGCGAAGACGCGCTTCGCGCAAGATACAGCAGCCCCGCGGCGCGGTTCAGCCGCACGGCGGGGATTTTTCGATTGCCGTTGGGTCAGCTTGCCGGCCGAATTGCCGGGACCAACGGGCATTACCGGTTCGTACCGAAGTCATTGGGGCCACCATGCTCTACCAAATCCACGAATTTCAGCGGGCCATGTTGTCTCCTCTCACGGCATGGGCCCAGGCCGCCTCGAAGTCGTTCGTGAATCCGGCCAGCCCCCTCGCCTACGTTCCCGGCTCCACGCGTCTCGCGGCCGGCTATGAACTGCTCTACCGGCTCGGGAAGGACTACGAGAAACCGGAGTTCAACATTCACCAGATCGTCAAGGACGGCCACAACATTCCGATCGTCGAACAGACGGTGATCGAGAAGCCGTTCTGCCGGCTCTTGCGCTTCAAACGGTTCGCCGATGACAGCGCGACCGTGACGAAGCTCAAGGACGAGCCGATCGTGCTGGTGTGCGCGCCGCTCTCCGGGCATCACTCGACGCTTCTGCGCGACACGGTCCGCACGCTGTTGCAGGACCACAAGGTCTACATCACCGACTGGCTCGATGCGCGCATGGTGCCGGTGGAAAACGGCGCGTTCCATCTGGACGATTACGTCGAATATATTCAGGAGTTCATCCGTCACATCGGCGCGAAAGATCTGCATGTGATCTCGGTGTGTCAGCCGACCGTGCCCGTGCTCGCCGCCATTTCGCTGATGGCGAGCCGCGGCGAGGACACGCCGCGCACGATGACCATGATGGGCGGCCCGATCGACGCGCGACGCAGCCCGACATCGGTGAACTCGCTCGCGAGCGAGCACTCGTACGAATGGTTCGAGAACAACGTCATCTACACGGTGCCGGCGAATTATCCGGGCGTGGGCCGCAAGGTGTATCCGGGCTTCCTGCAACATGCGGGCTTCGTCGCGATGAATCCCGAACGCCATCTCACGGCCCATTGGGACTTCTATCAAAACCTGCTGCGCGGGGACGACGACGATGCCGAACAGCATCGCCGCTTTTATGACGAGTACAACGCCGTGCTCGACATGGCCGCCGAGTATTACCTCGAAACCATCCGCATCGTGTTCCAGGAGTTTCGTCTGGCCGAAGGCACGTGGGACGTGAACGGCGAGCGCGTGCGCCCGCAGGACATCACGCAGACGGCGCTCTTCACCATTGAAGGCGAGCTCGACGATATCTCCGGCGACGGCCAGACGCGCGCCGCGCACGACCTCTGCACAGGCCTTTCGCAGAAGGACAAGCGCCATTTCACTGCGGAAAAGGCCGGCCACTACGGCATATTCTCGGGCCGGCGCTGGCGCACGATGGTGTATCCGCAATTGCGCGAGTTCATTCTCGAACACGACAAGTCGCCGAAGAAAGAAGCGGTCCCTGCGTAAGTCGATTTATCGCGGCGCAGTGCTTCAACCTGCGCTTCGGTACCGATTCCACTCGCAAAAGAAAAACGTCGCGCCCTTTGCAAGGCGCGACGTTTTTTTCTTCAGACGGCGCTCTTTTTTAGCGGCGTCAGCGGCGTGTCAAGTATGCAAGCAGCAATTCCGTGTTCATCTTCACCATTTGTTCGCGCTGCGTAGGTTCGCTGAAGTCGAGGCCGAAGCTCACCTGAAGCGTAAAACGGTTCGATACGATGTAATAACCGAGGCCCGACAGCGTGATATAGAACTTCAGCGGATCGACGTCGGTGCGAAACAGTCCGGCCTTCTGTCCGCGCTCGAGAATGGTCGCGAGCGTCTCGACCACCGGCGAAATCACCTCGCGCATGCGATTCGATCCCTTGATATATCTCGCCTCGTGCAGGTTCTCGTTGTTGATCAGACGCAGCAGTTCGGGATGGTCACGGTAGTAATCCCAAACGAAATGCGCAAGCCGCGTCATGGCTTCGATAGGGGCGAGGCCCTCGAGATCGAGCGAACGCTCGGCCTCGACGAGTGCGGACAGTGCATGTTCGAGCACGGCTGTGAACAACTGCTCCTTGCTGCCGAAGTAGTAGTACAGCATGCGCTCATTGGTCTCTGCCCGCCGGGCGATTTGATCCACACGTGCGCCAAACAGGCCGCCGGCTGCGAACTCTTCCGCGGCGGCAAGCAGGATACGGCGGCGTGTCCCTTCGGGATCTCTTTTGATTTTCGGCTGATTCATGATGGCATGAGTCGGGAGCCGCGTTGTCCGGATATGCGTCACGCGGCCCGCAGTGGGGTACATGACGTGAACGGGCGCTGCCCATGGTTATGGGGGAACACCGTCCTGCGGTCAAACGATAAAGCGCTTCGATTATGCGCACATCATGGAGGCATTGGCAATTAGGATAAGGATCCCCTGCGGCGGGCATCGCGCACTTGCGCGATAATCACGTCTGCTGCAATGGATTGCGCCGCTGCCACCGCGTTCTGCGTCATTGCGTTTTCAAGGGCGCGCTGTCTTGTCTCTCGCTGGTTCTTGCCGCTATTCGTTGCTGCCGTTTCAACTGCTTTTTGCCCGCCTTATTTGCCACCGCGCAATTTCACGTGACCGCAACTGTTTCAAAGACGCTCGCCGAGCGCATCGAAGACCTTCTGCCGCAGACGCAATGCACCAAGTGCGGCTATCCGGCCTGCCGTCCTTACGCCGACGCCATCGCTGCGGGCGAGGCGAACTACAACCAGTGCCCGCCAGGCGGGCAGGAAGGCGTCGCGCGTCTTGCGGCGTTGCTCGGCAAGCCGGAGATCGCGCTCGATACCACGCATGGCGTCGAGCGCGCGCGACCGCTCGCGGTCATCGACGAGAACCTGTGCATCGGCTGCACGCTGTGCATGCAGGCATGTCCGGTCGATGCCATTGCGGGCGCGGCCAAGCAGATGCATACGGTCATCGACGCGCTGTGCACCGGCTGCGACCTGTGCGTGCCGCCCTGCCCGGTCGATTGCATCGCGATGATTCCCGTCACGGGCGACGCCACCGGCTGGGACGCATGGAGCCAGGAACAAGCGGATGCGGCGCGCGCGCGGCATGACCGACGCCTCGCGCGGCTGGAACGCGAGCGCGCGCAGGCCGAAGCGAAAGCGTCCGCGCGGCAGGCGTCGCGCGCCGCGCAGACAGCGGCCGCTGCGGCATCGGCTATGCCGTCCGCATCGACGGAAGACCCTGAAGCGAAGAAACGCGCCATCATTCAGGCCGCGCTCGAACGCGCGCGCAAGAAGAAAGAGGAAATGGCCAAGCTCGGCGCACGTCCGAAGAATACGGAGCACGTCAGCGCCGCCGTTCAGGCGCAGATCGACGCCGCCGAAGCACGCCGCAAACGCCTCGGCCTCGCCGAACAAGCGAGCGCAGCGAGCGATGCAGGCGGCGATCCAAACGAGACTGATTCAGACACGACGCAATGAACGCGAAGAAGCGCCGCGCCATCTTCGAGACGCTGCAAAGCATCGATCCGCATCCGAAGACGGAGCTCGAATACACGACACCGTTCGAACTGCTGATTGCCGTGATGCTATCGGCGCAAGCCACCGATGTCTCCGTCAACAAGGCCATGCGCAAGATGTTTCCGGTGGCGAATACGCCGGAGAAAGTGCTCGCGCTCGGCGAAGAAGGCGTGACGGAATACATCCGCACGATCGGGCTTTATCGAACGAAAGCGAAGAACGTGATCGCGACGTGCCGCATGCTCGTCGAGCAATACGGCGGCCAAGTGCCGGACAATCGCGAGGCGCTCGAAGGGCTGCCGGGCGTCGGACGCAAGACAGCGAATGTCGTGCTGAACATTGCGTTCGGGCAACCGACGATCGCGGTGGATACGCATATCTTTCGCGTCGCGAATCGCACGGGCATCGCGCCCGGCAAGGACGTGCGCGCGGTGGAAGCGGCGCTCGAAAAGCATGTGCCGAAGGGGTTCATCCAGGACGCGCATCACTGGCTCATTCTGCACGGCCGATACGTCTGCAAGGCGCGCGTGCCGGAGTGCTGGCATTGCGCGATCGAGCCGCTGTGCGAGTATCGGCCGAAGACGCCCGCGCCTGCCGAGTGACACCTCGCCTGCGGGCCGAGCACCGACATGCCGCCGCGATCTACAATGATGAATTCCCGAGCCGAACCGTACTCTCATGTTCAACCCTAGCCGCGACGAAGTCCGCCAGTTCTTCACCGAGACGTGGCGCAAGGAGCGCGCGGGCGACATCCTGACGCCGCTCGAAAGCATGGCCGCCGACTGGATCCGCGAGCATCCCGAGTATCAGGCCGAACTTGCGGACCCGGACGCGCGGCAGGCCGACTATTCGCCCGACGCGGGCCGCACCAATCCGTTCCTGCACCTGTCGATGCATCTCGCCATCAGCGAGCAGTTGTCGATCGACCAGCCGCCGGGCATTCGCCGCGCGCACGACAAGCTCGTCGCGCGGCTCGGCTCGCCGCACGACGCGCAGCATGCCATCATGGAATGCCTCGGTCAGGTCATCTGGGAAGCACAGCGCAGCAACACGCCGCCGGATACGGATGCGTACCTCGCGCTCATCGAGCGGCGGGCATCGCGCGACTGAGGCGCGACTGACGCGCGACTGAGGCGCGACTGACGCGCGACTGAGCCCCGACGCACCACGCGCACAAACGAAAACACCCCGCGAAAGCGGGGTGTTTCGTTTCCTGCGATGCGACGACGCGCTTACTTCTTCAGTACGAGACTGCCATCGAGCGATTCGATGTACGCGGCGATGTCCTTCAGGTCGCTCTGCGACAGGTTCTGCACCTGCGCGGCCATGATCGCGTTATTGCGACCGAAGTTCGGGTTGCCGTTGCCCATCTGATACTGGCGCAACGCCCAGTAGATGTAGGTCGCATGCTGGCCGGCTAGCTTCGGATATTCGCCGCTCACCGGCTTGTTGAGGCCGGGGCCGTGGCAGGCCGCGCAGTTGTGGCTTTCGGAAAGCACCTTGCCGTTGCCCGCATCCGCTGCGTGCGCCGTGCCGAACGCCGCGGAGCCGATGATCGCGGCGGCGGCGCATGCTGCCTTGAAGCTGAACCGAAATGCCTGAGACTGTGCCTGCGACTGTGCCTGATAGGGCTTCATGAATTCTCCTGTCGACCGGTTTTCGAGGCGCGGCGCCTGAACCCGGTCCCATGCAAGATGATGGCTGCCTGCGTTGTCGGATTGCCGTGCATCGGATTGTCCTGTCACGGCGGCGGGCGCTTTGACCCGCTCGATCGCGCAACGGGATTACTTGTCGGGGTTGTTCTTCGACTGCGGCGTCTGCGCGGCGTAGTAGGCGGCGATGTCCGCGATATCCTGGTCCGAGAGCGTCACCGCGATGGCGCGCATGGTGTCGAAGTGGCGGTCGCCCTTCTTGTAGGCGTGCAGCGCGTTGGAAATGTACTGCGCGTTCTGACCGCCCAGCATCGGCACCTCGTAGACCTCGGGGTAAGCCGTGCGATAGCCGGGAATGCCGTGGCAGCCGATGCACATCGCGACCTTGCCCTCTGCGGCCTTTGCATTGCCCACGACGTCGGCCGACGCCTGGGTCGCGAAGCCGGCAAGACCGGACAGCACTGCAATCACGGCAAGTTTGCCGACGAAATAGTTCATAGCTTGTAACCTAGCATGAGGGGAAAACCGGCGCTCGAAAGCCGCGGCCCGCGCCGAGCGCATCACAACCTTCTCGGGACTGTTTGCTGCCTTTCACTGCTTCGCAAGCGGCGCATGCGCACCGGAAATGCGGCCGCCTTGCCGCGCAGGCCAAAAAAATCGGGCTAATTGTACCGCGCGACCACCCTAGCGTCCATTCTCCGAGATAGCGCAGAGCCGCCTCTGGCAATGGGAACCGGCTGAAAGACGCCTTCTCGGCCTGCGACAATTCGCCTCTGTGCGCGGGCCTCGGCGCGCTTCACCGCGTGTTCTCAGCAAGCCGCATGCATCGCTTCCTTCGTGCTTTCGTGGACCGTCGCGGACGGCTGCCACAATACCGGCGAGGCGTCCATCGCAACAGGGCTTCTGACTTATACTGGGATTTTTTTCCTCACCGGAATCTTCGTCATGCGCTTCGAAGGCTCATCGCAATACGTCGCAACGGACGACCTCAAGCTCGCGGTGAACGCCGCGATGACGCTAGAGCGGCCCTTGCTCATCAAGGGCGAACCCGGCACCGGCAAGACCATGCTCGCCGAGGAAGTGGCCGGCGCGCTCGGCATGCCGCTTTTGCAATGGCATATCAAGTCCACGACGAAGGCGCAGCAAGGTCTCTACGAATACGACGCCGTCTCGCGTCTGCGCGATTCGCAGCTGGGCGACGAGCGCGTGAAGGACATCCGCAATTACATCGTGAAGGGCGTGCTGTGGCAGGCGTTCGAGTCGGACCGGCAATCGGTGCTCCTGATCGACGAGATCGACAAGGCCGACATCGAGTTTCCGAACGACCTGCTGCGCGAACTCGACCGCATGGAGTTCTACGTCTACGAGACGCGCGAGCTCGTGAAGGCGAAGCATCGGCCGCTCGTCATCATCACGTCGAACAACGAGAAGGAGCTGCCGGACGCGTTTCTGCGCCGCTGCTTCTTCCACTACATCAAGTTCCCCGATGCCTCGACGATGAAGGAAATCGTCGAAGTGCACTTCCCCGGCATCAAGCAGGATCTGCTCGCCGCCGCCATGCAGAGCTTCTTCGAACTGCGCAACGTCTCCGGACTCAAGAAGAAGCCGTCGACCTCCGAACTGCTCGACTGGCTGAAGCTGCTACTGGCCGAAGACATTCCGCCCGAGGCGCTGCAGTCGTCGGATCAGAAGCAGATCGTGCCGCCGCTGCACGGCGCGCTGCTCAAGAACGAACAGGACGTCGCGCTCTTCGAGCGGCTCTTGTACATGAACCGCCACAACCGCTGATCAGCACGCCAAGAAGAGGAAACCACGCATGAGCCGCTGGATCGAACCCGTCACGCTCGAAGGCGAGCACGTGAGGCTGGTGCCGCTGAGCGTCGAGCACGAACAGGCGCTTGCGGCGGCCGCCGCCGATGGCGAGCTCTGGAAGCTCTGGTACACGAGCGTGCCTTCGCCCGATACGGCGCGCGCCTATATCGACGCGGCCATCGACATGCGCGACCGGCTCGGCGCCCATCCGTTCGCGGTCATCGATGCGAAGACGGGCGATGTCGTCGGCTCCACGCGCTATTTCAACGTCGAAGCGGCGCACCGGCGGCTGGAAATCGGCCATACGTGGTACGCGAAGCGCGTGCAGCGCACGGCGCTCAACACCGAAGCGAAGCGCCTGCTGCTCGGCCACGCTTTCGAACAACTGAAGGCCATTGCCGTCGAGTTCCGGACGCATTTCATGAACCACCAGTCGCGCGCGGCTATCGCGCGGCTCGGCGCCAAGCAGGACGGCATTCTGCGCAATCACCAGATCGGCCGGGACGGCGCGTATCGCGATACCGTCGTGTTCTCGATCATCGAATCGGAATGGCCGGCCGTGCGCGCGCATCTCACGCACCGGCTCGACCGCTGATTCACGTCATGAAGGAAGGCGCGCCATGCTGATCGACTTCTTCTACTCGCTGCGCGACGCGAAGCTGCCCGTGTCGGTGAAGGAATATCTGACGCTGCTCGAAGCGTTGAAGGCGCAGGTCATCTCGCCGTCGCTCGACGAGTTCTACTTCCTCGCGCGCATGACGCTCGTGAAGGACGAGAAGTACTTCGACAAGTTCGACCGCGCGTTCGGCGCGTACTTTCATGGCGTCACGCAGTTGCCCGACGAAGCGTTCGACATTCCGCTCGACTGGCTCAAGAAGCGGCTCGACCGCGAGTTCACGCCGGAGGAGAAAAAGCGCATCGAGGCGTTGGGCGGGCTCGACAAGCTCATGGAGCGCCTCAAAGAGCTGATGGACGAGCAGAAGGAACGGCACGAAGGCGGCAACAAGTGGATCGGCACCGGCGGCACGTCGCCGTTCGGACATGGCGGCTACAACCCGGAAGGTATCCGCATCGGCGGCGAATCGGCGGGCAATCGCACGGCGGTGAAGGTGTGGGACGAGCGCGCGTTTCGGGACTACGACGATCAGGTGGAAATCGGCACGCGCAACATCAAGGTCGCCCTGCGGCGCTTGCGGCGTTTTGCCCGCGAAGGCGCGGCCGAGGAACTGGACTTGCCCGATACCATCCGCAGCACCGCGGCGAACGCGGGCTGGCTCGACCTCAAGATGGTGCCCGAGCGGCACAACAACGTGAAAGTGTTGATGTTGCTCGATGTCGGCGGCTCGATGGACGACCACATCAAGCGCGTCGAAGAACTGTTCTCTGCCGCGAAGGCCGAATTCAAGCATCTGGAGTTCTACTACTTCCACAACTGCGTCTACGACTATTTGTGGAAGAACAATCGCCGCCGTCACACCGAGCGCACGCCGACGTTCGACGTGTTGCACAAGTTCACGCCGGACTACAAGCTGATCTTCGTCGGCGACGCGACGATGAGTCCGTACGAAGTGCTTCAGCCGGGCGGCTCGGTCGAATACAACAACGCCGAAGCCGGCGCCGTGTGGCTGCGGCGGCTCGCGGATCAGTTTCCACATCACGCGTGGCTCAATCCGGAGCCCGAGCGGCTCTGGGAATACCGCCAGTCCATTTCCGCGATCCGCCACGTGCTCGGCAACCGCATGTACGCGCTGACCCTGTCCGGCCTCGAAAGCGCCATGCGCGCGCTGTCCAAATAACACGTTAGAAAGAAGCAGAACCCGCATGAAAGCCACGCCGTCTGTCGCGCGCGCCCCGCTGCGCCCTTTTTCCGATACGTCGGTGTCCGCGGTCGTCGCCGGATTCGTCGCGATGATGACCGGCTACACCAGCTCGCTCGTGCTGATGTTTCAGGCGGGACAGGCCGCGCATCTGTCGGACGCGCAGATTTCGTCGTGGATCTGGGCACTTTCCATCGGCATGGCGCTGTGCACGATCGGCCTCTCGCTGCGTTTTCGCGCGCCGATCGTCGTCGCGTGGTCGACGCCCGGCGCGGCGCTGCTCGTCACGTCGCTGCCGAACGTGCCGTACGCCGAGGCCATCGGCGCGTTCATCGCCTGCGCGGTATTGCTGACGGCGGTCGGCGTCACCGGCTGGTTCGACGCGCTCATGAAGCGCATTCCTTCGGGCATCGCGGCGGCGCTGCTCGCGGGCATCCTGTTCGAAATCGGCATCGAGATTTTTCGGGCGGCCGAGCACCAGACGGCGCTCGTGCTGGCGATGTTCTTCACGTACCTCGTCGTCAAGCGCGTGACGCCGCGCTATGCCATTCCAGCCACGCTCGCAGCAGGCGTGGCCGTCGCGGATGCGCTCGGCCTGCTCGACTTCTCGCGCTTTCACGTCGCGCTCGCGCATCCCGTGTTCACGATGCCGGCGTTTTCGTTCTCCGCCATCGTGAGCATCGGCGTGCCGCTTTTCATCGTCGCGATGGCTTCGCAGAACGTGCCGGGCATCGCGGTGCTGCGCGCGGACCGCTACACGACGCCCTCCGCGCCGCTCATCGCGACGACCGGCATCGCGTCGCTCCTGCTCGCGCCGTTCGGCTCGCACGGCGTGAATCTCGCGGCGATCACGGCCGCCATTTGCACCGGCCCCGAAGCGCACGAGCGCCACGACCGGCGCTATACGGCGGCGGTCTGGTGCGGCGTTTTCTATCTGATCGCCGGCATTTTCGGCGCGACCATCGCCGCGCTTTTCGCGGCGTTTCCGAAGGCGCTGGTCGTCTCGGTCGCGGCACTCGCGCTCTTCGGCTCGATCATGAGCGGGCTCGCCAACGCGATGCACGACGCCCGCCAGCGCGAACCCGCGCTCGTCACGTTCATGGTGACGGCGTCCGGCCTCACGCTGCTGTCCATCGGGCCGGCGTTCTGGGGCTTGATCGCGGGCGTCGTGACGCATGTCATTCTGAACGCCCGGCGCGGCTGACGCGGCCTACAATGCGGGAATCGGCCGAACGTGCTTCGCGCCGATGCATCACGACCGCATTTCAGAATCACGAAGATGGCTTTGCTCGACAAACTGCTGGCGCGCACCGCGCCGCCCGGCTCCACGAAACGCAAGACGATCGTCCGCGTGCTGCTCGACGACGCCGGCCACGTTCAGGACGTCGTCCTGAAAATGAGCTGCGGCGATCCCGCGAAAGACGCGCACGCGCTCGAAAAAGTGCGCAAGATGCGCTTCGCCCGGGGGCAGCTCGGCTCCGGCACCGTGCGGCGCTGGCACGAACTCGCCTACGCTGTCGACTGACGGATGCATCGCGCGCCTGGCTAAGGAACGCCCCGGCGCGCGCCCGGTCGAACCAGCGACGCGCACGCCCCGAGCGCGAACCGCACGCGCGGGTCTAAAATGAGACATTGGCAATAGGGGCGAGCCCGGCGCTTCAGAGGCGCGCGCCGGCATCGCGATCATGGACACCCGCGGGTTACCGCAATTTGACAAGGCGCTTGGCGCCGACGACTCGACATGACATCCGCTCTCGACCAGCTCAAGCAATACACCACCGTCGTCGCCGATACGGGCGACTTCCAGCAATTCGTTCAGTTCAAGCCGCAGGACGCGACCACGAATCCGTCGCTGATCCTGAAGGCCGTCCAGAAGGACGACTACAAGCCGCTGCTCGAGAAAACCGTCAAGGAGCACGCCGGCAAGCCGATGGGCCAGATCATCGACCATCTGCTCATCGCGTTCGGCACCGAAATCCTGAAGATCGTGCCGGGCCGCGTGTCCACCGAAGTCGACGCGCGCCTTTCGTTCGACACGAAGGGATCCATCGACAAGGGCCTCGAAATCATCAAGCTGTACGAAGCCGCGGGCATCAACCGCGAGCGCGTGCTGATCAAGCTCGCGTCGACGTGGGAAGGCATCCGCGCGGCCGAAGTGCTGCAGAAGGAAGGCATCCGCTGCAACATGACGCTGCTCTTCTCGCTCGCGCAGGCCGCGGCGTGCGCCGAAGCGGGCGCGCAGCTCATTTCGCCGTTCGTCGGCCGCATCTACGACTGGTACAAGAAGTCGGCCGGCGCGGAATGGGACGAAGTGAAGAACGGCGGCGCGAACGATCCCGGCGTGCAGTCGGTGCGCCGTATCTACTCGTACTACAAGAAGTTCGGCTACAAGACCGAAGTCATGGGCGCGAGCTTCCGCACCGTGAGCCAGATCACCGAACTGGCCGGCTGCGATCTGCTCACCATCAGCCCTGACCTGCTGAAGAAGCTGGCCGACAGCGACGAGAAGGTCGAGCGCAAGCTGTCGCCGGACGCAGCGGACAACACGGATCTGGAGAAGATCAGCGTCGACGAGCCGTCGTTCCGCTTCGCCGTGAACGAAGACGCCATGGCGACCGAAAAGCTCGCGGAAGGTATCCGCGCGTTCGCGGCAGACGCCATCAAGCTCGAAAAGCTGATCACGGCGCTGCAATAAGTAGGACGCGAGGCGCGCTTCGCGCGCCTCGCGAATCGGCTGCCGTAGGCCATTCAGACAAGTACGGTTTCCAGGCGTCTTTTGACGTAAATTGACCTTCTCCGGGTCGGCGCGGCTTCCGGTTGCAATAGACTTTCGTGCTTTGGCGGGAGCGCCGCCCAAGCTCGGAGAAGCTTTCAATGCAACTGGATACGTATCTTTTCTTCCACGGAGATTGCGCGGACGCCCTCGCGCTGTATCAATCCGCGTTCGGCGCGGAAATTCAGACGCTCATTCGTTTCCGCGACACGCCCGACGCGGCGAACGTGCCGGCAGAGTGGCACGACAAGGTCATGCACGCGCTATTCAGCGTCGGCGGCACGGCAATCATGGTGTCGGACGGCCAGTTCGGCCAGCCGCAGCGCGAATACCAGGGTTTCACGCTGTCGATCGGCGCGGACAGCCCCGAATCGGGCGAGCGCGCATTCAACGCATTGAGCGAAGGCGGCACGGTGCTGACGCCGTGGCAGTCCACGTTCTTCACGGCGGGCTTCGGCATGCTGAAAGACCGCTTCGGCGTGCCGTGGCTCATCAACGTCGTCAACGCCGTCGACATGGCCGACGCGCCACAACCGCCGCAGGAAGCGGCAGCGCAGTCGTGATCGCGGCGCGTCAGCCGGGAAGCGGCCGCGCGCCTTCGATATTCCACTGACGCTCTATTTCACTCAGACGCAGCCGCAAGCGATCCACCTGCTCCGCGAAACGCATCGCGAGCCAGTGCATGCCCTGCGTCGATCCATCGCCCTCCTCCGCTTCGACGCTCGCATCCGCGTTCGCGTCGGCACGCATGTACAGCAAACCGACGCGGCCGAAACGCAGCGCGCGCGCCATCTTCAGCAGCTTCTGCCGCACCTGCTGCTCGTGCGGCGAGCAGTCGAGCGCGAAACCGCACGTCGCGCGCGGCGTGTCCGGCATCGACGTCACGAGCATCTCCAGCGCGGCGAGAATCGAGCGATGCAGCCGCTGAATCTCTTCGAGCCGCGCCACCGGCACGCGCGTTTCCTTCGCGACGGATTCCATCAGCGCGCGCGACTGCACGAGACGCTGACTCATCGCGAAGAAGCGGCGCGCAGTTTCTTCCGCAAGCAACGGCGTGCCGTCGAGCAACGCACCGTAGAGACGCGCGCTTTCGCGCAGATTGTCGGCGAGGCGATAACGCCACGAGTATGTCGCGTACTGCGGCAGCACGAACGAGAACGCGAGCGCAATGGCAATGCCGATCAGCACGTTCGCTGTTCGCCACAAGCCGACATCGAACGGCGAATCGCCGTGGCCCGCGACAATGACCATGGTGATCGCCGTGAGCAGCGCGACGTAGCCCGCCTTGCCGATGGCGTAATACGCGCACGCCCCGGCGATGGCGGACATCAGAATGAAGAACAGCGTGAGCGAGCCGAAGAGCGTCTCGACCAGAATCAGCGCGAGTCCGATGGCCGCGCCGAGCGCCGTGCCGAGCGCGCGTTCGGCCGCCTTCTTGCGGATATTGCCGTAGTGCTGCAACCCGCCGACTACAACGAGCAGCGAGACCGACGCCCAACTGCCGTGCGGGATATTGATGCCCGTGGTGACGAGAAACGACGTCGCCATGCCGAGCGCGACGCGCACCGCGTGGATCATCTTCGCGTGGCGATAGCGAAAGAATGGGGACGCCAGGCCGTGCATGAGCCGCATCGCGCGGCTTCTGCGCGCTGACGCCGATGTCGATGAAAACATGAGTCGCTCGCGTCGGTAAGCGGTTTGTCGATCAGCGGGTGTCAATGAAAAACGCCCGCAACGGCCGAAGGCCATTACGGGCGTTAGCGTATCAGAGCCGCCACCGCGTCATGAAACGCGGCGCGTCTTTAGCTTTCCACGACGTCCAGATAGTCCTCGGGCCGCGTGCGGTCGTCCGAGCGCTTCAGGCCGATGGCGCGCACCAGCACGCTGACGCCCACCGACACGATCAGATTGACGATCAGCGCCCACACCGCCGCATAGCCCGGCACGGCGTAACCGAACATGTGCACCGTGAAGATCGAGCCCTTCAACTGGAGCGACACGGCCATCCACGTGCCGACGGCAATGCCCACCGCCCAGCCAATAAGAAGACCGCGATGATCCAGCACGCGCGTATAGAGACCCAGCACGAGCGCGGGCAACGTCTGGATGATCCAGATCCCGCCGAGCAGTTGCAGCTGAATCGCGTACGTAAGCGGCAGCGCCAGAATGAACACGACCGCGCCGACCTTCACGATCAGCGACACCAGCTTGGCGACGTTGGTTTCCTGCTCCGGCGTCATCGAGCGATTGAGGAACTCGCGATGCACGTTGCGCGTGTACAGATTGGCCGCTGCGATGGACATGATCGCGGCCGGAACCAGCGCGCCGATGCCGATGGCCGCGAACGCCACGCCCACGAACCACGACGGGAAGTAGTGCAGGAAGAGCGCCGGCACCGCGAAGTTCGCGCCGTAAGCCTTGAAGTACGACGCGTACTCCGGCATGTCCTTCACGCCCGAGGCGAGCGCCATGTAGCCGAGCAGCGCGAGCAGCCCGAGCACCAGCGAATACGCGGGCAAGAGCGCCATGTTGCGGCGGATGGTGTTGCCGGAGTTCGACGAGAGGATCGCCGTCACCGAATGCGGATACAGGAAGAGCGCGAGCGCCGAGCCGACCGCGAGCGTCGCGTAGGCGCTGTAGCCGTTCAGACTCGCGGCGTCGGGCGCCTTCAGTAGCAGCTTCGCGGGCGGCACGGTACCGAAGATATGCCCGAAGCCGCCGAGTTGCGCCGGAATCACGATCATCGCGGCGATGATGGTGATGTAGATCAGCACGTCCTTGACGACCGCGATCATCGCGGGCGCGCGCAGGCCGGACGTGTACGTGTAGGCCGCGAGAATCGCGAACGCGATGATGAGCGGCAGGTCGCCCACGAAGCCCTGCGTGCTGAAGCCGAGCGCGCCGATCACCACTTCGATGCCGACGAGCTGCAGCGCGATATACGGCATGGTCGCGACGATGCCCGTCAGCGCGATGGCGAGCGCGAGCATGCGGCTGTTGTAGCGCGCGTGCACGAAGTCGGCGGCGGTCACATAGCCGTGACGCTTCGCGATGCTCCAGAGCTTCGGGAACACGACGAAGGCGAACGGATAGATCAGGATGGTGTACGGCAACGCGAAGAAGCCCGTCGCGCCCGCGCCGAACACGAGCGCCGGCACCGCGACGAAGGTGTACGCCGTATAGAGATCGCCGCCGAGCAGGAACCACGTCACGATGGTGCCGAAGCGCCGGCCGCCGAGACCCCATTCGTCGAGCTGGCCGAGGTCCGCCTTGCGCCAGTGCGCCGCGATGAACCCGAGAATCGTCACCCCGACGAAGAACAGAACGAATACGAAAGTTGCGGTGACGTTCATCATCGCGCGCCTCCTTGGCCTTGCCCCGCGCGGCCGGACGACAGCGCCTTAGTTTTCTTGTAGACGACGGCCGTGATGACGGCGCTCACCAGCACCCAGAGAAGCTGATACCAGTAGAAGAACGGGAAGCCCCACAGCACGGGCTCGATCTTGTTGTAAAACGGCACCCACACCACGCCGATCCACGGAAGGATCAGAAGCCAGAGCCAATGCTTGTTGCGCGGTTGTCCAGTGCGGCCCGGATCTTGAGCCATGATGGTCTCCAGTTTGTTTTTGAGCATTTGCTTCGAGCCGTGGCCCGCGGAGCCGTCAGGTGCGGCCCTCGCGCAGACGACACGCCGCAGAAAGCGCCCCGAAATAACAGGAGGAGTATAGGGACCGCCAAAACACGGTCAAGCAGGGAGAATCCCGAGCATTCCCCAGATGTGAAAGGCGCGCAAACGCGTCAGCGCCCTGCGTGATTCGCTTCCAACTAGATAGAGAAAGAGCCGTTCAACGGCAGGCCCGCGCTTTCGGCGAGCCCCTTCACCCACTTGCGCGCGGGCAAGCCGAGCTCCGCTTCGATCAGCTTCGCGCGTTCGACGAGCGCGGCGAACGGCACGTCGAGCGCGGGACCGGCGAACGCAATCGCCACGCGATTGCCGTCATGCACTTCGGGCAGCGCGATCACGCGATGATCGAATGCTTCGTTCAGATGGCGCATGTTGCGCACGAAGCTCGGGTGATCGCCGAAGAGGTTGATCGTCACGACGCCCGCTTGCGGCGCGAGACACGCGCGGCACGCACGATAGAACGACACGCTGTCGAGCACGGGACCGCGCGCGGTGGCATCGTAGATATCGATCTGCAACGCGCCGATGGTGCCGTGATTCGCGCGGTCGTTGACGAACTCCCATGCGTCGCGCTCGGTCACGGTGAGGCGTGCGTCGTCGTAGGGCAGCTCGAACATGGCGCGGGCGGCGATCACGACCGCCGGATTGAGTTCGACCGCTTCGACCTTCGCGCGCTTCAGATACCGATGACAGAACTTCGTGAGCGCCGCGGCGCCGAGCCCCAGTTGCACGATACGCTCGGGCGTCTCGATGAAAAGCAGCCAAGCCATCATCTGCTGCGCGTATTCCAGTTCGATGTGATCGGGCTTTCGGAGGCGCATCGCGCCTTGCACCCATTCGGTGCCGAAATGGAGATAGCGCACGCCGCCCTCTTCCGAAAACGTCACGGGCGCGAAACGCGGCTTGCGCGGCGCGTCGATGCGCGGCGCGTTGGCGAGATCGTCTTCGTCGTGTCGATGCTTGTCGTTTTTCTTGCGGCTGAACGCACGCGCTTCGGCCGATGCGCGCTTGATGAGAGTCGTCATTGTGTGCTGAGAATGTCGCGCCAGATGCGCAATTTTTGATCGAACGAGAGGATAGCATTGGCGGGACTGGACGACGGCAGCACGAGCGTGGCGTAGCCCGCCGCAGCGATCACCGGCGCGAACTTGCCCGATGTCTTGCCGTTGAAGCACACCTTGCGCAGCGTCGGAAAGCGCTCGCGGAACACGGCGAAATCGTTCGGCGATGCGTTGCGGATCGCGCTGTCGAGACTGCCTTCGCGCTCGCATGCGGCGAGCACGTCCCACAAGCCGATGCCGTGCTTCATCACGCGCGCGAGCCGTTCTTCGTAAGCGAGTTCGTGCACCGGTTCGCCGATGACCGCGCCGACCAGCCGCCAGAACTGGTTGCGCGGATGCGCGTAGTACTGCGTCGCCGTGAGCGACGCGACGCCCGGAAAGCTGCCGAGAATCAGCGTATGCGTATGCGCGTCGCCGACCGGCGCAAAGCCCGCGAGTGTCATCGCGCTTCACCGTGCGCGACGCGCTTCGCATGCGAGCTCAAATGCTCGTAGGCACGCGCATGTTCCCGATGCACCGCATGCGGCACATGGCACGATGCGAGCGCGCACCAGAGCGCATCGAGAAAGCATTCGGTGACCATCAGCGCCGCGCCGTGGCGCAGGAACACGGACCGCCTCGCGACGAGCGCATGGCTCGCCTCCGCGTGCTTCGCCGCCAGCCGATACAGCGGATGCCGCGCGGTCAGCACGCGGCTGGCGAGCATCGAACGGGACACGCTGCTGTCGCTATAGAGAAGCTCGGCGAGCGGCCGCGTGCGCAGGCGTCGCATGGACTGCCACGCGCCCGTGCTGTGCGACAGCGCGACGATGCTGTGCGCCGCGACGAACGGCACGCCGTCGACCTTCAGCACGACTTCGCGCGCCCAGACCGGCGTGCGCGGCGTCGCGCCGAGCGCGCGCCATTCGTCGCGCCACGGTTTATCGACGGCTTCGCGCGTGACGTCGACCGTCACCGCGCCGAGCGTGCGCAGATGGGCGGTCAACGAGCCGCCACGCGTGAGCCAGTCTTTCTGATCGTCACTGCAAACAGGATGCGGCGCGATGCGCCAATGCGCATCGACGGGATCGTTCGGAATCGGCATGGCGGCCATTATAAAACCGGCCTCGGGTTCGGATGAATCGTATGGCGCGCGTGGCGCGGGCGGGCAAGACTCTCGAATCCGCGCGCCGTCGAGCGCCGGAATCGGAAAAACCTTGAGGACATCAAAATGACTAAGAACACGAAGCAAACCTCGCCGAAGGTCGCGCACCTCGCCGCCGAAACGCTGCACGATCCGAAGGCGTCCGCTATCGCGAAGAAGCTGGCTGGATCGGCGCTCGCGCAATCGCATTCTTCGAAGCAGACCAGCGCTGAAATGGAGCACAAAGCGGGCGAAGTGCTTCACAGCACGAAGTATTCGGAAGAGACGAAGACGCTCGCCGCATCCGTGCTCGCGCAGTCGACTAAAGACCGCAAGAGCAAATAAAAAACGCGCTGCCGGCTCACCCGGCAGCGCGTTTTTTCATGCGCGTTTCAATACGGCTTAACGCGCGAGCAACAACGCGTTCGTCCGCTTCACGAAGCTCGCCGGATCTTCCAGCATGCCGCCTTCGGCCAGAAGCGCCTGATCGAAGAGCAGATGGCACCAGTCCGCGAAATTCGGGTTCTCGGCGTTCAGCGCCTTCACGAGCGGATGGTCCGGGTTCACTTCGAGAATCGGCTCCGCCTGCGGCGCCTTCTGCCCCGCCGCCTTCAGCATGCGCTGGAGATAGCCGCTCATGTCGCCTTCGTCCGCGACGAGACAGCTCGGCGAATCGGTCAGGCGGAACGTGAGGCGCACGTCCTTCGCCTTGCCTTGAAGCGCCTCTTTCATCTTCTCGACGAGCGGCTTCATTTCCGCGCCGACCTTCTCCTGCTGCTGCTTTTCCTCGTCGTTGAGCGCGCCGAGGTCGAGGTCGCCGCGCGCCACGCTTGCGAGCGGCTTGCCGTCGAACTCGTTCAGGAACGACAGCATCCATTCGTCGACGCGATCCGTCAGCAGCAACACCTCGACGCCCTTCTTGCGGAACACTTCGAGATGCGGGCTGTTCTTCGCGGCCTGCCAGTTGTCGGCGGTCACGTAGTAGATCTTCGTCTGCTCGGGCTTCATGCGCGCGACGTAATCGGCGAGCGACACGTTCTGCACGTCGCTGTCGTTATGTGTCGATGCAAAACGCACGAGCTTCGCGATGCGCTCGCGATTGCTGAAGTCTTCGCCGATGCCTTCCTTCAGCACCTGGCCGAACTCACGCCAGAACGTCGCGTACTTTTCCTTGTCGGCGTCTTCGGTCGCTTCGGCCGAAGACGTCGCCAGTTCTTCGAGCATCGAAAGCACGCGCTTGGTCACGCCTTCGCGAATGGCCTTCACGTCGCGGCTTTCCTGCAGGATTTCGCGCGAGACGTTGAGCGGCAGATCCGCCGAATCGACCACGCCCTTCACGAAGCGCAGATACGCGGGCAGCAGTTGCTCGGCGTCGTCCATGATGAACACGCGCTTCACGTAGAGCTTCAGGCCGCCGCGATGCTCGCGGTTCCACAGGTCGAACGGCGCGTGCTTCGGCACGTACAGCAGTTGCGTGTACTCGCTGCGGCCCTCGACGCGGTTGTGCGTCCACGCAAGCGGATCGTCGTGATCGTGCGAGATGTGCTGATAGAACTGCTTGTACTGCTCGTCGGTGATCTCGCTCTTCGGGCGCGTCCAGAGCGCGCTCGCCTGATTGACGGTCTCGTCCTCGTCCTTCACGACCATCTCGCTCTTCTCGGCGTCCCATTCTTCCTTCTTCATCAGAATGGGCAGCGCGACGTGATCCGAGTACTTCTGGATGATCGACTTCAGGCGATACGACGACAGCAGATCGTCCTCGTCCGGACGCAGATGCAGCGTGATGGTGGTGCCGCGTTGCGCGCGCTCGATGTCCTCGACTTCGAAATCGCCCTCGCCCGCGCTCGTCCAGCGCACGCCCTGGCTCGCCGGCAGGCCGGCGCGGCGCGTTTCCACTGTGATCTTGTCCGCGACGATGAAGCCCGAATAGAAGCCCACGCCGAACTGGCCGATGAGCGCGGCGTCCTTTTGCTGGTCGCCGGAGAGCTTCGAGAAGAACTCCTTGGTGCCGGACCGCGCGATGGTGCCCAGATGCGAAATGGCTTCGTCGCGGCTCATGCCGATGCCGTTGTCGTCGATGGTGACGGTGCGCGCGGCTTTATCGAACGAAATGCGGATGCGCAGGTCGGGATCGTTCTCGTACAGCGCGCTGTTTTCGATGGCTTCGAAGCGCAGCTTGTCCGCCGCGTCCGATGCGTTCGAGATCAACTCGCGCAGGAAGATTTCCTTGTTGCTGTACAGCGAATGGATCATCAGGTGCAGAAGCTGCTTCACTTCCGCCTGAAAGCTCATGGTTTCTTGCGCCATGGTCGGGTCCTCTGGTTGATGTCGTCAGATGCTGTCGTGCCGCCGGGCAATGCGGCCGGCTTTCGGCGCGCCGCCCGGCGAATTCGTCCGATATGAGGGCGGCCCGCGCCATTTCAAGAGCGCGAGCGCCGCTTTCGATAAGATGCGCCTGCGCCACTTTCAAGCTCGCCGAACGACATGCTCAAGCCCGCCCGCCGCTCCCGCCCGCTCACGTCCGGCGAGATCGCGCTGGCACGACTCGTCTTTCGCGATTCGATCGACTATTCGACGGTCCGCGTGCATGCGCGGGCGTATCTGCCCTTCGGCTTGCAACCGCCGCATACCGCAATGGCGCCGAACGGCAGCCTGTATTTCCCGCGCGCGTGCCATCGCGACGACTTCTCGGCGTGCGGCATCGGCGATCAGATGTGGTTCATCCACGAGATGACGCACGTCTGGCAGTTCCAGCTCGGCTATTGGGTGCGCCTGCGCGGCGCGATTCGCATCGGGCTCGGCTACGGGTATGCGCTCGGAGCGAACAAGCGCCTGCCCGACTACAACATGGAAGCGCAAGGCAATCTGCTCGCCGACTATTTCGCGCTGAAGTTCTGCGACGCGCCCGGCGCGCTCTACGAACACCGCTACCGGCACGCGCCGGATGCGCTCGCGCTTTACATAACCGTGCTCGCGGATTTCATCGACGCGCCGCTCTCACGACGCCATCTGCCGGGCGGCCGTTAGACCGAGCGCCGCGCGACCTTCTCCAGGTGGCCCGCGATCAGCGCGGGCAGCGCCGGATCGCCGCAATTGGCGACGTTGAAGCGCATCCATGTGGTCGGCGACTGCTGCGGCGAAAAGAGGCTGCCGGGCGTCATCAGAAAGCCGGCTTCGTGACCTGCCGCCGCCAGACCATCGGAATCGACGCCCGCGTCCGCCCACAGGAACATGCCCGCCTCGGGCGTCGTGAAGAGCCGCAGACCGGTGCTTTCCAGCATCCGCGCGGTCTTGTCGCGCACGGTATCGAGCCGCGTCCGCAGCCGCTCGACGTGGCGCCGGTAGTGGCCCTCGGTCAGAATCTTGTAGACGACGCGTTCGTTCAGCTCCGGGCTCGTCATGCCGACGAGCATCTTTTGATCGGCAAGCGCGTTGGCCACGTCCACCGACGCCGCGACGTAGCCCACGCGCAGGTTCGCGGCGAGCGTCTTCGAGAAGCTGCCGAGAAAAATCACGCGCTTCAGTTGATCGAGCGATGCGAGTCGCGTGGCGGCGAAGCCCGTCGGGCAAAGATCGCCGTAGACATCGTCCTCGACGACGATGAAGTCGTATTCCTGCGCGAGCTGAAGAATGCGGAACGCCTGCGCCGCCGTCAGCGACGTGCCGGTCGGATTGTGGAGCACCGAGTTCACGATGAGCATCTTCGGCCGCCACGTCGCGACGAGCGTCTCCAGCGCGTTCAGATCCGGACCTTCGGGCGTGTACGGCATGCCGACGAGCCGCGCGCCCTGCGACGCGAAGCGGCCGAACATCTGGAACCACGCGGGATCGCCGACGATCACCGCATCGCCCGGCTTCACGTAGATGCGCGCAATCAGGTCGATGGCCTGCGTGATGCCCGACGTCAGCACGATCTGCTGCTCGGATGCGCCGATCTCCAGCTCCGCGAGGCGCGTCTGCAACTGCTGTCGCAGCGGCAGAAAGCCCTGCGGCGTGCCGAGGCCGAGCATTTGCGCGCCGGCGAGACGGCTCATCGACCGCAGCGCGTTGGTGATGAGTTCGCCGTCGAGCCAGCGCGAAGGCAGGTAGCCCAGGCCCGGCCCCTTCTCGGGACTCGCCGTGTGCAGCATGTTGCGCAAGAGCCAGACGACGTCGATGGTGCTCTGCACCGGCTCCCGTTGCGACGCGGCGAGCGCGCCCGGCGCAGACGGCGTGACGCGATCGCGCACGTAGAAGCCCGAGCCGCGCCGCGAATCGAGATAGCCGTGCGCGACGAGCCGCTCGTACGCTTCGACCACGGTGAACCGCGACACGCCCTTGTCGATCGCGAGCTTGCGGATGGACGGCATGCGCATGCCGGGCCGGAACACGCGCTCGTCGATGCGGCGTCGGCCCCACTGCACGAGCTGGTCGACGAGCGTGAGTTGCTGCGCGTCGTGCGGCGCGGGAATCTGGTCGAGCGGAACGGACATGCGGACCTCGGCGGACGGATCGGCACAGGATCGGCGAAAACTGTACCGAATGGGATCAGGCCGATTGTACCGTTACTGTTCTGGTGATTACCGCTACATTTTCCTTTCCGGCGACCGGTACGGACGCCCGACAGGCCAGAATCAGCGGTTATGCTATCGGCCCCCGATTACCGCCTCACGCCAGCCATGACCGCTCATCCGCTGAAACTCGACCATCTCGTGATCGCCGCGCGCACGCTCGAAGAAGGCGCGCGGTTCGTCGCCGCGAAGTTCGGCGTGGAGACGGCGCCGGGCGGCGCGCACGCGCAGATGGGCACGCATAACCGGCTTTTGAATCTGTGGGGCGGCGCGTATCTCGAAGTGATCGCCGTCGATCCGGGCGCGCCGGCACGCGAAACGCCGCGGGCACGCCTATTCGCGCTCGACGATCGGGCGATGCAGGCACGCATCGCCGACGGTCCGCAGTTGGTGCACTGGGTCGCGCGCGTCGAGCGTCCGAAGTCGCTGGCGCGCTGGCGCGAGCAGTATCCGCAACGCATCGCGCCCGTCGTCGCGATGTCGCGCGGCGGCAATACGTGGGGCCTCACCGTTCCCCACGACGGCGCGTTCCCCGCGTGGCAAGGCGCCGGCGACGGCGTGCTGCCCTCGCTGATTCAGTGGGACACGCCGCGCCATCCGAGCGGCGCGCTGCCGGAGACCGGCATCCTGCTGCGCTCGCTGACGGGCTATCACCTGAACGCGGGGGCAGTCGCGGAACAGCTCGCGTGGCTCGGCGCGGCGCATCTGATGCGCGTCGAAGCGACAGCGGGCGCGCCCGCGCTCGTCGCGGAATTCGAGTTGCCGGACGGCTCCGTCGTGGCGCTCGGCGAAACCGCCGAATCGTCGGATGCGGCCCGGCGCGCGCAGGAAGAAGCGCAGCAAGCGTCGAACAAGCGCCGCCGCGCGAAGACCCGCAAAGCAGACGAAGACGCGCCGCAGCCGGAACTCCCGCTTTCACCCGAAATACCCGACTGACGCATAAGAAAGGAGACGCCCCACGATGAGAACCCGCGAAACCGAAGGCATGCTGCTCGGCCTGGTCGGCGTCGTCATCTTCAGCCTGACGCTGCCGATGACGCGCATCGTGGTGCAGGAAGTGCATCCACTCCTGAACGGCCTCGGGCGCGCGCTCGTCGCGGCGATTCCGGCGGCGCTGCTGCTCGCGTGGCGGCGCGAGAAACGCCCGACCTGGCCGCAGGTGAAGAGCCTCGGGGTCGTATCGCTGGGCGTGGTCATCGCGTTCCCGGTGTTTTCCGCCTGGGCGATGAAAACCGTGCCCGCGTCGCACGGCGCGGTGGTCAACGGCTTGCAGCCGCTCTGCGTCGCCATCTACGCGGCGTGGTTGTCGCACGAACGGCCGTCGAAGGCGTTCTGGGCGAGCGCCGTGGCGGGCAGCGCGATCGTCGTCGCGTTTGCGTTGCAGGCGGGCGGCGGCGGCCTGCAGGCGGGCGACCTCCTGATGCTCGTCGCGGTCGGCATCGGCGCGCTCGGTTACGCGGAAGGCGCGCGGCTCGCGCGTCAGATGGGCGGCTGGCAGGTCATCTGCTGGGCGCTCGTGCTGTCCGCGCCGTTCCTGCTGCTGCCGGTGGGCTGGCTCGCGTGGGCGCATCACGCCGCGCACCCGGAGCCGCTCGCGTTGCGCACGTGGCTCGCGTTCGGCTACGTTACGCTCTTTTCGCAATTCATCGGCTTCTTCGCGTGGTACGCGGGACTCGCGATGGGCGGCATCGCGCGCGTCGGACAGGTGCAACTGCTGCAGATCTTCTTCACGATGGCGTTTTCCGCGCTCTTCTTCGGCGAGCACGTGAGCGCATCGACGTGGCTCTACGCGGCCGCGGTGATCGTCACGGTGGTGATCGGCCGCAAGACAGCAGTGCGCGGTGCGCCGCTTGCGGCAAAGGGCGCGACGCCCGTCGCCGCTCACACCGGCCACGCAAAATAACCCACGCGGGCGATAATCGCAGTTTGCGCGTCTTTCTTGCCCACGCGAACGCAACAACCGAAACCCGAGACAACCGAGACATTTCATGAATCAAGCCGACCTCCGCGCCACGCCGTGGCAACTCTCCGAACGCGCCCGCAAGCTCACCAGTTCGGCGATTCGCGAAATTCTGAAGGTGACGGAGCGGCCCGAAGTCATTTCCTTTGCTGGCGGACTGCCCTCGCCGGCCACGTTTCCGGTCGAGCAAATGCGCGAAGCGTCGGAGCGCATTCTGCGCGATCAGCCGTCGGCGGCGTTGCAGTACAGCGCGACCGAAGGCTTCATGCCGCTGCGCGAATGGGTGGCCGCGCGCTATTCGGCGAACGGCGTGACCATCCGACCGACGCAGGTGCTCATCACGACCGGCTCGCAGCAGGCGCTCGACCTGCTCGGCAAGGTGCTGATCGATCCGGGCAGCCGCGTGCTCGTCGAAACGCCGACGTATCTCGGCGCGCTGCAATCGTTCTCGCTTTTCGAGCCGAACTACGTGCAGGTGCCGACCGACGAATCAGGCCTGATTCCCGAAGGTCTCGATGCCGCGCTCGTCGCGAATGCGCGTCTCTTGTACGCGCAGCCGAACTTCCAGAACCCGACCGGCCGCCGCCTGCCGCTCGCACGCCGCCGCGCGCTGGCGGCGTTCGCGCAGAAGGCCGCGTTCCCGGTGATCGAAGACGATCCGTACGGCGCGCTCGACTACGCCGGCGCGCCGCTGCCGACGCTGCTCTCCATGGCGCCGGATCACATCGTGCATCTGGGCTCGTTCTCGAAGGTGCTCGCGCCGGGCCTGCGCGTGGGCTACATCATCGCGCCCGAGGAACTGCACTTCAAGCTCGTGCAGTCGAAGCAGGCCACCGACCTGCATACCCCGAGCCTCACGCAGCGCATCGTGTACGAAGTCGTCAAGGACGGCTTTCTCGATACGCACGTGCCGACCATCCGCGCGCTGTACCGCGACCAGTGCGCCGCGATGCTCGCCGCGCTGGAACGCCACATGCCGGCGGGAGTCGAATGGAACCGGCCGGAAGGCGGCATGTTCGTGTGGGTGAAGCTGCCGAAGCACATCGATTCGATGAAGCTGCTGGAACAGTCCATCGCGCAGAACGTGGCGTTCGTGCCGGGCGGTCCGTTCTTCGCGAACCAGGCCGAACACAATACGATGCGCCTCTCGTTCGTCACGGTTCCGCCCGCGACGATCGACGAAGGCGTCGCGAAGCTGGGCGCGCTGATTCGCGCGAGCATCTGACGGGATTCACGGGCGCCCGGGCGCCCTTCACTCTTGAACAGGAGCAACGATGGCATCCAACGTGTACGACAAGCTGAAGGAACTCGGCATCGACCTGCCCAGCGCGGGCGCGCCGGCCGCCGCTTACGTGATGAGCGCGCAAAGCGGCAACACCGTCTATCTGTCGGGCCATATCGCGAAGAAGGACGGCAAGCCCTACGTCGGCAAGCTCGGCGACACGCTCACGACCGAAGAAGGCAAGGCCGCCGCGCGCAATGTCGCCATCGACCTGATCGCGACGCTGCACGCGCACACGGGCGATCTGTCCCGCGTGAAGCGCATCGTCAAGGTGATGAGCCTCGTGAACTCGACCTTCGATTTCACCGAGCAGCACATCGTGACGAACGGCGCGTCGGAACTCATCGCGGACGTGTTCGGCGATGCCGGCAAGCACGCGCGCTCGGCGTTCGGCGTCGCGCAGATTCCGCTCGGCGCGTGCGTCGAGATCGAGCTGATCGCCGAAGTCGGCTGATCGCGGCCGTTCTTGCGCAGTCCCGCAAACCCGGCCGCGCGAGCGCGCCGGGTTTTTTATCACCCTTCCACTTTCAAACCATGTCCGCCCGCACCGTGCGCTTCAGTCAGGTCGATGTCTTCACGTCCGTCGCGTTCAAAGGCAACCCGCTCGCGGTGGTCTTCGACGCCGACGATCTTTCCACCGAGCGCATGCAGGCCGTCGCGCGCTGGACCAATCTCTCCGAGACCGCGTTCCTTCTGCGGCCGACCGATCCGCGCGCCGATTATCGCGTGCGCATCTTCACGACGGCGACCGAGCTTCCGTTCGCAGGCCATCCGACGCTCGGGAGCGCGCACGCGCTGCGTTCGAGCGGCTATGTGCCGAAAGAACCGGGGACGCTCGTGCAGGAATGCGGCGTCGGGCTGGTGACGCTGCGGGAGCGCGATGACGGATGCTGGGCGTTCGCCGCGCCGCCCGCGCGCATGGTCGAGCTGAATGACGCGCAGCGCGAACGTCTCGCCGCCGCGCTCGCGCCCGCCGAGATCGACTTCAGCGCGCCGCCGTGCGCCGTCGACAACGGCGCGCCGTGGCTGATCGTGCGTCTGCGCGACGCTGCACAATGCCTCGCGATGTCGCTTCGCGGCGAGGCACGGCAGGCGCTGACGGCCCTCGTCGCGGAAGCCGGCACGCACGGGCTCGTGGTCTATGGCCCGCATGAGAACGGCGTGCCGGCGACCTTCGAGTTGCGCGCGCTCTTGCTCGGCGCGGAGAACGTCGAAGATCCGGTGACGGGCAGCGCCAACGCCGGGCTCGCCATGTTGCTGACGCGCCAGGGCAGGCGGCCGGGCGACGCCTATACGGTGCGCCAGGGCACGGCGCTCGATCGTGACGGCCGCGTGACCGTCATCTACGACGACCGCGCCGACGGCTCGCCGGTGTGGATCGGTGGCGACTCCGTGACGGTCGTCGAAGGGACAATCCGCTTGTGAAACAATGACCTGCGCGCGGCTAGCCGTAAACCCCGAGCGGCCATGCTTTTGCTTTCTTAATCGCTGCGGCTTCAGTACTATCCGAACATTCGCGGGCCGGAAGAAAGGCGCGGATTCGGTCCGCGCCGTGCCGCGAGGCCGCGAACGCAAACGAAAATGCAAGCGCCGACGCCCGCTTCGTCATCACGCAAACGGTTAAACGGTCGCCTTCAGGCGGCCAAAGCTCGTCTAGCGGTATATTGAACGGCTTTGGCCGAACGTCTCGAGACATGCATCGCCACTTTCACCACGCGCGCCTTGTCGCATGGCGCGCGCTTCGCGGCAGGGCCGCGCCGGGCACTCCATGAAGCGTACGCGCTCCCACGCGGCGAGCGATTCGCGCGTCAACGCCCCGTCGGCACGGCGGCGTCGCGCGCTGCTGGCGATCCCGGTGCTCGGCAGCCTGCTGCTGGTGCTGCTGTGGGCGGTGATCTTCGCGCGGCTTTCGGTGGAACGGGACGCCACCACGCACGAATCGATGGCCTCCGCCGCGATTCTCTCGTCCGCGCTGGAACAGCACACGATCAAGGCGATTCATCAGGTCGATCAGATCACGCGCTTCGTCAAATACGAGTACGAGAAAGCGCCCGACCACTTCAATCTGATCGCCACCGTCGAAAAAGGCGTCGTGCAGAGCGACACGCTCGTGCAGGTTTCGCTGATCGACGAGGACGGCATTCTGGTCGCGAATACGTCGGACCCGCATCCGAAGCCGATCGACCTGTCCGACCGCGAGCACTTCAAGGTCCATCTGCACGCGAACGACGATCTGCTCTACATCAGCCGCCCGGTGCGCGGACGCGTATCGAACCTGTGGACGCTCCAGATCACGCGACGTCTCAATCATCCCGACGGCTCGTTCGCGGGCGTGGTCGTCGTTTCCGAAGACCCGACCTACTTCACGAGCGACTTCTATAACGTCGCGTCCATCGGGCGCGAAGGCGTGATCGCCGTGGTGTCGGACAACGGCTCGGTGCTTGCGCGCAGCACGAGCGTCGCGCTCGGAGAGAATCCGGCCGGCAATGCGGCGTCAACAGCCGGCGCGCGCAAAACGGGTGGCGCGTCAGGCTCCGCGCGCGCCGCGTTCAGCGCGAGCGGCGTCTATCCGACTTCCGAACACGCGTCGGGCATCTACGTCGATCCCATCGACCATGTGAAGCGCATCGTCTCTTATCGGCATATCGACGGTTATCCGCTCGGCGTGCTCGTCGGTCTTTCGGAGCGCGAGGAGTTCGCGGACTACAACCACACGCGCAACGTCTATCTGCTGATGGCGAGCTTCATCTCCTTCGCGATGCTCGGCTTCTTCGCCGTCGCGACAGGCTTGATCGGCAAGCTGCTCGGACGCGAGCGCGAGATGACGCATCTCGTCGAATACGACCTGCTCACCGGACTGCGCAACCGTTATTCGACGCTGCGCGCGTTGCGGGCCGATGTCGCGCAGACGGACAACATCGGGCGGCTCGCGCTGCTCTTTATCGATCTCGACAACTTCAAGACGGTCAACGACACGCTCGGCCACAACGCGGGCGATATCGTGCTGCAAATGACCGCGTCGCGGCTCGCAGAAACGGTGGGCCACGGCGGGACGCTCGCGCGCATCGGCGGCGACGAGTTCGTCGTGATCGTCAAGGGCGATGAAGTCGAAAAGCGCGCGGTCGGACTCGCCAACGACATCGTGACCATGTTCGCGACGCCCTTCGACGTGCGCGGCAGCGCGTTCGTGCTGCACGCGAGCATCGGCATTGCGCTCTATTCGGTGTCGAACGAAAGCGAGATCGACTTGCTGAAGAAGGCCGACCTCGCGATGTACAGCGCGAAGGACGCGGGCAAGAACTGCTATCAGTTCTACTCGCCGCAACTCTCGCATCGCGCGGACCATCTGATGAAGTGGGAGCAGCAACTGCGCGTGGCGCTCGCCGAGCGCCAATTGTTCCTCGTCTATCAGCCGAAGATCGATCTGGCCCGCCGCTGCATTACCGGATTCGAGGCGCTCGTGCGATGGAACCATCCGCAGCACGGGCTGATTCCGGCGAACGAATTTATTCCGGTGGCGGAATCGACCGGGCTGATCGTCGCGGTCGGCGATTTCGTGATTCACACGGCCTGCGCGCAACTCGCGCAGTGGCAGCGCGACGGCTACACGGGCCTGTCGCTCGCCGTCAACATCTCGGCCGTGCAATTCTGGCGCGGCGACTTGCTCGAAACCGTCGCCCGCGCGATTGAAGCGTCCGGCATTCCGCCGGCCAAGCTCGAACTCGAAATCACCGAGACCGTGATGGTCGAGTATCCGGAACTGGTGCAGGAAAAAATCGTTGCGCTCAAGCGTCTGGGCGTGCGCATCGCGCTCGACGACTTCGGCACCGGCTATTCGTCGCTGTCGTACCTGAACCGCTTTTCGGTCGATACGCTCAAGGTGGACCGCTCGTTCATTCAGGCGATTCCGGAGGACCGCAGCGTCTGCGTAATGGTGTCCGCGATCATCCACCTCGCCCGCTCGCTCGGGCTGACCGTGGTGGTGGAAGGCACCGAGCGCGAGGAACAGATCACCTGGCTCGCGGCGCTCGGCCCGGTGGAAGCGCAAGGCTTCCTGTTCTCGCGGCCCGTTCCCGCCGACGGCGTGCAGGCGCTTCTGGACCGCTTCGGCGTATGCGGCTGGGCGCTCTCAAGCGGCGCGCTCGGGCTCGGCACGCTCGGCCAGGAGCCGTCGAACACCGCGTTGAGCGACGAGCGCGGCAGTTGATCGGTTGATCCGGTTGCTGCGGTTAGATGCCGCGCGATAGCACCGCAGTCCCGATCGTCACGACGCCGAGCACGAGATTGACGACGACGAGCCTGCGCACGGTGCCGACCGCCCGCGCGCCATCGGGCCAGTTCTGCGCCTGCACCGCGCGGCGGATGCGCGGAAACACGGCAAAGCGGATATGCCCGAAGATCAGCATCATCACGATGCCTAAGCCTGCCATCGCGTGAAGCGGCCATGCGGCATGCGCGCCGCCGTATTGCGCGAGCAGAAAGCCGCCCGTGATCAGGATCACGAGCACGGCGCCCGCGACCCAGTTGAAGAAGCGCGCGAATACGGCTTCCCAGAGCGGCAGGCGCAGTTGCGGCGCGAGGTCGCCGAGCGCGGGGCGCAGGCAGAAGTGCGCGAAGACCATGCCGCCTATCCATACGGCCACGCCGAGCAAGTGAAGAAAGAGCGCGGCTTCGATGGCATGAGTCATGGTTTTCGAGGGCAGAAGGTAAGTGAAGTTTGGCCGTTCGACTCAGGCGCGGCGCGTCAGTTCCTAAACATCGGGCGCGATGCCAAAAGAAAACGCCTCGCTGCGAGGTTCGCAGCGAGGCGCTTATCTATGCTTTGACGCAGAGTCAGCCTT
Source organism: Caballeronia sp. Sq4a (assembly GCF_023170545.1). NCBI lineage: Bacteria > Pseudomonadati > Pseudomonadota > Betaproteobacteria > Burkholderiales > Burkholderiaceae > Caballeronia > Caballeronia sp. Sq4a. The sequence goes on along the minus strand of NZ_CP084250.1, from coordinate 872,284 downwards.
CGAACACCGGCCGCATTTCGCTCACCTTCAGCGACGTATCCGGCGTGCGGCCCTTTCTCGCCCGCTTGCCGAGATGCTGTTGCAGTTGCGCGCCCGAGAGCTTCTCGTCGCGGATCTTGCCGCCGCGCCCCGCGCCGATCAGCACGACGCCGCGCGCGTCGATGGCGAGCGCCTGACGCAGCGTTTCGTTCGGATCGAGCGTCATCAGCGTGACACCGCGTCCGCCGCCCGAAAGCGTCTTCATCTCGTCCATGCCGAAGACGAGCAGTCGGCCCGCATTCGACAGGCACGCGACGTACAGCGCGCCCGGCAGCACCGGCATCGGCGCGAGCGGCAACGCGCCTTCGTCGATGGTCATGAACGACTTGCCCGCCTTGTTGCGGCTCACCATGTCGCCGAGCTTCGCGATAAAGCCGAAGCCGTTGCTCGACGCCAGCAGCAACGGCTGCTCCGCCGACGCCGCGAAGTAATGCAGCAGGTGCGTGCCCGATTCGAGTTCGATCAGCGACGTGACCGGCACGCCGTCGCCGCGACCGCCCGGCAGCGCGGCCACCGGCACGGAATACACGCGGCCGTTGCTGCCCCACGCGATGAGCGTGTCCGGCGTGCGCGCCTGGAACACGGCGTACAGCGAATCGCCGGCCTTGAACGTGAAGCCGGCCGGATCGAGCCCGTGGCCCTTCAGCGCGCGCACCCAGCCCTTCTGCGAGACGACGACCGTCACCGGCTCGTCGACGACGCGCACCTCGAACGTCGCGCGCTTTTCCTGCTGGATCAGGGTGCGGCGGTCGTCGCCATATTGCTTCGCGTCCGCTTCGATTTCCTTGATGAGCAGGCGCTTCATCGCGGCGTCGCTGTTCAGCAGTTCTTCGAGCTTCTTCTTCTCGTCGCGCAAGTCGGAGAGCTCCTGCTCGATCTTGATCGCTTCGAGCCGCGCGAGTTGCCGCAAACGGATTTCGAGAATGTCTTCGGCCTGACGATCGGAGAGATTGAAGCGCGCGATCAGCGCCTGCTTCGGCTCCTCGGCCTCGCGAATGATGCGAATGACTTCGTCGATATTCAGGAAGACGATCATCCGCCCTTCGAGAATATGGATGCGGTCGTTCACTTTGCCCAAGCGATGCTGCGTCCGGCGCGTGACGGTGACGAACCGGAAGCCGACCCACTCGTGCAGGATTTCGACGATGCCCTTCTGCCTCGGCCGGCCGTCCGCGCCGATCATCACGAGGTTGATCGCAGCGTTCGATTCCAGGCTCGTATGCGCGAGCAGCGTATTGACGAACTCCGTCTGGTCGATGCGGCTCGACTTCGGCTCGAACACGAGGCGCACGGGCGCGTCCTTGCCGGACTCGTCGCGCACGGTGTCGAGCAGCGCCAGCAGCGTCTGCTTGGTCTGCAACTGATCCGGCGTCAGCGTCTTCTTGCCGAGCTTGATCTTTGGGTTAGTCAGCTCCTCGATTTCTTCGAGCACCTTCTGACCCGACGTGTTCGGCGGCAGTTCGTTGATGACGAGCTGCCACTGGCCGCGCGCGAGGTCTTCGATCTTCCAGCGCGCGCGCACCTTCAGACTGCCGCGCCCGGTTTCGTAGGCCGCCGAGATTTCCGCTTGCGACGAGATGATCTGCCCGCCGCCGGGGAAGTCCGGCCCGTTGAGCTTCTCCATCACGCCTGCGTGCCCGATCTTCGGATCGCGAATCATCGCGACGGCGGCTTGCGCGACTTCGCGCAGATTGTGCGACGGCACTTCCGTCGCGAGACCGACCGCAATGCCCGACGCGCCGTTGAGCAGCAGGAACGGCAGGCGCGCGGGCAAGAGCTTCGGCTCCTCGAACGAGCCGTCGTAGTTCGGCATGAAGTCGACCGTGCCTTGGTCGATTTCATCGAGCAGCAGGCGCGCGATCGGCGTGAGGCGCGCTTCGGTGTATCGCATGGCCGCCGCGCCGTCGCCGTCGCGCGAGCCGAAGTTGCCCTGACCGTCGATGAGCGGATAGCGCATCGAGAAGTCCTGCGCGAGACGCACGAGCGCGTCGTACGCGGACTGATCGCCATGCGGGTGATACTTGCCGAGCACGTCGCCCACCACGCGCGCCGACTTCACCGGCTTCGCGGTGCTCGCGAGGCCCATCTCGTTCATCGCGTAGAGGATGCGGCGCTGCACGGGCTTCTGCCCGTCCGATACGTCGGGCAGCGCGCGGCCCTTGACCACGCTCACCGCGTAGTCGAGATACGCGCGTTCGGCGTAATCGCCGAGCGTCAGGTGTTCTCCGTCGGGCGCGGCTTGCTGTTCGGCGAAAAGATCGTCAGTGATTCCCATCGAATATCCGTTATGCGTTTTCCGAAGCCGGCATCAGATGTCCGCTTCCACTTCGTTGCCCTTCTCTTCGAGCCAGCTTCGGCGCGACGCCGCTTCGCCCTTGCCCATCAGCATGGTCATGCGCGAGACGGTGAGATCGAAGCCGAGATCACCCAGCCGGACGGGCAAGAGACGCCGCGTGTCGGGGTTCATCGTCGTGTCCCAGAGCTGTTCGGCACTCATTTCGCCGAGGCCCTTGAAGCGGCTGATGCTCCATTGCGTTTCGCGCACGCCGTCCTTGCGCAGCTTGTCGAGAATCGCTTCGAGTTCGCCTTCGTCGAGCGCGTAGAGCTTCTGCGCGGGCTTCTTGCCGCGCGCGGGCGCATCGACGCGAAAAAGCGGCGGACGCGCGACGCAGACGTGACCGCGTTCGATCAGTTGCGGGAAGTGCTTGAAGAAGAGCGTGAGCAGCAGCACCTGAATGTGCGCGCCGTCCACGTCCGCGTCCGACAGAATGCAGATCTTGCCGTAGCGCAGATTCGAGAGATCGATCTGATCGTCGGGACCGTGCGGATCGACGCCGATCGCCACTGCGATGTCATGCACTTCGTTGTTGGCAAAGAGCCGGTCGCGTTCGGTTTCCCACGTGTTCAGCACCTTGCCGCGCAACGGCAGAATGGCCTGGAACTCCTTGTCGCGGCCCATTTTCGCGGAGCCGCCCGCCGAATCGCCCTCGACGAGGAAAAGCTCGTTGCGCGTGATATCGGTCGATTCGCAGTCCGTGAGCTTGCCCGGCAGCACGGCCACGCCCGAGCTCTTGCGCTTCTCGACCTTCTGACCCGCGCGCGTGCGCGCCTGCGCCTGGCGAATGACGAGTTCGGCGAGCTTCCTGCCGTATTCGACATGCTGATTGAGCCACAACTCCAGCGCCGGCCGCGAGAACGACGACACGAGCTTCACGGCATCGCGGCTATTGAGACGCTCCTTGATTTGCCCCTGGAATTGCGGGTCGAGCACCTTCGCCGACAGCACGAAGGAGACGCGCGCGAACACGTCTTCGGCGAGCAGCTTCACGCCCTTCGGCTGAAGGTTGTGGATCTCGACGAAGTTCTTGACCGCCTGAAAGAGCCCGTCGCGCAAGCCGGATTCGTGCGTGCCGCCCGCGGGCGTCGGAATCAGGTTCACGTACGATTCGCGCAGCAGCGGCCCTTCCTCGCTCCACGCGACAACCCACGACGCGCCTTCGCCTTCCGCGAAGGTCTCTTCCGTCGTGCGCGAGTTGTCCGCGTAACGCTCGCCTTCGAAAAGCGGAATCAGCAGTTCGCTGCCGCCCATGCCTTCGAGCAGATAGCCGCGCAGACCGTCTTCGTACTTCCACGTCTGGCGCTCGCCGGTCTTCTCGATGACGAGCACCACTTCGACGCCCGGCAGCAGCACGGCTTTCGAGCGCAACAGGCGCTGCAACTCGCCGAGCGGCAGATTCGGCGAATCGAAATACTTCGCGTTCGGCCAGGCGCGCACGCGCGTGCCGCTCTTCTTCTCGCCGCGTTCGGGCGAACGCGTCGTGAGCGGCTCGATGACGTCGCCATTGGCGAACGCCAGATGCGCGACCTTGTTGTCGCGCCAGACCGTGACTTCGAGGCGCGTGGCGAGCGCGTTCGTGACCGACACGCCGACGCCGTGCAGGCCGCCCGAGAACGTGTACGCGCCGCCCGCGGCCTTGTCGAACTTGCCGCCCGCATGCAGCCGCGTGAACACGATCTCGACGACCGGCACGCCTTCCTCGGGATGCAGGCCGAACGGAATGCCGCGGCCGTCGTCTTCCACCGAGACGGAGTTGTCCGCATGGACCGTCACGGTGATCTGCTTGCCGTAGCCGCCGAGGGCTTCGTCCGACGCGTTGTCGATCACTTCCTGCACGATATGCAGCGGATTTTCGGTGCGCGTGTACATGCCGGGCCGTTGCTTGACCGGCTCGAGGCCCTTCAGGACCTTGATCGATGCTTCGCTGTAGCCCGCCGCCTTCGCGCTCATCGCGCGCGGCCTGGCGCCCTCGGCGCGCTGTGGAGTGGCTGCTTGGGCCACACTGGATTTTTTCGTGGACATAGTTGAACGTTGATCCGGCTTGCGACCCCGCGCGGGAATGGTCACCGCACGACGCCGCGATGCCGGCAAATGCTTTATCGAATGCTCAAGATTGCCTCACCGGATAGGCGTCGCGAAGGCCTTCGCCCCGTCCGCCCGTCCGGCCGCGCTAGGAGAATAGCGGTTTTCGCCCGCCGCGCCCACCTCGGGCGCGCTAAAGCGAGCGCCGAATGGCGAATCGCGCCGCCCAGCCCCCAGCCTATCCGCGCTTCGCTTCGAGTTCTTCCCAGCGTTCCAGCGCGACGAGCAATTCCTCTTCGATGGCCGCGTGGCGCTCGGACAGGCGCGCGCCTTCTTTCGCGTCCGTGGCGAAAATGGAGCCGTCTTCGAGCTGTGCGCCGATGCGTTTCTGCTCGTCTTCCAGTTCCGCGATGCGCGCGGGCAGCGCTTCGAGTTCGCGCTGTTCCTTGAACGAGAGCTTGACCGTGCGCTGCGCGTTGCGGCCCGCCGCGCTTTCCTTCGGCGCGTCTTCCCTGGGCGCTTCCTTCGCGCTTTGCCGCGCGGCTTCCTCGGCGATGCGGTCCGAACGTTCGCGCTGAACCTGCCAGTCCGAGAAGCCGCCGACATACTCGCGCCACTTGCCGCCGCCTTCGGCCGCGAACACGGACGTCACCACGTTGTCGAGAAACGCGCGGTCGTGGCTCACGAGCAGCACCGTGCCGTCGTAGTCCGCGAGCAGTTCTTCGAGCAGTTCGAGCGTGGGAATATCGAGGTCGTTGGTCGGTTCGTCGAGCACGAGCACGTTCGCCGGACGCGCGAAAAGGCGCGCGAGCAACAGGCGATTGCGCTCGCCGCCCGAGAGCGACCGCACGGGCGAACGCGCGCGCTCGGGCGCGAACAGGAAGTCACCGAGATAGCTCATCACGTGCTTCTTCACGCCGTTCACTTCGACCCATTCGCTGCCGGGACTGATGGTGTCCGCGAGCGATTTGTCGAGATCGAGCTGCGCGCGCATCTGATCGAAATACGCGGTCTGAATGTTGGTGCCGGTGCGCACGCGGCCTGCGTCGGGCTGCAACTCGCCGAGAATCAGCTTGAGCAGCGTGGTCTTGCCCGCGCCGTTCGGCCCGACGAGACCGATCTTGTCGCCGCGCATGACCGTGGCCGTGAAACTATCGACGATGGTGCGCGCGCCATAACGCTTCGTCACGTCCGTCAGTTCCGCGACGATCTTGCCGGACTTCTCGCCCTGCCCGACGTCGAGCTTCACGTTGCCCTGCACGTTGCGCCGTTCGGCGCGTTCCTTGCGCATTTCGACGAGCCGCGCAATGCGCCCGACGCTGCGCGTGCGCCGCGCCTCCACGCCCTTGCGAATCCACACTTCTTCCTGCGCGAGCAGCTTGTCGAACTTGGCCTGCTCTACTTGCTCGACTTCGAGCTGCTGCGCCTTGCGAATCTGATACGCGCTGAAGTTGCCCGGATACGACAGCAAGCGCCCGCGATCCAGTTCGACGATGCGCGTGGCCACGCGATCCAGAAACGCGCGGTCGTGCGTGATGAAGAGCAAGCCCGTGCGCAGCGTGACGAGCAGTTCTTCGAGCCAGCGAATGCCTTCGAAGTCCAGATGGTTGGTCGGCTCGTCCAGCAGCAACACGTCCGGCTGCACGACGAGCGCCCGCGCCAGCGCGACGCGCTTTCTCATGCCGCCGGACAGCGCACCCGCGCGGGCCTCGCCGTCGAGCCCGATTTGCGCGAGCGTCGTCGCGACGCGCGTGCGCCAGTTCCAGGCATCGCGCGTATCGAGCGCCGATTGCAGCGTGTTCATGCGCGCGAGCAACGCGTCGTGCTCCGCGCCCTCGGGCGTGTCCGCGAGCCGGTGCGCGACGGCATCGTATTCGTCGAGCAGCGTGCGCGCATCGACGAGGCCGGAGGCGACGACATCGAACACGGATGCGTCGAGATCGAACTCGGGCTCCTGCGGCACATAGACGGTCGTGAGTTCGCTCTGGCGCGTGACGAGACCGTCGTCGGGCGCGGCGAGCCCCGCGACGATCTTGAGCAGCGACGACTTGCCCGCGCCGTTGCGGCCGATCAGCCCGACACGTTCGCCCGCTTCGAGCGAGAAGTCGGCGTGATCCAGCAACGCGACGTGGCCGAACGCGAGTTGTGCGTCCGTGATGGAATAAAGCGACATGGGGATGAATGCGAACGAAGGCGATACCGAGGAAGCGGTCATTGTACCGATGTTCCCTCGCGCCGAAGGTCGCATCAGCCGAATGGACAAGGGCGCGCGGGCCGTAGCGCGCGCCCGTGTGCCATCACGCCTACTTGACGTGGACCTTGATCGTCTGCGCCATCTCGGGCCCGTACGAGCGATGTGCGCCGTCGCCGAGCTGCATCGTCAGCGTGTGGTCGCCGGGCGGCAGCTTCACGTCGGCTTCGGTCTGCGCCTTGCCGTAATGCAGCGACGTCTCGCTCGCCGGGATCACGGTTCCCTTGGGCAGCGGACCGCTGTCGATCAGCAGATGATGATGCCCCGCGCCTTCCGTCATCGTGCCGGCCGGCGCGAGCGTCATGCCCTCGACGCCGAACTTCACGTGGACGGGACTCGTGACGGTCGCGCCGTCTTTCGGCTCGATGAAGTACACGCGCGACTGCGCGTGCGCGTGGCCCGCGAAGGCCGCCGCGACGACGATGGCGCCGGCAAATACGGTCTTGTTCAGCATGATCTTCTCCTTATTGGTGGAGCGAGCGTCGCTCCGGAAAGCAACGGCGCCCCAGCATACACCTGCCTTACGGCCAACCGCATCCGACGCGCGTTTTTTGCGACGGCGCTTCGGGTAAGATGCCGGCTCGCCGTTTCCCGAGCCCTTCGCTGGGCTTGCGCGGCCCTTTCCATTTGAATCAAGAGTCTGTCGTGAGCGAAGTCATCGAATACAAAAGCTGGGTATGCCTGATTTGCGGCTGGGTCTACAACGAGCAGGACGGCCTGCCGGGTCAAGGCATCGCGCCAGGCACGCGGTTCGCCGATATTCCCGCTAGCTGGCGCTGCCCGGAATGCGACGTCGGCAAGGAAGATTTCGTCGTCGTCGAGTTCTGACGCAACACGGCGCCGCGCTTGCGGCGCTCTTTCAGCGCGCCACCGCGATCAACTCGCGGCTCGTCTCGTCCACCGGCGCGCGGTTCCAGTCCCCATACCAGTCGATGTGAGCGAAGCCCGCGCGGTTGAGCAATTGCGCGAGCTCGTCGCGGCTGCGAAAGCGCAGTTCGCTTTCGGCGCGCAGGGTCTCGGTCTCCCCCTCGAAGCGCGCGTGAGTCGTGAACGCGACGCGGCCGGTGCCGAGCGGATCGGCTTTCGCGTGCCGCTCTTGCCACACGTCGACGGCACGTCCATCGGCGCTTTGCACGCGACGCAGCGAGCGTTCCGCCGTCCAGTTCTCCCAAGCCCGCGCCGCCGGATTGCGGCTCTCGAACGCGATGCGCCCGCCAGGGCGCAACGCGCGTCGCGCGGCGACAAGCGTCGCGAGGAACGATGCATCGTCGAGAAACACTTGCGCGACGTGGCCGGTCATCACGAGCAGGTCGGCCGCGCCGACGAACGGCAGCGCGGACGCATCGCCCTCGATCCACGTCACGCGGTCGCCGGACGGACGGCCGCGCGCGACCTTGAGCATCTGCGGCGACGGATCGATGCCCGTCACGCGATAGCCGCGCCCGGCAAGCTCGCAGGCAAGCAGACCGGTGCCGCATCCGAGGTCGATCACATGCGCCGCCGACTCGGCGAGCGCCACGTAGAACGCCGTGTCGGCAGCGGCGGGATTGAGCGCGTCGTAGAGCGCGACGAGGCGCGGGTCGTCATAGAGGTTCGTCGGCATCAGCGGGTTTGGTAGGCGAGCGCTTCGCGCATCGGCTGGCTGTGGACCATGATCGGGCCGGTGAACGGCGTATCGAGATCGAGAATGACGAGCACAGCCGACGCGATGGAAAGCGCGCCGAGCATGATCGTCACGAGAGACAGCGCGTTGCGCGGGGCGATCAGCCCGAAGCACAGAAAGATGATGAGCAGCCAGCCGACGAGAATGCGGTCAAACGGATACGAAATGGTGCCGTGCGCTTCCTCGATCAGCTTCCAGCGCAGCGCGATGAGCTGCTCGAAGCGCGTGGCGGTGTTGTCGGCGAGCGTGCGGTGGTACGCGTCCGCGGGCTGAAGCAGCCGGACCTGACGCTGCCCGCGATCGAGCAGTTCGCCCAGCGCGCGACTTTCGAGCTTGCCGCTTGCGTGCGGCGACGGTTCCACTTGCGGATAGTAATCGCCCGGCGGATGCGGCTCGGCCGGCCATGTGCTCGCAATCGCCGCCGCCGTGTAGCTGCGCAGCACGGTGCGCGTTTCGTCGAGGTCCGCGCCGTAGTCGCGCATCGCCCGGTCGAGTTCGATGATCGCGGCGGCGTAGGCGCGCACGTCGTTATCGGTGGTATCGAACACGGTTTTCGCGGATGCCGTCAGCAAGCCCAGCACGAGCGCCGCGAACGTCACCAGCATGCCGACGAGGAGTTGCACGAGCTGCACCGTTTCCTGCGCCTTGTGCTCCTCCGGCAACAGCGGCCGAATGATCGCGCCGATGCCGGTACTCGCGAGCAGCAGAAAGAACACGAGCAGCGCGGATTCGATTTCCGTCATGAGCGCATGGGCCGCGAGCGAGGATGAGTGTGCTCGCATTATCCGGTGGAAACGGCTCGCGGTCCAATGCGGGCGGCGGCTGAGGCCGACGACTAGCGCCTTGTCATGGCCGCGTTCCCGTGTCCCACGGCGGTTCTTCGCCGAACGCGTCCACGAGGTACTCCACGAATCGGCGCACCTTGAGCGGGATGCGCCGCGCGCCCGGATAGACCGCCTGAACCAGCAGTTCGGTCGCGCGGTAGTCGGGCAGCAGCGCGACGAGTTCGCCGCGCCGCACGTGCTCTCCGAAGACGAAGCTCGGGCCGTACGCGATTCCGGCTCCGGCGAGCGCGGCGGAAAGCAGCATCTGCGTGTTGTTCGCCGAAATGCGCGAAGGTCCGTCGATGACGTATGCGCGGTTGTCCGCATCGAACAAGGTCCAGTCGCCCGCCGAAACGGCTTCGCTGAACACGAGCCTCGGCGCGCCCAGCAGATCGTCGGGCGTGCGCGGCGCGCCTTGCCGCTCGATGTACTCCGGCGACGCGCACACGACCATGCGGCATGGCGCGATGCGGCGCGTCACGAGCGCCGGATCATCCAGACGACCGATGCGGATCGCGACGTCTATGCCGGCGTCGAGCAGGTCCACATACCGGTCGCCGAGGTCCACTTCCACATTCACTTGCGGATGGTCGCGGACATATCGCGCGATGACATCACCGAGATGCATCGCGCCGAACGTGACGGGCGCCTCGACGCGCAGCACCCCGCGCACCGTGGCCTGAGAATCGCTCACTTCGCGGTTCGCTTCGGCGAAGGCCTCCAGAATCTGCTTGCTGCGCTCGTAATAGGTCTGGCCCGCATCGGTCAGGCTGAGACGCCGGGTCGTGCGCTGAAGCAGGCGCGCATTCAGCCTTGCCTCGATCTCGGACACATGTTTGCCCGCCATCGCAGGCGACAATCCGAAACGACGCGCCGCCGCAGCCAGACTTCCTGCCTCCACCGCGGCGACGAACACGCCAAGACTGGTCAGTCGGTCCATGACTCCCCCGATTCGATCGCCGCATTATCGACTGCCGCCACTGATCGGGCAATTATCGGCGCGCAAGCGCACGCCTACGATTCCCGCATGTCACGAACGGAGGCGAGAAGATGAATATCGAAACGAACGGCACGCGGATTCACGTCACAGAGCGCGGCAGCGGGGATATGGCGCTCGTGTTCCTGCACTATTACGGCGGCTCGTCGCGGACATGGGACGGCGTTGCGGACGAACTAGCTGACCGTTATCGCATCGTTGCCACCGATCATCGCGGATGGGGCGATTCCGACGCCCCCGCGAGTGGCTACGGCATCGTCGATCTGGCCGCCGATGCCGAAGGCGTGATCGACGCGCTCGGCTTGCGGCGCTACGTGCTCGTCGGTCATTCCATGGGCGGCAAGGTCGCGCAACTGATCGCATCACGGCGGCCGAAGGGACTTCAAGGGCTCGTGCTCGTTGCTCCGTCGCCGCCCTCGCCCATGCGCCTCCCGGAGCAGGAACGCGCGACCTTGTCGGGCGCCTACGCATCGCGCGAATCGGTCGAATTCGTCATCGACCACGTGCTGACCGGAAGACCGCTCGACGCGGCCCGTCGCGAACGAGTCATCGACGACAGCCTCAAGGGCGCGCCGCAAGCGAAAGCCGCGTGGCCCGAAATCGGCATGAGCGAGGATCTGACGGCCGCGGTGGCGTCGATCGACGTGCCTACCGTCGTCATCTCCGGAGAACTGGACCGGGTCGATCGCATCGACACGTTGCAGAACGAGCTTCTGCCGCGCATCCCGCATGCGGCGATGGTCGTGCTGCCCGGCGTCGGACATCTTTCGCCGCTGGAAGCGCCGAACGACATCGCACGCGTCATCGCGCGCTTTGTCGGCGAGATCGAGAGCGGATCCGCGGGCTGTCGTGCGCCGGAGGACGTGCCGCTGGCCTTCGATGCAGCGATGAATGCCGGCGATCTCGACGGACTCCTGCGCCTCTTTCGCAACGATGCCACGATGCGTCTGACGAACGGCGTCGAAATCAGCGCGCGCCCGGATGAACTGCGCCGCGCGATGGCGCAACTGCTGGCCGCGAAGCCGCGCATTCGCAATACGGTGCGCCGCGTGGTGTCGAGCGGAAACATCGCGCTGGTTCTGGCGGACTGGACGCTGACTGTTACCCTACCTGACGGGCAGCCGCATGTCGAAGCGGGCTGCGCCACGCAGGTCATGGAGAAAGGACCGGACGATGCCTGGCGGCTGAGAATCTCGAATCCGCTGGGACTGGATTGAGATGAGAGTCGTCGGAGTTCGAACGCCGCCACCGACGAAAGTGGCCACCTACGAACAAAACGATAAGCATACCGAATTCAATACACCGCGACGCTCAGGTAAGCCTGCGCTCGTCGCAGGCTTCGCGGTCAACTGTCGGTGCCGGGATTGTGCAGCGCCTGCGATATCGCCGCGCGCAATTCGATCGCCTGATACGGCTTGTGGAGCACCGGAAACTCCGTGCCGTCGATGTCGTTTCTCGCGATGGACGTGTCGGCATAACCGGTCGTCAGCAAGACGCGCAGCAGTGGCTTGCGGCGTTTCGCTTCCTGCGCGAGCATCACGCCGTTCATGCCTCCCGGCATGATGAGATCGGTGAAGAGCAGTTCGATCTGCGCGTCCCCGCCCAGTATCTCGAGAGCGTCATGCGCCCCATGTGCGACGCGCGTCTTGTACCCGCCTTGCTGCAGGATCATCGCGGCGACTTCGGCCACGTCGGGCCGGTCATCGACGACAAGGATCGTCTCGTTGTGCGCGGACTCGGCGACACGCCGGTGCCGCTGCTCGGTGGATGGTTCCGCCGCCACCGCCGGGAAGTAGAGCCGCACTGTTGTGCCGTGGCCCGGCTCGGAGTAGATATCGACCGCGCCGCCCGATTGTCTCGCGAAGCCGTAGACCATCGACAAACCCAGGCCCGTTCCCTTTCCTTCTTCCTTCGTCGTGAAGAACGGGTCCATCACATGCGCAAGGATATGAGCAGGAATGCCGGTGCCGTTGTCGCTCACCGACACCCACACATACTCGCCGGGCGTGAGTTGCGCGAATCCGATGGGCCTTCTATCGGTCAGCGACAGATTGCCGGTGCGCACCGTGACTTGAGGCTTGTCCTTGCCGTGCAGCGCGTCGCGCGCGTTCAGAAGCAGGTTGAGCACCGCCACTTCCAGTTGCGAAGCGTCGAGCTGACAATTGCGCAGCGCCGGGTCCGGAACGAAGTTGAGCGCTCCGCTGTCGCCGAACGTGTTTTCCGCGAGTTCACGAATGTCGGCGAGCCGCGCGTTCAGGTTGATGATTCGGCCGCGCAGTTCCTGCTTGCGCGCGAATGCGAGCAGTTGCTGCGTGAGCGTGGAAGCTCGCGTGATGGCATCGCGCGTCCGTTCCACCGGCATCACGAACCTGCTGAGATCGAACCGCTCTTCGATGCCGAGCTTCATCACATCGACATAGCCGCTCATTACCTGCAACAGGTTGTTGAAGTCGTGCGCGATGCCCCCGGTCAACTGCCCGAGTGCCTCCATCTTCTGCGATTGCCGCAGCGCCTCTTCCGCGTCGCGGCGGCGGCTGATATCGAGTTGAGACGCGAAGAAATACACGATCTCGCCGGCCTCGTTCCTGACCGGCGAGATAAAGAGCGCGTTCCAGAAGGTCGATCCGTCCTTGCGATAGTTCAGCACCTCGATATTGATTTCGCGGCCCTGCTGGACGGCATCGCGAATCTCGGAGACGGTGGCCTGGCTCGTCTCCGGCCCTTGCAAGAGCCGGCAGTTCTGCCCGATCAGTTCTTCGACGCTGAAGCCCGTCAGATTGAGGAATGCCGAGTTCACGAAGACGATCGGATTGTCGGGCTGATTCGGGTCGGTGACGAGCATGGGCATGCGTGTCGTCGAAACAGCCGCGAAAAAGATATCGTTCGAATGGTCGCTGAAGGATGGCCGTACGTTGCTTACGGTGGGGCGCTCGATGTTCAATTTTTGTCCTCGTTTTAGCCGCATCCACCGTCTTGGCGGTGCGCGAGGACCGCCGAAACCCGGCGATGTGTCGACGAGGATTCTAGCTTGCGGCGCCCAACGTTGTCGCTTTCGCGTAGACGTGAATCACGCTCGCGGCGCACCGCTCAACTGCTCGTCTATCGTCCGCGTCAGCGGCGACTGCACGTCGCCCGTGTGCTTCGTCTCTACGGGCTCGATCAGCACGATCCAGCATTCTTCGTCGGCGACCGGGTTATGCAGCGTGCCGCGCGGCACGACGTGCATGGAGCCTGCGGGCAAATGCACGGCTCGGCCGCCTTCGTATTCGATGGTGAGATTGCCGCGCACGACGAAGAACAACTCGTCTTCGTTCGCGTGGTCGTGCCACGCGAGTTGACCGCGCACCTTGGCGACCTTCACATACTGATCGTTGACCTGCGCGACGACTTTCGGCGACCAATATTCGCGGACATCGCTGAACGCGGCTTCGAGGTCGAATGATTCGGCAAACTGAAGAACAGACATGGTCATCTCCACATGAACAGGACGTTTGGTCGAGCGTGACGCGGACTCTAGCGCATAAGCGGACGATCTGCCCGAATCACCGTCATTCGATGAGTGCCGCGAGTTCGTCCGCCGTGCCCAACGGAAACGACGCCTTGAGGTGCGCGAGAAAAGCCGACACGCGCGTGCTCAACAAGCGCCTCGACGGATACAGCGCCCACAACGCAATCTCCGGCCCGTCGACATCGCCCCAATGTGCGAGCTTGCCCGCGGCGATATCCCGGCTCACCAGCGACAGCGGCAGACAGGCGGCGCCCACGCCGAGGCGAACGGTGTCGCGCACCATGACGAGCGACGACAGTTGCGCGACCGGCTCGATGAGGATGCGCGCTTTTCCGCGCGCGCCGATCACGTCCCAGTACGCCGTGTCTTCGGGCGTGCCCCGAACGACTGCGCGAACGCTGGATTTCGCAGCGGGTCGCTTGAGGCCCGGCTTGGCCACGACAACGAGCCGGTCGCGCAAGAAGATGCGCCCGACGAGCGTCTCGTTCGGTTCGGGATTGACGCGGATCACGAGGTCATACCCTTCTTCGATCATGTTGACCGGGCGATCTTCTGTCGTCACTTCCATGCGGACGTGCGGGTACTTCAGGACGAACGACGCGACCAGCTTTCCCATGGCTATCTGCGAGAAGAGCGCGGGCGCGCTGATGCGCAAGCGGCCGCGCGGCTCATCGCTACCGGATGCAATGGCGGCGGCGCTCTCGTTGAGTTCGGCAAGGAGCGCACCCGTGCGCTCGTAGAGCGCGCGGCCTTCCTGCGTGAGCACGACGCCGCGCGGCCCGCGTTCGAAAAGCCGAATGCGAAGGTCGTTTTCGAGTTCGGTGACGCGGCGCGAGAGCGTCGCTTTGGGCCGCTCGGACGCGCGAGCGGCTTCTCCGAAGCTGCCGTAACGCGCGACGAGATTGAAGTCAGCGAGAGCGAGAAGGTCCATGCGGGTCCTAGTCAGCGTGCCAGGGGTGTTCCATGAGTGAGACGCCTCGTCTCTATATCACATCTTCCGGACAGTCAGTGGATCACTTACCTTAACTGCATGCCAACCACTTGAAGGAGTTTCGCCATGACTATTCTCGTTACCGGCGCCACCGGCCGCGTCGGCCGTCAGGTCGTCGAACAACTCGTCAGCCGCCATGTAGACGTGCGCGTGCTCGTGCGCGATCCATCGAAAGCGCACTTCCCGGCCGAAGTGACGGTCGCACAGGGCGATATGCTCGACGTCGATTCCCTTCGCCGGGCCTTCGCCGGCGTGCGCACGCTGTTCCTGCTCAACGCAGTCGCGGGCGACGAGTTCACGCAGGCGCTGATCACGCTGAACATTGCGCGCGAGTCGGGCGTCGAGCGCGTGGTCTATCTGTCCGTCATGCACGCGGACCGGTTCGTCAACGTGCCGCACTTCGCGGTGAAGTTCGGCGCCGAGCGGATGATTGAGCGAATGGGGTTCAGCGCCACGATCCTGCGCCCTGCGTACTTCATCGACAACGAACTGATGATTCGGGACGTCGTCGTCGATCACGGCGTTTATCCGATGCCGATCGGGAGCAAGGGCGTCGCCATGGTCGACACGCGCGACATTGCGGAGGTCGCGGCCATCGAACTGTTGCGTCGCAACGAGGCCGGCGCGGATCTTCCCGTGGAGGTCATCGATCTCGTCGGACCGGACACACTGACGGGCACCGCGCTGGCGTCCATCTGGTCCGACGTGCTCGGCCGGCCGGTGGTCTACGGCGGCGACGATCCGAGCGGGTTCGAACAGAACCTTGCGAGCTTCATGCCGAAGTGGATGGCCTACGAGATGCGCCTGATGGCCGAGCGTTATGTCAGCGACGGCATGGTGCCGGAAGCGGGCGACGTCGAACGGCTTGTGCGCATGCTGGGCCGTCCGCTGCACACGTACCGCGACTTCGTCACGCAGCTGGCGGGTTGAGCGGCGCGGTTGCTGATTGACGAGGACGAATCGGCATCCGCGGGTGCCGACGAAGGGAGGCGTCGGCGGCGCATTGGGAAGCTATCGTGGTCCCCCCGACAGGAATCGAACCTGTATCTAGCGCTTAGGAGGCACTCGTTCTATCCATTGAACTACGGGGAGCGGACCGCACGTCCCGCCGAGGGCCGAATCGACTAAAGCGGGCACCCAAGCGGGCGTCCGGGCTGGCGGGAGCGCAGAGTATAGCAAACGCATTCGACAGCCATGCGCGCGCCGGCCCAAAAAGCATCGGCGCAAAGGTTTGGCGACACAACCGCGGGTTTGTCCCTATCAAGTTCCGCCCGAGCGCGCCGCCATCGGACACATGGACCCCACATCCGATATCAAGCCCCAGGGCGCGTTTTCGGCGTTGCTGGCAGACCAGGACCTCGCGCATCTTCAGAAGGTGCTGCGTCGTTCGCTGTCTTGCGATCTCGGCGGTCCATTGCTGCCGCCCTCGTATTGGCGGGAGCGGCTGGCTGCCATCACGCGGCAGGCACATCTGTCGCATACGCAGATTCAGATCGTCCACCGGCTGTATCTCGTGATCGATGCGTTCGAAGCCGCGTCGGCCACGAGCGATGCCGATGCAGAACGCCCCGCGCCCGACGATCCGCAAGCCGCGTCAGGCGCGTGAGCGGCCCGTCGGTCAGTGCCGGTGCCTGAGCCACCACTCGCGCAGCGAATGGCCCGGCGCGGCCGCGCGCGTCGCTGCTTTCCCGCGATGCGCCCGCCTCTCGCGATATTCGTCGCGCCAATCATGCGCGAGCAACACGAGGCCGATCGCGGCGAGCGCCGCGACGCCGATGAGGATGTCGGAGAAATCGAGCATGGCGCCCTCCTGCTTGCGGCTGCCGTGATGATTCCATGATAGGCGGCGCGCGGCGCAAGTCAGTGACATGCGAGGCGGTATTTGCGCCGATACTGCCCTACGCTGCCTGCCGAGCGCGCTGTTGCTGCGCGTGCGCCGCTAGCCGCACCGCCGCGTTCGCCGCGCCGTAGCCATCGTAGCCACCGCGTCGCTCGATCACTTCGAGAAAGAAGCGCTGATCGAGCTGCTCCGTGTAGGCGTGGAAGAACTCGCCGCCGCGCTCGTCGCGGTCGTAGAGGATGTTGTGTTCGCGCATCGCGTCGATCTGCTCGTCGGGCAGGCCGTAGCGCGCCACGAGGTCGTCGTAGTAATTGCGCGGAATGCGCAGGAACTGCACGCCGTCCGCCTCCAAGCGAGGAATCGCGTCGAAGATGTCGGGCGTGCTGAACGCGACGTGATTCAACCCCGAGCCGCGATACGTCGAGAGCGATTCCGACACGGCCGTGAAGCGGTCCATCGACGCGTTGAGGGCAATGCGCACGGAGCCATCGCGGCTTCGCACCGCGCGGCTGCGCACGAGCCCGTACGGATCGGGCACGAGCACGCTCGCTTCCGTCTCGAAGCCGAACGCGCTGCGGAAGAAGAGCACCCACGTATCGAGCGCCTCGGCCGGCAGCGAAAGGCACACGTGATCGATGCGCGAAAGCGGCCCGACTTCGTAAGGGCCGTCGATATCCGTCAGAACGAAGTCCGATTCCCATAACGTCGGCGCGCCGGGCGCTTCATCGACGAAATAGTCGAGGCTGCCGTCCGGCGACTGCACGCCCGGCACCACGCGCTCGTTCGGTCCCACGCGGCCCGAGAACGGCTTCGAGCCGTAAGCGGCGGCGCGCTCGAACGCGCATTTGGCGTCATCGACATGAAACGCCGACGCGCACAGCGACAAGCCGTGCTGCTGAAAGAACGCGCTCGCGAAAGAATCGGCTTCCGCGTTCAGCACGATCGATCCCGCGCCGTGCCGATACAGCGTCACGTCCTTCGACCGATGCGTGCCCGCGAGCCGGAAGCCGAGCTTGCGCAGCCAGTCGGCGACGTGCTCGCGCGTCGTGTCGTCCACGGCGAATTCGAGGAACTGGAAGCCGATGTGCGCGGGCGGCGCGGGCGGATCGAAGAGTTCCGCGGGCGCGCGCTCGCCCATGCGCGCGCGTGTCTGCTCTTCGAGAAAGCGCAACGAGCGATGCCCGTCCGCCGCGGTGATGGCGGTCGGCGCGGCGCGAAAGCCGTCGTTGAAGATTTCGAGCGACAGCGGCCCGGTGTAGCCCGCCTCCAGCACGCGCGCCATGAATCCGGCGACATCGAATGCGCCCTGCCCCGGAAAACAGCGATAGTGACGGCTCCATTCGAGCACGTCCATCGAGAGCACGGGCGCATCGGCGATCTGCACGAAGGCGATGCGATCGCCGGGAATGGCCGCGATCTCATCGACGGAATCGGCAATGGACAGCGTATGGAAGCTGTCGAGCACGAGACCGAGGCTCGGATGATTCACGGCATCCACCAGCCGCCAAGCGTGCTTGTACGAGTTGACGTGCCGGCCCCACGCGAGCGCCTCGTAGCCGACGATCACGCCCGCTTCCTCGGCGAGGCGCGCGAGCACGCCGAGCTGATCGACGATGAGCGCGTCGTCGGCGACGGTGTCCGGCGACACGTTGCTGCACGCGAGCATGCGGTCCGCGCCCAGTTCGTGCATCAGGTCGAACTTGCGTTTCGCGCGCTCGACGTTCTTGGCGAGCCGCTCGCCGCTCACGCCCTCGAAATCGCGAAACGGCTGGAACAGATAGATGGCGAGGCCCAGGTCGTCGCACAGACGCCGGACGTCGGCGGGCGTGCCGTCGAAGTAGAGCAGATCGTTTTCGAAGATCTCGACGCCGTCGAAGCCCGCCGCGCGAATGGCCTTCAGCTTTTCGACGAGCGTCCCGCTGATGGATACCGTCGCGATGGATGTCGGGATGGAACGCGGCATCGCTGCCTCCTCTGCATTTCGTTGCGGGGTGAACCGTTAGAGTGTAGGCGCTCTGCACGCAGTCCACGTCATTGTGTGCGAGCATAACAAACTAACTAGATGGTACAAAATACGTGAAAATACCGAAGGACAGGATGCGCGCGCACGCGCACACTGCGCTTGCAATCGCCGCACTGCACCATCGCGCCCTCTTTCACTGCTGTACGCTACGTGCGAGCGTCTAGCCTCTTCTCGCGGGAGCACTCGCATGACCAGCAAAACTTCGTATCTGATCGGACTGATCGGCTCGGGCATCGCCGGATCGCTGACGCCCGCCATGCACGAGCAGGAAGGCCGCGTGCTCGGGCTGAACTACGTGTATCGGCGCATCGACCTGCAGGCGCTGAAGCTGGAGCCGTCCGCGCTTGCCGACTTGTTGATCGCCGCCGAGCGCATGGGCTACGACGGCCTGAACATCACGTATCCGTGCAAGCAAAGCGTGATCCCATTGCTCGACGAGCTCGATCCCGACGCCCGCGCGCTCGGCGCGGTGAATACCGTCGTGCTGCGGGACGGCAAGCGCATCGGCTACAACACGGACTGGTCCGGCTTCGCGCGCGCGTTCCAGCGCGGCCTGCCGGATGCGCCGCTCGGCCGCGTCGT
Source organism: Caballeronia sp. Sq4a (assembly GCF_023170545.1). Lineage (NCBI taxonomy): Bacteria > Pseudomonadati > Pseudomonadota > Betaproteobacteria > Burkholderiales > Burkholderiaceae > Caballeronia > Caballeronia sp. Sq4a. The sequence continues at coordinate 853,206 of NZ_CP084250.1, read as the reverse complement.
GCAACTGGGCGCGGGCGGCGCGGGCGCGGCGGTCGCGCATGCGGCGCTCGTCATGGGCGCGAACGCGCTTACGCTGTTCGATTCGGACGAGGCGCGCGCATCGTCGCTCGCGGCGGAGTTGGCGGCGCGCTTTCCGGATCGCGAAGTGACGAGCGGCGGCGACCTGCGCGAGACATTGCGTCCGGCCAACGGCCTGATTCACGCGACGCCGACCGGCATGGCGAAGCTGCCCGGCATGCCGCTGCCCGCGGAGTATCTGCACAAGGACTTGTGGGTGGCGGAGATCGTCTACTTTCCGCTCGAAACCGAGTTGCTCAAGACGGCGAAGGCGCTCGGTTGCCGCACGGTGAGCGGCGGCGGCATGGCGGTGTGTCAGGCGGTGGATGCGCTGCGCATCTTCACGGGACGCGAGCCGGACGCCGAGCGCATGTTCGCCCACTTCCAGACTTTGCTGCCCGCTGACGCCAGTTAAGCGCGGCATCGAAAACAAAACGGCGGCCTCGCAAGAGAGCCGCCGTTTTGTTTTAGTCTTCGCGCCGCATGTAGCACAGCACCGCTTCGATAATCATCTCGCGATGCCGCGCCCGCGAGCGCGGCCCGGACGGATCGCGCCCGAATGCGGCGCTCCACGTATGGCGGTTCGCCACGCGATGAAAGCAGAACGAGCTGATCATCAGATGCAGGTCGAGCGGCTCGACATCGTCGCGAAAACGCCCCGCCGCGACGCCTCGCGCGATGAGATCTTCGAGTGTCTTGACGACTGTGGCATTGCGCGATTTGAAGGTCTTCGACTGCTCGACATACTTCGCGCCGTGCACGTTCTCGATCGTCACGAGACGCACGAAATCGCGATGTTTGTCGTGGTAGTCGAACGTGAAACCGATGAGCTCGCGCAGCGCCTCTTCAGGGTCCATCTCCGCGAGTTCCAGCTCCTGTTCCAGCGCGCGGATATCGCCGTAGACCTGTTCCAGCACCGCCTCGTACAGCCCTTCCTTGCTGCCGAAGTAGTAGTACAGCATGCGCTTGGTAGTGTTGGTGCGCTCCGCGATGGCATCGACGCGCGCGCCCGTGAGGCCCATCGCCGAAAATTCCTGCGTGGCGATGTCGAGAATATTGCGCTTGGTCTCCTCTGGATCGTACTTGCGTCGCCCCTCCGATCCGGCCGGCGTGGACGCAGCACTGGCGGCCTTGCTCACCTCGGTGGCGGCCTTGCTTGCTTTTTTCATGTTTGCGTCTGAGAACGGCATTGGGAAACGATTCTAGCATGGGGGTCATAGCCTTCTTGGCCAAGGAAAGCCCTTCTTTTCAAGGCTTCATCTATACTTTTTCGATGCCCGATTCCCTCATTCGATTCCACTCATTCCACATGCCGCGTCCCGCAGTTTTCGCCGCATGCTTGGCCTTGTTTTGCACGCTCTGCGCGAGTGCGTCGGCGCAAACGCAGCTTCCGCCGGGCCATCCATCGAGGCCGCAACTGCTCGCGGCCGAAGGCGTCATGACGAGCGCGAACATCGCGCGCGGCGCGGCCGATATCTGCCATATCGATGCCGCCAAGGTCGCGCGCTTCAAGGACGCTGCGCGCGCCAACTTCGTGGACGCGCCCGACTTCGAGGCCGAATGGACGCTCGGTTATCGCCAGGCGCAAGCGACGGTGGACCGCTTCGACAAGCTGAAGACGAGCAATCCGGCCGAGTACAAGAAGGAAATCGACGAGGCGTGTCCCGCGCTGAACCGCGGTATCGACGAAGTCACGCAGCCGCAATAGCGGCGGACGCCTGTATCGAGCATCGCGGCATGGCGCCTCTTAATCCGCGTATATCGCCGATGAGCCGCCCGCAGAAATTCAGGGGCGGATGCTACACTCGACGCGCTCCCCCGGCGCTCGCTCCATGGCGGGCACATTCGCTGCGTCGCTTCGCGCAATCGAAGAAGCGCCACGCGCTGCGGGGCACGCTTCTATCGCTCATCAGGAGGCATGACTCTCATGGCTGATTTCCGCATCTGGTCCGACGAATTTCCAGCGAACGGTTTCATGACCCGCGCGCAGGAACTCGACATGCAGGCGTTCGGCACGTCGGGCGAGAACATCTCTCCCGCGCTCCAGTGGGAAGACCCGCCCGCCGACACCAAAAGTTTCGCGCTCACCGTGTACGACCCGGACGCGCCCACGGGCAGTGGCTTCTGGCACTGGGTCGTGGTCAACATTCCGGCCGATGCCCGCTCGCTGCCGCGCAATGCCGGCAAGGCCGACGGCAGTCTGCTTCCTGCGGGCGCGCTGCAACTGCGCAACGACTACGGCACGGTCGGCTTCGGCGGGGCCGCGCCGCCGCGCGGTGACAAGCCGCATCGCTACATCTTCCGCATTCACGCGCTGCAGGCGGAAAAGCTGCCGCTCGACCTCAACGCGACCAACGCGGTCGCGCGCTTCATGACGCACCTGAACGAAATCGATTCGGCGACCTACACGGGTCTCTACGAACTCAAGTAACGCGTGAGCCACGCAGGCCGGGCCGCATGATCGATCACGCGGCCCGACGCCACAAGCGATTTGAAAACGGCGCGACGTACAATGCGCCGCCTTGCCACTCAAGATCCGTCGATGGATTCCGACCAAGGCCTGCCCCTTCCCCAACGCTATTGGGCGATTGTCGTCGTCGCGCTCGGCATCACGCTCGCGGTGCTCGACGGCGCGATTGCCAACGTCGCGCTGCCGACCATCGCGCGCAACCTGTCCGCGACACCCGCCTCGTCCATCTGGGTCGTCAACGCGTATCAGCTCGCCGTCACCATCTCCCTGTTGCCGCTCGCCTCGCTCGGCGACCGGATCGGCTATCGGCGCGTGTATCTCGGCGGCCTCGCGCTGTTCACGCTCTCGTCGCTCGGCTGCGCGCTCTCGGGATCGCTTGTCGCGCTTACTCTCACGCGCGTCGTACAGGGCTTCGGCGCGGCCGGGATCATGAGCGTCAACACGGCCATCGTGCGCATCATCTATCCGCAGAAGCAACTGGGGCGCGGCGTCAGCATCAACGCCACCGTGGTCGCGATCTCGTCGGTGATCGGTCCGACCGTCGCCTCGGGCGTGCTGTCGGTCGCGTCGTGGCCGTGGCTCTTCGCGATCAACGTGCCGATCGGGCTCGCGGCGCTCGCCATCGGCATGAAGTCGCTGCCGCGCACGCCGGGCCACCGGCAGCCGTACGATTACGTGAGCGCCGTGCTCAACGCGCTGTTCTTCGGCATCGCGATCGTCGCGGTCGATGGACTCGGCCACGGCGAACATCGCCCGTTCGTGATCGCAGAGTTCATCGCGACCGGCGTGATCGGCACGATCTTCGTGCGGCGGCAACTGAACCAGAGCGCGCCGCTCTTGCCCGTCGATTTGCTGCGCATTCCGGTGTTCGCGCTTTCGATCGGCACGTCGGTGTGTTCGTTCTGCGCGCAGATGCTCGCGTTCGTCTCGCTGCCGTTTCTGCTGCAGGACAGCTTCGGCATGAGTCAGGTACAGACCGGCTTTCTGATGACGCCGTGGCCGTTCGTGATCGTGTTCGTCGCGCCGCTCGCGGGCGTGCTCTCGGACCGCTATCCCGCCGGATTGCTCGGCGGCATCGGGCTGGCTGTGCTGACCGTGGGACTCGTTCTGCTCGCGACCGTCGGCGGGCATCCGGGAGCCTTCGACATCAGCTGGCGCATGGCCATCTGCGGGCTCGGCTTCGGCCTCTTTCAGTCGCCGAACAATCGCCAGATGCTGTCGTCGGCGCCCCGTCATCGCAGCGGCGGCGCGAGCGGCATGCTCGGCACCGCGCGGTTGACGGGGCAGACGCTCGGCGCCGCGCTCGTCGCGCTGATTTTCGGTCTGGAGCCGCATCGCGGGCCGTTGATCGCGCTCGGGGTTGCGGCGGTGTTTTCGGCGGCGGCGGCTGTTGTCAGCATGCTGCGGCTTGCCAGTAAGCAGAGCGTGGAAGCGGCGTGAAGCGCGGCGCTCCTCATTGACGAGATCCGCATCGCGGGCCGTTAATCGCGCTCGGCGTCGCGGCGGCATTCTCTGCGGCGGCGGCTGTCATCAGCCGTCATCCGCATCCTGCGCATCGCTAGCAAGCACAGCGTCGAACCGGCCTTACGCGCATTCCGGCTGCAACTCGCCCGCCATCCATCACGCCCGCTTCTGCATCCATCGCAAGCAATAAGGCGATCAATTGGGCACAACCCTTGCTCCCCTTTCGGGCGTGAATCCGCGCAGACATCTGTCGCGCGACCGTCCGAACCGAGCAATAAAAGGAGTTGTGTTCATGGCGATTTCCCTCAACGGCTACAAGGTAGCGATCCTCGCCGTCGACGGCTTCGAGCAGGCCGAACTCGTCGATCCGCAGCGCGCGCTGAAGGAAGCCGGCGCGCAGGTCGACGTCATCTCGCAGAAGCCCGGCGAGATCCAGGGTTTCAAGCACGTCGACAAGGGCGACACCGTGAAGGTGGATCGCACGCTCGACGAAGCAACCGCCGCAGACTACGACGCCGTCGTGTTGCCGGGCGGCGTCGTGAATGGCGATGCCATCCGCCTCGACGCGAAAGCGCAAGCCTTCGTCAAGGAAGCCGATCAGGCGAAGAAGCCGATCGCCGTCATCTGCCACGGCGGCTGGCTGCCGATCTCGGCGGGCATCGTCGCGGGCCGCACGATGACGAGCTGGCCGAGTCTTCAGGACGACGTGCGCAACGCCGGCGGCACGTGGGTCGACCAGGAAGTGCAGATCGACGGCAATCTCATCACGAGCCGAAAGCCCGACGACCTGCCGGCCTTCAATCAGGCGCTGATCGAGGCGCTCAGCAAAGCGCGCGCTGCCTGAATGCGCCGGCTCGACCCACGAACCGGAGTCACGCCGATGCCACGCCAGAGCCGTTTAATCGCCCGTCTCAGCGCCCTTCTGTTCGCGGCCTGCGCGACCCTCGCCCAGGCGCAGACCGAAGACGCCGCGAGCGCCAGCACGCCTGCGAACGCGCCGCCATCGCAGAAGCTCTCGGCGGCCGACCAGCAGTTCATCCAGGACGCCGGCACCGCGGGCGCGACCGAAATCGCGGCGAGCAAGCTGGCGCTCACGCGCTCGGGCGACAAGGACGTGAAGGAGTTCGCACAGCGAATGATCGCGGATCACGCCAAGCTCGCGCGCAACCTCGATGTCATCGCGAAGCGCCACGGGATCACGTCGCCGCCGAGCGCGGATTCGTCCGTCACCGGCAGTCTGCAAAATCTCAAGGGGGCCGAGTTCGACAAGGCCTATATTGAGAAAGTCGCGCTCGCCGCGCATCAGAAGGCGGTCGAGCTGTTCGCGAAGGAGAGCGAAAAAGGCAACGATGCCGCGTTGAAGGCGGCGGCGGCGAAGGCACTGCCGATCCTCCGTCATCACTACGCGATGGCGCAGCAACTAGCCAAGGCGAAGGCGTCATGAGCGCCGGGCACCTTCTCGACCGCGCGGACGCCCCATGCGTTCGCGCGTCCGCCGGCCCTCGTCCGGCTTATGAGGACTCGACCATGCACATTACGTTTTCCGACGATCCCCCCGTCTACAACGGCGACGATCTCGCCATCCACTTCACGGCGCTCGTCGATGGCGAAGCAGTCGTCTGCTCGATCAGCGCCGAGGCGCTGGAAGACCATTTCGGCGCGAAGTCGCCGCGCGAGGAAGACCTGCTACCCGCGTTCGAAAGCGGCGCGGCGCGCATTCGCGCGGTGTGCGCCGAGGCGCTCGACGACAACGGCGGCCAGTCGGTCGTGCTGCGCAGCGGGCTCTTTCGCGTGGCCGGCATGGAGCCGGACTGATTCCGCGCGCGTCTATGAACGGCTCCGCGCCGCGCGAGCCGCATTCGCGGGCCACATCCGATTAACCGATACTAAAAAGGAGGAAACATGTCCCTGATCATCGCGGGCCGGTTCCAGACTTTTCCTGACGCAGAAACGGCTGCCCAGCGGCTCTTCGCGAACGGCTTCGTGGAAGAGGACGTCACGCTGTTCTTCGTGAACCCGAGCGGGCAGCACGCGCGCTTTCCGATCGGCGGCGACGTCCATACCGACAAGGGCGCGGGCGCCGCGCCCAAAGGCGCCGGCAAGGGCGTGACCATCGGCGCGGTGATCGGCGCGGTCATCGGCGCGGCGATCTTCGCCTTGTTCAAGGCGCCGCTGCTCGTGTCGGTCGTCGCTGCCGGCGTCGGCGCGTATATCGGCTCGCTCGCGGGCGCGATGTCGCATACCAAGAAGAAGCCGGGCGCGCCCTCGCAACCGGAGGAAGAGCCCACGCGTCATGCCGGCGTGCTGGTGGCTGTGCATGTGTCGCCCGAGACGTATGACCGCGCCGCGAACATCCTGCGCGAAGCCGGCGGACTGGATATCGAACGCGCGTCGGGCCGCTGGAAGCAAGGCCGCTGGAGCGACTTCGATCCGCTCAAGCCGCCACAACCGGTTTGATCGTTACGGTTCGAAGATCACGCCTACAAAAGCTAGGGCGCCCGGTTTTCGCCGGGCGCTTCTTCGTGCGTTCTTCATGCTTGTTCGTTCTACGCAGCAATGCGCCGCATCAGAGCCACAGCCGCTCGGTCTGCGTCGGCTCGATACGCGCGCGCGGGCGGCAATCCGCGGGGCGCGGGTGCGCTCGCGTCGAGCCATGCGGCGACGGCTCGCATAGCTGCGAATAAGCTGCGCGCATAGCCGCGGCAGCCGCCGAAGCAGCGGACCGGTCGATCGCTTCCGCACGGACGTGCAGCGCGATCGCCGACGCCACGATCGCAACGAATACGAAAAGCTCGCGATTGGCGAGCACGCGTGACCATTTCATCGATTTTCCTGTTGCCTTTGTCGCTGCGCGCCCTGCGTGGGACGCGTCGTGATATTTGCGGCAGACGGCCAGCAATGCGCGTGCCGCAGCATACGTCCGTCCGGGCACGCGACGTGCAATACCTAACCGGCAAGCGCGCGCCTCGCACCGAGGCTGCGTCGAACGCAACTTCGTCACTAAAAGGAGGTGTATATGAGCACGAACGTCGTATCGGTACTGAATGACCTCATCGAAACGTCGAAGGACGGGGAAAAGGGGTTCCTCAAGGCCGCTGAAGACACGCGTGACCCGAGCCTCAAGCTGTTGTTCCAGAACCGCGCGGAAGCCTGCGCGCAAGGCGCCATCGAACTGCAAGGTCTCGTGCAGCGTCTCGGCGGCAAGCCGGAAACCGGCGGCTCGATCTCCGGCGCGCTGCATCGCGGCTGGGTGGATGTGAAGTCGGCGGTGACGAGCCCGACCGATCACGCGGTTCTCGCGGAATGCGAGCGCGGCGAGGACGCGGCGAAGAAGAACTACCGCCAGGCGCTCGACAAGGACCTGCCGGCCGATATCCGCGCCGTGGTCGAGCGGCAGTATCAGGGCGTGGTCGAGAACCATGACCGCATCCGCGATCTGCGTGATCAGTACGCTGCCGCGAAGTCCTAAAGCGCGAATCGTTGTCTCAGGCCATCGCCGCTTTCATGCGGCGATGGAAAAGCAAAACGGCCACTCACGTGGCCGTTTTGTCGAGCGCGAACCGCGGCGGCTTAGTGCGGCTGGCCCTTGTCGTTCGTGCCGAGCGACGAAGCGGCAGCGGCCGCCGACGCGCCCTTCAGCTTGTGGCTCTTGTTCTGCTGATGCAGATACGTGCCCTTCTTCTTCGCATGCGCGCCGGAAGCCGCGTCCGTCGTCGCGGCGCTGTCCGATGCCTGCGCGAACGCCGTCGTCGTGAATGCGAGCGCAAGCGCGCCGATCAATGCCATCTTCTTCGTCTTCATCAAGAGCTCCTTTTGCCGGGGCTTTTAGCGCCGCAGTACGGCGCTTCTCGCCGCCTCTAGTGACGCCTGAACGGGCCGTCTGTTTTTAGGGTGTCAACGATGCTGCGAGGTGATGCATCTTCTGCTTCGAGCCGCGAGCGGCATGACCGCCTGATGCGCGAACCCGCGCCCGGAGCCCGGTGTGCAGCCTTCTTCGGCCACATACCGGACGCCTGCGCGGGTTCGTTTGCTCGCGCCCTGACCCGCCGAGGCAGGCCGGGCATACGAACTATGCCATCACTTTCGTGTTAGTCGGCAGCAATTTTAAGATGGTTCTTCACGGATGCAACACCCGAGACTTCCTTGACAACCTGCTCGGCATTCGTCTTGTCTTCTGCCGACGGCACGGTGCCGGTCAGCGAAACGACGCCGCCGCGCGTCTTCACGTGGATGTGCGTGGACTTCACGTTCTTTGCGCTGAGCAGTTCGGCCTTGACCTTGGTCGTGACCGCGCCGTCATCCACCTTCTTGCCGACCTGATCCATTTTCTGGCCGACGGACGGTTCCGAGCCCGAGGAGGACGACGTCGAGTTGATCTGAGCGCCTGCGTTGAGCGCGAACACGACGCACGCGATACCGCCGGCTGCTTTGAGGAATTGAGTCGTCTTCATAGTGATACTCCTTGTTTTCAGTTCTGGTCTTGCGCCCCGGTCTTACCCGCTCGGTCGCGGGACATGGATGGAGCGCCCCGTTTGTGCTGCTGGTCTGGTGCCTGTTGCATGCTGCGTCATCCGGCCGGCGTCGCCGCGCCGACCGCGAGGACGGTGACGCAACATGCGTGCCGGATCGCGTCGGACGAAAGCTTCGTTCGGCGGCGAACACGTTCGCAAGGCTGAAGTCTGCGGGCACTCAGCGGTTTCGGCGCCCTCGCGCGCCATGCCGCCGAGGGCAGCGAAAACCCCGCGCGCCAAGCCTCGCCCGGCGCGGTGCTTTTGTCTGAGCCCGTGTAAAAACTGCGTGAAAGTGGCCTTCCGCACGCATCAATGCGGCGCCCGCCGAGAGAAAAAACTCAAGCTCAGCATGGCTTTAGCAATCGGTGGCATAGCTGTTGCTTTAGCTGGTCGACACACACATCGACCCCGTCAAGAACATCGAGGATTAGCAAGCAATGCCGCCTTCACTCGAACTCCGCACCAAGCAAAGCCTTGCGCTCACCCCGCGCCTGCAGCAGTCGGTACGCCTGCTGCAGCTTTCGTCGCTCGAATTTCAGCAAGAGCTGCGTAACGCGCTGGATACCAACCCCTTCCTCGAATACGACGAGTCGCAAACCGAGGACAACGCTCTCGGCGCGGACAACGGCAACTCGATGAGCGACACCGCGCTCTCGCCCGCCGCCGACAGCCCCGCCGAGGCGCCGCTCGCCTCGGAAACCAGCATGGACGGCGATTCCGGCGCGGACAGCGGTTCGCGCGACGACGCCATCAGCGAATTCTCGTCCGACCCGTTCGGGCGCAACGCATCGCGCAACAACGGCGATGGCGAAGGCTCCGATCCGGCCGACTGGGTCCGCATCGAACCGTCGCTGCACGAAACGCTGCACGACGCGCTGCGGCTCTATCAGCTCAACGAACGCGATCGCGCGGTGGCGCAGCTCATCATCGAGGCGCTCGACGATGACGGCTATCTGCGTCAGGAATTGAGCGAACTGGCCGATGTCGTCGACATCGAGCCGGCGATCAACGAGGACGAGCTTAATATCGCGCTCAAGCTCGTGCAGTCGCTCGACAAGCCGGGCGTCGGCGCGCGCAATCTGTCCGAATGCCTGACGCTGCAACTCGACGCGATGCCCGAAGACACGCCGGGCCGCGACGTGGCGCGAGAAATCGTCGCGCATCATCTGGAGCGGCTCGCGCGCCGCGAGCAGGCCGAGTTGCAGAAGAAGATCGGCTGCAGCGCCGAGGAACTGCGCATCGCGTGCGCGCTCGTGCGCCGTCTCGACCCGAAGCCGGGCGAGAACTACGGCCAGAGCGAAGACAACTACGTGGTGCCGGACGTGATCGTGCGCCAGGTCAAGAAGCAATGGGTCGTGACGATCAACCCGGCGGTGCTGCCGCGCGCGCGCATCCATCGCATGTACGCGGAACTCTTTGCGCAGTCGGCCGGCGCGAGCCGTTCGCCGCTCGCGCAGCAGTTGCAGGAAGCGCGCTGGCTGATCCGCAACGCGCAGCAGCGCTTCACGACGATTCAGCGCGTGGCCGAATGCATCGTCTCGCATCAGAAGGCGTTCTTCGACTACGGCGAGATTGCGCTGAAGCCGCTCGTCCTGCGCGATGTCGCCGATGAGCTCGGCCTGCACGAATCGACCATTTCTCGCGCGACGGGCAACAAGTACATGTCGACGCCGCGCGGCATCTTCGAGTTCAAGCACTTCTTCCCGCGCGAACTCAGCACGGAAAGCGGCGGCACGTGCTCGGCCGCCGCAGTGCGCGCGCTGCTGAAGGAAATGATCGCGAAGGAAAACACGCGCGATCCGCTCTCGGACGTGAGTCTCGCGAAGATGCTCGCCGATCAGGGCGTGATCGTCGCGCGCCGCACGGTGGCGAAGTATCGGCATCTGATGAAGGTGCCGCCTGCGGAACTGCGCAGGCAGGCTTGAGGCGGAACGCCGCAAGCAGTTTCCGCGCTCCCTGCACTCAGCGAAGACCCGGTCAAGCGAATCGCAGAGCAGCACAGCAGGAAGCGCCATGTCGGGCCGCCCAGATCGGGCGGCCTTTTTTTCGTCAGCGCCAGCCGGACTCGCGATGCGTGCGCTTGCGCGCCGCCGTCGCGGAAATCTCGGCGCCCAGCAGAAAGACCGCCGCCGAGTAGTAGAGCCACAAGAGGATGACGGCGAGCGATCCCGCCGCGCCGAACATGTTCGCCGTGCCCGCGTGTTGCACGTAGAGCGCGAGAAGCCGCTTGCCGCCTTCGAACAGCAGCGCCGCGGCGGCCGCGCCGAGCGCGGCGTCGCGCCAGCGCATGCGCGTCGTCGGCAGAAACTTGAGCAGGACGGAGAACGCGAGCACCAGCATCGCCAGCGAAATGGCGTGACGCGTGAGGCTCGATAGCACGACGAACGGATTGCCGTCGCCGAGCGCCCAATGGCCGAGCACTTCGACGGCCGCGTCGAGCAGCAGCAGCGCGACGACGAGCAGCCCCGCGCCGACCACGAGCGCGAACGACATCACCCGCACGCGCAACAGGCCGACGATGCTCTCGCGCGTACTGACGAGGGGCGTGGGCCAGATGACGTTCAGCGCGCTGTGCAGCGACGAGAACGTGGCCGACGCGCCGACCAGCACGCCCGCAATCGACAGCACCGCCGTGCTGCGCGCCATGTCCGCGTGCCACGCGTTCGCGACGATCGCTTCGAGCGTATGCGCGGCGTCCGCGCCGACGATGCCGCTGATTTCATGGAAGAGGCGCCCCTGTACGGCGTCCGCGCCGAAGAAGATGCTCGCTACCGCGATCACGATGACGAGCGTCGGCGCAAGCGAGAACGCAGCGAAGAACGAGATGGCCGCCGAGAACATCAGGCAGTGGTCCTGAATCCACTGCGTGACGGGATCGGCGACCCACGAAAGCCAGCCGAAGCGCGTGGTGCGGCCTTCGGCGAGCGGTGTCATCGGGTCGGGAACGTGGCGGTTCATCGGCAAGGGCGGCGCGGGCGTGCGCTTTTCGTGGTTCGACCGCCGATGTTAGCGTTCCCGGGCAATGCGCGTAAAAAAGCGCGCACGGAATGATCCGCGCGCGCTTCATTCTTGCGACCGGCCGGCCGGAACCGTCAGACGTCTTCCTCGTCGGCGTCGGGATCGACGGCTTCGTCGTCGGCGAGATCGGTGATCTCCGTTTCATCCTCGACGCCATCGGGCAGAATGTCCGCGTTCGCGAAGAGATTGTTGTCGCCGTCGGCGGATGCGTCTTCGCCGGTGCCGGAGCGATCGCTGTCGCTGTCGAGCTGCGCATCCGACAGGCCGAGCGCGTGGGCGTCGAGTTCGTCTTCGATGTCGCCCGGACGACGCATTTCGCCCTGCACGTCAGAGCCGGAGTCCGAAGAATCGCTCGGGCCGAGCGCGCCGGTGCCGTGCCCCTTGCCCCATTCCGTGCCGCCTTCTTCCGGCGGATTCAGTGTGCTTCCAGTCATCATCGATCTCCTTCGAGTGTGTCGATGACGAGATCGCAAGGACCGTTCCGCGCTTGGCATCGCCCAAGTGAAAAGCCCCGCGCTTCTTTCGATGTGCGGGGCTTCGTGGTAAAGCGGCGGCCGAGCGATCAGGCCCGCGCCGCCCGCTTCGCTTCGGATGCGCCCTGCTTCACCGTCTTGACCGTTTTCGCCGTCACGGACGTCGCCGTCGCGACGCTGCGCAGATCCGACAGGAAGGAATCACGCCAGACGGAGAGGTTGTTCTTGCGCAAAGGCGCCATCATGTCGGCGTGGCGCGCCTGGCGTTCGGCGAGCGGCATCGAGAGCGCGCGCTCCAGCGCCTCGGACATCTGCGAGAGATCGAACGGATTGACGACGAGCGCGCCCGGCAACTGATCCGCCGCGCCCGCGAACTGCGAGAGCACCAGCGCGCCCGGATCTTCCGGGTCCTGCGATGCGACGTACTCCTTCGCGACCAGATTCATGCCGTCGCGCAACGGCGTCACATAGCCGACCTGGGACAGCCGGAACAGCGCCATCAGCAGATTGCGTTCGTACTTGCGATTGAGGTACTGAATCGGCGTCCAGTCGAGCTGCGCGAAACGCCCGTTGATGCGCCCCGCCTCGCCTTCCAGATTCTGGCGGATGCGCTGATACGTTTGCACGTCGGCGCGCGTCGGCGGCGCGATCTGCACGAGCGACACGCGGCCGTGCCAGCCCGGCGCGTTGAGCAGAAGCCGCTCGAATGCCTGAAAACGCTCGACGAGACCCTTCGAATAATCCAGCCGGTCCACGCTCATGATGAGCTTGCGGCCGCGCATGGAGTCGCGCAGGCTCTTGACCTGCTTGCGCGTCGAGTATTGCTCGGCGGCTTTCGCGATCGCGTCCGGATAGATGCCGATCGGATACGCGCCCACCTTCAGCATGCGCCCGAACGCCTGCAACATGCCGTCGTCGCTGAAATGGCCGCGGCCGCTGCGCTCGATGTAGTCGATGAACGACTGCTTGTCGCTCTCCGTCTGGAAGCCGACGACATCGAACTGGCATAGCGCCGTCATCAGTTCCTCGTGCGGCGGCACCGTGCGCATGACTTCGGGCACCGGAAACGGAATGTGCAGGAAGAAGCCGATGGGATTCGTCACGCCGATCTTGCGCAACTCCTGCGCGAACGGCAGCAGATGGTAATCGTGGACCCAGATGATGTCTTCCGGCTGCAGCAGCGTCTTCAGCTTCGCGGCGAGCGTCGCGTTCACGCGCATGTAGCCTGCGTATTCTTCGCGGTCGAAGCGCGAGAGGTCGTTGCGATAGTGGAAGGTCGGCCAGAGCGTCGCGTTCGAGAAGCCGCGGTAGTACTGGTCGTAGTCGCGCCGCGTGAGTCCGACGGTGGCATAGGTCACGTTGCCGTTTTTCTCGACAACGGGCGCGGCCGCTTCGCCGACGATCTCGCCGCTCCAGCCGAACCACACGCCGCCCGTCTCCTTGAGCGCGTCCAGCACGCCGATCGCGAGCCCGCCCGCGCTGGGCTTGCCTTCCTGGACCGGCGCGACGCGATTCGATACCACGATCAATCTGCTCATTACGGCGTCACTCCATCAGTTATCGTTGCTGCTCAATTGGCGACGAGAAACATGCAAGTCCTATGCCTTTTTGCCCGCTATCGAGTGGGAAATTCGTATCCAGATGTTACCGGCGAACGAAAACACGCGGCGAAACGCAGCCGCGTAGAACTTTATGCTTGTGATGGTTGGCCCGGGCGGATGACGCTCACGCGTCCTGCTCGGAGCCGAGGTCGCGCTGATAGTCGATGCCTTCGGAGCGCACGCCGCCCTGGTTGTGTTCGCCATCGGGCGGAACGCCAGGCGCAGGGCGGTTCTGACCGGCCGGGTCGTGATGCGCAGGCGGCGTGACCGACGTCGGCGCGGCGCCGTTTTTCGCGGCTTCGGCGCGGGCTTCGCGCTTGGACGAATGACGCGCGGAGCGTCGCAGTGCGGGATGCCTCATTGATGCCTCCAGAAAGAAGGCCGTCGCGAATGGACCTCGGCGGCGTCGGACCGATGCGCTGCTGGCTTTGCTTGCGACTGCCGGCAGCGCGGTTTGAGAAGAAACGACCGGCCACCGTAGGCGACGCCGGTCATTCGTACTTTGTCTGTTGTAATCCCTACGCTCGGGATGGAAGATTGTTCAAGGCTTGCACGACATCGGTGAATCGGTCCGCCGCGGCTCGCGCGCGTCAGCGGACATGCGGTGTTTCGTTCGGCCCGGGCGGCGGATCGCCGATCGGCTGCGTCGGCGGCTCGGGCGGATCGCGCGTCGGGTCTGGATTCGTATCGGGCGGAATCGGCGTCGGCGGCGGCGGATCTGGCGGCGTCACCGGCGGGTCCGGCGGCTGTGGCGTCTGCGCGCTGAACGGCGCGCGCTCGGAGGCGAAATCGGACATTGCGGGCTCCTTGCGGTCTTGTGATCGTGGTTGCATCTTCGTCCGGAGAGCGGCTGCTGTCCCGTCGAACGCGGATGTCGCATGGATCGGCAGCAAGGGTTATGCCCCTGATTTCACCTCGGCCGACGCGTCCATTCCTGTCATTATCGTTGCTGAAAGCGCGCCTGCCAACAAAAACGCCCGCGCTTTTTGCAAGCAGCGGGCGTTGTTTTCATGTGAAGATAAGCGACGTTCAGCGATTTTCGCTTTCCGATTCGTTCACGTCTCCGCCTTCGCCGACGGCCGCCTTGTTCGCATCCTCGCCGTACTCCACGAGCCGGTTGTAGAGCGTTTTCAGGCTGATGCCGAGGATTTCCGCCGCCCTCGTCTTCACGCCGCCGCATTGTTCGAGCGTCGCGAGAATCAGTTGCCGATCCGCTTGCGCAAGCGACGTCCCGAACGGAATCGTCACCGCCGTGCCCGACGAAGGCCGCGACAGCGAGATTTGCAGCGGGACGGTCGCGGTGCTGTCGGAATCGGAGCCGGACATGATGTACGCGCGCTGCACGTAGTTCTTCAGTTCGCGGACGTTCCCCGGCCAGTTGTACGACGCGAGCATCTCGCGCACCGCCGGCGGGAAGTCCTTCTTCGTGTTGTAACGGGCGTTCAGCTCGTCGAGGAACGCCTGTCCGAGCAGCTCCACGTCCTTGCCGCGTTCGCGCAGCGGCGGCAGGTTGATCGGGAACACGTTGAGCCGGTGGTATAGGTCGAGCCGCAGCTTGCCTTCGAGCACGGCCTGCTCCGGATCGCGGTTCGTCGCGGCGATCAGGCGCACGTCGGTCTCGATTTCCTTCGTCGTGCCGACGCGCATGAACATGCCCGTCTCCAGCACGCGAAGCAGCTTCACCTGCAGTTCGATCGGCATTTCGGTGATTTCGTCGAGGAACAGCGTGCCGCCGTTCGCGCGTTCGAAATAACCCTTGTGCTGACGATCCGCGCCCGTGAACGACCCGCGTTCGTGACCGAACATTTCGGACTCGATCAGGTTCGGCGAAATCGCACCGCAGTTCACCGCGATGAACGAATGCTTGCGGCGCAGGCTGAGCTCATGCAGCGTCTGGGCGGCGACTTCCTTCCCCGTGCCCGACTCGCCGATCAGCAGCACGGAGGCCGCCGTCGGCGCGACGCGGCCGATCTGGTCGTAGACCGTTTGCATGGCGGGCGAATTGCCGAGCATGAGCCCGAAACGGCCCATGCGGCGCAACTCGCCGCGCAGCGTGCCGATTTCCGCCTTCAGATCGCCGGCGCGCGGCAGGCGCGACAAAATCGCCTTCACGCGCTGCATGTTGATGGGCTTGACGAGGTAATCGGCGGCGCCCATCTTGAGCGCGCTCACGGCGGATTCGACCGTCGCATGCCCGGTGATGACGATAAATTCCACGCCGGAGCGCGGATCGAGATCTTCGAACAGGTCGACGCCCGTTCCGTCGGGCAGTTTCAGGTCGGTGAAAACGACGTCCGGCGTCTGCCGCACGAGCTGGATGCGCGCTTCGCGCAGATCGCTGGCGGTGGCCGTGGTCAGTCCGTCTTCGCCGATGATCGCGGCTAGCGCCTCGCGGGTACTGGGATCGTCATCGACAATCAATACGTGTGGCATTGCGTCTCGAATTCTTCCAAAGCGTTTCAGGGTCACACGCCGCGTGGCGGCGTGGTCTTCTCCGGGCGACTGGGGCCGTCCGGGCCGGTGCGTCTGGGGGGTCGGGCGCCCGTGGGGCTAAAACCCGACCGCGAAGCGCAGAAAACAGATTAATTTCCGAAAGTTCCGCACGCTTGGGTCTCTGAGCCGTAAGTTTTTCCAATTCGCGACTTATGGCAGAGGTTCAATGATTATAAGGGTTTATCAAGATAAAAACGCACGCCGCGAGGGCGTGCGTTCTATTGCGTGGGGATCGCGAAGGGCTCGGCGCAGTGAGCCGATGCGCCCGACCGCGTGGTGCCGACGCGAATTGCGCGATCAGCTTTTTGGGAAATGCCAGGCGTCCGGCGTCCCGCCGACGACGTACTTTCCGCCGCGCGAGCGTCCTCCTTGCCAGCGGTTCGTGCCGCTGAGGGCGCGTCGCCCGTTTGCGTCCTGCGACTGCACCCATTTCCAGGCGAGCACGCTGCCGACGGCGAAAAGCGCGCCGAACACTCCAATCGATGACCGTGCCATTGTTGTTCTCTCCCGTGTCGTTGAGTTCGATGCCGCGCGCCCGTCAGAAACGGGCGAACGATCCGCGCGATCAGCGCGAAATGATTGCGGCGAGCAGGAAACCCGCAGCAGCCGCCATGCCGAGCGACTGCCACGGATTCTCGCGCACGTACCGCTCGGTGCATTCGATGCTCGCCCGATAACGGCTTTGCGCGTTCGCCTGCGCGTCTTCGAGCGCGGCGCGTGCCGTGTCGGCGTGATCGCGCAGACGCGAGCGCAGCGCCTCGACGCCCTCGCCCGGCAGCGCCGACGACAGGCGCAACAACTCTTCCGAGTCGTTCAGCAGCACCTTGATGTCTTCGATGATCTTCTGCTTGCCCAACGCAAGCTGGACAGTCGTGTGACTCATGAATCAGTCCTCGCCAAGTGGGTCCTCCGCAAAATTGCGGATCTCATTACAACTACAGCGGCCAGGCGACTACTGCGCCTTCGGCACCGTCACGGTCAGCGGCCGATGCGCGCCGCTCGCTGTCATGCGCGCGCGCAGCCGCCGGATGATGCCGCTCGCCGTCAGCGCGCCGCCTGCCACACCGAACACGAGGCTCGTCACGTTGGCGGCGCGAGCCAGCGCGGGCGTGCCGGCCGCGTAACCGAGCACCGCGCACATCAGCGCCGTCACCAGCGCGACGGCCGCCCAGTGATAGATGTCGATCGGTTCGCCCGCCGCGAGTTCCTGCCGATCGCCCGACGGCCGCGCGCCCCTGTCGCGAGCCGGCCGCGCTTGTGCCGCCTGATCGCGGCGCTCGTCGGCGGCAACATCGAAATCGAAAATGTCTTCCATGATGTGCTCGACCTCTCCCGTTGCCCGTTCTTCAGCTTCCCGTCTCGGGCATTCGAATAAGGATGAGTAAGGTGAAGCAGCTTCCGTGCCATTCGCGCAAAGGCGGCGCGCCCGCGGGCGTCTGCGCAAAAGTCGAAATAGACGCGCGGCTGTCGGGTAACTCTTACGCCGTGGACTTGTAAATTCGCGGCGCGCACGGAGAACCTTTCCGGATACCGTGCGCGGCGCAAAACGCAATCAGACAAATTGCCATCCGACCGACGGCACGCATTGCCGCAATATCGTCGCGAATGGTTAAATAGCGTTTATGAGATAGAGTCGCAGCGGCGAATCATCGAGTTGCGCCGCGACTCCGGACTGACGCTTTCGAGGGAAACCCATCGCCATCGGGCGCACGACAGCGCAGCGCGTCAGCACTTCCGCGCCGCCGCCGACGCCCGACGCCACGGACCCACCCGGCCGCGCCGGACATTCAGCCGAATCGAGCGACCGCGCGTGCCCACGGGCGGCGCGTCAGCCGACGGCGCCGCGCGCCGCCCGCCCATCACATTCGCAGAACTCAGGAACTATCAGGACCTATGGCGTCAACCGATCTTGACCCGCCGCTTGTCGCAGGCGAAACACCAGCGCAGAAAAAGCGCTCTGCGGGGGACGTGCCGGGTTTGAAGTCTTACGGACTACTGTACGGCTCGTCGCCCGTCATGCTGGAGCTGTACGCGCAGATCGAGCGCGTCGCCGCCACCGACGCGACGGCGCTCATCATCGGCGAGTCGGGCACCGGCAAGGAGCTCGTCGCGCGGACGATTCACGACCACAGCGCGCGCAAGGACGCGCCGTTCATCGCCGTCAACTGCGGCGCGATTCCGGACAACCTGATCGAAGCCGAGCTTTTCGGCCACGAGAAAGGCAGTTTCACGGGCGCGGTGCAGGGACGCATCGGCTATTTCGAGCACGCGAACGGCGGCACGCTATTCCTCGACGAAGTGACGGAAATGTCGCCGGTGCGTCAGGTGAAGCTGCTGCGCGCGCTCGAAACCGGCACGTTCTTTCGCGTCGGCGGCAATGATCTGATCAGTTCGGACGTGCGCGTGATCGCCGCGACGAACCGCGATCCGGTCGCCGCGGTCAAGGAAAACGGGCTGCGCGAAGACCTGATGTACCGTCTCGCCGTGTTCCCGCTGCGCGCGCCGCCCCTGCGCGAGCGCGACGCCGACCGCGAACTGCTCGCGCAGCATTTCCTCTCCGAAATGAACGCGCAGGAAGGCACGAACAAGGTTTTCAGCAAGCGCGCGCTCGACGTGCTGCGCACCTATTCGTGGCCCGGCAACGTGCGCGAGTTGAAGAACACGGTCTATCGCGCGTTCATCCTCGCGGAGAAGACGGTCGAAATCGCGCATCCGCATCTGGCGTCTCGGGTGAAGAAGCCCGTCACGCAAGGCGATGCGATGAACGTCTGGGTCGGCACGCCGCTCGCCGACGCGCAGAAGCAGATCATTCTCGGCACGCTCAAGCACTGCGGCGGCGACAAGCGGCGCGCGGCCAAGGCGCTCGGCGTCAGTCTCAAGACGCTGTACAACCGCCTCGGCGCGTACGAAAACGAAGACACCGACGCGAGCGACACCCCTTCCACCAGCGAAAGCTGATCCTCGTCTCACCGCCGCAGAAGGCCGTCGCCGCCTCCTGCGGCGTCCTTCCTTCACGGCCCGCGTTACGAAATCCGCAACGCGTTCCCGCCGCTTGCAATTTCTTGCAATTTTCCCGAAGCGGTAATTAGAGGCATGCTTCAAAATGCGCGAAGCCCGCGACAGGACTTGCACCCGAGTGCCTGCTCGAAGGAACGTCGGCTGCGGCCTTTCCGAAGACCGCAGCGAGAAAAAACGGCAGACGAAGGAAAAGCAATATGCAGATTGGTGTCCCCCGGCGCGGCAAGCGCGCCGCCGCGCTTGCCGCGATCACGAGCGGCGTCATTGCGTGCCTGACGCTCAGCGGATGCAATTCCCTCT
Organism: Caballeronia sp. Sq4a; assembly: GCF_023170545.1. Taxonomy (NCBI): domain Bacteria; kingdom Pseudomonadati; phylum Pseudomonadota; class Betaproteobacteria; order Burkholderiales; family Burkholderiaceae; genus Caballeronia; species Caballeronia sp. Sq4a. The sequence goes on along the minus strand of NZ_CP084250.1, from coordinate 833,801 downwards.
ATAGCGAAGGCGCGACAGCGGGCGCGGGTATCGCGGGCGCGGCCGTGGCGGCCAAGGTCACGGACAACGCCGCCGTGGCGACCGGCATCGGCTTAGGCGCGGTAGCGGCGGCGCGAGCGGGCGTGCAGTACACGCAGCGCATCGTGCACACGGATACGCAGGACAAGATCGCGGCGGTTGCCGGCCCGCTCGCGGTGGGCGCCGTGGCCCCATGGGTCGTGACGCATTCGATCCCGCTCGAAGAAGACGAAAAAGGCCGGGTGACGGTCAGCCGCACGATCAGCAGCGGCGCGCTCGACTGCAAGGAAATCGTGTTCTCCGTCGATCGCGACGCCACCAAGGACCGCCCCGCCGACAGCGCGTTCTACGTCGCGTCCGTCTGCCGCGATGGCAACAAGTGGAAATGGGCGTCGGCCGAACCCGCCACGCCGCGTTGGGGCTCGCTGCAATGACGGTGCGGCTCGCAGTTCATCCCGCGCTGCGCTTCTCGCTTGCCGTGGCGGTCGCCGCCGCGTGCGTGACGATGAGCGGATGCGCGTCCATCGGCGCGGCCACAGGCGCGGTCGCGGGCATCGCGACAGGCGCCGTGACGACGAATCCGGCCATCGGCTTAGGCGTCGGCATCGCGGTGCAGGCCGCCACCGACGAAGCCGTGAAGCGCGTGTCGAAGTCGCTGCATACGGATCAGCAAGTAGCCATCGCGGCTGCGGCGGGCGTATCGGCCGTCGGCGAGACGCGCCCATGGAAGGTCAAGCACACGTTGCCGATCGAAAACGGCCACGGCGATGTGCGCGTGCTGCGCGAGTTCGACAACGCGCTGGCAAGCTGCAAGGAGTTCGCGTTCTCCGTTGCGGACGGCGACGATGCGAATGCGCACGCCGAGTGGTTCGTGGCGAGCGCGTGCAAGCAGACGGAAGGCTGGAAGTGGGCGTCGGCGGAGCCAGCGGTCGAGCGTTGGGGCAATTTGCAGTAGGCGTAGAGCACACGCGGCGCGCGCAAAAAAGCGCGGTTTCCGTTTTCGGGAACCGCGCTTTTTATTTGGGCGAGGAACTGCGCAATCAGCTTGGGCGTCTACTCGCGTTCTCCGTCGTGAAGATCAAAGGCGCGGTTTCCGTCTCCGGAAACCGCGCCTTTGTCTGAGCGACGGACGGCCAAATCAGGCCTCCACATCCTCCAGACTCAGCATCTCCGTCTGGTCGTTATACGAGAAAATCTCGCCGTAACGTCCCCAGTCGATGACCGCATCGAGCGTCTCCTGCGCGGCTTTATCGGAGAGAAAGTCTTCGAGTTCCTGCTCGAAGCGCACGCGCGGCGCGCGATGCCCCGGCCGCTCGTTGAGCACCTTCTTGATTCGCGCGGCGAGCGGCACATGCCGCAGCAAGTGCTCGGCGAACATCATCTTGCGTTCCTGCGTGCCGAATTCCGCGAACACGCGGGCCTGCGGCGTCAGATAGATGTCGCCTTCGCGCACGTCCGCGAAACCGAGATGTTGCAGCACTTCGGCGATCGGGAACAGGTCGTCCACTTCCAGATGCAGCGTCCGCGCGATCTCCGGCATGTCCGCCCGGCCGTGGTACGGCTCGGCGGCGAGCGTTTCGATGAGACCGGCCATCAGGTTCGTCGACACGGACGGCAGCCAGCTTCCGAGCTCCAGCCCCTTCTTCTTCGCGTCGTCGAGCTGGCGGGCGGTCATCTTCGCGTAGATGTCGTCCACCAGGCGCCGGAACGCCGGGTCCAGCCGGTTGCGCGGGTGCTTGAACGGCACCTTGATCTCGGCCATCACGCGGCCGGGATTCGACGACAGCACGAGAATGCGGTCGCACATGAACACCGCTTCTTCGATGTTGTGCGTCACGATCAGCACGGACTTGATCGGCAGACGGCCCTGCGTCCACAAATCGAGCAAGTCGGTACGCAGGTTTTCGGCGGTCAGCACGTCGAGCGCGGAAAACGGCTCGTCCATCAGGAGCAGCGTCGGATCGACGACGAGCGCCCGCGCAAAGCCCACGCGCTGCCGCATGCCGCCCGACAGTTCGCGCGGATAGGCGTTTTCGAAGCCGTCCAGACCGATCAGGTCGATCGCCGCGAGCGCCCGTTCGCGGCGCTCCCGCGCGCCCACGCCCTGCGCTTCCAGACCGGCCTCCACGTTTTGCAGCACGGTCAGCCACGGAAAGAGCGCGAAGGTCTGGAACACCATCGCGACGCCCTTCGCCGGGCCGCGCAATGGCTCGTTCAGATAGGTCACTTCGCCGTCGGTCGGCTCGATCAGTCCGGCGATGATGCGCAGCAGCGTCGACTTGCCCGAGCCCGAGCGCCCGAGCAGACCGACGATCTCGCCTTCGCGCAGCGAGAGGTTCGCGTCGTCGAGCACGAGCAGTTCGCCCTGCGTCTTGTTGAAGCCGCGGCTCACGTTCTGCACGCGCAGAATCTCCGCGCCGAGGCGCGGCGGCTTCAGCGACGCCGACGCCGGCGCGCCGGCGGGCGTGCCGGGAGTGCGCACCGCCGCCTGCTGGGCGGGCGTCTGGGTATTTTTAAGGTTCTGCATCGGAACTCGTCCTCAATCCAGTCGAAGCCGCGCTTCGGCGTAGGCGTACAGCGGGCGCCACAACAGGCGGTTGAACAGCGTCACGAAGAGCGACATCACCGCGATGCCGAGAATGATCTTCGGGTAGTCGCCATCGGCCGTGTTCTGCGCGATATAGGCGCCCAGTCCGTGCGCGACGACACTGGTCTTGCCCCACGACACCGCTTCCGCGACGATGCTCGCGTTCCACGCGCCGCCCGAAGCGGTGATCGCGCCGGTGACGTAGTACGGGAATATGCCCGGCAGCATGGCCTTCTTCCACCACTGCCAGCCGCGAATCTGGAAGTTCGTCGCGGCTTCGCGGTAATCGTTCGGATAGGCCGACGCGCCCGCGATCACGTTGAAAAGGATATACCACTGCGTCCCGAGCACGATGAGCGGCGACAGCCAGATATCCGGGTTCAGGTGCCAGCGCACGATCCCGACGACGAACACCGGAAACAGCAGGTTGGCCGGAAACGCCGCGAGGAACTGGGCGAGCGGCTGGAACTTCTCGGCGAGCGCCGGGCGCAGGCCGATGAGCACGCCGATCGGCACCCAGATCACCGACGCAATCGCGATCAGCACCACCACGCGCAGCAGCGTGATGAAGCCGAGCACGAACACATGCCCGACTTCGCCCCAGGTGACGCCCGTCGCGACGAACGACACCACCTTCCAGACCACGTACGCGGTAATCACGAGCACCGCCGCGCCCCACGCGATATCGCCGGCGCGCGTCGACGACACCGGCGCGCGCAGCGGCAGCTTCACGCCTTGCAGCGACGGCAGTTTGATCGGCACGCGCGCCGCTTTGGCGAGAATCCATCCCGCCGGCACGAGCAGCCGGTGAATCAGGCGCGTGCGGCGAATCAGGTCGAGGAGCCACGATTCCGGCGCGTTGCCCGAACTCGTGTTCTCCATGCGGAACTTGTCCGCCCACGCGACGAGCGGGCGGAACATCAACTGGTCGTAGGCAAGAATCACAACGGTCATCGCCAGAATCACCCAGCCGATCGCGCCGAGGTTGCGCTCGCCGATGGCCGCCGCGAGATACGCGCCGATGCCCGGCAGCACAATGCTGCGATTGCCGACCGTGATCGCCTCGGAGGCCACGACGAAGAACCAGCCGCCCGACATCGACATCATCATGTTCCAGATGAGGCCGGGCATCGAGAACGGCACTTCGAGCTTCCAGAAGCGTTGCCAGTTGGTCAGGTGAAAGCCGCGCGAGACTTCGTCCAGGTCGCGCGGCACCGTGCGCAGCGACTGGTAGAAGCTGAACGTCATGTTCCACGCCTGGCTCGTGAAAATCGCGAAAATGGCCGCGCACTCCGCGCCGATCACGCGCCCAGGGAAAAGCGCGAGAAAGAACGTGACGGTAAAAGAGATGTAGCCGAGCACCGGCACCGACTGGAGGATGTCGAGAATCGGCACGAGCACGAGCGACGCGCGCCGGCTCTTCGCGGCGAGCGTGCCGTAGGCGAGCGTGAAGACGAGCGACGCGACCATCGCGGCCAGCATGCGCAAGGTCGTTCGCAACGCATATTCGGGGAGATTCGCGGGGTCGAGCGAGATCGCCTGCGTCTGCAGGGTCGAGATGGGCGCGAGCGTTTCGTGGAAGCCGACAGCGGCGAGCGCGATGATGCAGATGATCATCGGGAACGCCACGAAGTCCCAGCGGTTGGGCAGGAGCCGCCAGGCGGACGCGTTCGCCGTGCGATTCAGATTGAAACCAAATTCCATTCAAGGCCCTCCCCGTAAGGCTGTGTTACGACCGCGCAAGGCGCGGATGATGCTCGAGACGGCCAGTGCCGTCGTCCGGGCGAGCCCCCTCACTGTAGCTGCCGCGACGGCGCGCGATGACGCACGACGGGTTCAACAGGTTCAACGCGTCCGGCCGCCCGCCGGACGACACGCGCTCGCGCTGAACCGAGCGACACTACACCACTCACGATGACAGGCACAACCTTCGCGCCGAACTTTGACTCGCGGCGTGCGGCTTCTGTTGCTCATCGGCACGGCCGGGCCGAACTGAAGGGCCGGCGCAAACCGGCGCGCGCCGCTTCATCCTTGCAGCGCGCTTTCGGCCCGCCATCGCGCCGAACGCACGCACAAGCGGGCCGCCGCGGCAAGCGAACCGCGTGGTTGCGAAGCAATGTGTTGGGCGAACGCCTTTCGCAGTAATAAGGCGCTTGATAGACGACGAAAAACATCGTCCAATCTGGGCTTGTCACAAACAATAAATGAGCGCCGATGCAATGCGAGACGCCAAGATCGAGTCGGAAGGCCGTCCGACGGACACGAGACACCTTTCTGGCCGCACGCCCGAAGCTCGCGCGCATGCACAGACCGCCGCCGCCGCGCCTGACAGACGCAATGAACGCGCCCGGGCAAGCCGGCTGACCGCCCGCCTCAGGGCGGCGATTATCGCGTTTTTGGCCCGTGACGGCGAGTCCCCGCGCGAATCGGCCACGCCCGGCGCAGCGCTTCTCGCGGCCGCGTCGCGAGCACGCGCCGAACACCCGATGGCCGTGGCGTGACGCCGCGACACGGGCCCGACCAATGAACAAGCTCCTCCTGCACCGTGCCATCGCGACGCTTTGCCTCGCGTTGCTCGCGCTCGGGTGCTGGGTTGCCGCCGGGCTGCTGTCGGACCGGATGGTACAGCAGGAGATGACCGCGACCGTGCGCACCGAACGACAGATGGCTGGCTCCATCGTCGACAACATGGCGCAGATCATCGCGAGCGACCTCGCCATGTCCCGCGCCATTCCCGCGACGCTCGCGCAGATGGACGTCACGCAGCGCGCGCTGTCGGAGTCGCGGCGTTACGCGTCGAGCGTGAAGGCGACGGAAAACGTGCGGCGCCAGCAATGGATGGCCCGGCCCGGACTCGACAAGGTGAACCGCTTCCTGCACGACGCGCAGGGCTTCTCCGGACTCGACTCGCTCTGGCTCGTGAACGAACAGGGCTACTGCATTGCGTCGAGCAACGCGGGCGAAGACGACAGCTTCATCGGCTACGACATGAGCGGCCGCGCGTATGTCGTGCGGGCGCTGCTCGGCGGTTTCGTCGAAATGTACGGCGTCGGCCGGCTGTCGGGCGAACCGGGCATCTTCATCGCCGCGCCCGTGTATCAGGACGGGCTCCTGGTCGGCGCGGTGATCGCGAAGGTCAGCATCGACCGGTTGCGGCACTGGGTGTCGCGCCCCGGCACGTTCGTCACCGACGAGAACGGCGTCGTGGTGATGGCGCACGACGGCCGGCTCGAATATCGGGCGATGCCGGATGCGGCCATCGCCCGCATGACGGCCCGCGAGCGCCTCGAACACTATCGACGCGATGCGTTCGCGCCGCTGCGCATCGAAAACGTCGGCGAGCGCATGCGGCAGTCGGCGCCCTGGCTCGCGCCCGCGCTCGCGAAGGGCTTTTTCGCCGTCAACGGCGACACCGTGCCCTCGCTGTACGACGAGCGCACCGGCCTCAACTCGGGCTTGTCGGCGCATATCGTCCACCCGCTCACCAGCTGGACAGAAATCACGCGCAACCATAGCCGCGACCGCCTGCTCGTGTTCCTCACGATGCTGGGCGTCGTGACGCTCGCCGTGGTGATCGCCACCTCGTATTCGCGCGAGCGCAGGCTGCATCGCGCAACGCGTGATCTGGCGGAGCAGTTGCAATCGGCCAATACGCTCTTGTCGGCGGAAGCGCGCCACGACGCGCTCACGGGCGCCCTGTCGCGCCGCTATTTCCTCGACACGCTGCGGCAAGAGGTCGAACTGGCGCGCTCGACCGGCACGCCGCTGTCGGTCGCCATCGCCGATCTCGACCATTTCAAGCAGATCAACGACCGCTATGGGCACGCTTCAGGCGACCGCGCGCTCGAGCATTTCGCGGAAGTCTGCCGCGAGCAGCTTCGTCCGAGCGATGCGATCGGGCGGCTCGGCGGCGAGGAGTTCGGCATTCTGCTGCCGCAGACGTCGCTCGCCGACGCGCAAGCCGTGCTCGAACGGCTGCGCAAGCGCTTTCATCACGAGCACTGCGCGCATTTACCGGACGATGCGGTGCTTTCGGTGAGCATCGGCATCACCGAACAGGCGAGCGACGACGCGCTCGAATGGATGCTCTCGCGCGCCGATCTCGCGCTCTACGAGGCGAAGTCGCGCGGGCGCGACCGCAGCGAAGTGCGCCCCGCCGACCCGCCGGCCACACGCCACACCGAAGACTCGCTCGCCGGCAAGTAGCGCCGCTTGCATGTCCCTCGTCGCCACGCGGACATGTCCGCGCAGGTATCATCGGTGCTGGGTATCGACTGCGTGGCTGTTATCGGGAGGATTGCATGAAGGGAAATCTGGTCATCGTGTGCCGCGATCAGGACGCTGAAACGTTCGACCAATTGCTCGCGGAGTACGGGTCGTTCCAGACGCGGCTGTCGTCCACCGCGTGGTATCTGAAGATCGACCTCGCGCCCGAGGTGATTCAGGAGGAAATCCTGTCGCGCCTCGGCAAGTACACGACGCACTACATCTTCGAGGCGTCCACCGTGACGTACAACACGGTAGATAGCGAGGCGGCCTCGGCGCTTCAGACGCTGTTCGACTGAGCCTCGCGGAATTACGGGCGCGTGGTCAGAACGCGCGCTCCTCGTGCGGCGATCCGGCGCGGCGCGCCGTGACCGTCCGCGCGGCGGGATCGAACGGGAAGGTCATCGCGACCCGCAAGCCGCCATCGACCTGATTGCCGATCTCGCACTCGCCGCCCGCGCGCCGCGCGAGCCGCTCTACGATGGCGAGCCCGAGGCCGCTATGCCCGCTGCCGCCGCGCGCCGGATCCAGCCGCACGAACGGGCGGCTCGCCTTGATGAGGTCGTCGGGCGCAATGCCCTTGCCGTGGTCCGACACGGACAGCACCCAGCCTTTCGCCTCGCGCCGCGTCTCGATGACGATGGGCGGCGCGCCATAAGCATGCGCGTTGTCCAGCAGGTTCGAGAGCAGGCGGTCGAGCGTCGCGGCCGGCAGCACGAAGCCCGGCCCCGCTTCGAGCTTCAGGCGCACGGTATCCGCGCCCGGTGCGACCGCGCGATACGCCCGCGCGACGCGCTCGCACTGCTGATCCACCGCGACCGGCTCGCTGCCGTCCGGTCGGTCGTGCGCGAAGACGAGAAACTGATCGACGATATGCGCCATGGAATCGACGTCGCGCACCACGCCGTCGCGCGTTTTCTCGTCGTCCATCATTTCGGCGCGCAGGCGCAGGCGCGCAAGCGGCGTCTTCAGATCGTGCGCGACGCCCGCCAGCATCACCGCGCGGTCGCTCTCGCTTTGCGACACTTCGCGCACCATCTGATTGAAGCCGTGCGTGAGCTGGCGCAACTCGCGCGGGCCGCGCTCGGGCACGGGCGGCGTGGGCTGCCCGCGTCCGAAGCGCGCGACCGCCTGCGCGAGCGAGCGCAGCGGCGACTGCAACTGCCATGCGGCGAAGAGCGCCGCCAGCACGGCCGTCGAAAAGATGATGGCAAGCCACACGAGCATGCGGTCGCGCGAGCGCGGCGGGCGCAGCGGCTGCACCGGCACGACGATCCAGCCCGCGTCCTTCGCGCCGTGGACCCAGACGCTCGGCGGCGCGCCGGGCGGGCCGGGGCGCACGTCGGTGCCGTCCGGCAAGCGGTCTTTCATGTCCTCGATGAAGCGCGAGAGCGGACGCGGAAGCTCGTCGCCGCTCGCGGGCTGCGGCACATCCGCGGCTTGCAGCGGCACGATGCGCACGCGCGAGGGCAACGGCTGCTCCGGATTGTTCGCGATGTGCTGCCGCACCGCTTCGACGAGGAACGCCGCTTCCTCGACGGCATAGCGCGTTTGCGAGTAGTCGCGCTCGACGCGGATGACGGCGAACCACGCGAGGTGCGAGAGCACCAGCACGCCGATGACCAGAACGACGAGCCGGCCGAACAGCGAATCAATGGGCCGGCGCATTTTGCTCGCCGTCGGGCACGAACACGTAGCCGCGTCCCCGCACCGTCTGGATGAAGCGCGGCGCGGAAGGATCGCTCTCAAGAATGCGCCTCAGGCGCCACACCTGCACGTCGATGCCGCGGTCGGTGCCGTCGTATTCAGGACCGTGCAGCAGTTCGAGCAGGCGCTCGCGCGTGAGCGTGCGCATCGGGTGGTTCACGAAAATCTTGAGCAGCGCGAATTCGCTGCCGGACAGCGTGATCGGCTTTTCGTCGTGTTGCAGCGTGCGCGACTGGAAGTCCAGGCGGAAGCGGCCGAACGAATACGGCTCGCGCTGCTCGGGCGCGGCGGACGGAATGGTGCGGCGGCGGCGCAGCACGGCCTGCACGCGCGCGAGCAGTTCGCGCGGGTTGAACGGCTTGCCGAGATAATCGTCCGCGCCGAGTTCCAGACCGACGATGCGGTCCACGTCGTCCGCGCGCGCGGTCAGCATGATGACGGGAATGTCGTCGCCCGATGCGCGCAGCTTGCGCAGCGCCGTCAGGCCGTCGACGCCCGGCATCATCAGATCGAGAACGATCAGATCGGGGCGCTCGCGCTCGATACGGCGTTCGAGCGAACCGGCGTCGTGCAGCACCGATACTTCGATGCCCTGCCGGACCAGATAGTCGCGCAAGAGATCGCGCAGTTCGGCGTCGTCGTCGACGACAAGAATTTGTGTAGTCATGAGAGGGAGTTTAGCGCGTGAGCCCCGCCCGCTCGGCGGCTCTCGCGCCGCAAAGGGTTACGGGGTGTTACCGCGAAAGCAGCGCGTAAACCAGCGTAATACGAAACGCCGCCCCGGTAACACGCGCGCCGGTACGAGCCACTACGCTGTGTCTCACCGACCAAGCGCGGTCTCAACGAAATCCGCGCATTCGGCTCCGACATCAATCAGGGAGTCTCACGATGAGCAAGCAATATCGCATTCTCGCCGCCGCTGCTACCGCACTCGCGCTGACCTTCGGCGCGGCCCACGCCGCCACCAACGACGCGCCGAACGCGCCGCCGCCCGGCGCCCCGGCCATGATGGGCGGGCCCGGCGGTCATCACATGGAAATGCGCATGCAGAAGCAGCTCGACGAGTTGCACGGCCAGCTCAAGCTGAATACGGATCAGGAAAGGCTCTGGCAAACGGCCATCGACACGATGAAGCAGAATCACAAGGCCATGCGGGAAAGCCATCGCCAGATGCGCGAGCAGTTCCAGTCGATGCAGAACCAGCCGATTCTGGACCTGAACGCGATGCACGCGGCGCACCAGAAGCTCGAGCAGCAGCAGATGCAGTTGCACGAGCAGACGGCGACCGCCTGGCTCAACTTCTATAACGCGCTGAACGACCAGCAAAAGACGACCGTGAGCACGGCGCTCAAGCAACACTTCGCCCGCATGCGCGAGCATCAGCAGAAGATGCACGAGCGCTGGGGCAAGCATCGCGGCGGGCCGGACGCGGCTCAGGCCGCGCCGGGCGCGCCGGGCGCCTCGGCGACTGCGAAACCGTAAACGGTTCTCGCAGGATCGGGATAGGGGCAGGCCTCGCGGCCCGACCCCTCCCACACCACCGTGCGTACGGGTCCGTACACGGCGGTTCGGATCGGTTGACCGGCTATGGACGTAATGATGGAAGTCCGAGGGAGCCCAGGTAGCGGTTGGTGAGCGCAAGTTTCAGGGCGGGACTATTGCTTAACCGCCATGCAGCGTGCGGAGAGCCGACTGTTTGAGCAGCCAGTTCCCGAGCGACACCACGTACCGTCAGTTGCCGGAAGCGGTTGGGGCTATTTCCCCACTGCTTCCAGAACACACAACGGACCCGACGTCGCACCCACTCATCCAGCCGCTGTAATGCGCTGGGCGTCTCGCAGAAGCCGAAGTAGCCACGCCACCCGGTGAGGTAGCGTTTCAGTCGCCCCATCAACTGCTCGATGCTGATCCCTCGTGTGCGTTGGGTCAGTTCCCGAACTCGATCTTTGAATCGGTCCAGTGCCTTGGGCGCGATGCGCCGTTTGGTCTGTGCCCGGTGTAAGAACGTGAATCCGAGAAACTTACGCGTGTGTGGCCGCGCGACCGCGCTCTTCGCGTCGTTGACCTTCAGCTTCAGCCTGCTGGTAAGAAAGGCCTTCAGCCCCGCCATCACCCGCTGGCCCGCGCGTTCGCTGCGCACGTAGACGTTGCAATCGTCCGCATACCTCGCGAATCGCAGTCCGCGCCGCTCAAGCTCTCGGTCGAGATCGTCGAGCATCAGATTGGAGAGCAATGGGGACAGGGGACCGCCCTGCGGCGTACCTTCGTCCGTTGCACCAACCAGCCCATTCTCCAGCACGCCTGCCGTCAGGAAGGAGCGGATCAGTTTCAGGACTCGCCTGTCGCTAACCCGCTTTGCCACCCGGCTCATCAGGATGTCGTGGCTCACGCGATCGAAGAATTTCTCCAGATCCAAATCTACAACCCAGCAATGTCCCGCCTGAATGTAGCTTTGTGCCTTTGCCACTGCCTGATGCGCCGAACGTCCGGGACGGAAGCCATAACTGAATTCCGAGAACGTCGGATCCCACTGCCTCTGCAGCACCTGCAATACCGCCTGCTGGATGAACCGGTCGAGCGCAGAGGGGATGCCGAGCTTGCGCACGCCACCTCCATCCGGCTTGGGTATCTCGACCCTTCTCACAGGTTGCGGCCTGTACGTACCGTTCAGCAATGAGGCCCGTATCGTCGGCCAGTGCTCACGCAGGTACGCCGGTAATGCCTGAAGGGTCATCCCATCCACGCCCGGCGCACCCTTGTTTGCCTTCACACGTTTCAACGCCTGCTGCAGGTTGCCCCGCTCACAGACTTCTTCCATCAGTCGGTCATCGGCCGACGGGCTTTCAGACTCGGAGTATGCCGCCATAGGTTCAGCCCCTCGGGCGCCAGTGCCCCGGGCTTCACCCGGGTGTCCGTCGTCAAGGACGCGTTGCGTTTTCTGCTGCTCTCCCATGTCGAGTACTCCGGCTTACTCGCCGCTCCTCTCCGTTTGGGCCTTCAGGCGTCGCCGCCCTAATATGCCCGCTGCTGACTCCTGCACGGCGATCAACGGCCCTTACGGGTCCTTCAGTCCTGAGTTCAGGACACCGAGCAGGCCTCCCGAGGTAAGCACAACCGCCTTCGCCACACGCCTGCCAGATCTACCACCCCGGACCTTGATGGCTATGGACTTCGCGATCATCGGCTCGCTCGTCCGCCCGGGTAGGCCTCATATCTGATTTCTGTTCGTCAGGTCGTGGCTTTGCTACACGCTTCCTTCAGACCCCGCCTCACGACGACGCCCTTGCGTTTCACTAGCCCTTCACCACCATCAGGTTGGGCAGGGGACTCGCACCCCCGAGCTGTTGCGCATGCTCGGCGCACCGAAAAAAAACCGCGGGCTCGCGCCCGCGGTTTCTCACATCAATGGCCGGTCAAGCCAGATCGAACAGCAGCACTTCCGCCCGCTCGCCGCCGTCGATCGTCACTTTGGCGATGTCCTCGATCTTCGCGGCATCGCCCGCGCCGAGCGCCTCGCCGTTCACCGACACCTTGCCGCGCGCCACGTGCACATACACGCGGCGGCCCGCCGGCACGTCGAACTCGGCGCGCTCGTCGCCATCGAACAGGCCCGCGAAAATCCGGGCGTCGGCGCCGATCTTCACCGAGCCGTCCGTGCCTTCGGGCGAAGCGATCACGCGCAGGCGGCCGCGCTTTTCGTCATCGGTGAAACGCTTTTCCTCGTAGCCCGGCGCGCCGCCCGGCGCATCCGGAATGATCCAGATTTGCAGGAAGTGCGCCGTTTCGGTCGGCGAGCCGTTGAACTCGCTGTGCCGCACGCCGGTGCCGGCGCTCATGCGCTGGACGTCGCCGGGGCGGATGGTCGATCCATTGCCCATGCTGTCGCGATGCGCGAGCGCGCCTTCCAGCACGTAGCTCACGATCTCCATGTCGCGATGACCGTGCGTCCCGAAGCCCTGCCCGCCCGCGACGCGGTCTTCGTTGATCACGCGCAGCGCGCCGAAGTGGACGTGCTCCGGATCGTAGTAATCGGCGAACGAGAAGGTGTGATACGAGTCCAGCCAGCCGTGGTTAGCGTGACCGCGTTCGTTGCTGCGGCGAATCTCGAACATGTTGTGCTCCCGGTGTAGACGTTGAACTGCGATGGAGACAATGTAAGGGCGGCCGCCTGCCGGAACAACGAGCGCAACGGCACTACACCGTCCCGCCGATGGAGGTAATCGGACTTCTCCGGCTATCGCCGCGCGCACGCCGGGTTCGGGTAAAATACCGCGCTTTTCGGGCGGCAGCGCCTTCGGAAACACGGGCATTCGGGACCTTCGCGGCATCCACGACAATCGCGGCATTTGCGTTTTGGGCGTGCTCGCCAATTTTGGCCACCTAGAATACGGACCGCCGGCGCCCGCGCCACGAGCGGCGCCGGAAAGAAACGAGACCATCCGCGTCGGGGCTTCATCGAGGTAACGCCGGCGAGCCGCGCGTAGGCGGCCAAATTCGGCAGCGAGTTACGGCGGAAGCGCGGCGGCGAGCCGCTTCGTGCGCGCGTGGAATGGGCGCACCTTATCAAGGAATCACCATGTTGCAAGGCTACGGTCCGCTGATCCTCGCGGGCACCTGGCAGACCGTCAAGCTCGCGGTGCTGTCGCTGGCGTTCGCCTTCGTGATCGGCCTCATCGGCGCGGCGGCGAAGCTCTCCAAGAGCCGTATCGCGTCGGGCATCGGCACGGTCTATACGACGCTGATTCGCGGCGTACCCGATCTCGTGCTGATGCTGCTGCTCTTCTACAGCATCCAGATCTGGCTGAACCTGCTCACCGACCAGCTCGGCTGGGATCAGATCGATATCGATCCGTTCCTCGCGGGCATTCTCGTGCTCGGCTTCATCTACGGCGCGTATTTCACCGAGACGTTCCGCGGCGCGTTCCTATCGGTGCCGCGCGGCCAGCTCGAAGCGGGCGCCGCCTACGGCATGACGCCGTGGCAGACCTTCTCGCGCATCATGTTTCCTCAGATGATGCGCTTTGCGCTGCCGGGCATCGGCAACAACTGGCAGGTGATGGTGAAGGCGACCGCGCTCGTGTCGATCATCGGCCTCGCGGATGTGGTGAAGGCCGCCCAGGACGCCGGCAAAGGCACGCAGCGGTTCTTCTTCTTCACGCTGCTCGCGGGCGTCGTCTATCTCGCCATCACCACGATCTCGAACTTCGTGCTGATCTGGCTGGAGCGGCGCTACTCCATCGGCGTGCGCAAGGCGGACCTTTAACCAGCGGCATTCGGATATCCAGCCTTATTCCAGTATCAAAGAGCGGCGGACTTCATGATCGAAATCATCCAGGAATTCTGGAAGAACTACCTTTTCACCGACGGCTACCGCATTACCGGTCTCGCCATCACGATGTGGCTGCTCGTGGTGTCCATCGGCCTCGGGTTCTGCCTCTCCGTGCCGCTCGCCGTGGCGCGGGTGTCGAAGAACAAGCTGCTCTCGCGCAGCGTCTGGCTGTACACGTACGTGTTTCGCGGCACGCCGCTCTACGTGCAACTGCTGCTCTGCTACACGGGTCTTTACAGCCTGCAGGTCGTGCGCGATCACATGCTGCTGTCCGAGTTCTTCCGCAGCGGCATGAACTGCACGCTGCTCGCGTTCACGCTCAACACCTGCGCGTACACGACGGAAATCTTCGCCGGCGCGATCAAGGCGACGCCCTACGGCGAGATCGAAGCGGCGCGCGCATACGGCATGTCGAGCTTCACGCTGTATCGCCGAGTGATTCTGCCGTCGGCGCTGCGCCGCGCGCTGCCTTACTACAGCAACGAAGTCATTCTCATGCTGCACGCGACGACCGTCGCGTTCACGGCGACCGTGCCGGACATCCTGAAGATCGCGCGCGATGTGAACTCCGCGACGTATCAGTCGTTCCAGGCGTTCGGCATTGCCGCCCTGCTCTACCTCGTCATTTCGTTCGCGCTCGTGTGGCTCTTCCGCCGCGCCGAACATCGCTGGCTCGCGTACCTGCGGCCGCAAGGCAAATAAGTCAGGCAATCGGGCTACAGGACCGCACATGAATTCCCAGAAGCACAAGCTTTTCGTCGACGACATTCACAAGCAGTACGGCAGCAACGAAGTTCTGAAAGGCGTCTCGCTGAAGGCGAACGCCGGCGACGTGATCAGCATCATCGGGTCGTCGGGGTCCGGCAAGAGCACGATGCTGCGCTGTATCAACTTTCTTGAGCAGCCGAATCGCGGGCGCATTTTCGTCGACGGCGCCGAAGTGCGCACGATGTTGGACAAGACCGGCGCGTTGAAGGTCGCGGACGCGAAGCAACTGCGGCAGGTCCGCTCGAAGCTGTCGATGGTGTTCCAGCACTTCAACCTCTGGTCGCACATGAACGTGTTGGAGAACGTGACGGAGGCGCCCGTGAACGTGCTCGGCCTGCCGAAGAAGGAAGCCGAGGACCGCGCCCGCACGTATCTGGAGAAGGTCGGGCTCGCGCCGCGGCTGGAGAAGCAGTATCCGTCGCATTTGTCGGGCGGCCAGCAGCAGCGCGTGGCGATTGCGCGCGCCCTCGCCATGCACCCGGACGTCATGCTCTTCGACGAACCCACGTCTGCGCTCGATCCCGAGCTCGTCGGCGAAGTGCTGAAGGTGATGCAGACGCTCGCCGAGGAAGGCCGCACGATGATCGTCGTCACGCACGAAATGGCGTTCGCGCGCAATGTGTCGAACCACGTCGTGTTTCTGCACCAGGGGCGCATCGAGGAGGAAGGTCGCCCGAACGAAGTGTTCGCTCAGCCGAAGAGCGAGCGGCTCAGGCAGTTTCTTTCGGGTAGTCTCAAGTAGCTGCCGCACACTCTTCCAGAAAAAGCGCCCGCGAGGCGCTTTTTTTTCGCCGCCGCGCCCCGCCCGACGGCCCTTCCAGCCCATTTCTGCCACCTAGCGCCGAGACGTCCGCGCGTCAATAGGCGTGAAACCTGACCCCGAAACTTTCCCGAGCGCGGAGCCTTGCTGCATAAGGCTTTGCGGGCCGTTTCCCATGCTTTGGGTCGCGTCCACGCCACAATGGCTTTGCGTTTTTGACACACCGCATCGGCGAGCGTCAAATTCCTTTGGCGAGTGTGACGTAATTTGTTAAATTGGTAACTAAAGTACCAAAACGAAGTGCACAAAAAGTAGTTTTACTTCAAAACAAAGTGAGGAAACGCCAGTCGACGGACCGGCGTCAGATTCGCGCCCACGACGCGCGAGTCGTCACGAGCACTGTCGTTACGCGTGTGTCGTTCCTCGAAAAACAATTTCCGGTTGGATGCGCCCGCATCGAACCGCACACGGCAGCACTTGGTTCTATTTCTTGACAGGGTTGGAGGAGATGATGAAGAAAGCTTTGCTCGCGGCAGCAGCACTGCTGACGTTCAGCGCGGTGGCGCAGGCTCAAAGCAGCGTGACGCTGTATGGCCGCCTGGACGCCGGACTGGAGTACATGAACGGCGTGCCGACCGGCGTCGGCGCCAACGGCGCGGCCACCGGCTCGTCGCACCGCTTCCGTGCGGAAAGCGGCGACTGGGGTACGAGCCTCTGGGGCATGAAGGGCGTCGAAGATCTGGGCGGCGGCTATCGCGCCGTGTTCCAGTTGGAAGGCAGCTTCAACACGATGACGGGTCAAGGCCCGGGCGGCGGCGGCCTCTTCAATCGTTGGGCGACGGTCGGTGTCGCGAACAACAACTTCGGTACGCTGCTGTTGGGTCGCGAGCTCTTCATCGCTAACGGCGTGTGGGACTTCGATCCGTTCGGTCAGTCGAACTGGTCGTCGGCTTCGCTGGTGCGTGGCCGCAACTGGCCGCAATCGAGCAACAACATTTCGTACCAGTCGCCGAAGTTCGCGGGCTTCGACTTCTACGGCCAGTACGCACTGTCGAACGCAACGAACTGGAACGGCAACGGCACGACGCCGCAAGGCCGCGAAGGTGGCGCGTACATCACGTACACCACGCCGCTCTTCCAGATTCGCGGTATGTACGACGAGATCCGCAACCCGGCCAACGGTACGCTCGGCGGCGCCTACAACGCGCTCAACGGCGGCACGACCGGCGCGAACAACGCGAACGGCAACGGCGTCTACGCGTACTCGCGCGAGTACACGGCGATGTTCAACCTGTTCCTCGGCCAGTTCAAGGTTCAGGGCGCTTACCAGGCGATCCGCTCGTCCGGCATGGTGGGCCAGTTGCCCGGCCAGCCGACCACGCTCGACCACGAATGGGGCGGCGTGACGTGGCAAGCAACGCCGGCGGCGGCACTGATCGGCGCGGTCTACCACGTGAACGGCAACAACGGCGCGGGTAACGCGACCATCTACACGGTCGGCGGCTCGTACAACCTGTCGAAGCGCACCCTGTTCGACCTGCAGGTCGCGACGGTGCAGAACAGCAAGACGGCCAACTACGGCCTGAACGCCAACAACTTCGGCACGGCCGCCGCCACGGACAACCCGTTCGCCGGCCACAGCCAGACGGGCGTCTACGCCGGCATTCAGCACTCGTTCTAAGCAGCGAGTCTGAACCAAGAATAGTTCTATAAGGTTTTCACGCTGCTGCGAGAGGCGCGTATCGGTGCGGTGCCCGAAAGGGTGTCGCACCGTTTTTTATTGGCGGCTCGTCTGACGCATGCATGCGGCGGCTTGTTGCCGCGTTTGTCAAATTGAATCAAAAGTACAAAGCCGGCCCTCCGAAAATGTAGTTCTCCTTCAAAATCCAACGGCAGTTGATTCACTTTTGACAGGAGTTGGAGGAGATGATGAAGAAGGCTTTGCTTGCAGCGGCGGCGCTGCTCACGTTCGGCGCGGCGGCGCATGCCCAAAGCAGCGTGACGCTGTATGGCCGCCTGGACGCGGGACTCGAATACATGAACGGCGTGCCGACCGGGGCGGCGAAGAACGTCACGGCGAGCCGCATCCGCGCCGAAAGCGGCGACTGGGGCACGAGCCTGTGGGGCTTGAAGGGCGCCGAAGATCTGGGCGGCGGCAATCGCGCCGTGTTCCAGCTGGAAGGCAGCTTCAACACCATGACGGGCCAGGGCCCCGGCGGCGGCGGCCTCTTCAACCGCTGGGCGACGGTCGGTATCGCCAACAACAGCTTCGGCACCGTGCTGCTCGGCCGCGAACTGTTCGTGTCCAACGGCGTGTGGGACTTCGATCCATTCGGCCAGTCGAGCTGGTCGTCGGCTTCGCTGGTGCGTGGCCGCAACTGGCCGCAATCGAGCAACAACATCTCGTACCAGTCGCCCAAGTTCGCGGGCTTCGACTTCTACGGCCAATACGCGCTTTCGAACGCGACCAACTGGAACGGCAACGGCACGACGCCGCAAGGCCGTGAAGCAGGCGCGTACGTCACTTATACGTCGCCCTACTTCCAGATTCGCGGCATGTACGACGAGATCCGCAATCCGGCCAACGGTCAACTCGGCGGCAGCTACGGCACGACTCAAGGCGTCTACGCCTACTCGCGCGAATACTCCGCGATGGCCAACGTGTTCCTCGGCCAGTTAAAGGTTCAGGCCGGTTATCAGGCGATTCGTTCTTCGGGCATGACCGGCCAGTTGCCGGGCGAGCCGACCACGCTCGACCACGAATGGGGCGGCGTGACGTGGCAGGCGTCGCCGGCCGCGGCGCTGACGGCTGCTGTCTATCACGTGAACGGCAACAACGGCGCAGGCAACGCGACGATGTACACCGTCGGTGGCTCGTACAATCTGTCGAAGCGCACTCTGTTCGACCTGCAAGTGGCCACCGTTCAGAACAGCAAGACGGCGAACTACGGCCTCAACGCGAACAGCTTCGGCACCGCTGCGTCGACGGACAATCCGTTCCCCGGCCGCAGCCAGACGGGCGTGTACGCGGGCATTCAGCACTCGTTCTAAGCAGCGCGTCTGACTCAACAAGCATCATAGAAAGGGCCGCCGATTCGCATCGGCGGCCCTTTTTATTCGCACTGCTCGGGCGTTATTCCTTCGCCATGCCCGACGCACCGTGACTCAGCCAGTCGAGCACGGCGGCGGCTTCGTCGTCGCTGGACTCGCGGGCTTGCGCGACCGTCTCGCTGATCTTCGCA
Source organism: Caballeronia sp. Sq4a (assembly GCF_023170545.1). Taxonomy (NCBI): domain Bacteria; kingdom Pseudomonadati; phylum Pseudomonadota; class Betaproteobacteria; order Burkholderiales; family Burkholderiaceae; genus Caballeronia; species Caballeronia sp. Sq4a. Next base: position 815,124 of record NZ_CP084250.1, on the reverse strand, counting down.
CCCGGCTGCGGCGCCGCGCGGCGAATGGCCACGCCGACCGCCAGGATGTCGATGATCACGAGATGCAGAATGCGCGAGATCATCGACAACTGCGACTCGCGAATCTCGATGTGATCCGTCTCCAGCGCCACCGTCGCGCGCTTGGCGAGCGGCGTGTTGCTCGACGTGATCGCGATGACCGTCGCGCCCTGCTGCATCGCCACTTCCAGCACGCGCAGCAGTTCCGGCGCGCGCCCGGACTTCGACACGGCCACGATCACATCGCCCTTGCCGAGCAGCGCCGCCGACGCCGCCTGCATGTACAGATCGCCGTAGGCAATCGTCGGGATGCCGAAGCGGAAGAACTTGTAGTGCGCGTCCTGCGCGACGATGTTCGAATTCCCCAAGCCATAGAACTCGATGCGCCGCGCGCCGTTCAGAATGTCGATCGCGCGCTCGACGTTCTCGAAGTTCAGATGCTCGCGCAGCTGAAGGATGGCCGACACGGTGTTGTCCAGCACCTTCGCGCCGAAGTCGGTGGCCGTATCGCCGAGATGCACCTGGCTGTGGCTCACCGGAATCGTGCCGGTGAGACCCGTCGCGAGCTTCAGCTTGAAGTCGGAGAGGCCCTGACAGCCCAGCGAGCGGCAAAAGCGAATCACCGTCGGCTGGCTCACGTCGGCCTTGCGCGCGATGTCGATGATCGGATCGTTGATGATCGAGCGCGGATGATTCAGCGCGAGATCGGCCACGCGCCGCTCGGCGGGCGTGAGCGCATCGCGCATCTGGCGAATGCGCTCGAACACCGCCGACGATCCGCTGTTCGCGCGATTCGACAACTGCTCGGCAAGAATCGCGGAGACGCCGAGGAACGCCGGATATTCCGCGGTGATGACGTAAGTCGGAATGCCGGACAAATACTGCTGGAAACGCCCTTTCGACTCGAATCGCTCGCGAAACGGCGACTTGTGGAAGAGCTCGCCCAGCTTCAGCACGATGCCGCCGCCGATATAAATGCCGCCCAGCGCGCCGAGCGTCACCGCGATGTTGCCGGCGAACGTGCCGAGGATCGCGCAGAAGCAGTTCACCGTTTCGAGCGCGAGCGCCTCGCCTTGATGCGCGCGCGTGGTGACGTCGGCGGCGGTGAAGGTGTCGGCCACCGCGACGTTGTCGCGCTCCGCGAATGCGCGGTAGATCAGCTCCAGCCCCTGCCCCGCGCACACGCGCTCGAACGACACGTGCGGGAACTTGCGGCGCGCATAGCGCGTGACGAGGTCTTCGCTTTCATCGAACGGCGAAAAGGTAGCGTGGCCGCCTTCGCTGCCGAGCGCGATCCAGCGATCGTCCGCGGGAATCAGACCCGACACGCCCAGGCCCGTGCCCGGACCCAGAAGGCCGATCACGCTGTTCTGCCGGCGCGCGCCGCCGCCCACCTGCACGCGCTGCGCATCGGTGAGACCGGGCAGCGCCATCGCGAGCGCGGTGAAGTCGTTGACGACGAGCAGCGTGTCGAAGCCGAGCGCGCGGCGCGTCGCTTCGATCGAAAAGCTCCAGTCGTGGTTCGTCATCTTCACGTGATCGCCGTCCACCGGATTGGCGATCGCGATCGCAGCGTGATTCACGCGGCCGACTTTCGTGTCCTTCAGATACTGCTGCATGACTTCGGCGATGCCGGGGTAATCGGCGCCCGGATACACGCGAATCTGCCCGATTTCGCCGGGCGCCGTCTCCAGCGCGAAGCGCGCGTTGGTGCCGCCGATGTCGGCGAGCAGCCTCGGTCCATCGGCGTGGCTCGCCGCCGGCGCGGCCTTATGCACACCAGTAGACATCGAGCTTCACTCCTTCATCGTTGGCCAGGGTCGAGATGGCATTCTTTTGGCGCGCGGCGAGCGCCGCGTTCAGCACGTCCAGTTTCTTCTGGCCGGAGATGAAGAGGAAAAGCTGCTTCACCTGCTTGAGCGCGGACATCGACAGGCTCACCCGCGCGTGCGGCGCGTTGCCCGGATGCACGGCGACGAAGCGGTCCTGCGTGGAAATGGCGAAGTCCCATTCGGGCGCGTCCGCGAAGATGGACGCCGTGTGGCCGTCCTCGCCCATGCCGAGCACGGCGACATCCGGCAGACGGCGGCGCGCGTCGGCGTTGAGCGCGGCGACGTGCGCGTCGAGCGTGGCGGACGTATCGACGAGCGGCAGGAAGTAGGCGGCCGCGCCCGCGTCTTGCAGCAGCGTCTCGCGCACGAGGCGCGCGTTGCTCGCGGAATCGGTTTCAGGCACCCAGCGGTCGTCGACGAGCGTCACGTCGATGTGCGCCCACGCGAGCGGCTCGTGCGAGAGCGTCTGCAAGAACGGACGCGGGCTCGTGCCGCCGGACACGGCGAGCGTGGCATGAGCGGACTGTCCTGATGCGGCTGCGCTGGCATCGGCCGATGCGGCGCCTCTGGCCGCGAGCGACGCGGCAAGCGCGTCGCTGACGGCCTTCGCCAGCGCGTCCGAGTGGGCGCGCGGGTCGTCGAAAGTGCGAAGCTCGATCACTGCTCCTCCATCCTGCTTGTCTTGGTTTATCGACCCGCCTTATGCCGCGAAGCCGCGAACGGCCCGCGAAGCGGTCTTGTGTGCTGGCGTCCCGCGCGGCGTCTCTCTGAATGGAGGCGTCAGCGCGACGCCCTCAATTCTCTTCTTCCAGCCAGCACGTGCCATGCTGCGCGAGCATCGCGCTCGACGCCGCCGGCCCCCACGTGCCCGCCGCGTACGGCTTGGGCTTGTTCGTCGACGCCGCCCACGCGTTCAGAATCGGCTCGACCCAGCGCCACGCGGCTTCCTGCTCGTCGCGACGCACGAAGAGCGCGAGCCGCCCGTGGATCACGTCCAGCAACAGCCGCTGGTACGCCTCCATCTGCCCTTCCTTGAAGAACTGGTCGAACGCGAGGTCCAGATGGACGCTTGCGAGATTCATGCCCTCGCCCGGCTGCTTCGCGAGGCAGTAGAGGCGGATGGTCTCGTTCGGCTGCAGGCGGATCACGAGCCGGTTCGCGCCCGCGCGCAACGCATTTGCGCCGAGCGCCGAATGCGGCACGGGCCGGAAATTCACGACGATCTCCGCGACGCGGTCCGCGAGGCGCTTGCCGGTGCGTAGGAAGAACGGCACGCCGGCCCAGCGCCAGTTTTCGATCTCGACTTTCAGCGCGACGAAGGTTTCCGTGTTGCTGTCGGGGCGCACGCCGGCTTCCGTTGCGTAGGCGGGCACCGATGCGCCGCGAATCACGCCCGCGTGATACTGCCCGCGCACGGCGACGCGGCTGATGTCTCGCTCGTCGATTGGCTTCAGCGCGCGCAGCACGCGCAGCTTTTCGTCGCGCACGGAGTCGGAATCCATCGAATGCGGCGGCTCCATCGTCACGATGGAAAGCAGTTGCAGCAAGTGGTTCTGCACCATGTCGCGCAACGCGCCGGTGTTGTCGTAGAAGTCGCCGCGCGCTTCCACGCCGAGTTCTTCCGCAATGGTGATCTGGATGCTCTCGACCCATTCGCGCCGCCACAACGGCTCGAAGAGCGCATTGCCGAAGCGCAGTGCCAAGAGGTTCTGCACCGGCTCCTTGCCGAGATAGTGGTCGATCCGGTAGATCTGCTCTTCCTGGAAGATCTCGCCGACCGCGTCGTTGATGGCGTTGGACGACTTCAGGTCATAGCCGAGCGGCTTTTCAAGCACGATGCGCGCGTTCTGGTTCAGGCCGACTTCCGACAGCGCGCGGCAGATGGGCACGAAGAGCGACGGCCCCGTCGCGAGATAAAACACGCGCGTGCCGTCGTATTTGGCGAGCGCGTCGCGCAGCACCACGAAGTCTTCCGCGCGGCCCAGATCGAGCTGCACGTATTCGATGCGCTCCAGGAAGCTGCGCCACGCGGTCTCGTCGAGGCCCTTCTTCGACACATGAGGCTTCACGTGTTCCTCGACCCACGCGAGGTATTCGCCCGGAGCCTGCGCGCCGCGCGCCACCGCGACTATCTTGCCCGACGCGGCCAGCATGCCCGCCCGGTGCGCTTCGAACAGCGCCGGAAGAATCTTGCGCATCGACAAGTCGCCGGTCCCGCCGAAGAGCACGAAGATGAAATTCGAGTCGCTTTCCATGGGTTTTGAGGCCGTCTGTGAAGTCGGTGGGACGTCGAACGAAAGGGTACCGTAGTTCGACAAAATTTTTTTTGACACTGAATTGTAGTTTAACTACAATCCAAATCAAGAGGAAATGTCACCCGGGAAAAAAATGGCTTGTCAATCAGAAGCTGAGTGTTTTCCCTAAGGCGACCGCGTACTCATGTTAGCGAAGACCGGAAATCGCTGCTTCCATGCACCGGCTGCGTTTCGCACGTGTACCGCCTCGCGCCTGCGCCCTCTCGTTCCGCGTTGCAATCGCGGCTCGTGTGCGCGGGTAAAAATCAAAAGCAATCACTAGCATGGGCCGGCACAGGCATGACGCCATCGGCTCGCAGAGGAGACAGTCGTTGCGATTTGACCTACTCATCTCTTGAGAGCCGAGCGGCCGACTATCGGATATCGGACTGCCGGCTTCGCACGCGCGCATGCATCGCCCGCGTGGCGCGCTTCTCCGCCGACACCCCCGACACCCGAGCCACGGCCACCCAAGCATTGCCGTTGTGTAACCACCGTTTTTTTCAACGCTTCCTGGCGACATCAGGGGCCACTCGTTACTTGTTCAGGTGCTGGAGGAGATAAACAATGAAAGTCCGTAAGCTCATGGGCGCGCTGTGCGCCGCAGGTCTTCTGTGCGGCGCGACGGCGTCGGCGGTTCAGGCTGCCGAGGCTGTTTCCGTGCTGCACTGGTGGACCTCGGGCGGCGAATCGAAAGCGGTCGGCGTGCTCAAGGACGACATGACCAAGCAGGGCTATCAGTGGAAGGACTTCGCGGTCGCGGGCGGCGCAGGCGCTGCGGCGATGACCGCGCTGAAGACCCAGGTGATCTCGGGCAACGCGCCGTCGGCGGCTCAGATCAAGGGTCCGCTGATCCAGGAATGGTCGGAGCAAGGCGTGCTGGTGCCGATCGACTCGGTCGCCGGCGACTGGAAGAAGAACCTGCCGCCGGAAATCGACAAGATCATCCACGCTGACGGCCACTATGTCGCCGCGCCGTTCTCGGTGCATCGCGTGAACTGGCTGTACATCAACAAGGCCGCGCTCGACAAGGCAGGCGGCAAGGTCCCGACGACCTGGGCCGAGTTCTTCCAGGTGGCCGACAAGATGAAGGCCGCGGGCATCATGCCGATCGCGATGGGCGGCCAGCCGTGGCAAGACCTGACGCTGTGGGAAGACGTCGTGCTGTCGCAGGGCGCGGACTTCTACAAGAAGGCCATCGTCGATCTGGACCAGAAGACGCTGACCTCCGACAAGATGGTCTCGGTGTTCGACACCGTCCGCAAGATCCAGGGCTACTTCGATAGCGGCCGCACCGGCCGCGACTGGAACCTCGCCACCGCGATGGTCATCAACGGCAAGGCCGGCATGCAGTTCATGGGCGACTGGGCGAAGGGCGAATTCGCCGGCGCGAACAAGAAGGCCGGCACGGACTACGTCTGCGCCGCCGTGCCGGGCACGGAGAAGGCCTACACCTTCAACGTCGACTCGTTCGTGTTCTTCCAGCAGAAGGGCCAGAAGACGGCCACGCCGGGCCAGCTCGCGCTCGCGAAGACCATCATGTCGCCGGACTTCCAGGAACAGTTCAGCCTGAACAAGGGCTCGATCCCGGTGCGTCTCGGCGTGAAGATGGACAAATTCGACGACTGCGCGAAGAAGTCCTACGCTGATGAACAGACGGCGATCAAGTCGGGCGGCTATGTTCCGTCGCTCGCGCACGGCATGGCTCAGGGCGACGCTGTCGCGGGCGCCATGACCGACGTCGTGACGAAGTTCATGAATTCGTCGCAGGATTCGAAGAGCGCGGTTCAGGCGCTCGCGAACGCCGCCAAGACGAAGTAAGGACGTAGCAGCGTGACGGGCGGCAGGCGGCGCAGCACGGCCGCCCGCCGCCCGAGCCACAGAAGCGTCACATAACGTCGTACCAAGCGCCGGTCGTGCCGAAGTCAGCCGATCCGAAAGCACACCTTCGCACCGCGCGCGCAAGTCAGCGTCATTCAAGCGCGTCATGGCGCAATCTAAGCGCCGGCGCATCTTCCAGGAGTCGAGTTGTGACTGCCTCCCTCAGCGGTACCGCGGAAAAGAGTCCGCACCAGCCTCGCCGCGCTTCGCCCACGGCGGCGCTCGCCGATCGCTGGATTCCCAAGCTGGTGCTCGCTCCCAGCATCGTGATCGCGCTCGTCTTCGTCTACGGCTTCATTGCCGTGACAGGCTATCTGTCGCTGTCCGAATCGCGACTGATGCCGCGCTACGAGTTCGCCGGCTTCGACCGATACCGGCAGCTTTTCGCCAACGACGTCTGGTGGACCTCCGCCGCCAATCTCGGCTGGTTCGGCATTCCGTTCATCGCCATTTGCGTCGCCCTCGGCCTCTTCCTCGCGATCCTGCTCGACCAGAAAATCCGCAACGAAGGCGCGCTGCGCGCGGTCTTTCTGTACCCGATGGCGCTGTCGTTCATCGTGACGGGCACCGCGTGGCAATGGATTCTGAACCCCGGCCTCGGCATCGAAAAGGTGTTCCACGACTGGGGCTGGACGAGCTTCACGTTCAACTGGCTCGGCGATCCGGACAAGGCGATCTTCTGCGTCGTGATCGCGGCGGTCTGGCAATCGAGCGGCTTCGTGATGGCGCTTTTCCTCGCCGGCCTGCGCGGCGTGGACAGCGAAATCTTCAAGGCCGCGCAAGTGGACGGCGCGACGCTGCCGACCATCTACCGCAAGATCGTGATTCCGAGCATGCGTCCGGTGTTCTTCTCGGTGCTGCTGATTCTCTGCCACATCACGATCAAGACCTTCGACCTCGTCGTCGCGTTGACCGCCGGCGGACCGGGCACGTCGTCGTCGCTGCCGGCCATCTTCATGTACACGTTCTCGTTCAACCGGGGACAACTGGGCGTCGGCGCCGCTTCGTCGATGATGATGCTCGCCACGGTCGTCGCGGTTCTCGTGCCGCTCATGTATCTGGAATCGAGGAGCACTCGCAATGCAGCCTAAGATGACGATCAGCCGCGCCGTCATTTACGCGGTGCTGATTCTTTTCGCGCTCTACTTCCTGTTCCCGATCTACGTGATGCTGTCCACGTCGTTCAAGGACCTGGACCAGCTTCGCACCGGCAACCTGCTCACGCCGCCCACGCACTTCACGCTCGCGCCGTGGGTGAAGGCGTGGCAGGAAGCGTGTACCGGCGTGCGCTGCGACGGCATGGAGCCGTTCTTCATGAACTCCGTGCGCATGGTGATACCGGCCGTGCTGATCTCGTCGATCGTCGGCGCGTTCAACGGCTACGTGCTCACGCACTGGCGCTTCCGCGGCGCGGACGCGTTCTTCACGATGCTGCTCGTCGGCTGCTTCATCCCGTTTCAGGCCATTCTTCTGCCGATGGCGCGGCTGCAAGGCTTCCTCGGACTGTCGAACACGACGAGCGGCCTCGTGCTCGTGCACGTGATCTACGGCATCGCGTTCACGACCATGTTCTTCCGCAACTTCTACGTGAGCATTCCGGCTGAACTCGTGAAGGCGGCGCGCATCGACGGCGCGGGCTTCTTCATGATCTTCACGAAGATCCTGCTGCCCGTCTCGCTGCCGATCTTCATGGTCTGCCTGATCTGGCAGTTCACGCAGATCTGGAACGACTTCCTGTTCGGTATCGTGTTTTCGGGCGTGGATTCGATGCCGATCACGGTGGCGCTGAACAACCTCGTCAATACGTCGACGGGTGTGAAGGAATACAACGTGGACATGGCGGGCGCGATCATCGCGGCCTTGCCGACGATTCTCGTCTACATGATCGCAGGACGTTACTTCGTGCGCGGCCTGACGGCGGGCGCGGTGAAGGGTTGAGCGCAACGAACGCGCTTCCCGCTGAAGAGACAACATAGAGGAATCAAGCATGGCAAGCCTTTCCATCCGTGACGTGTACAAGACCTACCCGAACGGGGTGCCGGTTCTCAAGGGCGTCAACATCGACATCGAGGACGGACAGTTCCTGATCCTCGTCGGCGGCTCGGGCTGCGGCAAGTCCACGCTGCTCAACATGATTGCGGGGCTGGAGACCGTCACCAAGGGCGAGATCCAGATCGACGGCAAGACGGTCAACAACCTCTCGCCAAAGGACCGCGATATTGCGATGGTGTTCCAGTCGTACGCGCTCTACCCTTCCATGAGCGTGCGCGACAACATCTCGTTCGGCCTCAACATTCGCAAGGTGCCGAAGGACGAGCAGAAGAAGATCGTCGATCGCGTCTCCGAGACGCTGCAGATCGGCCACCTGCTCGACCGCAAGCCGGGGCAACTGTCGGGCGGTCAGCGTCAGCGCGTCGCCATGGGCCGCGCGCTCGCGCGCGATCCGGTGATGTTCCTCTTCGACGAGCCGCTCTCGAACCTCGACGCGAAGCTGCGCATCGAGATGCGCTCGGAAATCAAGCTGCTGCATCAGCGCCTCGGCACGACGATCGTCTACGTGACGCACGATCAGATCGAAGCGATGACGCTCGGCGACCGCATCGCCGTGATGAAGGACGGCATCGTGCAGCAGTTCGGGGCACCGCAGGAAATCTACGATTCGCCGTCGAACCTGTTCGTGGCGGGCTTCATCGGCGCGCCGCCGATGAACTTCATCAGCGGCAAGCTGGTCGAGGCCGGCGCGGGCGTCGGCCTGGAACTGGACACGGGCGTCGCGCGTAACGTGCTGAAGTTGCCGTTCGATGCCGCGAAGCTGCGCGGCAGGATCGGTCAGGACGTGGTGCTCGGCCTTCGCCCGGAGCGCATCACCGACGCGCGCAGCGCGCACGACGTCGCAGATGCGAGCCTGCAACCGATGGACGTGCGCGTCGACGTGATCGAGCCGACCGGCCCGGACACGCTCGTGTTCGCGCAGGTGAACGGCAAGCGCATCGTGTCGCGCGTGCACCCGGCGAGCAATCCGCAGCCGTTGTCGAACATGACGCTGCTGTTCGATGTGTCGAAGGCGGTGCTGTTCGACCCGAAGACGGAAGAGCGGCTGGCCTGAGCGCCGTCGTTGCTGATCTGCTTCCAAGCCGCGCCTCGTGCGCGGCTTTTTGTTTGATGGCGCGGTCGCGCCGATGCGGCACAATCAGCGTTTCGCTTTTGAATGCGCCGCGCCATGTCCCTTCTTTCCGATCACCCTTCCCTTCTCTGGCCGCAAGCCGACAACCCTGATCCTTTCATCGGACTCGAATCGCTCGACGACGCCCGCGTACAAGCCTGGATCGATGCCCAGAATCGCCGCACCGAAGCAGCCTTCGGCGAAACGCCCGACGCGCGCGCGCTCGCCGCGCGGCTCGAGAAGGCGTACACGTCGCAGGATCGCATCGTCACCTGCTCGCGCTACGGCGACTGGGCCTACAACACGTGGCAGGACGACGCGCATCCGCTCGGCATCGTGCGCCGCGCGCCGTGGAGCGCGTGGCTCGCCGGCACGCCCGAATGGGACATCGTGCTCGATGTCGATGCGCTCGACCTGAACACGAACGAGCACGACGACACGCGCTGGGCGCTCGCCGACTTCGACATGCTCTACCCCGGCTATGACCGCGCGCTCGTCTCGCTGTCGCCGGGCGGATCGGATGCGTGCATCGTGCGCGAGTTCGATATCCAGGAACGCCGCTTCGTGGAAGACGGCTTCGCGCTGACGGACGTCGGCAAGCACGACATTTCGTGGATCGACCGCGATACGGTCTATGTCGGCTGGGACGACAGCAAGACGAGCGCGCGGCCCGCGCTCACGACGTCGGGCTTTCCGCGTCAGGCGCGGCGCTGGAAGCGCGGCACGCCGCTCGCCGATGCGCCCGTCGTGTTCGAAGGCGCGCGCCGCGACGTATCGGCGGGCGCGGACTACGATCCGCTCGAAAAGCTGCATCTCGCGTCGCGCGCCGTGACGTTCTACGACACGCTGCACTTCTGGCTCGACGAAACCGCGAACGAATGGCATCAGTACGACCTGCCTCAGCACGTCGAGATCGAGCACTGGAACGGCTGGCTCTTCGTCACGCCGCGCAAGCAATGGAACGTGGGCGGCCGGCGTCACGCGGCAGGCTCGCTCACCGTGATCCGGCGCGACGCGTTTCTCGACGGCTCGCGCAACTTCACCGCGCTCTTTACGCCCGCCGAGCGGCGCGTGTTGGCGAGCATCGACTTCACGAAACAATGGCTGATCGTCTCGCAAATGGACGACGGCACGCCGCGCGTCACGCTCTGGCGTCCGCCCGCGGATGGCGACGGCGCGTGGCAATCGCGCGAGTTTGCGTTGCCGGACGCGAGCCAGAGCTATGTCGATTCCATCGACAGCGAGCGCGACGACACGGTCCTCATCCACGTCGAGCACTTTCTGATGCCGCCGTCGCTCTATCACGCCGATCTTGCCAGCGACGCCCCGTGGGCCTTGCTCGCGCGTCTGCCCGCGCAGTTCGACGCGTCCGGGCTCACCGCCGTGCGCCGTCATGCGATCGCGCCCGACGGCGAGCGCATTCCGTACTGGCTGATCGGCCGCGATGTCGATGCGCAGACGCCGCAACAAGCGCGGCCGTGCCTGCTCTACGGCTACGGCGGCTTCGAAGTCGCGCTGGACCCGCAATACGACGCGACGACCGGCATCGCGTGGCTGGAGCGCGGCGGCCTGTACGCGGTGGCGAACATTCGCGGCGGCGGCGAGTTCGGTCCGCAATGGCATCAGGCGGCGCTGCGCGAGAACCGGCAAGTCTCGTTCGACGATTTTGTCGCGGTGGCGCAGGCGCTCGTCGAGAGCGGCGTCACCACGGCGAAGCAGCTCGCCATTCGCGGCGCGAGCAACGGCGGCCTGCTCACCGCCGTGTGCATGGTGCAGCGGCCGGAGTGCTTCGGCGCCGTGCTGTCGGAGGTGCCGCTCGTCGACATGGCGCGGTTTCACACGCTCTTGCAAGGCGCATCCTGGATCGACGAATACGGCGATCCGGACGACGCCGCCGATCTCCCGCATCTGATGGCCTATTCGCCGTATCAGAACGTGAAGGCGGATGCCGTCTATCCGCCGGCGCTCTTCACGTCATCGACGAGCGACGACCGCGTGCATCCGGGCCACGCGCGCAAGATGGTCGCGAAGATGCAGGCGCAAGGCCACGACAACGTCTGGTATCAGGAAACGGGCGAAGGCGGCCACGGCGCGGGCGTCGAGCCGGAAGCGGTCGCGCAGGCCGAAGCGGCGGCGTTCACGTTTCTCGCTTCGGTTGTCGGGCCGCTGCCGCCGACACGGTGATCCGCTCGCGGCGCAACGGCGTGTTTCGGTGAAAAAGCGTCGCTCTCTTACGATTCGAATTCGTTCGATATAGCCGAGCTTACGGCCCGCCTATAGTTCAACCATTCCTTGTTGATCCGGCGAAACGCCTTCCTCGACAGAAGGTTCGCGGCAACGGGAATGGTTTGACTGACTTTTCGACCGAAACGAACTGATCGGGAACACCTTTGACCCAGGCACCCGATTCTCGACAGGAGGAGACGCCTATCGCCCAAACCGAATCGAGCGAGTATTCACCTTTGACCCGGACGAATACTGCCCACTAAAACGGCTCGACCGCGCGGCCTTCTGACCCAAGGCGGCATGAGTCGAGTTGAAACACCTTTGACCCAGATTGACCTCGCCATCGCGCGAGGTTTTTTTTCGCCCAACGCGCCGCGTCACTGCCTGACTTCAGACGCGCACGGGCGCCGCGTGCGAGCGCATCACGAGCGTGCGCCCGGCGAACGTCAGGACGCCGCACGTGCCGATGACGATGCCCATGCCGTGCGGCGAGACGTCGTGAAAGAGGCCGACGGCGAGACTCGCGAGCGCGCCGAGCGCGAGCTGCATCGCGCCGAAGACGGCGGCCGCCGCTCCCGCGTTGCGCGGATAACGGTGCATGAGTTCGGTCGTGCAATTGGCGGACAAGAGGCCGACCACGCCGACGACAAAGAACAGGCTCGCGACGATCGACCACAAGCCGCCCCAGCCCGTCAGCGAGACGAGCGCGACCACGAGGGCCGCCACGACGCTGACGAACGCCGCGCCGGAAATCATCTTCATCGCGCCCACGCGCCCGACGAGCTTCGTGTTGAGCACATTCCCGCCGATGATCCCGACGATATTGAGCCCGAATAAAAGCCCGTAATGCTGCGGCTTGACGTGGAAATAGTCGATGTAGACGAACGGCGTCGCGGTGATATACGCGAACATCGACGCGAACGCCATGCCGCCGCACAACACATGGCCCCACGTGACCGTATCGGTCAGCAGATGCCCGTATGCCGCGAACGACGTGCCGAGCGCCGCGCCCGCGCGTTTCTCCTTCGGCCACGTTTCGGGCACGCGCAGGAACGCGGTCACCGCGCACAGCGTGCCGAAGAGCGTGAGCGCAACGAACACCACACGCCAGCCGCCGAGCAGCAGCAGTTGCCCGCCGATCAGCGGCGCGAGCAACGGGCCGATGGACGTGACGATGGAGAGCATCGACAGGACGCGGGCGGCGTCGGTCGGCGCGTGCGCGTCGCGGGCGATGGCGCGCGCGAGCACCGACGCCGCGCCCGCGCCGAGCGCCTGCAGGAAGCGCACGAACACGAGTGCGTCGATGGAGAACGCCGTCGCGCACGCGATGCTCGCGAGCGCGTACAGCGCGATGCCGCCCAGAAGAATCGGCCGCCTGCCGTAGGCATCGGACAATGGGCCGTACAGCAGCATGCCGAACGAGAAGCCGAACATGAAGCTCGTCAGCGTGCTTTGCGCGGCGGCCGGGCTCGTCCCGAACGCGGCGGCGAGCGACGGCAGGCTCGGCAGATACATGTCGATGGACAGCGGACCGCATGCGGCGAGCGCGCCGAGCAACAGGATCAGCCGGCCATCGGGCCGGCGGCGGGTAGTGTCTGACATCGAGTGTGCAAGGATGAAGACGAGCGCTGCGTGGCCCGTCGTGGTGGTTGCAGCTATCGGAGAAAGCGTTCGAAGCGAGCGGCCATTGTACGCGACGCCCCGGTTTGACCGGGTACGCTAAGCTCACCGCTTCCGCCCTTCCCTCCTTTCCTCGACACGATGACCGCCTTTCTGCTGATCTGGAGCCCGAAGAAGTGGCCGTGGCCCGAATTGCCCGAGATCGCGCGCCGGGTGGCGGCAGGCGAAGCCGTCGCCGATGTCTGGGGCTGCGGCACCGCGCGCGGCCTCATGCCGGGCGATCGCGTGTTCGTGCATCGCGTGGCGCAGGAACCGAAAGGCGTGTTGGGCTCGGGCTACGTGACGCGCGCGCCGTATGAAGTGCCCGACGCGCAGTCGAAGCGCGGGTATCGGCTGTGCATCGACTTCGTGTATGACTGGCTCGTCGATGCACATGAACATGTCGTCGTCACGCGCGACGAGTTGCGCGCGCATCCGTTCTCCGTGCAGACGTGGGATGCGCAAAGCTCCGGCACGCTCATCAAGCCGATGGCCGAGGGCGCGCTCGAAAAGCTCTGGACCGAGCGCACCGGCCGGCGCGGCCGTCCGCCCGCGTTGAGCCAATCCACCGTTCCCGCAGTGCCGAGCAAAGCGAGCGCGCGCCAGGCCCGCGCAGCCGACGACGCGCCGCCGCGCAAGCCCGCGCGAACGCGCCAGCAGTAACCGGCTCCCCGTCAACGAGTCCGGTACAATTTCAGGCAACACTTGTCGCACCGGACGCGCATCGGCGCCGTGCTTTCATCGCGCCGGGCGGCGTCTTTCGCCGCGCAAGCCGGTCGCGTGTCTTGCATCCACTTTCAGCGCAGGCCTTCTCCATGTCCAAGAACCAAGCCCTCTTCGAACGCGCTCAGCGAACCATCCCCGGCGGCGTGAATTCGCCGGTGCGGGCGTTTCGCTCGGTCGGCGGCACGCCCCGCTTCATCGAGCGCGCGCAAGGCCCGTACTTCTGGGATGCCGAAGGCAAACGCTATATCGACTACATCGGCTCGTGGGGGCCGATGATCGTCGGCCACGTGCACCCGGAAGTGCTCGAAGCGGTGCAGCGCGTGCTGGCCGACGGCTTCTCGTTCGGCGCGCCGACCGAAGCGGAAATCGAAATCGCGGAGGAAATCTGCAAGCTCGTGCCGTCCATCGAACAGGTGCGCATGGTGTCTTCCGGCACCGAAGCGACGATGAGCGCGCTGCGTCTTGCGCGCGGCTTCACGAACCGCAGCCGCATCGTGAAGTTCGAGGGCTGCTATCACGGCCACGCGGACAGCCTGCTCGTGAAGGCGGGCTCGGGCCTGCTGACTTTCGGCAATCCGACGTCGGCGGGCGTGCCCGCGGACATTGCAAAGCACACGACGGTGCTCGAATACAACAACGTCGAGCAGCTCAACGAAGCATTCGCGGCGTTCGGCGCGGAGATTGCGTCGGTGATCGTGGAGCCGGTCGCGGGCAACATGAACCTCGTGCGCGCGACACCCGAGTTCCTGAACGCGCTGCGTGAACGCTGCAACGAGTACGGCTCCGTGCTGATTTTCGACGAAGTGATGTGCGGGTTTCGCGTCGCGCTCGGCGGCGCGCAGCAGGTGTACGGCATCAAGCCGGACCTCACGTGCCTCGGCAAGGTCATCGGCGGCGGCATGCCGGCGGCGGCGTTCGGCGGACGACGCGACATCATGGCGCATCTCGCGCCGCTCGGAGGCGTCTATCAGGCGGGCACGCTCTCGGGCAATCCCATCGCGGTGGCGGCGGGCCTAAAGACGCTGCAAATCATTCAGCGCGAAGGCTTCTACGACGACCTCGCGAAGAAGACGCGCAAGCTCGTCGACGGCCTCACGTCTGTCGCGCGCGAAGCCAAAGTGCCCTTCTGCGCCGACTCGATCGGCGGCATGTTCGGCCTGTACTTCATGGATCAGGTGCCGGGCAGCTTCGCGCAGATCGCGAAGGGCGACACGAAGCGCTTCAACGCGTTCTTCCACGCGATGCTCGATGCCGGCGTGTACTTCGCGCCGTCCGCGTTCGAAGCGGGGTTCGTGTCCAGCGCCCACGACGACGCCGTGCTCGACGCAACGCTCGACGCCGCGCGTGGCGCGTTCGCGTCGCTCGCGGTTTAAGGCCGCGTCGCGCAACGGGCCGCCGCGATGTTCTCGCAATCCGATTTCACCTACATGGAGCGCGCGCTCGCGCTCGCCTCGCGCGGCATGTACACGACGACGCCGAATCCGCGCGTCGGCTGCGTGCTCGTCAAAAACGGCGAAGTGATCGGCATGGGCTTCACGCAGCCGGCCGGCCAGGATCACGCCGAAGTGCGCGCGCTGAAAGACGCCCGTTCGCGCGGCAAGGACCCGCGCGGCGCGACCGCGTACGTGACGCTCGAACCGTGCAGCCACTTCGGGCGCACGCCGCCCTGCGCGCACGCGCTGATCGACGCGCGCGTCGAGAAAGTCATCGCCGCGATGGAAGACCCGAACCCGGCCGTGTCCGGCCGCGGCCTCGCGATGCTGCGCGACGCGGGCATCGACGTGCGCTGCGGGCTGCTCGCGAACGAGGCGCACGAAATGAACATCGGCTTCGTCTCGCGCATGACGCGCCGTCGGCCGTGGGTGCGCATGAAAGTGGCGGCGACGCTCGACGGACGCACAGGCCTGCCATCGGGCGAAAGCCAGTGGATCACCGGCGAAGACGCGCGCGCCGACGGTCACGCGTGGCGCGCCCGCGCCTGCGCGATCCTGACCGGCATCGGCACGGTACGCGAGGACGATCCGCAACTCACCGTGCGCGCGGTCGACACGCCGCGCCAGCCGCAGCGCGTTCTGATCGACAGCCGGCTCGACGTGCCGCTGGATGCGCGCATTCTCGACGGCGCGCCGCCGTGGATCTTCCATTCCGCGCACGCCGACGCCCAACGCGCCGAGTTGCTGCGCGATAAGGGCGCGCAATTGATCGAGTTGTCGAACGAGCACGGCAAGGTGGATCTTCCGGCGATGCTCACGGCGCTCGCAGATCGCGGCATCAACGAACTGCACGTCGAGGCGGGGCACAAGCTGAACGGCTCGCTCTTGCGCGAAGGCTGCGTCGACGAACTGCTGGTGTATCTCGCGCCGAGCCTGCTCGGCAGCGCGCCCGGCATGTTCGACTTCGCGCCGCCCGCCACGCTCGATGCGCGGCCGCATCTCAAGTTTCATCGCATCGACCGGCTCGGCGACGATCTGCGCATTCTGGCGCGCTTCGCCGATGCGCACGTCGCCGGTCCCTTGCTCTAAACACGCTTCGATACAAAGGAACGCGCTTCATGTTTACAGGAATCGTCGCGGCGGTAGGCCGCATCGAAAAGGTCACGCCGCTCGGCGCGGAGCCGCAAGCCGGCGTGCGTCTGCGGGTGGCGGCGGGCGGCCTCGATCTCGCGGACGTCGAACTGGGCGACAGCATCGCGATTCAGGGCGCGTGCATGACGGTGATCGAGAAGACGCCGGATGCGTTCGATGTCGACGTCTCGCGCGAAAGCCTGAACAAGACGGTCGGCCTGGGCGATGCGGGGGCGGAGGTCAATCTCGAAAAGGCGCTGCGCGCGCACGACCGGCTGGGCGGGCATCTGGTGTCCGGCCACGTAGACGGGCTCGGCACGGTGTCGCGCTTCGAGCGCGTGGGCGAATCGCATGAATTGCGGATCGTCGCGCCGAAGGACATTGGCAAATATCTGGCGTACAAGGGCTCGGTGACGGTGAACGGCGTGAGTCTGACGGTGAACGCCGTCGAGGATCGCGCGGATGGTTGCGAGTTTTCGATCAACCTGATTCCGCATACGGTCGAAGTGACGACGTTAAAGGCGCTTCACGCGGGCGCGAAGGTGAATCTGGAGATCGATCTGATCGCGCGGTATGTGGAGAGGATGATGTCGGCGGGGTAAGCCGGTACGGCGCATAGCGCGAGGCCCCCCGCGAGGTAACGGCCTCATGTGGGTTACAATGCGCATAAATACCCACATCGAGAGGGCGATCATGCGCCACACGACGACCGACACCATTCCGCGCCGGGCTACCAACATTAGCCTGCCCGAGGACGTCTACAAGGACGCAAAGGAGCTCGGCATCAACTTCTCGCAGACGTGCGAGCGCGCGATACGACAGGCAGTGCAGTTGGAGAAAGATCGCCAGTGGGCGATCAAACATGCGGAGTTCATCCAGGCGTACAACGACATGATCGAGCGCGATGGCTTGCCGCTCGGACAATACCGGACGTTTTGATGGCCCGGTTCGACGTTTTCGCCAATCCAAGTGGACACGCCAGTACGCCTTATATTGTCGAGGTCCAGGGGAATCATCTATCGGGGCTGGCAACGCGCGTGGTCATTCCACTGCGCCGATTAGACCGGATCGCTCCGGTACCGCTTCCGCCCGATCTGATTCCCGTGTTTTCAATCGAGGGAATCGAGTGCATGCTCGATACCCCGACGCTTGCCGCCATTCCGCGCAGCGCGTTGACCAAGCCAGTCAGCTCGCTCGTACATCGACAGGACGAGATCTTGTCGGCGCTAGACCGATTGTTCGGCGGCTGGTGAGCGTCATACGCAAACGTCGCTGAAGCGCGCGCGTTGCCGGACATCGCGCGTTCGTCCGGCGCCGGCGCCTCCCGCGGCCCTGCGCTCTACCCAAGCCGACGCAACGCTCGATCGCGTTGCAAGCAGCACGACACGCCGCCCCGCCCCGCGTTTTCCCGACAACTGTCCATCGGCCGTGGCGTAAAATACAGGCCTTTCCCAAACAGACCTGCCGGGACGCCACCATGTCGATCGCTTCCACTCCAGAAATCATCGCCGAGCTCAAGGCCGGCCGCATGGTGATCCTCGTCGACGAGGAAGATCGCGAGAACGAAGGCGACCTGATCGTCCCCGCCGACTTCATCACGCCCGAAGCGATCAACTTCATGGCGCGCTACGGCCGCGGCCTGATCTGCCTCACGCTCACGCAGGAACGCTGCAAGCTGCTGAACCTGCCGCTCATGACGCAGCGCAACGGCACGCAGTACGGCACGGCGTTCACCGTCAGCATCGAAGCCGCCGAGGGCGTGACCACCGGCATTTCCGCCGCCGACCGTTCGCGCACCATCGCCGCGGCGGTCGCGGCCCATGCGCGCGCCGAGGACATCGTCCAGCCGGGTCACGTGTTCCCGATCATGGCGCAGCCGGGCGGCGTGCTCGTGCGCGCGGGCCACACGGAAGCCGGCTGCGACCTGACCGCGCTCGCGGGCCTCACGCCTGCTGCCGTGATCTGCGAAGTGATCCGCGACGACGGCGAAATGGCGCGTCTGCCGGACCTCATCGAATTCGGCGAGCAGCACGGCATCAAGATCGGCACCATCGCGGACCTGATCCACTATCGCAGCCGCACCGAATCCATCATCGAGAAGGTCAGCGAGCGCACCATGCAGACCGCGCACGGCACGTTCCGCGCGGTGCTGTATCGCGACGAACCGACCGGCTCGCCGCATATCGCGCTCGTGCGCGGCACGCCGTCGCCGGACCGCGAAACGCCCGTGCGCGTGCACGAACCGCTGTCGGTGCTGGATCTGCTCGAAATCGACGCGTCCACGCACTCGTGGACCATCGACGCCGCCATGAAGGAAATCGCCGCGCGCGATCTCGGCGCTATCGTCATGTTGAATTGCGGCGACAGCCGCGAGCATCTGGTCGAAACCTTCCGCGCGCTCGACGAAAGCGACAAAGCGGCGAAGCCGCAGCGCCGCCCGATCGACTTCAAGACCTACGGCATCGGCGCGCAGATTCTGCGCGATCTGGGCGTCGGCAAGATGCAGGTGCTCGCCAATCCGCGGCGCCTCGGCAGCATGTCGGGCTACGGGCTCGAAGTGACCGGCTTCATTCCGATGCCCGGCTGCCCCGCGACGGCGGCGAGCGCCACGGACGGCACAGTGGCGCATCTGCGTTCGGCCTGATTCACGACAGCCGCCGCATCCAACTTATTCCAAACCAACGGATCTCTACATGGAAATCGGACAATACCAGCCGAACCTCGACGGTGACGGCCTGCGCATCGGCATCGTGCAGTCGCGCTTCAACGAACCGGTGTGCAACGGCCTCGCGGATGCCTGCATCGAGGAGCTGGAGCGCCTCGGCGTGATCGGCGAGGACGTGCTGCTCGTGACCGTGCCGGGCGCGCTCGAGATTCCGCTCGCGCTGCAAAAGCTCGCAGAATCCGGCCAGTTCGACGCCCTGATCGCGCTCGGCGCGGTCGTGCGCGGCGAGACGTACCACTTCGAGCTCGTGTCGAACGAAAGCGGCTCGGGCATTTCGCGCATCGCGCTGGATTTCGGCATTCCGGTGGCGAACGCGGTGCTCACGACCGAGAACGACGAACAAGCCGTCGCGCGCATGACCGAAAAGGGCCGCGACGCTGCGCGCGTGGCGGTCGAAATGGCGAATCTGTCGGTCGCGCTGGAACAGCTCGGCGGCGACGAAGAAGATGACGAAGACGAAGACGAGGACCGCGCATGAAGAGCGCACGACGCCGCTCGCGTGAACTCGCGACGCAAGGGCTTTACCAATGGCTGCTGTCGGGTGCGCCCGGCGGCGAGATCGACGCGCAACTGCGCAACGCGCAGGGCTTCGACAAGGCCGACCACGAACATCTGGACGCGATCCTGCACGGTGTCATCAAGGAAGCCGATGCGCTTTCCGCCGAACTGCAACCGTGCCTCGACCGCCCGATCGACCAGCTCTCGCCGGTCGAACGCGCGGTGTTGCTCGTGGCCGCTTTCGAGTTCAAGCATCACATCGACATTCCGTATCGCGTGGTCATCAACGAGGCCGTGGAGCTGACGAAGACCTTCGGCGGCTCGGACGGCTACAAGTACGTGAACGGCGTGCTGGACAAGCTCGCCGTCGCGATGCGCCCTGCCGAAGCGCAGGCGCGCGGGCGCGGCTAACGGGATCGACGGCATGAATACCGCTTCGGAACCGCTCATGCGGCTCGCCTCCCGCGTCGACGCGATCGAGCCGTTCTACGTGATGGAGCTGATGAAGGACGCCCAGGCGCTCGAACGCGCCGGACGCGACATCATCCACATGGGCATCGGCGAGCCGGACTTCACCGCGCCCGCGCCCGTCACGCGTGCCGCCGCCGACGCGCTCACGCGCGGCGTCACGCAGTACACGAACGCGCTCGGCGTCACGGCGTTGCGCGAGGCGATCGCCGCGCATTACCGCAACGCGTTCGGCCTAAGCGTCGATCCCGCGCGCATCGTGGTGACGGCGGGTGCGTCGGCGGCGCTCTTGCTCGCGTGCATGGCGCTCGTCGACAACGGCGACGAAGTGTTGATGCCCGACCCGTGCTATCCGTGCAACCGGCACTTCGTGTCGGCGGCGGACGGCAAGCCGGTGCTGATCGCGAGCGGCCCGGCCGAACGCTTCCAGCTCACCGCCGATCAGGTCGAAGCGCACTGGACGCCCGCGACGCGCGGCGTGCTGCTCGCGTCGCCGTCGAATCCGACGGGAACCTCCATCGAGCCGGACGAACTGCGGCGCATCGTCGGGAAGGTGCGGGAGCGCGGCGGCTTCACCATCGTCGATGAGATCTACCAAGGCCTGAGCTACGACGCAAAGCCCGTGTCGGCGCTCTCCTTCGGCGACGACGTGGTGACGGTCAACAGCTTCTCGAAGTACTTCAACATGACCGGCTGGCGGCTCGGCTGGCTCGTCGTGCCGCACGCGATGGTCGGCGCGGTCGAGAAGCTCTCGCAGAATCTGTTCATCTGCGCCTCGGCGCTGGCGCAGCATGCTGCGCTCGCGTGCTTCGAGCCGGAGACGCTCGCCATCTACGAAGCGCGCCGGCTGGAGTTCAAGCGGCGGCGCGACTACATCGTGCCGGCGCTGCGCTCGCTCGGTTTCGGCGTGCCGGTGGTGCCGGACGGCGCGTTTTACGTCTACGCCGATACGACGAGCGTGCCGCATCCCGCCGCCGGCGACAGCGAAAGGCTCACGCGTTCCATGCTGCACGACGCCGGCGTGGTGCTCGTGCCGGGCGCGGATTTCGGCTTTCACGCGCCGGACCGCTACATCCGGCTCTCGTATGCGACGGCGTATTCGAAGCTGGAAGAAGCGGTGTCGCGGCTCGGAGACTTGTTCAGTCGCTGAGTATTACTCGACGCAAACGAAAAAAGGGCACCCGCTTGAGGTGCCCTTTTCTTTTGTCCGACCGTTCGACTGACCGATCAGGCGCCCAGTTCGGCGGACGCGGCGTGCTTCGACTCGCCGGAATCGCTGTCGTCCTGCGCGTCGGCCTTCTTCGCGCCGTCTATCGTCACGTGGACGCGCTTGGCCGTATCCGCCGAGGCGGACGCCAGCACCTGCTTCGGCGCGGCCTGAACCGGCGCCTGCGGTGCGTTGATCGGCACATTGCGGCCGCGCGCGACATCGCGCAGACGCGCGCGTTCGGCGAGCACCTTGGCGCCGTAGCCGCCGTCGTCCTGCGAGGTCGAGCCGACGTAGTAGCGCAGGCCGCCCGCCACGGAGCCGCCCCGCGCGATGCAATCCTTCAGCACCAGCGCGCCGACCTTGATGTTTGCGAGCGGATCGAGTGCCGCGTGGCTGCCGCCGAAGTACTCGAACTTGTCCGAGTGCACCTTCGACATCACCTGCATCAGCCCTTTCGCGCCGACGCCGCTTTCCGCGTACGGATTGAAACCCGATTCGATGGCCATCACCGACAGCAGCAGCAGCGGATCGAGACCGACTTCGCGGCCGGTGTCGAACGCGGCGCGCACGAGGTCGCTGACCGGCTCCTCCGCCACGCGGTACCGCCGCGCGATGAAGTTGGCGACGAGCTTCTGCTCGCGCGTGGAGACGAGCACGCGGTCGTCGCGCGCATCGGCGACGATGCGCTGCGCCGGAATCGCGCTCGCCAGCAAGCTGACCGAAGGCATCGTGCGCGGATCGAGCCCGTTGGGCGACACCGCGAGACTGATGCCGCCGGTCAGTTGACGGGTGCTCTCGTCGTCCGTGGCGGCGGCGCCGAGCGACGGCACCTGCGCCGCCGGCGCAGCGGTCCGGTCCGGATTCGCGGCGAGGCTGATCGGCGCCGCGTCGGCCGGCTGGCGATGCACGGCCGAGAACGGCGGAAGCGGCTGGCCGGCGAGAAGCCGCGCAGGACCCGCCTGGACCGCGGCGGACACGAACGGCATGATCCGTGCGGCAAAGGTGGTGCGCCAGGACGGCAGGAGCCACAGCGCGAGCGCCGTGACGATGGCCGCGCAACCGACCAGGCTGAAGAGATAGTGACTCATACGGCTTCCACGACGCAGCGCGGTGCGCAAACTTTGCGCGACGCGAGTGTCGGGACGCCACGATAACCAAGCGTTCATCGATGCTCCCAATGTTGCATGATTTAGGCTGATGAATACCAATAAACCGGTGTTCGAAAGCGCAAATCAGACACCGCTCGCTCTTGGCAAGGCGTAAGCGGCATCGGGGAAACGGCATGCGCCGTCTGGAAAGCCGAACCGGCAAAAGCGGCCGGAGTGCGCGGCACGAACAGCATGCCCTTGATGCGCAGATGGCTTCCCACGCGAAAAACCGGCGTTCGATAACGCCGGCCGTGACAACCAACAGCCATGAATCGCCGGGCAGGTGCGGCGCAGGCGACGCATAGCGTCTGAGAAAAGACCTGAGGCTAAGGTAAAAAGTTTCAAAACCTGCAATGGATGCGAAGGGATTCTAGCAGGGTTTAATGATCCGTCAATGCTATACCGTTCCGTTTCAATTACTTACAGTAATAATGAACACCGTTTAGGAGCGCCAGCGCACGTCCCAAAGGCGGTTTCCAGCGGAATTACCTGAATGTCTCCCAGCGCACGGACTGACACGCAGGTAAAATCGACAATCGCCTAGCGCGCAGCCGTCCCGCCCGTCCCGCTCCATGGAGCGGCCTCGAGTCCTCGTCCGACCATCGATGAAATATAAAGATCTGCGCGACTTCACCGCCCGCCTCGAAGCGCTCGGTGAACTGCGCCGCATCCGGCAGCCTGTCTCCCCCGTCCTGGAAATGACCGAACTATCCGACCGCGTGTTGCGCGCGGGCGGCCCGGCGCTGCTTTTCGAAGCGCCGACCGGTCACAGCATGCCGGTGCTCGCGAACCTTTTCGGCACCACGCGCCGCGTGGCGCTCGGCATGGGCATCGAAACGGAGCCACAGACCGGCGCCGATGCGAGCCTCGGCAGCGACACCGCCGCGCTCAGTTCGCTGCGCGATATCGGCAGGCTGCTGTCCGCGCTGAAGGAGCCGGAGCCGCCGCGCGGCCTGAAGGACGCCGGCAAGCTGCTCTCGCTCGCCAAGGCCGTGTGGGACATGGCGCCCAAGTCGGTGAGCGCGCCGCCTTGCCAGGAGATCGTGTGGGAAGGCAACGACGTGGACCTCCCGCGCCTGCCGATCCAGACCTGCTGGCCGGGCGACGCCGGACCGCTGCTGACGTGGGGCCTTACCGTCACGCGCGGGCCGAACAAGACGCGGCAGAACCTCGGCATCTATCGGCAGCAACTCATCGGGCGCAACAAGCTCATCATGCGCTGGCTCGCGCATCGCGGCGGCGCGCTCGATTTCCGCGAGTTCGCGCTCGCGAATCCGGGCAAGCCGTATCCGGTGGCGGTCGTGCTGGGCGCGGACCCGGCCACCATTCTCGGCGCGGTCACGCCGGTTCCCGACACGCTCTCCGAGTATCAGTTCGCGGGCCTTCTGCGCGGTTCGCGCACCGAGCTCGCGAAGTGCCTGACGCCGGGCGTCGATACCTTGCAGGTTCCGGCGCGCGCGGAGATCGTGCTCGAAGGCTTCATCTATCCGCAGGAAAGCGCGGTGCCGCCCGCGCCGGAAGGCGCGCCGCCGCGTCCGTCGACGGGCGCCGCCGCGCGTTACGAGCACGCGCTCGAAGGCCCGTACGGCGATCACACCGGCTATTACAACGAGCAGGAGTGGTTTCCGGTCTTCACCGTCGAGAAAATCACGCTGCGCCGCGACGCCCTATTCCACTCGACCTACACCGGCAAGCCGCCCGACGAACCCGCGGTGCTCGGCGTGGCGCTCAATGAAGTGTTCGTGCCGCTCTTGCAGAAGCAGTTTCCCGAGATCACGGACTTCTATCTGCCGCCCGAAGGGTGCAGCTATCGCATGGCCATCGTGCAGATGAAGAAGAGCTACGCCGGTCACGCCAAGCGCGTGATGCTCGGCGTCTGGAGTTTCCTGCGGCAGTTCATGTATACGAAGTTCATCGTCGTGGTGGATGAAGACGTCAACGTGCGCGACTGGAAGGAAGTGATCTGGGCGATCACCACGCGCGTCGATCCCACGCGCGACACCGTCATGGTCGACAACACGCCGATCGATTATCTCGACTTCGCGTCGCCGGTCGCGGGCCTCGGCTCGAAAATGGGACTCGACGCGACCAACAAGTGGCCGGGCGAGACCAACCGCGAATGGGGCCGCCCGATCACGATGGATGCGGCCGTCAAGCGGCGCGTCGATGCGCTGTGGACCGAAATCGGACTGAACAACGCGGGGAAAAACGCATGATCGCAGCGACCTTGTATCGGGGAAACGCAATCGAGAACACGCACGTCGCGCATGTCGCGGTGGTCGATGCCGCCGGCCGTCTGCTCTATTCGTTCGGCGATCCGCATCGCGTGACGCTGCCGCGCTCGGCCGCGAAGCCGGCGCAGGCGCTTGCTGTCATCGAAACGGGCGCGCTAGAACAGTTCGGCTTCGATGAAGCCGATCTCGCGCTGATGTGCGGCTCGCACAGCAGTGAGCCGCGCCACATCGAACGCGCCCGCGCGATGCTGGCGAAGTCCGGCGCGAGCGAGAGCGATCTGCGTTGCGGCGGCCATCCGCCGATATCGGACGCCGTCTACAAGGACTGGATTCGCCGCGATTTCACGCCGACGCCCGTGTGCAGCAACTGTTCCGGCAAGCACGCCGGCATGTTGGCGGGCGCGCGGGCCATGAACGCGGCGCTCGACGGCTATCACCTGCCGGAGCATCCGCTCCAGGCGCGCGTGAAGCACGCGACGGCGCAGGCAGTCGATCTGCCGTTCGGCGACGTGCTCTGGGCCATCGACGGATGCAATCTGCCGACGCCCGCTTTCCCGCTCGACCGCCTCGCTCGGCTCTACATGAAGATTGCCGGCGCGCCGGACGGCTCGGCGCTCGGGCGCATTTATCGCGCGATGACCTCGCATCCCGAACTCGTCGCGGGCGAAGGACGCTTCTGCACGCGCTTGATGCGGGCGTACGGCGGCGCGCTCGTCGGCAAGACCGGCGCGGACGCGAGCTATGCGATCGGCGTGAAGCGGCCGGAAGGCGCGCTCGGCATTGCGGTGAAGGTCGAGGACGGCAACACGAACGTGCTGCATGCGATCGTCGCGCACGTGCTGGAGTTGCTCGACATCGGCACGCGCGAGCAACGCGCCGCGCTCGACGATTTCCGTCACCCGCCGATGGTGAACACGATGGGCGTGCCGACCGGCCGTCTCGACGTGACGCTCGCGCTCACGGAGCACGCATGACGCATTCGTGGTCGTTGATGTCGGACGGCTTCTTCTTGTCGCTGTCGCTGTGTCTGGATATCGGGATCGCCAACGTCGCGATCATTTCGCTCGCGCTGTCGCACGGGTTCAAGCCGGGCCTCGTGCTCGGCCTCGGGACGTGTTTCGGCGACCTGTTCTACGCCGCGCTCGCGCTGGCGGGCATGTCGGCGCTGCTGCAGTTCTCTGCGGTGCGGTGGGTCGTGTGGATCGGCGGGGCCATCGTGCTGCTGTTTCTCACGTGGAAGATGGCGCGCGAGGCGATGAACCCCGCGTCCGCGCCGCCCGTCGAGGGCGAAGCGGATACGCGCGCGCCGCGCCAGAGCCATCTCAAGAGCTTCCTGCGCGGATGCCTGCTCGCGGTTTCATCGCCGAGCGCGATTCTGTGGTTCGCGGCGGTCGGCGGCGCGCTGATCGCGAAAGCCGGCGCGACGAGCCCGATCAGCGCGTCGGTGTTTCTGCTCGGCTTCTTCTGCGGCGGACTCGGCTGGACGCTCTTCGTCTGCACGCTCGCCGCCCACGGCCGCAAGCGCGCCGGCACGCGCCTCCTGCGCGCGTGCCATGTGATGTCCGCCGTGCTGTTCGCCTATTTCGCGTACAGCGTGATTGTCAACGGCTACCGCGATCTGATCGTGCACGCGGCGTCCTGACGGCCCGCTTCACGCGATGAACTGCGCGAAGCGCGCCAGGTCGACGTTGCCGCCGCTCACGATCACGCCCACGCGCTTGCCTTCCACCGGCACGACCTTCTGAAGCACGGCCGCTGCCGCCAGGCAGCCGGTCGGCTCGACGACCATCTTCATGCGCTCGGCGAAAAAGCGCAGCGTATCGACGAGCTGCGCGTCGCTCACCGTGACGATGCGCTCCACGTGCTTGCGGATGATCGGGAAGTTGTATTCGCCGACGTGTGTGGACGCCGCGCCGTCCGCGATGGTGCGCGGCACCTCGATATGCACGATCTCGCCGCGCGCGAGCGACTGCTGCGCGTCGTTGCCGGCTTCCGGCTCGACGCCGATCACCTTGCACGAAGGCGACAGCGCCGCCGCCGCGAGCGCGCAGCCCGCGATCAGCCCGCCGCCGCCGAGACACACGAAGAGATAATCGAGCGGCCCGGTTTCTTCGATCAACTCCTTCGCGGCCGTGCCCTGCCCCGCGATCACATGCGGATGGTCATACGGCGGAATCAGCGTCATGCCGCGCTCTTCGGCCAGCACGCGGCCGATCTCTTCGCGATTCTGCGTGTAGCGGTCATACGTGATGACTTCGCCGCCGTAGCCGCGCGTCGCCGCGATTTTCGCGGCGGGCGCGTCTTCCGGCATGATGATCGTCGCGCGAATGCCGGCGAGCTGGGCGGACAGCGCGATCGCCTGCGCGTGATTGCCCGACGAATACGTGATGACGCCGGCCGCGCGCTGAGCGCCGTCGAAATGCGAAAGCGCGTTGAACGCGCCGCGGAACTTGAAAGCGCCCATGCGCTGGAAGTTCTCGCACTTGAAAAAGAGCGACGCGCCGGCGATTTCGTCCGCCGTGCGGGACGTGAGAACCGGCGTGCGATGCGCGACGCCGTCTATGCGGCGGGCGGCATCGGCGACGTCATCGAAAGTCGGGGCAGGAAGTGGAAGCATCGGATGTGAAGTGGCGTCGGAAAAACGCCATTCTCGCCAGTTCCGAAGCGAATCGGAATAGCCAGTTTCATCGATGCCAAAGAAAAGCCCCTTGCGGGGCTCGTGCGGTCGATCGCGGAAAACGGATTATTAGTGCCAGTGGCCGCGACCGTAGCCGTAACCGTGACCATACGGATGGCCATAATACCCGTGCCGCCAATAAGGACGGCCGTAATAACTGTATCCGTAGCCGCCCACGACGACTGCCGGCGGCGGCCCATAGACGACAGGCGGAGGCGGCGCGACATAAACCGGCTGCGGCGGAGCGACATAAACCGGCGCGGGCGGCGCCTGATACACCGGATACGCCGGCACGCTGATACCTACCCCGACCGACACATGCGCTTGCGCCAGACTCGCGACACCCAGGCCGAGGGCGCCGGCGACCAACAAACTACCGAGCTTTTTCACTTTGGTTCTCCTCGCCGCTTGAGGCCGACCGGTCCATCCGGTCGCGCGGCTGCGTACTCTGAATTTAGCTAAAAACGCGCGCGGCCGCTCGGGCCATTTGTTGCAAATTGCAAGGTCTGCGACTGGCGCTCGGGCAGGTTGGCGATGCTGTGGGCGAGGAGCAGTCCGAACGGCAAGGTGGAGGGCGCGCTGATGCTTTGTTTGCGTCGAGACAGCGTGCCGCTCGAGTAACGCATCTTTACAAATCAAATTAAAAGCCCCGCCGGACGGGCCGTCCGGCGGGGCTGTGTATTGTGTCTTGACTCCTTTTGAGGCGATCAGCCTACCTTCACATAAGCGAATTCACGCGTGACATTGGGTGGGACATACGCCCCACCGATTACGACACGCGGCGTCAATCGCTTCTTCTGATCCCACCAGCGACGCCTTTGCGCCTGGCTCAAGAAACGCAGATGCTTTCGATAAGAGAAAATGCTCATGCGACCTCCGAACGTAGCGTTTTGAAACGTCGAGGAAAGCAGCCGCTTA
Source organism: Caballeronia sp. Sq4a (assembly GCF_023170545.1). Taxonomy (NCBI): domain Bacteria; kingdom Pseudomonadati; phylum Pseudomonadota; class Betaproteobacteria; order Burkholderiales; family Burkholderiaceae; genus Caballeronia; species Caballeronia sp. Sq4a. Next base: position 786,883 of record NZ_CP084250.1, on the reverse strand, counting down.
AAAGCGACGCGTTTCCGTTAATCACTCTTGTCTTTAGTATTCGCGCCCGGTTCGTTCATCAATGTTCGCAAAAGAACTAAAACACGCTAACCGCGTGCGGTGAACCACATAATCAGCAGAAAACATGCCATCGATTAAACGGCGCAATGCCGAAAGATTCGTAACGGCGTCTGATTCAATCGTTTTCTGTCATCCTATGCTGCCATTTTTGCGTGAAACGCGCTCGGGCAAAACGTCGTGCGGCGGCAACATCAGGGTTTGCGGCAATGCGCGCGAGCATGCGCTATGCTTGCGATCGGCTTTCAGTCGACTGTGAGAGGAAACGCTCGTCGTTGTTCGACAACGCGCCCAAGCCGCCCCGCAGCCATGTTATGGTGACGTCCGGCGCCCCACCGGCATTGACGGTGGGCGGGGAATGCAAGGCGCCTTTCGCTCGCAAGAGAAAGAAATCGCGGCGCTCGCGGGCTCCGGCCCGAGCGCGACGACTTCACATGACATCCAGTCCAGAGAACGAACAATGATCAAGGTCACTCACTACGACTCGCGCGACGCAGCGTGCGCGTTCGCCGCGCCAAGCCAGCCTCAGTCCCGGCGGCCGTCTTAGCGGCTGCCAGCGTCGTCTGTTCCTTCGCTTTTCCCGACCCCGGCGCGGCCTTCTCGCCGCGCACGTTTTCCAGAGGACCCGAGATGTTCGGCGATATCGCCCGTTTTCTGCTCAATACCGTTTTCACTCTGTTCGGCGCGGCGCTGCTCCTGCGCGCGTGGATGCAGGTCGTGCGCATGCCGCCGTACAACCCGGTTTCGAATGCCGTCATGCAGGCGACCAACTGGATCGTGCTGCCGCTGCGCAAGATTCTGCCGGGCGGCAAGATCGACTGGGCCAGCATTGTCGCCGCCTATATCGCGGCGCTCGTCTATGTGACGTTGATGGTCTATCTCGCCGGCGTCGATCCGACGGTCATGCTGCCGATGCTCCTGCTCGTCGCGGCGCTGACGGTCGTCAAGTGGGCGCTGAACCTGATCATCTGGATGACGATTCTGATGGCGCTGCTTTCGTGGCTCAATCCGCAGTCGCCCGCCATGCCGCTGCTCTATCAGATCACCGCGCCGTTTCTCGATCCGCTGCGACGCATCTTGCCGCGCTTAGGCGGCATCGATTTGTCGCCGATCCTGCTTTTCGTGATCGTGCAGGTGTTGCTGATGGTGGTGACGCGCGTCGCGGTCTCGATGACGCTCTTCGGCATCTGAGTGAGGCCGCGCCGCCCGCGATTGCGCGGCGGCGCGCGTTGCGCTTACAATAGTCGGCTCACGCGGGCGTCGTATAATGGCTATTACCGTAGCTTCCCAAGCTACTGACGTGGGTTCGATTCCCATCGCCCGCTCCAGATTCACGAGCAACACATAAGCAGCAAATAAGCGAAAGCCGCCTTCCATACAGCGAGGCGGCTTTTTAGTTTCCGCGCGACGCTTCTTCGCCTTCCGATCCCGCCATGAACGACCAATCCCACGATTCCCACGACGACGACGCGCATGCCGCCGGTGAGCGTACCGAGAGTGCGGCATCGCAGCCGCTGCATCATCGGCGCATTCGCAGTTTCGTGACGCGCGCGGGCCGCGTTTCGCCGGGGCAACAACGCGCGATGGACGAACTGGGTCCGCGCTTTGTCGTCCCGTATGCGCCGGAACTCGCGAACTGGGATGCCCTCTTTGGCCGGCAGGCGCCGCGCGTGTTGGAGATCGGCTTCGGCATGGGCGCGACGACGGCGGAAATCGCGGCCGCGCGCCCCGGCGACGACTTCATCGGCGTGGAAGTGCACGAGCCGGGCGTCGGTGCGCTGTTGAAGCTGATCGGCGAGCAGCAGCTCGGCAACATCCGCATCCTCCAGCACGACGCGGTCGAGGTGCTCGAACGCATGATCGCGCCCGCGAGTCTCGACGGCGTGCACATCTACTTTCCCGATCCGTGGCACAAGGCGCGGCATCACAAGCGCCGGCTCATTCAGCCGAAGTTCGTCTCGCTCTTGAGCTCGCGCGTGAAGCCGGGCGGCTACCTGCATCTCGCGACCGACTGGCAGAACTACGCGGAGCAGATGCTCGACGTGCTTTCGGCGGAACCGACGCTCGAAAATACGGCGGACGGCTACGCGCCACGTCCGGATTACCGGCCGGTGACGAAGTTCGAGCGCCGCGGCTTGCGGCTCGGACACGGCGTCTGGGATTTGCTCTTTCGGCGCAAGTAAGTCGCGCTGAAAATGACGACGCCACGGCTAGCCGTGGCGTTGTCTTTTGTGCGGCAAGCAAGCCGGATCAGTCCGCCCAGCTCAACCCGCCGCTATAGCCGACGATCAGAATCAGCAGCCCGAAGCCGATGCGATACCACGCGAACGCCGTGAAATCGTGCGAGGCGACGTAACGGAGCAGCCAGCGCACGCAGATGAAGGCGCTCACGAACGCCGATACGAGCCCGACGGCAAAGAGCCCGAGGTCGTTCACGGTGAGCGCGCGCCAGTACTTGGCCATTTCGTAGAGCGTCGCGCCGAAGATGATCGGAATGGCGAGGAAGAACGAGAATTCCGTAGCCGCGCGGCGCTCCAGCCCGAACAGCATGCCGCCGATGATCGTCGCGCCCGAACGCGAAGTGCCGGGAATCAGCGCGAGGCATTGCGCGAGGCCGACTTTCAGCGCATCGGCGTACGAGAGGTCATCGACCGAATGCACCCGTGGCGGCGCCCCGCGATCGCGCTGGCGCGCCTCCGCCCACAAAATCACGATCCCGCCGACGATCAGCGCGACCGACACCGGCACCGGCGAGAACAGTACCGACTTGATCTTCTTCTCAAGCAAGAGGCCCAGGACGATGGCCGGAATCGTCGCGATGATGACGTTGATCGCAAACCGCCGCGCGTCCGGACGGCTGCCGAGGCCGCCCACCACCGAGCCGATCTTGACGCGGTATTCCCAGCAGATCGCCAGAATCGCGCCGAACTGAATGACGACATCGAACGTCTTGGCTTGCGCGTCGGTGAAATTGAGCAGACTGCCCGCGACGATCAAGTGCCCCGTGCTCGACACCGGCAGAAACTCCGTCAAGCCCTCCACGACGCCCAGCACGAGCGCCTTCACCATCAGAATCCAGTCCATCCGTCAGCCCTTGTTCGCTTTTTTGCTGCAGGTGTGGAGCACTGCGCGCCGAGATTTCGAATCACTTCTCGACAATCTGAACGCGTATGCCGTTTGTAAGGACTGTGATTGTACCGGGTTCGTAAGACACGCCCGCAAATTGCAGCTCTTCCGGCTTGAAGGTGTAGATCGGATAGCGGTCGAGCAATTGCGCGGCGAGCAGCGCGCCGGCCGCCGCGATTTGTTGGTTGTACTGGGCAGCGTCGCCGGTTAGCTGCGAGTCGTCAACCGTTGGCGAGACGAGCACGACCGAGCGGCTCGCGGCGTCGTAGGCCAGTTGCGTCGACAATGTGAACGCGCCGTTCACCGGGTTCGGCATGAAAGGCGTGGACAGGCGCGCATCCACGCGCACCGTCACGCGGTTGCGGTCCGCCGCCATGCCGACCACAGGATTGCTGAGCACGACATCGAAAATCTGCCGCGCGGTGCGTTCCAGCGGAAACTTGCGCGCGACCGCTTCCTGCACCTGCTTTTGCGAAAATGTGTAGTGATCCGGAATAAACGGAAAGATGGATGCGGCATGCGCCGCCGATGCGAGCGCGAGTGCCGGCCACGCGGCGAGCGCGCCCAGCAGCAACCGGCGCCTGAGCGGCGCGACGGGTCGTGGCATGCGGGAATCTCCTCTACTGGATGTCGTGACGGTGCTTGGACAAACGAAGTTCATTGCGGTTGCGTGTCGATTTCGAGTCGCGTGAGCCACTGAACGGCGTGTTCGCGCGTCTCGCCGCACATCTCGGCGGACGGCTGCAGGCCGCCGCAGCACGCGGGCCGGCCCGGGTCGCCGAAAATCTTGCAGCGAAGGTCTTCGTCTAGCTGGACGCACCGCTCGCCCGCGCGCTTGCCGTTGGGCATGCCGGGAATGGCGCTCGTGATGGACGGCGCGATGCAGCACGCGCCGCATCCTTCGCGGCAGGCATGAGGGGACGAAGACGAAATTGACATGGCGAAAACGAGACAGCGGACGATCCTCCATTCTCCCATGCCAAGCCAAAGCGGCTGCGACGTTATCACGCAAGGCGCGCGCGCACGCGCACGCGTAAGATCGCCGCAACTCGAAGGCTGCCCATGACTCTCGCCGACACCCTTTTTCGCCCGGACCTGCTCGCGCGTTACGACGCGCACGGCCCGCGCTACACGTCCTACCCCACGGCCGTCCAGTTCACGGAATCGTTCGATCCCGCCCACTACTTCGAAGCCGCACGCCGAGGCGGCGCATCGGCGGATCTGTCGCTGTACTTCCACATTCCGTTCTGCGACACCGTCTGCTTCTATTGCGGCTGCAACAAGGTCGCGACGAAGAATCGCGCGCACGCCCGCCCGTATCTGGACCGCATGAAGCGCGAACTCGCGATGCAGGCCGCGCACTTCGATACGCGCCGCCCCGTCACGCAGCTTCACTGGGGCGGCGGCACGCCGACATTCCTCTCGCACGACGAGATGGCCGAGCTCATGGCCGCCACCGCCGAGCATTTCGACCTCGTGCCCGATGCGCGCGCCGAATATTCGATCGAAGTCGATCCGCGCGAAGCGTCCGCCGAAACCATCGCTGTGCTGCGCGAGCTCGGCTTCAACCGGTTGAGCCTCGGCGTGCAGGACTTCGACGAGCGCGTGCAGCAGGCCGTCAACCGCATCCAGCCACGCGCGATGACCGAGGACGTGATGCGCGCGGCGCGCGAGCACGGCTTCGAGTCGGTGAGCGTCGATCTCATCTACGGCTTGCCGCATCAGAGCGTCGAGAGCTTCACGCGCACGCTCGACGCGATCATCGCGCTCGCGCCGGACCGCGTCTCCGTGTTCGGCTATGCGCACATGCCCGCGCTCTTCAAGATGCAGCGTCAGATCGACGAAGCGGCGCTGCCTTCGGCCGCCGTGCGGCTCGCCATTCTGGAGCGCGTGATCGAGCGAATGAGCGATGCGGGCTACGTCTACATCGGCATGGACCATTTCGCGCTGCCCGGCGACGAACTCGCCCGCGCCTTTGAGGCCGGCACGCTCCAGCGCAACTTTCAGGGCTACAGCACGCATGCGGACTGCGATCTGATCGGCATCGGCGCGTCGTCCATCGGCAAGGTCGGGAACGTCTACGCCCAGAACGCGCGCGATCTCGCCGACTACGCAGCCGCCATCGACGGCGGGCGCTTCCCAATTCAGCGCGGCGTGCGTCTCTCCGCCGACGACCTCTTGCGCCGCGACGTCATCATGCGGCTCATGTGCGGCGGCGTCCTCCGGTTTGCCGACATCGAGCGGGAACACGGCATCGTCTTCAGCGACGCCTTCGCGGCCGAACTCGCGCGCCTGGCGCCGATGGCCGACGACGGCCTCATCGACATCACGCCGGACGCCATTCGCGTGCTGCCGGCCGGACGCATGCTCGTGCGCAACGTCGCATCGGTATTCGACCGCTATCTGGGACAGGCGAGCCTCCGGCGCTTCTCGCGGACCATCTGAACGGGCGACTCGTCGCACCTTCAACGGTGAGGTCGCGTATTTCTTACTGCGCTGGCTTAGAATGACAGCCACCCTGGGCGTCCGGCTGCAATTCGCCACGACCGCCCGCCCTTTCACCGCCGATGCGTCGCGCCGCCGCCCGCATCGGACCGCCGCCGGCACGATGAACGAAGCCCGCCGCACGCTTCGCCTGCGCCGCCGCCGGCAACGCCACTGCTCGATGCCATGCCGACCACTTCGCCGCAGTTCCCCCCGCTAGCCCTCCTCGCCGCAGAATTGAAGTGCGGCCGCACGACGAGCCGCGCGCTCGTCGAGACCGCGCTGGAACGGATCGCCGATCCCAATGGCCAGGGCTCGACCGTGTTCCTTCAGGTCGATGCCGAACACGCCCGCGCCGCCGCCGACGCCCACGACGCGCTGCGCCGCGCCGGCACGGTGCTCTCGCCGCTCGCGGGCATTCCGGTGTCCGTGAAAGATCTCTTCGATGTCGAAGGTCAGGTGACGCGCGCCGGATCGCGCGTGCTCGCGAACGCCGAGCCCGCCCGCGCCGATGCCGTCACGGTCGCGCGCCTGCGCCGCGCGGGCGCGGTGATCGTCGGACGCACGAACATGAGCGAGTTCGCGTTTTCGGGGCTCGGGCTCAATCCGCACTATGGGACGCCGCGCTCGCCGTACCGCGCGAACGTGCCGGACGACGCGCGCATTGCGGGCGGATCGTCGTCGGGCGCGGCGGCATCGGTCGCGGACGGCATGGCCGCCGTCGCGCTCGGCACCGATACAGGCGGTTCGCTGCGCATTCCCGCCGCGTTCTGCGGCCTGACCGGCTTCAAGCCGACCGCGAGCCGCATTCCGAAGCAAGGCGGCGTGCCGCTTTCCAGGACGCTGGATTCGTTCGGGCCGATCGGCGCGACGGTCGCGTGTTGCGCGCTCGTCGACCGCATTCTCGCGGGGCGCGAGCCGGACGTGCCCGCCACGCGCCCGCTCGACGGCGTGCGCCTCGGCGTGCTCACGAATTACGTGACGGACGGCGTGGAAGCGCCTGTCGCGCAGGCCGTGCAGGCGGCGGTCGATCATCTCGCCGCCGCGGGCGCGCTGGTGGAAGACGTGCGCTTCGCGCCGCTGGACCGTCTGCCGGACATCAACCGCTTCGGGCTGGTGGCGATCGAAGCGTACGCGTGGCATCGCAAGCTGATTGCCGAGCATGCCGGCGAATATGATCCGCGCGTGCTCGCGCGTCTGATGCGCGCGGAAACCGCGAGCGCCGCGGACTACATCGAGCTGTGCGAGGCGCGCGCCGCCATGATCGAGGCCGCGCGCACGACGCTCTGGCAACGCTTCGACGCCATTCTGTGCCCGACGGTGCCCGTGCTGCCGCCGCGCATCGCCGATCTTGAAGCCGACGACGACCGCTTCGCGCGCACCAACGCGCTCGTGCTGCGCAACCCGACGACCTTCAATTTTCTCGATGCCTGCGCGCTGTCGCTGCCGTGTCATCGGCGCGGCGAGGCGCCGGTCGGCCTCATGCTCGCGGGCGCGCCGAACGCCGACGACACGCTGCTGTCCATCGGCCGCGCGGTCGAAGCCGTGCTGGAGACGACGCGCTGACACGCCGCATCGGTCACGAAAACGCGGCTGTGTTTCGCACCGGGCGATCGCGCTAGAATTCCTGCGCGATGCCGGCCCGGTCAGGTGCTTCCTTCTCGAAACGTTGCGAAATAATGAACAACCATCTACATCAATTCACGATGCACGAGGACGACCGCGCGCTGCGCCGCGAGCGGCGGCTCTTGACGCTGCTGGGCTTCGTATGTCTCGGGCTCGTCGCCGGGGCGCTGTATCTGCAGTTCTTCCGTGGCGAAGACCCGTGTCCGCTTTGCATCATCCAGCGCTATTTCTTCGTGCTGATCGCGGTGTTCGCGTTTCTCGGCGCGGGCTTCAACGGCTGGCGCGGCGTCGCGCTGCTGGAGGCGCTCGTCGCGCTTTCGGCGCTCGGCGGCCTGGCCACGGCCGCGCGGCACGTCTACATTCAGGCGAATCCCGGCTTTAGCTGCGGTTTCGATGCGTTGCAACCCGTCGTCGACAGCCTGCCGCCCGCGCGCTGGCTGCCGCAAGTGTTCAAGGTGGCGGGGCTTTGCGAGACCGCTTATCCGCCGATTTTCGGGCTCTCGCTGCCGCAATGGTCGCTGGTCGCGTTCGCCATCATCTTCGCGCTGGTTGCGTTGAGCCTCCGGTCGAGGCGCAAAACGCGGGCGGCGGCGCTTTAACTGCCTTCGGCGCGGGCGTTCGCGTCCGCGCGTCTTGCCTTTCTCTCGCATTTCACTTCCCCGCATCACCGCTTCCGCATAATCTGAATACGATCCCAAAAATATTTTTGGGATATTGCGGTGCTATGGTCGAGGCTGGATGGCGATCTACGTGCGCGCAGTCCGCGCTGCATGCCCGAACTTCGGGATGCGGGCGGAAACCGCGTAACGCGCGCCTGGTCCGCAATGTCCCTGCCCGGTTCATGACAACGCACACCATCCGCTTCCTGCACCGCGGCGCCGTCCGCGACATCGCCGATGCGCCCGCCACGCGCACCGTGCTTCAGCATCTGCGCGCGAACGACTGCACCGGCACCAAAGAAGGCTGCGCCGAAGGCGATTGCGGCGCGTGCACCGTGGTCGTCGGCGAACTCGATTCAGCGGGCGAACTCGCGCTCAAGGCCGTCAACGCGTGCATCCAGCTGCTGCCGACGCTCGATTCGCGCGCGCTGTTCACCGTCGAAGACCTTCGCGGCGCCGACGGCGCACTGCACCCGGTGCAACAGGCGCTCGTCGATTGTCACGGCTCGCAATGCGGCTTCTGCACGCCGGGCTTCGTGATGTCGCTGTGGGCGCTGTACCACGCCCATCCGCGCGATGCGGGGCCGCCTTCGCGCGACGAAATCGCCGCCGCCATATCCGGCAATCTGTGCCGCTGCACCGGCTACCGGCCGATCATCGATGCCGCCGAGCACATGTTCGACTATCCGCCGCCGGCCTTCGACCGCGATGCGATCCGCGCGACGCTCGCCGGCCTGCGCCGCACGCAGACGTTCGAGTACCGCGCGCCGGACGCGCGCGGCGATGCCTTCGGCGCGCCGGCGTTTCATGCGCCCGTCACGCGCGCCGAATTCGCCCGCCTTCGCGCAGCGAACCCGGACGCGCGTTTGCTCGCGGGCAGCACGGATATCGGCCTGTGGATCACCAAGCAGTTTCGCGATCTCGGCGACATTCTGTTCATCGGCAACGTCGAGGAACTGAAGCGCATCGAGCGCGACGCGCAGACGGTGACGATCGGCGCGGCGGCATCGCTCGAAGATGCGTATGCCGCGCTTACCGCCGATTACCCCGAACTCGCCGAGCTATGGACGCGCTTCGCGTCGCGCCCGATCCGCAATGCCGGCACGCTCGGCGGGAACATTGCGAACGGCTCGCCGATCGGCGATTCGATGCCCGCGCTCATCGCGCTCGACGCCGAACTCGTGCTCCAACACGGCGACAAGACGCGCACGATGCCGCTCGACGCGTTCTACCTCGCGTATCAGAAGACCGCGCTTCAGCCGGGCGAATTCGTCGCGGCGATTCGCGTGCCGCGCCCGGCCGCGGACTTGCGGTTCCGGACGTACAAGGTGGCGAAGCGCTACGATCAGGACATCTCCGCCGTATGCGCGGCTTTCGCGATCCGGCTGGACGACAGCCATCGCGTGACAAGCGCGCGGATTGCGTTCGGCGGCATGGCGGCGACGCCCAAACGCGCGGCTCAGGCCGAAGCGGCGCTGACCGGCGCGCAATGGACCGACGACACCGTGCGCGCCGCCATGAACGCGCTCAATGCCGACTTTCAGCCGCTCACCGACATGCGCGCATCGAGCGCGTATCGGGCGAAGGTGGCGCGCAACCTGCTGCGGCGCTTCCATCTGGAGACGCGCGCCGACGCGCCGCTCGCGCTGGCCCAAGTGAACGCGTTCGCGTACGCCGCGCATGCGTCGATCTCCGAGGAGCAGCCATGAACAAGGCGAGCGAACCGATCGCACTCGATGCCGCAGCCCGGCCCGCCAACGTGGACGCCGACGCCGCGGGCGCCGCGCTGCCGCACGAATCGGCGGCGCTGCATGTGAGCGGCGAGGCGGTCTACACCGACGACATCCGCGAATTGCGCGGCACGCTGCACGCGGCGCTCGGGCTGTCGCGATACGCGCACGCGCGCATCGTCTCGATAAATCTCGATGCCGTGCGTGCCGCGCCCGGCGTCGTCGCGGTTCTGACCGCCGCCGACATTCGCGGCGAGAACAACTGCGGCCCGGTGCTGCACGACGACCCGATCCTCGCCGCCGACGAGGTGCAGTACCTCGGGCAGCCGGTGTTCGCGGTCATCGCAGAGACGCACGATCTGGCGCGCCGCGCCGCCGCGCTCGCCAAAAGCGACGATGTCGTGCGCTACGAGCCGCTCGAATCCGTCCTGACGCCGCGCGAAGCCAAGGCGCGCAAGCAGTTCGTGCTGCCGCCGCTGCATCTGAAACGCGGCGATCCGGACGCGCGCATCGCGGGCGCGAAGCATCGCATTGCCGGGGAATTCGAGGTCGGCGGGCAGGAGCAGTTCTATCTCGAAGGCCAGGTGGCGTACGCCGTGCCGAAGGAATCGGACGGCATGCTCGTCTACAGCTCGACGCAGCATCCGAGCGAAATGCAGCAGGTCGTCGCGCACATGCTCGACTGGCCGACGCACGCGGTCGTGTGCGAATGCCGGCGCATGGGCGGCGGCTTCGGCGGCAAGGAATCGCAATCGGCGGTGTTCGCGTGCGTCGCGGCGCTCGCCGCGCATGTGCTGAAGCGCCCGGTGAAGCTGCGCGCGGATCGCGACGACGACTTCATGATCACCGGCAAGCGCCACGACGCGGTCTACGAATACGAAGCGGGCTTCGACGACGACGGGCGCATCGTCGGCGCGCGCGTCGAGATTGCGCTTCGGGCCGGCTATTCGGCGGACTTGTCGGGCGCGGTCGCGACGCGCGCCGTGTGCCACTTCGACAACGCATATTTCCTGAGCGATGTCGATATCCGCGCGTTCTGCTGCAAGACCAACACGCAGTCGAACACGGCGTTTCGCGGCTTCGGCGGCCCGCAAGGCGCGCTCGTGATGGAAGTGATGCTCGATGAAATCGCGCATCGGCTGAAGCGCGATCCGCTCGATGTGCGACGCGCGAACTACTACGGCATCGACGCGCGCAACGTCACGCCGTACGGCCAGACGGTCGCGGACAACGTGCTCGCCCCGCTCACCGACGAGTTGATCGAGTCCAGCGATTACCACGCGCGCCGCCAAGCGATCGCCGCGTTCAACGCGACGAATGACGTGCTCAAGCGCGGCATCGCGTTCACGCCGGTCAAGTTCGGCATCTCGTTCAACGTGCCGTTTCTGAATCAGGCCGGCGCGCTCGTGCATGTCTACAAGGACGGCTCGGTGCTCGTCAATCATGGCGGCACGGAAATGGGGCAGGGGCTCAACACGAAGGTCGCGCAAGTGGTGGCGAGCGTGCTCGGCATCGGCCTGGCGCGCGTGCGCGTGACGGCCACCGATACGTCGAAGGTCGCGAATACGTCGGCGACGGCGGCATCTACCGGAAGCGATCTCAACGGCAAGGCGGCGGAAGCGGCGGCGCTGACCATCCGGGAGCGCCTCGCCGAATTGGCCGCGAAGCAGCTCGGCGGCGCAGCCGCGGACGTGCGCTTTCACGGCGGCGTGGTCGAGGCGAACGGCGGGCAAATGCCGTTCGATCAACTGGTCGCGGCCGCGTATCTGGCGCGCGTGCAGTTGTGGTCCGACGGCTTCTACGCGACGCCCAAGGTCCATTGGGACGCGAAGACGCTAACCGGCCACCCGTTCTACTACTTCGCGTACGGCGCGGCGGTATCGGAGGTCGTCGTCGATACGCTCACCGGCGAATGGAAGTTGCTGCGGGCCGACGTGCTTCACGACGCGGGGCGCTCGATCAACCCGGCCATCGACCTGGGACAAGTGGAAGGCGGCTTCATTCAGGGCATGGGCTGGCTCACGACCGAGGAGCTGTGGTGGAACCGCGACGGACGTCTGATGACGCACGCGCCCTCCACATACAAGATCCCCGCCGTCAACGACACGCCCGCCGCGTTCCACGTCGCGCTCTTTCGCGGCGCGGGCAACGAGAACGTCGAGCCGACCATCTTTCGCTCGAAGGCGGTCGGCGAGCCGCCGCTGTTGCTCGCGTTTTCGGTGCTGCTCGCGATCCGCGCCGCCATCGCGGGCGCTTCGCCCGAGGCGCCCAGCGCGCCGAAGCTGCGCGCGCCCGCCACGCCCGAAGCGATTCTCGACGCGCTCGCTTCCGTCGCCGCCGAGGCGGAGGCCGCCGCCCCGGTAAACTAGCGCCTGCGACGACGCAATAACCCGATCCTCTCCCGGAGCCTCATCCATGCAAGTTTGGCTGAACGACCTGCAACACCTGCTCGCGCACGGCGACGCCGTCGTGCTCGTGACGGTCGCGCGTGTCGAAGGCTCCGCGCCGCGGGAGCCGGGCACGAAGATGATCGTGACGCGCGAGGACGCCCGCTACACCATCGGCGGCGGCCATCTCGAATGGAAGGCGATCGAAACCGCCCGGCAAGTGCTGAAGGACGGCATGCGCAGCCCGCGCATGCGCCGGCTCGAACGTTTCGCGCTCGGTCCGAGCCTCGGCCAGTGCTGCGGCGGCGCGGTCGTGCTCGCGTTCGAGCGGCTCGACGTATCGGACCTGAACTGGGTGACTTCGCTCGCCAAACGCACGGCGGCCGGGCTTTCGACGGTGCGCAGCGTCTCCTTCGCGCCGATGCCCGACGCCGTGATGCTGTCCGATCCCGAGCCGGGCGCCGATAACGCCGACTGCCTGTTGTGGGACGGCGCCGGCTTCGACGAGAGCGGCGCGCTGCTCACCGAAACCATCGCGCCGCGCGCCTTTCAGGTGGTGCTGTTCGGCGCGGGTCACGTGGGCGCGGCGCTCGTGCGCGTGCTCGCCACGCTGCCCTGTCACGTGCGATGGGTCGACGAGCGCGACGCCGCGTTTCCGGCCGCGCAGTTCGTGCCGGACAACGTGACGATCGAGCCGAACGACGCGCCCGACGAAGCCGTCGACAACGCGCCGGCCGGCACGTACTTCATCGTCATGACGCACAACCATGCGGTGGATCTCGTGCTGGCCGAACGCATTCTCGCGCGCGGCGACTTCGCGTTCTTCGGCATGATCGGCTCGCACACGAAGCGCAGGCAGTTCGAGCACCGGCTCGCGGCGCGCGGCATCGACCCCGCGCGCATCGCGAGGATGGTGTGTCCGATCGGCATCGACGGCATCGTCGACAAAGCGCCGGAAGTGATCGCCGTCGCAGCGGCCGCCCAGCTGCTGCAGGCCGTGGAAGCGCGTGCCGAGCTTTCCGCGTCGTCGCAACAGACCGCTTGACCCCGAGCGGAAGCCCCTAGCATCGACATAAGAAAACAGCCCATGAATCCCACACTCGCCGACAAGATCGCGCGCGCGCCGAAGGCGGAACTGCACATTCACATCGAAGGATCGCTCGAGCCCGAACTGATCTTCGCGCTGGCCGAACGCAACGGCGTGAAGCTCGCGTACGACTCCATCGACGCGCTGCGCGCCGCGTACGCGTTCACCGACCTGCAGTCGTTCCTCGACATCTACTACGCGGGCGCGAGCGTCCTGCTGCATGAGGCCGATTTCTACGACATGACGATGGCCTATGTCGAGCGCGCGCTCGCCGACCACGTCACGCACGCGGAAATCTTCTTCGATCCGCAAACGCATACGGAGCGCGGCGTCGCCATCGAAACGGTCGTCGCGGGCATCGAGCGCGCGCTCGCCGAAGGCGAGAAACGCGGCCTCACGTCGAAGCTGATTCTGTGCTTCCTGCGTCATCTCTCCGAGGAAGACGCGCTCGCCACGTATGAGAGCGCGCTGCCGCTTTTCGATCAGTACGCGCACCGGCTGATCGGCGTCGGGCTGGATTCGTCGGAACGCGGTCATCCGCCGTCGAAATTCGCGCGCGTCTTCGCGAAGGCGCGCGAGCGCGGGCTGAAGCTCGTCGCGCATGCGGGCGAGGAAGGTCCGCCCGCGTATGTCTACGAGGCGCTGGATGTGCTCAAGGTGGATCGCGTCGATCACGGCGTGCGCAGCATCGAAGACGCGGCGCTCGTCGCGCGTCTCGCGGATGCGCGCATCGCGCTGACCGTGTGCCCGCTCTCGAACATCAAGCTCTGCGTGTTCGACGACATGACCAAGCACACGCTGAAAGACCTGCTGGATCAGGGCGTCGCGGTGATGATCAACTCGGACGATCCCGCGTACTTCGGCGGCTACGTCAACGCCAACTACTTCGCCATCGTCGATGCGCTGAAGCTCTCGGACAAGGAGGTCTACACGCTGTTGAAGAACAGCCTGGAAGCCTCGTTCGTCACCGACGGCGAACGCGCCGCGATGGTCGCGCGCCTCGATGCGTACTGGAAGCAGTAAAGCCAAGCACTAACCGTACTAAACGCAATAAAGATGGATACCACAGCAACATCACAACGCGACACCACCGCCCTCGAACGATTCTTCGGCATTCGCGCGGCCGGCTCGCGCACGAAGACCGAAATCGTCGCGGGCATCACGACCTTTCTCACGGCGATGTACATCATCGTCGTCAATCCAGGCATTCTTTCGCAGGCCGGCGTGCCGTTTCCGGCAGCGCTCACGGCAACCGTCATCGTCAGCTTTCTCGGCAGCTGCGCGATGGGCCTCTACGCGCGCAATCCCGTGCTCGTCGCGCCCGGCATGGGCATGAACGCGCTCTTCGCCTTCGTCATGGTCCACGGCGGCAAGATGCCGTGGCAGACGGCGCTCGGCTGCGTGTTCTGGGCCGGCGTCATCTTCGCGGTGCTCGCGGTGTTCAACGCGCGCAAGCTCGTCGTGGATGCGATTCCCGCGAACCTGCGCCATGCGGTGTCGTGCGGCATCGGCTTGTTCATCAGCCTGATCGGGCTCGTGAACGCGAAGTTCGTCGTCGGCGATCCGGTGACAATCGTGCATTCGGCCTCGCTCAATCCGGTGGTCATCACGTTCCTGATCGGCCTTGCCGTCACGACGATTCTCGTCGCGCGCAAAGTGACCGGCGCGCTGATGCTCGGCATCGTGTTCACGACGATCATCGCCATTCCGATCGGCCGCGTCTGGGGCGACGGCACCGCGTACTGGCCCGCCGCCATCGCCACGAAGACGCTCGTCAACTGGAACGGCCTCTTCGCCGCGCCGGACTTCTCGGGCATCTGGCAACTGGACCTCACGGGCGCGCTCAAGGTGGTCTACTGGCCGTTCATCTTCGTGATGCTGTTCACGTCGTTCTTCGACGCGCTTTCCACCTTCATGGCGATTTCCGAGGCCGGCAAGCTGTTCGACGCGAACGGCAACCCGCGCAACATCCGCCAGTCGATGATGGTCGACGCCTTCTCCGCGCTCGTTTCCGCGCCGCTCGGCACGAGTCCGGCGAACGCGTATATCGAATCGGCGGCGGGCATTTCGGCGGGCGGGCGCACCGGGCTCGTCGCCGTCGTCGCGGGCCTGTGCTTTCTGCCGTTCCTGTTTCTCTCGCCGCTCTTGTCGCTCGTTCCGGCGATCGCGACCGCGCCCGCGCTCGTGCTGGTCGGCGTGTTCATGATGGAAGCGATCACGCAGATCGAATGGCATCGCTTCGATGAAGCCATTCCCGCGTTCCTCGCGATGATCCTGATTCCGCTGACCTACTCGATCACCGACGGCGTCGCCTACGGCTTTCTCGCGTTCGTCGTGCTCAAGTCGGCGACCGGGCGCTTCAACGAGATCAAGCCGGCGATGTGGATCATCGCGGCCTTCTCGCTCGTATTGCTTTCGCAGTTGTAGACATCACTAGAAATCGGAGACGTTGCACCATGACTCAGACCGCCTACCGCGCCCAGTTGCTCACCTTCCGCGAAGACCCCGCGCTCGCCGCCGACGGCGCGGTGTACGAGGCCGACGGCCTGTTGATCGTCGAGGACGGCAAAGTGGCCGCGGCAGGCGCGTATGCGTCGCTGCGCGACACGCTCGGCGCGGACGCGACCGTGCACACCATGCGCGACAAGCTGATCGTGCCCGGCTTCATCGACTCGCACATTCACTTTCCGCAGACGGACATGATCGCGTCGCCCGCGCCGGGTCTTCTGCCGTGGCTCAACACGTACACGTTTCCGACCGAGCGCGGCTTCGAGAATCCAGCCGTCGCGCGGGAGACGGCGAGCTTTTTCCTCGATGAACTGCTCGCGTGCGGCACGACGACGGCGCTCGTCTACTGCACGGTGCACAAGCAATCCGCCGATGCGTTCTTCACCGAAAGCGAGGCGCGCAATCTGCGCATGGTGGCCGGCAAGGTGCTGATGGATCGCAACTGCCCCGAGTTCCTGCGCGACACGGCGCAATCCGGCTACGACGACAGCGCCGAGCTCATCGCGCGCTGGCACGGCCGCGGCCGACAGCATTACGCGCTGACGCCGCGCTTTGCGCCGACATCGACCGAAGCGCAGCTGGAGGCGTGCGGCGCGCTCGCGCAGCAGCACCGCGATGTGTTCATTCAGACGCACGTCGCGGAGAACACCGACGAGATCAAGTGGGTCGAGAGTCTGTTTCCGGGGCACCGCAGCTATCTGGACGTCTACGATCACTACGGACTTCTGCGGCGACGCGCGGTGTACGGCCACTGCATTCATCTCGACGATACCGACCGGCAGCGCATGGCCGAAACGGGCGCGGTCGCGTCGCATTGCCCGACGTCGAACCTGTTTCTCGGCAGCGGTTTGTTCGATTTCGAGAAAGCTGGCGCGTCGAAGATGCCGGTCGCGCTCGCGACGGACGTCGGCGGCGGCACGTCGTTCTCCATGCTCCAGACGATGAACGAAGCGCACAAGGTCGCGCGTCTGACGGGGCATCACTTAAGCGCGACGCGCATGTTCTGGCTCGCGACGACGGGCGCAGCGCAAGTCCTCGAACTGGACGACAAGATCGGCACGCTCGCGCCCGGCAGCGAAGCGGATTTCGTCGTGCTCGATCCGGCCGCGACGCCGCTGCTCGCCCGGCGCACGGCGCGCGTCGAATCGCTCGAAGAACTGCTGTTCGCGTTTGCGCTGCTCGGCGATGACCGCGCCGTGTTCGAAACCTACGCGGCAGGCAAGCGCGTGCACGAGCGCGAGCGGCGCAGGACGACGGCGCTGGAACTGGCGGCCTGAGTGTCGACTAAGCGCCCTTCGCACGAAGGGCGTTTTCCTTTGCGAGGCCGAGAAAGCGCTGATCCGAGCACAAATTTTGCGCGCTCGCTAAAGTGCAAGCTTTCGTCCGTCACCGTCAAGATTCGTTATGAAGGCCGCCGCGCTATTCTTTCGCCTAGCCGCATCCCTCGCGCTCGCTATGTCGGCTGCGCCGTCGCATGCACGCGCAATCGAAGCGCAACTCGACTGCCACTCCACCGCGCACGACTTCATCGCGCCGCTTCAGCAGGACGGATTGATCGAGAAGAAGCCGATGCGTGTCGAGCCGAACTCCGTCAACGCTTTCAAGGCGGTCAAAGGCGCGACGCTGACGGCATACGGATTCAAGGTGTATGCGGTCGTCGGCTACCAGAAGGACGATCCGATCTTCAAACAGGGCAACGGTGAGCCGATTGCGGATTCGGCTTACGGCGTGGTCGTCTGGGCGAGCGACGATGCCGTGAAGGAAAAGGTCGACGCAGCGGGCAGCGACGCCGACGTGCACCACGTCGCGCCCTTCATCACGGCGATTTTCTGCAAAGGCCCCTGACGCTTACGCTTAACGCAGCAGTTCCGCGACGGATGCGATCAGGCGATCCATGTCCCTGGCGTCGAGCGCGCCCATCGTCGAGATGCGGAACAAGGTCTTCGACAAGCCGCCCTGCCCCGCGTAGATCACGAAGCCCTTGGCCTTCAGCGCATCGTGCAGCGTTTCGTAGCTGATGCCCGCCGGCAGCCGGTACGCGCGCAGCACGACCGACGACTCGTCCGCCGGCAAAGCGCTTTCGATTCCGAGCGCCGCAAAGCCCGCTCGCACTTGCTCGGCGAGCGCCGCATAGCGCGCGTGGCGCTTGCGCCAGCCGCCTTCGTCCTCGAACTCGCGCAACGCCTCCACGAGCGCGTAGTACGCGTGCACCGACGGCGTGAACGGCGTGTTGCGCGCGTCCTGCAACTTCGCGAGCCGCGCGATGCCGAGGTAGTACGTGCGGCTCGCGGCCTTCGCCAGCGCGTCGCGTCGCGCGATCACGAACGCCGCGCCCGGCACGCCGTGCAGGCACTTGTTCGCCGTCGCCGCCACCGCGACGATGCCGCCGCCGTCGAAGTCGATCGCTTCCGCGCCGAAGCTGCTCACGCCATCCACCAACAGGCCGACGCCGCGTTCGGCGCACGCCCGCGAGAGCGCATCGAGCGGATTCAGGCGGCCCGTCGTCGTTTCATGATGAATGATCGCGACGTGCGAGAACGCCTTCTCGTCGATCATGCGGATGATCGCGTCGGTGTCCGGCGCCTGCATCCATTCGTACTTCAGCACGTCATGCTCGATGCCGTACTGCGCGGCGATCTGCGCGATGCGGTCGCCATACACGCCGTTTTCCACGACGAGCAGCCGACCGCCTTCCGGCACGAGGCCCGCGATCATGCTTTCGACGGCTGCCGTGCCGGAACCGGTCATCAGCACCGCGGTCCACTTCGCGGGATCGAGCTCGTATGCCGCGACGAGCCGGGTTCTCGCTTCGTCCTGCAAGTCGAAGAACTCCGGCTCGCGATGGCACAGGTCCGTTTGCAGCAGGCTGTTGCGCACGCGTTCGGTCAGCGTGACGGGACCGGGATTGAGCAGCAGCATCAGCGTTCTCCGATGTGTCGTTGCAGACGCGCGCGCACGTCTTCCGGCGTGATCTTCGGGCGCGGCAGGTCGGCGGGCGTGCCGGTGCGGATCGACAGCCGCGCGAAGCGCGCGCCTTCGGGCGCTTGCGCGTCGAAGAGGCGGTCGATCACGCCGATGTCGTCGCCGTCGAGCGCGAGCGCGTAGCCGCACGCCGACGCGATCGACGCGAAATCGACGCCGCGCGAGACGGTCGCCTGTCCGCCGGTCGATTCGTGCGCGCCGTTGTCGAGCAACAGGTGAATCAGGTTCGCCGGGCCGTAGGCGCCGAGCGTCGAAAACGCGCCCATGCGCATGAGCGCGGCGCCGTCGCCGTCGAGCGCGACGACGGTGAGATCCGGACGCGACAACGCGAGCCCGAGCGCCATCGGCGTCACGCAGCCCATGGAGCCGACGAGATACAGCTGATTCTCGCGGTCGTCGATGGCGTACAGTTCGCGGCCGCAGAAGCCGGTCGAGGCCAGAACGACGGTCGAATCCTTAGGCGTGCGTGCGATCACGCGCTCGAGCGCGGCATGACGCGTCACGCGCTCGCCTTCAAATCGGTCGACCGGCGCGTGCGCTTCGGTCGAGCGCACGCCCGACAGCCCGGTCTTCTTCAGTTCGTACGGCGCGACGCTGCCCTTCTGCATCACGAGCGCATACGGACGGCCGGTGCGGTCCATGTATTCGGTCGCGCGGTCGAGCGCCGGACCGATGGCGTCCGCTTCCGTCGGGAAAAGCTCCCACGGAATCTCCATCGTGTCGAGCATCTGCGGCGTGATCGGGCCCATCAGCGCGTGCTGCGGCTCATCGGCGACGCCCGGCTGGCCGCGCCACGTCACGATCAGAAGCTGCGGCAGCCGGAACGTCCACGTGAGCGAGGTCAGCGGGCTCACCGCGTTGCCGAGGCCGGAGTTCTGCATCATCGCGATGCCGCGACGTTTGCGCTCGCCGTTCCCCGCGCCGTTTGCTGCGCCAAGCGCCACGCCCGCGATCAGCGCGACCGCATCGCCTTCGTTCGCCGCCGACACGTAATGCAGCGATTCGTCCTGCAGCACGTAGTTGATGAACGGCGTGAGAAACGAGCACGGCACGCCCGCATACCAGTCGAAGCCGCGCGCGCGCGCCGCCTCGACGAACTGGGCGGCCTCAATCACGCGCGTTCTCCAGACCTTCCGAGCCGATCGGCGTTTGTCCGTGCGCGAAGTCGCCCGCGCGGCGGAAGTCGTCGAGGTCGTTCACGCCGCGCCAGTGGCCGTGCACGTACTGCACTTCGATCTTTTCGCCCGCCGCGACGAGCGCATTCAGCAGCGCGGCCATGTCGAGCGTATCGAAGTCGGGGCGCGCCTGAAGCTGCGCGAGGACCGCGAGCAGGCGGTCACGGGCGCCGCCGCGCACATTGATGAGACCCATCCAGCGGCCCTGCGGCACGCGGCCTTCGGTCAGGCCGTGTCCCGCGCCGACCACGCTTTCCAGCCACACTTTCTGGCCGAAGAGCGCACGGTCATCGGGTTGCGAGCAGTATGCGAAGTCGGTCGCGGAGGCGCCCGATTGCGGCGTCTGCGACGAATCGACGACGACGCAGAAGTCGCTCGGCGATTCGACCAAATCGCGCAGGATATAGCTGCGGAACAGCAGGTCGCCGTAGGACAGCACCGTGTCGCCGGTGATGTGCTTCGCGGCGCACGCGAGCGATGCCAGTTCGCCCGTCGACGCGTGCTTGTCATTCACGACGAGCCGCACGCCCGACGTATCGATCGCATCGGCACGGTAGCCGCCGACCACGGTGATGTCGTTGATGCCTTCCTTCTTGAATGCCTCGACGAGATGGCGCAGAAGCGGCTTGCCCGCGACCGGCAGCATCACCTTCGGACGATCGGCCGTCACGGCTTCGAGGCCCGCGCCGCGGCTCGCCGCCAGCACGACCGCGCTGCGCTTTTCGTTGGCCGCCGTCAGATAGATGTTCTCCGCCGCCGAGTATTCGTCGGCGTCTTGCAGCCGGAAAATCTCGTTCACCGTCGCGATCCGGTCTTCCACATTGACGAGCGTCTCGCTGTCGTGGATTTCCTTCGCGATGGCCTGCATCGCGGAGACGGCGCCGCGAATCAGATGGTTCGCCCAGATCACGCAGCTGATGCCCGCCTGACGGAACGCGTCGGTCGGCGTGCTGTAGTACTTCGTCGGCACGATCACGAGCGGACCGCGCCCGGCCCATTCGCGCGCGAAGGTCAGGATTTCGTCGGGCTTCGAGAGCTTGCTGTGGATCAGGATCGCGTCCGCGCCCGCCTGGCGATACGCCTCGGCGCGCTTGAGCGCCTCCTCCATCCCCCAGCCCGCGATCAGCGCCTCGACGCGCGCCACGATCGAAAAGTTAGGATCGCTTTGCGAATCCTTGCCCGCCTTGATCTTGCCGCAGAATTCGTCGATGTCCGCGAGCGGCTGCGCTTCGCCGTTGATGAAGCTGTTGGTCTTCGGGAACTGCTTGTCCTCGATGCACACGCCCGCGATGCCGCGCTGCTCCAGCTTCTTCACCAGCCGGCGCACGTTGTTGAAGTTGCCGTAGCCGGTGTCGCCGTCGAGCAGAATGGGCAGATCGCTCGCGTCGGCCATGAATTCGAGGTTATCGACAACCTGCGTCCAGCTCGCTTCGTTGTTGTCGCGCACGCCGAACTGCGCGGAGATCGAGAGGCCCGAGCCCCAGATTGCCTTGAAACCGGCTTCCTTCGCAATGCGCGCAGAGATGCCGTTGTGCGCTTCCATCAGGAATTCGAGGCGGCTGCTCTGCAGCATCTCGCGCAGGCGCATGGTGCGCGAGTAGCCGACGGGAATGGTTCGGGGTGCGTTCATTGTTGGGATGCTCCTGCAAACTGACGTAGCGGTTGCAACTGCGGCAGCACTTCGTCGGCTGCGCGTTTCACGTCGTTCTGAAAGTCGATTTCGATCCACGGCGCGCCGGTCACATCGGCGATATCGAACACGTGGGCTTTTTCCAGCAGCAGGTCGCGCACCGCTTCTTCGTGCGGCATCTTCGCGCGGCCCGTTTCGACATAATCCGCGACGATATCGGCAAGACGCGCGGCCGTCTTCTCGTCGAAGCGAAAGAAGCCGACCGATTCGCCGATGGTGTCGTAGTTCAGGCCCGCCGCGACCTGCTTGCGCAGTTCCACCGGCACGCCGTTTTCGACGCACAGCTTCACCGGCTCGTCGCCGGCTTCGAAATCGCGGTCGATCAGCAGGCGATTCACGGCGCCGCCCGCGACCAGCGGTTCGATGATGCGCTCGTCGTAAAGCACGTCGGCGTCCATCAGCAGCACGTCGCCGCCGCGCGTCATCGCTTCGCGCGCGGTGTGCACGGACAGCACGCTGCCGAGCGTGAATTCCTCGTTCACGACGATCTCCGTCTTCGGCTTCCAGTCGATCGACGCAAGTTCCGCCTCGATCTGTTCGTGCTTGAAGCCGGTGACGAAGACGATTTCATCGACGCCCGCGCCCTTCAGATAATGAAGATGGCGTTCGAGGAGCGAGGCGTCGCCAAAGCGCAGCAGGCATTTCGGCTTTTGCTGGCCTTCGGGCTGAACAAGACGCAGTCCCATCCCGGCCGCAAGAATAATTGCGCGCATGGTTGTTGTTCCCTTCGAGGGTGAATCAGTCGATATCCGGCACGCGCGCAAGACGACGGCGCTGCCAGCCTTTTTCAACGAAATGCAGATAGACGATGCCCGGCACACCGAGCAAGAGCTCGCGGGCGCGCTTGGCGAGCGAGAGCGCCAACGCCGTTTCGGGCGGCAGGCCGACGAGGCGCGCGAGCAGCAGATAACCGCCTTCCTGCACGCCGAGCGAGCCGGGAATGGCGAACGCCGCGCCGCGAATCGCCTGACCGAGGCTTTCGAGCAGCAGCGCTTCCGTCCAGCCGACCGGATGCCCGAGCAGATCGAGCACGATCCAGACTTCGCCCGTGCCGACGATCCAGCCGAGAAGGCTCAGGCCGAAGCTCGCCGCCACCTTGCCGCGCTCGCGATACAGCGCGTGCACGGCCGTATCGACCGCCTCGGCGCGCGTGACAAGCAACGACCAGTCGCGCTTCTTCGAAAAGCGCGCGGCAATGCCGGACGCAAAGCGCATCGCGCGGCCGAAGAGACCGCGCCGCTGCGCGAGATAGAAACCGAAGATCATCGCGCCGATCACGGCGACGACCGCGAGCACCGCAATCGACACGACCGTCGACGAGCCGCCCGCCGCGTAGCTCGTCAGCAGCACGACGCCGACGAGCGCGAAAAGAAGCTGCGCGACGGTCTGCATCGTCGTGCTCACGGTGATGACGGCGGCTGCGTCGCGCGCGCGCATGCCGCGCTGCGAGAGATGGCGGACCATCAGCATGGGCCCGCCGATTTGTCCGGCGGGCATCAGGCTATTGACCGATTCGCCCGCCCAGCGCGCGAGCAGCGCGTCGCGCAAGGTGACGTCGCGTTCGTTGCGGGAGAAGAGCACGCTGATCGCGCCCGCGTCGAGCACGAGCGGCGCGAAGTGAAACGCGGCCACCGCAAAGATGCCCCAGCCCGCGGCGGCGAGCGTCGACGCCACCGAGCCGAAACCTTGCCAGCCGAGCAGCGCGATGAACAACACCACGCCGATCGACAGCAGAAACGTGCCCGCGCGGCTCATGCCTGTCCGTTCTTGCCGCCTTTGCGGCGAAAGACCTGCTTAAAGCCGAAGTACGCGATCGAGTCCTTCATGTTCGAGATGAAACGCTGGAACGGCCGCATCTCCGGGTTCGTGACGTACTCGAACGTGAGCGACACGCGCATCTCGTTTTCGCCGAGCGGCGTGACGCGATGCCGGAGCTTGTCGCCGTCGAAGAACACCAGCGCGCCCGGCGGATACTGCACTGAGCCGGGCTGCGGCGTCGCGTTCGGCGTGCGCGTGTGCAGTTCGTAGTCGAGGCGGCAGGACGAGTCGTCGATCACGCCGAGCAGCATGGTGTAGCGGCGGCCGTTGTAGTACGACGTGTCGTAGTGCCAGCCGATGTGATCGCCGGGGCGCGTGTAGAAATAAAGCGCGTAGGCGTGCGGATCGTCTTCGGGCGAGAGTTGCAGCTTGTCGCCGCTCACCGCCTCCAGCCACTTGATGAGCGCCTCCGAGCGGTACAGGTCCGCGATGAACGGCGCGAGCTTGTCGAGCGTATGACGGCTCACGCTGCCGCCCGCCTTGTGGCCCGGCAGGTAGTTGCGGTTCACGGCCGGCATCACGTCGTGCACGGCGGCGATCAGGCGTTCGGTGTAGTCGCGCGGAAGGAAGTCGTCGAGATAGAGGAAGGAGCCTTGTTTCTCGTAGTCCGCGTGCAGCCTCGGCGTGGGCAACGTGGCGAGGCGCGCGTTGAGGGTCGCGTCGATATCGCGTGGCGACGGGCGGCCCGCGTGGTCCGCGTGTGACTGTCGAGGTTGCTGGTTGACCGGAGTTGCCGTATCGCTCATCTCACCGCCTGAAAATCGTTGCCGTCCTTGCGCGCGGCGTGCGCCGTCTGTGCTGTCTGTGCCTTCGCGCGCACGGTGGCTTCGGCGCGCACGCGGCGCGTCACGCGCCGGTAGTCCACCGCGACGAACACCGCGAACAACGGCGCGCCGATGGCCGCCGCGATCAGAAACGGCGTCATGCCGTTCAGCACCGTCACGAGCGGCAGCAGATACAGCACGTCTTCGGTTTCGAAGCCGGCGACCGTTGCCTGCTTGGTGCCGGACTTGCCGACCATCGACTCGATGCGCATGCGCAGGAAGAAAATGAGCGCGACCGCGACGCCCGCCACGCCGCCGAGCCACTGCGCGGCCGTCGCGTACGAAGGATGATGCACCGCGACGTAAAAACCGATGCCGGCGAAGAGCAGCACGGTCACGAGCGCGTCGCACGCAAGGTCGTAAAAGTGTCCGATCTTACTCGACTGACCGCTGATGCGCGCAAGCTCGCCATCGGTGTGATCGACGAAATTTGACAGCGCGATCAGGAGCGCGCCGAGCGAGCACAGCCAGAAGTCGCCGAGCGAAAGGTAGTACGCGCCGCCGAGCCCGATGGCGAGGCGAACGGTCGTCAGATGATTCGGCGTGACGGGCGTGCCGACGAGCGGCGTGACGAGGCGGCGGGCGAGCCGGGCGTCCCATGTGGCGGGCTCGGGAACGGCTTTCGGACGGGGCGGACACGGTTTTGTCATGACCGCGAATATATCGCTTATTGACCGCCGCTGCATATATTGCGGCGCGGCCGAATGCCCTGTTCTGGCGCGTCTCGGCGTGCCGCGAGCCACCGTCACTCCGCGGTTTTGGGCGCTGTTGCAGGCGCCGGCGCGGCGCCGCTCGCCGTCGAATCGGGCGATGCCGCCGTCTCGTTGCCGATGCCGACGTTCTTGTCCACCGGCAGCGTCACCGTGCGCACCGTGCCGTTGCCGAGCGGGAAGTCGGCGAGCGCGCTGCGGGCGAGATACGGCATCGCGCGATACAGCGAGGCGTCGTCGGTCGAATTGACCGCTGTCACCTTGTAGACCTCGCGTCCGGTCACGCGCTCGGTCATGCGGATCTGCAGCGCGTGGATATAGACGGGGTAACTCTGGTCGACATAGCCCGTCGGACCCCACGGGCCGTATGGACCGAAGCCGCCCCACGGCCCCCAGAACGGACGGCCGTAGTAGCCGTACCACGGCCACGGATCGTAATAGACGGGCTGCCGCACCGTCACGAGGTCGCCGCGCACGGAATACGCGAGCGCCACCTGAAAATGCGCGCTTGCTTGCGGCGCCTCCTTGAACGCGTATTTCGCCAGTTCGCTCGCGACGAGCGTCTCGTAAGTCTTCTGCTCGATGCTGTTCTGCTGGTCGTCACCGCGGGCGAACGCATAGGTGCGCGTGGCGTCGCTGCCCGTCCAGTCCGAGAACGCGGTCACCTGCGTCTGGACGTAGGTCGTGCAGCCAGCAAGCCACAACGCGCCGGGCAGGGAGGCCGCGCGTATCAGCCGATGGGTCGAGAGGTTCATGGCCATCCTCATTTCGTTGACTGCGCTCGGGCGAGCGTCGAACGGCGGCGCCGGACTCACCGGACTCACCGGACTCACCGGACTCACCGGACTCACGATAGCCAGCCGTTTTGTACAATGGTTCGACCTGCTGAGCCCGCGTTCGTGCGCGCATGAGCCGCACGTGAGCGTTCGGGCCGCCACTCTCACCGAGATGATCTTGCCATGTCCAACACGCCCGCACCGACCGCGTCCGCTGTGATTCGCCGCGAGGACTATACGCCGCCCGCTTTCCTCATCGATTCGGTCGCGCTGGAATTCGACCTCGTGCCGTCGCGCACGGTCGTGAAGAACACCATGCGCCTGCGCCGCAACCCGGACGCGCCGGGCCATGCGCCGCGCCTCGAACTGATCGGCGAGCAACTGGAGTTCGTGCGCGCCGCGATCAACGGCGCAGCGCACGCGGACGTGCAGACCAGCGAGAACGGTTTGTCGATCGGCGACCTTCCCGGCGACGCGTTCGAACTCAGCATCGAAACCGTCTGCAATCCGGAGCAGAACACGACGCTCTCCGGTCTTTATGTGTCGAGCGGCAACTTCTTCACGCAATGCGAGGCGGAAGGCTTCAGGCGCATCACGTACTTCCTCGACCGTCCGGACGTGATGGCCACCTACACCGTCACGCTGCGCGCCGACAAGGCGGCGTATCCGGTGCTTTTGTCCAACGGAAATCTGATCGAGGAAGGCGATCTGCCCGACGGCCGCCACTTCGCCAAGTGGGAAGATCCGTTCAAGAAGCCGAGTTATCTATTTGCGCTCGTCGCGGGCAAGCTCGTCGCGCTGGAAGAACGCATCAAGACCGGCTCGGGCAAGGAAAAGCTGCTGCAGGTGTGGGTCGAGGAACACGATCTCGACAAGACGCGCCACGCGATGGATTCGCTCATTCACTCGATCCGCTGGGACGAGAAGCGCTTCGGGCTGGAACTGGATCTGGACCGCTTCATGATCGTCGCGGTGAGCGACTTCAACATGGGCGCGATGGAGAACAAGGGCCTCAACATCTTCAACACAAAGTACGTGCTCGCCAATCCGGAAACGGCGACGGACACGGACTTTTCGAACATCGAGGCGGTGGTCGGCCACGAGTACTTCCATAACTGGACCGGCAACCGCGTGACGTGCCGCGACTGGTTCCAGTTGAGCCTGAAGGAAGGGCTGACGGTGTTCCGCGATCAGGAATTCTCCGCCGACATGGCCGCGGGCGACGCCGATGGCGCGGCGAGCGCGGCGGCCCGCGCGACCAAGCGCATCGAGGACGTGCGCGTGCTGCGGCAAATGCAGTTCGCCGAGGACGCCGGCCCGATGGCGCATCCGGTGCGCCCGGAGAGCTACGTCGAGATCAACAACTTCTACACGATGACCGTCTACGAGAAAGGCTCGGAAGTCGTGCGGATGTATCAGACGCTGTTCGGCCGCGACGGCTTCCGGCGCGGCATGGACCTCTACTTCCAGCGCCACGACGGCCAGGCCGTGACGTGCGACGACTTCCGTCAGGCGATGGCCGACGCAAATCATCGCGACCTCGCGCAATACGAGCGCTGGTACAGCCAGGCGGGCACGCCGCGCGTCACCGTGCGCGCGTCCTACGACGCCGCGAACAAGAAGTACACGCTGACGCTGACGCAAGGCTACGGCGAGACTTCGGAAGCCGCCCGCGCGACGCAGAAGGGACCGCTTCTGATTCCGTTCGCGGTCGGTCTGATCGGCGCGAACGGTGCGGATCTGCCGCTGCGTCTCGAAGGCGAAAAAGAGCCGAGCGGCACGACGCGCGTGCTCGAATTCACGGAGCGCGAGCAGTCGTTCACCTTCGTCGATGTCGCCGAGGCGCCCCTGCCCTCGCTGCTGCGCAATTTCTCGGCGCCTGTGATCGTCGAATACGACTACACGAATGAACAGCTCGCGTTCCTGCTCGCGCACGACAGCGATCCGTTCAACCGCTGGGAAGCCGGCCAGCGCCTCGCCACGCGCGAGTTGCTCGCGCTCGCCGGGCGCGCGGCGAAGGGCGAGACGCTTTCGATCGACGACGAAGTGATCGCGGCGTTCGCTCAGGTGCTCGACGACACCACGCTCACGCCCGCCTTCCGCGAACTCGCGCTGATGCTGCCGTCCGAGAGCTATCTCGCCGAGCAGATGAGCGTGTCGGACCCCGCCGCGGTGCACGCGGCGCGCGTGTTCATGAGCCGCCGGCTCGCGTCGCAGTTGCGCGACAAGTGGCTCGCTGTCTACGAGGCGAACCAGACGCCGGGCGAATACCGGCCGACGCCCGAAGACGCCGGCAAGCGCGCGCTCAAGAATCTGGCGCTCGCCTATCTGAGCCAAGTCGACGATCCGAGCGACGCCGTGCGTCTCGCGCAAAAGCAGTACGACGACGCGAACAACATGACGGACCGCTCCGCCGCGCTTTCGGCGCTGTTGCTTGCCAGCGCGACGGCAGGCGCGGACCCCACCGTCGCCGATGCGGCGCTCGCGGACTTCTATCGCCGCTTCGAGAAGGAGGCGCTGGTGGTCGACAAGTGGTTCGCGCTTCAGGCGACGCAGCGCGGCGGCGAGCAGCGTAAGGTGATCGAGATCGTGCGGCAGCTGATGCAGCATCCGGCATTCACGCTGAAAAACCCGAACCGCGCGCGCTCGCTCATTTTTAGCTTCTGTAGCGGCAATCCCGCGCAGTTCCACGCGGTCGACGGCTCCGGCTACGCGTTCTGGGCCGAGCAGGTTATCGCGCTGGACGCGTTGAATCCGCAGGTCGCGGCGCGGCTCGCGCGCGGACTCGAGATGTGGCGGCGCTTCACCCCGGCGCTGCGCGAGAAGATGCACGCGGCGTTGAGCGAAGTCGCGTCGAAGGCGAAGTCGCGCGACGTGCGGGAAGTGGTCGAGAAGGCGTTGGCGGCGTAACCGCGCTTGACCCGCTCAGTGGCCGTCGCGCGATGTTTCGTGCGACGGCCATTCTTGTTTATGGCGGCGACGGCCGGTGCTGTCACATGGGCGAGCAGGATCGAGCGGTTAGAATCGTGAATATTCGTCTAACGCTCACCGGAGCCCAGCATGTCCTCCATTTCCAGCCGTACCACGCTCACGAAGTATCTGATCGAGCAGCAGCGCGAACACCAGAACCTGCCGGCCGACCTGCGTCTTCTGATCGAAGTCGTCGCGCGGGCCTGCAAGCAAATCGGCTATCAGGTGAGCAAAGGCGCGCTCGGCGATGCGCTCGGCTCCGCCGGCAGCGAGAACGTGCAAGGCGAAGTGCAGAAGAAGCTCGACGTGCTCTCGAACGAAATCCTGCTCGAAGCCAACGAATGGGGCGGCAACCTGGCCGCGATGGCATCGGAAGAGATGGAAAAGATCTTCCCGATTCCGAACCGCTATCCGAAGGGCAACTATCTGCTGACCTTCGATCCGCTCGACGGCTCGTCGAACATCGACGTGAACGTGTCGATCGGGACCATCTTCTCGGTGTTGCGCTGCCCGGACGGCGCGGACCCGACGGAAGCGGTCTTCATGCAGCCGGGAAGCGCACAAGTGGCCGCAGGTTATGCCGTGTACGGGCCGCAGACGGTGCTGGTGCTGACCACGGGCAATGGCGTCAACTGCTTCACGCTCGACCGCGAACTCGGCTCCTGGGTGCTGACGCAGCGCGACATGCAGGTGCCGACGGAAACCCGCGAATATGCGATCAACGCGTCGAACAGCCGCCACTGGTACGAGCCGGTGCAGCGCTACGTCAACGAACTGAACGAAGGCAAGGACGGTCCGCGCAAGGAAGACTTCAATATGCGCTGGATCGCGTCGATGGTCGCGGACGTGCATCGCATCCTGAATCGCGGCGGCATCTTCATGTATCCGGCCGACAAGCGCACGCCGGATCGCCCGGGCAAGCTGCGCCTCATGTACGAAGCGAACCCGATGGCGTTCATCGTCGAGCAGGCGGGCGGCGCGGCGACCGACGGCGAGCGGCGCATTCTCGACATCGTCCCGACGAGCTTGCACCAGCGCGTGCCGGTGTTCCTCGGCTCGAAGAACGAAGTGGACCGCGTCACCCGCTACCATCAGACAAAGAAAAATTGATTCAGGGTCTTGCCAAATCGAGAATGTGGTCGCTATAATCTTGTTTCTCTGATGCCGGAATAGCTCAGACGGTAGAGCAGCGCATTCGTAATGCGAAGGTCGGGGGTTCGATTCCTCTTTCCGGCACCACAAGCTTCAAGCAGCAAACCAAAACCCGCGTTCATGCAAATGACGCGGGTTTTTGTTTTTGGTGGTCTCGAACGCGCGCGAGACCGGCTCTCCTCCAATGCGTAGTTGCTTCCTCCGGCTTCCTCGACTGCCTCGAATTTCGGTTCGCGGCGCAAATACGCAAAAGCATTTCGCATTCGCGCAACCGGCTTCTCTAAATCGCGCGATATGTGCGCTTTCGTACAACGACGAGCCATTTTCCGCTTTGCACCACAGCGTCAACGAAGGTTTCCCGGTATCGTTATATCCATAGAGGAAAGGCAACGATTCAGCGTGGGCGCGGCGCCGCGCCTGGCGCGACGGGGCTCCGCGTTGTTCTAACGGCTTGGTCCACTGCGGTTGTTTTTGCTAAAACTTAAGTAAGCGGGTTCATCCGTCAGCGAAAATTACCGACCGCCGCACGAACGGTCATATGCTTGATCGGTCACCATAGTTTTGCGCTCAAGCCGAAGCCACGCCGAACCGATAACGCTTAAACAGAGGATCAGTTAATCGGCCATGCGGCAGCGCACGAGACATGCAGCAGTCGCAATAGCCAGCAATCGAATGTCGATGTCACCCGAGGAGAGAACCATGGACGCCAAACCGACGAAAATCCCGACGCCCGACAAGGTGCATTGTCCGGACCCGGAGCCGGTAGCCGTCGAGTTTCTCGCGACCGAACTGCCCGAGCACGTGCGCGCGTTCTTCGACGAACAGCGCAAGCTGGCTTCGGTCAAGTAGGCGGCCGCGCTGAACCATCACGCCGCCGTCGTGAAGACGACGCCCGGTGCGCGCGGCGCGCACGGACTTCGCAGTCCGCACATGGCGCTCGCCAGGAAGCGTCACGCCCTCTCCTTCTGAAACGAGTCGGGCTGACGCCTGGCTTCGCTCGCCTGATCCAACCGTCCGCACGACTGCGCGCCTGCGCTATGCTGGCGCTTTTGCGCGAACCGCCCAGACGATGCGCCACCGATCGGCCCCCGCTCTTCTCTCTCTTCTTTCTCGCCTGACCGTCGCCTGCACGCTGCTGCTCGCGGCTGCCGCGCCCGCGCAAGCAGACGGCGACGACACGGCGTTCACCAACCTCATCGCGCTCGTTTCTCAACGCTTAGCTCTCGCTGAACCGGTCGCCCGCTATAAGTGGGCGCGCCACGAGCCGATCACCGACGCGCCGCGCGAAGCCGCGCTGCTCCGGCACGTTGACGAAAAAGCACGCGCCGCGGACATCGATCCAGAATTCGCGCAGCAGTTCTTCCGCGATCAGATCGACGCGAGCAAGGACGTGCAGAACGCGCTGTTCGCGAACTGGCGCGCGCTGAGGGCCGCGCCCGAAGGTTCGCCGCCCGATCTCGCCACCGAGACCCGCCCGAAGCTGGATCGGCTGACGAGCGCGCTGTTGACCGCGCTCTCGCGTATCGAGCCGATGCGCCACGCCGATGACTGTCCGCTGCGTCTCGCCGATAGCCTCGCGCGCTGGAAGCACGTCACGCGCTATGACTCGTCGATGAACGCGCCGCTCGGGCGCGCGTTGTCTCACGTGTGCGCGGCCGGCGGCGTCGGCGGGATCGGCTGAGGTTAGGAAGCCGCGCTCGCCAGCACGTCCTGCCGCAACGGCACGAACGCGAGACCGCGAGCCAGACGTTCGCCGAGAATGCGGTATACCGCCAGGTCGAAACGCGCGGGTTCGCCTGTCGCCCGCAATTCATGCGCTTGCTCGAGCGTCCCAGCGGTGCCGAAGTACTGCCAGTTGTCGACCACATGCCATGCGCGGTGCCCGGTTGCCGCGTCGCGTTCCTCGATGGCGATGGCGCCTGTGTGCGGCCACGGCATGCCGCGCGCATCACCGGCTCGGGACTTCGGCGCGCGGTTGAGCAAAGGACGCAGCGTCGCGATCATCTGCGCCTCGGCAAGCATCGCGCCGATTTCGCCGCCCGTCGCCTTCCATTCCACGCGTCGCACAAGGGCGGCCAGGCGCAGGTCCTTCGCTGACCGGCGCGGCCCGGTCAAATGCGAGCGCACGCGCTGGCGCAAGCGCACGCTGCGGCCGACATAGAGCGGTGCGTCGTCGTCGCCGAAGAAGACGTACGCGCCGCAGCCCGCCGGAATGCGCTCGATCGTGTCTTCGTCGATCTGCGCCGCGAGACGGAAGCGGCGCGTCACCCGGCCCACGTGTTCCGCCAGTGTCTCCGGCGCGTGCGCCCGATGCAGATGCTGCCAGAACTGCCACAGCAGATCCGCATCGGCGAGCGCGCGATGCCGGGCGGCGGGCACGAGCGCGTGACGTTCGACGAGCGCATCCAGCCCGTGCCGCGTTTCCGCCGGATACACCGCCCGCGACAGTTGGACCGTGCACAGCACGTCCGGCACGAAGCGCATGCCGATGCGCCTGAACTCGCTCTTCAGAAAACTGTGATCGAAGTGCGCGTTGTGCGCGACGAAGAGCCGCCCGTCCATCCGGTCGAGCAAGCCGGCCGCGAGTTCGGCGAAGGTGGGCGCGTCTCGCACCATCGCGTCGTCGATGCCGGTCAGCTGCTGAACGAATGCGGGAATCGGCCGCTCCGGATTCACGAGCGAGGTCCACTGCGACACCCCTTGCGGCCCGGCCTCGACGATACCGATTTCAGTGATGCGATCGACGCCGAACGTGCCGCCGGTGGTTTCGAGATCGACGAAAACGAGAGGGGTGGAAGGCAGTGCAAGCGCGGGAGGGAAATTGGGGTGCATCGTGATCTAAGGCAGTGCGGCAGCTTCGGCCGTGCAACGGGGAATTCGAATTGCCCATTCTAACGCACCGGTATCTCCGAGGCGTCGGCGGAAGGTTCGGGCAAATCGGGCGGTCTCGGCAATTCATCGAATATCTTGAGGGCGTCGACGTAGGTAGTTTCACCGATTTACCGGGATATTATGGAGTCGCAGGTGCGTCGATACGGCGAAAGCCGATTTCGCGCGTGGTCGCGCATGTTTTCGCCTTGCAATCTCGTATAAACCCCAGTCATAAAACGCATGCGGGAATACTGCTCGGAAATTCGGCGTGGTAGGCCTTGCCGCACCTGCGCCACGCGGGACAGCCGTTCCCGCTCGGCGGCTGCGCCGTGTGGGCCACGCTTCGCGGCCTCGCCAGGCAGCGTAGATCAGCCACGGCTGATTAACTCCGGAATTAACGGTTCGCGGCGTTCTGCAAAGTTACTTCATCACGCTTGATTAACTAGCCGCAGTTGGGATCATGTGACGGCTTTACTCGGCGCATATAGTTTCGATAAAGATAGCATTCGTGAAAAGCCGATTATCTGGCGCGAGGTGCAAATCTCATTACCAAGGAGTAAGTGTTAACTCGCCTTGCCCGATTCTCCACCCGAAAGGATCATGGAAATAAGATGTGATGCAATGAATAGGAGGATCGACGATGAATCACTTGACGCGCTTTGCGCAATGGCTGAAGTCACTCGTCGGTTCGTTTATTCCATCTGGCGCGCCGTCGATATCGCCGCTTTCATTCGAACCGGCATGGCACGGTGATCACTGGCAGAACCTGCTTGCATCGCCGATGGACGCCCGCCGCTACGTCACCGAGGACTGGGCCACGCCGCTGGACGACGACCTCGTGCCGAACCGGGAGGAAGCCGTCGACCTCGAGCCCGCTGAAGCCTCGACCACACTGTGACAAGCAAAAAAAAAGCGCGACCAAAAGGCCGCGCTGACAAAGTTTGGAGATCTTTTCCGTCAACGAAAAAGTCTGCTTCGGAAAGCAGAAATGACAGTATAGCCACCGCCGTCGCAATAATTACCCTCAGGCGTGGCAATCTTCTGTTGCTGTTTTCTCAACAATCCATTTTCCGAACTCGTCCCATTCCATTTCGGCGCAAATCGTGTCGCACATCTGCAACGCAGATTGGTTGACACTTAAGCGCCGCGCCCTTTATTCGCCAATAAATCACTGAATCTAAAGCAGAAAATCGCCTCTTGCGATCATTGCTAATCGGAGAATGATTTATTGCGCGAAGTGGAACGTGTCGCTATGTAACACCGTCTTTACACTTCGTCTGGTCCGGAAACAAACGCGTCGCTGTCCGCGGCACGTTGCTCCTCCGACCGCGCCTCTCGCAGCCGGTCGCAGCGAGGTTTCCTCAAAGCCTGGGTTCCTTAGGCCCAATCTGCTCTCGGAGTTACAAAGATGAAAAAGACTCTCATGGTCGCAGCCCTCACGGGCGTCTTCGCTACCGCCGCTCACGCGCAAAGCAGCGTCACGCTCTACGGCCTGATCGATGCGGGCATCACCTACACGAACAATCAGAACGGCCACAGCAACTGGAAGGCGACGAGCGGCGCGGTCAACGGCAGCCGTTGGGGCCTGCGCGGTTCGGAAGACCTGGGCGGCGGCCTGAAGGCGATCTTCACGTTGGAGAACGGCTTCAACATCATGAACGGCACGAACGGCCAAGGTGGTCGTGAGTTCGGCCGTCAGGCATATGTTGGTCTGTCGAGCAACCAGTTCGGCGCTGTGACCCTCGGCCGTCAATATGACTCCGTGGTCGACTTCCTCGGGCCTCTGGCTCTGACGGGCACGCAATACGGCGGCACGCAGTTCGCCCACCCGTTCGATAACGACAACCTGACCAACACGTTCCGCGTCGACAACTCGGTCAAGTACACCAGCGCGAACTACGCTGGCCTGAAGTTCGGCGCGATGTACGGCTTCTCGAACCAGGCTGGCGGTTTCGCGAACAACCGTGCGTACAGCGCGGGTGTGTCGTATAACTACGGTCCGTTGAACGTGGCGGGTGCGTACTTCCAGACGAACAACAGCGCGCCGATCAATGCAGCGGGCGCGGCAATCGCGGGCGGCGCGGTCACGGCTGACCAGGCTCCGTTCTCGGCAGGCCGTCAGCGCATCTTCGGTGGTGGCCTGAACTACGCGTTCGGTCCGGCGACGGTTGGCTTCGTGTTCACGCAAACCATGCTCGACAGCGGCGTCGGTCTGACGAACGTCGGCTCGCAAGGTCTCGGCAACATCACGCTGGGCAACAGCGTGCGCTTCCAGAACTACGAAGTGAACGGCCGCTACAACCTGACGCCGGCTCTGTCGCTGGCAGCGAACTACACGTTCACCGATGCGCGCATCGAAGGCGTGAAGCCGAAGTTCCACCAGGTCGACCTCCAAACGGCATATGCGCTGTCGAAGCGTACCGACGTGTATCTGCAGGGCGAGTACCAGCACGTGACGAACACGGACGGCACGAACATCGGCGCGACGATCAACGGCGTTGGCATCTCGTCGACCTCGAACCAAGTCTCGGCAACGGTTGGCGTTCGTCACCGCTTCTAAGCCTCGACTGCAGTTCTGCTTGTTAAAAAGCCGCTCCTCGGAGCGGCTTTTTTTCGTCTCTACGCCGACATGACGCGCGAACTAGCGCGGATACCGCACGTCGAGAATATCGATCTGCTGCACGCCCGCCGGCGTGTGCAGCGGCACCGTATCGCCGATACGCGCCTTCAGGAGCGCCCGCGCGACCGGCGAGATCCAGCTCACGTGCCCGCGGTCCAAATCCACCTCGTCGACGCCGACGATCGTCACCGTATGCACGATGCCGTCGTCGCCCGCGTAGTCCACCGTCGCGCCGAAGAAGACCTGATCGACGTTCTCCTGCTTGCGCGCATCCACGACCTCCGCGAGATCGAGACGCTTCGTCAGAAAGCGGATGCGCCGGTCGATCTCTCGCAGGCGCCGCTTGCCGTAGATGTAATCGCCATTCTCCGAGCGATCACCGTTCGACGCCGCCCACGACACGAGCTTGACCACTTCCGGGCGCTCGTTGTCGAGCAGTTGCAGCAACTCGTCGCGCAGCCGCTGATGGCCGGCAGGCGTGATGTAGTTCTTCGCGCCGGCCGGCACATCCGGCTGGCCCAGTTCGAGATCGTCGTCGCTCTCGTCGGATTCTTTGACAAATGCCTTGTTCATGGTGCAAACCGATTCCAGAATTCCGCGCATCGCGCGCTGAGTGTGTAGAGGCGTGTAATCGTCAACTTACCACGACGCTAGCCCATCTCACCCACTTTTCGGTCAACGCCTCTTCCCTTTTCAAACGGGCTTGGCTATAATTCCGCTTCTGCGTGCGGCTGTAGCTCAGTTGGATAGAGTACTTGGCTACGAACCAAGGGGTCGTGGGTTCGAATCCTGCCAGCCGCGCCACCTTTTCCGGTGTTTTGCTTCGAAGCCAAACACCAGCGCTTAACCAAAAGCGCGTTGAAGTCACTAGCAGTATCGTTGTAGTACCGTTTTGCGTGCGGCTGTAGCTCAGTTGGATAGAGTACTTGGCTACGAACCAAGGGGTCGTGGGTTCGAATCCTGCCAGCCGCGCCACTTTTGAAGGGCCTTCCATCCGGAAGGCCCTTTTTGTTTTTCCCCTCGCTTATCGCGACGCTGATCGTCAGGGCCGTGGCGGCGACTTGATATCGCCAATGCGCGCGTTGGGCGCCGGCACGTCCTCCGCCGAGATGAACGCCGTCGGCTCGCTGATCGCTTCCGCGCGCGTGCCGAGCAAGGTCTGCGGATGCCGCAAGTAGACATCCTCGACGGTATCGCCGAACGAATGCCGCACGAACGCGCGCAAGAGCGCCACGCGCAGCGACGGCCCCCGCGCGTGCACCGGCTCGCCGTCCTTGCCGAACGTCGCCGTGCACTCCACTTCCCCGCGTCCCACGTCGCTCATTTCGAGCCGGCAGGCGCGCTCCAGCACGACAGAGGCGGCCTCCCACGACGTCGACGGCAGAAACCGCCCGTCCCACGCCTTGCCGCGGTCATTGCCGCGGATCGAGAGCGTCGTGCCGCTGTCGGTAAAGTGGATTTCCCTGATGAAGTCGTGAAGGCCGCGCGCCACCCAGTAATCGAGCGTGGGGCCTTCGAGGTCGGATGTATTCATAACGGCGCTCTCCATGCTTTCGGTCGACTGACGACCGCATGCACGCCGCGTTCCCGCGCCGGATCAGTAGTCGGCGCGTTCCCGGTCGATGCGCATGCCGCCGTCCTGATTGCGATGATGCGGCTCGTCGCTCGGACGCTCGCGCGCAATGCGCATCACGTCCAGATTCGTGCGCACGCGACGCATCACATTCGCGAGATGCACGCGATCGCTCACCTGAATGACGAAGCGCAGCAGCTTCGCTTCCTGCGAGACGTCCTCGTCCATTGCGATGTGAACGATGTTCGCGTCCGCCGACGTGATGTCCGCCGCCACGCGCGCGAACACGCCCTTCGTGTTCTTCACGAGCACCTTCACGGCGACGTCGAAGAGACGCCCCGGCTGCGGCGCCCACGCCACGTCGATCCAGCGCCCCGGATCGCGCCGGTGGATGCGCTGCGCGACGCGGCATTCGGTCGTGTGGATCGCCATGCCGAGCCCGATCCCGATATAGCCCATGATGTCGTCGCCGGGAATCGGGCGGCAGCACGGCGACAGTTGCACCGACATGCCTTCCGTACCCGTGATAACCACGGGCGGCGCGGAATTGGTGTTGTGGTGCTCGCGATGCGGATGATCCTCGTCGTCCGCAATGCCGTTCATCAGCACTTCGATGCGCTTGGCCATCACGGCCGCCACGCGCCGGCCCAGACCGATATCCGCGAAGATTTCCTGACGCGTCTTGTTGCCGGTCCACAGCACCAGCTTTTCCCAGACCTCCGGCGTCACGTCCGACAGCGCGAGACCGTAGCCTTTGAGACTTTGGTCGACGAGCCGCTCGCCGAGTTGCACGGATTCGTTCAGGCGCATCGTCTTCAGATAATGACGGATGGCCGAGCGCGCCTTGCCGGTGCGCACAAACCCGAGCCACGCGGGATTCGGCTTCGAGTACGGCGCCGTGATCACTTCGACGATATCGCCGCTCTTCAACTCCGTGCGCAGCGGCAGGAGTTCGTTGTTGATCTTGACCGCGACGCACTGATTGCCGAGGTCGCTGTGAATCGAATACGCGAAGTCGAGCGCCGTCGCGCCACGCGGCAGCGGCATGATCTTCGACTTCGGCGTGAACACGTAGACCGCGTCCGGGAACAGGTCGATCTTGACGTGCTCTAGGAATTCACTCGAATCGCCCGCTTCGCTCTGGATGTCGAGCAGCGACTTGAGCCATTGATGCGCGCGCTTCTGCACGTCGTTCAGATCCGCGCCGCCGTTCTTGTAGAGCCAATGCGCCGCGACGCCCGCCTCGGCGATCTCGTGCATCTTGCGCGTGCGAATCTGGAACTCGATCGGCGCGCCGAACGGCCCGACCAGCGTGGTGTGCAACGACTGATAGCCGTTGACCTTCGGAATCGCGATGTAATCCTTGAACTTGCCCGGCACGGGCTTGTAGAGCGCATGCAGCGCGCCGATGCACGTGTAGCACTCCAGCGCGCTTTCCACGACCACGCGAAAGCCGTACACATCCAGCACTTGCGAGAACGACAACTGCTTGTCCCGCATCTTCTTGTAGATGCTGTAGATGGTCTTTTCGCGGCCGGTGACTTCGGCGCTAATCTTCGCGTCCGCGATCGTGCGCTGCACCGCTTCGAGAATCTTGCCGA
This sequence comes from Caballeronia sp. Sq4a, assembly GCF_023170545.1. Lineage (NCBI taxonomy): Bacteria > Pseudomonadati > Pseudomonadota > Betaproteobacteria > Burkholderiales > Burkholderiaceae > Caballeronia > Caballeronia sp. Sq4a. The sequence continues at coordinate 748,457 of NZ_CP084250.1, read as the reverse complement.
CCACTTCACGCCGATTGCCGCGCGCCGCCTTCACCGCTTTTTCGAGCGTGGCGTAACGGTTCGGATTGAAGTTCGCGAAGCTCAGGTCCTGCAACTCGCGATACGTGTTGTTGAGGCCGAGCCGATGCGCGATCGGCGCGTAGATATCCAGCGTTTCGCGCGCGACGCGCCGACGCTTCTCCGGCGGCACCGCGCCCAGCGTGCGCATGTTGTGCAGCCGGTCGGCGAGCTTCACCAGAATGACGCGCACGTCGCGCGCCATGGCGAGCAGCATCTTGCGGAAGTTTTCCGCCTGCGCTTCCTCGCGGTTGCGGAACTCCATCTTGTCCAGCTTGGACAAGCCGTCGACCAGTTCCGCGACCTTCGCGCCGAATCGCTCGGCGATTTCCGTCTTGGTCACGCCTTGATCTTCGATCACGTCGTGCAGGAGCGCGGCCATGATGGACTGCGCGTCCAGCTTCCAGCCCGCACAGATTTCCGCGACCGCGACCGGATGCGTGATGTACGGCTCACCGCTCTGGCGATACTGCCCGAGATGTGCTTCGTCGCTGAAATGGAAAGCCGCCTTGACTTCCTTGATCTCGTCGGCGGAGATGTAGCTGGCCAGCGCATTCGTCAGATTCGCGATGGAAACGACGTCGTGCTTGCGCGGCTGCTCCGGCGTGGCGGTCGGCCCGAACAGATGGCGAAACGACTGTTCGAGAACCGCGTCGATGTACTTGCGCGCCGCGTGCGGCTTGTCGGCATCGAGAAGCGAATCCTGATCGATCTCGATGTCCGGGTCCACTGAAGCGGAGACGGGCAGCGGTGTCTGACTCATGTTCGCCTCCGTGTTCGTCTGACGCGCCGCTTATCCATCAGTTGCGCCGGGTTTGCAAAAAGTGAAACGGATGAAACGGGTAAAAGTGGTCGGAAGAACCGCCCGTCAGACGGGCACTTTCTTCAGCATTTCGACGCCCACCTGCCCCGCTGCGATTTCGCGCAGCGCGACGACGGTCGGCTTGTCGCGGCTTTCGATCTTCGGGGTGTGGCCTTGCGCGAGCTGACGCGCGCGATACGTTGCCGCGAGCGCGAGCTCGAAGCGGTTCGGAATTTGTTTCAGGCAGTCTTCGACAGTGATGCGGGCCATGTTTGTATCCTTCTCGATGTGGGTTTTATTCTACCTTATGTGACCGATATGACTCGGCCACCGCTCGCGTCATTGCGGGTGCGTGGGATGAATGCCGAGCTCGACGAAAAGCTGCGTGTGACGCGCATATTGCGACGTGAAGCGCAGGCGCGTCGCGGCCACGAGGCAGCGCAGTTCGTTGAGCGCGCGATCGAAATTCTCGTTGATCACGACATACTCCGCTTCCGACGCATGCGCCATCTCGCTGCCTGCCGCGAGCAGCCGCCGCACGATCACGTTCGGCGCGTCCTGGCCGCGCTTCTTCAGGCGGTCTTCGAGCGCATCCAGCGAAGGCGGCAGAATGAAAATCTCGACCGCATTGCGAAAGCGTTTCTTGACCTGCTGCGCGCCCTGCCAGTCGATTTCGAGCAGCACGTCGTGGCCCATTTTCATCTGGTCCTCGATCCACAGGCGCGAGGTCGCGTAGTAGTTGCCGTGCACTTCCGCGCTTTCCAGAAACTCGCCCTTGTCGTGCCGCTCCATGAATTCGTCGACGGACACGAAGTGATACTGCACGCCGTTGGTCTCGGCCGGGCGCGGGTCGCGCGTCGTGTAGGAAACGGACAGGCGGATGGCCGGGTCCTGCGCGAGCAGCGCGTTCACGAGCGTGGACTTGCCCGCCCCCGACGGCGCGACGACCATGAACAGGTTGCCGGGATAGATGCCCGTGTACGTGCTATGCGAGCGGTGCGTGGTGTTCGGCATGATCGAGCGTTACTCCAGATTCTGTACTTGTTCGCGCATCTGTTCGATGAGCAGCTTCAGCGTCATCGACGCATCCGCGAGTTCCTTGGCGGCCGCCTTCGAGCCGAGCGTGTTCGCTTCGCGATTGAGCTCCTGCATCATGAAGTCGAGCCGCTTGCCGACCTTGCCGCCCTTTTGCAGCACGTGGCGCGTTTCCGTGAGATGCGCGCTTAAGCGCTGCAACTCTTCCGCAATGTCGATGCGAATGCCGTACATCGTCACTTCCTGACGGATGCGCTCGGCGATTTCATCGCGCGGCACGCTCGTCGTCGCGGCGTTGTCCGACGTCGCGATGCCGAGCGCGTCCTGCAGGCGCTCGACGATCTTCTGCTGATGTTTCGCGATCAGTTCGGGCACGAGCGGCGTGATGCGCGCGACGATCGCTTCCATCTCCGTCACGTTGTTGATGAGCACATTGGCGAGCGCCGCGCCTTCGCGCGCGCGGACTTCGATGAGGTCCGCGATCGCCTGCTTGGCGCACGCGAGCACCGCTTCGCGCAGCGTGTCCTGCGAGACCGAGCTTTCCGCGAGCACGCCCGGCCAGCGCAGGATCTCGCCGGTGCGCATGCGCTCGGCATCCGGAAAGACGTCGAGCACCGCGCGCTCCAGCGTGGCGAGTTGCGTGAGCGCGTCGCGGTTGAGCGCGCCGGCATTGGCCGTCTGCTCGACGCGATTCAGGTTGATGCGGATATCGACCTTGCCGCGCGAGAGCTTCGTCATCAGCATTTCGCGCATTTGCGGCTCGGTGGCGCGCACGTCTTCGGGCATGCGGAAGTTCAGGTCGAGAAAGCGCGAATTCACCGTGCGCAATTCCACCGAAACGCCGACGCCTGCGCCGCCCGCGCCGTCGGCTGCGACTTCGCGCGTCGCGCTGGCATAGCCTGTCATGCTGTAGATCATGGTACGTCTCGCGATGTGCGCCTTCGCTTGCCGAAGGCCGGTTCAACGAAACGCCCGGCGCGAATGAAGGTGCGCTGGGATTGGCACGCGTTTGGCCGCCGGGCGATGAACCCGCATTATCCCATTTTTACCGCGCGCGCCGTCCGCCCAAACGCGCGCCGCGCATTCCGCGGCCGGCAACGCCGCCCGATGATTGACGATAAAATCGCACCACCTGGCGCACCGAACATTCGAATCGCGCCCGACTCTTTCTTCCCTCGCTCACCATGACCGACTCTCCCCTGCTCAAGCCTTCCATTGCCCGCCCGAGCGGCCGCCGCGCGAGCCAGTTACGCGACGTGCGCATCACGCGGCACTACACGAAGCACGCGGAAGGATCGGTGCTCGTCGAGTTCGGCGATACGAAAGTGATCTGCACGGCGAGCATCGCCGAACGAGTGCCGGCGTTTCTCACCGGACGCGAGCAAGGCTGGCTCACCGCCGAATACGGCATGCTGCCGCGCGCGACGCACACGCGCAGCGACCGCGAAGCCGCGCGCGGGAAGCAGACCGGTCGCACGCAGGAGATTCAACGGCTGATCGGCCGGGCGCTGCGCTCCGTGTTCGATTTGAACGTGCTCGGCCCGCGCACGCTGCATCTCGACTGCGACGTGATTCAGGCCGACGGCGGCACGCGCACCGCGAGCATCACCGGCGCGTTCGTCGCCGCGCACGATGCCGTGACGAAGCTGCTCGCGAGCGGACGTATCGCGCAGTCGCCGGTGAAGGATTTCGTCGCGGCCATTTCGGTCGGCATCTTCGACGGCTCGCCCGTGCTCGACCTCGACTACGAAGAAGATTCGCAGTGCGATACCGACATGAACGTCGTGATGACCGGCGCGGGCGGCTTCGTCGAAGTACAGGGCACGGCCGAAGGCGCGCCGTTCTCGCGCGACGAGATGAACGCGCTGCTCGATCTCGCCGACAGCGGCATCAAGGCGCTGATCGCCAAGCAAAAGGCCGCGCTGGAGATCGAAGGTGTCTGATTCACATGGCATCGGCCGCGTGGTGCTCGCGTCGAACAACGCGGGCAAGCTGCGCGAGTTCGCGTCGCTTCTGGAAGCCGCGGGCATCGAACTGATCGCGCAGGGCGAACTCGGCGTGCCGGAAGCCGAGGAGCCGCATCCGACGTTCGTCGAAAACGCGCTCGCGAAGGCGCGTCACGCGTCGGCGTTGACCGGCCTGCCCGCGCTCGCCGACGATTCCGGCCTCTGCGTGCGCGCGCTGAACGGCGCGCCCGGCGTGCACTCGGCCCGCTACGCGATGAAGCACGGCGGCGAAAAGAGCGATGCCGCCAACAACGCGCGACTCGTCGCCGACCTCGCGAACGAAGCGGACCGTCGCGCGTATTACTTCTGCGTGCTCGTGCTCGTGCGTCACGCCGACGATTCCGAGCCGCTCATCGCGGAAGGCCGCTGGCACGGCGAAGTGATCGACACGCCGCGCGGCGCGCACGGCTTCGGCTACGACCCGCACTTCTTCCTGCCGGCGCTCGGCGCGACCGCCGCCGAACTCGATCCGGCGCGCAAGAACGCGGTGAGTCATCGCGCGCTTGCATTGCGTGATTTGCTGCAACGACTAAAGGAACTCGCGTGAGCAGCGGACCGAAGACGATCAACATCGTGCAGGCGTTCACGTCGCCCGGAAGCATCCGGCTGACGTCGCTGCCGCCGCTTTCGCTGTACGTGCATTTCCCGTGGTGCGTGCGCAAATGCCCGTATTGCGATTTCAACTCGCACGAGTGGAAGGACGATACGTTTCCCGAGAAACGTTATCTCGACGCCTTGCGCGCCGACCTCGAACGCGCGTTGCCGCTCGTCTGGGGACGGCACGTGCATACCATCTTCATCGGCGGGGGCACGCCGTCGCTGTTGTCGGCCAAGGGCCTCGACAGGCTGCTCTCGGACGCGCGCGCGCTCTTGCCCATCGACGCCGACGCCGAAATCACGCTCGAAGCCAATCCCGGCACGTTCGAAGCGGCGAAGTTCGCGTCGTTCCGCGCGAGCGGCGTCAACCGGCTGTCCATCGGCATTCAGAGCTTCAACGAGGCGCATCTGAAGGCGCTCGGCCGTATCCATGACGCGACGCATGCTCAGCGCGCCGTCGAGATCGCGGCGAAGCACTTTGACAACTTCAATCTCGACCTGATGTTCGCGCTGCCGCAGCAGTCGCTCGACGAATGCCGGCGCGATATCGAGACGGCGATTGCGTTCGCGCCGCCGCATTTGTCGCTGTATCACCTGACGATGGAGCCGAACACGCTCTTCGCCAAATACCCGCCCGCCCTGCCCGACGACGATGCCGCCGCCGACATGCAGGACTGGATACACGAGCGCACGCGCGATGCCGGCTACGAGCGCTACGAAGTGTCGGCGTATGCGAAGCCGCATCGGCAGAGCCGCCACAATCTGAATTACTGGCGCTTCGGCGATTACCTCGGCATCGGCGCGGGCGCGCACACGAAGCTATCGTTTCCGTCGAAGATCGTGCGGCAGGCGCGCTTCAAGCATCCGGCGACGTACATGGAGCACGCGCTGTCGCCTACGGAAAGCGCGATACAGGAAGAGCGCGAAGTCGGCCCGCGCGATCTGCCGTTCGAGTTCATGCTGAACACGCTGCGGCTGGTCGAAGGTTTTCCGGTGCATGCGTTCGTCGAGCGCACGGGACTCGCGCTCTCGGCCATCGAGCCGGCGCTCGTCGAAGCGGAGAAGCGCGGCCTCATCACGCGCGATTTCGAGCGCATTGCGCCGACCGAGCGCGGCCAACGCTTCCTCAACGATCTGCAAGAGCTCTTTCTGGACGATTCGGCACGATGAGCGCACCGACGATGGCGCCGGGCTCGGTCATGCGGCATCGCCCGTTCGCGCTCTTCTGGACGGCCCGCGTGATGTCGTCCGTCGCGTTTCAGATGATGTCGGTCGCCATCGGCTGGCAGGTCTACTCGATCACGCACAGCGCGTTCGCGCTCGGTCTCGTCGGCCTCGCGCAGTTCCTGCCGATGTTCGTGCTGACGCTCGTCGTCGGGCACGTTGCGGATCGCTACGACCGCCGCACGATTGCGTATGTCTGTCAGACAGTGGAGAGCGTCGCGGCGCTCATGCTGTGTCTTTACGCATGGCGCGGCTGGAATCACGCCGGCCCGATCTACGCGATCGCCGCCATCACGGGCGCGGCCCGCGCATTCGAATCGCCGTCGATGGCTGCGCTCCTGCCGAACCTCGTCGCGCGAAACCAGCTGCAGCACGCGAGCGCCTGGTCGACGTCCGCGAACCAGACGGCGCAAATTCTCGGCCCCGCGATGGGCGGCCTGCTCTACGGCCTGGGCGCGCTGACGGTGTACGGCGCGGTGTGCGTCGTGTTTCTCGTTGCCGCGTGCGCGGTCGGCGCGATCAAGATCGAGAACGCCGTGCGCGTGCGCGCGCCGTTGTCGTTCGAGGCGCTGTTCTCGGGCATCGGCTTCATTCGCAGCAAGCCGGTGATTCTCGGCGCGCTGTCGCTCGATCTGTTCGCCGTGCTGCTCGGCGGCGCGACGGCGCTGTTGCCGGTTTTCGCGCGCGACATTCTGCATACGGGCCCGTGGGGACTCGGCATTCTGCGCGCGGCGCCGGCGGTGGGCGCACTCTGCGGGTCGATCTGGCTCGCGCATTTTCCGCTGCGACGGCGCGCGGGCACGGCGCTCTTTGCCGGCGTGATCGCGTTCGGCATTGCGACGATCGTGTTCGGGCTCTCGCGCAACGTTTATCTTTCGCTGATTGCGCTGGCGGCGCTCGGCGCATCCGATGTAATCAGCGTGGTCGTGCGCATGTCGCTCGTTCAGTTACAGACGCCGGACGAGATGCGCGGTCGCGTCGGCGCGATCAATTCGCTCTTTATCGGCACGTCGAACCAGCTCGGCGAATTCGAATCGGGCATGACGGCGGGACTGTTCGGCGCGGTGCCGGCGGTGCTGATCGGCGGATTGGGGACGATCATCGTCGCGCTCGTGTGGATGCGGCTTTTCCCCGCGCTCAGGGCGACGCGCACACTCGAAGGCTGAGGTCGCTCGACGCCGACGAGTGCGCTACAATACGCGCCTTGCTGGAGGTGTGGCCGAGCGGTTTAAGGCACCGGTCTTGAAAACCGGCGAAGGAGCGATCCTTCCGTGAGTTCGAATCTCACCGCCTCCGCCACCCGCTTTCAAGGCGTTGATTTCTCGTATAATCCTGCGCTTTCAATAAGTTAGAGCAGGTAGGTGTGCCGGTTATGTGTGCCGAGACCGTACGAGAGGACGCCATGTCCGTCAAGCTGATTCCCCATCCCTCCGGCCGCAGTCGCAACTGGTACGTCGACATTTTTGTCCCCCTGTCGTTGCAAGCGGTCGCCGGCACTGGCCGTGTCCGACGTAGCACGGGCACTGCCGACCGCGTGAAGGCCCGCGCCGAAGGCGCGCGCATCGAAGCAGACCTGCGGGCCACATGGCTTGCCCTGAAGGCCGCGAAGACACCCGCCGACAGCAGCGCGCAAGCTTCTTCCGGCACTGCAATGGCAACGCCCACCGGCAGCGACTTCCAACCGCTCGAAAGCCCGCCCGTCCTTGACGGTTCACATTCCGCCGCATCCAAGCGCCCGGACGTGTACGACTCCCCCGGAAAGCCCATCGCCCTCTCGCCCGCGCTCATCCGGCGCATCTGCGCGATGCGTATGGCCGACTGGGAACACACTCATCACTTCGACCGGGCCATCAAGACGGGGGACACAGACAACGACAGGCAGAGGGACAAGCTCGCAGCCAAAGAGCTCGCGCGTGACGCGAAGTCTTTCAGTCGACGCCTCACGCGCATGACCCGAACGGTGCTTGCCCGTGGCCAGACGGCGCGCGCATGGCGTAGTCTCGAAGAAAACGCCCGCGAATATGCGGAAGACGCCGCGTATCTCATCGCCGCAGACGACCCCCTTCTGCCGGACTTTGTCCTCGCATTCGCAGAAACCGAGCGGTCCGCGCAGGAGACGTTTGCCATGATATTAAGCGGCAAAGCTGCGCAGTTCGACGTGCCTGAATCGTCCGGCGCGCTGCTGTCCGCCATGATTCCGGTCTACGAAAAACATAAGCGCGGCGCCGTCGAAAGCAAGTCCATCTCGAAGAGCGTGTCGGTCTGGAAACGCCTGATTGCGTTCGTCGGCGATGTGCCGCTTGGCGAGGTGAGCGCACACGATATCTATCGTTTCCTTGAAGACCGGCTGCATGCCGAGAACAAGCCTTGGGGGCAAACCTATGTGAGCGGATTCGCCCAGCGGACTCTGCGCGAGTTTTTCGGGCTCGCGCGTACGCACGGTCATATGTCCACCGACAATCCGATGAATCAGCTCGAAACCACGCCGAAAATCTCTAAGGAGGAGCAGAGAAAGCGCGAGAAGCGCCGGTATCCCTTCACGGCAGCGCAGCTCAACAAGGTCTTCGCGTCCGACTGGTACGACCCGAATGCCAGACACTGGTCCGGTGGGATGGCCACCGACCTCGGCATGCGCTACTGGGGGCCCATTATTTCCCTGTGCCACGGCTTTCGCGTGCGGGAATTGACGCAGCTGGTGAATTCGGATTTCGCGTTCTGCGACGGCATTCTGCTCGTGACCGTCCAAATGGTGCTTGAGGCCACCGATGACCCTGCACTCGAGTCCACCGCTCAGCTTCCGCTTCGCACGCTGAAAAACGAGTCGGCCGTGCGGACCGTCCCGGTTCACCCCCAGCTTTGTGCACTCGGATTCGCCGACTTCGTGCGGGAAAAGCAAGCGCTGCATCCGCCTGGCACACCCCTGTTTCCGTCGGCAATCCCGGATGAAAATGGCGAGGACCCGAAGTGGGGACGCGCGTACGAGCAAGCCTTTCTGAGACACGTGCGGGATAGGCTGGCTTTCGGTCCTGGCCATGGCAATCACAGCTTCCGGCATCTGTTCGAGGACCGGGTGCGCGATGCCCAGGTCATCAACGGGACGTGGCCGGTGGGCCTCGGCGAGTTCTTTAGTGGCCGGCGACTGCCGCGCGCTGCCGACAAGGCTATCTTTCTTCAGCACAGCAGCGCGATTGACTACGGCGATGGCTATAAGGCCGAGCATGTCCAGAGGTACATCGCGCAAATCACGTTCGAAGGTGTGGTTTTCCCGACACCCTACGCAGAGTGGCTCGCACGCAGGGCACAATGACTTACCGCCCGGAGGGACGACTCGCTTTCTGCGGCCCGTGACAGCGGTTTCGTCCGTCTAAAGCCCTCGTCGACAGAGGTTGAGCGCAACAGTCCGATTCGACATGCCTATCAAAGAACGTCGCGGACGCACCGCAGGACTCGCCCCACCCTGCGCACGTCCACGCAAACTCTCTGAGCGCGTTCTGCCGGTTCCATCCGAGGACCTCGGTTCGCCGATAGCCGAGAATGGCAGGGACGACGGCAAGCCCAGCACTATCTTCCGTTGCGCGTCGGAGACATCGTCTGCTTCGAAAGGCCTGCGCCCGTCGATAGCGTCCCAGCTTGTTCCGTCGATTCGCTCACCGTGGTTGCCGGGACTGTAGCCAAAGACGCCGGAAGCGTTCGTCCGTTTCAACAACTGGCAGTGCCTCACGAATCTGCTCAAGACAAGCGCGCAGTTCAGACGACGCCCATGCCTCCGCGTCCATCATCGCATTCAGCAACTGTAGCGCTTCCCTCGGAAAGCGGGCTGACAATCCGGCCTGGCAGACGAGATGCACCGTGTAAAAGGGATGCTCAAGCGGTTGCAACCAGTCGAGGACACTGGCGAGTGCCTCGGGGAATTGCTCTCCGGCGCCGATGGCGAGCCGCGCGAATTGTTCCGAAATCATCTGCGAGGCGATGTCCCTCGTTTTCGGCCAGATGCGTCGCAGGTAGGGGCGCACCCTGTGGGTCCAGTATTCTTCGCGTCGCTCCCCGGCGCTTTCGAGCGCGCGCACCAGCGCGCGAGTCGTCTCGGCTAAGCCCGACGGTGGAAGCGCACGCGTCGCGGTTTGCAGCTCAGATATCGTGAATGTCTCTTCCGGCTCGAGCGCCGCAAACGCGAGCATCGCTGCGTATTGCGCCTTGCCTTGTCCCAACCGCTCATAGTGGTTCGCGGTGTCGAGGAACGACTGTTTGACTGCGGACAGCAGCGGACGATAAAGACGCGCTGACCAAAGGAAACCTTGCCAAGCCAGCACGGCTTCATCGGGATGTCGGCGCCAATCGAAGAGTGGAAGCAGCGCTTGTCCGGCCCAGGAAGCCTTGGCAGAAGTCGTTGGCGCAACAGGATGTTCTGGGTCGCAGCAAGAACTCGATGGAGACCCGTTGTGCCCAAAATATCAGACCGGCCGTTAGGGAACGCTCCGTTACCGTCACGATAGCGTCAATCGCGTCTGCTGTTTCTCCATTGGCAGCACCAATACTCAGCAAGCCCGCACGCCCCCTCGTATCGTGGGGCTCCGTTCACTACTCGTTCTCCCGGCCGTTGCTTTTTCAAAGCCTAAGGGGTCAATTCTGAGGAACGGGTCCCCGGGCATTGTGCCAGGTCGAGGTTGGTGCAATCATAACCTTTTGGCTCAAACGTTCCTGCCTTCAGTCCATCGCCCCCCCTGTTCCTGCCTTGGGAAGAAAAGCGAACACATTCCCGTGGACCTTCGCTGAATGTACAAGTCCTAACGTCTGCGGAGGGTCACCGAGTAAATTTGCTCGATGAACCGTTCTGCGTCCACTGGCTTCTCCACCACCAAATCAGCGACACCCGTGGCTTCGATGCCTCTGGCTGCTGACCAGAGAATTATCGATGCTTCGCAGAGGCCGTCTTCAGCCCGAATAGCGGCACAGACTTCGAGTCCATTCATACCGGGCATCATGAAGTCGCAGATAACCACATGCGGCTTGCACAACATTGCCTTCAATAGACCGTCTCTTCCATCGAAGGCTGTTACGACTGTCATCCCCTGCATCTCGAGAAGCATCGTCCACACCTCACAAATGTCCACCTCGTCGTCGATGAGGAGAACAGTGATTCGCTCGACATGATTCTGGGGCTGTGCGGACATAGCGTATTGGCATCGAGGGCAGAACAGATGGTGCATAAAAGTGCAAGACGCATACCCCGTAAAGATGTAGATGAACTACGGGTTTGATAGCTTGTTTCGGCTTTACGCGCTATTGTCGCCAGCGCGCATTACCCATGTCACGGCGGCTTAAGCGACACATGCTATGTTCGCCTCGCGATGGTGGCGTTGGCTGACTCGCCGAGACCGTGTCGAGCTTTCGGCAGTACCGATAACACGCGCAATCCGAATGCCCAAAACGGCCTTCGGAAGAGTTCGGACGCGCTTTGACTACTCACCGGACCCTTCAAGCAAGTCCTCGACTCCCCAACGTGTGTGTATTGTCGATTCGGCATCTTGCGGAACCTGCCGGTCCGAGCTTTCGGCGACGCGCCAGACTACATGTCGAGCCCGACGTCGCCTGTGCAAACCGGGCGCGTAAACCGGCTAGACTTGCAGTTCTGGTTGCGGGTTCAAGGGACTGCCGATAGCTGATAATGGCGGGCGTTCTGCAACCTAGCTCGCTCGTTTTGCGCGGCTGCCAAATTCCTGACTCGACGAAAGTTCGACACATGCGCATCTCAAAGGAATGGCCTGCGGATTCGTACGCTTGCGCGGGATGGAATGGCGAGATGGCTGAGCGCGTCGCGACGTTCGATTGGAGCGAAACGGCGCTTGGTCCGATACAAGGCTGGTCGCAGAGCCTGCAATCCGCCGTCAGGTTTGTACTGGCTTCACCGTTGCCTCTGGTCATGCTTTGGGGCAAGCCAGGAACGATGGTGTACAACGACGCCTATGCCGTGTTTGCCGGTGGCCGTCATCCGTCGTTACTTGGAAAGCCGGTAGAAGACGGATGGCCAGAGATTGCGGAGTTCAACCGGAACGTCGTCGATACTTGTCTTGCTGGCGGAACGCTATCGTACAAAGACAAGGAACTCACCCTCGTACGCCGTGGAGTGCCTGAGCCAGCATGGATGGATTTGCACTATTCCCCGGTCACGGAGGACGATGGGCGGCCCGCCGGTGTTATGGCAATTGTCTTTGAGACCACTGAAAAAGTGGTTGCGGAAAGGGCAAGGCGAGTTGCTGAAGAAAAACTACTGAAGCTCAATCAAACGTTAGAACAGCGCATCGCTGAGGCCGTCACGGCACGGGTTGAAGCCGAGGAGCGGTTCCGTCAAGTGCAGAAGCTCGAGGCAATCGGAAACCTGACCGGTGGAGTGGCTCACGACTTCAACAACGTGCTGCAGATACTTTCGTCGAACCTAGAACTTGTTCGGCTAGCAACACGACAAACACCGAATCTAGAAGGCCGATTGGGCGCCATGTCGTCCGCTATAAACCGAGGCAGCAAGCTTGCATCGCAAATGCTCGCGTTCGCGCGTAGACAGCCGCTTAATCCAAGGCCTACACATGTAGCGAAGTTGCTCGAGTCAATGTCCGAACTCATGTCGCGCGCACTTCCTGAAACGGTAAAGTTGCATGTCGAGATTGCATCTGACGTCAGAAACATCAACGTCGACCGAAACCAGCTTGGGAACGCCCTGCTCAATCTGGTTCTGAATTCTAGAGATGCTATCGAAAAAGTTGGCCGAATAACGGTCAATGTGGGCAACGTCATTGGCGGTAATCGACTTCTGAACGGCTCCGTTCTACCGTGCGGCGGCTATGTGCGGTTGTCCGTTGTCGACGACGGTCGAGGAATGTCTGAGACCGTCCGAGCCCGCATGTTTGAGCCGTTCTATTCAACGAAGCCGGAGGGCCAGGGAACAGGCTTGGGCCTGTCTATGGTGTTTGGCTTCGTCAACCAGAGCGCCGGGTTCATCGACGTGGAGACCCAGCTAGGGAAAGGAACGACAATTTCGCTGTATTTCCCTGCATGCGACGCGGAGGAAAGCACTGACGAGCGAGGAACGCATTCGCACGCGATGCGTGGCGGAGAAACGATTCTGGTGGCAGAGGACGACCCGGAAGTACGCCTCGCTGCCATCGATATGCTTGCGCAGCTTGGGTACAAGGTTCTGTCCGCTCACGATGGCGATTCCGCCCTCGCGGCTCTGCAGAGAGGCCCGCGCATCGATTTGCTTTTTACGGACGTCGTGATGCCCGGTACCGTAAGAAGCAGCGAACTCGCGAACATCGCCAGCGCATCGCCGCATCGCGCTGCAGTCGTTTTCGCATCTGGATATACCCGCGACATAATCTCCCATGAGGGTCGGCTCGACGACGGTGTTACGCTTCTAGCTAAGCCGTATAGCCTCGATGAACTCGCCAAGGCCGTGCGGCTTGCCCTCAACTCTCGAAAGCAATGAACGCCGTTCCCGAAGACCCTTCGCCGGTCGGGCGGAGCAGCAGGCAACCTGACTTCTATGCACGTTCCGTCGAGCGTTCAAAGTAAAACGACTTCACCACATGCAAATGACACGACCGACACATGCAGTTCGGCGATGGACCTCGCGCACGTTTTTGGCGAGAGGACGCTCGCCGCGCGTGCTTGTAGTCGACGATAACAGCGGCGGCGCCGATGCACTGGCGGCATACTTGGCGATGGTGAAGCATAAGGTCGCAGCGGTTTATGGAGGAGCAGCCGCGATAGCGGCTGCGTGCGTGTGGAAACCAGACGTTGTTGTACTAGATATTTCCATGCCCCGCATCGACGGGTTTGCCGTCGCTCGGGCCCTTAGGACCAATCTTCGAACAGCGACTGCAGTGATTGTCGCTCTTACCGCGCACGCCGAGGATTTCGTAGCCAAGAGGTCGTCCCACACGGACTTCGACGCCTACTGCCAGAAGGGCCTTATGCTTGACGCGCTTCCAAGCCTGCTCTCTAGCTTTATGCGCGACGCCCCAGCCTAAGGCATGACCCACTCGACGTCCTGGAACGCGAGGGCAAGATAACACTGGGGCATCGAAAGCAACGAGGATGCGGCAGCGAGGGCTCCTGCCAGGGCCACAGTGAGCGCGCGCAAGCCGTCCCGGCCGAGCGCGTGCGCTTAAAGTTGCTCTTTCGGGAAGCAGACACCCGGGCTTGCATTTGCCTCACCGCTGGAAGAGTCTCGGTCTGAAAAACCATCGTGACGCTCTGCTCGGCTCGATACTGCCCGCTCCGAGGTCATGTTGCACGATGTGCGGAAATAAGTGCTCAGTATAGCCTTCTTGAACCGTTCCGAAGCTTCGTCCAGACGTTTCAAGACGACAAGAGACTCAGCCATCATTAGGTCATGTCGGAGCGCAACGTCTTCACAGCCTACTTCTTTTCCATATCCGATTAGCAAAAGTAATTCGGCAACCGATTGAGCATGCGAATACTCAAGAGAGGCCATTCGGTTATTCAAAAGCTCGACGGCGATGAGGAGTTCAATTTTTGTCATAGAGCCCGCCCACAGACGGACGACAAGACGAGGGCGCGTACGATTAGTGTATCGCCTTTCTTGGCAACGAATCTCCGTTTGTCACGCTGCGCTGGCGGTATAGGAAAGGTCCGCGTACTAAGCCGCTAACAGTTTACGTGTTGATGTTGGAAGCTAGGGAATTGCGGATGTCTAGCCATCGCAGTTGCATTGCCGCATTCCAACGCGCTCTGTATCCCGACCAACTGCACACGCAGCGTCGCCGCCGATAACACCGTTTCGACGAGGGAGGGACACTGCTGTCCAGCTCTACAGCTACGATGACGCCCTGAGGCTGTCCGACGAGCACTAGAACCCTGCCCAAATAGCTGCCGTGCTGCTTGCTCACTTTCCGTTACATAGATTGTCGAAAGAACAAGCGAGAGGGCCCACAAAGCTCGTCGCCCCGCCTTCGACATCCCGGTATGAGCACGCACGCACCGCTGAGGGCGCTGCGCTCCCTCGACGAGAAAATTGAAGATTTGCAGCGGAAGTTCAAAGCTATTCCCCACGTTACAAACGGTGCGACCTCGCTTGCATCGAATCGATGCGTGACGTCAAACTCGGCGTCCGCATCGGATTTCAACGCGAGCCACAGTTGCGCTGCTGCAGCGCGTTCGTCTTCGGATATATCCTTGATGCGCTCCGCCACATACTGGACGGTGGTCGCGTCGGGCGCGATAAGGGCCCCGCGTGCGCCTGCCTCGACCGTCATGTTGCAGAGGGTCATGCGCGCTTCAGCGGAAAGCGAGCCGATTGCAGCACCCGAATACTCGACCGCGAATCCGCGAGCGCCTTGTGCGCCAATCATCGAGATGATGTACAAGACGAGGTCCTTCGACGTCGTGCCGACCGGCAATTCACCGTCGACAACGATGTGCATGTCGCGGGCGACGCGATAGACCAGCGTCTGCGTCGCGAGCACATGTTCAACTTCCGACGTGCCGATACCAAAGCCGAGTGCTCCGAGTGCGCCGTAAGTCGTCGTGTGGCTATCGCCGCACAACACCACCATCCCTGGGCGAATCAGACCAATCTCGGGTGCCACGACATGCTCGATGCCTTGTTCGCGGTCTTTGACGTCGAACAGGTGAATGCCGTGCTTCTGACAGTTCCGCGTGAAATTTGCGGCCTGTTTGGCGGCGTCGTCGATGAAAATGGTGCGCTTGTCGACGGAAACGGGATGGGTCGGGATAACGTGGTCGACAAGCACCACACACCGGCACCTGCACTTCATTGACCAGGTCATCGGAAAGAAGAACGGCACGAGCGTCTACGCCGCCATGAACGCGTTGGTCTTGCCAGGTCGACAGATTTTCCTTGTCGATACGCATGTGAACGTCGACCCGACACCCGAGCAACTGGCCGAAATTACTGTTATGGCGGCCGAGGAGGTAAAGCGCTTTGGAATCGTTCCAAAGGTCGCTCTTCTGTCGCACTCAAATTTCGGGACAAGCAATGCGCTAAGTGCACAGAAGATGCGCGATGTTCTTGCCATTCTTCGAGAGCGCATGCCCGACTTGGACGTCGACGGTGAAATGCATGGTGACGTAGCCCTGGACCGCCGATTGCGCCGCGAAGTGATTCCCCAATGTACTCTCGAAGGAGATGCCAATCTTCTCGTTCTGCCGAACATCGATGCTGCGAACATCTCCTATAACTTGCTGAAAGTAGCCGCAGGTAACAACATCACCATCGGACCGATTCTGCTCGGTGCAGCAAGGCCCGTTCATGTGTTGACTGCGTCAGCAACGGTGCGTCGAATTGTGAACATGACCGCGCTACTGGTTGCCGATGCCAGAACGTATCAACCCATTGGCGTGCGTGGGGCAAACAGTTGAGACGGCACTCTTGACTACTATCTGGGTGCCTGTAATCGATACGAGGCACGAGAAAACTTGTCGTGCGGCGGCATTTTTTTCCCGGGCAAGCTACGAGGAAAGCTGTCAGTTACATTCCCGAAGAGCGCTGGTGACTGGCCTGCAAATACGCCGACGCAGTTTTCTGGCGTAAGCGTCAACGGTGCCCCGACGGTCACTTATTCCGAAGGTTTGCAGATTGGTTATCGTTGGTATGACGCACAAAACGTGAAACCATTGTTCTCGTTCGGGCACGGTCTTTCATACACGACTTTCAAGCTGTCTAGCCTGCAGGTGAGTCCGCAAGCCACTGACGGCAAGAAGCCAATCATTGTACAGGTCGATGTCGAGAACACCGGTGCAGTAGCGGGAGCGGAGGTTCCGCAAGTGTACCTCTCGTTGCCAGGTGGTATAGGGCAACCGCCGAAGCGGCTGGTCGGTTTCTAAAAGGTGCAATTGGCTCCGGGCGAAAAGAAGACGGTGGCAATATCCGTCGACCCGAGTTCTTCGAGCCATCCTCTTGGCGTCTGGGATTCAGCGAGTCAGCAATGGAAGAACGCGACCGGGCAGTTCCGGGTACTTGTCGGGAACAGCGCTGACAGCCTCTCACTGTCTTCGACAGTATCTGTCTCCGAATAGGCGTCCCACGCTGAGCATCGAGCTCGATAGGACTTTTCGTGACTAGGCGAGTGTCGGCCGAGGTACTGTCTTGAACGACGGCACGTCGTCCGCTCTTTGCGCTATAGGTTTAAGCATGTGCGGTTTCAATTGGTGTGACCGGTCATGCCGCAGGAAAACCCGGAATGATTCTTTCGTTGCGCCTCGCCGGCGAGCTGACCGGGACGGCTTCCCACAGCGGCTGCAAAGCCGCCCATACAACCGGCGTCTTCAATGATGTGCATAGAGTGGAAGGAAAGGGTCCTTCGAGCGCGAGGCCCCCTCACTGGGGGGGCGAAAGCCTTCAGGCATAGAACGCGGGGATGGGCATGACGGAATTTCCGCGCGAGGCGTCGATAGGCTGAGCATTTTCGAGAAGTCGTCAGCAGCGCGCACGCGAGCTGTCAAATCGAGTAGTCCATTGAGCCCGAGTAACCTATCCGCCGTCTTCAGGATTGACGTGTGGTCGTACGTCGAGTGGTCGATTGTGCCGGCTGGAACGAACGGAGAGACCACAACGGCTGGGACTCGCACGCCCATCCTATCGAATGCAAAGTTGTGAGCTTTCAACCGGGTATTCTCCGGTGAATCTGGTGGCTGGGCATTCGGTGGTGCCACATGGTCGAAAAAGCCACCATGCTCGTCAAAGACAATAAGCAGCACGCTGCTCGACCACACCTCGGATGAGCTTACAGCGTCGTACACTTGCTTAATCAACGCTTCCCCCTTACGGACGTCGCCGGCGGGGTGCATCGAGTTGCCGTTTCGGAAATCGTTCTTTGCGTCGTATGTCGGCTCGATGAAAACGAACATCTCGGTGAGTGAATTGGACGCGAGTCGATTCAGAAGCGTATCCATCGGCACAAAGCGGCTCAGCCGCTCTCCCATCCCGTAGATGCCTCTCGCCTGAGCCACGTCGCCTTGCACGATAAGCCATTGCTGGTCAGGCATCTTTGAGAAGATAGTTCCATTCGGGAAAGTGAAAATCGGCGCATTGAGAAACACAGCTTCCAGAACTTGCGCATCGCTCGGAGAATGGTCGAGACCCGAGGACGTCCCAGCCACGGCAAAGAAGCGGTTGGGCCATGTTGGTCCTGGCATCGACGCGAACCAGTTGTCGCAGACTCCGAACTGTCTGGCCAAGAAGTTTAATACCGGGAGTTGGTCCGGCGTGAACGCATTGAAGGCATCAGCCACCGGGTCTGAATGGTCCTCGTAGGTCGCAGCGAACCCCGTCGTCGAACTGGCGGTTGCAATCGGTGGGTAGCCTGCCACGCCGAGAACGAGAGCGTCGTTGCGCACGGTGTCTCCATTCGCCACCTGCAGACCGCACAGTTGGACGCATGCGTCGGTAAATTCGTGGCCCGGGTCGAAGCCAAGTGCATACGGCGCGCCTTTCCCTAGCTGATAAGCCGTCCCGCTCCGTCCGAAGTTGACAATCGGCATGGCGGGTAGTCCGTTGGCAGTCGTCGCCTCGCCGTTGGGCGTCGTACCGGCCAAGTCGGAGAATCCGAGCACGCTGTCGTAAGACCGGTTCTCGAGCATCAGTACGAAGAAATGTTCAATCTTTGCCGGCATCGCTCACCTCCGCGTTTCCGCAAGGCTAAAACGGCGAAGCACTGCCGATATAACGAAACGCTTACGGGGTCAATCGTTATGGGCTGCTTCGGCAGGGAAACTGTTTGAACGAATTAGCTCTACGCTGCTAGTTGCCCTGTCCGTGCGATTAACTGAAGTGGCGGGTATGACACAGGCATATGCTTGTCACGTCCGGCGTCGTCCGCGCGGCGGGCGGCGGGACGTTCGCAGGTAATACGCTGCGCTCCCGATGTTCCCCTGTTGAGCATCTGGCGGTTGCAGCTGAATTCGGTAAGCGCGCTGTCAAACAGAGCCAATGCCATCAAAACGTGACGTCGCTTTGCCCGAGCGCGCACGATAGCAAGGTGTCCGTGCAGGACCGCGTCGAATCCGAGCTCGTACTCAGCGATATCTGCAAGCCGGATAATATCGTTCTGCAATCGTATGTCAGAACACTCTCCCTCCGCCTTGATTCTGATTTTCAAGACGTTGCTTCTTTCGTACAAGTTCGCGAGAGACATTGCGTGGTGTCCAGGGAAGACCTAAGCGAACACAGTCAACGTACTCTAATGCTAGGCAAGCGAATTACCGAAAGTTTGTCGGAATGTGCGGTAGCGTTCTTAGACGAATTCAAACGCAGCCAGGAAATCTGCGGGGAGATACAAGCCTCAGGTCTACCATCGCGGAAAAATAGTTGTGGCTATAGCATCGCAAAACGGTGAGCGTAAGCAACTAATACAAATCATCTCATAAGGAAGGTGTCCACAACGGATGATACGATGAACCGTCCTTTTCCCGCCGACAAGCCGACACGGATGACATCGACGTCTTCGAAAAGTTGCGTGGAAGAGTTGAGCGGCATATCGAACAGCGAGAAGCCGAACTCATCCCATATCACGAGTACGTCTGTAGCTTAGAGAAAGCTGGTTACGATAGCAGCGCCGCTCGATATGTCCTTGAGCGTATGACCCAGGAACTGGCGAGTTGGCGGCACGCCAAACTGGAAATCGAAGCGTTCGCACCTCGCGCACTCATACGAGCGCGCGCCTAGCTTCGGTGCCGACGGACAGCGCAACGCGATGCCTTTCTCGCATTGATCCGGCCGACCGGAATCGTCGAATCTGCGGCATGAAGGTTTGAGCGAGTCGACGTGCCATCCTTCGGAATTATTCAACACAATCTTTTTGCGGCTCTGACGCCCACTCGACCATTCAAAGATTGGGCCGAAAGATTCCGACGCTCGACTCGATTAACATTTACGAGTGCGAAAGCAGGTCCGGAAAGCACAATGACGCGTCGGCCTGCGCGTTCGTCACAAACGCGCCGTGATCCGTCGCATAGAAGCGTTCAACATTCAGACAAACCGCATTGCCCCCCCACTCGTCCCCAAGTATCGTCGCAAAGCTTCTTCACGCGTTCCCCCGTATCCGCGTGACGGGAGCCTTCAATGGTAGGTTGGCTTGAGCCTCGCCGAGCGCGAGGCTTTTTTTCGCCGCCACGGTCTGTTCGCAGCACCGATTGAACGCCGCGCCCGCTGCCGCATCTAACCGCGCTCACCACTCAGCGCGGAGACCTGACGATGCACCGCACTCGCAGCATCCCCCTTCTGTTGGCGCTTGCCTGCTACGGCGAGGCGTCGGCGCAGGCGGACACATTGCCCAACACCCAATGGCGCCGCGCCGACACCACACTCTTCGATCTGGTTCAAAACGGCTACACCATCGTCGCGATGACGAGCGCGTCCACGCGCAGCCCGGCGTCGCCCGAGGACACGTACATCCTGCAGAAAACCAATAGCGTGTACCGCTGTATCGAGACACGCGCCGCCGAATCCGCCGGGACGCGTTCGACGTCGCCGCTGCGTTGCGCCGAGCTCGTCAAGCCCTACGCCGACTAGCCCGACGCGCCACAGCGCTCAACCCACGGGCGGTTCGCCCTCGCCGGGCTGCTGCCCCGGATTATCGTGCGGCGCCTGCTTGCGCCCCTGATCGTCACGCTCCGGCAGCTTGCTCTTCTCGTTGTCGCTGTGTTCGGCAGGCTGCGCGTCGTCGGGACGATTCGTTTCACCAGTCATGGCTCCCTCCTTGTACGTTCGAAGTATCTGAATAGCGGAGCAAGACCCGCACCCGGAAAGCGCTAATACCGGGCGGCTCCGGCAACCGCTACTATTTGAGTATCGCCCTGCGCGCCACTCGTCCTCACGAATCATGATCGCGACGTCCGCATCGCCCGTTCGGATCGCCGCTGCCTGGCTCGCCATCGCGCTGATCCTCGCGCTGATCCTCGCGACGACCGCCTGCACGTTCACGCCGCCGCCGAGCGTCGTTCAGGCGCGCGCCGCCGCGCCGTCGCCGGCGCCGGGGCTGACGCTCGATCAGTACAAGGCGCGCATCGCGGAGAGAATCTTCGAGCGCAATCCGTCGCTCGTGCTGCATGGCACGCCGCAGGCGATGCTGCGGTCGTTCGTGCTCGTCGCGTTCACGGTGGACCGTAGCGGGCGGCTCGTGCAATCGTCCGTGTATCGGACCAACGGCGACGACGAAGCCGAAGCCACCGCGCTCGCCTCCCTGCGCCGCTCCGCCCCGCTGCCCGCGCCGCCCGCCCGCCTGCTGAACGGCAAAGGCCAGGTCGAATTGTTCGAAGGATGGATGTTCAACGACAACGGACAGTTCCAGTTGCAGACGTCGCACTCCCCGCAAGCGACGAGCATCGACTAGCGCCGATCGGCGCGCGTTGGTGCAGATTGGCGCCTGCCGGGCCCGATCGTTATAATTTTTGGCATCCCCTTGCCGGTTCTACACCGGCCGGCCTTCGCCACGCGCTTACCCCGCGCGCCGTGCGAAGCGCCTCCAGGCATGGCCCGCTCGCCCCCGTCTCGCGCACCACGCCCAGCGCGAGCCCGAGCTATCGCGCACGATTTCCCAGACGCCCGACGCAGCGCCCATCTAGCACGTCCCGCGAATGCGAGCGCGCAGCAACAGACACTACAACGCAATAAACGGAGACAGCATGTCATCACCCTCGCTTTCCGCCGCCAAGCCCGGCGACAAAGCCCAAAGCACGTCGCGCGTGATTTTCGCGAGTTTCATCGGCACCGCGATCGAGTTCTACGACTTCTACGTCTACGCGACCGCCGCCGCGCTCGTCATCGGGCCGGTGTTCTTTCCGCACGGATCGCCCGCCGCACAGGCGCTGTCCGCGTTCGTGACCTTCGGCATCGCGTTTCTCGCGCGGCCTGTCGGCTCGTTTCTGTTCGGGCATTTCGGCGATCGCGTCGGCCGCAAATCGACGCTCGTCGCGTCCTTGCTGGTAATGGGTCTTTCGACGACGCTCATCGGCTTCGTTCCCGGCTACGCATCGATTGGCAGCCTCGCGCCCGTGCTGCTGTGCATCCTGCGCTTCGGGCAGGGCATCGGGCTCGGCGGGGAATGGGGCGGCGCGGCGCTGCTCGCTACCGAATACGCGCCGCAAGGCAAGCGCGGCCTGTTCGGGATGTTCCCGCAACTCGGGCCGTCGGTCGGCTTTCTGGCGTCGAACGGTCTTTTCTTCGGCCTCGCGCTCTCGCTGTCGGACGAGCAGTTTCGCAGCTGGGGCTGGCGCGTGCCGTTCCTCGTCAGCGCGGTGCTGGTGGCGCTCGGGCTGTACGTGCGACTGAAGATTGCCGAAACGCCCGCGTTCCGCGCCGCGCTGGAGCGTCACGAGCGCGTGAAGGTGCCGATCGCGACGCTGTTCAGCCGCTATCTCGCGCCGACGCTGCTGGGCGCGCTCGCGATGGTCGTCTGCTACACGCTCTTCTACATCTCGACGGTGTTTTCGTTGTCGTACGGCGTCGCGACGCTGCACTTTTCGCGCGAGAAGTTCCTCGGGCTGCTCTGCTTCGCCGTGCTGTTCATGGCGATCGCCACGCCGATCTCGGCCATCGCCAGCGACCGGTTCGGCCGCAAGCCGGTGCTCATCGTGAGTTGCATCGCGGCGATTCTGTCCGGTTTCGCGATGTCACCGCTCCTCGGCAGCGGCAACACGGCTTACGTGGCGCTCTTTCTCACGATCGAGCTGTTCTTGATGGGCGCGACGTTCGCACCGATGGGCGCGCTCCTTCCCGAGCTTTTCCCGACGAACGTGCGCTACACCGGGGCGGGCGTCGCCTACAACCTCGGCGGGATTCTGGGCGCGTCGGTCGCGCCGTATATCGCGCAATTGCTTGCCAATCGCGGCGGGCTGGCGTGGGTCGGCGGGTACGTGTCGGCGGCAGCGGCGGTCAGCCTGCTCGCGGTGCTTGCCATGCGCGAGACGCGCGACATCGTGATGGAATGAGGGCGTGGCCGGCGCGCTGGTGCGTGCGCTGAAGCGGAAAAGGCCGGCCTGCTCAGCAATCATTGGAAAAGCATTCGGGTACCGTCGCGGTGTCGTAGCTGGCGCGCTCGTCAGCGCTAGGGCATACCCGGACGAAAGCGGCTCGGCCGCTCGTAGTCGCCGTATCGGGGACATCCGGCCAGACCCCGCGACAACGACGAGCATCCACGCACGGCCGCGCTCACCTATCGCACCGTTTGACCGCATGCGCGGGAACAGGCCGTCGATTCATGGAGGCACGAGGCTGCGCCGTCGCATGCCCGACGCGCGCCGCCCTGGCTGCTCTCGCCGCCTTGCGCTCCGCCCAAAACCGCGCGAGCCACAGCAGGAAGCCGACGGCGATCGCATCCGCGGCGATCCCCGCCAGCCAGTGCGACGGATACCGCCCGAGGTTCTCGACGCCCATCGCGCGCAACGCCGAATCCAGCACGAGCGACACCGCCGCGCCCGCGATGAAGCATACGAGTCCCTGCTGCCCGACCGTCACGATGCCCGGAAATCGACGCGCGAGCGTGCCGATCCAGCCCGCGTAGACCGCGCGCGCGATGATCCACGCGACTGCGCCGAAGCTCACGATGCGCAGCGTCGCGAGGTTCTGCTTCATGTATCCCGGCGGCGCCTGCGTTTCCAGAAAGAGCTTCGCGAACGCGAACGTCAGCGCGAACGCAACCGCCAGGCAAGTCAGCGCCCGCGCGACGCGGCCCGCGTGGAAGTCGTCGCTGATCGGCTGCACGCGCGCGAGCACGCCGGTCACGAACATCAGCTGCCAGGCGAACGGATTAAACGCCCACGCCTGCGCATAGGAAGCCGGAAGCGCGTTGGCAAGCGGCGTGGCCGCGAGCCAAAGGAGAAGGCTGCCGAACATCGCGACGACCGGCCTGCGCGCGGCGAGCGGCACCACGACCGGCACGGCGAGCGCGAAAAGCGAATACATCGGCAGGACCGACGATAGATACGGCTGTTGCCGCAGCAGCGCGACATCGAAGAGCAGGCCGAACGGGCGGGCGAGAAACGTCGGCCATTCGGTGTACTGGAGCATCGGCGAATCGATCCGCAGCAGCATCAAGAGCGCCCCGCCGATGAGCATCAAGACCGCCGTCAGCAGATACGCGCGGTAGATTTCCCAGCTGCGCCGGAAAAAGCGACGGCGAGCGGCCGAATCACTCCGGCGCGTCGCAAGCGCCGTGTAAGCCGCCGCCGACGCGTAACCGCCCAGAAACACGAACACTTCCGCGGAATCGCAAAAGGCGTACTGATGCAGCGTGAAGCGCGACAGCACGCTTCCCGATATGTGGTCCACCGCGATGATCAGAAGCACGATTCCCCGAAAGAAATCGACTTCGAGCGAACGTGCCGGCGGGGAAGTCATCTGTCGAATGCTCCTCGGACTGCGGTCGGGCGCGCCTGTCGAAGCGATCGCGCGCATACGGGGTTTGTACCTAGCGTCGAAACAAAATTCCCGTGGCAACGTAATCAGGTACGTACTTTCAAGGTAACACCGGCAGACGGTCGGCAAGCTGGCGGCGACATGGCTTTTTCGCCGGTTTAGCCGCGCGCGGTTAGACCGATCCTGGACAACAACGGACTTGCATCGAGACCATCATGTCCCTGCACCTGACCAGCTCCCATCTCGTCGCGATGATCGCCATCGCGCTCTCGGTCGCGCTGCTGCTCGCGATCCGGTTTCGGCCTGCGACCTGGCGCGGCGTGGTCTGCGAAGCGCTTCTCGCCAACCTGAGCGCGATCGCGGCGGTCGTCGCTTTCGAAATGCTGACAGCCTGATTTTTTTGCGGACTACTTTCGATTTCTTTGAACTCTGGCGAGCGGGCGCGGTCCGAGGTTGTAATTGCCGTTCGTGTCGCTGATTGCGGCGCGCCCGGCTCTCTTCTCCTCTCCGCTCCTGTTTGATAGGAGCGTTTCCTGGGCGCCTGGCGAAAGCCCCGCGCCTGTTCTTTTTCCGCGCCCGCTTTCCTGTCGTCACGCCGGCGACGCGGATTGCGTTTCGGGATCGTCGTTATAATCGGCGCTTTGCCGATGGTCTTCGCATGATCCGCGCGCTTCGTTCCCTCTCGACTCTCACCACGCGCCGAACGCGCAGCCTTTGGCGCCGCTACGGCATCTTCTGGCTGGGCGCGATTCTCGTCGGTCTCGTCGCCGTGTATTACGCGCGGCTCATCGACTGGGGATACGGCCTCTTCATGGGCTTCCGCGCGGAACATACGTGGCTGCCGCTCATCGTGACGCCGGCGGTCGCGGCGCTCTGCGTGCTTGTCACGCGCGCGTTCTTTCGCGGCTCGGAAGGCAGCGGCATTCCGCAGGTGATCGCCGTGCTGCATAGCCCGACATCGGCGGCGGGCGGGCGCCTGCTCACGCTCAAGATTCTCGCCAGCAAGATCGCCGTTTCGTTCCTCGCGATTCTCGGCGGCTTCACCATCGGTCGCGAAGGGCCGACGGTGCAGGTCGGCGCGGCGCTGATGTTCAACATGCGGCGCTTCTATCCACGCTCGAATTCGCTGATCGAGCGCCAGCTCGTGCTCGCCGGCGCGGCGGCCGGATTGTCCGCGGCATTCAACACGCCGCTCGCGGGCATCGTGTTCGCCATCGAGGAACTCACGCGCAGCTTCGAAGTGCGCGCGAGCGGCGTGCTGATCACCGGCATCATCATCGCGGGTATCGTCGCGCTCGGGCTCAACGGCAACTACACCTACTTCGGCACCATCGACGTCGGCGCGCATTTTCCGAAGGTGCTGGCCGTGGCCGTCGTCGTCACGGCGATCGTCACGGGCATCGCGGGCGGCGTGTTCTGCTGGCTGCTGCTCAACACGAGCAAGTGGATTCCCGCGCCGTTGCGCAAGCTGCATGCGTCGCAGCCGGTCGCGTTCGCCGCGCTGTGCGGGCTTGTGATCGCGGCGGTCGGCATCGTGTCGGGCGGCAATACGTTCGGCAGCGGCTACGCGGAAGCGCGCGGCCTGCTGGAAGGACGCGAGCATCTTTCGGCGTTCTATCCGCTCTTGAAGATGGTTTCGATGATCGGCTCGTATCTGCCCGGCATTCCGGGCGGAATCTTCGCGCCGTCGCTGTCCATCGGCGCGGGCTTCGGCAACGTTCTGCACATGGTGTTCTCGGACATGCAGTTGCCCATGCTGATCGCGCTCGCGATGGTCGGCTATCTCGCCGCCGTCACGCAATCGCCGATCACCGCGTTCGTGATCGTGATGGAGATGATCAACGGGCACGCGCTCGTCATCTCGCTGATGGCGACCGCGCTCATTTCGAGCCGCGTGTCGCGCGTGTTCGCCCCGCCGCTATACGAGGCGCTGTCGGAGCGTTACATGGCGCCGCTCGCGCATCCAGCCGCGCCTTCGCCCGAAGTGCCGGACCCGGAGACGGAGGCCGCTGCGGAGGCCGCCGCTTCGCAGAAATAGCGCGCGCAAACGATAGCGCGCCAAAACAAAAAGCCAGGATCGCCCGATCCTGGCTTTTTCGTTTGCGAGTCCGCGACAGCAGGCGCCGCGCGGACCGATGGCGGCGCTAGGCCTGTGGAATCTCGATCTTGACTTCCAGCACTTCGAGATCGTCCTGACGTTCGAGGCTCACCCGAATATCGTCATCGGAAATCTTCACGTATTTCGAAATCACGGCAACGAGTTCTCGTTGCAACGCCGGCAGGTAATCGGCGGCGGCTTTGCCACCCGCGCGCTCGTGCGCAATGATCAACTGCAAGCGTTCCTTCGCGACCGAAGCGGACTTCTTCTTCTCGCCCAGCAAAAACGAAAGAATCGACATTGCGTCCCCTTACTTGGTGCCGAAGATGCGTTGCAGCAGACCAGGCTTTTGATAGTCGGTGAAACGCAGCGCCTTGTCCTCGCCGAGGAAACGCGACACCACGTCCTTGTAGGCTTCCGCGACATCCGTGCCGTCGAGATGCACGGCCGGCAAGCCCTGATTCGATGCATGCAGCACCGCTTCCGATTCCGGAATCACGCCGATCAGGTCGATGCGCAGGATCTCCTGAATGTCGTTGAGCGACAGCATCTCGCCTTCCGACACGCGCTTCGGGTTGTAGCGCGTGATGAGCAGGTGCTCCTTCACGGGCTCCTTGCCTTCCATCGCGCGCTTCGTCTTCGACGCGAGAATGCCGAGAATGCGGTCCGAGTCGCGCACGGAGGACACTTCCGGATTCGTCACGATGAGCGCCTCGTCGGCGAAATGCATGGCCATCAGCGCGCCCGATTCGATACCGGCCGGCGAATCGCACACGATGTACTCGAAGTCCATCTTGATGAGTTCGTTGATGACCTTCTCGACGCCTTCCAGCGTGAGCGCGTCCTTGTCACGAGTCTGAGACGCCGGAAGGATGTAGAGGTTCTCGCACTTCTTGTCCTTGATGAGCGCCTGATGCAGGTTCGCCTCGCCCTGGATCACGTTGATGAGGTCGTACACCACGCGGCGTTCGCAGCCCATGATGAGGTCGAGGTTGCGCAGACCGACGTCGAAGTCGATCACGGCCGTCTTGTGGCCGCGAATCGCGAGCGCCGATGCGAAACTCGCGCTCGTGGTCGTCTTGCCGACGCCGCCCTTCCCCGAAGTCACCACAATGATTTTTGCCATACAAGTACCTTGTGTTCGTCAAATGGGTCCGCCTGCGCTCCCTTCACGAGCGCGCGCCAACGCACCGGGCGCGCGGCTTCAGGTCAGCCGCAGCGGTTCGATCATGAGTTTTTCTTCGTCCAGCCAGATTTGCACGGGCTTGCTCGCCACGTCGGCGGGCAGCGGGTTCTCGGTCGTCCGGTAGATCCCCGCGATGGAGATCAGTTCCGGTTCGAGACAGGTGCAGAAGATGCGCGCGTCGAGATTGCCGTGCACGCCGGCGAGCGCGCGGCCCCGCAGCGGCGCATAGACGTGGATGTTGCCTTCCGCGATGACTTCCGCCCCGTACGACACGAGCCCGAGCACGATGAGATCGCCCTTCGCGTAGACCTGCTGCCCCGAGCGCAGCGGCCGGTCGATGATGGTCGCCGGTTGCGGAACGGCGGGCGGCGGTTCCTTGGCGACAGCCGCTTCGATGACGGCTGCGGCTTCGGTGTTGGGCTTGGCTTCGTCCACCGATGGCTTCGGCGCGCCGCGGCGATCGCGTGCTTCGAGAATCGGCAGGCCGCCCGCATTCGCCCATTGAATCGCCCACGTCTGCGCGGGCAGCGCGACGACGCCGACCGGCCGCATGCGCACGCTCTTGAGCAGCGCTTCGAGGTCCGCGAGCGAGATGCGTTCGCCTTCGCCGCCGTTGCCCGAAGCCGCGAGACGCCGCACGTCGATGGCGACGACATCGTTAGCAAAGAATTCGGGAGTCGCCTCGAAGCGCCGCGTGAGTTCGGTGCGCAGGGCATCGAGGTCTGGAGTCTTGACGACGAAGAGAAGCGTGTCGACGGAGCCGCTGCGCAGTTCGAAGAAGGGCGTTTTGTTGAGCGACATAGGAACGGCCAAAAATTTTGCGTATTTTACAGGCGTACACGCTCGCGGCCATAGTTTTTAAGACCGATTTGCAGCCGCTGGAAAGGAAGAACGCGCGACGAGATGCGCCCGAAAGTCTCAGGCGTCGTGCCCGGGCTTCACGTGACGCACGTAGAGCGATTCGGCTTCCTGCTCGCTCGGAGGCATGGCGCGGCGATCGCCCGTGGGACCGAAGCCGAGCCGTTCGTAGAAGCGCATTGCGGTGCGGTTTTCATCGGCGATCCACGCATGCACTTCGGATACGCCCTGCTCGGCGAGCCATTGCGACGCGACGTTCACGAGCAGTTCACCGCCGCGCAGATGACGCACGGCCGGCGCGACCCACAGCGCGCTCACGAACGCGCGCTTGTCGCCGCTCTCCTCGATGTACGCATGCACGAGCCCTGCGGGATGACCTTCGGTGTACAGCAGAAACGTCGCGAGCCGGGGCGAGGTGGCGTGCAGCGCGGCGGTCTGATCGAACGATGCGGGATCGACGAGCAGTGCATCTTCGAGCGTCTCGCCGAACGCATAGGGCGCTTCGCGCAGCGACGCCGTGCGAAGCTCGCGCAGAACCGAACCTTGTTGCGCGGCAATGCGGCTGACGGTCAGTGAGGGACTCATGCGGGCAATTATCTCTCTGGCTTTCTGGCTGTGCTTCGAACGCCTTGCGGCGGCTCGGACACATGGCCCATTCGCGTAGCTTCAACCGAACGGGCGAACCCGTCAATTCCTAAATCGTCGGAAAGTGCCTTACAGCGCACATCGTCTGCGCGGCGCGCGAGGCCGGCAGAGCTTGCGTCTCAAGGCGCCGCTCACGGCGTCTCATAACCGCCGGTGCCGTCCGGCCACGGCGTGAGCACCTCGTAGCCGTCGTCGGTGACGGCGATCATGTGCTCCCACTGCGCGGAGAGCGACCGGTCCTTGGTGGTCACCGTCCAGCCGTCGCGCGATTGCTGCGTGGCCGCGCGGCCCGCGTTGATCATCGGCTCGATGGTGAAGACGAGGCCCGGCTTCAGTCGCAGACCGGCGCCCTTCTGGCCGTAGTGCAGCACTTGCGGGTCCTCGTGATACACGCGCCCGATGCCGTGGCCGCAGTACTCCCGCACGACCGAAAAGCCTTCGCGATGCGCGACCGACTGAATCGCGAAGCCGATATCGCCGAGCGTCGCGCCGGGACGCACCTCGCGGATGCCTGCGAGCATCGCTTCGTAGGTCGACTCGGTGAGGCGACGCGCTTCCTTGCCGGGCGTGCCGGCGTAATACATGCGGCTCGTGTCGCCGAAGTAGCCGTCCTTGATGATGGCGACGTCGATGTTGATGATGTCGCCGTCTTTCAGTTCCTTCGGTCCCGGAATGCCGTGGCAGACCACGTGGTTCACCGACGTGCAGACGGTCTTCGGAAAGCCCATGTAGCCGACATTCGCCGGCACGGCCTTGAGTTCGTTGACGATGAACCGGTTGCAGATGGCGTCGAGTTCGTCCGTAGTGACGCCGGGGCGGACGTGTTCGGCGATCATCGCGAGGACTTCGGCGGCCATGCGGCCTGAGATGCGCAACTTTTCGATGTCGGCGGGGGTCTTGAGCGTGATGGCCATTGAGCGATGCGGATGGATTCGTGCCGCCTGCATGCGGGCGCCGGGCCGCCGTTCGCGAACGTTCGACGCGCGCCGCGCACGAGGACAATGAGGCCGATGATAGCATTCCCGCTTTCGTCGCCGGCTGCTTTCGGGCTGCATCTCTCGCCCGATCGCTGCCCTTGCGATGCGTCTTCGTCTGTGTTCAAGTGCGACGAATCGACTTTTCGTACGGAGCGTTATGAGCTTGTATCGCTTGAGTTTGGCTTGTGTGTTGGCGTCGGCTGCGGTGGCGCTCGCCGGGTGTGGATCAACGAGTGACCCGGAACTGCGGGCATCGAAACCTGTGATCTATGTGTCTTCGGCGCGCACGGCGTCGGATGTATCTAGCTGCCTTCAGCGCATGCTGCCGTCGGCGCAGATCACGCGCGATCAGGGCTCGACGGAGCTCCTTGTCGGGTCGAACGCGTGGCTCGTGACGCTGACGCCGTCGGGCTACGGGTCGATCGTCAAAGTGCAGCACGCCGCGTCGGACGACGGTGGCGTGCCCGAGCCGGAACTGCGCTTTGATGTGGCGCGCTGCGCGGTTTGAAGGCGCTTCAGACGATACGCGCGCCCGCCTGTTCGCCGGGCTGTTGAACGATGAACGCATGGCATCCATGCGTTCCAACGGCAGCCCCAAAAGGAAAAACCCCGCAAGCCTGACGACTTGCGGGGTTTTGAATTTTGGCGGAAAGGGTGGGATTCGAACCCACGGTACGGGGAAACCGTACGCCTGATTTCGAGTCAGGTACATTCGACCACTCTGCCACCTTTCCGTCTACCAGCTTGCTGCTGCCGGCCTTCGCTGAACGGGTCGTTGCTCAACGAAGAATCGAAGTATATCGAAGTCGCTAAAGGTTTCCAAGCACCTTTTTGCAAATAAACATCATGCAGCCGGCGCTTCAATCCGCTCCGCCCCGCCCATGTAGGGACGCAGCGCGGCCGGAATGGTCACCGAGCCGTCCGCATTCTGGAAGTTCTCCAGCACCGCGACGAGCGTACGGCCGACCGCGAGCCCCGAGCCGTTGAGCGTGTGCACGAACTCCGGCTTGTTCTGCGCGTTGCGAAAGCGCGCCTGCATGCGCCGCGCCTGGAATGCCTCGGTGTTCGAGCAGCTCGAGATCTCGCGATACGTGTTCTGCGCTGGCAGCCACACTTCCAGATCGAACGTCTTCGCTGCCGAAAAACCCATGTCGCCCGTGCAGAGCGTGATCACGCGATACGGCAGTTCGAGCCTCTGCAGAATGGCTTCGGCCTGTCCGACCATCTCGTCGAGCGCCGCGTACGAGTGTTCGGGCGCGACGACCTGCACCATCTCCACCTTGTCGAACTGATGCTGGCGAATGAGACCACGCGTATCGCGACCGTACGAACCCGCCTCCGAGCGGAAGCACGGCGAATGCGCCGTCAGCTTCACCGGCAGCGCGCTCGCTTCGAGAATGCTGTCGCGCACCGTATTCGTCAGCGAAATCTCGGACGTCGAAATGAGGTACTGCGTGACGGTGTTTTCGTCGCCGCCCTTCTCCACGCGGAACATGTCGTCGGCGAATTTCGGCAACTGGCCCGTGCCGTACAGAATCTCCGGATTCACGATGTACGGCGTGTACGCCTCGGTGTAGCCGTGCTGTTCCGTATGCGTGTCGATCATGAACTGCGCGAGCGCGCGATGCAGCCGCGCAATCGGCCCGCGCAGCAGTGTGAAGCGCGCGCCCGAGAGCTTCGCGCCGGTTTCGAAATCGAGTCCGAGCGGCGCGCCGACGTCCACGTGGTCCTTGACCTCGAAGTCGAACGCGCGCGGCGCGCCCCAGCGCCGCACTTCGACGTTGTGCGTCTCGTCCTGGCCGACGGGCACGCTTTCGTGCGGCAGGTTCGGCACCGTCAGCATGAGGTCCGACAGGCGCTTCTGGATGTCTTCGAGCTTCGCCGCCGATTCCTTCATCGTGTCGCCGATGCCGCTCACTTCCGCCATCACCGCCGACGTGTCCTCGCCGCGGCCCTTCATCGCGCCGATCTGCTTCGACAGGCTGTTGCGGCGCGCCTGCAGTTCTTCGGTGCGCGTCTGAATCTCGCGGCGCTCGGCTTCGAGCGCGGCGAAGGCGGCGACGTCGAGCGTGTAGCCTCGATCGGCGAGGCGCTTCGCGACGCCGTCCAGGTCTTTGCGGAGGAGTTGAATGTCGAGCATGGCGGGGCTGCGTTTGTTAAGTATTCGGAAACGCCGATTCTAGCGCACGGGCTCAGGCGTTCGCGGGCATCGCGGAATCGCTTCGCGAAATGCGCCTGGGGTCGCCGCGAAACGACGCTCAACGCTTCTTCGGGTCCGGATGCTCGCGGCGCCAGGCGTCGTCCAGTTCGGAAAGCCGCGCGAGCTTTTCGCCGATCTTGCCTTCGAGGCCGCGCGGCGTCGGCTGATACCAGTGCGGATCGCGCATGCCGTCCGGCAGATACGTTTCGCCCGCGGCGTACGCGTCCGGCTCGTCGTGCGCGTAGCGGTACTCGTGGCCGTAGCCGAGTTCTTTCATCAGCTTGGTCGGCGCGTTGCGCAGATGCACCGGCACGCCGCGCGACTGGTCCCGGCTGACAAACCGCCGCGCCTCGTTGTACGCGTTGTAGCCCGCGTTCGATTTCGGCGCGACGGCGAGATAAATGAGCGCCTGGGCGATGGCGAGTTCGCCCTCCGGCGTGCCGAGACGCTCGTACGTTTCTGCGGCGTCTAGCGCGATGCGCGCGCCGCGCGGATCGGCGAGCCCGATGTCCTCCCACGCCATGCGCACGATGCGCCGCACGAGATAGCGCGGGTCCGCGCCGCCGTCGAGCATGCGGCAGAACCAGTACAGCGCGGCGTCCGGATTGCTGCCGCGCACCGACTTGTGCAGCGCGCTGATCTGGTCGTAGAACGCGTCGCCGCCCTTGTCGAACCGGCGCAGATTTTCGGCGAGCGCGCTGCCGAGCAACGCGCCGTCCACCTCGGTCTTCTTCTGCTGCGCCGCCGCCCGCGCGACGATCTCCAGATTGTTCAGCAGTTTGCGGCCGTCGCCGTCGGCCGAACCGACCAGCGCCTCGCGCGCTTCGTCCGTGAACGTCAGTCCGCCGAGCTCGGCCGTTGCCCGTTCGAGCAGTTCCTTGAGCTCGTCGGCATCGAGACTCTTCAGCACATACACGGCCGCGCGCGACAACAACGCGCTGTTCACTTCGAACGACGGATTTTCCGTCGTCGCGCCGACGAACACGAAAAGTCCGGACTCGACATGCGGCAAGAACGCATCCTGCTGGCTCTTGTTGAAGCGATGCACCTCGTCGACGAACACGAGCGTCTGCCGCCCGTTCGCGCGATGGATCTGCGCCGTCTCGACGGCCTCGCGGATGTCCTTCACGCCGGAGAGCACCGCCGACAGCGAGATGAACTCGGCGTCGAAGGCCGCTGCCATCAAGCGCGCGAGCGTGGTCTTGCCGACGCCGGGCGGGCCCCACAGAATCATCGAGTGCGCCTCGCCCGACTCGAACGCGACGCGCAGCGGCTTGCTCGGCCCGAGCAGATGCTTCTGCCCGATGACTTCGTCGATGGTGCGGGGACGCAGACGCTCCGCGAGCGGAACGGTGCCACGGTTTTCTTCGAACATGTGCTGTGGACGCAATTTCAGGCGATTGAAGCAAATGGATGCGGGCTCTCGCGCAGAATCCGCAGGCGGCGATAATGTTGCGCTTTTTACCGGGCGCTTGGCATCGGCCGTTCGGCCTAGTTTTCAAGCCGGACGACGGCAGGCACAATCGCGCACGATTCGGGTGATTATGACAGCCGCGCGCCGGGCGCGACCGGCGCCGCTCCAACCGACTTTCATAGGAACTACTCGATGCAGCAAGAGAACACCTCCACCTACGCGCCGCTCGTGCCGGTGCCCTCCGAGCGCCGCGCCTTCGGCATGAGCGACGCCTTCGCGCTGTGGTTCTCGCTCGGCATCGGCTTGCTCGTCGCGCAGGCGGGCGCGTTGCTGGTGCCGGGCCTTTCGCTGCCGCACGCGCTCGCCGCGATCGCCATCGGCACGGTGATCGGCGTCGTGCTGCTGGCGCTCGCGGGCGTGGTCGGCACAGATACCGGGCTCGCGGCCATGTCCTCGCTGCGCCCGACGCTCGGCGTGCGCGGCGCGTCGGTGCCCGCCGTGCTCAATGCGGTGCAACTGGTCGGCTGGGGATCGTTCGAGATCATCGTGATGCGCGATTCCGCCGACGCGCTCGCCAAACAATCCTTCCATCTCTCGATGCCGCTCGTCTGGACGCTTCTCTTCGGCGCGCTCGCGACGCTGCTCGCGGTGAGCGGACCGCTCTCGTTCGTGCGGCGCTTCTTGCGCACATGGGGCATCTGGCTGCTGCTCGGCGGGGCCGGCTGGCTGACGTGGAATCTGCTGTCGAAGCACGATCTCGCCGCGCTGATGGCGCGCCCCGGCACCGGCGAATTGGCGTTCGGCGCGGGCATCGACCTCGTGGTGGCGATGCCGCTGTCGTGGCTGCCGCTCATCGCCGATTACACGCGTTTCGGCCGCAGCGCGAGCGGCACGTTTCGCGGGACGCTGCTCGGCTACGGCATCGCGAATCTGTGGTTCTATGCGCTCGGCGCGGTGTATGGGCTAGCTGCGGGCGGCGGCGACACGCTGCTGACCGTCGCGCTCGCGCAGGCGGGCGGCGGCATTGCGCTACTGCTGATTCTGATCGATGAAATCGACAACGCCTTCGCCGACATCCACTCGGCGGCCGTGTCCACCGGCACGTTCTGGGCGCGCGCGAGCGTGCCGATGCTGTCGGCGGCGTTCGGCGCGCTGTGCACGCTGGTCGCGCTCGTCGTGGCGATGGGCAAGTATCAGAACTTCCTGCTCTTGATCGGCTCGGTGTTCGCGCCGCTTTTCGGCGTCGTGCTGGCGGATCACTTCATCGTGCGAAAGCGCCGCGTGGATGCTGCCGCGGTCGGCCGCCTCGACGGACGCTACGGCTACTCGGGCGGCTGGCATGTGAGCGCGTTCATCGCGTGGGCGGTCGGCATCGCGGCCTATCACGCGATCAACGCTTGGCTGCCGAATCTCGGCGCGACGCTGCCGGCGCTCGCGCTCGGCGCAGTGTGCTATCTGCTGCTGGTGTCGACGCGGCGGGCTGCGGTCGCCTCGTGACCGCAACGGCAGCGCGCGCGGATTCGGCTCGCAAATCAACGCCCTAGGCGACTTGTCAGGCGCTTTTCCACAGGGCGCTGCACAGAAGTTGTGGAGAAGTGCTTGGGGCGCGCTGTGATTTCCATTGGCGGCGCTGCATCCCAAGCGCTGTCGCATCGCGTTAGAGAAGTGTCGTCGACGCCTTCATCGCTTGTCGCATTTGCAGCTTGTTAGCAGTCAAAACTATCCGTCATCTGCCCAGACAACACGCATCGCACATTTTTCAACCGCGCAAGCGAAAAGTCATTGTCGAATCGATCGGACTCCTCTTATTATCGTCTGACGCATTGAAGGATCGAGTAAGACCGTATCCGCCGATGCGCGCGGTATCGAACCGCGACAACACGACCAATAAGGGGAACACGATGAACAACATGACGCTGCGCAGAACGGGAAGCTGGCGAATTGCAATGGCAGGCGTGGCCGCCTGTTTCGCCATGTCGGCGAACGCGTACACCATGCCGGGCGGCACGATCACGTTCCGAGGCGCGCTTGTCTCGCCACCTTTAGCGGTATCGGCAACATCGGCAGGACCAGGCATGCACGCAGGCGCATCGACCACGCTGAGGCAAGACGGAGGAACAGCCACCGTCGCGTTCGACGCTTTTCCGAACAGCACGCCGAACGCCGTGGTTTCGCTGATGGTCGACAACCATCGTGCGAAAACGGATGCCCTGGTCGCGGATTTCGTCGACGGCAACGGCCATCGCATCCCGGCAGCGAGCGACGGTGCATTCCGCGTCGGCGCTTCGGGCGGACTGTTGTCGATGCAAAACAGATCGCCGTCCGCGATGCGCGTGACGCTCGTCACGGAATATCGCTAGACGTGCCACAAGCGACGCGCGGCTCCGAAGAGCCGCGCCGCGACATCATCCGTTGATGACGTCTGCGCCTTTCGGCACGTTGAACTTGAAGGTGTCGGCCTTGACCGGCGGGTTCTTCTGGATGTTCGAGAACGTGAGGAGGGTCACGTTGCCGAATACGTCATGCAGTTCCATCGCTTCGAGATTGCCATCCTTGAAGCCGATGCCGACCGTCTGGAACTGCGTGTCCTTCGCCTTCGGCGTCAGTTCGAGCCAGTCGATGCCGCCCTTCACGCCGGCATCGCGCAACGTGAAGTTCTTCTCCAGATCGTTGCTGCCGAAGAGAATGGCCGCCGGGCTCGCGCCTAGCGCGCCGCCGAGATTGCGCACCGTCACCTGGTTCAGGTCTTTGTCGTAGACGTAGAGCTTGTCGCCGTCGGCCTGCAACAACTGCGAATACGGCTTTTGGTAGGACCAGATAAACTTGCCGGGCCGCGCGAACATGAACGTGCCGCTCGATGTCGCGCCCTTGGTCGGCGTCGTGGTGCTGCTTGCGCCGTTGTTGGCCTTGCCGGGCGCCTTTACTTCCTGCTGCGTGAAGTCGCCGCGCGCCGCGTGAACCTGCGACACGAACATCTTCAACTGCTCGGTGCCGCTTGCGAATGCGTGCGACGCAAACAACATCGACGCCGACAGCAGCGCCGCGCCGAATGCCTTCTTCCCCGTGTACTGCTTCATGCTGTTGTTCTCCTTCCGTAGCCGCCCGCGCTATTCCGACTCGCGCGCGGGCGTGAGGATCTCGCGGTTGCCGTTTGACGACATGGCGGACACGAGACCCGAATTCTCCATCTGTTCCAAAAGCCGCGCGGCGCGGTTATAGCCGATGCGCAAGTGCCGCTGCACGAGCGAAATCGACGCGCGCCGGTTCTTGATCACGACCTCGACCGCCTGATCGTACAAAGGATCGGACTCGCCATCGGTCGAGCCGGTTGCGCCCGTGCCCGCCGCGCCTTCGTCGCCCTCGCCCGCCAGCCCGCCTTCGAGAATGCCTTCGATGTAATTCGGCTCGCCGTGCTCCTTCAGCTTGTCGACCACGCGATGCACTTCCTCGTCCGACACGAACGCGCCGTGCACGCGCACCGGCAGGCCCGAACCCGGCGGCAGATAAAGCATGTCGCCCATGCCGAGCAGCGACTCCGCGCCCTGCTGATCGAGAATCGTGCGCGAGTCGATCTTCGACGACACCTGGAACGCCATGCGCGTCGGCACGTTCGCCTTGATGAGGCCGGTGATCACGTCCACCGACGGGCGCTGCGTCGCGAGAATCAGATGGATTCCCGCCGCCCGCGCCTTTTGCGCGATACGCGCGATCAGTTCTTCCACCTTCTTGCCGACGACCATCATCAGATCGGCGAGTTCGTCGATCACCACGACGATATTCGGCAGGCGCGTGAGCGGCTCGGGATCGTCGGGCGTGAGGCTGAACGGATTCGGGATCTTCTCGTCGCGCTTCTTCGCCTCGTCAATCTTCGAGTTGAAGCTCGCGAGATTGCGCACGCCCATCTTGCTCATCAGCTTGTAGCGGCGCTCCATCTCGGCGACGGCCCAGTTCAGCGCGTGACCGGCCTGCCGCATGTCGGTGACGACCGGGCACAGCAGATGAGGAATGCCTTCGTAGACGCTCATTTCGAGCATCTTCGGATCGATCAGAATGAGGCGCACCTGCTCCGCGCTCGCCTTGTAGAGCAGCGAGAGGATCATCGCGTTGATGCCGACCGACTTGCCCGAGCCCGTCGTGCCCGCGACGAGCAAGTGCGGCATTTTCGCGAGGTCGGCGCACACCGGATTGCCGCCGATGTCCTTGCCGAGGCCCATCGTGAGCGGCGAGGCCGCCGCCGCGTAGACTTCGGAACCGAGAATTTCGGAGAGCTTGACCGTCTGCCGGCGCTGATTCGGCAATTCCAGCGCCATGTAATTCTTGCCCGGAATCGTTTCGACCACGCGAATCGACACGAGCGACAGCGAGCGTGCCAGATCCTTCGCGAGTCCGACGATCTGGCTGCCCTTCACGCCCGTCGCCGGCTCGATCTCATATCGCGTCACGACCGGCCCCGGATACGCGGCGACCACGCTCACCTCGACGCCGAAGTCCTTCAGCTTCTTTTCGATGAGACGCGAGGTGTATTCGAGCGTATCCGCGGCGATGGTTTCCTGCGTCTTCGGCGGCGGATCAAGCAACGCGATGGCCGGCAACGTGGAATCGCCCGGCAGATCGGCGAAAAGCGGCACCTGCTTTTCCTTCTCGACGCGCTCCGAGCGCGGCGGCGTGGCGACCGGCGGCACGATCACGATCGGCTCGTGATCCTCGCTCTTCACGCGCGATCGCACGACCTTGCCTTCGCGCTTGGATGCGGCTTCTTCGCCGAGCTTGCGGTCGCGGCCCGCTTCGCGGCGCAGTTGCGCGCCGGTGATCGCGTTCAGAATGCCCTCGCCGACCTTCTCGCACACGGAAAGCCACGAGAACCGGAAATACAGCGAGAGACCGATGGCGAGCGCAATCAGCAGAAACAGCGTCGCGCCCGTGAAGCCGAGCGCATGCGACACATGACGCGCGATCATGTCGCCGACCACGCCGCCCGGCGCGCGTGGCAGCGGCACCTTGAGCGACCACATGCGCAGCGCCTCGATGCCGTCAGTTGCGAGCAAGACGAGCACGAACGCGAACGCTTCAGCAAGCCAGGTACGGTCGCGCGGCGCGTTTTCATCGTCCGACGATGATTGCGCCGCCGGCTCCGCGATGCGCCGGTAATTCGCGACGATGCGCCGCCCGAGCAGCACGACGAGCCAGTACGACGACAGCCCGAACACGAGCAGCAGAATGTCCGACGTGTACGCGCCAACGCGCCCGGCCCAGTTGGAAATGTGATCGACGCTCACCGCGTGCGTCCAGCTCGGATCTTTCCGGCTGTACGAAATGAGCGCCATGACGAGGAAGAGCCCGAGGGCGACCTGGAGAATCCAGCGAATCTCGGTGAAGAGCCGCGACATGCGGTGCGGCAACGCCTGCGGGCTCGCGGAATAGGATGCTTTGGCCATTGATTCGGTGTCGCTTGTCGCGGCCTTCGTCAGTTAGATCGGGGCCGCATGAACGGTGACCTATTGTAAACGCTGCATTGCGGTGAAAGGCGCAAAAACGGCCGCGTTCTTGCAACCTGTAACACTCCTCACATGCCGTTCATCGCCCGTTTCTGCGTGA
Source organism: Caballeronia sp. Sq4a (assembly GCF_023170545.1). Classification (NCBI taxonomy): domain Bacteria; kingdom Pseudomonadati; phylum Pseudomonadota; class Betaproteobacteria; order Burkholderiales; family Burkholderiaceae; genus Caballeronia; species Caballeronia sp. Sq4a. The sequence continues at coordinate 709,372 of NZ_CP084250.1, read as the reverse complement.
AATCTGCGACGCGCGCCTATCAAAGCGATTGAAAGGTTCACTCGGAACGCTTTCGCAGCGGCCTTTATAATCGAGGTTTCGCATCCAACTACGGGTCATCGGCCGGCACGCATCGGGTGCCGAACTTGCTGCGCGAAGCAGAGCGCATGCACTGCCGATCCGACCATCCATAACGGACCACCATCATGTCATCACCGCAACCCGCGCCCAAACACGCCAAAGTGCTGATTCTCGGTTCCGGCCCCGCCGGCTATTCCGCCGCCGTCTATGCGGCCCGGGCGAATCTGGCGCCGCTGCTCGTCACCGGCCTCGCGCAAGGCGGCCAGCTGATGACCACCACCGACGTCGAAAACTGGCCGGGCGATCCTTCGGGCGTGCAGGGTCCGGAACTGATGCAGCGCATGGAAGAGCACGCGCGCCGGTTCAACACCGAAATCGTCTTCGACCACATCCACACCGCGAAGCTCAACGAGCGGCCGCTGCGTCTCATCGGCGATGCTGGCGAATACACGTGCGATTCGCTCATCATCGCGACGGGCGCATCGGCGCAATATCTCGGCAATCCGTCGGAACAGGCGTTCATGGGCAAGGGCGTGTCGGCCTGCGCGACCTGCGACGGCTTTTTCTATCGCAACGGCGAAGTCGCGGTGATCGGCGGCGGCAACACGGCCGTCGAAGAGGCGCTGTATCTGTCGGGCATCGCGAAGAAGGTGACGGTCATTCACCGCCGGGACAAGTTCCGCGCTGAGCCGATCCTGATCGACCGCCTGCTCGCGAAGGAAAAGGAAGGCGTCGTCGACATCAAGTGGAATCACGTGCTCGACGAAGTGACCGGCGACGAATCAGGCGTCACGGGCCTGCGCGTCAAGCACACGCAGACCGGCGAAACCACGGACATTCCGCTGCAAGGCGTGTTCGTCGCGATCGGCCACAAGCCGAACACCGAACTGTTCGCGGGTCAGGTGGAAATGAAGAACGGCTACATCATCACCAAGGGCGGCACGAGCGGCAACGCGACGGCAACCAGCATCCCCGGCGTGTTCGCCGCCGGCGACGTGCAGGACCACATCTACCGCCAGGCCATCACCAGCGCGGGAACGGGCTGCATGGCCGCGCTCGACGCGCAGCGTTATCTCGAAGCCATCGACGAAACCCCGACGCCGCACTCGATGAGCCACGAAAAGGATCGGTAAGCACGAGGGCGCGGCGCGCCTTCACCCTTGACGACCCATTTCGTCGAAAAACGGGCCCCGGTTCGCGCCGCCGGCCCGTTTTTTGTTTCCAGCATTGTCGAAGGCTGTTTCCCGCCGGCGCATTCGGCGACGACCGCGCCCGTGGCACAATCGGCGCGCTGCGTCGGATCGCCGTCTTCCGTCCGCCGCTGCCCGCGCAGCCGTACTCTGTGGCCGAACGATGCCGAAAAATCATCCTCACCCGAACGAACCGAAGCCTCGCCGTCCGCAGACGCCGCGCGCGGCCGCTGTCGAAAAGCCGCCGGCCGCCGATCCGCGCGATGTCAAGGACGCAGTCAAGCGCGACGGGCTCGCGGGCCTCGCCGCGCTGAAGGACGCGCTGAAGTCGGACGCCGACCAGCGCGCCGCCGAACGCGCCGCAGCGGTGCTTGCCGAGCGCGAAGCGGCCGCGCACGCGGACGAGTTTCGCCGCTCCATCGGCCAGATCGAGCCGCTCAAGACGCCGCCGCGCATGACCGTGACGCGCGTGCCCCCGCCGCCGCTTCCGCTGCAAAGCCGCCGCGACGAGGAAGCGGTGTTGCAGGAGGCGCTCTCCGACGAGTACGACCCGGAAAGCCTGCTCGATATCGACGAGACGCTTTCCTACTGCCGGCCGGGCATCAGCCAGGAAGTCGTGAAGAAGCTGCGGCGCGGCGCGTGGATCGTTCAGGCGCAACTCGATCTGCACGGCATGCGGCGCGAAGAAGCGCGCGAGGCGCTCGCGGAGTTCATCCGCGAATCGGTGAAGCGCGGCCTGCGCTGCCTGCGCGTGATTCACGGCAAGGGGCTCGGCTCCATCGGCAAGGAACCGATCCTCAAAGGCAAAGTGCGCGCGTGGCTCACGCAAAAGGCGGAAGTGATTGCCTTCTGTCAGGCGCGTCCGCACGACGGCGGCGCGGGCGCCGTGCTCGTCCTGTTGCAGCCGGGCGGCACGCCGCGGCATCACAATCATCCCCAAGACAAGACCCGCTGACCGAACGACCGTGCATCCGAGACTCACCCTCGCCATTTCCATCATGGAGGCGTTCGCGATCTTCGCGTATGCGCTCTCCGGCCTCATCGAAGCGAGAAAGCGGCGGCTCGACGCCGTGGGCGCCTTTCTCGTCGCGCTCGCCACTGCATTCGGCGGCGGCACGGTGCGCGACGTGCTGCTCTCGCGCCGCCCGTTCTACTGGGTCGAGCATCAGGATTACGTGCTCGCGATCTTCGCGATGGCGATCTTCGCGCCGCTTTTTCTGCGCCTGACTTCGCGCCTGTTCGACCAGCGCGCGCTCCTCGTCACCGATGCGATCGGGCTCGGCCTCTTCAGCGTGTCGGGCACGTCCATCGCGCTCGATGCGCAGATGCCCGCGTTCACCGCAACGATGATGGGCGTCACGACCGGCGTCTTCGGCGGCATCATGCGCGACGTGCTGTGCAACGAGATTCCGCTGATTCTGCGCGATTCGCGGCCCTACGCGGTGTGCGCGTTCGCGGGCTGCTGGATCTATCTCGGCCTCGCGCAACTGGACGTCGACACCATCTACAACGTGCTGCTTTCGACGGCGTTCATCCTCGTCGCGCGGCTCGCCACGTTCAAGCTGGACATTCGCCTGCCGCATTAGGGCGGGCGGGAAAACCCGTCCGTTTGCTACAATCGCGAAGTCAATCCGCCCCGTCCGGCCGCTCGCGCCGGTGCTTCGGGGCACCGGTTTCCTGTCGTCAACACGCACACAGAACATGAACATCGAGCAAGCGCGTTTCAACATGATCGAGCAACAGATTCGTCCCTGGGATGTGCTGGACCTGGACGTGCTCAACCTGCTGTCGATCGTCAAGCGCGAGAACTACGTTCCCGCCGCCTATCGCAACATCGCTTTCGCGGACCTCGAAATCCCGCTGCCGGGCGGCGAGCGCATGCTGGCCCCGAAGATCGAAGCGCGCATCCTGCAGGAACTGACGGTGCACAAGGGCGAGACGGTGCTCGAAATCGGCGCGGGCTCGGGCTACATGGCCGCGCTCCTCGCGCATCGCGGCCGCAGCGTGACGACCGTCGAAATCTCACCGGAACTGGCCGAATTCGCGAAGCAGAATCTCGCGGCCAATGGCGTGACGAATGCTGAAGTAGTCGTCGGCGACGGCGCGCGCGGCTGGGACCAGGGCGCGCCGTTCGACGTGATTTGCGTGTCGGGCGGCCTGCCCGTGATGCCGCAGGAATTTCTGGAACTGCTGAACATCGGCGGGCGCATCGCGGCCTTCGTCGGTACGGCGCCGGTGATGGAAGCGCAGATCATCACGCGCATCGACGAGAAGCAGTTCCGCGTGTCGGCCGTGTTCGAGACTTTCGTCGCGCCGCTGAAGAATGCGCTGCATCCGCCCGCGTTCAAGTTCTGAGCGTTCCACTTTCGCCGCCGGGCCGCCGGGCTTTCCCGCGCCCGGCGTCCGCTTCGCCCCCATCTTCCGCGCCCGATATTCCATGCAAAACCTGACCGCATCCGAACTCGCCGCGTGGCTCGCGGATTCTTCCCGCCCCGCTCCCGTTTTGCTCGACGTGCGCGAGCCGTGGGAACTGCAAACCGCGAAGATGGAGAACGTCGTGTCCATTCCGATGCGCGACATTCCCGCGCGCAGCGAGGAACTGGAAGACGACGCGCAGATCGTCTGCATCTGCCATCACGGCGCGCGCAGCGCCCAGGTCGGCATGTTCCTCGAATCGCGCGGCTTCACGAATATCTTCAATCTGTACGGCGGCATCGACGCGTGGTCGCGTCAGGTGGATCCTTCCGTTCCGACGTATTGATTTCTGCGGGCGCGCTCGCCCGCGTCTCGTACTGCTTTTTCGGCGCCCCACGAAACAAAGGCCGCATGCGCTCTCACGCATGCGGCCTTGTCACGCTGAACCCACGACCTAGACGACGTTCATCGCCAGCGCGCTCGCCCGATAATGCTCGGCGGCCTTCTCGGCATCGCCCAGTTGCTCATGCAGGCGCGCGAGCGCGCGATGCGTCCGGATCTTGAGCGGCTCGTTGTCGGCCAGCTTGAGCGCCGATTCGAGAAACGCCTGCGCCTTGCCCCACAACTGCTGATGCAGGCACAAGCGCCCGAGCGTGAAAAGCAGGTCCGCGTCTTCGGTGCGCTCCTTCTGCCACGCTTCGGCGCGCTGAATGAGGGGGAACGCATCGCCGCCCACAACGCAATCCGGATAACGCCGCAACAGCCGCGCGTCCCAGTTATGCGCGAGCGCCTCCTCGACGATCTTCCTCGCCTCCGCGCGGCGGTCCAGCGCGATCAGCAATTCCGCGGCAAGATCCGCGAGACGCGGCGACTGGCGCTCCGTCGGGGACAGCGACTGCCACAATTCCAGGAGCGCGTCCGGATTGTGCCGCCGGTCGCGCAGCAGATTTTCCGCCGCGACCTGCCGCAAACGCACGGCGACCGCCGGATGCAAGGCCTCGCGCTTCTCCAGCATGCGCACGAGCTTCAGCACTTCTGCCCAGTTCTTCAGTTGCTGCTGCGCGCGCAGCGCGATCTGCTGCGCGTGAATGCGCCGCCCGCCTTGCGCCTGAATCTCCGTCAGCGCGACGAGCGCGCCGTCCGCGTCGCGGCCATCGGCGCGCATGTCGGCGGTAGCCATCAGACGCGCGTCCTGCCAGTCCGCTCCGCTGATCTGCGCGAGCCATTCATCGCGACGCCCGTATTCATGCAGCCGATGCGCCGCGTTCGCGCCGATCAGCCCGGCCGCGCCCTGATTCTCCGCGACGGAAAGCGCATCGCGCGCGGCCTTCTCCGCCTTCGAGAAACGCCCGGCGTACAGGTGGCCGATGGCATCGCGCAATGAAGCGTTCGCCTTCGCGAGCCGGCTGCGAGCGCGGTAAGCGGCCACGCGCTGCGGCATTTTCCAGACGCCGCGCGCCGCCCGAATCAGCGCGTACAGCGCGATGAACAGCACGGCGAGCGCCACCGCGAACAGATTGAGCGACACGTCCACGCGATACGGCGGAACGACGATCAATACCTGCCCGCCATTGAAGCCGCCGACCGTCGCGACGATCACCGCGACCGCGAAGAGCAGCGCGAGCCAGATGAGTCCTCGAATCGTCATCATCCGCCTCGCTTGAACTGATGCACGGCGGCAAGGCTCGCGTCCAGGTTCGGCACGGCGACCGCGAGCGACGCCTGATCGACCTGCTTCACGAGATCGCGCACGGCGGCGACCTTCTTGGACGACGGATCGAAGTAGCGGCCGAGCGCGGCATCCGCTGCCGCGAGATCCGACTTCAGCGTGGATTCGCTGCGCGAAAGCAGCGACAGACGCGCCGACAACAGGCGGAGCTTCACGTTCTCCCGCACAAAGTAGCCCTGATCGGGCGACGTCAGCATGGCGTCCGCATTGTCGATGCGTCGCACCGACACGAGACTCGACAACTGCTGTCCGATGCCGCTCGTGATCTGCCGCCACAGCACCTTCCAGCGCGGCTCGCCGGTGGCCGCCGCGATCGACGCGCTGTCGCCCGGCGCGGCGGCCTGCGCCCGCGCGCGCTCGATCGGCGCTTCGCCCGCGAGCGGCAAGCCGTCGATCTGCCCGATGGCCGTGTCCAGCTTGATGGCGAGACCGGTGAGGTCGGTAGTTTGCGTCGACTTCAGCTTGTCGATGTCCTGCGCGATGGCCTTGCGGATGGCGACGACTTGCGGGCCGGTCGTCGCGGCGAGGCGCGTGTCGGCGCTTTGCAGCGCGAAAAGCGCGAGCTGGACGTTGCCGGTCAACTGCAACTGCTGGCTCGCGCTGGAGAGAATCTGCTCGACTTCCGCGATCGTCCAGTCGTCGCGGTTGCTCGCGAGATCCTGATATTGCTGCTGCAACGCCTGACTGTGCGCTTCGGCATCCGCGAGCTTGCCTTGCAGCTGGATCAACTGCGTGTTGAGCGCGGAGGTCGCGCTCGCCGCCTGATCGGCCTTCGCGCGCAGCGCGGCGTTCTGCGCATCGGCTTCTTCGACGCGCTGCGCCATTTCCTGTTCCTTGCGGTCCATTTTGCGGTTCAGCGCGTAGCCGCCCGCGCCCGCCGCCACCGCCAGAATGACGACGAGAAACCACAACAACACAGTGCCCGCGCCGCCGCGCCGCTTCTGCTGTTCATACGGCGTGAAGGGCGTGTTCGGCGGCAAGGGCGGTGTCACGTTCGGCTGAGGTGAAGCTTTCTTGGAATCGTTCGAGTCAGTCATGCGTGATTGAGCCGTTTGGTGGGCCGGCGGCGTGGCCGGCGATGTGTCAGTCGCTCGAGAGAATGCGCCGGCCGTCGCCTGCGCGTCAGGCTCCTGATTCGCTGCCGAGGCGTAGGGAAATAGCGCCTCCAGCGTATGCACGATGCGTTCGTCGCCGGCGCCGGACACCGTAATCCTATCAAAACCCGTTTGGCGCGCGGCTTCGGCGATGCGCGGGTGCGGGCAGACGACGGGCGCGTGCTTGAGCCGCGCGATCTCGTCGGCGGTGAGATGCTCGCGGGCGAGCTCGTCCAGATTGCGCACGCCTTCCGAACTGGTAAGCAGCCACGCGTGATCCCCGCCCAGCAGCGCGTGAATGCGCTCCCAATTGCGCATCGACGGCTCGGGCAGCAGACGCCGGTAGGCCGCGACCTTCGTCACCCGGGCGCCGGCCTGTTCGAGCCGTTCGGCGAGCCACTCGCGCCCGCCGTCGCCGCGGACGATCAACACACGCCGGCCGTCGAGCCCGTTCGCGCCGAAGTGCGACTCGATGGCGGCGTAGAGCGCCTCGGAATCGAAACGCGGATCGTCAGCTTCTTCCGACGGGCTGATCACGCGATGCGTCGGCGCATGCACGCCTTGCCGCGCGAGCGCCGCGACGCTGCCCGGCCCGACGACCGCCACCGGCACGTCCGCGGGCCACGGCGCGAAGAGGCGGCCGAACGCATGATCGACCGCGTTCGGCGACACGAACACGACGAGCGCGTAGCGCTCGGGCGCGTACAGCTCGTCGAGCGCGGCGCGAAGGGGCGCGTCGTCCGCGACCGGCGCGATGTCGATCAGCGGAAACTCGAACGCGTCGAAGCCGGCGCGACTGAGCCGTTCCACGAGCGCCAACGACTGCCCGCCCGGACGCGTGATGACGACGGTGGCGCGGGCCGCGCTCGCCATCAGGATGCGTTCGCCGCGGGCGGCGGCGCGGGATTGTCCGTCGAACCGCTTGCGGGCGGCGGCTCGTTGGGCGCGTCGGCGCGGCTCATGGTCGAGAGCGCGTTGACGATGTCGGCCGCGCCTTGGGCTTCAAGATCGGCCGACACCCGCTGACCGAGCGCGAGCGCGCCGGCCAGATCGGGCGCGCGCACCGCTTCTTCGGCGCGCAGCATGCGTTTGCCGTCGGGCATCGACACCGCGCCGCGCAAAAACAGCGCGCCGTCGCGCCAGTGCGCGTACGCGGCGAGCGGCACTTCGCAGCTTCCGCCGAGCGCGCGCGACACCGCGCGTTCCGCTTCGACGGCGAGCGCGGTGGCTTCGTCATGCAGCGGAGCGAGCCACGCCGCGAGTTCCGGGCGATCGGCGCGAATCTCGATGCCGAGCGCGCCCTGCCCCGCCGCCGGCAAGCTCTCGGACGCATCGAGGCATGCGCGAATGCGCGACTCTAGCCCGAGCCGCTTCAGACCCGCCGCCGCCAGAATGATCGCCGCGTAATCGCCGCGATCGAGCTTGGCCAAGCGCGTGTCGAGATTGCCCCGCAGCGGCCGCACGTCGAGATGCGGAAAGCGCGCGCGGATCATCGCTTCACGGCGCAAGCTGGACGTGCCGACGACACTGCCCGCAGGCAAGGCATCGAGCGATTCGAAGTGCGGCGACACGAAGGCATCGCGCGGGTCTTCGCGTTCGAGAATGGCGCCGAGCGTGAAGCCTTCGGGCAACTGCATCGGCACGTCCTTCAGCGAATGCACCGCGAGATCGGCGCGGCCTTCCGCGAGCGCGGCTTCCAGTTCCTTCACGAAAAGACCCTTGCCGCCGACCTTCGACAGCGTGCGGTCCAGAATCTGATCGCCGCGTGTCGTCATTCCGAGAATTTTGACGTCGCAAGATGGATATAATTTGTGCAGCGCACACCGCACATGCTCGGCTTGCCACATTGCGAGCCGGCTTTCCCGCGAAGCGATGACAAGCGTGGCGGGCGGTGTCGTTGAATGCGTCTCGGAATTCATTGATGCTCGATCGAATACGGGATGAAATAACAAACAATGGTAGCACGCACGCCACGGTCCATTCGGGCATGGGCGGCGCGCGAGAGCCTTGTCCGGCGCGCCTTTCCGAGCGCCGGGAAGCGGGCTCGGCGCATGGGGAGACACATGCGCCGGGCGCGGACGCCTCGCACACGTTCATCTTGCTGGTCCGCATGACTTGCTTCGCGCGGCGCCGCACAGGCCGCCGTTTCGCCGATGGTCCCTGGCTTCGCCTATCAGAGAGCAGAGAGAGGAACTCAACGTGACGTCTTCCGCTTCGGCCCGCCCGGCGCGCCGCAACGCCGCATCGCCCGACTCATCCTCCGACACGTCCATCGCGGCTGCGTCGCCTTCCATTCCGAAGACGCGGGCCGCAGGTGCCGCGAAAGCGTCCACCGCGGCCGTCGCCGTCCAGGAGAAGCCGGGCGTCGAAGTGATGGTGAAAGCGCCGAAGCCGGCGAAGGCGTCGAAGAAGGCGAAGGCCGCTTCTCCCGCCGATGACAGCCCCGCCGTTGAGTTCGCCGATTCCGCTGACCGCGCGAAGCCCGCGAGCCGCGCCCGCGACGACAAGGATCGTCCGCTCTTCGAAGACATCCGCTTTCTCGGCCGCGTGCTGGGCGAAGTGCTGCGCGAGCAGGAAGGCGACGCCGTGTTCGACATGGTCGAGGCGATTCGTCAGACCGCCGTCAAGTTTCGCCGCGAGGACGACGTCGACGCCTCGCAGACGCTCGAAAAGCGCCTGCGTGCGTTGTCGCCGGAGCAGACGGTATCCGTCGTGCGCGCGTTCAGCTGTTTCTCGCATCTCGCGAACATCGCGGAAGACCGTCACCACAATCGCCGCCGCCGCATCCACGCGCTCGCGGGCTCGGCGCCGCAGCCGGGCACCATCGCCTATGCGATCGAGCGCATGCGCGAGCAGAAGAACGTCAGCGCCACGCGCAAGATGCTGCAGAAGTTCTTCGACGACGCGCTGATCGTTCCGGTGCTCACCGCGCATCCGACCGAAGTGCAGCGCAAGAGCATCCTCGACGCGCAGCACGACATCGCGCGTCTGCTCGCCGAGCGCGATCAGGAACTGACCGCCCGCGAACGCGCGCAGAACGAGGCGGTGCTGCGCGCGCGCGTGACGTCGCTCTGGCAGACGCGCATGCTGCGCGACGCGCGCCTGACCGTCGCCGATGAAATCGAGAACGCGCTCTCCTACTATCGCGCGACCTTTCTCGCCGAGATTCCCGCGCTCTACGCCGACATCGAAGCCGCGCTCGCCGAGCACGGCCTGCCCACGCGCCTGCCGCCGTTCTTCCAGATGGGAAGCTGGATCGGCGGCGACCGCGACGGCAACCCGAACGTCACGGCGGAAACGCTCGACGCCGCCATCACGCGGCAGGCGACCGTTATCTTCGAACACTATCTGGAAGAGGTGCACAAGCTCGGCGCGGAGCTGTCGGTGTCCAATCTGCTTGCCGGAGCGAGCGATGCGCTGCTCGCGCTCGCCGATGCGTCCCCTGACCACTCGCCGCATCGCACGGATGAGCCGTATCGGCGCGCGCTGATCGGCATTTACACGCGGCTCGCGGCGAGCGCGCGCGTGCGGCTCGGCGAAGGCGTGGTGGCCGTGCGCAGCGCCGGGCGCGGCGCGGCCCCGATTCGCGCGACGCCGTATGCCGACGCCGCCGAGTTCACGCGCGATCTGAACGTGCTGATCGAATCGCTTGCGCAGAACCACGGCGCGTCGCTGGCGGCGCAGCGCCTGTCGCCGCTCGCGCGGGCGTCCGAAGTGTTCGGCTTTCATCTCGCGAGCATCGACTTGCGGCAAAGCTCGGATATCCACGAAGCGGTCGTCGCGGAACTGCTCGCGCGCGGCGGCGTCGTCGCCGATTACGCGTCGCTCGACGAAGCGCAGAAGCGCGACGTGCTGCTGAAGGAACTCGGACAACCGCGCCCACTGCGCCTGCCGTACGCGCAATACTCGGATCTCGCGAAGAGCGAACTCGGCGTGCTGGAAGCGGCGCGGGAAATCCGCGAGAAGTTCGGCGCGCGGGCGGTGCGCAACTACATCATTTCGCACACGGAAACCGTCAGCGATCTGCTCGAAGTCATGCTGCTGCAAAAGGAAACCGGCGTGCTGCAAGGCTGTCTCGGCAGCAAGGACGACGCCGCGCGCGACGGCCTGATGGTCATTCCGCTCTTCGAAACCATCGCGGACTTGCGCAATGCGCCCGTCATCATGGGCGAGTTCTTTGCGCTACCGGGCATCGACAAGCTGATCGAGCATCAGGGCAAAGAGCAGGAAGTCATGCTCGGCTATTCGGACAGCAACAAGGACGGCGGCTTTCTCACGTCGAACTGGGAGTTGTATCGCGCGGAACTGGCGCTCGTCGCGCTGTTCAAGGAGCGCAAGACGACGCTTAGGCTCTTTCACGGGCGCGGCGGCACGGTCGGGCGCGGAGGCGGTCCGACGTATCAGGCGATCCTTTCGCAGCCGCCCGGCACCGTCGACGGCCAGATTCGGCTGACCGAGCAAGGCGAAGTGATCGCGAGCAAGTTCGCAAATGCGGAAATCGGACGGCGCAATCTGGAGACGGTCGTGGCCGCGACGCTCGAAGCATCGCTATTGCCGCACGAAAACGCGCCCGCGCAACTGCCGCAGTTCGAAGCGACGATGCAGACGCTTTCGGATGCGGCGATGTCGGCGTATCGCGCGCTCGTCTACGAGACGCCCGGCTTCACCGATTACTTCTTCTCCTCGACGCCGATTGCGGAAATCGCGGAACTGAACATCGGCAGCCGGCCGGCATCGCGCAAGCTGCAAGACCCGAAGCATCGGAAGATCGAGGATTTGCGCGCGATTCCCTGGGGCTTTTCGTGGGGCCAGTGCCGTCTGCTCTTGACAGGCTGGTACGGCTTCGGCAGCGCGGTGACCGCGTATCTCGATGAAGCCGGATCGGATGCCGAGCGCGCCCGGCGTCTTGCCGCGCTTCGCAAGATGCACAAGACCTGGCCGTTCTTCAAGAATCTGCTGTCGAACATGGACATGGTTCTCGCGAAGACCGATCTCGCGGTGGCGTCGCGTTACGCGCAGCTCGTCAGCGACAAGAAGCTGCGCAAGCTGGTGTTCGATAAGATCGTGGCTGAGCACGAGCGCACCTGTCACGTGCTGACCGAGATCACTGGGCGAAGCGAGCGGCTCTCCGACAACCCGCTGCTCGCACGTTCGATCAAGAACCGCTTTCCGTACCTCGATCCGCTGAATCACTTGCAGGTGGAACTGCTCAAGCGCCACCGCGCGGGCGATCAGAACGTGCGGCTGCGGCGCGGGATTCATTTGACCATTAACGGGATTGCGGCAGGCTTGCGGAATACGGGCTGAGCCTGCGTTGGGGAGCGCCGTCTATCGTGGCGGCGCTTCAGAACGCGCCAATTCCCGCAAGCACTGCCCCACCTTCGCGATCACGTCGGTCCAGTCGTCAGGCCGCGATTGCCGGAAGAGGCGCGCCGACGGATACCACGGCGAATCGTCCCGCCCGACGAGCCAGCGCCAGTCGCCGGCGAAGCGGCACAGGATCCAGACCGGCTTGCCCAGCGCGCCCGCCAGATGCGCGACGGATGTATCGACGCTGATGACCAGATCGAGCTGTTCGATGAGCGCCGCCGTATCGGCGAGATCCGTGACGCCGCTCATCAGGTCGACCGGCCGCAGGTGCGGCGGAATCTGAGTCAATTCGGCCTCGGGCCCGCCCATCTGCAGGCTGAAGAACTCGATTCCCGGTATCGCCAGACAGTCGATCAAGCTGCTCAAGGCGATGGACCGCTGCTCGTTCTCGGTCGTGTCGAACCGTCCGGGCCGGGCGCAGCCCAATCTGTGGCTGCCGCCCCAAACGAGTCCTACCTTCGGCGATCGGGACGGCGCGCGTTGCGCGAACGTCTTGCTCCACCGCGTGACCTGCGCATCCGGCAATCGAAAATACGGCACGTCCGCCGGCAGGTTCGCGAGCGTAATGTCCAGCCGGTGCGGCAGGCTCATCATGAAGCACCACCGGTCGTAGGAGGCGACGTCGATCCCTTGCGTCGACGGAATGACTTCGTCCACGCCGTCGACACATTCCAGCAATCGGGCCAGGTTCGGACTACAGAGGACGGACAGCCTGCTTACGCCGCGCGCTTTTAGCATCGGCAGAAAACGGGCGAACTGGATCACGTCTCCCAGACCTTCCTCCTGCACGACGAGGAGGGATTTTCGCGCGATCGGCTCGCCGTGCCGCCATCGGACGATCGAAAAGCTCGGTGCGGCCGCAGGAGCAAGATCGAAGTTGTCGCTATCCCAGTCGGTGGACCTGTGTGTGTCGAGCCGAGTCTCGAAGCGCGTCCATCCTTCCGCGTACTGGCCCGACCTGAGCAAGATGAATCCGAGAGACAACTTCGCAGGAGCATTGTCCGGGCGAATGGCTAGCGAGCGTCGCGTCGCAGCCTCCGCTTCTTCGACCCTTTCCTGCGAATCCAGCACGATGCCCAGCGTCTGATGAGTTTGGAACGAGTTCGGATCGAGCGTCAGCGCATGTTTCAGCACGGCCTCTGCTTCGGGCAGACGACGCTGAAGCCGGAGAACGTTGCCCAACGCGCTATATAAATTCGCATCGTGCGGCTTGATGGAAATGGCTTCGCGGAAAACCTTCTCGCTCTCGGCCCAGCGGGCTTGCTTGCTCAGCACGTCGCCAAGCACGCCGTGCGCATCGGCGAAGTCCGGCTTCAGGGCGCAAGCGCGGCGCACGGCCACTTCCGCTTCGTCGAACCGCCCGAGATCGACCAGGACGAGCGCCAGGTTGAAGCAAATCTCCACGGAATCCGGTCTCACGCGAAAAGCGTCTTGAAGCAGCGCCTCGGATTCCGCGTAGCGACCCTGCTGTCGCAAAAACGCGCCGTAGTTGTTCATCGCGGCGGCAGAGTGCGGGCTCTGCTCCAGCCGGCTGCGTAACTGAACTTCCAATTCGTTGGCTTGCATCGTGGATTCTCGCGGTGCATCGGCTCCGAACTGTCTTCGCCGTTTCGGGCTACCGATGCGCAAAACTTGTCCGAAGCGACAATTGTAGGATCGCGACGCCCACGCTTTGTGAAGTTCCATGAAACGCCAGCCGGCAAGACTACGATCGTCGCCCTTCGATCATCAACGCATCGAGTTCGAACGATCCATCTTCCTTCACTGCGAAGTACTGGCGCACTTCATCCGGAGCCCGCTCCCACATCGATTTGATCGCGGTCACGCGCTCGGCCGGCGTGCGCATGCGCGTCACCCATGCGTCGAATTCGAGCGGAATGCGCCAGCGTTCGGTCACGCGCGCGTCGAAGCCGGCGGCGCCGAGCATCGCGATCCATTCGTCCGCGCGATAGTCGCGAATATGCGATGCGTCGCGCAACACTTCGATTGCCTGAATGTGCGTGTCAAAAAGCGGATCGTCGATGCCCGCGATGTCGATGAACTTGAGCCGCCCGCCCGGCTTCAGCACGCGATGCACCTCGGCGAGCGCCTTTCGCACGTCGCGCCAGTGATGCGCGCTCATGCGGCTGATCGCCCAGTCGAACGAGGCGTCGTCGAAAGGCAGCGTTTCGGCCGCGCCCTGCTGCGTGCGGATGGCCGTCAGCCCGCGCTCTTTCGCGGCGGCTTCGACGGTGGCGAGCATCTGCGGCGCGATGTCGTAGGCCACGACTTGCTTCACATGCGGCGCGACCGCGAAGCTCGCATGACCCGCGCCGCAGCCCATGTCCAGCACCGTCGCGTTGCCGCACGTCGCGGCGAAGGTCGCGGCAAGGTTCTGCAAATCGGCGCCGGTCGCGTGAACCTGACTCGTGAGATAAGCGGCGGCAGTGCTGCCGAACGCGTCGGCGACCTGTTCGTGGTGTTTCATCGTGACTCCGCATGGTGGACGTGTTGTGCATCGGATACCGGTCGTCGCAGCGCCGGCGTGTCGATACAATAGAGCCCGCCTTGTACCGGTACAAGTTGACTGGTTATCCTGGTATCCGAACCACCCGTCGCCCGCCGACGTTTGCGTCCGAAGTCCGCATGAACCGAACCGACAACAAGCCCGCCGAACCGCTCGCCGGACCGCTCCCTGATACGCCCGCCCGCGCGCTCGGCGATTTCATCCGCACGCACCGCGAGCGTCTGTCGCCGCTCGCGGTCGGCTTGCCGCCGGGTCCGCGCCGCCGCACGCCCGGCCTGCGCCGCGAGGAAGTCGCGCAACTGTGCGGCGTGAGCCCGACCTGGTACACGTGGATCGAGCAGGGCCGGCCGGTGTCCGCTTCCGCCGACGCGCTCGCGCGCATTGCCGTCGCGCTGCAACTGTCGCGCGCCGAACGCGCGTATCTCTTCGAACTCGCCGCGCAACGCGATCCCGCCGAGCCCGATCCCGCCGCGCAGGACGTCCCCGCCGCGCTGTTGCAGACGGTCGGGCTGATCGGCGCGCCCGCCTACGTGCTCGACCGTCAGTGGAACGCGCTGCGCTGGAACGCGCCGGCGGCGGACCTGTTCGTCGGCTGGCTCGACGGCGAGCACGACCGCAACCTGTTGACCTATACGTTCACGTCGCCGGTGGCGCGAACGCTGATCGTCGACTGGGAAACGCGCGCGCGGCGCCTCGCCGCCGAATTTCGCGCGGATTCCATCCGCCATCTGAACAATCCGCCCACGCGCGCATTGATCGACGCGTTGAGCGCCGCAAGCGATGCCTTCGCGCGCTACTGGGCCTCGCAAGACGTGTTCGAGCGCGAAGGCGGCGAGCGCGCGTTCGATCATCCGTCGCGCGGGCGCGTGGTGTTCAATCAGATCACGTTCAAGCCGGCGCATCGCGAAGACCTGAAGCTCGTGATTCTGGTCGGGGACGCGTAGCCCCGAATGTTAAAATTCTCGTCTTTCTGACGCCTCGAACGCCGAAAACACACCATGACGTCCCAACTTCACAAAAAAGGCGAAGCCTGGTCGGCTCGCTTCTCCGAGCCGATGTCGGAGCTCGTCAAACGCTATACGTCGTCGGTGTTCTTCGACAAGCGGCTCGCGCTCGTCGACATTCAAGGCTCGCTCGCGCATGCGTCGATGCTCGCGGCGCAGAAAATCATCGGCGCCGACGACCTCGCGGCCATCGAGCGCGGCATGGCGCAGATCAAGGGCGAGATCGAGCGCGGCGAGTTCGAATGGAAGCTGGATCTCGAAGACGTGCACCTGAACATCGAGGCGCGGCTCACCGCGCTGATCGGCGATGCGGGCAAACGGCTGCACACGGGCCGCTCGCGCAACGATCAGGTCGCGACCGATATCCGCCTGTGGCTGCGCGGCGAGATCGATCGCATCGGCGACTTGCTGAAGGACCTGCGCCTCGCGCTCATCGACATGGCGGAGAAGCACGCGGACACCATCATGCCCGGCTTCACGCATCTGCAAGTGGCGCAGCCGGTGACGTTCGGGCATCACCTGCTCGCCTACGTCGAGATGTTCACGCGCGATGCCGAGCGCATGCGCGACTGCCGCCGTCGCGTGAACCGGCTGCCGCTCGGCGCGGCGGCGCTCGCGGGCACCAGCTATCCCATCGACCGTCACGCGGTGGCGGCCTCGCTCGGCTTCGACGGCATCTGCGCCAATTCGCTCGATGCGGTGTCCGACCGCGACTTCGCGATCGAATTCACGGCGGCGGCCGCGCTCATCATGACGCACGTCTCGCGCTTTTCCGAGGAACTCGTGCTGTGGATGAGCCCGCGCGTCGGCTTCATCGATCTGGCGGACCGGTTCTGCACCGGTTCTTCCATCATGCCGCAGAAGAAGAACCCGGACGTGCCGGAACTCGCGCGCGGCAAGACCGGCCGCGTGAACGGACATCTGATGGCATTGCTCACGCTGATGAAAGGTCAGCCGCTCGCGTACAACAAGGACAATCAGGAAGACAAGGAACCGCTTTTCGACACGGTCGATACGGTCGCCGACACGCTGCGCATTTTCGCGGAAATGGCCGCGGGCATCACGGTGAAGCCGCAGGCCATGCGCGCCGCGGCCTTGCAGGGCTTCGCAACCGCCACCGATCTCGCGGACTATCTCGTGAAGCGCGGCCTGCCCTTTCGCGATGCGCACGAAGCCGTGGCGCACGCGGTGCGCATCTGCGACGAGCGCGGCTGCGATATCGCGGATCTCTCGCTGGACGCGATGCGCATCGAACTGCCGAACGTCGCGCATCTGATCGGCGAAGACGTGTTCGAGTATTTGACGCTCGAAGGCTCGGTCGCGAGCCGCAATCATCCGGGCGGCACCGCGCCGGATCAGGTGCGCGCGGCGGCCAAGGCGGCACGCGAGGCGCTTTGAGCCCGCGCAGAAGCCGTCGGTTGCATGAAGGGCTGTCCGCAGGGACGGCCTTTTTTGTCGATGCATTTTCAGGACAGTCGCGCGTTTCCTCTCAAACATGATCATTCGCCCGAAGCTGCACTGGTTCCGCATGCTGTTCGTCTGGCGCGGCTCCGTCCTGCCGCAACTGCTGCCGCGGCTCGGGCTCATCTTCGCGCTGTCGGTCGCGGCGATCTTCATGCACGACCACATGCGGCACTATCCGATCGGGCTCGGCACGCCGCCGTTCGCGCTCGTCGGCATCGCGCTCGCGGTGTTCCTCGGCTTTCGCAATAGCGCGAGCTACGACCGCTGGTGGGAGGGACGCAAGCTCTGGGGCTCGCTCGTCATCACGGCGCGGTCGCTCGCGCGTCAGGCGATGTCGATGCCGCATCCGCGCGATGCCGCCGACACGCGGCGCTTTCTCGCGGCGATCGGCGGACTGGCGCATGCGTTGCGGCATCAGTTGCGCGGCACCGATGCGACAAGCGATCTCGCGCCACGCCTGCCGCCGGAATTGCACGCGCGCGTCGCCGCCGCGCAGTACAAGCCCGCGCTGATCCTGCTGTGGCTCGGCGAATGGGTCGCGGCGAGAAAGCGCGAAGGCGCGCTCGACGGCTACGCGGTGCTCGCCATCGACGCGAACCTGAACGCGCTGTCGGCCGTGATCGGCGGCTGCGAGCGGCTCACCTCGACGCCGCTGCCTTTCTCGTACTCGGTGATGATCCACCGCACGATCTACCTCTTCTGCGTGATGCTGCCGTTCGGCTTAGTCGATGGCGCGGGACTGTTGACGCCGCTCTTCGCGTTGCTGGTGGCGTATGCGTTCATGGCGCTGGAGGCGATCGCCGCGCAGATCGAAGACCCGTTCGGGTTAGAGGAGAACGACCTCGCGCTGAATGCGATGTGCGCGACGCTCGAAGCGGCGCTGCACGACATGGCGGCGGACCCGGAGTTCGCGTCCGCGCCGCCCGTGTCACGCGATTCATCGCGCAAGTTCATCGTCGATTAGCGGCGGCGGATGGCGCAGTCACGATTCCAGCGGTGAGATTGTCGAGTGCTTTGCTATCGAAGAGATCGATGCATTTGTTCGTTCCGAACGACGAGTGAACCGCGCCGGAGTAACGCCGGTTCGCGTACTCGGTCGCAAGCTTGTCGACCGCCAGGTAGGCGTCAGCCGGGACACTGCCAGCTTCGAGATAGCTGCTCGCTGTTGCGTTCGCGTCGTCCTTTGCCGGTGAGTCGGGATAGACCTTCGCGAGACAACGGCTCAGTGCCCATCGCTTCAAAAGCGCCTGTTGGGTCTCAGTCACTGACGCCGGAGAGGCCAGTGCAAGCTGGCCGAGCGCCAAGAGCACGACACCTGCGACGAAGAGGCGCATCAATGCAACTCCCACAGCGATGCCGTATCGGGAATGAACGTGCCGTTGTCCGGATTCTGAAGCAAGTGGCAGGAGTCCGAACATGCAGCGCCGTTCCACAGAGTGACGTGCCCTCCGACATCCGCCACGCTCACGTGTACACGGGTGAATGCGATCCATGCGCTCCCGAATGCTGGCCTGCCGCTCATGATGACCTCTCTGCTTTGCTATTGTTCAACAGCATGGTCGTGAACAGCTCGAAGCAACACACGATTTGTCCTATTCACGGCTGCGGCAAATTGATCTCCGATTATCAGAAGCGATCGCTCGCGCCGCGCCCTCGTCCGAATCGTTCATAATGGCGCGCGTTGCACTTTGGAGATTTGAATGAAACTGTTCTACAAAGCCGGCGCGTGCTCGCTTGCCTCGCATATCGTCCTCGAAGAATCCGGTCTGCCGTACGAAATCGAAGCCGTCGACCTGAAGACGAAAGTCACCGCAAGCGGCGCCGATTTCATGGCGATCAACCCGAAAGGCTACGTGCCCGCGCTTCAGCTCGACAACGGCGAACTGCTGACCGAAGGCCCGGCGATCATGCAGTACATCGCGGATCAGGCGCCGGCCAAGCATCTCGCGCCGCTCGCCGACGCGATGGCGCGCTATCGTCTGCAAGGCTGGCTGACGTTCATCGGCACGGAATTGCACAAGAATTTCACGCCGTTCTTCAGCCCGGCTGGGACGAGCGAGTGGAAAGCCGCCGCAATGGCCAATCTGGAGCGCCGTCTCGCGTACGTGGCGAAGCATATCGACGACAAGCAGTATCTGCTGGGCGACGAATACGGCATCGGCGACGCTTATCTCTTCACCGTGCTCGGCTGGGCGCCGTTCATCGACCTCGATCTGAACAAGTGGCCGGCGTTGACCGCGTATCAGGCGCGCGTCGCGGCGCGTCCGGCGGTGCAGGCGGCGATGAAGGCGGAAGGCCTGATTTAAGCGCTTCGCGCTTCCTAAAACGACAAACGGCCTTTCGATGAAGGGCCGTTTGTCTTTTGCAGCAGCGAATCACGCGATATCAATCACGCACGCAATCGACGAAATACTCGATGCGCCCGTTGATCATTTCACCGACGAGCCCGTGAATATCCGTGTGGAAGCCCGGGAAGCGCTCGTTGAACTCACGCGCGAAGCGCAGGTAATCGACGATCGTGCGGTTGAAGCGCTCGCCCGGAATCAGCAACGGAATGCCCGGGGGATACGGCGTCAGCAGAATGCTCGTCACGCGTCCTTCGAGTTCGTCGATCGGCACGCGGTCGATTTCGCGGTGCACGAGCTTCGCATAGGCTTCCGACGGCTTCATCGCGGGCTCCATGCTCGACAGATACATCTCGGTCGTGAGCCGCGCGATGTCGTTCGCGCGATAGACGCTGTGGATCTGCTCGCACAGATCGCGCAGGCCGATGCGCTCGTACGACGGATGCTGCGCGATGAACTCGGGCAGCACGCGCCACAGCGGCTGATTGTTGTCGTAGTCGTCCTTGAACTGCTGAAGCTCGGTGACCATCGAGTTCCAGCGGCCCTTCGTAATGCCGATCGTGAACATGATGAAGAACGAGTACAGCCCCGTCTTCTCTACGATGATGCCGTGCTCGGCCAGATACTTCGTCACGATGGCGGCCGGAATGCCCGTCTCGCCGAATTCGCCGTCCACGTCCAGCCCCGGCGTGATGATCGTCGCCTTGATGGGGTCGAGCATGTTGAAGTTCTCGGCGAGCGCGCCGAAGCCGTGCCAGCGGTCGTTCGGCTTCAGCATCCAGTCCTCGCGGTCGCCGATGCCCTCTTCGGCCAGCGCGTCCGGGCCCCAGACCTTGAAGAACCAGTCGTCGCCGTATTCGGCATCGACCTTGCGCATCGCGCGGCGGAAATCGAGCGCCTCGGCAATCGACTCTTCCACGAGCGCCGGGCCGCCCGGCGCTTCCATCATCGCGGCGGCCACGTCGCACGACGCGATGATCGCGTATTGCGGGCTCGTCGACGTGTGCATCAGATACGCCTCGTTGAAACGATGGCGGTCGAACGTGCTGTTCTCGCTGTCCTGCACGAGAATCTGCGATGCCTGCGAAATGCCGGCGAGCAGCTTGTGCGTGGAGTGGGTGGCGAACACGAGCGCGCCGGTGCGCGGCCGGCCCGCGCCGATCGCGTGCATGTCCTGATAGAACGAGTGGAACTCGGCGTGCGGCAGCCACGCTTCGTCGAAATGCAGCGTGTCGAGCATGTCGCCGAGTAGGTCCTTGATCATCTCGACGTTATAGATCACGCCGTCGTACGTGCTCTGCGTGATGGTCAGGATGCGCGGCTTGACCTTCGGGTTCTTCGCGAGCGCCTCGCGTGCGAACGGATTCGCTTCGATCTTGCGGCGAATGTTCTCGGGCTTGAACTCGTCGCGCGGAATCGGCCCGATGATGCCGAAATGATTGCGCGTCGGCGTGAGGAACACCGGAATCGCGCCCGTCATCGTGATGGCGTGCAGGATCGACTTGTGGCAGTTGCGGTCCACGAGCACGATATCGCCCGGCGCGACCGTCGCGTGCCACACGATCTTGTTCGACGTGGACGTGCCGTTGGTCACGAAAAAGAGATGATCCGCGCTGAAGATGCGCGCCGCGTTGCGCTCGGAGGCCGCGACCGGCCCGGTGTGATCGAGCAGCTGGCCGAGTTCATCGACCGCGTTGCACACGTCCGCGCGCAGCATGTTCTCGCCGAAGAACTGATGGAACATCTGCCCGAGCGGATTCTTCAGGAACGCGACGCCGCCCGAGTGCCCGGGACAGTGCCACGAATACGAGCCCTCTTCCGCGTACTGCACCAGTTCCTTGAAGAACGGCGGCGCGAGCGAATCGAGATACACCTTGGCTTCGCGAATGACGTGACGCGCGACGAACTCCGGCGTGTCCTCGAACATGTGGATGAAGCCGTGCAGCTCGCGCAGGATGTCGTTCGGCAAGTGCCGCGAGGTGCGCGTTTCGCCGTACAGGAAGATCGGGATGTCGGCGTTGCGGCGGCGCACGGCGTTGATGAACGCGCGCAACGCGACGATGGCCGACGCGAGTTCGGGCGTGTCGCCTTCCACGACGACATTGTCGGCGTAAGGCAGCAGCTCGTCGTCGTCGATCGACAGAATGAAGCACGACGCGCGGCTCGACTGCTGCGCGAAGGCGGCGAGATCGCCGTAGCTCGTGAGACCGAGCACTTCGGCGCCTTCGCCCTCGATCGCCTCGGCCAGCGCGCGAATGCCGGAACCCGAAATGTTCTCGGAGCGAAAGTCTTCGTCGATGATGACGACGGGGAAGCGGAACTTCATGAGGCGAATCTCCAAATGGAACGACCGCTGCCCGAGACTTTTTCCCGGAGCCAGCGGTCCTTCGACAAGCGCGTGCCGTGTGCGGTTCTAGGGACGCGGGGCGATCAGGTTTTCGGCAGCGTCACGCCGTGCTGCCCTTGATACTTGCCGCCGCGGTCGGCGTAGGACGTCTCGCAGATCTCGTCGCTTTCGAAGAAGAGAACCTGCGCGACGCCTTCGTTCGCGTAGATTTTGGCGGGCAATGGTGTCGTATTCGAGAATTCGAGCGTCACGTAGCCTTCCCACTCCGGCTCGAACGGCGTGACGTTCACGATGATCCCGCAGCGCGCGTAAGTCGACTTGCCGAGACACACGGTCAGGCACGAGCGCGGAATGCGGAAATATTCGACCGTGCGCGCGAGCGCGAAGGAATTCGGCGGAATGATGCAGACATCGCCCTTGAAGTCCACGAACGATTTCTCGTCGAACGCCTTCGGATCGACGATGGTCGAGTTGATGTTCGTGAAGATCTTGAATTCGTCGGCCACGCGAATGTCGTAGCCGTAGCTCGACGTGCCGTAGCTCACGATCTTGCGGCCGTCCTCGGCCACGCGCACCTGATCGCGCACGAACGGCTCGATCATCTTGTGCTCTTCGGCCATGCGCCGAATCCACTTGTCGGACTTGATGCTCATAGGGGACGTACCCAACGTTGCGGCGTGAAGTCGCGCACTTGGCGGGACCGCAGGCCTGCGGTGAAACGGCGCATGGCCTCGTGCGGCCAGACGAAAATGGAAGCGCGTATTTTACGCGGAACGACGCCCGCCGCGAGATCGGCCGTTCGGACGATGCCGTTATCGCCTGATGACGCCGCACGCAAGCGTCGGACCCACGTTGTGCGGACTCAGCGCGTAGGGGTCGGCCGCTTCGCGGTGCAGCATGATCGCGCGGGAGATGACCGAGCGCACGCCGTCGAGCGACACGTCCGTCGCCACGATGAAGCCGGTGGCCGCGCCCGTGGCGTCGGCGTGAATGTTGCCGAGTTCGCCTTCCAGCCGGCTGCCGGCGCGCCCGCGGTCGGAGGGCAGCGCGAAGACCGGGCTCGCGTCCCCGTTCACCGCGATACAGTCGCCGCGTTCGTGGACTTGCAGCGCGTGGTCGCTGTTGGGCGGCATGTCGACGAGGTTGTACGAAATCTGCACGCCGTCGGCGCGCTCGATGAGCGTCACCGTGCCGCGCGCGGTGTTGCCGGGCGTGGGCGTCAGCGTGGCGTCCGCGCGTTTCTCGTGATTCTGGAAGATGATGCCGCAGCCGCCGAGCAGCACGCTGCACACCGCCGCGGCCACGGCGAACAAGGCGAACCAGGCGGAGCGCGTCCGCCCGTTGACTCTGTCTCTCATGCGATCCTCTCGGCGGCCCGCCGACACCCGTTGCGTCGACGCTGCCGCGTCTCGAAGGCGACATGATACCGCGAGCCGCGCCGCACAAGGCTCGCGCGAGAGGGCCGCTTTGCGGCGGATCAGGTGTTCTGCACGACGATGCTCGGGAACTTCGAAGTCATGTCGCGCTGACGCTCGGCCACCGAAATCGCGACGCGCCGCGCAATCGCGCGATACGTCTCCGCAATCCTGCTTTCCGGCTGCGATACGACCGTCGGCTGGCCGGCGTCGGTGCGCTCGCGGATGGAAATGTCGAGCGGCAGCGAACCGAGAATCTGCACGCCGTATTCCTTCGCCATGCGCTCGCCGCCGCCCGCGCCGAAGATGTGCTCTTCATGGCCGCAGTTCGAGCAGATATGCGTGCTCATGTTTTCGACGATGCCGAGAATCGGAATGCCGACCTTCTCGAACATCTTCAGGCCCTTCTTTGCGTCGAGCAGCGCGATGTCCTGCGGCGTCGTCACGATCACCGCGCCCGTCACCGGCACCTTCTGCGACAGCGTGAGCTGGATGTCGCCCGTGCCCGGCGGCATGTCGACGACGAGGTAGTCGAGATCCTTCCAGTTCGTCTGGCGCAGCAGTTGTTCGAGCGCGGACGTGACCATCGGGCCGCGCCACACCATCGGGTTGTCCTGCTCGATCAGAAAGCCGATCGAGTTTGCCTGAATGCCGTGGCCGGTCAGCGGATTCATCGACTGATTGTCGGGCGATTCCGGCCGGCCGGAAATGCCGAGCATCATCGGCAGCGAGGGGCCGTAGATGTCGGCGTCGAGCATGCCGACCGATGCGCCTTCCGCCGCGAGCGCGAGCGCGAGATTCGCGGCCGTCGTGCTCTTGCCGACGCCGCCCTTGCCCGACGCCACCGCGATGATGTTCTTGACGTTGGGCAACAGCTTCACGCCGCGCTGCACCGCATGCGCGACCACTTGCGAAGAAACGTCGACGGCGGTATCGGTGACGCCTGGCACCTGACGCAGCGCGTCCTCGACGAGTTTGCCGATCAACGCGAACTGCGTCTTGGCCGGATAGCCCAGCACGACGCTTACCGACACCTTTCCGCCTTCGACCGATACGTTGCGGATGCTCTTGGTGTCGACGAACTTGCGATTGGTGTTGGGGTCGGTCAGGTTAGCGAGTGCAGTGTCGATCTGCGCGCGGTCAATGCTCATTGATACTCCGTGGAACGAGGGTTGCTGCCGTGCGTCGCCGTGCAACAAACTGATGAAATTGCAAGTAATTGTTAGCGCCGTTGCGCGCGACTTGCTTCGCGCTGCACTATGCCGCTGCTGTCGTTTTCCGGGGACGTATCGCCGCGGGAAAACGGACGTTTCTCAATATTGTAGAGGCTCGTCCGAAAGCCCGTCCGAAGACCCTTTCGCACTGTCGGCGCGTGCGCGTCGAATCGCTTGTTGAATTAAGGAGATCAAGATGAAGATGAAGATGTTGACCCGTTTGTCCGTGTTCGCCGTCGCGGGCGCGCTCGTCGCAGGCTGCGCGTCGCAGCAAGGCACCAACGCGGCGGTCGGCACGGGCGTCGGCGCGGCCACGGGCGCGGGCATTGGCGCGATTTTCGGCGGCGGCAAGGGCGCGGCGATCGGCGCGGCCACGGGCGCGGCGGTCGGCGGCATCACCGGCTACAACTGGCAGGCCATCCGCAACAAGATTTCCGGCGACTCGAAGGGCACCGGCACGCAGGTGACCGAGCAGCAGGACGGCTCGCTGAAGGTCAACATCCCGAATTCCATCTCGTTCGATACCAACAGCTACGCGATCAAGCCGTCGTTCGACCCGGTTTTGAACTCGGTCACGCAAACGTTGCAGCAGCATCCTGAACTGATCGCGAGCGTCGTCGGCCATACGGACAACACCGGCACGGCCGCGTACAACCAGACGCTGTCGCAGAACCGCGCGCAGAGCGTGGCGTCGTATATTTCGAGCCACGGCGTCGCGGCGCAGCGTCTGTCGGCGCAGGGCATGGGCCAGAACCAGCCGATCGCCGACAACTCGACAGAAGCCGGCCGCGCGCAGAATCGTCGCGTGGAAATCTATCTGCGCGCGACGGCGCAGCCGGGTCAGGTTCAGTAAGACCTGACTAACAGGGGAAAGGCGACGGGCGCTTGATCCGGCACCGTTTCAGACGCGAGTGAAAAATTTTTGAAACTTGCCGGCGTGCCGCTTGTCTGTCGTTATGGTGGGTGGATGGCTGGGCCATCGCCTGCCATTCTCCTCTTGTCGTTGTTGCTCCGGGGCCCGATTGGACCCCGGTTTTTTTTGGGCGGCGCAAATATCGCCGTTTCGCGCGCAGGCCGCCCCTACGCGAGAGAAATGCTGAGGCGCTTGCCCAGCGATTTCAATGCGGCTTCGATAGCGTCGAGTTTTGACGGATGACGCGGATTCAGCAGCCGGTCCACCTGCGGCATGTGAACATTGAGCCGACGCGCGAGCTCCGACTTTCGCACGCCTTGCCGCACCATTTCGTTAGCCAGTAGAACCTTCGAGACGACGAGCGCCGGCAACGTAACGACGGCCTGGCCCTTGCGCGGCTTCGACGGAGGCGGCAATTCGCGTTTCTCATTGAAGTAGATCTCGATGGCGCTTTCGAGCGCATCCAGCGCATTCAAGAGCGCCTCCTCTTTATCGTCGCCTACCGACACCGCTTCCGGAATGTCGGGGAACGTCACCAGGTAGCTGTTGTTCGTATCGAGCTCCAGGTTGACTGGATAGGACAACATGACTGTGTCAGCTCCCACGTGCATGAGACTTTCTTTCACTTCAATCCCAATTGTTTCTTGATCTGTTCGACTAGCTTGGTACCGATTTCCCTGCTTCCATGGTCGGGGAAAATCGTCGTTCTTCCATGCAAGGTCACGCGAAAATGGCTTCCTTTCGCCGGCTTGAACTCGGCTCCTTGCTGGCGCAGCCACCTTTTGAACTCGCTGTACTTCATATGCCTCCTGCAGTGCCGGAGTCACAGTACAGCGTCTTTCGCCTCGCTCGATCAACCATAGCACAACATTTGTGTTGCATTTTGTCGTGATGCGTAGCGCGCTTCACCTGGCGGGTTGATTTGCCCGGCGCAAGCCGCAGCCGCGCGTCCTGCCCGCCCGCCCTGCTAAAATCGACATTCCCCTTTTCACCCGCTTCCAGCACTCCTTCGGGCCGCGCCTCCATGTCAGCATCGTCAGCACCGATTTCCGCCACCGCGTCCGCCGCTTCGGCCAACGAAGGCGGCCGCCGCCAGATTCTCGTCACGTCCGCGCTTCCGTATGCGAACGGCCAGATTCATATCGGCCACATGGTCGAGTACATCCAGACCGACATCTGGGTGCGGACGCTGCGCATGCACGGCCACGAGGTCTACTACGTCGGCGCCGACGACACGCACGGCACGCCCATCATGCTGCGCGCCGAAAAGGAAGGCATCACGCCGAAAGCGCTGATCGAGCGCGTCTGGAAGGAGCACAAGCGCGATTTCGACAGCTTCGGCATCTCGTTCGACAACTACTATTCGACCGACGCCGAAGAAAACCGCGTGCTGTGCGACTCCATCTATACCGCGCTCCAGCAAGCCGGCCTGATCGAAGCCCGCGATATCGAACAAGCCTACGATCCGGTCAAGGAAATGTTCCTGCCGGACCGCTTCATCAAGGGCGAGTGCCCGAAGTGCGGCGCGAAAGACCAATACGGCGACAACTGCGAAGTCTGCGGCTCCACGTATCAGCCGACCGAGCTCATCAATCCGTATTCGGTGGTGTCGGGCGCGACGCCCATCCGCAAGACGTCGACGCATTACTTCTTCCGCCTGTCCGATCCGCGTTGCGAAGACTTCCTGCGCGGCTGGGTCGGCGGACTCGCGCAAGCCGAAGCGACCAACAAGATGCGCGAATGGCTCGGCGACAAGGGCGAAGCCAAGCTCGCCGACTGGGACATTTCGCGCGACGCACCGTATTTCGGCTTCGAGATTCCCGGCGCGCCGGGCAAGTATTTCTACGTGTGGGTGGACGCGCCCGTCGGCTATTACGCGAGCTTCAAGAATCTGGCGGATCGCATCGGCGTGGATTTCGACGGCTGGGTGAAGCCCGGCTCGAAGGCCGAGCAGTATCACTTCATTGGCAAGGACATTCTGTATTTCCACACGCTGTTCTGGCCCGCGATGCTCCAGTTCTCCGGCCACCGCACGCCGACGAACGTGTTCGCGCACGGCTTTCTGACCGTGGACGGCGCGAAGATGTCGAAGTCGCGCGGCACCTTCATCACCGCGCAAAGCGTGATCGACACGGGCATCAATCCGGAGTGGCTGCGCTATTACTTCGCGGCGAAGCTGAACAGCACGATGGAAGACATCGACCTCAACCTCGACGACTTCCAGGCGCGCGTGAACAGCGATCTGGTCGGCAAATACGTGAACATCGCGAGCCGGGCGGCGGGCTTCCTCATCAAACGCTTCGATGGCCGCGTGCAGGACAGCGCGATGCAGCATCCGCTTATCGCGCAACTGCGCGGCGCCATTCCGCAGATCGCGGCGTTCTACGAATCGCGCGAATACGGCCGCGCGCTGCGCACGACGATGGAACTCGCCGACGCCGTCAACGCGTACGTCGATACCGCGAAGCCGTGGGAACAGGCGAAAGATCCCGCGAACGCGGTCGCGCTGCATGAGACGTGCAGCGTGAGCCTCGAAGCGTTCCGCCTGCTCTCGCTGGCGCTGAAGCCTGTGATGCCGAAGCTGGTCGAATCCGTGGAAGCGTTCCTCGGCATCGCGCCGCTCGCGTGGGCCGATGCCGAGCGCCCGCTCTCGTCCGCGAATGCGATCAACGCGTACAAGCATCTGACCACGCGCGTCGATCCGAAGCAGATCGAGGCGCTGCTCGCGGCGAATCGCGAATCGCTGCAACCGGCCGCGCCGGAAGCGAGTGCAGCTGCGCCGAAGGCCGCGGCAACGAAGGAGCCGAAGCAACCGGACAACGGCGTCATTTCCATCGACGATTTCGCGAAGGTCGATCTGCGCATCGCGAAGATCGTCGACTGCAAGGCAGTGGAAGGCTCCGACAAGCTGCTGCAACTGACGCTCGATATCGGCGAGGAGAAGACGCGTAACGTGTTCTCGGGCATCAAGTCGGCATATCAGCCGCAGGACCTCGTCGGCAAGCTGACGGTGATGGTCGCCAATCTCGCGCCGCGCAAGATGAAGTTCGGCATGTCCGAAGGCATGGTGCTCGCCGCGTCCGCCACGGACGAAAAGGCCGAACCGGGCCTCTACATCCTGGAGCCGCATAGCGGCGCGAAGCCGGGCATGCGCGTGAAGTAACGCGCGGCGTCGTGGAAGAAAGGGCACGCGAGCGATCGTGTGCCCTTTTGTTTTGGTTGATCGTCGATCTGCGGGGACCGACTTCGCCTGACTGGAACAGGATGAGCGTTCCGAGATGGACCACCGCCTACGCGGCATCGAAGCCGTAAAGCCTCGTCGGATTCGTCACGAATATCATCCGCTGCCACTCCGGCCTGTCGATCCAGCCCGCGATGACATCGATCAGGCTGGCGTCGTCCGGCTTGCCCGAGGTCTGCGTCGGATGCGGCCAGTCCGTGCCCCATAGCATGCGCTCAGGGGCCAAGGCGATGAGTGCCCTGGCGACCGGCGCCACGTCTCCATAGCCGGGCGCGCCCGTCTTGCTGTCCACGTACGGCCCGGACAACGTGATCCACGTGTTGCCCCTCTCGACGAGACGCTGCACCGTGCGTAGCGCGTCGCTGGCGGCTCCGCCGGGCTGCGGCACGTGCCCGATATGGTCGATGACGAGCGGGCAAGGCAGCGCCGCAAGGTGCCCCTCCAGTTGCGGCAGCTTTGCGCCTTGCACGACGAGTTCGATATGCCATCCCATCGGAGCGATGCGCTTCGCCAGCGGCGCGAGCATCTCCAGCGTCGTCGCACCGGGATAGCTCAGATTGAATCGAATGCCGCGCACGCCGGCGTCGTTCAACGCATGAAGCTCTTCATCGGTCACCGACGTATCGACGACCGCAATGCCGCGCGCGTCGTTGCCGAAGCGCTGCAACGCTTCCACGGTGCATCGGTTGTCGGTGCCGTATGTCGATGGCGTCACGACGACGTTCCGCCGTATCCCGAGCCGCGTCTGCAACTGCCGATACTGCTCGACCGTTGCATTGGGCGGCCGCAGTTTGGTGCCGGGCGCCACCGGAAAGCGATCGTCATAGATATGCATGTGACAATCGACGGCATGCTCCGGCAATGCGAACGACGGTCGCTCCGAACCGCTCGACCACGTTTCCTCGGCCGCCGCCGTGCGAGGCAGCGCGGCCGTCGCGAGAGACGCGCAAACCAGTTCCAGAAAGCCGCGTCGCGACAGACCCTTGCTGCTCATGCCGCCTCCGTCTTGCCGACCATGCGCCCGGATTGACCCTTGCGCGTCAGAAGGAGCAGCGTGGCGACGCTGACCAGCGTCAGGATGCCGAGCGGCATGAGCGCGAGCGAATAGCTGCCCGTCGCCGCCTTGACCCAGCCGTAGACGTTGACCATCAGGCCGCCACCCAGCAAGTTCGCGATGGCATTGACGGTGGCCAAGCCCGCGGCGATCGTGCTGCTCGACAGCATGTCCGATGCGAGCGCCCAGAACGGTCCCTTGAACGCATAGGCGCCGACGAGCACGCAGCACAGCATGCACACGGTGGGCACCAGCGAGCCGCTGAGCGACGTGGCGAAGAGACCGCCGCCGATCAAGAGCATCGGCACGACGGTATGCCAGCGATGCTCCTTCGTGCGGTCCGAATGACGGCCCCAGAAGATCATCAGAATCGACGCCAGCGCGTACGGCACGGCGTTCAGCATGCCCGTCTGCAGCACGGTCAAGCCGTACGACTTCAACAACTGCGGCTGCCACACCGACAACGTGCTGCCCGCAGCGGACGCACAGGTATCGACGAGCGCGAGACACAGCACATAGCGGTTGCGAAAGAGCTTGGTCAGCGGCATCGGCGCGACCTTCTTCGGCTGCGCATTTTCCGCGGCGAGCGCGCCGAGCAGCCACGCGCGCTCGTCTTCGTTCAGCCACGTCGCCTTGGCGGGCTTGTCGGTCAGCATGAACAGGCACGCGATGCCGAGCAGAACCGTCGGCACCCCTTCGAGGATGAAGAGCCAGTGCCAGCCGCGCAGACCCGCAATGCCGTCCATCTGCAGCAAGAGCGCGGAGATGGGCGACCCGATGAAGCTCGCCGCCGGAATCGACACCATGAAGGTCGCGACGACGCGCGCGCGATACGCCTTCGGCACCCAGTACGACAGATAGAGCAGCACGCCCGGCGCAAAGCCGGCTTCGGCCGCGCCGAGCAGGAAGCGCAGGATATAGAACGTCGTGGCGTTGTGCACGAGCGCCGTCGCCGCCGAGACCAGTCCCCACGTAATCATGATCCGCGCGATCCAGACGCGCGCGCCGTACTTCTCAAGCGCGAGGTTGCTCGGCACTTCGCAGATGAAGTAGGACACGAAGAACAGACTCGCGCCGAAGCCGAACACCTTCGCGGACATGCCGATGTCGTGATTCATCTGAAGCGACGCCATGCCGACGTTGCCGCGATCGATGAACGCCATCAGATAACAGATCATCAGGAACGGCAGCAGCCGCCAGATGACCTTTCGCATCGTCTGCCGCTCGAGTGTCGTGGTGCTTGCAATTGACATGTTCGTCTCCGACTTTATGCGCCTTCGCGCTGTAGTTTGAATCGTTGCCACGCGACGATGGACAGGACGCCCACCGCGAGCACCACCGCCATCGCCGCGAATGTGTGGCGCACGCCGAGCGCCTCGGATATCGTGCCGACGAGCAGATAGCCGAACGGCATCGTCCCGTTGTAGGCCATGCCGTACATGCCGACGAGTCCCCCGCGAACGTGCTCGGGGCAGCGGCGCTGGATGGTCGCGTTCGTCGATGTCGCCGCGAATGTGAGGCTGAAGCCCAGCGCGTAGAACGCGGGCATCGATGCGCCTACCGCGCTCGTCGTGGCGAGCACCATCAGCGCGATGATCGCGGTCCACGGCGCCCATGCGATAAACCGCGCCGACGCGCGCGGACCCAGCGCCGACGAAAGCAGCACGGCCGAGCTCAGCGAACCCGCGCCCGCGCAGGCGAAGAACACGCCGGTGAAACGCGCGGCGTCGTGGAACGCGTGGTCCGCGAGAAGCGGCACGAGCGTCTGGTAGCTCGCCGCGAAAAGGCCGATGCATGCGAGGATCGGCAGATAGCGCGCGGAAAAGGCGTCCGACATCACATAGCCCACGGCGTCGCGCAAGCTGCTGTCCGCGCGAGAGGCGCGTGCCTCCGTGGACAGTCGAATGGACCGCACGCATATCGCCATGAAACACAGCGCGAGCGCGTAGATCGCAAACGATGCGCGCGGGCCGAGCGTCGGATAGACGAATCCCGCAATCGTCGGGCCGACCATGCGGCCGACGTTATAGACCATGGTGTTCATCGCGACCGCGTTCGATGTGAGGCTCGTATCGCGCAGGCTCGTCAGCAGCAACACCTGACGCGCGGGCACTTCGATCGCACTCGAAATGCCGATCGCCAGCGCATGCGCGAGAATCAGCGGCACATTCAGCAGATGCAATGCGGACAGCGTGATGAGACTGCCCGTCAAAATGAGCGACGCCGTGAGCACGCACAGCGTCACGCGACGCGCGTTCTCCGCGCGAATGCGCGATCCGGCGACGGGCGCGACGACCAGTTGCGGCCCGTACAACAGGAAGTTGAGCAGCGCGAGTATCGCCGCCGAACCCGACAGGTGATACACGAGCAGGTTCAGCGTCACGTTCTGCGTCCAGCTTCCCAGCACCGACGCGACCTGCCCGCTCAGATAGCGCCGCAGCGACGCTTCATTGAGGGCGGGAAAGAGCCTGCCGATCCATCCCGGCTGATTTGCGGCGGTCGTCATGCGAGCGTCTTGCCGCGCGTCTCGGGCGCGAAGAACACGACGATCGCGGCGGCGATGAACGCGACGATGGTCGTCGACAAGCCCAGCACGAAGCCGCCCGCAGTCGTTGCGAGTGTCCCGATGACGAGCGGCGCGATGAATCCGCCGAGCCGCCCGCCGTTGTACGCGAGACCCATGAGAAAGCCGCGCGATGCCGTATTGCCGATGATTTCCGCGAGAAACGGTCCCGCGCCCGCGAAGATGCCGTTCACGCTGAAGCCCGTGAAGAAGATGGCGACCATCAGCACGAGCGCATTCGACGACAGGATGTAGCCGAACACCGCCGCCGCGCCGACGAGCAGATACGCCATGAACATCGGCCGGCGGCCGAGGCGATCGACGAAAGCGGAAAACATCAGAAAGCCGGCGATTGCGCCGAATTGCAGCGCGAGCACGAACTTGAGGCTATGCACGAAGTCGAGTTGCTTCACCGTGACGAGGAACGTCGGCGTCCAGGTGAACACGCCCCAGTACAGGTATTGCAGAAAGAAGATGAACATGAACGCAGTGAGCAGACCGCGGACGTTCAGCTTCGCATCGACGGGAGCGGTCTTTGCCTGCGCCCTCGCGCGTTTGCGTTCGAGCCAGATGGGCGACTCGGGCGTCTTGCGCGCGACGAAGAACAGGATGAAGAACGGCAATGCGCCGATCAGGAACAGCACGCGCCATCCGTGGCCCGCGAGACCGTCGTTGACGCCGCTCACGATGCCCGAGATCGTGATCGCGAGAATCGCGCCGATGGGCAGTCCCATCTGCATCAGCGCGCCGCCCTTGCCGCGGCGGCTCGCGTGCCACGTTTCGGCAATGAGCGCCGCGCCCGCCGTCCACGTCCCGCCCATGCCGAGCGCGCCGAAGAAGCGGATCGTCGCGAACCAGTGCTCGTTCGGCGCAAACGCGAGCAGCCCCGAGAACAGCGAATAGATGCCGATGCAAAGCAGCGCCGTGCGCACGCGCCCCAGCCGGTCGGACACGTAGCCGAACAGGATGCCGCCGAGAATCTGCCCGGCGGCCGTGATGCTCGTGAAAAGCCCGAGCTGGGCTTTCGACAGACCGAATTGCAGCGCAAGCGTCGGCAGGAGAAGCGAGAGGAGGAACGAGTCATAGCTCTCGAACGTCCAGCCTAATCCCGCCAGCGACAGCGAGCGCCATTCGGCGCGCGTGATGTCCTTGTAACGCTTCCCTTCGGCGTCGCTCTCGATTGCGCCCGATGCAAGGCTCGCGCTGGTTTTCATGACTCGTCTCCTGGTAGCCGCAGGCAATACGTCGCCGCGGCGGTGCCGCTGAATAGCGCGGATTTCTCATCCGCTGACAATGACTGCGCCAGCCGCTTGAAGGCGTTCCACAGCACGCCGTAGCTGAACATGCCCTTGTCCACGGGGAAGTTGCTCTCGAACATGCAGCGCTTCGCGCCGAACAGTTCGATGCAGGTCTCGAAGTAAGGCCGCCACGCAGCGGCGAGTTCCTCCGACGAAGGCGGCGTTTCGCGCGACGCGAAGCCGAACCCGGAGCCGAACCCGAAGCCGAACACGGTCATGCCCGCGCCGCCGAGCTTCATGCGCGTGTTGGGCAGGCTCGCCAGCCGCGCGAGCCCCTGCCGCCATTCGGCGATGACCTGCTCGCGGCTGTTCGCGTGCGGTCCGACGCCGAGCGGGCCGCCGAAGTGATCGATGACCACGGTCACATCCGGCGCGGCGCGCGCGAGTTCGTACAGCTCCGCGAGTTGCGTGTGATAGACCCACGCGTCCAGCGACAGCCCGTAGCGCGCCAGCGTCTTCACGCCTCGCCGGAAGTCGGCGTTCGCCATCAGATCGCGCGGCGGCGTCACCGGGCTCGAAACCACGTCCGCGCTCGAATGCCACGCCAGCGGATTGCGGATGCCGCGCAAACGACCGCCCGTGACCTGAAGCATCGCTTCGAGCACGGGCGCGACCGCATCGCCCAGCGCGAGATCCGCGCCGCCGACGATTGCATCGCAGGCTCTCGTCCGTCCATACGCCCCGCTTGCGAACATCGCAGCGATGCCGTTGGCGAACTCCGCTTCGCCGACCGGCTTCATCGCTGCGGGACCGTGCTCGCGCAGCATCGAGCGGCATTGCACATACACGCTCGCTACGATGCGATGCCCGCTGCCGACATCGCGCGCGAACTCGTCGGTCAGATAGCGCCCGCTCTGCCGGTCCCACAGATGATGATGCGCATCGACGATGGGGAGATCCGGCTCCAGAATCGGCTCCTGACGGCGCGCGAGCCATTCTTCGCGGACGGGCAAATGAGGCGCATGGACGATCTGCACGGCGATTCCCTCGTCAGAACTTCTGGCGCAGGCCGACTGTGACGCCGGTCTGGTTGTACCCGGGCGCGACCGTGCCGTAGCCGTTCACGCCGAGCGCCGACTTGTCCTTGTTGTGCGCGTAGCCGACAGTCGCGTACAGGTCGGTGCGCTTCGACAGGAAGTAGTCGGCGTTGAGGACGGCCAGCCACGGATCGGCGCCGGTCGAATGAACGTCGTGGTAGTACCCGACCGCAG
The DNA here is from genome assembly GCF_023170545.1 of Caballeronia sp. Sq4a. Classification (NCBI taxonomy): domain Bacteria; kingdom Pseudomonadati; phylum Pseudomonadota; class Betaproteobacteria; order Burkholderiales; family Burkholderiaceae; genus Caballeronia; species Caballeronia sp. Sq4a. The sequence goes on along the minus strand of NZ_CP084250.1, from coordinate 674,939 downwards.
TCAGCTGAAACGACGGCGTGATCAGATATTGCGCGCCGAGCCAGTACAGGTTGGCGGCATTGGCGGCCGAACCGTTGGCGACGGCGATCGGATTGGCCGGCAGGAATGTGTTCGATGCCCGCAGATAGCGGTAGCCCGCATAAGCCGTCACCGGACCGAAGCTGTACGTCGCGGCGGCGAGCGCGCGGCGCTCGGTGCTCGTGTTCGTGGTCAGCGTGTTGCTGTTGCGCTGTTCGTAGACGGCGGTCGCCGCGATCGGGCCGCTCGCATAGGTCAACGCGCCGCTGAAGAACCGGCCGGTGATGAGCGCGCCCGGCACTTCCGAACCGTAGCCCGTGTCGTAGCGCGTGCTGTACATCGCCTGCGCGGTCAGCGGGCCGAACTTGCCCGTGTACTTCACCGAATTGTCGATGCGAGCGGCAAGCGCGTAGTCGAGCGACAGCGCCGAATACCGCGACGAGACGCCCATCGGATCGAACGTCACCGACTGTTCGTAGATCAGCGCGTTCTGGCGACCCAGCGTCAACTGCTGCCCTTTGTAACTGAGACCGACCCACGCCTGCCGGCCGAAGAGGCGCGAGGTCGTCGTCGGGTTCGTGCCGAGGCCGCGGGTCGACTGCGAGCTCGTTCCGTCGTTGATATTGAAGCCGGCCTCGAGGTTGAACAGCGCCTTCAGCCCGCCGCCCATGTCTTCGACGCCCTTCAGGCCCCAGCGTGAGCCGGAAAGATTGCCGGACACTTCTCTCACCTGAGATCCGCCGGCACTCGTGTTGTTCAGATACTCGACGCCGACATCGGCGATGCCGTACAGCGTCACGCTGCTTTGCGCGCGCGCCGCGCCGGACGCGAACGTCATGCTTGCGACTGCGACCGTCCCAAGCGCAAGACCGGTTCTAAGCTTGGCTTTCTTGTGAGCCTTCTTCACGGACATTTCGTCTCCGAACAGGGTTATGAATTTTGTTGTCGCAGCCTTTCACGACTTGCGCGCGGCGCTGGCTTCGCCGGCATTCGCGCCGGGATCGCCGAGCCATGCGATCGTCAGTGCGCCGATCAGCAGCACGGCGGACACGGCCAGCAGCGGCAGCGTGAAGCCGCCGGACATCTGCTTGAGCGCGCCGATCATCGACGGTCCCGCGAAGCCGCCGAGATTGCCGACAGACACGATGAGCGCGAGGCCGCCCGCCGCGGCGCGGCCGGTGAGAAAGCTGGAGGGAATCGCCCAGTACGTCGCCTGGAACGCGAGAATTCCGCTGACGGTGAAACACAGGGCGATGAGCTTGAGGAGCGGCACGTCGGTCAGCGCGCTGCATGCGAGCGCGGCGGCGGCGACCAGCAAAGCGCCGGCGACGTACGGCACGCGCTTTTGCGCCTTGTTCGCCACGCGCGCCCACCACAGCATCGCGAACGCGCCGATCAGGTAAGGAAGCGCCGTCAGCCAGCCGACGACCGAATGCGTGACGCCGAACTGCTTGATGATCTGCGGCATCCACAGGCCGACGCCCACCGATCCGACGATCCCGCAGAAGTTGATGAACGCGAGCACGAACACCCGCCAGTTGGTCATGGCGTCGCGCAACGTGCTGCCGTGCTTGCTGCCGATATCCTTCTGCTCCGCGGCGAGGCGCCGGGCGAGCGTGGCCTTCTCCTCGTCGCTGAGCCAGCTAGCCTTGTCGGGACGATCCGCGAGGATGAAGAGACACGCAACGCCGAGCAGCACGGCGGGCAGACCTTCGATCAGCAGAAGCCATTGCCAGCTTTTCAGGCCGTGCAATCCGCCCAACTGAAGCAGCGCGCCGGAGATCGGCGAGCCGATCATGTTCGCGACGGGAATGCCGACGAGGAACGCGGCCGTCACCTTGGCGCGCCAATTGCCGGGAAACCAGTGCGTGAAATACAGATAGATGCCGGGCGTGAATCCCGCTTCCGCGATGCCGAGCAGGAACCGCGCGCCGGCGAAGCTCTTCGGGCCGACGACGAACGCGGTCAGCATCGAGCACACGCCCCAGGTAATCATGATGCGCGCGATCCAGACCCGCGCCCCGACCTTCTGCATGATGAGATTGCTCGGAATCTCGAACAGGAAGTAGCCGATCGAGAACAGTCCGGCAGCCAGGCCGAACTGCTCGCCTGTGAGACCGAGGTCCTTGTTCATCGTCAGCGCGGCGAAGCCGACATTCGTCCGGTCGAGATAGCTGACGACGTAGCAGAGGAAGATGAACGGAAGAATGCGCCGGAACGCCTTCGCGAGCGTGCGTTCGCTGGCCGCGAAGTCTTCGCTGGCGAGCACGGTCCCGCTCGCCGCGTTCTTCGAACGCGCGCTGCGGGTTTCATCGATGGTTTGCGAGAGTTGCATGAGTGGCTCCTCCATCGCGCTGCTTGGGCGCAATGTCTCGACTTCTCGTCGCGCAGGCGTGCATGGCCCGTCGACGAGAAAGCCTCAGTGTTTTTTTGCTTGCTTGGGAAGCGGTCCGCAAACGCTCATGTCGGCCTTCAACACCAGACCGTTCGTCGATTCGGTCATGAAAAGCGTCTTCATGTCCGCGCCGCCGAAACACAGGTTCGTGAGCGACACGCCTTCCTGCGCGGTCAGAATCTCGACCGGCTCGGCGCGGCGATTGAGCACCCACACGCGGCCAAGCCCCGGATTCGCGATGAACAACCGGCCATCCGAGTCGATCGTGAGACCGTCGGGACCGCTCGGGCCGTAGGACGTGAAGAACTGCCCGACCTTGCTGACCGAGCCGTCCGCCTGCAACGGCACGCGCCACACGCAGTTGCCGCGCGTCATGCCGACGTAAAGCACCTTCTCGTCGGGCGACAGCACGAGTCCGTTCGGGCTCGGGCAATTACCGAGCAGCATGTCGAGCTTGCCGTCCGGCGACAGCCGATACACGCGGCCTGTCGGATCGTGAAGGCCGGACTGGCCCTGATCCGTGAAATACAGGTTGCCGTGCGAATCGAAGGTCAGGTCGTTCACGCCCTTGAAGCGCTCGGAGTTGCGGCGCTCGAGGTAAGGCTTCACTTCCCCGCGCTCGATGTCGAGCAACATGAGGCCGTTGCGATAGTCGGTGATGAGCAGGTGAGCGTCGTCGAACAGCTTCATCCCGTTGGGCTCGCCGTCGTACTGCGCGACGAGATCCCACTCGCCCGAAAGCGAAATGCGAAAGATGCGGCCGTAAGGAATGTCGGTCACGTAAAGGTGGCCGCGCGGGTCCCAGACAGGACCTTCGAGAAACGAATCGGTGGTCATGCCGCCGCGATTGGCGCGTGCCCAATCCGTTTGCACATCCGCCTTGCGGTACTTCTCCGGCATGCGCGTGAACACCTGCGCTTCGCGCACGTCGGGCGACGTGAGATAGAACATGCTCAGTATTCCTGCGAATGTCACGCCACCTTGCGGGCGTTTTCCTCGATGACCGCGAGCACGTTGGCCGCAGCGCCCTTGCCCATGTTCACGTAGGCCGCTTCGCTGACGCCGCCGACGTGCGGCGACAGAACTAGATTCGGCACGGACTGGAACGGGTGCGGATGCGTCATCGGCTCGACCGCGAAGCTATCGACGCCCGCCGAGCGCAACCGGCCGCTCGCGAGCGCCTCGACGAGCGCGGCTTCGTCGATCAGCCCGCCGCGCGCGGTGTTCACGAGAATCGCGCCCTGCTTCATGCAAGCAAGCGTGTCGCGATTGATCATGTTGCGGTTTTCGTCCGTCAGCGGGCAGTTGAGCGAGAGCACGTCGGACGCGGCGTAGATGTCGTCCATCGACGCGAGCGTCACGCCGTGCGGCGCTTCCTTCGCGAACGGATCGAAGGCGAGCACGTTCATGCCGAACGCGACGCCGATGGCCGCGACGCGCCGCCCGATCGAACCGAGCCCGACCACGCCAAGCGTGCGGCCGTCGAGTTCGAAGGACTTGTGCGTGGACTTGTCCCAGTGGCCGGCGCGCATGCGAACGTCGAGCTGCGGCACCGACTTCGCGCACGCAAGAATGAGCGCCCACGCGTGCTCCGCGACCGCCGCCGCGTTTGCGCCGACTGCCGCGCGCACCGCGATGCCGCGCGCGGCGGCGGCTTCCTGATCGATCACGTCGATGCCGCTGCCGTGCTTCGAGATGACCTGCAGGTCTTCCGCTGCATCCATGATGCGCGCGTTGATCTTGCCGTAACGGACGATGATCGCGACGGGCTTCGTCTTCTCGCACAGCGCGACGATGTCGTCTTCGGTCGGCTGCTTGCCGGCGAACACGACCTTGAACGCGTGCAGCATGTCGAGCGCTTGCGGCGCGAGATCGGCGGCCGTGACGAGAACGACGGGCTCCTGAGCAGTCGTGTTCATTACAGAACCTCGCCTTCGGCCAGCATGCCCGCCGCGCGCAGTTCCTTGTCGAGCCAGCCCGGACGCACATCGCCCTTGTGGATCGCCGCGATACGCGCCGTTTCCATATCCAGCTTCTTCTGCGCGAGTTCGACGATGCGCGCGACATCGGCGCGCGGAATCACGACGACGCCGTCGGCATCGCCGACCACGAGATCGCCGGGATTGACCGCCGTGCCGCCAGCGGAAATCGGATGGTTGACGAGACCGGCCACGCTCTTTGTCGGGCCGCACGGATTCAGGCCGGCGGAGAAGATCGGATAGTCGCCGTTCGCGAGTTCGTGCGCGTCGCGCACCGCTGCGTCGATGACGATGCCCGCGATGCCGCTGACTTTCGCCTGCGTCGCCATGATCTCGCCGAGCAGCGCGCAGCTCACGTCGCCCTTGCCGTCCACGACGATCACATCGCCCGGCTTCGCGACCGCCAGCGCGGCGTGGATCGCGAGGTTGTCGCCTTGTCGCACCTCGACGGTGATCGCCGGTCCCGCGACTTTCATCTTCGGCGACAGCGGCTTCACGCGGCCGTGCACGGTGCCGCGCCGGCCTGCGACGTCGGCGAGGATGGCGGCCTGGAACTTCGCCGCGGCTTGTACGAGTTCGGGTGAAACGCGGTCGATGTCGCGGATGATCGATTGATTCGTGTCGGTGCTCATGGACTAACCTCAGGGGAGAGTTGTACTGTGTGCAACAGTGGTGTACTAAGTGAAACCACTTTAACGCGCGCTCGATGTGCGAGCCAGTAGCGTTAACCCTTTTACGGTGCGCACCATCGTTTTACTGTGTACAATGCATCGAAACGACGAACGTCAAGGGGATGCGATGGGAAACGACGGTGTGGTCGCGGTCGAACGAGCGCTCGGCCTGCTCGACTGCTTCAGGCTCGGCAAGGAGAAACTCTCGCTTGCTGCGCTCGCAAGCGCGTCGGGCATGCACAAGACGACGGTTTATCGGCTAATGAACTCGCTCGAGCGCATGGGTTACGTCGTGCGTTCCGACGACGGCATGTACGGACTCGGCGCGCGCGTGCTTTATCTGGGCAAGCTGTATGAGCAGTCTTTTCATCTGTCGTCAGTGGTCGAGCCGATACTCTTCGCGCTCGCGGCGCAAACGAAGGAAAGCGCCTCGTATTACGTGCTCGAGAAAAACCAGCGTCTGTGCCTGTTCCGGGCGGAGCCGTCGGAGGGTCTGCGCGAGACCCGGCTCGCGGGAACATCGCTTCCGCTCGACGACACCGCAATCGGCCAGGTGATCCGTTACTGGGGACTGCGCGAACCCATCTTCTCCGAGCCGCCGCAGCTTCCGCTTTTCACATCGGGGGCGCGGGACGTGCATACGGCGGCATTCGCCACGCCGGTCTTCGGACCCGATGCCGAATTCATGGCCGCGTTGACGCTGTCCGGCCCGGCCTCGCGCTTGAACGAGGCGCGCGAAACAGGCGAGCTGATTGCGCCGCAACTTCAGGCTGCGTCCGATCTTTCACGACGGCTCGGGGCAAGCATGGCGTTTTGCGAGCGCATGTACGGCACGGGCGAGCGCCGTCAGGCTTGAGATCACGCAGCGGCCGACGCGGCAGATTCGTGACGCGGATTCACGGCGCCGCGCCAAGCAATGCGCTGGCAGCGAGCGCTTCGTCGAAGAGTTGCGAGCGGATACGCTCATCGTCCACATCGAAGTGACCGATCACGCCTGAAAGCGTCAGCACGCCGACGAACGCATCGGAGATACCGAAAAGCGGCGCGGCCATCGACGCGAGCAGCGGGTCACCGACGCCCGCCGACGAAACGATGCCCGCCACGCCGGCACTCGCGAATGCTTGCACGGTTTTGCGCTCGAAGTGTTTGAAAGCGAGACTCGACGCCGACTTGTCCATTGGACGCCGCGTGCCGGCGCGGATCGCCACGCGAACATCACGCTCGGGTTCCGCCCGCAGCAGACACAGGCGCGCGTCGCCGTCCCGCACATAGACTGACGCGCTCGCGCCGGTCTTGTCGCTGAGCCGCTGGACGACCGGCTGCAATGTCGTCACGAGCCCCACGCTGCTTTCGAATGCACGGCCGAGCTGGGCGGCCTTGTAGCCCAACCGGTACATGCCGTTTTGCTCCTTGTGCACGAAGCCGCGCGCTTCGAGCGAAAGCATGTATCGGAGAATGACGCTCTTGAAGAGCCCCGTTTGCTGTTCCAGATCCGACAGCGACCGGCCGCCAGGTTCGCCCAGAAACGCTTCGAGCAAGGAAAGCGTCCTGTCGACAGCGGCGACTGACCGGTCTATTTGTTCATCGTCTTTATTGCTGGACTTCATTGCCCGTACCTCTGGCTTGCAGCCACGCCTTCCGGCAACCTGATCAGGACGTCCGGCGTCAATTCGTCGATGCCGACGACGCCGAGCAAGCCGAGATTGCGTTGCACCTCTGCTTGCAGGATGGCGATTGCGTGCGCGACGCCCGCCTTGCCGGCCACCGAGGCGGCATAGTTGAACGGCCGGCCGACGAAGACGAAATCCGCGCCGAGCGCGAGCGCCTTCAGAACATCGGTACCCCGCCGGATGCCTCCGTCGATCATCACCGCGATGTCGTGACCGACTGCATTCGCGATTCCAGGCAGCACGCGAAGCGGCGCGGCGGTGCCGTCCAGCTGTCGCCCGCCGTGGTTCGAGATGATGATTCCATCGGCGCCATGATCTCGCGCGGCGATCGCGTCGTCGGTTGCCATGATGCCCTTGATCACCAGCTTTCCGGTCCATTGCGCCCGGATCTGACGCACATGGCTCCAGTTCAGATGGTCCTTCGCGCCGAAATCCCGCACCACGCGGCCCGAGAAGATGGGCGCGCCTCTCGTCGCATACGAGTTCTCGAAGTGCGGCATGCCGTGGTTGACGAGCGTTCTGAGCGCGGTGCCGAAGAGCCATCGGGGGCGCGTGACGCCGTCCCACGCGAGCCGCATGCTCGGCTTCAGCGGTGTCGAAAAGCCCGTGCGGATATTGTTCTCGCGATTGGCGAGCACGGCTGTGTCCACTGTCAGAACGAGCGTGTCGTAGCCGGCGCGTTCGACACGTTCGATCAGCGCGCGAATCTTCTCGGGCTCGCCGGGAAGATAGGCCTGGAACCATGTGCCGGACGCTTCCTTGGCCACTGTCTCAAGAGGAATGAGCGACGAGCCGCTCATGATCATCGGGATGCCGGCTTCGCGAGCGGCTTGTGCTTGCACGAGGTCGCCACGGTAAGCGGATAACGCGGAAATGCCCATCGGCGCGATGCCGAACGGAGCGCGATAGGTCTTGCCGAGCAGTGTCGTGGCTTGCGTGCGCCGGGACACGTCTCGAAGTACGCGCGTCACGAAGCGATATTCCGAATACGCCCGTTCGTTGTCGTCCAGCGATGCGTTGCGCTCGGCCGCACCCGAGATGTACCCGAATATGGGCCGCGGAAGATGCCGCCGCGCGGCGATCTCGAAGTCATCGAGCGACAAGTATCGCCGCAACGCCTTGGGAGCCGGCTGTGCCGGAGCTTGCTTGGTTGGTTCCGCTTTCATCGCCCGCCTCTCGGATGCACGCATGCCATCAGAGGCAAGACATCCATGCTGATTCGTGGACCGCTCCGCGTATTAATGACCGCGCCGTGGCTTTCGAAAAATCATAACGCCGTTATGAAAATCGAGCAACGACTCGCAGTCAGCGAAGCATTAGACGAAATGGGGTGATCAGCCGAAGCCACGTTTCAGGAAGCTGCGGCTGCTTGGTGGATCAACGATCACGAACATCGAGGCGATGGTCGTGTTTCGGTGGCAGGCGTGGGCGCCGCTGGGCAACTTGAGATGAGAGGGATGCGACTGAAAGTGGCCCGATAACCTGTCGCAAACGGTCCCCGGCGAATTCGCGGAGAGCTTCTTGTTCTCAGCGCGACGCGCGGCGCTCAATCCGAATCCACCGCCGTCGCCGATGCCCCGAACGGCGCCGACACGCCCGGCGCGCCCGATGCCGCCGAAGGCTGCTCCGCCGAACGCGAATCCGTCGAGCTCGACGCAAAGAGCCGCATCCACGAATTGAACCGCCGCGTGTACGACAGATCGACGCCCTGATACGTGCCGCCATACGCCGTCACGGACCAGAAGCGCGACAGGCTCAACGTCGCCTTGACCGCGTTGACCGCCGACTGCAGCCCCTGCTCGTAGCCGATCACGAGCCGCTCGTTGATCGCCTTCGAGACCAGCACGACCTGCTGATCCGTCAGCCCGACTTCGCTCGATCCGATGGAGAACTCGTCGAGCCCGAAGGTCTGCGCGATGCGCTTGCCGCTCGACCCGCCGAGGAGCGCGAGCGCGCTCGTCATCGCGCTTTGCTGGCCGATGTTGTTGCCCTGATCGGTGCCGTGGCCGAACAGCAGCCACGAGAGTTTTTCGTTGTCCGGCACGTTCGGCTCCGAGATGAGCTTCGCCACCGGGGACTGCACGGTGCCCGTCACCTGCACGCCCGCCTCGATTTCCTGATTGCGGCGCATCGCGAGAATATTGAGGCCGGGATTCGTCACCGGGCCGTTGAACGTGAAGAAGCCGTTCTCGATGTTCAGCTTGCGGCCGAACGCCGTGTAGGTCGATCCGGGCGTCACGCGCACGTTGCCGACCGCGCGCAGCGGCATATTCGGCGCGCTCATCGCGGTAATCGTGCCGGCGAGCCCGAGGTCGGCGCCCGCGCCCTTGAAACGGAACCGCTGCCCGAGGTCGATATCGATATTCGCGCGCGGCGTGAACGGCCCGACCGGCTTTTCCGTCGCGGCTTCGAACGACTTCGCGTTCTCGCCCTTCACAGTGCCGTCCGGACGCATGACCACGACGTCGTCGCCGAGCGCGGGCGCGGAGCTTTCCGGCAAGTCGAACAATCCGTGATCGACGGTGAACTTGCCGTTGATCGCCATGCCGCCCTGCAGGCCCGCATTCACGATGCTCGCGCTGCCCGAGAGCATGAGTTGCCGGTCCGGCGACGCGAAGAGTTCGAGCTTGTCCGCGATGATGCTCGCCGTCAGGTCGGGCTGCTGCTGGTCGAGCCGCACCTTGCCGGTCGCGCGCAAGGTGCCGCTCGCGCCGTGGAACTCCACTTGCCGGAAGTCGACGAGATTCTCCGACAGCGCAATCCGGATGATGCCGTCCTTCAACTGCACGCCCTGATCCACGACCGTCGCGGACACGTTGTCGCCCGTCAGCGAACCGGAGAGCGTCGGCTTCGCGACGATGCCCGCGATCGTCAGTTTCAGCGCGAGTCTGCCGCCGAGCAGATAGTTCGCGCCGAGCAGGCCGCCGGTCGTGCGCAGTTCGGGAATGTTTGCGTCGATGGCGCCGGTGAGCGGCGCTTCGTCCGCGACGGTGAGCGCGCCGTCGCGGGTGACGAGCGTCGTGTGCGCGTTCGCGTCGATCACGCCGATGCGGCTCGCCTGCGCATGCAGCGTCGCGTTCAGGCGATTGCCGCCGGTGAAATCCGCGCGCGCGACGATATCGGAAATGCCGAGCGCCGCGACGCCGCGCGTGCCGTCGATGGTCACGTCCCCGGCGCGGCGTTTGATCTGCGCGTAGCCGGTTGCCGTCGAGCCGAGCGAGAAGTTCCAGTCGCCGTCGAAAACGAGATCGGTGCGCAGCGACGATTCCTCGCCCGTCATCTCCCGCCGCACTTCCATCAAACGCGGCACCGAGAGATTCGTGAGCGTGCCGGCTGATTGCATGCGCCCGTTCTCCAGCGCGAACGACTTGAGATCGAGCACCGCGCCCTCCGCGACGAGCCGCGTCGCGCCGAGCACGATGCGCTTCGGCCCGTAGCTCACCGCGAGCGGCGCTTCGAGATTCACCGACGGCGTGCCCTTGTTCGACAGCTTCGTGATGGTGCCGTCCCAGTGCGGGCCGTCGGCGGCGTCGGTGAACTTGCCGTTCGCGCCGAGCGCCAGGTTCACGGCCTGACCCTGAACCTTGCCGGTGGCGGTGACAGCGAGCGTGTGCTGCATGCGCGTGCCGTTCAGATTGGCGTCGAGCGTCGCGACTTCGATGCCCGTCGTGCTCGCGTCGCGCGCCTTCAGCGTGAAGTTCAGCGCGCCGTTTGCGCCGTCGCGGATATCGGCGCGGCCTTCGGCGTGGCCGAGCCGATTCGCGCCGAACACCACGCCATCGGCCTGATAGTTCGCCGCGACATTTGGATGCGCGAGCGAGCCGGTGAGATCGCCGTCCGCCTTCACCGTGCCCGCGATGCCGAAGCCGAGCCGCTCCAGTTGCGGCGCGTCCACGCGAAAGCGCAGCCGGTCGCCGGGCGCGCCGAAACTGCCGTTCAGATCGACATCGTTGCCCGCAATCGAAAGCTGCGCCGTGCTCGGCAAGAGGCGCATGCCCGCCACCTGCAGCGTGCCCGCGCCGGTGAGCGGCAGGTTGTCGTATGTGCTGTCGTTCAGCTTGAACGTGGCTTTCGTCGTGAGCGTCGGCGCGAGCATGCCCGAGGCGGCGAGCGTGCCGTTCACGCGGGCCTCGATCACGCGCTGCGCCGGCGCTTTCTTCGCCGAGGGCTTCGGCTGAACGAGTTGCTGCGTCAGTTGCAGCGGATTGAAGTCGATGAACTTCGCTTTCACGTCGTAGCTTGAATTCGCGTCTTTCTTCAGCGCGCCGCTCGCCTCCACGCGGCCTTTCCCGACGATCAGCTTCACGTCGTCGAGCGTGGTCGCTTTCGGCTCGAGTTTCACCTTCGCCTGCGCGCGGATGGCGGCGCGTGGATCGTTGAGATCGGCGGTGACGGTTTGCGTATCGCCCGTCAGCACGACGCGCACCGGACCCGCGAAGTCCGTCGGCCGCACGCTCGGCTCGATGGCGTTCAGGTCGAGCTTCGCCACGTTCAGGTCGAACTGTCCGTTGCCGCCCGACAGCGCGCCGCCGCCCGTGATCGTCGCGTTCTTCAGAAGGCGCACGTTCAGATCCGCGATGCGCTGCGCCGACGCGTCGAGCCGCACGTTCGCCCGCGCGTCGATGAGCGGCAGCAGTTTCTTGTCGATGGAACCGGGCTTCGCGTTAACGATCGACACCGGCCCGCTCACCACGAAGGTTTTCGCGTCCGGCACCGGCTTCACTTCGGCGCGCACGGCGAGATCGGCGGCGGGCGCGCCCGCGCTGAACGCCTGCGGATTGATGTGATCCGCGGTGACGATGGCGAGCTTCAGCGGCACGTCGGCGAATGGCGTCGCTTCGACGTGCGCCTGGCCCGCGAGCTTCAGGCCGCTGGCATTCACGTCGGCGATGAGGTCTTCGAGCGAACCGGAAAGGCGCGCGCCGACCTGCACCGTCTCGCCGCTGACCTTGCCCGCGTAGGTCACGTCGCCCGTGAGCGGGAACGGCCGCGCGCCGCCGTCGAGCTTCGCGGCCGCCGTCACCGCGCCGAACGGCGTGTCGAGACGCTGCACCGCCGCCTCGTGATGCCGGCCGTCGCTGCGCCCGTTGAAGAGCAGACGCGAGAATTCGGTGGTCGTCGTCCCTTGATGCAGCCGCAGCTTTTCGACGCTCAGATCGCGGACCACGAGCTGGATCGGCAGGCGCAGGTCCTTCGGCAGTTCGGTCTTCTTGCTCGGCTCGTTCGATGGCACGATGCGCGCGTCGATGGTGCCGACATGCAGATAGTCGATCGTGAAGCGCAGCGGTTCGCGCGTGAGCGACCAGCGGCCCGACACGCTGTCGACGGCGATGTCGGTGCCCTTGCCGTCGAGACTCTTCCAGTGGACATCGCGCAGTTGCAGGCCCGTGGCGACCGCGCCGCCGTCCAGCTTGCCGGTGAGCCGGCCGCCGAGGAGCGAGGTCGCCGCCTGCCACAGATAGCGCGTGCCCGGCTCGGTCGTGAGCGCGAAAAACACCGTACCGAGCGCCAGCACGACGACGATCAGAACGACGAGCACCAGCGCCGCGAGCCAGCGCAGCGCGCGCCGACCGCCGCTGCGGCGCGGCGGCGTCTTCGGCGCTTCGCCGTTGCCGTTGCCATTGCCGGCTGCCTGCGCGTCGGGTTCCGTCATGCGTTCGTTGTCGGGAAGATCGCTCATGGCGTGCTCAGAACGCGATGCCGAGCGTCAGATACGGCTTGATGCTCTTGTTCTTCAGGCCGTAGGCGACGTCCACGTTGACCGGCCCGACCGGGCTGCGCCAGCGCGCGCCGACGCCCACGCCCGGCTGGAACACGCGCTCGTGCCACGTATCGGTCGCCGTGCCGATGTCGAAGAACACCGCGCCGCCCCAGTCGTGCGTGAACCAGTGCTGATATTCGCTGCTGCCCGTCACCATGTACTTGGTCGGCAACACCGAACCGGACACATTGTGGCCGATACCCAGATAGCTATAGCCACGGACCGAATTCGCGCCGCCCGCGCGGAACAGCAGCGACGCCGGCACGCCGCTCGACGGCCCGGTCGTGAACACGCCGCCGAACTCGGCGCGAAACACCAGCAAGTCGTTCTTGCCGAGCGGCAGGTATTGCTGCGCGTTCGTGTAGAGGCGCGCGAACGTCTGATCGGTCATGACGTTTTTCACGGCGAAGCCCGCTTCCGCCCGGATCACGTTGCCGCGGCGCGGGAACAGCGGATCGTCGACGTCGCGGCGCACCCACGTCCACGCGGGCACGAGCGCGCGCGCGGTCGACGGGTTCGGCTCGTTCTGCGTGAGACGGTCGTCGTAAAAGGTCAGCGAGTACGTGGTGTCGATGTTCTGCGTCGAACGCGAACGCTGCGCGCCGACACGCGCGCTGTAGATCTTCGTATCGGATACGTCCGTGATTGTGTACGAGCCGAACACCGCGTTGACCCAGCCGCGCGAATCCGGCGGCATGGCGAGCTGCACGCGGCCGTACTGCTGCGTCTGGTCGAGGCGTCCGGAGATGGTGAACGGATACGCCGCGCCGAACGTATTCAGATAGCTGTAAGCGCCCTGAATGTGGAAGCCCGTGTCCGTCGCATAGCCGACGCCGTAGCGCACGCTGTTGTACGGATACTCGCTCACCTTGATATGCAGCGGCGTCTCGATAGGTTTCGTGACGTCGTTGCTCGCGTCGATTGCGACGCTCGCGTAATACGGCGTGTTCTGCACCTGCCGCTGAAGCTCGTTCACGCGGGCGATGTCGTAGATTTCGCCTTCGTGGATCGGATTCACGTTTTCGATGATCTTCTGCGGATAACGCTTCGTGCCGCTGATATCGAGCTTGCCGAAGGTGAAGGTCGGGCCGCTGTCGAACGTCACCGAGAGATCCGCCATCTGCGTGCGCGGATTGATGCGCGCCTGCGAGCGCACGATGCGCGCGCCGAGATAGCGGCGCGATTGCAGCGCGCGCAGCGCCGCGCTCTTTGCGTCGTCCCAGGCGTGCTGGGAAAAGGCGTCGCCTTCGTTCACCGAAAACGCGAACCGCGCGGCGTTCTCCTGCTTGCGGTCTTCCGTCGTGACCGCGCCCGTGAACTTCAGGTCCACCGAAGCGACCTTCGTCTGCGGACCCGGATCGACGCTGACTTTCACCGAACGCTTCTCGCCCGCCGTGTTGACGTCCGTGCGCACGACCGGCGTGAAATAGCCCTCGGTCGCGACGAGATCGCGCACGTCTTTCGGCGTCGCGGTGACGAGGAACTGGAACTGGTCGTCGCTCACGTCGTCGCGCTTGGCGAACCGCGCGAGGTCGAGATGATCCTGCAGCAGCTTCTTGATGCTGCGCGGGGCGTCGATGTCCACGTCGTATTTCGCGAAGGCGGGCGTCGCGGCCGCAAGCAATGCAAGCACCGCGAGCGCAGCCGACGCCAGACGGAACCCGGCGACGGCGGCCGGGCGATTGCGGCCAGGAGGCGCAAACGGTTTCGCTGTGCGCGGTGTTGCGGCCAGGTTGCGCAACGCGCGCAGCGAATCAGACAAACGCCCCGCCAAACGTGACCTCCGGCATCGGGATGAGTGGGAATCGAAAGGTGAAGCGGTCCAGCGGGTGCGGCTTCGGTGCGGCTTCGATGCGGCTTCGGTGCGGCTCGCGCCGCACGGCGCAGGCGCTATTTCACCACATCGATGCGCGCGGGCGACGTAAAAAAGCACGGTACGGCGCGAGAGCCGTGCGCCGTTGGACGGCTCGAAGGCCCGGCGGGTTCCGTACGCGAGCGCAGCAAGCGCCGATATGCGTGGACCGCGCCTCTCCTTGCGGTAAAATCGCCGACGAACTCGCGCGCCCGTTTGCCCGGGCGCGCCGCCCTCATCGAACCGAATCGACTCAACGGAAGCCGGATCATGTATCAGTCGGACATCACCCAGTTCATCAATCAGCTGAAAGCGCAGAAACCCACGCTGGAAGACGAACAGCGCCGCGGCCGCGCGCTCTTGTGGGACAAACAGCCCGTCGATCTGGACGAGCGCGCGCGTCAGCAAACCTCGCGCGTGAAGCAGACGCCTTACGTGTACTACCAGAACTTCTGAACGTGAGCGCCGGCCAGGAGCCGCAAGCAGCGCGCGCCGGTAATCGGGAAGAGAGGCGGGAGGACGCACGCGAAACTCGCGACGTGGCGCTCGCCGCGCCCGCGACCGATTCGACGCCCGACACCATTGACGGCGTCGCGATCGCGCATCTGTACGGCGAGCCGCTCTGGAAGCTGCCGACGGATCTCTACATTCCGCCGGACGCGCTCGAAGTCTTTCTGGAAGCGTTCGAAGGCCCGCTGGACCTGCTGCTCTACCTGATCCGCAAGCAGAACTTCAACGTGCTCGACATTCCGATGGCGGATGTCACCGCGCAGTATCTCGGCTACGTGGACCAGATTCGCCAGTCGAATCTGGAACTGGCGTCGGAATATCTGCTGATGGCGGCCATGCTCATCGAGATCAAGTCGCGCATGCTGCTGCCGGTCAAGAAGGCCGACACCGGCGAGGACGCCGAAGACCCGCGCGCCGAACTCGTGCGCCGGCTGTTGGAGTACGAGCAGATGAAGCTCGCGGCGCAGCGCATCGACCAGTTGCCGCAACTCGGCCGCGACTTCCTGCGCGCGGAGGTGTATATCGAGCAGGCGTCGGTGCAACGCTTTCCGGATGTCGACATGAACGACCTGCGCGCCGCCTGGGCCGACGTCATCAAGCGCGCGAAGCTCGTGCAGCATCACAAGATTTCGCGCGAAGAGCTTTCGGTGCGCGAGCACATGAGCATCATCCTGCGCCGCCTGCAAACCGCGCGCTTCATGGAGTTCACGGAGCTTTTCGATACCTCGCGCGGCGTGCCGGTGGTCGTCGTGAACTTCATCGCGATGCTCG
This sequence comes from Caballeronia sp. Sq4a, assembly GCF_023170545.1. Lineage (NCBI taxonomy): Bacteria > Pseudomonadati > Pseudomonadota > Betaproteobacteria > Burkholderiales > Burkholderiaceae > Caballeronia > Caballeronia sp. Sq4a. The sequence goes on along the minus strand of NZ_CP084250.1, from coordinate 659,312 downwards.
AGTTGTCGCGCGAATCGCTGCTCGAAATCACGCAGGCCGAGCCGTATGCGCCCATCTACGTCCGGCTGGCGTACTCTCCTGCCTAAGAACCCGCTTTTCTCCCACATTTGCCTCGGGGCAGCCGATTTTCACGCCGCCCGCCAGGAGACACCCGCTCGATGAAAGTCATCAGCTCGATCCATGAACTGCGCGACCAGTTGCGCGGCCAGAACCGAACCGCCTTCGTCCCGACGATGGGCAATCTTCACGAAGGCCATCTCTCGCTGATGCGGCTCGCGCGTCAGCATGGCGATCCCGTGGTCGCGAGCATCTTCGTGAACCGCCTGCAATTCGGGCCGAACGAAGACTTCGACAAGTATCCGCGCACGTTGCAGGACGACATCGAAAAGCTGCAGCGCGAGAACGTCTACGTGCTGTTCGCGCCGACCGAGAAGGACATGTACCCGGAGCCGCAGCAGTATCGCGTGCATCCGCCGCACAATCTCGGCGACATTCTCGAAGGCGAATTCCGCCCCGGCTTCTTTCATGGCGTGTGTACGGTCGTGATGAAGCTGATGTCGTGCGTGCAGCCGCGCGTCGCGGTGTTCGGCAAGAAGGACTACCAGCAGCTGATGATCGTGCGGCAGATGTGCCACCAGTTCGCGCTGCCGACGGAGATCGTCGCTGCCGAGACCGTGCGCGACGAAGACGGCCTCGCGCTGTCATCGCGCAACCGCTTTCTGTCGCCTGCTGAACGCGCGGAGGCGCCGCAGCTTGCCGCCCAACTGCAGCGCGTGCGCGAAGCCGTGCTGTCGGGCAATCGCGATATCGCCGCGCTGGAACGCGACGCCATGAACGCGCTGGCCGAGCGCGGCTGGAAGCCCGACTACGTGAGCGTGCGCAAGCGCGCCGACCTGCTCGCGCCGGGCGAGGCGGACGCCGATGCGCCGCTCGTCGTGCTTGCCGCCGCGAAGCTCGGCGCGACGCGCCTCATCGACAATCTGGAAATCTGAAGGAAGTCTGCAACATGCAACGCACCATGCTCAAATCGAAGATTCATCGCGCGACGGTCACGCACTGCGAGCTGCACTACGAAGGCTCGTGCGCCATCGACGAGGATCTGCTCGAAGCGGCGAATCTCCTGGAGAACGAGCAGATCGACATCTGGAACGTGAACAACGGCGAGCGCCTGACCACGTACGCGATCAAGGGCGAGCGCGGCAGCGGCATGATTTCGCTGAACGGGTCGGCGGCGCGGCGCGCGCAACTGGGCGATCTCGTCATCATCGCGGCATTCGCGCAGGTGGACGAAAAGGAGATCGCGGCGGGCTGGAAGCCGAATCTCGTGTTCGTCGATGAGGACAACCGCATCAAGGGCAGCCGCGACCACGTGCCGACGCAGAACTGGACGTAAATCGTCGGAGCTTTGCCCGCACGAAGCCGGCGCATCCGTCACGGAGCGCCGGCTTTTTCATTTCTTCTGCGCCCAGTCGATGATCGGCTGCCACTGCTCCAAGTCTTTCTCGACGCGGCTTTGCGCGACATCCCAGATGGTGAGACCGTGCGCGGCGAGTTGCACGTAGTTCTGCGTGTCGCGCAGAAACGCCAGCACCGGCAAATCGAGCCCTTCCACGAAACGATGCAACTGGTCCGCCGAGCGTGTGCGCGCATCGACCCGCATGCCGACCACGCCCACCTGTATCGAGCCTTTGCGCACCGCCTTTTCCTTCGCCAGCTTCGCGAGAAAATCCTGCGTCGCGAGAATGTCGAACATGGACGGCTGCAACGGCACGATGACCTTGTCGGCCAGTTGCAGCGCCAGCGCGAGCCGGTTGCCGTGCACGCCGGCCGGTGTATCGACGATGGCTTTTTCCAGACCTTTCGGCGGCTTCGCGGGCGCATCGGGATTCACGCCCCACTCCTCGATTTTCGGCAGCGTGTCGACGCGCAGCGAGAGCCAGCCGTGCGCCGAACGCTGTTTGTCGAGATCGGCGAGCGCGACCCATTCGCCGTTCGCGGCGAAATAGCCTGCCAGGTTCGTTGCGAGCGTGCTCTTGCCGACGCCGCCTTTCGGATTTGCCACCACGATCACGGTCATGGAATGTCCTGATATTTGTACGGCGCGCGAGAAAGCGCGGAAGCCGCGCGCACGGTTTCGTCGTTATAGAACGGATACATGATTCGAGCCGTTGATAATATCGGCAAACGACACGCGCGGCACGCTGGCCGGTTGGCCAATGGCGCGCGCTTTCTCTTCTCGACCGGATGACCGCTCATGCCCCTTCGCCCCGACGTCACGCTCGATTTCCTGCGCAACCGCCAAAAAGGCCGCCTGCCCGATCTGCTCGGCATCCAGTTGCTTTCGCTCGATGAAGGCGCGCTCACCGGCGAACTCGTGATCCGCCCGGAACTGCTCGCGCCGAACGGCTTTCTGCACGCGGCGACCGTCGTCGGGCTCGCGGATACGTGCTGCGGCTACGCATGCATCGCGCATCTGCCGGAGAAGGCGCACAACTTCACGACGCTCGAACTCAAGAGCAATCACGTTTCGACGGCGCGCGAGGGGAAGATCGTCGCGAAGGCGAGCGCCGTGCATCTCGGACGCAGCACGCACGTCTGGGACGCGACGGTGACGAACGGCGACGGCAAGCTGATCGCGATGTTTCGGTGTACGCAGATGATTTTGTACTGACGCGTCTAGGCGAACAACGCCGCGACCGCATCCATATCGAGCGACTTCGCGAACGCATCCGCGAGCCGTTCCAGCGACGCCTCGCGCAGCGCGGGATAGTCGAGCGGCGCGGCATCCTCGACGCCCGCCCACGCGAGCAGCGCGGCGCACGCTTCGGGCGTATCGAAGACGCCGTGCAGATACGTCGCGGCGATCTGTCCATCGTCCGATATCGCGCCATCGACGCGCCCCGAATCCAGCGCGACCAACGGCCGGTCCAGCGCCGAACCGCGCGTGCGGCCCATGTGAATCTCGTAGCCGCGCACGGGCGCGTTCATCGCGCCGATCAGGAGCCGTCCAGTGACGTTCTCCAGTTGCTTTTGCGGCGTGAGCACCGTGCACAGATCGAGCAAACCGAGACCCGCAACACGCCCCGCCGCGCTTTCCACGCCTTCCGGATCGTCGATCTCGCGGCCGAGCATCTGCATGCCGCCGCAAATGCCGAGCACTTTCCCGCCGTATCGAAGATGCCGGGTGATCGCGCGATCCCAGCCGTGCTCGCGCAGCCACGCGAGATCGCGCTGCACGCTTTTCGACCCCGGCAGCACGATCAGATCCGCAGGCGGCGGCGCGACGCCCGCGCGCACATACTCGAAATCGACTTGAGCATGCGCCCGCAGCGCGTCGAAGTCCGTGTGATTGCTGATGCGCGGCAACGCGGGCACGATCACTTTCAGCGCCGCGTTTTCGCTCGGCGTACGGGAATCACGCGGCAGCATGTCTTCGGCATCGAGCGTGAGGCCGTGCAGATACGGCAGCACGCCGAGCACGGGCTTGCCAGTCTGCGCTTCGAGCCAGTCGAGCCCCGGCTTCAAGAGGCCGATATCGCCGCGAAACCGGTTGATGACGAAGCCGCGCACGCGCGCCCGCTCGCTCTCCGACAGACACGCGAGCGTGCCGACGAGATGCGCGAACACGCCGCCGCGATCGATGTCCGCCACCAGCACCACCGGACAATCGACGCGCTCGGCGAAGCCCATGTTCGCGATATCGCGGTCGCGCAAATTGATCTCGGCGGGACTGCCCGCGCCTTCCACGATCACCGCGTCGAAGTCGGCCTGCAAGCGCGCGTACGACTGCAACACGGCATCGAAGGCAATGCTCTTGTACGCGTGATAAGCGCGCGCGTCGAGATTGGCATGCGCGTGGCCGTGGATGATGACCTGCGCGCCGCGATCGCTCGTCGGCTTGAGCAGCACCGGATTGAAGTCGATGCGCGCGGGCACGCCCGCCGCCACCGCCTGCAACGCCTGCGCGCGGCCGATCTCGCCGCCGTCGATCGTCACCGCGCTGTTGAGCGCCATGTTCTGCGGCTTGAACGGCGCGACGCGCGCGCCGCCGCGCCGCGCGAGACGGCACAGGCCCGCGACGAGCGTGCTCTTGCCGGCATCGGACGTGGTGCCCTGAATCATCAACGTGCCGCGCGGAGTGAAGGGCATCGGAGGATTCCCATGAAGAACGACGCGCTATCTTAGCCCGTCAGTACAATATTGCGATGATCCCCGACATCACGTTCATCCTCGGCGGCGCCCGCTCCGGCAAGAGCGCGCACGCCGAACGCCTCGCCGACGAAAGCGGCCTGCCCGTCACCTACATCGCGACGGCGCGTATCGGCGATGCCGAGTTCGCCGAGCGCGTGCGGCATCATCGCTTGCGCCGGCCCGCGCACTGGACGCTCGTCGAAGCGCCGCTCGACCTCGCGGGCGCGTTGCGCGAGGCGGATCGCGCGGGACACTGCGTGCTGATCGACTGCCTCACGCTCTGGCTCGCGAATCTGCTCTGCCCTTCCGATTCCACCTTCGAAGAGCCCGCCACGCTGCCGCCCGCCGCCATCGAAGCATTCGATGCCTTCGACCGCGCTCTCGCCGATGCGCGCGGCAAGGTCATCGTCGTGAGCAACGAGATCGGGCTCGGCGTGGTGCCGCTCGGCTCGGTCACGCGCCTTTACGTGGACGAGCTCGGCCGGCTGAACCAGCGCGTCGCGGCCGCCAGCACGCGCGCCATGTTGATGGTCGCGGGCCTGCCGCTCATCCTGAAGAACTGAAGCATGCTCCTTCTTTCCGTCTACGCGATGTCGCTGCTCGCCGTGCTCGGCGTGATCGTCGATCGCATCGTCGGCGAGCCGCGCGGGCGGCATCCGCTCGTCGCGTTCGGCCAGTTCGCGACGAGGCTCGAAGCGCGGCTCAACACGGGGCGTCGCGCGCGGCCGGCGGGGATTCTCGCGTGGATCGTCGCGGTCGCGCCGCCCGTTTGCATCGCGTGGCTCGTCGTGAGCGTGCTGCCGTTCGCGTATGCATGCATCGTTCACGTGATGCTGCTGTGGTTCGCGCTCGGCGCAAAGAGCCTGCGCGAACACATCGCGCCGATTGCGCGGGCGCTCAGTCTCGGCGATCTCGACAGCGCGAGAACGCTCACCTCGCGCATCGTGTCGCGCGATACGTCGCAGGCGGACGAGCTGGCGTTGTCGCGCGCGGCGGTCGAATCGGCGCTGGAGAACGGCAACGACGCGATCTTCGGCGCGCTCTTCTGGTTCGCGATCGCGGGCGGGCCGGGCGCGCTCGCGTTCCGGCTCGCGAACACGCTCGACGCGATGTGGGGTTATCGCACGCCGCGCTATCTGCGCTTCGGCTGGGCGGCGGCGCGCTTCGACGACGTGCTCAACTACCTGCCCGCGCGTCTCACGGCCGCGAGCTACGCGCTCACCGGCGACACCGGCATGGCGTGGCACTGCTGGCGCACGCAGGCGCGTTCGTGGGACAGTCCGAACGCCGGCCCGGTGATGGCCGCGGGCGCGGGCAGCCTGAACGTGCTGATCGGCGGCGCGGCGGTCTATCACGGCGTGCTCGAAGCGCGGCCGACGCTCGGCGCGGGCCACAACGCGACGCCCCGGCATGTCGTGGCGGCGCTGCGGCTCATCGACCGTTCGGTGCTGCTGTGGCTCGCCGTGTTTCTGGTCCTCGCCATCCTGAGTGTGACGACGAATGCCTGATCCGATTCCGCACGGCGGCAACTTGCGCTACGCCGCGCGCCGCTATTCGATACCGCTCGACGACTGGCTCGACCTCTCGACGGGCATCAATCCGCGCGGCTATCTGGTGCCGCCCGTGCCGCCGGACGCCTGGCGACGCCTGCCCGAAGACGACGACGGCCTCGCCGATTGCGCCGCGCGTTACTACGGCGCGCCGCTCGCGCTGCCGGTGGCGGGCTCGCAAGCGGCGATCCGCGCGCTGCCGTATCTGCTCGAGCGCGGCACGGTGGGCGTCGCGCCGCTGACGTACGGCGAATATGCGCCGGCGTTCGCGCGCGCGGGGCATCGCGTGGTGCCGCTCGATATCGCCTGCGCGGAGTTGCCTGCGTCGCTCGATCACGTGATCGTCGCCAATCCGAATAACCCGACGGCCGAGCGGCTCGACCGCGAAACACTGCTGCGCTGGCACGCGCGGCTGGCTTCGCGCGGCGGCACGCTCATCGTCGATGAAGCCTTCGCCGACGCCGATCCGGCCGCGTCGCTCGCCGATGAAAGCGCTCGCGATGGTCTCGTCGTGTTGCGTTCGGTCGGCAAGTTCTTCGGGCTGGCGGGCATCCGCGCGGGCTTCGTGCTCGCCGCGCCTGCGTTGCTCGACGCGTTGCGCGACATGCTGGGCGCGTGGACGGTCGGCGGGCCGGCGCGGCATGCGGTCATGGCCGCCTTTGCCGACCACGCGTGGCAGGCGGAGACGCGCGAGCGTTTGCAGTGCGACGGCGCGCGACTCGCTGCAATCCTCGCGCGACATGGGTTCGAGGTGCGCGGCACGCCGTTGTTCGCATGGACGCTAACGCCGCGGGCGCGGTCGCTGCAACAGGAACTGGCGACGCGCGGCATCTGGACGCGGCTGTTCGAGCGGTCCGATATGACGCCGAGTGTGCGCGTCGGTTTGCCGGGCAGCGAAGGCGATTGGGCGCGGCTCGAACGCGGGCTTGCGGAGATTGCGGGATGAACGTACGGCTCAATCTTTGCGCATGCGCCGCCCTCTTCGCGATGAATCACGCGCACGCGTCGCTGACCGTCACGGACGACGCCGGCGCTCCCGTCACGCTCACCGCGCCCGCGACGCGCGTCGTGAGCCTCGCGCCGCACGTCACGGAGTTGCTGTACGCGGCGGGCGGCGGCGCGCGCATCGTCGGCACGGTGAGCTATAGCGACTATCCGAAAGAAGCGCAGTCGATCCCGCGCGTCGGCGACAACAAGGCGCTCGATCTCGAGCGAATCGTCGCGCTGCATCCGGATTTGATCGTCGTGTGGCGGCACGGCAATGCGGCGCGTCAGACGGATAAGCTGAAGGCGCTCGGCATCCCGCTCTTCTTCAGCGAGCCGAAGCATCTCGCCGATATCCCCGCGAGCATCGACAAGCTGGGCGCGCTGCTCGGCACCGAAGACACGGCGCGGGCCGCTTCGACGGCTTTCACGCGCGATATCACGGCACTGCGCGCGCAGTACGCGCAACAGCCGCCGGTGCGCGTGTTCTATCAGGTCTGGGACGATCCGCTGATGACGCTCAATCGCGACAACGTGTTCAGCGAAGTGATCGGGCTATGCGGCGGCGTGAACGTGTTCGCTGCCGAAGCGCCGCGCGTGCCGACCGTCTCGACCGAAGCCGTGCTCGCCGCGAACCCCGAGGCGATCGTGACCGCGACGCCCGGCGCGACGAAGCCCGACCGCCCATTGCCCGCGCTCGACCGGTGGAAGCAGTGGACGTCGCTGACGGCGGTCGCGCGTGGCAATCTGTTCGGCATCGACGGCGATCTGATCAATCGACCGACGCCGCGTCTGGCGCTCGGGGCGGCGCAGCTTTGTCGTGATCTGGATTTGGCGCGGAAGCGGCGTTAGCGAAGCGCTACGCATTCCACCTCACGAGCCCCCACCCCGTACCGAACCGCCGAAGCTGCACGATCCCACCGAACGCGATCGGCCATTGCAACACGCTCGCCCGATCCACGCGCAGCAAATACGCGGCGAGCACCCGCACCACGCCCGCATGCGCGACCACATGCACCGCATTCGACGCGTTCGCGAACGTCTCATCGAACCACCCCGTCACACGCTCGCCGAACTGCGCGAGACTCTCGCCGCCGTGCGGACGCGCGTGCTCGATATCGGCGGCCCACGCGTCGATGAGCGCGCGGTCGATATCGTTCCACGCGCGGCCTTCCCATGCACCGAAATGCAGTTCGGAGAGCCGCGCGTCGATGCGGGCCGTGCCGAGCGCCTGGGCCAGCAAAGCGCATCGGCGCAAAGGACTCGTGTGCCATCCATCGACGCAAGCGGGAACATCGAGCGAACGCATGCGCGCGTCGATCTCATGCGCCGAAGCGCGCGCATCGCGGGCAAGCGGCACATCGGTCTGGCCGTAGCAGACGCCTTCATCGACGGCCACAGCCGGGTGACGTATCAGGACGAGGTCCATGCGAGCCCGACGAGATAGATCGCAATTTCGAAAACCTGCTGCGCGCAGCCGAGGCAATCGCCCGTATAACCGCCGATGCGCCGCACGAAGTAACGCCCGGCGACCACGCGCAGCAACGCGAGCAGGGAAATCGCGACGCAGGCGAACCTCCAGCCGAAGCAAAAGAGCCACGGCAAACCAAAGAGCATCGCGATCGCGAAGGACATCGCGCTCATGCGCTGCGCGACCGGCTTCGCCTTGCCTTCGGCGCGCACGTAATCGAGCGTCAGGAGATAGCTGATCGCGAACGCGCGGCTCGCAGCGTGCGCGGAAATCATCAGGACTACTGCGCGCATCGGCGGCAACGCGGCGAGGCTTTGCCACTTCAGCGCGAGCGCGATGACGAGCGCAATGGCCCCGAACGCGCCGATGCGCGAATCGTGCATGATGCGCAGCACGTCGTCGCGCGTGTAGCCGCCGCCGAAGGCATCGGCGCAATCGGCGAGTCCGTCTTCGTGGAACGCGCCGGTGAGCAGAAGCGTCGCGGCCATCGAAAGCAGCACCGCGATGCCTGCGGGAAACACGCGCAGCGCGGCGAGATAGACGAGCGCCGCGACGCCGCCGACCATCGCGCCGACGAGCGGAAAGTAGCGCGCCGCCGCGTTCAGATAGTCGCGCTCGAAGCCGACCCAGCGCGGCACCGGCACGCGCGTGAAATAGCCGAGCGCCGTGAAGAAATAGCGCACTTCGTCGAGCGGCCGGTTCATGTCAGGCTTGTTTGTTCGAGACGCCCGCCGCATCGAAGCTCGCCATTTCGTCGACGAAAGCCACGGCCGCGCGCAGGATCGGCAGCGCGAGCGCCGCGCCCGTGCCTTCGCCCAGACGCATGTCGAGTTGCAAGAGCGGCGCGGCGTCCAGATGCGCGAGCATGCGCTGATGCCCCGCTTCGTTCGATGCATGCGCGAACACGCAGTACTCGCGCACGTCCGGCGCGATTCGCGACGCGACGAGCAGCGCGGACGTCGCGATAAAGCCATCGACGAGAATGGTCATGCGCGCTTCTGCCGCCGCGAGATACGCGCCCGTCATCATCGCTATTTCGAAGCCGCCGAAGGTGGCGAGCGTGTCGATCGCGTCGCCGCTCGCCGCATGCGATGCCAGCGCGCGCCCGAGCACGGCGCGTTTATGCGCGAGGCCGCGATCGTCGAGGCCCGTGCCGCGCCCGACGCATTCGTCGATAGGCAGCGCGCACAAGCGGCTCATCAGACACGCCGCCGCCGATGTGTTCGCAATGCCCATTTCACCGAAGCCGATCACGTTCGTCCTGAGCGACGCGTGGTGTCGCACGCGCGCCGCGCCCCGCGCGATGCCTTCGAGCGCCGTCTCGCGCGACATCGCCGCCTCGCGCGCGAAGTTGCGCGTGCCGAGACCCAGCGACAGGCGCTCGTAACCGTGATCGACCGGAATGGGCGTCGCGACGCCCGCATCGACCACTTCGAGCGCCATGCCGACGGAGCGCGACAACGCATTGATCGCCGCGCCGCCCGCCAGAAAATTCGCGACCATCTGCGCCGTCACTTCCTGCGGATACGGGCTCACGCCTTCGGCCGCGATGCCGTGATCGCCCGCGAAGACGATCATCGCGGGACGCTCGATGCGCGGCTTCGTCGTCTGCTGGATCAGCCCGATTTGCAGCGCGAGCGTTTCGAGCCGGCCGAGGCTGCCGGGCGGCTTCGTCTTCATGTCGATGATGCGGCGCAGCTCCGGTTCGATGCTGCGGTCGAGCGGCCTAGGCTTGGGCAGCGCGTGGGCGGTGGACATCGGCGTTCCTCGTCAGAAAGTGTGAAGCGAAGGCACGAGCGCTTCGTGCTCGCCATCGCGGATCAGGACCAGCGGGTAGCCGAACGCCGCGCTCGCGCGCGCGGGCGTGAGCACGTCGGCGACAGCACCGACATGCGCGCCGCCCTGGCCGTCGAGTAGTAGCGCGTGCGTGGCGAAGCGGCGCGCGAGATTCAGGTCGTGGCACGAAAAGACGACGGCGCGTCCCTCGTCGCGCGCCGCGGCGGCGAGCGCATGCAGGCAGTCGATCTGATGATGCAGGTCCAGATGCGCGAGCGGTTCGTCGAGCAGCACGAGCGGCGCTTGCTGGCATAGCGCGGCGGCGAGCGCCACGCGCTGCCTTTCGCCGCCCGACAACGTGAGCACGTCGCGCGAAGCCAGGTCGGCGAGACCGAGCGCCGCGAGCGCGTCGTGCGCGGCGGCGCGGTCGTCTTCGCTTTCCCAGCCCCAGCCCGTCAGATACGGAAAGCGGTTGAGCAGGACGGTGTCGAGCACGGTCGCGCTGAAGGCGTCGTGCGTGCTTTGCGGCATCAGCGCGCGTTCGCGGGCGAGGTCCGCCGCGCGCCATGACGCGAGCGCGCGGCCGCCGAGCGTGATTGCGCCGGACGCCGGCTTCGCGAGTCCCGCCAGCACGCCGATGAGCGTGGTCTTGCCCGCGCCGTTCGGCCCGGCGATACACCACACTTCGCCCGCCGCGATGGTCGTAGAAAGGCCATCGACGAGCGTTCGGGCGCCCGCGCGCAAGACGAGATTGTCGACAGATAGCGGCTTCATCGCGGCCTTCGCAGCAGCATCCACAGGAACATGGGCACGCCGATCAGCGCCGTGACGACGCCCACCGGCAACTGCGCGGGCGCGATGACCGTGCGCGCGGCGAGGTCCGCGCTCATCACGGCGAGGCCGCCCGCGAGCGCGGCGGCGGGCACGAGCATGCGCTGATCGTTGCCGAACGCGAGCCGCAGCAGATGCGGCACCACGAGCCCGACGAAGCCGATGGTTCCCGCCGTCGTGACGGCCGCCGCAGCCGCGAGCGATGCCACGAGATACACGCGCAGCCGCACGCGTTCCACCGGCACGCCGAGCGAACGCGCCGTGGCTTCGCCGCGCAGCAGCACGTTCAACTGCGGCGCGCACGGCACGATCAACGCGAGCGCCACGCCGAGCGCGAGCATCGCGGGCCACGGCGTCGATGCGCCGTTGAGGTCGCCGGTCAGCCAGAAGATCATGCCGCGCAGCCGGTTCTCCGGCGCGATGCTGAGTATCAGCGTGATGAGCGCGCCCCAGCCCGCCGCGACCACGACGCCCGTGAGCAAGAGCCGTGGCGATGCGTCCTGTTCGCCGTGCCACACGTGCGTGCGAGCAAGGCCAAGCACCAGAACGATGGATGCGAGCGCGCCCGCGCACGCGGCGAGATCGACGCCCCACCACGGCATCGACGCGAGCATCGCGGAAAGCGCGAACGCCGCCGCGCCGCCGGATACACCGAGCACGTACGGTTCGGCGAGCGGATTGCGCAGCAGCACTTGCAGCAGCGCGCCGGCGAGCGCGAGCAGCGCGCCCGACGCGAAGCCCGCGAGCGCGCGCGGCAATCGCAGGTTCAGCACGATCTCATCGGCGATATCGGGCGTGGCCGCATGCGCATGCAGCAGCGCGGCGATGGCGCGCGATGGCGGCAGCGCGACGCTTCCGAGCGCTAGCGACGCCGCCAGCACGCCAAGAGCCGCCGCCGCGAGCGCGAGCCAGATCGCGGTGGCGCGCGTTGCGTGCATCGCCTTCATCGGGCGGCGCGCGTCAGCGGCGTGGCTCACGACGGATGCCAGCCGACCGTGACGTAAGCGCCGCGACGCGGCGTGTTGTACGAGTAAGCCAGTTCATAGTTGCGGTCGAACAGGTTATCGATGCGCGCATTCACGTACCACGACTTCGTGATGTCGTATTGCGCCGAAAGATTGACGACGCCGTAGCCCGCGAGCGTCGAATCGTAGTCGCTGCGCGCGCCGCTCACGATCCATTCGCCGCCCACGCGCCAGCGCCCGATCGAGCGATGCGCCGACAGCGACGCGAAGCGCCGCGCGCGACGCGTCAACTCTTCGTGATTCGTCTCGTCGACCGGATTCTGAAACGTCACACTCGCGCGCACGTCGGTTGCGCCCACGTGCCCCGCCCACGATCCCTCGACGCCCTGCACCTTCGCGCGCCCGACGTTCTGCGCGGTGTAGAAGCCGCTGCTGTCGCCCACGTAGTCGATCAGATTCGAATAGCGCGTCTCGAACGCCGTCACGCGCACCACGCCGATCTTGTCCGATGCGTACTGCAACGCGGCCTCGGCCGAATGGCTGCGCTCAGGCTGTATCGACGGATTGCCGCTGAACGGATAGTAGAGATCGTCGAAGCTCGGCGCGCGAAACGCCGCCGCGTAGCTCGCGCTCGCGCGCCAGTGCGAATCGAAGTTGTACGCGTAGCCCAGATAGTAGCTGTTCGCGCCGCCGAAGTCGGAATACTGGTCGCGGCGCACGTTGGCCTGCACTTCGCTCGGACCGAAGCGGCCGACATAGCCCGCGAAGACGGAGTTCACATGCCGGTCGGGCGCGCTGAACTGATCGGAGTCGAGCGATTGGTCGAGATGCTCGTAGCCGAATACGAGCTTGTGCGCCTCGGTGAGCCGAAAGTCGTTCTGCCACAGATACTGATGGTTCTCCGAGTCGAAGCGGCTCGTGTAGACGCCGTTGTGCTCGATGTTCGCGCGGTCTTGCCCCTGCGCGACGGTGAAGTGCGTCGTCCAGTTGTCGGTCAGCTTGCCGTTCGCGAACACCGACGCCGAGCGCACGCGATCATGCGATTCGTTGAGATCGGTCGGCACGCCGTAGGGATCGTCGAAGCTGTTCACGCCGTTCGATTGCAGAAAGCGCACGCCTGCGTCCCACTTGTCGCTGAACTTGTGGCGCAGCGTCGCGGCGACGCTTTCGTTCAGATAACCGTTCGCGTTCGGATTCGCGGCGGGCGCGCGCGCGGGATCGATCGACGAGAAGCCGTCGGTCTTCTCGCGCGACACGTTCAGGCTGAACGTGGTGCGGCCATCGGCATCGAGCGCGCCGTCGACGCCCGCCGACTGCCGCTGCGTGTGATAGCTGCCGTATTCGGCTTCGAAGTGAAAGCGCGGCGGATGTGCTTCGCCCTCCTTCGTGAAAATCTGCACGACGCCGCCGATTGCATTCGATCCATACAGCGCCGACACGTTGCCGTTGACCACTTCCACGCGGCCGGTCTGATCGAGCATCAGTTGCGACAACTGCGCCGCGCCGAGCGAGACCGATTCGACGCGCACGCCGTCGATCAGCACCAGTGATTGCGTCGACGACGCGCCGCGTATGAAGACGCCCGAGGTCGCGCCCGGCCCGCCGTTGCGCGTGATCTGCACGCCGGGCGCAAGCGCGATGAGCCCGAGCACATCGTTTGCATTGCTGTCGGCGATGTCTTGCGCGTCGAAGAGCGTTGCCTGCGGGATGGAATCGGCGAGCCGTTGCGCGCCGCGCGTCGCCGTGACGACGACGGGCGCGAGTGTCTGCGACGGAGAATCGGAATCGGCGTGCGCGGCCTGGACAAGCGGCGCACTCGCGGCGGCGCACATCACGACGCGCGCCGCGCGACGAATGAGGCCGGACGAAGGCAAAAGCATGTGTGGAGCGTTCCCGTTGGAGACTGGCGCGTGCCCCGCTCCCCGCGAGGTCTGTGCGCGACGCGCGCGCCGTCTTGCAAGGCATCGGCGCGCTGGACGATTGGCCGGTATCCGGGCTGGCGACGCATCGTCCCGCCTTCCCACGCATGAAAGCGCAGTGGCGCCGACACGTTTCTTGCAGTCGCGTCTCTGATGGCGAACGACCACGGAGCAACACGAAGAAACGCGCGAGGGACGACTTGCAACTTGCGTTGCGGTCGCTTACCGTTGCGGGGGCAGCACAGGTTGGCGAGCCGCGCGAGGCGAGACGACGCTTCCTGTTTCCCGTTTGACTGCGCCGCAAGAAAGGCGGCGCGAGCACCAAAAGTGCGGCAAGTGTAGGAGCGCGCATGGGGGCCGTCAAGAAGGCGCGCGCCCCGTCATCGCGAGGCTTGAGCGACGAGCGAGCGACGAGCAAGCGTCGTCAGCCGCGCATCCGAGTGCGTCACGCGCGGCCATTCCGCACATGAATACGCGGCGATGCGCGCAAGATCGCGTGTTGTTACGTCTCGAAACGAGACAATTATCGGAAGCACCGTTGAACCGCGCTAAAATGCCAGGTCTTTAGAGGACGCAGCACATGCTCAACGAACTCGAATCACTGTCAGGGAACATCGGCCGGCTGATCAAGATCAGCGAGCGCCACAATCAGGCGCGTCTCGCGCTCGAAGCACAAATCGAACAGCTGCGCGCCGATTACGCCAGCGTTCAGGCCGAACTCGCGCAGGTTCGCCACGAGCGCGACACGCTGCAAGGCGAACGCGATTCGCTGTCCGCGAAGATCGACGACGCGCAAGTGCGCCTCAACGCGATCCTCGAAAAGCTGCCGCGCGGCAAAGCGCATCATGCCGAAAGCGACAATCAGCTCGATCTTCTGAACGCCGAATCCAGCGCGTCGCGCGAAGCGCAGCACGAACATGCGCACGCGGAAGAAGTGCACGGCGAGCATCATCAAGGAGAGAAGGCATGACGACCACGCAGATCGAAGTATCCATTCTCGGCCAGCAGTATCGCCTCGCGTGCTCGCCGGAAACCGAGGCCGCGCTGCGCGAAGCCGTGGCCCGCGTCGATGCCGAAATGAACAAGGTACGCAACGCAAGCAGCGTGCGCGGCACGGACCGCATCGCGGTAATGGCCGCGCTTTCGCTGGCGTCCGAATTGCTCAAGCTGCAGGAAAGCGTGCGCCACGGCGAAGCGTTCCCCGCCGAGGAAATCCGCCGCACCATGCATTCGATGAACGAGCAGCTCGGCGCTGTCATTGCGCAATATGAAGCGCACTGACGGTCATGCGCTGATCTAATCAGCGTCGCGATATCCATCAAAAAAAGATACCGCGAGAAACGCAGGCAAGGGCTGCAAGGACCAAACGTTTGGTGTACAGTGAGGTCTCCCTGCCTGGTACGCCAAGGTCATATATTCCTTGAACCAATGCTACATTGGCACGGTTGCGGAACGTTGCAGCACGGGCGCGCGCGTCACTCTGTCTGATGTACCCGAAGTGTTGCTTACCGCGACCAATCTTGAACCCAGGTTCAGGATGCCGGCCTAGCGGCTGAGGCGGGGACCTTATTTCTGGAAGCACGAACGGCATCGGTTCTTACCGGTGCCGTTTTTGTTTGCATCGCCCAAAACCGCACGCACACTCCTTCACGCCGAACTCATGCGCTACTGGCTGATGAAGTCCGAACCGGACGAAGCGAGCATCGATCATCTCGCGCACGCGCCCAAGAAGACGCTGCCGTGGACCGGCGTGCGCAACTATCAGGCTCGCAACTTCATGCGCGACCAGATGCAAATCGGCGACGGCGTGCTCTTCTACCATTCGAGTTGCCCCGAGCCCGGTATCGCGGGAATCGCGAAGGTCTGCTCGACGGCGTATCCCGACCCCACGCAGTTCGATCCCAAGAGCGCCTACTACGATCCCAAATCCAAGCAGGACACGCCGCGCTGGATGCTCGTCGATGTGCGCTTCGTGAAGAAGACGCGGCTCATTCCGCTCGCCGAACTTCGCGAGCACGCGGAACTCGCCGGCATGCAAGTGCTCGCGCGCGGCAACCGGCTGTCGATCACGCCGGTCACCGAGGACGAATGGCGCTTTATTACCGAACGCCTCGTCTAGAGCAGGAACTAAGGGCTGGAGGCCGACGCCTAAGTGCGGTCGCGAATCACGCGACGCCTTGCGTTGGAGTCCTTCGATGATGAACAAGAAAACCGCCGCCGCCCTCGCCCTCGCGATGTCGAGCGCCACTCTCGCCTATTCCGCCTCGGCCGCTGCGCAGACGGTCATCGCCAATCCGCAGCCCGCGGGCGTGCTCTCGCTTTCGGCGCAGGCGAGCGCGCAGGTGCCGCAGGATGTGGTCACCATCACGCTCTTTTACGAGCAGGAAGCCGCCGATCCTTCCTCGCTCACCGCGACGCTCAATCAGCGCGCCGAAGCCGCATTGCGCGAAGCGAAGGGTGTCGATGGCGTGACCGCGAAAAGCGGCTCGTTCACGGTGTATCCGTCCACCGACCGCGACGGCAAGATATCCGCATGGCGCGGACGCACGGAGATCGTGCTCGAATCGCACGACTTCGCGGCGGCCTCGAAGCTCGCGGGCAAGATGAGTTCGTCGATGCAAGTTGGCAACGTCACGTTTTCGCTGTCGCCGGAAGCGCAGCGCGCCGCGGAGCAGAAGCTCTCGACGCAGGCCATCGATTCGTTCCGCAAGCAGGCGCAAGCCGCCTCGCAGGCGTTCGGCTACAGCAGCTATTCGATTCGCGAGGTGAACATCGGGCATAGCGGCGTGGCGCCGCGCCCGGTGATGATGATGCAATCGCGCGCCATGGGCGCGGATGCCAAGATGGCCGCGCCGATGGCGCTCGAAGCCGGCACGACGACGGTGACCGTCGATGTATCCGGCTCGGTGCAGATGGGCCGCTGATCGGCCGAGGTCAAGCGGGACCGCAAGCGCGGCCCCGCGCGAGATCACGCCGCGTTCGCCGCCACGCGACGATGCCGCTTGTACGCCCACACCATCATGATGACGCCGGCGACGATCATCGGCAGCGAAAGCCACTGGCCCATCGAAAGGCCGAGCGCGAGCAGGCCGAGATAGTCGTCCGGTTCGCGGGCGAATTCGACCGTGAAGCGCGCGAGCCCATAGCCGATCAGAAAGAGCGCGGAAATGGCGCCGACCGGGCGCGGCTTGCGCGAGAACGTCCAGATCACGATGAACAGCACGATGCCTTCCAGCGCAATCTCATACAACTGCGACGGATGGCGCGGCAGCATGTGATAACGCTGGAAGATCTCCATCAGATGCCACTTGGCGTCGAGTTGCGGGTTCTTCGCGAGCCAGATGGCGTCGTCGTTCGTCGAGTTTTGGAACAGCATCGCCCAGGGCGCGGCAGGATCGGTCACGCGGCCCCACAGTTCGCCGTTGATGAAGTTGCCGAGACGCCCCGCCGCGAGGCCGAGCGGCACCATCGGCGCGACGAAATCGGTCACTTGCAGCCACGTGCGTTTGCGCTGGTACGCGAACAGCACCATCGCGAAGGTCACGCCGAGAAAGCCGCCGTGAAACGACATGCCGCCTTCCCAGACCTTGAAGATATCGAGCGGATGCGCCGCGTAATAGCTCGCCTTGTAAAACAGCACATAGCCGATGCGCCCGCCGAGGATCGTGCCGAGCACGCCGTAGAACAGCATGTCGTCGATGTCCTTCGCGCTCCAGCCTTGAGCGGCCACGAACGGCAGCCGTAGCCGCAGCCGTCCGATGACGATGGCGGAAATGAACGCGACCAGATACATGAGGCCGTACCAGCGCACGGCGAGCGGTCCGAGATGAATCGCGACGGGATCGAAATTGGGGTGAATGAGCATCGTAGAGTTCTAGAGCCAAGCGAAGTCAGGCACGAATCATAAAGCAGAGACGGCGGCGGCCCGCGCGCGCACGATCTCGATGAAGCCGGCGAGCACCGGGCTCACCTCGGCCGCGCGCCACACGAGTCCAGTTTCGACGACGGGCGCATCCGCCACCGGCCGCAGCGGACGATACACCACGCCCGTGCGCCGCAAATGCCGCAGCGACTGCGGCACGAGCGCGACGCCCATGCCGGCGGACACGAGGCTCACGATGGTCTGCATCTGGATCGCCTCCTGCCCGATGCGCGGCGTGAGTCCCGCCGCGCCGTAGCAGCCCATAATGATGTCATACAAACCCGGCGCGAGACGCCTCGGAAACACGACGAGCGGCGCGGCGGCGAGATCGCGCAGATCGACGGGCGTGTCGGCCCATTCGGCCGTGCCCTGCTGCAATTGCTCGGCGGCGTCCGAGGACATGGCGACGACGAGCGGCTCGCGGGCAATCGCGAGATACGACAGCGACATCGCGTGGCGCGGCGGCAGCGGCGGAATGACGAGCCCCGCGTCCACGCGCCCGGCGACGAGTTCTTCGATCTGCACGTCGCTCGTCGCTTCGGTCAGTTGCAACCGCACGCCGGGATAGCGCGCGCCGAAATCGCGCAGCAGCGCGGGCAACAAGCCGTAGTCAGCGGTGGATACGAACGCGAGCGACAGCACGCCCGCCTCGCCGCGCGAAAGCGACTGCGCGAGCGGGCGTAGCGCATCGGCGGCGGCGAGAATGCGCCGCACTTCCGGCAGCAGATCCTTGCCGACCGGCGTCAATTCGACCGTGCGCTTCGTGCGCGCGAACAGCGCGACGCCGAGCGCGTCTTCGAGCGCGCGAATCGCCTGCGAAAGCGGCGGCTGCGTCATCGCGAGACGCGCGGCGGCGCGGCCGAAATGCATCTCTTCGGCCACGGTCACGAAATAGCGCAGCAGACGCAGTTCGATCGGCGCGTTTCGCTCGTCCATCAATATCTTCTCCGACCTAATAGACCTTGAATAATATATTGGACAGATACAAGCCGACGCTGCATTCTTGCGCCACTAGACAAAAGAATCTTCAAGGAGCCCCAACATGGCCTTCAATCGCCGCTCGAAAAACGTGACGCAGGGCGTCGCGCGTTCGCCCAATCGTTCGATGTACTACGCCCTCGGCTACAAGGAAGAGGATTTCGACAATCCGATGATCGGCGTCGCCAACGGCCACTCGACGATCACGCCGTGTAACGCCGGCCTGCAGCGCCTCGCCGATGCCGCCATCGCGGCGATCAAGCAGTCGAACGCTAATCCGCAGGTGTTCGGCACGCCGACGATCTCCGACGGCATGTCGATGGGCACCGAAGGCATGAAGTACTCGCTGGTGTCGCGCGAAGTGATCGCGGACTGTATCGAGACGGCCGTGCAGGGCCAGTGGATGGACGGCGTCGTCGTGATCGGCGGCTGCGACAAGAACATGCCGGGCGGCATGATCGGTCTCGCGCGCATGAACGTGCCGGGCATCTACGTCTACGGCGGCACCATTCGTCCGGGCAACTGGAAGGGCAAGGACCTGACCATCGTGTCGTCGTTCGAGGCGGTCGGCGAGTTCACGGCGGGGCGCATGTCGGAAGAAGACTTCAAGGGCGTCGAGAAGAACGCGTGCCCGTCCACCGGCTCCTGCGGCGGCATGTACACGGCCAACACCATGAGCTCGTCGTTCGAGGCGCTCGGCATGTCGCTCCTGTATTCGTCGACGATGGCGAACCCCGACGACGAGAAAGTGGACTCCGCCGCCGAATCGGCGCGCGTGCTCGTCGAAGCCGTGAAGAAGGACCTGAAGCCGCGCGACATCATCACGAAGAAGTCGATCGAGAACGCGGTCGCGCTCATCATGGCCACGGGCGGCTCGACCAACGCCGTGCTGCACTATCTCGCTATCGCGCACGCGGCGGAAGTGGAATGGAGCATCGACGACTTCGAGCGCATGCGCAAGAAAGTGCCGGTCATCTGCGATCTGAAGCCTTCGGGCCAGTATGTCGCGACGGACCTGCACAAGGCCGGCGGCATTCCGCAAGTGATGAAGATCCTGCTCGACGCGGGCCTGATGCACGGTGACTGCATCACGATCACGGGCCGCACGCTCGCGGAAGAACTCAAGGACGTGCCGAGCAAGCCGCGCGCGGATCAAAAGGTGATTTTCCCGATCGAGCAGGCGCTCTACAAGGAAGGCCACCTCGCCATTCTGCGCGGCAATCTTGCGGAAGACGGCGCGGTCGCGAAGATCACGGGCCTCAAGAACCCGGTGATCACCGGCCCGGCGCGCGTGTTCGACGACGAGCAAACCGCGATGGAAGCGATTCTCGCCGACAAGATCAAGGCCGGCGATGTCGTCGTGCTGCGCTATCTTGGCCCGCAGGGCGGCCCGGGCATGCCCGAGATGCTGGCGCCGACGTCGGCGATCATCGGCAAGGGGCTGGGCGAATCGGTCGGGCTCATCACCGACGGGCGTTTTTCCGGCGGAACGTGGGGCATGGTGGTCGGCCACGTCGCGCCCGAAGCGTACGCGGGAGGCACGATCGGACTGGTGCAGGAAGGCGACTCCATCACCATCGACGCGCACAAGCTGCTGCTTCAACTGAACGTGGACGACGCGGAAATCGCGCGCCGCCGCGCCGCCTGGAAGAAGCCCGCGCCGAAGTACACGCGCGGCGTGCTGGCAAAGTTCGCGGCGCTGGCGCTCCCGGCGAATCGTGGGGCGGTGACGGGCTGAAGCTGATCGACAGTCTTCGCTAATTAAAGCAAAAGGGGCGCTCGATGCGCCCCTTTTGTCGTTCCCGGCAACGCGAGACTCAGCCGCCCCGCTGCCGCTGCAACTCTTCCTCGACCGCAACGGCCACCCACTCGCGCATCTTGCTTTCGAGCGCCAGCGACACTTCGCGCGTGATCTCCTGCACCATCTTCGCCGAATGCTCGCGCAGCACGTCCTGACAACGCGCCTCGATGATCGCGCGGGCATCGCCGGTCAGAAACTGCGTGACACGGCCTTGCAGCCGCTCGCCGACGCGTTGCGCCTCGTAAGCGGCCGCCGCGTCGTTGACGCCCGGGGCGCGCGCGAACTCCGGCTTGCCGGGCACGACGACATCGGTGAGAACGGGAATGGACGAATCGAACGATTCGGGCGTGTGCGTGTTGTCGGTCATGATGTCGGATGGTCTCTCAGTGGTCTCCACCGCCGATGCTAACGCGGCGCGAGGTTACGCACTGTTCGCTCAACCGCCTTGTCTGTGCGTTTCGATGGCGTAGCCGCGATCGCGATAGAAGCGAAAGCGCTCGCGCCCCGCCGCGAGTTCGTCGGCGTCGTCGCCGATGATTTCCACCAGACGCTCGAAGCGCGCGAACTGCGCGGGCACCGGCGCGCCCAGATTCACGAGCACCTGATGATGCGGCACGTCGTCGAGATCGGCGGCGAGGACGACCGGCGTTTCCTGCGCGAGCGCGCTCTTCGCCATGCAATGCGGCACGAACTCGAGCGGCGCGAAGGTCCACAACTGTTCGTCGAACGCGGCGAGGCGCGCCGGGTCCGCGAGCACGACGACCGAGCGCCCGCTCGCATACGCCTTGCGCGCGAGGCGGCAGGCATAGGCGAGCGGATCGCCGACGTTCGTGTGAAAGTCGATGCGCGTCATGGCGCGATCACTGCCCCGCGCGGTCGATCAGGAACTGCGAGAGGAGCGGCACCGGACGGCCCGTCGCGCCCTTCGCCGCCCCGCTCTTCCACGCGGTCCCGGCGATATCCAGATGCGCCCACGGATAGTTCTGCGCGAAGCGCGACAGGAAGCACGCCGCCGTCACGCTGCCCGCCGGACGCCCGCCGATGTTCGCGACATCCGCGAAATTCGACTTCAGCTGATCCTGATATTCCTCGTCGAGCGGCAGACGCCATGCCGGATCGACCGCCTCGCGCGATGCGTCGAGCAGCTCGCCCGCGAGCGCGTCGTCTTTCGAGAAGAGGCCCGTGTTGTGATGGCCGAGCGCGATGATGCACGCGCCCGTCAGCGTGGCGATGTCGATCACCGCAGCCGGCTTGAAGCGCTCCGCGTAGGTGAGCGCGTCGCACAGAATGAGGCGGCCTTCGGCGTCCGTGTTCAGCACTTCGATGGTCGTGCCGTTCATTGCGGTGACGATGTCGCCCGGCTTCAGCGCATTGCCCGCGGGCATGTTCTCGCACGTCGGCACGATGCCAATCACGTTCAGCTTCAGGCCCATTTCCGCGACCGCGCGCAGCGTGCCGAAGACCGAGCCCGCGCCGCACATGTCGTACTTCATCTCGTCCATCGCCTCCCCGGGCTTGATCGAGATGCCGCCCGAGTCGAACGTGATGCCCTTGCCGACGAGCACGATCGGCGCGTTCTTGTTCTTGCCCTTGCCCGATTCGCTCGATGCCGCGCCCGCGCCCTGATACTGCATGACGATGAACTGCGGCGGCTGCACCGAGCCCTTCGCCACGGAAAGGAACGAGCCCATGTTGAGCGCTTCGATCTGCTTGAGGCCGAGCACGTCTACTTTCAGCTTCCAGTCGCGGCCGAGCTGCTTCGCGGTTTGGCCCAGATAGGTCGGCGTGCAGACGTTGGGCGGCAGATTGCCGAGATCGCGCGTCAGGTCCATGCCGTTCGCGATCGCGACGCTCTGCTTGATCGCGATGCGGCCGGCTTTCTCGTCCGCCGGGTCGATGCTGAAGACGATCTTCTTCAGCGAGCGCGCGCCGTTTTCGGGCTTGCTCTTCATCTGCGTGAACTTGTAGGTGAGCTCGCGCAGCGCGAGGATGGCGGCGCGCACCGCCCAGTCGCCGCTGCGCTCCTGGATAGGCAGTTGCGCGAGCGTGAAGGTGACTTGCGCGATCTTCGTGCCGAGAATGACGCGCCACGCCGCGCGCACGGCTTCGCCATACGCTTTCTGATTGAAGGCGTCCTGCTTGCCGAGGCCGACGAGCAGCACGCGCGCCGCGCCGATGCCCGTGACTTCCGGCACCAGCAGCGTGGTGCCCGCGCGACCGCTCATGTCGCCTGCCTTCACAATGCGCGAAATCAAGCCCTTCGTCGCGAGATCCAAGGCGAGGGCCGCGCCCGAGAGCGTCTGTGCTTCGAAGACGCCGAGCACCACGACATCGGCCTTTCCGGTCAGGAAACCATTTGACTCGCCTTTGCTCCAATCACAGGCTTTTATGCTAAAGTCCATCGCGCTTATCCTCGGTAAAATCCAGGCTGAAGGATGAAAGCCGCAATTATCCGCTATTTTTACCGCGGCGGTCACAGGCTCGCGGCGCCGGGGAACGAAGCTGCGTTTCCCGGGTCAGTCAACGCGTAGCCGCATCGCCGCCGGCCTCAAGCAGAAATCAATGATCTTCGAACGCTCCCTGCAGCGCGAACTCGCGTATACGGCCGGCGCCGTATTCATGGTGCTGCTCACGATCATGCTCACGACGATGATGATCCGCATCGTCGGCTTCGCGGCGCAAGGTCAGGTCGACCCGCGCGATGTCGTCGTGCTGATCGGGCTCACCGTCATCGGCTATCTCGCCGTCATGCTGATCGTGACGCTCTTCGTCTCGATTCTTTTCGTGCTCACGCGCTGGTATCGCGATTCGGAGATGGTGGTGTGGCTCGCCTCGGGCGTGAGCCAGACGCAGCTCATCAAGCCGATCGCCGTGTTCTCCACGCCGATCATCATTCTCATCATCTTCTTCGCGTTCATCGGCTGGCCGTGGTCGAACCAGCAAAGCAAGCTCATCAAGGCGCGTTTTCAGCAGCGCGACGAAGTGTCACTGCTCGCGCCCGGCCAGTTCCGCGAATCGCCGTCGAGCCACCGCGTGTTCTTCATCGAGAAGATGTCGCCGGATCAGGGGCACGTGGAGAACGTGTTCGTCACGAGCACCGAAGGCGGCAAGGTCAACGTCATCGTGTCGAAGAACGGCCACACGGAAACGCGCGCGGACGGCGACCGCTTCATCGTCTTGGAAGACGGGCGGCGCTACGACGGCACGCCCGGCCAGCCGAACTTCCGCATCATGGAGTTCGCGCGGTATGGCGTGAAGATCATGAGCCATCAGGTGGTCAATACGCCGACCACGACCGGCATCTCCACGCCCGACCTGCTTGCTAATCCGACCAAGGAAAATCTCGCGGAATTCGCCTGGCGCATGGGCCTGCCGCTCATCGCCATCAACCTGATGCTGCTTGCCATTCCGCTGTCTTATCAGAATCCGCGCCGCAGCCGGACCATCAACCTCGTGATGGCCGTGCTGATCTATCTCACATATTCGAACCTGCTGAACGTGGTGCAGTCGTGGATCGAACAGGGCAAGCTCTCGTTCGGCGTCGGCATCGTCGGACTGCATGTGCTGGTGCTCGCGCTCGTCGCATTTATTTTCTGGTTGCGCGTGCGCAACCGGCCGCTCTTCACGCGAGCGAGCTTCACGCGCTCGAAGGGAGCCTGAGCCCATGCGCATCTACGAACGATACTTCGCGCGCCAGATTTATATCGCCTTCATCTTCATTCTGTTCGCGTTCTCGGGCCTGTTCTTCTTCTTCGACCTGATCAACGAACTGAACACGGTCGGGCACGGCAACTACAAGTTCACGCTCGCGGTGTTGCGCGTGGCCTTGCAGACGCCTTCGCGCTTCTACGAAATTATTCCGGTCGCCGCGCTCATTTCCGCCATCTACGTGTTCGCGCAGATGGCGGCGGCCTCCGAGTTCACCATCTTTCGCGTGTCCGGGCTCTCGACCGGCGCGGCGCTGCGCTCGCTGCTGAAGATCGGCGTGCCGCTCGTGCTCGTGACGTACATCATCGGCGAAGTGGTCGGGCCTTACGCCGATCAATTGTCCGAGCGCGTGCGGCTGGAGGCGCTGGGCTCGTCGGTGTCGTCGAATTTCGAATCGGGCGTATGGGTGAAGGACACGCTCTCCGCGAAGGAAAACGGCGAACAGGTCACGCGCTTCGTCAATGTCGGCACCCTGAACCCGGACACGACGATCGCGAACGTGCGCATCTACGAATTCGATTCGAAGTTCCGGCTCTCGAGCGTGCGCATTGCGAAGAGCGGCGTGTACCAGCCGCCGGGCCACTGGAAGCTGACGGGCGTGACGGAGACGCAACTGGTCGATGCGCAGCCGCAGACCGCGAACTCCGCCGATGCGCTCAACCCCGTGTATCGCGCGAAAGAGACGACGCTGCCGCAGTTCTCGCTGCGCTCGGAGCTAACGCCGCAGATTCTTTCGGTGCTGCTGGTGTCGCCGGATCGTATGTCGATGTTCAATCTGTTCCGCTATATCCAGCACTTGACGGAGAATCATCAGGACACGCAGCGGTATCAGATCGCGTTCTGGCGCAAGATTCTGTATCCGTTCGCAGTGTTCGTGATGCTGGTGCTGTCGCTGCCGTTCGCGTATCTGCATACGCGCGCGGGCGTCGTGGGCGTGAAGGTGTTCGGCGGCATCATGATCGGCATGAGCTTCCAGTTGTTCAATACGCTGTTCTCGCATATCGGCACGTTGAACACATGGCCCGCGCCGATCACGGCGGCGGCGCCCGCGCTGGCTTATCTGGCAATCGGCTTGCTGGGTCTCAAATGGGTCGAGCGGCACTGACGGCCGCTTAGCGGAGGACAACGCGATGAGCAGACACGGCATCATCCTTTTCGGACACGGCGCACGCGATCCGCGCTGGGCCGAGCCGTTCGAACGGCTCGCCGCGAAGCTGCGCGCGTTGCGTGGCGATCCGGTGTCGCTCGCGTTTCTCGAACTGATGACGCCGGATTTGCCCGCAGCGGTCGCCGCGCAAGCCGCGGACGGCTGTGATGCGATCACCGTCGTTCCGGTGTTCTTCGGGCAAGGCGGACATGTGCGGCGGGATTTGCCCGAAGTGGTGGCGAAGTGCCGGGAGGCGCATCCGCATGTGGTCATCCACTGCGCGACGGCGGTCGGCGAGGATGATGCGGTGCTGGATGCGGTGGCCGCGTATTGCGTGCGGCAAACGGGCGATTAACGCGCATGAAAACAAAAAGCGCATCGTTTCCGATGCGCTTTTTTGTCTTCGCGAGCCTGAAAATCAAGCCGCCGCCTGCATCCCCTTAAGATGCACCTTCGGCTTTCCCGCCGACGCCCTTTCCTTGAACGCCTCGCCGATCATCAACAGACTCGGCTGCGACGGGTCCAGCCACGCCTGCGCCTCGCCGCGGGCCATGCGCGCGAGCGTCAGCGTGAGCGTGCGTTCGCGCGGCGTGCTGCACGCCTCCACGATCGCCACCGGCGTCGAGCCGGGCCGTCCCGCGTCGATCAACTGCTGCGCGATATCCGCCGCGCTGTCGCGGCCCATGTAGAAGACGAGCGAATCGGCCTTCGCCTGCTCGCGAATGTCCTCGCTGTCCGCCGCGCGGCTGTGCGTGGCGAGCGCGACACTGCGCGATACGCCGCGCAAGGTGAGCGAGCGCCGCAGCGTCGCGGCACTCGCGAGCGCCGCCGTGATGCCCGGCACCACTTCGTACTCGATGCCCGCCGCTTCCAACGCGCGCATTTCCTCGTCGGCGCGGCCGAACAGCATCGGATCGCCGCCCTTCAGCCGCACGACGACGCCATGCTCGCGCGCCGCATCGACGATCTGCTTGTTGATGAAATGCTGGGCGGTCGAACGCTGTCCGCAGCGCTTCCCGACCGCGATCCGCTTCGCGTTCGGCGCGTAGTCGAGCATCGCCGGCTCGATCAGCGCGTCGTGCAGCACGACATCCGCCTGTTCGAGCAAGCGCATGCCGCGCACGGTGATGAGATCCGCCGCGCCCGGTCCCGCTCCGATCAGATAGACCTTACCCATGTGCATTCCGTCCGTCATCAAGCTTTACGCCGCGATTTCGCGAATCATACCGGCCGCAACCGTGTGATGCGTCGCCTCGTCGATCAGCACGAACGCGCCGGTGCCCTGATGCGTATCGTACTCGTCCGCGACGATCGGCTTTTGCAGCGTGAGCGCCACGCGGCCGATGTCGTTCATCGCGAGCGTCGTGCGGTCCACCGAATGCGACAGCGTGTGCACGTCCAGCACCTCTTTCACCGCGCCGATGCGCGCGAACACGGTATTGGTCGTCTGCTTCAGCAGATACTTGCGCTGCGGCGAAAGCGGCTCTTCGTCGAACCAGCACAGATCGGCTTCGAGCTTCTTCGCCGGGGCCACCGTCGCCGTCGCCGGCACGAACGTATCGCCGCGCGACACGTCCACGTCTTCGGTCAGGCGAATGGTCACCGTCTGGCCCGCGAACGCGCGATTCACCGACGCGACGCCGCCCGGCACCGGCGCGATTATCTCCGCGACCGTCGCCTGGCGATTCGCCGGCAGCACGCTTATCGCATCGCCCACGCGCACCTCGCCCGCTTCGACGCGGCCCATGTAGCCGCGGAAGTCGTCGGCCTGCGAGCCGTCCTGACGCGCGACCCATTGCACCGGGAACCGCAGCGCCTGTTCGTTCGGCTGCGCGACCGGCAGCGATTCGAGCAGATCGAGCAGCGGCTCACCCGCGTACCACGGCATGCGCTCGCTCGCGCTCACGATGTTGTCGCCCTTCAGCGCCGACACCGGCACGAAGCGCACATGCTCGAGACCGAGTTGACGCGCGAGCGCGACATACGCATCGCGAATCTCGTTGAAGCGCGTCTCGCTGTACTCGACCAGATCCATCTTGTTGATCGCGACGATCACGTGCTGCAGGCCGAGCAGCTTCACGATGGCGCTGTGGCGCTTGGTCTGCGGCAGCAGTTGCGCTTCGCCGTTCTCGAACGTGACGCGCGTCGCGTCGACGAGAATGATCGCGGCGTGCGCCGTCGATGCGCCCGTCACCATGTTGCGCGTGTATTGCTCGTGGCCCGGCGTGTCCGCGATGATGAACTTGCGCTTGGCGGTCGCGAAGTAGCGATACGCGACGTCGATGGTGATGCCCTGCTCGCGCTCGGCTTCGAGACCGTCCGTGAGCAGCGACAGATCGATTTCATCGCCGACGGTGCGCTTGTTCTTCGCGCGCGAGATGGCCGACAACTGGTCGGACAGAACCGCCTTGCTGTCGTACAGCAGGCGGCCGATCAGCGTGCTCTTGCCGTCGTCGACGCTGCCCGCCGTGATGAAGCGCAACACGCCCAGGTCTTCCGCTTGATAGATGCTCATGATTCGTTGGTTCCTCGGAGCGTGATGCTTAGAAATAGCCTTGCTTCTTGCGCTGTTCCATCGCGGCTTCGGACGCTTGATCGTCCATGCGCGTGGCGCCACGCTCGGTAATCTCGGTCACGGCCGTTTCGGCGATGATCTTCTCGACGTCGTCGGCGTCGCTCGCCACCGGGCACGTGCAGCTGATATCGCCGACCGTGCGGAAACGCACCTGCGCAATCTCCGGCGTCTCGCCTTCGCGCACCGGCGTGAGCGGCGTCACCGGCACCAGCAGCCCATTACGGCGCACGATTTCGCGATCGTGCGCGTAGTAGATGGACGGCAGTTCCAGCTTCTCGCGCGCGATGTACTGCCACACGTCGAGCTCGGTCCAGTTCGAGATCGGGAACACACGCAGATGCTCGCCCGCATGCAGACGTGCGTTGTAGATGCTCCACAGTTCCGGGCGCTGCGCCTTCGGGTCCCACTGGCCGAATTCGTCGCGGAACGAGAAGATGCGCTCTTTCGCGCGCGCCTTCTCTTCGTCGCGGCGCGCGCCGCCGATCATCGCCGTGTAGCCGTATTGCTCGATGGTTTCGAGCAGCGTGACCGCTTGCGCGGCGTTGCGCGAATCCGTCTCGCGGCGCAGGCGCACGGTGCCCTTCTTGATCGAATCCTCGACGTGTCCGACGACCAGTTCCGCGCCGATTTCGGCCGCGCGACGGTCGCGGAAGTCGATCACTTCCTGGAAATTGTGGCCCGTGTCGATATGCACGAGCGGGAACGGCAGCACCGTCTTGCGGTTGCCGCCGAGGCCGAACGCCTTCAACGCGAGCGCCAGCACGACGACCGAATCCTTGCCGCCCGAGAACAGTAGCGCGGGCTTGCTGCACTCCGCGACGAGTTCGCGCAGGATGTGGATCGACTCGGCTTCGAGCCAGTCGAGGTGGTCCATCCGCGTCGCCTGATTGACGATCGGGGCGGTGACGTTGGGGTCGAGCGTGGTGCTCATGTTCGTCGATCCTTTTTTGTGCGGCATGGTTCGCCAAGCCGCGTTCAGTAACAGGGTTCAGGCGGCGTCTGTGCGCCTTGTCAGATCGCGGAGCTCGGCGCTTCCTGGACGATCTTGATGCTGCTGATGTTGGTCATGTGCAGGCCGCATTCCTTCGTATCGCGCGATTCCCACCACCAGCGGCCCGCGCGGCTGTCCTCGCCGGGACGCACGGCGCGCGTGCACGGCTCGCAGCCGATGCTCGGATAGCCGCGCGCATGCAGCGGGTTCACCGGCACGTCGAAGGCTTTCAGGTAGTCCCACACGTCCGCTTCGGTCCAGTCGGCGAGCGGATTGAACTTCGCGATGCCGCGCGGCGCGTCGTGCTCTTCTTCGTGCAGTTCGGCGCGCGTCACCGACTGCTCGCGGCGCTGGCCCGTGACCCACGCGGAGACATCGGCGAGCGCGCGGTTGAGCGGCTCGACCTTGCGGATATGGCAGCAGCCCTTGCGCAGGTCGATGCTCTCGTAGAACGCATTCAGGCCATGATCGCGCACGTATTCATCGACAGCGGCTTGCTGCGGATGAAACTGTTCGATGTCGTAGCCGTAGCGTTCCTTCACGCGGTCGATCATGCCGAGCGTTTCCGCGTGCAGACGCCCCGTGTTCAGCGAGAAGATGCCGATGCCGACCTTGCGCGAAAGAATGGCGTGCGTGAGCACCATGTCTTCGGCGGCGAGGCTGCTGGCTAGCTTGACGCGCTCGTGGCGCGCTGCGATCGAATCGAGCAGCGCGTCGAGGCGTTCAACCTTGGCTTGCAGTTCTGGCGTCATGCCTCAGGCTCCGAGCGTGGCGAGCACCGCGGCGCGGCGGCGGAAGAGCGGTTCCGGGTTGTCGGTCGCGCCTTGGTACAGCTCGCTGAATTCGTTGAACGCGTTGAGCGCGTCGTTGATGTCCTTGTCCGCGCGCACGGCGAACGCGTCGAAGCCGCAGCGGTAGTGGAAGAACACCTGATCGCGCAGCACGTCGCCGATGGCGCGCAACTCGCCCGTCCAGTGGTAGCGCTCGCGCAGCAGGCGGCCGATGGAAAAGCCGCGGCCATCGCGAAACACCGGGAAATCGACCGCTATCACCGCGATCTTGTCGAAATCCGGCGCGAGGTCGGCGGGTTCGTCGTCAGGCGCCAGCCACACGCCGAGCGACTCCTTCGCGCGCGATGCCACGAGCGCGTCCTTCGCGCCCTTCCACAGCGCGAAGGGCACGATCACCTTGCCTGCGGGAAGCGCATCGGCGGCCGGGAGCACGCCGTCTTCGCCCGCGCGCACGACGGTGAAATCGTCTTCGACGACCGCGCGGTTTTTTATAATCAACGTCATCTGCAGATCCTTAAGCGTGGGCTTGGCGCGATGCGTACACGCGCTCCTTGAACGGCGCGATGCCGATGCGGCCGAACGTCTCGATAAAACGCTCGCCTTCCAGGCGGTTCTCGACGAAGGTGTCGATCACGCTCGAGACGACGTCCGGCATTTCGTGCGCAGAGAACGACGGTCCGATGACCTTGCCGAGATGCGCGCCGGTCGCGCCCGAGCTTTGCTCGCCGCCGAGCGTCACTTGATACCACTCGGAGCCGTCCTTATCGACGCCCAGCACGCCGATGTTGCCGACGTGGTGATGACCGCACGCGTTCATGCAGCCCGAGATGTTGATCGACAGGTCGCCGAGGTCGTAGACATAGTCGGCGTTGTCGAAGCGTTCCTGAATGGCTTGCGCGATCGGAATCGACTTCGCATTCGCAAGCGAGCAGAAATCGCCGCCCGGGCACGAGATGATGTCCGTCAGCAGGCCGATGTTCGCCGCCGCGAGGCCGATCGCCTTCGCGCGCTCCCAGACGGCGTACAGATCGCGCTTCTTCACGTTCGCGAGAATCAGGTTCTGCTCGTGCGAGACGCGGATTTCGCCGTACGAGAACTCATCGGCCAGATTGGCGACTTCGTCCATCTGCTTGTCGGTGGCGTCGCCGGGCGCGACGCCCGTCGGCTTCAGCGACAGCGTGACCGCCGCGTAGCCGGCAATCTTGTGCGGGCGCACGTTGCGCTCGACCCAGCGCGCGAACGGCTTGCTTTCGATCAGATGCTTCTCATACGAGGCGTCCGTGTCCGGCAGCTTTTCATAGACGGGCGGCGCGAAGAACTTGGACACGCGGTCCACTTCGTCCTGCGTGAGCGTCGAGGGACCATCCTTCAGATGCGCCCACTCTTCTTCGACCTGCTTCGCGAACTTCTCGGGCGACAGCGCCTTCACGAGAATCTTGATGCGCGCCTTGTACATGTTGTCGCGGCGGCCGTAGCGGTTATAGACGCGCAGCACGGCTTCGCAGTACGTGAGCAAGTGCTGCCACGGCAGGTCTTCCTTGATGACCGCGCCGATGATCGGCGTGCGGCCGAGCCCGCCGCCCGCGAGAATGCTCGCGACGACTTCGCCCTGCGCGTTCTTCTTCAGATAGACGCCGAGATCGTGGATCTGCACGGCCGCGCGGTCTTCCGCCGAGCCGCAGACGGCGATCTTGAACTTGCGCGGCAGCCACGCGAATTCCGGGTGGAACGTGGACCACTGGCGCATGATTTCGGCCCACGGACGCGGATCGACGGTTTCGTCCGGCGCCACGCCCGCGAACTGGTCCGCCGTGATGTTGCGGATGCAGTTGCCCGACGTCTGGATCGCGTGCATCTGCACCGACGCCAGCTTGCGCAGGATTTCCGGCGTTTCTTCTAGCTCGATCCAGTTGAACTGGATGTTGGTGCGCGTCGAGAAGTGGCCGTAGCCGCGGTCGTGCTCCCGCGCGATGGTGGCGAGCATGCGCAACTGGTCGCTGCGCAGGTTGCCGTACGGAATCGCGATGCGGTGCATGTATGCGTGGCGCTGCATGTACAGGCCGTTTTGCAGCCGCAGCGGACGGAATTCTTCCTCGCTCAACTCGCCCGACAGACGCCGGCGAACCTGATCGGCGTACTGCGCGACTCGTTCGTCAACGATTCGCTGGTCGATCTGATCGTATTGGTACATTCGGGGGCCCCAAGTTTTTGTTTAGCCGCCGGCGCCCTAGGTTGCGCCGCGCGTCAGATATCCATTGATTCGCCGGCGCGCACAGCGTTCAGACGGAACGCTCATTTGCTAATGACGAAAACAGCTATCGATATTGGAAAAATTGGACTGATAGTAATAAACCTGCTATATATTGCAAACGACTGAAAAATTACTTTGATATGCGCGTGGGTTATAAATGAATCTGCATCAGTTCCGCTTCGTGCGGGAGGCCGTGCGGCAGAACTTCAACCTGACCGAAGCCGCGAAGGCGCTGTACACATCGCAGCCGGGCGTGTCGAAGGCGATCATCGAGCTGGAAGACGAGCTGGGCGTCGAAATCTTCACGCGGCACGGCAAGCGCGTCCGGTCGCTGACCGAGCCGGGGCGCATCATTCTCGCTTCCGTCGAGAAAATCCTGCAGGAAGTGGAAAGCCTCAAGCGCGTCGGCAAGGATTACGCGGCGCAGGATCAGGGCAATCTCGTGATCGCGGCGACCCACACGCAGGCGCGCTACTCGCTGCCGTCGGCCATCGCCGAATTCAAGAAACGCTTCCCGAAAGTGCATCTGTCCATTCTGCAAGGCAGCCCGACGCAGGTTGCCGAGATGGTCATTCACGATCAGGCGGACATCGCCATCGCCACCGAAGCCATCGCCAACTATAAGGAACTGGTCTCGCTGCCCTGCTTCCAGTGGCAGCATCTGGCGGTCATGCTGCCCGAGCATCCGCTCCTGGAACGCAAGCTTCTCACGCTCGACGATCTCGTGCAGTACCCGCTCATCACGTACGAAGCGGCGTTCGCCGGGCGCACGAAGATCAACCACGCGTTCCAGTTGCGCAATCTGACGCCGGATATCGTGCTCGAAGCCATCGACGCGGACGTTATCAAGACTTACGTCGAACTGGGGCTCGGCGTCGGGATCATGGCAGATATCGCGTTCAATCCCGAGCGCGACCGCCATTTGCGCGCGATGCCGGTCGGGCATCTGTTCGGCACGAACGTCACGCGGCTCGCGCTCAAGCAAGGCGCCTATCTGCGCAGCTATGTGTATACGCTCGTCGAGCTGCTTTCGCCCTCGATGAACCGGAAGCTGATCGAACAGGCGCTCTCCGGCGAGCACGAAAGCTACGAACTCTGACTCTGAAGGCGACGGCGCAACGCCGATCACAAAAACACGAACTTCCCTGGAGAGCTTTCCGATGACGTTGTCGAAAATTACGCGCCGGCTCGCCTGCGGCGCCGCGCTGGCTGTGCTGTCGGTGTTGCCCGCCGCCGCGCACGCGCAGATCAAGGTGGGCGTGGACTTGTCGAGCACGGGGCCTGCCGCCGCCATCGGCATCACGAGCAAGAACGCGATGCTGATGTGGCCGAAGACCATCGCGGGACAGGACGCGCAGTACATCATTCTCGACGACGGCTCGGACCCCGGCGCGGCAGTGCGCAATATCCGCAAGCTGATTACCGAGGACAAGGTCGACGTGATCGTCGGGCCGAACATCACGCCGGCCGCGCTCGCGGCGCTCGATCCCGTCGCCGAATATCAGACGCCGATGATTACGCTGATCGGCTCGGCGTCGGTGGTCGAACCGCAGGAAGGCAAGAAGGTCTGGGCGTTCAAGATGGCGCAGACCGACCGCGCGATGGCCGACGTGATGACGCGCTACATGTCCAACCACGGCGTGAAGACGGTCGGCTTCATCGGTTTCGCGGACAGCTACGGCGATAGCTGGCTGTCCGAATTCACGAAGTTCGCCGATCTTCGCCATATCAAGATAGTCGCGACCGAACGCTTCAACCGGACGGACGCGAGCGTCACCGGCCAGATTCTCAAGCTGATGGCCGCCAAGCCCGACGCCGTGCTGATCGCGGGCGCGGGCACGCCGACGGTGCTGCCGCAACGCACGCTCGTCGAGCGCGGCTACAAGGGCGCGATCTACCAGACGCACGGCATCGCGACGCCGGAGTTCATCAAGCTCGGCGGCAAAGATGTGGAAGGCACGCTCTTTCCGACGCAGCCGGTGGTCGTCGCGCGCACGCTGCCGGCCGATCACCCGTCGAAGAAGGCGGCGCTCGCATTCGTCGATGCTTACGAGGACAAGTACGGCAAGGGCACGGTGACGCAGTTCGCTGGCGACGCGGCGGGCGTTTATCCGCGCTTGCAGGACGCGGCGACGCGCGCGCTGAAGGCGGGCAAGCCGGGAACGAAGGAATTTCGCGTGGCGTTGCGCTCGGAACTGGAGCACGCGCATGAGCTGGTGGTGCCGAACGGCGTCGTCAATACGAGCGCGAGCGACCACGTCGGCCTCGATCAGCGCGCGAGCGTCATGGGCATCGTCCGCAACGGGGCGTTCACGTATCTGAGCCAGTAATTCGCGGACAACCGGCGCTGCTTGCCGAGCGCGCGGTTTTGGGTCATAATCGCCGACTCAGCATGCCCAGGTGGTGAAATTGGTAGACGCAGGGGACTCAAAATCCCCCGCCGCAAGGCGTGCCGGTTCGATTCCGGCCCTGGGCACCACGGATTTTTCGAAGAAGCCGCTCATCGAGCGGCTTTTTTGCGTTTGGGCCGCGCGTCTGGCCTTCGCGCTTTGTATCGCGGACACTCGGCGCACGGACGAAAGCGCCGAGCCCACGCTCACGTTGCCTTGCGCATTGCTTCGCGGTCCTTACCGATCCCGACACGTTCGATCTTCAGGCTGTCCGGTCCGGCACCGATCGACGGCGTTACCGCGCCTATCGCCCTATTGGCGCGCGGAGCCGTCCGACAAAGCACAGGCGTACTCATCGTTCCGCCCGCTCCCGAACGCACGACAGCACGTGCGTTCGTCGTGAGATGCCGAACGCACGCACCCCGCGTTTTCCCTGACGCGATGATGACGCGAATGTGCGCAATCGCTTAGACGCGTTGCCGCTTGCGTCGCAAGAATGGGCTCTGCATCGGCGTCGCGGCATCCCGGCGCGGGGCGTGTCACGAGGGCACGCGCCTGCGGGCAACCGGCTTTCGGTTGCAATGGATACACCGCTGCCGTGATCTCGCTTCGCGCGTTGCGCGAGCCATAACTCGAACGAGCGCGCCATGACGCAATCCGAATCTTCGCTGACGCTGGACGCCGTCATCTGCGGCCGCTGCCACGCCATTTCGCCTACCGGCGAGGCGACCTGCCCGTACTGCGGCGCGGATCGCCACGGTGCCGTCTTCACGACCGTCGCCGACGCGGCGGCCGTTGCGCCCATCGAGGAGACATACGATATCGTCGATCTGCGCAACACCAACTGGCTCACGCGGCTCGCGCGTCGAAAGATGGTGACGTCTTATCCGAGCCTCGTCGAGCCGGGCGACGAGCCTGCCGCCCCGGCGCGACGGCCGGCGCGCAAGATGCTGGCGGTGCTGGTGAGCGGCGTCGTCGCGGGCGCGGCGGCAGGCGGGTACTTCTATGCGCAGCAGGACGCGGACGTCGCGCCGGCGAAGTCGGCCAGCGCGGCGGGATTGGTCGGCGATCGAGCTTCGGAAGCGCACAGCCATGCCGACGCGGAGCGTCCGGCGCTGGAGCGTCGCGGGAGCGATGCATCGAGCGACGACGCGCCGGC
Source organism: Caballeronia sp. Sq4a (assembly GCF_023170545.1). NCBI lineage: Bacteria > Pseudomonadati > Pseudomonadota > Betaproteobacteria > Burkholderiales > Burkholderiaceae > Caballeronia > Caballeronia sp. Sq4a. The sequence goes on along the minus strand of NZ_CP084250.1, from coordinate 623,912 downwards.
GCACGCCGCGACTGGGAGCGCATCGCGCAGTGGATCGGCGGCGGATTCTCTCGGGCAAGGTCAAGCGTCGTTAAAGGGTGACACTGCGGCCGGACCCGTCGTTTCGCAGCGACGGTCGGCGGATGTTTCATCCGCGGCAGGTTCGCATGCACGCACGTTCGCGTCCGCGAGCGCGACGGCTCAACCTACGGTTGCGCCATCGACGGATAAAAGGGCTATGACGTCGGGATCGTCGACTTCGGCGCAAGCACGCGCTTCCGCGACGGTACCGCCCACAGTCGCGCGGTCGACGGACAGCGCCGCGACGTCGACGTCGGCGACTTCGGCGCAACCGCGCGCCTCCGCGTCTGCAAGCGCGGTCGCGCCGGCCGCACCCACAATCGCGCGATCAACTGACAACGCCACAGCATCGTCAACGTCGGCGACTTCGATGCAAGCGCGCGCTTCCGCCTCTGCAAACTCGGTCGGGTTAGCAGGCGCGGCGGTCCCGCCAGCAGCGTCGGCGACTGCTGCGCACGCGCGCACGTCTGCGCCTGCCAACGCGGTCGCGGCGGTCGGGCCTACGGTCGCGCCGTCGACGGACAATACTGCGTCGAAGAATGGCGCTGCGCCGCGCTCGTCGACGCCAACGGCGGTAGCCGATGCCACTGCAGCAGCCGGTGCAGGCTTCTCCGCGTCGGCAGCAGCAGCTCCGCTCACTGGCGCCGCGCCGACAGCCCCCGCCAAGTCCGTGCCGCCTGCGTCCGCTCTCGCGGCCAACGTTCCTGTTGGTCCGGCTGCGAGCGAACGCGCGCAGTCAAAGGCCGATGCGACGCCGAGCGGTTCCCATGCGCCGATGTCTTCGTTGCCGATGACTGCGCCAGCGCCCCACGCCGAACCGCAGGCCCATGCGACGGCGATGACGCATCCGGCGCCCGCTTCGCCGATGGCTGCTTTGCCGGCGAACGGCTTGGCGCCAAGCCTCGCTTCTCAGCCGCAAATGACGACGACGCATCCGGCACAACCTTCGTCGATGGCATCGCTGTCGGCGAACCGTCCAGCGTCTGGCCTCGCGCCGCAGTCGCAAGATGCCGCTGCGCGCCCGGCGCCGGTCTCGCCGATGGCATCGCTGTCGGGAAGCGGTTCAGCGTCTAACCTCGTGCCGCGAACGCAAGAGCCGGCCGCGCGCCCGGCGCAAGCCTCGCCGACGGCATCGCTGCCGGCGAACCGTCCGAGTCTCGCGCCGCAGTCGCAGACGGCCATGGCCGACAAGCCGACGCTACCGGCAGCAAACGCCAACGCAAGCACAACCGCACGCCCCCAAGACAACTCGCCGCAAAAAGCATCGCCCGCGGTCGCGCGAAACATCGTCGCGGTAAAGCAGGCGCTGGCCGCTCACGACCTAACCGCAGCGCGCCGCCACATGCGCGGCCTGTACGCGAATCAGGCGCTGAGCCCGGAGATCCAACAACTGGCCGCCGATGTCGCGCGTCAGGAGCGCGCACGCGACAGCGCGATGGCCAACGCCCGCTCATGCTCGGTGAAGCAGGAGCCCGCCTGCGCCGTGCGCAACGCGCGCCGCGCGGTGGCGCTCGATCCGCGCAATCCGCAGACGCAGACGCTGCTGCGCCAGGCGACCGCCGCCCAGGCCGAAGCCAACACCGCGTATTTCCGTCAGGCGAGCGCGCTGCCCGCGCCGATGCCGGCAGCCATGACCTTCGACGGACGCTGGAGCGCCGCAGGCAGGCATGTCGCCACGGCGAGCCAGCAGGACCGCTCGCCGTCGACGTTCACGATCTTCGGCTTGGGCGTGCCGACGGTGGCGAAGGGTCGCGGCGACGCGCACTGAGGAAGCAGCGGTCCGCGCCTGTTCGACGCACGTAACTGCCCGGCGAGTGGCTTAGCCGACAGCACCGAACGCGCATGCGATTCGGCGATCGACCGTCCCCGCGCCTGTTCAACTCAGACAACTCGCCTCCGCGCGGCTTGGCCGAAAGCTCCGAACGCGCGTGCCATGCGGCCATCGGCCGTCCCCCGCCCGTTCGACGAGGACAACTGGCCGGCGCGCGGCTTCGCCGACAGCACCGAACGCGCATGCGATGCCGCGATCGACCGCGCCCGCGCCTGTTCGGCTCAGACAACTCGCCTCCGCGCGGCTTAGCCGACAGCGATCGGCCGCCCGCCCGCCTCTCCGCCGAGGGCAACCGCAGCCGCGCAGCTCAGCCGACAGCGCATGCCGGTGACTGACCTCGCGCGTTCACGCGCTCCCGCTTGCTAAAATGCGCCCTCCGTCCTCACTCGTCCGATGGACCTCGAATCACTCCTCTTCTCGCAAGGCTTCGGCTCGCGCCGTCAATGTCGCGGCATCATCGCGGAGGGCCGCGTGCGCATCGGCGGCGAGGTATGCAGCGATCCGAACGCCGATGTCGCGGTCGCTGAATCGCCGGACTTCGAAGTCGACGGCACCGTGTGGACGTATCGCGAGAAGGCGTATATCGCGATGAACAAGCCCGCGGGCTACGAATGCTCGCGCGATCCGCAACATCATCTGAGCGTATTTCACCTGTTGCCGCCGCAACTCATCGAGCGTGGCGTGCAGCCGGTCGGCCGGCTCGATCAGGATACGACGGGCCTCCTCCTTTTCTCCGACGACGGCGCGTTCGTCCACGCCTTGACGTCGCCCAAGCGCAAGGTGCCGAAGGTGTATCTCGCGACGCTGCGCCACCCGCTCGACGACGCCCAACTCACCAGCCTGCGCGACGGCGTGCTGCTGCACGGCGAAACGAAACCCAGCGCCGCGCTGGCCGCGCTTCGCCGCGACGAACGGCTGCTCGAACTGACCGTGCTCGAAGGCAAATACCATCAGGTGAAGCGGATGGTCGCGGCAGCGGGGAATCGCGTGGAGAAGCTGCATCGGGAGCGCGTGGGCGGTTATGCGCTGCCGGCATCGCTCGCGGAAGGCGAATGGCGCGGGCTCGACAGCGCCGATCTCGCTGCACTGCGCGCCCACGACTGACGCGCCCCGCAGCCACCAATCTTCACGCCAATCGGTACAAGCCCCGATGCCTCGCCGCTGCGCCGCAGCATGCCTTCTGCGCGCGGCGCTCATATACTCGTCTTACGGAATCAAAATCACTAGAAGAAAGCAGGAGGGCATCATGGCTTCCCACATGAGCGTCGCGCTGATCGCGTTCGTGGCGTCGAGCGCGGTCGTGATCGGGGTATTGGGTGTCGTCATGCACGTGCGTCACCGCTACTCGCCGAACCTCATCGGCGCTCTGATCGGCGCGCTGATGTGCTTCGTCCTGCTCGAAACGATTCCCGCGCTGATCTAGCGCAGCGTCGTACCGGCGCGAGAGCGCAAGAAGTCGTCCACGGTCGGATGACGCAGCGCGTAGCCTAACTCGCGCTTCATGCGTGCGTTGGACAGACGGCGCGACTCGCGCATGAACGAGAGCGTGAGCGGTTCCAGACGCGCTTCCGCCTCCTCGCGCGTGATGCGCGGCACGCGCGGCAAACCGTACGCGTCGGCGACGCGATCGAAATAGTCGGCCATGCGCAAATCCGTGTCGTCCGACGCGTTCACGACGCGCTGCGCCCGCCCGCGCCCGAGCGCGCGCACGAGAATCGCGGCGAGATCGTCCGCGTGAATGTGATTCGTGTAGACATCGTCGCGTTCGATGAGCGCGGGCATCGCCCGTTCGATGCGCGCAAGCGGCAGGCGATTCTCCGCGTAAATGCCGGGAATCCGGACGATGGAAACGCGCCAGCCGCTTCGCGCGCCCACGCGGCGCAACTGCTGCTCCGCCGACACGCGCCGCCGCGCGCGCTCGTTCTCCGGCCGCGCAGGCCGCGTTTCGTCGATCAGCGCGCCGCCGCAGTCGCCGTAGACGCCCGTCGTGCTCGCATACACGAAGCGATAAGGCATGGCTCCCGATGTGGCTCCAAAAGGGGCGTCGGGTACAATGAAAGTCGATGCGCGCCAAGCACGATGCCGGGCAACGGCGGCCTGAGCGCCACGCGCGACCGAACGGCGCGGCGCGCGCAAGGCCGCGAGCAACGCACGCGTGCGGCGGTCGGTGTCGCCTTCGCGCTGAGGCGGCGCAAGATGCAGCACGTGCGGCGCGATGCCCGCGAGCCTGCGAAGGCTGCGCTTCGCATCGAGGTCGCCGGCAATCGGCAACGCGCCCGCGGCACGAAGTTCGGCGGCGCGTTCCGGATGATGCGTGAGCGCGATCACGCGGGGGGACGCGGCGCGCGATCGCAAGAGCGGCAACACGCGCAGCCCGACATCGCCGCATCCGACGATCAGCACGCGCGGGCGGCGCAAGGTTCGAGTGGCGATCATGCCGAGCATTGTATCCGCCGCTTGCCTGACGCGTTCCGGCGTCATCGTAAGACACATTCACACATCGCTAGAAATCGATCTATGGCATTCAACGTAACGCTCCGGCAAAGCGGCCGGCAGTTTCAGGTGGAACCCGACGAGCCGGTGCTGACCGCGGCGCTGCGCCAGGGCATCGGCTTGCCTTACGGCTGCAAGAACGGCGCGTGCGGTTCCTGCAAGGGCGCGGTCGTCGAAGGCGAAGTCGAGCAGGCGCCGCATTCGTCGTCCGCGCTCTCCAACGACGAAAAAACGCGCGGCATGGCGCTCTTCTGCTGCGCGACCGCGCAGAGCGATCTCACCATCGACGTGCGCGAAGTCGCGGGCGTCGGCGACGTGCAGGTCAAGAAGCTGCCGTGCCGCGTGAACGCGCTTCAGCGCAAGGCCGACGACGTCATCGAAATGAAGCTGCAACTGCCCGCCAACGAGCGCCTGCAATACCTCGCGGGGCAGTACATCGAATTCATTCTGAAGGACGGCAAGCGCCGCAGCTATTCGATGGCGAGCCCGCCGCATCACGAAGGCCCGCTCGAATTGCACATTCGCCACATGCCGGGTGGCACGTTCACGGACCACGTGTTCGGCGCGATGAAAGAGCGCGACATCCTGCGCTTCGAAGGTCCGCTCGGGACGTTCTTTCTGCGCGACGAGTCGGACAAGCCCATCGTGCTGCTCGCTTCGGGCACGGGCTTCGCGCCGATCAAGGCGATCATCGAACATGCGGCCTTCAAAAACCTGAACCGGCCGATGACGCTCTACTGGGGCGGCCGCCGCAAGAAAGACCTGTACATGATGGACCTCGCCGAGCAATGGGCGAAGGAAGTGCCCAACTTCAAGTTCGTGCCGGTGCTGTCCGAACCCGATCCGCATGACGGCTGGACCGGCCGCACGGGCTTCGTTCATCGCGCTGTCATCGAAGATCTGCCAGACTTGAGCGCGTATCAGGTCTATGCGTGCGGCGCGCCCGTGATGGTGGAATCGGCGCAGCGCGATTTCACGCAGCATCACCGCTTGCCGGAGGACGAGTTCTACGCCGATTCGTTCACGAGCGCAGCGGACCTCGCGCATCCGGTCTGACGGCGCGCTCGGTCCACTTATGCCGCCGGCGCGCAACAAATCGACGCCGGCGGTTTACATGCACGAACGTCATCACGTATCCTTCGCGAATGAACCGAATCGCAACCATCGTCCGACGCCGCCGCTCGCCGCTTCCCTAGGGATGCCGCTGGCTCGTCATGCATTCGCGCTCGTCATGTTCGGTTAGTCTGAAGCGCAGAAAATGAAGCCACGGAAACACCGTGGCTTTTGTTTTTTGCGCGCCTTTTTTTACCTGAGTCAACGCCCGGAGCCCGCTGTCATGAATTTCAATGAGTACCCCGTCGATTCGCTGATGTACATCACGAACCGCCCCGAGATCGTGTTCACGCACGGCAAGGGCTCCTGGCTTCACGACAACACCGGCAAACGCTATCTCGACTTCATCCAGGGCTGGGCCGTCAACTCGCTCGGTCACTGCAACGACGGCGTAATCGAGGCGCTCGAGAAGCAGGCGCGCACGCTGATCAATCCGTCGCCCGCGTTCTATAACGAGCCGATGGCAAAGCTCGCCGCGCTGCTCACAGAGCACAGTTGCTTCGACAAGGTGTTCTTCGCCAACAGCGGCGCGGAAGCGAACGAAGGCGCGATCAAGCTCGCGCGCAAGTGGGGCCGCAAGTTCCGCAACGGCGCGTACGAGATCATCACGTTCGATCACAGCTTCCACGGCCGCACGCTCGCGACGATGTCCGCGAGCGGCAAGGCGGGCTGGGACACCATCTATGCGCCGCAGGTGCCGGGCTTTCCAAAAGCGGATCTGAACGACATCGCATCCGTCGAAAAACTCATCACCGAAAAGACCGTGGCCGTGATGCTGGAGCCGATTCAGGGCGAAGGCGGCGTGATTCCCGCGACGCGCGAGTTCATGCAGGAGCTGCGCGCGCTGACGAAGCGGCACAACATCCTGTTGATCGTCGATGAAGTGCAAAGCGGCTGCGGTCGCGCGGGGACGTTGTTCGCCTATGAGCTGTCGGGCATCGAGCCGGACATCATGACGCTCGGCAAGGGCATCGGCGGCGGCGTGCCGCTCGCTGCGCTGCTCTCGACTGCGGATGTGGCGTGCTTCGAAGCGGGCGATCAGGGCGGCACGTACAACGGCAATCCGCTGATGACGGCGGTGGGCTATTCGGTGATTTCGCAGCTGACGGCACCGGGCTTTCTCGAAGGCGTGCGCGAGCGCGGCGAGTATTTGCGTTCGGAATTGCTGAAGCTCTCGGACGAACGCGGTTTCAACGGCGAGCGCGGCGAAGGTCTCTTGCGCGCGTTGCTGCTGGATGGCGATCAGGGGACGCAGATCGTCGAGAAGGCTCGGCTGATGCAGCCCGATGGACTCTTGCTGAACGCGGCGCGGCCGAATCTGCTGCGCTTCATGCCTGCGCTCAATGTGACTAAGGACGAGATCGATCAGATGATGTCGATGCTGCGCTCGGTGCTCGATTCGCTGTGATCATCCGCACGTTCGATGCGAGCGATCGCGATGCCGTGATCGCTCTGTGGCGCGATGTGTTTCCAGAGTACGCGGATGCATCGCGGCCACAGCGCGATCCGGCGTTGTCGATTGCTAATAAGCTGCGCACGCAGCCGGAGTTGTTCTTTGTCGGCGCGCTCGATGGCGATGTCGTCGGCAGTGTGATGTGCGGGTATGACGGGCATCGCGGGTGGATTTATTCGCTCGCCGTTTCGCCTGCCATGCGGGGGCGCGGGTTCGGGCGCGCTCTGATGCTTCATGCGGAAGCGGCGCTTGTTCGGGCTGGATGTCCTAAGGTTAATTTGCAGATTCTTTCTGCTCGGCGGGATCTGGTTCCGTTCTATGAACGGCTTGGGTATCGGGTGGATGAGGTTGTTAGTCTTGGGAAGCGGCTTTAGTTTTTTGCTTCGTTCTTTTGTGTCAGTCTATTTGCGTCGCCCCTTCCCGGGGCGGGGTTGCTCGCTGCTTTCTTCGGGGAACTTGTGTTCGTGTCGGTCTATTAGCGTTGCCCCTCCCCGGGGCGGGGGTCACTTTCTTTGCTGCTGCAAAGAAAGTAACCAAAGAAAGCAGCTTTTTTCTGGCCCGCAGCAGCAAGAGTGCGGTCACTCCGCAGATATGCGGTGGCGCTCAGCTATAAGCAGCCTTGAATCACCCTCCGCACCCACTGAGCACCACGTCCTCCGAGCCCTTTGGCTCGTTAACACCGAACGGTTGCATAGGTACGCGCGCTTGTCCGCGCGAATGCGCGTCCGCATAACGTTAGTATTCCGAACAGCGTTTGGGCGGTCTTCAACTAAGCCTGGATCGCAGGCGGAGCATAAAACGGGGGTGTGGTGTTAACGAGCCAAGGGGCTCGGGGGACGTGGCGCTCAGCGGGCGTGGAAGGTGATTCAGGGCTGCCGATTAGCTGAGTGCCACGGTTCTTCTGCGGAGTGACCACGCTATTACTGCTGCGGGCCAAGAAAGCTGCTTTCTTTGGTTACTTTCTTTGCAGCAGCAAAGAAAGTGACCCCCGCCCCGGGGAGGGGCAACGCTAATAGACCGACGCGAAGACAAGTTCCACGAAAGAACCAAGAAAGACGAGCGGGAAGCAAAGAAAGCCCCCCGCCCCGCGAGAAAAGAAAACCCCGTCACTCGCCCAAATAAGCAGCCCGAACCTTAGGATCATCGAGCATGACCTTAGCATCGCCGGACATGGTGACGGTACCCGAATCCATCACATACCCGCGATTAGCGGCCTGAAGCGCCAACCGAGCATTCTGCTCGACGAGCAGCACCGTCAGCCCTTCGCTGGAAATCTCGCGAACGACTTCGAAGATCTTCTCAACCATGATCGGCGAAAGTCCCATCGAAGGCTCATCCAAAAGCAGCAGTTTCGGACGCGACAACAACGCACGCGCCATCGCCAGCATCTGCTGCTCGCCGCCGGACAGCGTGCCCGCATACTGCGACGCCCGCTCCTTCAGACGCGGAAAGAAGCCGAACATCCGTTCGGTGTCCTTCTGAATGCCATCCGAATCGTTGCGCAGGTACGCGCCCATCTGCATGTTCTCGAGAATCGACATGCGCGCGAAAATGCCGCGGCCTTCCGGCACCATCGCGAGGCCGCGCTTCAACAGCTCGTGCGTGGGCACGCCCTTGATCGACTGGCCCATGTACTCGATATCGCCACCCGAGAACGGCTTCAGGCCCGTGATGGCCTTCATCGTCGTGGTCTTGCCCGCGCCGTTCGCGCCGATCAGCGTGACGAGTTCGCCCTGCCCGACTTCCAGATCGACACCCTTCACCGCCTGGATGCCGCCGTAGTTCACCTGCAGACCCTTGACCTTCAACATTGCGCTTGTGGTCGCCATTTAGTGCACCCCCGCACCCAGATATGCCTCGATCACCTTCGGGTCCTTCTGCACGTCCTGCGGCAGACCCTCGGCGATCACCTTGCCGTAATCGAGCACCGTCATGCGGTTGCACAATCCCATCACGAGTTTCACGTCGTGTTCGATCAACAGAATCGTCTTGCCGTCCGCGCGAATCTTGTCGAGCAGGCGCGTGAGTTCCACCTTCTCCGTCGCGTTCATGCCGGCTGCGGGTTCGTCGAGCGCGAGGAGCTTCGGATCGGTCGCCAAAGCACGCGCGATTTCCAGACGACGCTGGTGGCCATACGACAGATTGCGCGACGTGTAGTCCGCGTATTGCAGCACGCCGACGTACTCCAGCAGTTCCAGCGCGCGCTCCTTGATTTCCTTTTCTTCGCGACGCTCGGCGGGCGTCTGGAACACCGCGCCGATCAGGCCGTGCTTCGTGCGCACGTGGCGGCCGACCATCACGTTCTCCAGCGCGGTCATCCCGCCGAAGAGGCGAATGTTCTGGAACGTGCGCGCAATGCCCGCCTTCGCCACCTGATACACGGCGGTCGGTGTGTAGGCTTCGCCGTCGAGCTTGAATTCGCCGGAATCCGGCGTGTAGAGGCCGGTGATGACGTTGAAGAACGTCGTCTTGCCCGCGCCGTTCGGGCCGATCAGGCCGTAGATTTCGCCTTCCTTGATTTCGAGGCCCACTTCCGACAGCGCCTGCAAGCCGCCGAAACGCTTGTTCACGCCCTTCACGGACAATCGAGTACGTTTGTCGCTCATTTTTGATTCCCCCGCTTAGGCGCGCACCGGCTTCTTGCCGTTGCGCTTCGCGATCTTCGCGATCTTGTCTTCGTGTTTCGCGGCGGGCCACAGGCCTTCCGAGCGATACAGCATGATCAGCACCATCGCCAGGCCGTACAGCAACTGGCGGATAACTTCGGTATCCACGATCTGATGGCCGAAGACGGCGTTTTGCAGCGGACCCATCGTCGAGCGCAGGAATTCGGGGAACACGGCGAGCAGCACCGCGCCGAGAATCACGCCCGGAATGTGGCCCATGCCGCCGAGCACCACGCACGCCAGCACGACGATCGACTCCCAGAACGTGAACGATTCCGGCGACACGAAGCCTTGGAACGCGCCGAACATCGCGCCCGACAGGCCGCCGAACGACGCGCCCATCGCGAATGCGAGCAGCTTCACGTTACGCGTGTTGATGCCCATGGCCTTCGCGGCGATTTCGTCTTCGCGGATCGCAGCCCATGCGCGGCCGATACGCGAGTGTTGCAGGCGCGTACAGACCCAGATCACGATGAGCGCGCCGATCACGAACAAGTAGTAGTACATGTACACGGACGGGAACTTCATGCCGAACAGCTCGTGCGTCTGCGACAGATTGAAGCCCGCCACCGTCACCGGATCGATGCCCGTAATGCCCTTCGGGCCGTTCGTGATGTTCACCGGACGGTCGAGGTTGTTCATGAAGATCCGCACGATTTCACCGAAGCCGAGCGTCACGATAGCGAGGTAGTCGCCACGCAGACGCAGCGTCGGTGCGCCGAGCAGCACGCCGAACGTGGCGGCGAGCGCCATCGCGACCGGCACGATAAGAAGGAACGGCACATGCAGCCCGCCCGGCGCGAGATGCGCGATCCATTCGAACTGCGAGGTCAGCTGCGGCGAAGACAAGAGCGCCGCCGTGTACGCGCCGACCGCATAGAACGCGATGTAGCCCAGGTCGAGCAGGCCGGCGAAGCCGACCACGACGTTGAGACCGAGCGCGAGCATCACGTAAAGCATCGCGAAGTCGAGCACGCGGACCCAGTAGTTGCCGCCGGCTGCGCCGATCACCATCGGCGCGGCGATCACGAACGCGGCGACGATGATGCCGACGACGAGCGTCTTGCCCGTGTTTTTCTCGGGGATGAGCGTCGTAGACGGCTCAATCGGTTGAATCGAAGTCATTTTGTAGAGCTCCTCACACGGTCTTTAAGCGCGGTCCGCGACACGTTCGCCGAGCAGACCCGACGGACGGAACACGAGCACGATGATCAGCACGATGAAGGCGAACACGTCCTGATAGTTACTGCCGAAGACGCCGCCCGTCAGATTGCCGATGTAACCGGCGCCCAACTGTTCGATCAAACCGAGAAGCACGCCGCCGACCATCGCGCCGCCCAGGTTGCCGATGCCGCCCAAGACCGCTGCGGTGAACGCCTTCAGGCCGGGAATGAAGCCCATGTAGAAGTGCGCGTTGCCGTATTCGGACGCGATCATCACGCCGGCGAGCGCAGCAAGCGCCGAGCCGATCATGAAGGTCGCCGAGATCACGAAGTTCGGGTTCACGCCCATCAGCGAAGCGACGCCGGGGTTTTCCGCGATCGCGCGCATCGCGCGGCCGAGCTTGGTCTTGTGCACGAGCAGCAGGAGGCCGCCCATCACGAGGAACGCCACCACGATGATGACGATTTCCGTCATCGAGATGACCGCGCCGGGACGCGTTTCAGTCGCGGTGATGACGTTGATCGGGTCGGTGGGCAGAAGCTGCGGGAACGCGAGCGGGTTGCGGCCCCAGATCATCATCGCGACCGTTTGCAGCAGGATCGACACGCCGATTGCGGTGATGAGCGGCGCGAGACGCGGCGCCTTGCGCAGCGGCCGGTACGCGACGCGTTCGATGGTGTAGCCGACGATCGCGCAGACGATCGCCGCGACGATAAGCGCGATCGTCAGCATCATCGGGCCGGGCATCGAGGGAAAGTGGTTCTGCATGACGCCGATGGCTGAAAGGGCCACCATCGCGCCGACCATCAGCACGTCGCCGTGCGCGAAGTTGATGATGCCGAGAATGCCGTACACCATCGTGTAACCCAACGCGATGATGGCGTAGACGCTGCCAAGCACCAGACCGTTGAGGATCTGCTGGATGAAAATATCCATTTAAAGCTCCTTAGCCCCGTGCGACCGGATGACGCTTTTATCACCGGCCGATAAACCGGTGTGAAGCGAAATCTGGAGCGGCACTGCGCGTACTTTTAAAAAAACCGGTAAGGGTTAATCGCCTGTCGTTGCGCCCGCCGCCGGATAGGTGCGGGCGTCCGCCAGACGGATGCGAAACGGCGCTTGTCGGATAGGCGCCGCAAGACTGCAAACGCCTGCTGCTACTGCTTCACGACGTCGAGCACGTCCTTCTTTTTGTCCTTGAAGTCGTAAAGCGTGATGGTGCTCGTCTTCAGATCGCCTTTGTCGTCAAAAGCGATATGCCCCGTCAGACCGTTGAAATCCGTCGTGGCCATCGCCGCGAGCACCTTGCTCGCTTCGATGGAATTGGCGCGCTTCATCGCATCGACGATCACGTACACCGCGTCGTACGTGAACGGCGCGTAAATCTGCACTGGCGTGTGAAACCGTGCCTCGTACTTCTGCGCGAAGTCCGCGCCCTTGTCCATCTTCGCGAGCGCGGGCCCCGCTTCCGAACACACGACGTTCTGCACCGCGTCGCCCGCCAGTTCCGGCAGTTGCTGCGTGCAGACGCCGTCGCCCGCCAGAATCTTCGCCTTCACGCCGAGCGCCGCCGCTTCTTTCGCGAACGGGCCGCCCGTTGCGTCCATGCCGCCGTACATCACGGCGTCCGGCTGCATGCGCTTGATCTTCAGAAGGATCGCCTTGAAGTTGCGCGCCTTCTCCGATGTCGTCTCGCGCGCGGCGACCTTCACGCCGCCCGCCTGCGCCGTCTTCGCGAACTCGTCGGCGAGGCCGCGGCCGTAGGCGGTGGCGTCGTCCACGATCACCACTTTCTTCGCGTGCAGCGTCTTGATCGCGTAGCCGGCCAGCACGGGGCCTTGCAGCGCATCGGTTGCGACCACGCGGAAGGTTGTCTTGTAACCCTGCTTCGTGTACTGCGGGTTCGTCGTCGACGGCGAAATCTCCGCGATGCCCGCATCGCTATAAATCTTGGACGCCGGAATCGATACGCCCGAATTCAAATGGCCGATCACCGCGACCACATGGTCATCTACCAGGCGCTGCGCGGCTTCTTCGCCGGTGCGCGGGTCGGCTGCGTCGTCCTGGCTGTCGAGCACGAGGCGAATGGAGCGCCCGTCGATGGTGAGACCCTGCGCGCTGATTTCCTCCAGCGCGAGCCGCGCGCCGTTTTCGTTGTCTTTTCCTAAATGCGCCTGCGTGCCGGACAACGGCGCGACATGGCCGATCTTCACCACCGTCGCTTCGCTCGCCGGTGCCGGCGCAGCCGTCGCCGCCGTCGGGGCGCTTGCCGCCGGTGCTGCTCCGCTCGCTCCGCCTTCGTCCTTCTTGCCGCATGCGGTTGCCATTGCAACCGCAGCCGCGATGGACACGGCGTAAGCAAACTTGAATCGCATCAAATGAGATCTCCTGCGCCTTTCAGAACCGTTGCCAGAGGCCCTTCCGGACTCAGGACGCGCGAATTGTAACGCTAAATATGAGACGAGCAATATTCTTGCGTGGCGGGGTTTTCCAGCATTGCAACCCGCATTTTTCGGCGATTTTCGCGCTAAAGCGCAACCCGGTTGCGATCCGGTTTTGTGCAGTAGTTGCACCATTCCGGGAGCGGGGTTTAATCGGTTCGGCGACGGGTACGTTTGCGCGATTGCTTACATATGGCGGCGCCCCCTGATGGTGCATCCGTCTCTTAGGCCCGACAATGCGCGCAGGCGAAAAAAAAGCGCCCGCAGGCGCTTTTTCGAAGGTTTCGTCTAACTTATTGTGGCAACGACAAGCCGCGCGGCAGCGGAAACGAGATGGTCTCTTCGATCCCTTCGAGCGAGCGCACGCTGCGCACGCCGAGTTCGCGCAGCCGCGCGATCACGGCCTGCGCGAGCACTTCCGGCGCCGACGCGCCCGCCGTCACGCCGATGCGCTTCTTGCCTTCGACCCAGTTCGGATCGATCTGCGTCGGCGAATCCACCATATAGGCGGGGATGCCGCTGCGCTCGGCCACTTCGCGCAGCCGGCTCGAATTCGAGCTGTTCGGGCTGCCGACCACGATCACGACATCGCACTGCGGCGCGAGGAACTTCACCGCGTCCTGGCGATTCTGCGTCGCGTAGCAGATGTCCTGCTTCTTCGGCTCCTTGATCGCGGGATACTTGTTCTTGAGCGCGTCGATGATGGCCGAGGCGTCGTCGACCGAAAGCGTCGTCTGCGTCACGTACGCAATGCGGTTCGGGTCGGGCAGATCGAGCTTCAGCACGTCCTCGATATCTTCGACCAGATGCATGCCTTCGCCGGACTGCCCCATCGTGCCTTCGACTTCGGGGTGTCCCTTGTGGCCGATCATCACGATATCGAAGCCTTCCTGCCGCATCTTCGCGACTTCCATGTGCACCTTGGTCACGAGCGGGCACGTGGCGTCGAACACGCGCAGCCCGCGCGTTTCCGCTTCAACGCGCACGGCTTTCGAGACGCCGTGCGCGCTGAAAATCAGCGTGCTGCCTTCGGGCACGTCCGACAGTTCCTCGATAAAGATCGCGCCCTTCTTGCGCAGATCCGCGACCACGTACGCGTTATGCACGATCTCGTGGCGCACGTAGATCGGCGCGCCGAACAGCTTGATCGCGCGCTCGACGATTTCGATCGCGCGGTCCACGCCCGCGCAGAAGCCGCGCGGCTGCGCGAGCAGGATTTCGACGTCGGTTTCGATATCGGTGAGGCTTTCGATCAGGCTCATGGCTACAGAATTCCGATGATTTTCACTTCGAACGCCAGCGTCTGGCCGGCAAGCGGGTGATTGAAGTCGAAGAGCGCCGACGTCTCGCCCACTTCCTTGAGCACGCCCGCGTAGCGCCCGCCGTTGGGCGCGTTGAATTCGACGAGATCGCCGGGAGAAAAATCCTCGCCGACCATGCTGTTTTCGCGCAGCGTCGCGAGCGACACCCGCTGCAGCAGTTCCGGATTACGCGGCCCGAACGCCTGCTCCGGCGTTAGCCGAAAGGTCGAATGGTGGCCGACCTTGAGCCCGAGCAGAATTTCTTCGAGCGGCGGGGCGAGCTGGCCCGCGCCGAGCAGGAGCGTGGCGGGCTTGTCGGTGAAGGTGTTGACGATGTCGGCGCCGTCGGCCAGTGCCAGCCGGTAATGCAGCGTGACATGGGAGCCGGGCTTGACCTCGGAGATATCGATGATGCTCATGAGTATTGGATGTGGCGGTTCAGTCGAAAGCGCGGCGTGGGCCGGGCGAGCGGCGGCTCGTCGGCGCGAAGCTGCGAACCGCGTGGCGCAGGGTCGAAACGGGCGCCAAAACCGCTATTGTAAGACAGAGTGGTCCGGCGACGCGTCAGGCGCGTGCGGCGTTGGTGCGGCGGCGCGCGAAACGCCGTCGGTGGAGGGTGGGCGATGACGGGCGCTGTGGAGCCGGTGGCCGGGGTGAATGCCGCGTCAGGTGCCGGGCTGGTTGGTGGGCCGGTTTCCGCGTCGGTTGACGAGCCGATTGCCGCGTCAGGCGCCGATGCGGTTGACGGACCGCTTTCCGCGTCAGTTGACGAGCCGGTTGCCGCACCGGTTCCGAGCGCGCCAGCGGAGGCCGCGACGACGCCCCGGCTCGGCACACTCGCCATCTCGCAATGGGACAAGGCCGACCGGCCGCGCGAACGCCTGCTTAAATCCGGTGCCGAGACGCTTTCCGACGCCGAGCTGCTCGCGCTGTTCCTGCGCACCGGCGTGCCCGGCCTCACGGCCGTCGATGTCGCGCGTGCACTGCTGCGGCGCTTCGGCTCGCTGCGGTCCATGCTGGGCGCTTCCGCGGCCGAACTCAGCGCCGAACGCGGCATCGGCGAGGCGCGCGCCGCGACGCTCATCGCGGTATCTGAATTGTGCCGACGCGCGTTGGCGGAGCGGGCGCGGGATCGAATGCTTTTGAATTCGCCGGGCGCGGTCGAAGACTTTCTGCGCCTGAAAATCGGCACGCGGCCGAACGAAGTGTTCATTTGCATCTATCTCGACGCGCGCCATCAGTTGCTGGACATCTGCGAGGAAGCGCGGGGCTCGCTCACGCGCGTAGCCGTTTATCCGCGCGAAATCGTCAAGCGCGCGCTTTCGCTGAATGCGGCCGCGCTGATCGTCGCGCATAATCACCCTTCCGGCGCCAATCAGCCGAGTGCGGGCGATCGCAAGCTCACGCGCACGCTACTCGACGCGCTCGCGCTCATCGACGTGAAGCTGCTGGATCACATGATCGTCGCGTCGAATGACATTTTTTCGTTCGCGCGGGAAGGCTGGCTGTGAGGTGGCTGCGAGATGGGCTGTGAGATAGGCTGTGAAGCGGGTTCGCGGACCAGCAAAAAAGCCGAAACGTCTTGATAACGCACGGCTTTTCCTGCTAGAATCCGCGTTTGCTTTTCTCAACCCACCTGTTCTGAGCTTACGCGGTCCTCATTGGCATAACCGTGCTGCCAAGTTCCCGGTAAAGGCAACCAGGGAAAAAGAGGTCGGCTTACAGCATCCGCTGCGCCGAGCGTAGGAATCAGACTGTATTAGGAGTGCTCGCATGGCACGCGTATGCCAAGTAACTGGGAAAGGGCCGATGTCCGGCAACAACGTTTCCCACGCCAACAACAAGACCAAGCGTCGTTTCCTGCCGAACCTGCAGAACCGCCGTTTCTTCGTTGAAAGCGAAAATCGCTGGGTCCGTCTGCGCGTCTCGAACGCCGGTCTGCGCCTGATCGACAAGAACGGTATCGACTCCGTGCTCGCAGATCTGCGCGCACGCGGTGAAATCTAAGGAGCACGCACATGGCCAAGGGCGCACGCGACAAGATCAAGTTGGAATCGACCGCAGGCACGGGTCACTTCTATACGACGACCAAGAACAAGCGCAACATGCCGGAAAAGATGCTGATCAAGAAATTTGATCCGGTCGTCCGCAAGCACGTTGAGTACAAGGAAACCAAGATCAAGTAAAGCGGCGTTGTTCCGCGCAAGCGGAAGACGGACCGCACTTGAGATTGAGTGCCTGACGAAGACAGCAAAAAGCCCCGCTCACGCGGGGCTTTTTGTTTTTGCCGCCCGCTTTTCATGCGCGTTTCACATGGTCGTGCATGGGTTTTCGCGGTTTCCCGGCGCTCGCGCGTTATGCTTGCCGGCTATCGACAACGACAGCGACGGAGACACGCCGGCATGAACTTCGATGTAGCGATCGTGGGGAGCGGACTCGCGGGCCTGAGCGTCGCGCTGAATCTGGCCGAGACGCGGCGCGTGGCGATCATCGCGAAGCGGGCGGTGAGCGAAGGCGCGAGCGACTGGGCGCAAGGCGGCATCGCGGCGGTGCTGGATTCGGCGGACAGCGTCGACGACCACGTGGCCGACACGCTCATCGCGGGCGGCGGCCTGTGCGACGAGGCGGCGACGCGCTACATCGTCGAGAACGGGCGCGCCGCGATCCAATGGCTGATCGACGAAGGCGTGCCCTTCACGCGCGACGTCTCCGCCGAACTCGGCTTCCATCTAACGCGCGAAGGCGGACATAGCCATCGCCGCATCATCCACGCCGCGGACGCCACCGGCCACGCGGTCGTCACGACGCTCGGCGAGCGCGTGCGCAATCATCCGAACATCACCGTTCTCGAAGACCACTACGCGATCGACCTGATCACGTCCGACCGGCTCGGGCTGCCAGGCCATCGCTGCCACGGTCTGTACGCGCTCGACCTGAAAAACGGCCGCACCGTCACGATCGAGGCGCCGCATACGGTGCTCGCAACGGGCGGCGCGGGCAAGGTCTATCTCTATACGACGAATCCCGATACCGCGACCGGCGACGGCATCGCGATGGCGTGGCGCGCGGGCTGCCGGGTCGCGAACATGGAGTTCATCCAGTTCCATCCGACCTGCCTCTTTCACCCGTACGCGAAGTCGTTTTTGATCTCGGAAGCCGTGCGCGGCGAAGGCGGCGTGCTGCGCCTGCCGGACGGCACGCGCTTCATGCCCGCGCACGACGAACGAGCCGAACTCGCGCCGCGCGATATCGTCGCCCGGGCGATCGACTTCGAGATCAAGAAGCGCGGCATCGACTGCGTGTATCTCGATATCAGCCACCAGCCGCGCGCGTTCCTCGAAGAACACTTCCCGACCATCCTCGCCCGCTGCCGCGAGTTCGGCATCGATATCGCGAAGGAGCCCATCCCCGTCGTGCCGGCCGCGCACTATACCGGTGGCGGCGTCGTGACCGATCTCGCCGGGCGCACCGACCGTCCCGGGCTCTATGCGGTCGGGGAAACATCGTGCACGGGGCTGCACGGGGCGAACCGGCTGGCGAGCAATTCGTTGCTGGAATGCATCGTGGTCGGCCGGGCGGCGGCGGCCGCCATCGAAGCGGACGGTTTCTCCGCCGGATGCCACGCGCCCCTGCCCGACTGGGACGAAAGCCGCGTGTCGGATCCCGACGAGGAAGTCGTCGTCGCGCATAACTGGGACGAGCTGCGGCTTCTGATGTGGAATTACGTCGGCATTGTGCGCACGGACAAGCGGCTCGCGCGCGCCCGGCATCGCATTGCGCTCCTGCGCGACGAAATCCACGAGTACTACGCGAATTTCAAGGTGAGCCGTGACTTGCTTGAACTGCGCAATCTGGTGGATGTGGCGTCGCTGATCGTCGAAAGCGCATGTTCGCGACGCGAAAGCCGCGGCCTGCACTACAGCCGCGACTGGCCCGAAACCTTGCCGAAGGCGCTGCCGACCGTGCTGACGCCGCCGGCGGCGCGGCGGCGCGCGGTCTGACGGCTAGATAAGCCGCATCGAATAATCGGTGGCGCGCACGTCTTTCGTGAGCGCGCCGATCGAAATGCGGTCGACGCCGGTTTCCGCAATCGCCCGCACGGTTTCGAAATTAACGCCGCCCGACACTTCCAGCAATGCGCGGCCCGCCGTCACGCGCACGGCGTCGCGCATGGCGTCGAGCGTGAAGTTGTCGAGCAGAATGGACTCCGCGCGGTGCGCGAGCGCCGTTTCGAGTTGCGCGAGCGTCTCGACTTCGATTTGAACCGGCACGCCCGCGTTCAGCGCGAGGGCCGCGTCCATCGCTGCGCCGACGCCGCCCGCCGCCGCGATGTGATTTTCCTTGATCAGAATGCCGTCGTAGAGTGCGAGCCGCTGGTTCGCCCCGCCGCCGACGCGCACCGCGTACTTCTGCGCGAGCCGCAGGCCCGGCAGCGTCTTGCGCGTATCGAGAATGCGTGCGCGCGTGCCTTCGATCGCGTCGACGTAACGGCGCGTCGCGCTTGCCACGCCCGAGAGCAGTTGCAAGAAGTTGAGGCCATTGCGCTCGGCCGTGAGCAGCGAGCGCGCGGGGCCGTGCAGCAGCGCGACGGGCGTATCGGCGGCCATGCGCTGCCCTTCGCGATACTGCCATTCCACTTCGATGGACGCGTCGACGCGCCGCATCACCTCGTCGAACCACGGCGCGCCGCACAGCACGGCTTCTTCCCGCACGATGATCCGCGCCGTGCGCCGCGCGTCGGCCGGAACGAGGCGGCCGGTCACATCGCCGGTGCCGATGTCTTCGGCGAGCGCATCGGCGACATTACGCGCGAGCGCCGCGTCGAATGCTTCGCCGTATTGCGAACGGACTTCGTCGAAAATCGGTGAGTACGGCATCACGCGGCTCCCACGTTCGAAAACAGCGCGGTGTCCTTCGCCAGATCGCCGCTCGCCTGCACGCGTTTCTTGTGACGCGCGGCGAAATCGAGCATCCGGTCGATCGGCACGCGCGCGCGCTGCCCAATGGCGGCGTCGACGTGAATCTCGTTATGCCCGCGTTCGAGCACGTCGGCGAGGTTCGCGAGACCGTTCATCGCCATCCACGGACAATGCGCGCAGCTCTTGCACGTGGCGCTGTTGCCGGCCGTCGGCGCTTCGATGAACGTCTTCCCCGGCGCGGCGAGCCGCATCTTGTGCAGAATGCCGAGATCGGTCGCGACGATGAAGCGGCTCGCGTCGAGGCGCACGGCGGCGTCGATTAGCTGCGTGGTCGAGCCGACGACAT
Source organism: Caballeronia sp. Sq4a (assembly GCF_023170545.1). Lineage (NCBI taxonomy): Bacteria > Pseudomonadati > Pseudomonadota > Betaproteobacteria > Burkholderiales > Burkholderiaceae > Caballeronia > Caballeronia sp. Sq4a. The sequence goes on along the minus strand of NZ_CP084250.1, from coordinate 604,125 downwards.
CGGCCAGCTTTACGACCGCTTCCGGCGACTCGGGATGCACGAGAATCTTCGCGTCCGGATACTCGGCGCGCAGCAGATCCAGTTCGATGCCCTTGAACTCGTCGTGAACGAGACAGGAGCCCTGCCACAGCAGCATGTCCGCGCCCGTCTTCTTCTGGATGTAGCCGCCGAGGTGACGATCCGGCGCCCACAGAATCTTCTCGCCGCGCGCGTGCAAATCCGCGACGATCTCGAGCCCAATGGACGACGTGACCATCCAGTCGGCGCGCGCTTTCACGGCGGCGCTCGTGTTCGCATACACGACGACCGTGCGGTCGGGATGCGCGTCGCAGAACGCGGCGAATTCGTCGGCGGGACAGCCGAGGTCGAGCGAGCACGTGGCGTCGAGGTCAGGCATCAGCACGCGCTTGTCCGGGCTCAGAATTTTGGCGGTCTCGCCCATGAACCGCACGCCCGCGACAACCAGCGTCTTTGCCGCATGATCGCGGCCGAAACGCGCCATTTCGAGCGAATCGGCGACGCAGCCGCCGGTTTCGTCGGCGAGTTCCTGTAGCTCGGCATCGACGTAATAGTGCGCGACCAATACGGCCTGTTCCCGCCGCAATAGCGCGCGAATGCGCTCCTTCAACGCGCGCTTTTCCTCCGGCGACGGCGCCTGCGGCACGCGCGCCCACGCCTCGCCTACTCCACACGTCAGCCCTTGCGGCCGGTCGTACTCGACGCTTTTGATCGCCTGCATGTCCCCTGTCTCCTGCCGAATCCAGCGAAAATCCGTCGCCCATAAACAAAAACCCCGCCAGAGCGGGGTCTTGTGACGTCTTCGAATTTTAGCGGATATCGCTTACAGGGCGTAGCGACGCAGACGCAACGCAAAGTCCTGCAACGCCTTGATGCCGCTTTGTTCCGCGCGATGACACCAATCCTGCAACTGCGCCAGCAGTTGCTCGCGCGATGCGTTCGAGCGGTCCCACATCGCCGCCAGATCTTTGCGCAGTTCGATGTACGTGCGCAGTTTCTGGTTGTCCGAGAACAGTTCCGGCAGTTGCTTGCGTTGCGGCTCGTTCAGGCCGTCCTCGTCCTTGTGGAACCACTTGCGCGCGCCGCGCATCAGCTGATACTTCTCGCGCGCGCCGGCTTCCTTCAGCTTCACGAGTTCCTGCTTGTACGCACGCTTGAGCGCCTTGCCGTAACGCGCCATCACTTCGTAGCGGTTCGCGAGCACGGCTTGCAGGGTGTCGTGGTCCGGCACCGACTTCGATTCCGACAGGCGCGGCGTGGGCGCGAGCTTCTTCACCTTCGCGAGGCCGATGGCCGACAAAATGCGGATGTACAGCCAGCCGATATCGAACTCATACCACTTGCTCGACAGCTTGGCCGACGTCGCGTAAGTGTGGTGATTGTTGTGCAACTCTTCGCCGCCGATCAGGATGCCGAGCGGGAAGATGTTCGTGCTCGCATCGCTCGAATTGAAGTTGCGATAACCCCAGAAGTGCGCGAGACCGTTGACGACGCCCGCCGCCCAGAACGGAATCCAGATCATCTGCACGGCCCACACCGACAGCCCGACGATGCCGAACAGCGCCACGTCGATGACCATCATGATGCTGATGCCGAGGATCGGATAACGCGTGTACACGTTGCGCTCCATCCAGTCGTTCGGCGTGCCGTGGCTGAAGCGGCGCAGCGTTTCTTCGTTCTTCGCTTCGGCGCGATACAGTTCCGCGCCTTCCAGCAGCACCTTCCAGATGCCGCGCGTTTGCGGGCTGTGCGGATCTTCTTCGGTCTCGCACTTCGCGTGGTGCTTGCGGTGGATGGCCGCCCACTGGCCGGTCAGCATGCCGGTGGTCATCCACAGCCACAGGCGGAAGAAGTGGCTCGCGATGGGGTGCAGGTCCAGCGCGCGATGCGCCTGGCAGCGGTGCAAATAAATGGTGACGCCCGCGATGGTGACGTGCGTCATCGCCAGCGTGAACAGCAGAATCTGCCACCAGGAGAAATCCAGCAATCCGTTGGCGAGAAATTCGAGGGAGGAATTCAGCAAGGCAATTTACCTATGTAGCTGTGAAATTCGGAAAAAATGGCCGACGAAAACTGTCGAAAATCGACTGCATCGCCGCATGTCGGGCGCGTGAAAGGTCAGCGCCGAAGTTCGATCGCATTCTACTGCATGCGTTCCAAGTCGTTGTCGTAAAGGTGAATTTTTTTGAATCTCGGCCCTACGAGAAAAATCTCACGCGGCCAAGAATGGCGTCACCCTTGCAAAAACGGAAGGAATGGCGCACTGCTGTTGCTTCAGGCGGCGCTTCCAGCCTTTGACGGGGGTGCATCGCCCTGAAAACCGGCATTTTCTACCGATTCACTCGGCGCACCGCCGACGATCCGCACTTCGCGCTGCGCGTACGGAATCTCGATGCCATGCTCGCAGAATAACCGCCACACGCTGCGATTGACTTGCGACTTAACGCCGCCCGTGCCCTTCGCCGCGTCCTCGATCCAGAAGCTCAGTTCCAGATTGATCCCGTCCGCGCCGAAACTCGCGAGCAGCGCCGCGGGTGCCGGATCCTGCAACACCCGCTCGACGCCCTGCGTTGCTTCGACGAGAAGTCGCATCGCGCGTTCCACGTCCGAGCGATAACTCACCTGCACCGCGATCTTCGCGTTGCCGCGCGTCAGATACGACGAGTGATTCTGTACGACATCGGTAATCAGCTTTTCGTTCGGAATCAACGTTTCGATGCCGTCCAGCCCGCGCACGACCGTGTACCGCGTGCGAATCTGCGTGACGGTGCCCTGAAAGCCGCTGACGTTGATCATGTCGCCGAGCCGCAGCGACCGGTCGAGCAGAATGATGAAGCCCGACACGTAATTGCTGGCGATCTTTTGCAAGCCGAAGCCGAGCCCGACGCCGAGCGCGCCGCCGAACACGCCGAGCACCGTGATGTCGATGCCGACGATCGACAGGCTTACGAGAATCGCCGCGAGAAACATCAGCGCCCGCGCGACGCGCCCGAGCACCACTTTGAGATTCGCGTCGAGCGAGCGCGAACGCATGAGGCGGTCGTCGAGCAGCGCGCCGGCCCACATCGCCACGATCAGCGTCACGCACACCCAGAGCACGCCCGAGGCGAGCGAGAGCAGCGTCATGTGCGCGTTGGCGAAGTTGAAGCGCACGCTCGCCATCCAGCGCACGACGTCGTCCTGAATGCCCATCACCGTGAGCAGCATCGCGAACCAGACGAGCACCGTCACCACTTTCTCGAACAGAAAAAGCAGCGCGCCGGCCTCGTGGTCCGCGCCGCCCGTCGCGCTCTTGCTGAACACGCGGCGCACCACGTAGAACATCGTGTAGATCACGGTAATGCCGCAGAGCGGCACCAGCGCGAGCCGCAGCAGCGCGGTGTGCATGACGGGCGCGAGCGCAAGTTGCGCGACCCAGACGAAGACGGTCCCGAGCAGCGGAAACAGCGCCTTGTTGAGACTCTCCGCGCCGAAGCGGACGGCTTCGAAGCGCGACTGGCGCCGCGCGTCGAGCTGTTTGCGCAAGAGACCCGCGCACCACCACGCGATGGCGACGAGCGCGATCAGCGCGCCGACTTGCCACAGCACTTCCGGCTCGCCGAAGTCCCGGACGAGCCGTTCCGACAGGTGGCTCAGAAAGCGGTTCTGCATCGGGCGCTTATGCGCTCTCTTCCCCGGCGCTTGCTTCCCCGGCGCTTGCTTCTCCGGCGTTTTCATCCGCCGCTTGCGCCTTCGCCCCGGGCACGCGCTCCAGCACGGCCGCGAAGAAGCCGTCCGTGCCGTGCTTGTGCGGCCACAGCGACAGATACTCGCCCGTGTCGAGTTCGATGCGCTGCTCGGCCAGCACGTCGCGCGCCGGCACCACGCGGAAGTTCGGATGCGTCTCCAGAAACTGCGCGACGACGCCTTCGTTTTCCGCTTCGAGCATGCTGCACGTCGCGTAGACGAGACGGCCGCCCGTCTTCACGAGCCGCGCGGCGCTCGTGAGAATGGAAAGCTGCTTCGGCGTCAGTTCCGCGACGGTCGCGGGCGACTGCCGCCACTTGAGGTCGGGATTGCGGCGCAGCGTGCCGAGCCCGGAGCACGGCGCATCGACGAGCACGCGGTCGATCTTGCCCGCGAGGCGCTTGATCTTCGCGTCGTGCTCGCTGTCGATCAGCACCGGATTCACGTTCGACAGACCGCTGCGCGCAAGACGCGGCTTCAGCTTCGCGAGCCGCCGGTCGGACACGTCGAAGGCATACAAACGGCCGGTGGAGCGCATCATCGCGCCGAGCGCGAGGGTCTTGCCGCCCGCGCCCGCGCAGAAATCGACGATCATCTCGCCGCGTCGCGGGGCCACCAGCGAGCACAGCAACTGGCTGCCCTCGTCCTGCACTTCGATCCAGCCTTCCTGAAACGGCTGCAAGCGCGTGAGCGCGGGCTTGCCTTCCACGCGGATGCCGAACGGCGCGAACGGCATGTCGAATGCGTCGATGCCAGCTTCGATGAGCGCCTTGCGCACGACGTCGCGGCTCGCCTTGATCGGATTCGCGCGCAGGTCGAGCGGCGCCGGATAGTTCAGCGCGGCGGCAAGCTGCGCGAGCTCGTCCGGCTCGAAGCGCTTGGCCATCGCGTCGTAGATCCACTGCGGCAGGTTCGTGCGCACGCGCACCGGCAGGCTCGCGGGATCGATCTTCGACACTTGCGCGAGCCACTGATGCTCGTCCGCCGAGACGAACGGCTTGAGCGCGGTGAGGCCCGCGGTCTGCATCAGCCCGAGCAGCGCGAGACGCCGCGCCTGATTGCCCGTGCCGCTTTCCGCGAGATGCGAAAACTCCATCTTCCGCCGCAGCACGGCGAAGACCGCCTCGGCAATCACGCCGCGCTCGCCGTGACCGAGCTTCGGGTGCGCGCGGAAGAAACGGCTCGTCGCCGCATCGGCGGGACCGGAAAAGCGGAGCACGTCCGCGAGCAACGTTTCGGTTTGACCAATCAGAAATCCATGCAGCCTCATGCGCCCTCCCCGGCAATGTCGGCAAAGAGCCACTGCGGCTCAGACGGCGTGAGGGCGACTCGTTCGCCCTCGATAGAAAGACGCCCTTCCACGAACCAGCGCACCGCGCGCGGGTAAATGATGTGTTCGACGGCGAGCACGCGCGCCGCGAGCGCGGCGGCGTCGTCGCCCGCGATGACCGGCACCGCGCCCTGCGCGACGATCGGCCCGTGATCCAGCTTCGCCGTCACGAAATGCACGCTCGCGCCGTGCACGCGCACGCCGGCATCGAGCGCCTGCTGGTGCGTGCGCAGCCCGGCAAAGCACGGCAGAAGCGACGGATGCACGTTCAGCATACGCCCGGCGTAGCGTTCGACGAACGCATCGGTGAGCACGCGCATGAAGCCGGCCAGCACGACGCAATCCGGCTCGAAGCGGTCGATTTCACGCGCGAGCGCGGCGTCGAACGCTTCGCGGCCGTCGAATTCCCGATGATCCACCACCACAGTCTCGATGCCGTTCGCGGCCGCGAAGCCGAGCCCGGCGGCATCCGGCCGGTTTGAAATGACCGCACAGACGCGCGCCGGCCAGCCCTCGCGCGCGCAAGCACGCACGACGGCCTCCATGTTGCTCCCGCGTCCGGAGATCAGAATGACGATTTTTCTCATCCGCGGATTTTATCATTCCGGGGACGGCGAAAATCGTGCCAGTAACACGACGGCGGCGCGCAAGTCGCTCCGGCGCCGCTGCCCGGCCGGCGCGCCCCTGCATCCGTGCGAGCGTTTATAATCGAACGCTTTGCAGCATCAGCCCTCCCACCGACCAACGCCTATCGTGAGAGTCTTTCGCGGCCTCCCCAATGCCGAAAGCCGGGCGCCCTGCGCACTGACCATCGGCAACTTCGACGGTGTCCATCGCGGGCACCAGGCGCTGCTCGCGCGCGTGCGGGCCGCTGCGGACGCGCGCGGGCTGCCGGTCTGCGTGATGACTTTCGAACCGCATCCGCGCGAGTTCTTCAATCCGGCCGGCGCGCCGCCGCGCATCGCCATGCTGCGCGACAAGCTCGAAGCGCTGCGCACGAACGGCGTGGATCGCGTGGTGGTCGAGCATTTCAATCACACGTTCGCGAGCCAGCCGCCGGACACGTTCGTGAAGAACGTCATCGTGGACGGCCTGCACGCGCGCTGGGTCATGGTCGGCGACGACTTCTGCTACGGCGCGAAACGCGCGGGCAATTTCGATTCCCTCAAGGCCGCAGGCGACAAGTACGGCTTCGAAGTCGAGCAGATGGCGACCGTCGCGCATCCGAACGGCGCGCGCATTTCGTCGTCGTCGGTTCGGGCGTCGCTCGTCGCGGGCGACCTTGACGCCGCGAACGTCGCGCTCGGGCGTCCGTATATCATCAGCGGCCACGTCGTGCATGGCGCGAAGCTCGGCCGCGATCTCGGCTTTCCCACGCTCAACCTTCCGATTGCCCACAAGCGCCCGGCGCTCGCGGGCATTTTCGTCGTGCGCGTGCATGGTTTGGCGGACGAACCGCTGCCCGCCGTCGCGAGCCTCGGCCTGCGTCCGACCGTGGACGATTCCGGCCGCGTGCTGCTCGAAGTCTTCGTGCTGGACTGGCACGGCGACGCGTACGGCAAGCTCGTGCGCGTGGAGTTTCTGAAGAAGCTGCGCGACGAGGAGAAGTACGTCGACCTCGAAACGCTGTCCGCCGCCATCGCGAGGGACGTCGACAACGCGCGCGCCTATTTCGGCCTGCCGCCCGCCAGCAACGCCGGCAGCCGCGCGACGGGCTTCGCTATTTCGGCCACCGACCGAATTAGGTGAGCGCGCCGTGCCGCATGATCCATGCGCGCATCGCCCGCTGCCCCGCCTCCGAATCATCGCGCGCCAACGCGCCGTCTCACCGAATTCACTGAGTCACCCATGAGCGACAAGAAAGAGAAAGCCTCCTCGAAATATCCCGTCAACCTGCTCGACACGCCGTTTCCGATGCGCGGCGATCTGCCCAAGCGCGAACCCGCGTGGGTCAAGGAATGGCAGGAGAACAAGGTCTACGAGAAAATCCGCGCGGCGAGCCGCGGCCGCAAGAAGTTCATCCTGCACGACGGCCCGCCGTATGCGAACGGCGACATCCACCTCGGTCACGCGGTCAACAAGATCCTGAAGGACATGATCGTCAAGGCGCGCAATCTCGCGGGCTTCGACGCCGTGTACGTGCCGGGCTGGGACTGCCACGGCATGCCGATCGAGATCCAGATCGAAAAGCAGTTCGGCAAGTCGCTGCCCGCCGCCGAAGTCATGCAGAAGGCGCGCGCCTACGCGAGCGAGCAGATCGAAAAGCAGAAGGTCGGCTTCCGGCGTCTGGGCGTGCTCGGCGACTGGGACAATCCGTACAAGACGATGAACTTCGTCAACGAAGCGGGCGAAATCCGCGCGCTGGCGAAGATCATGGAAAAGGGCTTCGTGTTCCGTGGCTTAAAGCCCGTGAACTGGTGCTTCGACTGCGGCTCGGCGCTGGCCGAAGCGGAAGTCGAGTACAAGGACAAGACCGATCCGACGATCGACGTGCTGTTCCCGTTCGCTGAGCCGGACAAGACCGCGCAGGCGTTCGGCCTGCCGTCGCTGCCGAAGACGGAAGGCGGCATCGTCATCTGGACGACGACGCCGTGGACCATCCCGGCGAACCAGGCGCTGAACGTTCATCCGGAGATCGTGTACGCGCTCGTGGATACGCCGCGCGGCTTGCTGATTCTTGCGGCCGAGCGCGTCGAAGCCTGTTTGCAGAACTACGGCCTGCCGGGCGAAGTCATCGCCACGACGACCGGCGCGAAGCTCGCGAACGTGCGCTTCCATCACCCGCTCGCGGCGGCGCATCCGGGCTACAAGCGCACGTCGCCCGTCTATCTCGGCGAGTACGTCACGACCGAAAGCGGCACGGGCGTCGTGCATTCGTCGCCGGCTTATGGCGTGGAAGACTTCGTATCGTGCAAGGCGCACGGCATGGCGGATTCGGACATCATCAACCCCGTGATGGGCGATGGCCGCTACATCGAATCGCTGCCGCTGTTCGGCGGCCTGTCGATCTGGAAAGCGAATCCCGAAATCGTGGAAGCGCTGAACCACGCCGGGTCGCTGCTCAAGACCGAGAAGTACACGCACAGCTACATGCACTGCTGGCGTCACAAGACGCCGATCATCTATCGCGCGACGTCGCAATGGTTCGCGGGCATGGACGTCACGCCGAAAGACGGCGGCAAGACACTGCGCGAAACGGCGCTCGAAGGCGTCGAGAACACGGCGTTCTATCCGTCGTGGGGCAAGCAGCGCCTTTTCAGCATGATCGCGAATCGTCCGGACTGGACGCTCTCGCGTCAGCGTCAATGGGGCGTGCCGATGGCGTTCTTCGTGCACAAGGAAACGGGCGAACTGCATCCGCGCACCATCGAATTGCTGGAGGAAGTGGCGAAGCGCGTGGAGCAAGGCGGCATCGAGACGTGGCAAACCCTCGACGCGCGCGAGCTGATCGGCGACGACGCGAACATGTACGAAAAGAACCGCGACACGCTCGACGTCTGGTTCGACTCCGGCACGACGCACTGGCACGTGCTGCGCGGCTCGCACAAGGAGGAGCTGCAATTCCCGGCTGACTTGTATCTCGAAGGCTCGGACCAGCATCGCGGCTGGTTCCATTCGTCGCTGCTCACGGCATCCATGCTCGACGGCCGCCCGCCCTACGACGCGCTGCTCACACACGGCTTCACCGTCGATGGCGAAGGCCGCAAGATGTCGAAGTCGCTCGGCAACGGCGTCGATCCGCACGAAGTGGCGAATCGCCTCGGCGCGGAAATCATCCGCTTGTGGATCGCATCGACGGACTATTCCGGCGAGCTCGCCATCTCCGAAGAAATTCTCAAGCGCGTGACGGAGACGTATCGCCGTATCCGCAACACGCTGCGCTTCCTGCTCGCGAATCTCTCGGATTTCGACTTCGAGAAGAACGCGGTGCCGGTCGCGGATTGGCTCGAAATCGACCGCTACGCCGTGGCGCTCACGCGCAACCTGCAGGACGACGCGCTCTCGCACTACGAGAAGTACGAGTTCCATCCGGTCGTCGCGAAGATCGCAACGTTCTGCTCCGAAGACCTGGGCGGCTTCTATCTCGACGTGCTGAAGGACCGTCTCTACACGACGAAACCCGATTCACGCGAGCGCCGCAGCGCGCAGACCGCGCTGTTCTACATCGCGCACGGCTTGCTGCGACTCGTGGCGCCGTATCTCTCGTTCACGGCGGAAGAAGCGTACAAGGTGCTGAAGCCCGGCCAGGACACGATCTTCGCCGAGGTCTACGCGACGTACCCGGACATTCCGAACGGCGGCGAGTTGCTGGACAAGTGGTCGCTGATCCGCTCGGCGCGCGGCGACGTGACGAAGGCGCTGGAAGAAGCGCGCACCGCGAACCTGATCGGCTCGTCGTTGCAGGCGGAAGTCGTCGTTCGCGCGAGCGGCGCGCGTTACGACGCGCTCGCGAGCCTCGGCGATGCGCTGCACTTCGTGCTCATCACGTCGCAGGCTTCGGTCGAGCGCGTGGCGAGCGAAGCCGAAGAAGGCGTCGACGTGACCGCGTCCCGCTACCTGAAGTGCGAACGCTGCTGGCACTACTGCGCCGACGTCGGCTCGCACCCTGAGCATCCGGGTCTCTGCGGCCGCTGCTTCTCAAACCTCTTCGGCGCTGGCGAAACGCGAGGCGCAGCATAATGGCAAGGACTATGGCGAAACAAAGTACTTCGAGCGGTTCGCTCGCGCCGTGGATCGGCGTCGCGCTCATCGTGATTCTGTTCGACCAGTTGACGAAGATCGCGGTGCAGAAGGTGTTCGCGTACGGCGAGCCGCATGCGCTGGCGCCCTTCTTCAATCTGCTGCTCGTCTATAACCGCGGCGCGGCGTTCAGCTTTCTGGCGGCGGCGGGCGGCTGGCAGCGCTGGGCGTTCACCGCGCTCGGCGTCGTGGCGGCGGCCGTCATCTGCTATCTGCTCAAGAAGCATTCGGCGCAGCGGCTTTTTTGCACGGCGCTCGCGCTCATCATGGGCGGCGCCATCGGCAACGTGATCGACCGGCTGGCTTACGGTCATGTGATCGACTTTCTCGACTTCCACGTGAAGACCTGGCACTGGCCGGCGTTCAATCTCGCTGACAGCGCGATCACGGTCGGCGCGGTGCTGCTGATTTTCGACGAACTGCGGCGCGTACGCGGCTCGAAGTGATGTGCTCAGGCGCGGCTCCCTTTGCGGAGCCGCGTTTTTTTGCGACGGAGGCAAGTTGGAACTCGCAGGCAAACATCTCGTGCTGGGACTGACCGGCGGCATCGCGTGCTACAAGATCGCGGAGCTCACGCGGCTACTGGTGAAGGCAGGCGCGACCGTGCAGATCGTGATGACGGAAGCGGCCACGGAATTCATCACGCCCGTCACCATGCAGGCGCTGTCGGGCCGTCCCGTGTACGTGTCGCAATGGGATGCGCGCATGCCGAACAACATGCCGCATATCGATCTGTCGCGCGAGGCGCATGCCATCGTCATCGCGCCTGCCTCGACCGACTTCATCGCCAAGCTCGCGCACGGCATGTGCGACGACCTGCTCTCCACGCTTTGCGTCGCGCGTGATTGTCCGCTGCTCGTCGTGCCCGCGATGAACCGCCAGATGTGGCAGAACCCGGCGACGCAGCGCAACGTCGCGCAGATCCGCGCGGACGGCGTGGAAGTGCTCGGACCGGATTCCGGCTCGCAGGCGTGCGGCGAAGTCGGCGACGGCCGCATGATCGAGCCGGAAGCCGCGTTCGAAGCGATCTGCGCGTTCTTTCAACCGAAGATTCTGCGCGGCCGCCGCGTGCTGATTACCGCGGGCCCGACGTTCGAGCCGCTGGATCCGGTGCGCGGCCTCACGAATCGCTCGTCGGGCAAGATGGGCTTCGCGCTCGCGCGCGCGGCGGCGCAGGCGGGGGCGGACGTGCATCTTGTCGCCGGGCCGGTTTCGCTGGCGACGCCGTGGGGCGTCTATCGCGAAGACGTGCAGACCGCGCAGCAGATGCACGATGCCGTCATGCAGGCCGCGTCCGATGCCGAGATTTTCATCGCGGTGGCGGCGGTGGCGGACTGGCGCGTCGATCACGCGAGCGAGCACAAGATCAAGAAGTCCGGCGATGCGTTGCCGGCGTTCAACTTCGTCGAGAATCCGGACATTCTCGCGTCCGTTGCGAATCTGCCGAATCCGCCGTACTGCGTCGGCTTCGCGGCCGAAAGCGGCGACCTCGACTTGCACGGCGAGGAAAAACGCATGCGCAAGAACGTGCCGCTCTTGATCGGCAACCTCGGGCCGCTCACCTTCGGCCGCGACGACAACGAAGTCGTGCTTTTCGAAACATCGGGCAGAACGCCGTTGCCGCGCGCCGATAAACAGTCGCTCGCGCGCACGCTGATCGCGGAAATCGCCAAGCGCGCGCCGAGCGGCGGCTCGCTTCTCTCGTAGGCTCGACATGACGAAGTTATCCGTTCTCGACCAGACGCCGGTCATCCACGGCCACACGACGGCGGACGCCATCGCCGCGACGCTGGACCTCGCGCAACTCGCCGACGATCTCGGCTACACGCGCTACTGGTGCGCGGAGCATCACGGGCTGTACGGCGTGTCGAACCCGTGCCCGGAAGTAATGCTCGCGCGTATCGGCAGTCTGACGAAGCGCATTCGCATCGGCTCGGGCGGCGTCATGCTGCCGTACTACAGCCCGTTCAAGGTCGCCGAGCAGTTCCTTATGCTGGAGGCGCTGTTCCCGAATCGCGTCGATCTGGGCGTCGGCCGCGCGCCGGGCGGTGACATGCGCACCGCGCAGGCGGTGGCCGCCGGTTCCTACAATCGCGGCGATATCTTTCCGCAGCAAGTGGCGGAACTCATCGCGCTCTTCGACGGCAAGATTGCCGACGATTCGCTCGCCAAAGGCGTGCTGCTGCAACCGCAGATCGACACGCGCCCCGAACTATGGATGCTCGGATCGAGCGATTTCGGTGGTCTGCTCGCCGCGCAACTCGGCATTCGCTTCGCGTTCGCGCATTTCATCAACGCGCACATGGGGCATCACGTGGCCGAGGCGTATCGCGAGCGGTTCGTCGCGGGTCACGAAGAGAAGCCGTATCTCGCGGCGGCAGTCTTCGCAATCTGCGCCGATACCGAAGACGAAGCCGAGGCGCTGGAAAAGGCCGTCGATCTGCGTCGCGTGCAGATGGCGTATGGCCTGAACCAGCCGATTCCGTCGATCGCGCAGGGCGTCGCGCAGCAATACGGCGAGCGCGAGCGCGCGGTGATCGCGCATGAGAAGGCGCGCAGCATCATCGGCACGCCGGAGCGCGTCACCGAAAAACTCCACGCGCTGCAAGAACAATTCGACGCCGACGAACTGATCGTCCTGACGGTCGCCGGCAGCTACGCCGCACGCATGCGGTCCTATCAACTCCTCGCCGACGCGTTCGCGCTCGGCCGTTCAGCCTGACCATGAAACTCGACGTCAAGATTCTCGACGCGCGTATGCGCGATTTTCTGCCCGCTTATGCTACGCCCGGCAGCGCCGGCCTGGACCTGCGCGCGTGTCTGGATGCGCCGCTCGTCATCGAGCCGCATCAGACGGTGCTCGTGCCCACCGGCCTCGCCATTCACCTCGCCGATCCCGGCTATGCGGCGCTCATTCTGCCGCGCTCCGGCCTCGGCCATAAGCACGGCATCGTGCTGGGCAATCTGGTTGGCCTGATCGATTCGGATTATCAAGGGCAACTGATGGTCTCGACGTGGAATCGCGGCGACACCGCGTTCACGCTCAATCCGATGGAACGGCTCGCGCAACTGGTCATCGTGCCGGTGGTGCAGGCGCAGTTCAATATCGTCGATGACTTCGAGGCGAGCGAACGCGGCGCGGGCGGATTCGGCAGCACGGGCAAGCACTGAGCTTTCTCGGGACGAAAAAAAACGGCGCGTTCGTCAAGAACGCGCCGTTTTTCTTTGAGGCTAACTCACGATCAGTCGACTTCGATCGCTTCCGGATTCGGATTACGCGGCGGCGCCGAGTTCTCGTCGAACGTCAGCTGCACCTTGTCTTCCGCATCGACGTCCACGGTCACGCGGCCGCCGTTGAGCAGCTTGCCGAAGAGCAACTCGTCGGCGAGCGCGCGGCGAATCGTGTCCTGAATCAGACGCTGCATCGGACGCGCGCCCATCAGCGGATCGAAACCGTGCTTCGCCAGGTGCTTCCTCAGCGCATCCGTGAACACCGCATCGACCTTCTTCTCGTGCAGCTGATCTTCCAGTTGCATGAGGAACTTGTCGACCACGCGCAGGATGATTTCCTCGTCCAGCGAGCGGAAGCTGATGATCGCATCCAGGCGGTTGCGGAACTCCGGCGTGAACATGCGCTTGATGTCGGCCATTTCATCGCCCGACTCACGGCGCGACGTGAAGCCGATCACCGCCTTGCCCATCGCCTCGGCGCCCGCGTTCGTCGTCATGATGATGATGACGTTGCGGAAATCCGCCTTGCGCCCGTTGTTATCCGTCAGCGTGCCGTGGTCCATCACCTGCAAGAGCACGTTGTAGATGTCCGGGTGCGCCTTCTCGATTTCGTCCAGCAGCAGCACGCAATGCGGCTTCTTCGTGACGGCCTCGGTCAGCAGACCGCCCTGATCGAAACCGACGTAACCCGGCGGTGCGCCGATCAGCCGGCTCACCGCATGGCGCTCCATGTATTCCGACATGTCGAAGCGCAGCAATTCGATGCCGAGCGTGAACGCGAGCTGCTTCGCCACTTCCGTCTTGCCGACGCCCGTGGGGCCGGAGAACAGAAACGCACCGATCGGCTTGTCCGTCTTGCCGAGACCCGCGCGCGCCATCTTGATCGACGCCGACAGCGCGTCGATGGCCGGATCCTGACCGAACACGACGGCCTTCAGATCGCGGTCCAGCGTCTGCAGCTTGCTGCGGTCGTCCTGCGACACGCTTTGCGCCGGCACGCGCGCGATCTTCGAAATGATCTCTTCGATCTCGCTCTTGCCGATGGTCTTCTTCTGCTTCGACTTCGGCAGAATGCGTTGCGCCGCGCCCGCTTCGTCGATCACGTCGATCGCCTTGTCCGGCAGATGACGGTCCGTGATGAAGCGCGCCGACAGTTCAGCCGCCGCCGAGAGCGCACCCGACGAATACTTCACGCCGTGGTGTTCCTCGAAGCGCGACTTGAGACCGCGCAGAATCGCGACCGTCTGCTCGACGGAAGGCTCGGTGACATCCACCTTCTGGAAGCGCCGCGACAGCGCCGCGTCCTTCTCGAAGATGCCGCGATATTCCGTGAACGTCGTCGCGCCGATGCACTTCAACTGCCCCGACGACAACGCCGGCTTCAGCAGGTTCGAAGCGTCGAGCGTGCCGCCCGATGCCGCGCCCGCGCCGATCAGCGTGTGGATCTCGTCGATGAACAGAATGGCGTGCGGACGCTCCTTCAGTTCCTTCAGCACCGTCTTGAGACGCTGCTCGAAATCGCCGCGATACTTCGTGCCCGCGAGCAACGCGCCCATGTCGAGCGAGTAGACCTGCGCATCCGCGAGGATGTCCGGCACTTCGCCGCGCGTGATGCGCCAGGCGAGACCTTCGGCGATGGCCGTCTTGCCGACGCCCGCTTCGCCCACGAGCAGCGGATTGTTCTTGCGGCGGCGGCAGAGCACCTGCACCACGCGCTCGACTTCCAGCTCGCGGCCGATCAAAGGATCAATCTTGCCGTCCTTCGCCTGCTGGTTCAGGTTCTGCGTGAACTGCGCGAGCGGCGTTTCCTTCTGCGCGGCGGCGTCTTCCGATTCCGGATTCGCTTCGCTGTTCGCCTTCGCGGCGTCGCCGCTGTTCGTCTTCGCGATGCCGTGCGAAATGAAATTCACGACATCCAGACGCGTCACGCCCTGCTGCTGCAGGTAGTAGACCGCGTGCGAGTCCTTCTCGCCGAAGATCGCGACGAGCACGTTCGCGCCCGTCACTTCCTTCTTGCCGTTCGAAGTCGATTGCACATGCATGATCGCGCGCTGAATCACGCGCTGGAAACCAAGCGTCGGCTGGGTATCGACGTCGTCCGTGCCGGGCACGGTCGGCGTGTTGTCATGAATGAAATTGCGCAGGTTCTGACGCAAATCCTCGATATTTGCTGCGCAGGCGCGCAGCACTTCAGCCGCGGTCGGATTGTCCAACAAGGCCAGTAAAAGATGCTCGACCGTTATGAACTCGTGCCGCGCCTGACGTGCTTCCATAAACGCCATGTGCAGACTGACTTCCAGTTCCTGGGCAATCATGCTTCCTCCATCACGCACTGCAGCGGATGCCCCGCTTGCCGTGCATGGCTAACGACTTGCTCAACTTTGGTCGACGCAATATCCCGCGTATAGACCCCACAAACTCCCCTGCCCTCGCGATGAACCTTCAGCATGATCTGCGTCGCAGTCTCACGATCTTTATTGAAGTATTCCTGCACGATCATCACGACGAATTCCATCGGCGTGAAGTCGTCATTCAGCAGCACCACCTTGTACATCGCCGGCTTTTTGAGCTTCTGCTCCTGCCGCTCG
This sequence comes from Caballeronia sp. Sq4a, assembly GCF_023170545.1. NCBI lineage: Bacteria > Pseudomonadati > Pseudomonadota > Betaproteobacteria > Burkholderiales > Burkholderiaceae > Caballeronia > Caballeronia sp. Sq4a. Next base: position 588,492 of record NZ_CP084250.1, on the reverse strand, counting down.
AGTACCGTGCCATCCTGCTTGTTGGGATTTATCGCCATACACCCATTCTAAACAACACGGACGCCTTCGCAATTGCCGCTCCAGCACTGGCCGCACGGCCCTATGGTATGGCTGGAAAACACGCGTCGCGCAGCGACCGTCCATCGAATCCTGCCGGCGCCCAACCTTCGGCGCGGCCCGCTTGCACCTCGTCGAATCCAGTATCGCACAGCTTCAAAAAAAACGAACTGCACGACGGTGGCGCGCTGCCGGCGTATCACACAAGTGAGACGATTATGCGACTTTTCAAGATGCCTTGCTTGGACGGCGGCGCACATGCGAAAGCAGGAATTACCCTACGAATGTGGACTTTGCAACGAGCTTATCGGCCATCCCAAAAATTCCTTGACACTCGATTTAAGAGATTTAACAATCAAACTGGCACTTTTTTCCGGGGGCATCGGGCAAAAAAGGCCGAGGGGAGCAGTGAGGAGGGGGCGGTTCGCTGTGGGGTGGGCCGTCGAGCTTTTCGAGCGTGCTCTGGTTGCGACGAGAGTTAGAGGGGAAGTACGAATGTCTACTGGTACGGTCAAGTGGTTCAATGACGCGAAAGGCTACGGATTCATCACGCCCGACGAAGGCGGCGAGGATCTGTTCGCACATTTCTCGGCGATTCAGATGAACGGTTTCAAGACGCTCAAGGAAGGCCAAAAGGTCACTTTCGAGATCGTCCAGGGGCCGAAGGGCAAGCAGGCATCGAACATCCAGGACGCAGCCTGACCGTTCGGGTGCCATGAGCCCGTAAAACCCGGCTTCGCGCCGGGTTTTTTTATGCTTGCTCGACCGTAGAATGCGCGCCGCCAGCGCGACGTCACATGTTCTCGATCATCACCTCGCCGAATCCCGAGCACGACACCTGCGTCGCGCCTTCCATCAGCCGCGCGAAGTCGTACGTGACGCGCTTCGAAAGAATCGACTGCTCCATCGACGCGATGATGCGATCCGCCGCCTCTGTCCAGCCGAGATGGCGCAGCATCATTTCGGCGGACAGAATTTCCGAGCCCGGGTTCACGTAATCCTTACCGGCGTACTTGGGCGCCGTGCCGTGCGTGGCCTCGAACATTGCAACGGAGTCCGACATGTTCGCGCCCGGCGCAATGCCGATGCCGCCGACCTGCGCCGCGAGCGCATCCGAGATGTAATCGCCGTTCAGGTTGAGCGTGGCGATCACGTCGTATTCGGCCGGACGCAGCAGGATCTGCTGAAGGAACGCATCGGCGATCACGTCTTTCACGACGACGTCCGCGCCCGTCTTCGGGTTCTTCACCTTCATCCACGGGCCGCCGTCGATCAGCTCGGCGTTGAACTCCTTCTGCGCGAGCGCGTAACCGTAGTCGCGGAACGCGCCTTCGGTGAACTTCATGATGTTGCCCTTGTGCACGAGCGTGACCGAGCGCCGGTTGTTGTCGATCGCATATTGAATCGCCTTGCGCACGAGCCGCTCCGTGCCTTCGCGCGACACCGGCTTGATGCCGAGCCCCGACGATTCCGGGAAGCGGATCTTCTTCACGCCCATTTCATCGCGCAGGAACGCGATCACCTTCTTCGCTTCCGCCGATTCGGCCGGCCATTCGATGCCCGCGTAGATATCTTCCGAGTTCTCGCGGAAGATCACCATGTCGACCTTGTCCGGCTCGCGTAGCGGCGACGGCACGCCCTTGAAGTAGCGCACCGGGCGCAGGCAGACATAGAGGTCGAGTTGCTGCCGAAGCGCAACATTCAGCGAACGGATGCCGCCGCCGACGGGCGTCGTGAGCGGCCCCTTGATCGAAACGACGTATTCCTTCACGACATCGAGCGTTTCGTCCGGCAGCCAGACGTCCGGACCGTAGACGCGCGTCGCCTTCTCGCCGGCGAAAATTTCCATCCACTGAATCTTGCGCTTGCCGCCGTAGGCCTTCTCGACCGCCGCATCCACCACCTTGAGCATGACCGGCGTGATATCGACGCCCGTGCCGTCGCCCTCGATGTACGGAATGATCGGCTGATCCGGAACGTTGAGCGAGAAATCCGCGTTGACGGTGATTTTTTCACCGCCCGCCGGAACCTGGATGTGCTGATACGACATGGTCGACTCCAATGAAGGCCGGACTTGAAGATTGGTTGCGCGGACGCTCGCTGCGCCAGCGCTTTCATTCTAGCCACGGCGGGCGGGCGGCAAGCCCCCTCGCCCGGCGTGGCAATGAGAGAAACGGATCGCGGTCCATTATGCATTAAGATGCCGCATTCACGCCCCGGCGCCCTGCCGCGCGGCGCGCACGCCTGCCACCTGTTCCGCTCGTCTGCCGATGCCGCTCATCGCTTTGAATAAACCGTTCGGCACGATCTGCCAGTTCTCCGCGCACGAAACGCGCGCGTCGCTCGGCGACTTCGTGACGCTGCCGGGCGTCTATCCGGCGGGCCGGCTCGATGCGGACAGCGAGGGCCTTCTCCTGCTCACCGACGACGGCGGGTTGCAGGCGCGCATCGCGGAGCCGCGCCACAAGCTCGTCAAGCGCTATTGGGCGCAGGTCGAAGGCGCGCCCGGCGACGATACGCTCGCGCGTCTCGCGAAAGGCGTCGATCTCGGCGATTACGTGACGCGGCCATGCAAGGCGGCCTTCGTCGCGGAGCACGACGCCGAACAGCTGTGGCCGCGCAATCCGCCGATCCGTTATCGCGCTGCCATCCCGACGACGTGGATCGAGCTCGCCATCACCGAAGGGAAGAACCGCCAGGTCCGGCGCATGACGGCAGCCGTCGGCTTTCCGACGCTGCGGCTCGTGCGCGTGTCGATCGGCGCGCTCGACGTGTTTTCGCTGCGACTTGCGCCCGGCGAAAGCGTCGAAGTGCCGGCGCAATCTCCGTGGAAGAGCGGGCGTTGAATCGGATTCACCTATCGCGCCAGGCGCTTGTGTGAAACGCGCGGATTAGCCGCGTACCTACCCGCGAAGATTTTTTGCATCTGAGCAGTGAATCGCTGCGAAATCGCGTCAACCGACTCTTTCGGCGACGCGTTAAGGGCCACAGATGCCGCACAAAGCTATCCGGCATGAACGAAACACCCTTTCGATTAACCTGTGTGCTCCAGGCTTTTTGAAAGGAACAAGCGTTCACAGCCGTATCGAGTTTTTGCCGATACGACTGTCAACCGAAAGGTGGATGGCTCGTTTACCGACATGACTCAATGACCGGGTCGTTTGGTTAATTAACTCAAGCTGAGGATTCACAAATGAACAAACTGATCGCTGCTCTCGTCGCTGGCCTGTTCGCAACGGCTGCATTCGCACAAGCTTCGGCTCCGGAAGCGGCTGCTCCGGCTGCTGCGTCGGCAACGGCATCGGCACCGGCTCACAAGGCTGCGAAGAAGCATTCGCACAAGAAGCATTCGCACAAGAAGTCGCACAAGGCTGCCGCTTCGGCACCGGAAGCTGCTTCCGCAGCTCAGTAAGTTCGTTGTAAGACGCGGTATAGCGAAGCTAAAAACGAGCATTACCGCCGTCTTCACGGCGTTAAAGGGCAGATCGCCGAATGGCAATCTGCCCTTTTGTTTTGCATCCGGCCTTTGCATCGTTTCGTATTTGCGCCGTGAGCTACATTCGCCGCCTTCGCCCGCGCTTTTTACATTCGCGTCGCGCTTCAAGTAACATGCGCGGGGCTGCTGTTTCTTTCTTAGCGCGGACGACCGATATTCAAGGAGCATCGTGTGAATTCGCTGTTGCTTTCTCTGCGCGCGTTGCGCGTGCCATTTCCGTTTGCTGAATCGATTCGCCGCGCGACTGTCATTCGACGACTTCGCACGCTCGTCATCGCGATTCTGCTGCCGTTCGCCGCGCTTTCGCTCGCGCACGCCCAGACGATGCCGCCCGGCGCGAAGCAGCCGTCGGAGTTTCCGCGCGCGAAGCTCACCGCCGGCATGTTCGTGATCGACGCCGCCGTGGCCGCCAACGACGCCGATCGCGAGCAGGGTCTCATGTATCGCACGCAGCTCGCCGCGAACGAAGGCATGCTCTTCGTCTTCGACGAGAACGCCGTGCATTGCTTCTGGATGAAGAACACGCTGATCCCGCTGTCGATCGCGTTCATTCGCGCGGACGGCACGATCACCGACATCGACGAAATGGATGCCGAGACCACGAATAACCATTGTCCGCGCAACAACGGCGTGTACGCGCTGGAGATGAGCAAGGGCTGGTTTACGGCGAAGGGAATCAAGCCCGGCATGAAAATCAAGGGTTTGCCGGGCGCGCAGTAAGCGTAAGTCTGGCAGAACGATAGAAACGGCGTGTCGCCTGACGCGCCGTTTTTTTTCGCCCTCGCGGGGGCGCGGCGGGACAATCCGAACCGTTCGTCGCAACGTTCGGCAGGGCTGGCAAGATTCCTGCAAGAAGCTGGTCTACGCGCTATCCTAAAAAGATTGCATGGGACGGCAGTAGAGGTTGAAACCCTGACTGCGGCCCACAGCTTTGCATGGGACCGCAGTAAGGGCTCAAGCCCTAACTGCGGTCGACAGCTTTGCATGGGACCGCAGTAAGGGCTGAAGCCCTAACTGCGGTCGACACACCACACAGGAGGTTCACGTGCCCCGCAAGACTCCCATCGAGCGCTATCGCAATATCGGTATTAGCGCCCACATCGATGCCGGCAAAACGACCACTACCGAACGCATCCTTTTCTACACCGGCGTGACGCACAAGATCGGCGAAGTGCACGACGGCGCGGCGACGATGGACTGGATGGAGCAGGAGCAGGAACGCGGCATCACGATCACGTCCGCCGCGACGACCGCCTTCTGGAAAGGCATGGCCGGCAATTATCCGGAACATCGCATCAACATCATCGATACGCCGGGACACGTCGACTTCACCATCGAAGTCGAGCGTTCCATGCGCGTGCTCGACGGCGCCTGCATGGTCTACGACTCGGTCGGCGGCGTCCAGCCGCAGTCCGAAACCGTGTGGCGTCAGGCGAACAAGTACAAGGTGCCGCGCATCGCGTTCGTCAACAAGATGGATCGCGTCGGCGCGGACTTTTTCCGCGTGCAGCGGCAGATCGGCGAGCGTCTGAAAGGCGTCGCGGTGCCGATCCAGATTCCGATCGGCGCGGAAGAGCACTTCCAGGGCGTCGTGGATCTCGTGAAGATGAAGGCGATCGTCTGGGACGACGAGAGCCAGGGCATCAAGTTCACGTACGAAGACATTCCCGACAATCTCAAGGACGTCGCGCATGAATGGCGCGAAAAGATGGTCGAGGCCGCGGCTGAATCGAGCGAAGAACTGCTCGAAAAGTATCTCGAAGACCACGAAAGCCTGACCGAGGAAGAGATCAAGACGGCGCTGAGAAAGCGCACCATCGCGAACGAAATCGTGCCGATGCTCTGCGGCAGCGCGTTCAAGAACAAGGGCGTGCAGGCGATGCTCGACGCGGTGATCGACTACCTGCCCTCGCCGGTGGATGTGCCCGCGATTCTCGGCCACACCGAAGACGACCAGGAAGCGGAGCGCCACCCGAGCGACGACGAGCCGTTCTCCGCGCTCGCGTTCAAGATCATGACCGACCCGTTCGTCGGCCAGCTGATCTTCTTCCGCGTGTATTCGGGCGTCGTGAATTCGGGCGATACGGTCTACAACCCGGTGAAGGAAAAGAAAGAGCGGCTCGGGCGCATCCTTCAGATGCACGCGAACGAACGCAAGGAAATCAAGGAAGTGCGCGCGGGCGATATCGCGGCGGCGGTCGGCCTGAAGGAAGCCACGACCGGCGACACGCTGTGCGATCCCGGCAACATCATCATCCTCGAACGGATGATCTTCCCGGAGCCGGTGATCTCGCAGGCCGTCGAGCCGAAGACGAAAGCCGACCAGGAGAAGATGGGCATCGCGCTCAATCGACTCGCGCAGGAAGACCCGTCGTTCCGCGTCACGACCGACGAGGAATCCGGGCAGACGATCATCTCCGGCATGGGCGAGCTGCACCTCGAAATTCTCGTCGACCGCATGAAGCGCGAGTTCGGCGTGGAGGCGACGGTCGGCAAGCCGCAGGTCGCGTATCGCGAGACCGTGCGAAACAAGGTGACGGATGTCGAAGGCAAGTTCGTCAAGCAGTCGGGCGGGCGCGGCCAGTACGGGCACGCCGTCATCACGCTGGAACCGGACCCGGGCAAGGGCTACGAGTTCGTCGACGCCATCAAGGGCGGCGTGATCCCGCGCGAGTACATTCCGGCGGTGGACAAGGGCATTCAGGAGTCGCTCAAGTCGGGCGTGCTAGCGGGCTATCCGGTCGTCGACACGAAGGTGACGCTGACCTTCGGCTCGTATCACGATGTCGACTCGAACGAAAACGCGTTCCGCATGGCTGGCTCGATGGCCTTCAAGGAAGCGATGCGCCGCGCGAAGCCCGTGCTGCTCGAACCGACGATGGCCGTCGAAGTGGAAACGCCCGAGGAATTCATGGGCAACGTGATGGGCGACTTGTCGAGCCGGCGCGGCATCGTGCAGGGCATGGAAGACATCGCGGGCGGCGGCGGCAAGATCGTGCGCGCCGAGGTGCCGCTTGCCGAGATGTTCGGCTACTCGACGTCGCTGCGCTCCCTGACGCAAGGCCGCGCGACCTACACGATGGAGTTCAAGCACTATGCCGAGACGCCGACCAACGTGTCGGAAGCGATCATCAACTCGAAGGGGAAATGATCGCCGCCCGGTTGAGGCGCTTCGCCGTGTAATATCGGAAGTCCGTTGCTCGCGCGGTGTCGGCGGCAACGGACTTTGTCTATCCGAGAGACCAGAGGCACCATGAGCGACGCACATCATATCGATTGGCGCGAGAACGGCGTCAAGGTCATCAAGGGCGATCAGCTCGACACCAACACGCCGCAGACGCCGGGCATGAACCGCGCGGCCGCCATCGACGCCGCGCGCGTCGGCGCGCAGAAGATCTGGGCGGGAACGGTCACCATTCATCCGAACGCGAAGACCGGCGCGCACCATCATGGCGCGCTCGAAAGCGTGATCTACATCGTGCGCGGCCAGGCGCGCATGCGCTGGGGCGAGCACCTCGAATTCACGGCGGAGGCCGGTCCGGGCGATTTCATCTTCGTGCCGCCGTACGTGCCGCATCAGGAAATCAACGCGAGCACAGACGAGCCGCTCGAATGCGTGCTCGTGCGCAGCGACAACGAAGCGGTCGTCGTGAATCTGAACATCGACGCGGTCGAAACGCCGGAAGAAGTCTTCTGGGTCGATCCAATCCACAAGCATCCGCACAAGCATTGAGGCGCCGCGCAATCAAGCGGCGCGTTACTTGCTTCCATGCCGAGTCGCGCTGAGTTCGCGTCACATCGGCGAAGCGCGCCGAACAACGACAACACGACAGGAAACGATCACCGATGAAGAAAGCATCGACGGACGCGCATCACCTGGAGCTTGCGCGCGGCAACGCGGGCGAGCTGGGCAATCACGCGATCGACGAGTTCATGGCCGGCCGCCTCACGCGGCGCGAACTGCTGCGGCACGCGAGCGTGCTCGGCTTCGCGCTGACCGCGGGCGGGCTCTTCGGCATGCCGACGGCGCGCGCGCAGGGCGCGGGCAAGCCCGGCGGCACGATCCGCGTCGCGCACATGACGCCAGCGGGCGCGGTCGATCCGCTGACCGTCACCGATGCGGCCGGTCTCGTGCTCATCAACCAGACGGGCGAATTCCTGATCGACGACGACAGCGAGACGCTCACGCTGCGCCCTGCCCTCGCGCTCTCGTGGTCGTCGAACGCAACGGGCGATGTCTGGACGTTCAAGCTGCGCCCGAACGTCAAGTTCCACGACGGCCAGCCGATGACCGCGAAGGACGTCGCGGCGACCTTCAACCGTCTGGCCGATCCGGGCGCGGGCTCGGCGGCGCTCTCGGTGCTGAAGGGCGTGCTGTCGAAGGATTCGGCGAAAGCGGTCGACGACCACACCGTCGAGTTCCATCTCGACGCGCCGAACGGCAATTTCCCGTACTACGTTTCCTCCGACAACTACAACGCGGTGATTCTGCCCGCGAACTTCAGCGGCCCGTACGAGAAGTCGTTCATGGGAACGGGCGCGCTGAAGCTGGAGAAGTACACGCCGAAGGTCGGCGCGTCGTTCGTGCGCAATCCGGACTACTGGGGCGACAAGTCGCTGCCCGACCGAGTGCAGTTCTCGTTCTACGCCGACCAGCAGGCGCAACTCCTCGCGATGCAAGGACGCCAGGCCGACGTGATGGGCGACTTCACCGTGCAGGGCGGCGTCTCGATGCTGTCGAACCCGCAGTTCAAGGTGCTGGGCGCGAAGTCGAGCTCGCATCGGCAGATCCACATGCGCTGCGACATGGGCGCGTTCAAGGACAAGCGCGTGCGTCAGGCGCTCGCGCTCGCGATCAATCGCGAAGTCATCGTGAAGGGCCTGTTTCGCGGGCGCGCGGTGGTCGGCAACGACAGCCCGTTCGCGCCGGTCTTCCCGTCGAGCGATCTCACCGTGCCGCAGCGGCATCTCGACATCGCGAAAGCGAAGCAACTGATGAGCGAAGCGGGCGTGGCCAACGGCTTCGACATCACGCTCACGACCGAGAAGTACATGGAGATTCCCGATCTTGCCGTGGTCGTGCAGAACGCGGCGAAGGCAATCGGCATTCGCATCGCGCTGAAGGTGGAGAGCCAGGATCTGTATTACGGCTCGGGCACGTTCGGCAAGTCGGACTGGCTGGATTCGCCGCTTGGCATCACGGACTACGGACATCGCGGCGTGCCGAACGTGTTTCTCAATGCGCCGCTCACGAGCAGCGGCACGTGGAACGCGGCGCACTTCAAGAACGCGGACTACGACAAACTCGTCGCGCAGTTCGTCGCGGCGCTCGACGTCGCCTCGCAGAAGAAGCTCTCCGGCCAGATTCAGCGCCTTCTGCTCGACGAAACGCCCGTCGTGATCCCGTACTTCTACGACCAGTTGATCGTCACGCGCGCGAACGTGTCGGGCGTGCGCTTCAACGCCATTTCGCAGATGTGGTTCGACCGCGCGACGGTGGCCGCTTGAGCACGATCACGTCACCGGCGGGAATCGGCGGCAAGCGCAACGGCACGGCGAAGGCGCGGCGCGTGCTGCGCTTCGTCGGCGTGCGCGTGCTGCTCGCGCTCGTCACGCTGTGGCTTCTGTCGATGATCGTGTTCGCGGGCGGACAGCTCTTGCCCGGCGACGTGGGCCGCGCCATTCTCGGCCCGCTCGCCGATGCGCGCGCCGTCGCGGCGCTCAATCATCAACTGGGCGTGGACCGGCCGCTTCTCACGCAATACACCGGCTGGATCACGCATTTTCTGCGCGGCGACATGGGCGAGTCCTACGCGTTTCGCGCGCCGGTTGCGCCGTTCATCGGCGGAGCGCTGTGGAATTCGGCGAAGCTCGGCGCGCTCGCGTTCGTGGTCGTGGTGCCGCTCGGCATCGCGGGCGGCGTGTACGCAGCGCTGCACGCGGGGCGCTGGATCGACCGGTTCATCAGCATCGGCGGACTTACGGCGACGGTCGTGCCGGAGTTCGTGTCGTCCATCGTGCTGATTCTGATTTTCGGCGTGTGGCTGCAATGGCTGCCGATCGAGGCGAGCGCGCCGGCCAACGCGAGCGCGCTCGTGCAACTGAAGCATCTGATTCTGCCGGTGCTGCCGCTCGTCTTCGTGTTCTTCGGCTATATCGCGCGGATGGCGCGCGCAGGCACGGTCGAGGCGCTCGACGCCGACTACACGCGCACCGCGATTCTCAAGGGCTTGCCGCGCCGCGTCGTGATCATGCGGCACGTGCTGCGCAATGCGCTTCTGCCGACGGTCACGGTCGCCGCAACGCAGCTCGGCTACATGATCGGCGGGCTCGTCGTCGTGGAGACGCTGTTTCACTATCAGGGCATCGGCTCGCTCATCTACAACGCCGCGAAAGCGAAGGACTTTCCGATGCTCGAAGCCGGCGTGCTGACCATCGGCGTGATCTACACGGCGGCGAATCTGATCGCGGATGCGCTCTATGTCGTGCTCAATCCGCGCCTTCGCACCGGAGGCGCGCGATGAGCACGGTCGCTGCCGTCAAACCGAAGCGGTTCGACGCCCTCGGCGCGCTGGCGCGTTCGGCCACGTTCGACGTCGGCGTGCTGATCCTGCTCTTCTGGGTTGCGTGCGCGCTGTTCGGGCACTGGCTCACGCCGCAAGACCCGTATGCCTCCGATCCGTTGAACTCGCTCACCGCGCCTTCCGCGGAACACTGGTTCGGCACGGACCAACTCGGCCGCGACGTGTTCGCCCGCGTGATCGTCGGCTCGCGCGACATTCTCACCATTGCGCCTTTAGCGACGCTGCTCGGCACGGCGGCGGGCACGGCGCTCGGGCTCGTGGTCGGCTATTTCGGCGGCTGGGTGGACGCCGTGGTCGGCCGCGCGATCGACGCGCTGCTCGCGTTGCCGCTCGTGATCGTGGCGCTGCTCGCGCTCGCCGCGGTCGGCGCGAGCAACACGACGGTGATTCTGGTCATCGGCCTCACCTTCGCGCCGATCACCGCGCGCACGGTCCGCGCGGCCGTGCTCGGCGAGCGGCATCTCGACTATGTGCTCGCGGCGCAACTGCGCGGCGAGAACGCGTTCTACATCATGTTCGCGGAGATTCTGCCGAACGTGCTCCCGCCGATCATCGTGGAAGCGACGGTGCGCCTCGGCTACGCGATCTTCGCGGTCGCGACGCTGTCGTTTCTCGGCTTCGGCATTCAGCCGCCTTCTGCCGATTGGGGCCTGGCGCTCTCAGAAAGTTACACGCTGATGGCGGGCGGCGCGTGGTGGACGGTCGTGTTCGACGCGGCGGCGATTGCATCGCTCGTCGTCGCCGTGAATCTCGTCGCGGATGCCGTGCAAGGAGTGCTCGACCGATGAACGGACCGCCGCCATCGGCCTTCCCCGCGTTCGGCGCGGCCAAAGGCAGCGAGACGGACGCGCTGACGGTCGTCGGCCTGACGGTCGCGTATCGCACGCGCTGGCACGACCGCGATGTCCTGCAAGACGTGACGCTGCGCGTGCGGCGCGGCGAGGCGTACGGGCTCGTCGGTGAATCGGGCTGCGGCAAATCGACGGCCGCGCTCGCGATCCTGCGCTATCTGCCGCGCAACGGCCGCGTGAAGGCGGGCCGCATCACGGTCGGCGGACACGACGTGGCGTCGCTGCCCGCCGAAGCGCTTCGCGTGCTGCGCGCCAACGCCGTGTCGATGGTCTATCAGGACCCGGGCCGCGCGCTCAATCCATCGCTGACGATCGCGCGTCAGGTGTCCGAAGCATTCGAAGCGGCGGGCGCCTCCGCCGACGACGCGCTCGCCCGCACCGTCGAGATGCTGCGCCGCGTGCGCATTGCGTCGCCGGAGCGGGTGATGGAGAGTTATCCGCATCAATTGTCGGGCGGCATGCAGCAGCGCGTCGTGATCGCGATGGCGCTCGCGTGCAATCCCGAACTGCTGATTCTCGACGAACCGACGACCGGGCTCGATGCCACCGTCGAAGCAGAAGTGCTCGACCTGATCGCCCAGTTGCGCGCGGAACTCGGCACGGCGGTGCTCTTCATCAGCCACAACCTCGCGGTGATCGGGCGCATGTGCGACCGCGTCGGCGTGCTGTACGCGGGGCGGCTCGTGGAAGAAGGCGCGACCGCCGACGTCTTCGCGAAGCCGCGTCATCCGTACACAGTCGGCCTCTTGCGCTGCCTGCCGACGAGCACGCGCACGAAGGACACCGGCCGGCTCGATACGATTCCCGGCTCGCTGCCGCTGCCGGGGACGGTTGCGCAAGGCTGCATTTTCGCGCCGCGCTGCAAGATGGCCGATGAACGCTGCGTGAAGGAAGCGCCGCCGCCGTATCGCGTGGCATCGCTTCACGGCGACCAGATGTCGCGCTGTCATTATCACGAGCGCGCGCACCTGTTGCCCCGCTCGACCGACGAAACGCCGCCGCCCGCGCCGCCGCGCGAGGACGCACCGCTCGCGCTGTCGGCCCGTCACGTGTCGAAGACCTTTCGTGTCGGCGATGAAGACGTGCGCGCCGTCCACGATGTCTCGCTCGATCTCGCGCAGGGCGAAACGCTCGGGCTCGTTGGCGAGTCGGGCAGCGGCAAGACGACGCTCGCGAAATTGCTGCTCGGCCTCGTCTCGCCGGATGAAGGCGCGACGCTCGAACTCGACGGCCAGCGCCTCGCCGAGCGCGTCACGCGGCGCAGCGGCGAGCAGGTCAAGTCGCTACAGATCGTGTTCCAGAATCCCGATTCGGCGCTGAACCGCGCGCATTCGGTGCGCAGGCTCATTGCGCGGTCGCTCGCGAAGCTCGGCGCGCTGCATGGCGAAGCGAAAGAGCGGCGGTTGCATACGCTGACCGAGGCGGTGCGGCTGCCCGAGCGTTATCTCGGCTCGCGCACGCGGCAACTGTCGGGCGGACTCAAGCAGCGCGTCGCGATTGCGCGCGCCTTCGCGGGCGATCCGCGCGTGGTCGTCTGCGACGAGCCGACTTCCGCGCTCGATGTCTCGGTGCAGGCCGCGATTTTGAATCTGCTCGCCGACTTGCAGCGCGAGCGGCGCGTGAGCTATGTGTTCATCTCGCACGATCTGCATGTGGTGCGCTATCTGTCGGACCGCATCGCCGTGCTGTATCTCGGGCGCATCATGGAAATCGGCCGCGCCGCCGATGTGTTCGACGGCCCGCAGCATCCGTACACGGAAGCGTTGCTGTCGTCGGCGCCATCGCTCGACGACGCGCACGCGGCGCATCAGCGCATCCGGCTGTCCGGCGAATTGCCGAGCGCGGCGAATCCGCCGTCGGGCTGTGTGTTTCACACGCGCTGTCCGCGCAAGGTCGGCGAGATTTGCGAGCGCGAGACGCCGCCCAGCCGCGATGCCGGAAATGGCCACGTCATCCATTGCCATATTCCGGTCGCCGAACTGCGAGCGCTGCGATCGCGCGAAAACGTGACCTGAAGCAAACGGTCGCCGGAACCAAAGCGCGCCGCTTCGCCTCTCAACGGTACACCGTTCATACAAGAGGATACCCACGATGAAACGCGCTCTCTCGCTCGCCGCTTCTCTCGCGCTTTGCGCAGCCACGGCCGCTCACGCGCAAACCGCGCCGACGCCCGGCGCATCGGATCCGAGCTTTTCCGCGTGGTCGCTCGCGCAGCAGTGCGGCCAGAAAGGCGACAACGCCGCGCAGGGACAATGCGTCGGCGCGGTGCGGGGCATCGTGCGCGGGTACCAGTAGGGCGTGCTGTTCTTGTCGCAACGCGCTTCCATGCCGGCGAACGAAACGCGGCGCGTGTCGCTGTGTTTGACGGATACGACGGTGTCGTCGATCGTCGATGATTTTCTTTCCGACGCGAAGCAGGTCAGCGAGGCGGATCTCAGGCGAACGCCGGCCGAAGTGGCGGTGCTCGGGTCGGTGCATGCGCATCATGCGTGTTCGTGATTAGGGGCGGTTAGCGGGCGCTGCTGGACGGCCCGCTGAGCCAGAAAGGCTTTTCACGCCTCATCGCAGCCAGCGAGCAATAGTCGGGATGACAGACTATTCTGCTCGCTGCTGTTCTTCAGCAACGGCGATATCGCCACTAAAGCATCTCCAACCCCCTCTTTCTCGTGGGCGGCCTGAACTCAGCATCGATCTGCGCCAACTCCTCCGCCGACAACCGCAAATCCGCCGCCGCGCGATTCTCCCGCACGTGCGCGACATCCGCGGCCTTCGGAATCGCGAACACCTCGGGCTGTTGCAGCACCCATGCAAGCGCCACCTGAAACGCCGACACGCCGCGCGCCGCCGCGACCTTCTCCAGCACGCCGCCGCGCGGCAGCCGCGCATGATCGACCGGGCTGTACGCCATCGCGGGCAGCCGGCGTTCGCGCAGCCACGGCAGCAAGTCGAACTCCGGCCCGCGTCGCGCGACGTTGTAGAGAATCTGATCCGTCGCGCAGGCATCGCCGCCATCGAGCGAGAAAAGCTCCTCCATGTCGTCGATGTCGAAATTACTCACGCCCCAATGACGAATCTTGCCGTCGCGCCGCAGCTTCTCGAAGCCCGCAACCACGCCCTGCAAGTCTTCGCCGCCGCGCCAGTGCAGCAAGTACAGATCGATGCGATCGGTCTTCAGCCGCTTGAGGCTCCGCTCACACGCCGCTTGCACGCCGCGCTCGCTGCCGTTATGCGGATACACCTTGCTCACGATAAACACGTCGTCGCGCACGTCCGATAGCGCCTCGGCGATGAGCTTCTCGCTCTCGCCGTCGCCGTACATCTCGGCGGTGTCGATGAGCGTCATCCCCAGTTCGACGCCTTCACGCAGCGCCGCGATCTCCGCCTTGCGCGCGTTCGGGCGCTCGCCCATTTCCCATGTGCCCTGACCGAGTTTCGGGATCGCTTCGCCGTCGGGCAGCGTGACGACGGGTAAGGTATTCGCCATGAAATGCCTCCTTGTTCGCCCGCCGATGATGGCGCAAGGAGCACGCCCGAGCCGCTACACCAACCGCTACACCAGCCCCTACACCAGCCCGACGACGAGCGGCCCGAGCAGCGTCAACAGCACGTTCGCGAGCGCATACGTCACCGCGAAGGCGGCCGTCGGCACCGGGCTTTCCGCCTTGTCGAGCACGCCGCCGAACGCCGGGTTCGCGCTGCGCGAACCGGACAGCGCGCCCGCGAACACCGCTGCGTTGTCGTAGCGCAGCACGTAGCGGCCAAAGAGCATCGTCAAGAGCAGCGGAAACAGCGTGACGAACACGCCGAGCAGGAAGATCGTGAGGCCGCTCTGCTTCACCGTGACGACGGCCTGCAAGCCCGAGTTCAGCCCGACCACCGCAACGAACGCCGCAAGGCCGAAGTCCTTCAGCAACTGCGACGCGGCAGGCGGCATGACGCCGTACATCGGATGCTTGCCGCGCATCCAGCCGAAGACGAGGCCCGCGAGCAGGCAGCCGCCGCCCGAGCCGAGCGTGATCGGAATGCCGCCCACGCGCACGACGACGAGCCCGAGCAACAGCCCGATCACGATGCCCACGCCCATATAGATGAAATCGGTCTTGTTGCTGTACGGCAGTTCGTAGCCGGCTGCGTCGACGGCGCGCTTCGTGTCCTGCGGCGAGCCGTAGAACGTGAGCACGTCGCCATGTTCGAGCCGCGTTTCCGGCAGCACGGGCAGCGGCATGCCGGCGCGCAAAATCGCCTGCAGATAGACGCCATGGCGCATCTCGCGGTCTACCGTCGCGCGCACGGCGGCGATCGTCGTGTGATTCATGCCGCGCCGCGCGAACACGCCCTGGCGCTTTTGCATCACGACGCTGATGCCGTCGCTGTCCGCGACTTCCTCGCCGATGTGCGACGCCGCGCCGGCCATCGCCTCGCGTCGCCCGACGACGAGCACGATATCGCCCGCTTCGAGCGTCGCGTCCGGGCGCGGTTCCAGCGCGTGGCCCGCGCGCCGCACGCGCTCGACGGTGATCAGATCCTGCTCCGCCATCTCGATCTGCGCGACCGTGCGTCCCGCCGCGCCTGCCGCCGTCACGCGATACGCGCGCCCGACGAGCGGCGGCAACGCAGAAACTTGCCCCGGCGCGGGACCGGCGTCGCCCGCAAGCGACTTCTCCGCCTCGATCGACGCGTCCTTCAGGCTCTGCCCCATGAATTTCGGCAGGATGTTCACGCACACGATGATGGCGCCCAGCGAGCCGAACACGTACGTCACCGCGTAGGCAATCGCCACGTCGCCCTGCAGCGCCTTCGTTTCGGCGGCGGGCAAGCCGAGCCGCGCGATGGCGTCGCCCGCCGTGCCGATGATCGCGGACTGCGTGAGCGCGCCGCCCGCCAGCCCCGCCGCGAGCCCTTTGTTGAGGCCGAACAGCTTCGCGCAGACGATCACCGTGACGAGCGCCGTCACGGCGAGAAAAACGGCCATCGCGATTTCGCGCAAGGTCTGCCGGTTCAGCGAGTTGAAGAACTGCGGCCCCGAGTCGTAGCCGACTGCATAGATGAACACGGCGAACATCACGGACTTCACGCCGTTGTCGATCTGCACGCCGACCTGGCTCACGACGACCGCGGCGATGAGCGAGCCGCCGACGCCGCCTAGCTGAAACTTGCCGAAGTTGATCTGGCCGATCAGATAGCCCGCCGCGAGCGACAGAAACAGCGCCGTTTCGGGTGACTTCGCGAAAATCGCGTGGAGCCAGTCCATTGAACCCCCGATGTTCATCGTTCTAGCCGAGCCTGCTCACCAGTCCGACGACGAGCGGCCCGAGCAGCGGCAGCAGCACGTTCGAAATGGCGTAGGTGATGGTGTAGCCGATGACGGGCGTCGCGTTGCCGGTCACGCCGACAAGCGCGCTGATCGCCGGCGTGCTGCACTGCTGGCCCGCGATCGCGCCGAGCAGCATCGGCACGTCGAGCCTGAGCAGCACGCGCCCGACGACGAGCGACGCGAGCGCCGGCACGAGCGTGATGACGATGCCCGCCAACGGCAGCGCGATGCCGAATTCGCGGATCAGCCGCAGCGCGTCCGCGCCCGCCGACAGGCCGACCGCCGCGATGAACGTGCATAGCCCGAAGTCCTTCAGGATTTGCGCCGCCGCCGACGGCAGCGAGCCGATTACCGGATAGCGCGAGCGAATCCACCCGAACACGAGCCCCGCGAGCAGACAGCCGCCGCCCGTGCCGAGCGACAGGTCGATGCCGCCGATGTGCGCCGACAGCCGCCCGATGCCGATGCCGGCCAGCACGCCGAGCCCGAGGAACACGAAGTCCGTCTTCTGCGTCGCGCGAATGATGTAGCCGAGCTTCGCCGCGCCGCGCGTCACGTCTTCCTTGTTGCCGACGAGCGTGAGCACGTCGCCGCGCTGCACCTGCGTGCCGGGCAGCGCGGGCACCGTGCTGTCCAGACGCGTCACGGCCGCGACGAACACGCCGCGCCCATCCGCCGGATTCGCGCGGGCGCGCGCCTGCGCGAGCGTGAGCCCATGCAGCGCGCGGTTCGTCAGCATCACGTCGACTTTTTCGACGAAGTAATCGGAGCCGCCGCCGTTGAACACTTCCTCGCCGACCCACGGAATCGCTTCGACGAGCGCCTCGCGCCGCCCCGCGATCACGATGCGATCGCCCGCCTTCAGCGTCACCGAAGGCTGCCCCTTGATGACCGAGCGGTCGCGCACCACGCGCTGTACGCTGATGTTGTGGCCGAAGCGCTTCTCCAGTTCACCGATGCTGCTGCCGGCCGCGGCCGTCACCTTCAGCTCGCGCGCGGCGAGCGGCATGATGGCGGGCGTCTGCCCTTCCGCGAGCGCGCCGTCGCCGCCGAGCTTGCGCCAGACGCGCTCGGCTTCGTCGCGCAGATTCACGCGCAAGATGAGCGGCGCAAACTGGCTCGCGAAAAGCACGATCGTCACGAGCCCGAAGAGGTAGCTGACGCTGTACGCGGTGACGATATTTGCCTGAAGGCGCGCAATCTCGGCCGCGGGCAAGCCGAGCCGCGCGACCGCCTCGGACGCCGTGCCGATCACCGCCGATTCCGTCGCGCCGCCCGCGAGCAGACCGGCCGCCGTACCCGGATCGAGCTTGAGCATCGCCGCGATGCAGAGCACGAGCGCGACCACGACGATGACTTCGACAAGCGACAGCGCGCCGTACCGCCAGCCGCGCCCGATGTTCGCGAAAAACTGCGGACCGCCCGTAAAACCGAGCGCGAAAATGAACAGCGCGAAGGCAATGTTTTTCAGATCCGGCGATATGCGCGCGCCGCTCTGACCGAGAATCAGCGCGACGATCAGCGTGCCGCAGACACCGCCAAGCTGAATGGGACCGAACTTGAACGAGCCGATAAAAAAACCAATGGCCAGACTGGCGAAAAGCGCGATTTCCGGTTGTGTCGCAAGGAGGTGCCACAGCATGAATCGGTTCATCCTTTCAGCTTTTGAGCATAAGGCCGCGATTTTTGAAATAGCGGCCGCGCCCGAAAATATTCAGCGCGCCATTGTTAAAATCTTTGCTCGCTTTGCGCCCGATGAATTTTGATTAAGCAAACGATGAAGCAGTAGCGCAATAACCCGACTAATTAAGTACATCCGTATAAATACGCTTCTCTTATATCGTTTCCCCCCATGCGAAGCGGGGCAGCGACGCCATCCGCGAACGAGATTTAAAACGAACTACCACAGATGTCTATGCTGTCAGTATGGAATACCATAGCTAGCACAATCGCGACTAAAATCCTCTGGATCGGAAACTATTTCCTCGGCGCGACCGATTATTTATTCTGATATTGCAACTTCTTCATTCTGTCAATATTATGCAGTGGTGGTACATCGAAAAGTGGGCGTGAAACGGGGAGATTTATCAGCCCACGTCACCGTGGCACAACAGAGAGAGAGGGCGTTCAGATGAACCAAATTCATGCTATGCGCGTATTTGTCCGGGTTGCCGACACAGAAAGTTTTCGGCGCGCGGCACAGCAACTCGACGTTTCGAATGCGCTCGTTACTCGCGCAATTGCGATGCTTGAAGCGCATCTGAGGACACGCCTTATTAACCGCACGACTCGCAATCTGTCGTTGACTGAAGCCGGCACGCGTTATCTGGAGGGCTGCCGCGCATTACTCGAAGAACTCGATCATCTGGAATCCGCGGTGACGCATACGGAAGGCGAGCCGAGCGGCACGCTTCGCGTAGTCGCATCGAGCGCGCTTTCGCTTCTTACTTTGACGCCGCTCATCGACGGTTTTCGCAAGCTGTATCCGAAAGTCAACGTGCGCCTCACACTGGCCGAGCGTCACGTCGATCTTGTCGAGGACGGATACGACGTCGGTATCGTCGCGGCGTTCATGGTGTCGAGCACGGCGCTCGTGGAACGGCCCATCGGCGTGAGCGCGCTCATTCCGGTTGCCACGCCGGCTTTCGTGGCCGAGCACGGAATGCCCGCCTCGCCGGCCGATCTGCAAGGCATGCCGTTCGTCGCGCTGCCCAATGAGATCCGCAGTTCGTCGTGGCACTTCAGGCACCGCCACGGCTCATCGGAACAGGTGACGCTCTCGGCGGTCTATTCGGTCAACAGCGCGTTGATGGTGCGTCTCGCGACGCTGCGCGGCATGGGCTTTTCGATCCTGCCGGAAGGCATCGTGGCGGGCGACCTCAACGACGGCACGCTCGTGCGCCTCTTGCCGGATTATTCGGTGGACGACCCCGAGATGAAGCTGTCGATCGTCTATCCGGGGCGGCAGTATCTGCCGGCCAAGACGCGCTTCTTCATCGACTACGCGCTCGAAAGACTCACGAAGGAAGTCAACGCCGCCAATAACAAGCCCGACGAGATCTATCGACAGACGCCGGCCGCTTTTCAGACCGCCGGCGCAAACGTTGGCCTGACCTCCGGCAGCCCGACGACGCACTGACGCGCACCGCCGGCTCCGGGCATTCCGGGCCGGCGCGCGTTCCCTCGACCTGAACGCAGCCGGCCCGACATGACCACAACAAACACCCGCCCGAACCCGCACTGCCTCATTCTCTTCAGCGCGCGCCCGTATGACGCCGACACCTTCAGGCAGGCGAACGAAGCCTTCGGCATCGAACTCGACTTTCAGGAAGCGCACCTGGATGCGCAGACGGCCGTGCTCGCGCAGGGCTACACGGCCGTGTGCCCGTTCGTGAACGACAGCGTGGACGAAGCCGTGCTCGAAAAGCTGCACGCGGGCGGCACGCGATTGCTCGCGTTGCGCTCGGCGGGCTTCAATCACGTGGATCTGAACGCGGCGAAGCGCCTCGGCATCACGGTGACGCGCGTGCCCGCGTATTCGCCGCATGCGGTGGCCGAACACGCCGTGGGCATGATCCTCACGCTCAATCGCCGGCTGCATCGCGCGGTGGCCCGCACGCGCGAAGGCGACTTCTCGCTCACCGGCCTGCTCGGCTTCGATCTGCACGGCAAGACTGTCGGCGTGATCGGCACGGGCATCATCGGGCGTGTGTTCGGCAACATCATGGCGGGCTTCGGCATGCGGGTACTCGCGTACGATCCCGGCCCGCCCGCGCAAGACCTGCTCGCGCGCGGCGCGCGCTACGTGCCGCTCGACGAACTGCTCGCGAACTCGGATATCGTGTCGCTGCACTGCCCGCTTCTGCCTTCGACGTATCACCTGATCGACGAACGCGCGCTCGCCAGCATGAAGCGCGGCGCCATGCTCATCAACACCGGGCGCGGCGGGCTCGTGGAAAGCAACGCGCTCGTCGGCGCGCTCAAGAGCGGCCAGCTCGGGCATCTGGGCCTCGACGTGTACGAGGAAGAAGGCGGCCTCTTTTTCGAGGACCACTCGGACCGCCTGTTGCAGGACGACGTGCTCGCGCGGCTGCTCACGTTTCCGAACGTCATCATCACCGCGCATCAGGCGTTCTTCACGCGCGAGGCGCTCATCGAAATCGCGACGACGACGCTCGGCAACGTGAAAGCGTGGGCAGACGGCGCGCCGCGTAATGTCGTCGACGCGTCGCCTGCGTGACACATCGCTCAGGCATCGCTCGGACATCGCTCAACATCGCTCACGCATCAGACCTCGCCGTACTCCGCGACCGCATCGCCCGGCGCGGCGCACATCGCGCGCAAAAGATCGGCCTCGCGTTCGTGCACTTCCACCGGCATGCAAAGCGCGCCGGCGTGCGCCATGTAGCGCGCGCGATGCTGTCCGTTGCGAAACGCGACGACGCCCTCCCGATGCACGCCGATCAGCCCGAGCAAGCCTTCCGCGCGCCGCACGCTGATGGTCACGTACGGCATTTCGGGCACGCGCGGGTTGTCCGGGTCGAGGAATTCGCGGATGCCGCGCACCTTGCCCGCGTGCCAGTCGTCGACGGCCTTGAGCACGTAGTCGGTGTCGTCGCGGTCGGCGCATTGCAGAAGCCGTTTGACATCCACGAGCACGACCTGATGGCGCGAGCCGGGCTCGGCGAACACCCGCTTCAGACGCACGAAGTCATACTGCGGATGGCTCCTGAGCCTGACAATCCAGACCGCCTCTGCGGCAGTCGACGCAACCATCGTGTCCATATTCGGCTTCATTCCAAAACACCAGCGGAAGATCACGTGAGACAGGGCATTGCAACGAGCCTCGCGGCTCGAACCGGCTCCTTCGTTCTCGGACGAGAATAAGACGATGCTGAACAAACCTTTTACACCGTAGTCGCTCTTCATGAAAGCGCCATGACGGGCATGTCACGTGCTTTGTTGCCTGCACGACACTTCTCAGGAGCACGACCGAAAAGCCCGTGAACACATCCGCAGATCTCATCGTCGCGCGTCCCGAGGGCCTGTACTGTCCGCCGGGCAACTTCTATATCGATCCGTGGCGGCCCGTCGAGCGCGCGGTCATCACGCACGCCCATGCCGACCACGCGCGCTTCGGTCACGCGCGCTATCTCACTGCCGAAGCGGGACTCGGCGTGCTGCTCTCGCGGCTGCCGGGCATCGACGTGCAAGGGCTCGCTTACGGCGAGCGCATCGATGTAAACGGCGTGCGGGTGTCGCTTCATCCGGCGGGGCATGTGCTCGGCTCGGCGCAAGTGCGCGTGGAGCATGGCGGGCGCGTGTGGGTCGCGTCCGGCGATTACAAGGTCGAGCCCGATCCGACCTGCGCGCCGTTCGAGCCGGTCCGCTGCGATACGTTCATCACCGAATCGACGTTCGGCCTGCCGATCTACCGATGGGAACCGTCGCGCGCCGTGTTCGAAGGCATCGATTCATGGTGGCGGCACAACGCGGCAGAAGGCCGCGCGTCGGTGCTCTTCTGCTATTCGTTCGGCAAGGCGCAGCGGCTGCTCGCGGGCATCGACGCGGGCATCGGCCCGATCTTCTGTCACGGCGCGGTGGAGCCGCTCAATCGCGCGTACCGTGAATCGGGCGTCGCGCTGCCGGAGACGCGGCTCGTGAGCGAGATCGCCGCGCGCGACAAGGCGGCGTTCCAGGGCGCGCTGATCGTCGCGCCGCCGTCCGCGCAGGGCAGCACGTGGATGCGCCGCTTCGGCGATTACAGCGATGCCTTCGCCTCCGGCTGGATGCGCCTGCGCGGCACGCGGCGGCGCAAGGGCGTCGATCGCGGCTTCGTGCTGTCGGATCACGCGGACTGGCCCGGCCTGCAAACGGCCATCGGCGCGACGGGCGCAGAACGCGTGATCGTCACGCACGGCCAGATCGAGCCGATGGTGCGCTGGCTGTGCGAGCAAGGGCTCGACGCGGGCGCGTTCAAGACCGAGTACGGCGACGACGCCATCGAGGCCGACATGCCCACCGCAACCACGACGGAGACGCCGTCGCAATGAGACGCTTCGCGACGCTCTATGCCGCGCTCGACGCGACGACTTCGACCAACGAAAAGCTCGAGGCGCTGATCGCGTATTTCTCCGGCGCGGAACCGGAAGACGCGGCGTGGGCCTCGTACTTTCTCGCGGGCGGCAAGCCGCGCCAGTCGGTGCCGACGCGTCTTCTGATCGAATTCGCACGCGAGCGCGCGGGCTTGCCGGAGTGGCTCTTCGAGGAGTCGTATCAGGCGGTCGGCGATCTCGCGGAAACCATCGCGCATGTGCTGCCGCCGCCGCAGCGCGAATCGGAGCTGGGCCTCGCGCAATGGATCGAAGACCGCGTGCTGACGCTGCGCGGCGCGAATCCCGTCGAGCTGCGCGAGCGCATGCTCGGCTATTGGGACGAACTGAACTGGAGCGAGCGGTTCCTGCTGACCAAGCTGATCGGCGGCGGCTTTCGCGTGGGCGTGGCGCGGCAACTCGTCGTGCGCGCGCTCGCGCAGGTGGCGGGCGTGGATCACAAGCGCATTGCGCAACGCATGGTCGGCTGGACCGATTCGCGGCAGGCGCCGAGCGCCGCGCGCTATCTTCGGCTGATCGCGCCGGCGGCCGAGGGCGACGACATCGACACGCCGCATGAGAGCGACATCGGCCTGCCGTATCCGTTTTTTCTCGCGCATCCGTTGCAGGCCGATCCCGCGACGCTCGGCGCGCCCGCCGACTGGATCGCCGAATGGAAGTGGGACGGCATTCGCGCGCAACTCGTGAAGCGCAGCGGCCGCGTGTGGATCTGGTCGCGCGGCGAGGATCTGCTGACCGAGCGCTTTCCCGAACTCGCGTCGCTCGGCGCGGCGCTGCCGGACGGCACGGTGATCGACGGCGAAATTCTCGCGTGGGAGCCGGGCGCGACCATGCCGTTGCCGTTCGCGCGCCTTCAGCCGCGCATCACGCGCAAATCGCTGACGAAGAAAGTGCTCGCCGATTCCCCGGCCGCGCTGCTTGCCTACGATCTGCTCGAAGCCGACGGACGCGACCTGCGCACCGAACCGCTACACGCGCGCCGCGCGAAACTCGATGCGCTCGCGCATACGCTTTCGTCGACGCTCGCGGTCGATCTGCTGCGCGTGTCGCCCTTGGTCGATGCTTCGGACTGGGACGCGCTCGCCGCATTGCGCGACGAGAGCCGGGCGCGCGGTGTCGAAGGGCTGATGTTGAAGGAGCGCGCGTCGATGTACGGCGTCGGCCGCACGAAGGCGTCCGGAACGTGGTGGAAGTGGAAGATCGACCCGTATTCCGTCGATGCCGTGCTGCTCTATGCGCAGCCGGGCCACGGCCGGCGCGCGAGCCTCTACACGGATTTCACGTTCGCGGTCTGGGACGAAGCGGACGGCGTGCGCACGCTGGTGCCGTTCGCGAAGGCGTACTCGGGCCTGACCGACGAGGAGATGCGCCAGGTCGATGCCATCGTGCGCAAGACGACCGTCGAGAAGTTCGGCCCGGTGCGCAGCCTGACGCCGACGCTCGTCTTCGAGATCGGCTTCGAAGGCATTCAGGCGAGCCCGCGCCACAAGTCGGGCATCGCGGTGCGTT
This sequence comes from Caballeronia sp. Sq4a, assembly GCF_023170545.1. Classification (NCBI taxonomy): domain Bacteria; kingdom Pseudomonadati; phylum Pseudomonadota; class Betaproteobacteria; order Burkholderiales; family Burkholderiaceae; genus Caballeronia; species Caballeronia sp. Sq4a. The sequence goes on along the minus strand of NZ_CP084250.1, from coordinate 564,568 downwards.
TTCCGCGCATGTTGCGCTGGCGGACGGATAAGAGCATCGACGATGCGGATACGCTCGACATGCTCAAAGGCTTTTTGAACGAGGCGATGGCATGAGCGGGCGCTGTTCACGCGACGAGGCGGGGAAGCGCGGAAGGTCGTCGCATGCGACGGGTTCGGGCGGCGGAGTTTGCGTTTGTCGTGAGTTTGGCGGTTGGGATTGCGTGCGCGCTTGTGGCGGTCTTCGAATTGGCGGCGGCTCTCGCATTCGTCGCGGCTCTCGAATTTGCGGTGGCTCTTGCGTTCCCGGCGGTTTTCGCATTCGCGACGGCTCTTGCGTTCGTGGCGGGCTTGGCGTTCGCGGCGTGTCTCGCATTCGCGATTGCGCTGGCGTTCGTAGGAAGCTTCGCGTTCGTGGCGGTCTTCGCATTCCCAACGGCTCTCGCGTTCCCGGCCGGTTTAGCATTTGCGGCAGCTCTTGCGTCCGCGACGGCTCTCGCGTTCCCGGCGGTTTTCGCGTTCGCGACGGCTTTCGCGTTCGCGATTGCTTTCGCGTTCCCGGCCACCGTCGCGTTTCCGATCGCTTCGAATACGCGAGCGAGGCGGCCGCATGAACCGCGACGATCAACTCTCAACCGAATATGGCGACGAGCAATCGCCCGAACCGGCGGCTCGCGCCAGACGCCGCGCCCCGCGTCCCCGCCGCGTGCCGCGCACGCAGGCCGCGCAAGCCAAGCTGGATGCCGCCGCCGAACTCTTCCGGCCCGCGCCGTTCGTCTACGACGCGATCGAAGCCGCCAAGCCGATGGACGAACGCATCGCGCGCTGGTTCGATGCGCGCGGCTGGCAGCCGTTTCCGTTTCAGCGCGAAGTCTGGCGCGAGGTCGAGCGTGGCGCGAGCGGCCTGCTGCATGCGACCACCGGCGCGGGCAAGACATGGGCGATCTGGCTCGGCGCGTTGACCGCCTTCGCCGGCCCGCCGAAGGGAAAGGCGAAGGCAAACCGCAAGCGCCGCTCGCTTACGCAGGCCGCAGACTCAACCGCCGACATCGCCGACATCGCAAAGACGCCGCTCCCCGCCCCGCTCACCGTGCTCTGGATCACGCCGATGCGCGCGCTCGCCGCCGACACCGCCCGCGCCCTGCAAACCGCGGTCAGCGCGCTCGCGGTGCCGTGGACCGTCGGGTTGCGCACGGGCGACACGTCGTCGACGGAACGCGCGCGGCAGAACCGCCGCATGCCGTCGGCGCTCGTCACGACGCCCGAAAGCCTCACGCTGATGCTCACGCGCGCGAACGCCCGCGAAGAACTCGCGCACGTGCGGCTCGTCGTGATCGACGAATGGCACGAGCTGCTCGGCAACAAGCGCGGCACGCAGACGCAACTGGCGCTCGCGCGCCTCGCGCACTGGCGGGCCGATCTGCAAATCTGGGGCTTGTCCGCGACGCTCGGCAATCTCGCGCTCGCCCACGACGCGCTGCTGCATCCGGTGAAGACGCCGCGCGTCGTCGTGCAGGGCGCGCAGCCGAAGACGCTCGTCGTGGATACGCTGATTCCCGAGACCATCGAACGCTTTCCGTGGGGCGGGCATCTCGGCGTGCGGCAGGTCGGGCCGGTCGCCGACGAAATCGAGCATGCGCAAAGCTCGCTCGTTTTTACCAACACGCGGTCGCAGTCGGAGATCTGGTATCGCGCGCTGCTCGATCTGCGGCCGGACTGGGCGGGACTCATCGCGCTGCATCACGGCTCGCTCGACAAGGAAGTCCGCGACTGGGTCGAACTCGGGCTCAAGAACGGGCAACTGAAGGCGGTCGTCTGCACGTCGAGCCTCGATCTCGGCGTCGATTTTCTGCCGGTGGATCGCGTGTTCCAGATCGGCTCGCCCAAAGGCGTCGCGCGGCTGATGCAGCGCGCCGGTCGCTCCGGCCACGCGCCGGGCCGCGTGTCGCGCGTGACGATCGTGCCGACGCATGCGCTCGAACTGGTCGAAGCGGCGGCGGCGCGCTGGGCGATCGGCGAGCATCGCATCGAAGGACGCGACATGCCGTTGAAGCCGCTCGACGTGCTCGTGCAGCATCTGGTCACGGTGGCGATCGGCGGCGGCTTCAAGGCGGCCGATATGTTCGACGAAGTGCGCACCGCGTACGCGTATCGCGATTTGACGCAAGCCGAATTCGACTGGGCACTGGCTTTCGTGGAGCGCGGCGGCGCTTCTCTCGCGGCGTATCCGGACTATCACCGCGTCGTGCTAGGCGATGACGGCGTGTATCGCGTGCCGCGCGAAGACCTCGTGCGACGGCATCGGAACAATGTCGGCACCATCGTCGCAAACGCCACGATCAACGTCGCATATATGACGGGCGGACGCATCGGCGCGATGGAGGAATCGTTCATCTCGCGCCTGAAGCCCGGCGACGTATTCACGTTCGGCGGACGCGCGCTGGAACTCGTGCGCGTGCGCGACATGACCGCTTACGTGAAGCGCGCGACGTCCTCGCGCGGCGCCATGCCGCAGTGGGCAGGCAGCAAGATGCCGCTGTCGTCCGAACTGGCGGAAGCCGCGCTCGTGATGCTCGCCCGCGCCAACGACGGCATCTACGACGAGCCCGAGATGCAGGCCGTCAAGCCGCTGCTCGACCTGCAGGCGAAGTGGTCCGCGCTGCCGGGACCGGGCGTGCTGGTCGTGGAGACGGTGCGATCGCGCGAGGGGCATCACTTCTTCTGCTATCCGTTCGCGGGGCGCATGGCGCATATCGGGCTGGGTTCGCTGATCGGCTGGCGCGTGGCGCGCGATCAGCCGAGCACGTTCTCCATCTCGATGAACGATTACGGCTTCGAGTTGCTGTCGGCGCGTCCGTTCGACTGGGAAACGCTGATCGCGGAAGGACTCTTCTCGCCCGACAATCTGGAGCACGACATTCTCGCGAGCCTGAACGCATCGGAACTCTCGGCGCGGCGCTTTCGCGAAATCGCGCGGGTGTCGGGGCTCATCTATCAGGGCCATCCGGGGCAGCAGAAAAGCGCGCGGCAATTGCAGGCGTCGAGCGGCCTCTTCTATGAAGTCTTCCGCAAGCACGACAGCGGCAATCTGCTGCTCACGCAAGCCGATCAGGAAGTGATGCTCCAGGAGCTGGAATTGAGCCGCCTGCGCCACGCGCTCGTGCGGATGAGCGAGAGCCGCCTTGCGCTCACGCATCCGAAAAAGCCGACGCCGTTCGCGTTCCCGCTGATCGTCGGGCGGCTGCGGGAGAAGGTGAGCACGGAGAAGCTCGCGGATCGCGTCGAGCGGATGTTGGCGGAGTTGGAGAAGGCGGCGCAAGCCTGAAGCATCGCGCGGACGGTCTTTGACCCGGCCGCTGCGAGACATTTCGAACTCCTTCGAATGACGTGCGACGGCATCGGCCTTTACGCTGTCGCGCTGGCCGCTTCGGCCGTCCGCCGGCATTCGAGCCGCGGCTTCTCAGTCGAACCACGCTTCGTCCAACATGAAAAGAACAATACGTACGCTCGCTCTCGCGCTCACCGCTTTAGCCACCGCCGCCTGCGCCAGCGATCCGCGCCTGCTGGATCAGCACGCGCTCTATGAATCCGCCAAGCTGCCCGCGACGAAGGTGCTCATCGTCGTGGATAGCAAAGCCGTCAGCGATCCGACGCTGACCGACGAGATCCACGCTTACACGCAGTCCATGAGCGAGGCCGTGCAGGAAGCGCTCATGCCCATGCGTACCCAGCTGCTCGACGTCACCGCGACGACGGACAGCCGTCCTTCGGCGAAAACGCTCGTCGATATGCGCCCGAGCCATGTGATCCGCATCGCGCCATCGGCGAGTTCGTCGGTGAATGGGATGCCGGTCCGCTACACTTGGGTGCTCGAAGTCGCCGATGTGTCGATCAGGCGATTCGCGGCCATCGACGGAAAGCCGTCCGGCACGAGCATCAAGACGATCCCGATCTACGAAATGCGCGCCGAAGGCGACGCGTGCTTTCTGACCGCGCGCCGGGCGCAGGAATGCGGCGCGGCAATGGGCAAGCTGCTCGGCGAGACGCTGCGCGCCGCGCCCGAGTCGCCGTTCAGTTCCGGCTCTTGAATCTACGAGGACAATGGCAGTAGAAGCCCTGACCATCGATCTAAACGGCCACGCGCTCGTGCTCTCCGCCGAGCGAGCCGCATTCGATCCGCTCGAAAAGAGCCTCTTCATCGCCGATGCGCATTTCGGCAAAGACGCCGTGTTTCGCGCGCGCGGCATTCCGGTGCCGGCGGGCGCCACGGCCGACAACCTGACGCGGCTCGATGCGCTTATCGCGACGCATCGCCCGGAGTCGATCGTGTTTCTCGGCGACCTGCTGCACGCACGCGAATCCCACGCCGATGAAACCCTCGCCGCGCTCGATGCGTGGCGCGCGACGCATCGCGCGTTGCGGCTGGTGCTCGTCGAGGGCAATCACGACCGTCATGCGGGCCAATTGCCGTCGCGCTTCGGCGTGGAACTGGTGCAGGAGCCGTATCGGCTCGGACCATGGGCGCTGTGCCATCACCCGCAGAACGTGGACGACGGCTACGCGCTCGCCGGTCACGAGCATCCGGTGTATCGGCTCGCGACACGGGTCGACAGCGTGCGGCTGCCGTGCTTTCGGTTCGGCCGGCGCGCGGGCGTGCTGCCGGCGTTCGGCGCGTTCACCGGCGGCTTTGAAGTCAACGACGCCGTGCGCCGCGCGAACGAAGCCGTGTACGTGGTCGCAGGCGAGCGCGTGTTCGGCGTGCGGACCTGACCGCGTACGCTCAGTGATACGTCTTCGTCGAAGATTGCAGCTTCGTGAGCGCCCCGCGCTCCAGCTTGTACCAGCCCGCCGTGGTCTGCATGACGACTTCGTCGCCTTGCCAGAACACGCGCTGCACCGTCATGCGCTTGCCCGCGCGCTGAACCAGCGGCGGATTGCGGCGGAAGTCGTAAAGCACCGGGCCGGTGTCCGTCTGCATCAAGGCGCGGGTGATGGAACCGTTGCTGCCCGTTTCGTCGAAATGCGCGAGACGGCGGGCGTCGAAGCGGTCGAACGCCTGGGTGCCGAGCATCGCCGCGAAACCGGACTCATCGCGCAGGAAGTAGACGGTGCCCGCTTGCGTCGCGACGGGGCCGGCGGCATCGCTTTGGGCGTGGACGTGCGTGGCAAGCAGGACCGCGCAGGCGATGGCCGCGCGCAGGCAGGTTTTCAAAGGCAACATATCTCTTCAGTCAGTGCTGTGTTTTTCCAACACCCGCGCCGCGCAACGACTCGCGCATGCCGGGCAAGAATGCAGAATGTGGGCCGCGCCGCTGACCCGAATCATGCAGAATCCTGCGCCGCGCGGGCCAATCCATAAAAGGAACCGCTCATGATCCGGCATTGTCGGCGCGGCGCAATCTCAGGGTTTCTACCAGCACCAAAAATCACCTTTCGGTAGAATTCGAGCCTTCCTTGCGTCGCCATGCAGGCCGGCGCGCCCATTTTCCCCGCCTTTTGCCATGCCCTTGCCTCTCCTCGCTCTTGCAATTGCCGCGTTCGGCATCGGCACGACCGAATTCGTCATCATGGGTTTGTTGCCCAACGTCGCGCGCGATCTCGCCGTGTCGATTCCCGCCGCCGGCATGCTCGTCTCGGGCTATGCGCTCGGCGTGACCATCGGCGCGCCGATTCTCGCCATCGTCACCGCGAAGATGCCGCGCAAGAAGGCGCTGATGGGCCTGATCGGCGTGTTCATCGTCGGCAATCTGCTGTGCGCGCTCGCGCCGAACTACTGGGTGCTGATGGGCGCGCGCATCGTCACGGCGTTCTGCCACGGCGCGTTCTTCGGCATCGGCTCGGTGGTCGCCGCCGATCTCGTCGCGCCGAACCGTCGCGCGCAAGCCATCGCGCTGATGTTCACGGGCCTCACGCTCGCCAACGTGCTCGGCGTGCCGCTCGGCACCGCGCTCGGTCAGGCGGCCGGCTGGCGCGCGACGTTCTGGGTCGTGACGCTCATCGGCATCGCGGCGGCGGGCGCGCTGGCAGTGTGCCTGCCCAAGCACATCGAGATGCGCGAAACCAGCATCCTGCGCGAATTCAAGGTGCTCAGGAACCCGCAAGTGCTGATGGTGCTCGGCATCAGCGTGCTGGCTTCGGCGAGCCTCTTTTCGGTGTTCACGTATATCACGCCGATCCTCGAAGACGTGACGGGCGTTTCGCCGCACGCGGTCACGTACGTGCTGCTGCTCTTCGGTCTCGGGCTGACGGTCGGCAGCACGCTCGGCGGCAAGCTCGCGGACTGGAAGCTCCTGCGCTCGCTGCTGTCGTTCCTGCTGTCGATCGTGGTGATCCTGACGGTCTTCGCCGCGACGATGCACGAATCGATCTCCGCGATGATCACCATCTTCCTGTGGGGCGTGCTCGCGTTCGCCATCGTGCCGCCGCTGCAAATCCTGATCGTCAACCGCGCGAGCGATGCGCCGAATCTCGCCTCGACGCTCAATCAGGGCGCCTTCAACCTCGGCAACGCGACGGGCGCGTGGCTGGGCGGCTGCGCGATCAGCGCCGGCGCGCCGCTGACCTCGCTGCCGTGGGTCGGCGTCGCGATGGCGTGCGGCGCGTTCGGGCTGACGCTGCTCTCCGCGACACTCGACAAGCGCGCGCGCCGTCTCGCCATCGGGCAGGCTGCCTGAGTCTCGCTGCGCGGTCGATGAGAGGCGTCCTCTCGCGCGACTTCTTCGCGCTGATTTCGAGCGTCGCGGTGGTGGGCCTGGGCCTCGGCGCGACGCTGCCGCTCACCGCGCTCGCGCTGACGCAGGCGGGCTACGGGTCGGACGTCGTCGGCATCATGACGGCGATGCAGGCCGGCGGCGGACTCGTCGTCGCGCCGTTCGCGAGCCGCATCGCGTCGCGATACGGCGCACGCGGCACGATCATGGGCGCGGTCGTCGTCGCGGCGCTCGCGACCATCGCGATGCAGTTTTCCATCGACCTGTGGCTTTGGGCCGCGCTGCGTTTCGCGTGCGGCGCGGCGCTGATGCTGCTCTTCACCATCGGCGAGGCGTGGGTCGCCGCGCTCGCGGACGATTCCACGCGCGGCCGCGTCGTCGCCCTTTACGCGACGAATTTCACGCTGTTCCAGATGGCCGGGCCGGTGCTCGTGAGCGTGGCGGGCGGCTGGCAGTCGACGCGCTTCGCCATCTGCGGCGCGATCTTCCTGCTCGCGTTGCCCGCGCTCGCGACGATCCGCGTGTCGCCGCAGGGCCTAGGTGCCGACGGCATGGAGCACGCCGGACACAGCGACTGGCGGCGGGTGCTGCCGCGCATGCCGGCGCTCGTGATCGGCACGGGCTTCTTCGCGCTCTTCGACACGCTCGCGCTTTCGCTCTTGCCGCTCTTCGCGATATCGCACGGCGTGAGCGCGAATACCGGCGTGCTGTTCGCCTCCGCGATCCTGCTCGGCGACACGACCATGCAGTTCCCGATCGGCTGGCTCGCGGATCGCTTCGGGCGCGCGAAGGTGCACATGGGCGCGGGCGTCGTGGTCGTCGCGCTGCTGCCGGCGCTGCCGTGGGCCGTCGCCTATCCGTGGCTCTGCTGGCCGCTGCTGTTCACGATCGGCGCGGCGGCGGGCAGCGTCTACACGCTGTCGATCGTCGCGTGCGGCGAGCGCTTTCGGGGCGCGGCGCTCATATCGGCGACGGCGATCGTCGGCGCTTCGTGGAGCGTCGCGAGTTTCGGCGGGCCGATCGTCGCGGGCACGCTGATGCGGCGCGCGGGCGCAAACGCGCTGATCGCGGTGCTGTTCGCCGCGGCGCTCGCGTTCGTGGCGGCGGCCGCGTGGGAAGGACGCAGACGCCGCGCGTCGGTTGACGCTTAGACCCTGGCTGCTTGACCGCCCAAGCTACCGTCCCTGCGCACGACCGCGAACAGCACGACCAGCAGCGCCGAACAGAACACCGGCACGGCCGCCGCGTGATTCAGCGCGGCCGCTCGCGTTCGTCGCCCCGGCGGCGTGGGAACAACGCGAGACGGCTCCCGTCGGTTGATGCTTGTCACGCGGGTTTAGACCGCCGTCACCACGCTACCCCGTTCCCTGCGCACCACCGCAAGCAGCACGACCAGCAGCGCCGAACAGAACACCGGCACGGCCGCCGCGTGAAACAGCTCGACGTTGCTCCATCCGAGCGCGATCATCTGCCCGCCGACGAGCGGCCCGATCACCGATCCCACGCGCCCGATGCCCAGACTCCAGCCGATGCCGGTGGAACGCAGCGTCGTCGGATAGTAATGGCCGGCGAGCGCGTTGACGGCAGGCTGGCCGCCGACGATGCAAAAGCCCGCGGCGAACACGGCCACGAAGAGCCACATTTGGACGTGCGCGACGCCGCCGATCACCCCGACGCAAAGGGCGCCGACGCAGAAACACCCGAGCAGCACGCGCACGAAGCCGAAGCGCTCGATGAACCAGCCGAGCAGCAAGGTCCCGAGCACGCCGCCCGTCTGCAACAGCGTGCCGACGAGCACCGCCATGCCGGGCGAATAGCCCGCATCGCGCATGACGGTCGGCAGCCAGTTCGAGAGGAAGTACAGGTCGATCAGATTCATGAAGCTGATCGACCACAAGATCAGCGTGACAGGCGCACGGCCCGAGCGGAAAAGCTCGGCCACCGGCGCGCCCTCGCCGCCTTTTTCCCGGACGATGAGGCGCGTCGTCGAGTCGATGCGCAGCGACGGATCGAACTTCGCGAGCCACGCGCGCGCCCGGGCTTCATGCCCCTTCAGCACGAGAAACTGCAGCGATTCGGGCAGCCCGACGAACATGGCGAGCGCGAGCACGAGCGGCACCGCGCCGCCGACCCAGAAGACCGAGCGCCAGCCGAGCGACGGAATCAGCGCCGCGCTCAGGAAACCGCCGAGCGCCGCGCCGAGCGTGAAGCCGCAGGAGACCAGCATCATGCGCTTGACGCGGTGCTGAGTACTGGAGAATTCGCCGACCAGCGCCATCGCGTTGGGCATGATGCAGCCGAGGCCGAGGCCGGTCACGAAACGCAGCGCGGTCAGCACCGGCAGGCTGTGCGTGAAGGCGGTCGCGATCATCGTGAGTCCGAAGAAAAGCGTCGCGCCGATCAGCACCGGCCTGCGCCCGATGCGGTCGGCCAGCACGGACAAGCCGAGCGCGCCGAGCAGCATGCCGAAGAGGCTCGCGCTGAACACCGGCCCGAGCGCGGACTTCGGCACGCCCCATTCGGCGATGACGGCCGGCGCGACGTAGCCCATCGCCTGCGCGTCGAAGCCGTCGATCACGAGGCACAGCCCGCACAGCGCGAGCAGCATGAAGTGAAACGCGGGCCGGTGCGCATCGCCGAGCGCGCGCTCGACGTCGATTGTCGTCTTTGTCATGTTCTATGCCTCACATCAAGGAACGCGCCGGGAGGATGCGCCCCACGCACTCGCCGAAGCCCACGCGATAACCCTCGCCCTGACACCAGCCGCGCAGCGTGATCTCGTCGCCGTCCTGAAGGAACGCGCGCTCGCCGCCTTCTTCGAGCCGCACGGGCCGCTGGCCATTCCATGTCGCTTCGAGCAGGCTGCCGCACGAGTCGGGCGTCGGCCCGCTGATCGTGCCCGAGCCCACCAGGTCGCCCACGCGCGTGTTGCAGCCCGATACCGTGTGATGCGCCAACTGCTGCGCCATCGACCAGTACATCAGCCTGAAGTTGGTGCGCGAGATGGTCGTCGCGGTGGCCGCGCCTTCGGGCCGCAGGTCAACGGACAGCGCGATATCGAAAGCGTGATCGCCCGCATGTTGCAAATACGCGAGTGGCTCTGGCTCCTGCGCGGGCGTCGCGGTGCGGAACGGTTCGAGGGCATCGAGCGTGACGATCCACGGCGAGATGGTCGTCGCGAAGGTCTTCGAGTTGAACGGGCCGAGCGGCACGTATTCCCATTGCTGGATGTCGCGTGCGCTCCAGTCGTTGAGCAGCACCATGCCGAAGATATGCGCTTCGGCTTCTTCGCACGGGATCGGTTCGCCGAGCGCATTGCCTTGCCCGACGATAAAGCCCGTCTCCAGCTCGATATCCAGCTTGCGGCATGCGCCGAAAATCGGGCGCGGCTCGTCGGGCAGCTTCAACTGGCCGTTGGGCCGGCGCACCGGCGTGCCGCTCACCACGACCGACGACGCGCGTCCGTTATAGGCAATCGGCATCTCGGACCAGTTCGGCAGGAGCGCGTTCTTCGGATCGCGGAACATGGAACCGACGTTCGTCGCGTGCTCCTTCGACGAATAGAAGTCCGCATAGCCGGGAATCTCGACCGGCAGATGCATCGTCGCGGTCTCGCGCGGCACGAGCGCGCGGCGGCGCAGCGCGGCATCGTCGCGCAGCGTCGGCGTATCGCGTGCGAGCAACGCGGAGAGCGCGACACGCACCGCGCGCCACGACTCGCGTCCCAGCGCGATGAACGCGTTCAGGCGCGGCTCGCTGAATGTGCCGTGCGCGTCGATCAGCCGCGCGTCTTCCAGCGCCGCCAGGTCCACGATCCAGTCGCCGATCGCGACGCCCGCGCGCGGCCGCTCGTTCACCGCGTCGCTGAAGACGCCGAACGGCAGGTTCTGAATCGGAAAGTCGCTCCTGGGATCGTTCGCGGATTCGATCCAGCTTTTGAGCGTCGGGGCGAGCGTCGCCTTTAGCGCATCGTTCATCGTTGCTCCGGGTTGAAATGTTTCGTGAGGCCCTGCCAGCACTCGTAGTAATGCGCCTGCAGCTGCGCGGTTTCGAGCGCGAACTGCGTGGGCTTGATGAGCGTGCGCGTTTCGAACATGAAGGCCATCGTGTCGCCGACTTTCGAGGGCCTCGACGTATCGCTCGCGGATGCCTTCTCGAACGTATCCGCGTCCGGTCCGTGTCCGGACATGCAGTTGTGTAGGCTCGCGCCGCCGGGCACGAAGCCTTCCGCCTTCGCGTCGTACACGCCGTGCACGAGGCCCATGAACTCGCTCGCGACATTGCGGTGAAACCACGGCGGCCGGAACGTGTCCTCGGCGGCGAGCCAGCGCGGCGGAAAGATCACGAAGTCGATGGAATCGACGCCCGGCGTGTCGCTCGGCGATTGCAGCACGAGAAAGATGGACGGATCGGGATGATCGAAGCTGATCGAGCCGATGGTGTTGAAGTGCCGCAGATCGTACTTGTAGGGCGCATAGTTGCCGTGCCACGCGACCACATCCAGCGGCGAATGGCCGATATCCGCGCGCCACAGCACGCCGTTCAGCTTCGCAACGAGTTCGAAGTCGCCCTCGCGGTCCTCGTAGGCGGCGTGCGGCGTGAGAAAGTCGCGCGGGTTCGCGAGCCCGTTCGAGCCGATCGGCCCGAGATCCGGCAGTTGCAGCAACGCGCCGAAGTTCTCGCAGATGTAGCCGCGCGCCTCGCCGTCGGGCAGCGTCACGGCAAAGCGCACGCCGCGCGGAATCACCGCGATCTCGAACGGCGCGATATCGAGGCGGCCGAGTTCCGTCGCAATCGAAAGCCGTCCCTGCTGCGGCACGATCAGCAGTTCGCCGTCCGCGTTGTAGAAGAAGCGGTCGCGCATCGGGCGGTTGGCCGCGTACAGATGAATCGCGCAGCCGGTCATCGACTCGGCCGCGCCGTTGCCGGCCATCGTCACCCAGCCGTCGATGAAATCCGTCGGCGCGTCGGGCATCGGCAGCGGGTCCCAGCGCAATTGATTTGGCGGCGTCGGCGGAACGTCGGCGAAATTGGCAACCAGCCGCGCGTTGTCCCTCACCCGCGTGAACGGCTTGTGAACCGCCGCCGGCCGGATGCGATACAGCCACGAGCGCCGGTTGTGCGCGCGCGGCGCGGTGAACGCGGTGCCGGAAAGCTGCTCGGCGTAGAGGCCGTACGCCGCGCGCTGCGGCGAGTTACGGCCGATAGGCAGCGCGCCGGGCAGCGCTTCCGTGGCGAAGTCGTTCGCGAAGCCGGACTGATAGTGCCGGCTCGCGTCGGTGTGCGTGTCGAACGGGGGCATCGACGGATCTCCTCGACAAGGTTTTACGAATGTTAAACCGATTACGTTTAGTGAAATAGCTCGTATACCCTGATTCGATGCGACCCGGCGGCATATCAATATGTCAGTTCGGTGCAAGCGGCCATCGCGCGCGCTGATACCATCCGAATAATCACAAGCGTCCGGTCGGCCCGCACCCGAACCCACATCCATGATCTCCCCGTCCCTGCCGGAACTCGTCGCCCGCGCCGCCGAACATCCGTTTCTCGGCGCGCATATCGTGCTGGACGGCGACGGACAGGCGCGGCAGGCCATCGCGCGCTACGGCGAACTGACGGTGGCGAGCGCGTACGAACCGATCTTCGATGTCGGCACGCACAGCTTTCCGCAAACGCTGTCCGCATCGGCCGAAAGCGCGCAACGCTTCGGCGACGAACTCGGCTTGCAGGCGCTGACGTTGATTCAGGGCGACATGCCGCGCGATCCGTTCGCGCACCTCGAAGACGACAACGAGCTCGTCACGCTGGACCGTCTATCGCGCGCGCTGCATGCGTTCAATTTCTTCGGTCCGCAGCGGCCGGGCTTGCTGTTCCTGCGCGTGCACGAGCGGCTTCTCAAAAGCGTGAAGTACGACCACGGCTTGGTTTTCTCGTCGGTGCTGCGCAAGTTCGGCATGAACCCGGCGCGCGTGGTGATCGAGCTGCCCGCGGCGGCGGTCGCGCACAAGACGTTTCTCGGCTATCTGACCAAGAGCTATCAGCGCTACGGATTCAAGGTGGCGGGCAATCTGCCCAATGCCGGGCAGATCATGGCGGTATCGGAGATGGCGCGGCTCGATTTCATCAAGATGGATGCGGGGGCCGCATTGCGCGATTCGGTCGTGAAGCATCTCGTCGCGTATGCGCACCGGCTGAAGATTCCGCTCATCTTCTCGAACGTGTCCGACGAAGCGCAGTTCGACGCGCTTCAACAGTTCGATGTCCACTTCGTGCAGGGACCGGTGTTCGACGCGCATCCGACGCAGATGCGCGAGCCGTGAACGTGAAGGCCGGCGTCAGGCGTCGCGCAGCCGATGCATCGCGTCCTTGAGCGCGGGATAAAGGTCGAGGTACACGCCGAACCGCGCGTCGTACACGCGTTGTCGCGCGGCATCGGGCTTCGCGCGCTCGACGAGCGTGACCCAGCCGCCCTCCGCCGTCTCGCGCGAAATCAGCCCCGCGCCGAGCGCCGCGAGCAGCGCAGCGCCCATCGCGGCTTCCACTTCCTGTTCGATCGACAAGACCGGAAAGCCCGTCACGTCCGCGATGATCTGCATCCATAGATCCGAATGCGCCGCGCCGCCGACGACGATCAGCCGGTCATCCAGCGATTGCGCGCCGCGCCGCCCCGCTTCCATGTTGTGCCTGAGCGCGAACGCGACGCCTTCCAGCACCGCGCGATACAGCGTGGCGCGCGTATGAAAGAGATTCAGGCCGACGAACGTGCCGCTCGCGTGCGCGTCCCACACGGGGCTGCGCTCGCCCATCAGATACGGCAGGAACACGACGCCGTCCGCGCCCGCCGCCACGTTCGCTGCCGCATCCTCCAGCAGCCGATGCGGGTCGCCGTGCGGCGTCGCTTTCGCGGCTTCGATTTCCGCCTGACAGAACTGGTCGCGATACCACGCGACGCACGCGCCCGCCGTACTCGCGCCGCCGAACACATAGAGATCGCGCTTGCCGTTGTAGACGTGCGGCATGGAAACGAGGCCGTGCCGCGCATCGACGCTCTGGTTGACGTAGCCCCAGCACATGCTCGTGCCGATCATCGCGACGTGGTGGCCCGCTTGCGTGACGCCCGCGGCGAACGTGGCGACGGCCGCATCGACGCCGCCCGCGACGACCGGCGTGTTCGCGGCGAGCCCGAGCTTGTCGGCCCATTGCGGCAGAAGCCCGCCGACCACCTCCGACGATTCTACGAGACGCTCGGGCATCATCGAAACGGGAATGCCGAGCATCCCCAGTGCTTCATGTGACCACGCGCGCGCGTTGACGTCGTACACGCCGCCGAGATTGCCCGCCGAGCTGTGATCGACGGCAAGCTCGCCCGTGAGCCGCTGAATCACGAAGGCGTTGGGCGGCAGCAAATAGCGCGTCTTCTGCCAGACATCCGGCTTGTGCTCGCGCAGCCACAGCATCTTCGTGAAGCCGTAGTAGCTGTCCACGCCGTTGCCGGTGATCGCTTCGAGGCGCGGCACGTCCACCTTTTCGCGCACCCAGTTCACTTCGGCGGTGGCGCGGCGATCCATCCAGATCAGGCACGGATGAAGCGCCTCCATATGCTCGTCCACCGGAATGCCCGAGCCGCCGTAGAGGCTGCTCACGCACAGCGCCTTGATCTGCCGCGCGTCGATGCCCTGCGCCTTCGTCTTCTCGACGCATCCGGCGATGCACTCGGTCACCGCATCGAACCAGACGGACGGCCACTGCTCGGCCCAGAGCGGCTTGGGCGTATCCGGATGATAGGCGCTCGAATGCTGCGCGACGATCGCGCCTTCCGTATCCACGACGAGCGCCTTCGTGCTCTGCGTGCCGATGTCGATGCCGATCACATAGTCCATGTCCGTGTCTCGCGTTATGGTTGTGCTTGCCGCTGCCGCTGCTGTTGGTTTCGTCGAAGCCGCATGCACCTTCCGTCAATGCGAGCCGCGTTGACTATCCGGGTATGTCCCAATCCGTCTGCCCGCGTTCGATGGTGCATTGCAACGCGCCCCGCGAAGCTCGCGCGCATGGCATAGCGCGGCGATCCACGCCGCACCGCAGCGACGACGCGCCCGCCGCGCGCCTTGACTTTCAACCGGGCGAATACGATCATTCGACCACCCATCGAGCAAATGCTCACGAACCGTCCGCGCAGAACGGGCGCATCAGCCAATCAGAGGAAGACAAGACATGAGCAGCGTATCCAGCGAAGGCACGGCGAGCGCGAACGTGATCCTGCATATCGGCGCGGGGTCGTTTCATCGCGCGCATCAGGCGTGGTATCTGCACAAGCTGATCGAATCGGGCGATGCGCAATGGTCGCTCGCCGTCGGCAACATTCGCGGTGACATGAACGCCGTGCTCGACGCGCTCGCCGCGCAACACGGCGAATACACGCTGGAGACGGTCACGCCGCAAGGCGAGCGCGAGTACGAAGTCGTGCGCTCGATCAAGAAGGTCGTGCCGTGGTCGGCCGATCTCGGCGAACTGATCGCGACCGGCGCCGCGCCCGCCTGCAAGATCGTCTCGTTCACCGTGACCGAAGGCGGCTATTACCTCGACGAGCACGACAAGCTCGACACCGCCAACCCCGATCTCGCCGCCGACCTCAACGGCGCGAAAACGACCATCTACGGCGCGCTCGCCGCCATCCTCGAAGCGCGCATGCAAGACAATGCGGGCAAGGTCTCGCTGCAGAACTGCGACAACCTGCGCAGCAACGGCGACCGCTTCAAGGCCGGCATGCTCGAATTCCTGCAACGGCGCGGACAGACGGCGCTGCGCGACTGGATGATTGCGAACACGTCGTGTCCGAACGCGATGGTCGATCGCATCACGCCGCGCCCCACGCCCGATGTCGCCGAGCGCGTGAAGGCGGCCACCGGCTTCGACGATCGCGCGCCGGTGATGGGCGAGAAGTTCATCCAGTGGGTCATCGAAGACAAGTTCTGCGCGGGGCGTCCCGCGTGGGAGAAGGTCGGCGCGGAGATGGTGCAGTCTGTGCATCCGTATGAGGAGGCGAAGATCCGCATTCTCAACGCGAGCCATAGCTGCATCGCGTGGGCGGGCACGCTCGTCGGCCTGCAATACATTCACGAAGGCACGCAGGACATGGAGATTCGCGCGCTCGCCGAAGCCTATGTCACCGAAGACGTGATTCCGTGCCTCACGCCGAGCCCGATCGACCTCGCGAAGTATCGCGACGTGGTGCTCGACCGCTTCAGCAATCCGTATATCAAGGATACGAACCAGCGCGTCGCGGCCGACGGCTTCTCGAAGCTGCCAGGCTTCATCGCGCCGACGCTCTCGGAATGCTTCGCGCGCGGCATCGATCCGAACGCGACGGCCATGCTGCCCGCGCTCTTTTTCCGCTTCCTCGAACGCTGGCACGAAGGCAAGCTGCCGTACACGTATCAGGACGGCGTGATGGACCCGGCCGTCGCGCACGGCTTCTTCACGGCAGCCGATCCGATCAAGGCGTTCACCGGCGACAAGCTGCTTTGGGGCAGCATGGCGCAGAGCGAGAGCCTCGAGCGCGTGATGCGCGCGGCCATCGCGCGCGTCGATGCGTGGCTCGCGAACCGTCCATGAGTTCATCCGCAAGCACCTGAAGCTCCGGTATTGTGCTCATGGCGCGCCGTCGCGCCGGGCGGTAAATTTCACGTTTTCGCCGGACATGCGCTCCGGCAACGACCAAGGGCTCGTTCATGTACTTAGGCATCGACCTCGGCACCTCCGAAGTGAAAGTGCTGCTGCTCGCGAGCGACGGCAGCGTCATCGGCACGGCGGGCACGCCGTTCACCGTCTCGCGTCCGAAGCCGCGCTGGTCGGAACAGAATCCGCTCGACTGGTGGGAAGGCACGCGCGCCGCGCTCGTCCAGTTGCGCGAGAAGTTTCCGTCGGAGTTCGCGCAGGTTCGCGGCATCGGCCTGTCCGGTCAGATGCACGGCGCGGTGCTGCTCGATTCGAGCGATCGCGTGCTGCGTCCCGCGATCCTCTGGAACGACATGCGCAGCGACAAGGAATGCGCCGAGTTGTACGAGCGCGCGCCGAACCTGCATGAAATCGCCGGCAATCTCGCGATGCCCGGCTTCACCGCGCCCAAGCTGCTGTGGGTCGCGCACAACGAACCCGCCATCTTCCATCAGACCGCGTGCGTGCTGTTGCCGAAGGACTATCTGCGCATGCATCTGACGGGCACGAAGGTGTCCGATCCATCGGATGCCGCCGGCACGCTCTGGCTCGATGTCGCGCGCCGCGACTGGTCCGACGAACTGCTCGCCGCGTGTGGCATGTCGCGTCAGCAGATGCCGTCGCTTGCCGAAGGCAGCGAGCCGTCGGGCACGCTGCGGCCCGAACTCGCGGCCGAACTCGGCTTGCGCGATGACGTCGTCGTGGCGGCGGGCGGCGGGGACAACGCGGCGAGCGCGGTCGGCATCGGCGCGACCGAACCGGGCGATGGCTTCCTGTCGCTCGGCACGTCCGGCGTGCTGTGCGTGGTCGGCGACCGCTTCCGGCCGAATCCGGCGTCCGCCGTGCACGCGTTCTGCCACGCGATTCCGGACCGCTGGCATCAGATGAGCGTGGTGTTGTCGGCCGCGAGCTGCCTGCGCTGGGTCTGCAAGCTGACGTCCACCGACGAGCCCACGCTGCTCGCCGAAGTCGAGGCGTTGCCTCCGGACGCGCTCGCGACCGCCCCGCTCTTTCTGCCGTATCTCAGCGGCGAACGCACGCCGCACAACGACCCGTACGCGCAAGGCGTGTTCTTCGGCATGACGCACGCAACGGACCGCGCGCTTCTCGGCTATTCGGTGCTCGAAGGCGTGACGCTCGCGCTCACGGACGGGCTGGATGCGCTGCAATCGGCGGGCACGCAAACGCGCGCATTGTCGATGCTCGGCGGCGGCGCGAGAAGCGCATACTGGGGCCAAATGTTCGCCGATGCCTTCGATACCCCGACGCGCACGCACGGCGGCGGGGAAACCGGCGCGGCGTTGGGCGCGGCGCGCCTCGGCTGGCTCGCGGCGGGCGGCGATCCGTCGGTCGTGCTCGCGAAACCGGCGGTGAAGCAGGAGTTCACGCCGAACGGCGAGCGGCATCAGGCCTTGCGACAGCGGCTGAAGAGCTTCCGGGAGCTGTATCAGCACGTGCGGCCGCTGTTCGATCCGGCGCGCCCTCGCCTGGCGTAGCTGACGTAGGGCGCCAGCCACGCCGCGCACTGACGAACCAGCGAATTCGCGAAGGAAAAGAAAAGACCTCAGTGCCTAAATCAACCGAAAAACTCGACCTGGCGACCCGCGCGGCGTGGCTCTACTACGTCGCCGGCAACACGCAGAACGAGATCGCAGAAAAGCTCCAGATCTCGCGTCCCGTGGCGCAGCGGCTCGTCGCGTTCGCGGTGGAAAAGAATCTGATCCGCGTGCGGGTGGATCACCGCATCGCGGATTGCCTGTCGCTCGCGAAGCAACTGTGCGACCGCTACGGCCTCGCGATGTGCGAAGTGGTGCCCATCGACGGCGATTCGAAAGAACAAGTCGACCGCAAGCTCGCCGTCGCGGGCGCGCAGGTGATGGAGCGCTATCTGGTCGATGAGAAGCCGATCGTCGTGTCCATCGGCAGCGGGCGCACGCTGAAGGCGGTCGTCGAGCAGATCGGACAGATCGACCGCCCGCAGCATCGATTCGTGTCGATGGTCGGCGCCATCGCGCAGGACGGATCATCGAATCGCTATGACGTCGCGCAACAGCTATCGGAGAAGACCGGCGGCAAGCACTTCATGCTGCCCGCGCCGCTCATGGCCGACAACGAAGCCGAGCGCGCGCAATGGGTCAATCACCGGCTGTACCGTATCGTCGATGAGCTCGCGCAGAAAGCGGACGTGGCGTTCGTCGGCATCGGCAATGTGGGCGTCAATTGCCCGCTGCATCAGGACGGCTTCATCACGCGCGCCGAAGTGGACGAGATGATGAAGGCCGGCGCGGTCGCGGAATGGCTCGGCTTGCCGATCGACGTGAACGGCAAGCGCGTGCAGTCGAAGACCGGCGCGCGCGTCACGAGCCTGAAGCTCGATGCGCCGCCGAAGCGGCCGACCATCGGCTTCGCGGGCGGCGAGCGCAAGCGCGAAGCGTTGATCGCGGCGCTCAAAGGTCAGTGGCTGTCGGGACTCGTGACCGATGAGCTGTGCGCGAAAGCCGCGCTCGACGCCTGAGCCGTTAGAACGCGATCTGCGCGTCCACCGCTTGGCCCGTTTCGAGCATCGCGCCTTCGCCTTCCACCACCATCGCGTTCTTGCCGAACGTGAGCTTGCCGTCGTGCTGCGCGCTTGCGCGATACGCGCTCATGGTGTCGAGCGGTTCGTGCGGCCAATCGGGATTCGGCGCGCCGGTGAGTTGGTCGATGGTCGGCACCGGGCAGCGCGTGCAGAGCTTCACGAGGCGCAATTGCACGTCGCGGCCGTCCGCGCGAATCAGCATGTCTTCGACGAAATCTTCGTCATAGGCATCGAGCCCGCCGATCACGAGATTCGGGCGGAAACGGTTCGCGGCAATGGCGGGCGCGCCCTTCTGCGCAAGCCGTGCGTTGAGATCATCGAGCGATGCCTGACCGAGCACGAGCAGCGGAAAGCCATCGGCGAAACGCGTGTGCGTGGTGAGCGGCGCGGTCCACTTTTGATCGACGTTGCGCCGCGCCTGCGGTGCGAAGCGCGCCAGGCGCGCGGGCATGCCGAGGAGTTCGCTGAACCATTGCGCGGTCTGCGCGCCGGTGTCGAGCGCATCGACGGTATCGCGCCAGACGGTCGCGCGCATCGGTTCGGCAATCGACAGCGCGGCAGCATCCAGCGGCGTGCGCAGCGTCGGCATGCCGGGCGCGTCGATGACGAGATCGCCGCCATCGAACGCCGTGCGGATCAGCGCCATGCGCGGATGCGCGCGCTGCGTCAGCATGCCGCCCGACGCGTCGGTGACCATCCAGTTGCGGTCGTATTCGAGACCGGTTTCCCGCAGCATCGCGCGTTGCAGCGCGATGCCGGCGCAGGACTTGATCGGATAAACGTAGAGCTCGTTCAGAACGTGCATGGCGCGTGTCGGTGCGGTGGCGGGAGGAGCCGCATTATCGCCTGCCGACATGCGAAGAAAACACGCGCCGCGTCACGCCGACGCGCTTTGCACGCGCGGCATCTTTACCTCGGGATGCTCCGCGAGATACGCCTGCACCGCATTGCGCGCGAACGCCTGCCCTGCTGCGTCGAACATATGGCAGTGGTCCGGCTCCGCGCCGAGCTTCAGCTTCTGGCCGCGCGCGTGCTTTTCCAGCGGCGGAATCCGCGAGATGAGGCCATCCGGCGCCACCGACGTTTCCGCATAGAGATAAGCGGCATCGCCGAGCGTTTCGACGGTCATCGTGCTCGCGGACACGCCGTAGTCGCTCGTGGCGGGCATCGGCTGCAAGTGCTCCGGACGAATGCCGACGGTCACCGCATCGCCCGGCTTCGCGTTGCCCGGCAGCACGCCGACCAATTGCGTCTCACCGGTTTCGTACTTGACGAGCACGCCGTCGCTCTGAACCAGCGCGACCGTGCCCGACAGGAAGTTCATCTTCGGCGAACCGATGAAACCCGCGACGAACTTGTTCGCCGGCGCGTGATACAGCGTGTTCGGCGTGCCGACCTGCTCGACGTTGCCCGCGGACAGCACGACGATCTTGTCCGCGAGCGTCATCGCTTCGACCTGATCGTGCGTCACGTAGATCATCGTCGTCTTGAGATCATCGTGCAGGCGCGCGAATTCGAGGCGCATCTTCACGCGCAGCGCGGCGTCGAGATTCGAGAGCGGCTCGTCGAAGAGAAAGACTTTCGGCTTGCGCGTGATCGCGCGGCCGATCGCCACGCGCTGGCGCTGACCGCCCGACAACTGCTTCGGCTTGCGGTCGAGCAGATGGTCGATATGCAGAATCTTCGCGGCCTGCTTCACGGCTGCGTCGATGGCGGGCTTCTTCTCGCCCGCGAGCTTCAGGCCGAAGGCCATGTTGTCGTACAGCGTCATGTGCGGATAGAGCGCGTACGACTGGAACACCATCGCGATGCCGCGCTTGGCGGGCGGCAGGTCGTTCACGCGCGCGCCGTCGATCATCAGGTCGCCGCCGCTGATGTCTTCGAGACCCGCGATCATGCGCATGAGCGTGGACTTGCCGCAGCCCGACGGCCCCACGAACACGACGAACTCGCCGTCTTCGATATCGAGGTTGACGCTGCGCATCACCTCCGTGTCTTCATAACGCTTGTTGATGTTGCGTAACGTCAGGCTAGCCATGATGTGTCTCCTGTCGGCCTTGCTTTCGCCGAGTCATGTGCGGCGCACGTGTGCCTGTGCGCGCTAATTCGTTTCGAACGACGCGTGTTGCAGCCAGCGATCGACGAGCGCGGGCAGGCGCGCCATGTCGTCGAAGACGAGTGCCGCGCCCGCGCGCCTGAGCGTGTCCACCTGCCCTTCGGTCGCGTGTCCGCCGCCGATGAAACCGAGCACCGGCATGCCCGCCGCCCGCGCCGCCGTGACGCCCGTCACGCTGTCTTCGACGACGAGGCACATCGACGGCTCGGCGTTCATTGCGCGCGCCGCCGCCAGATACACGTCCGGCGCGGGCTTCGGATTGGCGACCATGTCCGCGCAGAAGCGCCGCTCGCCGAAGAAGCGCACGAGGCCGGTGCGTTGCAACGCGGTATCCACGTACGACGAGAAGCTGTTGCTCGCGCAGGCTTTCGTGAGCGGCACGGCGGCCAGCGCCTCGGCGATGCCCGCGACGGGCGGCGCCTGCACCGCCGCCGCCTCGACCGAACGCCGGATCGCGATGACCTGCTCCGGCGTCAAGGTACGATTGACGCTGTCGGCGGCGCTCGCGAGCACGGCCTCGATGCGCAGGCCGAGCAGCGGCAGCACCACCGGCTCGACATCGACGCCCGGCCACAGCGCCTGCAATTCGGTGACGAGCATGCGCGCCGCCACGGCTTCGCTGTCGATCAAGACGCCGTCGCAATCGCAGATCATCAGGCGGTCGTGTGGGAAAGTCAGGTTCACGAGCCCGCCCTCACTTGACCGCGCCGAAGGTGAGACCGCGCACGAGCTGCTTCTGCGAGAGCCAGCCGACGATCAGGATCGGCGCCACCGCGAGCAGCGAAGCCGCCGAGAGCTTCGCCCAGAAGAGCCCTTCCGGACTCGAATACGACGCGATGAACACGGTGAGCGGCGCGGCATTCGAGCTCGACAGGTTGATGCTCCAGAACGCCTCGTTCCACGAGAGGATCACGAGCAAGAGCGCGGTCGATGCGAGGCCCGGCAGCGCCATCGGCATCAGCAGGTAGACGATCTCCTGCCATGTCGTCGCGCCGTCGATGCGGCCGGCTTCCAGAATGTCCTTCGGCACTTCGTTGAAGTACGTGTAGGCCATCCACACGGCAATCGGCAGATTGATGAGCGTGTACACGATGATGAGACCGCTTACCGTATCCAGCAGCCCCGAGTTCTTCCACAAGAGGTAGATGGGCACGAGCACGCCGACCGACGGCATCATCTTCGTGGAAAGCATCCACAAGAGCAGCTTCTGCGTCTTGCGCGTGGGGAAGAAGGCCATCGCGTAGGCGCACGGCACCGCGAGCAACAGGCAGACCACCGTGACGCCGAGTGAGATCAGCACCGAATTCCACGCGAAGCCGAAGTAGTTGCTGCGCGCGAAGACTTCGCGGAAGCTGTCTAGCGTCGGCGAGAAGATGAGCGACGACGAATACGCCTGCTGCTCGGTCTTGAACGCGGTGATCGTCATCCAGAAGATCGGGAAGAACAGCAGGATGGAGACGAGCCACGCGAGGACGCCGGGCACGATGCGCTTTACATGATCCAGCACGGGCACCGAAGTCGTGGAGGTAACGGGATGCGTGCTCATGACTCGTACTCCCCTTTGAGGTTCTTCGCGAGCATTCTCACGAGGAAGAACGCGACGATATTGGCGAGAATCACCGCGAGAATGCCGCCTGCCGAGGCGAGGCCGACATCGAACTGTTGCAGGCCGAGCGCATAGATCAGGTACGACAGGTTGGTCGTCGCGGTGCCGGGGCCGCCGCCCGTCGTCGTGTAGATCTCCGCGAAAATCGACAGCAGGAAGATGGTTTCCATCATCACGACGACCGCGATCGCGCGCTTCAGGTGCGGCAGCGTGATGAAGAAGAACATCGCGAACGGACCCGCGCCGTCGATGCGCGCGGCTTCCTTCTGCTCCTGATCGAGCGACTGAATGGCGGTGAACAGAATGAGGAACGCGAACGGCAACCACTGCCACGCGACGATCACGATTACCGCGAAGAGCGGATACTCGGCGAACCAGTCGATGGGCTGCATGCCGAGAGATCGCATCAGCGAGGCGACGAGGCCGTACACCGGATGCAGGATCATGTTCTTCCAGATCAGCGCGGAGACCGTCGGCATCACGAAGAATGGCGCGATGACGAGCAGCCGCGCGATGCCCTGCCCGATGAACTTGCGGTCGAACAGCACCGCGAGCAGCACCCCGCCGATCACCGTGATCGCCAGCACGGACGCGATCAGCGTCAGCGTATGCGCGATGGACGGCCCGAACGCGGGATCGGTGACGAGGAACTGGAAGTTGTCGAGCCCCGCGAAGCCTTTGACATCGGGATTCAGCAGGTTGTAGCGCGAGAACGAGTACCAGATGGTCATCGCGAGCGGAATGGCCATCCACAGGAACAGCAGCCCGGACGACGGCGTAATCAGCCAGCGGACCGACTTCGCGCGCTTCTTGTCGCGCTCGGCGGCGGACACGTCGAAGTGATCGGCGATGGGGGGATTCAGTTGGCGCATGATCGTGTCACCTCTCGATGATGCCGGCGGGCCGATCTGTGTGAACGGCCCGCTTGCTTGCTGCTTATCTGCCGCTTACTTCTGATAGCCGGCCTGTTTCACCGCGCGATCGGCGGTGGCGTTGGCAGCCTTCAGCGCATTGTCGACGCTCGTCTGTCCGGCGACGACGCCCGCGATGGACTGCCCGACCACCGTGCCGAACGACTGGAACTCCGGAATGCCGACGAACTGGATGCCGCTATACGGCACCTTCTTCAGCGTCGCGTCGTTCGGATTCGCGGACTCGATCGCCTGCAACACGAAGTCGCCGAACGGCGCGGCCTGCTTGTACTCGGGGCGAGCGTAGGTCGACTTGCGCGTGCCCGGCGGCACAGAGGCCCAGCCTTCGTCCTTGCCGACCATCTCGATGTATTCCTTCGACGTCGCCCACGCGGCGAACTTCTTCGCGGCGTCCTGCTGCTTCGACGTCTTCGGAATCGCGAGCGACCACGACCAGAGCCAGTGCGAGCCCTTCGGCGTGACTTGCGTCGGCGCGGCGGCAAAGCCGATCTTGTCGGCCACTTGCGACTGCTGCTTGTTATAGAGCATGCCCGCGGCCACCGTCGCGTCGATCCACATCGCGCACTTGCCCGAGGACATCAGCGTGAGGTTTTCGTTGAAGCCGTTCGAGCTCGCTCCCGGCGGGCCGTCGTTCTTCAGCAGGTCCGCATAGAAGGACACGGCCTTGTGCCATTCCGGCGTGTCGAGCTGCGCCTTCCACTGCTCGTCGAACCAGCGGCCGCCGAACGTGTTCACGACCGTCGAGACGTACGCCATGTTCTCGCCCCAGCCCGCCTTGCCGCGCAGACAGATGCCGTACTGGCCCTTCGACTTGTCGGTGAGCTTGTCGGCGAACTGCTTGATCTGGTCGTAGGTCGGCTGATCCGGCATCTTCAGGCCCGCGGCCTGGAACAGGTCCTTGCGGTAATACGTCATCGAGCTTTCGACGTAGAACGGCAGCGCGTAAAGCTGGCCGTTGTACGAGAGACCGTCGCGGGCCGTCTTCACGACATCGTCGAGATCGTAGTTCGAAGGCAGATTCGACATCGGCGACAGCCAGCCGCGCTTGCCCCACTGCGGCGCTTCGTACGTGCCGATGGTCAGCACGTCGAACTGGCCGCTGTTGGTCGTGATGTCGGTGGTCGCGCGCTGGCGCAGCACGTTCTCTTCGAGAATCACCCACTTGAGCTGAATGTCGGGATTGGCCTTCTCGAACGCCGGCGAGAGCTTTTTCAGCTCGATCATGTCCGGATTGTTGAGCGTGGCGATGGTGATGGTCGTCGCGGCGTGCACGGCGAGCGGCGCGAGCGCGGCGGCGGCAAGCGCGGCCGAGACCGCCGCGATGGAACGCCGCGTGCGCGGCTGGGGCTGGACGGTGCGTTGGGTGCGTTTCATGGGTTCGTCTCCTTTTTCGTTTGCACGGTGCAGCGGATCGTGCATGCATGGCGCACGTGCCGTCTGTGCCGCTGCCTGATTCTGCTGCGCTGGGAACCGCGTGGTTGCTCGTTTTCGTAGGCGTGCCCGCGTATGCTTCGCCGCGACGCCGTTTCACTATAGACGGTGCGCCTCATGCTGCAAGGCGCACGCGCCGGGTCAACTCATCCAGTTGCCGCCATCGACGTTGATCGTCTGCGCGGTGATGTAATCCGAATCCGCCGATGCGAGGAACAGCGCCGCGCCGGTCAGGTCGTCCGGCACGCCCATGCGTCCGAGCGGCACTTCCTCGCCGACGATGCGCTTCTTTTCGCCGAGCGGCCGGTTTTCGTAACGCGCGAAGAGCGCATCGACCTGTTCCCACATCGGCGTATCGACGACGCCCGGCGCGATGCCGTTCACGTTGATGCGCGATTTCGCGAGCGCGAGCGCCGCCGATTGCGTATAACTGATGACGGCCGCTTTCGTCGCGCAATAGTGCGAGACGAGCGCTTCGCCGCGCCGTCCGGCCTGCGACGACATGTTGATGATCTTGCCGCCGCGTCCCTGCTCGACCATGCGCCGGGCGACCGCCTGCATCAGAAAGAACATGCCCTTGACGTTGACCGCGAAGAGGCGGTCGTAGACGTCCCAGGACTCGTCGAGGATCGGGCGCATGTCGAAGAGCGCCGCGTTGTTGAAGAGAATGTCGATGCCGCCGAAGCGCTCCACGGCGCTCGCCACGATGCGCTCGATGTCTTCGCGGCGCGTGACGTCGGCTTCGAGCGCGAGCACGCGGCCGGCGGCGTTTTCATAACGCTGCGCCATGCCTTGCGCGTCTTTCACGTCGACTACGACGAGCTTCGCGCCTTCGTCGAGATAACGCCGCGCGACTGAATCGCCGATTCCGCTCGCGGCGCCTGTGATGACCGCGACCTTGTCTTTCAGTCTCACCGATGTCTCCGATTCTCTGCCCGACCGGCGCGAAAGTGAGCGAACGCTCGACGGCCGATCAATTGCTCTATGTTTGATCGAATGATCGGTGTTGCGGAGGCGCGTGTCAAGGCGTGGTTTCGCGGTTTCGATGCTGCAATGCGCAATCCCAGGCCGCTGATTCGTGTGCGGGCATCACTTCGGAAGTTTGAGTCGCTGAATCTCAGAAAACGTCCATTGACGCGTTTGCGGCTACGGCTTTAAGTTCTTGACCCTCTTCTTCCCGGAATCACTGCGACGGAACCTGATGCGCTGCGCTGTGCGTACTCATACGACGTGAGAATCCGGCGACCCACTTTGGACCGTGCAGGTTTAGCCGCACATGAATGGCAATCAACTCGTAGACTTGCTGGCTCGCTCGAGATTCGCACCGAACGTAATAGCGCTCGCCTTCCCCCTCATTGCGAACGCGGCGCTCGGCGCCTCACATGCCGCCCATCCGGTCGAGACGGTTCAGTCCTCGCACCCGCCCTATGTCGCCAACGTGGCGGACGGGAATCTGATGTCCATTGCGCTGCCGCCGCTGCGCTTGCGGCTCGACATGAACGCCGCGAACTCGATTAGATCAGAGACCGGAGACTTCAAGCCCGCACGGTATTCGTTCCCTGAAGCTCGCGTGCCGCAGTCCGTGCTGTCGAACCTGACTGACATTTACCGCTACGATCGTCGGCGCGACGTCCCTATTGTTTCTTCCGGGGGAGACTGGGTCATTGCCGAGTACTTCCGCGCGGGGTCACACGTGCCGGTCGTGCGATTCCAGCTACTTGGCAAGCAAGTGCAGCGTCAGGAAGTGCTCGACCGAACCGGCAAGGCGGTGGAAATCGTCACTGTCGGCTGGACATCGTCCACGGCAAAAGATGACGAGGATACAACCGAGCCGTCCACGGTCGACGCACATCCTGCATGGATACGTGTGTTCAAGGTATCGCCCGCCGGGAACAAGACACTGGTCGCGTTGGCCTGGCGCAAGACACGCTTCCTAGTGGCGCCGGACCGATACGCTACGCCCAAAGATGCCGAACTCGTTTTCGGGCTGCCGAATGGAAAGGTCAAATGGCGGACGAAGGCGGAATTTCTGAAGGCCAGCCATATCGACCTCGATGCGAAAAGTCTTGGCGGGCCGCCTGAGTCGACGCCGCCTCATTCGCGAAGCACCAAACGATGAGCACAGGCCGTCGTCGTTTCTCACAGTTCTTGTCCGTCTTTTGCCTTCTCTTCACTGTCCGCGCGGCTGTTTCACATTGGCTCGCTGCGCCCGATGAGTTCCATTTGGATCGAGCAGGCAGAGTTGCGCCGACGCCTCGACCCGAACGCTCATACGTCGGGAGGCAAGGAGACGCGTTCGTCTACGAAAAACCCTCGGTCGACGGCGCGGATACCGAAACGCCCGTTCTGGTCTGGTATGTGGGCGTGAGCGAAGGCAACGAGCCTGTCGTTCGCTATCAGGACGGACCGAGCACCGGAACACTGACCTGCTATGTCGACTGTCAGTTCGTGATGGGTATCACGCAGACCGGCGGAAGAATCACGCAGACCGGTCGGATCCGCGTGACGAACGACCCCCTCATCGACGCGATCATGCGCGACGCCCGCTCGGGCGCCCTCTCGCAGCCTTAGTCGCTGCTCTCTCGACGAACGGTCGGCCAGCACCGCGCCGGACGCTTCGGGCACAGCGGAAAGCCGACGTGCAAACCACCGTGATACGTTATATCATCGCCACTCGCTCATAGCGCCGCCTCGCGCGGCCACGATGACATGACCGCATCAATCGAAACCATGCTCGCCCGCGCCGAGGCGTTAGCCGACGAGCGCGGCCTCGCGCTCACGCCGCTGCGCCGGCACGTGTACGAACTCGTGCTGAAGGCGCACAAGCCCATCGGCGCGTACGACCTCATCGACGCGCTGGAGCCGCAGCGCGGCGCGCGCGTGCCCCCGACCACCGTTTATCGCGCGCTCGACTTTCTGGTCGAAAACGGGCTCGTGCATCGCATCGAGTCGAAGAACGCGTTCGTCGCGTGTTGCGACGCCGGCCGCCCGCACGAAAGCCAGTTCCTGATCTGCGACGAATGCGGCGCGACGCTCGAAATTCAGGGACGCGAACTCGCGTCGTCGCTGTCGGCGAGCCCGCCCGCGCACGGCTTTCAGTTGCGGCATCAGGTCGTGGAACTGAGCGGCCTGTGCAGCGACTGCCAGCGCAAGCATCACGCGAACGATCACGCTCACACGGAAGGAAGCCGATGAAACGCGCGTACATCCTGAGTTGCATGGTGGCCGCGCTTTGCATCGGCCAGAGCGTGGCGCATGCCGCTGGCGTGCCGGTGGTCGCGGCCGAAAACTTCTATGGAGACGTCGTGCGCCAGCTCGGCGGCGATCACGTGGAGGTCACGAGCATTCTCAACAATCCCGACGAAGACCCGCATCTCTTCGAAGCCAGCCCGAAGACGGCGCGCGCGCTGCAGCATGCGGCGCTCGTCGTCTATAACGGCGCGGACTACGATCCGTGGATGGACAAGCTGCTCGCGGCATCCAAAAGTAGCGGCAAGGGCAGCGGCAAGCGCACGGTAATCGTCGCGGCGCAGTTGACCGGCAAGAAGTCCGGCGACAATCCGCATCTCTGGTACGACCCGCCGACGATGCCCGCCGTCGCGAAAGCGGTGAGCGCGTATCTGGCGAGCGCGGACCCGGCGCACAAGAGCGACTACGACGCGCGCCTCGCCGCGTTTCTGGCGTCGCTGAAGCCCATCGACGCGCGCATCGCGCAGTTGAAGTCGCGCTATCGCGGCGTGCCCGTGACCGCGACGGAGCCGGTGTTCGGCTATACGGCCGATGCCATCGGCTTCGAAATGCGCAACCAGCGGTTCCAGACCGCCGCGATGAACGAGACGGAGCCGAGCCCGGCCGATATCGCCGCGTTCGAGAAAGATCTGCGCGAACGGCGCGTGCACATCCTGATCTACAACAGCCAGGCGACCGGCGCGCTCACGCGGCGTCTGCTCGGCATCGCGAAAGACGGACATGTGCCGAGCATCAGCGTGACCGAGACGCTGCCCGCCGGCAAGACGTATCAGCAATGGATGGAAACGCAGCTCGACGCGCTCGCGGGCGCGCTGCAAGGATGGCAGCAATGATCCGCGAGTCGAAGGCCGCGCTCGAAGTCGATCGCGTGACGCTCGAGCTCGGCGGACGCGCGATTCTGAAGGATGCGAGCTTCGCCGTTCACACCGGCGAGTTCATCGGCGTGCTCGGACCGAACGGCGCGGGCAAGACCACGCTGATGCGCGCGCTGCTCGGCCTCGTGCCCGTCGCGTCCGGCGCGATTCGCGTGAACGGCGAAGCGGTCGTGCGCGGCAATCCGTCCATCGGCTACATGCCGCAGATTCGCGCGGGGCTCGCCAATCGCCGCGTGCTCGGGCGCGATTTCGTCGCGATGGCCGCCGACGGGCATCGCTGGGGCCTGCCGCATCGCGACGCGCGCACCCGCGCCGACGTCGAGCGCGTGCTCGATCTCGTCGGCGCCCGGCAACTCGCGGCGCGGCCGTTGTCGGAGCTATCGGGCGGCGAGCGCCAGCGGCTTCTGCTCGCGCAGTGTCTGCTCGGCAGCCCGCGTCTCTTGCTGCTCGACGAGCCGCTCATCAGCCTCGATCCGCGCCATCAGACGGGCGTCGTGGAACTCGTGCGGCGCGTGCAGCGCGAACTCAACATCACGGTGCTTTTCTCCGCGCACGAACTGAATCCGCTGCTCAATTCGCTCGATCGCGTGCTGTATCTCGGCAACGGGCGCGCGGCGCTCGGCACCGTCGATGAAGTCATCACGAAGCCCGTGCTTTCGCGTCTCTACGGCTCGACCATCGACGTCATGCGCGTGAACGGCCGCATCTTCGTGATGTCGGGCGATGTGGAAATCGACAAGCTCGATCACGCGCACGAAAACGGCAACGGGCATCAGCACGAACACGAGCACCAGCACGACCACGCTCATACGCACAGCCACGGCAAGAAGGGAAAGCACACGCACGATGTTTGAATACGACTTCATGGTGAACGCCTTCGCGGCGTCGGGCATCGTCGCGGTGCTGGCGGGGATCGTCGGGTATTTTCTGGTGATGCGCGGGCAGACGTTCGCGGGACACGCGCTGTCGCACGTGGGCTTCACCGGCGCGACGGGCGCGGTGCTGCTCGGCGTGTCGCCCATCTGGGGCATGGTCGGCTTCACGCTCGCGGCGGGCGTCGGCATGGGCGCGCTCGGCGAGCGGCTGTCGGGGCGCGACGTGGCCATCGGCGTGATTCTTTCGCTGTCGCTCGGCTTCGGGCTGCTGTTTCTGCACTTCTTCACCGCGTACGCGACGCAAGCCACCGCGCTCCTGTTCGGCAACGTGCTCGGCGTGAGTCACGAAACGCTTGTCGTACTCGCCGGACTCGCGGCGGTGAGTCTCGTTGCGCTGGGCGTCATCATGCGGCCGCTGCTCTTCGCTTCGTTGCAACCCGAGCTGGCCGAGGCAAAAGGCGTGTCGCTGCGCCTCGTCTCCGTGCTGTTTCTCGCGATCACCGCGCTCGCGGTGGCGGCGTGCACGCAGATCGTCGGCGTGCTGCTGGTGTTCGCGCTAATGGTCGGGCCGGCAGCGGCGGCGCAGAACGTGACCACGCGCCTGTCGACGGGCCTGCTGCTCGCCGCGCTCTTCGCGCTGGGGCAAGCGTGGGCGGGCCTCACGCTCGCCTATTACACCGACTGGCCGACGAGCTTCTGGATCACGATGCTCGCCGCCGTGGTCTATGCGGCGAGCCTGGTGGCGCGGCGCGGAAGCTGACCGACTGCTGCCGCTACCGCGCCGCGCTCAACGGCAGAGCACCCGCGCATGATGCGCGATGTGCTCGCCGATGAACGTCGAGATGAAGAAGTACCCGTGGTCATACCCTTCGTGACGACGCACCGTGACGCTATGCCCCGCCTCGCGCGCGTTGCGCTCGAACACATCGGGATGCAACTGCTCGGCGAGAAACTGATCGGCCAGCCCCTGATCGATCAGAATGCCGCCTTCGAAGCGTGACGCTGCATCGCCCTTCACGAGCTCGCTCGCGTCGTACTGCTTCCACGCGTCGCGGTCGTCGCCGAGATAGCCGGTGAACGCCTTCACGCCCCACGGACATTGCGAAGGCGCCGCAATCGGCGCGAACGCCGACACGCTGCGGTACACATCCGGATTGCGCAGCGCGAGCACGAGCGCGCCGTGCCCACCCATCGAATGCCCGAAAATGCCGAGCCGGTCCTCGCGCACCGGCAATTCGGCCAGCACCGCTTCGCGCAAATCCTGCGTCACGTACGAATACATGCGATACCGGTCGCGCCACGGCTCGCGCGTCGCATCGACATAGAAGCCCGCGCCGACGCCGAAGTCCCAGGCGTCCTTCTCGCCGGGAATGTCCGCGCCGCGCGGCGACGTATCCGGCGCGATCAGCGCGATGCCATGCTCGGCCGCGTACCGCTGCGCGCCGGCCTTGATCGGAAACGTCTCTTCGGTGCACGTGAGACCGGCGAGATAGAAGAGCGCCGGCACTTTCGACGCCGACGCAGCGGCGGGCAAGAACACCGAAAAGCGCATCGGCAGGCCGATCGACCGCGACTCGTGCCGATAGATGCGCTGCACGCCATCGAAACAACGGTGTTCCTCGACGAGTTCGAGCATGGCGTCCTCCTCGCTCAATAGATGACGACCGAGCGGATCGACTCGCCTTTCTTCATCAGGTCGAAGCCGTCGTTGATCTGATCGAGCTTCAGATGATGCGTGATGAGGTCGTCGATATTGATCTTGCCTTCCATGTACCAGTCGACGATCTTCGGCACGTCCGTGCGACCGCGCGCGCCGCCGAACGCCGAGCCTTTCCACTCGCGGCCCGTGACGAGCTGGAACGGCCGCGTGCTGATTTCCTCGCCCGCCGCCGCCACGCCGATGATGAACGACTGTCCCCAGCCCTTGTGCGTGCATTCGAGCGCCTGACGCATCAGCTTCACGTTGCCGACGCACTCGAACGAATAGTCCGCGCCGCCATCGGTCAATTGCACGATGCGATCGACCACGTTGTCCACCTCGTTCGGGTTGATGAAATCCGTCATGCCGAACTTCTTCGCCAGCTCGACACGGCCCGGATTGATATCGACGCCGATGATCTTGTCCGCGCCCACCATCTTCGCGCCCTGAATCACGTTCAGGCCGATGCCGCCGAGCCCGAACACGACCACGTTCGCGCCGGCTTCGACCTTCGCCGAATACACGACCGCGCCCACGCCCGTCGTCACGCCGCAGCCGATGTAGCAGATCTTGTCGAACGGCGCGTCCTCGCGCACTTTCGCCACCGCGATCTCCGGCACCACGATGTAGTTCGAGAACGTGGACGTGCCCATGTAGTGAAAGAGCGGCTTGCCGTCGAGCGAGAAGCGCGAGGTCGCATCGGGCATCAGGCCCTTGCCTTGCGTCGCTCGGATCGCCTGACACAGGTTGGTTTTGCGCGAGAGGCAGAACTTGCACTGGCGGCATTCCGGCGTGTAGAGCGGAATGACGTGATCGCCCTTCTTCACGGTGCCGACGCCCGGCCCCACGTCCACGATCACGCCCGCGCCTTCGTGGCCGAGAATCGCCGGGAAAATGCCTTCCGGGTCCGCGCCCGAGAGCGTGTAGTAATCGGTATGGCAGATGCCCGTCGCCTTCACTTCGATCAGCACTTCGCCGGCGCGCGGCCCTTCGAGATCGACTTCCTCGATGGTGAGCGGCTGGCCTGCTTTCCATGCGATTGCGGCTTTTGTCTTCATCGTTCGGTTCCTCGTTTCAATGGCAGTGTTTCGTTCAGCGCAAGACGTTCAGGACTTCGTAACATGCGCCCATCGTGTGATAGTCGGTCTTGCCGGCGGGGCTTTTCTCGTCGCTGTACTGGCGGTTGTCGCGCGTCAGGATGCGATACCACGCGCCGTATTTGTGATCGACGAAATGCGTCCAGCTATAGGCCCACAACCGGTCGTAATCGCTCCAGTAGCGCGCGGCGGCCGACTGATCGCCATCGCGAGCCGCGCGATCGGCGAGTAGCGCCGCCGCCGCGAGCGATTCCGCCTGCACCCAGAAGTACTTGTCTTCGTCGTAGAACTTGCCGTCCGGATCGAAGCCGTAGACCATGCCGCCGTGTTCATGATCCCATGAGAGTTCGAGCGCGCGATCGAACAGCTCCCTCGCGCGCTCTGCATGCCACGCTTGTGGCCGATGCCGGTCGAGAATCAGCAGCAGCTTCGCCCATTCCGTCTGATGTCCCGGCTGAAAGCCCCACGGACGAAAGATGTTGCTGCGGTCGCCCTTGTTGTAGTCCCAGTCGATCGACCAGTCCGGCTTGTAGTGCTCCCACACGAGCCCGCCCGCGAGCGCGGCCTGTCGGTTCACCATGTTGTCGGCCAGAAGCGCCGCGCGATCCAGATAACGCGTCTCGCCGGTCGCTTCGAACGCGGCGAGAAACGCTTCGCATGCGTGCATGTTCGCGTTCTGCCCGCGATAGTCCGACACGTTCCAGTCCGCGCTCGCCTCGTCTTTGTAGAGCCCGTGCGGCGCGTCCCAGAAGTGCGTCTCCATCAGGTTCCACGTTTCGTCGAGATAGGCGCGCGCCTCGTCGAAGCCCGCTTCCACTGCCTTTGCATATGCGAGCACGACGAACGCGAGGCCGTAGCAATGGTTCGTCGCATCCGTCACTTCACGGCCGTTGAGCGTCCACGCATAGCCGCCCGTTTCCGGATTGCGATGAACCTCACGCAGATAGTCGATGCCGTGCCGCACGCCGCCGCGATACTCGTCGAGGCCGTAGTGCTTGTACGCCATCGCGTAGTTGAAGACGAAGCGCGTGCTCGACACGAGATGACGCGACTTGCGGTCGTAGATGGTGCCGCCGTTCTTGTAGAAGTGATAGAAGCCGCCTGCCGGGTCCATGCAGTGCGGGTGATAGAAGATCATCGTGCGCAGCGCGTGATCCAGCAAAAACTGGCGCGAGCGGAAATCGGGTTGCGGCGTGACGGATGCGGACATAGCGGATGTCGTTGATGTTGTAATGAGCCGACGGCGAGGCCCTTGCCTGAAGCCGATGTGAATCGCACGTCAGTTTAAGGGCTCGCGCGCAAGACGTCAGAACCAGTCTTCGACGCGCTCGTAGAGCGTGATGAAACG
This sequence comes from Caballeronia sp. Sq4a, assembly GCF_023170545.1. NCBI lineage: Bacteria > Pseudomonadati > Pseudomonadota > Betaproteobacteria > Burkholderiales > Burkholderiaceae > Caballeronia > Caballeronia sp. Sq4a. The sequence goes on along the minus strand of NZ_CP084250.1, from coordinate 530,360 downwards.
CGCGTGCCTTTCGTCGAACGCGGCGTCGCCTCGCGGACTCGCGACGCGCGTGCTGGCAGGCGCAAGCGCCGGCAAGTCATCGGCGCGCCAATGCCCCGCCGCCATGCCGCCGATGATCGCCGCGCCGCGCGCCGCCGCGTTCGGGCAATCGCAGGCGTGCAGTTCGACATGCAGCGCATCGGCGAGCAGTTGACGCCAGCGCGCGTCGATCGAGCCGCCGCCTGCAAGCCGCATCGACGACAACGGCGTGCCGCTCGCACGGATCGCGTCGAGTCCCGCACGCAATGCAAATGCCACGCCTTCGAACGCCGCGCGCATCATCGAGCCGCGTGTGTCGTCGAGGCCGAGGCCGAGCCAGCCGCCGCGCGCCGCCGGGTTCATCCACGGAGAACGCTCGCCGCTCAGGTACGGCAGGAAGCTCACGGACGCGCTCGCATCCGATGCGAAGGCGTCCTCGTAAGCGGCGGGCCACGCTGCATAGCCGAGCCAGCCGCGCACCGTCTCCAGCGCGACGCCCACGTTCTGCATCGCCGCCATGCGATACCAGCGCGCGCCACTGCTGGCCGCGCCGCGATACGTATGCAGTCCGCGCACCGGCGACGGCGCTTCGTCGCTCATCACGACGATCTGCCCGCCGCTGCCCGTGGTCAGCAGCGCGTCGCCATCCGCGATGAGGCCGCTGCCGAGCGCGGCGCACGGCGTATCGCCCGCGCCGACGGCCATCCGAATGCCCGCGCGCAAGCCGAGCGCCGAAGCGGCCGCGGCGGACAACGCGCCCGCCGGCGCATCCGATGCCGCAAGCGGCGCGAACCACTCGCGCGACAAGCCGAGCCTCTCGATGAGCGCCGCGTCCCATTCGCCCGATGGGGCAGCGAGCGCGGTCGCGCAAGCGTCCGACGGATCGGTCACGAACGCGCCGCCGAGCTTCGCGCGCAGCCAGTCCTTCGGCTGCAACGCCCAGCGCATGTCGCCGGCGAGCGCCGGTTCGTGCGTCGCGAGCCAGCGCAGGAGCGGCCCGGCCATGCCCGGCGCGACCGGGTTCGGCTGCGGTTCCGGCCACGCGTCGAGCAGCGCGCGGGCCCGCGTGTCCGGCCAGAGCATGGCGGGGCGCAGCGCGCGGCCATCGGCGGCGGTCGGCACCACGCCGTGCATCTGCCCTGAGAAGCCGATCGCGCTCACGGCTTCGCGTTCGTGCGCGGGCAGGCGAGAGGCGGCATCGACGACAGCGGCATACCACGCATCGGCGGATGTCTCGGCCCAGCCCGGCTGCGCGCTCGTCACCGCATACGCCGCGCTCGACGCTGCGACTTCGCGCGCGTATTCGTCGACGATAGCCAGTTTCACGGAACCCGTGCCGAGATCGATGCCGAGAAAACGCATGGATGAGCCGCTCGAAAAGACGTTAGGGAAAACGCGGTAAGCGCGGAATCACGCGGGTTAACCCCGCCGCTCGCCGCGATGAACGAAAAACGGACTATACGCGCGCCGTGATGAACATCATAACGACGCGCCCCTTCAGGCGGCCTTGCAGCAGCCGACAAAAATCCCTCGCGATGCGTCAAGTCCCTTGCAGCAAGGGCCTCCGCGCGCTTCGGCTCTGCTCATCGCGCCGTTTCCATATCGCCCCGCGAACGCGATGTATAGCGCCGCGTGGTCTTGTTCGCGCTTTTTGTCGCACTTACCTTGGAGGCCATTCAAATGGAAAGGCAATCAAGGAGACACATATGGCATCGAGCACGAGCCACCCGAAGGTTCATCCGTGCGACGAACGGCTGCCGACCGGCCAGTTGCTCACGCTCGGCATACAGCACGTCCTCGTGATGTACGCGGGCGCCGTCGCGGTGCCACTCATTCTCGGCGCGGCCATGCATCTGTCGAAGGATGAGGTCGCGTTCCTCATCAGCGCGGACCTGTTCTCCTGCGGCGTCGCGACGCTGATCCAGACGCTCGGCCTGTGGATCTTCGGCATCCGGCTGCCGGTCATCATGGGCTGCACGTTCGCGGCGGTCGGACCGATGGTCGCCATCGGCACGAATCCGTCGCTCGGCATTCTCGATGTGTTCGGCGCGACGATCGCGGCCGGCGTCATCGGCATCTTTCTCGCGCCGATGATCGGCAAGCTGTTGCGCTTCTTTCCGCCGGTGGTGGTCGGCACGGTGATCGCGGTGATCGGCCTGTCGCTGATGGGCGTGGGCATCAACTGGGCAGCAGGCGGCGTCGGCAATCCCGATTACGGCAATCCGGTGTATCTGTTGCTGTCGCTCGTCGTGCTCTCGCTCATTCTGCTCATCAACAAGTTCGCGCGCGGCTTCATCGCGAACATCTCGGTGCTGCTCGGCATCGTCGCGGGCTTCGTGATCGCCGCGATGCTCGGGCGCGTCAACATGGACGGCGTCGCGCATGCGCCGTGGGTCGGCATCGTGCTGCCGTTTCACTTCGGCATGCCGCACTTCGATGCGCTCTCCGTCGCGACGATGGTGATCGTCATGTTCGTGACGTTCATCGAATCGACGGGCATGTTCCTCGCGGTCGGCGATCTCGTCGAGCGTCCGGTCGATCAGAAAGCGCTCGTGCGCGGCTTGCGCGTGGATGGTCTCGGCACGCTGATCGGCGGCGTGTTCAACTCGTTTCCGCATACGTCGTTTTCTCAGAACGTGGGCTTGATCGGCGTGACGGGCGTGAAGAGCCGCTTCGTCTGCGCGACGGGCGGCGTGATTCTCGTCGTGCTCGGCCTCTTTCCGAAGATGGCGCAAGTGGTCGCTTCAGTGCCGCCGTTCGTGCTCGGCGGCGCGGGCATCGTGATGTTCGGCATGGTCGCGGCGAACGGCATCAAGGTGCTGTCGAAAGTGGACTTCGTGAAGAATCACCACAACCTGTTTATCGTCGCGGTGAGCGTCGGCCTCGGGCTCGTGCCGGTGGTCGCGCCGAAGTTCTTCTCGCAACTGCCGCACGCGCTGGAGCCGATTCTTCATAGCGGCATTCTGCTGGCGTCGGTATCGGCGGTCGTGCTCAATATCGTGTTCAACGGCGTGCGCAAGGAACGCGAAGCGCGCTGCGAGATTCGACAGGCCGGGCATGATTTCGACGGCGCGGCGCGCGCATCGGAAGTGCAGTGATGGCTTGAAGGAAGTGCTTGCGGGTGGTGACGGGTTGGCGCCGCGGTGGGAATCGCGGCGCTTTTTTGTTTGGGCCCTTCGGGGCGACGGACGAGAAAAGCGCTCTGTTGTCTAGCGGAGGCAGGCGTCGACATTGCCATTGAAGACAAACTTCGATGCCACAACGAGGTTATCGTGCCGCGTCTTGTCTGCCCAGGGAAGCACGCGACGACGACGCATGCGCGGCCGCGAAGCTGCGTGTGCGATTAAGGTCCAGCGCGGCAGCCGGAACTGGCCTGCCGATGAAATATCCCTGCGCAGCATCGCACCCGAGCGTGCGTACCAGAGCGAATTGCCTCTCGCTCTCGACGCCTTCAGCGACCGTTTGCATGCCGAGCGCGCGGGCGAGCGCCACCATCGCCTCGATCATCGCCCGCCCCTGGCGGCGCGTTTCGTCAACGGTAAGCTGCTGCACGAACGACTTATCGATCTTGATGCGGTCGACCGGCAGCCGGGCAAGATACGAGAGGCTCGAATAGCCCGTGCCGAAGTCGTCGAGAGAGACGGTCGCGCCGAGTTCTCGCACCGCCGCAAGCGATCGCGATGCGGCCAGGAAATCGCTGACGACGACCGCCTCCGTCACCTCGATATCAAGCGCCGAAGCGCACACGCCGGCAGCCTCGGCGGCCTTCGCGACCAGCGCAGCGAGATCGGCGTCTTGTATCGTGGCGGCCGAGAGGTTGACGGCGACCTTGAACCGCATGCGGTCCGACGCCTGCCATTGCGCCGCCTGGCGTAACGCCAGACAAAGCAGCCACTCCCCGGTGGCCTCGTGCGCTCGCGACCCGAGCAGTACATCGAGGAAATCGGCTGGCGTCAAAAGTCCCAGCTCGGGATGGTTCCATCGCAGGAGCGCTTCTGCTCCGACCATGCAGCCCGTGGCCAGGTCCAGTTGCGGCTGATAGTGCAGTTCGAACTGTCCTGTCGCGCTGGCATTTTCCAGGTCCGCGCGCAGCCGCAGGCGAGTCGAGAGACGCTGTGCGTCTTCCCTGCCGAACGACCAGACACGCGAGCCGCCCAGCCGCTTTGCGTGATACATGGCAGTGTCGGCATTGCGGAGCAACTCGTCCGCATTGCCGGCCGACACCGGGTAGCGAGCTACGCCGATGCTCGCACTGACCGAAGCGCGCACCGACGGAGTGTCAATGCGCTCTCGCATGCGCGCGATGATGTCGCTCGCGACGCGCTCGGCTTCGCCATCAGGCGCGTCAACGAGAAAGACCACGAACTCGTCGCCACCGATGCGCGACGCATGGGCGCGCTCGCCCATCGAAGCCGACACGCGCTGGCCGATCACGCGCAAGACTTCATCGCCAGCCGCATGGCCGACCGAATCGTTGATCTCCTTGAAGCGGTCCAGGTCGATGAAGAGCAGATCGACGGAATGGGCGATGCGTCCATCGACGAGATCGCTCAGGCGGTTCAACAGCTCGCGCCGGTTGATGAGGCCCGTGAGCGCGTCGTGCGCGGCTTGATTCGACAAGCGCTCCGACATCCTGCGTGCCTCGCTGACATCGCGGACCAGCACGGTGATGCCGTCCTCGCACGGAAACGCCCGCGCTTCGAACCAGGCGTCGAGGGGCGCATAGAACTCGGTCACTGTCGTAGGCAGCCCGGTCTCGGCCGCCTGCCGATACGCCTTTTCGTAACCTGTCCCGAGAAGCTCGGGATAGGCAGCCCAGATGCCACGACCGATCAGCTCCGCCGACGGAAGCTGCAGCAGCCGCGCAGCAGTGCCGTTGACGCTGCGAAATCTCCACTGTCGATCCAGCAGCATCACGCCGTCCGTGATGTGGTCCAGCAGGTGGAAGCCGTCCGCGTCTTTGGTGCCGTGGACATGTCCGCCAGTGAAGCGAAACACGTCCCGCCGTCGCGAGTCTTGTTTGTCGTTATGCTTCGTCATGACTTCGTGATGTGGTTCAACCGGAGGTCTGGCGTCGTGATGGCGCGGTCGCACTCTCCCGGTCAGTGCGCCGCGACGTCGCGCGACTCTGTTAGAAGACGGACCAGTCGCCCGGCAGCGAGGGCTCGACCTGTCGCGAAGGTTTCACCGTGACTTCCGCATGATGTGGCGTCGCAAGCGCTGCTGCCTTGGCCCGCTGGCGCCCCGTCGACCGGCCGCGCTCTTCGGTAGTGACCGCGGGCGGGAGTTGCTGTGCCGGCTCATCCCTTTCCGACGTCTTGAAGACAGCCATCGCGCTTCGCAGATGCGCCGCTTGTTCCTCCATCGAGGCAGCGGCTGCGGCGGCCTGTTCGACGAGCGCAGCGTTCTGCTGTGTGACCTCGTCCATCTCGCTGATGGCTTGATTGACCTGTTCGATACCGCGGCTCTGCTCTTGGGAAGCGGACGCGATTTCATCCATGATGTCGGTCACGCGCTGCACCGCGGACGTCATCTTCTGCATCGTCTCGCCCGCCTTCGCGACCAGTTCAGTGCCGACGTGCACGCGGCTCGTCGAGCTTTCGATCAGAGCGCGTATGTCCTTTGCCGCACTCGACGAACGTTGCGCGAGGCTGCGAACCTCGCTCGCTACCACCGCGAAACCGCGGCCTTGTTCGCCCGCGCGCGCTGCTTCCACCGCTGCGTTCAGCGCAAGAATGTTCGTCTGAAAGGCGATGCCTTCGATCATCGCGATGATCTCCGCGATCTTGCTGGAGCTTTCCTCGATCGAAGCCATCATGTTGACGACGTCGCCAACGATCTCAGCGCCTTCCTCCGCCACGCTGCGCGCGTTTTCTGCCAAGCCGCTCGCCTGTCGCGCGTTCTCGGAGTTCTGCCGCACGGTCGCGGTCAGTTCCTCCATGCTTGCAGCCGTTTCCTCGAGTGACGCCGCCTGCTGTTCCGTGCGCGACGAAAGGTCCGTGTTTCCCGAGGCGATTTCCTTGCTCGCGTTGGCGATGGCGTTTGCCGACTGCTTCACGGTGCTGACAGCGGCGAGCAGTTGCTTCTGCATCCTCGACATGGCCGCCATCAGACTCGCGTCGTCACCGGCGGCGGTCTGCACAGCGACGGACAGGTTGTTGTCTGCGATCTGATTTGCGAGCGCCGCCGCGACGCCCGGCTCGCCGCCAAGCGAGCGCAAGATGCTCCGGTTGAGCAGTGCGACAACGACACACAGGCTGAGCGCCACGATCAGCACTGCCGCAAGGCTCCAGGCGACCGTTGCGTGAAACGCGGCGTCGATATCATCCATGTACACGCCGGTCATGTAGACCCAGGCCCACGGTTGGTAACCCAGCACGAACGACAACTTGGGAACGAGTTCGCCTGTGCCGGGTTTCGAGAAGGCATAACGGACATAGCCGCTGCCGTCGCGCTTGGCTGTTTCGATCGCATCGCGGTAAATGTACACGCCGTCGGGATCGCGGAAGTCGAGCATCGGCTTACCGATGATCTCTGGTTTCGTGCCGTGCGTGAGTATCTTGCCGCTGTAGTCCAGCACGGTGAAATAGCCGCTGGCGCCGTAGTGGACCTGGCGAATGCTTTCGAGCGCTTCGGCTTGCGCCGACTGTGCAGTCATCGTCCCTGCCGACACGCGCCTCGCGTACGCCCTCACAATGCTGTCGACCACCTGTGACGCATGCTGGAGGTCTAGTTGGCGCTCCTCGATCCGCAAGTTACGTGTGTGATAAGCGTCTGCAAGTGAAAGGCCGACCAGGCAGAGCAGACTAAGGATGAGAGGAAGCCAGAGTTTCTTCGCGAAAGACATTTTCAAAGTTACAGCTCGTTGAGGTTTTGTTCACATACCAATTTCATTGATGGGATAACGGCGCGTGTCCCGTTTTATGAATCGCGCCCTATATAAAGCGTTTGTTCGATGTGTTTTTGGACTCGGCGGTGGTGGTCGACCGTAAGCTGCGGGCGCGTATTCGCAGTCGTACGACTAGTGGTCCAAAGCCTTGCTGCACAACCGACAACGGGCGTATTCCAGTTTTGTTGGAGCGAAGCAATATGCCGTCATTCGCCGGTTCAAAGGCGGAATGTAAGGATTAGTGGAGCCCCTATAAGAAGGATTGATCGACTGCATCAGCAGTCGGTATCACAGACCTGCAGGTCCGCCCTGTCACCATCGCGACTCCCTCGAGTCCGTCAGTCTCATGACTGCCTTTAGCGCTGCTCAACCGGGGCGGTAGCAACGCGACCGCTCGCATTTCAGTTTGAAATACTAATTAGTTATGCCGGTACGAGCGAATGCATCGGACAAGACCATCGAGCCAGCCCATGATGGATAGCAATTAGCATCGGCGTACATCACGACACCACCCGCCCTACCGCCGTCGACTGCTCTGACGACGCGCCGAGATTATCGAGATCCACCGCCGAATACTGCGCGATGCTCATCACCAGGCCATTCCAGACGGCACGCTGTCTAACGTACTCGTCGGCTCCGCCATCATCGATTAGCTGTTTGAGTCCCGCAGCGCGCAGCGCTTGTGCCGCGCGCCCGAAATGGTCGGCCCATGCGACACGCGTGTCATCGCTCAACTCTGTGCCGCAGCCCCGAGCGCGGCGGTCCGAGTGCACGTACGCGCCATCCAGCGTGTCCAGCGTGGCCAACGCGGCCCGCCAAAGCACTTCTACAGCACCGCCATGCCTTAGCAAGTCGGAGGCGTCGTCGCGCAGGCAGGCTCTGAGCAGTGACACCGTCTCGAGCACCATGAAACAGATCGCAGCCAGCGAGAAGTGCGGCTCGGGATAGCGGAAGAAGAAAGTGATCGGGTAAATCCTCAGCGACTCGTGCACCGACGACAGCGACTGGGCAGCGTCGGCAAGCATCGAATAGGCCGTCTCCGGATGCTGCCCGACCGCCAGCCCGTGAATAAGCTCGACTGCGTCGCCTGTTTCTCGCGTGAGGAAGAAGAGCTGCTGCCCCAATGTATTCTGCCGCTGCAATGCACCGTATAGCTGCAACAAGTACGACAGCGTCAAAGTCACGACGGCCGTGCCGATGAACGAGCCGGTCAGGTAGACCATCCTGTACCCGTTCGTGTGCGGGATGAAGTCGCTGGAGCCCGTGATCGACAGGCTCGTCGCCGCGGCGTACACGGCTGCAAAGAATCCCGTCGGTGTCGGCCCCGAACTGGAGCGCACGCTGTCTCCCAGCGCGGGCCACAACAGCAGCGCATCGCCGAGCGTCAGGCAAAGCGTCCAGGTCACAAGCAACAGCACCAGAATCAAAGGGCCCGCGAATGACTGCGCCTCCCGCTTCGGGCCGTCCTTCAGAGGCAGGCGACGGAAGGCCGCCCAGACTCCCCGTGCGATGGCAAGGCTGATGAGTCCGGCGCCGAGCCGCCTGGCTCGTCCCCGACCGACGCGCGCGTACAGGATCGTGAGAAAGATATCGGCGAGCGTGCAGATCATGATCGCGGCGCCGACGATTTGGCCGAACACTCCCATATGCGCACCACCGTGACGTAGAGCCCGCTACGACGGCGTGGCGGGACAACAATGGCAGCAACCGGTGTGCCGTTTGTCACGAGTAGTCGACCCGCTCTGCCCTTCGACGATGGCACGACACATGCTGCCGACTCGTTTCATCACCCGCTTCCCGGATTCTCCAAAGAGTGGATGCCAGCGACTAAAACACTGACGAAGACGCGGTCGCCGAAAAGCGACGGGAGCGACGTTCTGACGGGCTTCGTGCGCGTCCGTGGCGCGCGCGAGCACAACCTGAAGAACGTCGATGTCGACGTTCCCCGCGATGCGCTCGTCGTCTTCACGGGCGTATCGGGCTCCGGCAAGTCGTCGCTCGCGTTCGGCACGTTGTACGCCGAAGCGCAACGTCGTTACTTCGAATCCGTCGCGCCTTATGCACGCCGTCTGATCGAGCAGGTCGGCGTGCCGCAAGTCGGGTCGATCGAAGGTCTGCCGCCCGCCGTCGCGCTCCAGCAGCAGCGCGGCGCGCCTAATGCGCGTTCTTCGGTGGGGAGCATCACGACGCTGTCCAGTCTCGTGCGAATGCTCTACTCCCGCACGGGCAGCTATCCGGCCGGGCAGCCGATGCTCTACGCCGAGGACTTCTCGCCGAACACGGTACAGGGCGCGTGCCCGGTCTGTCACGGCCTGGGACGCGTCTACGAGGTCACGGAAAAGTCGATGGTCCCCGACGATACGCTGACCATCCGCGAGCGCGCCGTGGCCGCGTGGCCGCCCGCATGGCACGGGCAGAATCTGCGCGACATTCTGGTGACGCTGGGCTACGACGTGGACAAGCCGTGGCGTGACTTGCCGAAGAAGGATCGCGACTGGATTCTCTTCACCGAAGAACAGCCGACCGTACCGGTCTATGCGGGCCTCACGCCGAAGGAGACGCAAGCGGCGCTCAAACGCGGCGCGGAGCCGAGCTATCAGGGCACGTTTACCAGCGCGCGCCGTTACGTCCTGCACACCTTCGCTCACACGCAAAGCGCGCTGATGAAAAAGCGGGTGTCGCGCTTCATGGTCGGCAAGGATTGCCCCGCGTGTCACGGCAAACGGCTGAAGCAAGAGGCGCTGTCGGTGACGTTCGCCGGACTCGATATCGCCGAATTCTCGCGGCTGTCGCTCAACCGGCTAGCTGAACTGCTCGAACCGATCGCGCGCGGCACGTGGCCCGAGATCGACCGTGACGGTCATGTGCTCGACGAAGACGCGCGGCGCGCGGCGACGGCGAAACGCGTTGCCGCCGGCGGTTCGGCGCACAAGGCGGCGCCGGACGTGCGACGAACGCCGAACCTCTCGGACGAAAAACGCGCGGCCGCCGAGCGCATCGCCGCTGATCTGTTAGAGCGCCTCGTCACGCTCACCGATCTGGGGCTCGGCTATCTGTCGCTGGATCGGGCGACGCCCACGCTCTCGTCGGGCGAGTTGCAGCGCTTGCGGCTTGCCACGCAGCTTGCGTCCCAGCTTTTCGGTGTCGTGTATGTGCTGGACGAGCCTTCCGCCGGCCTGCATCCCGCCGACAGCGAGGCGCTCTTCGTCGCGTTGCAGCGCCTGAAGTCGGCGGGCAATTCGCTCTTCGTGATCGAACACGATCTGCACATGATGCGGCGCGCAGACTGGCTCGTGGATGTCGGCCCCGCAGCCGGCGAAGCGGGCGGCGAAGTGCTGTATAGCGGGCCACCTCAAGGACTGGCCGCGATAGAGGCATCGCAGACGCGAAGGCATCTGTTCGCCGAGGGTTCGCCCGCGATGCGCCGGCCGCGTGCCGCGCGCGACTGGTTGCGGCTTGCGGGCATCACGCGGAATAACCTTCATGGAATCGATGTCGCGTTCCCTCTCGGCTGCTTCACGACCGTGACAGGAATATCCGGCTCCGGAAAGTCGAGCCTCGTGAGTCAGGCGCTGCCCGAGCTCGTCGCCGCGCGGCTCGGCCGGCTGCTCGACGACGAAGGCGACGAAGAGCAGGACCCGCTGCTCGCGCGCGTGGAAACGCCCGCGGACGGACATATCGCGGGAGGCATGGAAACCGTGAAGCGACTGGTGCGCGTCGACCAGAAGCCGATTGGCCGGACGCCGCGCTCCAACCTCGCGACCTACACCGGCCTCTTCGATCACGTGCGCAAGCTCTTCGCCGATACGCCTGCCGCGCGCAAACGCCGCTACGGCGCGGGCCGCTTCTCGTTCAACGTGGCGCAGGGGCGTTGCCCGACGTGCGAGGGCGAAGGCTTCGTGAGCGTCGAACTACTTTTCCTGCCAAGCGTCTTTACCTCGTGCTCGACGTGTCACGGATCGCGTTACAACCCGCAGACGCTGGAGATCGAATGGCAAGGCAAGAATATCGCGGACGTGCTTGCGATGAGCGTGGATAGCGCATGCACATTCTTCGCCGCCGAGCCTGCCGTGATGCGCGCGCTCACCGTGTTGCGCGACATCGGGCTCGGTTATCTGCGTCTCGGCCAGCCCGCGACGGAACTGTCGGGCGGCGAGGCCCAGCGCATCAAGCTCGCAACCGAATTACAGCGGGCGCATCGCGCGGACACGCTTTACATTCTCGACGAACCGACCACCGGCCTTCACCCCGCGGATGTCGACCGCCTGATGGCGCAACTGCAAGGGCTCGTCGATGCAGGCAATACCGTGGTGGTTGTCGAGCATGACATGCGCGTCGCAGCGGATAGCGACTGGGTCATCGACATGGGTCCGGGCGCGGGAGAGGATGGCGGCCGGATACTCGTCGCGGGCGAACCGCGCGTGGTTGCGGGTCACGAGGAGAGTCGCACGGCGGAGTATCTGCGAGAGGCTATTCGACCGTTGCGCCAGAGTCAGTGATGCCGGACGAGCCGGCGTCCTAAGCGATAAAAGCCCGGCACATCGGCCGGGCTTCCGAACAATCAACTAAACCACTCACCCCGCCACCGCAGCCGACGCCGCCTGCGGCGTACTCGCCGCGCCGACGTCGGCGGGCGCTGCGGGCGTAGCGGGCGCGTCGGCCGGGCGCGGCGCATCGCCGGTATGCTCGATCCACCCGCCGCCCAGCGCCTGATACAGATTGACGAGGTTGGCGAGCCGCTCGGTGCGCACAGTGATGAGCGTCTGCTGCACGGAGTACAGGTCCTGCTGCGCGGTCAGCACGTTCAGATAGCTATCGACGCCCTGCCGATACCGCATCGTCGACAAGTCGAGCCGGCGCTGCTCGGCCGCCGTGTCGCGTTCGAGCGCCCGGATCTGCTGATCGTAGGTGCCGCGCGCGGCGAGGCCGTCGGCGACATCGCGGAAAGCAGACTGAATCGCCTTCTCATACGCCGCGATCTGGATGTTCTTCTGAATGTTCGCCAGATCCAGATTCGCCTGATTCTGACCGCCCTGGAAGATCGGCAGTGTGATCGTCGGCGCGAAACTCCACGCCGCAGAACCGGGCTTGAACAAGCCGCCGAGCGTCGGACTGAGCGTGCCGAAACTGCCGGTGAGCGAAATGCTCGGGAAGAACGCCGCCCGCGCCGCGCCGATGTTCGCGTTCGCCGCGAGCAGGTTCTGCTCGGCTTCCATGATGTCCGGACGACGCGTGAGCAGGTCCGACGGCAAGCCAGCGGGAATGTCCGTCAGCAAGTCCTGCTCGTTGAGCGGCATGCCGGTCGGCAGATCGTCGGGAATCGGCTCGCCGATCAGGAGCGCCAGCGCGTTCACCGCCTGCGCCCGCGCGCGCTGCTGCGCCTGCAAGTTCGCCGCCGCCGTTTCCACCACCGTCTGCGACTGCGACAGGTCCAGCTCGGAAGCCGTGCCGTTGTCGAATTGCAGCTTGACGATGTTGTACGACTCCTGCGCGGTCTTGAGCGTCTGCTCGGTGACTTGCAGCAGGTCGTCCGCCTGCAGCACCTGCAGATATTGCGAAGCCACCTGCGACACGAGCGAAATCTCGAACGCCTTGCGCGCGTAAGCCGTGGAGAAATACTGCGCGAGCGCCTGATCCTTCAGGCTCTGCACGCGGCCGAACAAGTCGAGTTCCCACGACGCGTTCAGGCCCACCGAATACGTGTTCGAGATGGTCCGGTCGAAGAACGACAGATTGCGCGGCGTGCGCTGCTTCGACTGATCCGCCTGCGCCGTGATCGACGGGAACAGCTCCGAGCGCACGATGCGGTACTGCGCCTGCGCCGCCTGAATGTTGAGCACCGACGCGCGCAGATCGCGGTTGTTCTTCAGCGCGATGTCGATGAGCCGCTGCAAACGCGCATCCACGAAGAAATCGCGCCAGCCGATCTCCGCGCCCGCGACGCCGTTCGCGCTGCGCGCGCCGGCATCCGCCGCGCCCGGCTGCGTGGCATACACGCCGCCGGTCGGGAACGTCGACGAGACCGGTGGCGCGGGACGCTCGTACTTCGGGGCCAACGAGCAGCCCGCCAGCACGGCGACGGCCGCTGCAATCAAGGAAAGTCTACGCATTTCAATGTCCTTCGTTGGAGCCGCCGCCATCGCGCGGACGGTGCTCATCGGGATGATGCTGCTCGTAGTGCTCGAGCGCCGTCTCCGGATTTTCCTTCTCGCCGCTGAACTGCGCGCGGATCACGACGAAGAACATCGGGACCATGAAGATCGCGAGGAAGGTCGCGGTCAACATGCCGCCGATCACGCCGGTACCGATCGCGTGCTGGCTCGCGGAACCCGCGCCGTTGCTGATCGCGAGCGGCATCACGCCGAGAATGAACGCGAGCGAGGTCATCAGGATCGGGCGCAAGCGCAGCCGCGCCGCTTCCATCGCCGCTTCGATCGGGCCCATCTTCTCCGACATCTGCAGTTCGCGGGCGAATTCCACGATCAGAATCGCGTTCTTCGCCGACAAGCCGACCGTGGTCAACAGACCGACCTGGAAGAACACGTCGTTTTCCAGACCGCGCAACGTGACGGCAAGCAGTGCGCCGATCACGCCGAGCGGCACGACCATGATGACCGAGAACGGAATCGACCAGCTTTCATACAGCGCCGCGAGACACAGGAACACGACGAGAATCGAGATGCCGTACAGAATCGGCGCCTGCGAACCCGACTGGATTTCCTGATACGAGAGTCCCGTCCATTCGTAGCCGATGCCCGCCGGGAGCTTCGCCGCGATGGCTTCCATCGCCTGCATCGCCTGACCCGTGGACTTGCCGGGGCCAGCCGCGCCCTGGATTTCGACCGACGAGATGCCGTTGTAGCGTTCGAGCTTCGGCGAACCGTACGTCCAGTCGCCGGTGGCGAAGGCGGAGAACGGCACCATCCCGCCCGATCCGTTGCGCACGTACCAGTCGTTCATGTTCTCCGGCGTCATGCGGAACGGGGCGTCGGCCTGCAGGTACACCTTCTTGATCCGGCTGTCCGTATCGAGGAAGTTGTTCACGTACTGCGAAGCCCACGCGATCGAGAACGTCTGGTCGATCGCGGCCGCCGTCACGCCGAGCGCGAGCGCCTTCTCACGGTCGATGTTCACCTTGAACTGCGGCGTGTCGTTCAGGCCGTTCGGACGCACCTGCGCGAGCGTCGGGTCCTTCGCGGCCATGCCGAGCAGCTGATTGCGCGCGGCCATCAGCGCGTCGTGGCCCACGCCTGCGCGGTCCTGCAACTCGAAGTCGAAGCCCGCGGCCGTGCCGAGTTCAGGAATCGACGGCGGATTGACCGGGAACACCACCGCGTTCTTGTAGCCCGAGAAGCGTCCGAACAAGCGGCCGACCAGCGCCTGCACCTTCTGGTCGCCCTTCTGGCGCTGCGCGTAGTCCTTCATGCGCACGAACACGAGACCCGCGTTCTGTCCGCGGCCCGCGAAGCTGAAGCCGTTGACCGTGAAGGTCGATTCGACGATGGACGCTTCCTGATTCAGCAGATAGTCGGAGACATCCTTCAGCGCGCGCGCCGTGGTTTCCTGCGTCGAACCGGCCGGCGTCTGCACGAGCACGAACATCGTGCCCTGGTCTTCGTCGGGCAGGAACGACTTCGGCAGCTTCACGAACAGGAAGCCGACCGCGACGATCACTACCAGATAGATCACGAGCCAGCGCCCGGAGCGCCGGATCACGTGATAGACGCCCGAATGGTATTTCTCGCGGCTCTTGTCGAACGTGCGGTTGAACCAGCCGAAGAAGCCCTTCTCCGCTTCGTGATGCCCTTGCGGAATCGGCTTCAGGATGGTCGCACACAGCGCCGGCGTGAGAATCAGCGCGGTCAGCACGGAGAGCACCATCGCGGAGACGATCGTCAGCGAGAACTGTCGATAGATCGCGCCCACCGAGCCGCCCGACAACGCCACCGGCACGAACACCGCCGACAGCACCAGCGCCACGCCCACCAGCGCGCCGGTGATCTGGCCCATCGCCTTGCGAGTCGCTTCCCGTGGCGATAAGCCCTCCTCCGCCATCACGCGCTCGACGTTCTCCACCACCACGATCGCATCGTCCACCAGCAAGCCGATCGCGAGCACGAGACCGAACATCGATAGCGTGTTGATGGAGAAGCCCACCGCCGCCATGATCGCGAACGTGCCGAGCAACACCACCGGCACCGCGATGGTCGGAATGAGCGTGGCCCGCAGGTTCTGCAGGAACAGATACATCACGAGGAACACCAGCACGATGCCTTCGATCAGCGTCTTGACCACGTCCTCGATGGACAACCGCACGAACGGCGTGGTGTCGTACGGATACTTCACGACGAGCCCGTTCGGGAAGTACTTCGAGAGCTCGTCGATCTTCTGGCGCACGGCCTTCGCGGTGGCGAGCGCGTTCGCGCCCGTCGCGAGCTGAATACCGAAGCCCGCCGCCGGCTGGCCGCTGTACTTGGTGTCGAAGTTGTAGTTTTCGCCGCCGAGCTCGATGCGCGCGACGTCCTTCAGACGCACCTGCGAGCCGTCCTGATTCACCTTCAGGAGCACGTTCCCGAACTGTTCCGGCGTGGTCAGGAGCGTCGCTTCCGTGATGGTCGCCTGCAGCAACTGCCCCGGCACCGACGGCGTGCCGCCGAGCGAGCCGCCCGCGACCTGCACGTTCTGCGCGGTGAGCGCCGCCTGCACGTCCACGGGCGTGAGGCCGAAGTTGTTCAGCTTGTTCGCGTTGAGCCAGATGCGCATGGCGTACTGCGAGCCGAAGAGCGTCACCGTGCCGACGCCGTCCAGACGGCTCACGGGATCCTGAATGTGCGACGCCACGTAGTTCGCGAGGTCGTACTTGCTCATGCTGCCGTCCTGCGAGACGAACGCCAGCACGAGCAGGAAGCTGTTGCTCGACTTCGTGACCTTGGTGCCCAACTGCTGCACGATCTGCGGCAGGAGCGGCGTGGCGAGCTGAAGCTTGTTCTGGACCTGAACCTGCGCGATGTCCGGGTTCGTGCCCGGCGCGAACGTCAGCGTGATGGTCGCGGTGCCGGAGTCATCGGACGTGGAGGACAGATACAGCAAGTGGTCGAGACCGCTCATCTGCTGCTCGATCACCTGCGTGACGGTGTTTTCCACCGTCTTCGCCGATGCGCCCGGATACGTCGCGCTGATCTGAACGGCCGGCGGCGCGATGGTCGGATACTGCGCGACCGGCAGCGTGAAGATGGACGCGATACCCGCGAGCATCAAAACGATGGCGATCACCCACGCGAAAATCGGGCGATCGATAAAGAACTTTGCCATGAGGCGGGCTCCTGGTTTTACGCGCCCGACGCAGCAGACGCGGGCTGCGCGGACGAGGCGGGCTGCGCGGCTTGCGCATCGCTCGCCTGCGACGCTCCGGCTGCGGGCGCCGCGGGCAGTTGCGCGGGCACGGTCTTGACTTCCATGCCCGGACGCACCTTGTCGACGCCCTGCACGATCACGCGATCGCCGGCGGCAAGACCGCTATCGACCACCCAGTTCTGACCGTAGGTGCCGGACGTCACGAGCTGGCGCAGCGCCACCTTGTTCTCCGCGCCGACGACGAGCGCGGTCGGCGTGCCCTTCTGGTCGTGCGTGATGCCGATCTGCGGCACGACGATGGCGTTCGGATTCACGCCTTCCTCGATGCGCGCGCGCACGAACATGCCGGGCAACAGCACGCGGTCCTTGTTCTGGAAGATCGCGCGGACCGTGACCGAGCCGGTGCTCGGATCGACGGTCACGTCGGTGAACTGCAGCTTGCCCTTCTCCGAATACACGCGGCCGTCTTCCAGCACGAGCGAGACTTTGGCTGCGTTCGGGCCGCTCGTCGTGAGGCGGCCTTGCTGGATCTGCTGGCGCAGCTTGAGGCCGTCGAGGCTCGATTGCGTCAGGTCGACGTACATCGGGTCGAGTTGCTGGACGGTCGCCATCAGCGTCGCCTGGCTCGCCTGCACGTACGCGCCCGGCGTGACCTGCGAGATGCCGACCTGGCCGGTCACGGGCGCAACGACATCCGTGTAGCCGAGGTTGATCGCTGCGGTATCGACCGCGGCCTTGCCGGCGGCCACGTCGGCGGCGGCCTGACCTTGCGCGGCGACGGCGTTGTCGTAGTCCTGCTTGCTGACCGCGTTCGCCGAGACCAGCACCTTGTAGCGATTCGCCTGCGCGGTCGTCGATGCGAGGTTCGCCTGCGCCTTCGCGAGCGACGCCTTCGCGTTGTTCAACTGCGCGATGTAGGGCGCCGGATCGATCTTATAGAGCCGCTGGCCCGCCTTAACGATGCTGCCTTCCGTGAACTCGCGACGCAGCACGACGCCGTCCACGCGCGCGCGAACCTGCGCGACGAGATACGCGCTCGTGCGGCCCGGCAATTCGGACGTGACCGGCACGGCGGTCGACTGGATCGTCACGACGCCGACTTCGGGCGTCTGCGGCGGCGGCGCCGACTGTTTTTGTCCGCACGCCGCCAGCAGGATGGCAGCCGTCGCGGCACTGACGAGGTGAAACGGAACCCTTTCGAAGCGCATGGAGCGACCTCTGTGTGTGACTGATAGCGAAAAAAACACGCGCATCGCCGGAACGGCGTCTCAGTGATGAGACGCACTTCTATCTCGAACGGCGATGCGCACATGAGCGAGCATCTGGCGCGCATCAGAACGACGGCGGCGCCACACGCGAATCTGAATAACGATGATGACGAAACTGACGAGCCGACAAATGCTTGCGTCTTGACGTCGTGTGGGCTGGTATTATAAATACATTCACGAATGGATGTAAAAATAAGATACCGCGAAGATTACGGCCGTAACGAGACGTTCCCGCGCCGCCGTTGGACAAAAAAGGTACAGCTTTTCGTTCACCGCATTCACACCCCGCATTGCGATTTATTTTTGCTCGCGGAAAGCCGTCATTCCCAGGATATGGTCAGACGAACCAAGGAAGAAGCGCAGGAGACGCGCAACCGCATTCTCGACGCCGCCGAGCGCGTTTTTTATGAAAAAGGCGTGTCTCGCACGTCGCTCGCGGACATCGCGCAGGCGGCGGGCGTGACGCGCGGCGCCATCTACTGGCATTTCACCAACAAAGGCGATCTTTTCAACGCGATGTTCGAGCGCAGCCTACTGCCGCTCGACGAACTCGTCGAAGCCACGCTCGACGGCAAGGAACCCGACCCGCTCGCGCGCATCCGCGAGATTTTCATCTGGTGCATGCGCAATATCACCGAGGACGAAAAACGCCGCCGCGTGTTCGACATCCTGTTTCTCAAGTGCGAATTCGTCGAGGAAATGGGACCTGTGCGCGAGCGCCAGCAAAACAACATGCGCGACGGCATGGAACGCATCGCGCGGGCGCTGCGCAATGCCATCGACAAGGCGCAACTGCCCGCCGCGCTCGACGTGCGCCGCGCCACGACGCTCCTGCACGCGCTCTTCACGGGCATCCTGCACGATTCGCTGATGATGCCCGAGCGCGTCGATCCGTCGAAGGACGCTGAAGCGCTCATCGACGCCTGTTTCGACGCGCTGCGCGCGAGTCCCGCGCTGCTCACGACCGCCAGCGTCTGAGCGCTGCGCTCAGCGGCCACGCGCCCGCTGGTTCGACGCGTAGATGTTGTCGCGCGGCGGCGCCTCGCCGCTTGCGAGCGCCGCGATCCATTCGTCCGTCGTCAGCACGGCGGCAAAGCGCGACTGCATGACGACCGTGAACACGCGATGAATTTCCTCCGCGCTCGCCTGCCCCGCGCGGTTCTCGTACGGCACGGCGCCGGTGGCGTCGGTCAGGAATTCGACCGATAAACCGGCGTGCACCGCGTGCCGCACCGTGGAATCGTCGCAATTGTGGGTCATGTAGCCGGCGATCACGATGGTGTCGATGTCGTGCGCGGTGAGCCAGTCGCCTAGGTCCGTGCCGGCGAAGGCGCTCGGCAGCGCCTTTTCGACATAGTGAGCGCGCGGGCGCGCCGCGACCGATTCGTGTAGCTCTGCCATTTTCGAGCCGCGCGCGAAGATCGGCGCGGTCGCGGGCGCGAAGTTCTGCACGACGACGATCGGCACGCCGTGGGCGTCGGCGGCATCCATCGCGCGCGAGATATTGGCGAGCGACACGTTCACATCGGGATATTCGATCGGCAGATTGCCGGTGACATACTCGTTCTGCACGTCGATGACGATCAGGGCGCGGCGCGGCATGGTGGATTCCTTCCGAAAACGTCGGGGAGAAACGCAGCACTCTAGCGCCGATCGCCCTTTATTGCAGGCTTGCGCGCTCCGCGAAGAACGCGAGCAGCGCGACGAACACGAGCATCGCGGCCCACGCCCAGCCCGGCAGCCCGAACGGATGCGGATCGTGCTCGTGATGGTGATTGTGATGCCGCTCGCGATGCGCGAACGGATGCCCGCCCAGCCGATGCCGCAGCACGCCGCTCGGCGCGGCATCGCCCGGCGCGCCGTGGACCGCCCGCGCGGTCGCCCCTGCGCGGCGCGAGAACGCCGCCGACATGCCGCCGGGGCGCAGGAACACGTGACGGCGCGCACGGTCGCCGGCCGCGCGCATCGACGGCAGGCCGTGTTTCGCGCGCACGACTTCGCAGAATTCCGCGAAGAAATCGTCGGCGCCTTCGCGCAGCGCATTTTCGATCTGGCGCGCTGGCAAGCCCGCGAGCGGCCCGGAGACCGTCGCCCAGACGGTGTACTCGATCCACGTCGATTCGCCGCCGTCGCCGGGATTGAGCGCCACGGCGATCTGTCCGCGCAACGAACCGACGCCCTCGCCGCGCGCCTTGAAACTGAGCGTGCGGGCGTAGGCGCGGTCGTCGTCCTGTTCGGCATCGCCCTGCCGCGTGCGGCCGGCCGGATGCGCGCGCACGTCGTACCGGGCGCGCAGCGCGCCTAGCGGCACGACCAGCGTGAGCGCGTACTCGCCGGCCGGCGTGCGCGTGAAGGATTCGCAATTGTCGAGACTCGCGCGCAACAACGCGAGATCGCCGAGCGCGTCCTCGACATGTGCCGGCTCGAGCGGCACGCGCAACGCTTCGGTGACTTCCATCCGAGCCTCCGGGACAAGAAACGCGTCTGCGTGCTTTATCGCACGCCGGGAAGATTGCGTCTGTTGGCCGGGCCGCTAAGCCGTCTCGTCGATGCGGTCCACGCGCGACGGATAGAACGCCAGATAGCCTTTGATCTGCGCGGCAGCGTCGAACGGGTTTTCGTAGCTCCACGCCGCGTTTTCCACCGGACCGTCTTCCGTCAGCAGATGGTAGTGCGTGGCCTCGCCCTTGAACGGGCAGTGCGTGGTGTGCGCGGAGCGCTGGAGCCGCGCCATGTTGACATCGGCGCGCGGGAAATAATGAACGGGCTCGTGCCCCTTTTCGATGAGCGTCATCGACGCATGCGTGTCCGCGAACGTGACGCCCTGATGAATCACGCGACAGCGCCGCGCGTTCGGCTTGATCTCGATGCGGCGCGCCTCCTGGCCGTGGTTCAGGTCCGTGCTCATCGTGCGTCCTCCGCGCTGCGGTCGAGAGAATCGCGGGCGCGGTGGCGCCTCGCTCACAAAAAAGCCACGAGCCGGGAGCGACTCGTGGCTTCATTATGAGACAAGTTTTCGCCGCGAGACAGAGGCGGCGTTCGATGCGCGGACTACCGCGTCATTGAATGCTCCAGTGGAACGCGGCCTTCGCCCGGCCCGGCCCGGACACGTTGACGGCCTGCTTCTTTTCCTGATCCTTGTACTTGGCGTACACCGTATAGCTGCCCGGCGGCAACTTGACGAGCATGTACGGCCCCATCGATTCGGTGTTCAGCACTTCACCGCCCTTCCCGCCGACGATGCGCACGGTCACGCCGGACAGATAATCGGCGGTCGGTCCCGTGAAGCGCAACGAGAGCGGCCAGTGCGCCTGTTCGCGCAACAGCGCCCGCGATTCGTCGAGCCCCACGCCGCCCGACGTGTACGAAACATCGCCTTGTTGCTGGATTTGCGGCAGGCCGCCGCCGTTCGCGTTGCCGGCGCTGCCGGTATCGCTCGTGCCCGCGCTCGCTGCATTGGCCGAATCCGCGGACTGCTGCGCCCACGCGCCGCCAGCCAGCCCGACGCTCAATGCGGCCGCGATAAAAGTCGCGGCCAGTTTGCCCGTTTTGCTCTTCATCTTTTTGGCTCCTTTATCCGATGCCGCCGCGCCACGGCGCAGCGGCGTCACGCCCGATGCGCGGTGACACGCGATGGGGCCCCGGCGAGCGTTCGAGCATGCTCCGTGCCCGGATCGCGCGTCGCTGCGTCAGCCGAGGTCGACCGGAACGAAGATCTGCGCGTCGTCGCGCTGGATCAGAAGCGCGATGCTGTCGCCGGCGTGCGAGATCATCGACTTGAGTTGCTGCACGCTCGTCACCGGCTGGCCGTTCACCGCGAGAATCACGTCGCCCGGCTGGATGCCCGCGCTCGCCGCCGCGCCGCTCGCCTGCTGCACGACGAGTCCGCGCGAAAGCGAAGCCTGCTGCTTCTCGTCCGGCGTGAGCGGCCGCACCGCGACGCCGAGCCGCGCATCCTGCGACCCGCCGCCCTGATCGCCGTTCGCGTCCGCGCTGGCGGTTTTCGCGTCCTTGAGCGCGCCGACGGTCACGGTCAAATCCTTCGAGCTCTTGTCGCGCCACACCTGCACCTTCGCCGAGCTGCCCGGCGACAACCCGGCCACTTGCGACGGCAGCGAGGTCGAATCCGTCACCGGCACGCCGTTGAGCGCGGTGATCACGTCGCCCGGTTGCAGGCCGGCCTTCGCGGCGGGTCCGCCCGGCTCGACCGAGCTCACGAGCGCGCCCTGCGGCGACTTCATGCCGAAGGAATTCGCGAGCGTCTGGTTCATCGCCTGCACGGTGACACCCAGGCGGCCGCGGTCCACATGACCGGTCTTGATGAGCGCGTCCTTGACCTTGATGGCTTCGTTGATCGGGATCGCAAACGACAGGCCCTGGAAGCCGCCCGTCTGCGAGTAGATCATCGAGTTGATGCCGATCACTTCGCCTTGCAGGTTGAAGAGCGGCCCGCCCGAATTGCCCGGATTCACCGGCACGTCGGTCTGGATGAACGGCGTGTAGTTTTCGTTCGGCAGCGCGCGCGACTTCGCGCTGATGATGCCGGAGGTCACGGTGTTGTCGAAGCCGTACGGCGAACCGATCGCCACGACCCACTGCCCGACCTTGCTACCGTTCGGATCGCCGATCTTGACCGTCGGCAGGTTCTTGGCGTCGATCTTCAGCACGGCGACGTCGGACTGCTTGTCGGAGCCGATCACTTTCGCGCGATACTCGCGCTTGTCCGTGAGCTTGACGGTGACGACGTTCGCGTTATCGACGACGTGCGCGTTCGTCAGAATGTAGCCATCGCTGCTCACGATGAAGCCCGAACCGAGCCCTTCGCTCGGACGGTCCGCGCCGGGGCCGTTGTCGCCGCCGCCGAAGCCCGGCATGCCGCCGAAGCGCTTGAAGAACTGGTAGAACGGGTCGTCCGGGTCCATCGGCAACTGGTTCTGGCTGCGGCGCGCGGACGTCTGCTTGACGAGATGCTTCGCGCTGATGTTGACCACGGCCGGGCCGTACGTTTCGACGAGGCCGGAGAAGTCGGGCACGCCCGTTTTGGCGGCGGCTTCCGCCGGCATCATCGCGGCTTGCGCGGGGGCAATGACCTGCGGCGCGGGCATGTTGTTGTGACCGGCGACATAGCCTGCCGACAAGGCAACGGCGACGGCGGCTGCGACGGCGCTGCGGGTAAGGATCTTCGCTTTCATCGTGTGCTCCTGACGGATTGCAATGCGCTTGTGAAGTTCGCGCAGTGGGATGAACGAAGATTACGGGGCGTGGCTTAAACGTCTCTTAAATGGTTCAAATGGCGTGAGATGGGTTTGCTTTTGCTGTCGTGGCTGCTGCGGTTGTGGCGAGGTTCGAGGCGCGGTGAGAAGCGGCAATCAGTTCGGATGACTCGTTGGTTGGGCTCTTGGGTTCTCTACCCGCTTGCGCTGCTCGGGTCGGTGCGGTCGCGCGGGCCGCTTCGCCCCTTTGTCCGCTTCGGTTGCGATGGCGTTTAGAGCCGAACGGACCGCTCCCATGAACTTCGCGGTGCTGCGTAAGCGGCGCGGCATCGTTCACGGGCCATTGGCTGTCGCTGAAACCGATACGTGGCATCAAGCCCGTCGCCGTAATTCATTGTCGCCGACGACTACCGCTGTCTGGCAGGCTCGACCTGAACGTTTGCATGCCCAGCGTGACAACGGCCACGCGTGCTGCGCAGTCGCGTCGGCGCAGTTTGCACCGCGTTCATCTGATCAGGCTTGTGCGCGTCCATGCCGTGGACGCCCGGCTGAACGTTCGTTGCGCGAAGATCGAATCGACCGGGCGCGGACGCTGCCACCTCGCAATATGAGGAATGCAAACAAAGCCTCGGGGCAGCGTAAGCACGACGAAGCCTACACGCATATTCCGTTGTTTCCAGAAGGTCTACCGATGTCCCTCAAGGTTCGTGCTTGCAAACAAGGAATTCTCCTGCCGCCGACCGACGCCGATGCTGCCGCTCCAGCACGCGCCAAGGCAGAGCAAACTCCCCTCAATCCCGCCCGTGCATTCCCGCCGCGAACTCGACCGTGACCTTCAACCCGCCCGCAACCGATTCGCCCAGCGACACGACCGCGCCATGCTGAACCGCGATCCGCCGCACGATCGCGAGCCCGAGCCCGCTGCCCGCCACGTCGGTACGCGCGCGATTCACGCCTCCGCCCACGCGATAAAACCGGTCGAACACTCTCTCGCGTTCTTCTTCGGGAATGCCCGGCCCGCTATCCGCGATCTCGACGACCGGCCGCCCTGCCGCGACCTTCAGGCACACGTCGACGCGCCCGCCCTTCGGCGTGTACTTGATCGCGTTATCGATGAGATTGTTGAACATCACGCGCAGCGAATTCGGATCGCCGATGACCGTCGCCGGCTCGCTCGCCTCGACGCCCAGATCGACGCCGCGTTCCTGCGCCACGAGCACGTACGCGCGCACGCAATCGTCGAGGAGCGCGCGCAGGTCGAAGGCGGACGCGACCGCCTTGCCGTCCGGCTCCGACCGCGCGAGCGCGAGCAGTTGCTCGGCAAGCCGCGTCGCGCGCCCGATGCCTTCGTTCAGATCGTCGAGCGCCTCGCGGCGCGCGGCGTCGTCCTGCGCGCGCCCGACGAGTTGCGCCTGAATCTTCACGGCGGCGAGCGGCGTGCGCAGTTCGTGGGCGGCATCCGCGACGAAGGCCTTCTGCGTGTCGAGCGCCGCGGAAAGCCGCGCGAGCAGCGCATTGAGCGCGCGCACGAGCGGCCGCACTTCCTGCGGCAGTCGCTGGTCCGACAGCGGATCGAGCGCCTCCGGATGCCGCGAGTCGAGCGCGCGCGTCACGCGTTGCAGCGGCGCGAGTCCCCGCCCGACGATAATCCAGATCGCGAGCCCGAGCAGCGGCAACAGCAGCACGAGCGGCCATAGCGTGCGCCACGCGACGCCCGCCGCGACACGGTTTCGGATCGACAGCGGCTGCGCGAGCTGCACTACGTTGTCGCCGACGATCGCGCTATACACGCGCCACTCGCCGCGCGGCGTCATCTCGGTGGAAAAGCCCAGTTCGGCATGCGGCGCAAGCGGCACGCGCGGGTGCGAGTAGTACATCAGCACGCCGTTGCGGTTCCATATCTGGATGACGACGCCCTCGTCCGTCTCGCTGCGCGAACTGAGCACCGACGAGAACGGCTCGGAAGGCAGCGCCGCGGCGATCTGTTGCAGCTGATAATCGAAGAGTTCGTTGGCTTCGGCGAGCGCCTGCCGGTAGATGAGCCATCCGGCGAAGCCCACGCCCACGAGCACGAGCGCGAGCAGCCAGACGAGAAGCTGGCGGCGAATCGACCGCATCAGGCGTCCTTCGCGACCATGTAGCCGAGGCCGCGCACGTTGCGGATGAGATCGGCGCCGAGCTTCTTGCGCAGCGAATGGATGTAGACCTCGACCGTGTTGCTGCCGATTTCCTCGCCCCAGCCGTAGATTTTTTCTTCGAGCTGACTCTTGGAGAGCACCGCGCCGGGCCGCGCCATCAACGCTTCGAGGAGCGCGAACTCGCGCGCCGAGAGCGCGACGGGCGCACCCGCGAGCGTCACCTGATGACCGACCGGATCGAGCGTGAGATTGCCATGCCGCACGAGCGATTCGCCCCGGCCCGCGTGACGGCGGATCAGCGCGCGCATGCGGGCGCCGAGTTCGTCGAGATCGAACGGCTTGACGAGATAATCGTCCGCGCCGGCGTCGAGACCTTTCACGCGATCCGCGATGGCATCGCGTGCCGTGACGATCAGCACCGGCAGCGCGTTCGCGCGGGCGCGCAGCGTCTTCAGCACGTCGAGGCCGTCGCGCTTGGGCAGGCCGAGGTCGAGCAGCATCAGGTCGTAGGCCTCGCCGCTGACGGCCGTGAGCGCGGCCTCGCCGTCCTGCACCCAATCGACCGCAAAGCCGTCCGCGCGCAGCGCCTTGCGCACGCCCTCGGCGATCATCCGGTCATCTTCGACTAGCAGGATTCGCATGGTGATTCGGGAAGATTGGTGTGCGGCTCATTTTAGCCGCGCGGCTCGGCGGCAGGCTTAAGCCGGACTTAACGGCAAGCGCGCTCGGCCCGCCGCGTACGATTTCCGCAAGCCGGCTTGTCTACAATAGCCGCTTCGCCCGCGCGGCCCGGCCCAGCCGCGCGGGGCAGTCTCAGAACTCACACCAAGAACGCACGTCCGTATGCCGCTCTTTTCCGCTATTCCCCGTTCACTTTCCGCGCGTCTGTCGACGCTCGCTTTCGCGGCGGCGCTCGCCTGCGCCGGACTGTCCCACGCACCGGACGCCCACGCCCGCGGCGGCACGCGGTCCGACTCGCAGAAGCACGCGCCCGAGCGCGCGGCGCGCGGCGCTTTCGGCGCGAAGAAAAGCGCCAAGGCGGAGAAGGTTGCACGCGTCGCGCCGGCCGGTCCGCTGCCCGCCTCCGTGATGAGCGCGCTCGCCCACGCGCATGTGCCGCTTTCGTCGATGAGCGTCGTCGTGCAGCGAATCGGCGCGCCGGAGCCGCTCGTCGCGATCAACGCCGACCGGCCGATGCTCCCGGCCTCGACGATGAAGCTCGTTACTACATATGCGGGCCTTTCGCTGCTCGGGCCGGACTACCGCTGGAAGACGACCGCCTACGCCGACGGCGACGTGGACGCGCAAGGCGTCTTGCACGGCAACCTGTACATTCAGGGCACCGGCGACCCGAAGCTCGTGCCGGAAGAATTGATCGATCTCGTCGAGCAGATTCGCAAGAACGGCATCACCGGCATCGACGGCACGCTGGTGCTCGACAAGCGCTACTTCGACGCCTCCACGCGCGATCTGCCCGCCTTCGATAGCGACGAAGCCGCGCCGTACAACGTCGGCCCCGATCCGCTGCTGTATGCGTTCAAGTCGCTCTCGTTCACGCTGACGCCGAATCCGGACGGGCAAGTGTCCATCGACGTGCTGCCTCAACTCGCGCAGCTTCAGATCGACAACGAACTGCGCGTCACGCGCGGCGCGTGCGCGGGCACGCTGCCGGCGGCGTCGCCGAGCGTCGCGCAGACGCAGGGCGGCTTCGTGCAGGCGTCGTTCATCGGCGACTATCCGCTGCGCTGCGGCTCGCGCACCATCAACGTCGCCGCGCTCGATCACTCGACCTTCTTCGCGGGCGGCTTTCTCGCGTTATGGAAGCAGGCGGGCGGCACGTTCCAGGGCGCGACGCGCGAAGGCCCGACGCCTTCGAGCGCGCGGCTCGTCGGCACGCATCGCAGCCCGGTGCTGTCAGACATCGTGCGCGACATCAACAAGTTCAGCAACAACGTGATGGCGCGCAACCTGTTCCTGACCATCGGCGCGGTGCAGTCGAAGCCGCCCGCGACGACCGCGAAGTCCGCGCAGGCCATCCAGACCTTCCTGCGCCGCAGCGCGCTGCCGATGGACGGCCTTTCGCTCGACAACGGCTCGGGACTCTCGCGCGACGAAGCAATCTCCGCGACGTCGCTTGCCGACGTGCTTCAGGCCGCGAACGCCAGCCCGGTCGCGCAGGTCTTCGTCGAATCGCTGCCGATCGCGGGCGTGGACGGCACCATGCGCAACCGCCTGACGAACGCGGGCGCGGGCGGCAACGCGCACATCAAGACCGGCACGCTGCGAGATGTGCGCGCCATCGCGGGCTACGTCGGCGCGGCCAACGGCGAAAGCTATGTCGTGGTGAGCTTCATCAACGATCCGCGCGCGGAAGCGGCGCGCGCTGCCCATGACGCGTTGCTCGAATGGGTCTACGAAGGCGCGCGCAAGCCGGGCATCGAAGACTAGGCGGGCATGCACGACGTCGCGGGAGCGGCAATCCTGCAAAACCCGCGATTTCGCGAACGATCGTGCGCGAGAGCCGAAGATTTCTTCTACGAAGTCGCGCGCGCCGGGGCTCGCGCGCCGTGTACGCTGTCGGGACGGCGCGCGTCGCCGGTCGCGCGTCCTGGCTGAGCGGATGAATGAGCCGCCGGCCGCATCGCTCGACATTCGCCTGCTTTGCGGCACAATGAGACGCGGCAGTGACACAGCAGCAACGCGGCCGCGAGCGCCGCGAGAAACAAATACAAAACACCGAAAACGGAGACGAGGTCCATGAAGAAGCAACTCTCGATGCGCGCCGCATTCGTACGCACCACGCGCATTGCGGCCGCGAGCGCGGCATTCGCCTTCATCGCAGCGTGCGGCGGCGGCGGCGACAACAACAATTCGACGCCCGCGGGCGGCATCAAGCTGCAAGTCGTGTCCTTCGGCGACAGCCTCTCCGATGTCGGCACGTATTCGCCGGTCGCGGCCGCGAATTTCGGCGGCGGGCGCTTCACGACGAACCCCGGCGAAATCTGGGTGCAGGACGTCGCGAAGTATTACGGCGACACGCTCACGCCCGCGATGAGCGGCGGCTTCGGCGCGCCGCCGACCACGCTCACCGGCTTCGGCTACGCGCAAGGCGGATCGCGCGTGACGAATCCTATCGGCGTCGGCCATCAGAGCACCGACCCGGCGAACTACGCGGGCGCGCTGACGGTGCCGGTCGTGCAGCAGGTGACGAACTATCTGTCGTCGCATGGCAGCTTCAATTCGAATCAGCTCGTGATCGTTAACGGCGGCGCGAACGACATCCTCTACAACCTGACCGCGGTGCAGGCCGGGCAGATCAGCCCCGCGCAGGCGCAGGCGGCGATCGGACAGGCGGCGATCGATCTCGCGGGCGTGATCGGCAAGATCGTGCAGAGCGGCGCGACGCACGTGCTGGTGTCGAATGTGCCGGATATCGGCGCGACGCCGCAGGGCGTGGCGAGCAATGCGTCGACGCGCGCGCTGCTCACGCAGGCATCGCTCGGGTTCAATCAGGTGCTCGCGGGCGCGCTGACGCAAACCGGACTCATGTCGAAGGTGATCTATCTCGACATCGTGCCGGCGCTCGCCAATATCACGGCGAACTATCAGCAGTACGGGTTCGCGGTGTCGAATACGGGCACCGCGTGCAACCTTCAGGCGATGGCCGCGGCGGCGCAGAAGTTCGGCGAGCCGAATCCGCAGGCGTTCGCCACGTCGCTGTTCTGCTCGCCGCAGACGCAGACCGTGGCCGGCGCGGACCAGACGTACATGTACGCCGATACCGTGCATCCGACGACGCATCTGCATGCGCTTTACGCGCAGACTGCCGAGCAGACGATCGCGAAGTCGGGACTGGGGAAATAACGTCTCGCGTTGATGCGCTTTAATGAGCCGCCCTGGTTTCGGCCTGGGCGGCTCTGTTTCTTGTTGCTTTTCAGCGCTTTTACGCACGCGGTCGAATGCGAAGTCAGCTAGCTCTCTCTGCCGTTACACCTCAAGCGCTGCTATTCGTCAGGGATACTAAATAAGTAGAGCGAAGAAGCGCGTTGATATCATCCGTCCGCTTACCAGCGGTATCCGACTTGCGCCTTGATGCCCGCCGATCCGCTATCGGTCGTCGAAACGCCCATTCCGACGTTCAGATTCGCCGACGCCTGATACGCCGCCGCCACGCCGATGCCGACGCGGCTGCCATACGCGCCCACGCTCGTCCCCACCCATTTTTCGCCCGCCTGGAGCATCGGAATGCTCGGCATGGCGAGAACCGTCGCCACGGCTTTGTCGGTGTAGTTCCTGGACTGTTGGACGCCCGCCGCGACTGCCCTGTCCGTGTAAGCGTTCGCGCCCGACACCGCTCGGTCCGTATAGCCGTTCGCCTGCTGCACCGCGCCGTTCAACTGATTGACGTTGACGGCATCCGTGCCTTGGGTGCCGGCCGCCACATTCACGATCTGCCGCTCGTCACCCGCCGAGCCGACGGAAACGGTATTCGCGCGATCCGCACGCGAGTTCGCGCCGATCGCGACCGAATTATCGGCGGACGCCGTCGCGTTCGCGCCCATTGCCGTCGCATGGATGCCGCTTGCGACGGCCGCTTCTGTCGATGCGTTGCCGTCAGCCGCGAACAGCGGATTGCCGCCGCCCGCCACCGACAGATTCGCGATCCTGCTGCTGATCGCGGACATCGCTGAGTCGAGTTGGCCGAGATTCACGGCGTCCATGTCGGCCGAACCGGCCGCGAGGTTGTGGATCGCCGTGCCATTCGCCCCGCCGAGCGTCACGTTGTCGAAATCCGGCGACGAACCGCCCTTCGTGTCGTATCGCACGGCGCCGGTGTCCGTCGCTTGCGCTGCACCGTTGGCGCCGTTCGTCGAGCTCGCGATGTTCGCAATGGCCGTGTTGATGTTCGTGAGGGAACTGTCCACGCCGTTGAGCGCGCTGCCGACATCGCGATACGTGACGCCGTTGACGACATACGACGGCGCCATGATGCTTCCATCGGGCAGCGCCGCCGCGCCGCCGCCCAGTGCCGACGCCGTGCCATCCGCCAGGAGCAGCAGCTGGTTCACGTTGACTGCGTCCGTGCCTTGCGTGCCGGCCGACACATTGATGATGCGTCGCTCGGCCCCGGCTCGCCCGACGCTCACGACATTGCTCTGGCCGCCGTCGTAGCTGCTCGCGCCGATAACCACGGAGTTCTGGCCTTTCGCGAACGCATAGTTGCCAATAGCCACCGAGCTCTGTCCGGCCGAGGTCGTACCGTTGCCGATGGCAACCGACGTCGCGCCCTGCCCGTAGGCATTGCTGCCGATCGCTACCGCACCGCTGCCGCTTCCGCTTGCATTGCGCCCTACTGCAACCGCGGCGTTCGATGCGGTGCTGCCTGCGCCGGCCGCAACGGCCGCGTCCGCCGCTTGGGAATCGATGCCCAAGGCGAGCGCGCGAAAGCCCGCGTTGGCGTTATCGCCGATAACGGTCGCCTGATTATTCATCGCGATTGCGTTGCGGCCGATCACCACGCCGTTCTCCTGCGATCGCGCACCGAAGCCGATCGCGACGGCGGCTTGCGCTGGCGCCTGATTTCCCCCGTCCACGATTGCGCCATCCCCGACGACCACGCTTTCCTCGATGCTGTTATGCGTCCCGTTGTTACCGATCAGCACGCCGGTATTCGCGGTCGTCGTTCCATTACCTTCAATGATGGCTTGTCCGGAGGCCGAGTTCATCGCTAAACCTGCGAAACTTGTGGCGAGAGCGACGAGAATGGGTTTAAGCGGGAAATTGGTTTTATTCATATCAACTATTCCTTACAATGTACGATGCGTGCGTACCTCCTCGTTTCACTGCGTTTCGGCTTCCGGCCAGGGCGCCCGAATGCAGTGAAGTTTCGTGTGGCGAAAATCAATCGGTCAGTTGAATTGTGAATCCGGCTTCGGTGCGAAATGAAGCCAGGTCATCGGCTTTGCGCGCCCTTCCGAACATAGGAGCCAACGGTCGGAGTCGGTCCAGTGATCGGCAATTAGCGGAATGCGCGACAAGTCGCGGGCGCCGGCTTTGATCTCGGCGACATCAAAAAATTCGCTTGCGCGGGCGATGAGACTCGGCAGCCATTCGTGCCGCTGCGGGCCCACGATCATAAAGTCGTGAATCTCGACGATGACATGCGCATGCCTCAGCGTGCGAAGGCATTCTCCCGTGAGCGTCTCGAATTCATGGCCTTCGATATCGCAAAGCACCACCGCGTCTTTGAAATCGACGCCTTGTGCGGCGAGTTCGTCGGCAAAACCGGAAGTGGCGGCGCCCCGAATATCCACCCGGTTCGCGATTCCGCGTTCGATGGCGAGGTGTCGCAGGTTGTCGCGGCTCGCTTGATCGATCTCGTAGCAAATGGAACGCTCGAAGAGGCCCGTGGAGACGAGTCCTATCCCGTAGAAACCGTCGGCCGCGCCGAGGTCGATGAATGTGCTGCGGCCACCATGAATCCTGCCGATGAGTTCACAGACCTCGAGTTCGTAAAGTCCGAGCAGTTTCGTTCCGGTGTCTTCGTAACGCCAGGTGGCGCGTTCACCGAGAAAGTAGCCTTTGAGAAGTCCATGTTGAACAATACCGTTCGTCGCGCGCCAGAGCCGGCGTCCGTTATACATGCGTCGCGCTTCCACGACTTCGGCGCTCATTTTGATGAAATCGGTCGAGTCCAGAAATGAATCGGCAGGGTTCATCGAGTACCAGCAGCGGGTAAGGTTGTTGATTCGGCTAAAGCGGACGAGATGCTTTTAACGCACGCGAGAAAGCGAAATGGGAATTCATGATCCTTTCGCAGTGCGTGATATTACCGCGTGACCGAAGGACTCGATTCACGCAGACTGGCGATTTTTTTCCGAGCGATGCGCTTTTATCGGCGATATTGCCGCTGTTAATCAAGTCAACGAGTGATTACTTTGCGCCAAGACAACCGCTTATCAGAAAGGTCCGATCAGCAGCGCTGAATCAACTGGCCGACATAATGGATGTCAGCACGCAGCCGCGCGTTGCGCGCGGCAGAC
The DNA here is from genome assembly GCF_023170545.1 of Caballeronia sp. Sq4a. Classification (NCBI taxonomy): domain Bacteria; kingdom Pseudomonadati; phylum Pseudomonadota; class Betaproteobacteria; order Burkholderiales; family Burkholderiaceae; genus Caballeronia; species Caballeronia sp. Sq4a. The sequence goes on along the minus strand of NZ_CP084250.1, from coordinate 498,437 downwards.
GGTTGTTTTATCGCCCGATAAAATATTCGAAGCGCCGATTTATTCCTGCGCCTCGAACGCCGCGGCCGCCCTTCCCAGCCGATCGTTCACCGCGACCCACTCCGCCGTCTCGGGCAACTTCTCGATCAAGATGCGCTCGACATTCGCCCGGTCCAGCGCCCGCAGCAAGCCGTATAGCTCGCGCGCATAGCTCTGTGGGTCTTCCGGCGCGGCGACGAAATGCACGTGCGGCGCATGCGCCCACTCCCCCGCGCTCGACGGCCGCGCGACCAACGCAAGCTTCCCTCCACCCGCGCGATCGAACGCCGCGAGCAGCGGCTCGATCGCCGCGAACGGCAACAGCGCCAGCGGCGTGCGCGGCGCGTAATGCGCCTTGAGCGTGCCCGACGCGCGCGGCGCGGTCGCATCGCCGCCATCGGGCAGACGCGGCGCGGTGCCGATCACGTCGGCAATGGCCTGCGGGCTCACATGCCCCGGCCGCAGCAACGCCGGAAAGCCGCGCGACAAATCCAGAATGGTCGATTCGATGCCGACATCCGCCGCGCCGCCATCGAGCACATGCACCGCGCTGCCGAACTCATCGCGGACGTGTTGCGCGGTAGTCGGGCTGACGTGGCCGAAGCGGTTCGCCGAAGGCCCGGCCACGCCCGCTTGCCTGCCTGATCCCTGACGCCGCGCATGAAACGCCGACAAAAGCTGCTGCGCGACCGGATGCGAAGGACAGCGAATCCCGACCGAGTCCTGCCCGCCGCTCACCGCCGCCGGAATATGCGCGGCACGCTTCAAAATCAAGGTCAACGGACCGGGCCAGAAGGCATCGATGAGCTTTTGTGCATCGGCGGGCAACTCGCGCACCCAGTAGCCGGGATCCGCCTGCGGCGCGAGGTGGACGATCACCGGATGATTCGCCGGCCGGCCCTTCGCGGCATAGATTCGCGCGACCGCCTCCGGGTTCTCGGCATCGGCGCCGAGGCCGTACACCGTTTCGGTCGGGAACGCGACGAGTTCGCCCTCGTCGAGCAGAGCCGCGGCTTCGTCGATCTGCGCCGCGCTCGGGTAAATGATGGTCATTGCCTAACTACTGCTTAAGGGTTGCCTGAGAGTTCAGTCGGTCGCGATGTGCAGCATGCGCGCGCAGTCGCGCGCCGCCGTGCGCGCTTCTTCGAGCGTCGCCGCCGTGAAGTTGATGTGCCCCATCTTGCGGCCCGGACGCGCTTCCTCCTTGCCGTAGAGATGCAGCCGCGCCGCCGGCATCGCCACGACCTCGGTCCACGCGGGCGGGCGCGGCTTGTCGTCCTGGCCATCGTCGAACCAGATATCGCCGAGCAGGTTCAGCATGGCGGCCGGCGAATGCTGGCGCGTGTCGCCGAGCGGCATGCCGGTCATCGCGCGGACCTGCTGCTCGAACTGGCTCGTGGCGCAGGCATCGACCGTGTAGTGGCCGGAATTGTGCGGACGCGGCGCCATTTCGTTCGCGATCAGCGTGCCGTCTTCCAGCACGAAAAATTCGACGCACAGCACGCCCACGTAGCCGAGCTTCGCGGCGATGGTGAGCGCCGCGTCCTGCGCCTGCGCGACGAGCGCGTCCGACGCGTCCGGCGCGGGCACCACCGTCTTCGCGAGAATGCCGTTCACGTGCGAGTTCTGCGCGAGCGGAAACACGGCGGACTTGCCGTCGCCGCCACGGGCGATCAGCACGGACACTTCGTATTTCAACGGCATGCGCTTTTCCAGCACGCACGGCACGCCCGAAAGCGACCCGTACGCCGTGCGCACTTCGTCGACGTTGCGCACGCTTACCTGGCCTTTGCCGTCGTAGCCCAGGCGCGCGGTCTTGAGAATGCCCGGCAGCACGGCGGCGATTTCATCGTCGGACAACGCGGCGAGTGCTTCCGGCGATTCGATCACCACGTGCGGCGCGACCGGCACGCCGGCTCGCGCGATAAAACGCTTCTCGGCGACACGATCCTGCGCAATCGCGACGCAACTCGCCGCCGGACTCACGAACGTGAGCGACGCCAGAAAATCGAGGCTCGTGGACGGCACGTTCTCGAATTCCGTCGATACCGCCGCGCACAGACGGCCGAGTTCGGTGAGCGCAGCTTGGTCGTCGTACGCCGCGCGGATATGGCGATCCGCCACCGCGCCCGCCGGGCTGGTTTCGTCCGGATCGAGCACGGCCACGCGATAGCCCATGGATTGCGCCGCGAAGCAGAACATGCGGCCGAGCTGGCCGCCGCCGACCATGCCGAGCCACGCGCCCGGCAGAATGGGGGAATTCGGGGAGTTTTGTGGGTTCATCGTGGGACTGGCGGATAACCTGTATGGGGAGTTTCGCCGACGCCGCGCACGAGACGCGCGGCCCGGCCGACGGAACGCTCAGAGCGGCGGCAGCGTCATGGCGTGCGCGGCCTGATTCTGCTTTGCGCGAAACGCGGCGAGCGCTTCGGCATAGCGCGCATCCGTCACGCTCAGGATGGACACCGCGAAGAGCGCCGCATTCGCCGCGCCCGCCTCGCCGATTGCAAACGTCGCGACCGGCACGCCCTTGGGCATCTGCACGATTGAATGCAGTGAATCGACGCCCTTCAGATACTTGCTCGCCACCGGCACGCCGAGCACCGGCACCGTCGTCTTCGCAGCGAGCATGCCCGGCAGATGCGCCGCGCCGCCCGCGCCCGCGATGATCGCGCGCAGTCCGCGCTCGCGCGCGCTTTCCGCGTAGGCGAACATCTCGTCGGGCATGCGGTGCGCGGAGACGACCTTCGCCTCGTACGGCACGCCGAAATCCTGCAGGATCGCGACCGCGTTCTTCATCACGTCCCAGTCGGAACTGGAGCCCATCAACACGCCGACGAGCGGCGCATCGTGCGCATGCGCTCCGGTCTGTACTTCGCTCATTGCTTTTCCCTCGATCCGAGCGCGCCGTGCCGGTGTCGGTGCCACGGCGCGCGTGCCGACATTACGACAGCGTCTTGCCCGTGATGCGTTGCAGCGCTTCCTGATACTTCTCCGACGTCTTCGCGATCACGTCGTCCGGCAGCTTCGGCGCGGGCGGTTCCTTCTTCCACGGCTGCGTTTCGAGCCAGTCGCGCACGAACTGCTTGTCGAACGACGGCGGATTCGTGCCGACCGTGTAGCCGTCCGCCGGCCAGAAGCGCGAGGAATCGGCGGTGAGCACTTCGTCCATCAGGAACAGTTCGCCCTTGTTGTCGAGGCCGAACTCGAACTTCGTATCCGCGATGATGATGCCGCGCGTGGCCGCGTACTCGGCCGCTTCCTTGTACAGCTGGATGGAGATGCGCTTGATGGTCGCCGACAGTTCCGTGCCGATGCGGCGCTCCATCTCGTCGTAGGTGATGTTTTCGTCGTGGTGGCCCATCTCGGCCTTCGCCGCCGGCGTGAAGATCGGCTCGGGCAGCTTCTCGGCGTTTTGCAGGCCCGGCGGCAGTTGCACGCCGCAGACGGCGCCCGTCGCCTGATAGTCCTTCCAGCCGCTGCCCGCGAGATAGCCGCGCACCACTGCTTCCACGAGAATCGGTTCCAGGCGCTTCACGACGACCGCGCGACCCTTCACCTGCTCGACTTCGTCCGGCGCGACCACCGAAGCCGGATCGATGCCCGTATTGTGGTTCGGCACGATATGGCCGAGCTTTTCGAACCAGAAATCGGCCATCTGATTGAGCACGCGGCCCTTGTTCGGGATCGGCTCGCCCATCACCACGTCGAAGGCGGAAAGGCGGTCGGTCGTCACGATCAGCAGCTTGTCGTTGCCGACGGCGTAGTTGTCGCGGACCTTGCCACGGCCGAGGAGCGGCAGCGATTTGATCGTGGATTCGTAGAGCGTGGACATCGTCATGTACCGAAGAGGTGCCGAAAAAAGTGAATCGCCGCCGCGAGCCTTGCGCGGCGGCGATGGAAAAAAAGCGAACGGGTCCCGTTGCCGGAACCCGTTGATTTTACTTTACAAATGAAGCGAGCTTAATTCAGACCTGCGCCGCTCACCGGACAATCTGCGCGAGTTCGCCGGATTTGTACTTGTCGGCCATCCTGTCGAGCGTGACGGGCTTGATCTTGCCTGCCATGCCCTCGCAGCCGAACTGCATGTACCGCTGACGGCAGATTTCTTTCGCTGCCTCGCGCGCGGGCTTCAGATAGTCGCGCGGATCGAACTTCGACGGATTTTCGAACAGATAACGGCGTATCGCGCCGGTAATGGCGAGACGCAGGTCCGTGTCGATGTTCACTTTGCGCACGCCGTGCTTGATGCCTTCCTGAATCTCCTCGACCGGCACGCCGTAGGTTTCCTTCATGTCGCCGCCGAACTCGCGGATTTCGGCCAGCAACTCCTGCGGCACCGACGACGACCCGTGCATCACGAGATGCGTGTTCGGAATGCGCTGGTGAATTTGCTTGATGCGGTCGATCGCGAGGATATCGCCGGTCGGCTTCTTCGAGAACTTGTACGCGCCGTGCGACGTGCCGATGGCAATGGCAAGCGCATCGCACTGCGTGAGCTTCACGAAGTCGGCGGCCTGCTCGACGTCGGTCAGCAACTGCTCGCGCGTCATCGTGCCTTCCGCGCCGTGGCCGTCTTCCTTGTCGCCCTTCATGGTTTCCAAGGAGCCCAGCACGCCGAGTTCGGCTTCGACCGTGACGCCGATGGAATGCGAGAACTCGACCACCTTGCGCGACACATCGACGTTGTACTCGTAGGACGCGACCGTCTTGCCGTCCGCTTCGAGCGAGCCGTCCATCATCACGCTCGTGAAACCGGAGCGGATCGCCGCCATGCACACGGCCGGCGACTGTCCGTGGTCCTGATGCATCACGACCGGAATGTGCGGATACGACTCCACCGCCGCTTCGATCAGATGCCGCAGGAACGCTTCGCCCGCGTACTTCCGCGCGCCGGCCGACGCCTGCATGATGACGGGCGCGTTGACTTCGTTCGCCGCCGACATGATGGCCTGCACCTGTTCCAGATTGTTCACGTTGAATGCCGGGAGGCCGTAGCCGTGTTCGGCTGCGTGATCCAGCAATTGACGCATTGATACGAGAGGCATTGCGAAACTCCAGGATGTGAAACGAAATCCTTCGCGCGCACGGTTCTGCTCTTTGCTTCCTGTCAGCATCTTTGGCAGCTTCCGCCTTCTTCGTGGCGACGACTTGCGTTCGAATCGTCCAGCGCGCTCTTGGGCGTTCGCGGATCGGACCGCGAACGCCTTGCCATGCGTTGAAACGCGCCGATCAGAAATGGTCGCCGACGCGCACGATCTTCAGCGTGTTCGTGCCGCCCGCCTGTCCCATCGGCTCGCCGACGGTGAGCACGACCATGTCGCCGCGCGCCGCATAGCCTTTGGACACGACCACTTCGAGCGCCTGATTCAGCGCCGTGTCGCGATCCATGTTGGTGTCGAGATGCAGCGGCGTGACGTTGCGATACAGCGCCATCGTCCGCTCGCTGCCCACGCGCGGCGTCAGCGCGAAGATCGGCACATGGGTCCAGTGACGCGACATCCACAGCGCCGTCGAGCCGGATTCCGTCAGCGCGACAACGGCCTTCGCGCCCAGATGAAATGCGGTGAACAACGCGCCCATCGCGATCGACTGATCGATGCGCGTGAACGTGCGGTCCAGAAAATCGCGGTCCAGTTGCGATTCCTCGGACTTCTCGGCTTCGATGCACACGGCGGCCATCGTTTCGATGGTCGTGACCGGGTATTTGCCCGCCGCCGTTTCGGCGGAAAGCATGACGGCGTCGGTGCCGTCGAGCACGGCGTTCGCCACGTCGGAGACTTCGGCGCGGGTCGGCACGGGCGCGTGGATCATCGATTCCATCATCTGCGTGGCCGTGATCACGAGCTTGTTCGACTCGCGCGCCATGCGGATCATGCGCTTTTGCAGCGCGGGCACCGCGGCGTTGCCGACTTCCACCGCGAGATCGCCGCGCGCCACCATGATGCCGTCGGAGGCATCCAGAATGCCTTGCAGCGCCGGAATGGCCTCGGCGCGCTCGATCTTCGCGATCATCTTCGGCTTGATGCCGTACGGCGCGCCCGCGATGTTCGCCAGTTGCCGCGCCATTTCCATGTCCGTCGCGTTCTTCGGGAACGACACCGCGACGAAATCCGCGCCGAGCGACATCGCCGTCTTGATGTCCTCCATGTCCTTCTCGGTCAGCGCGGGCGCGGTCAGGCCGCCGCCCTGCCGGTTGATGCCCTTGTTGTTGGACAGCTCGCCGCCGACCTTCACGGTCGTGTGGATCTCCTCGCCGATCACGCGCGTCACGTCGAGCACGATCAGGCCGTCGTTGAGCAGAAGCACGTCGCCCGCGCGCAGATCGCGCGGCAAGTCCTTGTAGTCGAGGCCCACGCGATCGTTGTTGCCCATCTCGCAGTTGGCATCGAGGATGAACGTGTTGCCCGCGACCAGCATGGTTTTGCCGTTCTCGAACTTGCCGACGCGAATCTTCGGGCCTTGCAGGTCCGCCATGATCGCGACTTCGCGGCCGACCTGCCGCGCCGCCTCGCGCACCCACTCGGCGCGCTGGCGATGATCGTCGGCGGTGCCGTGCGAAAAGTTGAAGCGAACGACGTCGAGCCCGGCCTGCATCATCTGCAGCAGGATTTCCGGATTACTCGACGCCGGACCGATGGTGGCGACAATCTTGGTGGCGCGATGCATGTCTTTCCTCGTCTCTTTGGGAACGGCCGTAACCAGGCTGCGAGCACGTTGCGCTTGCAGTGACGTGTTGCTCACTGGCTGCGCGCGCGCGCCGGTTCGTGCCGGCGTCGCTTTATCGATGGGCTGCGCGGCATGAACGGGCATGCCGCCTATGGTGACGACAGCAGCCGTCTGTTCTTCCAAATGCGGCTCTTCGCTCAGAGCCGCCTCCTCGATGATCGAAGCAGCAACGGCGGCGGCATCGGGTTGACTGCCGTTACCGATCACATCCGCTTGCGCGCCGCCGGCTGCTTGCGCGCCCTTCCTTGCTGCTTTCGCCGGATTGTCTCGGGCCGTCACCGGGCGTTACGCACGCGACTCGAGCACTTCCACCGCCGGCAGCGTCTTGCCTTCGAGGAACTCGAGGAACGCGCCGCCGCCGGTCGAGATGTAGCTGACTTTGTCGTGGATGCCGTACTTCGCGATGGCCGCGAGCGTGTCGCCGCCGCCCGCGATCGAGAACGCCGACGAATTCGCGATGGCCTGCGCCAGCGTCTTCGTGCCGTTGCCGAACTGGTCGAATTCGAACACGCCGACCGGGCCGTTCCACACGATGGTGCCCGCCGTCGCGAGTTGCGCGGCGAGCGCGTTGGCAGTATCCGGGCCGATGTCGAGAATCATGTCGTCGTCGGCGATATCGGCGACGGGCTTCGTTTCGGCCTTCGCGATCGCGGCGAATTCCTTCGCGGTCACGACATCGCTCGGAATGGGCACCGAGGCACCGCGCGCACGGGCCTGCTCAATGATTTCCTTCGCCTCGCCGACGAGATCGGCTTCGGCCAGCGACTTGCCGATCTTGAGGCCCGACGCCAGCATGAACGTGTTCGCGATGCCGCCGCCGACGATCAGCTGATCGACCTTCTCGGCGAGCGACTTCAGAATGGTGAGCTTGGTCGACACTTTCGAACCCGCGACGATGGCCACGAGCGGGCGCTTCGGGTTGCCGAGCGCCTTGCCGAGCGCGTCGAGTTCGGCGGCGAGCAGCGGGCCGGCGCACGCGACGGGCGCGTATTTGGCGATGCCGTGCGTGGTCGCTTCGGCGCGGTGCGCGGTGCCGAAGGCGTCGTTGACATAGATGTCGCAGAGCTTCGCGAGCTTCTGCGCGAGGCCGTCGTCGTTCTTCTTCTCGCCCTTGTTGCAGCGGCAGTTTTCGAGCAGCACGACATTACCCGGCTGCACGTCGACGCCGTCCACCCAGTCGGCGACGAGCGGCACGTCGCGGCCGAGCAGTTCCGACAGGCGCGCCGCGACCGGCGCGAGCGAGTCTTCCGGCTTGAACTGGCCTTCGGTCGGGCGGCCCAGATGGGACGTGACCATCACGGCCGCGCCGGCGTCGAGCGCTGCCTTGATCGCCGGGACCGAGGCGCGCACGCGCGTGTCCTCGGTGATGTTGCCGGCGTCGTCCTGCGGCACGTTGAGGTCCGCGCGGATGAACACGCGCTTGCCGGAGACTTTGCCTTCGGCGATCAGATCGGTGAAACGCAGTACTTTCGTCATGGGAGTCAACGTTAGTCAGAAAAGCGGTTCGGGCGAAGATGGCCGGACGAGCGCCGGCCGGTTCGTTGAGAGTTTGGCGCGAGGCCTGAAAACCGAAACTGGGAACTGAAAGACGCGCAAGCGAAACGAGCGGACAGCGTCTGTCGCGCGGACGTGCCGAGGGTCGAGTGGAGTGAGACGCGGAGAAAGATACGCGCCAAGCGCGCAGACACGGACGCAGCGGACAAGCCGGAGGCGGCGAGCTTCGGAACCGTTGCGGTGACTGCCGGACTCACTTTCGACCTCGCTCCATGCGACAGGAAAGACCGACATTTTAACCGATCACCCCGCCCGCTATTAGCCGGTGATTCTTGATGATGCGTATTTGACGCGCAGCGCGCCTCACGCGGCGAGGCGCAGCAGCGTGAAGACGATCATGCCGACCGCGATGGTGCCCATCATGCCGCGCCGCCACACGTAATACGCGAGGCCGGCGAGCGACGCCCACACCGCATGATTCGAGAACGCGATCGAGAAGCCCGCGGACGTTTCGAGCAGATCGGGCACGACGACGCCCGCCAGCGCGGCGGCCGGCGCGTAGCGCAGCACGCGTTGCACGCGCGGCGGCAGCACGGTGCGCTCGCCGCCGATCAGGAAGAACGCGCGCGTCGCCGCGGTCACCACGCCCATGCCGAGAATCGCGAGCCAGATTTGGAGCGTGGTCATCGCGCGGGCCTCGCGGGTTCGGGCTCGGCCGCTGCATCCGGCGCGGCGGGCGCTTCGGCGTCGCCGGAAAGCAGAGCGGCCGGGCGCGCCTTTTCCGCGATCAGATCGGCGAGCGTGCCGGCCAGCAACGCGGCGAGCACCGCGAGCGGCAAGCCGAAGCGATACGGCAGATGAAACGCGAGCAGCGCGACCACGCTCGCGACGACGACCGCGGCGAGCGTCGAGCGCGTGGCGATCGCGGAGACGATCAGCGGAATCAGCGCCAGCGTTCCCGCCAGTTCCAGCCCCCAGTTGTCGGGGATGAGGCTCGCGAGCAGAATCCCCGCCACCGACGACGCCTGCCACGCGAGCCAGCACGTGAACGCGAGTCCCCAGAAGAACGCTTCCTTCCCGGGCTGCCGGCCGACGGGAAAATTCCGCGCGGAGAACATCAGATAGATGATGTCGCCGTTGAAGTAGCCGATCGCGAGGCGCCGCCACATCGGCAGATAGGAGAAGTGCGGCGCGAGCCCGGCGCTGAAAATGACGAAGCGCAGATTCACCATCGCTGCGGTGAGGAGCACGGTCCAGAGCGGCAGCCCGGCGGCCAAGAGCGGCAGCACCGCGAGTTGCGACGACCCAGCGTACACCGCGAGCGACATGCCGAGCGCCTGCGGCACGGTGAGCACCGATTTCGTCATGGCGACGCCGGTGACGAGTCCCCACGAGAACGTCGCCATGACGGCGGGAGAGAAAGCGCGGGCACCGTCGAGAAATGCGCGGCGATTCGTGTCGGATAGCCGGTGGAGCATGCAAGGGTGCGCGGCCGGGTTGCCGCGATGACGAAATGGGGAAACGGGGGAAACGCCGCGCGCCGGCGTCGAAGAAACGGACGACTCGGCGCAGCTTGCCGCTTGCCCGGTCGGCACGACGCTTTCGGGCGGCTTTGCCGGTTCGCGGCGAAAGGCAAAGTATAGCCGCGTGAAAGGCGCTTCCTATCCGGTTTGGTCGCGAAAAGACGCTAAAATGACGAACTTTGACCGCTCTTGCAGCCGGCAGCGCCGGCAACGCGCGGAATAGGAAGATTCACCCGGAGATTCACCCGGATTCATCGAATTTCTGAACGAGACAGCTAGGAGAACCGTATGTCAATGGCCGACCGCGACGGCAAGATCTGGATGGATGGCAAGCTCATCGACTGGCGAGACGCTAACATCCACGTTCTGACGCACACGCTGCACTACGGCATGGGCGTATTCGAGGGCGTGCGCGCGTACAAGACCGCCCAGGGAACGGCCATTTTCCGCCTGAAGGAGCACACCAAGCGCCTTCTGAACTCGGCGAAAATCTTCCAGATGGAAGTCCCGTTCGATCACGCGACGCTCGAAGCCGCGCAACTCGAAGTCGTGCGCGAGAACAAGCTCGAATCGTGCTATATCCGCCCGATCATCTGGGTCGGTTCGGAGAAGCTCGGGGTCTCGGCCAAGGGCAACACCATTCACGTGGCCATCGCCGCGTGGCCGTGGGGCGCGTATCTCGGCGAAGACGGGCTCGCGAAGGGCATCCGCGTGAAGACGTCGTCGTTCACGCGCCATCACGTCAACGTGTCGATGGTGCGCGCGAAGGCGTCCGGCTGGTACGTGAACTCGATTCTCGCGAATCAGGAAGCCGTCACCGACGGTTATGACGAAGCCCTGCTGCTCGACGTGGACGGCTACGTGTCCGAAGGCTCCGGCGAAAACTTCTTCCTCGTGAACAACGGCAAGCTGTACACGCCGGACTTGTCGTCGTGCCTCGACGGCATCACGCGCGACACGGTCATCACGCTGGCGCGCGACTTCGGCATCCCGGTCATCGAGAAACGTATCACGCGCGACGAAGTCTATACGTGCGACGAAGCGTTCTTCACCGGCACGGCCGCCGAAGTCACGCCGATCCGCGAACTCGACAATCGCACGATCGGCGAGGGCAAGCGCGGCCCGATCACGGAGAAGCTGCAAAGCGCGTTCTTCGACGTGGTCGGCGGCAAGAACGAAAAGTACGCGAGCTGGCTCGCGAAAGTCTGAGGCTGCGAGGGCTCCGCTGCCCTCGCGCGACAGACGACAGCAACGAACGACATTGAAAGAGATAGCAATGAGCGACCTGAAGGAAATGCCGCTGGTGGAATTGTCGGCGAAAGATATCCCCGCGTTCTGCCCGAATCCGAAGATGCAACGCTGGAGCGCGCATCCCCGCGTGTTTCTCGACGTCACGCACGGCGAAGCGCGCTGCCCGTATTGCGGCACGCGGTACAAGCTGAAGGACGGCGAAGTCGTCAAAGGCCACTAAGCTCGCCGAAGCACTCTCCGAGCCTCGTCGATGCGCGCGTTTCGGGCTCGTCCCGAGCGCGCGCTTTCGTTCGCTCTCGCTTGTTTTTGCCGCATGGCCGCCGCGCCATGACACCACACGACCGACGCCCCGCCGCCCGATGCGGCGAGCCGCCACTATTTTGAGACCGGAAAACGACTGATGCGCCGTGCGCTGGTTATAGCACCGAACTGGATCGGTGACGCGTTGATGGCGCAGCCGCTGTTCACGCTTTTGCGAAAGCTCCATCCGCGCATCGCGATCGATGCCGTCGCGCCAAGTTGGGTCGCGCCCGTGCTCGAACGCATGCCGGAAATCCGCGACGTCTACGCGACGGATCTCGCGCACGGCAAGCTGCAACTGCTGCGCCGCTGGCAGCTTGCGAGCGACCTGCGCGATGTCGGCTACGACGCGGCGTACGTGCTGCCCAATTCCGCCAAGTCCGCGCTCATTCCGTGGATGGCGGGCATCCGGCTGCGCATCGGCTACAAGGGCGAGGCGCGTTACGGGCTCTTGAACGTGCGCCACCCGAATCCGCCGAAGACCGAGCGCCCGCCGATGACCGCGCAGTATGCCGCCCTCGCCTATGCGCCGGGCGCGAAGCTGCCGTTCATCGACCGATACGCGCAAGCTCACGACGCAGCGGCAAGCGACGCGCCGCTGTTGCCGGTGCCGCGCCTCGAAGCCGATCCGAACGAAGCGGCCCGCGTGTCGGCGCGCTTCAATCTGGATACGCGCGCGCCGCTCGTCGTGTTCTGCCCCGGCGCGGAGTACGGCCCGGCCAAGCGCTGGCCGCCCGAGCACTTCGCGTCGCTCGCGCAGTTCGTCGCGCAGTCGTTTCCGTATGCCCGCATCGTCGCGCTCGGGTCGAAAAAAGATTCGGCGGTCGCGCAGGCCATCGCGGACCGCGCGCCGAACGTGCGCAATCTGTGCGGCCAGACATCGCTCGGCGAAGCGTGCGCGCTGATCGCCCGGGCGAGCGCCGTCGTCACCAACGACTCGGGGCTCATGCACGTGGCGGCGGCGCTCAAACGTCCGCTCGTCGCGGTGTACGGCTCCACCGATCCGCGCCACACGCCGCCCTTGTCCGACGTCGCAAAGGTACAATGGCTTCACCTTGAGTGCAGTCCGTGCTTTTCCCGCGAGTGTCCGCTCGGCCATCTGAACTGCCTGCGCGAACTCTCTGCCGAACAGGTTTTCGCCGATCTGCGCGGCATGTTGCTCGCGCATCGCTGAGGCGTCACGCCTGCCTTGCAGCGGCGGCTTTGCGGCGGCATCGGCATTTTCGTGTGCGGGCGCGGACACGCGAGTGTCTCCGAACGGAGGCATGCTTTGAACCATGACCGATGCGGCACGCCATCGTGACACGGCGTTGCGCGCGAATGCCAGAGACCCACGAGCCCATGCCACGTTTCGCCCGCCTATTCGAAGCCGCCGCCGACACTCTCAACGCTTACTATCAGGCTGTCGCGGACAACAGCATCGACGCTGTGATGTCGCTTTGGATCGACGAGGAGTTCGCCACCTGCATCTGCGCGGACGGCACGCATCTGCATGGCCTCGAAAGCATTCGCGCGGGCCTCGGCAAGCAGTTCGGCGCGCAGGCCGTCAGCATCGAGCCGCTCGATATTCGCGTGTACGACAGCTTAGGCACGGTGGTCTATGCCATCGCGGAGGCGCATCAGCCGGCGGGCACCGCCGCGCCGCGCATGATTTTTTCGACTTACGTGATGGTTCACGAACGCGGCGAATGGCGCATTGCGCATATTCACGCGAGCGAGATGCCGATGGAAGCGGCCGGCCAGTTCGCCGCAAAGCTGCGTCACGGGCAGGGACCGTTGCACTGAAATACCGCAGTCACGAAGCATAGAAAGACGTTCGCCGGGGAGAAGGCCATGAAGCGCGATCCGTTGTTGAAACACGATTCGTCGTTCGTGGACAAGGCGCCCGCCGTCGCGCTGAAGGAAACCGCGCAAGCCGCAGGCAGCGTGCTCGCCGAACCCGTCTCGCAATGGCTCTACAGCGCGCCGCGCTGGCTGCCGACGAGTCACGCGCAAACCATCGTGCCCGCGCTCTTCGGGCGCAAGCCGGCGGTCCGTTACCGGCGCGAACGCTGGGATACGCCGGACGGCGATTTCATTGATGTCGACTGGCTCGCGCACGATGACGCGGCTCGCCCGGCATCGACCGCTCCGCTTTTCGTGCTGTTTCATGGCCTCGAAGGCAACTCCGACTCGCATTACGCCCGCACGATGATGGCGGCCGCCCAGGCGCGCGGCTGGCACGGCGCGGTGCCGCACTTTCGCAGTTGCAGCGGGCCGATGAACCGGCTGCCGCGCTTTTATCACCTCGCCGATAGTGCGGAGGTCGACTGGATCCTGCGGCGTCTGCGCGAAAGGCATGCGGGCCCGATCGTCGCGGCGGGCGTGTCGCTCGGCGGCAATGTGCTTCTGCATTGGCTATGCGAGCGCGGCACGAACGCTTCGATGATCAGCGGCGCCGCCGCCATTTCCGCGCCGCTCGATGTCCACGCGGGCGGTCACGCGATCTCGCAAGGCTTCGGCATGGTCTATACGCGCAGCTTCCTGAAGTCGCTCAAGAAGAAGGCGCTCGCGAAGCTCGACCAGTATCCGGGTCTGTACGACCGCCACGCCGTGCTCGCCGCGCGCACGCTCTATGAATTCGACAACGTCGTGACCGCGCCGCTGCACGGTTTTCGCGATACCGACCATTACTGGACGACGGCGACCATCCGCGCGCATCTGAACCGCATCGAAGTGCCGGCGCTCGTCTTGAACGCCCGCAACGATCCGTTCCTGCCCGAGCGCGCGCTGCCTTCGCAGGCCGAAGTGTCGGCCTCTGTCACGCTCGATCAGCCGAACCACGGCGGCCATGTCGGCTTCATGACGGGCCCGTTTCCGGGACGCATCGACTGGCTGTCGTCGCGCGTGTTCGGCTACCTCGAACATTTTCTTCCGGGCGAATGAATCATGGATGAGATCGTCAAGCAGGCGCTGGCCAAGTGGCCGAACGTTCCGCATTGTACGGGCTGGCTGTTGCTGGACCGGCGCGGTCAGTGGCGCATGCGCGACGAGGCGGCGCAGGCCGCGGGCGCGCTCGGCGATGCCATTCGCCATGAAGCGCTGATCGGCTTCATCAACCGCAATTACGAGCGCGACGCCGACGGCCAGTGGTTCTTCCAAAACGGGCCGCAGCGCGTGTATGTCGAACTGGCTTATACGCCGTGGATCGTGCGTCTTTCCGTGACTGACGGCGCATTGCGGCTGACGGATCACACCGGCGCGCCGTTCGAGCCGGCGCACGCATTTCTCGACGACGAAGGCGCCCTGCTCTTTTCCGACGATGCCACGCCGCCGCGCGTAGCCGCCCTGCACGATCACGATCTCGATCTGTTCTCGAGCCACGCGACGTTCGATGACGCGTCGGGCGGCGGCGTCTTCCATTGGCGCGATGGAACCGATCTGCCTTTACAGCGTATCGCGCGCGCCGACGTCGAGACGCGTTTCGGTTTCGTCGCCAGTCCGGCTGCGCGCGCGGCGTCGAAAGCCTGAGGCGTCAGCTCTTTTTCTCCTCGTCGCGCTCTTCCCTGTAGCGCGCTTCGAAGTCGCGCAGCCGCGCGGAAATCGTCGAAAGATCGTAGAAGCTCGCGGTTTTGACATCGCGTGCTTCCTTCAACTGGCGAATGGCGGACGGCCAGGCGCCGTCGAGCGCCAGTTTCTCGGCCATCGCCTGATGCTGGCCCAGCGGATCGTTCATGCCCGCGCTCGCCTGCGCCAGATACAGCCACCAGTCCGCGCGCTGCGGTTCTGCGCGCGTTTCGCGGCGCGCGAGCGTCTGCGCTTCCTCGTAGCGATGCGCGGCCATCAGCGCTTGCAGATGCGCGTCGATCGCCGCGTGCGAGTTCGGCCAGCGCGTTTGGGCGAGGTCGGCGAGGCGCACGGCGTCGTCGTAACGGCCCGCGCGACGCGCGATGTCGGCGGCGAGCACGTCGAGGCTGGGCGTGCTGCGGGCGGCTTGCTGGGCGGTCACGCGCACGGGCGGGAGCGCGATGGGCGCGCTTGCCGCGGCGGGCGCGGCGGCATCTGCGTTCAGCGCGCCGTATGCGCTGCTGCTCAGGAGCGAGGACATCGAGACGGCCGGGGCGGAGGGGGTCGCGGTTCGTGGCGTCGAGTGCGGGTTGGCGTTGTCCTTGGACGCGCCTTGCATGGTGGACGTTTGCGCGGAGAGCGGTCCGTCGCCACGCGCAGGTGATACTTCCTTTCCGGCGCGTGCATTCGTCGTTGAGGCGAACGTGCCTTGCATATTGGCTGCTTGCGAAGACGGCGCTTCGTCGCCACGCGCAGGCGCAGTTCCAACGCCCGCGCGAGTGCTCGCCGCCGAGCCCGGCACGCCGCGCAGCGATGCGCCAAGGCTTTCGCCTTGCGCTTTCGACGCAGGCTTTTGCTGCTGCGCGTGGCGCTTGTCATCGGAAGGCGCATCGCGGCTCTGACCGCCCTCGACCGTCTGCGCCAGTTCGCGCCGCGCCTCAACCGAAGCCGCCGCCGCGCTCGCCTCCTCGCCTTCGAAGAGCCGCCGCGCGTTGGCGAGCGCATCGTTCGCGGCGGTGTAATCGCCCGTCAGCGAACGCGCGAGCGCGATGCCGTACCAGTTCGCGGCGGGATTGAGCGCGGTCTGATCGTCGATTTCGGACTTCAGACGGCTCGCGACCTCGCGATAGTCGCTCGCATAGTTCACCTGAAGCACGCGCGAGCGCGCACGCACGAACGCATATTCCGGCGACTGCCGCGGCTGCCGGTACGGCACGCGTCGCGCGCGATCCTCCATGTCGGCGATACGCTCGGTCGTCAGCGGATGCGTGCGCGCGTAAGCCGGCACGCCGTTGTCGGCCATCGACGCGCGGTCGAGCCGCTCGAAGAACGCGGTCATCGCGTACGGGTCGTAGCCGGCGGCCGCGAGCATTTGGAAGCCGACGCGGTCGGCCTCGTGCTCGGCGGCGCGCGAGAAGCGCAGCTGGTTGTCGACGGCGAAGGCCTGTCCGCCCATCGCGATGCCCATGCCGAGATCGCCGCTGTGCGTCATGACGCCCGCCAGCAGGCCGGCGAGCATGGCCGCTAGCGCCGCGTACCCGCTTTTTTCCTGCGCGCCGATCATGCGCGCGATGTGACGCTGGAGCACGTGCCCCATCTCGTGGCCGACCACGGACGCCAGTTCCGATTCCGTCTGCGTCGCCGAGATCAGCCCCGTGTTGACGTCGACGAAGCCGCCCGGCATCGAGAACGCGTTGATCTGCGGATCGCGCACGGCGAAGAGTTCGAAGTCCGAACGATAGCCGCCGAGGTACTGCGTCGCGGCGGCGGCAGAGAGCTTCGATGCGATGAAGTCGAGGTAATCGCGGATCAGCCAGTCGTCGAGGTAGTCGGGATCGGCGCGGACTTCGCGCATCATGCGCTCGCCGAGCTTGCGCTCCGCCTGCGGCGAGAGCGTGCCGCCGGAGCCGTCGCCCAGATCCGGCAGTTGCACGGACGAAAGCGGCGCGCGCAGGCCGGCCATCGCGCCCGGCCGATTGGCGAAGCGGCTTTCCGCGCCGCCGTAGACGCCGAATATGCCGTCGGCGACGGTGTTGGGTGGCGTGGTGGCGGTGGAGGTTGCGGGTGGGTCGGTGATTGCGTTTGCCGCAGTTGGCCCGTTCTTCGCGTTTGGTGCGTTTCCGCCAACTTGTCCGTTCAATCCGCTTGCTGCGGTTGCTGCGGTTGCCACGCTTGCTGCGGCCGTCGTGTTCCTCGCGGTCGTCGCGATCGGCGCGTTCCCCGAATATTTCGCGTTGGTCGGGTTTGCTCCGTTGGTCGACCTGGTCGCGTTGGTCGCGGTCGCCGCGATTGACACGTTCCCCGGATATTTGGCGTTGGTCGAGTTCGCTGCGTTTGCTCCGCTGGTCGAACTGGTCGCGTTGGTCGCGGTCGCCGCGATTGACACGTTCCCCGGACGTTTCGCGTTGGTCGGGTGTGCCGCGTTTGCCCCATTGGTCGAACTAGTCGCGTTCGCCTCGTTCTCCGCGTTCGTCGCGGTCTTCGCGTTGGTCGCGTTGGTCGCGTTCGCCGCGTTGGTCGAGTTCGTCGAGTTCGCCCCGTTCGCCGCGTTCGACGCGTTCGACGCGTTCGACGCGTTCGCCGCGTTCGCCGCGTTCGCCGCGTTCGTCGCGTTCGTCGGGTTCGTCGCGTTCGCCGCGTTCGCCGCGTTCGTCGAGTTCGTCGAGTTCGTCGCGTTCGTCCCGCGACCCTCAACCGCGCCCCCCTGCGCCGCAGCGAACGGCGGCATGGCGAGACTGAGACACAACGCGAACACGAGCCCGCGGCTCGGACGATTCAGGAACATGGCGCGAAGCCGGAGCGTCGCCGGCGGTCAGCGTGAGGACGGAAACGCGCTTATCGTATCAAGTGTTGCGCGCCCGGCGGTACCTGTGGACACGGCTTCGCGCCGTTTTTGCCGAAGGCCCCGCTGGTAAGATAAGCGCCCACTGCAAGGAGACGCTATGTCCGGACTCACACATTTCGATGCCTCCGGCGAGGCGCACATGGTCGATGTCGGCGGCAAGAACGAGACGCGGCGCATCGCGGTGGCACGCGGCTCCATCGTCATGCGCGACGACACGCTCGCGCTGATCCGCGAAGGACGCGCGAAAAAGGGCGATGTGCTCGGCGTCGCGCGCATCGCCGCCATTCAGGGCGCAAAGCGCACCGCCGATCTGATCCCGTTGTGTCATCCGCTTGCCCTGACGCGCGTGGCCGTCGAGTTTTCCGTCGATGACGCGCTGCCCGGCGTGCATTGCGAAGTGCGCGTCGAGACCGTGGGGCGCACGGGCGTCGAGATGGAAGCCCTCACCGCCGTGCAAGTCGGCCTGCTGACCATTTACGACATGTGCAAGGCCGTCGATCGCGGCATGACCATCACGAACGTGCGCGTGATGGAAAAGCACGGCGGGAAATCCGGGGACTGGGTCGCGGACTCGCAGCCGTCCGCCTGAATCGCGCCCGGGCCGGCGCTTACTCGTCGGCGTCGTCGTCCGTCGAGGAATCCGTTCCCTCCGGCGCCCCATACCGCTTGACCAGATCGGCCCTGAAGCCCGCCAACGGCGCACCGATTTCATCGACGGATCGATACACCGACGCAAGCTGCGTCGGCCAGTCATGGAGTTGGGTCGCGAAGATTTGCAGACGCGCCATCGTATCCATTGCTTCGCTGCGCTGACCCGCGAGCGCCTGCAACACCGCGTAACGGCGCAGCACCGTCTCGCCGGGCAACAACGCGATGGCCTGCCGATGCGCCGCCAGCTTCGCTTCGATGTCCTGCGCGTTCATCGGCAGCAGCGTCGCCGCGCCATACTCGCCCCACGCGCCGAACAGGAACGAAGGATCGTCGCGATACTGCTCCGCCGGCCGCGAGCCGTAGTACAGCACCTCGGCGCGGTTGTAGTCGCGCATCGTCGGATACAGCGCGATCAGACCCGCCACGACGAGAAAGACGTAACCGCCGTACGAGACCGGCCGCGCCACGAGCCGCAGCGGCCGCGTCTCGAGAAGACCGATCACGAGCATCGCGGGCATTAGAAAGAACATGTACTGCTGCGGATACTCGACGAGCGCGTGCATCATCAGCACGCCGAGCAGCGAAAGCGCGAAGACGCGCGCCGGCGTGTGCGGCGCCCGCAGCACGCGGATCAGCCACAAGACGATGCCCGCCACGAGCACCGCCACGCCGAGCAGCCCGGTCTTCGCCAACAGGTCGATGAAGATATCGTGCGCGTTGTTCGCAATCTCGACGCCGCCGAGCTCGCGCACCATGTCGAACTGATAGCGCGGAAACTCGCCCCAGCCGACGCCGAGCAGCGGATGCGTCTTGAACATCGTCCAGCCATACTTCCACAGCGCGAGACGCGGCGCGATCTGATTGGCGTCCTGCATGCGCTCCGCCGCCGATTGCGCGAGATCCAGTTGATAGCGCACGTTCACCCAGCGCACCACGGCATTCACCGCCACGAAGAGCACGGCAAGCACGAACGGCACGACCCATGCGCGGAGGTCGCGCCCCTCGCGTCCTTCGCTTCCGGTCGGGCCGTCGAGGTCGTCAGCCGCGCCGGGGCGTCGGCGGATGAAGGCCATCCACAATCCGGCGACGACGATCACCGCCGTTTGCAGCCACGGTCCGCGCGACACGGTGAGCGCGAGCCCGAACGAAAGCACCGCCGACACCACGAGCCAGATCACGAGCGGCATGCGGCGCGTCTGCACGAGATACATCGCCCCTGCCAGGCCGAACGAGATGACGGTCGCGAGATGGTTCGCCTGCGCCATGTTCCCGAAGAGCCGCCGTTCCGTCGCGACGTTGTAGGCCACGACCAAAGGCGCGAATCGCGCTTCCATATGGAACAACTGCACGGTCTGGCAGAACACCGCGAAAAGGCCGCCCGCCAGCAACGCGGCAGCGCCGATGCGCAACGCCTTCTCCGACAGCCCCGCGCGCACCAGCCCGAACCCCGTATGCACGGCCACGAACGATGCGAGCAGATAGGCGCCGCCGAGCCAGTTCATCGAAGGCTGCGCGACCGGCAGCAGCACCGTCTGCGCGACGAGCACGATGCCGAACGCGAGCGGCATCAGCGCGACCACCGGCGACGCGAACGGCACGCGCGGTTCCGAAACGCGCACGAGTATGGCGACCGTGGCTCCGAGCGCAAGATACAAGGCCAACGCGCTGTATTCGGCGTAGAACGTCGGGATCGGATACGTATGGTTGACGACGCCGAACGGAATCGTCAACGCAAGACACAGAACGGCAAAGCAAAGGTAGCGCGCGAATTGGGAAGGCATGAGGGGCTGGGAACGTCGGGAACCGGCGCACTATACAAAACTTTGCGTCCGCTGTGCGCCGCGCACCCGCAAATGCTACGAAATCCACCGGTTCCCGCGCCGCGCTCACGCCTCCCGTTTACCGCATGCACGTCGCTCAGGCGCGGCACTCCGGCGGCGCGAGATTCGCCGGCAGCGTCGCGGCTTGCGTGGGCGCAGGTCCCGCGCCCGGCGCAGGCAGCGACGAAGCGGCCTTGCCTGCCGCGAAGCATTCCCACGTGATCGTGCCCGCCTGCACCGAGCCACGCGTCAGCGCGACGCGAGCCGTCGGTGTATCGGCGTTATCGGGCGCCGAAGGCACGAGCACCAGCGTATTCGATCCGGCCGGCGCGACGCGCGTCGTGTAGGCGATCGTGATCTGGCCGGTGTCGCTGTCGACGTGGATGGATTCGATATTGCGCGTGGCCGGCGGCGACGCATACGCGCTCGCCAGATCCGCGCCGCTCGCGGCATTCTCGGCCACTGCGAGCCGCGCAGACGACGCGAGCGACATGCCCTCGCCCACGCGGCTACGCGACAAATAATCCTGATACGCGGGAATCGCGTAAGCCGCGACGACGCCCACGATCGCCAGCACGATCATCAACTCGATCAGCGTGAAACCACGCGCGCCTGCCTGCGCGCGTTTCAGCCATGCACCGAAGCCGTCGCCCTCGCGCGGCGCATTTACATCCGAAACCATGCTCGTCATTGCCACTCCCTGAAAGACACGAAGCGTCGGCCGCGATATGCGAACCGAACGCTTCGATGGTAGGGAGGGCGCGCAGGCCGCGACAGTCGGCCATTCGGCTAACGCCGGCGTGGGTGGGAAGTCAGCCCGTGCTCGCGAGCGCGCGGCGCTTCATCAGCCAGCCCGCCGCGATCACGAGCGCCGCGCCGGCGAGGCGCGCGGCATACCCCGCCACTTCGGTGTTGAGCGCGGGCCAGCGGTCGATGAACGGATCGTCGATGATGAGTCCGCCCGCGATCCATCCGAGCAAGCCCGCGCCGAGCAGCACGACGATCGGGAAGCGGTCGAGCAGCTTCAGCACCAGCGTGCTGCCCCACACGATCAGCGGAATGCTCACGACGAGCCCGAAAATCACAAGCACGAAGCGGTGCTGTGGGTCCGCGGTCTCGGCCGCGCCCGCGATCGCAATCACGTTGTCGAGACTCATCACCGCGTCCGCGACGATGATCGTCTTGACGGCGGCCCAGAGCTTGTCCGACGAACTGATGTGAGGCTCGTCGTGGCCGGGTTGCAGGAGCTTCATGCCGATCCACAGAAGCAGCAAGCCGCCGACGAACTTGAGGAACGGGATATCGAGCAGGAACACCGCGAACGCGATCAGCACGACGCGCAGAACAATGGCGCCGAGCGTGCCGAGCACGATGCCGCGCGTGCGCTGCGTGGCGGGAAGATCGCGGCAGGCGAGCGCGATCACGACGGCGTTGTCGCCCCCGAGCAGAATGTCGATGACGATGATTTGCAGAACCGCGCCCCAATGGAGCGTCGAGAAGAATTCGAGCATGGGCAGAACGAGCTGTGACCGGAAACAAAAAAGCGAGGAAGCCAACGCTCCCTCGCTTTTTCTTCGGCTTTAACGAAAGGATTCAGTAAGAGTACCAAACCCTCGTGTTGCGCGCCCGACTGCCTTAGATCACCGACTTCAGCAGGCGGCCCATCTCGGACGGATTCTTCGTGACCTTGATGCCGCACGCGTCCATGATTTCGAGCTTGGCGTCCGCCGTGTCCGCGCCGCCCGAGATCAGCGCGCCAGCATGGCCCATGCGCTTGCCCGGAGGCGCCGTCACGCCCGCGATAAAGCCGACGACCGGCTTTTTCATGTTGTCCTTGATCCAGTAAGCGGCGTTCGCTTCATCCGGACCGCCGATCTCGCCGATCATGATGACGGCGTCCGTTTCCGGATCGTCGTTGAACATCTTCATCACGTCGATGTGCTTCAGACCGTTGATCGGATCGCCGCCGATGCCGACCGCCGACGACTGGCCGAGGCCGAGCGCCGTCAGTTGGCCGACTGCTTCGTACGTCAGCGTGCCCGAACGCGACACGACACCGATGCGGCCCTTCTTGTGAATGTGACCCGGCATGATGCCGATCTTCAGTTCGTCCGGCGTGATCGTGCCGGGGCAGTTCGGTCCGAGCAGCAGCGTCTTGCGATTTTCGCGGCGCATGCGGTCCTTGATTTCGAGCATGTCGCGAACCGGAATGCCTTCCGTGATGCAGATGGCGAGATCGAGATCGGCCTCGACGGCTTCCCAGATCGCGGCGGCTGCGCCCGCGGGCGGCACGTAAATGACCGAAACGGTCGCGCCGGTTTCCGCCTTCGCTTCCTTGACGGACGCGTAGATGGGAATGCCTTCGAAGTCTTCGCCGGCCTTCTTCGGGTTCACGCCCGCAACGTACGCTTCACGGCCGTTCGCGTATTCGCGGCACGCGCGCGTGTGGAACTGGCCGGTCTTGCCGGTGATGCCCTGCGTGATGACCTTCGTGTCTTTGTTGATCAGAATCGACATGTAGTGACCTCTGTTCGTTTGGCGTCGCCAAAGCAGTTGCCTTGCGCCGCCATTCGTATCTGGTGGAACGCTCTCTTAGGCTCGGTAAGCGAAGCGCGCTTACTTGCCTTCGGCAGCCGCGACGACCTTCTGCGCGGCTTCTTCCATGCTGTCGGCCGAAATGATCGGCAGTCCCGACTCCGCCAGCATCTTCTTGCCGAGGTCTTCGTTGGTGCCCTTCATGCGCACGACGAGCGGCACCTTCAGGTCCACGGCCTTCGACGCCGCGATCACGCCTTCCGCGATGACGTCGCAGCGCATGATGCCGCCGAAGATGTTGACGAGAATCGCCTTCAGGTTCGGGTTCTTCAGCATCAGCTTGAAGGCTTCGGTGACCTTTTCGGTCGTCGCGCCGCCGCCGACGTCGAGGAAGTTCGCCGGCTCGCCGCCGAACAGCTTGATGGTGTCCATCGTCGCCATCGCGAGGCCCGCGCCGTTCACGAGGCAGCCGATGTTGCCGTCGAGCGAGATGTACGCGAGGTCGAACTTCGACGCTTCGACTTCAGCCGGATCTTCTTCGTCCAGATCGCGATACGCGACGATTTCCGGGTGACGGAAGAGCGCGTTCGAATCGAAGTTGAACTTGGCGTCGAGCGCGATCACCTTGCCGTCGCCGGTCAGGATCAGCGGGTTGATTTCGGCGAGCGATGCGTCGGTTTCGTAGAACGCCTTGTACAGGCCTTGCAGGATCGCGCGGGCTTGTGGGATCGATGCGTCAGGAATGCCGATCTTGCGCGCGAGGTCGTCCGCGTCCTTGTCTTGCAGGCCGGTCGACGGCTCGACGGCGAACTTGTGCAGCAGTTCGGGCGTCTTTTCCGCGACTTCCTCGATGTCCATGCCGCCTTCGCTCGACGCCATCACGACGATTTTCTGCGAAACGCGGTCCAGCACGAGGCCGACGTACAGTTCCTTCTTGATGTCCGCGCCTTCTTCGATCAGGAGGCGGTTCACCTTTTGGCCTTCCGGACCGGTCTGGTGCGTGACGAGCTGCATGCCGAGGATCTGGTTCGCGTACTCGCGAACCTGCTCGATCGACTTCGCGACCTTCACGCCGCCGCCCTTGCCACGG
Organism: Caballeronia sp. Sq4a; assembly: GCF_023170545.1. NCBI lineage: Bacteria > Pseudomonadati > Pseudomonadota > Betaproteobacteria > Burkholderiales > Burkholderiaceae > Caballeronia > Caballeronia sp. Sq4a. Next base: position 474,635 of record NZ_CP084250.1, on the reverse strand, counting down.
CCGCCCGCGTGAATCTGCGCCTTGACGACCCAGACCGGGCCGCCCAGCTCTTCCGCGGCCTTGACCGCATCATCCACCGAGAACACGGGTTTGCCGCGCGGGACCGCGACGCCGAATTTCCGCAGGATTTCCTTACCCTGGTACTCGTGAATCTTCATGCGTGATTCCTTCAGTCTGAGAGTTGGAGTGAACTTCTTCGATTTCGAATTGCTTGAACCGCTGATTGTTTGATTCTTGTCCGGTTGCCGGGAGCGTTCCGCGTTGGGAACGCGCGCGCGTCAGGTGTCCGGCTTTTCGCGTTCCGCCTGGCCACGATCTTCCGCCCGCGATGGCTCATGGCCGAACCAGCGCGGATAGTATTCGCGCACGGCCGGGCCGTCGAAGCGCAGCGCGTGGCAGCGGCCGAGCTGGAACGGCGGCTGAGCCGACGTCGCCTCGGCTCCGCCTTGCGCGAAAGGACTGCCGCTCTCGATGGACCACACTTCGCCGGAGAACGCCTGGATAGCGGCGGTCGGCAACACGGCGCACAGCTCGGTGAGATGCGTGCAGCCCGCCGTTCCGCGCAGGCGCGCGCCGGCTTCGCGACGAAAGTTCTGGAGCAGATTGAGTCCGATGAGCGCGCGATACGCGGAATTCGACTCGGCGCACAACGCCGCATAAGGCGCCCATTCGGAAGACGCCTCGGCGTTGACGATGGTGAGCTTGCGGTCGATGGTGATGCGCAGCCAGAGTTCATGGATCGGCAGGCCTTGCGGCCGGACGCCCGCCGCGAGCGGAAAGTCGCGGGGCTTGTCATCGGTTAGACAGGCTTCGATGTCCCACAGGCCGTCGTCCCGCTCGAACGCTTCCAGCCGAATCGCGCGACGATGGCGCAACTGTCGGGAAACGGGCGGAGAAAGAGGCATGGGACCAAAGCCGGAACGGGGAAACCGTTGAATTTTAGCATAGCGAGTATTTCGGGCCGTGCATGCGCCTGATGATTGGCGGATGCCGGCGCACGGCGCGTGGCGTGGCGTGCAGGGTGCGTCAATCGTCGCTTGGCTCGTCGGTCCAGTCTTCGTCGCCGCCTTTCAGTATTTTTCCGATGGTGCTGGCCGAAAAACCGCGCGCCGCGAGAAAGCGAGCCTGTTTTCCACGCTCGGCGGGCGTCTCGGGCACGACGCCGTACTTCTTCTCCCATACGGCCTGAGCGCGCGCGGTTTCGGTTTGCGCGAGCTTGTCCGCCGTCTCGCCGATCAACGCCTCGCCCACCGCGTGCCGCTTCAATTCGTTGATGATCCGGCTGCCGCCCATGCGCGGCGCCCGACGATGAACGACGCTCTCCACGAAACGTTCGTTGGACAGCCAGCCGTCGCGCTCCAGGCTGTCGAGCGTGTTTTCGAGCGAGTCGGCTTCCTGCACGTACGGACGCAGTTTGCGCGACAGCTCCGCACGGCTGTATTCGCGGCGCGAAAGGTAGGCCAATGCGCGGCCTTTCAGCGAGCGTTGAGGCCGTCTTGGGTTGTTCGCGTCCGGTGCCTTGCGCGCTCGTTCGGTCGAGCGGCTGTACGCCGGGTCTGATGGTGGTTCGGGCGCGCACTGCTCGAATGGCTCGAACGGATCGGCGTCTTCGAAGGGATTGGAGAAGGGATCGGCGCTGTCGTCCGGTAAGCGGGCCTCTTTCGGCGGCTTGGGCGGCGCGTCGAGCTTCTGGACGGGTTGCGTCGTGGCCTGAGCGAGAAGCGAGCGCGCCTGCGCGAGACGCGCGGCGCGGTCGGGGTCTTGCGCCGCGAATGGCTCACGTGCGGCGCGTGCTGGCGCGCCCGGATTCGCATCGAGCGTCGGGTTTGCGGTCTTTGGCGACTTGGCAGCCGAGCGCGGCGACTGGACCGTCGCGAATGTTTCCGTTGCCGGTGCCCGCTCGGGTTCCTTTACGAGCCCTCGCGCCGCTCCAGATACACCGCGCGCCGGCGCGAATGGCTTCGCGTCGGCGCGTGATGTAGTGCTTCGAGTGGACCAGCGTGATTTCGTCGCTACGGCGCGCCGCTCGCTACTGCGCTCGTAACGGTCGATGCCATTGGCGTGATCGGCCGACTCACCGACGCCGCGCGCAGAAGACTCGAACGCAGCATCGTCGCCCGATTCGCCCGCGCCGTCAGACCGGCCCGCACGGCCCCGCCGAACATCGGCGCTGCCAGCCTTCGATCCGAACCGGCGCTTGAACATCGACGGTGCGGCGCGACGCTTATTCGTCGTCCGCGACTGCTGCGCCCGCGGCGACGCCATCTGCCAGCGCGGCCACACCCAGCGATTCGCGTATCTTGTTCTCGATCTCGCGTGCAATGTCCGGGTTCTCGCGCAGGAATTCCCGCGCGTTGTCCTTGCCCTGACCGATGCGATCGCCGTTATAGCTGTACCACGCGCCCGCCTTGTCGACGAGCTTGGCCTGCACGCCCAGATCGATGATTTCGCCCTGACGCGAAATGCCCTCGCCGTACAGAATGTCGAAGATGGCTTCGCGGAACGGCGGCGACACCTTGTTCTTCACCACCTTCACGCGCGTTTCGTTGCCGATGACTTCGTCGTTCTTCTTGATGGACCCGATACGGCGAATGTCCAGACGCACCGACGAATAGAACTTCAGCGCGTTACCGCCCGTGGTGGTTTCCGGGTTGCCGAACATCACGCCGATCTTCATGCGGATCTGGTTGATGAAGATCACGAGGCAGTTCGTGCGCTTGATGGTACCGGTGAGCTTGCGCAGCGCCTGCGACATCAGGCGAGCTTGCAGACCCGGCAGCGAGTCGCCCATTTCGCCTTCGATTTCCGCCTTCGGCACGAGCGCCGCGACGGAGTCGATCACGATCATGTCGATGGAACCCGAGCGCACCAGCGCGTCCGCGATTTCCAGCGCCTGTTCGCCCGTGTCCGGCTGCGAGATAAGCAGTTCCTGCACGTTCACGCCGAGCTTCTGCGCGTATTGCACGTCGAGCGCGTGTTCCGCGTCGATGAATGCCGCCGTGCCGCCGATCTTCTGCATTTCGGCGATCACCTGCAGCGTGAGCGTGGTCTTGCCCGACGATTCCGGACCGTAGATCTCGACGACGCGGCCGCGCGGCAGTCCGCCCACGCCGAGCGCGATATCCAGTCCGAGCGAGCCGGTGGACACCACCTGAATGTCTTCGACCGCCTCGCCCGCGCCGAGCCGCATGATCGACCCTTTGCCGAATTGCTTCTCGATCTGCGAGAGCGCGGCAGCGAGGGCCTTGCTTTTTTCCGCAGTCATGCCAGCCGGGCCTTTCTTGCTTTCTTCCATGAATCGTCCTTTGCTATGATGAACGGCGTCTGAGGCTTGTGCTTACGGGCTGTGATGCGGATTCCGCATACTTTCGCCCGCTTTTCGCACAGATGCAGACACTGTATAAAAAAACAGTAGTTTTTGCAAGCCCGATTGCGGCGACGTGGCGTTTTTCCACGTCGCCCGAACCGCGCAAAAACCGCACAACACCCTGGAGACCGCCGCGCCGGGCGAAATGCGGTGCCGGCAATGCGCTACCGCGCATCAGGCGCACAGACGATGCGAATCCTCATTGCCGAAGACGACAGCATACTCGCGGACGGCCTCGTCCGATCACTCCGCCAATCGGGATACGCCGTCGACCATGTGAAGCATGGCGTCGAGGCGGACACCGCGCTGACGCTTCAACCGTTCGACCTGCTGATTCTCGATCTCGGGCTGCCGCTCATGCCCGGCCTCGAAGTGTTGCGCCGGCTGCGCGCGCGCAATTCGCAGATGCCCGTGCTGATCCTGACCGCCGCCGACAGCGTCGACGAGCGCGTGAAGGGCCTCGATCTCGGCGCCGACGACTATATGGCCAAGCCCTTCGCGCTCAACGAGCTCGAAGCGCGGGTGCGCGCGCTCACGCGGCGCGGCGCGGGCGGCGGGCCGACGGTCGTCAAGCATGGTTCGCTGTCGTTCGATCAGGTGGGACGCATCGCGCATATCGGCGATCAGGTAATCGACTTGTCGGCGCGCGAGCTGGGCGTGCTCGAAGTGCTGCTGCAGCGGACCGGGCGCCTCGTGTCGAAGGAACAGCTCGTCAATCACTTGTGCGAATGGGGCGAAGAAGTCAGCAACAACGCGATCGAGGTTTACGTCCACCGGCTGCGCAAGAAGATCGAGCCGAGCGGCGCGCGCATCATCACCGTGCGCGGGCTCGGCTACACGCTCGAAAAAGCGTCGAGCGGCGTAACCGGGCCGGGCGCGAGCGCGCCGTTGCCGGGTCATCACTGAGCCGGCAACGCATGGCCTCGCCCGTTTCCAGCGAACGCGCAGACGAGCCGGCGCGCACGCCGCCCTCGTCCGCGACCGCAGCCAACGCAGCCACGGCCGATTCCGACGCGCTGCGCGACGCGCGCTACGCCAATCCCTTCGCCCCGCAGGACGAGCTGGAACCGGACAGCGAGACGCATCCGCGCTCGCTCTTCGGCGAGATTCTCGACTGGATGCTCGCGCCGCTTCTGCTGCTCTGGCCGATGAGCATCGCGGTGACCTATCTGGTCGCGAAGTCCATCGCGAACGGACCGTTCGACCGCGCGCTCGAAGCGGATGCCTATGTCATCGCGCGTCAGATCCAGCCGGTCAACGGCGTCGCGGAACTGCGCCTGCCCGACGCGACGCGTGATTTTCTGCGCGCCGACAACGTCGACAGCGTGTTCTTTCAGGTGCTCGGCACGCGCGGCGAGCTGGTCGGCGGCGACCGCGACATGCCCTTGCCGCACGAAGACGACCGGCCGCAGCCGGGCGTCGTGGAGTTTCGAGACGACGTGCTGCGCGGCAACGATATTCGCGTCGCCTACACGACCGTGGACCTCCCCGCACTCGACGCCCAGAACGCGCAGCCGGTGCTCGTGCAAGTGGCCGAAACGCTCGACAAGCGAAGCCAGCTCGCCAACGACATCATCAAGGGCGTGATCCTGCCTCAGTTCGTGATCTTGCCGCTCGCCATCGTGCTCGTCTGGTTCGGGCTGTCGCGCGGGCTCGCGCCGCTGCATGCGCTGCAATCGAATATCCGCGCTCGCCGCCCCGACGATCTCTCGCCGCTCGAAGCCGGCCGCGCGCCGCCCGAGATCGCGCCGCTCGTCGCGTCGTTCAACGATCTGCTGACGCGACTCGAACAGAACATGGAGTTCCAGAAGCGCTTTATCGCCGATGCCGCGCATCAAATGAAAACGCCGCTCGCCGGCCTGCGCATGCAGGCGGAACTCGCGCTGCGGCAGGACGTGTCGAACGAAGTGCAGCGTTCGCTCGAACAGATTGCGACCAGTTCGGAACACGCCGCGCGGCTCGTTGCGCAACTGCTCGCGCTGGCCCGCGCGGAAAATCGCGCGAACGGGCAGATCTTCTCGCACGTCGAGTTGACGGATCTCGCGCGCCTCGCCGTGCGCGACTGGGTGCAGGCGGCGCTCGCCAAGCGCATGGACATCGGCTACGAGGAGCCGCCGTATCCGGTCGAAGTGGAAGGCAACGCGGTGATGTTGCGCGAGATGCTCTCCAATCTGATCGACAACGCGATCCGCTACACGCCGACCGGCGGGCGCATCACCGTGCGCGTGCGGGCCGACGACACGAATCTCGATCTCGTGCATCTGGAAGTGGAAGACACCGGCCTCGGCATTCCGCCGGCCGAACGCGAGCGCGTGGTGGAGCGGTTCTATCGCATTCTCGGCCGCGAAGGCGATGGAAGCGGCCTCGGCCTTGCCATCGTCAAGGAGATCGCGACGATTCACGGCGGCACGCTCGCCATCGAGGATCACGTCTATCAGGAAGCGCCGCGGCTCGCCGGAACGCTGGTTCGCGTCAGCTTGCAGCGGGTTTATCCTGCCCGGGACAAACCCTGAGCGCGCATCCTGACACATGCCGATGAATCAGCGCGATACGCGCGGTTTGCCTGCCGATCTCAGCGCTTTATCGACCAGTTAGCAGAATTTCAACGGTCCGCCCACGCCAAGAACCCAAATAGCCCGAGTCAGAACGCCGTAAGTTTTCGTTCCAATAATCCTTGCACCGGCGCCGCGCGTGCGGCCCGATGGAATCGGGAATCAGACGGAAAACCTAAGGAGACGATTCATGGCAACGGTCGAAGGGCGCATTTCGCACGCGCCGATGACGAACGAGGAGCGGAAGGTCATCTTCGCCTCGTCGCTCGGCACCGTGTTCGAGTGGTACGACTTTTATCTCGCGGGCTCGCTTGCGATCTACATCAGCAAGACGTTCTTTTCGGGCGTCAACCCGACGGCCGGCTTCATCTTCACCTTGCTGGGCTTCGCGGCGGGCTTCGCCGTGCGTCCGTTCGGCGCGATCGTGTTCGGGCGGCTCGGCGACATGGTCGGCCGCAAGTACACGTTTCTGGTGACGATCGTCATCATGGGTCTTTCCACGTTTCTGATCGGCTTTTTGCCCGGCTATGCGACCATCGGCATCGCCGCGCCGATCATCTTCATCGCGATGCGCCTGTTGCAAGGGCTCGCGCTCGGCGGCGAGTATGGCGGCGCCGCGACGTACGTGGCCGAACACGCGCCCGCCAACAAGCGCGGCGCGTGGACCGCGTGGATTCAGACGACCGCGACGCTCGGCCTCTTCATCTCCCTGATCGTGATTCTGGCCGTACGCACGGCGACCGGCGAAGAGCAGTTCGGCGCGTGGGCGTGGCGCGTGCCCTTCCTCGTGTCGATCCTGCTGCTCGCGGTGTCGGTCTGGATTCGCATGAAACTGCACGAATCGCCGGTGTTCGAGCGCATCAAGTCCGAAGGCAAGACGTCGAAGGCGCCGCTCACGGAAGCGTTCGGCGAATGGAAGAACCTGAAGATCGTGCTGCTCGCGCTGTTCGGTCTGACGGCGGGCCAGGCGGTGGTGTGGTACACGGGCCAGTTCTACTCGCTCTTCTTCCTCACGCAGACGCTGAAGGTGGACGGCACGAGCGCGAACATCATGGTGGCGGTCGCGCTGCTCATCGGCACGCCGTTCTTCGTGTTCTTCGGATCGCTGTCGGATCGCATCGGGCGCAAGCCGATCATCATGGCGGGCTGCCTGATCGCGGCGCTGACCTTCTTCCCGCTCTTCAAGGCGCTGGCGCACTACACGAACCCGACGCTCGAAGCCGCGACGCAGAAGTCGCCGATCACGGTAATCGCCAATCCGGACGAGTGCTCGTTCCAGTTCAATCCGGTGGGGACGTCGAAGTTCACGTCGTCGTGCGATATCGCGAAAAGCGCGTTGTCGAAGGCCGGCCTCAACTATCAGAACGTGGCCGCGCCCGCCGGCACGCTGGCGCAGATCAAGGTCGGCGAAACGGTCGTGAACACCTACGACGGCAAGGCCGCCGACGCCAAGGCGCAAGGCGCGGCGTTCGACAAGACGCTCGCCGGCACGCTCAAGAGCGCGGGCTACCCGGCGAAGGCCGATCCGGCGCTCATCAACTGGCCGATGGCGATTGTGATTCTGACCATCCTCGTGATCTTCGTGACGATGGTGTACGGCCCGATCGCCGCGATGCTCGTCGAGATGTTCCCGGCGCGGATTCGCTATACGTCGATGTCGCTGCCGTATCACATCGGCAATGGCTGGTTCGGCGGCTTCCTGCCTGCGACGGCTTTCGCGATCGTGGCGGCGCGCGGCGACATCTACTCGGGCTTGTGGTACCCGGTGGTGATCGCGCTCGCGACGTTCGTCATCGGCATGTTGTTCGTGAAGGACACGCGCAAGTCGAACGTGTACCACGAGGATTGATGGCGCGGGTTTAGTCTGCCCTGCCGCCGTGTCAGGAAAAACGCGCGGCAGGGGTTGACAGACGTTTCAACCGCCGCCATAATCTCGGCTTCTTTCGGCGAATTAGCTCAGTCGGTTAGAGCGACGGAATCATAATCCGCAGGTCCGGGGTTCGAGTCCCTGATTCGCCACCAGCTTCAAGAAAAAGCCGCTGCTCCCACAAGGACAGCGGCTTTTTTGTCGTCCGCATCCGCTGCAACGCCGCCCTTCCCGCAGAATCAGCCGAAGCGTCTTAATACGCCGCTAAGTCTTCGATGCCATCATGGTGTCGACGTCAAGCAGCCAGCGGCCCGCAGCCATTCGCACCGGTCCGCATGCAACTTCTTCGGGAGCTTATCCGTGAGAAAGACACCGCCGATCCGCCACGCCGCGCGCCCTACCCTGTCACCGCTTATGCGAGCGCTCAGCCAGAGCCGAGTTGCCCGTGAGCCGGTCATCGATCTGATGCTGTTGAAGTGCTACGCCGCTCTCGACGCATTCTGCCGCGCGCAAGGATCACATGCGCTTTCGACGACCCTGCGCAGTCATGTGCTAATTGCGCGGGAACTTGCTCGCATCGGTTATGCGAGCGAACGCGTGAACGAGCTCGAACGCGCAGAAGAAACGCTGACGGCGCTCGACGCCTCTCGCGCCGCGACCTCGCAGTGGAACCTCGGCGCCGCCGCGCATCGTCGCCTGTGCGATGCCCTCGCGCTCTTCGCAGCACAGCTCGACGCCGCGTCCCTCGAACACATCGCCCGGGCGCAAGCGAGCGCCGTCACCCAATCGCTGATGACCGCGCGCGCAACTCCCCGCGAACTCGCGCCATCCCCAACCTGATCTGGCACGAAATGTTGCTCACCGTACATTCATACAATTCGCCCGGCGCGATACTGTTTTTGCGCACGGGGGATGTTTCAGCGCGCAACGAGAGACCAAGAAGACGGGCGGCACTCGACCGAGCCGTGGGTAAAGAATGGGCGCGATGTCTCGCGCAGGTCTTTGCCAACGTCCCGGCGAGTAGCAGGCGAAGAAGTGAACAGCCATCGCCCCGACAACGAAGTTAAAAGCCGGCAATCGCCGGCTTTTTCTTTTTCGCGAGTCGTGCGCTCAGCGGTAACGGGCGAAGATGGTCCGCGCGCACTCGTCGCACCAGCGACGCTGGGCCGCATCGGCATCCGCTTGCCAGACGTGACCGAACGCGCATTGCCACGTCAGCGACGACGCCGCGCCCGCGTGACGCGACGGCAGGAGCGCGCCGCCACGGACTTCCGCGATTGCGCGCGCCCGAGTCATTTCGGCCTCGCGCCGCTGCGTCGCGCAGTTCATGCAGCGCACGTTCTGCGACGCATCGAGCGCGTCATCCCAGTCATGCCCGCGCGTGCATGCCCAGCGGACGAACGCGTCGTCGTTCGCTTCCGCGGATGCGCGCTCGCGGTATCGCAACGCTTCGTTCATCAATGCGCGTTGTCTCTTGCCGATATATTGTTCGCTCATTGCCTCAACGCCTTCGCCCCTTCTGACGCCCTGTCGTCAATGCCGTCCGCCGCCCTCCGCCTCCGAACGCGATGTGGTGACCACCGTGCCGTCCGGGCCGAAATGCGCGTTGAACATGGCGTCGCGATTCACGCCGTCTTCGAGCCAATGCCAGCTCCACACGCGTTCCTGCTTCAGCCGGTATTCAGCGACCGTCGTCGGCTTGCCGAGGAGCCGCCGCACTTCGTCCTGCGTCATGCCCGGCCGCACTTTCGCGATGTTCTCGGCCGTCAGAACCTGTGTGACCGAAACGAGCAGGCCATCCGGGTCCAGATCCACCATGTAGGTGTTCGTGCCGGCCGGGCCACGCGGATATTCGAGGCGCTTCGAGCCGTCCGTGTAGGTGCGCTCGGTTTCCGGCTCGCCCATCTGCTTGCGGATCTGCGCTTCGTTCGTGACGCCGGGCTTGAGATCTTTCAGCAGCAGTGTGTCCGGCTTCACCGAGTTGAAGAACGAACTGAGTTTGTTCATCGCTTCCCCGCTCTGTTGCTGGTCGCAGCCTGCGAGCAACGACGCCGCGACGAACGCCGCGCACATGATTCTCTTCATACGGCTCCTTCGACTCAACTGCCCGCGCCGAGCAGCGGCACGGGATCGACGGCGGCGCCCGCCTTTCTGATTTCGAAATGCAGCACCGGCGACCCGCTCGGGCCGGTTCCCATATCGGCGATCGTCGCGCCCTGTTTGACCGTATCGCCTTCGCGCACAAGGAGCTTGTCGTTGTACGCGTAAGCGGTCAGATAGTCGTTGCTATGCCGGACGATGATCATGCGCCCGTACGACCGCAAGCCGCTTCCCGCATACACGACCTTGCCGGGCGCCGCCGCCTTCACGGGCTCGCCGACCTTGCCGGCAATGTCGATCCCCTTGCTGCCGCTCGCCCCGAAGCCGCGCACGATCTCGCCTTTCACCGGCCAGACGAAGGTGCCCTTGCCCGCCGACGCCGTCGCGGCGGCCTTCTCGGCAGCTTTTTCCGTCGATTTCTCGGTCGCCTTCTCGCCCGATTTCTCGGCCGTCTGCTTGCCCGGCGTCGGCAGAAGCGGCGGCAGGTTCTTCGAGGACGAACTCGACGCCGCAGCCGCCGTCGACATGGACGCACCCGGCGGCACGACGCGCAGAACCTGCCCAACGTTGACCTGCTTGCTCTCGGGCAGGTTGTTCCACGCAGCGAGATCGGCCGGCTTCTGCTTGTACTGACGCGAGATGCCGTACAGCGTGTCGCCCGGCTTCACGCGATAGAAACCCGCCTCCACCGGCGCGAATGCCGACGCTGCCGGCGCCGCGGGAACGGGCGCCGTGCTGACCGGCGAACTCACGACGACGGGCGGCGGCGGGGACATCGAATTGTCGACGATGGGCGCAGGCGTGCGCGGCGTCGACGTGCATCCGGCAAAACCCGCCGCGACGGATGCGGCGAGCCCGAAACTCGCGATGACCACCCGAGTGCGCGGTCCCATGACAACTGTGTGCATCGACTCCAACTTTCCCATGCTTTTGTCTTGATCTAGTGCAATGCTCTTTGATTTTCCCGCCGCCGGCCGCCGCGCTAACACACGGTCAAGCCGACGCCATACACCGAAGTACCGACACATCCGACGATGCCGCAGCCCGGCAGCAGCGAAAGCGCCAGCGCGCAAAACGATATGACCGCAAGCCGCGATCCGCGGCCGCCCGCGCGTTTCGCCTTCGCTTCGGGCGAAACTCCGACAGCATAAAACATTACAGAATCCACTTCCTCAGGCCAGTCGACGAGACACTTTAGGCGAAACTTCGCCCGATCCTTTGGGATTCTAAATTTTTCACGATTCTGCCCGCCCGCGCGTTGACGTCGCGGCACGCCATAGATTCGCACGCCCTAAGCCAAACAGACAATCCACAATCCTTGACACTTTGCGCGCTTTTGGCACCGCGCTTTGGGCTACATTCACTGCGCTCGAAAGCGGGAGCCTCCTGCAGTCCTGCACTTTCCTCATCTTTCCGGAGTACTAGCGCATGCAAATTCTGCATCATGGAATCATCGTCAGCCTCATCATCGGCGGCATCGCCGGCTGGCTCGCCGGCCTCATCATGAACGGCACGGGCTTTGGCGTGTTCGTGCATATTCTCGTCGGCATCGTGGGCGGCGTGCTCGGCAACTGGCTCTTCGGCGCAATCGGCATTTCGCTCGGCGGCGGCTTGCTCGGTTCGCTGCTGACGGCGGTGATCGGCGCGGTGGTGCTGCTCTTCATCATCCGCCTGTTCCGGCGCGCGTAAGGGCGCATCGGCATGTCGGGCCGGGTTTCTTCGCGCTATGCAAAGCGCCGGCCCGGCCGAATTCTCCTCCCGCTGCGCTCACACCTTCGAGCCGCGACGGCTCATCTTCCACAGCGCGCCCAGCGCAATCGGCACGATGGCGGCGCCAATGCCGACCAGCACGATCACGTTCAAATATTGCCGGATGAACGGGATATTCCCGAAGAAGTAGCCGAGCAGCACGAGAAGCAGCACCCAGATGGCCGCGCCCAGAATGTTGAAGAGCTGGAAGCGCGTCGCGTTCATCGCGGATGCCCCCGCCACGAACGGCGCGAAGGTGCGCACGACAGGCACGAAGCGCGCGATCACGATCGTCTTGCCGCCGTGACGATCGTAGAAGTTATGCGTCTTTTGCAGCGCCTTGCGATCCAGAAAACGCTCGAGCACCGGTATGTTCGTATCGAACACCTTCGGGCCGATGGCGCGTCCGATCCAGTAATTGACCGTGTTGCCCGCGACAGCCGCAATGAGCAGCAGCGCGATGAGCGCGCCAAGATCCATCTCGTGCGTGGCCGCGAACGCGCCGCCGATGAAAAGCAGCGAATCGCCCGGCAGAAACGGGAAAACCACGAGCCCCGTTTCGCAGAACACGATCAGGAACAGCACGGCGTACACCCACGCGCCATACGTATGAATGAAGTCACCGAGCGATTTGTCGATGTGCAGGATGAGTCCCAGGAAATGCAGCAGCGTGTCCAAGAAACTGTCCTCGAAGAAGTGAGCCGGCAAGAAGCAGAGGGTCGCGCCATGATACCGAAGTGACCCGGCGCGTCGGTTAAAAAGCACGCATCGAGCCGCCATCTTGCGACGCATTGTCGGAACAATGCGCGCCCCAAAAGCGGCCGATACGAATGGCTATAATTTCGGCATGGCCGACCTCAACGAACTCTCCGCCGGCGCTTCGACCGCCGCCGTCGCGCGCCGTTCGCGCGCCATCGCCCCGCTTCCCGACCAGCTCATCAGCCAGATTGCCGCGGGCGAAGTGGTCGAGCGGCCGGCGTCCGTGGTCAAGGAACTGCTGGAAAACGCGCTCGATGCCGGCGCGCGCAGCTTGCGCGTGACGCTGGACGAAGGCGGCGTGAAGCGCATCGTGATCGCCGACGACGGCTGCGGCATGCCTCCCGAGGAACTCCCGCTCGCGCTCATGCGGCACGCGACCAGCAAGATCCGCTCGCTCGCCGATCTCGAAGCCGTCGCCACGCTCGGTTTTCGCGGCGAAGCGATCGCGTCGATTGCATCGGTGGCGGAGCTGTTCATCACGAGCCGCACAGAAGACTGCCCGCACGCAACGCGCATCGACGCACAAACGGGCGTCATTTCCCCCGCGGCGGGCACGGTCGGCACGACCATCGACGTGCGCGAGCTTTACTTCAACACGCCGGCGCGCCGAAAGTTCCTGAAAAGCGAACAAACCGAACTCGGGCATTGCCTGGAAGTCATTCGCCGCGTGGCGCTGGCGCGGCCCGACGTCGCCATTTCCGTGATGCATAACGGCAAGGCCGTCGAGCACTGGAACGCGAGCGATCCGGCCACGCGCGTCGCCAAAATTCTGGGCGAAGTGTTCGAGACCTCGCATCTGCCGCTCGACGAACGCGCCGGGCCGCTTGCGGTGTACGGCTGCGCGGGCCTGCCGACCGCGAGCCGCGGACGCGCGGACCAGCAGTATTTCTTCGTGAACGGCCGCTTCGTGCGCGACAAGCTGCTCACGCACGCGGTTCGCGCCGCTTACGAGGACGTGCTGCACGGCAACCGCTATCCGGCGTACGTCCTTTTTCTTGACTTGCCGCCGGAGTCGGTGGACGTGAACGTGCATCCGTCGAAGATCGAAGTGCGGTTTCGCGATTCGCGCTCGATTCATCAGTACGTGTTTCACGCGGTGCAGCGCGCGCTGGCGCGGCATGCGGGCGCGTCGCCGGAAACGACAGCGGGCGGGCACGCGGCGCAACTCGAACCGACCGGGCCGGCATCGTTCAGCGCGCGGCCTGTCGCGAGCGCGGGACCGGTAGCCAGGAACGACAACGGCACCACGTGGATGCGCCAGTCGCGCATGACGCAAGGGTCGCTGCCGGTCGCGCAGCCGCTCGCGCTCTACGACGCGTTGTTCGGGCGCAAGGACGCAAGCGCGACGGTCACGCCCGTCGAAGCGGCGTCGCCCGCCGTCGCGTGGGCCAACGACGACAGCGCGCCCGCCTACGCCGCCGCGAGCCACGCACACGCCGACGAGCAGCCGCTCGGCTTTGCCGTCGGGCAGATTCACGGCATCTACGTGCTGGCGCAGAACGCGCGCGGACTCGTCATCGTGGACATGCACGCCGCGCACGAACGCATCCTCTACGAGCAGTTCAAGCACGCGCTCGCGGACCGCTCCATCGCCGTGCAGCCGCTGCTGATTCCCGTCTCGATGACGGCGGATCCGGTGGAAATCGGCATCGTCGATGAAGAACGCGAGACGCTCGACGCGCTCGGCTTCGATCTCGCGGTGCTGTCGCCGACTTCCATCGCGATTCGCGCGGTGCCCGCGCTGCTGAAAGACGCGGACCTCGTCGCGCTCGCCCGCGCCGTGCTCGCCGATCTGCACGCGTACGGCGGATCGCGCGTGCTCACCGAGCGTCAGCACGAACTGCTCGGCACGCTCGCCTGCCACCATGCGGTGCGCGCCAATCGCCGCCTCACGCTCGACGAAATGAACGCCCTCTTGCGTCAGATGGAAGCCACCGAACGCGCCGATCAGTGCAATCACGGCCGCCCGACGTGGTATCAGCTGACGCTCGCGGACCTCGACCGCCTCTTCATGCGCGGACAATGATCAATCCCGCGTTGCACGTGGCCTCGCGCATGGCCTGTCTGCTCGGGCCGACGGCGTCGGGCAAGACGGCGGCGGCCCTCGCCTTCGCGGCGGCGTCGGCGCGGCCGGTGGAAATCGTGAGCGTGGATTCGGCGCTCGTCTATCGCGAGATGGATATCGGCACGGCCAAGCCGAACGCGGCGGAGCGCGCGGCCGCGCCGCATCACCTGATCGATATCATCGATCCGGCCGACGCTTACTCGGCCGCGCAATTTCGCGCCGATGCGCTCAGGCTCGTCGGCGAGATCGTCGCGCGGGGAAACGTGCCGCTGCTGGTCGGCGGCACGATGCTGTACTACAAGGCGCTGACGCAGGGCCTCAACGACCTGCCGCCCGCCGATCCGTCCGTGCGCGCCACGCTCGATGCCGACGCCGCGCGCGACGGCTGGCCCGCGCTGCACGCGCGGCTCGCGGCGGTCGATGCGCAAACCGCGGCGCGCCTCGCGCCGAACGATTCGCAGCGCATCCAGCGCGCGCTCGAAATCTATCTGCTGACCGGCCAGCCGATGTCCGCGCTGCTCGCCGCGCCGCGCGTGCTGGACCAGGAAGCGCCATATGACTTCGTGCCGATCGCGCTGGAACCGTCGGACCGCGCGGTGCTGCATGCGCGCATCGCGGCGCGCTTCGACGCGATGCTCGCGCACGGTTTCATCGACGAAGTGAAGCGCCTGCGCGCGCGCGGCGATCTCGATGTGTCGATGCCGTCGATGCGCTGCGTCGGCTATCGGCAGGCGTGGGAATACCTCGACGGCCTGACCGGCTACGACGAGATGCGCGACAAGGGCATCTTCGCGACGCGGCAGTTGTGCAAGCGCCAGTTGACGTGGCTGCGCGCGATGCCGGAGCGCGTCGTGGTGGATTGCTGCGCGCCCGATGCGACGCAGCAGGCAGTCGAAGCGATAAAAAGAACTGCGAAAGTCTGAAAAAAGAGGCTGAATCTTGCGGGCCGACCTTACGAACGCTTAACATCGTAGGCGGTCGCTCGGCCTTGAGCACGCGATGTTGCCCGGTTTATTTAGTCATCCGAATTAGATGTCGTTGGGCAACGATTCGAGGCAGATTTCAAAAGCAGTCAAAAGGAAAAAAACGATGTTGGCGAGAAACGGGTTGTATGGGAAACGCGCGGCACGCGCGGTCGTCATCACAATGGCAGCGTCTGCGATCGTCTCCGCGCTGAGCGCGTGCGGCGGTTCGGACGGGGGCGCAACTGCCGACGTGGCGAGCGTGGCAAAAAGCGAGAGCGCGCCGTCGGGCGCGTCCGCGAGCTTCTTCGATGGAATCTTCAACACCACGTCCGGCTCGGGCTACTACATATTCGGGTGGAATTCGATACTGGACCCCGAGACCGGCGGCGCGCACGGCGACACGGGCATCACGCGTACACGGTTCGGCGTGATCGACGGTTCCGACACCACGCTACGCGAATCGTACGTTCCGACTACCGGAACCGACGCGCTGCAATACAGCAAGATGGTGTACATCACGGCCGAGGGCGCGTTTCCGGCCGACAGCCTGCCTTACGACGATCTCGGGCCACACACGAAGATCTTTCAGCGCTTGCCGGACGGCTTCGATTTCGGCGTGCAAGGCATGTCGGCGCCGCTTTATCGCGTGACGCTCGATGTGCGAGACGTGGCGGGTCAATCGGTGAAGTCCGTCGTGAAGTTGTTTCAGGGAGGCGATCCGGTCACCTACACTCCCCCGCCGAGCGTGCTGCTGCCGCTCATCACTGTCGATAGCGTTCGGCCCACAGTGGACTACATCGCCAATCCGCTGACTGTGAACATGCCACGGCTCGTGTTTCCTTCCTCGGACACCACGCTCATGCCGGCCGGCTCGCAGGTCTTCGTGCCAACTTACACGGCACAGACGACTTTCCTTCGCATCGACCTTTCGAAGCTCTGGTTTGACGGTAGCATCCAGGACCCGATCCTGAAGCGCTCCGGGATTCCCTTGGCTGGAGAAATCATGACGCTCGGCGGCTACCAATATTCCGCGCTAGTGGGCACTGGCTGGGGTAGCGGTTTCTTCGACACAATGGACGGGCATTATGTCGCCGAATATCAGGGGAAGGTCTATCGGGCCGAAGTGATTTCCGCTGGAGATCGTCTAAGCTCGCCGGTCACGACGGAGGGACGCAAGCACCTGACGGCTCCGCGCCCCGCGTTCAACAAGATCGCCGCCGCGTTTCTCACAAGGCAACTCGGCTCTACGCCCGCGCAGACGCACAACGTCGTGTACCGGCCTACCGATTGTTATCAGAATGTGCAGGCCGGTGCTTTCGTTAATAGCTGCCCCTATTGAGTTGACCACAGCTGGGAGTCGAAGCGCTATTCCGACCGCTGCCGCTTGAGAAAAAAAACCCTCGCGCAACGCGAGGGTTTTCTGTCTTCGAAAGCGACCGGCGACGCTTAAATCACCACCGTCTGCGCCTCGCCCTCGCGGCTCTCGCGCACGACGCCGATCTTCCACACCTGCTCGCCCGCCGCCGAGAGCAGGCCCGCTGCCGCATCGGCGTCCTGGGCCGCGACGATCACCGCCATGCCGATCCCGCAATTGAACACGCGATGCATCTCCGCATCCGCGACGCCGCCGTGCTTTTGCAGCCACGCGAACAGCGGCGGCAACGGCCACGCGCGATGGTCGAGTTCCGCCGTCAAACCCTCGCGCAGCACGCGCGGAATGTTCTCGACAAGCCCGCCGCCCGTGATGTGCGCCATGCCCTTCACCGTGATGCTCTGCATCGCGGACAGCAGCGGCTTCACGTAGATACGCGTCGGCGCCATCAGCGCGTCGGCGAGCGAGCGGCCGTCGAAATCGGCGTTCAGGTCCGGATTCGCGCGCTCGATGATCTTGCGCACGAGCGAATACCCGTTCGAGTGAATGCCGCTCGACGCCAGCCCGAGCACGACATCGCCCGGAGCGATGGTGCTGCCGTCGATGATCTTGCTCTTTTCCACCGCGCCGACCGCGAAGCCCGCGAGGTCGTATTCGCCGTCCGGGTACATGCCCGGCATTTCCGCCGTCTCGCCGCCGATCAGCGCGCAGCCGGCGAACTCGCAGCCCTGCGCGATGCCCTTGACCACGTCCGCCGCGGTGTCCACGTCCAGCTTGCCGCACGCGAAATAATCGAGGAAGAAGAGCGGCTCCGCGCCCTGCACCAGAATGTCGTTCACGCTCATGGCGACGAGATCCTGCCCGACCGTGTCGTGCCGGTTCAACTGGAACGCGAGGCGCAGCTTGGTGCCGACGCCGTCCGTTCCCGACACGAGCACCGGCTCCTTGTACTTCTTCGGCACCTCGAAGAGCGCGCCGAACCCGCCGATTCCGCCCAGCACGCCATCGCGCAAGGTCTTCTTGGCGAACGGCTTGATCCGGTCGACGAGCGCATCGCCCGCGTCGATGTCGACACCTGCATCGCGATACGACAAACCTTGGGTGTCCGGGGCGGATTTCGGTTGATTCATGGGGGGAGAGCGAGAAGGTCGGTAAAATGCGATTTTACCCGATGATGATACGAGGACGGTCGCCCGGCAGCTTTGTCCGCCGCGCGGCAGCGCCTTTTCGAGACAGAACGGCCCGGCCGACGAAACGCGCCCGAGCGCCCGGCCGCTTGCCACAGGCGGCCTCGCGCGCATCGGCGAGCCCGCGCCGCCTGTTTTCGAGAGAACGCAGCATCCAGCCGACGACATCCATTCCCCGTGCAACGCCAACTGACGCTCGACCTCGGCACCCCGCCGCCCGCCACCTTCGACAATTTCTTCGCCGCCGGCAACCACGAACTGGTCACGCGGTTGCGCGAGCTCGAAGGCGCGCTCGCGGCCGGCCCGGTCGCGGATCGCACGTTCTATGTCTGGGGCGAGCCCGGCAGCGGGCGCAGTCATCTGCTGCACGCGCTCGTTTATGAGGCGGGCAGCCGGGCGCGTTACTTGAGCCCGCAGAGCGCGTTGCATGCGTTCGGCTTCGATCCGCAGGTCGCGCTGTATGCCGTCGACGACTGCGACCGCCTCTCGCCCGCGCAGCAGATCGCGGTCTTCAACCTGTTCAACGAAGTGCGCGCGTACCCGGCAAGCGCGCTCGTCGCCACCGGCAACGCCGCGCCGATGACGCTCGCCGTGCGCGAAGACTTGCGCACGCGTCTCGGCTGGGGCCTCGTCTTCCACCTGCTGCCGCTTTCGGACGAAGCGAAGGCGTCGGTTCTCAAGCACGCGGCGCACGAGCGCGGCATCGTGCTCGCGGAGGACGTCCCCGCCTATCTGCTCACGCATTTCCGCCGCGACATGCCGAGCCTGATGGCGCTTTTCGACGATCTCGACCGCTTCTCGCTCGAACAGAAGCGCAGAGTCACGCGCGCGCTTTTGCGCTCGATGCTCTCGCAAACCGGGCGCGTGACGCCGCTCGTGGCCGTGGCCCCTGATACGCCGCAGGACGCGGACGGCGAGCACCGCGCCGCCCCGCCTGCCGGCGCGCCCGACGCCGACGCCGCACCGGACAACGTTCCCACCCGCTTCGAGTAGAATGCGCTCCCATGAACCTTGCCCTCTTCGATCTCGACCACACGCTCATTCCCACCGACAGCGACCACGAATGGGGCCGCTTCATGGTGAAGCTCGGCATCGTCGACGCGACGGAATTCACGCGTCAGAACGACGCCTTCTACGCCGACTACAAAGCGGGCGTGCTCGACATCAACGCTTACCTGCACGCGATGCTCGCACCGCTCGCGAAGTACTCGCGTGAGCAACTCGCCGACTGGCACGCGCAGTTCATGCACGAGGTCATCAATCCGCGCATCGTGCCGGCCGCGGTCACGCTCGTGCGCGAGCATCAGGACAACGGCGATCTGTGCTGCCTCGTGACCGCGACGAACGCGTTCATCACCGCGCCCATCGCGGAAGCGTTCGGCATCGACACGCTGATTGCATGCGAAGTCGAAACCGTCGGCGATCATCCGCAAGGCGCGTTTACCGGCAGGCCGCGCGGCACGCCGAGTTATCGCGAGGGCAAGATCGTGCGCGTGGAGGAATGGCTCGCGTCGCTCGGCAAGACGCTCGGCGACTTCAAGCGCAGCTATTTCTACAGCGACTCGCATAACGACATCCCGCTGCTCGAGCGCGTCACGGACCCGATCGCCACGAATCCGGACGACACCCTGCGCGCGCATGCGCAAGCCAAAGGCTGGCGCATCCTGAACCTCTTCGATACACGTGATTAAAAAACTCATCCGCAAGCTGTTCGGACAAGAGAGCGCCGCATCCAGCGAAGGCGCCTCGAACGACACGCCGGGCGCATCCGCTGCCGATGTCACCGGCGCCACCGAAGCCACCGAAGCGAAAGCCGCCCGCAAGAGCACGCGTGCCCCGCGCAAGAAAGCCGCCGCGCCGGTCAAGCGCGACCCGAATGTGCCGGTGATTCTGTCGTCGGACATCCACGGCATCGATCCGTCGCTCATCTCGAAGAACGCCATCCGCGTGACCGAAGGCTTGCAGCAGGCCGGGCACCGGGCGTTCATCGTCGGCGGGGCGGTGCGCGATCTGCTGCTCGGCGTCGCGCCGAAAGATTTCGACGTCGCCACCGACGCCACGCCCGATCAGGTGCAGCGGCTCTTTCGCCGGGCGCGCATCATCGGGCGGCGGTTTCAAATCGTCCACGTCCAGTTCGGGCAGGAGATCATCGAAACGTCCACGTTCCGCGCGCTCGTCGACGCGCCGCCCGAGCCGGTCGCCGAAGCGCCGCGACGCTACCGGCGCGGCGAGCTCGACATGCGCACGCACGCGGTGGACGCGAGCGGCCGCGTGCTGCGCGACAACGTGTGGGGCGAGCAGCACGAAGACGCGACGCGCCGCGACTTCACCATCAACGCGATGTACTACGATCCGGCAACGCAAACGGTGCTGGATTATCACGACGGCATGGCCGACATTCGCGCGCGCCTTCTGCGCATGATCGGCGATCCGGCCACGCGTTATCGCGAAGACCCGGTGCGCATGCTGCGCGTCGTGCGCTTCGCGGCCAAGCTCGGCTTCGAGATCGATGAAGCGACGCGCGCGCCGATCAAGGAACTCGCTGATCTGATGGACAACGTGCCGGCCGCGCGTCTCTTCGACGAGATGCTGAAGCTGCTGCTGTCCGGCCACGCGCTCGCGTGTCTCACGCGTTTGCGTCAGGAAGGGCTGCATCATGGCGTGCTGCCGCTGCTCGATGTCGTGCTGGAACAGCCACACGGCGAGAAGTTCGTGACGCTCGCGCTCACGAGCACCGACGAGCGCGTGCGCGCGGGCAAGCCGGTTTCGCCGAGCTTCCTGTTCGCCACGCTTTTGTGGCACGACGTGCAGACGCGCTGGCAGAAATACACGGCCGCAGGCGATTATCCGGTGCCGGCGCTGAACCGCGCGATGGACGATGTCCTCGACATGCAGACGGAAAAACTCGCCATTCACAAGCGTTATTCCGCCGACATGCGCGAGATCTGGGGCTTGCAGCATCGGCTGGAAAAGCGCGGCCGCAGCGCGATGAAGCTGCTCGAACACCAGCGGTTCCGTGCGGGTTATGATTTCCTGCTGCTGCGTTGCGAGTCGGGCGAGCTGGATGCGGCCATCGGCCAATGGTGGACCGATTTCATCGAGGGTGATCACGCCACGCGCGAAGCCCTGCTCTCGCAAGGCGGCAAGGAGCGTGCAGCGCCGAAGAAGCGTCGCCGGCGCAGCAATGCGAAGCGCAAAGCCAGTGAAAGCGGCGAAGGCGGTCAAAGCGGTGAAGGCGCAGAACTCGGCGCGGCGGACGGCGAGCGCGAGCCCGAACCACGCCGCGTGACGAATGAAGCCGGCGCGCCACGGAAAAACGAAGACGCAGACAACGAATAAAGCCGGTTTTCGCTAAAGTAGCGGATAACGGTTAGCACCCGGGCAATGTGCCGGCGTTTCGATGTGTTTGGATGCCTCGACGCGCTTCGCCCAGGACCTACGCGTAGGACTTCTGCCATGACGATTGCTTATCTCGGCCTCGGAGCGAATCTCGGCGATGCGCGCCAAACGCTGAAAGACGCAGTCGTGTGTCTCGCGCAGCAGCACACGATCACCGTGCTCGCCAAGTCGAGCCTGTATCGCACCGCGCCCATCGACGCATCCGGCGACGATTACTTCAATTGCGTCGTGAAGCTCGAAACGACGCTGCCTGCGCGCGCGCTGCTGCGCCTGTGCCATGTCATCGAAGAACAGTTCGGGCGCGAGCGGCCGTATCGCAATGCGCCGCGCACGCTCGACCTCGATATCCTGCTGTACGGCGCGTTCAGCATCGACGACATGGATCTCGTCGTGCCGCATCCGCGCATGACCGAGCGCGCGTTCGTGCTCGTGCCGCTCATCGAACTCGAACCCGATCTCATCATCCCGCAACGCGGCCGCGCCGATGCGTTCGTCGCGGGCGTCGCCGACCAGCGCATCGAGAAAGTCGCCCTGTGCCAGTGCGCGGCGCCCGCCGCGCAGCCGGCAGCGGCGCAAGCCTCCAGCGCCTCCACCGCCTCCACCAAAGCCAATTGCCGATGAGCAATCCGCCTCTCACCGTCACGGCGCCGCAGTTGCGGCCGCCGCATCGTTATATCGCGATCGAAGGGCCGATCGGCGTCGGCAAGACGACGCTCGCCACGCGGCTCGCCGAACGCTGGTCCATGCGCACGCTGTTCGAGCGCCCGCAGGACAACCCGTTCCTCGAGCGTTTCTATCGCGACACGACGCGGCACGCGCTCTCGACGCAACTGAGTTTCGCGTTGCAGCGGGTCGCGCAAACGCGGGAAGTGGCGGACATGCTCACGCAGAACACGCCGCTCATCGCCGACTTTCTCACGCAGAAGAGCGATCTGTTCGCGCGCCTCACGCTGCCCGACGACGAGTTCAACCTGTACCGCGATATCGCCTCGCGCATCGGCGCGAGCGCGCCTGCGCCGGATCTCGTCGTGTATCTGCAGGCGAGCCCGGAAGTGCTGTTCTCGCGCATTCAGAAACGCGCGCTGCCGATGGAACTGCAAATCTCCGACTCGTACTTGCGCGCGCTGTCCGACGCCTACAACGACTTCTTCTATCACTACGACGCGACGCCGCTGCTCACGGTGAACGCGGAGCATCTGAATCCCGTCGCATCGGACGACGATCTCGAACTGCTCGTCGAGCGAATCGAGACCATGCGCGGGCGCAAGGAATTCTTTGTCAAAGGCGTCTCGGTGTGAGTTCGAACTTCATGTTCGTGCTGCATGCCCGCGCGCCATTTCAAGCGAAATCATCATGACGTATCTGCAGGAAACCAGCCGCTCGACGATCACCGTTCCGAAGCTGCAAGCCATGCGCGAGGCGGGCCAGCGCATCGCGATGCTCACGTGCTACGACGCGAGCTTCGCGGCGCTGCTCGACCGCGCGGGCGTCGATGTCATGCTGATCGGCGATTCGCTCGGCAACGTCCTGCAAGGCCACAGCACGACGTTGCCGGTGACGCTGGACGACATCGCGTACCACACGGCATGCGTTGCGCGCGGCACCAAGAGCGCGCTGATCGTCGCGGACATGCCGTTCGGCACCATCGGATCGCGCGAAGAAGCGTATGCGAATGCGGTAAAGCTGATGCGCGCGGGCGCGCACATGGTGAAGCTCGAAGGTGGCGAGTGGCTCGCGGATACCGTGCGCTTTCTCGTCGAGCGCTCGATTCCGGTGTGCGGCCACGTCGGGCTCACGCCGCAGTCGGTCCATGCATTCGGCGGCTTCAAGGTGCAGGGCAAGTCAGAAGCGGCCGCGGAACAGATGCGCCGCGATGCGCTCGCGCTTCAGCAAGCGGGCGCGCAACTGCTCGTGATCGAAGCGGTGCCGACGCTCGTCGCGCGCGAGGTCACGCAACAACTCGCGATTCCGACCATCGGCATCGGCGCGGGCATCGATTGTTCGGGACAAGTGCTGGTTCTGCACGACATGCTCGGCATTTTTCCGGGCAAGCGTCCGCGCTTCGTCAAGGATTTCATGCAGGGCCAGCCGAGCATTCTCGCGGCGGTCGAAGCCTACGTGAACGCGGTAAAGGACGGCAGCTTCCCCGGTCCCGAGCACACGTTCTGATCGTTTTCGTTTTTTGCTTGGCGCCGTACCGCCCGCCCGTAAGCGCTGTCACGAACAGACCGAACTGGCGAGCTTCTTGCACACTAGGGTGAACCGTCAGCCAGGAGCGAGAAAGACCATGTGGCACGTCCTTCCCGATGAAACCGTCCGCGCGCAGCTTGCTATCGGCGCGTTCGTGGCGCTCGGCGTGGCGCGCGTGCTCGCGGCGGTGCTGGGCGCGCAGCACGGCTGGCGCATCTCGATGGTGACGCGCGGGTTCATCGTGCTCGCGGTGGCGTTCTGCTTGCCGCAGATCGTCGACGTGCTCTTCGTCGCGGATTCGCATGCCGCTTTTGTCGAGCTTCAGGGCAAAGCGGCCGGATGCGCGCTCGCGCTGTTTTGCGCGCCTATCGTGAGCCATAAACTCGGTTACGAGTGAGACGGCGCTCAGCACGCTCACCCGCTCAACCGCTCAACCGCCCATCGCGAAACCCGGCAAGCTGTGCGACAGCACCGACGCCGCCACGAATACGCCCACCATCAGCACCGCTTCGACGCGCATCAGGTTGATGACCGTGTGCGCGTCCGTCGTCGATGCCGTGCGTTGCAGGCGCGGTAGCGCCGACCAGCGGTTGAGCGCGCCGAGCAAGAGCGCCGCCGCGACGAACGCCAGTTTCACGATCAGCGCGTGACCCCAGCCGCTTTGCGTCAGCGCTTCAGCCGATCCGCCGGTGCCTCGCCATGCGTTGAAAAGACCCGTCGCGATGACGACCGCCACCGCGACCGTCGCCACGCTCGACATGCGCGCGACGACGCGCAGTAGCGCCGCGCGCGCAGTCGATGCGTCGAGCGCGGGCAAGACGACCGCGCCCGCGATCACGACGCCGCCCCACACGCCCGTCGCGAGCAAATGCAGCAATTGCACGGCTTCCGCGATGGAGAACGCGCCCGCATCGGCGGCATGGCCGATCGCCGCTTTCCCCGATGCCGCGATCAACGCGCCGAGCACGGCGACGGCCACGCGGGCAGAACCCAACGGACGGCTCGTCGCCGTCGCCAGCGCGAGCAATACGCCGCCCGCAACCGACACCGCCCAGCCGATGCCCGCGTGCGTCGCGCTCGCGACGAGCCAGAGCGACGAACCCGCATCGGCGATCGAGGTGCCGCTCATCGCGGCCGACTCCAGCCACAGCGAAACGAAGCCGCACAGCACGAACGCGAGCGCCGCCGCAATGCCCACACGCGACGCGCGCCGCCCGCCGCGCTGCGTCGGCGACACCGCAGCAGCCACGCGTTCGCGATGCAGCCACGCGTCGAGCAGCATCCCGCCGAGCGCGCACGCGAACGCCACATCCGACAGCGCGGCGAACACCATCTGCAAAAAGGACAACGAATCGCCGCTCATGATGCGGCGGCCATCGAGGCGTGAACGGGAATTGCTGTGAGGAGATCCGGGCGGGTCATCGGTGCGTCGGCAAGAAAGCGGCTCGCGAAGTCTAAACGAACGCACGCAAACCGGAGCGCGCATTGCATCGGACGCTACAGACTTCGGCGCGACGCGGTGGTGCTCGTGTCGACTCTTTGTTGATAAGCAATGAATTCAATGCAATGTCAAAGTTCTTGTCTGTCGCGCGGCATATTGTCGCGATTCCGCCTCAGAGCGCCCGAAAAGTTGTGTCAAATAGTCACCATCAGGCATCGATGATAGAATTCCGCGTCGCATCAGAGGCTCATCGAGCCGCTGTGGCTGTGGTCCGCCACCCTCCGCCACCCTACGCGTGGCCGTGGTTCGCCACCTTCGCACCGAGCCGCACGAAGCTCGGCAGGTCCCCGAATTTCATGGAGTGTCGCGTGTTTTCAAGACGCATTTTCCGTCCGCTGCTCGCCTTGGCACTGATCGGCAGCGCCGGCGTTCTCAGCGCGGGCCAGGCGCTTGCCCAGGCGCAAAACCAGCCTATCGCGCCGGATACCATGGCAGCCCGCGTGCAAGGCTGCACCGCATGTCACGGCGTGCACGGCGAAGGCACGGACAATGACTACTTCCCGCGTCTTGCCGGCAAGCCCGCCGACTATCTGTACAACCAGCTCCAGAATTTCCGCGAAGGGCGGCGCAAGTACCCGCCGATGAACTACCTCGTCACGTATCTCTCGGACGACTACCTTCATCAGATCGCGAATTACTTCTCGCAGCAGCGTCCGCCGTATCCGCCGCCCGCGAAGACGAACGTGTCGGGCACGACGCTCGCGCGCGGCTCGCAGATCGTGCTGAACGGCGATCCGTCGAAGAACATTCCCGCCTGCGCGGCATGTCACGGCAAGGCGCTGACCGGCATGCAGCCCGCCATCCCGGGTCTCGTCGGCCTGCATTCGGACTACATCAGCGCGCAGGTCGGCGCATGGAAGTCGGGCACGCGCCACGCGAAGGCGCCCGACTGCATGCAGCAGATCGCTTCGCGCCTGTCGGATGACGACGTGACCGCCGTCGCCGCATGGCTCTCCACGCAAACCGCACCCGCCAACCCGGTGCCCGCGCCCGCTGGCTCGTTGAAGATGCCGCTCGTCTGCGGCAGCGAACCGCAATAAGGCGTCTGGAGCGACAACACAATGAAACGCAAGTCCCTGTTCGCACTTTCCTCGGCTGTCGTGGTGGCAGCCGTCGCAGCCGGCGCCGTCCTCTGGTCGGGCGGCGACAATCTCCATTCGGGCGGCGCGGTCGCGGCGACTCCGGCGGATCAGGCCGCGCTCGTCAAGCACGGTGAATATCTCGCCCGCGCCGGCGACTGTATCGCGTGCCACACGGTGCGCGGCGGCAAGCAGTTCGCGGGCGGCCTGCCCATGGCGACGCCCTTCGGCACCATGTTCACGCCGAACATCACGCCGGACGACAAGTACGGCATCGGCAAGTGGACTTCCGACGACTTCTATCGCGCGATGCACACGGGCCGCTCGAAGGACGGCAGCCTGCTGTACCCCGGCTTCCCGTTCACGAGCTACACGAAGGTGACGCGCGCCGACTCGGACGCGATCTACGCGTACCTGCGTTCGGTCCCGCCGGTGTCCGAGCCGAGCCGTCCGCATGAACTGCGCTTTCCGTTCAACAACCGCAATCTGCTGATCGGCTGGCGCACGCTGTTCTTCAGCGAAGGCGAGTACAAGCCGGACCCGACCAAATCGGTCGAATGGAACCGCGGCGCGTATCTCGTCGAAGGTCTCGGTCACTGCGGCATGTGCCACACGTCGATCAACGCGATGGGCGGCCCGGTCAACTCCGCTGCGTTCGCGGGCGGCCTGATTCCGCTGCAAAACTGGTACGCGCCGTCGCTCACGTCGAACAAGGAAGCCGGTCTCGGCGACTGGGACATCAAGGACATCAACGACCTGCTGAAGAGCGGCGTGTCGCAGCGCGGCGCGGTGTTCGGTCCGATGGCCGAAGTGGTCCACAACAGCCTGCAGTACATGACCGACGCGGACATCAACGCGATCTCGACGTATCTCAAGTCGATCCCGCAGAAGAAGGAAGCGCCGGAACCGCTGCAACTGGAAACGTCCGAGAAGTTCGGCGGCGAGCTGCTGACCATGGGCAAGAAGGTCTACACCGAGAACTGCGCGAAGTGTCACGCGGAGAACGGTCTCGGCAAGCCGCCCGCTTACCCGCCGCTCGCGAACAATCAGTCCATCCAGATGCCGTCTGCCGTCAACCCGATTCGCATGACGCTCAACGGCGGCTATCCGCCGAGCACGGACGGCAATCCGATGCCGCACGGCATGCCGCCGTTCGCGCAGTCGCTGTCGGATACGGAAGTGGCCGCGGTCGTGACGTACATCCGTATGTCGTGGGGCAACCACGGCACGCCGGTGTCGCCGCAACAGGTGAGCAACCTGCGTTCGGCGCCGCTCGACTGACATTCGCGCGAGACAGCGTACAATACGCACGGGGCGCAGCCTTCATGTTGGGGCTGCGCCTTTTGTCTTTGGTGGACCAGTCATGCACGCAGGCGAGCGTTTCAACAGCATCAGCCATCTGATCGGCGTCATCTTGTCCGTCGCGGGACTCGCGACGCTCGTGACGATGGGCGCGCTCGATGGCGACGCCTACAAGGTCGTGAGCTTCGCGATCTACGGCGCCATGCTGTGCACGTTGTACCTGATCTCGACGCTGTACCACTGTGCGCGCACGCCGCGCATGAAAGCGGTCTTGCAAAAGTGCGACCACTCGGCCATCTACTTGTTGATAGCCGGCAGCTACACACCCTATACACTGGTGACCTTGCGCGGCCCGTGGGGCTGGTCGCTGTTTGGCGTGAGCTGGGGGCTTGCTGTGCTCGGCATCACGCAGGAACTCACGCTCGGGCGAAGAACCCGCAGCGTTTCGATGGTGCTGTACGTGTTGATGGGCTGGCTCGCGCTCGTAGCCGTTCATCCGCTCTTGACGGCGCTGCCGCCCGCAGGCACTGCGTGGCTGGTGGCAGGCGGTCTGATCTACACCGCCGGCATCTGGTTTTTCATCAACGACGAGCGCATCCGGCACGGCCACGGTATCTGGCATCTGTTCGTGCTGGCGGGCAGTCTGTGTCAGTTCGTGAGCGTCGCGCGCTATGTCGCGTGAGCCTTGAACGGGGCAAAGCGCCCGCATCGCGAAGGAACGCGATGCAACTTACAGCCAGCCGGCGTGTCTTGATAGCGCGTCGAACCTTGCGGCACAGCCAGGCGGTCGAGTACCGCGCACCAAGGCCGCCGCCCGATTCATCGCGAGCGTCGTACATCATCGCCGCTGTTGCCAGCCGCCTGCACGCCGTTCGCCACAACGATTCGAACATCTATTTATGTCTTTTGATTCACTCGGTCTGTCAGAACCTCTCCTTCGCGCAGTCAACGAACTCGGCTACACGAATCCCACTCCGATCCAGCTTCAGGCCATTCCGGCCGTCCTGAAAGGCGGCGACCTGCTCGCCGGCGCGCAAACCGGCACCGGCAAGACGGCGGGCTTCACGCTGCCCATCCTGCAACGTCTCTCGCAAATGGCGCCGGCCGCGGCCGGCAGCAAGCGCCCGGTGCGCGCGCTGATTCTCACGCCGACGCGCGAACTCGCGGCGCAGGTCGAAGAAAGCGTGCGCGCCTACGGCAAGTATCTGAAGCTGCGGTCGACCGTGATGTTCGGCGGCGTCGGCATCAATCCGCAGATCGACGCGCTGCGCCGTGGCGTGGATATCGTCGTCGCGACGCCGGGCCGTCTGCTCGATCACATGCAGCAGAAGACGATCGACGTTTCGCAGCTCGAAATTCTCGTGCTCGACGAAGCCGACCGCATGCTCGACATGGGCTTCATCCACGACATCAAGCGCGTGCTCGCGCGTCTGCCGCAGAAGCGCCAGAACCTGCTGTTCTCGGCCACGTTCTCCGACGAGATCAAGGCGCTCGCCGACAGCCTGCTCGATTCGCCCGCGCTGATCGAAGTCGCGCGCCGCAACACGACGGCCGAGCGCATCGAACAGAAGATCCATCCGGTCGATCGTGATCGCAAGCGCGAACTGCTCACGCATCTGATTCGCCAGCACGACTGGTTTCAGGTGCTCGTCTTCACGCGCACGAAGCACGGCGCGAACCGTCTTGCCGAGCAATTGACGAAGGACGGCATCAGCGCGCTCGCCATCCACGGCAACAAGAGCCAGTCCGCGCGCACGCGGGCGCTCGCCGAATTCAAGGATCAGACGTTGCAGGTGCTCGTCGCGACCGATATCGCGGCGCGCGGCATCGACATCGACCAGTTGCCGCACGTGGTCAACTTCGACCTGCCGAACGTGCCGGAAGATTACGTGCACCGCATCGGCCGCACGGGTCGCGCGGGCGCGGAAGGCGAAGCGGTGTCGCTCGTGTGCGTCGACGAACTGCAATTGCTGAAGGATATCGAGCGCCTCATCAAGCGCCCGATTCCGCAGGAAGTGATTGCCGGGTTCGAGCCGGACCCGAACGCGAAACCCGAGCCGATTCAGCGCCGCAGCCAGGGGCGCGGCGGTCCGCGCGAAGGCGGCCGCGCGCATGGCGGATCGCAGGATCAGGCGCGTGCGCCGAAAGCGGGCAACGGCGGCGGTCAGGGTCAGCGCGACGGCCGCGGCTCGAAGCCGGCCAGCGCTAAACCGGCCGGCCACGCGAACGCGGGCGTCAAGCCGGCGCCCCGCCGTCCCGAAGCCGCGCACGCAGCCGGGCACGCTCCGGCCCCGCGCGCCAAAGCCGGCAATCCCGGCGCGCTCCTCGGCGGCAAGTCGCGCAACGACAACGGCGGCGCGCGCCGCGACGGCATGCGCACCGGCGGACGCGGGCGCTGAGCGTCGGCGACGTCATCTTGAAAGCGAGCCGCCAACGCGCGCGGCTCGCGAAAGAAGCAACAAGCAATCAGGCAGCGGCGCTCGCCGCCTGCTTCAGCCAGTCCAGTTGCTCGCGCCAGCGCGCGATGACCTGCTCGGTATCTGTCAGTTCGAACGTGATGCCGCCTGTCAGCCGCGCATACGGCACGCGCTGAATCTCCCCGCTTTCAATCGTCCCGACGAAGCACGCGAGCGGCACGTCGTCGAGCGCGACGCGCCGCGCGTCGATCTGCACCTGATGGAACGCCTCGTCAAAAACGAAAGCGAGCGTTGCACTCGCGCTCGACGCAATCGCCCGCGCGGTACGCGACGACGGCCACAGCGCGAAGCACAGCGTACGCGCGTCCGGGGCGAGCAGTTCGCCCGCGCTCAATAGCGCGGTGCGAATGCGCCCGCCGTCGTCCACGGCGGACAGCGACGCCGTGAAGCCGCTCGGCGCGCCGGTCAACGTACCGTCGAATAACGCGCGCAGATCGGAGGGCCATTCGTCGAAGACGGTCTGCAAAGACAGCGTCTTCGCTGCGGTGGAGTCGGTCATTGACGTAGGCTGGTTGAGTGAAACGGCATGCGCCGCCGCACGCATCGAGCGTTAGCGGAAGAAGAGTTGCGTGATTTTCGCGAGCGGATAGTGCACGCCCGGCTGGATGCGCGCGGGCAAATCGAGCGGCTTCAGAAGCATCTTGATGCACTGATCAGCCGACAGATTCCGCCGAACCAACGCATTGACCTGCGCGAAGAGTTCGCGATTGTAGGTCGAATCCTTGACGCGCTCCGGGTATCGAATGGCGAAGACGTGCCGCAGCGCGATCTCCGAGTCCTCGCTCTTCAGCTCGGCCACGCGACGCACCAGCGCGCCGAGCACCGCCAGCCGGCCATTGCCTTCGATCTTGTTCCACTTCTTGAAGAAGCGGAAGAAATGCTTGTAGTGACGCACTTCGTCGACCCGGATGTTGTCCGTGATCTCCTTGAGCACCGGCTCGTCTGAACATTCGTTGATGGCCCGATACAGCGTGGCCGTTCCCGTCTCGATGACACAGCGCGCCACCATCTCCAGCGCGCGCTTTTTCTCGAACTGCTCGTAGGAACACGTCAGCGAATATTCGGCGAAGAAGTTCTTGAACGCCGTGTCCCAGTCGAACTCCGGCCAGACGTGGTTGATGTACGTCTTGAGCGCGCGGCCGTGCTGCATCTCCTCGGGCTCCCACTCGTTGTTGAGCCACGCCGCGATCTCCGGATCGTCTCGAAAGTAGGTGCTGAGGTTGCTCGTATAAAGATCCGTGCCGCTCTCGATGAACGAGCAGGCACAGAGCAACAAGAGAAGATGTTCGTTGGACGCCGCCTTCTGTCGGTCGATCCGATTCAGATCGATATCTTCGATGCGCCACGGCATCACGTGGGTGCTAGCTGTATGCATGTATCGCGCTCCCTGGCTGAACTGAACGCGCCACCGGCCAAAAAAGACGGTCGAGGTTCATACGACGCTGCGACGTCGTCCCAGCGTCTTCGAATCAAAGTGTTAGCGGCTTGTGCTTTTTCATCTTAGCCGTCCTGCAACGAGTTTGCAGACATGGGGACAGACTTGCGCCGCGCTGCGCGGTTCCATGCGCGCCTTGCCGTGCGTCAATTTTCTACGTCTCGATGCGCGGCTTCGGTGGCGCAGCATAGAGCAGGAAGTGTGCCGCCGCGATGGAGTTCGAGGCGCGTCAAAAAGCACAACGGCGGCCGAAGCCGCCGTCGTAAGCTAGTTCACAGGAAGCAGATGCTATGCAGCGTGTCGCGCGCCGCCGCGCATGCGCCAGGCGACGATCGCGAGCGAGACGCCCGACAACACCGCCGCGAGCAGCACGTAGTAGCTCGGCGCGAGCTTGTCGCCGGTGACGTGGATGAACGCCTCGACGATGGTCGGCGCGAATCCCCCGAAGAGCGTCACGCCGAGCGCATAGCCGATGGACAAGCCCGTCGAGCGCACGCGCGTGGGGAAAATCTCCGACATCAGCGCGGGCATCGGACCGGAATACGCGGCTTTCAGGATGCCTGCTGCCGACTGAAGCACGACGAGCGAGAGGACCGTCGGCGAAGCCTGCAGCCACGCGAACATCGGATAGATGGCAACGCCCATGATGATCGACGTGCCGAGCATGATGCGAATGCGCCCGAGCCGGTCGGACAGCGCGCCCATGATCGGCGAGAAGATGAACTGCAGCCCGCCGTTGAGCACGACCACGGCAAACGACGCCGTGGCGGGCAAATGCAGTTGCTTGACGGCATACATCGGCATGTAGAGTTGCAGCACATACACGCCGACCGTCGATTGCGCGACGATACCGACCGCGAGCAGCAAGTTGATCCACTGATTCGAGAACGAGACGCCCGGCGCGCGAGCGTCGGTGCGGGCCGGCCGGGACGCCAGGAACTCCGGCGTTTCGTCGAGGTGCGAGCGGATGTAATAGCCGACCGGCCCGATGAGCAGGCCGAACACGAACGGAATGCGCCACCCCCACGACTCGAGCTGCGGTTGCGGCAGCCACGCGGTCAAGAGCGAGCCGAACGCGGCGGCCATGATCGCGGCAAGCCCCTGACTCGCGAACTGCCAGCTCGCGTAATAGCCGCGACGCGCTTGGCTGTGCTCGACCATGAACGCCGTCGCGCTACCGAACTCACCGCCCACGGCGAAGCCCTGAATCAGCCGCGCGAGCAGGATCAAAAGCGGCGCCGCAATGCCGATATGCTGATACGACGGCATCGCCGCCATGGTCAGCGTGCCGATCATCATCAGCAGAATGGCGAGCGTCAGCGCGGCCTTGCGGCCGTTGCGATCGGCGTAGATGCCGAGCACGATCGCGCCCAGCGGACGCATCAGAAACGAGATGCCGAAGGTGCCGATGGCGAGCATCGTGGAAAGCCATTCGTCATGCGACGGGAAGAACGCTTTTGCGATGATCGCCGCGAAATAGCCGTAGACGAGGAAATCGAACCATTCGAGCGCATTGCCGACGGACGACGAAAACACGATGCGGCGAACCATCGCCTTCGACAGCGTGGCGGCCGGCGGATGCGAAATGTCGGCGCCATGGGCAACGGCCGGGCGGCCTGCAAGCGGTGTTTCGTGCACCGCTTCGTTCAAAGTCTTTCCGTGTTGCGTCATCTCGTGCTCTCGGCTCATTGCAGCAATGCGCGGACGTGCGCCACCGTTCGCACGGCGCTTGCCGCCGTGCGAAGGCGAAAACTCATGGAAGGCCGGCTGTCTGCGCGAACGCAGGCAGCCGTAAAGTGTTGCTAGAAGCCGGCAGCGAGGCCGTCGCGGCGGCTGTCGCTCGCTGCGACGTAACCGCGGTCGGGATCGTCGCGATCCAGCTTCCAGATGTACTGGCCGGAACCGAAGTCCATGTACGGATCGTCGATGGACTTGATCGTATGGCCCATGCCCTCGAGCGCGCGAGCCGTCTCGAGATCGAGCGTAGCTTCGATGTCGATGGTGAAATCGCGGTTCACCTTCCAGCGCGGCGCGTCGCAAGCCGCCTGCGGCTGTTGACCGTAGTCGAGCATGCGCACGATCGACTGCAAATGCCCTTGCGGCTGCATGTCGCCGCCCATGACGCCGAAGCTCATCACCGCGTCGCGGCGGCCATCGATTTCCTGCGTGAGGAATGCCGGGATGATCGTATGGAACGGGCGCTTGCCGCCCTCGACGACATTCGCCGATTTCGGGTCCATCGAGAAGCCGCAGCCACGGTTCTGCAGCGAGATGCCGGTATTCGGCACGACCACGCCCGAGCCGAAGCCCATGTAGTTCGACTGGATGAAGCTGACCATCATGCCGCGCTCGTCGGCCACCGACATATAGATGGTGCCGCCCGCCTTCGGCATGCCGAAGTCGAACTGCGTGGCTCGCGCCGGGTCGATGAGCTTCGCGCGCTCGGTCAGATAGGCGTCATCCAGCATCTGCTCGGGCGTGACTTCCATCGAGCGCGGATCGGCGACGTAGCGATAGACGTCGGCGAACGCGAGCTTCATGGCTTCGATTTGCAGATGCTGCGACTCGATTCGATCGACCGTCAGCGCGCTGACATCGAACTTGTCGAGAATGCCGAGCGCGATGAGCGCCGCGATACCCTGCCCGTTCGGCGGAATCTCGTGGACCGTGTAGCCGCGATAATCCTTGCTGATCGGCTCGACCCACTCCGCGCGATAGCTACGAAGGTCGTCCAGCGTCATTGCGCCGCCGCCCTCGCGTGCGAACGCCGCGATGCGTTCGGCGACTTCGCCCTCGTAGAACGCGCGCGGACCGTGTTCCGCGAGCGCGCGTAACGTATTGGCGTGACCCGGCATGCGCACGAGCTCGCTGACTTCGGGGGCGCGGCCGTGCGGCATGAACACATCCGCAAAGCCGGGTTGATCTTTCATTTCAGGGACTGCCGCCGCCCACTTGTACGCGACGATGCTCGCCACCGCATGACCGCGCTCCGCGATTTCGATGGCCGGCTCCATCAGATCGGCGAACGGCAGCGACCCGAACTTCGCATGCAATGCTTCCCATCCGGCGATGACGCCCGGGACCGTCACGGTGTCCCATCCGCGCTTGGGCTGGCGTGCCAGGCCGTTTTCTTCGCCATACTTGCGGCGGAAGTAGTCGACGTTCCACGCCGCCGGCGCCACGCCCGACGCGTTCAGCCCGTGGAGCTTGCTGCCGTCCCACACCAGCGCGAAAGCATCGCCGCCCAGACCGTTCGATACCGGTTCCACGATAGTGATGGCCGCCGCTGCCGCGATGGCCGCGTCGACGGCATTGCCGCCTTTCCACAGCATGCGCAGGCCGGCTTGCGCCGCGAGCGGATGCGAGGTCGAAACGATGTTCCGCGCGAACACGGGAAGGCGCGGAGTGGGATACGGGTTCTGCCAATTGAAGCGGTTCATGAATGAAATCCGAGTTACGGGCGGCGATACGCGTGCAAGGCACACTGACAGTTAATCGTTGATGCGGCAAAAGAAGCATATTGCATTGCCACCGTAAGCCGGAACAAATTCATTTATCGTATAGATTAATGAAACGACAGCATGAGTTCGCGGCGTGCTCTTTCAGTGTGCAGTGCAGCGCAGTCTTCACGTGGATTCTGCAAATCGGCCTCTCTGACCAACCGCTTTCGAAGGCGCCAAAAGTCAAAGCCGAAATTTTCACCGGTATGATTGGCACTCCTCAGACGCTTGCCTACAATCCGAATTCCCGGCAGCGCATTGAAGAAATAGACGTGCTGCCCGGCAGTTGCAGTTTTCCCGCGCAACGTTTCGAAGCGAGGAGCCGGCCCGCCGCCGCTGGCCGTCTTGCGTTTCGGTCGTCATGGAGAACACGATGCTGAGTCCGCACGAATTTGCCACGCTGCTTTTGGTTCAGGAAGCGCCCAACCAAGTCGACATGGAACGCGAGGAACTCGACGCCCTGCTCGAACGCCAGCTCGTCCAGCTCGAACAACTCGCCTCCGGCCGACAGCAATGGCGGCTCACCGCAACCGGCGATTCCACCATCAAGGCCTTCAAGCGGTTCTCGTAGCAGCGTGCGGGACGCGTGCCGCCGGCCGCGTCCCTTCCCCAAGCTTTATCCCCCTCGCAACGTCGGATCGACGGCCGCTCGCCAACTCAGCGCCTGCGCGCGCTGATCCAGCAGGAAGTTGGCCCACGCAGTCTGCGCTGTCGGGCCCGGGTTCGCGAGATACGCGCGATGCCGTTCCGCGATCCCGGTCTGAAACGCGCAGAAGCGATCTCTCGATAGCGCGCCGCGCCGCTCGGCGACGTACGCGTCAAAGAAAGCCGAGTACACGGACTGCGCGTCGGCGCCCCAATCCGTCGACGCCATCCCGCACATGTCCTGAAGCGCGCCGAAAGACGGCGCGCCGAACGATCCCTCCAGACTAGGCGTCGTTACGCAGCCGGCCAGTACGGCTGCCGCAACCGTGCCCGTCGCGATCCACTTTCGCATTGCAGTCACCCATAGCTCGATTGAGCCGCCAGTATCGGACGATCGCCGCGTCCTTGCCACTCGGCCGAATGGCATAGGCCGAATCACGGCGAGCATGGACCGTCCATTTTGCTTATGCCATTCGGCCAGGTTGTCCGCGCGCCGCGCCTCCGATAGATTGCGCATGCGGACTTCGCATGGCGGATGCCCGCTCAACCTCGGAGATGACCATGCAGGATCAAATCGTCCTCGCGCTCGACCAGGGCACGACGAGCTCGCGCGCCATGCTGTTCGACAGGAGCGGGAACATCGTGTCCGTCGCTCAGAAGGAGTTTCAGCAGATCTATCCTCGTGCCGGCTGGGTCGAGCACGATCCGCAGGAGATCTGGTCGACTCAGGCGGGCGTCGCGGCCGAAGCCGTGACGCGCGCGGGACTGAGCGCATCGTCGATCGCGGCTTTGGGTATCACCAATCAGCGCGAGACCACCATCGTCTGGGATCGCGAGACCGGCAAGCCGGTGTACAACGCGATCGTCTGGCAGGACCGCCGCACCGCCGCGCTCTGCGACGAACTCAAGGCGCGGGGCCTCGAACCGATGGTCCGCGCCAAAACCGGCCTGCCTATCGACGCCTATTTCTCCGCGACGAAAATCCGCTGGATTCTCGATAACGTCGAAGGCGCGCGGGACAAAGCCCGGCAGGGACGGCTTGCGTTCGGAACCGTGGATAGCTGGCTCGTCTGGAACTTCACGCGCCGGGGCATGCACATCACCGATATCACGAACGCGTCGCGCACCATGCTCTTCGACATACACGCGCGCCGCTGGGACGACGAGCTGCTCGACGCCTTCGACATTCCGCGCAGCATGCTTCCCGAAGTGCGCGCGTCATCGGAGGTGTATGGAACCACGCACGGCAGTTTTCTCGCCGCCGAAATCCCGATCGCGTCCATCGCGGGGGATCAGCACGCCGCGCTCTTCGGCCAGATGTGCACGGAAAGCGGCATGGTGAAGAACACGTACGGCACGGGCTGCTTTCTCGTCATGAATACGGGTGACAAACCAATCGAGTCGCGCAACAACCTCGTGACGACGGTTGCGTGGCAGATCGGCGATCGCGTCGATTACGCGCTCGAAGGCAGCATCTTTATCGCCGGCGCAGTCGTGCAATGGTTGCGCGACGGACTCGGGCTCATCCGAAGCGCGAGCGAGGTCGAAGGGCTTGCGCGCGCCGTGCCCGACAGCGACGGCGTGTATCTGGTCCCCGCCTTTGCCGGGCTCGGCGCGCCGCACTGGAATGCGCGTGCGCGCGGAACCTTGTTCGGCGTCACGCGCGGCACAACGTCGAGCCATATCGCGCGGGCGGCGCTCGAATCCATCGCGTATCAATCGCTCGACGTGTTGCGAGCCATGGAAGCGGACTCGGGCATGCCCATCGCGCAGCTACGCGTAGACGGGGGCGCGTGCGCCAACGACTTGCTGATGCAGTTCCAGGCCGACATGTTGGGTGTCGACACGGTGCGCCCGCGCGTCGCGGAAACCACCGCGCTCGGCGCAGCCTATCTCGCCGGGCTCGCAGTGGGCTACTGGAAGGACGTCGGAGAACTGAAAGCGCAATGGCAGCTGGACCGGCGGTTCACACCGTCGATGCCGGCGTCCGACGTCGAGCCGCGTCTTGCCGGATGGCGGCGAGCGGTCGCCGCAGCGAAGGCCTGGGCGGATGCCTGATGCAAGCCGACCGTCTAGCCGCAGCCCGGCACCGCTCTACCGGCCGACAAGCGTCACAAGGCGCTACGGGCTATAATATGCGGCTAACGTCAAGCGAAAGTGGCGCAGTTTCGCGCAAAACCGCTCAATTTCATCATTCTCAATACGCCCCCAGGTTAACCACTGCGACCGGCGACCATTCATGACCAAGAAAGTTTACGTAAAGACCTTCGGCTGCCAGATGAACGAGTACGACTCCGACAAAATGGTCGACGTGCTCGGTGCCGCTGAAGGACTCGTCAAGACCGACACGCCCGAAGACGCGGACGTCATTCTCTTCAATACGTGCTCCGTGCGCGAAAAGGCGCAGGAGAAAGTGTTCTCCGACCTCGGCCGCGTGCGGGAACTGAAGGAAGCGAATCCGAACCTGCTGATCGGCGTCGGCGGTTGCGTCGCGAGTCAGGAAGGCGCGTCGATCGTGGCGCGCGCGCCTTACGTCGATATCGTCTTCGGACCGCAGACGCTGCATCGCTTGCCGGCCATGATCGACAAGCGGCGCGCCACGGGCCGCGCGCAAGTCGACATCAGCTTTCCGGAGATCGAAAAGTTCGATCATCTGCCGCCGGCGCGCGTCGAGGGCCCGAGCGCGTTCGTCTCGATCATGGAAGGGTGCAGCAAATACTGCAGTTATTGCGTCGTGCCTTACACGCGCGGCGAGGAAGTATCGCGCCCGCTCGACGACGTGCTGACCGAAATTGCCGGCCTCGCCGATCAGGGCGTGCGCGAAGTGACGCTCCTCGGCCAGAACGTGAACGCCTACCGGGGCGCATTGACCGCCGGGGCGCACGAAATCGCGGACTTCGCGACGCTCATCGAGTACGTCGCGGAGGTGCCGGGCATCGAACGCATTCGGTACACGACTTCGCACCCGAAGGAATTCACGCAGCGCCTCATCGACACCTACGCGAAGGTGCCGAAGCTCGTTTCGCACCTGCATTTGCCGGTGCAGCACGGCTCCGACCGCATCCTGATGGCGATGAAACGCGGATACACCGTGCTCGAATACAAGTCGGTCATCCGGCGGCTGCGGGCGATTCGCCCTGATTTGTCGCTGTCGACGGACTTTATCGTCGGCTTTCCCGGCGAAACCGAGGACGATTTTGCGAAGATGATGGCACTCGTCGAGGAAATGAGCTACGACACGAGCTTCTCGTTCATCTACAGCCCGCGACCAGGCACGCCGGCTGCAAACCTGCATGACGACACGCCCCGCGAGGTCAAGCTCAGGCGCTTGCAGCATTTGCAGGCGACGATCGAGGAAAACGTCGTGAGAATCAGCAATTCGATGGTCGGCACGGTGCAGCGCATTCTGGTGGAAGGCCCGTCACGCAAGGATCCGAGCGAGCTCGCCGGACGCACGGCGAACAATCGCGTCGTGAATTTCCCGGCGCCGCTCGCCTCGCATGCGCGACTCATCGGCCAGATGATCGATGTCGAGATCAACCACGCGTATCCGCATTCGCTGCGCGGCGCGCTCGTGCTCACACCCGAGACGGCCGCCCCCGAGCTTGCCAATTAATCCTACGAGACCGGACAGGACACCCACCCCGCCTTGAAGAACGCTCCCCAGCAGCATCTCGAATTCACCGCTCCGCGCGAGGACAACGCGCGGCTCGCGAACCTCTGCGGCCCGCTCGACGAAAATCTGCGACAGATCGAACAGGCGCTCGACGTGACGCTGTCGCGACGCGGGCACAAGATTTCGATTCGTGGCCGGGGCGCCAAAGTCGCGCTCGCGGCGCTCGAAAACTTCTACAACCGCGCCCGCGATCCGATTTCCGTCGACGATATTCAGCTCGCGCTCGTCGAGGCAAGCCATGCGGCGCGGCTAGCGAAAGAAGCCGGCCAGAACGGCGAGGACGACGGACAGAACGACCCGCGTTTCCGCGGCGATCCGGATCACCCGTTCGACGAGCCGAGCGCCACGATGGATCTCGGCGAGGACGAAGATCACGGCCCGACGCTGTACACGCGCCGCGCCGACCTGCGTGGCCGGACGCCTATGCAGCGCCAGTATCTGAAGCAGATCGTCGCGCACGACGTGACGTTCGGCATCGGGCCGGCCGGCACGGGCAAGACGTATCTCGCCGTCGCCTGCGCCGTGGATGCGCTGGAGCGCGATCAGGTCAAGCGCATCGTGCTGACGCGCCCGGCCGTCGAAGCGGGCGAGCGGCTCGGCTTTTTGCCCGGCGATCTCGCGCAGAAGGTCGATCCGTACCTGCGCCCGCTCTACGACGCGCTCTACGATCTGCTCGGCTTCGACAAGACCGCGAAGATGTTCGAGCGCCAGATGATCGAAATCGCGCCGCTCGCCTACATGCGCGGCCGCACGCTGAACCACGCGTTCATCATTCTCGACGAGGCGCAGAACACCACGCCCGAGCAGATGAAGATGTTCCTTACGCGTATCGGCTTCGGCTCGAAGGCGGTCGTGACCGGCGACACGACTCAGGTGGACCTGCCGCGCGGCCACAAGAGCGGGCTGATCGAAGCGCAGCACGTGCTGTCGGAAGTGCGCGGCATCGCCATCACGCATTTCACGTCGGCGGACGTGGTGCGGCATCCGCTTGTCGCGCGCATCGTCGAGGCTTACGACGCGCAGTCGCAAAAAGACGCCGCGCTCGCCGAGGCAGCGCGGGCGGCGCAGCAGTCGCAAAAACCTGCATGAAGCCGAGTCTCACGCTGAACCTGCAGTTCCCGGCTGCAAAGGCGTTTCCGTCGCACAAGGCGCTGTTGTCCCGCGCGACGGTCGCCCGCTGGATCAAGGCGTCGCTCTTTGCCGACGCCGAGTTGACGGTCCGCTTCGTCGACGAAGAAGAAGGCCGCATGCTGAATCGCACGTATCGGCAGAAGGATTACGCGACGAACGTGCTGACCTTCGCATATGCGGAATCCGAAGACGACCCCGTTTCGGGCGATCTGATTCTGTGCTGTCCGGTGGTCGAACGGGAAGCCAGCGAGCAAGGCAAGCCGCTCGCCGCGCACTACGCGCATCTGATCGTGCACGGCACGCTGCATGCGCAGGGCTACGATCACGAGATCGAAAGCGAAGCGCAAGAGATGGAATCCATCGAGACGGATATCATGCAGTCTCTCGGCTTCCCCGATCCCTACGTGCCATTGGTCTGACTTCCGCCGATCCGCTGCCCCGTCCGCACCGTGAACGACAAGACACCCGAGTCCACGCCCGCTATCGAGAGCCCGCCGCTCGATCCGCCGCAGCCCCGCCCGGACTATCCGCCCGCGCTACTCGACACGCCGCTTCTCACCGATGAGGAACTCGCCGCATCGCGCGAAGCGGCGCTTTCACATTGGGACCGCAGGTCGGACCTGTGGCTCTTTGGCTATGGCTCGCTTATCTGGAATCCCGGACTGCCGACGCTCGAAGCCGTGCGCGGCAAAGTGCATGGCTATCATCGCGGGCTGTATCTGTGGTCGCGCGTGAATCGCGGCACGCCGGAGCAGCCGGGTCTCGTGCTCGCGCTCGATCGCGGCGGCTCCTGCACCGGCATGGCGTTCCGCCTCGGCGGGCCGGACACGGAGGAGCATCTGGAAGTCCTCTGGCGACGCGAGATGGCCATGGCCTCGTATCGTCCGGCGTGGCTGCCGTGCACGCTGATCGACGGACGACGCGTGCAGGCGCTCGCGTTCGTCATGCGCCGTGACGCCACCTCGTACACGGGCAAGCTGGCCGATCCGGTCATCCGCACGGTGTTCGGCTGCGCGAGCGGTCGCTACGGCACCACGCTCGATTACGTGAGCCGCACCGTGGAAGCCCTGCGCGAATGCGGCATGCCGGACCGCGCGCTCGAGGCGCTGCTCCGACGTTGCCAGGGCGGCGAGTGATCTTCTCGCGGGCCGAAGAGAGGGTCGGCCGATCGGCTAACGATGCCCGCCTGACGCCTGTTTCGCATATCGATCGGCTAGCATCGTGGAGCGTTTCGCTAAGCGCGCCGCACCACGCAGGCCGCGTTTTACCTTGGTGTATGCTTAAGTTTCTGTTAATTCGCGCCCGGGTCTTCCCGGGCGCTCCGCTATGAACGAACCCTATCCCAGTCGACGCCACGCCGACAAACCGCAGGAAAAACGCTCGCTGCTCGAGCGTCTGACCGATTTCATCTCGCACGAACCCGAGTCGCGCGACGAGCTTCTCGAAGTGCTCCAGGATGCGCACGAGCGCAACCTGCTCGATGCCGATTCGCTTTCGATGATCGAAGGCGTCTTTCAGGTGTCCGATCTCTGCGCGCGCGACATCATGATTCCGCGCGCCCAGATGGACGCCATCAACATCGCGGAAACGCCCGCCGAATTCATTCCCTTTGTGCTGGAAAAAGCGCACTCGCGCTATCCGGTGTACGAGGGCAACCGCGACAACGTCATCGGCGTGCTGCTCGCGAAAGACCTGCTGCGCTATTACGCCGAAGAAGAGTTCGACGTGCGCGGCATGCTGCGCCCCGCCGTGTTCATCCCCGAGTCCAAGCGCCTCAACGTGCTGCTGCACGACTTCCGCGTGAACCGCAACCACATTGCGATCGTCGTCGATGAATACGGCGGCGTCGCGGGCCTCATCACCATCGAGGACGTGCTGGAACAGATCGTCGGCGACATCGAGGACGAATACGACTTCGACGAGGAAACCGGCAATATCATCGCGTCGCCGGACGGCAAGTTCCGCGTGCGCGCGCTGACGGGCATTCAACAGTTCAACGAAGAATTCGGCACCGACTTCTCCGACGAGGAAGTCGACACCATCGGCGGGCTCGTCACGCACCGGTTCGGGCGCGTGCCGCATCGCGGCGAGAAGGTGCGCATCGACGACTTCGTGTTCGAGATTCTTCGCGGCGACGCCCGCCAGGTTCACGTGCTGCTCGTGCGGCGCGTGCCCAATCTCACGCAGCAGCCGCGTCAGCCCGGCGACGACGAGAGCGAGCTGCGCGACTGATCGGCGGCGCGCGCGCCGCCACGCGCTTCAAGAAATATCATTTCGCCACCGGCGACCTAGCAATTTATGGCCGATTCACCGTTTCGCTCCCTGTCGCGTCAACGCGACGTCACAGCTTCCGCTGCGCCGCGCGCGCTCCCGTTCTGGCATTACCTCGTCGCCGCCGTGCTCGGCGCGGCGAACACGCTGTCGTTCGCGCCGACACCCCACGGCGGCTGGATCGAACTCGTCATCTTCGCGTGCTTCTTTTCGTGGCTGTCGCGCACGAGCGGCTGGAAAAGCGCGGCGGCAACCGGCTGGGCCTTCGGCTTCGGCAACTTCGTCACGGGCGTCTG
Source organism: Caballeronia sp. Sq4a (assembly GCF_023170545.1). Taxonomy (NCBI): domain Bacteria; kingdom Pseudomonadati; phylum Pseudomonadota; class Betaproteobacteria; order Burkholderiales; family Burkholderiaceae; genus Caballeronia; species Caballeronia sp. Sq4a. The sequence goes on along the minus strand of NZ_CP084250.1, from coordinate 431,750 downwards.
GTGGCTGTACGTGAGCATGCACGACTATGGCGGCATGGCCGCGCCGCTCGCCGCCGCCGCGGTCGCGCTGTTTTCGCTGTATCTCGCGGTGTATCCGGCGTTGTCGAGCCTCGTCTGGTCGCTCGTCGCGGGACGCGCCCGCTTCGGCGATGAAGACGCTGCCACCGCCCGCGAGATCGATGCATCGCCGCGCTACACGCCCACCTGGCACGGCGCGTTTGCGTTCGCAAGCGCCTGGGCGCTCGGCGAATGGCTGCGCGGACTCGTGTTCACCGGCTTTCCGTGGCTCGCGAGCGGCTATGCGCAAGTGGACGGCCCGCTTGCCGGCTTCGGCGCGATTGCCGGCGTGTACGGCGTCGCGTGGGTGCTCGCGCTCGTGGCTGCATGCATCGTTCAGGCGGTGGTCGCGTTTCGCGGGATGCGGCGGCGCGCGTTGGCGCCCGCATTGACGGCGCTTGCGCTAATCGTCGCCGGCATGCTGCTCTCGCTCGCGCAATGGACGACGCCTGCCAACGCACCGCTCGACGTGCGTCTGCTTCAAGGCAATGTGAAGCAGGAGATGAAGTTCGAGCAGGCGGGCGTCGACGAATCGCTCGCGCTTTACAAGCGGCTCATCACCGAGAAGCCGGCCGATCTGATCGTCACGCCGGAGACCGCGCTGCCCGTGCTGGCTGTTCAGGTGCCGCCGGCGTTCGCGAGCGTGATCCGCAGTTTCGCGGACAGCACGAATTCGTCGATTCTCTTCGGCGCGATCGGCGTCACGATTCAGCCGGACGGACGCCCGACCGATTTCACGAACAGCCTCTTCGGCATCACGCCGGGCGTGAACGATGTGTATCGCTACGACAAGCATCATCTCGTGCCGTTCGGCGAATTCGTGCCGCTCGGCTTTCACTGGTTCGTGAACCTGATGGGCATTCCGCTCGGCGATCTCGCGCGCGGTCCAGTCACGCAGAAGCCGTTCTTCGTGCATAACCAGCCGGTCGCCGTCGATGTTTGCTACGAGGACATCTTCGGCGAAGAGATCGCGCGCACGCTGCGCGAACAGGAAACGCCCGCGGGCATTCTCGTCAACTCGACGAATCTGGCGTGGTTCGGCAACACGATCGCGCTCGATCAGCATTTGCAAATCGCGCGCATGCGTTCGATCGAAACCGGCCGGCCGACGCTGCGGGCGACGAACACGGGCATGACGGCGGTGATCGCGGCAAACGGCGATGTCGTGTCGCGCCTGCCGACGTTCACGACCGGCGTGCTCGAAGCGCGCGTGCAGGGCACGTCGGGACGCACGCCGTATGTGACGAGCGGTAATGCGACGGTGATCGTCGTGTCGCTGCTGTTGCTGGCGGTCGGGTTTGCGTTTGCGCCGGGGAAGAAGCGTCGGGTCTGACGCGTGTATCGCAACGCTGCTTTTGCGCGCAATACGGGCTGCAACAGCGCACAGGCGCGCAGCGCGGTCAAGCGCCCTCCTTCCCAAAAAGTCCCGCCGGTCCCGCGTTCCAGCTAAAATTCAAGGTTTTAGCACTTCGGCCGAGCCTCGGAGCCGCGCGTTTTTCGGCGCGCGCCCGGTCCGTATCAAAGGCAACCATGCTCACCTTTCAGCAAATCATCCTGACGCTGCAGTCCTATTGGAACGACAAGGGCTGCGCGCTTCTCCAGCCCATCGACATGGAAGTCGGCGCGGGCACCTCGCACGTGCACACCTTCCTGCGCGCGATCGGTCCGGAGCCGTGGCGCGCGGCCTACGTGCAGCCGTCGCGCCGCCCGAAGGACGGCCGTTACGGCGAGAACCCCAACCGCCTGCAGCACTACTATCAGTATCAGGTCGTGCTCAAGCCCGCGCCTGAGAACATCCTCGACCTGTATCTCGGTTCGCTCGAAGCACTCGGTTTCGATCTGAAGCAGAACGACGTGCGCTTCGTCGAGGACGACTGGGAGAACCCGACGCTCGGCGCATGGGGACTCGGCTGGGAAGTGTGGCTCAACGGCATGGAAGTGACGCAGTTCACGTACTTCCAGCAGGTAGGCGGCCTCGACTGCAAGCCGGTGCTCGGCGAGATCACGTATGGTCTGGAACGCCTCGCCATGTATCTGCAGAAAGTGGAGAACGTGTACGACCTCGTCTGGACCGAGTGGGAAGAAGACGGCCCGAGCGGCAAGGTGCTGCGTCGCCTGACTTACGGCGACGTCTATCACCAGAACGAAGTCGAGCAGTCCACCTACAACTTCGAGCACGCGAACGTCGATCTGCTCTTCAACTTCTTTAACAGCTACGAAGCCGAAGCGAAGAAGATGATCGAGGCGAAGCTCGCGCTGCCTGCCTATGAACTCGTGCTAAAGGCAGGCCATACGTTCAATCTGCTCGATTCGCGCGGCGCGATTTCCGTGACCGAGCGCGCGGCGTATATCGGCCGCATTCGGGCGCTCTCGCGTCTCGTGGCGCAGGCTTACTACGATTCCCGCGAAAGTCTCGGCTTCCCGATGCTCGGCAATCCGGTGCACGCCGCCGCGGAGCTCGTCACCGATCAGCAGGAAGCCGCGCGTCCGGCCTGGGCGCCGCCGCTGAAGGTGGAAAGCGCGCCGCCGGGCGAAACGCGCAACAACGATCAGGTTTGACGAGGCAAGACAGAACAATGACGCAATCCAATCACGCTTCCCTGCTCGTCGAGCTGCTCACCGAAGAACTTCCGCCGAAAGCCCTCGCGCGTCTCGGCACCGCGTTCGCCGAAGGCATCGTCGAGCGGCTCGCCGCCCGCGATCTGATCGAAGGCGCCGTATCGTTCGAACAGTACGCGACGCCGCGCCGCCTCGCCGTGTTGATCCGCAACGTGCGCGATGTCGCGCCCGAGAAGCAGGTCCGCGAAAAAGTGCTGCCGGTCTCGGTCGCGCTCGACAAGGAAGGCAACCCCACGCCGCCGCTCGCGAAGAAACTCGCCGCGCTCGGCTTTCCCGACTTTCCGCTCGCCGAACTCGAACGCGCGCAGGACGGCAAGGCCGAGGCGTTCTTCCTGCGCTACGCCGCGCCCGGCGCGACGCTCGCCGACGGCCTGCAAGCCGCGCTCGACGAAACGCTCACCAAGCTGCCGATCCCGAAGGTCATGACGTATCAGCGTCCGGACGGCACCAACGTGCAATTCGTGCGTCCGGTGCAGCGCCTTGTCGCCATGCACGGCCGCAACGTCGTGCCGGTGAGCGCGCTCGGCGTCGATGCGGGCGATACGACCATCGGCCATCGCTTTCTGTCGCAGGGCTTCGTCGCGATTCCGAGCGCCGACGACTACTCGGAAACGCTGCGCACGAAGGCGCATGTCGTCGCGAATTTCGATGACCGCCGCGAATCCATCCGCACGCAATTGCAGGCGTTCGCGGGCGAAGACCGCGTCGTGATGCCGGAGTCGCTGCTCGACGAAGTGAACGCGCTCGTCGAATGGCCGGTGGTGTATCAGTGCCGCTTCGACGAGGAGTTCCTGCAAGTGCCGCAGGAATGTCTGATCCTCACGATGCAGACGAACCAGAAGTATTTCGCGCTCACGGACCAGAACGGCAAGCTGCGCTCGCGTTTCCTGATCGTGTCCAATATCGATACGCAAGCGCCCGCCGAGATTATCGAAGGCAACGAGCGCGTGGTGCGTCCGCGTCTCGCGGATGCGAAGTTCTTCTTCACGCAGGACAAGAAGAAGCGCCTCGAAGAGCGCGTGCCGCTGCTTGCGAACGTGGTCTATCACAACAAGCTCGGCTCGACGCTCGAACGCGTGCAGCGTCTCGAAGCGCTCGCGGGCGAAATCGCGCCGATGATCGGCGTCGATGCCGCGCTCACGCGCCGCGCCGCGCGTCTTGCAAAGGCCGACTTGCTCACCGACATGGTCGGCGAATTCCCCGAGTTGCAAGGCACGATGGGCACCTACTACGCACGCCACGACGGCGAGCCGGAAGAAGTCGCGCTCGCGTGCTCGGAGCACTATCAGCCGCGCTTCTCCGGCGACGACACGCCGTCCACGGGCGTGGGCTCGGCGGTCGCGCTGGCGGACAAGCTCGAAACCATCGTCGGCATCTGGGGCATCGGTCTCGCGCCGACGGGCGAGAAGGATCCGTTCGCGCTGCGCCGTCATGCGCTCGGCGTGCTGCGCATCCTGCTCGAAAAGAAGCTGCCGGTCGACCTGCGCGATCTCGTCGCCGCCGCGCAGCGCCAGTTCGCCGGCATGCCGCAAGTCGCGGATTCGACGGAAGCCGTGTATGCGTTCTTCCTGGATCGTCTGCGTGGCCTCTTGCGCGAACGCGGCTTCGAAGCGAACGACATCGAGGCCGTTCTTAGCCTGAACCCGACGCGTCTCGACGATATCGTCGCGCGTCTTGATGCCGTGCGCGAATTCGCGGCGCTGCCGGAAGCGGCATCGCTCGCGGCGGCCAACAAGCGCATCACGAACATCCTCAGGAAGTCTGAGCAAGGCGCGCCTTCGTCGGTGAATCCTGAGTTGCTCGTGGAGCCGGCCGAGAAGAATCTGTACGCGCAGATTCAGAGCGTGACGCCGCGCGTGCAAAGCCAGCTCGCCGCGCGCAACTACACCGAAGCGTTGAGCGCGCTTGCCGCGCTGCGCGAGAGCGTCGATACGTTCTTCAACGACGTGATGGTGAACGCGGAAGACGCGGCGCTCAGAAACAATCGCCTCGCCCTGCTCGGCGCGCTGCATCAGCAGATGAACTGCGTGGCCGACATCTCCAAGCTCGCGGCGTAAGTCATGAACAGACGACTCGTGATTCTGGACCGCGACGGCGTCATCAACGTCGATTCGGACGCGTTCATCAAGTCGCCGGACGAATGGGTTGCCATTCCCGGCAGTCTCGAAGCCATCGCGCGACTGAATCAGGCGGGCTACCGCGTGGCGATTGCGTCGAACCAGTCGGGCATCGGGCGCGGTCTGTTCGACATGGCCGCGCTTAACGCCATGCATCAGAAGATGAACCGCGCGGCGGCGGCAGTGGGCGGACGCATCGACGCGATCTTCTTCTGTCCGCATACGGCCGAAGACCAGTGCGATTGCAGAAAGCCGAAGCCCGGCATGCTGCAGCAGATCATCGACCGTTTCGAGATCGATCCGGAAGACACGCCTGTTGTCGGCGACGCGCTGCGCGATCTTCAGGCAGGCGCGGCGCTCGGCTTTCCGGTGCATCTCGTGCTGACCGGCAAGGGCGAAAAAACGCTCGCGCAAGGCAACTTGCCCGAGGGCACGCAGGTTCACAAGGACCTGCGCGCGTTCGCGCTCGACTTTCTCGCGCGGCACCACGACTGACCGCTTTTCGTCACGCACTCTCGGGGCTTCATGCGCTTCATCCGTTCTTTGCTGCTGATGCTGTACTTCGTCGTGTATACGGTTCCGTACGCGACCGCCTGCTTCATCGCGTTTCCGTTCATGCGCGCGCACAACCGCTACTGGATGGCGGCGGGCTGGTGCAAGTCGACGATCGTCGTGCTGCGGTATCTCGTCGGCATTCGCTACAGGATAGAAGGCATGGAGAACCTGCCGAATGGCCCCGCCGTGCTGCTGTCGAAGCATCAATCCGCATGGGAAACGCTCGCCTTTCCGGCGCTGATGCCGCGCCCGCTCTGCTATGTGTTCAAGCGCGAGTTGCTGTACGTGCCGTTTTTCGGCTGGGCGCTCGGTCTCCTGAAGATGGTGCACATCGACCGTTCGCAGGGCCGCGACGCATTCGCCTCGGTGACGCGCCAAGGCCGCGCGCGCATGGACGAAGGCGCGTGGGTCATCATGTTTCCGGAAGGCACGCGCACGCGCGTCGGCGCGCAAGGCAAGTACAAGACGGGCGGCGCGCGCTTCGCCGTGGCCACGGGCGCGCCTGTCGTGCCGATTGCGCATAACGCCGGGCACGTCTGGCCGCGCAATTCGTTCATGAAATATCCGGGTATAGTCACGGTGTCGATCGGCAAGCCCATCGATACCGCCGGACTCTCGCCCGAAGAAGTGAATGCGCGCGTCGAGAGCTGGATCGAAACGGAGATGCGCCGTATCGATCCGCTCGCTTATGCCGCGCCGGGCAATGAGCCGCATCGAGCCGGCGCTGCGGGCGCGGGCCGCTGACGCGGCCTCGCACTCGAAAGTCAGAGCCGCGGCGTGCCTTATTCGTTCCTGTCGTCATTCCTGCGCCGCGAGCGCAAAGCCGAGCCGATGCAGAAGACTCCCTCGCGACAGCGCCCCGCCGTCGCGCTCGATACACTGCAACTCGATCTTCCGTTCGAGCATGCGCCCGCCGCCGCGCCCGCGCCGCTGCGCGGCGAGCTTCCCTCTTCAGAGCCGACTGCCAAGCCGGTGCCGCTGCCCGAAGGCGTGCGGCTGCGGCGCATCGTGCTCGGCGCGCGGGCGCTGGACTACCGCTTCAAACGCTCGGCGCGGCGCACCATCGGCTTCTGCATCGACGCGACCGGGCTCACGATCACCGCGCCGCGCTGGGTGACGATCGCGGATATCGAAAGCGCCATCGTCGACAAGCAAAGCTGGATTTTGCGCAAGCTGGCCGAATGGCAAACGCGCGTCGAGGAACGCGCGCTGCCGCGCATCGAATGGAAGGACGGCGCAGAGTTTCCGTTTCTCGGCAAGACGATTCGCGTGTCGCTGAACGCGGCCGCGAGCGCGCTGTCCTTCGATGCCGAGACCAACGTGCTGGCGCTCGCCCTGCCCGCGCTCGCCGACGCGCAGCAGATCAAGGACCGCGTGCAAAGCTGGCTGCAAAGCGAAGCGAAGCGCATCTTCGGCGAGCGGCTCGCGGTGTATGCGCAGAAGCTCGGCGTCGAGTTTCGCGCGTATGCGTTGTCGTCAGCGGCGACGCGCTGGGGCAGTTGTTCGAGCGACGGCAAGATTCGCCTCAACTGGCGGCTCATTCATTTCCCGTTGTCGATCATCGATTACGTGGTCGCGCATGAGCTTGCGCACTTGCGCGAGATGAACCACAGTCCGCGTTTCTGGCGTACCGTCGAATCCATCTTCCCGGAGTTTCGCGAGGCGCGGCATACGTTGAAGCACCATCCGCCGGACCTGCTGCCGACGCTGTAAGCACGCGTTCTGGCCGAACGGTACAATTTCGCATACCCGCAATCGCGGCTTTGCGCCGCCGTTCATCACAACAGGACCCCCACCATGCGACTCCTCCACACGATGCTGCGCGTCGGCGACCTGCAGCGTTCCATCGATTTCTATACGCGCATTCTCGGCATGAAAGTGCTGCGCCAGAGCGAGAACCCGGAATACAAGTACACGCTCGCGTTCGTCGGCTACGGCGACGAGAGCGAGAACAGCGTGCTCGAACTGACGTATAACTGGGGTGTCGAGAAGTACGAGATGGGCACGGCTTACGGCCATATCGCGCTCGAAGTGGATAATGCGGCCGAGGCGTGCGACCGCATCCGCGAAGCGGGCGGCAAGGTCACGCGCGAAGCCGGTCCCGTGAAGGGCGGCAAGACGGTGATCGCGTTCGTCGAAGATCCGGACGGCTACAAGGTCGAGCTGATCGAAAAGCATTCCTGATCGCTGGTTCAGCGACAAGGCAAGCGCGCCGCGACTTCTGTCGCCGCGCGTTTTTTTTCGCCTGCCGTCAGCCTTCGATACGGTCGCGTGTCACGCCGAGCAGATCCGCCATCGCGCGCCGCGCGGCAGCGGCGTCGCGAGCGGCGATGGCGTCGAACACGGCCGTATGTTCGGCGAGCGATGCATTGAACACGTCGGCGCGCTTCGCATTCAGGCGCAACTGGCCTTCGAGCGTGCGCGCGATCAGCGCGCCCAGCGGCACCAGCAACTCGTTGCTGCACGCGGCCAGCACGCACAGGTGAAAGTCGAGGTCGGCGCGGACCCATTCGTCGACGTTGCGCGCCTCCGTCATCGCGCGATGCGCGCGTTCCAGCCGTTCCAGCGTGCTCGGCTCGTGATTGCCGGCGGCGAGCGCGGCCGCATACGGCTCGATCATCTCGCGCATTTCCTGGAGCTTCAGCGCAAAGAGCATGGGCGGCGCGACGCGCGAGTACCAGTCGAGCATGTCGGCGTCGAGCAGATTCCACGCGTCCTTCGGGCGCACCCGCGTGCCCACCTTCGGCCGTGATTCGACGAGCCCTTTCGATGTCAGCGTGCGCAGCGCCTCGCGCAGCACGGTGCGGCTCACGCCGAAGCGTTCGATCAGATCCGCTTCGCGCGGCAACGGCGAGCCGGGCGGGAAATCGCCTCGCAGAATGGCCATGCCCAGTTCGTGCGCCACGCGGCCATGCAAATCGCGGTGAATGATCCACTCCTCGTCGGTCTCGTTGATTCGAGCGTGATTATGCTCGAACACGTGCGACGCCCAAAGCGCGCCTGCCGCCAATAGTACTATTAATACGACCAGACGCGCTGCTTTTTGCTACTATGGAGACCCTTGCTGGAGACGCTCACATGAAAATCACGAAACTCGAAACCTTTATCGTTCCGCCGCGCTGGTGCTTCCTCAAGATCGAAACCGACGAAGGCATTACCGGCTGGGGCGAGCCCGTCGTCGAAGGCCGCGCGCACACGGTGGCCGCCGCCGTCGACGAACTCGCGGACTATCTGATCGGCAAGGACGCGCGCCATATCGAAGACTTGTGGCAAGTGATGTATCGCGCGGGCTTCTATCGCGGCGGCCCGATCGGCATGAGCGCGATCGCGGGCGTCGATCAGGCGCTGTGGGACATTCTCGGCAAGCATCATGGCGTGCCGATTCACGCGCTGCTCGGCGGCCAGGTGCGCGACAAGATCAAGGTGTATTCGTGGATCGGCGGCGACCGTCCGAGCGATGTCGCGAACAACGCGCGCGCGGTCGTCGAACGCGGCTTCAAGGCCGTGAAGATGAACGGCTCCGAAGAACTGCAGATGATCGACACGTTCGACAAGGTGCAAGGCGTGATCGACAACGTGCGCGCCGTGCGCGAGGCGGTCGGCCCGAACGTGGGCATCGGCGTGGACTTTCATGGCCGCGTGCACAAGCCGATGGCGAAGGTGCTGGCGAGAGAGCTCGATCCGTTCAAGCTGATGTTCATCGAGGAGCCGGTGCTCTCCGAAAACGTCGAGGCGCTGCGCGATATCGTCAATCAGACGAGCACGCCGATTGCGCTCGGCGAGCGGCTTTATTCGCGCTGGGACTTCAAGCACATTCTCGCGGGCGGCTATGTCGATATCATCCAGCCGGACGCGTCGCACGCGGGCGGGCTGACGGAGTGCCGCAAGATCGCGTCGATGGCGGAAGCGTACGATGTCGCGCTCGCGCTGCATTGCCCGCTCGGCCCGATCGCGCTCGCGACCTGCCTGCAAATCGATGCCGTGAGCTACAACGCGTTCATCCAGGAACAGAGTCTCGGCATCCACTACAACACGGGCAACGATCTGCTCGACTACATCAAGAACCCGGAAGTCTTCAAGTACGACGACGGCATGGTGTCGATTCCGCAAGGGCCGGGACTCGGCATCGAGGTCAATGAGGAGAAGGTGCGCGAGATGGCGAAGGTCGGGCACCGCTGGCGTAATCCGGTGTGGCGTCACGCGGACGGCAGCGTCGCGGAGTGGTGATCGCCCTTAGCGTTTGAGCCTTGCCTCGACCGCGCCGCGCAGCGCATTGCTGAGAAGCAAGCCTTCGGCGCGGTCGATGTCTCGCACGGTCAGCGTGCGTTCCGACGCGCCGAGTTCCTCCATCAGCACCGCCCGCATGACGCCCGGCAGCACGCCGGCGCTCAAAGGTGGCGTCCACCACTTTCCGTCCAGCTTCACAAACACGCTCGAACGGCCGCCCTCGGTCAGTTCGCCGCGCTCGTTCGTGAACAGCATGTCGAACGCGCCTTCGGCTTCGGCGGCTTTCCACGCGCGGTCGTAGTCGGCGCGACGCGTCGTTTTGTGGCGAAGCAATACATCGGCGGATGACTGCGGCGCGAAGCCTCGGTCTGCGGCGAGAAGCACGCCCACCGTATCCGACGACAACGGCGCGAGCGGCGCGCTCGTCAGCGCGAGGCGTCCGCTCTTGCCGAGCGCGATGCGCAATCTGTACGGCTTGCCCGCTTCGAAGCTCGCGCATTGCTGCGCGACTTGGGCATCCAGAGCGCGCTTGTCGAAGGGGAAGCCCAAATACGCTGCGCTCGCTTCGAGTCGCGCAACATGACGCGAGTAGTGGCGCACGCCTTCGTCGCGCGTGGCGTACGTCGTCTCGAAGAGTTCGAAACCGGGGTCCGCGCCGGTCAGAAAGCGCGCCTTGAGAAGACACTCCTCGTACTCGCTCTCTGCAATGCTATCCAGCACGATGCCCGCGCCGATGCCGAGCACGCCGCGCTTCTGATCAGCGTCGATCACCAGCGTGCGAATGGCGACCGAGAGGCAGAAATCGCCGCGTTGATCGAGCCAGCCGATCGCACCGGTATAAAGCCCGCGCGGCGTGCTTTCGATCTGATCGATGAGTTGCATCGTGCGGTACTTCGGCGCGCCGGTGATCGACCCGCACGGAAAGAGCGCCCGCACGATCGCGGCGAACGACGTGTCCGGCGATACGCGCGCCTCGACCGTCGACGTCATCTGCCAGACCGACGCATACGGCTCCACGGAAAAAAGCGCCGGCACATGCACAGAGCCCGTCGCCGCGACACGCGAAAGATCATTGCGCAGCAAGTCGACGATCATCACGTTTTCCGCGCGATTCTTCGGGTCGCAGCGCAGCGCGGCGGGGTCCGAGTCGCGCGGCGCGGTGCCTTTCATCGGCTTTGCGCGCAGCACGTCGCCATGCTTCTCGACAAAAAGCTCCGGCGAACACGACACGACCGCGCGTCCGTCCGGCAACGCGATCAAAGCGCCGTACCTGACCGGCTGCCGCTCCCGCAGCCGTCGATACAGCGCGAGCGGCGAGCCGAACACATCGAAGTTCAGCCGGAACGTGTAGTTGACCTGATACGATTCGCCTTCTTCTAGCGCGTGCTTGATGGCAGCAATCGCGTGATCGAATTCGTCGCGGGTGATGCTCGGCTCGATGCCGCCGACGCCCGCGACCGAGGGCTCGGCGCTTTCCGCATCCTGCGACGCGAGCCATTCGCTCGCCTCATCGCGTGACAGCAGCGCGCACGAGCGGAACATAAGCACACGCAGCACGTGATCGCCGCCGCGTCCGATGCTGCCGAACTGAAGGTTGCGCCCGAACTCGTAATCCGCGACGACGACTGCATGCAGTCCGCTTGTCAGATCGCGTTCGATGGCGGCGCAGACCGCATCGAGTTCGCGCCCGTCCTCGCACACATGTTCGTGCGAAAAGTCCGCGTACAAACGACTCGACCGCCTTTCGGCGGTCGCGTCGCAATCGTCGAGCAGCGCGAACACCGCGCTGCGTGCTTCGATTTTCATGGCAATGCTCGTATCGACTGCATCAGTCGAAGAAGCTCTTTACCCGGTCGAACCAGCTTTTGCTCTGCGGGCTATGCCGCGCGCCGCCTTCCGTCAGCGACTTCTCGAACTGCTTCAGCAGATCGCGCTGCTGCTCGGTGAGCTTGACCGGCGTTTCCACCTGCACGTGCACGTAGAGATCGCCCGCGATGCTCGAACGCAAACCCTTGATGCCCTTGCCGCGCAGACGGAACGTCTTGCCCGACTGCGTGCCTTCGGGCACGGTGAAGCTCGCGCGTCCCGCCAGCGTCGGCACTTCGATCTCGCCGCCGAGCGCCGCCGTGGTGAACGGAATCGGCATCTGGCAATGCAGGTCGTCGCCGTCGCGCTCGAACACCGAGTGCTGCTTGATGTGGATCTCCACGTACAAGTCGCCGCTCGGCCCGCCGTTGATGCCCGGCTCGCCGTTGCCCGCCGAACGGATGCGCATGCCGTCGTCGATGCCCGCCGGGATCTTCACTTCCAGCGTCTTCGTTTCCTTCACCTTGCCCGCGCCGTGGCAGTTGCCGCACGGGTCGGGAACGTAGGTGCCGCTGCCGTGACACTTCGGACACGTCTGCTGGATGCTGAAGAAGCCCTGCGACATCCGAACCTGGCCCTGACCGTGACACGTCGGACAGGTTTCCGGCTTCGTGCCGGGCTTCGCGCCCGAGCCGTGGCAGACGTTGCAGTTGACCCAGCTCGGCACGCGGATCTGCGTGTCGTAACCGTGCGCGGCCTGCTCCAGCGTGATCTCCATGCTGTAGCGCAAGTCCGCGCCGCGATACACCTGCGGACCGCCGCGACCGCCGCGCGCCGCGCCGCCCGCGGCCTGCCCGAAGATGTCGCCGAAGATATCGCCGAACGCATCGGCAAAGCCGCCGAAGCCTTGCGCGCCCGCGCCCGCCATGTTCGGATCGACGCCCGCGTGACCGTATTGATCGTACGCGGCGCGCTTTTGCTGGTCGGAGAGCATCTCGTAGGCTTCCTTCGCCTCCTTGAAGTTCTCTTCCGCCTTCTTGTTGTCCGGGTTGCGGTCAGGGTGATACTTCATCGCGAGCTTGCGATACGCCTTCTTGATCTCGTCGTCGCTCGCGTTCTTCGCAACGCCCAGAACGTCGTAGTAATCCCGTTTCGCCATGTCGGTTCCATGCCGCCGCGGAGTGACCGCGACGGTTCCTCTCGAATGCTTCGGACCAAACGGCCCGCGCGTAACCTCTGACGCCTCGCTGCAGAAACCCGCCTTCAGCAAGACGCCCCAAAAAAACAATGTGCCCGGTCGAGCCGTTCGGCTCGCCAGGCGCGTTTCACGTCAGACGCTCAACGCGTCCTGCCGCGGTGTTTTCGCGCGATACCGCCCGCGAAAAGACCGCGAGCGCGTGAACGTTGCCATCCACGCGCTCTGCGGCTTAGTCCTTCTTCACTTCCTTGAAGTCGGCGTCGACGACATCGTCATGCTGCTGGCTCGCGCCAGCCGATGCCGCTTCCGCGCCGGCGGCACCCGCAGCCGCACCCGCCGCGCCTTGCTGCGCCTGCATGTCGGCGTACATCTTCTCGCCGAGCTTCTGCGATGCGGTAGCCAGCGCCTCGATCTTCGCTTCGATCGTCGCCTTGTCGCTCGACGTGTTCTTCAGCGCCTCTTCGAGGTCCTTCAGCGCGGCTTCGATCTTTTCCTTCTCCGAAGCGTCGACCTTGTCGCCGTACTCGGCAACCGCCTTCTTCGTGCTGTGGACCAGCGCGTCGCCCTGGTTACGGGCATCGGCCAGCTCGCGCAGCTTGTGATCTTCCTCGGCGTTGGCTTCGGCGTCCTTCACCATCTTGTCGATTTCGGCGTCCGTCAGACCCGAGTTCGCCTTGATGGTGATCTTGTTTTCCTTGCCAGTCGCCTTGTCCTTCGCGCCGACGTGCAGAATGCCGTTCGCGTCGATGTCGAAAGTCACTTCGATCTGCGGCACGCCACGCGGTGCGGGCGGAATGCCTTCGAGGTTGAACTCGCCGAGCAGCTTGTTGCCTGCGGCCATTTCACGCTCGCCCTGGAACACCTTGATCGTCACGGCGCTCTGATTGTCGTCCGCCGTCGAATACACTTGCGAGTGCTTCGTCGGGATCGTGGTGTTTTTGTTGATCATCTTCGTCATCACGCCGCCGAGCGTCTCGATGCCGAGCGAGAGCGGAGTCACGTCGAGCAGCAGCACGTCCTTGCGGTCGCCCGACAGAACCTGACCTTGAATCGCGGCGCCCACGGCCACGGCTTCGTCCGGGTTCACGTCACGGCGCGGTTCCTTGCCGAAGAACTCCTTCACCTTTTCCTGCACCTTCGGCATGCGCGTCATGCCGCCGACGAGAATCACGTCGTCGATATCGCCGACCTTCACGCCCGCATCCTTAATAGCGATGCGGCACGGTTCGATCGTGCGCTCGATCAGGTCTTCCACGAGCGCTTCGAGCTTCGCGCGGGTGATCTTGAGGTTCAGGTGCTTCGGACCCGACGCGTCCGCCGTGATGTACGGCAGGTTGATTTCGGTCTGCGCCGTGGACGACAGTTCGATCTTCGCCTTTTCAGCGGCTTCCTTCAGGCGTTGCAGCGCGAGCACGTCCTTCGACAGATCGACGCCCTGCTCCTTCTTGAACTCGCCGATGATGTAATCGATGATGCGCTGGTCGAAGTCTTCGCCGCCCAGGAACGTGTCCCCGTTCGTCGAGAGCACTTCGAACTGCATTTCGCCGTCCACATCCGCGATTTCGATGATCGAGATGTCGAACGTGCCGCCGCCCAGGTCGAACACGGCGATCTTGCGGTCGCCCTTTTCGGCCTTGTCGAGGCCGAACGCGAGCGCGGCTGCCGTCGGTTCGTTGATGATGCGCTTGACTTCCAGACCGGCGATGCGGCCCGCGTCCTTGGTTGCCTGACGCTGGCTGTCGTTGAAGTACGCCGGAACCGTGATGACGGCTTCCGTCACCGGCTCGCCGAGGTAATCTTCAGCGGTCTTCTTCATCTTGCGCAGCACTTCCGCCGAGATTTGCGGCGGCGCGAGCTTCTGGCCGTGCGCTTCGACCCATGCGTCGCCATTGTCGGCCTTGACGATCTTGTAGGGCATCAGGCCGATGTCCTTCTGCACTTCCTTCTCTTCGAAGCGGCGGCCGATCAGGCGCTTGACTGCGTACAGCGTGTTGCGCGGATTCGTGACCGACTGACGCTTGGCAGGCGCGCCGACGAGGATCTCGTTGTCATCCATGTACGCGATGATCGACGGCGTGGTGCGCGCGCCTTCCGAGTTCTCGATGACCTTGACCTGATTGCCTTCCATCAGCGCCACGCACGAGTTCGTGGTGCCGAGGTCGATGCCGATGATTTTGCCCATTTTTATACTCTCCTAGCTTTGATCGCTTTGGCGCTGCGGCCGGGGAACGCCGGCTTTTGCGGCCGATTCAACGGGCCGAACGCCCAAAATTCATACCTGTACGCAAGATAAGAGCGCCGATTTCGTTTTCAAGACCCTGAATGCAATGCGGTCTATAACTTTTTGCGCTCCGGCTCGCGTCATTCTTTTGCTGCCGCCGCGCGGATTTTCTCGCGCGCCGCCGCGACTGCCGCCTCGAACTGCGCAAGACCGTGCCAGCCGGTCGCGCGGCCGAGCCGCTTGCCGCGGTGAAAGAAGAACCACGTCGGCACGCCGTGCAACATGAAGCGGCGGCCTAGCTCCCGATGCTCGTACACATTGCTGTGAAACCACTTCAGTCCGAGCGCGCGAATGGCGTCGGGCTGCGCGAGCATCGCTTTTTTCGCGATCTCGCAGTTGAAGCAGTCGAGGCCCCAGAAAAACACGACGGCCAGTTCGTCGCCCGCCGACGCCAGCCCGCCGTCGAAGCCGGCGGCGTCCAGTTCCTGCATCTCGAAGACGGAGAAAGCGGTCGAATCGACGGGCACGTTGGCCATGATCGCGGACCTCGTGGGCTTACTTCGGCGCAGCGACGGTGACGAGCGCCGGACGCAGCACGCGATCGGCGATGATATAGCCCTTCTGCAGCACGGCAACGATGGTGTTCGGCTCCTGATCTGCCGGCACCATGGAAATAGCCTGATGACGATGCGGGTCGAACTTCTCGCCGACCGGATTCAGTGCGACGACGCGGCCCTTTTCCAGCGCGCCGGTCAACTGGCGCAGCGTCAGTTCGACGCCTTCGCGCACCTTGGCGAGGTCCGTCGACTGATCCGCCAGCGCGGCTTCGAGGCTGTCGAGCACCGGCAGCAGATTTTCGGCGAAGTTTTCGATGGCGAACTTGTGCGCCTTCGCCACGTCTTCCTGGCCGCGGCGGCGTACGTTTTCCGTTTCAGCCTTTGCCCGGAGGAATTCTTCCTGCAGCGCGGCTACGCGGGCCTGCGCTTCCGCCAGCGCGGTTTCAGTCGCGTTCGTGCTGTTCGTGGCGGCTTCCGGCGCAGCAGTGCCGTCTGCCGAGGCGGCCTGCGTGCCTGCCTGAGTGGAGTCGGCGGCCTGGCGCGCGTTTTCGTCGGCGGGCGTGGGGTTCTGGCTCGCTGAATTCTCTTGCGTGTTTTCCATGTCGCTGAGTGTCATTACCGTGATTGGATGGATCGGGAATGCCGCCGGCCATTAAGCGGCCGACGCGCTTCCTTGCGCTAGCTGCCGAAATTGGGGCAGCGGAAAAGTTTTCAAGGGTTTGTCAGATCAAAATTGAACGTCAGTGTGCCAGCCCGGGCGCGCGCGAAATAAGCGGTAACGGACGTTTCGCCGCATCGCGTAAATTGAGATTGAGGGAATCGAGCGGCTCACCTACACTTCGATCAAGCACCGCAGGACGCACGTTTACCCTAATCCTACGATTGCTTCAAACCGCTTACGCGTCGCCAATTTCCTGATCCTCGCGCGGTCGTCCAGCCGCCGTTCCCGTTTCCCGGGGGTACCATGAAACTGACCTTTGCCATCGCGGTGGTCGCCCTGGTACTCGTCGCGGGAACCACGACCATCTGCATGTCCGGCGCCCTGACCGCCCGCACCACCGAATACGGCGGCGTTCACGCGACGGTCGAAGAATTCTTCAATCCGAACCTGAAAATCTGTCGATGATGCGGCGGTCGCGCTTCGTCGGCCTGCCCTGCATGCCGGCGGCCGGCTCGCGAAACGTCTTGCGCCGTTCCGCTTCCGCGAGTCGCTTGGTCCGGCCTTCGTCCGTCTCGGCGTAGAGCGTCTGCGCCACGGGCGCGGGACCGCGCACGTCGCACAGGCCGAGCACCTGCACCTGCCACACGATCCGCTCGATATCGATCTCGACGATATCGCCCACGCGCACGTCCTTCGACGGCTTCACGTTCGCGCCGCCGATTCTCACGCGGCCTTTCTCCACTGCGTCGCTCGCGAGCGAGCGCGTCTTGAAGAAACGCGCGGCCCACAGCCATTTGTCGATGCGCAGGCGCGCGCCCGGTTCCGTCGTGATCTTGTAATTCATGGTGATTCTCGTGCGATGAGCGGTTTCAGGCCGCCACCGTCACCGGTTGCGTGGCCTGTACAGGCCATCCTTGCAGATGTTGTGCCGCGATCTCGCCTAACGCCTTGATCCACGCCGGCGACGCGTTCAGGCAGGCGATGCGGTGGAACTCCTTGCCGCCCGCCTGCAGAAATTCGTCGCGCACTTCGATGCCGATTTCCTCGATCGTTTCGAGGCAGTCCGCCGTGAAGCCGGGGCAGAACACGTCCACGCGCTTCACGCCGGCCGCGCCCAGTTCCGCGAGCGTCGGCGCGGTGTACGGCTGCAGCCACTCCGCGCGGCCGAAGCGCGACTGGAACGTCACGCGGCATTCCACCGGCGTGAGCCCCAGCGCGGAGGCGAGCAGCGAGCCGGTCAACTGGCATTGGTCGTGGTACGGGTCGCCGAGGTCCATGGTCCGCTTCGGCACACCGTGAAAACTCAGCACGAGCTTGTCGCCCGAGGCGAAGTCCGGCTGGCCGTGCAGCCGCCAGTATTCACGCACCTGCTCGGCGAGCGCCGCGATGTACGCGGGATGGTCCGCGTAATGGCGAATGGTGCGGATCTCCGGCTGATTGCGCACGCGCTTGAGCGCCGTGAAGGCGTCGTCGAAAGCGGTGGCCGTGGTCGACGACGAATACTGCGGATACATCGGCACGAGCAGAATGCGATCGGCGCCTTCCAGCTTCAGCTGATTCAGCATGGCGCCGATGCCCGGCGTGCCGTAGCGCATCGCGTAATCGACGATGACGTGATAATCGTTCGCCGCAAAAAGCCGCCGCAAGCCTTCGACCTGCCGCTCCGTATAAACGCGCAACGGCGAGCCTTCGGGCATCCACACCTGCGCGTATTTTTTTGCCGATGCCCGCCCGCGAAACGGCAGGATGATGCCGCGCAGAATGATTTGCCAGATGAACGAGGGAATTTCGACGACGCGCGGATCGCTCAGAAACTGCGCGAGATATTTGCGCACCGCTCGCGGCGTGGGCGCGTCCGGCGTGCCGAGATTGATCAGCAGCACCGCGACGCGATGCGAGGCGCTGGGCTGCGAGGGCAACTCGAGGTCGAAACGCATAGGGCAAGGCGGCCGAAAGTCATCGAAAGGTGACGGCCATTATAGCGGCGCGTTCCAGCACGCTGCATCGGCCGAACGGCCTAGTGGCGGCGCATTCGGCGGCGCGGCAAGATGCCGTGACGGGGCGCTATTGCTGGCTGAGCGACATCGACAGCAGGCGCGCCGTGATATCGACGATGGGAATCACGCGGTTGTAGGCCATGCGCGTCGGGCCGATCACGCCGAGCGTGCCGACGATCTTGCCGTTCACTTCGTACGGCGCGGTCACGACGCTCATCTCCTCGATCGGCACGAGGTTCGATTCCCCGCCGATGAAAATCTGCACGCCCTGTGCGTGACTCGATACATCCAGCAACTGCAGGAGGCTCGTCTTTTGGTCGAAGAGGTCGAAGAGTTTGCGCAGGCGCGCCATGTCGGACGAAAGGTCCGCGACTTCGAGCAGGTTGCGCTCGCCGGAAATCAGCACGGTCTCGCCGGGATCGGTCTCGGCCGTGCTCGCGACGACCGCCGCTTGCATCAGCGTGGTCATGTCGCCGCGCAACTGGTCGATTTCCTCGCGCAGCCGGCGGCGCACTTCGTCGAAGGACAGGCCCGCGAAATGCGCGTTGATGTAATTCGAGGCTTCCGTGAGTTGCGAGGGCGAGTAGTCGCGCTGCGTGGCCATCATGCGGTTCTGCACGTCGCCTTCCGGCGTCACGATGATGAGCAGAATGCGCTTGTCCGACAGCCGCATGAACTCGATCTGCTTGAACATGTGGCTGCGGCGCGGCGTGAGGATCACGCCTGCGAACGAGGACAGGCTGGACAGCACGCTCGCCGCCGCCGCGACGATCTTCTGCGGCTCCTCGCCTTGCAGACGCGTCTTGACGGCCGTGGTCATCGCCTCGTCCTGCGGGGCTTCGACCGTCAGCATGGTATCGACGAACAGGCGATAGCCGCGCGGCGTCGGAATGCGCCCCGCCGACGTATGCGGACTGGCGACGAGGCCGAGGTCCTCGAGGTCCGACATCACGTTGCGGATGGTGGCGGGACTCAGTTCGAGGCCGGAGTGACGTGATAACGTGCGCGAACCGACCGGCTGACCTTCGGCGATGTAACGCTCGATCAACGTTTTCAGGAGGGTTTGTGCACGTGGGTCTAGCATGGGCAAATTTTAACGCAACGTGTCAAAGCGCGGCGACGGCTGCCGCTGCGGGCTCGCGCCGTTTCGGGCTGCGTCCGGCGGCGCGCCGATCGTTCAATGTCCGCTCCATTCTAGCGACAAACCGGGGCTGCCTGAGACCGCGCGGCCCCGGTTCTTTTCGCCTTCCACCTATGGTGTAATGCCGGCATGGAAATTGGCCAATTCAAGACCGTCGCCCTGGTCGGGCGCACCAACACGCCCGGCATCGAGGCGCCGCTGCGATCACTCGCGGAGCACATTGCGAACCAGGGCTTCGACGTGGTGTTCGAAGCCGGCACCGCGAAGGATGTCGGCGTGACCGACTATCCCGCGCTGTCCATCGCGGAGATCGGCGCGCGGGCGGATGTCGCTGTCGTGCTCGGCGGCGACGGCACCATGCTCGGCGTCGGCCGTCAGCTCGCGCCGTACAGAACGCCGCTCATCGGCGTGAATCACGGGCGGCTCGGCTTCATCACGGACATTCCGCTCAAGGAAATGCGCGAACGCGTGCCGCAAATGCTCGCGGGGCAATTCGAGCGCGAGGAGCGCAGCCTGCTCGAAGCGCGCATCGTGCGCAACGACAAGCCGATCTATCACGCGCTCGCGTTCAACGACGTAGTCGTGAATCGCAGCGGCTTCTCGGGCATGGCGGAGCTGCGCGTCTCGGTGGACGGCCACTTCATGTACAACCAGCGCTCCGACGGGCTGATCGTCGCGACGCCGACCGGCTCCACGGCGTACGCACTGTCTTCCGCCGGGCCGATCCTGCATCCGCAACTGCAAGGCTTCGTGCTCGTGCCGATCGCCCCGCACTCGCTCTCGAATCGTCCGATCGTGCTGCCCGACGACTCCAAGGTCACCATCCAGATCATTGGCGGGCGCGACGTGAACGTGAACTTCGACATGCAGTCGTTCACCGCCGTCGAACTGAACGACGCCATCGAGGTGCGGCGCTCCCGGCACACCGTGCCCGTGCTGCATCCGGTCGGCTACAGCACGTACGCCACGCTGCGCAAGAAACTGCACTGGAACGAGCATCCTTCCCAGGACTCGTCTGTCTGACCGCACAACTAAGCCGAACCCTTCCCGAAGCGTCCATGCTCCGTCATCTCTCCATTCGAGACTTCGTCATCGTCGCCGCGCTCGACATCGAATTCGATTCGGGCTTCACGGTTTTTTCGGGTGAAACCGGCGCGGGCAAATCGATTCTGATCGACGCCCTCGCACTCACGCTCGGCGCGCGCGCCGACGCGAGCGTCGTGCGCACCGGCGAGCCGCGCGCGGACATCACCGCCGAGTTCGGCACGCACGCGCAAGTGGTTCGCTGGCTCGACGAGCACGCGCTTTCGCAAGACGGCGACACGGTAATGCTGCGCCGCGTGATCGATTCGAGCGGCCGCTCGCGCGCATTCATCAACGGCACGCCGGCGACGCTCACGCAATTGCGCGAAGTCGGCGAGATGCTCGTGGATATCCACGGCCAGCACGCGCATCAGTTATTGATGCGGCCCGACGCGCAGCGCGAGTTGTTCGATACGCATGCCGGTCTGGTCGATACGGCGGCCGCCGTGAATCGCGCGTGGCGGGCTTGGCGCGAAGCGCAGCAGGCCGTCGACGCCGCGCAAAGCCGCGACCGCGAACTGCAGCTGGAGCGCGAACGCCTCGCCTGGCAACTCAGCGAGTTCGACAAGCTCGCGCCGCAGCCCGGCGAATGGGAGGAAGTGAGCGCGGAGCATCATCGGCTGTCGCATTCGGCGAGTCTGATCGACGGCGTGCAGAACGCGCTCGGCGCGCTTTCCGAATCCGATGACGCGATGATCTCCCAGCTCGGCGCCATCATTTCGAAGCTGCGCGCTCTCGCCGACATCGACCCGGCGCTCAACGATGCGCTCGCCTCGCTCGAACCGGCCGAGATCCAGTTGCAGGAAGCGTCGTACTCGCTGTCGCACTATGCGCAGCGGCTGGAGCTCGATCCGGACCGGCTCGCGCAAGTCGAAAAGCGCATGGATCAGCTTCATTCGACGGCGCGCAAGTTCCGTCTTCAGCCCGAAGCCTTGCTGGAAGAACACGAAACGCGCCGCCGTCAGCTCGCCGCGCTCGACGCCGCCGCCGATCTCGACGCGCTGAACGCCGCCGCCGCGAAAGCGAAAGACGCGTACCTCGCCGAAGCGAACGTGCTTTCGAAGGCGCGCGCGAAGGCAGCGAAGTCGCTCTCGAAAGCGGTCACTGAAGGCATGCAGGAACTGTCGATGGCGGGCGGCAGCTTCGAAGTCGCGCTCGTGCCGCTCGCGGAAGGCGGCGCGAACGGGTTGGAGCAGATCGAGTTTCGCGTTGCCGGTCACGCTGGCGTCGCGTTGCGGCCGCTCGCGAAGGTCGCCTCGGGCGGCGAACTGGCGCGTATCAGCCTCGCGCTCGCGGTCATCGCGAGTACCGCGAGCCCGACGCCGACGCTCATTTTCGACGAAGTGGACACGGGCATCGGCGGCGGCGTCGCGGAAGTCGTCGGACGGCTACTGCATCAACTCGGGCGCGACCGTCAGGTGCTGTGCGTCACGCACTTGCCGCAAGTGGCCGCGCGCGGCGATCAGCATTTCCAGGTCGCGAAGTCGTCCGACGATGCCGGCGGCACCGTCAGCACCGTGACGCCTCTCGACAAGGCGAAGCGCGTCGAGGAAGTGGCGCGGATGCTCGGCGGTATCGAAATCACCGCGACGACGCGCAAGCACGCGAAGGAAATGCTGGCGGCGTGAGCGCGGCGGGCGACGGCGCCGCCCTTTCCGCGCCAACCGCCCGCCGCTTCACATGCCATCCCCAAACACGCGCCGCCACAGCCGTGTCACCGCTTCGCGCTCCGCGCGCACGACAGCCGGATCGACGCGCGCCTTCTCCATCCCATCGAGCCGCAGCGTGTGCTGGAGCTTGCGGTAATACCGGTACGCCGCGCCGATGGTCTCCGCATCGGGCTCCGAAATGAGGCCGCTCCGCGCCGCGATCTTCAAGAGCGTGATGTTCCCCGCGTTGCGCAGAAACTCGCGGTGCGTGCGCGTATGCAGCAACACCCAGTACTGCACGATGAATTCGATATCGACCATGCCGCCGCGATCGTGCTTCAGGTCGAACAGATCGCTGCGATTTGGATGCCCCGCCGCCACGCGTTCCCGCATCGCGACGATTTCGAGCGCGAGCGCCGCCGCATCGCGCTCCATCACCAGCACGTCGGCGCGGATCGCTTCGAACTGCGCGCCGATGTCGGCATCGCCCGCGCTGAACCGCGCCCGCGACAGCGCCTGATGCTCCCACACCCACGCGGTATTGGCCGCGTCGCCCTCGCGTAGCTGATAGCGGCGAAACGAATCGAGGCTCGTGACCAACAGCCCGGACTCGCCGTTCGGCCGCAGCCGCAGGTCCACGTCGAACAGCGTGCCCGCGCCCGTCGCCGCCGTCAGCCACGTAATCAAACGGCGCGCGAACATCGCGTAGATGTCGGAGGCGGCGTCGTCGGGGTCGTCGTAGAGAAAGATCAGATCGAGATCCGACGCGTAGCCCAGTTCCTTGCCGCCCAGCTTCCCATACGCGATGACCGAGAATTTCGGCGTCTCGCGATGCCGCTTCGGGAACTGCTTCCAGACGGTTTCGACGGTCACGTCGAGCACCGCGTCCGCGAGTTCGGACAAGCGGTCGCTCACGTGCTCGACCGTCAGCCGCCCGGCCAGATCCAGTAGCAGAATGCGGAACACTTCGGCCTGATGCGCGTGGCGCAGCAAGTCCATCTGATGCTCGGCGTCCTCCGCGGCGGCGAGACGCGCATTCAGCGCGCGCCGGAATTCGGGCCAGTCGAACGGGCTGGAAATGGCTTCGTCGTCGAGCAATTCGTCGAGCAATTGCGGATGACGGATCAGATAGCCCGCCGCCCAGCGCGACCCCGACAGCACCGAGAGCACGCGGTCGAGCGCCGCCGGATATTCGGTGAGCAACGCGAGGTACGCGCCGCGCTTCGCCGTCGCTTCGAGCAGATCGAAGAGACGCGCGATGGTGTCCACGCGGCGGGCCGCGTCGATGTTCTGCACGGCTTCCAGCGCGCGCTGCGCGACGATATCGAACCGGCCGCGGCTTTGTTCCGGCAGCCCGGCATAGCGCGACGAGTTCCAGACGCCCGTCAGCCGCGCGAGCACCGGCGCCGGGTCTGCGAAGCCCAATTCCATGAGACGCGCGGTGAGTTCGTCCTGCGCGGATTCGTCGGCGAGCGCGCTGCTCCAGATCCACGACGCCGCCGAATCGTCCGCCACGCCGCAGCCGCGCTCGCCGCTCACCTTGTCGGCGAAAATTGCGTCGAACTGCTGCTCGACGAATTCGCGATGCGCGTCGAGCTTCGCCATCAACGCGGCGTAATCCGCGAAGCCGAGCGACGACGCGAGCAGCGCGCGCTCGTCGTCGGCCACGGGCATGGCGTGCGTCTGCGCATCGTTGCGATATTGCAGACGATGCTCGACCGTGCGCAGGAAGAGATACGCGTCGGTGAGCGCATCGCGCACATTAGGCGCGATGAGCCCGTTGGCCGCCGCGCGTTCGAGCACGGCGAGCGTCGGCCGGATACGAAAATCCGCTGCCTGTCCGCCGCGAATCAACTGAAACACTTGCGCGCTGAACTCGATTTCGCGGATGCCGCCGCGCCCGAGCTTGATGTCGTCGGCCTTGTCGGGCCGCATGGACGCGCGCCGCCGCGCTTCCTGCCGAATCTGCTGATGCAGCGAGCGGATCGCCGCGATCACGCCGTAATCGAGATAGCGGCGGTAGACGAACGGCGTGGCGATCGCGTCGAGCTGCTTCGCGAGCCGTTGCGCGGACTCGCTTTCGCGCTCGGACACGAGCCGCGCCTTGATCCACGCGTAGCGCTCCCACTCGCGGCCCTGCACGTAAAAGTACTCTTCCAGCATGCCGAGACTGCACACAAGCGGCCCGGAATCGCCGTTCGGACGCAGCCGCATGTCGACGCGAAACACATAGCCGTCCTGCGTGATTTCCGCGAGCGCGCCGATCAGCCGCCGCCCGAGCCGCGTGAAGAATTCCTGCGTCGCGAGCGGCGCGCGCGTGCCGCCGGCGGTTTCGCCGTCGTCTTCGTAGACGAAGATCAGATCGATATCCGACGACGCGTTCAATTCGCGCCCGCCGAGCTTGCCCATGCCGACGACGCCGAGCGTGAGCCGCTCGCCGTTGGGCCCGCGCGGTTCGCCGAACAGCGTTTCGAGGTCCGCCGTCAGCACGGCGAGCGCGCGCTGGATAGTCACTTCGGCGAGATCGGTCATCGCGCCGGTGACTTCGGCGACATCGGCCGCGCCGCGCAGATCGCGCTCCATCACCGTGCAGAACACGTCCACGCGGAGGCGCCGCAGCGCCGTTTTGAGCGCGGCTTCGTCGAGCGCGCCGTTTGACGAAGCGCGCGCGCAGTGCGCGTCGAGACGCGCTTCGATCCACTCGCGCGTGACGGGCGACTGCGCCCACTCCGCCACGCTCGATGCCAATTCGGCGCGCGCGGCATACGCGCGGGCCGCATAAGTGGAGTAGCCGGAACTGCGCAGAGTCACATCGGTCATGAATGGTTAGGCTCGCAGGTTGCTTTGCGTCGAGTGTTTCGGTGCGCGGGCGGGCGTAGGCGGCGCGGCTCGAAAGGCTTGCGCGGCGGGCCTGCGCGGGCCGTCCGGCGCGCGCACGCCGCAGATATCCGCGCCTTGCCCTGTGTTACATTTCAGCGTCGAACACGCAAAACTACCATATCGCCGAACAGCCGCAGCATGTCCGACAGCAGACGATCCGTCGACCCGACCGAAGTTGGACAAGCCCAGCCCAGCGGCAACGCCGAGCGCGTTCTGTCGCGCGTTCTCAAAGTCGTTCTCGTCATCGCGGCCGTGCTGTATTTCGCGGTCGCGTGCATCTATCTCGGCCTGCGCTATGTCGTGCTGCCGCAGATCGATTCGTTCAGGCCGCGCATCGAGGAAGCCGTCTCCACGCGCATGCACGCGCAGTTGCGCATCGGCCGGCTGTCCGCGCGATGGACGGGCATGCAGCCGACCATCGACATCGACAATCTTCGCATCGACGCCGCCGACGGCTCGCCGGGGCTCGCGGTGCCGCACGCGAGCGCGAGTATCGCGTGGCGCTCGCTCGTGCAGCTCAAGCCGAAACTGGCGGATCTGACCGTCGATGGCCCCGACGTGATCGCCGCGCGCAACGCCAAAGGCGAAGTCACGGTCGCGGGCGTGACGATTCCGACGCATCGCACGGGCTCTAACGCGTTCACCACATGGCTGCTCGGACAAGAGCACATTCTGCTGCGCGACGGCACGCTGCGTTGGCGCGACGCCCAGCGCGGCGCGCCCGAGATCGCGTTCAAGCGGCTGCGGCTCACCGTGCTGAACGACGGCCTGCGTCATCGCGTGGCGCTTGCCGCCCCACCCGACGGCGAGGTGCTGCACGGTCCGCTCGACCTGCGCGCGGACTTTCGCCACGAGCCGTTCAGCGCGATGGGCGCGCCCGCGAACTGGACGGGCCGCGTGTACCTGTCGACCGGTCCGCTGGATCTGCCGACGCTCGGGCGCTACGTGAAGCTGCCGTTCGCCATCTACGATGGCCGCGTCGAAAACCGCATCTGGGTCAACTTCGCGCGCGGGGAGTTGCAGAGCGCGAACGGCGACCTCGCGGGCGGCAACATCGCGCTGCGCGTGCGGGCGACGCAGCCGCGACTCGATCTTCCGGTGGCGCGCTTCGGCTGGACCGTCGACAAGAAGGACGGCGCGTACACGCTCAATTTGTCCGACCTGCGCGCCGAACTCGGCCAGCCCGCGCTAGAAGACGGCACGCCGGTCGCGCGCCTCCTGACCTCGCGGACGCTCAGCGCAACGTATCGGCCGGCGGCGGTCAACGTCGGCCTGCTCTTTCGCGTGACGGGCGATGAAGCCGATCTCGGCATCCTCGCTGAATTCACGCGCGCGCTGCCGGTTCCGGCGCGCGTGCTGAACGAACTCGTGCGCTTCAATCCGCGCGGGCAGATCGCCAATTTCACGATCTACACGGAACGCGTGCCGCCGCGCAGCGAAGAAGAAGTGCAGCGCCAGCGCGAAAAAGGCGACGCGAAGCTGCTGCACTATGCGTTCAAGGGCGAGTTGCAGGGCATCAGCGTGCAGGCGCAGGAGCCGCCGCCGGGACTCACCGCGAACAATCACCCGCGCGCCGGCATTCCGGGAATCGAAAACCTGTGGGGCGCGGTCGACGCGAACGAGTCGCAAGGCACCATCAGCATCGATACGAAGAACGCGGCCGTGACGATTCCCGGCGCGTTCGACGACCCGCGCCTCATCTTCGATTCGCTGCAAGGCCACGCGAGCTGGACCGTCGCGGATGCCATCGCGCCGGGCGAACTGCGCCGCGCGTTCACCATTCATCTGGACACGCTGCGCGTGAAGAACGCCGATGCCGAAGGCGAAGTCACCGCCGCGTACTGGAATCAGGGCCACGGCCGCGGCAATCTCGACCTGAAGGCGAAGGTCGCGCATCTGAACGCGACGCACCTCGTGCGCTATCTGCCGACGAGCCTGAACGAGCGCGTGCGCGTCTACCTCGGCCACGCGTTGCAGGCGGGCGTCGCGCGCAACGCCACGCTGGAAGTGCACGGCGATCTCACGCGCTTTCCGTACGCGAAGTTTCCGGATGCCGGCGTGTTTCGCATCGAAGCGCCGTTCACCGGCGGCAAGTTCGATCCGACGCCGTTCCCGCCGCGCAAGATGGCCAACGGCTTGCCGAATTTCTGGCCGGCGTTTGAAGGCATCGACGGCACCTTCACGCTCGCGCAGAACAAGCTCGGCTTCGACATTCATCGCGGGCATTACAAGGGCGTCGCGGTGTCGCGCGTGATCGGACGTATCGACGATACGGGCAACCGCGAGACGAAGCTGTGGATCGACGGCCAGGCGCACGGGCCGCTCGCCGACATGCTGCAATACGTCGATAACAGCTCGCTCGGCCTGATGGCGAAGCACGCGACGCGCAAGCTCGACGCGAAGGGCAACGCGTCGCTCGCGCTCACGCTCGGCATTCCGCGTTACCGCCCGCCGCCGCCGCTGCCGCCGCTGCGCACGGAGTACAAAGGCTCGCTGACCTTCGCCGACAACGAGGTCGCGTATGCCAATCTGCCGCCGCTCACGCATTTGCGCGGCCGCGCCGACTTCGCGGCGAAGACCGTCACGCTCGATTCGCTCACGGCGCAACTGCTCGGCGGCGACGTGCGCGCGACCGGCGGCGTGCGGCCCGACGGCAGCTACGCGTTCGATGTGAACGGGCGCATCGGCACCGACGCCGCCGCGCGTTTCAACGGACGCATGACGCCGCAGGTGACGCAGCTTCTGACGCGCATCGATGGCGCCGCGCCGTACGAACTGCACGTGCGCGGCGCGAGGAACGCGCTGCCCGACGTGCAGGCGAAAGCGGATCTCACGGGCGTCGGCATCGACTTGCCCGCGCCGTTCGGCAAGGCGAAGGGCGCGCCGATGCCGTTCACGTTCAGCTTCGCGCCCGCGCCCGGCGCCGCGTCCGATCTGCACGACGCGCGGCTCACGCTCGGGCCGCTCGCGGCGCATTACCAGTTGCGGCGCATCGGCCGGGCGGAAGTGAAGATCGATCCGGAAAACCCGGCCGCGCCGATGAACATGCGCGCGACCTTGCAAGCCGTGCGCGGCGCGATCGCTGTGAACAAGCCCGCCGACTTGCCGGCAGAAGGCGTGACCGCCGACGTGGACCTAAAGACGCTCGACGCCGATGCATGGCGCAAGACATTCGCGGACGCCAACGCGAACGCCTCGCCTTCTGCGCCCTCCCCGCCCGCTTCGCCCATGAGCGACACCGCCCGCCAGTTCGTCCCGACGCTCGCCGCGCTGCACATCGGCACGCTGATGCTCCTCGACCGGCGCTGGGAGAACATTGCCATCGACGCGCGCGGGGAGTCGAGCGATCGCAAGTGGCTCGCGAACATCGCATCGGACCAGGTGACGGGCAGCGTCGCGTTCACGCCCGGCGCGGTCAAGGGCGGCCCCGGCGCGGTGCAGGCGCGGCTCGACAAGGTGGCGATTCCCGACAAGGCGGACAACGCGCCCGCCGAAAAAGCGATGAGCAAGCCGCCGCGCAACATGCCGTCCATCGACGTGATCGTGAATCAGCTCGTTCTGCGCGGCCGCGATCTCGGCCGGCTCGAAGTGGATGCGCACAACGAAGTCGTCGCCGATGAGCCGATCTGGACGCTCGACAAATTGCAGCTCGCCAATCCGGACGCGACCTTCACCGCGAACGCCATCTGGCGCGCGCTGCCGGGCGCGCAGCCGCCACGCGACGGCGATGCCACGCCCCGCCGCACGTCGGTCGATTTCAAGCTGGACGTGAACAACGGCGGGCAGTTCCTGGACCGCTTCGGCGTGCCACATTCAGTCAACGGCGCGACCGGTGCGGTATCCGGCCACGCGGGCTGGAACGGCGGTCCGACCGCGGTCGATCTGCCCACGCTCGACGGCACCGTGGCGGTCGATCTGCGGCACGGCCAGATTCTGCGGGCGCCGGCCGCCGCGAAGTGGCTCGGCATTCTGAGCCTGCGCAGCCTCGCCAATCTGCTCACGCTGCATTTCGAGGATGTGGTCGGCAAGGGGCTGCCGTTCGAGAAGCTCACGGGCAATGCGCGCATCGCGGACGGCACCGCCCGCACCGACGATCTTTCGATGATCACGCCGCCCGCCCGGGTGCAGGTGCACGGCTCGGTCGATCTGCCGAAGAAAACGCAGGATCTTCGCGTCAAGGTGATTCCGACCGTCGGCGCGGGCGCGGTGGCGCTCGGCGCGGCGGTGATCAATCCGCTGCTCGGTCTCGGCGCGCTCGCCGCTGACCTCGCGCTGTCGCAGTCGATCAAGAAAGCGTTCGCGGTCGACTATTTGATCACCGGATCGTGGACCAAGCCGGTCGTTCAGCGCCTGCATGGCGATCAGGGTAAGATCGAATCACCCGCTGCCGTCGCGCGTCCGTCAGCCGCTCAATAAATGCGAGTTGTCGTCGCAAGGCGCGCGGGCGGCGTCCCTCTTCGACCAACCCAGCGCCACGAACATGACCGAACAATCGAGCGAAAGCACCGTGCGGCCGTTCCCGGTCGCCGCGCTGCAAATGGTGAGCACGCCGGATCGCGACCGCAATCTGGCAGAGGCCGGGCGGCTCATCGCCGAGGCGGCGCAAGGCGGCGCGCAACTGGTGCTGCTGCCCGAGTACTTCTGCTTCATGGGTCTCAAGGACACCGACAAGCTCGCGATCCGCGAGACGCCCGGCGACGGCCCGATCCAGCAATTCCTCTCCGAGGCTGCGCGCAAACATGGCGTGTGGGTCATCGGCGGGACGCTACCGCTGAAGTCGCCGGAAGCGTCGCGCGTGCTGAACACGTCGCTCGTCTTCGGTCCGGACGGCGAGCAGGTCGCGCGCTACGACAAGATTCATCTGTTCAATTTCGAAAAGGGCGAGGAATCGTTCGACGAAGCGCGCAGCATCGTGCCCGGCGCGGACGTGCGGACCTTCGAAGCGCCATTCGGGCGCGTGGGCCTCTCCGTCTGCTACGACCTGCGCTTTCCCGAGCTGTACCGGAAGATGGGCGACTGCGCGCTGATGGTCGTGCCGTCCGCGTTCACGTACACCACCGGCCGTGCGCACTGGGAGACGCTGCTCAAGGCGCGGGCGATCGAGAACCAATGCTACGTGCTCGCCGCCGCGCAAGGCGGCAAGCACGAAAACGGCCGCCGCACATGGGGACATAGCATGCTGATCGACCCGTGGGGCGAGATCGTCGCCGTGCGCGAGGAAGGCGCGGGCGTCGTCGCGGGCGCGATCGATCCCGAGCGCATCGCGAACGTGCGGCAGAGTTTGCCGGCGTACCGGCATCGGGTGATCGCGTAGGCGTTCCTGCGCCACGTCCCGATGTCCCGACGTCGCGCTGACGCGCCGCATCTCGAAAATAGGCTTTTTGACGGCCTTGAACGCGCGAAAGTGGTCCCGCACATGGCCTGAACGACGCGGACAGTAGAATTGTCCGAATTCACCGAACACGCTGCATCAACGCAATAGGCACCGCATGAACATCATCGAACCCGGCATCCGCAACCTGGTCACGGCGAAGGACGTTCTCCTGACGCCGTACGGCCTCGACGAGGGTCTCATCACGCGCACGCTCGCGGAGATTTTCACGCATCGCGTCGATTACGCGGATCTGTACTTCCAGTCCACGCGCAGCGAAGCGTGGAGTCTGGAGGAAGGCATCGTCAAATCGGGCAGCTTCAGCATCGATCAGGGCGTCGGCGTGCGCGCCGTGTCGGGCGAGCGCACGGCTTTCGCCTATTCCGACGATCTTTCGCCCGAGTCCATCCGCCAGGCCGCGCTCGCCACGCGGGCGATCGCGAAGGCGGGCGGCGGCAAGCACAAGATCAAGCCGGCGAGCACGCTCACGGGCGTCTCGGGCCGCGATCTATACGTGCCCGCCGATCCGCTCCATTCACTCGATGCCAACGCGAAGGTCAGGCTGCTGGAGCGCGTCGAACAGATGGCGCGCGGGCGCGATCCGCGCATCACGCAAGTGATGGCGGGGCTCGCGGGCGAATACGACGTCGTGCTCGTCGCGCGCAGCGACGGCGCGCTGGCGGCGGACGTGCGGCCGCTCGTGCGCGTCTCGGTGACGGTGATCGCCGAGCAGAACGGCCGGCGCGAGATCGGCACGGGCGGCGGCGGCGGACGCTTCGACTACGGTTACTTCACGGACGATATTCTGTCGAAGTACGTCGACGACGCCGTGCATGCCGCGCTCGTCAACCTGGAAGCGCGCCCTGCCCCGGCCGGCGCGATGACGGTCGTGCTCGGGCCGGGCTGGCCCGGCGTGCTGTTGCACGAGGCGGTCGGACACGGGCTGGAGGGCGATTTCAACCGCAAGGGATCGTCGGCGTTCGCGGGCCGCATCGGCGAGCAGGTGGCGGCGAAGGGCGTGACGGTGGTGGATGACGGCACGCTGCCGAATCGCCGCGGGTCGCTGAATATCGACGACGAAGGCAACCCGACGCAGTGCACGACGCTGATCGAAGACGGCATTCTGAAGGGCTACATTCAGGATTCGCTCAACGCGCGCCTGATGAAGATGCCGGTGACCGGCAACGCGCGCCGCGAGTCGTACGCCGCGCTGCCGATGCCGCGCATGACGAACACGTACATGCTCAACGGCGACAAGGACCCGCAGGAGATTCTCGCGTCGGTGAAAAACGGCCTGTACGCGGTCAATTTCGGCGGCGGTCAGGTGGATATCACCAATGGCAAGTTTGTGTTCTCGGCGTCCGAGGCGTACATGATCGAGGACGGCAAGATCACATACCCGGTGAAGGGCGCGACGCTGATCGGCAGCGGTCCGGAATCGCTCAAA
Organism: Caballeronia sp. Sq4a; assembly: GCF_023170545.1. Taxonomy (NCBI): domain Bacteria; kingdom Pseudomonadati; phylum Pseudomonadota; class Betaproteobacteria; order Burkholderiales; family Burkholderiaceae; genus Caballeronia; species Caballeronia sp. Sq4a. Next base: position 400,164 of record NZ_CP084250.1, on the reverse strand, counting down.
TACGTGACGATGATCGGCAACGACATGTCGCTCGACAGCGGCGTGGGGGTGTGCGGCAAGGAAGGCCAGAGCGTGCCGGTCGGCGTCGGTCAGCCGACGTTGCGTATCGAGAAGATGACGGTGGGTGGCACGATTTGATGCAGTTTTGCCGCATCGGCGGTGGCGCGATCGGAATCGTTCGAAGCCGCCGATGCGGATTTCCCGCGTTCGACGCGCGGCCGCTTGTCAGCGCCGCCCGTTTGAGGTTATAAAGACGGTCACCCTTTTGCAATGCGCCCTGTGCTCACCATGTCCGCCAAGTTTTATTTTTATTTCTTTTGGCATCTCAAGCCGCTGGCGGATCGAGAGGGGTGAGTCGTAGGTTGCAGATACGCAAAACCGAATTCCCGAAAAACCGCCAGAGAGTCTGGCGGTTTTTTTTTGCCTTCCATTTTTTGCTCAGAACATTGCCGTTGGAGAATCGCCATGCCCCCGCACAATACCGATGACGTTCGTATCCGTGAGTTGAAGGAACTCGTCCCGCCCGCGCATTTGATCCGCGAATTTCCCTGCACGGAGCCGGTGTCCGATGTCATCTTCAACGCGCGGCAATCGATGCATCGCATTCTGCATGGCATGGATGACCGGTTGATCGTCATCATCGGGCCGTGTTCGATTCACGATCCGAAGGCGGCGCTGGAATATGCGGGGCGCTTGATCGAGCAGCGCAAGCGGTTCGCGGGCGAACTGGAAATCGTGATGCGCGTGTATTTCGAAAAACCGCGCACGACGGTGGGCTGGAAAGGGCTGATCAACGATCCGTATATGGATAACAGCTTCAAGATCAACGACGGATTGCGTGCCGCGCGGGAATTGCTCATGCATATCAACGAGCTTGGGTTGCCCGCGGGGACGGAATATCTCGACATGATCAGCCCGCAGTACATCGCGGATTTGATCTCCTGGGGCGCGATCGGCGCGCGGACGACCGAATCGCAAGTGCATCGGGAACTGGCTTCGGGGCTTTCGTGTCCGGTCGGATTCAAGAACGGCACGGACGGCAACGTGAAAATCGCGGTGGATGCGATCAAGGCCGCTTCGCAGCCGCACCATTTTCTTTCTGTGACGAAGGGCGGGCATTCGGCGATTGTTTCGACCGCTGGGAATGAGGACTGCCATATCATTTTGCGCGGTGGCAAGACGCCAAACTTCGATGCGGCTTCCGTGGATGCGGCTTGCAGCGATATCGGCAAGGCGGGATTAGCGGCGCGCTTGATGATCGACGCCAGCCATGCGAATAGCTCGAAGAAGCATGAGAATCAGATTCCGGTTTGCGCGGATATCGGGCGTCAGTTGGCCGCTGGCGATGAGCGGATCGTCGGCGTGATGGTGGAATCGCATCTTGTCGCCGGGCGGCAGGATTTGAAGGAAGGGTGCGAGCTTACTTACGGGCAAAGCGTTACTGATGCTTGTATTGGGTGGGAGGAGAGCGTCGGGGTGCTCGAGGGATTGGCGGAAGCGGTCAAACAGCGGCGGGTCAAGAGGGGCCACCCGAGATAACGGTCACACCTCATGAAGAGCCGCGAGCGTGCCCCTCCGGTGTTTATTCGGAGGCGCCCTCTCGATGTGCGATCTGGCGCAGGCCTCGCCAGTCGATGAAAGGTCCCAGCCTTGAGAGCTGACTGTCGTCGATGTAGCGGCCGGGCAACTCAGCGCGGCAGTGATCGACATATTTCATGATCGCAGCGAAGGTTTGTTCGTTGGTCGACTTCTCGTCAATGTTACGTTCTACAGCCAATTTCCAGGTTTGGAACTCGAACTGCTTTTTTCTGGTCTTTCTGATGCGCCGATGACCGACACAGTAATACTCGCCTCTCACTTGACTTCCGAGAAAATGAAGCCGAATATAGCCAATGATCTCGTTGAAGAGCCAACATCCTCCAAAAGATCTCTCGAGATGAAATGTAGCATTGGCAAGATGATCTGCATGACTCTTCCCACGTAACGGCCATCTGTCGCTATGCTCAGCGCCGGGCGAAGAAAGGACGCGATCGATGAACTCGGCCCTATCACGATAGTAGCGTTGCTCATCCACGCGATAGACTGGCAAGTCAAGCAGATAAAGGTTCAACATTTCTGGGCAACGCGCTCACTAGAGAATTTGACGCACTCACGCCGGGTCAGTGCTGACTTGTCAGATCGGCACCTGCTCAAACACTTTTATGGCGTGGGCGAGACGACAAGCAAAAATTTCGCGGCACACCACGATCGATCCGAGTTGCTTTTCGTATTCGACTAGCCTCTGAAACTCGGATAACCGATATTGGATTGCGAACTCATGACTTCCCGCATCTCGCTCGAGCCAAACAACTCGCTTCATAACCCAATCGCGAGCCCCGCCATAAGCCTGTTCGCGAAGCTTTTCCATGCGAGCGTGCGGGTCGTCTCTGCTATAGCCAATCTTCACGTATCCCGTCGATTCGGAGTGCGCAAGATAAACAAAGCCCGAATCGGAGCTTCTGAGCTGAAATGCTATTTTCGAGGTGTCGCATTGGATGCAATGCCCTGCCTTAGTGCGCAATGTATGCCCACCCTTCGCGCACTCTGAACCACCATAGAAAAATTTTTTTGCAGTTCGCGCATCGCTGTCTCGCGCGCTTTCTTAGATAGTCCGGACGCATCGAAAAGCAATGACTCTGGGATTCGATGCAGCCTTAAGAAGGAAATCTGCTCTTTGGTTAGTTCTGCCAATCTAATCGGTCTCCATTTTTCCGAGAGCTCGCACAGTTCGGAGAAAAGGTAGCGCATCACCGTATTTCCCGCAACCGCTTCCTCAAAATTCTTCAAAAATTCTTGACTGTCCTCAATCTAAAGTATGCTTCCATAATACGTCGACGCCCCCATCCGCCCGATTCAAAACCCGCGCCAACACGAACAACAAATCCGACAACCGATTAACATACCTTCTAGGCGCGTCATTAACCGCATCGACTTCAATACGCCCCAAAGCAACAATCGCCCGCTCCGCCCTTCGACACACCGTGCGGCAAACATGCGCCAAAGCCGCCGCTCTCGACCCGCCCGGCAAAATAAACTCCTTAAGCGGCGGCAAAGTCGAGTTGTAATCCGCGAGCCACGCATCCAACCGCGCTAAATGCGAATCCGAGATCATCGAATGTCCCGGAATAGACAATTCGCCGCCCAGATCGAACAAATCGTTCTGAATCTGCGTGAGCGCATTACGCACATCCGGCGGTAAAGCCTCGCACAACAACACGCCCAACGAAGAATTCAGTTCATCGACATCGCCGATCGCCGCAATGCGCGCATCGTCTTTCGAAACGCGGCGGCCATCGCCGAGTCCGGTGGTGCCATCGTCGCCGGTGCGCGTCGCGATCTTGCTGAGGCGGTTACCCATCACTGCTCCTTTGTCATTCAAATGCGCCAAAAATCTGCCGAAGCATTATAGGCAGCGCCCCTCGCTTCCCCCCCGACGCCGCGCGCCGCGAGCGTCCCGCGCGTAGAATAAGACAGCATTTCGGCGCCCTGCCGTGCAACCGCCAAACAGCACGCACGCCGCCCGAAGCACGAAATCGACAAAAAATCCGCCGGAGACGCCCGTGAATCACCCCGCCTTGCCGCATGCCATCCGCCGGCCGTTTCCCGCCGCCCTGCTCGACGCGCTCAAGCAACACTTCGCTGAGCGCGTCAGCACGAGCCAGGCCGTGCGCGAACATCACGGCCGCGACGAATCCCCGTTCGATCCGCAATTGCCCGACGCCGTCGTGTTCGCGCGCAGCACGGAAGAGGTGCAGGCCATCGTCCGGCTGTGCGCCGAGCACGATGTGCCGATCATCCCGTACGGCAACGGATCCTCGCTCGAAGGGCATCTGCTCGCGGTGCAAGGCGGCGTCTCGATCGACTTGTCCGAAATGAACCGCGTCGTCTCGATCAACGCCGAAGACCTCACCGCCACCGTGCAGCCCGGCATTTCCCGCAAGCAGCTGAACGAAGCGCTGAAGGACACCGGCCTCTTCTTTCCGATCGATCCCGGCGCGGACGCGAGCATCGGCGGCATGTCGGCGACGCGCGCCTCGGGCACCAACGCCGTGCGCTACGGCTCGATGCGCGAAAACGTCCTCGCGCTGACCGTCGTGCTGGCCGACGGCCGCGTCATCCATACCGGCACGCGCGCGCGCAAATCGTCGGCGGGTTACGACTTGACGCGGCTTTTCGTCGGCTCCGAAGGCACGCTCGGCGTCATCACCGAAATCACGGTGCGGCTCTATCCGCAGCCCGAAGCCATCTCCGCGGCCGTCTGCGCGTTCCCGTCGATGGGCGACGCCGTGCGCGCCGTCATCGAAACGATCCAGATGGGCGTGCCGATCGCCCGCGTCGAGTTCGTCGACAAGCTCGCGGTGCGGGCCATCAATCGACATTCGAATCTGACGCTGCGCGAATCGCCGATGCTGTTCTTCGAATTCCACGGCACCGAAGCGGGCGTGAAGGAACAGGCGCAGACCGTGCAGGAGATTACGGCGCAAAACCACGGCACCGACTTCGAATGGGCGACGCGTCCCGAAGACCGCAGCCGCCTCTGGACCGCGCGCCACAACGCCTATTTCGCGATGCTGCAACTGAAGCCCGGCTGCCGCGCCGTGACCACCGACGTCTGCGTGCCGATCTCGCGTCTGGCCGAATGCGTCGAAGAGACGGAGAAGGACCTGCTCGGCTCGTCGCTGCCCTGCCCGATCGTCGGACACGTCGGCGACGGCAATTTTCATGTCGCAATGCTGCTCGATCCCGCGAAGCCCGAGGAACGCGACGAAGCAGAGCGCCTGAACCGGCGCATCGTCGAGCGCGCGCTGAAAGTCGGCGGAACGTGCACGGGCGAGCACGGCGTCGGGCTGCACAAGATGGACTTCATGCTCGACGAGCACGGCGAAGACGGCATCGACGTGATGCGGTCCATCAAGCACGCGCTCGATCCGAAGAACCTGATGAATCCGGGCAAGATCTTCGCGTTCACGCGTTAAGCAACGCCGCCGCATCCCGCGCGCCCGGTGGACGAAGAAGCCACGAGCGCGCAACATGGGGTGTCGCCGCGTCAGAGACTTTTATCGAATACGCGCCGTCATGTTCAGGCGCCGGGAGGAGACATGAACGCACCCGACGAACTCAAGCCCGAGTTCTCCGACGCCGCCGCGCCGGAATTCTCGCCGAATCTGCCGCACGAGGACGCGCCCGCGCTCACGGAAGAACAGCTCGCCGAGCGCCAGCGCGAAGTCGTGCAGGCGCTGATGGCCGTGCTGCCCACGCATTGCCTGCTGTTTCGCGATGAGGACACGTCCGTCTACGAATGCGACGGTCTCGCCGCCTACCGGCGCCTGCCGCTCGCGGTCGTGCTGCCCGAGACGGAAGCGCAGGTCCAGCGCGTCGTGCAGATCTGCGCGCGGCTCGGCGTGCCGATCGTGCCGCGCGGCGCGGGCACCGGGCTCTCCGGCGGCGCCATGCCGATTCGCCACGGCATCGTGCTGTCGCTCGCGCGCTTTCGGCGCATCATCGAAGTGGATTCGTACGCGCGCACGGCCACCGTGCAGCCCGGCGTGCGCAATCTCGCCATCTCGGAAGCCGCCGCGCCTTACGGGCTGTACTACGCGCCGGACCCGTCGTCGCAGATCGCCTGCACCATCGGCGGCAACGTCTCCGAGAATTCAGGCGGCGTGCACTGCCTGAAATACGGCCTTACCGTGCATAACGTGCTGCGCGTGCGCGCCGTGACGATGGAAGGCGATATCGTCGAATTCGGCTCGCTCGCGCCGGATGCGCCGGGGCTGGATCTGCTCGCGGTGCTGATCGGCAGCGAAGGCATGTTCGCCGTCGTCACCGAGGTCACCGTCAAGCTGATTCCGAAGCCGCAGACCGCGCAGGTCATCATGGCGAGCTTCGACGACGTGGTCAAAGGCGGCAACGCGGTGGCGGCGATCATCGCGGCGGGCATCATCCCGGCCGGCCTCGAAATGATGGACAAGCCCGCGACGCGCGCTGTCGAGGAGTTCGTCAAGGCCGGCTACGATCTCGACGCAGCCGCCATTCTGCTGTGCGAATCCGACGGCACGTACGACGAAGTCGCCGAGGAAATCGTCCGCATGACCGCCGTGCTGCGCGAGCATGGCGCGACGCGCATTCAGATTTCACGTTCCGAAGCCGAGCGGCTCAAGTTCTGGTCCGGCCGCAAGAACGCGTTTCCCGCTGCGGGCCGCATTTCGCCCGACTATTACTGCATGGACGGCACGGTGCCGCGCCGCGCCATCGGACCGCTGCTCGCGCGCATCGAAGAGATGGAGAAGAAGTACGCGCTCCGCTGCATCAACGTGTTCCATGCGGGCGACGGCAACATGCATCCGCTGATTCTCTTCAACGGCAACGATCTCGACGAATGGCATCGGGCGGAAGCGTTCGGTTCCGACATTCTCGAAACCTGCGTGGAGCTCGGCGGCACGGTGACGGGCGAACATGGCGTGGGCATCGAGAAGATCAATTCGATGTGCGTGCAGTTTTCGCCGGAAGAGCGCGACGCGTTTCACGCGGTCAAGCGCGCGTTCGATCCGCTGCGCCTGCTCAATCCCGACAAGGCCATTCCCACGCGCGCGCGCTGCGCCGAGTACGGCAAGATGCACATTCGCGGCGGCCTCCTGCCGCATCCCGAACTGCCGCGCTTCTGATCGGCCGCCGCGCTCGCCGCGCGTTTCGCTATCCACGTTTGTCCGGGTACGGCTGCGTTAAGCGGCCGGTACAATCGACCGGACAGGCGTAGCGCAAGCCATACGAAAAGCGGATCACAAGAGCGGGACACCATGGAACAGGACGACATCGTCGCCGCCTGGTCGGAGCGGATCGCCCGGGCCAGCGAGACCGGCGCGCCGCTGCGCATTCGCGGCGGCGGCACGAAAGACTGGTACGGCCAGACGCTCCAGGGAGAGATTCTCGACACGCGCGCCTATCGCGGGATCATTTCGTACGATCCGGCGGAACTGGTCATCACCGCGAAAAGCGGAACGCCCCTTGCTGAAATCGAGGCTGCGTTAAGAGAACATGGCCAGATGCTGCCTTTCGAGCCTCCTCACTTCGGCCGCAATGCGACGCTCGGCGGCTGCATCGCGGCGGGTCTTGCCGGACCGCGCCGCGCGTGGACCGGCGCGGCGCGCGATTTCGTGCTCGGCGCGGCCGTGATGAACGGACGCGGGCAAGTGCTGCGCTTCGGCGGGCAAGTGGTGAAGAACGTCGCGGGCTACGACGTCGCGCGGCTGCTCGCGGGATCGCTCGGCACGCTGGGGCTGATTCTCGAATTGTCGGTGAAGGTGCTGCCGCGACCCGTCGCGGAAGCCACGCTCAAATTCGACATGCACGCCACCGACGGCGTGCGCAAGCTCAATGAATGGGGCGGCCACCCGTTGCCGATCAGCGGCAGCGCGTGGCGCGACGGCACGCTCGCGCTGCGTCTGGCGGGCGCGGAAGCGGCCGTGAAGACCGCGCGCAATTCGCTCGGTGGCGAAGTGGTGGATGCGGTCGAGGCCGACCGCTTCTGGATCGGCCTGCGCGAACAGACGGACCCGTTCTTCGCCGTGATCGAACCGCGCTCGGCGCTCTGGCGACTCGCGCTGCCGTCGATTGCGGAGCCGCTGCATCTGCCGGGCGCGCAACTCATGGAATGGGGCGGCGCGCAACGCTGGTGGATCACCGACACCGATCCGCAGACCGTGCGCATCAGCGCGAAGCAGGCCGGCGGCCACGCGACGATCTTTCGCGCGGGCTCGGCCTACGACCGCAACGCGGGCGTGTTCACGCCGCTGCCCGCGCCGCTCATGAAGATTCACCGCGGGTTGAAGGCCGCGTTCGATCCGGCGCGCATCTTCAACCGCGCCCGGCTTTATCCCGATTTTTAGGCGAACCGAGCAACACGCAATGCAAACCAATCTCGCCGATTTCATCCGCGGCACCGCCGATGGCGACGAAGCCGACGCGATTCTCCGCAAGTGCGTCCACTGCGGCTTCTGCACGGCGACTTGCCCGACGTATCAACTGCTCGGCGACGAACTCGACGGACCGCGCGGGCGCATCTATCTGATGAAGCAGATGTTCGAGGGCGCGCCCGCCACGCGCAGCACGCAGACGCATTTGGACCGGTGCCTCACGTGCCGCAACTGCGAGACCACGTGCCCGTCGGGCGTGCAGTACGGCAAACTCGTCGAGATCGGCCGCAAGGTCGTCGAGCAGAAGGTCGAGCGGCCGATGCGTCAGCGCATCCAGCGCCGCTTTCTTGCGAGCTTCCTGCCGAACAGCACGCTCTTCACGCCCGCGATGAAGCTCGGGCAGCAAGTGCGCGGCGTGCTTCCGCGCAAGCTGCGCGCGAAGATTCCGGTGCCCGAGAAGCCGCTCGCGCCGCCCACGCGCAAGCACGCGCGCAAGATGCTGATGCTCGCCGGCTGCGTGCAGCCCGCGATGATGCCGAACGTCAACACGGCGACGGCGCGCGTTTTCGATGCGCTCGGCATCGAGATCGTGACCGCGCCGAGCGCCGGCTGCTGCGGCGCGATTCGTCTGCATCTCGGCTATAACGATGACGCGCTCGACGACGTGCGCAACAACATCGACGCGTGGTGGCCGTATGTCGAAAGCGGCGTCGAGGCGATCGTGATGAACGCGTCGGGCTGCGGCGCGACGGTCAAGGAGTACGCGCACCTGCTGCGCAACGATCCGATGTATGCGGACAAGGCGCGGCGCATCGTCGACTTGACGCGCGATCTGGCCGAAATTCTGCCGGCGTTCGAAGAAGAACTCGTCGCACTGGCGCGGCGGCGTGCGGTGCATACCGTGGCATTCCATCCGCCGTGCACGTTGCAGCACGGGCAGCAGATTCGCGGGCGCGTCGAGCATCTTCTGACGGCGCTCGGTCTCGAAGTGCGCCTGCCCGCGGACGCGCACATGTGCTGCGGATCGGCCGGAACGTATTCGGTGCTGCAGCCGAAAATGGCTTACGCGCTGCGCAACCAGAAGCTCGACCGGCTGGAAAAGACCGAGCCGCAGATGATCGTGTCGGCGAACGTCGGCTGCATCGCGCATCTGCAAAGCGGCACATCCACGCCGGTGACGCACTGGATTCAGCTTCTGGAGCATCTGCTGTACGGCTAGGCGGATTCGTATAATGGCCCGATCCGCCATGAATGTCGCTCGCGCATGTCCATCGCTCAACATCTAGAAGAAGTCCGTCAACGGATCGCGCAGGCCGCCGAACGCGCGTCGCGCGATCCGGCGTCCGTCACGCTGCTCGCCGTATCCAAGACCTTCCCCGCCGACGACGTGCGCGCCGCCTTCGATGCCGGCCAGCGGGCGTTCGGCGAGAACTACGTGCAGGAAGGCATCGCGAAGATCGCGGCGCTCGCAGACTTGCGCCGCGAGATCGAATGGCATTTCATCGGGCCGCTGCAATCGAACAAGACGAAGCTCGTCGCGGAGCAGTTCGACTGGGTGCATTCCATCGACCGCCTGAAAATTGCGGAGCGCCTTTCCGCGCAGCGTCCCGAAGGCGCGACGCCGCTCAACGTGTGCGTGCAGGTGAACGTGAGCGGCGAGGCATCCAAAAGCGGCGTCGAGCCGCATGACGCCGCGGCGCTCGCGCATGCGGTGGCCAAGCTGCCCGGCCTGCGTCTGCGCGGGCTGATGTCGATTCCCGAGCCCGCCGACACGCTCGACGCCCAGCGCGCGCCGCACGCGCGCCTGCGCGATCTGATGGGTACGCTGCGCGCCGACGGCCTCGAACTCGACACGCTTTCGATGGGCATGTCCGCCGATCTCGAAGCCGCCGTGCTCGAAGGCGCGACCATCGTGCGCATCGGCACCGCGATCTTCGGCAAGCGCACTTACACCCACTGACTCATCACTCACCATGAAAATCGCATTCATCGGCGGCGGCAACATGGCCGCGGCGCTCATCGGCGGTCTCATCAAGCGCGGCGTCGCGCCTGCGGATATCTACGCCATCGACATCAACGACGAAGCGCGCGCGCGCACCGCGAAGCAATTCGGCATCGAGACGGGCGCGGCCATCGACGCGAAGCTCGCGGGCTACGACGCCATCCTGCTCGCCGTGAAACCGCAGGTGCTCAAAGGCGTCGCCGAGGCGCTCGCGCCGCATCTCGCGCGGCAGACGGTCATCAGCATCGCGGCGGGCATCCGCGCGGCGGACCTCTCGCGGTGGCTCGGCGGCTACGCGAACGTGGTGCGCACCATGCCGAACACGCCCGCGCTCATCGGCATGGGCGTAACGGGGCTCGCCGCATTGCCGGGCGTGAGCGACGAGGCGAAGGCGCTTGCATCGCAAGTGCTGGAAGCGGTCGGCGCGACCGTCTGGTTCGACGACGAAGCGAAGATCGACGCCGTCACCGCCATCTCGGGCAGCGGTCCGGCGTACGTGTTCTATTTCATCGAAGCGATGCAGGAAGCGGCGCGCGCCCTCGGCATGGACGATGAGCAAGGCCGCGCGCTCGCGGTCGCGACGTTCACGGGCGCGGCGCAACTCGCGGCGCAGTCGAGCGAACCGGCGAGCGTGCTGCGCGAGCGCGTGACATCGAAGGGCGGCACGACGGCGGCCGCGCTCGCCTCATTCGATGCGCAAGGCGTGAAGGACGCGATCGTGCGCGGCGCGCTGGCGGCACAAGCGCGGGCCAAGGAAATGGGGGATGAATTCGGCGCGGCTTGAGGCTCTTGAAAGCGCAGATATGACGTGGCGCGCGCGGGTTATTCGATGAAAAACCTCTTGCCGCGCTGCGCGATATGCCTCAACAGCGGGTCACGTGCGTTCAACGCGAGCAGAACGTCCGGATGAGTTTCTCGTCGTTCTTGAACACTTCGACGAGCATGACGGGCGCGCACCGCTCGATGGTTTCCTTCGCGCCCCGAAGCACGTCCAGTCCGATTGCCTTCCATGTCGAGCTTGATGAGATCGACACGATCGAGCATCAATGAATCGCCACGCGCCGCGCACTCTCAGCCTGCCAGCGCGTACTGAAGCGCAATCCCCGCGAACAACACGCCGCCCAGCCAATTGTTGTGCTTGAACGCGGCGAAGCACGCCATGCGCTCGCGATTTCGGATAAGCGTGTAGTGATACCCCGCGCAGCCGGCCGCGCCCAGCCAGCCGAGCCAGTACGGCCAGCCGAAGTGCAGCGCGACGCCGATGCCCGCATACACCGCGAGCGTCGCGGCGTAGCACAGCATCACGGCGAGCACGTCGTACCGGCCGAACGTGAGCGCGGACGTGCGAATGCCGATCTTGATGTCGTCGTCGCGATCGACCATCGCGTATTCGGTGTCGTACGCCACCGACCAGAACACGTTGGCCGCGAGCATGATCCACGCGAGCATCGGCACATGATCCTGCACGGCGGCGAACGCCATCGGAATGCCGAAGCCGAACGCGATGCCCAGATACGCCTGCGGAATCGCGAAGAATCGCTTGGTGAACGGATACGTGCCCGCGACGAACAGCGCGAAAACCGACAGTTCCTTCGTGAGCGCGTTGAGCGGCAGAATGAGCAGGAACGCGACGAGCGACAGCGCCGCCGCGAGCGCCACCGCTTCCCACGCGCGAATCTTGCCCGACGTGATCGGCCGCTCGGCGGTGCGCTTCACGTAGCGGTCGAAATCGCGGTCGGCGTAATCGTTGATCGCGCAACCCGCCGAGCGCATCAGGAGCGTGCCGATCGCGAAGATCACGATCAGCATCAGCGATGGCCGGCCATCCGACGCGATCCATAACGCGTTGAGCGTCGGCCACAAAAGCAGCAGGCTGCCGATGGGCTTGTCCAGGCGCACGAGGCGCATATAGAGCGGGAGACGGGCGAGCATGGAAGGCGGCCGGAACGGAAGAGCAGATATTTTAGTCCAGCGCTGCGCGCCGCTCTGAAAAGCAAAAACCCGTGCAGTACATCGCACGGGTTTCCTGAACGGACAAGAGAAGCGCTTTACGCGAGCATCGAGCGCAGCATCCACGCGGTCTTTTCATGCGTCTGCATGCGCTGCGTCAGCAGGTCGGCGGTCGGCTCGTCGTTGGCGGCTTCGGTCGCCGGGAAAATCTCGCGCGCCGTGCGCACCACCGCTTCCTGACCTTCCACCAGTTGGCGGATCATGTCTTCGGCGTCGGGCACGCCTTCGGCTTCCGGAATCGACGAGAGCTTCGCGAAGTCGCGATAGCTGCCCGGCGCGTGCACGCCGAGGGCGCGAATGCGTTCCGCGATCGAATCGACGGCCGTCGCCAGTTCCGTGTATTGCGTCTCGAACATCAGGTGCAGCGTGTTGAACATCGGCCCCGTGACGTTCCAGTGGAAATTGTGCGTCTTCAGGTAGAGCGTGTAGGTGTCCGCGAGCAGCCGCGACAGCCCGTCGGCGATCCGCTTGCGGTCTTTGTCGTTGATGCCGATGTTGACGGCAGGTGCAATGCCTTTTTTCGCCATGATGACTCCGTGAAAGAGTGATTCGAACGTGGTGCGCCGCGCGTGACGCATTGTTTCGCCGCGCGGCGTTTCGAGCGATCGACAGTGTATCTTAGAAACGCGGCGGTTTCCTTGTGCAGCAAGGCTTCGCGGCGCTCATGCCGCGCGCTGCGCAAGGCGGATGACGTCAGGCGAACCCGCCCGCGCCATGCAGCGCGCTCGCGACGACGAGTCCGTACGCCGCCGCCACGATTCCGAAAGCAACTGCGACGCGCGCACCGCGCGTTGCCCGGCGGCTCGTCGCTTCCAGGCGATCCACCGCCTGGCCGATGATGTTCAGTGTCTGGGTCATGATCTTGCTCCTGCGTTCCCGTTCGACCGTTGCCGCCGCGCCTTTCACGCGAGTCACACAGCGGCCGTATCTTCCTCGTCGATGTCCTTGTTCGCGTCGACCCGCTGCCCGATGCGGGCGAGCGCATCGACGACGCCTTGCGCATAGGCCGGATCGGCGCGGCGGAAGTGCTCGATCTGCCGCGCGATGATCTCGTTCGGCACGCCGTGAATGTGCCGCGCGATGTTGCCGAAGAGCCGCTCGCGCTGCCCGTCATCGAACAGGCGGAAGAGCGCGCCCGGCTGGCTGTAGTAGTCCTCGTCCTCGCGATGATCGTAGCGATCGACCGCGCCCGCCGCGAGCGGCGGCTCGTTCACGCTCGGGTCCTGGCTGAAGTCGCCGAAGCGGTTCGGCTCGTAGTTCACGCGGCCACCGAGATTGCCGTCGACGCGCATTGCGCCATCGCGATGAAACGGATTCGCCACCGGCGTGCGCGGCGCGTTCACCGGAATCTGATGGTGATTGATGCCGAGGCGATAGCGTTGCGTGTCGCCGTACGAGAAAAGCCGCCCTTGCAACAGCCGGTCCGGCGAAAAGCCGATGCCCGGCACGACGTTCGCCGGCGTGAAAGCCGACTGCTCGACCTCCGCGAAGTAGTTCTGCGCGTTGCGGTTCAGCTCGATCACGCCCACATCGATGAGCGGATAGTCCTTGTGCGGCCACACCTTCGTGATGTCGAACGGGTTGAAGCGGTAAGTCGCCGCGTCCGCTTCCGGCATGATCTGCACGCGGAAATTCCAGCGCGGGAAGTTGCCCCGGTCGATATTCTCGACGAGATCGCGCTGCGCGCTTTCGCGGTCGGCGGCGATCACGGCGGCGGCTTCGGCATCCGTGAAGTTTTCGAGCGGCTGTTGCGACTTGAAGTGGAACTTCACGTAGAAGCGCTCGTTATTCGCGTTGATGAACGAGAAGGTGTGCGAACCGAAGCCGTGCATCTGCCGATAATTCTTCGGAATGCCGCGATCGCTCATCAAAATGGTCACCTGGTGCAGCGATTCCGGATGACGCGACCAGAAATCCCACGCCGCCACGTTGCTGCGCAGGTTGGTGTACGGATCGCGCTTTTGCGTATGGATGAAGTCGGGAAACTTGAGCGGATCGCGAATGAAAAACACCGGCGTGTTATTGCCGACCACGTCCCAGTTGCCCTCTTCCGTATAGAACTTGATGGAAAAGCCGCGCACGTCGCGCTCGGCATCGGCCGCGCCGCGCTCGCCGGCCACCGTCGAAAAGCGCATGAAAATGGGCGTTTCCTTGCCGATTTCGTTGAAGAGCTTCGCCTTCGTGTAGCGGGAAATGTCGTGCGTCACGCGCAACGTGCCGAACGCGCCCGAGCCCTTCGCATGCACGCGGCGCTCGGGAATCACTTCGCGGTCGAAGTGCGCGAGCTTCTCGATGAGCCAGAAATCCTGCAGCGTCACGGGGCCGCGCGGGCCGGCGGTCTGCGAGTTTTGGTTGTCTCCTACGGGCGCGCCGCTGGCGGTGGTGAGTCGTTGGGTCGTCATCGTGATACTCCGTGGTTTGTGTTGGCTTGGGATGAAGAAGGCGTCACGCAGTGCGGGCGAAGGCGGCGAGGACGTCGAGCGCGACGGCGCGCAGTTCGGACCATGGCGTCGCTGCCGAAGCGGCGCGGGATGCGGCGGGCTGGCGGGATGTCATCGCTCTGTTCCTCGTGTCTTGTCAGAGCCGGGCGGCTCTCTGGGAACAGAGCTTATCAAAGCTATCGGATTTCGCTATTCGATTAATTTTATTTATCCGATAGGCGGGTGGCGCGGATGGCGCGGATGGGACGGCGCATGGCGCCGTCCGGGTATCACGCGGCGTTAAGCGGATCGGAACCGTAGCGGTTCACGCCGTCCGTGCCGCGCGAACACGTCCAGATAAAGACCAGAATGCCGCCGACGATCGGCACGAACGCGACGAGATAAAACCACCCGGACCGGCCGGTGTCGTGCAGCCGTCGAACCGTGACTGCGAGACTCGGCACGAACAGCGCGAGAACCACGATCGAGACGAGCGAAATAACGGCTAGCGAATCTTCATTCATGCCCATCAGCACCATTGCAACGCCCGCGACGATGCCCGCGAAAAGCTGGAAGTACCAATATTCCGAACGGCGAGCACGGCCGTTGAAAGTAGCGAATTTTTCGATCAACGCCACGCGAACTGCTTCTGAAAAGCCCATTTTTATTCTCGTTCCTGTGTATGAGGCGCGACGGACATGCCGCGCCCGGACAAAAATCCTATGGCGCGAGAAACAGCATTTTTATCGCGATCGCGGCAATTGACCAAAAAACACAGAACCGCATAAAAGCTCGGCCGCAAATAACAAAACCGCGCCTCTTTCGAGCGCGCGGTTCAGATCAATCGAAAAGCAGAAGTCGGCTTAATTCACCGCCACCGGCATATCCAGCTTTTTAACGCCCGGTAAATCGCAAGCGGCAATGGCATCGGAGATGGCGTCGATTGCCGGCATCCGCGTGAAACTCTTTCGCCACGCGAGGACCACGCGCCGGTCCGGCACCGGTTCGTCGAACGGGACGTAGCTGAGCAAGCCGGAGTCGATGCCCGGCGCGTGCGGCTTCACTTCCATGACCGACATGCGCGGCAGCACCGTGATGCCGACGCCGCTCGCGACCATATGCCGAATCGTTTCCAGCGACGAGCCTTCGAACGTCTTCTGAATGCCGTCGGCGTTTTGCGAGAAGCGCATCAGTTCCGGACAGACGCCGAGCACATGATCGCGGAAGCAATGACCGCTGCCGAGCAGCAGCATGGTTTCCTGCTTCAGATCGTCCGGGTCGATCTTGCTGCGGTTCTCCCACGCGTGGCCGGAAGGCATCGCCACGACGAACGGCTCGTCGTAGAGCGCGCGCACCATCAGCCCGGTTTCGGGAAACGGCAGCGCCATGATCGCGACGTCGATTTCGCCTTGCTTCAGAAGCTCGATCAGCTTGAGCGTGTAGTTTTCCTGCAGCATGAGCGGCATCTGCGGGACCGACTTGATCATCTGCTTGACGAGCGTCGGCAGCAGATACGGCCCGATGGTGTAGATGACGCCCAGACGCAGTGGCCCGACGAGCGGATCCTTGCCCTGCTTGGCGATTTCCTTGATGGCGAGCGTCTGTTCGAGCACGCGCTGCGCCTGCGTGACGATCTGCTCGCCGATCGGCGTGACGCTGACCTCGCTCGTGCCGCGCTCGAAGATCTGCACATTCAGCTCGTCTTCGAGCTTCTTGATTGCCACCGACAGCGTCGGCTGGCTGACGAAGCACGCCTCGGCGGCGCGGCCGAAGTGCCGCTCGCGCGCCACCGCGACGATGTACTTCAATTCAGTAAGCGTCATTGGGGACCAATGGAAGACATGGATTCAATAGGTTTGAGTTATACACCCGGGAATGCCGGTTCGACAACTCGTCGATGGCCGGCGCGCGCGGATGAAGCGCGAATCACTCGAATCAAATAGGGACCGACGAAACGCCGCCAAGTTCGCGGCCTATGCCTTCAGATACTGCTCGCGTGCGCCGAGCCAGCGGGCGAGATGCCGCTCGACGGCCTCCGGGAAGGCGTCGAGCATCTGTTGGGCCGCCTCGCGCGCAGTCTCGATCAGCCAGCCGTCCTGTTCCAGGCTCGCGAAGCGCAGCATGGCCTCGCCCGACTGACGCGCGCCCAGGAATTCGCCGGGCCCGCGTATTTCCAGATCGCGGCGCGCGATCTCGAAGCCGTCGGTGGTTCCGCGCATCGTCTGCAAACGAGCGCGCGCCGTCTGCGAGAGCGGATTCGAATACATCAGCACGCACACGGACGCCGCGCTGCCCCGCCCCACGCGCCCGCGCAACTGATGCAACTGCGCGAGGCCGAAGCGCTCGGCGTGCTCGATCACCATCAGCGACGCGTTCGGGACGTCCACGCCCACTTCGATCACGGTAGTCGCGACGAGCAACTGCACTTCGTTGCGCGAGAAGGCGTCCATGACGGCCGCTTTCTCGGCAGGCGCGAGCCGCCCGTGAACCAGCCCGACGCGCAATTCCGGCAGCGCGGCGACCAGCGTCTCGTACGTCTCGACGGCCGTCTGCAACTGCAAGGTTTCGCTTTCCTCGATCAGCGGACACACCCAGTAGACCTGCCGCCCGGTCAGCGCCGCCTCGCGCACGCGGCCGATGATCTCGTCGCGCCGGCCGTCCGAGACGACCTTGGTGAGAATCGGCGTGCGGCCCGGCGGCAATTCGTCGATGGTGGATACGTCGAGGTCCGCGTAGTACGTCATGGCGAGCGTGCGGGGAATGGGCGTCGCGGACATCATCAGCTGATGCGGCTGGAAGTCGCGCGCGCCATCGGACGCGTTCTGCGCCTTCGCCCGCAGCGCGAGCCGCTGCGCGACGCCGAAGCGATGCTGCTCGTCCACGATCACGAGGCCGAGACGCGCAAATTCCACCGTGTCCTGAATGATCGCGTGCGTGCCGATAACGAGTTGCGCCGTGCCGAGCGCCGCCGCCTCGCTCGCGGCGCGCTTTTCCTTCGCCTTCAGACTCCCCGCGAGCCACGCCACCGACACGCCGAGCGGTTCCAGCCAGCCGCGCAGCTTGCGCGCGTGCTGCTCGGCGAGGATTTCGGTCGGCGCCATCAGCGCGGCCTGATAACCGGCGTCGATGGCCTGCGCCGCCGCGAGCGCCGCCACGATGGTCTTGCCGCTGCCGACATCGCCCTGAAGCAGACGCTGCATCGGATGCGCGAGCGTCAGTTCGCCCGCGATTTCCGCGACCACTCGCTCCTGAGCGCCGGTCAGCCGGAACGGCAGCGCATGCAACAGACGCGCGACAAGGGAACCGGCATCGCTCGCGGTCCGGCGCGGCATCGCGGGCGCGGCGCGCGTGCGGCGCTCGGCGTGCGCGCGCTTGAGCGATAGCTGCTGCGCGAGCAATTCCTCGAACTTGATGCGCGTCCACGCCGGATGCGTGCCGTCGATGAGCGCGGTTTCGTCCGAATCCGCGCGCGGATGATGCAGCGTCTTCACCGCGTCGAGCAGGCCCGGTAGATTCAGCGGCGCGAGATGGGCGCGCGCCACCGGGTCCGGCAACAGCTCCGGCAAGGAGACGCGGGTGAGCGCGTTGTCGATGGCCTTGCGCAGATACGCCTGCGAGATGCCCGCCGTCGACGGATAAACGGGCGTGAGCGCCTGCGGCAGCGGCGTGTCGCCATCGACGGGGCGCACCGCCGGATGCACCATCTCCAGCCCGAAGAAGCCGCCTCGCACGTCGCCGCGCACGCGCAGCCGCGTGCCGATGGCCATTTGCTTGACTTGCGAGCCGTAGAAGTTGAGAAAACGCAGCGTGAGTTCGTCGCCGGCGTCGTCGTGAATCTTGACGAGCAACTGCCTTCGGGGCCGATACGCAATCTCGTTGTCGAACACGATGCCTTCGGTCTGCGCGATGTCGCCGGGAATCAGTTCTGCGATCGGCGTGAGCGAGGTTTCGTCCTCGTAGCGCATCGGCAGATGCAGCACGAGGTCGATGTCCGACTTGAGGCCGAGCTTCGCGAGCTTGTCCGCCGTCTTCACGACGGGCTTCGTCTTCTTGGCCGCGTCGTCGCCGGCTTTCGCGCGCTTGGCCGCCGGCGCGGCTGCGAGCGCGGCGCCAGGTTCGGCGCCGGAAAGCGCATCGGCCGGGGATGACAGGCGACGGTCGGACAAGGGCATCTAATCTCTTCGCAAGTACAATGTGAGGTTTGTTCGGCGCTGGTGCCTTGTTTTCAGCTTCGTTCGCACGACTTCAAGCCATGTTCACGCTTTCCGATTTCGATTTTAATCTGCCGCCCGAGCTGATCGCGCAGAGCGCGCTCGCCGAGCGCAGCGCGAGCCGCCTGCTCGAAGTGGACAACCGCGCCTTGCCGGCCACGCTCATCGACCGGCGCTTTTCCGAACTGCCCGACTTGATTCAGCCGGGCGACCTGCTCGTCTTCAACGATACCAAAGTCCTGAAGGCGCGGTTCTTCGGCCAGAAGGCCAGTGGCGGGCGCGTAGAAGTGCTGATCGAGCGCCTTACCGGCCCGACGACCGCGCTCGCCCAAATTCGCGCGAGCAAGAGTCCCGCGGCGGGCAGCACGATCAAGCTCGCGGACGCGTTCGACGTGACCGTCGGCGAGCGCGTCGAGCCCTTCTACACGCTGCATTTCCCGGCCGATTGCCTGACGCTCATCGAGCAATACGGGCGCTTGCCGCTGCCGCCGTATATCGAGCACGACGCCGACGCCTACGACGAATCGCGCTACCAGACCGTCTATGCCGCGAATCCCGGCGCGGTGGCCGCGCCGACGGCGGGCCTCCATTTCGATGACGCCCTCTTCGCCCGGCTGGATGCGCGCGGCGTCGAACGTGCGACGCTTACGCTGCACGTCGGCGCGGGCACGTTCCAGCCAGTGCGCGTCGACAACATCGCCGAGCACAAGATGCATAGCGAGTGGTACGCGCTGCCGCAGTCGCTCGTGGATCGCATCGCGGCCGTGAAGGCGCGCGGCAATCGCGTGATCGCCGTCGGAACGACCTCCATGCGCGCGCTCGAAGCCGCCGCCCGCGACGCCGCCGAGGCCGGCCGCCCGCTTGCCGCGACCAGCGCAGAAACCGATATCTTCATCACGCCGGGCTACGAATTCCGCATCGTCGACCGGCTGATTACCAACTTCCATTTGCCGAAATCGACGCTGATGATGCTCGTCTCCGCGTTCGCCGGCATGGAGACGATCCGCGAGGCGTACCGTCACGCGATCGAGGCGCGTTACCGCTTTTTCAGCTATGGCGACGCGATGCTGCTCACGCGCGCTTGAGCTTTTCTCAACCCGACGCGCCGGACTGTTCTCCGGTAGCACAGGAATCTACATGACAGTGAATCACACCCCGCCGGACAACGGCCTCAAGTTCGAACTGCTGACGACCGACGGGCAGGCCCGCCGCGGCCGCCTCACGCTCAATCACGGCGTCATCGAAACGCCGATTTTCATGCCGGTCGGCACGTACGGCACCGTGAAGGCGACCCAGCCGCGCGAACTCGAAGAAATCCGCGCGCAGATCATCCTCGGCAACACGTTTCACCTTTGGCTGCGCCCGGGACTGGAGACGATCGGCGTGCACGGCGGGCTGCATCGCTTCATGGGCTGGGACCGGCCGATTCTCACCGATTCCGGCGGCTTCCAAGTGTTCTCGCTCGGCGATCTGCGCAAGATCACCGAAGATGGCGTCACGTTCGCATCGCCGATCAACGGCGACCGGCTGTTCCTGTCGCCCGAAGTGTCGATGCAAATCCAGAAGGTGCTGAACTCGGACATCGTCATGCAGTTCGACGAATGCACGCCGTACGCGACCAACGGCGTGCCGACCTCGCACCAGGAAGCCGCCGACTCCATGCGCATGTCGATGCGCTGGGCCAAGCGTTCCATCGACGAATTCACGCGGCTCGGCAACCCGAATGCGCTCTTCGGCATCGTGCAGGGCGGCATGTTCGAAGACCTGCGCGACGAATCGCTGGCCGGACTCGCGGACATCGGCTTTCACGGCTTTGCGATCGGCGGGCTGTCGGTCGGCGAGCCGAAGGAAGACATGATGCGCGTCCTGAATCACATCGGACCGAAGCTGCCTGCCGACAAGCCGCATTACCTGATGGGCGTCGGCACGCCGGAGGATCTCGTGGCGGGCGTGGCGGCGGGCGTCGACATGTTCGACTGCGTGATGCCCACGCGCAACGCGCGCAACGGCTGGCTTTTCACGCGCTTCGGCGATCTGAAGATCAAGAACGCGACGCACAAGAATTCGATGAAACCGCTCGACGAAAGCTGCGGCTGCTACACGTGCCGCAATTTCACGCGGGCGTATCTGCATCATCTGCATCGCGTGGGCGAAATTCTCGGCGCGCAGTTGAACACCATCCACAACCTGCACTACTACCTGCAATTGATCGGCGAAGTGCGTGAGTCGATCGAAAATCACAGCTTCGAGGCGTTTCGCAAGACCTTCGCGGAAAACCGGGCGCGCGGGGTCGACTAACTTACGCCAGCCGTCGCGCCGCTCCCATTACAATCACCTTTCTAACGCTCGCCCGAACGGCCCGCGCGCGGGCCTAACGGCTTGATGCCAAAGCGCATTCCGGCGCCTTGCCGGCATGGGCGAGTGGTAGAATGTCGGGCTAATTTCCAAGCCGGTTTTTGAATCGCAATTTCGACGTATTTTCGACGTATAACGGAGAGACCAACGTGTCGTTCATTTCGAATGCCTTTGCACAAGGCGCCACCGCGGGCAGCGCGGAATCGAGCCTGATGAGCTTCCTGCCCCTGATCCTGATGTTCGCGGTGCTGTATTTCATCATGATCCGTCCGCAGATGAAGCGTCAGAAGGAGCATCGCAACATGCTGGCCGCCATGGCCAAGGGCGACGAAGTGGTGACCAACGGCGGTATCGTCGGCAAGGTGACGAAGGTGTCGGAAGCGTATGTCGGCGTCGAAATCGCCGAAGGCACGGAAATCACCGTGCAGAAGGCCTCCGTCACGACTATTCTCCCCAAGGGCACCATCAAGTCGCTGTAAGGCCAGATTCTTTCGCGTCCGGCGCGGCCTCGCTCCGAGCCCTCCGAGTCACACGAGTCACTCAACCGGCTCGTCGCGCATAACGCCGGACGCCCTCTCCCCCGAAGCCAACTTTCTGTTCGGCCATCCCCATGAATCGTTATCCCCTTTGGAAGTATGTCGTGATGCTGGTGGCGCTCGTCATCGGTCTCGTGTACACGCTCCCCAATTTCTTCGGCGAAGCGCCCGCCGTGCAGGTGTCGAGCGGCAAGGCGACCGTCAAGCTGGATTCGTCCACGCTCGCGAATGTGGAAGGCGCGCTCGCCGCGAGCCACATCACGGCTGACGAAGTCACGTTCGACAATTCGCAGACCAACGCGAACATCCGCGTGCGGCTGAAGGACACCGACACGCAGTTGCGCGTGAAGGACCTGCTGACGAAAACGTTGAACAGCGACCCGACCGATCCGCAATACATCGTCGCGCTGAATCTGCAGAGCGCCTCGCCGCGCTGGCTGACGGCCCTGCACGCGCTGCCGATGTACCTCGGCCTCGACTTGCGCGGCGGCGTGCACTTCCTGCTTCAGGTCGACATGGCCGGCGCGCTGAACAAGAAACTCGATTCAGACGCAGCCGACGCCCGCACTTATCTGCGCGATCGCAACATTCGCGATGGCGGCGTGAATCGCGTGGGGCAATCGGTCGTCGTGAATTTCTCGGATCAGGCGGTCGCGGACAACGCGCGCAACCTGCTTTCCACGGGCGTCTCCGAGCTTCAATGGACGACGCGCCAGGGCGGCGACGGCGTTCAGGTGGTCGGCACGTTCTCGGCGGGCACGCAGAAGACGGTGGAGGACGGCGCGCTCAAGCAGAACATCACGACGCTGCATAACCGCGTGAACGAACTCGGCGTCGCGGAGCCGGTGATTCAGCAACAAGGCGCGGACCGCATCGTGGTCGAGCTGCCGGGCGTGCAGGACACGGCGAAGGCGAAGGACATCATCGGCCGCACGGCGACGCTCGAAGCGCGCCTTGCCGACCCGGTGAACACGTACGCCTCCGGCCCGAACGATCCCGTTCCTCCCGGCGACGAAGCGTTCAAGCAAGGCGATCGCACCGTGTTTCTGCGCAAGCAGGTGATTTTCACGGGCGACCGCATCATCGACGCCTCGGCGGGCTTCGACGACCATCAGCGTCCGTCCGTGAACATCCGGCTGGATTCGGCCGGCGGGCGCGCGGTCGGCGCCGTTTCGCGCGACAACATCGGCAAGCCGATGGCGATGGTGCTCTTCGAGAAGGGCAAGGGCGAAGTGCTGACGGTCGCGACCATCCAGTCCGAACTCGGCGACCGCTTCCAGATTACCGGCCAGCCGACGCCGCAAGCCGCGACCGACCTCGCGCTGCTCCTGCGCGCCGGCTCGCTCGCGGCGCCGATGGACATCATCGAGGAACGCACGGTCGGCCCGAGCCTCGGCGCGGACAACATCAAGAAGGGCTTCGATTCGGTCACGTACGGTTTCGCCGCGATCGCCGTCTTCATGATCGTGTACTACCTGCTGTTCGGCCTGATCTCGATGCTCTCGCTGTCCGTGAACCTGCTCCTGCTCGTCGCGATTCTCTCGATGCTGCAGGCCACGCTGACGCTGCCGGGCATTGCCGCTATCGCGCTCGCGCTCGGTATGGCGATCGACGCGAACGTGCTGATCAACGAGCGTATCCGCGAAGAACTGCGCAACGGCGCGCCGCCGCAGACCGCGATTCAGGAAGGCTTCAAGCACGCATGGGCGACGATTCTCGATTCGAACGTCACCACGCTGATCGCCGGCCTCGCGCTGCTCGCGTTCGGCTCGGGTCCGGTGCGCGGCTTCGCGGTGGTGCACTGTATCGGCATTCTGACGTCGATGTTCTCGGCCGTGTTCTTCTCGCGCGGTCTCGTGAACCTGTGGTACGGCGGCAAGAAGAAGCTGAAGTCGCTGGCGATCGGGCAAGTGTGGCGTCCGGAAGGCGCGAGCGCCGAATCGGCCGCTGCGGCGTATCTCGCGGCGCAGCAGGGCGATGAAGCGGTCGCCGAGGAAGTCGTTCCCGCCGCCCGCAGCAAGGCCAAGGCGCGCGCCGCCGCCGCGCCGCGCGCGAGCGCTCAGACGGCCCCGCGCACCGGCAAGCCGACCGTGCGCCGCCGCTCGGGCCCCGGCATCGATCAACAGAAACCGGGCCAGTCCGTTAAGCCCTGAGCCCCGGAGAAACGAAACATGGAATTCTTCCGCATTCGCCGCGACTTGCCGCTGATGCAGCGCGCGTTGATCTTCAACGCGATCTCGCTCATCACGTTCCTCGCGGCTGTCTTTTTCCTCGTGCATCGCGGGCTGCATCTGTCGGTCGAGTTCACCGGCGGCACGGTCATCGAAGTGCAGTATCCGCAGGCCGTGCCGCTCGAACCGGTGCGCGCCACCATGGCGAAACTCGGTTACGGCGACGCGCAAGTGCAGAACTTCGGCACCTCGCGCGACGTGCTGATCCGCCTGCCGCTCAAGCAGGGCCTCACCTCCGCGCAGCAGAGCGACCAGGTGATGAGCGCGCTCAAGTCGAACGACGCGCAAGTCACCTTGCAGCGCGTGGAGTTCGTCGGGCCGCAGGTCGGCAAGGAACTCGTGACCAACGGGCTCGCCGCGCTCGCGTGCGTGGTGATCGGCATCGTGATCTACCTGTCGTTCCGCTTCGAGTGGAAGTACGCGGTGGCGGGCATCATCGCGAACCTGCACGACGTGGTGATCATTCTCGGCTTCTTCGCCTACTTCCAGTGGGAGTTCTCGCTGTCGGTGCTGGCGGCGATTCTCGCGGTGCTCGGCTATTCGGTGAACGAGTCGGTCGTTATCTTCGACCGGATTCGCGAGACCTTCCGCAAGCAGCGCAAGATGACGGTGATCGAAGTCATCAACCACGCGATCACGAGCACGATGTCGCGGACCATCATCACGCACGGCTGTACCGAAATGATGGTGCTCTCGATGTTCTTCTTCGGCGGCCCGACGCTGCACTACTTCGCGCTCGCGCTGACCGTGGGTATTCTGTTCGGTATCTATTCGTCGGTGTTCGTGGCCGCCGCGCTCGCCATGTGGTTCGGCGTCAAGCGTGAAGATCTGATCAAGGACAAGAAGGACAAGTACGATCCGAACGACCCGAACGCGGGCGCTCAGGTTTAACCCTTCTTTTCAGCGCAAAAAGCAAAAGGGCCGGTCTCGATGACCGGCCCTTTTCGTTTCTCCTCGCGCGATGCGCCGAGGCTTACTGCTTCACGCCTTCAGCCTGGATATGCAGCACCGTCTTCAGGCTGAAGCCGTACGACTTGCCGTAGTCCATGCCGAAGTCGCCGCGATCGAACGTCGCCGTCGCTTCCGTGCCGCAGACTTCCTTCTTCATCATCGGGTTCACGAAGCACTTGAAGCTCTCGATCTTCAGGTTCAGCGGCTTCGTCACGCCGTGCATCGTCAACGTGCCGACCACTTCGGACGGCTTGTCGCCGTCGAACTTGATCGACGTGCCCTTGTACACGGCCGTCGGGTACTTGGCGGCATCGAAGAATTCGGGCTTTTGCAGATGCTCGTCGAGCTTGGCGTTGCCCGTGTTGATCGACGACACGTCGATGGTCACGTCCACCGTGCCCGTCTTCGCCGCGCGGTCGAGCACCACGGTGCCGCTGCTCTTGTTGAACTTGCCGCGCCACGTCGACACGCCGCCGAAGTGGTCCGCCTCGAAGCTCGGATACGTGTGGTTCGGGTCGAGCTGGTACGTGTCAGCGGCCATCGCGCTGAAGGACAGGCCGGCTGCGAGCATGCCGGCGGCGATCATCGAAAGCTTGTTCAAGTGCTTCTCCTGACTGAATGAGCGTTGAATCTAGGTTGTTGAACGAAACGGCCGCCGCTTACTTCTTCGCGGCGACGATATGAAACTTGATGACGACATCGTCCGCGACCACCGACGTGTCCTTCCACTCGCCCGTGCCCACGTCGAACTGCGTGCGCTTGATCGGCAGCGCGCCGTCGAAGGTTTCGGTCGCGCCCTGCTGCGTGATGGTGACGGGCACCGTGACCGTCTGCGACTTGCCCTTGATCGTGATCTTCCCGGTGACCTTGTACTGGTTGCCGCCCGCCGGCGCAATGGCGCTCGAAACGAACGTGGCGGTCGGATACGTCGCGCTGTCGAACCATTCCTTGCCGCGCACCTGCTTGTTGTAGTCGTCGTCGCCGAGATCGTAGCTGCCGGTGTCGATGGTGATGTTCGCGCTGCCCGCCGCGGGCTTCGCCGGATCGAACGAAATCTGCGCGTTGAACTTGTTGAACTTGCCGTCGGTGGGCACGTTCATTTGCTTGGACGTGGCGATGACCGAGCTCTTCGCCATATCCACTTGCGCCTGCGCGCCCGCTGCCGTGGCGAGCGATGCTGCGGCCACGGCGGCCAGCATCCAACCATTGAGTTTCAGTTTCATGTGTGCCTTTTTTGACGTATCGACGAGCAACCGGTATTGAAAATCAAAAGCATGCGGGAACCAACAACGAGCCGGACATGCGTTGCCAACGGCGAGGAAACAATCGAACGTTGCGCCTCGATCACTTGATGAAGGGCAGCATGCGGCCGAGCAAGCCGTCGCGATCGACGAAATGATGCTTGAGCGCCGCGAGCACGTGCATGGCGACGAGCACCAGCAGGCCGTAGTTCAGCGCCACATGGACGATGCGCAGCGTCGCCTTGAGCGCCTTGTCGGGTCCGATGATCGTCGGCAGCGGCAGCACGCCGAGATAGACGACCTGCAAGCCCGCCGCCGAGCTGTACAGATAGCCGGACGCGGGAATCACGACCATCAGCACGTAGAGCAGAATATGCGTGACGTGCGCCGCGCCCTGCTGCCAGCGCGGCATGCCGGCCGGCATGGCGGGCGCGCGATGCGTCATGCGCCACACGAGCCGCAGCGCCGCAAGCACGAACACGGTCACGCCGATCCACTTGTGCCACGAAAAGTACTTGAGCTTGGTCGGGGTGAAGCCGGGAATGTCGGTCATGATCCAGCCGAGATAGAACCCGCCCACGATCAAGAGCGCGATGAGCCAGTGAAATGCGATCGCCGTCGCGCCGTATCGCTCGGCCGAACTGGCTTGCGAGATGCCAACACTGCTTTCCATGATGCTGATGTCCTGAATATGGCTAATGTGCGCTGGGTGCGCCTGACCGATGCACGCGCCGCCATGCTACCCGAACAACGGCGAAATGCCATCACACGTGCCGGGACCTGCCGCCCACGCTCCGGGCCAGCACCGGCGCGGCTTTGCGGCCGTTTCCGAGCGATGTACCGCATCCATGCAACGAACTATTCCGCGCATGCAACGGTCGATGCCTCCGGGCGCAGCCAGAAGTGAACGGAACCGTCGGCCGGTTTATTCCGCGCCGGGGTCTCGCTTGCTTCGCGCCTGCCGTATCGTCGCGCGTCATCGGTCTTTGATACCATGCTGCTACCGTGCGCGCTGGCCCGGGACTTGCTCTTTTTGCCCCGGGCCGATCTTGCGGCGCCCCACGAACACGCATGAGAAGGCCCGGCATCGACTATGAATGTGAACGATTCAGAAGAACTGATCGCATGTCACGAATGCGACGCGCTCTTCAGAAAGCGCGCGCTGCCCGAACATAGCACCGCGAACTGTCCGCGCTGCGGCACGCGACTCTACCGCGGCATGACATCCAACCTCGACCGCATCTGCGCGACGACGCTCGCTGCGCTCATCACCTTCGTCATCGCGCAGGCGTTTCCCATCGTCGAGCTCGACGCGAACGGCATTACCTCGCAGACGACGCTCATCGGCGCGATCATCGCGCTGTGGGGCGAGCACATGGAGGTCGTCGCAGTGCTCGTGTTTTGCGCGACCATCCTGTTCCCGCTCTGCGAATTGACCGCCCTGCTCTATGTGCTGATGCCCGTGCGCGCCGGTTATATTCCGCCGGGTTTCGACGTCACCTTGCGCGCGATTCAGTTCGTGCGGCCGTGGGGCATGATCGAAGTGTTCATGCTCGGCGTGCTCGTCACGCTCGTGAAGATGCTGAGCGTCGCGCGCGTGATTCCCGAAGCCGCGCTCTTCGCGTTCGGCGCGCTCACGCTGATGGTGGCAGTCGTCGTCAGTTTCGATCCGCGCTCGCTGTGGGATATCGCGGGCCAGCTTCCCCGGCGCGGGCGCGTGGCCGTCTCGCCGCCCGCGAGGCAGAAATCGTGACCGACATTCCGCGCAACACCGAGTCGTCCGCGCCCGGCGCCGAACCGCCCACGCTGTTCACCACGGCCTCGCGCGAGCGCGTAGTCGGCTGCCACGCCTGCGGCCTCGTGCAGCCGCTCGCGCGCACGGTCGAAAAGCAGCGCTGCACGCGCTGCGGCGCGGCCGTGCACCGGCGCAATCCGGACAGCATCGCGCGAACGTGGGCGCTCCTCATCAGCGCGGCGATCCTCTACATTCCCGCGAACGTCTATCCGATGCTGCACACGTCGTCGATTCTCGGCGCGGAAGACGACACCATCATGAGCGGCGTCGCGTTGTTCTGGAACGATGGCGACTATCCGCTCGCCGTGGTCATTTTCGTGGCGAGCATTCTGGTGCCGATGCTGAAGCTGCTGTCGCTCGCATTTCTGCTCGTGAGCGTGCAGCGGCGCTCGACGTGGCGTCCGCGTCAGCGCACGACGCTCTATCGCATCGTCGAAGGCATCGGCCGATGGTCGATGCTAGACATCTTCGTCGTGACGCTCACCGTCGCGCTGGTGCGCTTCAAGTCGGTCGCGGTCATCACGGCGGGGCCGGCCGCGCTCGCGTTCGCGTCCGTCGTCGTCCTGACGATGCTCGCCTCCATGCAGTTCGACCCACGTCTGATATGGGACAACATAGAACCGTCAGGAAAGAAATATGACTAGTGCCCAAGGTCCGAATGGGCCGGATGCTCCCAAGCCTTTCGAGGAAACGAGCGGCGGCGGACTGCCGCCGAGACTGCCCGAGCCGGTGATCGAGCCGCGCAGCCGCTGGCTGCCGTCGCTCGTGTGGGTCATTCCGATCGTCGCGGCGTTGATCGGCGTGTTCCTGGTCGTGAAGACGGTGTCGAGTCGCGGCCCGACCGTGACTATCAGTTTCGTGAGCGCCGAAGGGCTGGAGCCCGGCAAGACCAAGGTCAAGTTCAAGGACGTGGACATCGGCACGGTCAAGACGATCACGCTGTCGAAGGACCATTCGCGCGTGCTCGTCGATGTCCAGCTCACGAAGGAAGCCACCGATTTCGCCGTGAAGGACACGCGCTTCTGGGTCGTGCGGCCGCGCGTGGCGGCAAGCGGCGTCACCGGTCTTTCCACGCTGCTGTCCGGCGCGTACATCGGCGCGGACGCGGGGAAATCGACCGAGGATCAGAGCTACTTCGTCGGTCTGGAGACGCCGCCTGCCGTCACCGGCGACCAGAAGGGACACACGTTCACGCTGCACGGCGAATCGCTCGGCTCGCTGGATATCGGCTCGCCGGTGTATTACCGGCGCGTGCAGGTCGGGCAGGTCACGGCGTTTTCGCTCGATAAAGACGGCACCGGCGTCACCATGCAGGTTTTCGTGAACGCGCCGTACGATCAGTACGTCGGCACGAACTCGCGCTGGTGGCACGCGAGCGGCGTCGATCTGCGGCTGGATTCGAGCGGCTTCACGCTGAACACGCAGTCGCTCGCCACTGTGGTGCTCGGCGGCATCGCGTTCCAGACGCCGCCGAATCAGCAGGCCGGCGCGCAAGCGAAGGAGAACGCAACCTTCCGCCTCGCCTCGGATCAGGCCGACGCGATGCGCGACCCCGACGGCGATCCGGTGCATGTGGTGATGAACTTCAATCAGTCGTTGCGCGGTTTGTCGGTGGGCGCGCCGGTCGATTTCCGCGGCATCGTGCTCGGACAGGTGACGGGCATCGGCGTGCGATACGACCAGCAGACGCATTCGTTCATGATGCCCGTGACCATCGACCTGTATCCGGACCGGCTCGGCCGCCGTGCGAAAGCCGCGCTGCCCGAACAGGGAACGGAGCAGAGCCACGACATGCTGGAGTTGCTCGTCAAGCGCGGCCTGCGTGGACAGTTGCGCACCGGCAATCTGCTGACGAGCCAGCTTTACGTCGCGCTCGACTTCTTCCCGAAAGCCGCGCCCGCGAAGGTGAACGTGGCGGGCGATCCGATCGAACTGCCGACGGTGCCGAACACGCTCGACGAGCTGCAACTGCAGATTGCCGACATCGCGCGCAAGCTGGACAAGATTCCGTTCGACCAGATCGGCACGAACCTGAACGGCTCGCTGAAGAACGCCAACACGCTCTTCGACCAGCTCAACAAGGAAGTCATGCCCGAAATGCGCGACACGCTCACGCAGGCAAAGAAAACCTTCGGCGCGGCGCAATCGACGCTTCAGCAGGACTCGCCGCTTCAGTCCGACGTGCATCAGGCGATGCAGGAACTCACGCGGACGCTTCAATCGCTCAATGCGCTGGCTGATTATCTGGAACGTCATCCGGAATCGCTGTTGCGCGGCAAACCGGAGGACAAACCATGAGGTTCGGCGCGTTGTTGTTGACGGTGGGCGCGGCGGGCGCGCTGTGCGCGTGCGCGTCCTCGCCGTCGAGCCGGTTCTACACGTTGGGCGGCGCGGCGCAGACGCCGGCTCCGGTGTCGTCGTCGGCGGCGGCGTTCTATTTCCAGCTCGCGCCGGTGGACATGCCCGAGCAGGTTTCGCGCAATCAGCTGGTCGTGCAGACGAGTCCCGCGCAAGTGAGCGTGCTGGAACAGGAACGCTGGGCCTCGCTTCCCGGCGACGAAGTGCGGCGCGCGCTGTCGAGCGATCTCTCGCAGCAGCTGAATGCGATCGATGTCTACGGCACGCCGTATCCGGAATCGGCGCCGGTGTATCGCGTGACGGTGAAGGTGCAGCGGTTCGAGTCGTGGCCGGGCTCGCAGGCCGTGCTCGATGCGGTCTGGAGCGTGCGCGCCGCCGGTTCGCAGACGGTCATGACCTGTCGCACGGTCGCAAACGAGCCTGTCGGCGACGGCTACGGCGCGCTGATCGACGGGCATCGCAAAGCGGTGAATGCGCTCGCCACGGCTATTTCAGCAGGCGTGCGAAGTCTCGCTGCGCTGCCGCCCGCCGTCGCGGCGTCATCGTCCGCCAAGGGCAAGGCGGCAGCGGCCAGCGCGCGCCCTGCGCCGGTTTTGCCGTGCCCGGCGTCGGATGGCGCGACGACTGCCAGCGCGCAGTAAGTTCGGCGCGTTGCATGCGCCGAACGCATAGGAACCCGATATTTCCGTCTGCTTCGCACCGTGTTTCGTCTGCTGATGAGCAGCACTGAGCGTCTTGCGGCAACGGCATGTTGTCGCCAGACGACACCGGCCTGCGCCGCATCTCGAAAATGCAGTTGGCGCAGGCGCGCCCGGTTAAGATCGACCTCCGCTTTATCCGAAACGAACGCGAAGAATAGATGATGAAACTAATCGGTTCGCACACGAGTCCATTCGTCCGCAAGGTGCGGATCGTGATGGCGGAAAAGAAGATCGACTGCGAACTGGTGCTCGAAGATGTCTGGGCATCCGATTCCAAGATCCACGATTTCAACCCGCTCGGCAAAGTGCCGTGTCTGATTCTGGACGGCGGCGAAGCGGTGTTCGATTCGCGCGTGATCTGCGAATACGTGGACACGCTGACGCCGGTCGGCAAGCTGCTGCCCCAGGAACGGCGCGAGCGCACCGAAGTGCGCTGCTGGGAAGCGCTCGCGGACGGCATGCTCGACGCGGCCGTCCTGATTCGCCTCGAAGGCGTGCTGCGCGACGAGGCCCACCGCAGCGACATGTGGATCGCGCGGCAGCGGCACAAGATCGAGGACGGTCTGCGCGCGATGGCGCGTGGTCTCGACACGAAACAGTGGTGCTCCGCGAACCGCTTCACGCTCGCCGACATCGCGTGCGGCTGCGCGCTCGGCTATCTCGACTTCCGCATGCCGGACCTCGACTGGCGCGAGGCCCACCCGGCGCTCGACAAGTTCTACGCGCGGCTCGCGCAACGGCAATCGTTTATCGATACGGAGCCGCGCTGAGGGCCGCGCTCCCGCGCGCGGCGGGAGCGGTCCGGCATCCGCGCGTCACTTCTTCAGCGCGGCCTTGAGCGTCGCGTTGGCCTGCGCGATCGCGGCGCGCGTGGCGGGCGTCCCGGCGAGGGCGTTCAGCATCACGAAATCGTGGATCGTGCCGTTGTAGCGCACCGAAGTCACGGGTACGCCGGCTTCGGTCAGCTTGCGCGCGTAGGCTTCGCCTTCATCGCGCAGCACGTCGTTTTCGTCGGTGATGACGAGCGCCGGCGGCAATCCCTTCAATTCGTCGATGCTTGCGCGCAGCGGCGACGCCGTAACCTTCGCGCGATCTGCGGCGTTCGGCGCGTAGGCGTCCCAGAACCACTTCATCGCGTCGCGCGTGAGCCACGGGCCGTTGGCGAACTCGTTGTACGCGCCGTCATCGAAATTGGCGTCCGTCACCGGATAGAACAGCACTTGCGCGCGCAGCGCCGGGCCGTGCCGCTCCTTTGCCAGCAGCGTCACGGCCGCGGCCATGTTGCCGCCGACGCTATCGCCGGCCACCGCCATGCGCGACGCATCGACATCGAACTCGCGGGCGTGGTCCGCGACGTAACGCGTCGCCGCGTACGCTTCCTCGATCGGCACCGGATACTTCGTCTCGGGCGAGCGGTCGTAATCGACGAACACGACTTCGGCCTCTGCCCCGTTCGCGATTTCGCGCACCAGCCGGTCGTGCGTGTTCTTGTCGCCCAGCACCCAGCCGCCGCCGTGGAAATACATGATGACGGGCAACGCGCCCTTCGCATGCGCCGGCCGGACGATGCGCAACGCGATCTTGCCCGTTGGACCGGCTTCGATCACGCGGTCTTCGATCTTCGCGGCTTCCTTCTTCACCGGCTGCGCTTGCGCGCCTGCGAGCACGTTGCGCGCGTCGGCCGGGGAAAGCGTGTAGATCGGCGGGCCGTTCTTGGCGGCGAGCGTGTCGATGAACTGCTGCGTTGTCGGTTCAAGCACCGGCGCGGCGTCGGCTGCGGTATGCGACAGAACGGCGGTGGCAACGGCGGTTGCGATCAACGTGGCTTTCAGCTTTTTCATGGTGTGCTCCGGTCGGTAAAAAGGAAACGTAAGTTTGATGCTTATCTACTACTAGATAGATAAATCGACGGAATCGTGTGGTGCATCTGGTTCGTGTGCGTAGCGCGGCTATCCCCGCAATACAGCCGGGCGCGCCACGCAAGGCTCGCGAAGGTGCCCTCTCTTCATGTCGGGATGATTCACGCCAAAATCTACCTATCGAACGATAGACATAGGCAAAAGGGAAAACGGGTTTTTCACAGACTTATCCACAGGGTTATCTACCGCCGCACCGTTGCGGCAACCTCATCCAGACGCGCCCGCGTCTGAAACAATCGGCACGCGAGCAGACTGCCCTGAAATGCGGCGTACAGCGCGCGCGCCGCCGCTTCCGGCTTGCCTCCGGCATCGAGCGTATCCTGCGCCTCGCCTTCTGCCAGGACCTTTGCCAGCCAGTTTTCGTTAGCGCGAAAGAACGCCTGAATGGCATGACGCACTTTCTCCGGCAACGACTCGATGTCCGCTGCCAGCATGCCGCATAGGCAGACCTGAGTCCCGTCGCCGATGATGCGCCCGAAGAGCTTCGTGTAGCGGTCGAGCTTCTTGTCGGCCGAGGCCGAACTGTCGATGGCATAGACCGAGGACATGACGTCCGCGCTATAGGCGTTCACCGCTTCGAGCGCAAGGTCTTCCTTCGTTGGAAAGTAATAGTGGATGCTCGACGTCTTCACACCGACGAGTTCCGACAAGTCGCGATAGCTGAAGCCGTTGTAGCCGCGCTTCATCATGACCGTCTGCGCGTGATCGAGCAGCGCCTCGCGTACCGTGTTCTTGTCCATCGCGTGATTCACCGTTCATCCGATGTCGATGCCCTCACTTTATCTATCGATAGGTAGAGAGTCAAGCGATTGTATCAAATGACTTTTTATCGAGTCGATAGGAAACGGCCATCGAAGCGCGCCCTGGAGCACGCGCGTCCGGGGCGCGTGTCTTCAGCTTGCAGTCGCCGCTACGACGCGCGGCGCGTGCGGTACCACGTCCGCCGCCGCGCTTTCGATGATCCCACCGCCGAGACACACGTCGCCCTGATACAGCACGGCCGACTGTCCCGGCGTCACCGCCCACTGCGCTTCATCGAAGTTCAATTCGAAATGACCGTCGTCCGCAGCGGCGAAGCGGCACGCGGCGTCCTGCTGCCGATAGCGCGTCTTGGCCGCGCACGCGGTGCCGTCCTCGGGCGCGAAACCCGCGACCCAGCTCGTGTTCCCCGCGACGAGCGTCTGCGACAGAAGCCACGGATGGTCGTGGCCCTGCACGACATAGAGCGTGTTGCTCGCCATGTCCTTGCCCGCGACGAACCACGGCTCGCCGCTGCCGTCCTTCGCGCCGCCGATGCCGATGCCCTTGCGCTGCCCGAACGTATAGAACGCAAGCCCGATGTGCTCGCCGACGACCTTCCCTTCGGCCGTCTTCATCGGGCCGGGTTGCGTCGGCAGATAGCGGTTCAGGAAGTCGCGAAACGGCCGTTCGCCGATGAAGCAGATGCCGGTCGAATCCTTCTTCTTCGCGTTCGGCAGGCCGATCTGCGCGGCGATTTCCCGCACCTTCGTCTTCGGAATCTCGCCGAGCGGGAAGAGCGTCTTCGAAAGCTGCTGCTGATTCAGCCGATACAGGAAGTACGACTGGTCCTTCGTCGAATCGGTGGCCTTCAGCAACTGGAAGAGGCCATTCTGTTCGCGCACGCGGGCGTAGTGGCCGGTCGCGATGGTTTCCGCGCCGAGCGACATCGCGTGATCGAGGAATGCCTTGAACTTGATCTCGGCGTTGCACAGCACGTCCGGATTCGGCGTGCGGCCGGCCGAGTACTCGCGCAAAAACTCGGCGAACACGCGGTCCTTGTATTCGGCGGCGAAGTTGACCGCCTCGACGTCGATGCCGATCAGGTCCGCCACCGACACCACATCGATCCAGTCCTGCCGCGTCGAGCAATATTCGCCGTCGTCGTCATCTTCCCAGTTCTTCATGAACAGGCCGACGACGTCGTAGCCCTGCTCTTTCAGCAGCCACGCCGTCACCGACGAATCCACGCCGCCCGACATGCCCACCACTACTCTTCGCTTGCTCATAGGATTACCGCGTTGTTGGCGCGCGAGCGCGTCAGGAGCGCACCACCGGCGCGACCGAATGCGTATGGATGAAATCGAGTGGCACGCGCCGCCCGGCCAGATAGTCGTCGACACACTGCATGACGAGCGGCGTGCGATGCTGCGCGGCCGTCGCGCGCAGTTCGTCGGGCGTGAGCCACATTGCGCGAACGATGCCTTTGTCCAGCGCGCGCCCCGCCACTTCGCCCGCGGACTTGCCGCAGAAGGTGAAGCGCAGATACGTCACGTCGCGCCCCGGACGCTGAAAGTGCGTCATGTACGCGCCGACGAGCGCCTCGGGCTCGAAGCGATGCGCCGTTTCTTCCAGCGTCTCGCGAATGACCGCCTCGACGAGCGTTTCGCCCGCTTCGAGATGACCGGCCGGTTGGTTGATTCGCAGCCCTGCGGACGTGTGTTCCTCGATGACGAGGAAGCGCCCGTCCTGCTCGACGACCGCCGCGACCGTAACGTGAGGAGCCCAAGTATCTGATTTCATGGCCGACATTTTACCGTCACCCGTCCGATCACGTGCGCGCGGCCTAAGGGTTAGCGCGGAGTGCGATCGCGCCCCGGATCGCATTTTGGGCGCTTATTCTTCAGTTAGAGTTGAGAACGTCGTCCGTCAGCATCTGAAACCCGAAAACAGCCTTGGTCTCTCCCTCAAGCGTGGCCGCGCGCGAGGGCAAGAAAAGAAAAGACAGGAGGATTCAACATGCATATCGGAGTGCCTGCCGAGACGCGGGCGAACGAGGCGCGCGTCGCCGCCACGCCGGAGACCGTGAAAAAGCTCGTCGCGCAAGGACACCGCCTTTCGGTGCAAAGCGGCGCGGGCGTGCGGGCGAGCTATATCGACGACGCGTTCGCGCAAGCGGGCGCGGATATCGTCGATGCCGGCACCGCGTTTTCAGCCGACATCGTGCTCAAGGTCCAGTCGCCATCCGCCGAAGAGCTCGCGACGATGAAGCCGGGCGCCGTGCTCATCGGCATGCTCGATCCGTTCAACACCGAGAACACCGCGCGGCTCGCAGCGGCCAACATCACCGCGTTCGCGCTCGAAGCCGCGCCGCGCACGACGCGCGCGCAGAGCCTCGACGTGCTCTCGTCGCAAGCGAACATCGCCGGATACAAGGCCGTGCTGATGGCCTGCCAGTACTATCAGCGATTCATGCCGATGCTCATGACCGCCGCCGGCACCGTGAAAGCGGCGCGCGTGCTCGTGCTCGGCGCGGGCGTCGCGGGCCTGCAGGCGATCGCGACGGCCAAGCGCCTCGGCGCCGTGGTCGAAGCGTCGGATGTGCGGCCGGCCGTGAAGGAGCAGATCGAATCGCTCGGCGCGAAGTTCGTCGACGTGCCTTTCGAAACCGACGAGGAACGCGAGGCGGCGCAAGGCGTCGGCGGCTACGCGCGTCCGATGCCGCCGAGCTGGCTCGCGCGACAGTCCGCGCTCGTGCACGAACGCGCGAAGGCGGCCGACATCGTCATCTCGACCGCGCTGATTCCCGGCCGTCCCGCGCCGACGCTCATCTCGGTGGAAACGGTGAAGCACATGAAACCCGGAAGCGTGATCGTGGATCTCGCCGCCGGACGCGGCCCCGAGTTCGAAGGCAGAAAAGGCGGCAATTGCCCGCTTACCGAAGTCGATCAGGTGGTGACGAAGCATGGCGTGCATATCGTCGGCCACACGAATCTGGCTTCGATGGTCGCCGCCGACGCCTCCGCGCTCTACGCGCGCAATCTGCTCGACTTCCTGAAGCTGATCCTGACGAAGGAAGGCACGCTCAACATCGACCTCGCGGACGACATCGTCGCGGCCACGCTCCAGTGCCGCGACGGACAGCTCGCCCGCGCGACCGCCTGACACGGAGACGAACATGGACGTCATCAACCATACGGTGATCAACCTCATCATCTTCGTGCTGGCGATCTACGTCGGCTATCACGTGGTCTGGAACGTGACGCCCGCGCTGCATACGCCGCTCATGGCCGTGACGAACGCCATTTCGGCGATCGTGATCGTCGGCGCGATGCTCGCGGTCGGGCTCACGGTCGGCGGCACGGGCAAGTTCTTCGGCGCGCTCGCGGTGCTGCTCGCGGCGGTGAACGTGTTCGGCGGCTTTCTCGTCACGCGGCGCATGCTCGAAATGTTCAAGAAGAAGGAACCGAGGAAGCTGACCAGCAAGGAGGGCGCGTAAATGAGCATGAACGTCGTCACTCTCCTGTATCTGATCGCGTCGGTGTGCTTCATTCAGGCGCTCAAGGGCCTGTCGAATCCGAAGACCGCGCGCATCGGCAATACGTTCGGCATGGCGGGCATGGCCATCGCCATTTTCACGACGCTCGCGCTCATCACAAAGCAGGCCGCTGATCTCGGCTCCAATCTTTCGCTCGGGCTGTCGCTCCTGTTCGCGGCGTTGATCATCGGCGGCGCGGCGGGCGCGTATATCGCGGCGAAAGTCGAGATGACGAAGATGCCCGAGCTCGTCGCCGCGATGCACTCGCTGATCGGTCTCGCGGCCGTGTGCATCGCGTATGCGGTGGTTGCGGAGCCGTCCGCGTTCGGACTCGCGCCGCCGGGCTATCTGATTCCCTACGGCAATCGCGTCGAGTTGTTCATCGGCACGTTCGTCGGCGCGATCACGTTTTCGGGATCGGTGATCGCCTTTGGCAAGCTCTCGGGCAAGTACAAGTTCCGGCTCTTTCAGGGCGCGCCGGTGGTCTACTCGGGGCAGCATTTGATCAACCTGCTGCTGGCTGTCGCGATGATCGGCTTCGGCATCATCTTCATGGTGACGCAGTCGTGGCTGCCGTTCGTCATCATGACGCTGATCGCGTTCGCGCTCGGCGTGCTCATCATCATTCCGATTGGCGGCGCGGACATGCCGGTCGTGGTCTCCATGCTCAATTCGTACTCGGGCTGGGCGGCGGCGGGCATCGGCTTCTCGCTCAACAATCCGATGCTGATCATCGCGGGATCGCTCGTCGGTTCGTCGGGCGCGATTCTCTCGTACATCATGTGCAAGGCCATGAACCGCT
Organism: Caballeronia sp. Sq4a; assembly: GCF_023170545.1. Classification (NCBI taxonomy): domain Bacteria; kingdom Pseudomonadati; phylum Pseudomonadota; class Betaproteobacteria; order Burkholderiales; family Burkholderiaceae; genus Caballeronia; species Caballeronia sp. Sq4a. The sequence continues at coordinate 362,404 of NZ_CP084250.1, read as the reverse complement.
CGTTCTTCAACGTCATTCTCGGCGGCTTCGGCGGTGAGGCGGGCGGCGCGGCGGCGGGCGGCGCGCAGGAGCAGCGGCCGGTGAAGTCCGGTTCCGCCGACGACGCCGCCTTCATGCTCGGCAACGCGGAAAGCGTGGTGATCGTGCCGGGTTACGGGCTCGCCGTCGCACGCGCGCAGCATGCGCTGAAGGAGCTGACGGACAAACTGGTCGAGAAAGGCATCGACGTGCGGTATGCGATTCACCCGGTCGCGGGGCGCATGCCGGGGCATATGAACGTGCTGCTTGCGGAAGCCGAAGTGCCGTACGAGATGGTTCAGGAGATGGAAGACATCAACAGCGAGTTCGGGCAGACGGACGTGGTGCTCGTGCTCGGAGCCAACGACGTGGTGAACCCGGCTGCGAAGACGGACCCGAAATCGCCCATCGCGGGTATGCCGATTCTCGAAGCGTACAAGGCGCGGACGATCATCGTGAACAAGCGGTCGATGGCGGCGGGCTACGCCGGGCTCGATAACGAACTGTTCTATATGGACAAGACGATGATGGTGTTCGGGGATGCGAAGAAGGTGGTCGAGGAGATGATGAAGGCGGTGGAGTGAGGCTTGGCGATCGAGACGAACCGCGCTCGTTCGCCAGTCGTGGACGAGCGCGTAAAGTCATGCCACATACCATTCAATAGCCAACGATCAAGATACCCTTCAGAGGAAGCCGCATTCGGTTGCTCGCAAAGAGAGTATCGAAGAACGTGACGACGCGGTCGAAGTCCGGGTTCGTCACGCCCGCGGCAACGTAGACGTTCCGGACCGCAATCGCCAGATAGTCGACGTCATCCATCATGCAAGCTTGAAAGAGGTCCTTAAGGAACTGGTTGTTGGCCACTCCACGTCCGGCCTCGACTTCGACAACGAACCGTTCGTCCGCATGATAGGCATCCGCTTCGAATGCCTTGGCGACTCGTCCGTTGTTTCCATATAAGACGGGAACGCGAATCTTGTCCGCGTGCTTTTTCCCTGCCTCGACGGCGAAGCCCAGTTCTGCAAGAGGCGCAGCAACGTAGGCCAGAACGCCGTTGCTCGGAAGAGTATGTTGATCCGAAGCAATCGACGAATGAACTTCTTCGAACGCCTGGACCACGCCGACGGCAAGACGCGTCGCTTTGTCGGATCTCGGGAAATATGCCCAGTTGACCATTTTCAAATAGGGTGGCAAATGCACTCACTGAACGTCTGTGCCGAAGCAGAACGAGACGTTGCCACCCGCTAGCCCGGCGCGGCCCCGAAACGACGCGGCGGCAGATTCTAGCGCACAGCCTTTCGAAGTTCCCCGCGTACAATACCGCCTTTGAACCCCGCAACCGCCCCACATGTCCTCCCCTCTTTTCGACTGGTTTGTCCCCTGCCCGCGCGGTCTCGAAGCGCCGCTCGCCGCCGAGCTTGCCGAGATCGGGGAACGACACGTCAGCACCGCGCCGCTCTCGGGAAGCGGTCCGCTCAAGGTCGGCGCGCAAGTGCCGGGCGGCGTGCACTTCCGGGGCGGCTGGGTCGCGGGCATGGCGGCGAACCTGCACTCGCGCATCGCGAGCCGCGTGTTGCTTAAGATCGCGCACGGCCCGTATCGCAACGAGCACGATATCTACGAACTGACGCATCGGCAGCGATGGGAACAGTGGTTCACGCCGAGCCAGACCATGCGCGTCGATCTGACCGCAATCAAATCGCCGCTCAAGAGCCTCGAATTCACGACGCTGCGCGTGAAAGACGCCGTGTGCGACCGCCTGCGCGATCTGAGCGGCGCGCGCCCGAGCATCGATACGGCGCAGCCCGACGTACGCGTGTTCGCGTTCCTCACCATGAACGAGTGCACGCTCTATCTGGACACGTCCGGCGAACCGCTCTTCAAACGCGGCTGGCGGCTCGACAAGGGCGCGGCGCCCCTGCGGGAAAATCTCGCCGCCGGCATTCTGCGCCTGACCGGATGGACGCCCGGCACGCCGCTCTTCGATCCGATGTGCGGTAGCGGCACCTTCCTCGCCGAGGCCGCGCAGACCGCGCTCAACATCGCGCCGGGCAGCGAGCGACGCTTCGGCTTCGAGAAGCTGAAGCCGTTCCATCCGGGCATGTGGCAAAAGCTCAAGAACGCCGCGATGGAAGCGAAGCGCGCGGCGCGCGCCAACGCGAAGGACATCAACATCTTCGGCAGCGACATCTCCGGCGACATGCTCGACAAGGCGCGCGCGAACCTCAGCCGCGCCGGCGTGCCGGAACTCTCGCTCAAGCAGGTGGACGCCCGCAACATGACGCCGCCCACCGACGCGCCCGGCATCCTCGTCGCGAATCCGCCGTATGGCGAACGTATCGAAGTGCGCGGACGCGGCCCGCGCGGCGAAATCCGCGACACGGCTCGTTCGCGCCGCGAGGATGACGACGCATTCGCCCGCGCTCAGCCCGATCCAGCCGACACCGAGTTCTTCGTCTCGTTCGGCAACGCGCTCAAGCAACGCTTCCCCGGCTGGCGCGCCTATGTGCTCACGTCCGACCGCAAGCTGCCCGGCATGCTGCGGCTGCGGGAATCGACGAAGACGCCGCTTTTCAACGGCGCGCTCGAATGCCGGCTGTTCCGCTTCGACCTCGTGGCGGGCAGCGTGCGCAACCGGGCGGAAGAGTAGGCGCTGCGCAGGGAGCTCGACCGCTTTCGAGCGAGTATGCCGCGTCCCATGACGTGCGACTACTAGGCCGAATGGCCTATTCGCGCAGCTTGTAGGCCGGCGCTACAATCGGCGCATGAACTCATTTACCGAAGATGTCAGCCCGATCGCCGTCGATATCTACCGCAGCCGCCGCGAGCGCGTGCTCGCGCAGTTGCGCGCGCAGGGCGGCGGGCTCGCCGTGCTCTCGACCGCGCCCGAAGTCATGCGCAATCGCGACACGGACTATCCGTTCCGCCACGACAGCTACTTCTATTACCTGACGGGCTTCAGCGAACCCGAGGCGACGCTCGTGCTGAACGCGAGCGCGCGGGATGGCGAGCCCGCGTCTATCCTGTTCTGCCGCGAGAAGAACCCCGAGCGCGAAACATGGGAAGGCTTTCGCTACGGCCCGGAAGCCGCCGCCGAGGCGTTCGGTTTCGATGCCGCCTTCGCCATCGGCGCGCTCGACGAACATATGCCGCGCCTTCTCGCCGACCAGCCCGCGCTGTTCTACGCGCTCGGCACATCGGCTGAACTCGACGCCAAGGTTCGCGGCTGGCTCGACGCCGTGCGTGCGCAAAGCCGCAGCGGCGTGCGCGCGCCCACGCGGGCGCAGCATCTGTTGCCGATCATCGACGAAATGCGGATGGTGAAGGACCCGCACGAGATCGCGATCATGCGCCGCGCGGCATCCATCTCCGCCGAGGCGCACCGCCGCGCGATGCACGCTTGCCGCCCTGGCATGCGCGAATACGAACTCGAAGCGGAACTGCTCTACACCTTCCGGCGGCACGGCGCGCAAGCGCCCGCGTACGGCTCCATCGTGGCTACAGGCGCGAATGCGTGCGTGCTGCATTACCCGGCGGGCAATGCGGTTCTGCGCGACGGCGACCTTGTCCTGATCGACGCCGCATGCGAACTGGACGGCTACGCCTCCGACATCACGCGCACGTTCCCGGCAAGCGGCCGTTTTACGCCGGCGCAGCGCGAGCTCTATGACATCGTGCTCGCCGCGCAGTCCGCCGCCATCGACGCGACGCGTGCCGGCGTGAGCTTCGACGCGCCGCATCAGGCCGCGCTCGAAGTGCTGTGCCAAGGTCTGCTCGACACCGGCATCCTCGATAGAGCGAAGTTCGGCGGCGTGGAGAACGTCATCGCCGAACGCGCCTACGCGCGCTTCTACATGCATCGCACCGGCCACTGGCTCGGCATGGATGTGCACGACGCGGGCGAGTATCGGGAAGCGGACGGCCCGCGCGACGCGCAAGGCGCGCGTCCCTGGCGTACGCTCGTTGCCGGCAACGTGCTGACCATCGAGCCGGGCCTGTACGTGCGCGCCGCCGAGGACGTGCCCGAGCGCTACTGGAACACAGGCATCCGAATCGAAGACGACGCGCTCGTCACGCCCGGCGGCTGCGAGCTGCTGACGCGCGAAGTCCCCGTCGCCGCCGACGAAATCGAGGCGCTCATGCGCGAATCCATCAGCCATTGAATCTCACGACATGAGCGACGCCATCACGCAACCGCATTTCGATTACGACATCGCCATCGTCGGCGCGGGTCCGGTCGGGCTCGCGCTCGCCGGCTGGCTCGCGCGGCGCAGCGCGACCTCGCGGCTTTCCATCGCGCTGATCGACGCGCGCACGCCCGAAGCCGCCGCGAACGATCCGCGCTCGCTCGCGCTTTCGCACGGCAGCCGCGTGATGCTCCAGCCGCTCGGCTTTCCCGCCGACGTCACGCCGATCCGCCGCATTCACGTATCGCAGCGCGGGCATTTCGGGCGCACGCTGATCGAGCACGACGAACACGACTTGCCGGAGCTGGGTTACGTGGTGCGCTACGGCTCGCTCGTCGGCGCGCTCGCGAAGGCCGTGCGCGCGACGAAAGTCGATTGGCTCACCGATACGTCCGCCTTGCCGCCCTTGCAGGACAACGAAAGCGTGACGCTGCCACTGCAATCGGGCGGCGTCGAGCGCACGATCCGGGTGCGCGTGCTCGTCAACGCAGAAGGCGGGCTCTATCAGCAAGGTCCGCGCGATGTCGCAGTCTCCACGCAGCGCCGGGCACGCGACTACGGGCAGACGGCCATCGTCGGCACGGTGAGCGTGTCGGACCCGCAAGCCAACGTCGCGTGGGAACGCTTCACGAATCAAGGCCCGATTGCGCTTCTGCCCTGCGGCGGCCAGCGTCACGCGGATTACTCGCTCGTCTGGTGCTGCTCGCCCGACGAAGCCGCGCGACGCATGCAGCTCGACGACGACGCCTTGCTTGCCGAACTCGGCGTCGCGTTCGGCTCGCGCATGGGGCGCTTCACGCGCATCGTCGGGCGGGCGGCGTACCCGCTCGGGCTGACGGCGCTCAACGCGCTGGTCGACCGGCGCACGGTTGCTATCGGCAACGCGGCGCAGACGTTGCATCCGGTGGCGGGCCAGGGCCTGAACCTCGGGCTGCGCGACGCTCAGGCGCTCTGCGACGCCCTTTCGACCGACGGACCGCGCCCGCTCGCGCTCGCGCACTTTGCACAGCGGCGCGCGCTCGACCGCCGCTTCACCATCGGCGCGACGGATACGCTCGCCCGCATCTTCACGGTGGATTTCGCGCCCCTCGCCGCCGCGCGCGGGCTGGCGCTGACCGCGCTCGAATTCCTGCCGCCGCTCAAAACGGCGCTCGCGCGGCAGATGATGTTCGGCCAGCGACGCTGAACGTGGGCGACTTGTGTGGCAGACGCGCGACTTATCCTCTATGGCCGCGTCTGCTTTCACAGAAGATTTAAACACTTGCACGCGATTGCTCTTAATTTCAGCAGTCGCTTAGCGTTAAAATACGCGTTTCCCTTCCGCATTTCTGCATCCGTCTGACGCGACACGGCGCTCATTGTCGAACGTTCGCCCGCCCGGTGCCCCGACTTCATGCCCATCATCGGTTCACACGTTCTGCGCAATAACCTGTTCGTCGCTCCGATGGCAGGCGTCACCGACCGGCCGTTCCGCCAGTTGTGCAAGCGCATGGGCGCGGGCTACGCGGTCTCGGAGATGGTCGCGTCCAACGCGCAGTTGTGGAAGAGCGAAAAGACCATGCGCCGCGCGAACCATGCGGGCGAGGTCGAGCCCATTGCCGTGCAGATCGCGGGCGCGGACCCGCAGATGCTTGCCGAAGCCGCGCGTCACAACGTCGCGAACGGCGCGCAGATCATCGACATCAACATGGGCTGCCCGGCCAAGAAGGTGTGCAACGTCGCGGCGGGATCGGCGCTCTTGCAGAACGAACCGCTGGTCGCGCGCATCGTCGAGGCGGTCGTGCAGGCGGTCGGCGTCGGCCCGGACGCGGTGCCCGTGACGCTCAAGATTCGCACGGGGTGGAATCGCGAGAACAAGAATGCGCTGACCATCGCGCGCATTGCCGAGGATGCCGGCATCGCCATGCTGACCGTGCACGGACGCACGCGCGCCGACTTGTATAAGGGCGACGCGGAGTACGAGACCATCGCGGCCGTGAAGGCGTCGGTGAAGATCCCGGTCGTCGCGAACGGGGACATCACGACGCCCGAAAAAGCGCGCGACGTGCTCGCGGGAACCGGCGCGGACGCCATCATGATCGGCCGCGCGGCGCAGGGCCGGCCGTGGCTCTTCCGCGAGATCGAGCACTTCCTTGCGACGGGCGAGCGCATGCCGCCGCCGCGCATCGACGAGATCCAGCAGGTGATGAACGAGCACCTCGAAGATCACTACGCCTTCTACGGCGAATTCACGGGCGTCCGGACTGCGCGCAAGCACATCGGCTGGTACACTCGCGGCCTTTCCGGGGCCAACACCTTCCGGCACCGGATGAATACGCTCGACACGACCAAAGAACAATTGTTCGCTGTGAACGAATTCTTCGACGCGCAAAAGGCGCTGTCAGACCGTCTCGTCTATGTAGATGAGGCCGCGGACGCCGACGAAGCGGCCGATGAAGAATCGTGCGGCGAACAGAACAACACAGACCGACGAATCGCCGCATGAGCAGACATAACATCGAACAATGCGTCCGCCAGAGCCTCGACAGCTACTTTCAGGACCTGGACGGCTCGAACCCGCACGACGTGTACGACATGGTGATTTCGTGCGTGGAGAAACCGATGCTCGAAGTGGTGCTCGCGCAGGCGGGCGGCAATCAGTCGCTCGCGGCCGAATACCTCGGCATCAACCGCAACACGCTACGGAAGAAACTTCAGCAGCACGGATTGATTTGATTCTTCGGACGAGGCGCGCGCCTCGCGTCCGGCCTGGTTATCCTTTCTGGTTTCAGTGTTCATCATGATCAAGCAAGCGCTCATCTCGGTTTCCGACAAGTCCGGCATCGTCGAATTTGCCCAATCGCTCTCGCAGCTCGGCGTCCGGCTTCTCTCGACCGGCGGCACGGCGAAACTGCTCGCGGACGCGGGACTGCCCGTGACCGAAGTCGCCGACTACACCGGCTTCCCGGAAATGCTGGATGGGCGCGTGAAGACGCTGCATCCGAAGGTGCACGGCGGCATTCTCGCCCGCCGCGATCTGCCCGAGCACATGGCCGCGCTGGAGAAGCACGACATTCCGACGATCGACCTGCTCGTCGTCAATCTGTATCCGTTCGTGCAGACGGTCGCCAAGGAACAGTGTTCGCTCGAAGACGCCATCGAGAACATCGACATCGGCGGGCCGACCATGCTGCGCTCGGCGGCGAAGAATCATCGCGATGTGACCGTGATCGTCGATCCGGCCGACTACGCCGCCGTGCTCGACGAGATCCGCGCGAACAACAACAGCGTCGGCTATGCGACGAACTTTCGGCTCGCGACCAAGGTCTTCGCGCACACCGCGCAGTACGACGGCGCGATCACCAACTATCTGACGAGCCTCACCGAAACGCTTCAGCATAGCGAGCGCAACACCTACCCCGCCACGTTCAATCTCGCGTTCGAGAAAGTGCAGGACTTGCGCTATGGCGAAAATCCGCATCAAAGCGCGGCGTTCTACCGCGATCTTTCGGTGCCTGCCGGCGCGCTCGCCAACTACGAGCAGTTGCAGGGCAAGGAACTCTCGTACAACAACATCGCGGATTCGGACGCCGCGTGGGAATGCGTGAAGACCTTCGACGCGCCCGCGTGCGTCATCATCAAGCACGCGAATCCGTGCGGCGTCGCCATCGGCGCAAACGCGCACGAGGCTTACTCGAAGGCGTTCCAGACCGATCCGACTTCGGCGTTCGGCGGCATCATCGCGTTCAATCGCGAAGTGGACGAAGCGGCGGCGCAGGCCGTGGCGAAGCAGTTCGTCGAAGTGCTGATCGCGCCTTCGTTCAGCGAAGCCGCGCGCGCCGTGTTCGCCGCGAAGCAGAACGTGCGCCTCTTGCAAATCGCGCTCGGCGACGGCCACAACGCATTCGACCTGAAGCGCGTGGGCGGCGGTCTGCTGGTTCAGTCGCTCGATTCGAAGAACGTGCAGCCGCATGAACTGCGCGTCGTGACCAAGCGCCATCCGACGCCGAAGGAAATGGACGATCTGATGTTCGCGTGGCGCGTGGCGAAGTTCGTGAAGTCGAACGCGATCGTGTTCTGCGGCGGCGGCATGACGCTCGGCGTCGGCGCGGGCCAGATGAGCCGCGTGGATTCGGCGCGCATCGCGGGTATCAAGGCGCAGAACGCAGGACTCTCGCTTAACGGCTCGGCGGTCGCATCGGATGCGTTCTTCCCGTTCCGCGACGGCCTCGACGTGGTGGTGAACGCGGGCGCGACCTGCGTGATCCAGCCGGGCGGCTCCATGCGCGACGACGAAGTGGTCGCCGCCGCCGACGAGCACAATGTCGCGATGATCCTCACCGGCACGCGCCATTTCCGCCATTAATTGCGCCGAGTTCATTTAGTATTGGCCTGTTTGCGCGTCGAGTCGCGCAAGCAGGCCATTTCACTTTGGACGAGCCGCATCGCGAACGAATGAGAATCCTAGGCATCGACCCCGGCCTGCGCGTGACGGGCTTCGGCATCATCGACATGGCGGGGCACTCGCTCAACTATGTGACGAGCGGCGTCATCAAGACGGCCGACGCCGATTTGCCTTCGCGCCTGAACACCATCTTCGACGGCATCTCGACGCTGATCCGGCAGCACAACCCGGATCAGGCGGCCATCGAGAAGGTCTTCGTCAACGTCAATCCGCAATCGACGCTGCTGCTCGGGCAGGCGCGCGGCGCGGCCATTTGCGGACTCGTCGCGAGCGGCGTGCCGGTCGCCGAATACACCGCGCTGCAATTGAAGCAGGCAGTCGTCGGCTACGGACGCGCGACCAAGGAGCAGATGCAGCAGATGGTCGTGCGTCTGCTCAATCTGTCGGGCGTGCCGAGTACCGACGCCGCCGACGCGCTCGGCATGGCCATCTGTCACGCGCACGGCGGCACGGGGCTCGCCACGCTCGGCGGCATTGCGCCGTCGCTCGCGAAGAAGGGCTTGCGCGTGCGGCGCGGCAGACTCATCGGCTAAATCTCTCCATTCGATAACGCAAACATGATTGGTCGCATTGCCGGCGTTCTGCTGGAAAAAAATCCGCCGCACCTGCTCGTCGACTGCAACGGCGTCGGCTATGAAATCGACGTGCCGATGAGCACGTTCTACAACCTGCCGAATGCCGGCGAGAAGGTCGTGCTGCTCACGCAGATGATCGTGCGCGAGGACGCGCATTTGCTCTACGGCTTTCTCACGTCGCAGGAACGCGCGACGTTTCGCGAATTGTTAAAGATCAGCGGCATCGGCGCGCGCATGGCGCTCGCGGTGCTTTCCGGCATGAGCGTGCAGGAGCTCGCGCAGACCGTGACGACGCAAGACTCCGCGCGCTTGACGCGCGTGCCGGGCATCGGCAAGAAGACGGCCGAACGCTTGCTGCTCGAACTGAAGGGCAAGCTCGGCGCCGATCTCGGCGCAATGGCGAGCGCGGCTTCGCAGTCCGACCATGCGTCCGACATTCTCAACGCGCTGCTCGCGCTCGGCTATTCCGAGAAGGAAGCGCTCGCCGCCATCAAGAACGTGCCGGCGGGAACGGGCGTCTCGGAAGGCATCAAGCTCGCGTTGAAGGCGCTCTCGAAAGCCTGAGTGTGCGGGCGCTCGGCGTTGCGCGCCACTAGGCCGTTCGGCCAGGTTCGCGGCGAGAAGGCTCGCTGTACAATCGACCCATGATCGAAACCGACAAACTCGCCGCCGAACGCATCATCTCGGCCACGCCCGTCTCGCCGAACGAAGAAGCCTTCGAGCGCGCGTTGCGACCGCGCCAGCTCGACGAATACGTGGGGCAGGAAAAGGTGCGCGGGCAGCTCGAAATCTTCATCGAAGCGGCCAAGCGGCGTTCGGAAGCGCTGGATCATGTGCTGCTCTTCGGTCCGCCGGGTCTCGGCAAGACGACGCTCGCGCATATCATCGCGCGGGAAATGGGCGTGAATCTGCGGCAGACGTCGGGCCCGGTGCTGGAGCGCGCAGGCGACCTCGCCGCGCTGCTCACCAATCTCGAAGCGAACGACGTGCTGTTCATCGACGAGATTCATCGGCTGTCGCCTGTCGTCGAGGAAATTCTGTATCCGGCGCTCGAGGATTATCAGATCGACATCATGATCGGCGAAGGGCCGGCCGCGCGCAGCGTGAAGCTGGATCTACAGCCGTTTACGCTCGTCGGCGCGACCACGCGCGCGGGCATGCTGACCAATCCGCTGCGCGACCGCTTCGGTATCGTGTCGCGGCTGGAGTTCTACAACGCGAACGAGCTCGCGCGTATCGTGTCGCGCTCGGCGTCGCTGCTGAAGGCGGACATCGTGCCCGAAGGCGCGCTGGAGATCGCGCGGCGATCGCGCGGCACGCCGCGTATTGCGAACCGGCTGCTGCGCCGCGTGCGCGACTACGCGGAAGTGAAGGCGAACGGCAGCATCACGGCAGAAGTGGCGGATGCCGCGCTCAAGATGCTGGACGTCGATCCGGTCGGCTTCGACCTGATGGACCGCAAGCTGCTCGAAGCGATCCTGCACAAGTTCGACGGCGGGCCGGTCGGCGTCGATAACCTCGCGGCGGCCATCGGCGAAGAGCGCGACACGATCGAAGACGTGCTGGAGCCGTATCTGATCCAGCAAGGTTATTTGCAGCGCACGCCGCGCGGGCGCGTCGCGACCTTGCTGACGTATCGGCACTTCGGCATCGCCGCGCCGGATGGCGGCCCGATCCGCGATCTTTGGGACGCGAACAACGGCTAGCGCATGTCGGATCAGGCAACGTTGGTCACGCGCGTGCGGTCGTCGATCGCACGCGGCATCACGAATCTCACGACCGGCAGCGGACCGACGCTCGATTACACGTCGCCGCCGGGCGACCCGGGCCTCTTCGGGCCGGACACCATCTGCTGGAAAGTCCACGCCGATTTCACGTCGATGATGACGAGTGGCATCAGCGCGCTGTTGCTGCAGACGCTGCATCCGCTGGCGCTCGCGGGCGTGTGGGATCACTCGACGTTTCGCACGGATATTCTCGGGCGTCTGCGGCGCACGGCGACTTTCATCGCGGGAACCACGTTCGGCAACCGGCAAGACGCGCTCGCGTTGATCGAGCGCGTGAAGCGTATCCATCTCGGCGTGACAGGCACCGCGCCCGACGGCCGGCCGTATCGCGCGAGCGATGCCGAGCTTCTGACTTGGGTCCACGTCGCCGAAGTCACGAGCTTTCTAGAGGGCTATCTGCGCTACGTGGACCCCGCTCTGTCCGTGGCGGATCAGGACCGCTACTTCGAAGAAACGGCGCTCGTCGCCCGCCTGCTCGGCGCGCGCGACGTGCCGACCACGCGCGCGCAGGTCGACGCGTATCTCGCCGCCATGCGCCCGCATCTGCATGCAAGCGAGCGCACGCAGGAAGTCATTCGCGTGCTCAGGAACGCGCCGACGCCGAGCGTGGTCATGAAGCCGGCGCGCGTGCTGGTGTTCAATGCGGGCGTCGATTTGCTGCCCGACTGGGCGCAGGACACGCTCGGGCTGTCGTCGCTTGCGCCGATGCGGCGAGTCATTGCGCGGCCCGGCGTGCGGGCGATGGCGCCCGTCGTTCGCTGGGCGCTCGTCAACGGCATCTCGAAGCGTGCGCGCTTGCGAGTTGCCGCAAAGAAGAACGACTAGGCTGTCTTGCGCAGGCTGTCGTCGGCGGTGTCGGTGACGAGATGCGACACGTCACCCCATGACACCACCGTCGCATGGCCGCCGTCGTAATCGACCACGTTGACGCTGCAATTGAGCAGCGGCCAGTTGCGCGGCGCGTCGAGCGGCAGTCTCATCGCGAATCGGTAGATGCAGTCGAGCACGCCGCCGTGCGCGACGCACGCGATACGCCCGCCCGGATGCGCGGCGACGATCGGCTCCATCGCGTGGATCACGCGGTGATAGAAGACGCGCAGCGACTCGCCGCCGGGCGGCGTGAAGCCGGGATCGCGCGTCTGCCATTCGACGTACTCGGCCGGAAACTTCTCGCTGATTTCGTCGCTGTCGTGTCCCTGGAACGCGCCGTAGTTGCGTTCGCGCAAGCCTTCGGACAAGCGGAGGTCGAGACCGAGCGCATCTGCGAACGGGCGGGCGGTCTGTTGGGCGCGTAGGAGATCGCTGGTGTAGACGGCGTCGAGCCGCCCTTCCCGCGCGAGACGCGCGCCCAATTGTTCAGCTTGCAGCACGCCATGCGCGGACAGCGGAATGTCGATATGCCCCTGGATGCGCTTCACGCGGTTCCAATCGGTTTCGCCGTGGCGGACGAACAAGACTTGCGTCGTCATGGCCGCACCTGCAGCCAGAACGTGACCGGCCCGTCGTTGACGAGCGACACTTGCATCTCGCCGCCGAATTCGCCGGTCTCGACGATCGGATGCTTCGCCCGCGCTTCGCGGACGAAGTAATCGAAGAGCCGCTTGCCCTCGTCGGGCGGCGCGGCCGGCGTGAAGCTCGGGCGCAGTCCGCTCGATGTATCGGCGGCGAGCGTGAACTGCGATACCAGCAGCACGCCGCCCGCGCGCCCCGCGCCGTCGATGTTCTGCACGGAGAGATTCATCTTGCCCCCCGCGTCGCTGAACACGCGGTACGCCAGCATCTTCGCGAGCAGCTTGTCGGCGGCGGCTTCTGTGTCGCCGCGTTCGGCGCAGACGAGCGCGAGCAGGCCCGCGTCGATCGCGCCGGTCACGCGTTCGCCGACGCGCACGTCCGCGCGCCGCACTCGCTGGATAAGCGCGATCATCCGCTTACGCCGTCAGCGTGATGCGCGCAAATCGGCGCTTGCCCACCTGCACGACGAATTCGCCCGGCTCGACTTTCAGGCCCTTGTCGGACACCGTTGCGCCGTCGATCTTCACGCCGCCCTGTTCGATGTTGCGCAGCGCCTCGCTGGTAGACGGCACGAGCCCCGCCCGCTTCAGCAACTGGCCGATGGCCAGCGGCGCGCCCGCGAGGGTGACGGTCGGAATATCGTCCGGCACGCCGCCCTTCGCGCGATGGTTGAAGTCTTCGAGCGCGCGCTCGGCGTCCGCCGGCGAATGGAAGCGCGCGACGATTTCCTGCGCGAGCATCACCTTGAAGTCGCGCGGATTGCGGCCGCCCTCGGCCTCCTGCTTGAAGCGCGCGATCTCTTCCATGCTGCGGAACGACAGCAGTTCGAAGTAACGCCACATGAGCACGTCCGAAATGCTCATCAGCTTGCCGAACATCTCGGTCGGCTTCTCGCTGATGCCGACATAGTTGTGCTTCGACTTCGACATCTTTTCGACGCCGTCGAGGCCTTCGAGCAGCGGCATCGTCAGAATGCATTGCTGCTCCTGGCCGTATTGCTTCTGCAATTCGCGGCCGACGAGCAGGTTGAACTTCTGATCCGTGCCACCGAGTTCGAGGTCGGCGTTGAGCGCGACGGAATCGTAGCCCTGCATCAGCGGATAAAGGAATTCGTGAATCGAGATGGGCACGCCGCTCTGGAAACGCTTGGTGAAATCTTCGCGTTCGAGAATGCGCGCGACCGTGTAACGCGATGCCAGCTTGATCATGCCGTCCGCGCCGAGCGGCATGGACCATTCGCTGTTGTAACGGATCTCGGTTTTCTCGCGGTCGAGCACCAGCGACGCCTGCTCGAAATACGTCTTCGCGTTCATTTCGATCTGCTCGCGCGTGAGCGGCGGGCGCGTGGCGTTGCGGCCGGACGGATCGCCGATCAGCGACGTGAAATCGCCGATCAGGAAGATGACCTGATGCCCGAGGTCCTGCAACTGGCGCATCTTGTTGAGCACCACCGTATGGCCGATGTGGATGTCGGGCGCGGTCGGGTCCAGGCCGAGCTTGATGCGCAACGGCTTGCCCGTCGCGGCGCTCCGTGCGAGCTTCTGCGCAAACTCGTCTTCGATCAGAAGTTCGTCGCAGCCGCGCTTGGCGATCGCGAGGGCGGCGCGCACGTCGTCGGTGATCGGAAAGGCCTCGCGCGGCGGCGCGGAAGAAGCGTTGGAGTCAGTGGTCATGCTTGCGGCTTGTGATGTGAAAGATTGCGATGGCGCCGTCCCGGACGGCCTCGCGCGGTGCTTAACGGCGTGATGGGCGTAATGGCTTGTTCAGGCTCACGATTTTACGCGATGAGGCACGCATTCGGTCCGTTCGGCGGCACGCGGACATCCGGCGGCGGCTGCGGGCGGTGGCCGCGGTCGGTGGCCACACCTTAACGATCGGCGCGGATGCGCGGATAATCCCGCGTTGATGGACAAGCACCGACGAGCATCGACGAGGAGGGGAACGTGGGGAAAAAAGCCGAAGCAATTGAACCCGGCAAGGCAGACGGCGTGTACTTCGGCCTGATGTCCGGCACGAGCATGGACGGCGTCGATGGCGTCGCGGTGCAGTTCGCCGCGGGCAAACCGCCGGTCGTGCTCGGCGAGGCGCACGTGTCCTTTTCCGAGGGCCTGCGCGACGCGCTGTTTGCGCTACAGACGCCGGGCGACAACGAACTGGAACGCGAGGCGCTCGCCGGCAATGCGCTCGCCACGCGCTACGCCGTCTGCTGCCACGAGTTGCAGAGCGTGAGCGGCTATTCGTCGACGAAGGTGCGCGCGATCGGCGTACACGGCCAAACGGTGCGGCATCGGCCGGAGAAGGGATACACGCGGCAGATCAACAATCCCGCGTTGCTCGCGGAAATGACGAATATCGACGTGATCGCGGATTTCCGCAGCCGCGATGTCGCCGCCGGCGGTCAGGGCGCGCCGCTCGTGCCGGCGTTCCACGCGACCGTTTTCGGCGCGAAGAACGAGACGCGCGTCGTCTGCAATCTGGGCGGCATCAGCAATATCACGGTGCTGGCGGCGAGCGGCGCGGTACGCGGCTTCGATTGCGGCCCGGCGAACGCGTTGCTGGATGAATGGGCGCACCGGCATCTGAACAAACCGTACGACGACGGCGGGAAGTTCGCGGCGCGCGGCGAGGTGAATCGGCCGCTGCTCAATGCGCTGCTCGACGAGCCGTTTTTCGAGGAAGCGCCGCCCAAAAGCACGGGCCGCGATCTGTTCAATCCGGCGTGGCTCGATGCGAAGCTCGCGCCGTTCGCCGCGCTCGCCCCCGCCGACGTGCAAGCGACGCTCACCGCGCTCACGGCCGTGACGGTCGCGCGCGAAATCGAGCGCCACGCATCCGACGCCCGCGCGGTCTATGTTTGCGGCGGCGGCGCGCGAAATCCGGTGCTGATGCAGATGCTGCAACAGGCGCTCGATGAAACCGGCGTTTCGGGCGTGCCCGTCATGACCACCGAGGCGCTCGGCGTGCCGCCGCAACAAGTCGAAGCGTTCGCGTTCGCGTGGCTCGCGATGCGCTGCGTGGCGCGCGAACCCGGCAATCTCGCGTCGGTGACGGGCGCGGCCGGCGAGCGCGTGCTGGGCGCGATCTATCCGCGCTGAGCTCTTTGGCGAGCGGAAACGAAAAACGGAGCCCGAAGGCTCCGTTTTTCCACAACTGCTCGGTCCGCGCTCAGACCGAGAACGACGAACCGCAACCGCACGTCGTCGTCGCGTTCGGATTCTTGATCACGAACTGCGCGCCGTTAAGATCGTCCTTATAGTCAATTTCCGCGCCGACGAGGTACTGATAGCTCATCGAATCGACGAGCAGCTGCACGCCGCTCTTGTCCATCACGGTGTCGTCTTCGTTGATTTCTTCGTCGAACGTGAAACCGTACTGGAAGCCCGAGCATCCGCCGCCTTGCACGAACACGCGCAGCTTCAGATCCGGATTGCCTTCTTCGTCGATCAATTGCTTGACCTTGTCGGCCGCAGCGTCGGTGAAGACGAACGGCATCGGCATTTCGGTCGTGGGGGTGTCGCTGACTGCGCTCATTGAACTCTCCAATTTAGCTTCTAGCCGCTATTGTAGGGCTGATCTCAAAATCGTGCCGAAAGCCCATGAAATCAAGAGGCTATATGCAAATTCGACTGATTCGGGCAAATCGCGGCAAAAAGAAAAAGCCGCCGGCACCTTGCAGTGCGGGCGGCTTTCGCAGCAGCTTCGCCGGCAGAACCGGCGAAACCCGAAGCGATTAACGCTTCGAGAATTGCTTCCTGCGGCGTGCCTTGTGGAAACCGACCTTCTTACGTTCCACTTCACGCGCGTCACGCGTGACGAAGCCAGCGTTCGACAGTTGCGACTTGAGCGTTGCGTCGTAGTCCATCAGCGCACGGGTGATGCCGTGGCGGACCGCGCCTGCCTGACCCGTTTCGCCGCCGCCGTTCACGTTGACCTTGATGTCGAACGTGGTGGCGTGGTTCGTGAGTTCCAGCGGTTGACGCACGATCATCAGCGACGTTTCGCGCGAGAAATAGTCGGCGATGGGCTTGCCATTGACGATGATCTCGCCCTTGCCCGACTTGATGAAGACACGAGCGACGGCGCTCTTGCGGCGGCCCGTACCGTAGTTCCAGTTACCGATCATGTGGGCTCCCTTAGATCTCGAGCGACTTGGGCTGTTGAGCCGTGTGCGGATGCGTGGCTTCAGCGTAGACCTTCAGCTTCTTGATCATCGCGTAGCCGAGCGGGCCCTTCGGCAGCATGCCCTTCACAGCCTTCTCGAGCGCGCGGCCCGGGAAACGCTCTTGCATCTTGCCGAACGTCGTTTCATAGATGCCGCCCGGGTAGCCCGAGTGACGGTAGTACTTCTTGTCCGTGGTCTTGTTGCCGGTGACCTTCAGCTTGCCGGCATTGACGACGATGATGTAATCACCGGTGTCGACGTGCGGAGTGAATTCAGGCTTATGCTTGCCGCGAAGACGGCGTGCCACTTCGCTGGCGACACGGCCGAGAACCTTATCCGTCGCGTCAATCACGTACCATTCGCGCGTCACCTCTTCGGCTTTTGCGGAAAACGTCTTCATGATCGATCCAAAAATTAATCTGCCCTTTGCTCTTTACCTTGTTCGGTCCTGCTTATATGAGTGCGCTAAATGACTTTCCTTGCGCGTGCAGGCTCTCCCTGACTTCTCTCCGCGGGCGTGTGACGAAGAGAACTTTGAAGTATAGCGGGAAAACGCTCGTTGCGTCAAAGGCTTGCCGCACTCGGTGGCCGACTGCAAACAGCGCGCGGCTCTCCGAACGAAAAAAAGCCCGAGCGTTCGTAGCTCGGGCTCAATCCACCTAGGAGGAGGTGGAGGAGACGCTGTAGGTACTGCAACAACCAATGGCCCGAGTATAGGCACGGTCATGCTGCAAAGCAAGAAGATTCGCATCATGAGAACGGATTTCATAATGTGGATTCGGCTTGCGCTGTTGCCACGGCGTCTCGGTCTCGCGGCGGCGGAATGTCGGACCGTCAGCGTGGCGCGCGCGGTTATGCGGATTCCGGGTTCCCGCCCGCGTCAATCGGAGAATGCGCGGAGTCGGTCTGCGATGACCGTTCGATGAACCGCTACAATGAAAGCTGTCTACAACGCGTGAAGCGGGCGGAGCCTCAGCATGGAATGCAAAGTGAGCTGGATGGGACAGGACGGCATGGCGTTCGCCGCCGAAACCGGTAGCGGTCATCTCGTCAACATGGACGGCGCGCCGGAAGGCGGCGGCCGCAATCTCGCGCCGCGTCCGATGGAGATGGTTCTGCTCGGCACGGGCGGCTGCACCGCGTACGACGTCGTGATGATCCTGAAGAAAAGCCGCCAGGAAATAGAAGGCTGCTCGGTGACGCTCAAGGCCGAGCGCGCAAGCGAAGACCCGAAGGTGTTCACGAAGATCCACTTCCACTTCACGGTCACGGGCAAGAACCTGAATCCCTCGACGGTGGAACGCGCCATTAATCTGTCGCACGACAAGTACTGCTCCGCGTCGATCATGCTCGCCAAGACGGCTGAACTCACGCATTCGTTCGATATCGTCGAACGCTAAGCGCGTCGCAGAAAAAAGAGCCGGCGTCAGACAAGACGCCGGCTCTTTTTTTTGAATGACGACAAAGCGGGCCGATAAGCCGGATTCTGTGCGCGCGCCGCCCGAAGGCGAACGCGCGTGGCAGCCATTCCTCTAGGCGCGCCATTGCTGACGCGCTCGAGCTTCCTACCCGCAGACGAACGGGGGCACCGTCCTGCATCACGAAGATGCGCGCCTGCCTATTTGGAATTGCTCCGGGTGGAGGTTACCGTGCCGGCACGTCTCGCGACGGCCGCGGTGCGCTCTTACCGCACCGTTTCACCCTTACCTGATCTCCGGACTTGCGCCCGAAGCCATCGGCGGTTTGCTTTCTGTTGCCCTGTTCCGCGTGTTGCCACGGATGGCCGTTAGCCATCACCCTGCCCTGTGGAGTCCGGACTTTCCTCGCCCTCGACGCCAAAAAGCGCCGAAGCCGCGACTGCCTGGCCTGCTTTGCGGCGTCGATTCTAACATGCGGCTTTCGCGTCCTTCACTGCGCCTGCCGCGATGCGTCGGCCGGGACGGAAGACGGACGGATCGTCGTAGAACGCGGCGTCCGCATTCGCGTCGCACCAGCCGGGCACGCCCAGCACGGGCAGCGGCGCGAACGCGCGGCTCGCGGGCGGCTCGCCGAGCAAACTGCGCGACACGATATCGTCGAGCATGGAGCGGCGGGCGGCATCGTCCGATGAGAAATAGGCGGCCGGCACGTCCACGATCCACGCGTGCCCCGTGCACGCCTTGTATGGCGCGACCAGCTTCTCGAGCAACGCGTGGCCGAAGACGCGCGCCTCGCACCGGCTGCCCCACGACGCGCGTTTCGTGACGAACAACGCGCGCCAGTCGAAGCGGCGCAGCGCATCCGCGAGCGATGGCTCGGCGCACGCGAATAGCACCGCGTTTTCGTCGAAGAGCGTGAGCGCGTCGCGCACGCCGCCGCGCGTCGGGCCGATGCCGAGCGCGTCGATCTGCTTCGCCTGACACGCGTTGAGCGCCGCCTTGATGCGCGGATACGCGAACCACATCAGGCCGTTGAAGAAATCGTGCAGATTGTGGCGCGTCGGCACGCAGCCGGTCGCGGCGATATGCGCCTCGTACGACGCGCCTTCCGGCAGCGATTCCTGCGCGACGAACGCGAGCGGCCGGCCACGTCCGGTGACGAGCGCGGCTTGCGCCGCGTCATCGTTCAGTGCTTTGAGATAGCGCGCCGGACCATCGAGCGCCGCCGCCTGCCAGCGTTCGCCGCGCGACGCGAGTGGCGCGAGCCACGGACGCGTCCAGTCGATCTCGTCGAAACGCGCGGACACTGCGGCTACCGTCAGACCGATTCCACGAACCGCCAGCCGATCGACTCGCCGCCGCGCAACGGGACGATCTGCGAATCGCCCGCGGCGAACTCGGCGGGGAGCGTCCACGATGCGCGTTCGAGCGTCACCGTCTCCGCGCTGCGCGGCAGGCCGTAGAAATCCGCGCCGTGGAAACTGGCGAAGCCTTCGAGCTTGTCGAGCGCGCCGGCCTTGTCGAAGGCTTCGGCATAGAGTTCCAGCGCGTGCAGCGCCGTGTAGCAGCCCGCGCAGCCGCACGCGTGCTCCTTCAGGCCCTTCGGATGCGGCGCGCTGTCCGTGCCGAGGAAAAAGCGCGGATTGCCGGACGTCGCCGCCTCGACGAGCGCCACGCGATGCGTCTCGCGCTTGAGCACCGGCAAGCAGTAATAGTGCGGACGAATGCCGCCGACGAGCATCGCGTTCCGGTTGTACAGCAGGTGATGCGCGGTGATCGTCGCGCCGATCGCGCCTTGCGCGTCGCGCACATAGTCGGCGGCGTCTTTTGTCGTGATGTGCTCGAAGACGATCTTGAGGGCGGGGAAATCGCGGCGCAGCGGCGTCATCACGCGGTCGATGAACACTTTCTCGCGGTCGAATACGTCGATGTCGCTGTCCGTCACCTCGCCGTGCGCCAAGAGCGGCATGCCGACTTCCTGCATCGCTTCGAGCGTTTTCGCGCACTTGCCGAGCAGATCCGTCACGCCCGCGTCCGAATTCGTCGTCGCGCCGGCCGGGTACAGCTTCACGCCGTGCACGAAGCCGCTGTCTTTCGCGCGGCGAATCTCGTCGGGCGGCGTGTTGTCGGTCAGATAGAGCGTCATCAGCGGCTCGAAGCGCGCGCCCGCGCCCTCTTTCGGCAATGCCGCCAGAATCCGCTCGCGGTACGCCGCGGCCATCTCGGTCGTCCTGACCGGCGGCTTCAGATTCGGCATGATGATCGCGCGGCCGAACTGGCGCGCCGTATGCGGAAGCACGGCGGCGAGCGTCGCGCCATCGCGCACGTGCAAGTGCCAGTCGTCGGGGCGCGCCAGCGTGAGAGTCGTAGGCGAATCGGGCGATGCGGAAGTAGCGGACATGGCGTGATGACAGCGAGGACGTTAAGAGAAAGCGAACCGCAAGCAAAGAACTGCGCAGCCGAGAAGCGCACGGCCGGAAAAAATCGCCGTGGAAATTCCACAACGGGCCGCCAACCGGGGACGGCCTTCGATTTTTTCGGGAATGCCCCGGTGATATGCTTGTCGGACGTATTGTAACAACCCGACTTCAGGGCTTTCGCCCGCCGCATCGAGCAACATGTGCCAACTTCTCGGAATGAATTGCGCCGAACCGACCGACGTGACGTTCTCGTTCACCGGTTTCGCGGCGCGCGGCGGAATGACCGATCATCATGCGGATGGCTGGGGCATTGCGTTCTTCGAGGACAAGGCGTGCCGGCTCTTCATCGATCATCAGTCGTCGGCGAGTTCGCCGCTCGCCGAGATGGTCAAGCGGTATCCGATCAAGTCGAAGAACACCATCGCGCATATTCGCAAGGCGACGCAAGGGCATATCCTTCTGGAGAACTGCCACCCGTTCATGCGCGAGTTGTGGGGCCGGCACTGGATCTTCGCGCATAACGGCGATCTGAATGGCCACGCGCCGCAACTCACTGGCGTCTATCAGCCGGTCGGCACCACGGACAGCGAACTCGCGTTCTGCGCGCTGCTGCAAGGGCTCCGTAGCGCATTTCCGTGCTCGCAGCCGCCGCTCGACGAACTCTTCGAGGCGCTCGCCACGCTCACGCGCGAGGTCACGCAGTACGGCGTGTTCAACTTTCTGATGTCGAACGGGCAGGCGCTCTTCTCGCACTGCTCGACGCATCTCTACTACCTCGTGCGCAGCTGGCCGTTTTCGACCGCGCACTTGATCGACGCGGACATGTCGATCGACTTCGCGAAGTACACGACGCCCGAAGATCGCGTCGCCGTGATCGCGACTTCGCCGCTCACCGATAACGAAGTCTGGACGCGCTTCGCTCCCGGCGATCTCGCGATGTTCCAGCAAGGCGCGCTCGCGCGAACGCTGAACATTCCGGTGCCGGAGGCAGTCGCGAAGAAGGCGGCCGAGCCGCTCGCAAAGGCGTGCGTCGGCTCCGCGCTGAAAATCGACGAGATCCGCACGACGGCGGCAGTGGAATCGGAACTGGGCATCGAATAAAAAACGCGGCGCTTCTTCTCAGGAGCGCCGCGTTTCTTTCTAGCGTTGCGAAAGCTCAGTGCAGGATCTTCGCGAGGAAGTCCTTCGCGCGGTCCGACTTCGGGTTCGCGAAGAAGGCGTCCTTCTGGTCGTCCTCCACGATCAAGCCCTTATCCATGAAGATCACGCGATGCGCGACCTTCTTCGCGAAGCCCATTTCGTGCGTCACGCACATCATGGTCATGCCTTCCTGCGCGAGCTCCACCATCACGTCGAGCACTTCGTTGATCATCTCCGGATCGAGCGCGGAAGTCGGCTCGTCGAAGAGCATCGCGATCGGGTCCATCGAAAGCGCGCGCGCAATCGCCACGCGCTGCTGCTGACCGCCCGACAACTGGCCGGGATACTTGTCCGCATGCGCGCGCAAGCCGACGCGATCGAGCAGCTTCAGACCCTTCTGCGTCGCTTCGTCGTTCGAGCGGCCGAGCACCTTGATTTGCGCGAGCGTCAGGTTCTGGACGATCGACAGATGCGGAAACAGCTCGAAGTGCTGGAACACCATGCCGACCTTCGAGCGCAGCTTCGACAGATTCGTCTTCTTGTCCGTCAGCGACTGGCCGTTGATGCTGATCTCGCCCTTCTGGAACGGCTCCAGGCCGTTGACGGTCTTGATGAGCGTCGACTTGCCCGACCCCGACGGGCCGCACACGACGACGACTTCGCCCTTCTTCACTTCGGTCGTGCAGTCGGTGAGCACCTGAAACTGCCCGTACCACTTTGAAACATTCTTGATAGAGATCATCTTGCGACCTTTTTCTGAAGACTTTTGACGAGCGCCGACGCCACCACGCACACCACGAAATAACATGCCCCGGCGAACAGCACCATTTCGACGGTCGTGCCGTCGCGGTCGCCGATGTTCGTCGCCGTGCGGAAGAAGTCCGCGAGACTGATCACGTAGACGAGCGACGTGTCCTGAAAGAGCACGATCGCCTGCGTGAGCAGAAGCGGCACCATCGCGCGGAAGGCCTGCGGCAGCACGACGAGCTTCATCGCCTGGCCGTAGGTCATGCCGAGCGCGAAGGCTGCGTTGACCTGCCCGCGCGGCACCGCCTGAATGCCGGCGCGGATGATTTCCGAATAGTACGCGGCTTCGAATAGCGAAAACGCGACCATCGCCGATGCGAGGCGAATGTCGATATCCGCCGACAGCCCGAGCACGTTCTGCAGCACTTGCGGCACGATCAGGAAGAACCACAGCAGCACCATCACGAGCGGGATGGAGCGGAACAGCGTGACGTAGGCGCCCGCGAACCATTGCAGCGGCTTGATGCCCGAGAGGCGGAACAGCGCGATGACCGTCCCCCACACGATGCCGATCACGATAGCGAGCAGCGTGATCTGCAGCGTGATGATGGCGCCCGTCCACAGCGTAGGCAGCGAGCCGATGACGCCACTCCAGTTGAACTGATGCATTACTTGCCTCCGATGTAGCCAGGCAGCCGCGTTTTCGCTTCGATCCAGCGCATCAGCAGCATCACGATAAGGTTGATGAGCATGTACGCGAGCGTCACCGCGATAAACGATTCATAGGTCTGCGCCGTGTAGTCCACGAGCTGACGCGCCTGCGCCGACAGATCGAGGAGACCAATGGTCGAGGCCACCGCCGAATTCTTGAACACGTTCAGAAATTCCGACGTGAGCGGCGGCACGATGATGCGATACGCCACCGGCATCAGCACGTAGCGATACGTCTGCCATTGCGTGAAGCCCATCGCGAGGCCGGCGTTGCGCTGTCCGCGCGGCAACGCGCTGATGCCCGAGCGCACCTGTTCGCACACGCGCGCGCCGGTGAAGAGCCCGAGACAGATGATCGACGACGAAAAGAACTGCGCGGAAGGCGGCAGTTGCTTGAACCAGTTGCCGATGGAAGCCGGCAGCAACTCCGGTATCACGAGATACCAGATGAAGAACTGCACGATCAGCGGAATATTGCGGAAGATCGCGACATACACGGTGCCGATGCCCGCGAGCGTGCGATTCGGGACCGTGCGCAAGATGCCGAACAACGAACCGACCACGAGCGCGATGACCCAGGCCGCGAGCGACACGGTAATCGTCACCCAGAAGCCTGAAATCAGCCAGCCGAGATACGTGGTGGGCTCGCCGGTGGAAACCGGACTCAGCAGAACGCCCCAGTTCCAGTGATAAGACATGGACTCACTCCAAAAAGAAACGGAAGAAGCAAGGCTCCTTCCGTCTCGTTCGTTCTTTACCCGAACCGGTTAGTCGATTGCCTTGTCATTCGGGCTCTTGAACAGAGCCTTCATGTCTTCGCTTTCCGGGAAGTTCAGGTTGAGCCCCTTCGGAGGAATCGGGCTTTCGAACCACTTCTTGTAGATCTTGTCGGCTCCGCCCGACGTCTCGACCTTCGCGATCGCGTCGTCGACCACCTTCTTGAACTCGGGGTCGTTCTTGCGCATCATGCAGCCGTACGCTTCATGCGATTGCGGCGCGCCCACGATCACGAAATCGCCCGGGTTGTTCGACTTCGCGCGCTCGCCGGCGAGCAGCGCATCGTCCATCATGAACGCGACCGCGCGGCCCGTCGACAGCGTCAGGAACGACTCGCCGTGGTCCTTCGCGCTGATGATGTTCATGCCCATGTTCTTTTCCTGATTCATCTTGCGAAGCAGGCGCTCGGACGTGGTGCCGGCAGTCGTCACGACGGTCTTGCCCTTCAGGTCGGCCCAGTCCTTCACGCCGGAATCCTTCTTGGTCATGAGACGCGTGCCGATCACGAAGATCGTGTTCGAGAAAGCCGCTTGCTGCTGGCGCTCGGCGTTGTTCGTGGTCGAGCCGCATTCGATATCGACGGTGCCGTTCTGCACGAGCGGAATGCGGTTTTGCGACGTCACCGGCGTCAGCTTCACCTTCAGGTTCGGCATGTTGAGCTTTTGCTTGACCGCCTCGACGACCTTCAGCGCGAACTCGTGCGAATAGCCGACGACATTCTGCTTGTCGTCATAGTACGAGAACGGAATGGACGATTCGCGATGCCCCAGCGAGATGACACCCGTATCCTTGATTTTTTTGAGCGTGCCCGCGTCCTGGGCGTAGGCGCCCGTGGCGAAAATTCCCAGCGCGGCGACGAGCAGCGCAGCCTTTTTAACCTTCATGTGTTCGATCTCCTGTGGCGAAAAACCGGGCCAAGTTTAGCAGGGTAATAATTCTGAAAGAATGATCGTTAACCGGAGTTCGTCGCATTTTAGAGACGGGCCGGTGCAACTGAGTGCAACTCCGCGTAGGCGCGCATATTACGCGAATTTGATAAAAAAAGTGGCGGCGTTCCGAGGGAACGCCGCCACTTTCATAGGGAGGTGGCGCGGCTGCAACGCCGCGCCTCGCCGCGCTTACGATGAACGCGCTTTTGCATGCGATCAGGGGTACAGGCCGCGCATCTCGCGCGCCATCAAAATGCGCGTACACGCGACGATAAACGCCGCCGTGCGCACCGAAACCTGCTGCTCGCTCGCCACTTGCCACACTGCGGCGAACGCTTCGCGCATGACGCGCTCGAGGCGCTGGTTGATCTCGTCTTCGGTCCAGAAGAAGCTGGAGAAGTCCTGCACCCACTCGAAGTAGGAAACCGTCACGCCGCCCGCGTTCGCCACGACGTCCGGGATCACGAGCACGCCCTTGTCGTGCAGGATGTCGTCGGCTGCGGTCGTGGTCGGACCGTTAGCGCCTTCGACGATGATCTTCGTCTTGATCTTCGGCGCGTTCTGCTCGGTAATCTGCCCTTCGAGCGCGGCCGGGATCAGGATGTCGCTTTCGATGGTCCAGAACTCGTCCTTCGACACCGGGTCCGCGCCCGCGAAACCGCCGACGCCGCCGCTTTGCGCGACGTGCTCGGCGAGCGCCACCGTGTTGATGCCTTTCGAGTTATAGAGCGTGCCGGTGTGATCCTGCACCGCGATCACGCGCGCGCCCGCTTCTTCGAAGAGACGCGCCGCGATGCCGCCGACGTTGCCGAAGCCCTGCACCGCGATGCGCGCGCCTTCGATCTCCAGCCCGACGCGCCGCGCCGCTTCCGTGCCGACGACGAACACGCCCCGCCCCGTCGCTTCCTTGCGGCCGAGCGAGCCGCCGAGCGAGATCGGCTTGCCGGTCACGACGCCCGTTGCCGTCTGGCCCTGGTTCATGGAGTAGGTGTCCATCATCCACGCCATGATCTGCTCGTTCGTGTTCACGTCCGGCGCGGGAATGTCCGTGTTCGGCCCGATGATGATGCCGATTTCACTCGTGTAGCGGCGCGTCACGCGCTCCAGTTCGCCGCGCGAGAGCGTGCGCGGATCGACGCGGATGCCGCCCTTCGCGCCGCCGTACGGCACGTTCACCGCCGCGTTCTTCACCGACATCCACGCGGACAGCGCCATGACTTCCGAAAGCGTCACGTCCTGGTGATACCGCACGCCGCCCTTGCCGGGACCGCGCGACGTGTTGTGCTGCACGCGATAGCCTTCGAAGTGCGCGACCGTGCCGTTATCCAGCTCGATCGGGCAATCGACGATCAGGATGCGCTTCGGACGCTTGAGGGTTTCGAGCCAGCGCGAGAGAGAGCCGAGGTACGGCGCCACGCGATCGACCTGCCGCAGATAGTTCCCCCACGGGCCGAGATCGTCGGCGTGCAGATACGAGGGAATGGCATGGTCAAGCTTCGGAGAGGACATTGATGCTCCAGCGGTTTGTGGAATACGTCAATTGTCGACAAACGGCGTTTCCAAATCCAATGCCGTTTCCTTATCCGATCATGCGTTTCTTGCATAACCTCCGAAAGCCTTACGCGGCGGGCGTTTCCATCGATGCCTTCAGCAGTTCGTCACCGACTGCGTCCCATAGCGCACGGACGAGCGCCTGACGCGGATCGTCGCCTTGCGAAGCCATCTTGTCGCGATAGAGGCGAATCTCCATCGTCAATGTGAACTGACCGGCGGGCGTTCCACGCGTTCCCCGGTCGAGCCGGATGAGCCGCCCTTCCTCGACCGCATCTTCCACTGCGCTATGCGGCAGGAACGCGACGCCGTGGCCCGCGAGCGCCATCGCCTTGAGACCTTCCGCCATATCCGTTTCATACACTTTGTCGAGGTGCAGGCGCGCGGGCGCCGTCGCGATGATCACTTCGGTCATGCGGCCGAGGTAAGCGTTGGGTGTGTACGAGAGATACGGCACGGGCGCATCGGCGCTGGCGGGCAGCGTGTAGCGCGCGCGTCCCGCCTTGTTCGGCGCGGAGAACGGGCTGATCGGTTCTAGGCCGAGCGTCAGCATGTCGTAGCGCGCGGGATCGAGCGCGACCGGATGACTCGGATGGTGATAACCCATCACGAGATCGCAGCCGCCTTCGACCAGCGAGAGCACCGCGTCGTGCACGTTGAGCGCCCGCAGCCGCGTGCGAATGCGTCCGAGCCGCGCCTCGATATGCTGCAACCAGCGCGGAAAGTAGGTGAGGGAGAGCGTGTGCGGCACCGCGAATTCGATGGTCGCCGCCGGCGCGCCGCCCTGCCCGCGCAACAGCGTGCGCGCTTCGTGGAACTGCGAGAGCATCGCGAGCGCCTGCTCGTAGAACACCTGTCCGGCTTGCGTGAGCCGCGTCGGATAGACGGAACGGTCGATCAGTTCAGTGCCAAGCCATGCTTCGAGCGCCTGGATGCGCCGCGAGAACGCAGGCTGCGTGATATGGCGAAGCTCGGCCGAGCGGCTGAAGCTGCGCGTCTCCGCGAGCGAAACGAAGTCTTCGAGCCATTTGAGTTCCATGCTGGAGTCGCGCCGTGCCGCGCCGGATGCGGGAAGCAGGCATTTTAGCGGGCGCGGCCGCGTCCGATGATTCAAGCCGAGGCCTGCCCGCACCACGCGCACGCATGCCGCACGGGCGAGGTGCGGCTTCTGTCTTGGCGCGTTCGCTCGTTCTGCGCGTGCCGAGCCGCCCGCATTGAGGCGCGCCGCATCGGCGCAAATTGGCATGATGCTTGCAAAAATCCGGGCCGCCGTGAACACCACGCCATAAGCGCGACAGCGCCCACCCGGAACCCTCATGTCCAATCTCATTGCATCGCTCAAGAGCGGCAACTGGCGCTCGCTTCTCGCCTGCTTCCTCTACTTCGATACGGGCTTCACCGTCTGGGTGTTGTACGGGCCGCTCGCGCCGTTCATCGGGCGCGACATCGCGATGTCGGCGGCGCAACAGGGCTTTCTCGTCGCGGTGCCGGTGCTGGCCGCCGCGATCCTGCGCGTGACGCTCGGCAATCTGTATCAATCGACCGATGGCCGCCGCGTCGCGCTCATGGGCGTGCTGCTCTCGTCGATCCCGTCGGTCGTGCTGCCGCTCGTTCCCGGCGTGCCGTCGTATGCGCTCTTGCTCGTGCTCGGCGTGTTTCTCGGCATGGGCGGCGCGAGCTTCGCCGTCGCGTTGCCGATGGCCGGCAGCAACTATCCGCCGAAGGTGCAGGGGCTCGTCTTGGGCCTCGCCGCCGCCGGCAACATCGGCGCGGTGCTCGACGGCTTCCTGTTCCCGCATCTGGCCGATGCCTTCGGCTGGAAGCTATCGACCGCCGCCGCGCTGCCGCTGCTCGCGATCACGGCTGCCGCGCTGTTCGCATGGGCGTCGGATGCGGGCGAAAAAACCGGCAGCACGATGCGCGCGCTCGCCAGCTTCGCCGTGACGCTCGTGAGTCTCGTCGTGCTCGTGCTCGTGGTACACGGCGGCGTGTTCGGCGCGGGACGCACGGGCGTCCTGCTGCTGCCGGTGCTCGGCGCGCTCATCGCCATTGCGGTGCTGCCGCGCCGCTATCGTTCGGTGCTGGGCGAACGCGATACGTGGGTCATCATGCTCATCTACAGCATCACGTTCGGCGGGTTCGTCGGCATGTCCTCGTATGTGACGCTGCTGCTGACTTCGCTCTATCAGATGCCGAAGCTCGAAGCCGGGCTCTTCATGTCGCTGCTCGCGTTTCTCGGCGCGATCGTGCGGCCGTTCGGCGGCTATGTCGCGGATCGCGTGACCGGCGTGCGCGCGTTGCTCGTGCTGCTCGCGGTCATCGCCGCCGCCGATTTCGCGTTCGCCATCTGGATGCCGCCGGTCGCGGGCGGCCTCGGCTTGCTCGTGTGCCTGTATCTCGCGTTCGGGCTCGGCAACGGCTCGACGTTCCAGCTCGTGCCGCATCGCTGGAAGGGAAAGACCGGGCTGCTGTCCGGCATCGTCGGCGCGGCGGGCGGCATCGGCGGCTTCTATCTGCCGGTCATCATGGGCATCGCGAAGGAAAGCACCGGCAGCTATCAGATGGGATTCGCGACGTTCGGCGTGCTCGCGACGGGCGCGTTCGGCGCGCTATTCCTGCTGCGTTCGCAATGGCTGCGGTGGTCGGCAACATCAGCGCAAGGACACGACGCCGTCGCGATCAACGGCGCGCACGCGATGGAATGATGCGGCAATTCATGGGCCGGCGATCGCTCTCGATTGCCGGCCAGCGCGCGAAGGCGAAGACCCACAGCATGATGAAGTTCACGATGGGCAGCAGTTCGGTGGCTAGCCACCAGCCGGAATACGCATTTACCGATAGATAATCAGCACGCAGAAGACGATAACGATAAATCAGTGCGATGCCTTTTCCACAGTACGACTAAACAATCCCGCGAGAACATATACCAGCTTCGGCTAGCCGCGGCCGTGCGACCGCGACTTTCAGATTTTTCCTTCAAACCTTCGCTGCATCGTCCTGTTCGACCACAGGCTCGACCGTCCGCTGCTGCTGCAACGCCCACATCTGCGCAAAGAGTCCGCCCGCCCGGAGCAACTCCGCATGCGTGCCGCGCTCGACCACGCGCCCATGATCCATCACGATGATCTGCTCGGCATGCACGACCGTCGAGAGCCGGTGCGCGATGATGAGCGTCGTCCGCTCGCGGGCGATGGAATCGAGTTCGCGCTGAATGGCGCGCTCGGACTTCGAATCCAGCGCGGATGTCGCTTCGTCGAAGATAAGGATCGGCGGGTTCTTCAACAGCGTGCGCGCAATCGCCACGCGCTGCTTCTCGCCGCCCGACAGCTTCAAACCGCGCTCGCCGACGGTCGTGTCGTAACCCGCCGGCAACGCTTCGATGAAGTCGTGAATATGCGCTGCGCGCGCCGCCGCCATCACTTCCTCGCGGCTCGCGGAAGGCCGTCCGTACGCGATGTTGTAGTAGATCGAATCGTTGAAGAGCACGGTGTCCTGCGGCACGATGCCGATGGACGCGCGCAGCGAATCCTGCGTCACATCGCGAATGTCCTGCCCGTCGATGACGATGCGCCCGCCCGTCGTGCGGTCCAGATCGTAGAAGCGAAAAAGCAGCCGCCCGAGCGTGGATTTCCCCGAGCCGCTATGGCCGACGACCGCGGTCGTCGTGCCCGCCGCGATGGTGAAATCGACGTTATGCAGAATCTGCCGAGCGGGTTCATACGCGAAGCTCACGTTCTCGAAACGCACCTCGCCGCCTGTCACGTCGAGCGGCGGCGCGTTCGGCGCATCCGGCACTTCGCGGCCCGCGCCGAGCAGCGTGAACATGCGGTCCATGTCGGTCAGCGCCTGCTTCAACTCGCGATACACCACGCCGAGAAAATTCAGCGGAATATAGAGCTGCAGCATGAACGTGTTGATGAGCACGAGATCGCCGAGCGTGAGCCGCCCCGCCATCACGCCCTGCGTCGCACGCCAGAGAATGAACACGAGCCCGAGGCCGATAATCGTCTGCTGCCCGAAGTTCAGCATCGAAAGCGACCGCTGCGATTTGATCGCCGCCGCGCGGTAACGCTGCAGATTTTCGTCGTAGCGGCGCGTTTCCCATTCTTCGTTGCCGAAGTACTTCACCGTCTCGTAGTTGAGCAGGGAATCGATGGCGCGCGAATTGGCCTTCGAATCTAGCTCGTTCATCGTGCGTCGATAGTGCGTGCGCCACTCCGTCACTTTCACCGTAAACGCGATATACGTGCAGAGCGCGATGAACGTGACGATCGCGTAATAGGCCTCGTACTTCGTCACGAAAAACGCGAGCACGAGCCCGACCTCGACGAGCGTCGGCAAGATGCTGTACAGCGAATACGAGACGAGTTGCTGAATGCCACGCGTGCCGCGCTCGATGTCGCGCGACATGCCGCCCGTCTGCCGCTCCAGATGAAACCGCAGCGACAGCGAATGCAGATGGCGGAACACCTTCAGCGCGAGTTGCCGCACGGCGCTTTCGGTCACTTTGGCGAAGAGCAGTTCGCGCAGTTCGGTGAAGAGCGAAGTCGACAGCCGCACGCCCGCATAGGCGATCACGAGCAGCCCGATGCCGCCGATCAGCACGATGCCCGGCGCATCATGCGCGCGGCCGAGCGCGGTGAGATGCTGCATCGAGGCGAGGCTATCGACGATGCGCTTCATCACGATCGGCACGCCGAGATTGGCGACCTTCGCGCCGATCAGGCACGTCAGCGCGAACGCGACGCGCCATTTGTAAGTGGTGAGATAAGGCAGCAGCGAGCGGATCGTCTGCCAGTCGTTGCGCGGACCTTGTGCGACCGGACCGGGCTCGGTGTTGGAATAGCGGCGCATGTATTCGAGTGGAGAAGGCGCGTCGCGCGCGGCGCGGGGACGCCTTTTGCTTGTCTTCAAGCGGGCGCACGCGGGCGCGTGCTTCCCGTACAATTTGCCGAAGGCCGGCCGCCGAAGGCGGGGCCTATCCTTATAACTCATGCATTGTCGCAGAAGGATCACGGCCACGCTCGCGGCCACCTTCTGCACGGAACGACGACGTCAACCGGGACCCTCTCATGCCGCAAGATTCCAAGCTACCTCAGAAACCCGTCGCGCTGCGCGTGGTGCCGCAACCTGCCGACGCGAACGTGCACGGCGACGTCTTCGGCGGCTGGATCATGGCGCAAGTCGACATCGCGGGCTCCATCCCGGCGAGCCGCCGCGCGAACGGCCGCGTCGCGACCATCGCGGTCAATTCGTTTCTCTTCAAGCAGCCGGTATTCGTCGGCGATCTGTTGAGCTTCTACGCGGATATCGTGAAGACCGGCAATACGTCGATCACCGTTTCCGTCGAAGTCTTCGCGCAGCGCATGAGTCTCGCGGAGGAGGTCGTCAAGGTGACGGAAGCGACGCTCACCTACGTCGCCACCGACCACGACCGCCGCCCGCGCGCCCTGCCTCCGCTCGACTGAGCGCGCTCAGTTCGCCAGCACGCCGTGCCGCAGCAAGCCGGGAATGGCTTCCTGCGGCATCGGGCGTGAGAACAGAAAGCCCTGCATCTCGTCGCAATCACGCTCGCGCAGGAATTCGTGCTGCGCGGGCGTCTCGACGCCTTCCGCGATCACCTGAAGTTCCAGCGAATGCGCGAGCGCAATGATCGCGGAGGTGATCGTTTCGTCGTCGCCCGACGAGCCGATATCCGCGACGAAAGACCGGTCGATTTTCAGCCGATGCACCGGAAACCGCTTGAGATACGACAGGCTCGAATAGCCGGTGCCGAAGTCGTCGATCGCAATGCCGATGCCGAGCGCCGATAGCTCGGAGAGCATCATCACGGCGTCTTCGGCGTTGCGCATGATCGCGCTTTCGGTCAGTTCGAGCTCCAGATAATGCGGCGCGAGCCCGGTTTCCGCGAGCACGGACGTGACGAGCGTCGCGATATCGCGCTGCTGGAAATGTCGCGCGGACAGATTCACCGACACGCGCGCGGGCGGCAGCCCCGCGTCCTGCCACGCCTTGTTCTGACGGCACGCCTCGCGCAACACCCATTCCGAGAGCGGCCCGATCAGCCCGCACTCTTCCGCCACCGGAATGAACGCGGCCGGCGACACGAGCCCTTGCTCCGGATCGCGCCAGCGCACCAGCGCCTCGATACCGACGATCGCGCCCGTCGCCATATCGACTTGCGGCTGATAATGCAGCAGGAATTCGCCGTCGCGCAGCCCGCGCCGCAGTCGCCGCTCCATATCGAGCCGCGCGCCGACGCTCGCGTTCATCTCCGGCTGATAGAACTGATACGTGTTGCGGCCCATGTCCTTCGCGCGATACATCGCGAGATCGGCTTTCTTCAGCACGGTTTCGGCGTCGTCGCCGTCCTGTGGGAAGACGCTCGCGCCCATGCTGCAACCGACGTAAAGCTCGGTTTCGTCGAGCCAGATGGGCTCGGAGATCGTCGCGCGCGTGCGCTCCATCCACGCGGTAAGCGCGGCTTCGTCGGCCAGATCCGGCAGCACGATCACGAACTCGTCGCCGCCATGACGCGCCACCGTATCGCCGGAACGCGCCGAGCGCGCGAGCCGCTCGCCGATCACCGCGAGCAGCCTGTCACCGACGCTATGTCCCAGGCTGTCGTTCACGTTCTTGAAGCCGTCGAGGTCCATGAACACGACCGCGATCTGCGAGTTGCGCCGCCGCGCCTCATCGATCGCACGTTGCAGGCGGTCGCGCAGCAGGTTGCGGTTGGGCAGGCGCGTGAGCGTGTCGTAATTCGCCTGATATTCGAGCTGCTCCTGATAGTTCATCAGGTCGGTCACGTCGTTGATGATGCCGATGTGATGCGTCGTGTGCCCTTGCGCGTTGGGCACGGGCGCGACGAACAACTGATTCCAGAAAAGCCCGCCGTCCTTGCGATAGTTGCGCAGCACGACGCTCGCTTCCGCGTTGACGGCGAGCGCGCGGCGAATTGAGGTGAGCCCTTCCTGCTCGCCGTCCGGGCCATGCAGAAAGCTGCAATCGCGGCCGATGACTTCGCTCGGGTCGTAGCCCGTGATGCGCTTGAACGCGGGATTCGCATACTCGATCACATGCGCGCCGTTCACGACGCCGGTGATCAGAATGGCGTTCACGCTCGCATCCAGCGCGCGGCTTTGCAGACGCAGCGCGAGTTCGGCGCGCTTGCGGTCGGTCACGTCGTGATAGGAGCCGAGCACGCCGATGGTCTCGCCTTCGCCGTCCATCAGCGGCAGCTTGCTGATGACGACCGTATGCAGCGTGTCGCCGACGAGCACGTCGTGCTCGTGGTGCATCTTCGGCACGGTGGTCAGAACCACCTCCTGATCGTCGGCGCGGATCATGTCGGCCGCGGCGCTCCACGGCAGTTCGTAATCCGTCTTGCCGACGATCTGCTCGTTGTACGCGAGCCCCGCGTCGCGGGCGAACGCGTTGTTACAGCCGAGATAGCGCAGATCGCGGTCCTTCCAGAACACGCGCTGCGGAATGTTGTCGATGATCGTTTCGAGCATCTCGTTCGAGCGGCGCGCCTCGGCTTCAGCGTTGATGCGGTCGGTCACGTCGTTCGCCAGCATGAAGAGGCCCGGCCGGTTCGAATACGTGAGCGCGTGATGCGAGACGTCCGCGCTGATGGTCGCGCCATCGCGATGCCGGTAACGCCACACGCCACCCGAACGCTGGCCGTGCGTCGCGCGCTCTCCCGCTTCGCCCGTCTCGCCTTCGCTGCGCGCGAGCCGCGCGGCGAAACGGTCGAAGTCGTCGGCGACGTGCAGATCCCGCAGCGTCATCTCCATGAACTCGGCTTCCGAGTAGCCGAAATGCTCGCGCGCCGCCGGGTTCACGGCGACGAAGCGCATGGTCTCGCGATCGACGATCCACATCGGCACCGGATGCGCCTCGAACATGCTGCGAAAGCGCTCGTTGCTGCGATGCTTCGCCCGCGCGAGCCCGATCTTCTCGCGCGCCGAACGCTCGTGAGTCACGAAAAGCGTGATGAGCGCGCCGCTGCCGAGCAGCATCGTGAACGCGAGCAGCAGCATGGCGCCGCCCGATGCCTGCGCGGAGCGGTCGAGCGCCGCCGTGGTCGCGGTGTCGATGCGGTCTCGCAGCGCCGCGAGCGCATCGTCGAGCGCCTGCTGGTCTTCGGAGAGCAGCACGAACGCGGTGTCGGCCCAGGCGCGCGATTCATCGGCGCTTGCGCGGCGCGTGCGCTCGTCGGCCAGATTCGCGTCGGAGCGCATGGCGGCCGCGCGCGCGGCGAGCGCATCGAACGCGTCGCCTGCGCCGGGTTGCATCGCAAACTGCGCGCGCAGCCCGCTTTCCAGCGCGTCGAGATGCTTCTCGCGCGCTTCGTGCTGCGCGGCCGGCTCGGCGATGCCCGTCGCCTCGAAGCGGCTCAGTTGCGTGAGCGCCTCGCCGAGCGCCCCGCGATACGCGGCGAGGTCGCGCAGCAGACTCATCGAGCGGAGCGTGCTCGCGTTGGTCGCGCGCAGATCGACGATTCGCTGACACGCGACGAATGCGTTCGCGCCGAGCGCGGCCAGCACGACGGCGACGTTCACGAGGAAACGCCCGGAGAGGAAACGAGTCATGAGCGGCAAGCGGTTCCTTTGCTGCGGTGGCCGCGCCGCGAG
The DNA here is from genome assembly GCF_023170545.1 of Caballeronia sp. Sq4a. NCBI lineage: Bacteria > Pseudomonadati > Pseudomonadota > Betaproteobacteria > Burkholderiales > Burkholderiaceae > Caballeronia > Caballeronia sp. Sq4a. The sequence continues at coordinate 327,387 of NZ_CP084250.1, read as the reverse complement.
CGTCATGCCCGGCGCGCGCCCACGCAAAAGCGCGGCGCGAACCGGCAGGCTCGCACCGCGATTGATGGATAACGCGGATAACGGCAGCTTTCGCGCGGGCTTGAGGGCTGCCCGCGAAAATCAGCCGCTCATGATGCGCATACGCTCATTCGGCGAGACCGAATTCGCGCATGGCGGGCAGGAAGTCGTGATTAAGTTTGTCGGTATTGCGCGAGAGCTTGGCGAGCGCGTAACGCTGAAAGCGGTCGAGCGCGGCCCAGCGCGAGAGGCTCGGCGCGCTCAGGCCCGCGAGGCTGCTCTGGCGGATGACGGCTTCGGGCACGGCGTCGGCATGCGCCCAGACCGGATCGGCGTCGCGCTCGATTTTTTCCGGCGCGGCATTCGCGTGCGTCTTCAGCATTTCTTCGAGCGCGAGGTCGAAGTTCTTCTCCAGTTCGATATCGTCTTCGACCGGAAAGCGCGCGAGCAGCACGCGATCGTCATACGGAAGCATCTGCCACTGATCGAGCGTGATGCGCATGCCGAAGCGGTCGAGATTGAAGCGTACCGAGAGCGGAATGAAGCGCAGATTGTCCGAGGATTCGACCTCGAACCCGAAGAGACGAGCGGTATCGTAAAGTCCCATGGCGTAGCCTCATTGGAGTGAGGGGCGCGCGCCGGCGCGCATCGCCCGCTTAAGTTATTGTAGGGCTTGGTACTGGGCTGAAACCGTGCAAGCAGCAGGTTTGATTAGCAATGCTCATACCCGGACCACGCAGTGTAGGGAGAACAAGGTGGACCCACTGGAAACTGAGGAACAGCCGGGCTATGTCGAACGGCGCGTGCGAAGACATCGCGGCGGACAAAGCGCCGTCGCAAACGATAACGTCGGTCAGGAATGGCCCGTCGCGCTCGTCTATAACGGCATCTCGCACGCGGTGATGATGTGCACGCCGCGCGATCTCGAAGCGTTCGCCGTGGGCTTTTCGCTGACCGAAGGCATTGTCGAGCGTGGCAGCGATATTCACGACATCGAAGTCTATTACCGCGACGACGGTCACGCGCTGCCGCATGCCGAAGTGCATCTGCAAGTCGTGCAGCAGGCATTCGCGTCGCTGAAGGACAAGCGTCGCGCGCTCGCGGGGCGCACGGGCTGCGGCGTGTGCGGCATCGAGAGCATCGACTTGCTCGATCTTCAGCCGGAGCGCGTGCCGGATACCGGCTTTCTGGCGCGCGTCGCGTCGGATGCCATCGAGCGGGCGGCTCGCGAGCTCCCGGCGCATCAGCGCTTGACGAAGCTCACCGGCGGCCTGCATGCCGCCGCCTGGTGCGATGAAACCGGCGCGGTGCGGTATGCGTTCGAAGATGTCGGCCGTCATAACGCGCTGGACAAGCTCATCGGAGAACTCGTGCTCCGGCGCGAGAACACGACGCAGGGCTTCGTGTTTCTGTCGAGTCGCGCGAGCTATGAACTCGTGCGCAAGTCGGCGCGCGTCGGCGTGCCGATGGTCGCGACCATCTCCGCGCCGACGTCGCTCGCTATTGCCATCGCGAAGCAGGCGGGGTTGCGGCTCGTGAGTTTTGCGCGGGAGGCGGGGTTCGTGGAGTATGAGGTGGAGTAGAAGGTGGAGCGAAGGCGGCGCTCACTGACCGCCGCACGACACGTCGCCTTCCTTGCAGTGCAACTGCGCGGCGAGATGCGCGGTTTGCGCTTGCGTCAGCGTTTCGACGCACATCGCGGTTTGCATCGAATTGATGCTGCCGCCGCGCGTGCCCATGGTGTCGAACGCGCATTGCGCGTCGCGCCATGCGAGCCACGCGCGCTGCGCCTTGCGCAATTGCTCCGCGCCTTCTTTGCTCACCTTCGACAGCAGCGTGCGGTAGGTGTCGTTGAGCCTTTGGTCCGCGGCTTTCAATTCGCGGACCACGCACTCGTCCATCGCCATTTGCGTGCTCGCGTTGTCCATGCACGCCGACGAGTCCGCCCACGCGGGCACGGTCGCGCAGACAAGCGTTGCGAGAAGGAGCGGTACGAGTCGCATGGAACGTGTCTCCGCTTGAACGGCATCGGCTGCGGGCCGCTTCGTCAGCGGCACGGCATCACTGAAACCGGCTGAAATCCGCCTTCCGCTTCTCCAAAAACGCGGCAAACGCCTCCCGCGCCTCCGGCCCTGCAAGCATCCGCGAAAAATGCGCCGCCTCTTCTTCCATGCGCGCGGCCACTTCGTTGCGTTGCTCGCCCTTCATCAGCGCCTTCGCCGTTTTGAGCGATGACGCCGGCAGCGCCGCCAACCGTCTCGCTCGCTCGAACGCATACGCATCGAGTTCGGCGGCATCCATCGCGCCGTTGACGAAGCCCATGCTGATCGCTTCGTTCACGTCGAACGCCTCGCCCAGCAGCAGCTTTTCCGCCGCGCGCTGATACCCCGCGATGCGTGGCAGCAGCAAACTCGACGCCGCCTCCGGACACAGCCCGAGTTGCACGAACGGCAGCGAGAACTTCGCGTTCTTCGCGGCGTAGACGATATCGCAATGCAAAAGCATCGTCGTGCCGATGCCGACCGCCACGCCCGCCACCGCCGCGACGATAGGCTTCGGCATGCCGCTCAGGCGTCGCAGGAACTGGAACACGGGCGCGTCGAGATTCTTCGGCGGATCGTTCAGGAAGTCCTCGAGATCGTTGCCCGCGCTGAACGCGCCGCCGTTACCACGCAGCAGCACCGCGCGTACCGTCGGGTCGTTCTCCGCTTCGTACAGGCCGTCGGCCATTTCCTGATACATGGCCGCCGTGATGGCGTTCTTCTTCTCGGCGCGATTCAAAACGATGCTCAGCACGCCTTGCGCTCGTTCGATGACGATATCCATGCGGCGTCTCCTCCTGTTGTTGGCCCGCGAGCGAAGCCGCCCGCGGGCCGCCCGATTACATCCGCTCGAAAATGCCCGCCGCGCCCATGCCGGTGCCGACGCACATCGTCACCATGCCGTACTTCAGATTGCGGCGGCGCAGGCCGTGGATCACCGTCGCGGAACGGATCGCGCCCGTCGCGCCGAGCGGATGCCCGAGCGCGATCGCGCCGCCGAGCGGGTTCAGCTTCGACGTGTCGAGGCCGAGGTCGTTGATCACCGCGAGCGATTGCGCCGCGAACGCTTCGTTCAGTTCGATCCAGTCGAGGTCGTCCTGCGTCAGACCCGCGTTCCTGAGCGCGGCCGGAATCGCTTCCTTCGGCCCGATGCCCATGATTTCCGGCGGCACGCCCCGCACTGCGAAGCTCACGAAGCGCGCAAGCGGCGTCAGATCGAACTGCTTCAGGATCTTCTCGGAGACCACGATCAGCGCGCCCGCGCCGTCCGACGTCTGCGAGCTGTTGCCCGCCGTCACCGATCCCTTGTTGGCGAACACCGGGCGCAGTTTCGCGAGCGTGTCGAGCGACGTGTCCGCGCGCGGGCCTTCGTCGAACGCGATCTCGCGCGCATTCACGCGCACTTCGCCCGATGCGAGATCCGGGAAGCGTTCGTCGAGCGTGTAGGCGGCGATCTCATCGGCGAATTCGCCCGACTGCTGCGCCGCCAGCGCCTTGCGATGCGACTCCACCGCGAACGCGTCCTGCGCCTCGCGGCTCACCTTCCAGCGTTCCGCGACGCGCTCGGCGGTCAGGCCCATGCCGTACGCAATGCCGATGTCCTCGCTGCGCTCGAAGATATGCGGCGACAGCGACGGCTTGTTGCCCATCATCGGCACCATGCTCATCGACTCGCAACCGCCTGCGAGAATCGCATCGGCCTCGCCGACGCGAATGCGGTCCGCCGCCATCGCGAGCGCGGTGAGACCCGACGCGCAGAAGCGGTTCACCGTGACGCCGCCGACCGTCTGCGGCAGTCCGGCGAGCAGCGCGCCCATGCGCGCGACGTTCAGGCCCTGCTCGGCTTCGGGTATCGCGCAGCCGACGATGGCGTCTTCGATCACGCCGGTATCCAGCCCCGGCACCTGCGCGACCGCAGATTTGATCGCGTGGACGAGCAGCTCGTCCGGGCGCGTGTTCTTGAACACGCCGCGCGGCGCCTTGCCGATCGGCGTGCGGCTCGCGGCAACGATATATGCTTCCTGCAATTGTTTGCTCATAACCAGCTCCGATAGTCCGCGCGCTCAGTTGCGAACCGGCTTGCCGGTCTGCAACATGCCCATGATCCGTTCCTGCGTCTTTTGCGTGCCGAGCAGTTCGATGAACGCGCGGCGCTCCAGTCCAAGCAGCCATTCCTCGTCGACGAGACTGCCGCCTTCCACGTCGCCGCCGCACACCACTTCCGCGATACGGCTCGCAATCAGGAAGTCGTGATCGCTGATGAAGCGGCCGTCGCGCATGTTGACGAGCGACGCCTTGATGGTCGACAGCACCGAGCGGCCCGCGACCGGAATCTGCTTTGCGCGCAGCGGCGCGCGGTAGCCGGAATCCGCAAGCGCGCGCGCTTCCTTCTTCGCGATGTCGAGCAACTCGTGCACGTTGAAGACGATCGTGTCCGACGGCTTCAGATAGCCCATCGCGCGTGCTTCGAGCGCGGAGCCGGAGACCTTCGCCATCGCCGCGTCTTCGAACGGCTTCTGCAGGAACTTGAGCAGATCGCTCGTTGCGTTGACGGCGCTCGCGGCTTCGGCCGCGCGCAACGCGGCTTCCTTCAGCCCGCCGCCCGCCGGCACGAGACCCACGCCCACTTCCACCAGTCCGATATAGCTTTCGATATGCGCGACGCGCTTCGCCGAATGCAGCATCAGTTCGCAGCCGCCGCCGAGCGCAATGCCCGACACGGCGCAGACCACCGGCACGTTCGCGTACTTCACGCGCATCATGCTGTCCTGAAACTTCTTGACGAATGGCTCGATGCCTTTCGCGCCGCCCATCATGAACGCGGGCATCGCTTCTTCAAGGTTCGCGCCCGCCGAGAACGGACCGCCCGGCGCGCCGAGCGTGAGCGAAGTCGGTTGCCAGATCACCACGCCGCGATACTCCTTCTCCGCGAGTTCGATGGCTTGCGTGAGGCCGTCGAGCACGCCCGGACCGATGGTGTTCATCTTCGTCTTGAACGAGACGATGACCACGTCGCCGTCGTCGCGATCGAGCCAGGCGCGCACGCTGTCGGTTTCGAAGAGCGTCTTGCCATACGTCTTCGGATCGGCGCCGCTTTCACCGACGAGCGGCGCGCGGAACACTTGCTTCTGGTAGACCGGAAGCGTCGAGCGCGCGACGAAACGGCGAGCCTGCGGCGACCACGAGCCTTCGTTCGTGTGCACGCCGCCCTTCTCGGCGACCGGGCCGTCGAGCACCCAGGCGGGCAGCGGCGCTTTAGAGAGCGCCTTGCCCGCGTCGATGTCTTCCTGCACCCATTGCGCGACTTGCTGCCAGCCCGCCGCCTGCCAGCTTTCGAACGGGCCCTGGTTCCAGCCGAAGCCCCAGCGGATTGCGAGATCGACATCGCGCGCGTTATCCGCGATCGATTCCAGATGCACCGCGATGTAATGGAACACGTCGCGGAAAATGGCCCAGAGGAACTGCGCCTGCTTGTTGTCGGTTTCGCGCAGCAGCTTGAGGCGCTCGGCGGGCGGGCGCTTCAGAATGCGGCCGACGAGTTCGTCCGCCTTCGCGCCCGCTTCGACGTATTGCGCCGTCTGCGGGTCGAGCACCTTGATCGCCTTGCCTTCCTTGCGATAAAAGCCCGCGCCTGTCTTCTGCCCGAGCGCGCCGTTCTTCACCAGTTCGGCGAGCACGGGCGGCGTGGCGTAGACCGGGAAGAACGGATCGTCCGGCAAGTTGTCCTGCATCGTCTTGATGACGTGCGCCATCGTGTCGAGGCCGACGACATCCGCCGTGCGGAACGTCGCGGACTTCGCGCGGCCGAGGCGCGCGCCGGTCAGGTCGTCCACTTCGTCGAAACGCAGGCCGAACTTCTGGCTCTCGGCGATCACGGCGAGAATCGAGAACACGCCCACGCGATTCGCGATGAAGTTCGGCGTGTCCTTCGCGCGCACGACGCCCTTGCCGATGGCGCTCGTCAGGAACGTTTCGAGCTGGTCGAGAATCTCGGGCTTGGTCGATTCGGTCGGAATCAGTTCGACCAGATGCATGTAGCGCGGCGGATTGAAGAAGTGCACGCCGCAGAAACGCGCCTTGAGTTCATCGGAGAAGCCGTGCGAGAGCTCGGTGATCGACAAGCCCGACGTATTGCTCGCGAAGATGGCGTGCGGCGCGATGTGCGGCGAGACCTTCTTGTAGAGGTCGTGCTTCCAGTCCATGCGCTCGGCGATCGCTTCGATCACGAGATCGCACTCTGCAAGGCGCGCGATGTCGTCTTCGTAGTTCGCGGGCTCGATGTACTGCGCGTCGTCCTTCATGCCGAGCGGCGCGGGCGAGAGCTTCTTTAGATTCTCGATGGCCTTGAGCGCGATGCCGTTCTTCGGACCTTCCTTCGCGGGAAGATCGAAAAGCAGCACGGGCACGCGCGCGTTGATGAGATGCGCGGCGATCTGCGCGCCCATCACGCCTGCGCCGAGCACAGCGACTTTGCGGATGTTCAGGGTGCTCACGGGAAAGCCTCCGTATGGGGTTTGCTTTTTTGCCCGCGGCGCAGTCGAAGTCGATTGCGCCACGAGCCGTTTGATTGGGATGTCGCGGTTCGAAGAGTCGAACCGTTGCGTTGCGCTTGTGTTTAGAACAAGGCTTCGTCGTAGTCCATCATCGGCTTCGCGCCCGCGCGCGCGGCGCGGATGGTCGAAGCCGTTTCGGGCAGGAGCTTCGCGAAGTAGAAGCGCGCGGTGGCGAGCTTGGCCTTGTAGAACGCATCGCCTGATGCGGCGTTGTCGAGCGCGACGCGCGCCATGCGCGCCCAGAAGTACGAGAACACCAGATGGCCCACCGTGCGCAGATACGGCACGGCTGCGGCGCCGACTTCGTCCGGGTTCTGCATCGCCTTCATGCCGATTTCCATCGTGAGCTTCTGCACCTTCTCGCCGATATCCGCGAGCGGGTTGATGAACTCCTGCATCTCCGGCTTCACGCCTTCCTCTTCGACGAAATCCGTCACGAGCTTGCCGAAACGCTTCAGCTTCGCGCCCATGTCGCCGAGAATCTTGCGGCCGAGCAGGTCGAGCGCCTGAATGGAGTTCGTGCCCTCGTAGATCATGTTGATGCGCGCGTCGCGCACGTACTGCTCCATGCCCCACTCGGAGATGAAGCCGTGGCCGCCGTAAATCTGCATGGCGAGGTTCGTGCCTTCGAACGCGTTGTCGGTCAGGAACGCCTTGATGACCGGCGTGAGCAGCGCGACGAAATCGGCGGCTTCGCGGCGCGCGGCTTCGTCTTCGTGCGAGAGTTCCTTGTCGATGTTGAGCGCGGCCCAGTACGCGAACGCGCGGCCCGCTTCGGCATACGCCTTCTGCGTGAGCAGCATGCGGCGCACATCCGGATGGACGATGATCGGATCAGCCGGCTTCTCGGGCGCCTTCGGGCCGGTGAGCGAGCGCATTTGCAGGCGCTCTTTCGCGTAGACGAGCGAGTTCTGATACGCGACTTCCGTCAGTCCCAAGCCCTGCATGCCGACGCCCAGACGCGCCGCGTTCATCATCACGAACATGGCGTTCAAGCCCTTGTTCGCTTCGCCGACGAGCCAGCCCTTCGCGCCGTCGAGATTCATCACGCAGGTCGCGTTGCCGTGAATGCCCATCTTGTGCTCGATCGAGCCGCACTTGATGCCGTTGCGTTCGCCCGGCGCGCCGCTCGCGTCCGGGATGAACTTCGGCACGATGAACAGCGAAATGCCTTTCGTGCCGGACGGCGCGCCGGGCAGCCGCGCGAGCACCAGATGGACGATGTTCTCGGCCATGTCGTGTTCGCCGCTCGAAATGAAGATCTTCGTGCCGGTCAGCGCGTAAGAACCGTCGGAATTCGGCTCGGCCTTCGTGCGCAGGATGCCGAGGTCGGTGCCGCAATGCGGTTCGGTCAGGCACATGGTGCCGGTCCACTCGCCCGAGACGAGTTTCGAGAGATACGTCGCTTTCTGCTCCGGCGTGCCGTGCGCGTGCAGGCATTCGTACGCGCCGTGCGAAAGGCCCGGATACATGGTCCACGCCTGATTCGCCGAGTTGAGCATTTCGTAAAGCGCGTTGTTGACGAACGCGGGCAGCCCCTGGCCGCCATATTCGGGATCGCAGCCGAGCGCGGGCCAGCCCGCCTCGACGTACTGACGATACGCCTCCTTGAAGCCCGAAGGCGTCGTGACGACGCCGTCGCCCTCGTAGGTGCAACCTTCGCGGTCGCCGCTCTGGTTCAGCGGAAACACGACTTCGGAGCAGAACTTGCCGGCTTCTTCGAGCACCTGGTTGATGGTGTCCGCGTCCAGGTCGGCATGCTTCGGCATGCGCTTTAGTTCGGCTTCCACGTTCAGCAGTTCGTGCAGCACGAACTGCATGTCGCGTAAGGGGGCGGCGTACTGTCCCATGAGTCTCTCCAGTTTCTAGAACCTTGCGTCGTGCGCCGCCGAACCCTTGGGACGATTCGATCGGCGCCGCTAACGGCTGTCCGTTTGATGCGAAGTTAGATTCGTCGCCGCGCTCGTAGCTGCGTGGGCGGCCGGCTCGCTGGTTTCGCGGCCGCCGCCATCGGCAGACGAGTGCGACGTCTGATATGAAACGATCGTCTTCTCCAGCGCGTCCCGCGTCAGTTGCACCGCTTCCGGCAGATGCAGGAAACGCGCGTCGTGATGCAGGCCGAGCGTGAAGCTGTACAACTCGAAGAGCATCAGCTTCGGGTCCGTCTCCGGCTTCAGATGCCCTTCTTCCTTCGACTGGCGAATGGCCCGCAACAGCGCCTCGCGCCACGTCGTCACACTGTGGACGAGCTGCTCGCGCACCGCGCTCGCCGCGCGATCGTCGTATTCCACCGCGCCGCTGATATAGATGCAGCCGGTGGTGACTTCCTCGATGCGCTTTTCCATCCAGCGGCTCATCATCGCGCGCAGTCGCGGCAAGCCGCGCGGTTCGCGCAAGCTCGGGAAAAACACTTCGTCTTCGAACCGGCGGTGGTACTCGCGCACCACTTCCACCTGCAGATCCTCGCGCGACCCGAAGTGCGCGAACACTCCGCTCTTGCTCATCTGCATCCGCTCGGCCAAAAGACCGATGGTGAGTCCTTCCAGTCCGTCCCTGCTCGCCAGATCCAACGCTGCGTCGAGAATCGCGGCCCGCGTCTGTTCGCCTTTTCGCATGATCCCACCGTCCTCTCGTGACCCCATTGAAAACGAACGGCCGTTCTATTATTGTGGCCGCTCGCTGCTGAAACAAGCAAAATTTTAGAAAGCGGTTTCTAACTGCCGCAGCAATCAATAGGATAAGTCCTATTTTTGCCCGCCCTATTGTCCTTTTTTGTGTGCGGACTGCCTCTAAGTGACTGCCCGACTTCCCATTTGCTGGGAGCATATTGCCGTTTGGCAGCTACATCGTCGGATCAGCAGTAATTGGGCCGTCAATCGTACTGACCGATGGTGATGAGTTTCATCGTCATGCGGTAGGTGTTGTACGCGAGCCAGCTTAGGATTCGCTCGCCCACCGGGCGCGACGCGTAGTGTTTTTCGTCGATGCGGCTGCCTTCGTCGAACGCCTCGAGAATGGCGTCGTGCAAGCCCGCGATCTCCGCGTGGTTCACGAGCACCATGTTGGCTTCGTTGTTCAGCACGAGCGAGAGCGCGTCGAGATTAGACGAGCCGATGGTCGCCCAGTCGGCGTCCACGACCGCGACCTTGCCGTGCAGGATCGTCTTCTCGTACTCGGCAATGCGCACGCCATTCTTCAGCAGATTGCCGTAGAGGAACGGCGTGGCGTAGTCGAGCGCGACGAACTCCTTGCGCCCGATGACGAGCGACACGCGCACGCCGCGCCGCGCCGCGAGCACGAGCGCGCGCCGCAGCTTGCGGCCCGGCATGAAATACGGATTGGCGAGCAGGACTTCGCGCTCCGCGTGGGCGATGGCGCGCAGATACGCCTTTTCGATGGCCCGGCGATTCAGCAGATTGTCGCGCGCCACGAATGCGACGCACGGTTGATCGACCGCATGAATTTCGCCGAGCTGCGCGCGGCGCCGGGCGCGCATCGCGCGTCGGGAAGTCCGGCGGTTATGGTCTGGCTGCGGCTCGCAGGACGACGAACGCGGCTCGCGCGGCTTGACGCCGAGGCGGATGCGCTCCCATTGAAGGTCGAACGCATCGCGCACGTCCTTGACCACCGGCCCTTGCGCCTCCATCGCGAAGTCCCAGCGCGGTTCCGGCAAGCGCGTGCCGTTCTGGTCGTAGTCGTCGACGACATTGATGCCGCCGCAAAACGCGTACGTGTTGTCGACCAGCGCGAGCTTGCGGTGCGTGCGCGAAAAGCCGAGCGGCCCGAACAGCAGATGCGGATTGTAGATTCGATGCTCGACGCCGCCCGCCTTCCACTGCTCGAACATCGGCAGATTGCCGTCGGTGCCGATGCCGTCCGTGATCACGCGCACCGCGACGCCGCGCGCCGCGGCCCGCAAGAGCGCGTCGGAGACCGCGCGGCCGGCGTCGTCGTTCGCGAAGATGTAGGTCTCGAGCGAGACCGTGTTCTGCGCGCCGTCGATCCGCTCGATCAGCGCGGGAAAGAACTGCGCGCCGCTTTTGAAAATGCGGACCTGGTTGCCCGCGGTGAAGCAGAAACGCGGCGGACGTCGCCCGGAGAAGAGCGCCTGGCGCAGTCGCTTGAAGCTGCGCCTTGGCCGCACACCGATCATCGGCTATGCGCCGCGAGGCGCTCGGGCAGTTGAAGAATGGCTTCGCGGTTGGACCACGAGAAGCAGCGGTCGGCGGCTTCACGCAAGGGCAGCCACAGATGCGACGTGTGTTCGCGCGGCGCGAGCGTCACTTCCAGGCAATGCGGCACGCACAGACTGAACTGATGTTCGGTATTGCGCGTGATGCCTTCGGCGTAACGGTGCCGCCATTGCGGATAGATGTCGTACTGAATGCTGTGATGCCAGTTGAGCAGCGCATTCTGCGGCACGAGCGGACTGCCGACGATGATGCCCGTTTCCTCCTGCACTTCGCGCGCGGCGGTTTCTTCGAGCGGCTCGTCGATGCGGTCTTTGGAGCCCGTCACCGATTGCCAGAAGCCCGGATGATCCGCCCGCTCGATGATAAGCACATCGAGGTCGGGCGTGTGAATCACGACCAGCACGGATTCGGGGATTTTCGGTGGCTTTTGCATAACGATGTGGACGTGCGCGTTGTCTCGTATCCGGCAACGACTGTAGCGCAAAAAACGAAAAAGGCGCACTCGGCGCCTTTTTCGTCACAACATTAACAATGCTTATTGCGTCTTTTGTTCGGGTTGCCGCAGACGGATGTGCAACTCGCGCAACTGGCGCTCGTCGACTTCGCTCGGCGCTTGCGTGAGCAGGTCCTGCGCGCGCTGCGTCTTCGGAAACGCGATCACGTCGCGGATCGAGTCGGCGCCGGACATCAGCGTCACGATGCGGTCCAGACCGAACGCGATACCGCCGTGCGGCGGCGCGCCGTATTGCAGCGCGTCGAGCAGGAAGCCGAACTTCAGGCGCGCTTCTTCCGCGCTGATCTTCAGCGCGCGGAACACCTTGCTCTGCACGTCTTCCTGGAAGATACGCACCGAACCGCCGCCGATTTCCCAGCCGTTCAGCACCATGTCGTACGCCTTCGCGAGGCAGCGGCCCGGATCGGTTTCGAGGTATTCGAGGTGCTCGTCCTTCGGGCTCGTGAACGGGTGGTGCGCGGCCACGTAGCGGTTTTCTTCCTCGTCGTATTCGAACATCGGGAAGTCGATCACCCACAGCGGCTTCCAGCCGGATTCGAGCAGGCCGTTCGCCTTGCCGAATTCGGAATGGCCGATTTTCAGGCGCAGCGCGCCGAGGCTGTCGTTCACGACCTTCGTGCGATCCGCCGCAAAGAAAATGATGTCGCCGTCTTCCGCGCCCGTGCGCTCCATGATGGCGGCGAGCGCCGCGTCATGCAGATTCTTGACGATCGGGCTTTGCAGACCGTCGCGGCCCTTGGTCTTGTCGTTGACCTTGATCCACGCGAGGCCCTTCGCGCCGTAAATACGCACGAATTCCGTGTAACCGTCGATATCGCCGCGCGACAGCTCGCCGCCCTTCGGCACGCGCAACGCAGCGACGCGGCCGTCCTTCGAATTGGCCGGCATGCTGAACACCTTGAAGTCGACGTCCCTGACCGCGTCGGTCAGATCGGCGAATTCGAGCTTCACGCGCAGGTCGGGCTTGTCCGAGCCGAAACGGCGCATCGCTTCCGAATACAGCATGACCGGAAATTTCTCCGGCAGCGCGACGTCCATCGTCTCCTTGAAGACGTGGCGGATCATGTTTTCGAACAGATCGCGGATTTCCTGCTCGTTCAAGAACGACGTTTCGCAGTCGATCTGCGTGAATTCCGGCTGACGGTCCGCGCGCAGGTCTTCGTCGCGGAAGCACTTGGTGATCTGGTAGTAACGGTCGAAGTTCGCGACCATCAGCAATTGCTTGAACAATTGCGGCGATTGCGGCAGCGCGAAGAACTGTCCGGCGTTCACGCGCGACGGCACGAGATAGTCGCGCGCGCCTTCTGGCGTGCTCTTGGTCAGCATCGGCGTTTCGATGTCGATGAAGCCTTGCGCGTCCAGATATTTGCGCACTTCGATCGCCACGCGATAGCGCAGGCGCAGGTTCTTTTGCATCTGCGGACGGCGCAGATCCAGCACGCGATGCGTGAGGCGCGTGGTCTCGGACAGGTTGTCGTCGTCGAGCTGGAACGGCGGCGTCACCGACGCGTTCAGCACGTTCAGTTCATGACACAGCACTTCGATCTTGCCGCTCGTCAGATTGGCGTTGACCGTGCCTTCCGGACGGTTGCGCACGACGCCCTTCACCTGCACGCAGAACTCGTTGCGCACGCCTTCGGCCACCTTGAACATCTCGGCGCGATCCGGATCGCAGACGACCTGGACGAGCCCTTCGCGATCGCGCAAGTCGATGAAGATAACGCCCCCGTGGTCGCGGCGGCGATGCACCCAGCCGCACAGCGAGACGGTTTGGCCCAGCAGGGCTTCGGTCACCAGACCGCAGTATTCAGATCGCATCGACATGATGTTGTGTCTTTCGTTGTTCGTTGATGAACGGCTCGCGTGCGGATCGTGCTCTTCGTCGGCTCGATTCGCGGCACGCGCGCCGGCATTACATCGGCGGCTCGGTGGGGCGGCGGGCGGGCGCGACCGACAGCGGCGCGCTCGGCGCGGGGGCGACCACGCCCATCGAGACGATGTACTTCAGTGCAGCGTCGACGGTCATATCCAGTTCGACGACCTCGCTTTTCGGCATCATCAGGAAGAAGCCGGACGTGGGGTTCGGCGTGGTCGGCACGTAGACGCTCACGTGATCTTCCTTCAGATGATTCAACACGTCGCCGCCGGGAATGCCGGTCAGAAACCCGATGGTGTACGAGCCCTTGCGCGGATATTCGACCAGCAGCGCCTTGCGAAATGCATTGCCGCTCGACGAAAGCAGCGTGTCCGAAACCTGTTTCACGCTCGTGTAGAGCGGGCCGACGACCGGAATGTGGCGAAGAATGGCGTCCCACCAGCCGACGAGTTTCTGCCCGACGAAGTTCTGAGTAAAGAGGCCGACGACGAAGATGAATGCGAGCGTGAGCAGCGCGCCCAGTCCCGGCAGATGGAACCCGAAGACACGCTCCGGCTGCCACGCGGCCGGCAAAAGGAGCAGCGTCTGATCCATGGTTCCGATCACGAGGCCGAGCACCCACAGCGTGATGGCGAGCGGCACCAGCACCAGCAGGCCGGTGAGGAACACGGTTTTCAGCGTAGTCTTTTTCGTGGTCACGTTGTTGTCGCTAGGGTGACGGGCGTCGGGTTGGCCGCGATCCGCGGGCGCTCAGGGCGCGCGCTCTGACAGGCGGTACGGGACGGATTGCGCAGCCGGCGCGAAGCTCGCGCCGTGCGTGACGTGTGCGCTTTCAGGCTGCGCCCGAAGGCGTCGCGGGCGCTGCGGGCGTCGAAGCGCTTGCAGCGGGCGCTGCGCTAGCAGGCGGCGATGCATCGGACGTTGACGCACTGCCCGATTTCGCGCTATCGCCGGAATTCGAATTGCCCGCGTTGTCGCCCGACTTCGGCGCAGCGGAACCGTTGTTGCCGCCGCGGAAATCGGTGACATACCAGCCGGAGCCCTTCAACTGGAACCCAGCCGCGGTCACTTGCTTGGAAAACGCGTCCTTTCCGCAGGCGGGACATTGCGTGAGCGGTGCGTCGCTCAACTTCTGAAGCACGTCTTTTTCGTGGCCGCAGGATGCGCAGCGGTATGCGTAAATCGGCATGGCACTCTTCCTACAATGATCTGTCGACGCTTGCAAAGCCTTGAATTATAGCCGCAAACCCGCTTCGGCCCGCCATTTTCGGCCGGCCCCGCGCCGTGCCGCTTGCTCGCTAGATGGGGGCGAAGACGAATAATTCAAGCGCGCCGCCACGTCAGCCAGCGTTCGCGGCCGGCAAAGACCGGTATGGAGCCGCTGACTTCGCGATCGTCGGCCAATTCGAAGTGAGGAGCGAGAAGCGCGTCGAGTTCGTTGCGCTCGATGCCGAACGGCGGGCCTTTCGGCGTCGCGCCGATGAAAAAAAAGCCCGCGAGCAGCGCGCCGGGCCGCGCGAGGGCCGCCATGCGGTTTGCGTAATCGGTCCAGCGGTGTTTCGGCAGCGCGCACAGAAAGGCGCGCTCGTAGATCCAGTCGGGTGCGAACGGCGGCTGATACGCGAAAAAATCGGCTTCTTCGACGACGCCCGCGTGCGCGCCCAACTGCGCGCGCGCCGCCGCGACCGCGCTCGGCGAGAAATCGATGGCGCGCACGCTCATGCCTCGCTCGGCCAAATACGCGGCCTCGTACGCGTTGCCGCAGCCGGGAATCAGCACGCGCGTGGCTTCGGGCGCGGACAACGCGGACACGAACGCGCGAAAAGCATCGGGCACGCCCGCCTGATCCCACGGCGTGAAGCGTCGGTCGAACCGTTCGTCCCAGAAACCGGGCGAATTCGGGTCGCGGTTCTCGAAGGACGGAACATCGGCGCTGCTGGAATTGCTCATGGATTCTCCTCGCGCCGGTTGCCAGACGCGCCGGCTCGCCGCGTTCAGGGGTGACCCATCCAGAATTGCGCGATGACCACGCCCGCGCCCGCAATGACGCCAAGCCCGACGACGAGCAGCGTCGTCAGCAGCCGGTTCGTGCGCTTTTGCTCCGCGAGGAGTTGGCGCATGGTTTCGTCATTGTTGCCGCGCGGCGCGTCGTGGCGCTCCGCGAGCAAGTGATGAATCAGCCGCGGCAGCTGCGGAATCGTCTTGCTCCATTGCGGCGCTTCCATTCGCAGACGCTCGTACCAGCCGCGCCAGCCGATCTGCTCGTTCATCCAGCGTTCGAGGTACGGCTTCGCGGTCTTCCACAAGTCGAGTTCCGGATCGAGCGAGCGGCCGAGCCCTTCCACGTTCAGCATCGTCTTTTGCAGCAGCACGAGTTGCGGCTGAATCTCGACGTTGAAGCGGCGCGAGGTCGAAAAGAGCCGCATCAGCACCTGTCCGAGCGAAATGTCCTTGAGCGCGCGATCGAAATAAGGCTCGCAGACGGCGCGAATCGCGCTCTCCAGTTCCTCGACGCGCGTGCTCGGCGGCACCCAGCCGGATTCGAGGTGCAGCGTCGCCACGCGGTGGTAATCGCGCTTGAAGAACGCGAGGAAGTTCTGCGCGAGATAGTTCTTATCGAAGTCCGACAGCGCCCCGACGATCCCGAAGTCGAGCGCGATATAGCGGCCGAACGTCGCCGGATCGAGACTCACCTGAATATTGCCGGGGTGCATGTCCGCGTGAAAAAAGCCGTCGCGAAACACCTGCGTGAAGAAAATTTCGACGCCTTCGCGCGCGAGCTTCGGAATATCGACGCCGGCCGCGCGCAGCGTTTCGACTTGCGAGATCGGCACGCCGACCATGCGCTCCATCACGAGCACCGTGGGCGCGGACAGATCCCAGTACATCTCCGGCACGAGCAGCAGATCGAGGCCCTGGAAATTGCGGCGCAACTGGCTGCCGTTGGCGGCCTCGCGCATGAGGTCGAGTTCGTCGTGCAGATATTTGTCGAATTCAGCGACGACTTCGCGCGGCTTCAGCCGCCTGCCGTCCGGCCAGAGACGCTCGGCCCAGATGGCGATATCGCGCAGGAGCGCGAGGTCCGAATCGATCACGGGCAACATGCCCGGCCGCAACACCTTCACGGCGACGGGTTTGCCCGCGTGCTCGCCATGCCGGATCTTCGCGAAATGCACCTGCGCGATCGACGCGCTCGCCACCGGCACGCGCTCGAAGTCGTCGAAGAGTGCGTCGATCGGCGCGCCGAGCGCTTTCTCGATGATCGAAACCGCGACGTTCGAATCGAACGGCGGCACGCGATCCTGCAACTTCGCGAGTTCGTTGGCGATATCGACCGGCAACAGATCGCGCCGCGTCGACAACACTTGACCAAATTTGACGAAGATCGGTCCGAGGCTTTCCAGCGCCAGGCGCAACCGGATGCCGCGCTCGACATCGAAGCGGCGGCCGAACGTCGTCACGCGCATGAGGTAGCGCACGCGGCGGTCGTTGATGCCGCTCATGACCAGTTCGTCCAGGCCGAAGCGGACAATCGTGAAGAAAATCTTGAGGAAACGCAGAAAACGCATGGTCGGAGTTCGCTTCAGCTCGTTATTTGCGCGAGTCGCGCCCGGACTCACCGCCGGTCCGCGCTGAAGCGCCGCGAGCCGACTCTCGTTGTTCGATCCGCTCGATGCGCTTTTCGACGCGCGCGAGCGCATCGCGCGCCTGCGACAACTCGGCGTTGAACGCGTCGAGCGCGCTCTTGCGCACGAGTTGCGGACGCTCGTCCAGCAAGTACTCGGCCACGGAGTCGAGAAGATTGCGGCCGGTGCGCTGCGCCTGCGCCTGCATCGTCCGCGCGATCATGCCGATGCGATGCGCGGGTGCATCGCCGATCACGCGCGACAGGTCTTCCTCCGGATCCCAGCGCAGATGCTCGGCGAGCTTCGCGAGCGTCTGCGCGAACTCCGCATCGCCTTCTATGCGCACATGCTTCATCACCGCCGCCTGACCGCCTTGCAGGAACGCGGGAAGCGCATCGAACGGCACGGCGATGCTGACATCGAAATGGCCGGCTTGCGTCTCGCTCGTTGCGACGAAAAGCCCGTCCGCCTGCGCGACGAGCGCCACGACGAACGGCGCGCACGAAAGCCGTACGGACTTGCCGGCGTACGGCTGAAGGCGCTCGCGCGCCCACGGCTCACGGGCGAGAAGATGATTCACGACAGCCGCGAACGCACCGGACGCGGTCTTGACGGCAGGATCTACAACGGAGCGGGAAGGTTCGTGTGCGTTCGTCATCGGCTCTGAGATGAAAAAACCCGCGCAAGCGGTCGCTCGCGCGGGTTCTATTCTACGGTCTAGGCAAACTCCGCGAACGCGGAAGCCGCTTCTCGACGCGCGCCCCGCTGCCGACGTGCGGCGCCATGCCGCCGCGCCGGCGTGCGGGGACGCGCTCAACTGACCTGCTGAATGCCGGCCAGCAGCCAGCCTTCGTTGCCGGATTTCTGCTTCGACAGGTTCCAGATCTCGACGAACGGCTCGGCCGCCGCCCCTTCCGATTCGCGGATCAGGCCGTGGAAGCGCACGCTCGCGAGATACTCGGACCCGCGATCTTCCACGCCGAGCACGTCGGCGTTGAGCTGGACCACGTCCGTGCGATTCGGCGCGCCGCCGCGTGCATCGATGTCAAGTTTCACTTCGGCGAACATCTCCGGCGTGGTGAATTCGCGGATGTCATTGACGTTGCCGCGGTCCCACGCGTCCTGAAGGCGCACGAAGTAGACCTTCGCGTTACGCACGAACGCTTCGGTGTCGAAGCCGGCCGGAACGTTGACCGGCGCGGCCTGCGTCGCGGGCGAATCGATATAGTCCGCGCCGAAGCCCGCGGGCTGCGACATGCGCGGCGGCTCCTGATTCAGGCCGGTGCGCGCCGACGCGCCATACGGCGACGCGCCCGCGCCTGCATACGCCGGCGTCGACGTGCCCTGCCGCTTGCGCATGAAGAAGCGGAACAGCATGACGGCCGCGAGCACGATCAGCGCGATCATGATCATGTTGGCCATCGCGCCGGCGAACGCGCCGCCGAGCCCGAAGTGCGACAGCAGCGCCGCGATGCCCAGACCAGCGGCGAGACCGGCGATCGGCCCGAGCCAGCGGTTACGCGCCGGTTGAGCGGCGGGCGGCGCGGCGGGCGCGGGTTGCGCGCGCTGCGGCTGCATCGACTGGCTCGGCTGCATGGACTGCGACGGCGGCGTCGCCTGATGCTGCTGCGTGGCCGTGGCCGACTGGCGGCCCATGCTGCGGCCACCGCCCATGCGGCGCGCCTCGGCGTCGTCCGCGAAGATTGCGCCAGCCGTGATAACGCCAGCGAGCGCCAAGATACCGGCCTTTCTGAACATGGAGTTCAGAAAACCCCGGGATTGGGGTGTGCGCGAATCGGACATATCGAATCCTCAAGAGAGTGGAACATCAAAATTTTGTCCCGACGTGTAACGCTACCACGCCACCTGACAAATTGTAATATTCGACTCGATCCAGTCCTGCTTGTTCCATCATCGTCTTCAATGTTTCCTGGTCCGGGTGCATGCGGATGGACTCGGCCAGATAGCGATAGCTGTCCGCGTCCTTTGCCACCTTCTCGCCGAGCCAGGGCAGAATCTTGAAGCTGTAAATGTCGTACGGCTTCTTGAGCGGTTCCCACACTTTCGAAAATTCGAGCACGAGCAGACGGCCGCCCGGCTTGAGCACGCGGTACATTTCGGCCAGCGCGCGCTCCTTGTGCGTCATGTTGCGCAGCCCGAACGCAACCGTCACCACGTCGAAATGGTTGTCGGGAAACGGAATCTTTTCCGCGTCGCACAGGAGCGTCGGCGTGATGACGCCCTTGTCCAGCAGACGATCGCGACCCACGCGCAGCATCGATTCGTTGATGTCCGTGTGCCAGACTTCGCCCGTCGCGCCGGCCTGCTTCGCGAACGCCATTGCGAGGTCGCCGGTGCCGCCCGCGATGTCCAGCACCTTGTAACCCGCGCGCACCTTCGCCTGCCCGATCGTGAAATGCTTCCAGATGCGATGCAGCCCGCCGGACATCAGGTCGTTCATCAGGTCGTAATTGCTCGCGACGGAGTGAAACACGCCCGCCACCTTGCTCGCCTTCTCCTGCTCGTCGACCGTTTCGTATCCGAAGTGGGTCTTGCTCATTGCGCTCTTTCCTCGCATGTTGTTCGTATCTGCCTGCGCAATCGTCGCGCCGGCCCGCGGCGTTATGCCGCGCATCGTTCGTTCAGTGACAGTGGCCGCCGGCGGGCTTCGCGGCCATCGGCGCATCGCGGTCGATGCCGGCTGCCTGCAGCTTCGTCAGATAGTCGCGCCAGCGTTCGTCCTGTTTCGTCGCGAGATCGTAAAGGATGTCCCACGAATAAATGCCGGTATTGTGCCCGTCCGAAAAATTCAACTGGAGCGCGTAATGTCCGACCGGCTCGATGCCCGTAATGGCGACTTCGCGCTTGCCCGTCTGCAGCGTTTCCTGTCCCGGCCCGTGGCCTTGCACTTCGGCGGATGGCGAATAGACGCGCAACAGTTCGAACGGCACGCGATACGACTCCTTCTCGCCGTATTGCAATTCCAGCACGCGGGATTTCGAATGCAGAACGACGCCGGTGGGAATCGGCGTCGTCGATGTCAGTCCGCTCATGGTGAGCCTTATCTCTTAAGTTAGTGTTGGCCGAACGCCTGATTCAGCTCGCGGCGAACGGCTTCGCGCAGAAGCGTCGCCTGCGCGCGGCGCTTGCCGAGCTGCGCCTCGGACACCGTGCGCTGGCGCGGCGCCCAGACGGGCAGCGGAAAACGGGAATCGTTGGAAAAACGTGGAATGACGTGCCAATGCAGATGCGGCACCTGATTGCCGAGGCTCGCCAGATTGATTTTCTCGGGCACGAGCACGCGACGCATCGCGCGTTCGACGCCGTTCACGGCGGTCATCACGCGCGCGCGGTCGGCATCGGCCAAGTCCGACATTTCCGCGACATGCGCGCCCCAGATCACGCGACAAAAGCCGGGCCAGTCCGGCTCGTCGGCGAGGACGACGCGCAACGCGTCGTCCGACCACAGCACTTCGCCGCCGTCTTTGCGGCAAAACACACAGTCCATCTCAAACCTCTAGCGAATCAAACCTCGATTTCGCTATTACACCAGCACGCGCTCGATACCGCCATTGTTCGCGCGTTCGACGTACTGCTCCATCCAGTTTTCGCCGAGCACCTTGCGCGCCATTTCGACGACGATATAGTCCGCCTCGACGTTGGCGTCCTCGTTGTAGCGCGAGAGTCCTTGCAGGCACGACGGGCAGCTCGTGAGAATCTTCACGTCCGTGCCTTCGGTCTGCGCGCCGTCGCCGGCCGAGAGCACCGAGCCGGGCGCGGCGCCCGCCGTGCCTGCCGATGCGTTCATCGGATTGATGGCGTTCGAGCCGGCAACCGACGTCAGCGGAATGCCGCGCAGGTTGGCCGCGCCTTTGCGCACTTCCTCTTCCTTGCGGAAGCGCACCTGCGTCGCGATGTCCGGGCGCGTGACCGCGAACGTGCCCGACTCGCCGCAGCAGCGATCGTTCTTCTGAATCTTGTAGCCGTCGTTCTGCGAACCCATCAGATCGTTGACGAGCTTCACCGGATCGACCGTCTTGATCGGCGAGTGGCAAGGATCGTGATACATGTAGCGCGTACCCTTCACGCCATCCAGCCGAATGTTTTTCTCCAGCAGGAACTCGTGAATGTCGATGATCCGGCAGCCGGGGAAGATCTTCTCGAATTCATAGCCCGCGAGCTGGTCGTAGCAGGTGCCGCACGACACCACGACGGTCTTGATATCGAGATAGTTCAGCGTATTCGCTACGCGATGGAACAACACGCGGTTGTCCGTGACGATCTTCTCCGCCTTGTCGAACTGGCCCGCGCCGCGCTGCGGGTAGCCGCAGCACAGATAACCCGGCGGCAGCACGGTCTGCACGCCCGCTTCCCATAGCATCGCCTGCGTGGCGAGGCCGACCTGCGAGAACAGACGCTCCGAGCCGCAGCCGGGGAAGTAGAACACCGCTTCCGAATCGACAGTCGTCGTCTTCGGATTGCGGATGATCGGGACGATCTTGTTGTCCTCGATATCGAGCAGCGCGCGCGCCGTCTTCTTCGGCAGATTGCCCGGCATCTTCTTGTTGACGAAGTGGATCACCTGCTGCACGACGGGCGGCTTGCCGGTCGTCGACGGCGGATGCGCGGTCTGCTTCTTGACGATCTTCTTCAGCACGTCGGTGCCGAGACGCTGCGCCTTGTAGCCGACGCCCATCATCGCGGTGCGCGCGATGTTGATGGTCTGCGGATTCGTCGCGTTGAGGAAGAACATGCCCGCCGCGTTGCCCGCGTTGAACTTCTTCTTGCCCATCTTGCGCAAGAGGTTGCGCATGTTCATCGACACGTCGCCGAAGTCGATCTTCACCGGGCACGGCGTCGCGCACTTGTGGCAGACGGTGCAGTGATCGGCGACATCGTTGAATTCGTCCCAATGCTTGATCGACACGCCACGGCGCGTCTGCTCTTCGTACAGGAACGCTTCGACGAGCAGTGAAGTGGCGAGAATCTTGTTGCGCGGGCTATAGAGCAGGTTCGCGCGCGGCACGTGGGTCGCGCAGACCGGCTTGCACTTGCCGCAGCGCAGGCAGTCCTTGATGGAATCGGAGATCGCGCCGATATCCGACTGCTGCATGATGAGCGATTCATAGCCCATCAGCCCGAACGACGGCGTGTACGCGTTGCGCAAGTCCGCGCCTTCCAGCAGCTTGCCCGCGTTGAAGCGCCCTTGCGGGTCCACGCGCTTCTTGTACGCGCGGAAATCGCCGATTTCCTCGTCCGTCAGGAATTCGAGCTTGGTGATGCCGATGCCGTGCTCGCCGGAGATCACGCCATCCAGCGAACGCGCGAGCTTCATGATGCGCGCCACCGCGTGATGCGCGTCCTGCAGCATCTCGTAGTTGTCGGAGTTGACCGGAATGTTCGTGTGGACGTTGCCGTCGCCCGCGTGCATGTGCAGCGCGACGAACACGCGGCCGCGCAGCACGTGCTTGTGGATGGCCTGCGCTTCGTCGAGGATCGGCTTGAATTCGCCGCCGTTGAAGATCTGGCGCAGTTCCGCGCGAATCTCCTGCTTCCACGAAATGCGCAGCGTGCGATCCTGCGCGAGATGAAACACCGTGGCGTCAGGCTGCACGTCCACGCGATCCGCGAACTTCTCGGCGAACGCCTCGTAGCCGAGCGTCACCAGATAGTGCTGCGCCTCGCGCAGCGGCAAGTCCAGCTTTTCGCCGACGAACGTCCAGCGTTCGCGCACGCGCTTGAGCAGATCGAGCGCCTGCTGTACGCGGTCTTCGAGCAGTTCGGCGCTCGGAATTTCGTTCGCGTCGTCGCTCTTGCCGAGCGGCAGCTTGCCATTACGGAAGAACGCTTCGAGCGCATCGAGCAATTGCAGCTTGTTCTTGATCGACAGTTCGATGTTGATGCGCTCGATGCCGTCCGTGTACTCGCCCATGCGGTTGAGCGGAATCACGACGTCTTCGTTGATCTTGAACGCGTTCGTGTGTTTGGCGATCGCGGCCGTGCGCGAGCGGTCGAGCCAGAAACGCTTGCGCGCTTCCGCGTTCACCGCGACGAAGCCTTCGCCGCTCTTGCCGTTCGCCATGCGCACGACTTCGGACGTGGCCTGCGCGACGGCATCGGCGTCATTGCCGACGATATCGCCGATCAGCACCATCTTCGGAAACGCGTTGCGCTTGCTCTTGGTCGCATAGCCGACCGCGCGCAGATAACGCTCGTCGAGGTGCTCGAGGCCCGCGAGAATCGCGCCGCCCTGCTTCGACGTTTCGAACAGGTAATCCTTGATCTCGACGATGCTCGGAATGGCGTCGCGCGCCTGCCCGAAGAATTCGAGGCAGACGGTGCGCGTGTGCGCCGGCATCTTGTGCAGAATCCAGCGCGCGGACGTGATGAGACCGTCGCAGCCTTCCTTCTGCACGCCCGGCAGCCCGGACAGGAACTTGTCGGTCACGTCCTTGCCCAGCCCTTCCTTGCGGAACGTGCGGCCGGCAATGTCGAGGTTTTCGCTGCGGATCAGTTTCTCGCCGGGCGCGCGGTTCCCGTCGAACCAGTCGAGCCGGAAGCGCGCCACTTCGACGTCGTGAATCTTCCCGCAGTTGTGATCCAGACGCGTGACTTCGAGCCAGTTGCCTTCGGGATCGACCATGCGCCACCAGGCGAGATTGTCCAGCGCCGTGCCCCACAGCACCGCTTTCTTGCCGCCCGCGTTCATCGCGACATTGCCGCCGACGCACGATGCATCGAGCGAAGTCGGATCGACCGCGAATACGAAGCCCGACTGCTCGGCCGCTTCCGTCACGCGGCGCGTGACGACGCCCGCGCCGGAGAAAATCGTCGCGACCTTGTGGTCGACGCCCGGCAGGTCTGTCATCTCGACCGGCCCGAGCTGTTCCAGCTTTTCCGTGTTGATGACCGCCGAAAACGGCGTGAGCGGAATCGCGCCGCCCGTGTAGCCGGTGCCGCCGCCGCGCGGAATCACGGTGAGGCCGAGCTCGAAACACGCCTTGATGAGACCGGCGATCTCGGCTTCCGTATCCGGCGTCAGCACGACGAATGGATATTCGACGCGCCAGTCGGTCGCGTCGGTGACGTGCGAAACGCGCGCGAGGCCGTCGAAGCGAATGTTGTCCTTCTGCGTTTGCTTGCCGAGCACGCGCGACGCGCGGCGGCGCAGATCGGCCATGCGACCGAATTCGGAGGCGAAGTCGTCCACGGCGCGACGCGCGGCGGCGATGAGCAGTTGCACGCGTTCAGCGCGTTCGCGGCTGCCCGCTTCTTCGCTGTGCTCGGACAAGTCCGCGCTGCGGCGCTTCTCGATTTCGGTCAGGCGATGGTTCAGCGCCTCGACCAGCATCGCGCGACGCTTCGGGTTGTCGAGCAGGTCGTCCTGCAGATACGGATTGCGGCGCACGGCCCAGATGTCGCCCAGCACTTCGTACAGCATGCGCGCGGAGCGGCCGGTGCGGCGTTCGGCGCGCAGTTCGTCGAGCGCGGCCCAGGCTTCGTCGCCCAAGAGCCGCATGACGATTTCGCGGTCCGAAAACGACGTGTAGTTATAGGGAATTTCGCGGAGACGCGGCTCGATATCGAGCGCCAAGGCGGCATGGGCGCCGTTCGGATCGAAGGCTTGAGGTGCGTTCATGTTCGACGGTTCGGTGGTTCGGCGCGCGGGCTTCGGAAAGCGTAGACGCCGACGGTGCGCGTGGGGGCGCAGATTTTCGAATGAGACTTTTGTTTGCGAAGGCGGGCGATTCGCCCGAAAGCGCCGGCTTGCGCGGATGCCGCGAGCCTCACGGCGCCGCCTTCGATGTGCCCGAGATCAACGCCACGATCGCGCATGGCGCGCATGCCGCTCGGCCGCCGCGTGATGCGCGCGGGGAACATGCGCCAGAGATTCGATCCGAAGCTGCAAGTGCATCTGCCGGTCCTGATTGCTGATTTGCAAAAAGAAATTCTAACCCATCGCGAAAATCGCCGTTGGCGGCCGCTAGCACGACGAAGGGGCTTTTACGCGCCCATTTTCGCCGCCGTTTGGCGCTTTTGCGCGCTTTTAGGCGTCCGGCCGGTCGGTCAATGCTGCGCCGCGCCGGAAGCGCAGTCCTTTGCGGCTATCATTGATGTTTTCGCCCTGAAAAAGCGCAGCCGGCCTGCCTGACGAGTCCTCCGCATGAACCATCCCGATTACCTGAAGAAAGTGCTGACGGCGCGCGTCTACGACGTCGCACGCGAAAGCGAGCTGGAACCGGCGCGCAATCTGTCGGCGCGCCTGCACAACTCCGTGTATTTAAAGCGCGAAGACAATCAGCCGGTCTTCTCGTTCAAGATTCGCGGCGCGTACAACAAGATGGCGAACCTGCCGACAGATGTGCTCTCGCGCGGCGTCATCACGGCGTCGGCGGGCAATCACGCGCAGGGCGTGGCGCTCTCGGCGGCGCGTCTCGGCTGCCGCGCGGTGATCGCGGTGCCGACCACGACGCCGCAAGTCAAGATCGACGCCATCCGCACGCACGGCGGGCCGACGGTCGAGATCGTGCTGGCGGGCGAATCGTACAGCGACGCTTACGCGCGCGCCGTCGAGCTTCAGGAAGAGCGCGGCCTCACCTTCGTGCATCCGTTCGACGATCCGGACGTCATCGCCGGGCAAGGCACGGTCGCGATGGAAATTCTGCGCCAGCATCAGGGCCCGATTCACGCGATCTTCGTGCCGATCGGCGGCGGCGGACTGGCGGCGGGCGTCGCCGCGTACGTGAAGGCGGTGCGGCCGGAGATCAAGGTGATCGGCGTGCAGACCGAGGATTCGTGCGCGATGGCGCGTTCGATCGCGGCGGGCGAGCGCGTGACGCTCGGCGAAGTCGGCCTGTTTTCGGACGGCACGGCGGTGAAACTCGTCGGCGAAGAAACGTTCCGGCTGTGCCGTGAACTGCTCGACGAAGTGCTCACTGTCGACACCGATGCGCTTTGCGCCGCCATCAAGGACGTGTTCCAGGACACGCGCAGCGTGCTCGAACCGGCGGGCTCGCTCGCCGTCGCGGGCGCGAAGCTGTATGCGGAACGCGAGGGCATCGAAGGCAAGACGCTCGTGGCCGTGACTTCGGGCGCGAACATGAACTTCGACCGCATGCGCTTCGTCGCAGAACGCGCCGAAGTAGGCGAGGCGCGGGAAGCAGTGTTCGCGGTGACGATTCCCGAGGAGCGCGGCAGCTTCCGGCGCTTCTGCGAACTCGTCGGCACGCGCAGCGTCACTGAATTCAACTACCGCATCGCGGATGCGCGCGCCGCGCATATTTTCGTCGGCGTGCAGATCAAGTCGCGCAAGGAGACGGCGCAGATGATGTCGTCGTTCATCGAGCACGGCTTTGCGACCGTCGATCTGTCGCACGACGAGCTTTCCAAGCAGCACATTCGCTACATGGTGGGCGGCCATTCGCCGCTCGCGCAGGACGAGCGCCTGTTGCGCTTCGAATTTCCCGAGCGGCCGGGCGCGCTGATGAAGTTCCTCTCGTCGATGGCGCCGAACTGGAACATCAGCCTCTTCCACTATCGCAATCAGGGCGCGGACTACAGCTCGATTCTGGTCGGCATTCAGGTGCCGCAGTCCGATAACGCCGAGTTCGAGCGTTTCCTCGCGACGCTCGGCTATCCGTGGTGGGACGAGCAGGCGAACCCGGTCTACAAGCTGTTCCTCGCGTAAGGCCGAGCAGCGATGGCCTTCACGCTCGAAGACAAGCTCGTCGTCGCGATTTCGTCGCGCGCGCTTTTCGACTTCGAAGAGGAAAACCGCGTCTACGAAACGGGCGATCTCGCCCGTTACGAGGCGCTGCAACGCTCGCGGCTCGACACGCCCGCGAAGCCGGGCGTCGCGTTCGGGCTGATCCGCAAGCTGCTGGCGCTGAACGCGCACGAGCAGCGCGTCGAAGTGGTGATTCTGTCGCGCAGCGACCCGATTAGCGGCCTGCGCGCGTTCCATTCGTGCCGCGAGCATGGACTGGCGATCGAACGCGGCGTGTTCACGCGCGGCCGCTCGCCGTTCGCGTACTTGAAACCGCTGCGCGCGTCGCTATTTCTGTCGGCGAATCCGGACGACGTGCGCGCCGCGCTCGCCGCAGGCTTCCCCGCCGCGCGCGTGCTGCCGGAAACGCCGCGCGCCGCAAGCCGTTATGCTGATGAAATCCGCATCGCGTTCGACGGCGACGCCGTTCTCTTCTCCGACGAAGCCGAACGCGTGTTTCAGACCGAAGGTTTGGGCGCGTTCGTCGGCCACGAGACGGAAAAGAAGGATTCGCCGCTTCCCGGCGGACCGCTCAAGCCGCTTCTGGCGGCGTTAAACAAGCTGCAACGCATCGCCGACGACAACGAAAGCCAGTCGCCGATGCACATTCGCACCGCGCTCGTCACGGCGCGCTCCGCTCCCGCGCACGAACGCGCGATCCGGACGCTGATGGCGTGGAACATCGAAATCGACGAAGCGATGTTCTTAGGCGGCCTCGACAAGGGGGAATTTCTGCGCGAATTCGAACCCGACTTTTTCTTCGACGACCAAATCCGCCACTGTGAATCGGCCCGCGTCGTGACTGCGACGGGGCACGTTCTCAGCGGCATAGCGAACGCACCATGACACCCGACCAATCTCCGCTCGGCAAAGCCGTCAACTACACCGAACAGTACGATTCCTCGCTGCTCTTTCCGATCGACCGCAAGCGCGCGCGCGACGAGATCGGCGTGCCTGCGCGCTTGCCGTTCTTCGGCACCGACGTCTGGAATGCATACGAGCTTTCGTGGCTCAACAGGCGCGGCAAGCCGCAGATCGCGGTCGCGACGTTCTTCGTGCCGGCCGAGTCGCCGAACATCGTCGAATCGAAGTCGTTCAAGCTGTATCTCGGATCGTTCGCGCAGACGCAGTTCGATTCCATCGACGATGTGCGCGCCGCGATCAAGCGCGATGTCTCCGCGACGTGCGGCGCGACGGTATCGGTGCAACTGGTGCCGCCTGCCGATTTCGGCAAGCTCACGATGGAAGAATTCGACGGCTTGTCGCTGGACCGGCTCGACCTCGATTGCGAGATCTATGCGCCGGATCCGTCGCTGCTGACGGCATCGCATGACGAAGCGCCTGTCGACGAGACGCTGTTTTCTAATCTGCTGAAGTCGAATTGTCCGGTCACGGGACAGCCGGACTGGGGCAGCGTGCAGATCCGCTATTACGGCGGACAGATCGATCACGCGGGTTTGCTGCGGTATATCGTGTCGTATCGCGAACATACCGGATTCCACGAGCAATGCGTCGAGCGCATCTTCATGGACATCATGCGGGAATGCAAACCAGAGCGGCTCGCGGTGTATGCGCGGTACACGCGGCGCGGCGGGCTGGATATCAATCCGTTTCGGACGAACTTTAATTTGCCGATGCCGGATAATGCGCGGTTGGGGAGGCAGTAAGTCCCGAAGCGGCGGCGCGCGACGAGCGCGGCGCCGCTTGCGCCATCAAGCGGCCGGCTTCTTATAAGCCACGCAATCCACCTCGACCTTGCAGTCGATCACCATCGACGACACCACGCACGCCCGCGCCGGCGGGTTCGCGCCGAAGTACTCCTTGAACACCTTGTTGAACGAAGCGAAGTCGCGCGGATCGTCCAGCCACACGCCGCAGCGCACGACATGCTCGGTGCCGTAGCCCGCTTCCTCGAGAATGGCGATCACGTTCTGAATCGCCTTGTGCGACTGCTCGACGATGCCGCCGTTGATCACCTCGCCGTCCTGCATCGGCGTCTGGCCCGACACGTAGAGCCAGCCATCGGCCTCGACCGCGCGTGCGAACGGCATATGCGCGCCGCCTTGTCCCTTGCCGCCTTCCACGCCATAACGCTTCATCTTTGCACTCCTTTTGGTCCGCAATAAGTCTTAAAACGCGCCCGCCGCATCCAGCTTCGATGCCGCGCCGCGCGCCACGAAACGTCCCGCGCGCTCGCCCGTAAGCGCCGCCTCGCGATACGTCAAAACGCCATTCACCCACACCGCGTCGATGCCATCGGCCGCCTGCTCCGGCTTCGCGAAGGTCGCGGCATCGCGCACGCGCTCGGGATCGAACACCACAAGATCAGCGTGATAACCCACTTTCACCTCGCCGCGCTCCGTGAGCCCGAAACGCCGCGCCGAGAGACTCGTCATCTTGCGCACCGCCTCTTCCAGCGCGATGAGCGCCGTGTCGCGCGCATAGTGCCCGAGCACGCGCGGAAACGCGCCCCACAAGCGCGGATGCGGCAGCGGATCGTTCGGCAGGCCATCGGAACCGACCATCGTCGCGGGATGCGACAGGATGCGCCGCACGTCGTCCTCGGACATGTTGTGATACACCGCGCCCGCCGGTTGCAGGCGCTTCGCGGCCTCCTGCTGGCTCACGTTCCATTCGGCCGCAACCTCACGGATCAGCTTGCCCGCCATTTCCGGATGCGGCGTCGACCATGTGATCGTGACGTCGATATCGCCCGTCACCTGCTTCAGGTCCAGCGTCGACGAACTGCGGTTATACGGATAGCAGTCGCATCCGACAGGCTGTCCTTCGCGCACGGTTTCGATCGATTTCAGCACTTCCACGCTGCGCCCCCAGTTCGACGGCCCCGCGCACTTCAGATGCGAAATCACCACCGGCACGCGCGCATGACGGCCGACCCGATACGCCTCTTCCATCGCGTCGAGAATGGCGTCGAACTCGGTGCGCATGTGCGTCGTGTAGAGCGCGCCCGCTTTCGCGAGCGGTTCGGCCAGCGCCTGCACTTCCTCGGGCGGCGCGTTGAACGCCGATCCGTACGCGAGCCCGCTCGACAAACCCAGCGCGCCGTTGTCCAACGCCTCTTCGAGCTGCGCGCGCATCCCGGCGATTTCATCGGCGGTCGCGGCGCGGTCGAGCCGGTCCATGTGATTGTTGCGCAGCGCCGTGTGGCCGATCAGCGCGCCGACATTCACCGCCGGACGCGCGTCGTTCACGGCATCGACATAGGCCGCGAAGGTCGGATAGCGAAACGCGGCGGCATCGCCGAGCAGGTTCATCGGATCGGGCGGATTGCCTTTGAGCGTCACCGGCGACGCGCTGATCCCGCAATTGCCGACGATCACCGTCGTCACGCCCTGCGTGATCTTCGGCATCATCTGCGGCGAGCGGATCACGTGCGTGTCGTCGTGCGTGTGAACGTCGATGAACCCGGGCGCGAGCACTTTGCCGCGCGCGTCGAACAGGTCGTCGGCACTCCAGTGCGACAAGCCGCCCGGCGCCTCGATTGCGACGATGCGGCCGTCGCGCACCGCGACATCGCGCTCGACGGCGGGCGCGCCGCTGCCGTCGATCACGCGCGCGCCGACGATCAGCGTGTCGCACTTTTCCATGATCAATCTCCCAAAGGTTGGCGCTCGCCGCCGCCGCGATGCGCGTCGAGCGCGTGTTTCATGCGGCGCAGCAGTTCGCGGCTGCGGTCGGCCTGCTTCACGGCGAGTTCGGTGACGAGCAGGTCGAGCGCCATCATCATCGCGTAGCGCGACGACGACGGCTTGTAGATGAAGTCCGTTTCGATCGCGATGACGGGAATGAGCCAGTCCGCGAGCGCGCCGAGCGGCGACGCGGGCGCGGTCAGCCCGATCACGCGCGCGCCGTATTCGCGAGCGAGCCGGCAGCTTTCCACCATCTCGGGCGTCTGCCCCGTCACCGAAAGCGCGACGACGACATGCTCTTTCGACAACGTCGACGCCACCATGCGCTGCAACAGCCCGTCCTGATACGACGCGACGGGCCGCCCGAGCCGCACGAGGCGAAAGCGCATTTCGTCGGCGAGCGCGGTCGATCCGCCGCCCATGCCGAACACGTAAATCATCGACGCCGCAGCGAGGGCATCGGCTGCTTCAGCCACCGGCGCGGCGCGCAGCGCGCCCTGATTCTGCGCGAGCGTCGTCTGCACTTCTTCGAAGATGCGCGCGGCGAGCGAATCCGGCAACGCGTCCGGCTCGCGCTTCAGGAACCGCTGGCCGACCGCCGCCGCTTGAGCGAGCCGCAGCTTCAGTTCGCGCACGTCTTCGCAGCCGACCGCCTTCGCGAAGCGCGTGACCGTGGCGATGCTCACATCCGCCTGCTCCGCGAGCGCGCCGATGCTCGCCCGCGACGCGCCCGTGAGATCGTCGAGAATCAGCGCGGCGACCTTGCGCTCCGCGCTGCGCAGCAGTGGCGCGCGCTCGGCAATGCGCGCGACGATATCGAAGCTCTGCGGATCGGCGGGGCCGTTCATCGTGTCGGGTTTACTCGGGGCGCGTGTTACTAAATAACAATTCAACGCCGATCCTACTTTGGGTACCATAGTGCCGTCAACCGTGAAGGCTTTTAAGCGCGTACACAAACGCATCATTCGGACCGATGGAGCAGCAGCACATGAAAGTTACAAACTATCAGAGCGCGACGATCGACCCGTTCGGCAAGGGTCTCGGCATGGTGCCCGGCACGAGCATCCAGTTGGGCGAGGCCGGGCGTCTGCAATGGAATCTGCTCGAAGAAGACGTGAGCCTGCCCGCCGCCGTGCTGTACGCCGAGCGCATCGAGCACAATCTGAAGTGGATGCAGGCGTTCGTCGAGGAGTACGGCGTGAAGCTCGCGCCGCACGGCAAGACGACGATGGCGCCGCAACTCTTTCGCCGCCAGCTCGATACCGGCGCGTGGGGCATTACGCTCGCCACCGCGCATCAGGTGCGCGCGGCGTATCGCGGCGGCGTGCATCGCGTGTTGATGGCGAATCAGCTCGTCGGCAAGCGCAACATGGGCATGATCGCCGAGTTGCTCACCGATCCGAGCTTCGAGTTCTTCTGCCTCGTGGACTCAGCCGATGGCGTCGATCAACTCGGCGCGTTCTTCACGGACGTGCGCAAGAAGCTGAACGTGCTGATCGAAATGGGCGTGCCGGGCGGCCGCACCGGCGTGCGCGACGACGCGCAACGCGAAGCCGTGCTGGCTGCCATCGCGCGCTGGCCGGGCGTGATCGAACTGGCGGGCGTGGAGTTGTACGAAGGCGTGTTGCAGGACGAGTCGAAGGTGCGCGACTTCCTGAAGAGCGCCGTCGATGTCACGCGCACGCTGATCGACGAGGGAAAGATCGCGCGCAAGCCGGCGATTCTGTCCGGCGCGGGATCGGCGTGGTATGACGTCGTCGCCGACGAATTCGCCAAGGCGAACAGCGACGCTATCGAAGTGGTGCTGCGCCCCGGCTGCTATCTGACGCACGACGTGGGCATCTACAAGAAAGCGCAGAACGAGATTTTCGCGCGCAATCCCATCGCCAAGAGCATGGGTCAGGGGCTGAAACCCGCGCTCCAGTTGTGGGCCTACGTGCAGTCGATTCCGGAGCCGGACCGCGCGATCATCGGGCTCGGCAAGCGCGACTCCGCGTTCGATGCCGGCATGCCGGAGCCGGCGAAGCATTATCGGCCGGGCGCCGACGCGCCGCGCGATGTGTCGGCGGAGGAAGGCTGGGAGATTTTCGGCCTGATGGATCAGCACGCGTACATGCGCATCAAGCCCGGCGACGACGTGAAGGTCGGCGACATGATCGCCTTCGACATCTCGCACCCGTGCCTCACATTCGACAAATGGCGGCAGATTCTCGTCGTCGACCGGAAGTATCGCGTGACCGAAGTGATCGAAACGTTCTTCTAAGCCTTGTCGTCGGCGGTGGCCGCCGCGCTCGCCGCCGCCACTTCCTGAATGCGCGATTCGAGCATCTGGAGCGCGCCGGATAATGCCTCGATCGCGTCGTCGGGCATCGCGGCCATGGTGTCGTGTAGGAACGCGTTGCGGCGCGGCAGCCCTTCTTCCGTGGCGGCGCGGCCCTGCGCCGTCAACGCGACATTCGATACCCGATTGTCGCGCGCATCGACGCTGCGCACGATCCAGCCGAGCGATTCCAGCGTCTTCAACTGCCGCGTGAGCGCGCCGGGATCGACGCGCAACCGCTCCACCAGCGCCTTCTGCGACAGCACGCCCGCATGCTCGTGCAGCGCGAGCAGAATGCGCCAGCGCGGCATCGGCTGGCCGACCGCCAGCTCGAACGCCGACATGAACGCGCGATACGTGCGCCCGAACTGTTGCACCACGGCGATCCGATCCTGTTCGTCCATGCTTGTGCTTCCCTCAATCGTCATTCGGCGAGGATGACCGGTTCAGGCTGGCGTTTCAAGCGCACGAGCGGCACGCGGCGCGATTGCCATACCGACACCACCGCCACCACCGCCGCGACTGCGAGCCCGATGTGGATCGCCGCGACCAGCGCCTCGCGCGCCGCTTCGAGCAGCATCGCGCCGTTGTGGCCCGCCGCCGAGAGTTGCGCGAGCAGCGTCTGCTGTCCTTCGCGGTTGATGAGAATCTGCGGGTCGGAAAGGTCGGCGAACCAACGCATCGCGTGATCCCGCTCCAGCGCGAGGCTCACGCCGCTCGCGTACAAATGGCTCACGAGCGTGCCGGTCAGCGCGGTGCCGATCATCCCGCCGATCATGCGCAGCGATTGCAACAGCGCGGTCGCGATGCCGAGATGCTGGCGGCCCGCCGTCTGTTGCGCGAACACGGTCAGGTTCGGCATCACGAAGCCGAGGCCGAGACCGCCGAGCAGCATGAAAACGAGCAGTAGCGCGCGCGGCATCGTGTGCGTCGCGACAACCACGCCGAGGCACGACACCGCGAGGCATCCGAAGCCGATGTAGAGCATGCGGTTAGGGTTCGACAGCCGCGTGACGATGCGCCCGTTCAGAATGCTGCCGATGGTGATGAACACCACGAGCGGCGTGATCATCATGCCCGCGCCCTGCGGCGACATGCCGAAGCCGCCCTGAAACAGGAGCGGCGCGTAAAAGAGCAGCGAGAACATCGTGAAGCCGCCCAGAATGGCGAGCGTAAAGAGCGCCGCGAGACTCTGGTTGCGGAACATGTCGATGGGAAGGATCGCGTAATCGCAGCGCGTTTCCCATTTCCAGAGCGCGAAGCCCGCCGCGGCGCTCGCCACGAGCAGCGTCGCCGTCTCCAGGCTCACGCCATGCTTGGGCAACATTTCGACGAACAGTTGCAGCGCGCCGAGCGCAACGGCAATGAGCACCGCGCCGGGCCAGTCGAGCCGCATCTTGCCTTCATGCGCGACATGCCGAAGATGCGGCAGAAAGCGCCACACGAAGAACAGCGAGAGCGCGCCGACCGGCAGATTCACATAGAACACGGAGCGCCAGCCGTAGTACTGCGTGAGGAAACCGCCGAGCGACGGCCCGACCGCGTTCGCGATGCCGAACGCCGAGCTCATCAGCACTTGCCAGCGCAGGCGCACGACGTTGTCGGGAAAGAGATCCGCGATGCACGCGAACGCCGTGCCGACCAGCATGCCGCCGCCGATGCCCTGCAAGCCGCGAGCGAGCACGAGGAACATCATGCTGTTGGCGAGCCCGCACAGCACGGACGCGACCGTGAACACGACGATCGACGCGATCACGAACGGCTTGCGGCCGTAGTAGTCGCCGAGCCGCCCGAAAATCGGCACTGTGATGACGGATGTCAGGAGATAGGAAGTCGCGACCCACGCGTAGAGCTCGAAGCCCCTAAGCTCCGCGACGATGGTCGGCAGCGCGGTGCCGACGACCGTCTGGTCGAGCGCGACGAGCATCGTCACGAAGGAGATGCCCAGCATCGCCATGAGGGATTCGCGAAACGGGAGGACCTGCCCGCTCGAATGATGCGCGGCTGTATGAACGGCCATTTTTTGTAAGAGCAATGATTGACTAGTCAACTTAAATGGAATCATAGCACGGTGCCGCGCTCTAAGCTGCGTGGTCAATCACCCTTTTCGGATCAAGAAACGACGCATGGAACCGACGCCCATCATCACCTCGCCGCTCACGCCGGAGGACTTCGCCGCCCTCTCCCGCGCCAAGGAAGCGCTCGAAAGTCCGTCGCTCACGATGAAGCTGGCGAGCGTGATCGGCGCGCCCATCGAAAAGCTGATGGGCCGCCTGCCCGCCGCCGCGCAGGAAAAAGTCGACGAAGCGACGCAACTCGCGCTGAAGAAATGCCTGCAACTCGCGCTGCGAACGCTCGGCAAGAGCGCGCCCGCCGGTTCGCTGCTCGCGCCGCCGCCCGACAAGCCGAACAACCTGCTGCACAAGCTCGCGGTCGCGACGACCGGCGCGGCGGGCGGCGCATTCGGCCTTTTCGCGCTGCCGGTCGAGTTGCCGGTCACGACCACGCTCATGTTCCGCTCCATCTGCGATATCGCTCGCAGCGAAGGCGAGGACGTGCATCGCGTGGAAACGCAGTTGCAATGCTTGATGGTGCTCGGCATGGGCGGCACGCGTAAGGACGACGACAACGCCGATCTCGGCTACTTCATCGTGCGCGGCGCGCTGGCGCAGTCCGTCTCGCGGGCGACGAGCGAGATCACGGCAAAGGGGCTGAGCGGCCACGGATCGACGGCATTGCTCAAGTTTCTGCAGACCATCGCCTCGCGGTTCTCCGTGCAGGTCAGCGAGCAGGTGGCGGCGAAGTCGATTCCGGCAATCGGCGCGGTGCTCGGCGCCATGGTCAACACCGTCTTCATCGATCACTTTCAGCAGATGGCGCACGGCCACTTCACCGTGCGGCGACTGGAACGGCAATACGGCACCGCGGCGGTCGAACGCGCGTATCAGACAATCGAGGTCATGGGCACCCGATGATGCGGCGCGGCCGCGCCGGTCACGTCGTCGATGAACCGGGCGGCGTTCGCGAGCGCCTGCCGCGCCTCGGGCATGAACGGCGCCCAGATCGGGAAGATGTGCGGCACGTTGCGCCAGATTTCCAGATCGACGCGAACGCCCGCCGCTCGCGCCTTCTTCGCGACGCGCGTGGAATCGTCGAGCAGCAGTTCGGTGTCGGCGGCCTGAATCAGCGACGGCGGCAAGCCGTCGTAATCGCCGAAAAGCGGAGATGCATAAGGATGCGCGGCGTCGGCATCGCCCAGATATTGCGCGGCGACCTTCGGGAAAACGGCGGCGTGGAACATCGGATCACGGTCCTCGTTGCTCGTCATCGACGCGCCGCTGCCCGTCAGGTCCGTCCACGGCGAAAACAGGACGGCGCCTGCCGGAAGCGCGTCGCCGGCATCGCGCAAGGCGAGCAGCGTCGCGAGCGCGAGACCGCCGCCCGCCGAATCGCCGGCGATCACGATTGTTTGCGGCGCGGCATCGGCGAGCAACGCGCGATAGGCCGCGACGGCGTCATCCACTGCGGCCGGAAAGCGGTGCTCGGGCGCGAGCCGGTAATCCAGCGAGAACACATTGGCCTGCGCGCGCACGGCGAGCCCGAAACTGATCGCGCGATGACTGCGCGGTGAGCAGAAGTAATAGCCGCCGCCGTGCAGATACAGAATCGTTCTGCGCGATGCCGCTGAACGCAGCCATTCTCCGTTCGCGCCCACTTCCAATTGCCAGCCCTTCGGCACCGGCGGCGACCACAGCCGGCGCGACGTGTACGCGCGGGCGCGCTCGACATCGAGCACGGGCTTCGCGGTCTCCGGACGCATCCGGCGCCGCAAGACCCAGCACGCGAATGCGCTTTGCCAACTCATCGCGCGCGCTCCTGTCTTTCGACTTCGCGGATCACGTCAGTTCGACGGCATGACCTGACCGCGAATCTCGCCGGTCGGGTTCTCTTGCGTGTGAACGTTGAAGTACCACTGCCCGGCCATCAGATCGGAAACCTGCTGTTCCGTGAGCGTGGCCTGCCCCGTCATCGGACTGGCGAGGGCGCGCTTATCGACGGGAACCTGCACTTTCGCGTTCTGCCCAACGGGCGCGGGCCCGTGGAAGTGCGCCATCGTGACGGGGCCGGAGAGATCGGCGTACGTCGCGGTCCAGGTGAGTTGCCTGGTATTCGTGTCGAAAGTGGCGTCGAGTGCGCCGTGGCCTTTGCTCACGCGGGGCGGCACTTCGCTCGACGGCTGAAGATTCGCCTTGAGCGCGACAGTGTCGGCATGGGCGATCGTCGATGCGAGCATCGCGGCGGCGATGGCTGCGCAGTAGAGCACATGCGGCTTGCGTGTCGAGATCATTTCCCGGTTCTCCGTTTTCATGGCGACGCGTCGGCCGCGTCTTCATGGTAGTGCATTCGGAGTCGGGACGCAGTTGGCAGCGGACGAATCACCCGCAGATGCGAAAAGGGCGCCTCGCGGCGCCCTTCTCTGCTAGCTAGGATACTGCCGAAACTGCTTAGAAGCGGTGACGGATACCCGTCGTCACGAGAACCTGACGGCTGCTCGAGGATGCACCGCCCGGCGCGCCGTTGATGCCTGCGAACGGCGTGTAGCCGTCCGAACCGCTAGCGATCTGCACCACGCCTTCAGCGTAGATGTCGGTGCGCTTCGACAGGGCGTAGTCCGTCTGCAAACCGAACTGGTGGAAGCGAGCACGTGCCGATTCGCCGGCGAAGTTGGTCTTCGCGTTCGTGAACGTGTACGCGGCGCCGAGCGAGAGCGCCGGTGTCAGCGCATAGCGACCGTTGACCTCGTAGTTATTGAAGATGGTGGAGTAGCTTGCGATCGAGTTGTTGTCTTCACGCGTTTGCGTCCACAGCAGGCCGAACGTCATCGCGCCGGCCGAGAAGCTGCCACCCGCGCCGAACGTGCGCAGCCGCTCGGTGTTCTGGATCGGCGAATTCGATTGGGAACTTTCCGTGATCGCCCCGTTGGTCGTCGCATTGAAGCCGTTCGCTTGCGTGTACGCTGCACCGACCTTGAACGGGCCATTTGCATAGCCAGCACCCAGGCTGTATGCGCGGTTGTCCGCGAAGCTGCCAGCGCCGTTCGAGAACGCATACGCGCCTGCGAACGACAAGCCAGCGTAGTTCGCGCTCACGAACTTGACGGAGTTGTTGACACGGAACGCGTTGCCGTCCAGGTTGTCCACGTCACCCGGGTGAGCGAAGTACGTGCCGCCCCACGAGCCCGTTGCGCTCAGCGGGCCGAGGTAGTCGGCGACCGCGTCGGTCTGACGGCCGAGCGTCACGGTGCCGGCTTGCGTCGACAGACCAACATAGGCCTGGCGGGTGAACATGCGCGTATCCACGCCCTTACCGTTCGCGACGTCGAAGCCGTTTTCCAGCGTGAAGATTGCCTTCATGCCGCCGCCCAGATCCTCGGCGCCGCGCAGGCCCCAACGGCTCATCTGGACGTTGCCGCTTTGCATGCTCCACGAGTTGGTCTTGTAGTGGTCGGCGGTGTCCGGCGTTTGCACGTTGTTCACGAACGTGAAACCAGCATCGACCAGACCATACAGCGTAACGCTGCTCTGCGCGCTCGCGGCAGTTGCGAACGATGCGGCGACGGCCGCAACAATCAGAGTCTTCTTCATTGTGTGTTCCTTAGAAAGAGTCGTACGACTCGATAGGGTTGCTCGCGGCGTCTCGACATCTCGGGAGGGTGTCCCGCCGTATGCCTTTCACCGATATTCGGCAGCCCAAAGTGTATGGCTCGCCTTTGCGGCGACCAGCCCAAGGACACACAAAAATCTTTTCGAACAATTCAAAAAGTCGAATTTCAATATGAGTAAACGCTTAGGCTTCTTGCACTTACCACTGCACTGAAATCTTGCCGCGCGCGCCGGTCCGTGCGTCCAGTTGCGGACATGCGACAGTGGCCCGAACACCACAGGCGTAAACAGTCGGACTCCTCTGATTTCCTTCCATGTCCCGCGTCATTAACATCGCGCACGCGAGAGCGGGCATCTTCCGCTCGTCACCATCAGGGAAAGAGCGTCCCGCATCGCTCGGCAACCGTCTCACCATGAATCAACTGCAAGCGATGCGCGTCTTCCTCAAAGTCGCCGAAACCGAGTCGTTCGGGCGGGCGGCTGCGGCGCTCGATCTTTCGAATGCGGTCGTCACGCGCTACGTTTCGCTGCTCGAAGCGCATCTCAATACGCGCCTGCTGAATCGCACGACGCGCAGCGTGTCGCTGACCGAAGCCGGCAAGAGCTACGCCGACGGCTGTCGCGCGGTCATCGAACAGGTGGAGACAATCGAGGCGTCGGTGGCGAACAGTTCCGTCGATCCGTCGGGGACCTTGAAGCTGGTGGCTTCGGCATCGTTCTCGCTACTCGAACTGACGCCGATGCTGCGTGCGTTCCGGAACCGCTATCCGAGCGTCAAGCTGCGTTTGACGCTGCTGCACCGTCCGGTGGATCTCGTGGATGAAGGCTTCGACGCAGGCATTGTCGTGCCGCATCTCGTCAACAGCGGCACGCTTATCAGCCGACCGCTCTTCAAAGTCGCGGCGGCTGTGGTCGCGTCGCCGGACTATCTCGAGCGCCGCGGCACGCCCGCGCGGCCGGCATCGCTCGCCAAGCACGACTTTCTTGCGCCATCAGCGGATATACACGGCTCGACGTGGACCTTCACCGGTCCTTCCGGCGTGTCGGAGGAAGTCTCGCTGGATCCGGCGTACACGGTGAACAGCTCGCCGATGTTGCGTCAGGCTGAGATGTCGGGCATGGGCATCGCCGTGCTGCCCGAAAGCTATGTGGAACGCGATGTCCAGGCCGGCGCGCTTGTGCGGCTCTTCCCCGGCTACCGGCTCAAGGATGCCGACAAGGAAGTATCCATCGTCTATCCCGGCCGCAGGCATGTCTCGGCGAAGACGCGTTCATTCGTGGACTTCGCGTTGTCGTACTTCCGGGACCGCGCGCCCGTCGAGGCGGGGCTTGTCCCGTCATCGGAATAAGCGTTTTTATTGGAGCGCGGCGCACTGCGCCTCGATGCGCCCGAGCAGTTCGGTGCATCGGTCGATCAGCGCGAGCCCTTCGCGCCGCCTGACTTCACGGCTCTTGTTCGGCAAATCGCGCCGGAATTCTTCGAGCGCGTCCAGCAACGGCCGGTATTGCAGCACGCTCGCCGCGCCCAGCACGCGGTGATGCCATTCGCGCAGATGCTCGATGGTGCCGCGCTCCAGCAACGGCTCGAGCGCTTCGAGGTCGTCGCGGAACGAGGTGACGAAGGCATCGAGCAATGCCTTCACGGTGGCCTCGCTGCCCCAGAGCTGCGCCATGCCGCTCAAGTCGAGTTCGGCGTCGCGCTCCGTCCTTCTATCCGCCGCGCGATGCAAGTGCGCTTCCTGTCTGCGCTCGGGGCGCCCCGACGCCTTCCAGCGGTTCAGATGCTCGCGCAACGTGGCGAGCCGCGTCGGTTTGACCAGGAAATCGTCCATGCCGGCTTCGCGGCATCGCGTCGCCTCGCTCGAACACGTGCTCGCCGTAATCGCGAGAATCGGCAAGTGATGTGCCGTGCCCTGTTCTTTCGCCCGCACACGCCGCGCCAACTCGTAGCCGGTCATGTTCGGCATGTGGCAATCGGTAATTAGGAAACCGTAACGTGTCGTCTCGAGAGCGGCCAGCGCTTCCGCTCCGTCCTGCACGACATCGCACGCAAAGCCGAGCAGCGAAAGCTGATGCCGGATCAGTTCCTGATTCACAGGATGGTCTTCCGCGACGAGCACGAGCTTGCCTTCGTGCAGCGCGTCTTCGCGGCCGGGCGCTTCCATGCGCGCTTCATGGCCGAGCGTGCCATGCGCCGCGACTTGCGGCATGCCCGTTAGCGCCGCGACGCACGCCGCGCCGAGGCCGCGCCACGATAGCGGGTTCACGCTGACGCGAATGTCGTCTTCGAGAATGCGATAGCCCGTGGGCTTTGGCTTCTCGGTGACATGGATCACGCGCGAGCCGAGCGGCAGCGCTTCCTTGCGCGTATCGCTGAAAAAGACGAGATCGACGCCATCGAAGGTTCCGAGCCGGCGCAAGCGCGGATCATCCGGCTCCATGCGCTCCAGTTCGAGTCCGAGCGCCTGACCGTAACCGAGCAGCGCCGCCGCGACGCGCGAGTCGTCGATCGCGACGATGCCACGCCTCCCGCGCAAGCCTTCCATTTGATATTGCTGAGTCTCGACCGGCATTTTGAGGCGAACGGTCATCGACGTGCCGGCGCCCACTTCGCTTTGCAGCGTGAGCGTGCCGCCCATGAGGTCGACGAGCCGGTGGCAGATGGTGAGTCCGAGCCCCGTGCCGCCGAAGCGGCGCGTGGTCGAGGTTTCGGCCTGCACGAAAGGTTCGAAGAGCCGCGCCTGCGCTGTGGGATGTATGCCGATGCCGGTATCGCTCACGCACAACTCGATGACCTGTTCTGTCGGACGCTGCTCGACCGCTCTTACGTGCAGCGAGACTTCGCCCTTGATGGTGAACTTGATCGCGTTGCTCATCAGATTGAAGAGAATCTGACGCAGGCGCACGCTGTCGCTGCGAACGGACGCCGCTACATCTGGCGCGACGTCCACGCGCACCCGCAAGCCCTTTTCGTGCGCCCGCCCGGCGAGCAAGCCGACGGCACTGTCGACGAGTTCGCGCAAGTCGATCGGCGTGGATTCGATGACCAGCCGCCCCGCCTCGATCTTCGTGTAGTCGAGCAGGTCGTCGAGGATTTGCAGCAGCGCGCTCGCCGAATCCTGGATCATGCCGAGCATTTGCGACTGGTCAGGATTGAGCGGCGTGTTCTCGATGACCTCGACGAGTCCCAGCACGCCGTTCATCGGCGTGCGGATCTCGTGGCTCATCATCGCGAGGAAATCGTCCTTCGCGCGCGAGGCGGCTTCGGCCGCATCTCGCGCACGGGCAAGCTCCTCGGCACGCGCGTGCTCGACGCTCGCGTCGGCCCAATAGCCGCTCCAGACGACCGAGTCGTCGTCTTCGCGATGCGCGACCAGATCGGCGCGTATCCAGCGCGTGACGCCTTTCACGGTGGAACGGAATTCGGTGTGCACGGGGTCCAGCGTGCGCGACGACGCTTCGATCTCGCGGAAGAGCCGCCCGCTGTCTTGTGCGTCGACGTGCTGCAGAATCGTGGTCGGATCGGCGGCGAGCGCCGCGAGATCGAGGCCGAGCAGTTGCCGCGTGTCGCCGTCGATGTACGGCAGGCTGTATTTGCCGCTGCTCGTGCGGCGCAACTGGAAAACGACCGCCGGCAGGGATCGCGTCACGTCGTGAAGGCGCTGTTCGGTCTGGCGCGCGTGCATTTCGGCATCGCGTATGTCGGTGATGTCGATCATCGTCCCGACCACGCCCATGCGCTCACCGTTGGCCGCCGAGAACGCACCCGTCCAGAAGAGTCCGCAACGCGGGCGGCCGCGATTATCGACGAATTCCGCCTCGACCTCCTGCCCCTGGCCTGACTGCAGCGTGGCGGCGGATATCTCGTTCACGAGCCGGCTGTGTTTCTCGCCCCACGCGCCCGCTTCGATGCTCGTGCGCCCGATGACGTCCTCGCGCCGCACGCCTAGCGCAGCTTCGAACGCTCGGTTCACCGCGATGTAGCGGTTCTCCATATTCTTCGCCACGAGCGGATACGGGACGACTTCCATCATCGTCTGCTGAAAGCTCAACTGGGTCGCGAGACGCTGCTCCGTCTCGATGCGACGGTTCATCTCGCGCTGAAGGAGAATGAACGCCCGCAGCGTGACCGCCAGAACGGCCGCAACGCCGATCAACACAGGCAGCAAACGAAGCGCGCTGATATCCCAGACCGCCGCCAGCGGCGCGCTTGCGGGCCGCGACTGCGCCGCGCCGGACGCTAAGCATAGCGGTGAGACAAGAAGGCTGACGACGAACCAACAGCGTGCGAGCAACGATCTCAATTCGACTCTCTCAGAAGATGCGCATTCCGGTGCGGTGCCTTATGGCGCGGACTGCACCGAGCAATCTCGATGACCAACTTAAGAGTCTGATCGTGCGTGCAACAGAGGAAAATCAGAGGCGTCCGAAATACTTCTTATGGCGCTCCGAAAATGCGGGATCTCGCCACTCAGACGAGCCCGACTTGACGCAAGTATTCGACGAGTTCGCCTTCCGACTCGAGCCCGAGCTTGCGCATGCCACTGCGCTTTTGCGTGGCGATGGTCTTGCTGCTTCGTCCGAAGCGCCTGGCGATTTCATGCACCAGCAGGCCGCGGGCGTACAGCCGAAAGACTTCCCATTCGCGCTTGCTCAGTACGCCGGCCAGCGCTGGCGCCGTGCCAGGTAGCCGGGCGACCGCTTCGTCCACTGAAGGCGAGAGGAAGCAGCGACCTTCCCGCGTGGCGGATACGGCTTCCAGAAGACACTCGAGGGAATCGCGCTTGTCGACGATGCCGTCGATTCCCAATTGAATGAGACCGGCCAACATGCGGTTATGCGACATCATGGTGACGACGATTACGCGGGGCCGGGTTTTCTGCCACAGGAAACGCTTGAGAAACGCGATCGAATTGCTTTCCCCGTCGATGCCTTGCATGCCGATATCGGCGAAGATGTAATCGCACGGCACGGATGCGGCCGCTTCGGCCAATTGCGATGAGTTCTGCGCAGTGGCGACCACTCGAATTGCGCCGTCCCGCTCCAGATAAGTCGTAATCCCCTTGACGACTGCCGGATGATCGTCCGCAACGATGGCCCTCAGCGGCGAATGTTCTCTCTTTTGCATCTTATTGATCTGATAGCGAGTAACCGTCCGTGAACGGCGCGTTGCGCTCCCCGAGCTCGCTTTTATTCTTGGGGCGATTACTGCTTGCTCTCAGAGCAGATCGCTGTCGGCAATGAATCGGTAAAGATCGGCGTCGGTGGACAAATCCAGCTTGCGCATGGCCGCGCATTTTTGAGCGCTAATGGTCTT
This sequence comes from Caballeronia sp. Sq4a, assembly GCF_023170545.1. Lineage (NCBI taxonomy): Bacteria > Pseudomonadati > Pseudomonadota > Betaproteobacteria > Burkholderiales > Burkholderiaceae > Caballeronia > Caballeronia sp. Sq4a. Next base: position 283,849 of record NZ_CP084250.1, on the reverse strand, counting down.
CACGCTGCGGTCCAGTTCTTTCGCGATCTCGGTCACGTTCGCGCCTCGCGCGTAACGCTCGATCACTTCGAGCTCCCGCGTCGTCAGGCGCTGGCGAATGAAGCGCGCGCGGCTTTCGACATTGGCTACCGCCATGGTTCGCCGCACGGCCGGGCCCAGATACGTTTCGTTGGCGATGGCCGATACGATGGCGACGTACACCAGATCGAGCCGGTCTTCCTTGCTCAGGAACGCGTGCGCACCGGCGTCCAAGGCTTGCCTGACGAGTGCCGCATTATCATTGCGCGACAGAACGATAATGCGAACGTCCGGGTAACAATGCGCGATGTGTTGAATGAGCTGTATGCCGTCTCCATATCGGCCGCCCGGCATATAAAAATCCACGAGAGCGACATCGCAATCGCCGCGTGTCAGCGAATCATCCAATTGCGTGGAATTGGCGCTTCGGCTGACGACTTCCACGTTCGGAAAGTTCGCTGCAAGCCGCTCGATTGCCAGAATGACGAGCGGATGGTCGTCCGCAATTGCCAACCTTATACGCCGCGCACGCGAGAAGACCTCGCTACCATTCCCGAATTCCATCGACACAAACCCTTAGTTATGAAGTCCGACACGCAGACCTGATCCCGAATATAAGCATCGGGCACCAACCCCCTAAAAGACATAAGATGCATCTGAATTGGAAATGCGGTCCTACGCAAATCAGCATAGTCCGCGTGCCCGCACGAACGCGAAGAGACCGGGATCGTTCTTCACGCCGAGCTTGTTCATTGCATCGCGTTTTTGTCGGCTGATGGTGCGCACGTCGCGCTGCAACTCTCGCGCGATCTCGGTGATGGAGCGGCCTTTGGCGAATAGCTTCACCACTTCGATTTCCCTCGGGGAGAGGCGTGGCGCATCGGGCGAGGAATGCGTTTCGGCGCCGGCCTCCGCGAGCGCCGCGCGAAACGATGCACTCACGTAGCGACGGCCGACGCTCGCTTGCTTCACGGCAGTCGGGACGAGTTCAATGGGTTCGGCCTTGTCGACGAGGGCCATTGCGCCGGCATTCAGAATCGAGCGAAGAATGGCAACATTGCTGACGCTGGTCAGCACGACAATGTTTATGCCCGGCCAATCCTGTCTGACCTTGCGGATCAGGCAGAGCCCGTCCTGTGCGTCGCACCCCGGCTCCGGCATGGCGAAATCGGTGACGAGCACATCGCACGGTGCCTTCCGGAGCTCAGTAAGCAAAGTACTGGCATTTCTGGCTTCGCCCGTGACGAACAATCCTTCGTCCGCATTGATAAGCGCCTTCATTCCAAGGACTACGAAGGGATGGTCGTCGGCCAACACTACACGAAGCATCAATAGGCCCTCGGCTATTTTCTATGTTTAGTGGCGCTTTTCGACGCTCGCGACGTCGCAACGCCCTGCATTCGCTTGCAGATTAACGCCCTGACGCGCACGGAAAATCGAGCACGCATGCAATCAGCGTTATTCGCTGTACGTACTCTCACAATCGCGTTTCCGCAATTAGATGACAAAACGCAAACATAGCTCTCTCAGCATTTCAGAATATTTTCCATCAAAATAAGTTCTGCGCTAATTCGAAACCATCGGACTAGTCCGATTACGCCTGATTCGAATATATGCCGAATGACAGCGATTTACCCCGCAGCCTTCCGATCGCCGCCAGTAAATAGCGAATGCACGTCGGAAACTGCCAAAAAACACTGAGAGAAATAAAAAACGGGCCTCCTGCCAGAAGCAGAAGGCCCGTTTTTTCGATGCGTCGCGCGCCGAAGCGCTTATCAGAACGGAATGTCGTCGTCCATGTCGTCGAAGCCGCCGCCCGCAGGCGCGCTCGGACGGCTCGCGCCGCCACCGGAGCCGCCCGCGCGTCCGCCGCCCGCGCCGGAAGGCGCCCGGCCTCCACCGCCGCCGGAGCGTTCCATCGGCGCGCTGCGGCTGTAGCCGCCATCGTCGCCGCCGCCGCCCGCGCCGCCGCGACCGCCCAGCATTTGCATCTGGTCAGCGACGATTTCGGTCGAATAGCGTTCTTGTCCCGATTGATCGGTCCATTTGCGCGTGCGGATGCGGCCCTCGATATACACCGACGAGCCCTTCTTCAGGTACTCGTTGACGATTTCCGCGAGCCGGCCGAAGAACGCGACACGGTGCCACTCGGTGAGCTCTTTCATCTCTCCGGACGCCTTGTCCTTGTAGCGGTCGGTCGTCGCGAGACGGATGTTGGCCACGGCGTCGCCGCTCGGAAGGTAGCGCGTTTCCGGGTCCGCGCCCAGATTGCCTACGAGAATGACCTTGTTGACAGATGCCATGATTTCTCCGGTTGATTCTTTGCCTACTGTCAGCCGTGCGGCGCTGTCCGCGCAGGCGTCGCTCTCATGCGAAGCCCGACAGCACGTCTGATTGGATCCAAATGATTAAACGTCTCTTCAAGCCGCGCGCCCGGCCTTGCGCGGCGGCGGCTTCATCCACATTGCAACGACAAGCCACGCGAGCACGAGCGCCGAGCACGAGAAGAAGACCGCGCTCGGTCCGTCCAGCTTCAGCAGCCAGCCGCCGACCACTCCGCCCAGGGCGAGGCCGATGGACTGCGTCGTGTTGTAGACGCCCGCTGCCGCGCCCTTTCGCGTGCCCGGCGCGAGCTTGGACACGAGCGACGGCTGCGACGCCTCCAGCACGTTGAAGCCCAGGAAGTACACGAACAGAATCGCGGCCACGGACCATAGCGTATGGGGAGCCGCGCCCAATAACAACTGTCCGAACAGGATAAGCCCGATTGCACTGAGCATGACGGCCTTCATCTTGCCGCGCTTCTCGGCCGCGATGATCGCCGGCACCATCATGACGAAAGCGAGCCCCATGACCGGCAGGTAGATTTTCCAGTGCGACGCCACCGGCAGGCCGCCCGCCTCCAGAATGCGCGGGACGACGAGAAAGAGCGCCGTCTGCGTCGCGTGCAGGACGAGCACGCCGAAGTTCAGACGCAGCAGTTCGACGTTATGCAGCACTTCGCTGAAGGGTGCCTTGACGCGTACCGGGCGCGCCGGCGGATCGGGGACGATCCAGAGCACGACGCCGACCGCCACGATGGACAGCGCGCCGATCACCGTGAATAGCCCGCTCATGCCGATCCAGTGAAAGAGGATCGGCGCGCCGACGATCGCCACCGCGAACGACACGCCGATGCTGCCGCCCACCATCGCCATGGCCTTCGTGCGGTTTTCCTCGTGCGTGAGATCGGCGATGAACGCGATCACCGCCGACGACACCGCGCCCATGCCCTGAATCACGCGTCCGGCGATGATCCACGCCATGGAATGCCCGACGGCCGCGACGAAGCTGCCGATTGCGAACACCAGCAGCCCGAACGCGATGACCGGCTTGCGCCCGAGCTTGTCGGAGATCCAGCCGTAGAAGATATAGAGCATCGACTGCGTGACGCCGTAAGCGCCCAGCGCAATGCCCACGAGAAGGACGTTGTCGCCGCCGGGAATCGTTTTCGCATAGACGGAAAAGACCGGCATGATCATGAAGAGACCGAGCATGCGCAGCGCGAAGATGGCAGCGAGCGACACGGTCGCGCGCAATTCCGGCGCGGAGAGACGTGCGGACGTGGCAGACGGATTGGACATCAGAGACGGGAAATGAATGAGGGTCGCGTCTGGCCCGGCCTGTTGCGACGTCAGGCGCGGCCGCCTTGTTCTTGCTCGAAACGGCACCATATGCAGCGGACGACTCGGCGCGCATGGCCGCTGCCCGCTGCGCCGGCAAGACCGCCGCAAGGCCCCGCGGCAAGCGGCCTGGGCCCGTCCGCGCCACGGGGTGCGCGGGCGCCGCGCCCTGCAAAAGTCGTTATAGTAGCAGGTTTGGCCCCCCTCATTCCCCGCTCGTCGCCGGAACAAACTCGTGGAAGAAATTCGTATTCGTGGGGCTCGCACCCACAATCTGAAAAACGTCAGTCTCGATTTGCCGCGTCACAAGCTGATCGTGATTACGGGGTTGTCCGGGTCGGGCAAGTCGTCGCTCGCGTTCGATACGCTTTACGCCGAAGGCCAACGCCGTTACGTGGAAAGTCTCTCGGCTTACGCGCGGCAATTTCTACAGCTGATGGAGAAGCCGGACGTCGATCTGATCGAAGGTTTGTCCCCGGCTATTTCGATCGAGCAGAAAGCCACGTCGCATAATCCGCGTTCGACGGTCGGCACGGTCACCGAGATTCACGATTATCTGCGTCTTCTCTATGCGCGCGTCGGCACGCCGTATTGTCCGGATCATCTGATTCCGCTGGAAGCGCAAAGCGTCTCGCAAATGGTGGACGCCGCGCTCGCGCTGCCCGAAGAAACCAAGCTGATGATTCTCGCGCCCGTGGTCGCGGACCGCAAAGGCGAGCACGTCGAATTATTCGAGGAAATGCAGGCGCAGGGCTTCATCCGCTTTCGGATTCGCTCGGGCGGCGGCACGGCGAACGAAGGCGTCGCGAAAATCTATGAAGTCGATTCGCTGCCGAAGCTCAAGAAGAACGACAAGCACACGATCGACGTGGTGATCGACCGCCTGAAAGTGCGCCCCGACATGAAGCAGCGTCTCGCGGAATCGTTCGAGACCGCGCTGCGCCTCGCCGACGGCCGCGCGATCGCGCTCGAAATGGACACGGACCACGAGAAGCTCTTCAGCTCGAAGTTTGCGTGCCCGATCTGCTCGTATTCGCTGCAGGAACTGGAGCCGCGTCTTTTCTCGTTCAACAACCCGATGGGCGCGTGCCCCGAATGCGACGGACTCGGCCAGATCACCTTCTTCGATCCGAAGCGCGTGGTCGCGCATCCGTCGCTGTCGCTGGCGGCGGGCGCGGTGAAGGGCTGGGACCGGCGCAATCAGTTCTATTTTCAGATGCTGCAAAGCCTCGCCGCGTTCTACGAATTCGATATCGACGCGCCGTTCGAGGAACTGCCCGAGAAAGTGCGCAAGACGCTGCTCTTCGGCTCGGGCAAGCAGGCCATACCGTTTTCGTACATCAACGAGCGCGGTCGCGCGTCGGTGCGCGAGCATGCGTTCGAAGGCATCATCCCGAACCTTGAGCGGCGCTACCGCGAGACGGATTCGACCGCCGTGCGCGAAGAACTGGCGAAATACCAGAACAATCAGCCGTGCCCGGCGTGCGAAGGCACGCGTCTGCGGCGCGAGGCGCGGTTCGTCAAGGTCGGCTCGGGCGATCAGGCGCGCGGCATCTACGAAGTGAGCGGCTGGCCGCTGCGCGATACGCTCGGCTACTTTCAGACGCTGCGTCTGGACGGCGCGAAGGGCGAAATCGCCGACAAGGTCATCAAGGAAATCGTCGCGCGTCTGTCGTTCCTGAATAACGTCGGGCTGGATTACCTTTCGCTGGAACGCAGCGCGGAGACGCTTTCCGGCGGCGAAGCGCAGCGCATCCGGCTCGCATCCCAGATCGGCTCGGGGCTGACAGGCGTGATGTACGTGCTCGACGAGCCGTCCATCGGCCTGCATCAGCGCGACAACGACCGCCTGATCGACACGCTCAAGCACCTGCGCGATATCGGCAATTCGGTGATCGTCGTCGAGCACGACGAGGACATGATCCGCATGGCCGATTACGTGGTCGACATGGGACCGGGCGCGGGCGAGCACGGCGGCGTGATCGTCGCGGAGGGCACGCCGCTTCAGGTGCAGAAAGACCCGAACTCCATCACGGGACAATATTTGTCCGGCAAGCGCACGATCAGCTATCCGGAAAAGCGCAATGCGCCGGACGAGCGGCGGCTGCGCATCGTCGAGGCGCACGGCAATAACCTGAAGCACGTCACGCTCGATCTTCCGGTCGGTTTGCTGACATGCGTGACGGGCGTCTCCGGTTCGGGCAAGTCGACGCTCATCAACGACACGCTTCAGCACGCGGTCGCCCAGCATTTGTATGGCTCGTCGACGGAGCCGGCGCCGTACGAATCCATCGAAGGCCTGGAGCACTTCGACAAGGTGATCGCCGTCGACCAATCGCCGATCGGCCGCACGCCGCGCTCGAATCCGGCCACTTACACCGGCTTGTTCACGCCCATCCGCGAACTGTTCGCGGGCGTGCCGGCCGCGAAGGAGCGCGGCTACGAAGCGGGCCGCTTCTCGTTCAACGTCAAGGGCGGACGCTGCGAAGCCTGTCAGGGCGACGGCGTGCTGAAGGTGGAAATGCACTTTCTGCCGGACGTTTATGTGCCTTGCGACGTGTGCCACGGCAAGCGTTACAACCGCGAGACGCTCGACATCCAGTACAAAGGCAAGAACATCAGCGAAGTGCTCGACCTCACGGTGGAAGCCGCGCACGAGTTCTTCAAGGCGGTGCCGGTCGTCGCGCGCAAGCTGAAGACGCTGCTCGAGGTGGGCCTCGGCTACATTCGCCTCGGCCAGTCGGCGACCACGCTTTCGGGCGGCGAAGCGCAGCGCGTCAAGCTTTCGCTGGAACTGAGCAAGCGCGATACCGGTCGGACGCTATATATCCTCGACGAACCGACGACCGGCCTGCACTTCCACGACATCGCGCTCTTGCTCGAAGTGATTCACCGGTTGCGAGATCAGGGCAACACGGTCGTCATCATCGAGCATAATCTGGACGTGATCAAAACCGCCGACTGGGTGATCGACCTCGGTCCGGAAGGCGGCGCGGGCGGCGGGCAGATCATCGCGCAAGGGACGCCGGAGCAGGTCGCGAAGTCGAAGGCGAGCTTCACGGGCCGCTATCTCGCGCCGCTGCTCCAGCGTCCGAAGTCGGCCGCCTGACAACCGCCGCAGCCCGGCGGCAAGAACAACCGTGGTAGGCAGCAGCGAAAAGGGAACGCAGTCATGGGGAAGCGCAACGAAGCGGCCAACGAGGAGCGACGCGTACGGGACTTGCCGGCGCGCCCCGTCAGGCTGACGAGCGACATGAGCCTGCCCAAGCTCCCCGCCGTGGAGATCGGCAGTTACATCGCGGCGTTCCTCGCCATGTTCCTCGTGCTGCATCTCAAGCTCTTGGGCGCGCTGCTCGCGGGCATGCTCGTGTTCCAGCTGGTGCACATGATCGCGCCCGTCATCGAGCGGCACGTGATGAGCAAGGGCGCGCGGCTGATCGCGGTCGTGCTGATCTCGGCCATCATCATCGGCGGGCTGACCGGCCTCACCATCGCGACGATCGAGCATTTCGAGCACGATGTCCCGAGCCTGCAGCGGCTGCTCGACCAATTGGTGAGCGTCACGTCGCATGCGCGGCTGCGCGTGCCGGACTGGATCGCCAACTATCTGCCGGTCGACGCCGGCCAGATGAAGGAACGCGCCGCCGAACTCATGCGCAAGCACTCGGAGCAGTTGCAGGAAGGCGGCCGGGACATGGCGCGCGGCTTCGGGCACATTCTGATCGGCATGATCATCGGCGCGATCATCGCGGTGGGCGCGCCGAAGCAGACGCATCGGCTGCCGCTTTCGACGGCGCTTGTCACGCGCGTCTCGCGTTTTGCCGACGCCTTCCGACGCATCGTGTTCGCTCAGATCAAGATTTCAGCGATCAACGCCGCTTTCACCGCGCTCTATCTTCTCGTCGCGCTGCCGCTCTTTCACGAGCGCCTGCCGCTTTCCAAGACGCTGGTGTTGATCACGTTCATCCTCGGGCTCTTGCCCGTCATCGGCAATCTGATCTCGAACACCATCATCGTGGCGATCTCGTTTTCGGTGTCGTTCGGCACGGCGGTCGCGTCGCTCGGGTTTCTCATCGTCATTCACAAGCTCGAATACTTCCTGAACGCACGGATCATCGGCGGGCAGATCGAGGCGCGCGCGTGGGAACTGCTGCTCGCCATGCTCGCGATGGAAGCCGCGTTCGGCTTGCCGGGCGTCATCGCCGCGCCGATTTTCTATGCGTACATCAAGCGCGAGCTGATCTATCTGCGGCTCGTCTGACCGCAGCCGCCCAGAAGCAAAAAGCCCGCTCGATCCGAAGATCAGCGGGCTTTCGTGCGTTTGGCGTCTAGCAGCGTCCAGAAGCGTCTAGCGGAACACGACCGTCTTGCTTCCGTTCAGCACGATGCGATGCTCCACATGCCATTTCACCGCGCGCGCGAGCGTCACGCACTCGACGTCGCGGCCGATCGCCGTCAGTTGATCCGGCGTCATGCTGTGGTCCACGCGCTCCACTTCCTGCTCGATGATCGGGCCTTCGTCCAGATCCGTCGTCACATAGTGCGCGGTTGCGCCGATCAGCTTCACGCCGCGGTCGAACGCCTGATAGTACGGCTTCGCGCCCTTGAAGCTCGGCAGGAACGAATGGTGGATGTTGATCGCGCGGCCGGCGAGCTTGTCGCACATGTCGGGCGACAGAATCTGCATGTAGCGCGCGAGCACGACGAGATCGGTATCGTGCTGCTCGATGATCTCCATCACGCGCGCTTCCTGCGCGGCCTTCGCCTGCGCGGTGCCGCCGTTGAGCGGCAAGTGGTGGAACGGAATGTCGTAGCTCGCGGCGAGCTGATAAAAGTCCTTGTGATTCGAGACGATCGCCGGAATCTCGATCTGCAATTGTCCCGTGCGATAGCGGAACAGCAGGTCGTTCAGGCAATGGCCGATCTTCGACACCATGATGACGACGCGCGGTTTCGCGAGCGCATCGTGCAATTCCCAGCGCATGCCGAATTCATCGGCGAGCGTGGCGAACGACTTGCGCAGCGCGTCGAGGCCCGGGTCGCCGCCGACTTCCTGAAAATGCACCCGCATGAAGAATTCGCCGGTGCGGCTGTCGCCGAATTGCGCCGAATCCAGAATGTTCGCGCCGAGATCGAACAGAAAACCGGAGACGGCATGCACGATTCCCGGCCGGTCCGGGCACGACAACTTCAGGATAAAACTATGTTCGGTCGACATGAACCGGTTACTCCTTCCTCAATGCGTTGATGCTCGATGTTCAAACGGGCGGCGGCGCGTAGAGCGCCTCGATGCCCCGGCAGGCGTCTTCGTCGATCCAGCGGTGGCGCAGCAGGCAGTCGAGCGTGGCGAGGCTCGCATCGACGGTCATCTCGCCTTCTTCGATCCAGCGCGCGACTTCGTCGATGCGAGCCTCGCGATGCTCGGCGACTTCGCCATCCTGATTGCGCGGCGTGAAATCCGGCGGCAGCGCGATGTCGTACACGAAGATCTGTTCGGCCTGCGTGCCTTCCGGCGCCGATTGCAGGACATGGAACGTGCCGCCCGGCGTCGCGGTCATGGCCAGGTCTTCGGGCATTCCCGCTTCTTCCCAGCATTCTTTGGCGAGCGTCGGCATGAGCCCGTAGCCCCAGCCGATGCCGCCCGCCACCACGTTGTCCAGCATGCCGGGATCGGTCGACTTGGTGTGGCTGCGCCGCGCGATCCATAGCCGCGGCGCGCTATCCCGATATTTTACGATGCCGTTCACATGCACCGCGTAAGTGATCGTGCCGAAGAAGCGCGAGGCCGCGCGTTCGATGAACGCGAGCGGCGCGGCGTCGAAGTGATTGCGGATCGCATACGTCTCGTCACGCCAGCCGGGAATGTTGCCGTCGGCATGCAGCGCGGCGATGACGGTGGCGAGCGCTGCGCTGCGCTTATCGATATCGTCGAGCGACGCGTTCAGACGCACGGCGTCGTCGCCAATTACGAACGTTTCCGGCCAGCGCGCGAGCAAGGCGACATCGGTCTTGCGAATCCAGCCGACGCGTTCATCGCCGATAAAGAACGGCGCATGCGCGGCGGCGTCGAAACGGCGGGCGGCGACGAGGCAAGGCAAAGTCATGAAAGCTCCGGCGAGACCGTGATGAAGTAAGGACGCGCGCAGGCGCGGCGCGGCACAGCGAAATCAGTCGCGCAGCGCCACGCGAATGCCCAGCGCGATAAAGGTCACGCCCGCTAGCCGATCCAGCCAGACGCCCACGCGCGGACGGCGCTTGAGCCACGCGCCGATCATCCCCGCGCCGATGCCGAAGAGCGAGAACACCGCGACCGTCTGCAGCATGAACACGCCGCCCAGTTCGAACATTTGCAGCATCACGCTTTGCGGGCCGTGCGGATCGACGAATTGCGGCAGGAACACGATGAAGAACAGCGTGACTTTCGGATTTAGCATGTTGCCGAGCACGCTCTGCCGAAACACGGTCGACAGCGGCTGGCTCGGTCGCGCGTGCGCCGTCGCAAGGCCATGGCTGCGCAGCGCCTTGATGCCGATCCACACGAGATACGCCGCGCCCGCGAGCTTCACCGCCTGAAACGCGATCGGCGACGAGCGCAAGAGCGCCGCGACGCCCAACGCAGCGAGCGTCGTATGAAAGATCACGCCGCACGCGAAACCCAGCGCCGCGACGACGCCCGCGAGCCGCCCTTGCGAGATGCCACGCGCGAGCACTTGCAGATTGTCGGGCCCCGGCGCGATGGTGATGGCCACCGATGTCGCCAGGAACAACAGCACGTGCGGCATCAATGGCCTCCGAACTCGCAGACCGTGTAGAGCGGCAAGCCGCCGTCGCGCAGCAGCTTCGAGCCGCCGAGATCGGGCAAGTCGATGATCGCCGCCGCTTCGACGACCTGCGCGCCGAGCCGCTCCAGCAAGATCTTGCCGGCCATCATCGTGCCGCCGGTCGCCACCAGATCGTCGACGATCACGACGCGGTCGCCGGGCTGACACGCGTCCTCGTGAATCTCGACGGTCGCGCTGCCGTACTCCAGCTCGTACGACTGCGAAAGCGTCTTGTACGGCAGCTTGCCCTTCTTGCGAATGGGCACGAAACCGAGACTCAGCTCGTACGCGAGAATCGGGCCGATGATGAAACCGCGCGCATCCATGCCCGCGATGACGTTCAGGTTCGCGTCGATATAACGCTGCACGAACAGGTCGATGAGCGTGCGCAGCGCGCGGCGGTCCTGCAGAACGGGCGTGATATCGCGAAATTGCACGCCGGCTTGCGGCCAGTCTTCGACCGTGCGCACGCGCTCCTTGATGAACCTCGCCGCATCTGACGATGCAGACGAAGCGCTCGATGAAATGGTGGACATGACTTCTCCGGAAATCCGCGCTGCGAGGCCGCGCTTGCCTGATGAAGAGAACGTTAGGCTGCCCGGCGATTGCGCGAAAGCCGTTCCTCGGCCTGAGCGAGCACTTCGGGCAGGCCGCGCAACACGACGATGTCGTTCGCGCGGAGCCTGGTTTCGGGGTCCGGCTGGACGCCCCGGATGCCGTGACGGCGAATGGCGGTCACTTCGACACCGTTGCCGACGAGACCGAGATCGTCGAGCGAATGCCCGACCGCCTCCGAATGTTCGTCGATCGGTACGGATTGTAGCCGCACCTGCTCGTGGCCATCGTCGTCGTCGAGATCGTCCGCGCCGTGGAAATAGCCGCGCAACAGGCTGTAGCGCGCATCGCGCATTTCTTCCACGCGCCGCACGACGCGGCGCATCGGCACGCCCATCAGCACGAGCGTATGCGAGGCGAGCATCAGACTGCCTTCGACGATCTCCGGAATCACTTCCGTCGCGCCCGCGGCGGTCAGCTTTTCGAGATCGGCGTCGTCCACCGTGCGCACGATCACCGGCAGCGTCGGCGCGAGTTCGTGGATGTTGTGCAGCACGCGCATGGCGGACGGCGTGTTCGCGTACGTGATCGCGACCGTCGCCGCGCGGTTCAGGCCGGCAGCCACGAGCGATTCACGCCGCCCGGCATCGCCGAACACGACCGATTCGCCTGCCGCCGCGGCCGCCGCCACGCGATCCGGGTCGAGATCGAGCGCCACGTACGAAATGCCTTCCTGTTCCAGCATGCGCGCGAGGTTCTGCCCGGCGCGGCCATAACCGCAAATAATGACGTGGCCGCTCTGCTTGAGACTTTGCGTCGCGATCTTCGTCATTTGCAGCGATTGCAGCATCCATTCCGTCGACGACAGCCGCAGCACGATTCGGTCCGCGTTCTGGATGATGAACGGCGCGGCGAGCATCGAGAGCAGCATCGCGGAAAGGAGCGCCTGAAGGATGGTGGCATCGACCAGATGCGAATCCAGAATGAGGTTCAAGAGCACGAAGCCGAATTCGCCCGCCTGCGCGAGCCCGAGCCCGGTGCGCATGGCGACGCCGGGCGGCGAGCCGAACAGGCGCGCGAGGCCGGTGATCATCACGGCTTTTAGCAGAATCGGCACGACGAAAAACGCGAGCACGAGGAACGGGTGCTCCCAGATCACGCGCGGATTGAGCAGCATGCCCGTCGTCACGAAGAACACGCCGAGCAGCACGTCGCGAAACGGCTTGATGTCTTCTTCCACCTGATGCCGGTACGGCGTTTCCGCGATCAGCATCCCCGCGATGAACGCGCCGAGCGCGAGCGACAGCCCGAACTTGTCCGTGATGAACGCCGCGCCGAGCGTCACGAGCAGCAGGTTCAGCATGAAAAGCTCTTGCGAGCGCCGCCGCGCGACGAGGTCGAACCAGCGCGTCATGAACTTCTGGCCGAGGAACAGCAAAACCGTCAGCGCGACGACGATCTTTACAGCCGCGATGCCAAGCCACATCACGAGTTGCGACGAATTGCCGTTCGCGAACGCCGCGATGATGATGAGCAGCGGCACGACCGCGAGATCCTGGAACAGCAGCACGCCGAAAATATTGCGGCCGTGCTCTGCTTCCAGTTCAAGGCGCTCCGCGAGCAGCTTGCTGACGATCGCGGTGGAAGACATGGAAAGCGCGCCGCCGAGCGCGAAACTCGCCTGCCACGAGATGCTCGTCCAGAAGTGCGCGATCCACCCGACGACGAGCGCGAACACGATCGTCGCGCCGACCTGGCTCGCGCCGAGCCCGAAGACGATGCGCCGCATCGAGCGCAGCTTCGCGAGCGAGAATTCGAGACCGATGGAGAACATGAGGAACACGACGCCGAATTCGGCGAGGTGCTGCGCGCGCTCGGTATCCGGTGCGATACCGGCCGCGTGCGGACCGACGATGATGCCGACCGCCAGATAACCGAGCATCGGCGGCAAGTTGAAAAAACGAAATACGACGACGCCCGCCACCGAACAGAGCAGCAACAACAGCGTCATTTCGAGCGGAGAAGTCATCCGTCCAGCGTCCTCGTCGTCAGCGCGCCGATACGTGTCCGGCGCGGCGTTTTCGGTGTCGTGGGAAGCCCCTGATGCCAGGGCTCGCGGGGGCGGATAAGCGGCGGCGCGCCGCGCACCGTAAGGCGCGGCGAAGAAACGCCTTTGCTATACTCCGCGAATGATAGCGAAAATCAATGGCGACCGGGCACTGGCGCTGGCTCGCAGCGTAATCCAGATCGAAGCGGACGCGGTTCGCGGTCTCTCTGACCTTCTCGACGACAACTTCACCAACGCAGTCGAAGCCCTGCTCGGCTGTCGTGGCCGCGTGGTCGTGTCGGGTATCGGCAAGTCGGGACACGTCGCGCGCAAGTTCGCTGCCACGCTTGCGTCCACCGGCACGCCGGCGTTTTTCGTGCATCCGGCTGAAGCCAGCCACGGCGATCTCGGCATGGTCACCGCCGACGACATCTTCATCGCGCTATCGAACTCCGGCGAGACCGAAGAACTCGTCGCCATTCTCCCGCTCATCAAGCGCCTCGGCGCGAAACTCATCGCCATTACCGGCCGTCCGGAATCGAGCCTCGCGCAACTCGCGGACATGCACCTGAACGCGCGCGTCGAAAAAGAAGCCTGCCCGATGAACCTTGCGCCGACCGCCAGCACGACTGCCGCGTTGGCGCTCGGCGACGCGCTCGCCGTCGCGGTCCTCGACGCACGCGGCTTCGGCCCGGACGACTTCGCGCGTTCGCATCCGGGCGGCGCGCTCGGCCGGCGGTTGCTGACGTATGTTCGCGACGTTATGCGCGTGGGCGACGAGGTTCCCGTCGTGCCGCTCGACGCGACCGTTTCCGACGCTCTCTTCCAAATTACCGCGAAGCGCATGGGCATGACGGCGGTGATCAACGGAAATCGTCACGTGGAAGGCATCTTCACCGACGGCGATCTGCGCCGCATTCTCCAGCGCGACGGCGATTTCCGCTCGCTCAAGCTCGCAGACGTGATGACGCGCAATCCGCGCACCATCGGTCCGGACCATCTCGCGGTCGAAGCCGTGGAACTGATGGAGCGCCATCGCATCAATCAGATGCTGGTCGTCGATGCCGACGCGACGCTGATCGGCGCACTGAACATGCACGACCTCTTCTCCAAGAAGGTAATCTGATGGCGCAGAAGCCTTTTCCCGCCGAGCGCGCGAGCCGCATCAAGCTGATGGTGTTCGATGTCGACGGCGTTTTCACCGACGGCAGCCTGTACTTCAGCGCCGAAGGCGACACCATGAAGTCCTTCAATTCGCTCGACGGCCACGGCGTGAAGCTGCTCGAACGTATCGGCGTGCAGACCGCGATCATCACCGGGCGGCAGTCGGGCATCGTCGCGGGGCGGGCGAAGGAACTCGGCATCACGCATCTTTATCAGGGCGTCGCGGACAAGACGGTGGCGCTCGCGCAATTGCTCGACGCAACCGGCATCTCCGCCGCCGAATGCGGCTACATGGGCGACGACTGGCCCGATCTCGCCGTGATGCGCCGCTGCGGTTTCGCAGCCGCGCCGGCCAACGCGCATGCGGAAGTGAAAGAGCGCGTGCATTGGGTAACCGAAGCACGCGGCGGCCACGGCGCCGTGCGCGAAGTGTGCGATGCGATTCTGCGCGCGCAGAATCGCTATGACGCGCTGCTCGCGGCGGCGCTCGGAGACTGACGCCATGCCGCCGACCCGACGCCTCACTTCGCTGTTGCCGCTTCTCGCGATGGCGGCGCTCGCGGGCATCACGTACTGGCTGTTGCAGGCTACACTGCCGTCCGCGCCCCAAGCGCCCGAGCAGCCCAAGCGCCACACGCCGGACTACTTCGCGGATAACTTCTCCGTCTCCGAACTGGACTCCACCGGCACGACGCAGTACCGGCTGACGGCCAAATCCATGGTCCATTACGAGGACGACGAGAATAGCGACCTGACGCTGCCCGCGGTGCGCATGTTCCAGCCGCAAAAGCCGATCGTGACGGCCACCGCACAGCGCGGCACGGTGAACGGCGACGTATCCATCGTCGACCTTTACGACAACGCCCGCATCCTGCGCGCGGCCGGTTACGGCGATCCGCAGATGCAGGCGGATTCGCAGCATTTTCGCGTGCTGGTGAACGACGATGTCATCGAAACGGAAAAGCCGGTTAAACTTCAGCGCGGTCCGTCGGTGATGACCGCCAACGGCATGAACTACAACAACGTCACCCGGGAAATGAAGCTCTTCGGTAACGTGCGCGGCGCGATCGCGGCCACGGATATCAATGGCGGCTCCTCCAAGTGAACCCGGGATTCCATCCTGATCTTGACTGCATGAACCACAGCTTCCCTCGTCCCGATGGCGGCCCCGCGGGCGCAACGTTCGCGCATCGCACCACCGCGCGCGTGAGGCGTGTGATGCGGGCCGCGCTGGCCGCAGCCGCCGCCGCGTTCGTCGCGCTGCCGCTCGCGGGCTTCGCGCCCGCCGCGCACGCCGAAAAAGCCGACCGCGACAAGCCGCTCAACATCGAAGCGGACAACATGTCCTACGACGACCTGAACCAGAAGAACGTCTTCACCGGTCACGTCGTCGCGACCAAGGGCACCATCGTCATCAAGGCGGATCGCGTGGAAGTCACGCAGGATCCGCAGGGCTATCAATACGCGACCGGCACGTCCACCGGCAGCAATCTTTCGTACTTCCGCCAGAAGCGCGACGGCGTCGACGAATACATCGATGGCAATGCCGTGCGCATCGACTATGACGGCAAGAACGACTTCACCAAGCTCACGACGCGCGCCGTGGTGCGCCGCCTGCAAGGTCTGACCACGGTTCAGGACGAAGTGCGCGGCAGCGTCATCACGTACGACGGGCAGAAAGACTTCTACACGGCGAGCGCCGGCAAGGACGTGGCCGGCCCCGGCAACCCGAGCGGCCGCGTTCGCGCGATGCTCGCGCCCCGCTCCGGCGGCGCCGCGCCGCTCAACGGCTCGCCCGCGACCCTCGCGCCGTCGAACACCATTCAAGGAACGCCGCAGCAGTGAATTCGCCCGCCATGTCCCCAAGCAAGCCGGACGGCAAGTCGAGTTCGCTCGTCGTCCGCAATCTGAAGAAGCGGTACGGTTCGCGCACCGTCGTGAAGGACGTCTCGCTCGACGTGAAGAGCGGCGAAGTCGTCGGTCTGCTCGGCCCGAACGGCGCGGGCAAGACCACGTCGTTCTATATGATCGTCGGCCTCGTGCCGCTCGACGCGGGCGAGATCGATCTCGACGGCAAGTCGATCAGCCTGCTGCCGATCCATCAGCGCGCGCATCTCGGGCTGTCGTATCTGCCGCAGGAAGCGTCCGTGTTCCGCAAGCTCACCGTCGAGCAGAACATTCGCGCCGTGCTGGAACTGCAAACGGACGGATCGGGCAAGCGGCTGTCGAAGGACGCGATCACGCAGCGCGCCGAGGCGCTCCTCGACGAACTGCAGATTGCGCATCTGCGTGAAAATCCGGCGCTCTCGCTCTCGGGCGGCGAGCGGCGGCGCGTGGAAATCGCACGGGCGCTCGCGACGAATCCCAGCTTCATCCTTCTCGACGAACCGTTCGCGGGCGTCGATCCGATCGCCGTGCTCGAAATCCAGAAGATCGTTAAGTTCCTGAAGCAGCGCAACATCGGCGTGCTGATCACGGACCACAACGTGCGCGAGACGCTGGGCATTTGCGACCACGCTTACATCATCAGCGACGGCAGCGTGCTCGCGGCCGGCGCGCCGAGCGAGATCATCGAGAATGAGAACGTGCGACGCGTGTATCTCGGCGAGCATTTCCGCATGTAGCGCCGACGCCAGGCGCACGACGCATGCGGTGAATTACCGCACTGCATCGAGCGAGAACAGCAAAACTTACGTGCCGCCCTCGAGGCGGCACGCGCTTTTTTACGCTAATTTTGGATTGGCCGCGAGGTTTCGCGCGCGTGGCAAACTCTCTACAATGAAATAAAACCTTGCCATGAAAGCCAGCCTCCAACTTCGCCTATCGCAGCATCTTGCGCTCACCCCGCAACTACAGCAGTCCATCCGGCTGCTGCAGTTGTCGACGCTCGAACTGCAGCAGGAAGTGGCAATGGCCGTCGCGCAGAACCCGCTGCTGGAAAACGACGACGACTGGATCGCGAGCCCGCTTCGCGTGGCCGCGGACGGTTCGCTGATTGCCACGGCCGGCGCGAGCAGTGCCGCGCCCGAGCCGATGATGAGCAACGGCTCCACGTCCAGCTCGTCGAGTTCCGAACGGTCGGAAAGCAGCGAGCCGCAGGGCGTCGACGAATACAACGGCCTCTCGTCCGACGGCGGGACGGATTCCAGCAACTGGAATCTCGAAGACTACGGCCGCTCGAACAACGCCTCCGACGACGACGACCTGCCGCCGCTGCAAATCCACGAATCGACCACGACGCTGCGCGACCATCTCACCGCGCAACTGCGCATGACGCAGGCGAATCAGCGCGACCGCGCGCTGATCACGTTCCTGATCGAATCGCTGGATGAGGACGGGTATCTCACGTCGTCGCTCGAAGAAATTCAGGCAGATTTGCCGGACGAACTCGAAGTCGATGTCGACGAACTGAGCGCGGCATTGGCCTTGCTCCAGAGTTTCGACCCGCCGGGTGTCGGCGGCCGGTCGGCGTCGGAGTGTCTGAAGCTGCAACTGCTGCGGCTCGATCCGTCGCCCACGCGAACGCTCGCGCTCGAAATCGTCACGAACCATCTGGAACTGCTCGCCGCGCGCGACTTCACGCGCTTGCGCAAGCAACTGAAGGCAAGCGACGACGCGCTGCGGGACGCGCACGTGCTGATCCGGTCGCTGGAGCCGTTTCCCGGCGCCGCGTACGGCAAGAGCGAAGCGGACTACGTGGTGCCGGACATTCTGGTGCGCAAATCCGCGAGCGGATGGACCGCGGAACTGAACCCGGAGATCGTGCCGCGGCTGCGGATCAACCATCTGTACGCGAACATTTTGCGCAATAACCGTGGCGATCCGGGCAGCGGTTCACTACGGCAACAGCTTCAGGAAGCGCGCTGGCTGATCAAGAATATCCAGCAGCGTTTCGAGACGATTCTTCGCGTCGCGCAGGCGATCGTCGAGCGTCAGAAGAACTTTTTTGCGCATGGTGAAATCGCCATGCGGCCCTTGGTTTTGCGGGAGATTGCTGATACGCTGGGTTTACACGAATCGACGGTTTCCCGTGTGACTACCGGGAAGTACATGCTCACCCCATTCGGGACGCTTGAATTTAAGTACTTCTTTGGATCGCACGTTTCCACCGACACGGGCGGCGCCGCATCGTCCACGGCGATCCGGGCCCTCATCAAGCAACTGATAGGAGCGGAAGACCCCAAAACTCCTCTTTCAGACAGCCGCATCGCCGAACTGCTGGCGGAACAAGGCTTCGTGGTTGCGCGGCGCACCGTCGCCAAGTATCGCGAGGCGCTGAAAATCCCCGCAGTCAATCTGCGCAAGTCTCTTTGACCCGTCTCTGTGGTTCACCGCATACCGCGGTGGACTTTTACCGGCCGCATCGCGAAAGCGCGGACGTGCCGGCCAAGCGGCCCGTTCCTTGCGCGTACAAATATCGTGCACGGCGGGACGCGTAGCCGACCGGTATCGGACGAGCCGCCGTGATTCAACGGCCCTTAGCTTGGAGAGCAACTATGAATCTGAAGATCAGTGGACACCACCTCGAATTGACGCCTGCGTTGCGCGAGTTTGTGATCACGAAGCTGGACAGAGTGCTCCGTCATTTTGATCAGGTGATGGACGGCAACGTTGTCCTCTCGGTCGACACTCATAGGGACAAGGACAAGCGCAACAAGGCGGAAATCAATCTGCACCTGAAAGGCAAGGACATTTTCATCGAGAGTTGTGACGCTGATATGTACGCAGCCATCGACCTGATGGTCGACAAGCTGGATCGCCAGGTCATTCGCCACAAGGACAAGATTCAGGGTCACGCCCACGAAGCCGCGAAGTACCGCGAAGAAGCGCACGGCCTGGAAGCGCCCTCGCCCTGAGCGGCAGGCGCGCGAAACGACGCAGCCCGCCGGCCATCGGCGGGCGCGATTGGAGGCATTCCTCGAATCGAAAAGCGCCAGAGAAACGCCCGCTTCGGACAAACGCCGCCCATTGGCGGCGTTTTTGTTGCATAGTGCATGACGGCGTGGCACAAAGCATTGATTTTCCGGGCTTTGTACTGCACATTCGATTGCGGCGACTGCAATGGCGCGCCGCACCATCGTGCTTTCCCCTGTTCTATAATGAGCCGGTTATGATCGGGGTCCGCAGTACAGGAACGCCGCAGGGAACGCCGCAAGCGCATCTTCCGTATCACCATCGCCGTGAGCGCTTTCAGACAGCAGCCACGATGAGGAGCTATCAGGCCACGCATCAGCCTGCCAACATGAATCGTTTAGCCAAATTTCTTCCCATCGAGAACGTGGTTCTCGGACTGTCCGTCACCAGCAAGAAGCGAGTATTCGAGCAAGCGGGCCTGATTTTCGAGAACCAGAACGGCATCGCCCGCAGCATCGTCACCGACAACCTCTTCGCCCGCGAGCGCCTGGGTTCGACCGGGCTCGGCGAAGGCGTCGCCATTCCGCACGGCCGCATCAAGGGGCTGAAGCAACCGCTCGCCGCCTTCGTGCGCCTGGCCGAGCCTGTCGCGTTCGAATCGCCCGACGGTCAGCCGGTGTCGCTGCTCATCTTCCTGCTCGTGCCCGAACAGGCCACGCAGCAACACCTCGAAATTCTGTCGGAGATCGCGCAACTGCTCTCCGACAGCGAAGCGCGCGAGCGTCTGCACAAGGAAGAGGACCGTGAGGCGCTGTATCAGGTGCTCACGCAATGGCAACCGTAATCGCCGCATAGACGCGGGCCGCCGCATCTGAGAAGCGCACCGGGCGCGCCGCGCCGCTCGCGCGCTTTTGACGCGTCTCGCATGCGCGGTGCTTCTGCGGCACAATCGGTCAAACGCAGCGCCATGCGGCGAATCGAAGCACAGGCTTCGTCACGCGAAGGCTGCTCCCGGCTTCCAACGGAGTTCCGGCCTCATGGATACGTCCAGCATCAACGCCCAAAGTATTTTCGACGACAACGCCGCCGCTCTGAAGCTCAGCTGGCTGACCGGGCATGAGGGCTGGGAACGCGGGTTTTCGAGCGAAACGGTGGCGAACGCAACGTCGAGCGCCGACCTCGTCGGCCACCTGAACCTCATCCACCCGAACCGCATTCAGGTGCTGGGCGACGCCGAGATCAACTACTACCAGCGTCAATCCGACGAAGACCGCTCGCGCCACATGGCCGAGCTGATCGCGCTGGAGCCGCCGTTTCTCGTGGTCGCGGGCGAAGTAGGCGCGCCCCCCGAACTCGTGCTTCGCTGCACGCGCTCGTCCACGCCGCTTTTCACCACGCGCATGTCGGCGGCGGCCGTCATCGACAGTCTGCGCGCGTATATGTCGCGCATTCTCGCGCCGCGCGCCACGCTGCACGGCGTGTTCATCGACATTCTCGGCATGGGCGTGCTGCTGACGGGCGATTCCGGCCTCGGCAAAAGCGAACTCGGCCTCGAACTCATCAGCCGCGGCCACGGACTCGTTGCCGACGACGCCGTCGATTTTGTGCGTCTCGGTCCCGATTTCGTCGAAGGACGCTGCCCGCCGCTTCTGCAAAACCTGCTGGAAGTGCGCGGCCTCGGCCTACTCGATATCAAGACCATCTTCGGCGAGACCGCCGTGCGCCGGAAGATGAAGCTCAAGCTGATCGTGCAGCTCGTGCGCCGCCCGGACGGCGAATTCCAGCGCCTGCCGCTCGAAAGCCAGACCGTCGATGTGCTCGGCCTGCCCATCAGCAAAGTGACGATTCAGGTCGCCGCAGGCCGCAACCTTGCTGTGCTGGTCGAAGCGGCAGTGCGCAACACGATTCTGCAACTGCGCGGCATCGACACCTTGCGCGATTTCATGGACCGTCAGCGGCTTGCCATGCAGGACCCGGACAGCCAGTTTCCCGGCAAACTCATCTGAAGCCCGCGCGTCTTCACGGAATCCGCACGAAGTCCGTACGATACGCAGGTGCTAAGATGAAGCGAACGAGCACACTTCCATGCGTATCATCCTGATTACCGGCATTTCCGGCTCCGGCAAGTCCGTCGCGCTCAATGCGCTCGAAGACGGCGGCTACTACTGCGTCGACAACCTGCCTCCGCGCTTTCTGCCCGAACTCGCCGCGTATCTCGCGAGCGAGGGGCAGCAGCGTCTCGCCGTCGCGATCGACGCGCGTTCGAGCCTGTCGCTCGACGAAGTTCCGTCCATCATCGACAACCTCACGAAAGCCTACGACCTGCGCGTGCTGTTCCTCAACGCCAGCACGCAGGCGCTCATTCAACGCTTCTCGGAGACGCGCCGCCGTCATCCGCTGTCCGGTCCGCCGGGGCACGACGCGAGCGTGGGCGTGCTGAACTCGCTGGGCGAAGCCATCGAGCGGGAACGCGAACTCGTCGCGGGACTCGCGGAATACGGACATCAGATCGACACGAGCAATCTGCGCGCGAACGTGCTGCGCGCGTGGGTCCGGCGCTTCGTCGAAACGGACGCCGCCGATCTCACGCTGATGTTCGAATCGTTCGGATTCAAGCGCGGCGTGCCGCTCGACGCCGATCTCGTCTTCGACGTGCGCACGCTGCCGAACCCGTACTACGACCGCGAGTTGCGCCCGTTCACCGGCTGCGATCAGCCGATCATCGACTATCTCTCGGCCCAGCCGATGGTCGGCGAGATGATCGACGATATCGGCGGCTTCGTCGGCAAATGGCTGCCGCGTTTTCGCGACGACAACCGCAGCTATCTCACCGTCGCAATCGGCTGCACGGGCGGGCAGCATCGCTCGGTGTATATCGCGGAGGCGCTCGCCGCGCGCTTTCGCGACGCTGCAACCGTGATCGTGCGGCATCGTGACGCGCCCATTCCCGTGGATGAGAGCGCGAGCACCACGCGAACCTGATCGCCGCGCCGGCGGTCCACCCTGGAGGGGTGCGATGTCCTCGAATCCCGCGAATCCCGTTCTCTTCGAAGTGCCGCTGTTTCCGCTGCACACCGTGCTTTTCCCCGGCGGGCTTCTGCCGCTCAAAATTTTCGAGGCACGTTATCTCGACATGGCGCGCGCCTGCCTGCGCGAAAAGACGCCGTTCGGCGTGTGTCTCCTGAAGAGCGGGCACGAGATCGCGTCGCCCGGGGATCCGTCGGTGCCCGAGAACGTGGGCTGTCTGGCGGAAATCATCGAGTGCGATGTCGATACCTTCGGGCTGCTACTCGTGCAGGCGCGCGGCACGGAGCGGTTCCGGCTGCTCTCGCATCGCGTGGAGGCCAGCAATCTGCTCGTCGGCACCGCCGAGCTATATGGCGACGACCGGCCGCTGCAAGGCGCGGAGACGCTCGCCAAGTTCGGCGCGTGCGCGGAAGTGCTCGAACGGATCATCGAGGCCATCAAGACGCGGGAGCCGGAGAACCTGCCGTTCATCGAGCCGTTTCTGCTGGACGATCCCACGTGGGTCTCGAACCGGCTCTCCGAGATCCTGCCGATTCCCATGCGCTCCCGTCAGAAGCTGATGGAACTGCTCGACGCGGGCGCGCGTATCGACGTCGTGCATCACTACATGCAGCACCATCAACTGCTTTAGAGCAGCGTGCCAGTCAGCGCGTCGAGCAGCTTGCGCACGGGCGCGGGCACGCCGAACGAATCGATGCGGGAGAGCGGTGCCCAAACGGTGCGCGCGTCCTTTGCCTCCGGCGTCGAGCCGCGCATTTCGCCGAGCCGCGGCTCGATGTCGAGCTTGAAGTGCGTGAACGTGTGCGAGAAAGACGCCAGACGCTGCAAGTCCGCGTCGCAGCCGTTGTCTTGCGCGACCGCGGCGAGCGCGGCCTCATCGGGCGCTTCGGGCAGGCTCCACAGGCCGCCCCAGATGCCCGTCGGCGGACGCTTCTCCAGCAGGATCGAGTCGCCGTCCTTCAGCACCAGCATCCACGTCTTGCGCGTCGGCACCGTCTTTTTCGGGCGCGCCGCCGGCAGTTCTCGCTGACGGCCTTCGACATTCGCGACGCAATCCGCAGCGAACGGACACCGCACGCAGTCCGGCTTGCCGCGAACGCAGAGCGTGGCGCCGAGGTCCATCAGGCCTTGCGTGTAGGCGGTGACTTCGTTCTTGTCGGCGGCGTCGGGCAAGAGCGATTCAGCCAGCGTCCACATCGCGTTTTCGACGCGCTTCTCGCCCGGAAAGCCTTCCACGCCGAAGACGCGGGCCAGCACGCGCTTCACGTTGCCATCGAGAATCGTCGCGCGCGCGCCGAACGCGAACGACGCGATGGCCGCCGCCGTCGAGCGCCCGATGCCCGGCAACTCCGCGAGTTCATCGACCGTTCGCGGAAACTCGCCGCCATGCTCGTGCGCGACGACCTGCGCGCAGCGATGCAGATTGCGCGCGCGCGAGTAGTAGCCGAGACCGGCCCACAGCGCCATCACGTCGTCGATCGGCGCATCCGCGAGCGCGGTCACGGTCGGGAAGCGTTCGAGAAAGCGCGCGTAGTACGGGATGACCGTCGTCACCTGCGTCTGCTGCAGCATGATCTCCGAGAGCCAGATGCGATACGCGTCGCGCGTGTTCTGCCACGGCAGATCGTGACGACCATGAATGCGTTGCCACGCGATCAGGCGCGCGGAGAAATCGGTGAGTGCGAGCATCGGAGTTAGCGTTGGCAGCGCGGACAAAAGTAAGTCGAACGCTGTCCCTGGACGATTTGGCGGATCGCCGTGCCGCAGACGTGGCACGGCAGACCCGCGCGATCATAGACGAAGTAGTCGAGCTGGAAGTATCCCGATTCGCCGTTGCTGCCGACGAAATCGCGCAGCGTGCTGCCTCCTTTGTCGATGGCCGCGGCGAGCGTCACGCGCACCGCATCCGCGAGCAGGTCGTAGCGCACCAGCGAAATGCGGCCAGCGGCGGTCGTCGGCCGGATGCCCGCGCGAAACAGGCTCTCCGACGCATAAATATTCCCCACGCCCACGACGATGCCGCCCGCGAGCAGCGCCTGCTTCACGGACACCTTGCGCCCGCGCGTCTCACGAAACAGCAGCGCGCCCGAGAACTCAGGCGAGAACGGCTCGACGCCCAGACTCGCGAGCAGCGGATGCGCGAGCACGTCGCCGTCTTCGCGCGGATGCCAGAGAATCGCGCCGAAGCGGCGCGGATCGCGAAACCGCAGGATGAATTCGTCGAAGATCAGATCGACGTGATCGTGCTTCGCGGCGTCCGGCGGTCGGGGCACGTTGCGCAGCACGCGCAGCGTTCCGGTCATCCCGAGATGAACGATGAGCCAGCCTTCGGCGGTCTCGAACAACAGATACTTGCCGCGCCGCTCGACCTTCTCGATTTTCAGATGCCCGAGCGTCTTCGCGAGATGCTTCGGGATGGGCCAGCGCAGCGCCGGCGTGCGAACGTCGACATGCTCGACGCGCCTTCCCGCCACGTAGGGTTCGATTCCCCGGCGGGTAACTTCGACTTCCGGAAGTTCGGGCATTTTCTGGAGAGAGACTTGCTTCAGCGGTTGTGCCGGTATTTTAGCGACCGCGTTACAATCGACCGAAACATCGTCTGGATTTCCATGAACTCGTTCGTCATGAAGCTGTTTGCGAAGCGTCAGGCCGGCTTGACGCAATCGTTCGCGATGCCAATGTCGCGCGCCGCCGGCGCGGTGGCGCTGGCACTCGCCGCACTCGCGTTTGCGCCCGCGCATGCGCAGTCGCCCAACGCGACGCCCGTTCCTGGCGACGACGATTCCGCTGCCCAAACGGCCGCCGACGCGCTCACCGCGCCGGTCAGCGGCGCGGAGCAGCAAGACCTGCCGAACGTGGCGGTGTCGAGCCAGATCGTGTTTCAGGTGCTGGCCGCCGAAGTCGCGTTGCAGCGCGGACAGCCCGCGCCCGCTTTCCAGACTTATCTCTCGCTCGCCCGCGACACGCACGATCCGCGCTTCGCTCAGCGCGCGACCGAGATCGCCATTGCCGCGCAAAGCCCGAACGATGCGCTCACGTCCGCGCAACTCTGGCAGCAGTTCGCGCCGCATTCCGAGCGCGCGGCGCAGTTGAGCGCATCGCT
This sequence comes from Caballeronia sp. Sq4a, assembly GCF_023170545.1. Classification (NCBI taxonomy): domain Bacteria; kingdom Pseudomonadati; phylum Pseudomonadota; class Betaproteobacteria; order Burkholderiales; family Burkholderiaceae; genus Caballeronia; species Caballeronia sp. Sq4a. Next base: position 258,598 of record NZ_CP084250.1, on the reverse strand, counting down.
TCTGATCGTCTCCGGCAAGCCCGACGACGCGAAGCCCACGCTCGAGCGCGAACTCGCGAAGGTGTCGCCCGAGCAGCGCGGCGAGGCGCTTCTCTCGCTGCAAGCGCTGCTGGCGCGCGGCCCGAATCGCGTGGGCGGCCTCAACGTGCTGAAGGATCTCACCGCGAACGACCGCGATCGCCCGGAAGCGCAACTCGCGATCGCGCGTCAGCAGTTGCTCGCGGACGATCAGCCGGGCGCGAAGGCATCGCTCGAAAAGGCGCTGCAATTGCGGCCCGACTATTTGCCCGCCGCGTTGACGCTCGCGCGCATGGGGCCGCAGGAGCGCGCGGAAGGCATCGCTTCGTTCGAGAAGTATCTGGAGAAGAACCCGAAGTCGCATGATGCGCGGCTCGCGCTCGCGCAACTGTATCTGTCGTCCGACCGGCTCGACGACGCGCAGAAGCAGTTCGAGATCATGCGCAAGAACGATTCGAAGGACCTGACGCCGTTGATGGCGCTCGCGCTCATCGACATTCAGAAGAAGCAGTTCGACAAGGCGAAGGACTATCTGAACCAGTACGCGAAGGCTGCCGAAAGCACGCCGGGCGCGGACCCCGGTCAGGCGTATATCTATCTCGCGCAGCTCGCGCTCGAGCAGAAGGACGAAACCGCCGCCGCGCAATGGCTCGACAAGATTCCGCGCACGAGCCAGCAATACCTGCCGGCGCAGATCACGCGTGCGCAATTGCTTGCGAAGCAGGGCAAGGTGGACGATGCGCGCGCGCTCATCAATAGTCTGCAAAGCTCCGATCCGCGCGATCTCGCCCTTCTCGCGCGCACCGATTCGGCGATTCTCTTCGAAGCGCATCGCTACAAGGAAGCCGAGGAGAATCTCGCGAAGGCGGTCGCCGCGTTTCCGGACGATCCCGACCTCGTGTACGACTACGCGATGGCCGCCGAAAAGAACGGCCACTACGACGTGATGGAAACGCAACTGCGCACGCTCATGCGCACGCAGCCGAACAACCCGCAGGCGTATAACGCGCTCGGGTATTCGCTCGTCGATCGGAATCAGCGGCTCGACGAAGCGGTGCATCTGATCGAAAAGGCGGTGTCGCTCGCGCCGAACGACGCGTTCATCATGGACAGTCTCGGCTGGGCGCGCTTCCGTCAAGGAAACGCAGCCGAAGCTGAGAAGATCCTCAAGAATGCTTATGACCTTCAGCCGAATGCCGAAATCGGCGCGCATCTCGGCGAAGTGCAGTGGAAGTCCGGCCAGCAGGACCAGGCGCGCGCCACGTGGCGGCAGGCTCAGAAGCTCGAACCGGGCAACGATACGCTCGTCAAAACGCTGAAACGACTTCAGGTGAACGATCTCTAATGGCATTCGACTTCTTCGCCGGCGCGAAGCGTCCCGGGGCGCGGCGCTGCGCGCTCGGATTCGCGGCGGCTGCCGCGCTAGTACTGTCCGGCTGTGCGCTGCAACCGCGCCTGCCGACCACGTCGGAAGGCTCGACATCGCTCGCGACGCAGACGAGCCGCATGTACCACGGGCGCTTCGCCGTGCAATACGACGATCAGAACGGCGTCGCGCGTAACGCCTACGGCAACTTCGACTGGCAGGAAACGGGCGATACGGTCACGCTTCAGTTGCGCAATCCGCTCGGGCAGACCATGGCGATCGTCACGTCGTCGCCTTCGCTCGCGACGCTCGAATTGCCGAACCGCCAGCCCCTCAACGCGGACAACGTCTCCGATCTGATGCGCAACGCGCTCGGCTTCGCGCTGCCCGTCGAAGGCTTGCGCTACTGGCTGCAACCGTCGGCGGCGCCGACATCGCGCGCGGAGACGACGCTCGACCCCGAATCGAACAACGGCCGTCCCAAGGAAATCAGGCAGGACGGCTGGACGATCGACTACCTCGCCTATGCCGAGCCGCCCGCCACCGGCGTCAAGCGCGTCAACCTCACGCGCAGCGAGCCGCCGCTCGACATCAAGCTCGTCATCGACCAGTAACGCTTTATCGCCTGCCGCATGTCTTCTTCTAACGATTCGATGCGCGATTGCCTCGCGCCCGCGAAGCTGAACCTGTTCCTGCACATCACGGGCCGCCGTCCGGATGGCTATCACGAGCTTCAAACCGTCTTCCAGCTGCTCGACTGGGGCGATGTCCTGCACTTCAAGCGCCGCGACGATGGCGTCGTGACGCGCAAGACCGACGTGCCCGGCGTGGCCGAGGACGACGACCTCGTCGTGCGGGCCGCCCGATTGCTCCAGAAGCACACGGGCAGCGGCTATGGCGTCGAGATCGAGATCGACAAGCGTCTGCCGATGGGCGCGGGTCTCGGCGGAGGAAGTTCCGACGCAGCGACGACTCTTTTGGCGTTGAATCGTCTATGGGGAGTTGACCTTTCGCGTGAAACTCTGCAGAATCTCGCCCTGCAACTCGGCGCGGACGTGCCGTTTTTTGTCTTCGGGCAGAATGCATTTGCAGAGGGTGTGGGCGAGGCGCTGCAGGCGGTGAAACTGCCGAAACGCTTCTTCCTGGTAGTCACGCCCGATGTGCACGTTCCGACTGCGGCGATTTTCTCCGAAAAAAGCTTGACACGGAATACGAAAGTCGCCACAATCATGGACTTTCTTGCACAGCAAAGGTCAGACACTAACTGGCCAGACAGCTTCGGTCGGAACGACATGCAGGCTGTAGTTGCAGAAAAGTACGCGGAAGTTGCAAAGGTGCTCGAGTGGTTTTCCAATCTCGCACCAGCGCGAATGACCGGATCTGGAGCAAGCGTGTTCGCCGCTTTCCCCAGCCAGGCCGAAGCGGAGTTGGCGCAAGCCAAGCTGCCGGCAAGCTGGAGCAGTGTGGTGACAAGCAGTCTGGATTCTCATCCTCTCTTCGCTTTCGCGTCATAGATTTAGTTTTGTCGGGTATGTCCTACACTTCCCGGCAAGATTCAAGGTTAAGTGTAGGGGAGTCGCCAAGTTGGTCAAGGCACCGGATTTTGATTCCGGCATGCGAGGGTTCGAGTCCTTCCTCCCCTGCCATTCTTTCTCGCGTTTTCCTCACGCCTCCAGCCGCAGACAGGTGCACGATGAGCAGTGACGGCCTGATGGTTTTTACTGGCAACGCGAATCCCGCGCTTGCTCAGGAAGTCGTCAAGATCCTAGGAATCCCTCTCGGCAAAGCAATGGTCAGCCGTTTCTCCGACGGCGAAATCATGGTCGAGATCCAGGAAAACGTGCGAGGCAAAGACGTCTTCGTTCTTCAGTCCACGTGCGCACCGACGAACGATAACCTGATGGAACTCATGATCATGGTCGATGCGCTCAAGCGCGCATCCGCAGGCCGGATCACCGCAGCCATCCCCTACTTCGGCTATGCGCGCCAGGACCGCCGTCCGCGTTCCGCGCGCGTGGCTATCTCGGCGAAGGTCGTCGCGAACATGCTGGAAATTGCCGGCGTCGATCGCGTGATCACCATGGACCTTCACGCCGACCAGATTCAAGGCTTCTTCGACATCCCCGTCGACAACATCTACGCAACGCCCGTCCTGCTCGGCGATCTGCGCAAGCAGAATCACGATCATCTGCTGATCGTGTCGCCGGACGTCGGCGGCGTGGTGCGCGCCCGCGCGCTCGCCAAGCAGATGAACACGGATCTCGCGATCATCGACAAGCGCCGTCCGAAGGCTAACGTCGCCGAGGTGATGAACATCATCGGTGAAGTCGAAGGCCGCACGTGCGTCATCATGGACGACATGGTCGACACCGCCGGCACGCTGTGCAAGGCCGCGCAAGTGTTGAAGGATCGCGGCGCGAAGCAGGTCTTCGCCTACGCCACGCATCCGGTGCTGTCGGGTGGCGCCGCGGAGCGCATCACGGCGTCGCAACTGGACGAACTCGTCGTCACGGACACCATTCCGCTGTCGGCGGAATCGCTGGCATGCCCGAAGATTCGTCCGCTGACGAGCGCAGGCCTGCTCGCGGAGACGTTCTCGCGCATCCGGCGCGGCGACTCGGTGATGTCGCTCTTCGCCGAAGGCTAAAGCATTGGCAATACACGCGAGGCTCAGGCTTCGCGTTCTTGCATGATCGGCGCGAACGTACGAAGGTTCGCGCCGTTTGTTATGGGATCGTCCATTTCGATGATCCCGGTTTCCCTGCCTGGTCGCGGGCAGTTATAGGAGTCACAAAATGAAAGTCGTCGCTTTCGAGCGTAGCAAGCAAGGTACGGGTGCGAGCCGCCGCCTGCGTAACTCGGGCAAGACCCCGGGTATCGTGTATGGCGGTAACGCGGACGTTCAACTGGTCGAGCTCGACCACAACGCCCTGTGGCACGCCCTGAAGAAGGAAGTGTTCCATTCGTCGATTCTCGACCTGGAAGTCGGTGGCAACTCGCAGCAAGTGCTGCTGCGCGACGTGCAATATCACCCGTTCAAGCAACTCGTGCTGCACGTGGATTTCCAGCGCGTCGATTCGACGAAGAAGCTGCACACGAAGGTGCCGCTGCACTTCATGAATCAGGAAACGAATCCGGCCGTGAAGCTGGCGGGCGCCGTGATCTCGCACGTCGTCACCGAACTGGAAGTGGAATGCCTGCCGGGCGACCTGCCGGAATTCCTCGAAATCGATCTGGCGAAGATCGAAGCCGGCCAGACGATGCACGCGAAGGACATCACGCTGCCGAAGGGCGTCGCGCTGACCGCCCACGTCGAGGCGGAAAACCCGGTGGTGGCATCGGCGACCGTGCCGGCTGCGAAGCAGTCGGATGCGGCAGGCGACGCAGCGGAAGGCGAAACGCCGGCTGCCTAAGCTTCGCAAGGTGCCTGACGGCGCTGTAGTATCCTCTCGATCCGTTCACGGAACGGTCGACGTGACCCGCCGGTGTGCAAGCCCCGGCGGGTTTTTTTTCGCATGACAACACGCGGGCTGCGGCTCGCGACGATTCGACATGATCAAGCTGATCGTTGGCCTCGGTAATCCGGGCGCCGAATACACGGCGACGCGCCATAACGCGGGCTTCTGGTTCGTCGATCAACTGGCGCGCGATGCCGGCGCGACGCTGCGCGACGAACGGCGCTTTCACGGGCACTATGGCAAGGGCCGTCTGCACGGCCATGAGATTCACCTGCTGGAACCGCAGACGTTCATGAACCGCTCCGGCCAGTCGGTGGTCGCGGTCGCGCAGTTCTTCAAAATCCTGCCCGACGAGATTCTCGTGGCGCACGACGAACTCGACCTTCCGCCCGGCACCGTCAAGATGAAGCTCGGCGGCGGCAGCGGCGGCCACAACGGGCTGAAGGACATTTCGGCGCACTTGTCGTCGCAGCAGTATTGGCGCTTGCGCATCGGCATCGGGCATCCGCGCGATCTGATTCCCGAAGGCGCGCGAGCGGGCGCCAAGCCGGACGTCGCGAATTTCGTGCTAAAGCCGCCGCGACGCGAGGAACAGGACGTCATCGATCAGTCCATCGAGCGCGCGCTCGCCGTCATGCCCTTCGTCGTCGCGGGCGAAACCGAACGCGCGATGATGAACCTGCACCGCAATTCCTGACCACGAATCTGGAGCCCAACGTGAGCCGTTTCTGGAGCGATATCGTTCATCGTCTGACGCCGTATGTGCCGGGCGAGCAGCCCGCGCTGACGCATCCGATCAAGCTGAACACGAACGAAAATCCGTATCCGCCGTCGCCGCGCGTGGTCGAGGCGATTCGCCGCGAACTCGGCGAAGACGGCTCGTCGCTGCGCAAGTATCCCGATCCGACGGCCCGCGCGCTGCGCGAGGCGGTGGCCGCGCACCACGGCGTGCGCGTGGAGCAGGTTTTCGCGGGCAACGGTTCCGATGAGGTGCTCGCGCATGCATTCCAGGCGCTGCTCAAGCGCGACCTGCCGATCCGCTTTCCCGATATCACGTACAGCTTCTACCCGGTCTACGCGCAGCTTTACGGCGTGGCGTACCAGACGATTCCGCTCGATGCCGCTTTCGCCGTCGATATCGACGCTTACCGCGCGCCGAACGGCGGCGTGCTGCTGCCGAATCCGAACGCGCCGACCGGCCGCGCGCTGCCGCTCGCGGACATCGAAGCGTTGTTGAAGGCGAATCCGGACGTGCCGGTGATCATCGACGAAGCGTATGTCGATTTCGGCGCGCAATCCGCCGTGAGCCTGATCGACGCATACCCGAATCTTCTCGTCGTGCAGACGACATCGAAGGCGCGGTCGCTCGCGGGCATGCGCGTGGGCTTTGCGTTCGGCGATGCGGCGCTGATCGAGGGGCTGACGCGCGTGAAGGACAGCTTCAACTCGTATCCGCTCGATCGGCTCGCGCAAGCGGCGGCGCTCGCGTCGTACGAAGACCGCGCATGGTTCGAGGAAAGCTGCAGGAAAGTGGTGGAGAGCCGCGAAAGGCTGAACGCGCGCTTGCAGAGCCTGGGATTCGACGTGGTGCCTTCGGCGGCGAACTTCGTGTTCGCGAAGCATCCTGCTCACGATGCCGCCGCCCTGGCCGCCGCGCTCCGGCAACGCGAGATCTTCGTGCGGCACTTCAAGCTGCCGCGCATCGACCAGCATTTGCGCATTTCCATCGGCACGGACGCCGAATGCGATGCGTTGACGGCGGCGCTCGAAGAACTGATCGACGGCTGAGTGTTATCGGCCCTTCGCCGCCATCAACGCGTGGTATTTCGTCAGCAGTTGCTCCGGCGTTTCGACGTGCGCCGGATCGCGCGGAATGCACTCGACGGGGCAAACTTGCTGGCACTGCGGTTCATCGAAGTGGCCGACGCATTCCGTGCACTTGTTCGGATCGATCACGTAGATGTCCGTACCCATCGAAATGGCGTCGTTGGGGCACTCGGGCTCGCAGACGTCGCAGTTGATGCACTCGTCGGTGATGATCAGAGACATGTCGCAGCCAGCTTTGCGTTAAAAAACAAGCGATTATAACGTGCCGGCGCGTTGCTCGCCGGTGCGCGCGGCCGTGAACAGCGCGCGGACCCTCAGGTTCGGCGGGCTCCTGCCGTAAACCAGCAGTGAACTCTAAGTGCCCGTCGCGCGGCCGGATCGTTATAGATTTCATATCGATTTCCGGCTTCGTTTTACCGATATTCATCACTGTAAGAGCGACTTATGCTTGCGCTTCTCGGTCTCGTTGGATGCTTGTCGCTGCTTTTGGTCTGCGCCACGTGCCGCCGGCCCGGAGTGGCATTGTTCACCGTGATCACGTTGTCGAATCGCAAGCGCACGCTTACCGCCCTGGGCAGCACGCTTTACGTCGTGTTCTGGACGTTTTGCGTCGTCATCATCACGCTTTCGCTGCTCTATCCGAACGCGTTCATGCATCACCGCGCATAGCGGCGCGTCGCCGCTAGTCTTCGAGCCGTTCTCCGCGAGGCAGCCCGTGTCTGAACACGACGGCCAGCAGCGCTTTCGCCAGGTACAGCACGATCAACGCACCGGCCAGATCGCCTGCGACCATCACGAAGAATCGCTCGACGATATTTTGCGTGTCCCCGCGCAGCGCAAACCAGATGTGATGCAACAGCGGATTCGCGATGGAATAGGCCAGCGCGAGCATCAACAGGCGGTTCGCGGTGAGGTTTCCCAACGACGCCTTCAGCCCGTACCACTCGCGCGCCAGCCGATACACCGCATACGGCGCAACCGTCGCGATAATGCCCCCGGCAAACGCGCGCACGGGGTCGTGCGGGAAGAAGTAGAAGAAGTCGACGAGCCAGCTCGCGATCAGCAAGCCGAGCGCGCCGTCGCCGCCCAAAAGCAGCGTACTAAGCAGCCTCACGCCCGACGGCAGATAGATCCAGTTCACGCCCCGGACGAACTCGGTGTGCGCGAAGACGCGTTCGTTGAGCCACAAAGACAGCACGAACACGGCCGCTGTGCCGATCACGGAGACGACGTGCAAGCGCAGATTGGACATGGGAGTAGAATGGCCGCCACCCGTTGTTATCGGCTCATCTTAGCTCACACGGTTGATGCGGATCGAGCCGTCACACTGGATGAAGCACAGGCATGACGCGCCCCGCCGACATCTATCTCCGATTCCTTCAGCTCGCCGAAGCGCTGCGCGGACTGCCCGCGCTCGATCCGCTCGAGGAGCGCATTCTCGAATTCGTCGCGCGCATGAGCCAGCAGAAAGCGCGTCTTTCCGTGCGGGACATGATGGCGCAAAGCCAGTTCGGATCGCCCGCGACGCTGCACGCGCGCATCACGTCGATGCGCGAGAAGGGCTGGATTGTCCTCACCGATACCGAAGACGCGCGCCGCAAGCAGATCGAATTGACGCCCGGCGCGCTACGTCATTTCGACAAGCTCGCCGAGGCCTTCTCCAAAGCGGCAGACAAGCACGGCGCGCCCGACTAAGCGTCGGGCCCATGCTTACGGCGCGGCGGGATCGTTTTGAGGAGCCGCGACCTTGTCGATCAGCCGCTTCTCGACGGAAGGAAACACGAACTTGCTGACGTCGCCGCCGAGTTGCGCGATTTCGCGCACGATGGTGCCCGAGATGAATTGATACTGGTCCGACGGCGTCATGAACATGGTTTCGACGTCGGGCAGCAGATAGCGGTTCATGCCGGCCATCTGGAATTCGTATTCGAAGTCCGAGACGGCGCGCAGACCGCGCACGATCACGCGCGCATTGTTCTTGCGCACGAAGTCCTTCAGTAGCCCGGTGAAGCTGCTCACTTGAACGTTCGGATAATGCCCGAGCACGTCATGCGCGATATCGAGCCGCTCCTGCAGCGTGAAAAACGGCTTCTTCGCGCGGCTGTCGGCCACGCCCACGACCAGCGTATCGAAAATGCTCGATGCGCGCCGCACGATGTCTTCATGCCCGCGCGTCAGCGGGTCGAATGTTCCCGGGTACACGGCGACAACCATGAGCTTCTCCTCTTTTATTGACCTTGGGCCGCGCTCCGGCGACCGTCATTCCCGCGATGCCTGGTCCGGTACGCCTCGGCGCCCGGATTCGGCAGGCGCATTATTCCTCATTTTGGCGGCGCAGCAAATGATACCGAACCGCGCCCGCCTTGCCCTCGCGGGCCACGGTCCATCCAGACAGCGCGTCGATGGCGGCGGGGTCCAGCGGCTCGCCGCATTCGACGTAGATGGCGCCATCGGGCGCGGCGAGCGGCGCGGCGAGTTCGAGCGCGCGCGTGAGCAACGCTTGATCGCCGAAAGGGGGATCGAGGAAGATCACGTCGAACGAACCGGGCGCGAGGCCGGCGGCGAGCCGCAGCGCATCGGCTTCGGCCACTTCGATGTTGCGGGCGGCGAGCCGGTCCAGATTCGCGCGAAGCTGCGCGGCGGCGCGCGCGTTGCGCTCGACCATCAGCACGCGCGACGCGCCGCGAGACGCCGCCTCGAATCCGAGCGCCCCGCTGCCGGCAAAGAGATCGAGACATCGCTGGCCGTCGAGATCCTGACCGAGCCAGTTGAAGAGCGTCTCGCGCACGCGGTCGGGCGTCGGCCGCAGACCTTCGAGGTCGAGCACGGGCAGCGGCGTGCGCTTCCAGTTGCCGCCGATGATGCGGATGGTGTGCGGCTTGCCGCCGCGCGAAGGCGCGCGGTGAGAGGCGGCAGAAGCGGACGAGCGTGAGGCGGAAGAACGGGACATAGAGGGAAGCGTTGGAATCGGGCGCGAGCGCCGAATGCACGGCGCGCATGGTGAAAGCCAACGTTACCACAGGCGGCTGGCGCACAAGCGCGATAGACGGCGCCTGATAAAATACGCGGCTTACCTCTTCTTGCGCGGGCCATTGCGCGGCGTTCTTCCACGAGCGCGCCGGGCCGTCGATTGACGCGCGCATCATCGTCCGAGATCATGTTCAGCTTTTTCAAACGATTCAAAAAGCCGGCTGACGCGCCGCTCGACCCATCCGCCGAGAACACGCCCGACGCCGCAGAGGACGAAGAAGCGTCCGCTCCCGTGATCGAGGCGGAACTGGACCGCGAGCCCGCCGTCGACGCCGCCATCCCTTCCGAAGCCCCGCCTGCCGAAGCCGAGCCTGAACCGCCCGCTCAGCCCGCACAAGCTGCCGCAAACGACGAGCCGAAGCCGTACTGGCAAGGCCGCACGCAGTCGCAATGGCTGCGCGCGCCGGAAACCGACGAGGCGAGCGAAGAAGTGCTGCCGCCGCCCGAGCCCGACGCTGCCGCGAAGAAGTCGTGGCTGTCGCGCCTGAGGAACGGCCTGTCGAAGACAAGTTCGAGCCTGACGGGCATCTTCGTCGGCGCGAAGATCGACGAGGACCTGTACGAGGAGCTTGAAACCGCGCTGCTGATGTCCGACGCCGGCGTCGATGCCACCGAGTTCCTGCTCGAATCGCTGCGCGAGAAAGTGCGCGCGGAGCGCTTGACCGAGGCCACGCAGGTGAAGGCGGCGTTGCGCGCGCTGCTCGTCGATTTGCTGCGTCCGCTCGAAAAATCGCTGATGCTCGGCCGCGCGCAGCCGCTCGTGATGATGATCGCGGGCGTGAACGGCGTCGGCAAGACGACGAGCATCGGCAAGCTGGCGAAGCACTTGCAGGGCTTCAACCAGTCGGTGCTGCTCGCCGCCGGCGACACCTTCCGCGCCGCCGCCCGCGAACAGCTCACCGTCTGGGGCGAGCGCAACAACGTGACGGTGATCGCGCAGGAAAGCGGCGACGCGGCGGCCGTGATTTTCGACGCAGTGGGCGCGGCGCGCGCCCGTAAGATCGACGTGATGATGGCCGACACCGCTGGCCGTCTGCCGACGCAACTGCATCTGATGGAAGAGTTGCGCAAGGTGCGCCGCGTGATCGCGAAGGCCATGCCGGACGCGCCTCATGAAGTGTTGCTCGTCATCGACGCGAACACGGGGCAAAACGCGCTCGCGCAAGTGAAGGCGTTCGACGATGCGCTCGGTCTGACCGGCCTCATCGTGACGAAGCTGGACGGCACGGCGAAGGGCGGAATCCTCGCCGCCATCGCGCGGCAGCGGCCGATTCCGGTGTACTTCATCGGCGTCGGCGAGAAAGTCGAGGACTTGCAGCCGTTCAAGGCGGAAGAGTTCGCCGACGCGTTGCTGGGGTGATCTGCAAAGGAAGGGCGTCCGCGAGACGCCCTTTTTTTCGTCGTGCGCGAGCAGAGGCTCAAGCCGACTTCCAAGACGCACCTTGTGTCCGGCAGCGCGAGCGTGGTGTTGTATCAGGCGAAGCCGCCATAGCAAGGCGACGATGCCAGCGCACCGTGGCGTGAACGCCGGGCCACGCTAGTTTTCTCGCGCGAGCGACTGTTACATCGACGATCGCGCCTATGTGTCTGCTTCGGGTATAGAAAGGCCAGAAACGCGACCTCTGCGCCATTAGCGCAAGTTCACCACGCCCGTCCGAGCGACTGAAACAGCGCCGCCGTGTCCGACAACCGGTCGGCATGAGCACGGCTTCGATCCAATGTGGTCTGCAGCGCCGAGCGTTGCGTATCGAGCACGCTGAATTGACTGACGCCGCCTGCCGCATACTGCGCCTGCGCGATGGCAAGACTTGCCTCGGCTTCGCGTTGCGCATCGCTGCGTTGGCGCAACGTTTGTGCGTCGTGGTTGAGCGCCTGCAGTGCATCGGCGACTTGCTGCAGCGCCTGAAGCACGGTTTGCTGATAGCTGGCCAATGCCGCGTCATATTCCGCCTGTGCGGCGCGCTTCCTCGCGCGCAGCTCGCCGCCATGAAAGAGCGGCTGCGTCAGAGTGAGGCCGATATTCCAGATGTTCATTCCATTCAAGACGTCCGCTATCCGCGTGCGCTGCGAGCCGATCCCCGCCAAAATCGCAAACTGCGGATACATGTTGGCCGTTGCCACGCCGACATTCGCGCTTGCCTGGTGCAGCAGCGCTTCGGATGCGCGAATGTCGGGGCGCTCTTGCGCGAGCGTTGAAGGGAGCGTAACCGGAACAACTGACGGCAGCTGTAACGAGGCAAGCGTGATGTCGTGAAAATCGGCATCGGAAGGCGCAGTACCGAGCAATATCGCCAGTTGATGATCGGCTTGGGCAAGTTGCGTCGACAGTGGCGGCAGTGTCGCGCGCGTTTGTGCGAGCAGCGTGCGCTGACGACTAACGTCGAGCAGCGACACGCCGCCGGCCGCGAATCGTCGCTCGATGATCGACAACTGGCGCGCCTGGGTGTCAGCGAGGCCCTTGGTCAAGTCCATCTCCTCCTGTAGCGACGCCCGGCGGATCGCATACGCAACGACGTTGCCGGCGAGCGAGAGCTTGGCCGCTTCGAGCTCGTAGGCTTGGTAATCGACCTGCGCCATCAGTCCTTCCAGCGTGCGCCGGTTGCCACCGAAAATATCGAGCGCATAAGACACGCTGAGCGACGCGTTGTAGACGGTGAAAGGACCTGGACTCGGTACGGACGTGATACCAAACGAATTCAGGTCGACTTTCTGGCGCGTGGAGGACAAACCGGCGTCGATCTCGGGATACCTCGTGGCGCCGGCTTCCGCCACATAGTTCTCGCGCGCCTCCGTCAACCTGGCTTGCGCTTGCGCCAGCGTCGGGCTGTTATGCAACGCGGTGTCGACGAGACGGTTCAGCGCGCCCGAGCCGAACTGCGTCCACCACATAGGCAACGCGGTGTCGGCGTGAGTGAAGGTCTGCGTCGCTCCCTCTGCGTCGGCGGTCACGGGCTGCGCGTCGCGCGTATAGGACTGTGCGGTGGGCGCGGCCGGCGACTGGAAGTCGGGGCCTGCCGCGCAGCCGCAAACCGCGAAAGCCGCGGCAAGGACGGTGGCGCCTGCGAAGATCTTCATTAACGGATCCTCCTAATCGAGCGTGCGCCGGTAAAAGCGCAACGCGATGCCCAGCACGACCACCGTGAACACCATCAGAGGCCAGACCGACGGCCACAGTTCGAGCCATCCGTTGCCCTTGAGCAGGATGCCGCGCACGAGCCGGTTGAAGTACGTGAGCGGCAGTACGTCGCCGATCCATTGCGCCCAGCGTGGCATGCCGGCGAAGGGAAACATGAAGCCGGATAACAACAGACTCGGCAGAAAGTAGAAGAATGTGAGCTGCACGGCCTGCAACTGGTTCTGCGCGAGCGACGACAGCGTGATGCCCACGGTCAGGTTTGCGGCGATGAACAGGAGCGACGTCAGATAGATCGCCAGCAGACTGCCTTCGAAGGGCACGTCGAAAACGTAACGACACGCGGCGAGGATGATGGAGACCTGCACCAGCCCGATCGCCACATAGGGCACGATCTTGCCGGTCATCACCTCGAGCGGCAGCACGGGCGTCGCGAGAAGGTTTTCCATCGTCCCCCGCTCGCGTTCGCGCGTGATGGCGAGGCCCGTCATCATCACCATCGTCATGGTCAGGATGACGCCCATCAGCCCTGGCACGACGTTGTATTGCGTGATCCCTTCCGGATTGTAGAGACGCTGCACCTGCACGCTGAAAGCAGCGGGTGTTCCGTTCAGGTGCGCGAGCGGCCCGGTGAGGTCCTTGTCCACGACCGGTTGAACCAGGCTCGGCAACGCGCCTAGCGCCGTGCCCGTCGCCGTCGGGTCGGTCGCATCCGCTTCGACCAGCAAGGCGGGCCGCTCGCCGCGCAGCAATTTCCTTGAGAAATCGGCGGGAACTGTCAGCACGAACTGCACGCGCCCCTCAGCGAGCGCGCGGCGTCCCTCGTCCTCGGTATGTAGCGTGTCGACGATCCGGAAGTAGTCCGAGTTCTCCATTGCCGCGACGAAGCTGCGCGAAAACGGGCTCTGGTCGGAGAGAATCACCGCAGTCGGCAGGTGTTTCGGGTCGGTGTTGATCGCAAAGCCGAAAAGCGCCAGTTGGACGACCGGCAAGCCGACGATCATCGCGAACGTGATGCGGTCCCGTCGCAATTGCAACAGCTCTTTCAGCACAATGCTCCACCAGCGCGTGGGCGAAAAGAAGGCATCGAGGTTCACGGTCTGATTCCATAGTTGTCGGCAGAGCGGTTCATCATGTAGATGAAGACGTCCTCGAGGCCCGTACCGATTTGCTCGATGCGTACCGGCTTGCCGTCGGTCGCCCGCCGGATAGCGGCTTCCAGTGCGGCATGATCGTGACCGCTCGCATGCAGTGCCGAGCCGAATACGACGGTCTGATCGACGCCCTCCGTCTGGCGCAACTGTTCGGATAACTCCGTGAGATGCTCGCCGGAGATCGACCACGTCGCGAGGTTTTGCGAGTCGATCACCTCCTTCGACGTCCCATGCGCAAGCAGCTTTCCGTACGCGATATAGGCGAGCTTGTGGCAGCGTTCCGCCTCGTCCATGTAGTGCGTGCTGACGAGCACCGAGATTCCACGCGCGGCAAGACGATGCAGTTCCTCCCAGAAATCGCGCCGTGCGGTTGGGTCGACGCCGGCTGTCGGTTCGTCGAGCAACAGCAGACGCGGCTCATGCAGCATGCAGGCGGCGAGCGCGAGGCGCTGTTTCCAGCCACCCGACAGCGCGCCGGTCAGCTGGTCAGAGCGGCTTTCCAGGCCGAGCGCATTCAAGGTCGCGTCGACTTTCTCGCGGCGGTTTTTCATGCGATACACGCGCGCGACGAAGTCGAGGTTCTCGCGGATGGTCATGTCTTCCCAGAACGAGAAGCGCTGCGTCATATAGCCGACGTTGCGCTTGATCAGGGCGCTTTGCGTCAGGATGTCGTAGCCGAGGCACGTGCCGCTGCCAGAGTCCGGCGTCAACAATCCGCACATCAGCCGGATCGACGTGGTCTTGCCGCTTCCGTTCGGCCCGAGGAATCCGAAAATCTCGCCGTGGGCGACCTGCAACGAGACATCGTTGACCACATGCTTGTCGCCGAAATGCTTGTTGAGTCCATGGACGTCGATTGCGTACTGCTGGCCCGGTTGGTTCATCGCAGCGTCACCGCGACGGGCTGTCCGGGCCGAAGCCTGTCGGCATCGCCGACGGCGGGATGCGCTTCGACCATATAGACGAGTTTCGAGCGGCGCTCGTTGCTATAGATGACCGGCGGAGTGAATTCGGCCTCGTTCGAGACGTAGGTGATCTTCGCCGCTACGTCGGCCGCGCAGCCGTCGCAATGGATCGTCAGCGCGCGGCCCGGCTGCAGGGCGCCGACAACCGTTTCCGGCACGAAGAAGCGCACCTTGACGTTCCGCGGCGGCAGCATCTGCACGACCGGGCTGCCCGCCGGCACCCACTCCCCGACGCGAAACAGCGTGTCGTACACACGGCCTTGGGCAGGCGCCGCTACCCGCTTCTGATCGAGCTTCCACTGCGCCTGAGCAACGGCGGCCTGCGCGGCCTCGACTTGCGCCGACTGTGCGGTGATCTGCTGCTGGCGTCCGGGTAGCCGGGCAACGTCGATCTGATAGGACAACTCACGGACCTGAGCGGCGCTCGCTTCGGCGTTCGCGCGCGAATCGTCAAGTTGCGCTTTCGAAATGCCGCCCGCACGGAACTGAGATTCATCACGCGTGAGTTGCACCGCGGCCTTGCGCGCGTTGGCGGCGGCTTGCGCGAGTTGCGCCTTCGTCACGTCGATTTCTACCGGGCGCTTGCCGGTCTGGATGTCGCGCAACTGGGCACGCGCCGATGCGAGTTGCTGCCTAGCCTGATTCAAAGCGGCGGTTTCGTTGCCCGATTCCAGCGCGAACATGGATACGCCCGATTCCACCGTCTGTCCCCGTGTGACCGACAGTTGCGTCAGCGTTCCCGCCTGCGACGAACTGAGATAGACGAATTCCCCTTCGACATAGCCCTGATATGAGGGCGCATCCTCGCGCGAACAGCCGGCGAGCCCGGTAAGAGCGAGCATGCATCGTGCGATGAACGCGGTACGCGTCAGGGGCCGGGCCTCGACTGGTTTGGCCGCGTTGCGCGTGCAGCGATGGCGGCGCACGCCAGCGTCGCTCTCGTGCCGGAGTGGCTGCGCGAGGATGGGACTGGCTAGCGTTCCGGCTGCCGGCGGTGCATGGTTGGGTCTCAATTCTTCCTCGCGCGTTCTGGCGTTCACTTGCACAGTGGGGCGGGCACAGTTATCCGGTATCGACCCCGACTGCTCACCGGCCACTCATTCTGACGAGGCTGACGTCGTCATGGTCGGATAATGACTTCAAAGTCAGTAAACTGCAAGTGGCGCTTCGAGGAACCTAAGTCAGCGAAGTTGGCGGTGTCGCATCGACCGGCGCGCTAAGGAAACACACCCTGAATTAGCCCGGCGCGGGCGGGGATGCGACACGCCTGCTGGAGACAGAGAACAACCGGGCCAACCGGCGCGGCTATGATGACGGCGTGGCCGGAGCATGGACATCGACGTCCAGCCCGAATCGCGCTCGCTCGACGCCCATCGAATCGCAGAAGGAAGAATGAAACGACTCGCAAGCCCCGAAACAGAAGCTGGATCGGCAGTCGTTGCCAATCCAGCCGAACCCGCCAAGCGCCGCCGTCGCAAGGATGCGCGGCCGGGCGAAATTATCGATGTGGCGCTTATGTGCTTTCTCGAAGCCGGCTATGAGGCGACGAGGCTCGATGACGTCGCGCGGCGCGCGGGTGTCGCGAAGGGAACCGTCTACCTGTACTTCGAGACCAAGGAACACTTGTTTCGCGCGGTCGTGCAGCAGGTGACCGCAACCAACGTCCGGCAGCTGAGTGACACCATCCGGCAGTTCGACGGCGCATTCGTCGAATTCGTGCCGCTGTTCCTTTCGCGGGTAGCGACGTCTATTGGCAGCAGTCTCAGCCCGCGAATCGCCGCGCTGATCCTGAAGGAAAGCGAACGCTTCCCCGACCTTGGACGGATCTGGGTGGAAGAGGTGGTGGCACCGATGTTCGAAGCTCTGCAAGCGCTCGTCGAGCGCTCGCAGAAAAAAGGCGAGGTGCGCGAGGGCGATTCGCGGGCCCACGTCTTTTCGCTGGTGGGGCCGATGTTCGCGGCGATCCTGTCACGCCAGGTGCTCGCGCCGCTAGGTTTTGAGCCGGTGGACTTGAGCACGCTGGCTCGACAGCACGCAACGACAGTGCTTGCCGGTCTTTGTCCATCATCGCCAACACGCGCGTCCGCGCACGGCCATTCCGGTCGACGGGGCAAAATGGCGGTTCCCGAGACAAAATAGGTTCGCTCATTGCGGGCGCTCTGCAGTCTGATCTGGAGTCGCAGACCCTGCTCGGAAATATCCGGTCCGTACGCCTGCGTCTCAGCGATGACGACGACAGACCGGCAAGCAGCGCCTCGAAGTTGCCAAACGACGGCTGCCTCCGAGACGCAACGCCTCACCGCGAAAACACCAGCGCCGCAGCAATCCACCACATGACGCAGCCGACGATCACATCGAGCACGCGCCACGACACGTCCTTCTGAAACCACGGCTCCAGAAGACGCGCCCCGTAGCCGAGCGCCGTGAACCAGATGATGGACGAACACATCGCGCCGGCCGCGAACCACGCGTTGCCCGGCCACGCATGCCGCGCGCCGATGCCGCCGAGCAGCACGACCGTATCGAGATAAACGTGCGGATTCAGGAGCGAGAGCGCGACCACGGTGGACGCCGCCGCGACCGCCGTCTGCGAATCGCCGTCCGACGCGTCCAGATGTCCAGGGCCGCGCCACGCCGCCACGAACGCGCGCAAGCCATAGAGGAAGAGAAAGACCGCGCCCGCCCAGCGAATCACGTCGAGCAGAAACGGCGCCCGCGCGATCAGCGCGCCCATGCCGCCGACGCCGAGCGCGATCAGCATGACGTCGATGAACGCGCAGATCGACACGACGATGCCCACGTGCCGGCGCTTGAGCCCCTGCCGCAGCACGAACGCATTCTGCGCGCCGATCGCCACGATCAGGCTCGCTCCCAGTCCCGCACCCGACAAGTAACTCGACAGGGCTCCCGCAGATACCGCCGCCGTCATTCGGCGTCCGGCTGCTGCGCGGGGGCGGCGCGCATGAAGCCGTCAATCTGGTTCGCGAAATCGGCTATGCGCTCGATGGTCGGGTAAGGCGCGAGGTCGATGCCGAAGCGCCGCGCGTTGAACACCTGCGGCACGATGCACAGATCGGCGATGGTCGGCGTGTCGCCGAACGTCAGCTTGCCGACGCGCGAATCGGCCGCGAGGCGCTTTTCGAGCGATTCGAAGCCCGTTTCCACCCAATGCCGGTACCACGCGTCCTTCGCCTCGTCCGGCACCTTCACCTGATGCTTGAGGTACTTCAGCACGCGCAGGTTATCCAGCGGATGAATCTCGCAGGCAACCTGCAACGCCACCGACCGGACGAACGCGCGGTCCGACGCGCCACGCGGCAAAAGCGGCGGCTCGGGATGCGTCTCGTCGAGATATTCGATGATGGCGAGCGACTGCGTGAGCACGTCGCCGTCGACGACGAGCGTCGGCACGATGCCGTCCGGATTCAGCGCGCGATACTCGGGCTTCAGTTGCACGCCGCCATCGCGCAGCAGATGAACACCCTCGTACTCGTAGTCGAGACCCTTCAGATTCAGCGCGATGCGCACGCGATACGCCGCCGAGCTTCGGAAATAGCTGTAGAGCTTCATTGTCAGCACGCCGCCTCAGACCACGCGCACGGAGAAGTCGCCGATGCCGTCCACGCCGCCCTTCAGCAGATCGCCCTTCACGACCGCGCCGACGCCTTCGGGCGTGCCGGTGAAGATGAGATCGCCGGGGAAAAGCTCGAAGAGCGTCGAGAGATACGCCACCGTCTCGCCGACCGACCAGATCAGCTGCGAGATGTCCGAACGCTGCTTTTCCTCACCGTTGACCGTGAGCCAGATCGCGCTCTTTTCCAGATGCCCGACCTTCGACACCGGATGAATCGGGCCGAGCGGCGCGGAGTGGTCGAAGCCTTTCGCCGTATCCCACGGGCGGCCGAGCTTCTTCGCTTCGGCTTGAAGGTCGCGACGCGTCATGTCGAGCCCGAGCGCGTAGCCGTACACGTAGTCGAGGCCCTTGTCGGCGGGAATGTCCTTGCCCTGCTTGCCGATTGCCGCGACGAGTTCCATCTCGAAGTGCAGGTTCTGGGTCTGCGACGGGTACGGCAACTCGCCGGTCGAACCCGGCGCGACGTACAGCACGGCGTCGGCGGGCTTGCTGAAGAAGAACGGCGGCTCGCGGTCGGGATCGTGGCCCATTTCGCGCGCGTGCGCTTCGTAGTTGCGCCCGACGCAGTAGATGCGGCGCACGGGAAACTGCTCGTTCGAACCCGCGACCGGAACGGCGGTCGCCGGCGCCGGGGGAAACACGTAAGTCATCCCGCTCTCCTGTTTGATGTTATTCGATAGCCGGCGCATCTCACGCTCGCAGCCGGAGTCGCAAAAAGCGAGTGTAACGTGCCGGCGCGAATCGTGGCGAGCCTTGTCCGGCGCGGGCGCGCGAGCTTTCGGACGGCCTGCTGTCATCCTGCGAGCCGCCGCGCCATCTCACCGGATGCCGGTCCCCGAACTTGCAAGCGGCGCTTAAATGCGATACTGAGTGTCATACCGCATCTTCCACTCGCGACGGCGCCGCTCAGGACCATGTAAATGAACGCCCGTTTTGCGCACGCTTCCGATGACCGACACTCCACCTCCTTCTTTCCCCTGCGCGCGCTATATCAAGGAAATCGGGCGCGGCCCGAACGGCGCGCGGGCGCTTTCGCGTGACGACACCTACTCGCTCTACGAAGCCATGCTCGATGGCCGCGTCTCCGACGTCGAACTGGGCGCCGTGCTGCTCGCGTATCGCGTGAAGGGCGAGACGGCCGCCGAGCTCGCCGCGATGCTGGCGGCGGCGCATCGTTCGTTCGAGCCGCTGCACGTGCAGGAAGGCCGCGAGCACGCGCGGCCCGTGTCGATTCCGAGCTACAACGGCGCGCGCAAGCAGCCGAACCTGACGCCGCTGCTCGCGCTCCTGCTCGCGCGCGAAGGCGTGCCGGTGCTGGTGCACGGCGTCGTGGACGATCCGGGCCGCGTGACGAGCGCCGCGATCTTCGCCGAAGTGGGAATCCCGCATGCCGCGTCGCCCGACGAGATCGAGGACAGCCTCGCCTCGCGCCGCCTCGCGTTCGCGCCGGTGACCGCGCTCGCGCCGAAGCTCGCGCGGCTGCTCGACCTTCGGCGCGTGATGGGCGTGCGCAATTCGACGCACACGCTCGTCAAGATTCTGCAGCCGTTCGCGGAGCCGGGCCTGCGGCTCGTCAACTACACGCACCCCGAATATCGCGACAGCCTCACCGCGCTTTTCACCGAGCATCCGGATGCCGCGCAAGGCGGCGCGCTGCTCGCGCGCGGCACCGAAGGCGAAGCGGTCGCGGACACGCGCCGCCAGGTGCAGATCGACTGGTTCCACGACGGCCACGCCGAGACGCTCGTCGCGCCCGAGCGTTCGCAGGCGGACGCGCCCGCCGTCGAATTGCCCGAATCGCTCGATGCCGCCACTACCGCCCGCTGGATCGAAGACGTGATGCGGGGCGACGTGCCGGTGCCGCCCGCCATCGCGCGTCAGGTGGAGCTGATCGCGGATGTCGTGCGCCGGCCGGTATAGGCACCGCAATCGGAAAATCCGCATTTGACACCTTCTTCAACGCTGGTTTAAAGTAGGCCAATGCGTTTCACCCAATTCTTCTCCCTCCGAATTATTTCGGGCCGCCTAGCGCGGCCCCTATCGCTACGTCTAGCGTAAGTCGCCAGACGTAGCGGCGCGCGTCGCCAGGCGCGTGTTCCCGCCAGCCGTTCCCGCAGTTCCTTCCTTACCACCTAGTAGTCGTCAGTTTTTCGTTCGCGCATCCCGCGAATCGAAAACGCGAGGGTCACATGCACGCTGCTTCGCGCACGTTCACGTTGGTCGCAGGCGTCACCGTCGCCGGTGCGCAATGGGACCGCGCGCGCGTTTCTGCTTCGCGTGCTTCATGTGCATTGCGCCGCAGCCGGCCAGCCGCCGGCGTCGGCCGCTCCCGCAGGCGCTACGCTCCTGAAAGAGATCGACGATCATGATGCCGAACCCCGCCGAGAAATACCGCCCGTTCCCGCAAGTCCGTCTGCACGGCCGACGCTGGCCGAATCGCACGATCGAGAAAGCGCCCATCTGGATGAGCACCGATCTGCGCGACGGCAACCAGTCGCTGATCGAGCCGATGAGCATCGCAGCGAAGCTCGAATTCTTCGAGATGCTGGTGGCGACGGGTTTCAAGGAGATCGAGGTGGGATTCCCGTCGGCGTCGCAGACCGATTTCGACTTCGTGCGCAAGCTGATCGACGAAAAGCGCATTCCCGACGACGTCACCATCGAAGTGCTCGTGCAATCGCGCCGCGAACTGATCGAGCGCACGTTCGAAGCCGTCGAGGGCGCGAGCAAGGTCATCGTGCATCTCTACAACGCGATCGCGCCGTCGTTCCGGCGCATCGTGTTCAATCAGTCGAAGGACGAAGTGAAGGCGCTGGCGGTCGAGGGCACGCGCATCATCAAGGAATGCGCGGCGGCGCGGCCGGACACGCACTGGATCTACCAGTACTCGCCCGAGACGTTCAGCATGACGGAACTCTCATTCGCGCGGGAAGTGTGCGATGCCGTCGCCCAAGTCTGGCGTCCGACGCCCGATCACAAGATGATCGTCAATCTGCCGGCGACGGTCGAATCCGCCACGCCCAACGTCTTCGCCGATCAGGTCGAATGGATGGACCGCAACATGGGCTTTCGCGACAGCATCGTGCTCTCGGTGCATCCGCACAATGATCGCGGCACGGCGGTCGCGGCGGCGGAACTCGCGCTGCTCGCGGGCGCGGATCGCGTCGAAGGCTGTCTCTTCGGCAACGGCGAGCGCACGGGCAACGTCGATCTCGTCACGCTCGCGCTCAATCTGTACACGCAGGGCATCGATCCCGGCCTCGACTTCTCGGACATCGACGCGGTGCGGCGGGTCGTCGAATGCTGCAATCAGCTTCCGGTGCATCCGCGCCATCCGTACGCGGGCGATCTCGTGTTCACCGCGTTTTCCGGGTCGCATCAGGACGCAATCCGCAAAGGCTTCGCGCAGCGCGTGCCCGGCACGCCGTGGGAAGTGCCGTATCTTCCGATCGATCCCGCCGATCTCGGCCGCAGCTACGACGCCGTGATTCGCGTGAACAGCCAGTCGGGCAAAGGCGGCGCGACGTATCTGCTCGAACGCGGTCTGGGCTTCACGCCGCCGCGCCGCGTGCAGATCGAGTTCAGTCATGCGGTGCAGGCGGTGGCGGACGAATCGGGCGAGGAGATCAGCGGCGACGCCATCTGCGCGCTCTTCAAGCGCGAGTATTTCGACGCTGGCGGGCCGGTATCGCGCGTGGATGCGGCGGCGGTTTCCGTCTTCGGCCGACACATCGCGATGCCACCCGCTTCAGGCGCCGCGAGCGAGGAACACTATGCGCAGGCGGTCGCCGCGACGCTGGACGTCGGCGCGAGCGTGAGCTGGTTCGAATCGACGGTGACGGCGAGCGGCGAGACAGCGGTGTTCGTGGGCTGCCGCGTGGCGGATGAACCGATGCGCTTCGGCGTCGCGGTGCACGCGAATCCGGCGCTCGCGGTCGTCGATGCGGTCGTGAGCGCGGTGAATCGGTCAAACGGGATCGCGCGGAAGGTGCGCGAGGACGAGGCCGTGGAAGCCTGACGGCGCGGACGGCGACGCGCTATTCGAGCGCCACGCGCGTCGCCTGAAGCGCGAGCAGTTGCCACTGACCGCCGGTTTGCACGTGAACCGCCGTGTAGGCGATGGGAAAGAGCAGCGCGCCGTTCTTCGATTCCATTTCGATCAACGCGCGGCCGGACACGAGACAGGTCTCGGGTCCGGCAGAGAAAACGTCCTGCGTCTGGATCTCGATCTGCCGATAGCGGCGGCGCCCGGCGGTGATCGCGTCGATGAACTGACGCTTCGTCTCGCGCTTGCCGTTGGTGTGGACATAGCTGACGTTCTCGGCCAGCAGCGCTTCGAGCGCGGCGCCGTCGCCCTCGACCATCGCCCGAAAGCGGTCGCGCTCCAGGCCGCGGATGGCTTCAAAGGTTTTTGCCGGCATCTGTCGGTTCCCCTTGCGCCGGGGAACCGATGCGCCGGCGCCCCGTCAGAAGTTGTATTGCAGATATAGCTGGCTGAAATTTATACCAGGATTCGGCTCTTTGATACTCGCGTTCGAGAGATGCTGGAAGCGAAAACCGGCCTGATAGTTCTGCTTCTCGCCGAAGATCGCGCCCACGCCGACCATATCGGCGAACTGAAAGCCGCTGGAGAGCGTGTAGTCTTCCGTGATCCGGGCGTGCGAGAGCAGCCGGACGCCGATGCCTGCTTCCACGAACGGCCGGATATAGCCCGAGCTTTTGACGAAACGCAGAACCGGTGTGACGCCGAATTCCCAGACGTTCGGATTGACCGCGTTGCTTTCTTTCGTGTGCCAGTACGCGACGTGTCCCTCGCCGAGCAGCGTGAAGTGAAACCCGCCGATTTCCCACCACGTCAGGTTCGGGTCCCACACGATGCCCACGTCGGCCTTCTTGAAGTCATGGTTGGCGACGCCGCCCGCTATCTGAAGCCCGAACCGGTCGGCATGCGCTGCCGCCGAAGCAAGACCGAGCGAAACCGCGATGGCGCCGTGAGACAAAAAACTGCGCCAGAGAACCTTGTTTTTCTGCATGAGCGCCCCATGTGTGGGTAGTGTTTGCGTCCCGCCGAGCGGTGGTCGGCGCATTGTATTTCGGCTGCGACATATTTGCACAATCCAGCGTATCTTGCCGCTTTGATTGAATAATCCGTTGCGCTAATGCTTCTACACGGTAATTTGTTCGATCTAACGCTTCGCTTTCGGTAAGTTCAGCTCAATCGCTGAAGCCGAATGCCTATCAAACCACAAAATCGATAGTTTTGTGGGAACTCCCACACGTCGTTTCCCTCTAACACTTAGCACTCAGTTGGACGGAGTGCTAATATCGTGACTGGCCTGCTGCCGCCGTTGCGGCCGCAGCCAATTGTTGACAAGGAGCTTATGAGCGTGACCAATGCGATGACCCTTCCGAATGTTGTAGGCTCGGCACCTGCCAAGGCATCTTCGGCAGGCGCGCTGACGTACGCACAGTCGTCGATGCTGACCGGTCAGATCGGCAACATCGATTCCTACATACAAGCAGTGAACCGTATTCCGATGCTGTCGCCGGCAGAGGAACGTCAGTACGCCACCGAATTTCGCGAGCACGGCAACCTGAACGCCGCGCGGCAGCTCGTGCTGTCGCACCTGCGTCTCGTCGTGTCGATTGCCCGCAACTATCTGGGCTACGGCCTGCCGCACGCAGACCTGATTCAGGAAGGCAACATCGGTCTGATGAAGGCGGTGAAGCGCTTCGATCCGGAGCAAAACGTGCGCCTCGTGTCGTACGCCATGCACTGGATCAAGGCGGAGATCCACGAGTACATTCTGCGCAACTGGCGCATGGTGAAGGTCGCGACGACCAAGGCGCAGCGCAAGCTGTTCTTCAACCTGCGCAGCCACAAGACCGGCCATGCCGCGTTCACGCCGGACGAGATCAACGGCCTCGCAAGCGAGCTGAACGTCAAGCGCGAAGAGGTCGCGGAGATGGAAACGCGCCTTTCGGGCGGCGACATCGCGCTCGAAGGCCAGGTGGAAGACGGCGAAGAAGCGTTCGCGCCGATCGCCTATCTCGCCGACTCGCACAACGAGCCGACGAACGTGATCGCCGCGCGCCAGTTCGACAAGCTGCAAAGCGACGGCCTTTCGACGGCGCTCGAATCGCTCGACGAGCGCAGCCGCCGCATCATCAAGGCGCGCTGGCTCGACGTGCAGGACGACGGATCGGGCGGCAAGACGCTGCACGAACTGGCCGACGAGTTCGGCGTGTCGGCGGAGCGCATTCGCCAGATTGAGGCGAGCGCGATGAAGAAGATGCGCACCGCGCTGCACGACTACGCGTAACGCCGCGGCAGAACGGAAGCCAAGCGTGTTCGAACCCCGCTGTCGAAAGACAGCGGGGTTTTTGTTTGCCTGCGCGCCGTGTATGAAAACAAAACGGCGCCCGAAGGCGCCGTTTCTACGACTAACCGCTTACCGCATCAGGCCGGCATCGGCGCCGCGCCGCCGCCGTTGCCCGCGATTCGCGTGGCCATCTGCGCGGCGTACCGCTGCGCTGCCGCGCCGACGACGATGTGGAACGTATCCGCCGACACCCACGCCACATCCAGTTGCGACAGACGCTGACGATCCACCGACGACGGATCACGCACGACCACGCGCAGGCGGGTTTGCGCCACCGCATCGAGCGAAACGACGTTGGTCGCGCCGCCGAACACCGCGAGCCAGCGCAGCGGGTCCGGATCGAGCGGGCCCGCCGTCTGATCGGTCACGCCTGCCGTTGCAACCGCGGGCTGCGCGGGAGCCGACGAAGCCGGCGTGGCGCCGCGCGTCGACGAATGTTCGAGTTCGCCGCGAATTTCATCGGCGATCAGGTCCGCTTCCGGTCCGATGATCACCTGCACGTTCGTCTTGCCGCGCTTCAACACGCCACGCGCGCCGATGGTCTTCAGTTGCGGTTCCGACACCGCTTCCGTATCCACTACCGAGAGACGCAGGCGCGTCGTGCAGGCATCGACGAGCGTCAGGTTCGACGCGCCGCCCAGCGCCGCGATGTACTTCGTGGCGCGCGTGCTCGCCGCTGCCGGCGCGACGTCGCCCGGCACATAGCCGCCGACAGGCGTGGCATCGGTTTGCGCGTCCGTCGTGGCCGGCTCGCGGCCCGGCGTCGCCATGTTGAACTTGCGGATGAAGAAGCGGAACAGGCCGTAATACACGATGCCGTACACGAGGCCGATCGGAATCGCCAGCCAGCCGCGCTGCGACAGGCCGTAGTTCAGCACGTAGTCGATCGCGCCCGCCGAGAACGTGAAGCCGAGGTGAATGCCGAGCGCCGAGCAAATGGCGAGCGACAGCCCCGTCAGCACCGCGTGGATGCCGTAGAGCACCGGCGCGAGGAACATGAAGCTGTATTCGATCGGCTCGGTCACGCCCGTGAGGAACGCGGTCAGCGCCATCGAGAACAGCAGGCCGCCGACGACCGCGCGGCGCTCCTTCGGTGCTTCATGGAACATCGCAAGACACGCGGCCGGCAAACCGAACATCATGATCGGGAAAAAGCCAGTCATGAAGCCGCCCGCCGTTTGGTCGCCTGCGAAGAAGCGATGCAGGTCGCCGTGCACCACCGCGCCGCCGCCGGGCGGCGTGAACGACCCGAACACGAACCACGCGAGCGAGTTGATGATGTGATGCAGACCCGTCGCGAGCAGGATTCGGTTCAGCACGCCGAACACGAAGGTGCCGAGCGCACCGGCCGTCGTCAGCCACGTGCCGGCCGTGTCGATGCCGGATTGCACCGGCTGCCACACGTAACCGAGCACGATGCCGAGAAACAGACACGCGACGCCTGTCACGATCGGCACGAACCGCTTGCCGCCGAAGAACGCCAGATATTCGGGCAGCTTGATGTCCTTGAAGCGGTTGTACATGTACCCCGCGACCATACCCGCGATGATCCCCGACAGCACGCCCATGTTGAGCTTGTCGTTGATGTCCTTCATGACGGCCGTTTCGATCAGATAACCGATCGCGCCGGCGAGACCCGCCGTGCCGTTGTTGTCCTTCGCGAAGCCCACCGCCACGCCGATTGCGAACAAAAGCGGCAGATTCGAGAAGATGGCGTCGCCCGCGTCGGCGATCATCTTGATGTTGAAGACATCGGGCTGGCCTAGACGCAACAGCAGGCCGGCCACCGGTAAAACGGCAATCGGCAGCATCAGGGCGCGGCCTAGGCGCTGCATCTTTGCAAACGGGTTAGCGTCCATCGGGGGTTCTCCAAAAGAATATAGGTCTTGTCGTTGCTGCTCGGGTTGTGGCTAGGAAAGAAGCATCAAGCGTTTAGTCCTGCGGCCAGATTTCGCGGCTGGCCGCTCTTACTGCCTGCGCCGATTCGAGCGCGAGCACGTCTTCCGCGCGCTGACGGCAAAGCTGGTAATCGAGATTGCGCACGCGCGCCTTGATGCCCGGCACCGCGGACGGATCCACCGACAGTTCCGTCACGCCGAGGCCCACGAGCAGCGGCACCGCGAGCGGATCGCCGCCGAGCGCGCCGCACACGCCGACCCACTTGCCGTGCTTTTCCGCGCCCTGCACCGTCGTCTTGATGAGCCGCAGCACGGCCGGATGCAGGCCGTCGGACTGCGCGGCGAGATCGGGCTGGCAGCGGTCCATCGCGAGCGTGTACTGCGTGAGATCGTTCGTGCCGATCGAGAAGAAATCCGCGTACTTCGCGAGCTGGTCGGCCAGCATCGCCGCCGACGGCACCTCGATCATCACGCCCACTTCCACCGGCTCCGTGCGTCCGGCTTCGCGCGCCAGTTCGTCGATGCGCGCCCGCAGGCGCTGCAGTTCGCCGGCATCGGTGACCATCGGCAGGAGAATGCGCACCGCGCCCGCCGGCTTGACGGCGAGCAGGCCGCGCAACTGGTCGTCGAGCAGTTCGGGGCGCACTTGCGCGAGCCGGATGCCGCGCAAGCCGAGCGCCGGATTCTCTTCGGGCGGCAGCGTCAGATAGTCCACTTCCTTGTCGGCACCGACGTCCAGCGTTCGGATGATCGCGCTGCGGCCGGCCAGCGCCTCGACGATTTCCTGATAGCTCGACGCGTGTTCCGCGACCGTCGGCGCAGCCTGGCGATGAATGAACAGCAGTTCGGTGCGCAACAGGCCCACGGCGTCCGCGCCGTTCTCGACGGCGGCCTTGGCGTCGTCGAGCGTGGCGATGTTCGCCGCGATTTCGACATGACGGCCGTCGCGGGTCGATGCCGCTTGCTGCGACATCTTGCGGTTCGCCTCGCGCACGCCCGCAAGACGCTCGCGCTCGTGACGCGCCCGCTCGACATCCAGCGCGCTCGGCGCATATTCGAGGCGGCCCGCCGACGCGTCCACGACCACCTGCGCGTCTTCGGAGATTCCGTGGAGTGCGTCGCCGATCGCGACGAGCGCCGGAATGCCGATCTGCCGCGCGATGATCGCCGCGTGCGAGGTGGCGCCACCGCGCGACATCACGAGCGCGGTGACGCGCGTGCGGTCGATCGACGCGAGATCCGACGGCGTGAACTCGACGGCCGCGAGCACGGCTTCCTCCGGCAGCGCGCGCGCCGCCGTATTCGTGAGACCGAGCGCGCGCAGCACGCGCTTTTCGATGTCGCGCAGGTCGGCGGCGCGTTCGGCGAGCAACGCGTCGTTCACGTTATTCAAGAGCGCGATCTGCGCGCGGATCGCCTCGCGCCACGCGAAGCCCGCGCTCTTGCCGAGACTGATCAGATCGCGGGCGGCATCGACGAGCGTCGGGTCTTCCAGCAGCACGCGATGCACCGCGAAAATGCCCGCTTCGCCGATCGCGCCGCGCTGTGACGCGGTGCGCACGGTGACTTCGAGGTCGGCATCGACTTGCGCGATGGCTTTATCCAGCGCGCGGCTCTCCGCCGCCGACGGGCCGCTCGCCTGTTCGGGCGGCACGATTTCCTGATCGTCCCAGCGCACTAGCTTGCCGACCGCGATGCCCGGCGCCGCGCACACGCCCGCGAGCGTGTTGGGCGGCAGCGGCTCGGCCGACGCGCGAACCGCCGCGACCGGCGCGGGCGACTTCTCACGCGCGGGCGTCTCTTCGACTTCGCCTTGCGCCGCGCGCAGCAGTTCGGTGGCGACGGCATCCACCGCTTCTTGCGCCTGCGCGCCGATGCCGACGAGTTCGATGGTCGCGCCCTCGCCCGCGCCGAGCCCGAGCAGGCCGACCACGCTTTCGACCGGCGCCTTGCGGCCTTCGAAGCGCACTTCGACCTTTGCGTCGAGGCCGCGCGCCGCCTCGCGCGCCCGCGCCGCCGGCCGCGCGTGCAAGCCGCCCGCGTGGGCCAGCGTGACGGTGCGGCGCGCTTCGGTCATCACGTTGGACGACGAGCGCGCCACGTGCGCCGCCGCGCCGTCCTTCGCGCGCAGCACGAGCATGCGCGCGCCCGCCTTCAGCACGCCACGGCCGGCGCGCTGGGCGACCTCGAACGCGTCGCTATTGGCGACCGCGATCACCGAGACGAGACTCGGCGCGTGCTGCGCGACGAAATCCGCGTTGAATTCGATGAGCGGCTGGCCGGCGCGCACGGTGGCGCCTTGTTCGACCATCGGCGCGAAGCCCTCGCCGCCCAGCTCGACGGTGTCGATGCCGATATGCACGAGAATTTCCGCGCCCGCTGCCGTGCGCAGCGTGACCGCGTGATGCGTGCGCGCGAGATGCGTGACCGTGCCGTCGCACGGCGCGAGAAGCACGTTATCGAGCGGATCGATGCCGATGCCGTCGCCGAACATCCCCTGCGCGAACACGGGGTCGGGCACGTCGGCGAGCGGCACGACGGGACCGGTAAACGGAGCGAGCAGAACGATATCGCTCGGGTTATCGGTGGAATGGTTCAACACGGACTCCTCGGCACGGCGCATCGTCTATCTCACTCAATGGGTTTCGGTGACCTTGTTCAGGTGGCGCGGCGCGTCGGGGTTGCGCCCGCGCGCGGCGGCAAGACCCGCGGCCATCACGTAGAACGAAAGGATCGCGGCGATCGGATCGAGCGCCGGGTGGTCGGTGGCGACGAGCGGCAACTCGGCACCGGGCACGTCGTCGGGTGCTGCGAGCAGCACGCGCGCGCCGCGCGCGCGCATGTCCGCAGCCAACTGGATCAGACCCGCCTGCTCCGGCCCGCGCGGCGCGAACACCAGCAGCGGATAGTCGCGATCGATGATTTCCATCGGACCATGACGCACTTCCGCGCTCGAGAACGCTTCGGCCTGAATGCCGGATGTTTCCTTCAGCTTGAGCGCCGCCTCCTGCGCGATGGCGAGCCCGAGGCCGCGCCCGACGACGATCATGCGGTCGACGCCCTTCAGTTCATCCACGGCGCGCGTCCAGTCGAGCTTGCCCGCCGCGCGCAGCGCATCCGGCAGCGACTTGAGCGCGTTCAGCAATTCGGCGTCGCGCTGAACGTGCGCGATGACGATGGCCGACAGCGACAGCATCGCGATATAGCTTTTGGTGGCGGCGACCGAAAGCTCCGGTCCGGCGAGGAGCGGCAGATAGTATTCGCAGGCGTTTTCCAGCGGCGATCCGGCGACGTTGACGGCCGCGACGGTAAAGGCGCCCGCTTCGCGCAACGCCTGCATGGTGCCGACGAGATCCGGGCTCTTGCCCGACTGCGAGAACGCGACGGCAAGCTGGCCGGACACGCGCAGCGGCGCTTGCTGCAACGTGGCGACGGACATCGGCAGCGACGCGACCGGCACGCCGATGCGGCTCATCGTCAGGCTGGCGAAATAACTGGCGGCGTGGTCCGAACTGCCGCGAGCGACGGTCAACGCGACGTGACGCGGCTGCTCCGCGAGCTTCACGGCAAGCGCCTCGATGCGCGAGGTATCGGCGAGTTGGGCCGCGACGACGTCCGCGGACTCCAGCGCCTCAGTGAGCATATTCGACAATCGATTCTCCTTCGACATAAGTGGCGGTCAGCGCGAAGTCCCGGTCGAGCACGACCATGTCGGCCCATGCGCCGCGCGCGATGCGGCCGCGGTCTTCGAGCCCGAGATAGTCGGCGGGATAGCGCGACAAGCGATTCGAAACGTCCGCGAGCGGAATGCCCAGCGAGACGAGATTGCGCAGCGCCTGATCCATGGTCAGCGTGCTGCCTGCGAGCGTGCCGTCCGCGAGACGCACGCCGCCCATGCACTTGGTGACGTGCTGGCTGCCGAGGCGGTATTCGCCGTCCGGCATGCCCGCCGCCGACGTGCTGTCGGTGACGACGTAGAGTCGCGGAATGGCGCGCATGGCGGCGCGGATCGCGCCGGGGTGAACGTGCAGCAGGTCGGGAATCAGTTCGGCGTACTCCGCATGCGCGAGCGCCGCGCCGACCATGCCAGGATCGCGATGATGCAGCGGCGACATCGCGTTGAAGAGATGCGTGAAGCCGCGCGCGCCGTGCTTCAGCGCGTTGACGGCGTCGTCGTACGTGCCGAGCGAATGGCCGAGTTGCACGCGCACGCCGCGCGCCGCCATCTCGGAGATGATTTCGAGATGACCCGAGATCTCCGGCGCGATGGTCACGACGCGAATGGGCGCGAGGTCGAGGTACTTGAGCACTTCGTCGCGCACGGCGATAGCGGCGGCGTCCGGCTGCGCGCCGAGCTTGCCCGGATTGATGTACGGTCCTTCGAGATGCACGCCCAGCACGCGCGCGCCGCTCGGCGCGCGGCGCTTCGCTTGTTCGCCGAGGCCGGCGACGACCTGCATCAATTCGTCGCGCGGCGCGGTCATCGTCGTGGCGAGCAGGCTCGTCGTGCCGTGCTGCGCGTGCTGGCGCGCGACGGTATCGGCCGCGTCGCCGCCTTCCATGATGTCGCGGCCGCCGCCGCCGTGCACGTGCAGGTCGATGAAGCCCGGCAGGATGTACGGCGCGTCGTTCGACGTCGGATCGGCTATGTGACCTTCGAGCGCCGTCACGCGGCCGTTCTCGAAACGCACGGTGCCGTGAATCCAGCCGTCGTTCGTCAGTATGTTTCCTTTCAGCATGAAGTTCTCTGGAAGTACGCAATGCGTAGGAGGTTCAGGTGCGGTTCGCGCCGTGCTGCGAGCACGCTGGTCCGCGCGGATGTTTCGGTGCGCGGCCGGCGAACGGCTTCTTTTGGTCCTCTCGTTCTCTTTCTTGCTCTCTTCTTTCGATGCCTGATGACGCCGGCCGTGCTGCACCCGCGCTCATCGATGCAGCTCCGCGACGAAGTCGTAGTAGTCGTCGCGGCAATACGTATCCGTTAGTTCGATCGCCCGCCGTTGCGCCGAATATCCGATGCGCGTGATCACGAGCAGCGCGGCGCCGGGCGCGACGTCCATCAGCCGCGCGACTTCCGCGCCCGCGTTCACCGCGCGAAAGTGCTGCAACGCGCGCACCACTGCCTGACCGCGCTCCTCCAGATACCGGTACAGCGACGCGCCGATCAGCAGCGGGTCCGGCACCAGCCACGCGGGCAGCGTGGAATGCTCGACCGCCATCACGATGCCGTCCGCCCGCCGCAATCTCCTCAGACTCGCGACGACCGCGCCGGGCGACAAGCCTAGCTGCACGGTCTCGTCGCGATTCGCGGGCCTGAGTCCGCGGCCGAGCCACACCGAATCAGGCAGAAAGCCGCGCTGCTCCATCTTGCGCGTGAAGCCGGTCAGTCGGGACAACGGATCTTCCACGCGCGGCGTGATGAAATTACCCGCGCCGCGCACCCGCTTGATCAGCCCTTGCTCGACGAGCAACGCGATGGCCTTGCGCGCCGTGATACGCGACACGACGACGCCTTCCGACAACGTGCGCTCCGAAGGCAGCGCCTCTCCCGCCGACCACGTGCCTGCGTGAATGGCGGAAGCCAGGCGCGCGGCAAGCTGCAGATAAAGCGGCGTATCACTGCGTTCGTCCGGAGTGAGATTCTTCCAATTTACTCTCATGAAGAACCCTCACGCGGCCTTGAGTGGAGCCCATTATATAACCAACATAATACCAGTCAACGCGCATCAAACCCCTTGTGACGGAAGTCAAATCGCGTCTGTAATCAATAAGTTACAACTTGTTTAGACGGTGATTTCGCAACACATCCGCTATCGGGACTTACCCGCATACCGGCGTAAATGGAACCAGTCACCATCCACTGCCGAATGGGTCCGGAAATTCGGGCATTTTCGTATTCGCACGAGCGTGCTTTCTTTGGCACAATGCGTCCATTAGTTCGGAATCGCAACTAATTCAAATAGAACCACATATTTTTGAGAGAGCAAAGGCACAATGGGATGTTTTGATCGGAGTCGGGCAGTCGAGGCCGTGCGGCGCTTCAACCGGTTTTACGCGCGTCACGCAGGCGCTTTTCACGAACGCCTACATAAGAGCCATTTTTCGTTGACGGAAGTGCGCATTCTTCACGAGCTTGCGCACGATCGGGCGCACACCGCCGCGGATCTGTCGCGCAACCTCGGGCTGGATACGGGCTATCTCAGCCGCCTCATCACCAATTTTCAGAAGCTCGGCCTCGTCGTGCGCCGAAAGAACGAATCGGACGGCCGCGCGCATCTCCTCACCATGACGCCCGAAGCGAAAGCCAAGGTGGACGAACTCGATCTCCACGTTTCCGCCGAAACTGCGTCGCTGCTGGATTCCCTCGCGCCGGGCGAGATCGAGCAGTTGTCGCTGGCGATGGCGGACATCGAGCGACTCTTGTCGCCGGCGTCGCACAACGCCGCCACGCGCTTGCGCAGCCCCCGCTGCGGCGACTTCGGCTGGATGATCGAACGTCACGCGCACCTCGACGTTTCCGACCGCGCGAGTCTGGCCTACGAGGCTCACGCGGCAAAGGTCGTGTCCCGCTTTCTCGTTGCCATGCAGACGAACACGCCGCGTATCGCGTGCTGGGTCGCGGAACAGGAAGGCGACGCGCGCGTCGGCGCCGCGCTGCTGACCGCCGCATCGGACGGCCAGGCTTGCATCGAATTGTTGTTCGTGGAGCCGGGCGCGCGCCGCCGAGGGTTGGGCGAACAGCTCGTCGCCGCGTGCACGAACTTCGCTCAGGGCGCGGGCTACGCGAGCGTCGTGTGCCGGCTCGATCAGGCGCGCGAAGATCTGTGCGGGCTCTTCATGCGCACCGGCTTCAAGGCGCAACAGGGCGTAGACGCAAGCCTCGTCTGGGAGCGCGAGTTGCGGCGCATTTACGCCGACTAGACCTCGCAAATGAAAACGGCGTCTCCAAGAGACGCCGTTTTGCACATGAGTTCGCCGTCGCTTAGAACGAAGGCACGACCGAGCCCTTGAACTCGCTCTTCAGGAACTGACGCACGTCGTCGGACTGGTACGCGGCGACCAGCTTCTTGACCCACGGCTGATCCTTGTCCTTCGTGCGCACCGCGATCAGGTTCGCGTACGGGCTATGCACGTCTTCCAGCGCGATGGCATCTTTCGTCGGCTGCAGGCCCGCAGCCAGCGCGAAGTTCGTGTTGATGGCGGCGGCGTCGACATCCGCGAGCGTGCGCGGCAATTGCGCGGCGTCGAGTTCGACGAGCTTGATCTTCTTCGGATTCTCCGCGACATCGAGCGCCGTCGCGTTGTTGCCGTTCGCGCCCGCGCCCGCCTTCAGCTTGATGACGCCTTGCGATTGCAGAAGCAACAGCGCGCGATTCTCGTTCGACGGATCGTTCGGCACCGCGACCTTCGCGCCTTGCGGCAAGTCCTTCAGCGACTTCAGCTTCTTCGAGTACACGCCGAGCGGCGAGATGTAGGTGAGGCCGGCGCTCACGATCTTGTAGCCGCGCTGCTTGATCTGGCTGTCCAGATACGGCTGATGCTGAAAGCTGTTCGCATCGAGATCGCCGGCGTCGAGCGCGGCGTTCGGCTGAACGTAGTCGTTGAACTCGACCACCTTCACGTTGAGGCCCTCGCGCTTCGCGACCTTCTGCACGACTTGCCAAATCTGAGCGTCAGGGCCGCTGATCGTGCCGACCTTGATGACCTTGTCGTCGGCGTGTGCCGAGAAACTCGTGACGAACGCGGCCGACGCCACGACGGCCGCCAGGGCTTTAAGCATATTTCTGCGCTGCATGGTCTTCCTGTTTCAAAAGCAAATGACTGCGGGATAACTTGGTGCCGGCTCCGGCGCGAGCGTCGGGCCGGCGTGCCGCATGTTCGCACAGCATTGGTGCGAGCGGAAATACAGTTTCCTCATGTGAATATCCGGCGCGCTGTCCGCTTAGAATCGGGCCTGGGACCTACTTTCGGACGGCGATAACATGTATGTGATCAACCTGCGATACACCGGCGCGCTTGCCGAAATCGACGATGCGCTCGAAGAACACCGTCTGTTTCTCGAACGCTACTTCGCGGCGGGCGTATTCGTAATGGCGGGGCCGAAGGTTCCGCGCGACGGCGGCGTGATCATCGCGTCGGGCATCGAACGCGCGCGGCTCGACGAGATCATCGCGGAAGATCCGTTCGCCCGGCAGCAACTCGCGCATTACGAGATCATCGAATTCAAGGCGACGCGTCTTGCGCCGGGATGGAACCTGCCGCAGCCGACGAAGCCATAACGCAGAAGCGGCCCGCAGGCCGCTTCTCACGATTGATCGATCAGCAACTTCAGATCGTGGACCCACGGTTCGACGCCTTGTCCGTCGCGGGCGAAAAGCCGCAGCTTGCCGTCCTTGTCGAACACGTAGCTCGCGGCCGTGTGATCCATCGTGTAGTCGCCGGGCGTCTTGCCCGCCGCCCTCGCGTAGTACACGCGGAAGTCCTTCGCGACTTTCTGCAACTCAGCGTCATTCGCCGGCCGCAAACCGATGTACGTCGGATTGAACGCGGTCACGTACTGGCCGAGCAGGTTGGGCGTATCGCGCGCGGGATCGACGGTGACCATCAGCACTTGCACGTCCTTCGCCTTGTCGCCGAGCTGCTGCATGGCTTGCGACAGCTCCGCGAGCGTCGTCGGGCAGACGTCCGGGCAATGCGTGTAGCCGAAGAA
Source organism: Caballeronia sp. Sq4a (assembly GCF_023170545.1). Taxonomy (NCBI): domain Bacteria; kingdom Pseudomonadati; phylum Pseudomonadota; class Betaproteobacteria; order Burkholderiales; family Burkholderiaceae; genus Caballeronia; species Caballeronia sp. Sq4a. The sequence continues at coordinate 223,025 of NZ_CP084250.1, read as the reverse complement.
CAGCACGACCGCCTTGCCTTTGAAGTCAGCGAGCGTGCGCGTCTTTCCGGTCGTATCCGGCAACGAGAAGTCGCTGCCGAATTGCTTGTTGCCGGTAATGTCGAGATTCTTGAAATCGGGCGCCTTATCGCATGCGCACAGCGCCACCGCGCAGACAAACAGCGCGAACAGCCGACAAACGATCCGCCTCATGCGCCGATCACCGTGCGAACGTAGTGATCGACGAGCAGCGCGCCGAAGAGCAGCGACAAGTACACGATGGAATAGCGGAAAGTCTTGCGCGCGAGGGCGTCCGAGTATTCGCGGTACAGCTTCCACGTGTAGCCCAGAAAGACCGCACCGAGTCCGACCGCGCTCGCCAGATAAACGACGCCGCTCATCCCGGAAACGAACGGCATCAACGTGACGGCGAACAGCACGATGGTGTACAGAAAAATGTTCAGCAGCGTGTACTTTTCGCCGTGCGTGACGGGCAGCATCGGCAGGCCGGCGTTCTCGTAGTCTTTGCGGCGATAGAGCGCGAGCGCCCAGAAATGCGGCGGCGTCCAGACGAAGATGATGAGCACGAGTATCCACGCGTCGCCGGGCACCGCCCCCGTGACCGCCGCCCAGCCGAGCGCGGGCGGCATGGCGCCCGACGCGCCGCCGATCACGATGTTCTGCGGCGTGTACGGCTTGAGCAGCAGCGTGTAAATGACCGCATAGCCGACAAAAGTCGCGAGCGTGAGCCACATCGTCAGCGGATTGGTGAAGCGGTACAGCGTCCACATGCCGATGCCGCCGAGCACGGCTGAGAACGTCAGAATCTGCGCGCTCGTGATCTGCCCGCGCGCCGACGGACGCCAGGCGGTGCGGCGCATCTTCGCATCCACTTTCTGCTCGACGAGGCAATTGATGGCGAATGCCGCGCCCGCCAGCAGCCAGATGCCGATGCCGCCGCCGAGCAGCTTCGTCCACGGAACCATGCCGGGCGTCGACAGAAACATGCCGATGACGGCGCAGAAGACGGCGAGCTGCGTGACGCGCGGCTTCGTCAGCGCAATGTATTGCGAAACGCGGCTGCCGAGAGGGGAATTGAGTGTCGTGCTATCCATGGGAAGGCGCCATCACGCTGAAACGACGTCGCGTGCGGGGAGCGCGGCGCGGCCGGGACGGCTGGAAGAGATTCGAAAGTTTAGCATGACGAGCAGGAGCAGCAGGATCGCGGCCCCGCCGTTATGGGCGACGGCAATCGGCAGCGGCCATTGCAGCACGATGTTCGACATACCGGTCAGAAACTGGATGACGATGACCGCCAGCACGCCGTTCGCCGGCTTGCGCAGCGATTCGAAGCGGCGCAATTTCGTGGCCAGCCACAGCAGATACAGCACGACGACGACCGCGAACGTGCGATGCGTCCAGTGGATCGCGACGAGCGCGTCCTGCGAGATCACATCGCCGTCGCCCGTCATGCCGAGCGCGCGCCACAGGTGAAAGCCGTGTTCGAAGTTCATTGGCGGGATCCATTGGCCGTTGCAAAGCGGAAAGTCCGTGCAGGCCAGTACAGCATAGTTCGTGCTCACCCAGCCGCCGAGCGCGATCTGCACCACGAGCAACGCGAGGCCGAAGAGCGCGGCCGGCATCCAGCGCGCGGCTGCGGGATCGAGCGACGGAATCGGCGTCTGGCGCGCCGCGAGCCAGCCAAGCGCGCCGAGCAGCGCGAGTCCGAGCAGCAAATGCGTCGTGACGATGACCGGCTGCAGCTTCAACGTGACGGTCCACGCGCCGAACGCGCCTTGCAGGCAGATCAGCAGCAGGATGCCGGTGGGCCACCACGGCGACACGTGCAGCGGACGACGCTTGATGCGCGCCGTCCACGCAATGATGACCTGCGCGATGATCAGCACGCCGATCGCCATCGCGAAATAGCGGTGCAGCATCTCGATCCACGCCTTGACCATGCTGACCGGGCCGGTGGGCATCGCCTGATACGCGGCAGCAATCTGCGCGTGCGCGATGAACGGCGACGACGTGCCGTAACAGCCCGGCCAGTCCGGGCAGCCGAGGCCGGAATCGGTCAGGCGCGTGAAGCCGCCGAACATGATCAGATCGAGCGTCAGAAACGTGGTCAGCCAGACGAGCTTGCGGAACTTGTTGTCATCGGCTTTCACCCAGACGAAGGACAGCGGCAGTAGCGCAATGCACAAGCCGATCATCCCCAATTGCAATACATAACTCATGTTTCACCTTCTACCCGCGTGTTAGCCGATCCGCGACCACTTCAGCAGCTTCGCCAGATCCGCGTTGATCTTCTTGGGATCGGGATTCTTCGGGAAGCGCATCATCAGATTGCCGTTCGGATCCACCAGATAGATGTGGTCCGTCACCTTCGTGCCGTCAGCGACCGGCAGCCAGTCCGCGACCGCGCGCGGATCGGCGATCAGCATGCGCGTGTCCGGCTGCGGATACGCCGTCTTGATGACATCGGCCACGGGCTTGTCATCCGTGCGCAGCCAGACGTTCACCACGCGGTCGCGTTCCGCCGATTGCAGCACGCGCACTTGCCGCATGTAATAGAGGCGCGTGACGCATTGCTCGTCGCAAGCGCTGCCGTTGACGGTGATCATCAGCCACTTGCCTTCGAGTGACTTGAGCGGCATGGCCTGCCCTTTCTCGTCCGTCACGACGAGTTGCGCCGGAATCGGCCGCTGCGGGTCGATCAACGCGCCGTAGCTCGACGTGCCGCCCGCCGGCTTGAACACGTAGTACATGAGATAGGAAGCGATGACCGGCGCCGCGCAGACGAGCGCGAGCAGCACGAGCATCCAGCGCCCGCTGGTCCACGATCCTCTCGTGGGCGTGCGGGGCTTGTCGGCAGTCGTGGGACGTTGAGATGGCATCAAGAATTCGGTGAGAGTTGGGTCACGCGTGGCCGGCGGCTTCGTCGTCCGGGTCGTCTACGAGACGCGTGTCGTCTTTCTTCGCGGCGCGGCGGGCGGCGTACAGCCCGAAGCCCACGGCGGCGGCGGCCATGCCCCACCACTGGAGCATGTAGCCGTAATTGCGCTCGACGCCCATCGTCGGCGCGGGCCAGTCGCGCACGAGCCGGTCGTGCGTGTCGTTCGTCTGCTGGATCACGAACGGCTGAAACGCGAGCCCGGTTTCGGCGGCATAGGCCGGAATGCTGAGATTCTGGCGAATCTGCTGATGCCCCGCCGATCCGCCCGTTCCCAGTTCGAACGCCTGCGACGGATTGGCGCGGGCAATGCCTTCGACTTCGACGGTGCCTTTCGGCGTCTCGTACGGCTCGATGCCCGTGCGATCAGCCAGATTGCGCGGCAGCCATCCGCGATTGACGAGCACGTAGCCGCCGCCCTCGAGTTTAAGCGGCATCACGACATAAAAGCCCGGCTGGTCGTTATACGGACGATTATCGAGATAGACGACGCGCTCCGGCATGAACTCGCCGCGCGCCTGCATCCGGTGGAATTCGACGGATTGCAGCGGAATCGGATCGACGCCCACGCGCGTGGCCGGCGCATTCGCGAAGGCCGTGATGCGCGCGCTGAGCGCCTCTTTCTGATGCGCGCGGTCGCGCTGCCAGAATCCGAGGCGCACCGTCACGGCAACGACGATCAAGATGAGGAGCGTGGGCCAGAAGCGGATCTTCATGACCGCAGCCGCCGCGCGACGGCGCGCGCCGCCGCGCGGCGCGATCCGTCGAGTGAGATAATGAGATGACTCGTTTCCATACTGCTCGATGCGTTATCCGGGCGAGTTGAGCAACTTTGCCGGCTGGTTTATGCACATTATCGTCGCCATCGCTTTCATCCTCATTCTCGGCAGCCTCGGTTCGGCGCTGTACTTCATGATGACCGACCGCGGCAAGACCAAGCGGATGGTGTGGTCGCTCGCCATGCGCGTCGGGCTGTCCATTTCGCTCTTCCTGTTCATCCTGTTCGCTCACTGGATGGGCTGGATTCAGTCGACGGGCATTCCCCTCGGACGATAACCCGCCGCGAAGGTTCGCAAGAACGAGGCGTATTGTCGCGGCACGTCGCGAAACAAAACAAAACGCCGCCCTCGAACGTCAGGGCGGCGTGCTTGCGCGGCGGGCCTAAAAGCCCGCGGAGAAGCGCAGTTACAGCCAGTAGACGACGACGTACAACCCGAGCCACACGACGTCGACGAAGTGCCAGTACCACGCGGCGCCTTCAAATGCGAAGTGATGCTCCGGCGTGAAGTGCCCGCGAATCAGCCGGACCATCACCACAGCCAGCATCGTGCCGCCCAGGAACACGTGGAAGCCGTGGAAGCCCGTGAGCAGGAAGAACGTCGAGCCGTACACGCCGGATGCGAGCGTCAGGTTCAGTTCGTTGTACGCGTGGAAGTACTCGTAGCCCTGGCAGAACAGGAAGATGACGCCGAGGAGCACGGTCGCTGCGAGCCAGCCGATCGCCTTCTTGCGATGATCTTCACGCAGCGCGTGGTGCGCCACCGTGAGCGTCGCGCCGGACGAAAGCAGCAGCGCCGTGTTGATGGTCGGCAGAGGCCACGGCACCATCGCGCGGAAATGCGGAACGAGCGCGGCGGGACCGTTGTTCGGCCACACGGCGGAGAAGTCCGGCCAGATCAGCTTGTAGTCGAGACTGCCCAGTTCGTGCAGCGCGATGGCGCGCGCGTAAAACAGCGCGCCGAAGAACGCGCCGAAGAACATGACTTCGGAGAAGATGAACCAGCTCATGCTCCAGCGGTACGACACATCCACGCGCTTGCCGTACATGCCGCCTTCGGATTCGGAGATCGCGTCGCCGAACCAGTGCCACAGCACGAACAGCAAAAACAGCAGGCCGAGCAGCGTGCCGAACGGCGCCAAGGAATGCCCGTTGACCCACGCCGCCAGCGACGACAGCATTACCAGCAAGCCGCACGCAGCCATGATCGGATGCCGTGACGGATGCGGCACGAAATAGTACGGGCTCTCGTTTTGACCGCTCATCGTTGATTCTCCACTTCGATCCAGTTGCTTGAATTATTTTGCCGCAGCGCCGTTCGGCGCGAGTGCGCTTTGGGTTGCCCTACCGAACCACCGCGCGCACGATCACCAGCAGCACCACGATGAAAAGCGCAGCACCAATCACGCCAGCCGCGATCAGATGCAGCGGATTAAGCTGCGCGGCGTCGTTTTCCAGGTCGGCCCGCCGCCGCACGCCGAAGAACGACCAGAACACGGCCTTCACCAGCTTCACGAACCCGCCGCTCTTCTGCGTCTGTCCGCTCATGATGTTCACGTTCCCTTGGCCGCCGTTTTCGGCGCGTCGAGTTCGAAGAACGTGTACGACAGCGTGATCGTCTTCACGTCCTTCGGCAGCTTCGGATCGACGACGAACACCACCGGCATGCGCTTCGTCTCGTTCGGCGCGAGCGTCTGCTGGGTGAAACAGAAGCATTCGATCTTCTTGAAATACTCGGTGGCCTGCTTCGGCGCGTAGCTCGGAATGGCCTGCGCCTTCACCGTGCGCCCCTGCTCGTTCGTCACCTGATACATCACCGTCATCACTTCGCCGGGGTGAATGTCGAGATTCGACTGCTCCGGCTTGAACTGCAGCGGCCCGCGCGCGTTCGCATCGAATTCGATGGACACGGTGCGGCTCGCGTCGACCTGCGTGTTCTTCGCCTCACGCGCGCCGACATCGCGCTGCACGAGATTGTTGATGCCCGTGATCTGGCAGATCGCGCGGTACATCGGCACGAGCGCGAAGCCGAAGCCGAACATCATCGCCGCGACGACGAACAGCTTGAGCAGCATCGACCGGTTGAACGAGCGGTCGATATGAGAATCTTCCTGCTGAGTGGACACGTTAGCCTCGCGACAACAGGTATTGCCTGACGACGATACCCAGAAAAAAGACGGCGGCGATCAGCACCATGATGAGACCGAGCCGCTTGTTGCCCGCGCGGATGTCCTCGCGGGAGCGTCTTTTTTGTGGATTCGGGGCCATGCGTTTCTTGCTCGGGGAGTCTGTGAGGCTTCGCGCGGAAGCCTCACAGAACGGAGAGACGACTTATTCGACGGTCGGCGGATTCTCGAACGTATGGAACGGCGCCGGGCTCGGCACGGTCCATTCGAGACCTTCCGCGCCATCCCACGGCTTGTCGCTGGCCTTTTCATGCTCGCCGCCGCCGCGATACGTCGGCAGCGCGACCGCGAACAGGAAGTACACCTGCGCGAGACCGAAACCGAACGCGCCGATGGTCGCGATCTGGTTGAAGTCCGTGAACTGCGCCGGGTAGTCCGCATAGCGGCGCGGCATGCCCGCGAGACCCAGGAAGTGCATCGGGAAGAACGTGATGTTGAAGAAGATCATCGACGCCCAGAAGTGAATCTTCCCGCGCATTTCGTTGTACATCCAGCCGGTCCACTTCGGCGACCAGTAGTACCAGCCCGCGAACAGCGCGAAGAGCGAACCGGCCACCAGCACGTAGTGGAAGTGCGCGACCACGTAGTACGTGCCGTGCATCTGGATGTCGAGCGGGGCCATCGAAAGGATCAGGCCCGTGAAGCCGCCCATCGTGAACACGAACAGGAAGCCGATCGCGAAGAGCATCGGCGTTTCGAACGTCAGCGCGCCGCGCCACATCGTCGCGACCCAGTTGAACACCTTCACGCCCGTCGGCACGGCGATCAGCATCGTCGCGTACATGAAGAAGAGCTGGCCCGTCACCGGCATGCCGGTGGCGAACATGTGGTGCGCCCAGACCATGAACGAGAGAATCGCGATCGACGCGGTGGCGTACACCATCGAGCTATAGCCGAAGAGCGGCTTGCGCGAGAACGCCGGGATCACCTGCGACACGATCCCGAACGCCGGCAAGATCATGATGTACACCTCGGGGTGGCCGAAGAACCAGAAAATGTGCTGGTACATGACCGGATCGCCGCCGCCCGCGGCGTTGAAGAACGACGTGCCGAAGTGACGGTCGAACAGCACCATCGTGATGGCGCCTGCCAGAACCGGCATCACGGCGATCAGCAGATACGCGGTGATCAGCCACGTCCACGCGAACATCGGCATCTTCATGAGCGTCATGCCCGGCGCGCGCATGTTCAGGATCGTCACGACGATGTTGATGCCGCCCATGATCGACGACGCGCCCATGATGTGGACCGCGAAAATCGCGAAGTCCATGCCGGGGCCCATCTGCGTCGAGAGCGGCGCGTACAGCGTCCAGCCCGCGGCGGTTGCGCCGCCCGGCACGAAGAACGAGCCGACGAGCAGCACGGCCGCGACCGGCAGCAGCCAGAAGCTGAAGTTGTTCATGCGCGCGAACGCCATGTCCGATGCGCCGATCTGCAGCGGCACCATCCAGTTCGCGAAGCCGACGAACGCCGGCATGATCGCGCCGAACACCATGATGAGGCCGTGCATGGTGGTCAGCTGGTTGAAGAACTCGGGGCGCATGATCTGCAGGCCCGGTTCGAACAGCTCGGCGCGAATGCCGAGCGCCATCACGCCCCCGGAGAGGAACATGATGAACGAGAACAGCAGATACAAGGTACCGATGTCCTTGTGGTTAGTGGCGAAAAGCCACCGGCGCCAACCATGCGGCGTTTCGTGCGCATGGTCGTCGTGCGCGTGGTCGTGACCCGCGACTACATCGTGTCCGATGCTAGACATGACAATCATCTCCTAAAGCGAATACTCGAGGCACTTGGCGTTGCCCGCGTGCTTCTCCGTTGCCTTGAGCGAAGGAGAAGCGCACGCGAAGCATGTCAAGCAGCCGGACTGATTTCCACGCGGCGTGCTTCTTTCGCATCCGTGCCGCCCGTGACCGACTCGGGCTTCTTCAACACGATGCGTTCTTCCGAGACACCGGCCGCCTTCAGCGCGTCGCGAACGGCTTGCGCGCGCTTCTTGGCGAGGTCCGCGTTGAGGTCGGCGCCGCCGGTTGCATCCGTGAAGCCGGAAAGCGCGATCTTCGCGTCCGGATGCGCCTTCACGTAAGCGGCGGCAGCCTGCACTGCGTTGTTTGCGTCGGCGGGCAGATCGCTCTTGCCCGTTTCGAAGTAGATGCTGGCCGGCAGCGCGCCGGCCTGCGCTGCTTGCGCCGACTGTTCGCCGGACGCCGCAGCCGGCGCGCTGGCTTCCGCCGCGCCGCTCGCCGCCGCGCCCGAAGCCGGTTCGCCGCCTGCCGCCGCCGTGTGATCGCCGCCTTCGGGCATCTTGCCGTTGCGCGCGTCCGCGACCTGCTTCGGCTGCAGAACGTCGCCGGTGTGGTTGCCCCACGTGTTGCGCTCGTACGTGATGACCGATGCGATCTCGACGTCGTTGAGCGTCGTCTGCCACGGCGGCATCGCGCCCTTGCCGTGCAGCACGATATTCACGTGACCGGCGATCGGACCGTTCGCCACCTTGCTGCCGTCGAGCGCCGGGAACTGGCCCGCGCCCTTGCCGGTCGGCTGGTGGCAGACCGCGCAGTTCGACGCGTAGATCTGCGCGCCGCGCGTCTTCAGCTCATCCATCGTGTAGGTCTTGTTGGGATCGTCGGCGGAAGAAGCCATTTTCTTCTTCTGCGTGTCGACCCACTTCGCGTAGTCGTCGGTGGACAGCACTTCCACGACGACCGGCATGTACGCGTGCTCCTTGCCGCACAGTTCCGTGCAGAAGCCGCGATACGTGCCGACCTTCTCCGCCTTGAACCACGTGTCGCGCACGAAGCCGGGAATCGCGTCCTGCTTCACGCCGAACGCCGGCACGTACCACGAGTGAACGACGTCGTTCGCGGTGGTGATGATGCGGATCTTCTTGTCGACCGGCACGACGAGCGGGTTATCGACTTCCTGCAGATACGTATCGGAAATCGGCGTCTGGCCGTTGACCTGGCTGCGCGGCGTGGAGAGCGTCGAGAGGAAGCTGATGCCTTCGCCCGGACCCTTCACGTAGTCGTAGCCCCACTTCCACTGGTAGCCCGTGACCTTCACGGTCAGATCGGCGTTGGTGGTGTCCTTCATCGCGACGACGGCCTTGGTGGCCGGCAGCGCCATCAGAATGACGATGATGAACGGCACGATCGTCCAGATGATTTCGACCGTGGTGCTTTCATGGAAGTGCGCGGGCTTGAAACCCTTGGACTTGCGATGCTTGACGACCGAATAGAACATCACCCCGAACACGCCGATGAAGATGACGGTACAGATGATGAGCATGAAGATATGGAGGCCGTAGAGCTCCTCGGCGATCTTCGTCACTGGCTGCTGGAAATTGATCTCATTCACAGCGGGACCGCCAGGACTGTCGTTGACCGCCAGGGCTACGCCGGCATTGAGCAGTGCGCCCGCCGCCAGCACGCCCGAGAGGGCTCGCTTGATTGTTTTCATAGCATCCTTACCCAAAATTTCCATTCAAACCCTCGACCCCGTTGCGCATCGCGCCTGCCACACCCGGTTCCTCCTCAAGCAAGGCGCCTCAGTGACGCCTGCAGTTCGGCAGCAAATTGTTTGCGACGATGCTGTGCAAGGTGTTGTCCGACTTTCACCGACTGGCCGCGCGATACGATCGTGAGCGGTTCCCTCGGCGTCGCGCCCGTTTCGACCCGCACCCAGCGCGGATTGAACTCGAAGCGCGTTAATTCTTCGGCGTTCATCTGTTCGATCAACAACCGGTTCTCAAACAGCCGGATTCGTTCGTAATCGACGGCGTGTCGCGCATGAATCAGGAACGCGACCGTCACGACCGTCAACTCGACTCCGGTGAACGGCAGCACCAGCCAGGCGCCGTTCAGAAAAAGCGGCGTCGCGACGGCAAGAGAGAAGAGCGCCAGCGACACATAAAAGCCCACGAACTGACGCGGCGACACCGAGCAGTTGCGTTTCATCAGCCAGTCTTTGATGACCGGCTCGGACTCCGTCAGCGTCTGGCTGACCTGCATCGCTGCCTCCATCCATCCGCACACGCAACCACATACTTTTGCTCGGATTTTGCCCAAATTTGTGTCAGTTCAGGCGACAAACTGACGCATTATAGGCGGGTTGGGTGGCATCCACAAGCAAGGGCGCAAACGTCGCAAAGCCAGACGGCACAAGCCTCTGCGCCGAATTGACGCACCTTTTGGCGTGTCCTTCGCGCGCAAATTTATGACATAACACGCACCCTCTTTACCGCCTCGCCAATCCGCCTCCCGAACTCCCTTCCGACGCGCTAGCGATTCCTTTTCGGACCGCGTCCGATGTCTTCCAGCCGCACGATTCCATGTCCTTCCGCCGTCGTTCGCGGCACCGCTTTCCACGCGTGACCATAGATCACTTCGAACGTGAGCGGGATCGTGCCGTCGTCGCGGCGTAGCGCTTCGAGCGCCTCGTGCACCGCGCGGCGCAAGGCTTTGGCGTCTGCGCGGCCGCTCGCGGCTTCACGCTCGAACGGATAAGCGCCCCAGCGCGTGACATCCGCGAGCAGCGATTCGGGCGAGCGGTAGGTGATCGTCAGCACTTCCTGATCCATCACCGGAATTTCGAAGCCGCTCTCGACGAGCATGTCGCCCAGATCGTGCATATCCACGAAGTCGATGGTGTGCGGCATCGGCGAGAGGCCGAGCGTGCGTTCGGCTTCGCGATAGGCCGCGGCAAGTTCGCGGAGCGTGTCCGGCCCGAAGGTGCTGAACATCAACAAGCCGTTGACTTTGAGCACGCGCTGCCATTCCGGAAACACGAGATCCGGCCGCGAATGCCAGTGCAGCGCGAGGTTTGACCAGAGCAATTCGAATGCAGCGGACGCGAACGGCAAGGCCGAGAAGTCGGCCTGCGCGAGTTGCGGACCGCGCGCGCCGAACGCTTTGGCGAGCGTCGCCGGCAACAAGCGCCGCCAGCCCGCGCCGCTTTCGGCTTCCGCGGTCTCGGCCGCGAGCGCGCGCGCGAGCATGCCGGAGGAGATATCGACGCCCAGCACGGACGCCTCCGGGAACCGCTCACGCAAGCGCGGCAGGTCCGCGCCCGCGCCGCAGGCCGCATCGAGGACGCGCGCCGGCGCCACCTTGATGTATTCGAGACGCTCGCGCATGCGGTCCGCGATCTCGCGCGGCAGGAACGCGACGTCGTCGAAAGCGGCGGCGCGACGGTCGAAGATCTCGCGCAAACGGCGCGGATCATAGGCCGGTCGGCCAGTTCTGGGAGACGTTGGGGACATGACGATCTGTTCGCGAAGAGTGCGAAGTATACTCGGTCGTCTTGAAATAGGCCCGGCGCAGCCTTCGCGCGTGCCGTTGCAACCGATCACCCGAGCCCGCCTCACGCGCTTTAAGCCATGTACGTCTTCCGCGATTTGCTGCCGTCTTCGGCGCGCGCCTTCGCCTTTGCTGCCTTCGCGAAGCGCGCGTTCCAACTCGCGCTGCCCAACCAGTGCGCGTTATGCGGCAATGTGTCGCAGCAATTGCTGTGCGCCGGCTGCGACGAGCAGTACTGGAACGAGCCGCGTTTCCGATGCGCGACCTGCGCGATGCCGCTCGCGCCTTCCTATCTGCGACGCGATCGCGATGACACGCGCGCGCACTGCGCCGAGTGCCTCGAGAATCCGCCCGCGTTCCACGACACGCTCGCCATCGCCGACTATCGCGCGCCGCTCGATACACTGGCGGTCGAATTGAAGTTCCGCGTGCGTCTCCCGGCGGGCGCGGAGTTCGCGCGGCACTTGCACGCGATCTTCGAAGAGAGCGGCCTGCCGACGCCCGACGTGATCGTGCCCGTGCCGCTTTCGCGCAAGCGGCTCGTCGAGCGCGGTTACAACCAGGCGTGGGAAATCGCGCGTCCGCTCGCCAAGCGCCTATGCGTGCCGGCAGATCCGATGCTCGTCGCGCGCACCGTCCACACCGCGCAGCAGTCGCGGCTGGATGCCGACAGGCGCAGGCGCAATGTAGCGTCCGCATTCGTCGTCGAGGGCGATGTTCGCGGCGAACATATCGGCGTCGTGGACGACGTGATGACATCGGGCGCCACGCTCGATGCCCTCGCCCGCACGCTCAAGCTCGCAGGCGCGCGGCGCGTGACGAACTTCGTCGCGCTGCGCACCCCGAAAGACTAACCCCGTAGCCAAGCACTGCCATCCATGTTCAACGTCGTACTGGTCGAACCTGAAATCCCGCCGAACACCGGCAACGTCATCCGCCTGTGCGCGAACACGGGCGCGCGGCTGCATCTGATCGAGCCGCTCGGCTTTCCGCTCGACGACGCCAAGATGCGCCGCGCCGGTCTCGACTATCACGAGTACGCCGAAATGAACGTCCACGCGAACTGGGATGCGTTCATTGCGAAGGAATCGCCCGACGTCACGCGCATGTTCGCCTTCACGACGCGCGGCTCGACGCCGTTCTTCGATCATGCGTTCAAGCCCGGCGACTGGTTCGTGTTCGGCGCGGAGACGCGTGGCCTTTCGGCGGAATTGCTCGAACGCTTTCCGACGGAGCAGCGCGTGCGGCTGCCGATGCGTCCGGGCAATCGCAGTCTGAATCTGTCGAACACGGTGGCGATCGTGACTTTCGAAGCGTGGCGTCAGTCGGGCTTCGAGGGCGGCGCGTGAGCGTCGAGTTCGGCGCGATAGAGCGCGAGCAGGTCGTCGCTGAAGCAGGCGAAGACGACGTGTTCGATCGAAGGCGCGAGCGGCAACGTCTCGATGACCGTCGACACGGCGATCTTCACCGCGTCCTCGACAGGAAAGCGATAGATGCCGCAGCTAATGGCCGGAAACGCGATGGACGCGCAGCGCGCATCGCCGGCGAGTTCGAGCGAACGCCGGTAGCAGTTCGCGAGCAGTTGCGCCTCGTTGCGTTTGCCGCCGCTCCAGCGCGGACCGACGGCGTGAATCACGTACTTGGCGGGAAGATCGTAGGCGCCGGTGAGCCTGGCGTCGCCTGTTTCGCAGCCGCCGAGCGTTTCGCACTCCCGCAAGAGACCTTTGCCGGCCTTGCGATGAATCGCGCCATCGACGCCGCCGCCACCGAGCAGCGATTTGTTCGCCGCGTTGACGATGGCATCGACGTGGAGCGTGGTGATGTCGGCGAGAACGGCTTCGAGCTTCGCCATGCGCGTCTCCGAGAGAAACGTCGCGCTATTCCGCCTTCGAATCGCGGCTGAGCAGCGCCTGCACCGCGTCGCGCGGCGCGACGTTCTCGAAGAGCACGCGGCATACCGCGTGGGTGATCGGCATGTCGATTCCGCGCGACTGCGCGAGCGACAACACCGCGCGGGCGCAGCGCACGCCTTCGGCCACATGACCGAGCGCGGCGAGAACTTCGTCGAGCGTGCGGCCGGACGCCAGTTGCACGCCGACCGTACGGTTGCGCGACAGGTCGCCGGTGGCGGTCAGAATCAGATCGCCCAGACCCGTGAGGCCGGTGAACGTCTCCGCACGCCCGCCGAGCGCCACGCCGAGCCGCGACATTTCCGCGAGCCCGCGCGTGATGAGCGCCGCGCGGGCGTTCAGGCCGAGGCCGAGGCCATCGGAGATGCCGGTGGCGATCGCCAGCACGTTCTTCACCGCGCCGCCCACTTCGACGCCGATCACGTCGTCGCCCGTATAGATGCGCATGGCGCCGTGATGAAACGCGGCGACGGTCTGCGCGCACAGTTGCGCCGATGCGCTCGCCACCGTCAACGCGACCGGCAGGCCGCGCCCCACTTCCCGCGCGAAGCTCGGCCCCGAAAGCGTGCCGTTGCTGCGATGCTCGGGCAGCTCCGCCGCGACGACCTCGTTCGGCAGACATTGCGTGTCCGCCTCGAAGCCTTTGCACAGCCAGACGATATGCGCGGGAACGATGCCCGCCTGCCGCATCGCACGACACAGCGCGCGCAGACCCGCGACGGGCGTGGCGACGACGCAGAGCGCATCAAGCGCGGCGGCATGCGCGAGCGCGACGTCAAGATTCGCCTCGAAAGAAAGCGCGCGCGGCAACGCAACGCCTGCCAGATAGCGCGTGTTTTCGTGCGAGGAAGAGAGAGATTCGATGAGCGCGGCGTCGCGCGCCCATAGCAGGGTGTCGTGCCGCGTCGCGAGGTGGCCCGCCAGCGCGGTGCCCCACGCGCCGGCGCCGAGAACGGCTACTTTCATGCTCGGCTCCGGTTCGGCAGAGTCAGTGCGGGTGACGCTCAGTGCGTCGCGCCGTTCGCCGCGCCTTCCTGCGCGCTCGCGAGCTGGGCGATGCGCTGTTCGTACAGCGCCTGGAAGTTGATTTCCGCCAGGTGGATCGGCGGGAAGCCTGCGCGCGTGATCGCGTCGGCGATGTTCGAGCGCAGATACGGGAACAGAATGGTCGGACACGCAATGCCGACGAGCGGATCGATCTGCTCGGCCGGAATGTTGCGGATGTCGAAGATGCCGGCTTGCTTCGCTTCGATCAGGAACGCGACCTTGTCGGCGACCTTCGCCGTGACCGTGCCCGTGACCAGCACTTCGAAGACGCTTTCCGCGAGACGGTCGGCCTTCACGTCGACTTCGACCTCAACCGACGGCATTTCCTGTTCGAGGAAAATGGCGGGCGAGTTCGGCTGCTCGAGCGACATATCCTTCAGGTAAATGCGCTGGATGTTGAAAAACGGCTGGTTGTTCTCGTCGGACATAGTGATTTCCTAGGTAAATCGGTTGCCCAGCGCGTGGCCGGGCAGCGTGTGGTGATGTCAGGCCGACTCGAGCAGCGGCACGAGATCACCCTTGCGGTCGAGCGCCGAAAGATCGTCGTAACCGCCGACGTGCGTGTCGCCGATATAAACCTGCGGCACGGTGCGGCGCCCGGTGCGCTGCATCATCTCCTCGCGGCGCCCCGGCTCACGGTCGATCAGCACCTTCTCGATGGTTTCGACCCCGCGGGACTTTAAAAGACGTTCGGCCATCTGGCAATACGGGCACACTTGCGTGCTGTACATGACGACTTTTTTCACTTGACGGCTCCTTGTTTCACGACCGGCATTCCTGCCTTCTGCCAGGCATCAACCCCGCCTTGCAAGACGTGGACCTCAGCGTAGCCGGCTTCCGAGACGGCGCGGCTGGCACGCTGCGACTGTTGACCGGTCTGGCAGACAAGCACGACCGGATTGCTCTTATTCTTCGCGATCTGGCCGATTTTTGCTTGAAGCTCCGACGCCTCGATGTTTCGGGCGGACGGCAAATGTCCCTTCGCGAACTCCGCAGCCGGCCGCAAGTCCACGACGACGGCGTTGCGACGGTTGATGAGCGTGGTGGCTTCCGCGGCGGAAACGCCGCCGCGACCGCGTCGCGTGATGGCCGGCCAGAGCAGCAGCGCGCCGGAAACCAGCGCAATGACGATGAGTGCAATATTCGAGTAATCGGTGAAGAACTTCACGTCTAGGGCCGCCGAAAGATAGTGGAGAAGGGAGAAAGAGAAATGAGGGCAATCCGAGCATTATAAAATATCCCTTTCCCGCGATGGCCCTGGCCATCCGGCCGATGGCGGCACTCCACGCGTGAGGGCAGGATGGCGGAGTGCGATCGGGCACCCGATTTCTCAACTGACCGACCTATCAAACATGTACAAGCTAGTGCTCATCCGCCACGGCGAATCGACGTGGAACAAGGAAAACCGGTTTACCGGCTGGGTCGACGTGGATCTCACCGAACAGGGCAACCGCGAGGCGCGTCAGGCAGGCGTGCTGTTGCGCGAGGCCGGCTACACGTTCGACATCGCGTACACGTCGGTGCTCAAGCGCGCCATTCGCACGCTGTGGCACGTGCAGGACGAAATGGACCTGATGTATATCCCGGTCGTCCATTCGTGGCGTCTGAACGAGCGCCACTACGGCGCGCTTGCCGGTCTCAACAAGGCCGAGACCGCGAAGAAATACGGCGACGAACAGGTTCTCATCTGGCGCCGCAGCTACGACACGCCGCCGCCCGCGCTCGATCCGAGCGACGAGCGAGCGTCCTTCAACGATCCGCGTTACGCCAAGGTTCCGCGCGAGCAACTGCCGCTGACCGAGTGCCTGAAAGACACCGTCGCGCGCGTGCTGCCGGTGTGGAACGAGTCCATCGCGCCAACCATCAAGGCAGGCAAGCAGGTGCTGATCGCCGCTCACGGCAACTCCATGCGCGCGCTCGTGAAGTATCTGGACAACATCTCCGATGCGGATATCGTCGGGCTGAATATTCCGAACGGCGTGCCGCTCGTCTATGAACTCGACGAAAACCTGAAGCCGATCAAGCACTACTATCTCGGCGACGCGGACGCCATTGCTGCGGCGCAAGCTGCCGTCGCGAAGCAGGGCAAGGCGGGCTAAAGCACGCGTCAGCGCCGAAGTTGGCGTTGGCGGGCGTCGCCTGGCGACGCCCGTTTCGCATCCAAATGCCTCGGATGGCGCGTGCCTGACCGCGCGCCGTCGCCGCCGACAGGCGCGTGCGTCGCCCGCAGCGAGCGATAGTTGTCGCGGCGCGCGGCGCCGGGCATTTAAGTTGCGTTTAAGTCGCCTTCGAAAGCGAGCGGGTATACTGGCCCGTCACCCACGATGCAGCCCATTCGATTCCGCACGCACTCCTCTATGCGAAAGAACCTGAAAAACTTCAGCCTGATCGCCGCAGGCGTTGCTGTCGGCGCTCTCGCAACCCTGCAGATTTCCGCGTCCGCTCAGCAAGCCGCATCGTCACCGCTTCCGCTCGATCAACTGCGGCTCTTCGCCGAAGTGTTCGGGCAAATCAAGCACGAATACGTCGAGCCCGTCGACGACAAGAAGCTGCTCACCGCCGCGATCAAGGGCATGGTGTCGAGCCTCGATCCGCACTCGTCGTATCTCGACAAGACGGACTACGAAGAGCTTCAGGAACAGACCAAGGGCCGCTTCGCGGGCTTGGGCATCGAGATTTCGTCGGAAGACGGGCTCATCAAGGTCATCTCGCCGATCGAAGACACGCCCGCGTTCCGCGCCGGCATCCGCCCGGGCGACCTCATCACGCGCATCAACGACAAGCCGGTGCGCGGCATGACGCTCGACAAGGCCGTGAAGCAAATGCGCGGCGAACCGGGAACGAAGGTAACGCTCACCATCTTCCGCAAGAGCGACGACCGCACGTTCCCGCTCACCGTCACGCGCGCGCTGATCCGCGTGCAGTCGGTCAAGATGAAGGTGCCGGAGCCGGGTTATGGCTATATCCGCATCACGAGCTTCCAGGAGCGCACCGTGCCGGATCTCGCGGCGAAGCTGCAAGACCTCGCGCGCCAGCAGCCGAACCTGAAGGGTCTCGTGCTCGACCTGCGCAATAACGGCGGTGGCCTGCTGCAGAGCGCGGTCGGCGTGGCGGGCGCGTTCCTGCCGGATAACGCGGTCGTCGTGTCGACGAATGGACAAATCGCGGACGCCAAGCAGACGTTCCGCGATACCTACGACAACTATCGCCTGCCGTCCTTCGATTCCGATCCGCTGAAGAACGTGCCGGACGTCTTCAAGAAGGTGCCGATGGTCGTGCTGACCAACGCGTATTCGGCTTCCGCTTCGGAGATCGTCGCGGGCGCGCTGCAGGATCATCATCGCGCGCTGATCGTCGGCAAGACGACGTTCGGCAAGGGTTCGGTGCAGACGGTTCGTCCGATGACCGCCGACACCGCGCTGCGTCTGACAACGGCGTACTACTACACGCCGAGCGGCAAGTCGATCCAGAATCAGGGCGTGCGCCCGGACGTGCCGGTCGATCAATACGCGGACGGCGATCCGGACGACGCGCTCGTGACCCGCGAAGTGGACTATTCGAATCACCTCGCGAACACGCAGGATCCGAACGAGAAGAAGGAACAGGAGCAGCGCGAGCAGGATCGTCTGGATCAACTTCGTTTGCTGGAAGAGCAGAACGACAAGAAGACGCCGGAACAGCGCCGCAAGGACCGCGACCGCAAGCCGGTGGAGTTCGGCAGCAACGACGACTTCATGCTCCAGCAAGCGCTGAACAAGCTGGAAGGCAAGCCGGTCGTCGAGTCGAAGTCGTTCAGCGAACGCAAGCTCGCGCAGAACAAGCCGGCGCGTTCGGCATCGGCGCCGGTGGTGGCTCAGCCGGCATTGCCCGCAACGCCGGGTTCGTCGCCGGCATCGGGCGCGGCGCCGGCTTCGTCGCCTACGGCCCAGCAGTAGAAGTAATCTTGGTCTGGGGCTTCGCGGCGTGAGTGCCGCGAAGCTCGCGCAGCACCCCAAGCCGATGAACGACGACCAACTCCTCCGCTATTCGCGCCACATCCTCGTCGATGAAATCGGCATCGAAGCGCAGCAGCGTTTTCTCGATGCGCACGCGATCATCGTCGGCGCGGGCGGACTCGGCGCGCCGGCGGCGATGTATCTGGCCGCCGCGGGCGTCGGCAAGCTGACGCTCGTCGATGCCGATACCGTCGACCTCACGAACCTCCAACGGCAAATCGTCCATGCGACGCAATCCGTCGGGCAACCGAAAGTGGAATCCGCGCGACAGACGCTGCGCGCGCTGAACCCGGACATCGAGATCCAGGCAATCAACGCGCGCGCCGACGCCGCCTGGCTCGACGCGAACGTGCCGCACGCGAGCGTCGTGCTCGATTGCAGCGACAACTTTGCCACGCGCCATGCGATCAACGCCGCGTGCGTCGCGCATGGCGTGCCGCTCGTGTCGGGCGCGGCGTTGCGCTTCGACGGACAAATCAGCACATTCGACTTTCGCTCGCCGGCGTCGCCCTGCTACGCATGCGTGTTTCCGCCGGATCAGGCGTTCGAGGAAGTCGCATGCTCGACGATGGGCGTCTTTTCGCCGACAGTCGGCATCATCGGCGCGATGCAGGCGGCAGAAGCCCTGCGCGTGATCGGCGGCTTCGGCGAAACGCTCGCGGGCCGGCTGATGATGCTCGACTCGCTGCGCATGGAATGGAACACGATGAAGATCGCGCGGCAGCCGGATTGCCCAGTCTGCGGCACGCGTCATCTCTAAAGCTCAGGCTTTCTGCAAACGCGCGAGCGCAGCCTGAAGCTCGGCCGGCTCGTATGCCGCGAGCACGTCGGCAACCGGCTTCTCCAGCGCCTTCAAATTCGAGCGCAAAATCTCCTGCTTCACGACGAGCAATTGGCTCGGATGCATCGAGAATTCAGTCAGGCCCAGTCCGAGAAGCAGGCGCGTGACGGCCGGATCGCCCGCCATTTCACCGCACACCGAGACCGGCACGCCCGCGCGCTTCGCCTCGCGCAAGGTCAGCGCAATCAGATGCAGCACCGCCGGATGCAGCGGATCGTACAGATGCGCGACGGAGTTGTCCGCGCGGTCGATGGCGAGTGTGTACTGGATCAAATCGTTCGTGCCGATCGACAGGAAATCCAGCCGGCTCAGGAACAGCCGCACCGCGATAGCCGCCGCCGGAATCTCGATCATCGCGCCGATCTGCACCTTGCGGTCATAGGCGATGCCCGCGTCGTCGAGCTGGCGCTTCGCTTCGCGGATCAAATCGAGCGTCTGATCGATTTCCTGCGCGTGCGCCAGCATCGGAATCAAAATCTTGGTCGGGCCGAACGCGGACGCGCGCAGAATCGCGCGCAACTGCGTCACGAACATTTGCGGCTCGGACAGGCTCCAGCGGATCGCGCGCAAGCCGAGCGCCGGGTTCGGCGCGGTTTCGTAGCCGTCGCCGCCGGTCATCGAATCGAGCGGCTTGTCCGCGCCCACGTCGATGGTGCGGATCGTCACCGGCTTGCCGTTCATCAGCTCGATCGCGCGCTTGTACGCCTCGAACTGCTCTTCCTCTTCGGGCAGCCGGTCCTTGTGATTCATGAACAGGAACTCGGTGCGAAAGAGGCCGACGCCCATCGCGCCCGCGTCGACGGCCACTTGCGCGTCGTCCGGCAATTCGATGTTCGCGCATAGCTCGATCTTCGTGCCGCACAGCGTCTGCGTCGGCGAAAACTTGAGGCGCTGGAGCTTGCGCTGCTCCAGCAGCTTTTCGCTTTGCCGATACGAATACTCTTCGAGAACGATGGGCGCCGGATCGACGATCACGATGCCGTGATCGCCATCCACGATGATGAGATCGTTCTGGCGAATCAGCACGCTCGCCTGCTG
Source organism: Caballeronia sp. Sq4a (assembly GCF_023170545.1). Taxonomy (NCBI): domain Bacteria; kingdom Pseudomonadati; phylum Pseudomonadota; class Betaproteobacteria; order Burkholderiales; family Burkholderiaceae; genus Caballeronia; species Caballeronia sp. Sq4a. Next base: position 202,998 of record NZ_CP084250.1, on the reverse strand, counting down.
CACGCCGACCGACGCCGGAATGCCGAGGCTGCGCGCGACGATCGCCGTATGCGACGTGCGCCCGCCGAGATCGGTCACGAAGCCCTTGAACGCCTGCGTCTTGAACTGAAGCATGTCGGCCGGCGCGATATCGTGCGCGACCACGATCATCTCGTTGTGTCCGTTGCTCGCGGCCGTGTGCACGACGAGCGACGCCGCCGTCGGCGCGCCCGCGAGCGCCTTCAGCAGGCGTTCGACCACTTGCTGAATATCCGCTTTGCGCTCGCGCAGGTATTCGTCTTCGATGTCGTCGAAGAAGCTGCCTAGAATTTCGAGTTGCTCGGTGAGCGCCCACTCGACGTTGTAGCGGCGCGCGCGAATGAGGTCGATAGTTTCCTGCACGAGCATGGCGTCGTTCAGGATCATCATGTGGACGTCGATGAACGCGCCCATTTCGGTGGGCGCGTCGGCGGCGAGGTCTTCCCGCAGTGCTTCAAGTTCCTGGGCTACGGCGGCCTGCGCCGCATGAAAACGCGCGATCTCCGCGTCGATTTGATCCGGCTCGATCAGATAATGAGCGACGTCGAGCGCGGCCGGCGCAATGAGATACGCTCGCCCGATGGCGATGCCTCGTGATACGGGAATTCCATGCAGCGTGAAGGACACGCGCACCTCCTCTAGTTGTGATGTATCCGCGTTTCTCCCAGACCCGCGGCGGGCGCTTGGCCGCACAGGCAATTATAAGTTCGAACTATTCGAAAGTCCCTGCACGGCCTGTCGCGGCGGCAGCGAGCCGATTGCGCCGCGTTACCGCGCCACTGAATGGAGCAGACGCAAAAAAGCCGCGTCGATGCGCGGCTTTTCGTTGCGTGCATGCAGTTTCCGATGAGGCGCTTACTGCCCTTCTCCGAACTTGTCTGCGATCAGGCCGAGTATCGCCTGCATGGCTTCTGCTTCATCCGGACCTTCGGTTTCGATCGTCACCGTGCTGCCAATGCCCGCTGCCAGCATCATCACGCCCATGATGCTCTTCGCGTTGATGCGGCGGCCGTTGCGGCTCATCCAGATTTCGGACTGATAGTTGCCGGCGAGTTGCGTGAGCTTCGCGGATGCCCGCGCGTGCAGCCCGAGCTTGTTCACGATGGTTGTTTCTTGTTGCTGCATGATGCTCCGAAACGCGAGTGGATGAGGGAAGCGGCGTCAGTGGCTCGCGGCTTTCGCGGCGGCGAGATCGGCGCTCGCGGAACAGGCGGGATCCGGCGAGCCGGCCACTTTCGTTGCGAGCGCGCAGGGATTGAGCGGCGTCGACGAATCCAGCTCCTGGATGCCTTTCGAGCCGCCTTGCAGGATCTTTTCCGTGAGCGTGTCGAGCGGCGTGGCGCGATAGCAGACGGCGCGCACGAGCATCGGCAGATTGACGCCCGCGAGCACGCGCACGTCGGCTTCAGCGAGGCTCGCCGCGATGTTGGCCGGCGTCGCGCCGAAGACGTCGGTGAGCACGATCGCGCCGTTGTCTTCCTTCAGGCGGTCGATTTCCGAGCGGGCGAATGCGCGGACCTCGACGGGATCGCAGTCGGCGGTCACGTCGATGACGCCGATGCGCGCGGGCAAGCCGCCGTAGATATGAGCGACGCACTCACGAAGCGCGGTGGCGAATGGTGCGTGCGCGATGATCAGAATGCCAGCCATGTCGGGATTGCTACCTCTGTAGCGACGAATACGTCAGAGATCGCTCGAAAACGCGCGAGCGGCGCGTGTTACAGGCCATATATGCATCCGGCCGGTCGGGAAATCAACCGGCGGCACAGACGGCCTTCCCGTCTTACCGGCTCGCAGAAGCTGTTCCAGCCCCAGTTCGCAAGCCGTCGGGAAGTCAATTGTAACAGTGCTGGCAGCGCGCGTTTTGCAGTGCGCCAAATGCATCGGAGCGGATGCGGCGAGCGGCGTCAGCCGACTGCGCGCTCCAGCGCGTCGATGAACATCCCCGCCACGTCGAAGCCCGTCTGATCCATGATCTCGCGGAAGCACGTGGGGCTCGTCACATTCACTTCGGTGAGATAGTCGCCGATGGCGTCGAGCCCGGCGAGCAGCAGTCCGCGCGCCTTCAGCACCGGACCGAGCGTTTCGGCGATCTCGCGGTCGCGCGTCGTCAGCGGCTGCGCGCGGCCGAGCCCGCCCGCCGCGAGATTGCCGCGCACTTCGCTGCCTTGAGGAATACGCGCGAGCGAATACGGCACGGGCTCGCCGCCGATCACTAGAATGCGCTTGTCGCCCGCCGAAATTTCGGGGATGAACTTCTGCGCCATCACCATGCGCGCGCCGTTCTCGCTCAGCATCTCGATGATCGAACCGAGATTCATGCCGTCCGCCTTCACGCGAAAGACGCCCATGCCACCCATGCCGTCGAGCGGCTTGAGAATGACATCGCCGTGCTCGGCGTGAAATGCGCGCAAGCGCGCCGGGTCACGGGTAACGAGCGTCGGCGCGACGAATTGCGGCCATTCGGCAATGGCGAGCTTCTCCGAATGATCGCGGATGGCCTGCGGCTTGTTGAACACGCGCGCGCCCGATCGCTCGGCGATTTCCAGCAGCCACGTCGCGTTCACGTATTCGAGGTCGAACGGCGGGTCCTTGCGCATGAGCACCGCGCCGAACTTCGCGAGCGGCAGATTCTCGGGCTCCGCCGCCGAAAACCACGGCGAGCGGCCGCTGTCCGCTTCGTCGCCGACAATCTCGACGCGGCGCACGCTCGCCTCGACCGCGCTGCCCGTCCACGCGAGATGCTGCGGCTCGCACGCGTAGAGCACGTGACCGCGGCGCGCGGCTTCCGCCATCATCGCGTAGGTCGTGTCCTTGTAGATCTTGAAGTGATCGAGCGGGTCGGCGATAAAAAGAATGTCCATGGTCTTCGCTTGGGTTCACGCGGCCTGCGAGCTTACCGCAAGCCGCGCGCTTACACCTGAATGGCTTCCGGATCGGTCTTTTCGAGTTCCACCGACGCCGCGAGCAGCCCGAGCCGCGCCACCACGCCGTACATGTAGAAGCGGTTCGGCGGCGCGGCGCCCGGCTTCGCATGCGCGTCCGGCAGCGCCGTGTGCTCGAAGCCGAGCGGCACGAAGTGCATGCCCGGCGCGTTCAGGTTTTGATCGCGCTCGCGAGAATCGTGCACGCGATAGAAGCCACCGACGACATACCGGTCGATCATGTACACGACCGGCTCCGCCACCGCGTTCTCCACGCGCTCGAACGTATGCACGCCTTCCTGCACGATCACGTCATGCACTTGCAGGCCGTCCTTCGCGTCGTTCATCTTCGCGCGCTCGCGCTTCGTGAGCGCGGCCACTTCGCTTGCGTCGTGCACGGTCATCACGCCCTTGCCGTACGTGCCGGCGTCGGCCTTGATGACCACGTACGGCTTCTCGCTGATGCCGTATTCGCGATACTTCTTCGCGATCTTCTTGATGACGCCGTCGATGGCGTCCGCCAGCGCTTCTTCGCCCGTGCGCGCCTCGTAGTCCACGCCTTCCACATGCGCGAAGTACGGGTTCACCATCCACGGATCGATTTCGACCATTTTCGCGAACTTCTTCGCCACGTCGTCGTAGCAGGAGAAGTGCGTCGATTTGCGGCGCACGGCCCATCCCGCATGGAGCGGCGGCAGCAGATACTGCTCGTGCAGATTCTCGAGGACAGGCGGAATGCCCGCCGACAGGTCGTTGTTGAGCAGAATCGAACAGGGATCGAAGTTCTTCAGCCCGAGCCTGCGCGGCGTGCGTTCGAGCGGCTCCAGCACGATCTTCTGGCCGTCGGCGAGCGGAATCGTCACCGGGCCGTGAATGTTTTCATCGAGCGTGCCGAAGCGGACGTTCAGTCCCGCTTGCCGCATGATCGTGGCGAGCCGCGCGACGTTTTCCAGATAGAACGCGTTGCGCGTGTGACGTTCCGGAATCACGAGCAGATTCTTCGCGTCGGGACAGATCTTTTCGATCGACGCCATGGCCGCCTGCACGGCGAGCGGCAGCACTTCCTGCGGCAGATTGTTGAAGCCGCCGGGAAAGAGGTTGGTGTCGACGGGCGCGAGCTTGAACCCTGCGTTGCGCAGATCGACTGAACAGTAAAACGGCGGCGTGTGCTCTTGCCATTCGAGACGGAACCACCGCTCGATGGCTGGCGTGGCCTCGAGGATTTTCCGCTCGAGATCGAGCAGAGGGCCACTCAACGCCGTAACTAAGTGCGGGACCATTGATTTCTCGCGGACAGCTTTGCACGGGACCGGAGCGTTACGCCCGGCCGATGGAAGACCAAAGATTGTAGAGCAATTGTTTTGCCTAATTGGGGATGAGCCGCCAATTACCAAGGTCTCCTGCGCCCCGTCCGGCAAAGCAGGACGCCCTTCAATGGACGAAACCCGGACGCGCGGTCTTTATTCCGCTTCGAACGAAAAAAACCCGCCATGAAGGCGGGCCAAGTCGCTGCGCTCGTTCTTGTAGCCGCAGCGCGCGCGGTCGATACGCGCACGCTTGCGGCACATTCGTCATTCGACGTGTTCGCCGTGCAGCGTCACGTCGAGACCTTCGCGTTCCTGTTCTTCCGTGACGCGCAGGCCCATGGTCATGTCGATGATCTTGAGCAAGACGAAGCTCACGACGCCCGAGTAGATCAGCGTGACGAGCACGCCCTTCGCCTGCACGAGCACCGAGCCGTCGAAGCCGCCGATGTCCTTCACTGCGAACACGCCCGTCAGCAGCGCGCCGATGATCCCGCCGACGCCGTGCACGCCGAACGCATCGAGCGAGTCGTCGTAGTCGAACTTGTGCTTGAGCCACGTCGCCGACCAGAAGCAGACCACGCCCGCGACGATGCCGATCACGATCGCGCCCGGCACGCCGACGAAGCCCGAAGCCGGCGTCACGGCAACCAGACCCGCCACCGCACCCGAAATGATGCCGAGCACCGACGGCTTGCCCTTCGTGATCCACTCCGCGAACATCCAGCCGAACGCGGCGAATGCGGTGGCGATCTGCGTGGTGAGCATTGCGAAGCCGGCACGGCCGTCAGCCGCGACCGCCGAACCTGCGTTGAAGCCGAACCAGCCGACCCACAGCATCGACGCGCCAATCAGCGAGAGCACGAGGTTATGCGGCGCCATCACTTCGCGGCCATAGCCGACGCGCTTGCCGAGCACGAGACAGCACATCAGACCCGCGATACCCGCGTTGATGTGCACCACCGTGCCGCCCGCGAAGTCGAGTACGCCTGCCGTTGCCAGCCAGCCGGTCGGTTCCCACACCATGTGCGCGATCGGCGAATAGACGATGAGCGACCACAGCGCCATGAACACGAGCATCGCGGAGAACTTCATGCGGTCCGCGAACGCACCGGTGATAAGCGCGGGCGTGATGATCGCGAACGTCAACTGGAACGCGAAGTAGACCGACTCCGGAATCGTCGAGGCAAGATGGCTGACGGTGAGCGTCGTCGCCTTGTCGCCCTTGATGTAGGCCATGCCGTGCAGGAACACGCGCGAGAAGCCGCCGATGAACGACCCGCCCGGCGTGAACGCGATGCTGTAGCCCACCACCGTCCAGAGGATCGTCACGAGACAGCAGATCGCGAAGCTCTGCATGGCGGTCGCGAGCACGTTCTTCTTGCGCACCATGCCCGCGTAGAAGAGCGCGAGACCGGGGATCGTCATGAACAGCACGAGCGCGACCGAGGTCAGCATCCACGCGGTGTCGCCGGAGCTGATCTTGGAGGAATCGACCGAGAACGGCTCGGTCGGCGCGGCGGGCGCAGCTTCAGACGCGCCCGATGCGGCAGCGGCCGCTTCTGCCGACGAAGCCATCGCCGTGTTCGCGCTCGCAGGCGCGCTTGCCGTCGAAGCGGCGGATGCGCTCGCCGAGGCGGCGTCGGACGCGGGTGCCGAGGCGGCGACCGGAGCGGACGCGTCCTCTGCGAGTGCGGTGCCGACATTCGCGCCGATCAGCGCGCCCGCCACCATCAATGACATCAAAAAGTTGCGCATTCTTCTGGTTCCTCTTATCGCCGATTTTTCTTAGAGCGCGTCCGCGCCGGTCTCGCCGGTACGAATGCGAATCACCTGTTCGATTGCGGTGACGAAGATCTTGCCGTCGCCGATCTTGCCCGTGCGGGCCGCGCGTTCGACGGCTTCGATGGCCTGATCCACGATGTCGTCCGAAACGGCTGCCTCGATCTTCACCTTCGGCAGGAAGTCGACGACGTACTCCGCGCCGCGATACAACTCGGTGTGCCCTTTCTGGCGGCCGAAGCCCTTCACTTCCGTGACGGTGATGCCCGAAACGCCGATGGCCGAAAGCGCCTCGCGCGCTTCGTCGAGCTTGAACGGCTTGATGATTGCGGTGATGAGTTTCATGTGTCCCTCGCTGTGGTTGCCTTCCTTCCGCCTGCCGTTCGCTTAAGAACGCGTTCAGAAAAGGTCGCGCCACTTATGCAACTCGTATGCCAATCGAGTCCTGGCAAGCCTTGCAGCGATGTTGCGACAAAATGCGCCGCGCCCCTCTGCCGAACGGCTAACGCGCGCCGGGCGTGCTGGCGGGGGGGCAGGTTCATTGCTAGAGTGGTCGCGAGGTCCGCAAAAAGGGCATGGACGGCCAACGCAGCCGCGAGCCGGCGCTAAAATCGCGTCGCCTGTGAGATGTCCCCGGCGTGCGTTCGCGGAACACGCGCGCGCACCAAGATCGAACATTCGATGTTTCGGGGCACTGACCTAACAATGAATGCACTTTATTTGTGCAGAAGGGAGAAACGATGAAGCAGCCCAACGACGTGTTCAACGACCTGCAGCAGAAGATGAGCGAGCTTTTCAAGAACTCGCCCGCGAAGGACGTCGAAAGAAACATGAAGGCGATGCTTTCTCAAGGCTTCTCAAAGCTCGATCTCGTCACGCGCGAAGAATTCGATACGCAGACGCAAGTGCTCGTGCGCACGCGCGCGCGGCTCGAAGAACTGGAAAAGCGCGTCGCGCAACTGGAGCAGCGGATGACGAGCACCGGCGCGGCCCAAGACTAAGCCCGCTGTTTCTCTGGTACCCGGCCGGCGAGCCGTGAAGTTCTAGTCTTATTGCCGGCGCGGCCGTTTTTCGGCGCGCGCCGTTTCAGGTGAAATCATGTCGCTTGCCGTGGTACGCAGCCGCGCGCCCGCCCCTGGGCGCGCGCCGGAAGCTGTCGTCGAAGTTCATCTTGCCAACGGGCTGCCGTCGTTCTCCATCGTCGGCCTGCCCGATCTCGAAGTCCGCGAAAGCCGCGAGCGCGTCCGCGCCGCGTTGCAGAACTGCGGCTTCGATTTTCCCGTCAGCCGTATCACCGTCAACCTCGCGCCCGCCGATCTGCCGAAAGAGTCGGGCCGCTTCGATCTGCCGATCGCCCTCGGCATTCTCGCCGCGAGCGGGCAAATTCCTGCGGAATCGCTCGCGAATCGTGAATTCGCGGGCGAGCTATCGTTGACCGGCGCGCTGCGCCCGATGCGCGGCGCGTTCGCGATGGTCTGCGGCGCCGCTCGCCAGTATGCGAACAGTGCCGGCGTTCCCGAGATATACGTGCCGCTCGCGAGCGCCGCCGAGGCCGCGCTCGTGCCGGGCATCGACGTTTACGGGGCGGCGGATCTTCCCGAACTGTGCGCTCATCTCAACGGCGTGCCCGACGCGCGGCTGCGGCCCGCCCAAGCCGCAACGCTTTCGGACGCGTCGTCGGCGCCGTCGCCCGATCTCGCCGATGTCATCGGTCATCCGGGCGCGCGACGGGCGCTCGAAGTGGCGGCGGCGGGCGGGCATCATCTGCTGATGGTCGGGCCGCCGGGCGCGGGCAAGTCGATGCTCGCCGCGCGTCTGCCCGGCCTTTTGCCGCCGATGTCCGACGACGAAGCGCTCACGTCCGCCGCCATTCTCTCGGCGAGCTCGCTCGGCTTTCACCCAGCGCAGTGGCGGCAGCGGCCGTTTCGCGCGCCGCATCATTCGTCGAGTTCGGTCGCGCTCGTCGGCGGGCGCAATCCGCCGCAACCGGGCGAAATCACGCTCGCGCACTTGGGCGTACTTTTTCTCGACGAGCTTCCCGAATTCGATCGCAAGGTGCTCGAAACGCTGCGTGAGCCGCTCGAAGCCGGCCGTATCACCATTTCGCGGGCCGCGCAGCAAGCCGACTTCCCTGCCGCCTGCCAACTGGTCGCCGCGATGAACCCGTGTCCGTGCGGGTGGCGCGGCGACCCTTCGGGCCGTTGCCGCTGCTCGCCGGAGATCGCCGCGCGTTACCTGCGCAAGCTGTCCGGGCCACTCATGGACCGCATCGACATTCAGATCGAACTGCCCGCGCTTTCGCCGGCGGAATTGTCGGCGCGCAGCGCGAAGCGTGGCGAATCGAGCGCGCAGGTCGCGGCACGCGTGGCCGTCGCGCGCAAGACGCAGTTGCGCCGGCAGGGCAAGACCAATCGCGAACTGGATGGCCGCGAAGCCGACGACGTTTGCCGCCCCGATTCCGCCGGCGAGGCGCTGCTGCGCTCGGCGGGAGAGCGGTTCGGCTGGTCGGCGCGGGCGTACTACCGCGTGCTGAAAGTGGTGCGGACCATCGCGGACCTTGCCGGCGTCGACACGCCGGACGCCGCGCACGTCGCGGAGGCGGTCCAGTATCGGCGGGCGCTCGGCATCGCATGAGGCCTGCGACGGTTCGCGTCAGCGCAAAAATGCTTGTCAAGTCTTGACTTATGCACACCGACGCGATCCGCGCCCATCTTTCATCGGATTTGATGCTGGTTTGACATCGATTCCGCAGGCCATTGATTTTATTGAACTAATTAAATTGCCGTGATCGGAGGCAAAGTAACGACAGCCGCTTGTTTCGGGCTTTTGGTGGCTACCGCACACTCTTCTCCACAAAGTTATCCACAGAACTTGTGGATAGAGGAAAAAGTCCTGACAAATCCGTGGATTACGGCTCAATTCTGCGAAGCGACTTGCATTCGATTTCGGCTCGGCACGGCGCTTTTAAGCCAGTACTTGCATGATTCGAGCGTCCCCTCTAAAAAAGTTTGAAGGACGTAAAGAATTGATCCGCTTGCTCGGCGGGCGGCGCTTTGTCAGAGACGATCGCCAGTTGATACACATGCATGCCCCGTGCGACGAAACGCGCGTGGATCGTCCGGGACTCGCGCTTTTCGCCGCTTTGACCTTCCACCTGCATCTCGCTGCCGAGCACGCGCCCGCCCGCCGCCAACTCGATTTGCGTCGCGCGCGCTGCCGGATGCGCATTCACGTTCCGCGCGAGGCCTTGCTCCAGGTAGTCGAGCGCCGCGCGTTGCAGCGCCGGGTCCGCGCTCGGCAGCACGACCGTGCCGACAGCGAACACGACGTCGTTCGCTTCGGCGGTCTGCATGCGCATGGTCATCGGCTGGCCGGCGATCTCGATCTTGCGTTCGTCCGCGCGGGGCTTGGCGGGCAGCGTCACTTCGTAGCCGTCGTCGTTGTTCATGACGGTGCGCCAGTCGTAGGCGGGCGTGCAGGCGAGCAGCGCGCCACAGGCAACCGCCGCCATCGACGCGCGCCACGCGCCCAGCGCGGCAAAATGGCGCACTGCGGCCGCCACCGGGAGAAAAGCCTGCTTCATGTCCGATTCTTCGCGTGAAAAAGCATCATTATCGCGCCGCGATGCCGGGCCTTCCGCTCCGACATGATGCCGCCCGGCGTTTGGCGCTAAAATAACCGGCAGTTTCCTATTGCGGTTGCGCCGCTCACGGCGCTGAACTCTGCAATCCGAGGTTCCCATGTCCCAAACCACGCAAGACACTTCCGGCCGCGCCAAAAGCCCGCTGCGCTATGTCGTCATGGCGCTCGTCGCGGGCGTGATCGCCTGTACCGGCTACTTCGCGTTCGGCGGCCAGCAGCGCGTGCCGGACGCCACGTTCACGCTGCTGTCGGGCCAGAAGATTTCGACATCGGCGGATCTGAAGGGCAAGGTCTATCTCGTCAACTTCTGGGCGACGAGTTGCGAGACCTGCATGAAGGAAATGCCCGAGATGATCAACACGTACAACAAGTTCAAGGGACGCGGGCTGGAATTCGTCGCCGTCGCCATGAATTACGACGCGCCGATGTACGTCAACAACTACGCGCAGACGCGCAACCTGCCGTTCAAGGTCGCGATGGACGACGGCAGCGCCGCCAAGCAGTTCGGCAACGTGCAACTGACGCCGACTACCTTCGTCGTCGACAAAAACGGCAAGATCCTGAAACGCTATGTCGGCGAGCCGACGTTCGCGGAACTGGATGCGCTGCTGGACAAGGCGCTCGGCTCCGCGGCGTGAGCGCAGCCCGTCTCAAGATGACGCCCGCTTATGCGGGCGTTGTCGTTTCTAGCGGTCCGAATCGCCTTTCGCGGCGAGCCCGTAACGCTTGATCTTCTCGTAGAGCGTCGCCTTGCCGACCTGAAGCCGGTCCGCCGCCACCGCGACCGCGCCGCCGCACTGCTCCAGCGTTTCCGCGATGACCGCGCGCTCGAACTGCTCGGCGCGCTCCTTGAGCGATTGCGTCGCCGTGTCGAGCGACGCGCTCACGTCGTCCATCACGCCGAGCACCATGCGATCCGCCGCGTTGCGCAGTTCGCGCACGTTGCCGGGCCAGTCGCGCTGCATCAGCTCGGCGCGCTGCCGGTCCGTGATGAGCGGCGCGGGCCGGCCGTACCGCACGGCGGCATCAAGCAGAAAGTGCTCGAAAAGCGGCACGATGTCCTCGCGGCGCTCGTTGAGCGGCGGCAGCGTGATGGTCACGACGTTGAGCCGATACAGCAGATCGCGCCGGAACGTGCCGTCCGCGACGTGCTCGTTCATGTCGCCCTTGGCCGCGGCGACCACGCGCAGATTCGCCTGCACCGGCTGGTTCGACCCGAGCCGTTCCAGCACGCCGTCCTGCAACACGCGCAGCAGCTTCACTTGCAGCGAGAGCGGCATGCTTTCGATTTCATCGAGAAAGAGCGTGCCGCCCGATGCGTGCTCCAGCTTGCCGATGCGCCGCTTCTGCGCGCCCGTGAACGCGCCGGCTTCGAAGCCGAACATCTCGGACTCGAACATCGGCTCGGGCAGCGCGCCGCAGTTCACCGCGATAAACGGCTTGTCGCGGCGCGACGACATCTCATGCAAGCTCCGCGCGATCAGTTCCTTGCCCGCGCCCGTGTCGCCGTTGATGAGCACGGAGGCGTCCGTCGGCGCGACGTTCGCGATCAGCCGACGCACCTGTTCGATGGCCGGACTGCGCCCGATGATGCGCGGCGCCACGCCGCTCTGATCGGCCAACTCGCGCCGCAGCGCCTGATTCTCCAGCACCAGCGTGCGCCGTTCGAGCGCGCGCCGCACCGCTTCCACGAGACGCTCCGAGGCAAACGGCTTTTCGATGAAGTCGTACGCGCCGTCGCGCATCGCCTGCACGGCCATCGAAATATCACCGTGTCCGGTGACGAGAATCACGGGCACATCCGGCGCGCGTTCGCGGCACTGCGCGAGCAGATCGAGGCCGCTCGCGCCCGGCAGCCGGATGTCGCTCACGATTACGCCGGGAAAATTCGCGTCGATGACGCGCGCCGCCGATTCGACGCTGCCGTGGCCCGCCACCTCGAAGCCCGCGAGTTGCAGGCTCTGCACGCTCGCGCGGCGCACGAGCTCGTCGTCTTCGATAAAGATCACCTGCAAACCGGTGGTCATGTCTTGCCTCGATTCAAATGGCTACGCGCGTCGCAGCGTCAACACGAATTCTGCGCCGTGCGAGTGATCGGCGTCGGCTTGCGTGCCGCCTTCCGGGCCGTCCGCGACGATGGGCGCCACGCGATTGCGCGCGACGAGCGTGCCGCCGTAGTCCCGCGCGATCGCCGATGAAATCGCCAGCCCGAGTCCCAGCCCGTGTCCCGTCTCCTTCGTCGTGAAGAAGGGCTCGAAGAGGTGCGGCAACGCGTCGGCGGGAATGCCCGGCCCGTTGTCGCGCACGACAATCTCCACCGCATCCGCCCGCGCGTCCAGTTCGATCACGATGCGCGGGGCATCGCAGGAGGCGACCGCATCCAGCGCATTGCCGATCAGATTGATGAACACCTGCTCCAGCCGCAAGTCCTCGCAGCGCACCATGATCGGCGGGCCGTCGCCTTCCAGTTCCGGCGCAATGTCCAGCACGACGTTCGAAAGACGCGGCCCGAGCATGCCGAGCACGTTGCGCAGCGCCCGCGCGACATCCGTGCGCGCGTTCTTCGGCCGCGCCTTCGCGACGAAGAGCTTCAGCTGATTCGTGATCTTGCCCATGCGCTCGGTCAGCGCGGCAATGGCTTCGAGGTTCTCGCGCGCCGCCGCCTGATCGCCGCGCTCGATCAGCACGCGCGTGTTGTCCGAGAAACTGCGTAACGCGGCAAGCGGCTGATTCAGTTCGTGCGTGATGCCCGCCGCCATCTGCCCGAGCGCGGCTAGTTTGCTCGCCTGAATGAGTTCGTCGTGCGCGGCGCGCAGGTCCTGCTCGGCGCGCGTGCGTTCGTTCACTTCCTTCGTGAGTTGCGCATTGGCCTGCGACAAGTCCGCCGTGCGTTCCGCCACGCGCTGATTCAGCTCCGCATACGCCGCCTGCAACAGCTCGCGGCTGCGGATCATCTCGCGCACGCGCGCGCGCCGCATGCGCCAGTAGAACGCGAGCAGACACAGCGAGACAAAGACGAGCGCCGTCACGACGACCGCTGTCTGCGCCGCGCTTTCGACCGGATCGAGCGGCGCCATCGTGATGAGTTGCCAGTCCGGCTCGCCGATGGAGCGGCGCGTCGCCAGAAAACTCGGCGCGTTGTGTCCGCCGCCGACGCGCACGATCTGCGCGCCACCTTCCAGCGTTTCGACGACGGACAGGGGCAGCGGCGTGATCGGCTGCTGCGCGTACTGTCGCGTCTGATACACCGACGCCTCGACGCTCTGCGGCAGCGGCCGCACCGTGTGATATTTCCACGATGGCACCGAAGACAAAAAGATCACGCCGTGGTCGTCGGTGACGAGCAGCGGCTCGGACGCATCCGCGCCCTGTAACCATTCGAGATTGAGCTTGACGACCGCCACGCCGATCAGTTCGTGCCCGCCTTCCTGATACACCGGCTGCGAGATGTAGTAGCCCGGTTCGAGCGAGATGGTGCCGAGTCCGAAGAATCGCCCGACCCCGCCTTTCACGGCATCGACGAAATACGGCCGGAAGTGATATTCCACGCCGATGAAGCTGTCCGGCCCGCGCCAGTTGCTTGCCGCGACACAGTAGCCGTCGGCGCGAATCAGGTAAGTCGCCGTGGCATGCGCGCGGCGGTTGAGATCTTCGAGATAGCGGTTCGCGCGATCGACATTGCGCGCATCGGGCGCGACGAGCACGTCCTGCACGAACGGATGGCGCGACAGCAGATACGGCAGATATTCGTAGCGGTCGAGCGTGCTTTTCAGCGTGCTCGTCGTGCGATCGACGCGCGCCGCCGCATTGCGCCGCAACTCGTCGATGCCGCGCTGCCGCTCGACGTGCCACGTGAGCGCGCAGCACGCCGTGAGCAGCGCGGCGAGCGCAAAGAACACGAGGATGCGGCGCGTCACGTGATGAGATTCCCGCGATTGAGAATCCCTCATTGTGGCATACGCATTTTCGGGATAAGCCTGCCGAAACGCGCGCGGCGAAGCTTCCGCAGTCGGGGGCTTCGCCGCTCGCATGTTCGCGTCCGTCCCGAGTCGCGTCAGACCGTCTCCGCCTCTTCGGTCACGTCGACATTGCGATGCAAGGCCGCGCGCAGCTTGGCGCGATCGAGCTCGCGCTCCCACGCCGAGACGACCACCGTCGCCACGCCGTTACCGACGATGTTCGTCAGCGCGCGGCATTCGCTCATGAAGCGGTCGACGCCGAGAATCAGCACCATGCCCGAGAGCGGAATGGTCGGCACCACCGCAAGCGTCGCGGCCAGCGTGATGAAGCCCGCGCCGGTCACGCCGCTCGCGCCCTTCGAAGTCAGCATCGTCACCGCGAGCAGCGTCAACTGCTGGCCCCACGACAGGTCGGTGTTGGTCGCCTGCGCGATGAAGAGCACCGCCATCGTCATATAGATGTTGGTGCCGTCGAGATTGAACGAATAGCCGGTCGGCACGACGAGACCCACGACCGAGCGCGAGCAGCCGAGCTTTTCGAGCTTGAGCATCAGTTGCGGCAGCGCGGCTTCGGACGAGCTCGTGCCGAGCACGATCAGCAGCTCTTCCTTGATGTACGCGACGAAGCGCAGCACCGAGAAGCCGACCATGCGCGCGATGATGCCGAGCACGACCACGACGAACACGACGGACGTCAGATAGAACGTGCCGATCAGCTTGAGCATGGGCAAGAGCGAGCCGATGCCGTATTTGCCGATGGTGAAGGCCATCGCGCCGAACGCGCCGATGGGCGCGAGCTTCGTGATGATCCCGACCATGCCGAACAGCACGCTCGACAGGCTTTCGATGAAGCTCGTCACCGGCCTGCCGCGCTCGCCGAGATGCGCGAGCACCGCGCCGAACAACAGCGCGATCAAGAGAATCTGCAGGATTTCGCCCTGCGCGAACGCGGACGAAAGCGTGTCCGGGATGATGTGCAGGAAGAAATCGACCGCGCTCTGACCGTGCGCCGCCTTCGCTGCGTACGTGTCGATGGCCTTGTGATCGAGCGTCGCCGGATCGACATTGAAGCCGACGCCCGGCCGCAGCACGTGCGTGGCGACGAGGCCGAGAATCAGCGCGAACGTCGATACGACTTCGAAGTACAGCAGCGCCTTGCCGCCGACGCGCCCGACTTTCTTCATGTCCTCCATGCCGGCGATGCCGGTCACGACGGTGCAGAAAATGATCGGCCCGATGACCATCTTGATGAGCTTGATGAAGCCGTCGCCGAGCGGCTTCATGTCGGTGGCGAACGAGGGATAGAAGTGCCCGAGCGCGATACCGATGGCGATGGCCACGAGCACCTGCACGTACAGGACTTTGTAGAAAGGTTTCTTCACGATGGTTCCAGGCAATATCAGCAGTTGGCAAAGAAAGCGCCAGCGGCGAGCCGCGAAGTGCGGGCAAAGCGGCGACGCGTGGCGGGAAACCGCGCGTGCCGGATCGCGTCGCGTTAGCGAGAGCCGCTACGTCGACGGATCAGGGTCGGTTGGGTGCGAAAGGGGGCATCGGCTTGTCTCCTGGGTTTTATGGGCGGCTTCGCGGGCCTTGGGTCTTTTTATGCAAGGGTGATGCCAGTGGGCACGTTGCTGTAACTCATTGATTCTGCGGTCGTCGGGCGCGCGGGGAATCGGTGGCGGTCCGGCATTCTAGAAAAGTGGCTTGCGCGTGTCCGGTGATCTGGACGCTCTGTTTCTAGCTCTGGATTCGCCCGCGTGGAGACAGGTTCTCAGCGTTTCCCGGCGAGACTGGCGGCTACGCGCTCCGACCGACCGCTTGAATTTATTCGCTGCCATCACCTTTCGGTGACCTGTCCGAGGTTCGCTGACTGTTTCTTGCGTTTCCGCAAAATAAGAGCGACAGCATGGCCCTATTCTGGTGCTCCCTAACACCTGAGAGGACGTAACCGTGGCTAGATATGTTGTGCATTATGAAATGCGAAAAGGTGCCAACTCAACGTCGTATTCTCATACTGCTGAGTGTGAGTCTGAATGTACCGCCATTCAGATCGCCGAAGCAAAAGGTCGTCGTGATAGACCTGGCTACGACTTCAATCTGAGGCGCGTGGAAAGGCGCTGAAGGTCGATCTCGGCGTGGAAGTGGTGAAGCGCGCCCCCTCCGGCTTCGGAAGTATCAGAGCGGTTTCCCTTCAAATAAAGGACCTTCGATAACCTGCCCATGCGCTGAGCGAACCTTTGCAGCCGATGCCTTGCTTCCGGATTGCATCGGACCACTTAAGTCGTTCGACCGTCAGTAATGGGGTGGACCAAGCCGATTCCTTTCCGCGCTGTCCGATGATCTGGACGCCGCCCTGCTCCATCGCCCATTCACAAGCCGAAAAAAAACCCACGTCACCGTGGGTTTTTTGCCAGCAGCAGAACGCAGCGCAGTTAAACCACCCCCGCCCCATGCGCCTGCAAATCCGCGTGATAACTCGACCGCACCATCGCGCCGACCGCCGCGTGCGTGAAGCCCATCTTGTACGCTTCTTCCTCGTACATCTTGAACGTATCCGGATGCACATACGCGCGCACCGGCAGATGGTGTTCCGACGGCTGCAAATACTGGCCGATAGTCAGCATATCGACGTCGTGCGCGCGCAGATCGCGCATCACCTGAAGAATCTCTTCTTCCGTTTCGCCCAAGCCGACCATCAGGCCCGACTTGGTCGCCACTTCCGGATGCAGCGCCTTGAAGTCCTTCAGCAGCTTCAGCGAATGGTGATAATCCGAACCCGGACGCGCCTCCTTATAAAGACGCGGCACCGTTTCCAGATTGTGGTTCATCACGTCGGGCGGCGCGGCGGTCAGAATATTGATCGCGCGATCCAGTCGCCCGCGAAAATCCGGCGTCAGAATTTCGATGCGCGTTTCCGGCGAATGCTTGCGCACCTGGCGGATGCACTCCACGAAATGCGCCGCGCCGCCGTCGCGCAGATCGTCGCGGTCCACGCTCGTGATGACCACATACTTCAGCTTCAACGCGCCGATGGTGCGCGCGAGGTTCAGCGGCTCCTCGGGATCGAGCGGATCGGGACGGCCGTGGCCGACATCGCAGAACGGGCAGCGGCGCGTGCACTTGTCGCCCATGATCATGAACGTGGCCGTGCCCTTGCCGAAGCATTCGCCGATATTCGGGCAGCTCGCTTCCTCGCAGACGGTGTGCAGGTTGTGCTCGCGCAGAATCTGCTTGATCTCGTTGAACCGCGAATTGCCGGTCGCCGTGCGCACGCGAATCCACTCCGGCTTCTTCAGCTTCTCGATCGGCACCACCTTGATCGGAATGCGCGATGTCTTCGCCTGCGCCTTTTGCTTCGCGGTGGCGTCGTAGGGCGCGGGGATCGTCGGGGAAGCGGGAGCGGTGTCGCCTGCCAGGTTTGCGGTTGCGTCAGTCATTCGGTTGATCCGGTAGATGCAGCGGGACGGCTCGCGCCGTCTTGCGGTTGAGCGGCGGCGCTCGGCGTGCCGTCGATCTGATGCGCCAGTCTTTCGGCGAGCGTGAGTGCGACATCGCGCCAGCCGGCCACGACGCCGAGCGTCGCCATGTCGACCGTTTCGAGTCCCGCGTAGCCGCACGGGTTGATCGCGAGGAACGGCCGAAGGTCCATCTTCACGTTCAGGCTGACGCCGTGATAGCTGCAGCCGTTGCGGATCTTGAGCCCGAGCGCGGCGATCTTCGCGCCCTCATGCAGTTCGTGCAAACGAACGTTCGCGCCGCGCTGCGCCTGAAGCGCGGACGGCGCGGCGACGTAAATGCCCGGCGCGCCCGCCTTGCGGTCACTCGCCAGATTATACGTTGCGAGCGTTTCGATCACGGCCTCTTCGATACGCCGCACCATCTCACGCACCATGAGCTTGCGACGGCGCAAGTCGATGAGCAGATACGCGACGATCTGCCCCGGCCCGTGATACGTGATCTGCCCGCCGCGATCCACCTTGACGAGCGGAATGCCGCTGTCGGCTAAGAGCAGATCCGCGGGATCGCCCGCGAGACCGAGCGTGAAGACCTGCGGATGCTCGACGAGCCAGATTTCGTCGGGCGTGTCGGGCGTGCGGGCGTCAGTGAACGCGCGCATCGCGTCGAAACTCTCGCCGTACGGTTCGAGGCCGCGCCAGCGCAGAATGACGTCGCCGGGCAACTCGATGGCAGGCTCGGAGATAAGCTCGGTAGAAAATGCAAGCGGCGTGGCGGACATGATCCCGGTAGTTTACCGAAATCGCTTCATGCCCGCCGGCCGTGAAGACGAAGATGAACCGATCCGCACGCTCAGACGGTGCGCCAGCCGGCGCGAAAACGCAGCGCGAGCCGCTCGATGCGCGCGGACAGCCAACGAATCGCGCGCTCGTCGCGACGCGGCACGATGGTGAACACGACGCGCGCGGGCTTGTCGCCTTCCGCCGAAAGCCATAGCCGTTCGCGCTCGCGCAGGTTCAGCCGGTCGCCGGGCGCGAGCCAGTAGTCTTCGATGTCGTTGCTGCGTGTCGCCCAGACCGGGCTGCCGTGCACGGTGAGCCGCGTGCCGCGCGCAATGCGCATCGGCACGGTTTCGCCGGGACTGATTTCGAACGTGACGCTTGTTGATATTTCTCGCATGATCGACTCCGCCAACGGAACGTTTCGATGACTACAATCGTAGGCGTAGCAAGGCATCGGACAAAACGATCAATTTTCACCGCTATGTGAGCCGCATTGACAAACGCATCCGCGAACATCCACATGGACCTGCGCCAGCTTCCCGCGCTGAACGCGCTGCGAGCTTTCGAAGCCGCCGCGCGTCACGAGAGTTTTTCGCGCGCCGCCGACGAGCTTTTCGTCACGCACGGCGCGGTCAGTCATCAGATACGCGCGCTGGAGGCCGAACTCGGCGTGGCGCTTTTCGCCCGCGACGGCAAGCGCGTGCGCCTCACCGACCGCGGCCGCCAGTACGCGGCGGACGTGCGCGCGGCGCTCGTCGCGCTCGCGGAATCGACGCGGCGCATGCGCTCGGGCGACCGGGACCGGCGGCTCGTCGTGTCAATGCTGTCGTCGTTTTCGGCGCGCTGGCTCACGTCGCGCGTGGGCGGTTTCATCGAAAAGCATCCGGAATTCGATCTCGAACTGCTGTCGACGAACGCGCTCACCGACTTCAGCCGCGACGACGTGGACGTGGCGATCCGCTTCGGCTATGGCAAATATGCGGGCGTGCACGCGGAACCGTTGCTCGACGAAGTGTTCTTTCCCGCGTGCTCGCCACGCTTCAATGGCGGCGCGCTGCCGCGCGTGCCGGCCGATCTCGCGAACATGCCGCTTCTGCGCTCCGGCGACGAGCTATGGCGCCCGTGGTTCGACGCAGCCGGCCTGCCGGACATGCCGGAGCCCAAACGCGGCGTCTTGTTCGAAGATTCGTCGAATTTGCTGCAAGCGGCCATCGACGGCCAGGGGATCGCGCTCGTACGGCGCTCGCTCGCGATGCAGGAAATCATCGACGGGCGGCTCGTCAGGCTTTTCAACGTGGATGGTCCGAGTCCGTGGACCTATTACTTCGTGTGTCCGCCGGAGTTGCTGGCGACTGCGCGCGTGCAGGCGTTTCGGGAGTGGATCTTCTCCGAAGCGGAGAAGTTCAGGCAGCTTTACGAGCGCACGCCCGCCGTGTGCGATGCGCCCGCAGCCGCAGGCAATCTCAGAGCACTACCTTGACCATCGGGTGGCCGGTGAGCGCGCGATAGATGTCGTCCAGATGCGCGCGGTTCTGCGCGCGCACCGTGCACGTGAGGCCCGTGTAGTTGCCGCCGGACGACGGCCGCGCTTCGACGCGCGTGACGTCGAACTCGTTGTCGAACTCGCGGATCACGGTGACGATGGTGTCCTGAAATTCGGGATGCGACTTGCCCATCACCTTGATCGGGAAATCGCAGGGGAAATTGAACAGCTCGTCGGTGCTGCTGGCCTGCGTCGGATCGGCCGACTGCGGCTTGGAATCGAATGAATCGGACATGGGTTTCTCCTTAACCGGCGCGGCTCGCCTGCTGCGCGAACTCGCGCGACTTGGCTCGCTGGTAGGCGTCATACAGCGCAGCATAGACCGGGCCGGGACGGCCGTTGCCGACAGCCTGGCCGTCGAGCGTGGTGATCGGCATGACTTCTTTCGTCGCCGAGCTGATCATGATTTCGTCGGCGGCGCGCAGTTCGGCCTCGGTGATGTCTCGTTCCTCGAACCGAATGCCTGCCTCGGCCGCGAGTTCTTCGACGATTCCGTAACGGATGCCTTCGAGAATGCGCGGGCCGCGCGGCACGCCCAGCAGCGCGCCGTCCTTCACTACCCACACATTTGAGGACGATCCTTCTGTCAGCAAGCCGTCGCGCAACTGGATGGTTTCGAGCGCGTCGTTTTCCGCCGCGTGCTGCGCCATCAGCACGTTGCCGAGCAGCGAGACCGATTTGATGTCGCAATGCAGCCAGCGCTTGTCCTCGGCCGTCACGGCGACCGCGCCTTGCGCGCGGCTCGCGGCGCTCGGCAGCACGAGCGGGCTCAACATCACGAAAACGGTCGGCGTGATGCCGGCCGGGAACGCGTGCCCGCGCTTCTTCGCGACGCCGCGCGTCACCTGAATGTAGACGAGGGCGTCGCCCGGACCGGCGTTCGCCTCGATCGCGCGGGCGATGAGCGCGCGCCAGCCGGCGTCGTCGAACGGATTCTCGATGCGGATCTTGCCGAGGCTGCGGTTCAGCCGCGCGAGATGCTGCGCGAGACGAAACGGCAGGCGCGCGCCGCCGTCCTGCGCGTAGAGCGGCACGACTTCATAGATGCCGTCGCCGAAGATGAAGCCGCGATCCAGCACCGGAATGCGCGCCTCGGAAAGCGGTCCCCACTCGCCGTTCAGATAGACCGTCGGGTTGAAGTCGTCGGCTTGGCTTTGGCTCATTCGAACCGCTCCGTTGGAACAAAAAACGCGATTACTTCTTCTTTTGCCACATCAGCAGCGCGGAATCCCACAGGCGGCCGAAGAGACCAGCTTGCGGCACGTCCTGCAACGCGACGAGCGGGAACTGTGCGACGTCCTTGCCGTCCGCCATCATGCGAACAGTGCCGATCTGCTGGCCCTTCTTGATCGGCGCGATCAGCAAGTCGTTGCGCGTGATCGTCGGCTTCACCTTGTCGCCCAAGCCCTTCGGCACGGTGATGTACTGATCCGTCTCGACGCCCGCCTGCACGTTGTCCGACGCGCCCTTGTACACGCGCGGCGATTCGATCACCTGATTCGCCTTGTAGAGGCGCAGCGCGTCATACGCGGTGTAGCCGTAGTTCAGCATCTTGAGGCTGTCCTGCACGCGCGCCGATTCCTTCGGCTCGCCCATCATGACGGCGACGAGACGCCGGCTCGCGTCCGGCATGCCCGGCAGCGAACGCTTGGCCGTCGCGATCAGGCAATAGCCCGCCGCTTTCGTGTGACCGGTCTTGAGACCGTCGACGCTCGGGTCGAGCCACAGCAGGCGGTTGCGGTTCGGCTGCTTGATCTTGTTGTACGTGAATTCCTTCTCCGAGAAGATGCTGTAGTACTCGGGGAAATCGCGGATCAGACGCGTCGACAGCACGGCGAGGTCGCCTGCCGTCGTGTAGTGCTGCGGATCGGGCATGCCGTTCACGTCGGCATAGTGCGTGTGCTTCATGCCGATGCGTTGCGCCGCGCCGTTCATCAGATTGACGAAGTTCGCCTCGCTGCCGCCGACGAGTTCCGCGAGCGCGATGGCCGCGTCGTTGCCCGACTGGATGATCATGCCGTACACGAGGTCATGCACGGTGACCGGCTTGTTCGCCTCGATGAACATGCGCGACTCGTCCGTCCTCACGCGGCGCACGGCCTCCGTCGGCATGACGGTCTGGTCCATGTTGATCTTCTTCGACTTGAGCGCGTCGAAGACGAGATACGCGGTCATGAGCTTGGTGAGCGACGCCGGCTCGACGCGTTCATCCGGATTGCCGGATGCGAGCACCTGATTGCTGGTGGCATCCACGAGCACCCACGAATGCGCGGTCACTGCGGGCGGCGGCACCTGCGCGAACGCGCTCGCGGCAGCGAGGACGGCCGGCAGCACGACGGCGGCCTTGAATGCGCGGCGGTGAATGGCGGTAGTGGAAACGAAAGCGGAGACGGGCGAAACAGAAAAGCCGGAAGGGAAAAAGCGCATAGGATCGGTCGGCAGAAAGAGCATCGGCGCTCCGCCCGGAATGATCCGAAAGGCGGCGAAGCGCGGGTTGAACAGGCAGACCGTTCATGCCGGTCGCGCTCTTCGCCTGCTGGCGGAAACGGGCACGCGGGGTGCCGCGGCGAAGGAGCGCACATTCGACAGACGGCCGCGCCATCGGTTCTCAAACGTTTGTTTTCGAACGTCGCGTAGGCCGGCAATGAACCGGCCCTCTGGCGTCGGGCTTTTCGCCGCAGCGTCGAGTCACAGCGTGCGGGCACAACGTTGGAAAGCAGCGTTGTGACACGGAGTCGCGGCAAAAAAATTCTGCGCCATTATACGCGCGGCCAAGAGCGCGATTACGGCGAATCTGCGTGAATCCAGCGCCAATCCGCGCTTTTTGAGGCGATGCCTTAAGCGAAATGTCGATTCGCGATGACCGCGTGAACCAGCGCGCGGCGAAAGCCTTCGGAAGCCTAACGCCAGGCGTCGACGATCACGCGCTTGAGAATATGCAGCTTGCGATGGAAGAAATGCTCGCCGCCCGGAATGACGACGACCGGCAATTCCTGCGGCCGCGCCCAGTCGTAGACGGAGGCGATGGGCACCGTATCGTCCACTTCGCCGTGAATCACGAGCGTGTTCTCGGGAACCGGCGCCACGTCCCAGCGGCTTGCCGCCGTGCCGACGAACACCATGCGCTCGATTGCCTGCCCGCTATCTTGCATGCGCTTGGCGACATGCGACAGCACGAAGGTGCCGAAGGAAAAGCCCGCGAGCACGATCGGCACGTCGCGCTGGCCGGGCTGCGCGCGCATGTGCTCGATGACCGCGAGCAGGTCTTCGCGCTCGCCAATGCCGTTGTCGTGCTCGCCTTCGGTCTGCCCGACGCCGCGAAAATTGGAGCGATACGTCGTATAGCCGAGCTGCACGAAAGTGCGCGCGAGGGTTTGCGCGACCTTGTTGTCCATCGTCCCGCCGAAGAGCGGATGCGGATGCGCGACGAGCGCGATGCCGCGCGGCGCAGACTCCGTGCGATCGAGCGCGACTTCGATCTTGCCCGCCGGGCCGTCGATGAGGAATTTTTCTGTTTGCGCGTTCATGAAGGCGGGCGTCAGGCGGGTTGATCGATCAGAAGACGCTCGACGATCTTGCCGTTGGCGAGATGCGAATCGACGATTTCGTCGATGTCGGTTTCATCGACATACGTGTACCACGTGCCTTCCGGATACACGACGACGACCGGCCCTTGTTCGCAGCGGTCCAGACAGCCGGCCTTGTTGATGCGCACTTTGCCTTCGCCGGCGAGGCCGAGCTTCTTGACGCGCTTTTTCGCATGCTCCTGCATGGCTTGCGCGTTGCAGTTCGCGCAACTGGGACGCGAGGCGTCGGCATCGCGCTGATTCAGGCAGAAGAACACGTGGTACTTGTAGAAGGAGTCCATGAGCGTCCGGCGATGGGGGTGTCGGTCGATTATAGCGAGCGATGTCGCGGGATGTGTCGGCGGGAGTTGGCGCTTCAGCGCTTACTCCCGCCCCATGCAAAGCGGTCGGCGGGAGTTGGCGCTTTAGCGCTTAGTCCCGCCCCATGCAAGGCGGTCGGCGGGAGTTGGCGCTTTAGCGCTTACTCCCGCCCCATGCAAGGCGGTCGGCGGGAGCTGTCGCTCTAGCGATCCCCGCCCGCGCTATCTCCCCCACCCCGCCGCCTCCCCATCCACGCCCTTTCCGCCGCCGACGCCAGCCACCCCAACGCCGCATACGGCCACACCCACGCGAGCCAGTGCAGCAGTCCATTGAAATGCAGATACCGCCCCTGCCGCCAATCCGCCAGCACGATGTCGAAGTAAGGATTCACCGGCAGCAGATTCACGAGCGCGAGCCCCACGACGAGCGCCGCGCCCGCCAACGCCGCCCGCAGCGCACGCGGCAGCGACACCGCCAGCACGCCCGCCACCGCGCCGATCCCGATGCCTTCGAGCGCGCCGTCCGTCGCCCAGTCGAAGGTCAGCCCGGCGCGCGATTGCAGGAACGAAGCGCCCGCCTTCGCCACCAGCGTCGCGACGATCAGCCCGATCATCAGCCGGATGCGCGGCGCGCGCTCGCGCGTGAGCAGCGTGACGAGCACGAGCGCCGCGAACAGATTCGACGACGTGATCATCGCTTCCCACGCTTCGTCGGGCAACAGCGCGCCGAGGCGGTCCGGCCACGTTTCCACGTCCCACGCGGCGGGCGTCCACGCGAGAATCGCGTCCTGCATCGCCGGATCGAGCTGATCCCACAGCACGCGCGGCAAGTCGCCGCCGCCGAATAGATACGGCGCAGGAAACATCGACGAGAACGGCCACAGCGCCGACAGCCCGATCACGTAGGCCGCATGTCGCTCGAACCACGTGAAGCGAATCCGCCGCAGCAAGCCGCGGTCGAGCAGCGAACTGGTCGCGGGCGCGGCGAGCACGCCGCCGATCAGCGCGCCGAGCGCATTGGCGGCGAGATCGAGATTGGACGCGACGCGCGTGGGCAGATACGTCTGGATCGATTCCATCGCGCCCGACAAAAGCGCGCCGCCCGCGAACGCCGCGCACACCGCGAGCGAGCCGCGCCAGCGCGGATACAGCGCGAGCACGATCAGCGCGCCGAGCGGCATATAGCCGAGCACGTTGGTGACGACATCGAAAGCCGTCAGGTAACGCGGCAGCGGATCGGTCAGGAACGCGAACGGCCCGAGACCGAGCGAGCGCCAGCCGGAAAACGGATACAGCGAGCCGTACACGACGAGCACCGCGTACGCGACGAGCGCCTGTCGCGAGAACGCCGACGGGCGGCGCTGCCATTGCTTGATCGTCATGAGCCGCCCAGGCGCGTCCGTTCGAGCGGATTGACGATGAAACGCGTCGTCATCGCGATGCGGTGAGCGGCTGCGCGCCGAGCCACGCGCCCAGTTGCGCGATCAGATCGTCCGATGCCGCCGCCAGCGCCCGCGCGCCGCCCGATGCATCGGCGCTCGGCGCGGGCGCGCTCGCCGCGAACATCCGCTGCGCGATGACGCGGCCTTGTCGCGTGAGCGTAGCCCGCACCGATACGACGCCATGACTCCTTTCCGGCGCATCGAAGACCTGTTCGAAGCCGGTCAGCTCGATCTCCAGCAACGGCGCGCGCACCGTGTCGACGCCCGTGAGCACCGGGCCGCGTTGCGAGAGCGTATCGCGCAATCGCTGCGTGAGAAGCTGCGCGGGCGGCATCGTCCAGTGGCTCGTCGCATAGCTGCCGGTGCGCTGCGCATCGACGTAACTCAGGCGATAGACGAACGCGTCGGTTTCCAGATCACGCGACGCGCGCACCGCCAGCACTTTGACCGGCGGCATCGGCGCTTCGGTCGTAGGGCTCGCAGGACTGGCGGCGGGCCGCGCGCCGAGGTCATAGCGCGCGTCCGGCGTCGCGGGCGGGTTCGTCGCGCAGCCTGCCAGCATCGCGATACAGGCGAGCGCAAGCGCCAACGGTCGTTTCAACTCAGCAAGTGACATATGAATCCTTCGTTGTCCTGTTCTATGGCCGCGTTCAGCGCGATGGATTCGCGGGCCACACGAAGCCCGGCTCGCCCGGCCCCGGCGGCATCGACGGCGCGCCGAACAGCACGCTGCGCGGACTCGCGCTGAACGTATCGGCGGCGCGGTCGACCGAACGCGCGGCGGCGCCAAGATCTTCGGTGAACGAATAGAGACGCGGCAATGCCTCGAAGCTCACGCGCGCCGTCACGTCGCGCAGCGATTCGTTCATGTCCGCGAGGGCGGCTGCGGCCTGTTGCGCGGCGTCGCCCGCCTTGTTCAGGTTGGTCACGAACGGTCCGTTCTCGCGATTCAGGTTCTGGATCAGCGCGTTCGTCGAGGCGAGCGTGCGATCGAGCTGATACAGCGTCTGCGGCAGATGCGCGGTTGCGGGCGCGACCTGGCTCGCGAGCGACGCGATGCCGTCCGCCGCGCCCTTCAGGCTTTTGGTCGTGTCGAGAAGCTGATCGCGCACGTCGTCGGAGAGAAACTTGTCCGCGTCTTCCGAAAGACGCTCGAACTTGCGCAGGATCACATCGCCGCGTTCCTGCAACTGCTCGAAAAGCCCCGGACGCATGGGCACTTCCGCGACGTGCTGCGGCGAGGACGCGAGCGCGGTCGGATCCTTGCCGCTGTCGTCGAGCTGCACGAACGCGATGCCCGTCACGCCCTGAAAGCCGAGCGTCGCGAAGGTGGAGTGCGTCATCGGCGCGTTGCGGTCGACGAGAATGCGGATGCGGATCTGCCCCGGATGCGCCCGGTCGAAGCGAATCGACTCGACCTTGCCGACGCCGAGCCCGCGATAACGCACGGCGGCATCGGTGAAGAGGCCCGTCACGTTGGTCCGCGCGATCAGGTCGTACGGCACGCGCACGGTGCGGTCCACGTTGAAGAAGAACGCCGCGAACGCAATGGCCAGCACGAGCACGATGGTGAACAGCCCGGTCCAGAACGCATGTGATTTGTTTTCCATCGGCAGGTTCCTTGTCGCTTTTGCGCCGGACTACTTCACGGTGATGGTGGCGTCGTCGAGCGCGGCGGCGGGCAGCTTTGCGCGGCGTTCGGGCGGCAGCGCCTGAAGCGCGCGCCGTCCGCGCCGCCCGAGAAAATACTCGCGGATGAACGGATGATCCACCGCGACGGCTTCTTCCACCGGCGCCGCGACGAGCACGCGCCGGTCCGCGAGCACGGCGACGCGCGTGGAAAGCGCGACCATCGTATCCAGATCGTGCGTGACCATGACGACGGTGAGACCGAGCGCGCGATGGAGCGTCGCGATCAGATCGACGAACTCATCCGATGCCTTCGGATCGAGACCGGCCGTGGGCTCGTCGAGAAAGAGCAGTTCGGGTTCGAGCGCGATGGCCCGCGCAATGCCCACGCGCTTCACCATGCCGCCCGAGAGCGCGGCCGGCATCTTGGTCGCGTGCTTGCACGAAAGCCCGACCATTTCGAGCTTCAGCATTACGAATTCGCGGATCAGGTCTTCTGGAATCTTGCCGAGTTCGCGAAACGGCTGCGCGATGTTGTCATACACCGACAGCGACGAGAAGAGCGCGCCTTGCTGAAACATCATGCCGGAGCGCGTGCGCAGCATCTTCGCGGTCTCGGTGTCCATGCGCGCCCATTCCTCGCCGAGCACGCGAATCACGCCCGAGGTCGGCGATTCGAGCCCGAGAATCTGCCGCACGAGCGTCGTCTTGCCGGAACCGGAGCCGCCCAGCAGCGCGACGATTTCGCCACGGCGCACCTCGAAGTTCAGATGCTCGTGAATCACCGTGCTGCCGTAGCGTTTCGTGACATCGCGCACTTCGATGACCGGCTCCGCGATCGCGGGCGGCGGCTGATGGCGCACGGCGGTGGCGAGCGTCGTCGACATGGCGTCAGAGCCCCACGTTCTGAAAGAGGATGGCGAACACCGCGTCCGCGAGAATCACGACGGTGATCGACGTGACCACGGACGTCGTCGTGCCTTCGCCGAGACTCTGTGAATTCGGCTTGATGCGAAAGCCGAAGTGGCACGCGGCGAGCGCGATCAGCATGCCGAACACGACGCCCTTGCCCAGCCCGATCCACAGATTCGCAATCGGCACGACGGACGGCAGCGAGCGGATGAAGAACGAAATGTCGATGGACAGCACGAGCTTCGCCGCGAGCGCGCCGCCCGTCAGCGCGATGATGTTGGTCCACATGACCAGCAGCGGCATCGCGACGCCGAGCGCGAGCACGCGCGGCAGAACGAGGCGCAGGCCGTGCGGAATGCCCATGACCTGCATCGCGTCGAGTTCCTCGGTGACGCGCATCACGCCGATCTGCGCGGTGATCGCGGAGCCCGAGCGCCCGGCGACGAGAATCGCGGACAGCACCGGCCCGAGTTCGCGAATCACCGACAGCCCGAGAATATTCACGATGTACTGGTTCGCGCCGAACATGCGCAACTGCTGCGCGGACAGATAACTGAGCACGATGCCGATCAAAAACGCGACGAGCGCCGTGATCGCGAGCGCCTGCGCGCCGGCGCTATAGATGTTCGCGGAAATCTCCGTCCACGGAGTCCGCTGTGGGCGACGGATCAATCCGAGCAGATCGAGCACGAAGCCGCCGAACATCGCGAGGCCGCCGTGCAGGTGATCGAAGAACGCGAAAATCAGGTGTCCGAGCCGCGTGACAGGATCGGTGCGATCGATGGCCTCCGGCTCCTCGCGCTCCGCGTCGAGCAGCGCGACGCGCTCGAAGATTTCACGCTGCGTGTCCGACAGCGCGACGGTCGCGGGCATCTTGCGGCCCCAGATGCGCCAGAGCGCCTGCCCGCCGACGTGATCGAGTCGTTCGATCGACAGCAGGTCCCACTGCCCGATGGCCTCGCGCCCGATCGCGCGCAGCCGCCGCGTGACGCCGGTTTTCGAGCGGTCACGCGCGAGCGCGAGCGCCGTCCACTGGCCCGAAAGACGGACCACCTTGCCTTGCTGACCGGCTTCCACTCGCAGGCGGGGCGGCGTGTCGAAGTTCAAGGATCGAAGGGGCGTTGGAACGCGGTTTGAGGGAGAGGGACATTGTAACGAAGGATCGTTGCGCGGCGGCGCGATCCGCCACGCGAAGCGCCGAGCCCGCCCGCTACAATATCCCGATGACCCCGACTCCCGCCTTCGCCCCCGACGCGCCCTGGCGCATCGACCGTAACCGGCTCGCCACGCTCGCCGAGCGTCCGGCGCGCGACTGGACCATCGAGATCGTCGACGAGACCGGCTCCACCAACGCCGATCTCGTCGAGCGCATGCGCACGCTCGCCCGCGACGTCGCGCAACACGCGCCGCCCGCGCCGGTCGCGCGCATCGCGTACGCGCAGACTGCCGGGCGCGGGCGGCGCGGCCGCGCGTGGCTCGCCGAGCCGGGCAATGCACTCCTGATGTCGGTGGGATACGTGCTGCGGCGGCCCATCGAAGGGCTGTCGGGCTTGAGTCTCGCCATCGGCACGGCCGTGCTCGACGCGCTCGCGCGGCTGCCGCTCACGCCGTCCGCGCGGCCCGCGCTGAAGTGGCCGAACGACGTGCTGCTCGACGACGGCAAGCTCGCCGGCATCCTGATCGAGACGGCGTGGAATGCGCCGGGCGCGACGGCCGTGGTGATCGGCATCGGCGTGAATCTGCACGGCGCGGAGCAGCTCGCCGCGCAAGTGGACGACGCGAACCGCCAGTCGCCGTCGACCGCCGCGATTCCCGGCGCCGCGCCCGCCGCGCTCGCCCGCGCGTGGCCGGACGCGAATCTCACGGACACGCTCGCCGCGCTGCTGAATGCGCTGGACACGGCGCTGCCCCGCTTCGAAGCGGACGGCTTCCGGCCGTTCCGCCAGCGCTGGACCGACGCGCACGCGTACGCGGGCCGCGAAGTCGTGCTGATCGATCAGGGACAGGAAGTCACGCGCGGCGTCGCCACCGGCGTCGACGACAGCGGCCACTTGCTGATCGACGCGCCCGAAGGACCGCGCGCCGTCGCGACGGGCGAACTGTCGCTGCGGCTCGCAAAGGAGCGTCCGTGAGCGACGCGCCGATGCTGCTGATCGACGCGGGCAACAGCCGCATCAAGTGGTCGCTCGTCGACGAAAACGGCGCGGCTATCGCGGGCGGCGCGCTGGAGCACGAACGTGAATCCACGCCGCGCGATGCCGCCGAGCCGGCGCTCGCCGCATGGTCGGCGCTGCCTCGACCCGACAGCGCGTGGATCTCGAACGTGGCCGGCGCGGCGGCGCAGGCGCGCATCGACCGCATGATCGACGCGCGCTGGCCGGCGCTGCCGCGCACCGTCGTGCGCGCGAAGGCCGCGCAATGCGGCGTGACAAACCGCTACGTCGAACCGGACAAGCTCGGCAGCGACCGCTGGGCGGGCCTGATCGGCGCGCGCGCCGCGTTTCCCGGCGAGAACGTGCTGATCGCCACCTTCGGCACCGCGACGACGCTCGAAGCGTTGCGCGCCGATGGCGTCTTCACCGGCGGATTGATCGCGCCGGGCTGGTCGCTAATGATGCAATCGCTCGGCAGCCACACCGCGCAACTGCCGACACTCGATGCCGCCGCCGCGCGCCGCGCGCTCGGCGACCCGGAAGCGGCCCCGCGCAGCCTCTTCGCCACCGATACGGCCGCCGCGCTGTCGGCGGGCTGCCTGCTCGCGCAAGCGAGTCTGATCGAACGCGCATGGCGCGATCTCCGCGCGGACTGGCAGGCGGACGTGCGGCTCGTGCTCGGCGGCGGCGCGGCCAGCGAGATTGCGGGCGCGCTCGCGGTGCCGCACACTCGCCACGATTCCCTCGTGCTCGCCGGCCTCGCGCTCATCGCGCGGGAATCGGCCACGCACCGAACTGACTGATTACGAACCGACTGACGGAGCCCCTGGCATGCTGCGCTGGCTCATTGCCTTTCTCATTCTGGCCAACGTGCTGGTGTTCGCGCTCGTGCACGGCATGTTCGGATCGTCGCTGCCCGCCGCGGGCGCGCGCGAGCCGCATCATCTGTTGCAACAGGTGCGGCCCGAAACGCTGACGACGCGGCCGCTGCGTCCCGAGGAAGCAGCCGATCAGCCGCAGGTCGGCGGTCCCGCGCCCGCCGCGAGCGTGGAGACGAAGCCGCTCGGCCAGTAACGCGGCCGTTCAGGACTGCGCGCGGACTTTCTTCAAGAGCGCGGTGGTCGAGCGGTCATGCTCGAACGCAATCGCGAGCGCCTTGCCGCCCCAGCCGCGCACGAGCGCCGATTCGGCGAGCTTGTCCATGTCGTAGTCGCCGCCTTTGACGAGCACGTCCGGGCGCAGCGCGTCGATCAGTTGCAGCGGCGTCGATTCCTCGAACTTCACGACCCAATCCACGCTTTCGAGCGCCGCGAGCAGCGCCATGCGGTCGTCCTCGCGATTGATCGGGCGATCGTCGCCCTTGCCGAGCGTGCGCACGGAGGCATCGCTGTTCACGCCGACGATCAGCGTCGCGCCGAGCGCCTTCGCGTCGGCAAGATAGGTCACGTGTCCGCGATGCAGGATGTCGAACACGCCGTTGGTGAACACGACCGGCCCCGCGAGCGTCGGGCGGAGCGCGGCGAGCGCGTCGCGCGTGGTGATCTTGCGTTCGAAAGTGGCGGGCATGGCGTTGCTCAACGGGTAGTTCGGAAAGCGCGCATTGTGCCACGGCGTCTCGCCGGCGAAGCAAGCGGCCTGGAAAGCAAAACGGCCCGCCGATGTGAGCCGGCAGGCCGTTTGTTCATGCGAGCGACACGCTGTTACACCTGTCAGGCGGGCTGTCCGCTGGAGCCGCCGGACGCGGCTTGCAGACGCTGCACCACTTCCTTGCGATAGCGGTTCAGTTCCTGCGCGGTGACGAACGACCGCTCGAAGAGAATCGAGAGGTTGTGCAGAATGCGCTCGACGACCTTCTTCTCCCAGCTATCGTCGAAGCGGATCTGGTCGTCCAGCCAGCGTTCGAGCCATTCGGGATCGGGCAGACGCGACTGCACGGTATCGCGCGGAAACAGCGCCTGATTGACGTGCAGGTTCGTCGGATGCAGCGGCTTCTCGGTGCGACGGGCCGAGGCCATCAGCACGCCGATCTTCGCAAACGCGGCGCGTGCCGAATCGCCTGCATTGGCGAGCGCCTTTTTCATGTAGCGCAGATACGCGCCGCCGTGCCGCGCCTCGTCGCGCGAAATGGTTTCGTAGATATGCTTGATGACCGGCTCGGTGTGCCATTCGGCCGCGCGGCGATACCAGTGATTCAGGCGGATTTCGCCGCAGAAGTGCAGCATCAGCGTTTCGAGCGGCGGCGCCGGATCGAATTCGAAGCGCACGGCGTGCAGTTCTTCTTCCGTCGGCACCAGTTCGGGCCTGAAGCGGCGCAGATATTCCATCAACACCAGCGAATGCTTCTGCTCTTCGAAAAACCACACGCTCATGAACGCGGAAAAGTCGCTGTCATGGTGGTTGTCACGCAAAAACATTTCGGTTGCGGGAAGAGCGGACCATTCGGTGATCGCGTTCATCTTGATGGTCCGGGCCTGCTCGTCGGTGAGCAGGGACGCATCGAACTTGTCCCAGGGGATGTCCTTCTCCATATCCCAACGGACGGATTCCAGCGATTTATAAAGTTCCGGATAAAGCATGGTGTTCATAGTCCACCCCTGAAGCCACTTATGCGACGTTATATCTGTATGACGGTCGGCCAAACGTGCGCGATAACCGCTGCGCACGAGCAACCAAGCTTTCAATTTTACGCGGGATTCCGGCGGCCACAGGCGAAAAACGACAAGGAAGCACCCGATGCAGCGCTGTCGCAACGCGCCAGCCGCCTTCGACAAGCGCGTTCTTGCGCGCGTGCCGCCTTGCGTGCGTCGTGTTCAACCTTGGGTGAGAAGCGAACCCTGTGCCCAGGTTCCGTCGAGGCTTTCGTCGTGCCGCCTGCTCAGCGGTTTGCAGCAAAGACGCATACGTGCGCCTGACCAGCGCGGCGAAGCGACTAGCGCCGGCGCGCGCGGACGCACGTTTGGTCGATGCCGCGACGTCCGCAGGCCCGCTCGGGCTCGCGCGAGCAAGCCTTTCCGATCATAGCACGGCGCTTTCGCGCCAAGCCGCCACGAACTCTTCGATCGGCGTCAAACCTGCGAGATGCTCCACGCCATCGTTCAGCTTGCGGCGCAGCGCCGGACTGCTGCCGCCGACCCAGATGCGGATGTGCGGCGGCAACATGCTGCGCAGCTCGGTCAGTCCGTTCGCGATGACCTGAGCCGGAAGCACCGCCGTGAACGACAGCCCGACGACATCGACCTCGTGCGCCACCGCCGCGCTGACGATGTCGTGCAGCGGCGTCTGCAACCCCAACTGCACGCATTCGCACTCGCAGAGGCTGAACATGGCTTCGGCCATCAGAATGCCGAGACCGTGGCCTTCGCCGGAGAGCGTCGTCAACAGCACGCGCGGCCGGCCGCCGCGGCCACGCAGCGCCTCGGACAGCGGGCGCATCAGCGTGCGCAGCGTGAACTGGATCGACTCGCTGAACAAATGCTCGTGGTAGACCTGGAGCGTGCCCGCCGCCCACGCGTTTCCCACCCGGGCGGCAAGCGGCGCGGCGACGTCAACCACGAAACGCTCCAGACCGTCGCGCGTCGCGCGTCGCAGAAGTCCGAAGCGGAAGTCCTCGTAGGCGCCATTGCGCAGTAGCGCGATGAAGTGGTCCAGTTCGGCGTCCGGCGCGTCCTGCCCGACGCCCGAGGACTCGGCGAGTTGCTGCAACGCCTCGATCGGCTGCGCGAGGACCTTGCTCGGCCGATGCCCCGCGTCCAGCAGGCGTTTGACGAGCCGCAGCTTCGTCACCTGTTCCTGCGGATACAGCCGCTCGCCGCCGGGCGAGCGCATGGGCTGCGGAAAGCCGTAGCGCCGTTCCCAGACGCGCAGCGTGTCCTTCGTCAGACCAATCTCCTGAGCGATGGCGCCGATGCCGACGCCGCTCAGGCCCGATCCCACCGAACGCACGAGCGGAGCGTCCGACGGTGATTCAGCCTGTCCTGCAGCACCCGCGTCTCGCTCGGGCTGTAGAGTTTCTTCCGATGAGTTTGTCATGGACAAAACGGTAATTGAACACACGGACGGTCCGTTGCACGTTGCATGCCTGCGTCGGCAGGTGGACAAAACCGCTCTCGCTCCATAGTGAATGATAGACAAAATATGTCAATCAGTAGCGACGTCACGACGCCACACGAGTCGGCGCGCATCCAAAAAAAACGCCTGGCGAGCGCGGGCCGCCAGGCGTTGTCTATCAGCCGATGCCGCTTGCGCGACATCCGCGCGATGCCTACTCCGGTTTCTTTCTCGGCGGCGTCTTACGCGCGGCCGCTTTTTTCGCCGCTGCTGCTGCGGCTGACGTGTCATCGCCCGGTTGGCTGCTGGGAGCCGGCGCAGTCGAACTTTCTTCGGCCGACGCCGACGGCTGACCTGCCGGCGCGCCCGCCATGCCGGGCTGAATCATCGCCAGTTGCGCGAGTTGATTGAACTGCGATTGCAGCGCGTTCCACCAGCCGCTGGGATCGAAGCCCGGCGGAAGCGGCGCGTCGGACTTCGCGCCCGCTTCCGGGTTGTCGCTTTCCGTGGGCGCCGCGCGCTCGCCCGGCGCGGCCTTGGGCGCGTCGCTCGATGCGGCGCCGCCCATCGGCCAGCGGCCCGCCGCCTTCGATGTCTCCGCCGCCGCGTTCTGCGCGCTCTCGACGGACGTCTGAGCGAACGCGCCGAACGCGCGCAGCGTGGCGAGCGTCGCGCGCTGCACTTCCAGCGCCTGAATCGCCGATTGCAGCATGTTGAGGTTGAGCTTGAGCCACTGTTCGACGGCGCGCATGTCCGTCACGCGCTTGTCCAGTTCCTCGATGTTCGTGAGCGGCGCGAGCATGTCCGACATCATGGATAGCGAGGGATTCGCGCCCTGCGCGCCGCCCGACATCGCGGCCGCGAACGGATTCAGGCGCATCATCTCCCACATCTTGCCCATCATGTCCGCCTGGCCCAGGCCGGAGAAACCGGGGAAGCCGGGAATCGAAAACGGCGGGGTGCCGCCTGAGGTGTCCGTCATTCGTCGCTCCTCTTGATTGGTTGATCGCCTTGGCTAGCCACTAGTCACTAGCCATGCCGGGCCGCGTCAGAACGGCGCGTCGCCCGGAAAGTCCGGCGCGCGGCGCTCGCGCAGCGAACGCATGCCCTCGTGCACGTCGGGTCCGGCAAAGCCCATGAATTCCAGCGCGAGCGATGTATCGAACGTCGGCCCCGCCATGCGCAGCCAGTTGTTCAGCGCGTACTTGGTCCAGCGGATGGCCGTCTGCGATCCATGCGCGAGCCGGTTCGCCACTTCGATCGCCTTCGACATGAGTTCGTTCTCTTCCACCGCGAGCGATACCAAGCCGATGCGCTCCGCTTCTTCGCCGCTCACGGGCTCGCACAGGAGCAGATAGTACTTGGCCTTCGCCATCCCGCACAGCAGCGGCCAGATGATCGCCGCGTGATCGCCCGCCGCGACGCCGAGCCGCGTATGTCCGTCGATGATGCGCGCCGACTTGGACGCAATGGAGATATCCGCGAGCAAGCCCGCTACCAGCCCCGCGCCGACCGCCGGACCGTGCATCGCGGAGACGATCGGCTTGCTGCAATTGATCACGTTGTACACGAGATCGCGCGCTTCGCGCCAGACCCGCGCGCGCACGTCGAAGTCGTTCGCCATCTGCTCGACGAGCGCGAGGTCGCCGCCCGCCGAGAAGCCCTTGCCCTCGCCGCGAATCAGCGCGACGCGCGTCTCGGGATCGCGGTCGATGTCGCGCCAGATCTCCGCGAGTTCGCGGTGCATGTTGGCGTCGGCGGTAGAGAGGCCGCTCTTGTTCGCGCCCGCGCCCGGCATGACGACTTCCAGCACGCCATGCGCGTGACGACGCAAGTGCAGCGACGTGTAGCGCGAATACAAGGAGAGATCGCTCATGTCGGTTCCATGTGGTCTAGCGCGGCTGATACACCCACTTGCCGTCGCGAATCTCGACCATCACGCGGGCGCGCTGGTCGAGGCCGATATGATCGTTGGGCGTCATGTTGACGACGCCGTTGGTATCCGCGAAGTTCTTCGTGCCTTCGAGCGCATCGCGCAGCGCGCCGCGAAACGCGGGCGTGCCCGGCGCGCCGGCTTTCATCGCGATCGGAATGGCTCGTTGAAGCAGCATGCCCGCGTCCCACGCATACGAACCGAACGCCGAGACCGTGCCTGCGCCCTGCTTCGCTTCATAAAGCTTGATGTAGTCGAGCGCGAGGCGCTTGGCCGGGTGATCGTCCGGCAACTGTGCCGCGACGAGCACCGGGCTCGCGGGCAGGAAAGTGCCGTTGCAATCCGCGCCGCACACGCGCAGGAAGTCGCGATTGCCCACGCCGTGATTGTGATACACCTTGCCCTTGTAGCCGCGCTGCGCGAGCGTCTTCGGCGGCAACGCGGCAGGCGTGCCGGCGGCGCCGACCACCACCGCGTCCGGCTTGGCCGCGAGAATCTTCAGAATCTGCCCGGTCACGCTCGGGTCCGTGCGATTGAACCGCTCGTTGGCGACCACGGTGATCTTGTGCAGTTGCGCGAACTTCGCGACTTCCGCGTAGAAGGTTTCCCCGAGCGCGTCCGCCTGCCCGATGTACGCGAGCGTCTTCACGCCGTGATTGCTCGCGTGCTCGGCAATGGCGGAGGCCATCATCGCGTCGGTTTGCGGCGTCTTGAACACCCAGCGGCGCTTGTCGTCGACAGGCTCGATGATCTTCGCCGACGAAGCGAGCGAGATCATCGGCGTCTGACTTTGCGCGACGACATCGATCATTGCGAGCGAATTCGGCGTGATCGACGAGCCGATGATCGCATCCACCTGATTCTCGCTGATGAGCTTCTTCGTGGTCTGCACCGCCTGCGTGGTGTCGGAAGCGTCGTCGAGCACGATGTAGTCGACGCTCGCGCCGCCCATTTCCTTCGGCAGAAGCGCGACGGTATCGCGGGCGGGAATGCCGAGCGACGCGGCCGGTCCGGTCAGCGACAGCACGAGCCCGATCTTGACGTGCGGCGTTTGCGCGAACGCCGCTGTCGTCGCGGCGAATGCGAGCACGGCTGCGGCCACCCACTTGCTTCTGCGCATGGAAGTCTCCTTTTGTTTTTTGTCGTCGCGCGGCGCGTGAGCCGCAACGCCCGGAGAGTGTACGGTGGCCGGTGCTCCCGACGCATCGGGCGAAACCCGTTGCGCCGTTTGTTTCATCGCGCGATATCAGTGTTCGAGCTGCACGACGGCCTGATCGATCGCGCCGAAAATGGACTTGCCCGCGTCATCGAAAATCTCGATTTTCACGCTGTCGCCGAACTTCATGAACTCCGTCTGCGGCGCGCCGTGCTCGATGGTCTCCAGGCACCGCTTCTCCGCGATACAGCAGTAGCCGCGCTTCGTGTCCTTGTTCGAGATCGTGCCCGAGCCGACGATCGATCCTGCGCGCAGATTGCGCGTCTTTGCCGCGTGCGCGATCAACTGGCCGAAGTGGAACACCATGTCCACGCCGCAATCCGGCTGGCCCACCTTTTTGCCGTTCCAGTGCACGGTCATCGGCCGATGCACGCGGCCTTCGCGCCAC
This sequence comes from Caballeronia sp. Sq4a, assembly GCF_023170545.1. Taxonomy (NCBI): domain Bacteria; kingdom Pseudomonadati; phylum Pseudomonadota; class Betaproteobacteria; order Burkholderiales; family Burkholderiaceae; genus Caballeronia; species Caballeronia sp. Sq4a. The sequence continues at coordinate 165,982 of NZ_CP084250.1, read as the reverse complement.
GCGTCGCCGAGTTCGTCGGGCGTGACGGCCACGGGCGAGAACGCGGTGGCGGGCTTGCTCTGGAAGAAGCCGAAGCCCTTCGCGAGTTCGGCGGGGATGAGATTGCGCAGCGAGACATCGTTGACCAGCATCAGCAAGCGCACGCTTTTCAATGCTTCGTCGGGCGTGGGCGCCATTGGCACATCGGAGGTGATGACGGCGACTTCCGCCTCGAAGTCGATGCCATACGATTCCGACGCGCACACGATATCGTCCGTCGGCCCGAGAAAGTCGTCGCTGCCGCCCTGATACATGAGCGGGTCGGTCCAGAATTCGGCCGGCATCTCGGCGCCGCGCGCGCGCCGCACCAGTTCCACGTGATTCACATAGGACGAGCCATCGGCCCATTGAAACGCACGCGGCAGCGGCGCCATGCACGACTTCGCATCGAACGAAAACGTGTGGCGGGCGCGGCCCTGGTTCAACGCTTCGTAGAGGTCAAAAAGCTGCGGCGCGTAGAACGTCCAGTCGTCGAGCGCGCGTTGCAGCGTGGAGACGATTCCATCGGGAATGACAGCCGTGCGCAGATCGCGCGATACGACGATGAGCTGGCCGTCGCGCGTGCCGTCCTTCAGCGTGGCAAGTTTCATAAGGCAGAGTCGGGCTGAGATGACGTTGAGGGAAATCTATTTTACGATGGTGAATCCATCGCCTTCACGCTTTCCATGCCATCCAACGCGCCCGCCACCGGCGACGAACTCGACCTCGACGCATCCGAAGAAAAGCTGCGCTCGGGCATCCAGTCGATCGAAGTCGGCTTCCGTTTGCTCGATGTGCTCACTCACGAGCCGCGCGCCATGATGCTGCGCGATCTCGCGCAGCGCGCGGGCATGAGCCCGGCGAAGGCGCATCGGTATCTGGTGAGCTTCGTGCGGCTCGGGCTCGCTTCGCAGGACCCGCTCACGGGCCGCTACGAACTCGGCGGCTTTGCCTTGCAGATGGGGCTGGCGCGCCTCGCACGCGTCGATGGCGTGAAGCTCGCGCGCATTGCGCTGGCCGAATTGCGCGACCGCATCGATCAGACCGTGGGCATCGCGGTGTGGGGCAATCAGGGGCCGACGGTCGTGCACTGGATGGAGTCGAGCTATCCGGCAAAGGCATCGCTGAAGCTCGGCGACGTCATGCCGCTGCTGTCGTCGGCCACGGGACTGCTCTTTGCCGCGTATCTGCCGCGCAGCAAGACGCAGCCGATGCTCGAACGCGAACTCGCTGCGAGCAAGCAAACAATCGCTGATGTCGAGCCGCTTCTCGCCGATGTCCGCGAGCATGGCGCGGCGCGCGTCGAAGGCATGCTGCTGCCGTCGATTCACGCGTTCTGCATGCCCGTGTTCGATTCGACCGGCGAACTCGCGCTCGGGCTGATCGCGCTCGGACACGAAGGCGCGTTCGATACACGCTGGGGCGGCGAGATCGATTCGGCGCTGCGGGAATGCGCGCGCAGCCTGTCGTATGAACTGGGGTACAAGGCGGGTGAACGGTGATCGCGCCTGCGCGCGGAACATCGCCGCGAGCGCGCGTGTCATAACCGCTTCTGTCGCCGCGCCATTCCTTCTCTTTCCGCTTCGTTCGATGCCCCTGTTTTCGTTTCATCGTCCGCCTGCTGCGCCGGGCGAGCCTTCCGCTGCCGCGTCCGCGCCGGATGCGCCTCGTCGCTGGGGGCCCTGGGGGCGCTGGGTTGGGGCGGCGCTGATCGTCGCCGGGCTGCATTGGAGCGCGATGCGCTGGATCGAACACGCGAAGCAGCCGGCGAACCGTACGCCCGAGCAGAAGCCGCCGGTTCAGGTGGAATTGCTGACGCCAAAGCCCGTCACGCCGCCTGCGCCTGTCAAACCGGCCGCGCCTGCGCATGTCGCGCGGCCTGCGCCGCCCAAGGCCGCGCCTGCGCCTGCGCCGAAACCCGCTGCGCCCGCGCCCGTGTTGAGCGCGGCCACGCCGCAGGCCGGTGAACCTGCGGCGGCATCGGGCGTGGCGGCTTCGGGCGCAGGTGCCGCGAGCGCGTCCGCGCCAATCGCAACCGCAGCCGCAACGTCAGCCGCAGCCCCGACTGCGACCGCTTCGGGCGACAAATTCAGCGTCCCGCCGACCGGCGACCTACGTTACGACACGCTCGTCAACGGCGTGATGAACCAGACTGGCACGATCCACTGGACGAACGACGGCCAGCACTACGAGATGGTCGTCTCCATTCCGCTGCCGTTCGTCGGTCCGTACGTGTATTCGAGCAAGGGCCATATCGATGCCTTCGGCATCGCGCCGGAACAGTATTCGGAGAAACGCGGCCGCCGCGCCGCCGATGTCGCCGTCTTCAATCGCGAAACGAAGCAGATTGTCTATACGCGCACGCCGAACAGCCAGCCGCTCGCGGACGGCGCGCAGGATCGCTTCAGCGTCGTCATGCAACTGACGAGCCTCGTGCGCGGCGCGCCCGATGTCTACAAAGCCGGCGTCACGCGGCAGTTCAGCGTCGCGGATAACGACAGCAGCGAAATCTGGCCGATGGAAACCGTCGGCGATGAAACGGTGCAGACGCACGACGGCTTCGTCACCGCGCGGCATTTCACGCGCCTGCCGCGCCGCGAAGGCGACCGGCGCAAGCTCGACATCTGGCTGGCTCCGGCGCTGGGCTGGCTGCCCGCGCGCATCCTCCAGACGGAGCCGAACGGCATGCAGATCGAAATGCTGTGGGCCGGCAAGCTGCAAGCGGCTTCCGCTGCCGAGAACAACGCGCCGGGCACGACGGATGCGTCAGAGGAAACCGCACCCGCCGCCGACGATGCATCCGTCAGGCCGTAGCGGCGGCGCGTCCCACGGTCTCACGGGACGCACGGATTCTCAAAGCGACCTCCACGGAGCGGATATGCAGGTGAACAACAAAGGCATCGAAACCCGATACGTTCTCGACAACGAAGGCGGCGGTCCCTGGCTGACCTTCATCCATCCACTCGCCGGCGATCTGTCCGCGTGGGACCAGATGGCGGGCTACTTCCGCAACGATTTCACCGTGCTGCGTTATGACTTGCGCGGCCACGGCTACACGGCGGTGTCGCCCGAGGCGTTCAGCGTGGACGATCTCGCCGATGACCTGTCCGAGTTGCTCGACAAGCTCGGCGCGCCGAGCACGCACGTCGTCGGCTTGTCGCTGGGCGGCATGGTCGCGCAGAAGTTCGCCATCAACCATGCGGACAAAGTGGATTCGCTGACGGTCGTGGGCGCGCCCGCGTTCATCCGCGAGGAAGCGCGCTCGACGTTTTTGCAACGCGCGGCTTCCGTGCGTCAGAACGGCATAGGGAGTATGGTGGAATCGACGCTGGAACGCTGGTTCACGGAGGGTTTTCGTAAAGCGCACCCCGAAGTGATCGAGCAGGTCGGCGAAACGATTGCGCGCACGCCCGACGAAGGTTTCGCGAAGGCCGCGGAAGCCCTGAGCCGTTTCGATGCGAGGGACCAACTGGCGTCGATTCAAAAGCGCACGCTCGTCGTGGCCGGTGAATACGACAATGGCACGCCGCATGCTGAATCCAAGGTAATCGCCGACACGGTGCCGGGCGCGCAATTCGAACTTCTGGATGCGGCACATATGTCTCCGATCGAGGCGTCGCAACGCTTTTGCGCATTGCTCGATGCGTTTCTGCGTGAGGCCGCCTGACTACGTTTCACAGAAAAAAGCCTCGATAACACGGCATCACGTCGAGGCCACCCCTTGAATTCCCACCCAGTCGCTCCAACTACGATGCAGGTTGCGGGAGCAACAGGAATAAGGAGTGTCGCCATGCAAATGATCTACAACAGCCCTAACTATTGCGTCGTTGAGTTTCCACCCCAGGCCAATCATCTCGCGATGATGTCGGGCGGGTACGAAATCGTCGACAAGAACACGCAACGGGAGATCTTCATCGACGGCGAGCTTGCGGCAAGATTCCGCGAGCATGTGCAAAAGCTGATCGAAGAAGAACCATCGCTCGAGGATGTCGATGAATTCCTCGGCCAGTTCGATGTCTTGATGACCCAGCCCGTGGTGCTGCACTAACGCCACGTTTCGCGCGGGCGCTCCGAGTCTTGCGCCCGCGCCGCCATGCTCGCCGGCTACTCGGCGAATGAGGCGAGCCACGCAATACGGCAAACGAGCGACACGCCAGAGAAGACCCCGCCGAAGCCTCGGCGGGGTTCTTTTTTTCGCCCGTCCGCTTCGCCATGAAGCAAACCGCGCCGGGAGCGACCGCATCGCGCTGCGGCTACAATGACGGACTATTTCCTATCCGGTGCAGGGCCTGTCCGTCATGAACCAGAACGCCAATCCGAGTCTTCCAGTCTCCGCGCGCGATTACACGCGCGGCGCCGCGCTTCCCACGCTGTTGCAGCAGCGCATTCTGATCCTCGATGGCGCGATGGGCACCATGATTCAGCGTTACAAGCTGGACGAAGCCGCTTATCGCGGTGATCGCTTCAAGGATTATGGCCGCGATATCAAGGGCAACAACGAGTTGCTCTCCATCACGCAGCCGCAGATCATCCGCGAAATTCACGACCAATACCTCGCGGCGGGCGCGGATATCATCGAGACGAACACGTTCGGCGCCACGCGCGTCGCGCAGGCCGATTACGGCATGGAAGATCTGGCCGCCGAGATGAACTTCGCGTCGGCAAAGCTCGCCCGCGAAGCCTGCGATGCATTCTCGACGCCGGACAAGCCGCGCTTCGTCGCGGGCGCGATCGGCCCGACGCCGAAGACCGCGAGCATCTCGCCGGACGTGAACGATCCCGGCGCGCGCAACGTCAGCTTCGATGAACTGCGCGACGCATACTACGAGCAAGCGAAGGCGCTACTCGATGCGGGCTGCGATCTCTTTCTCGTCGAAACCATCTTCGACACGCTGAACGCGAAGGCTGCGCTCTTTGCGCTCGACGAGCTCTTCGAGAACACGGGCGAACGCCTGCCGATCATGATCTCCGGCACGGTCACGGACGCGTCGGGCCGCATTCTGTCGGGTCAGACCGTCGAGGCGTTCTGGAACTCGCTGCGTCACGCGAAGCCGCTGACGTTCGGGCTCAACTGCGCGCTCGGCGCGGCGCTCATGCGCCCGTATATCGCCGAGTTGGCGAAACTCTGCGATACCTACGTCTCGTGCTATCCGAACGCCGGCCTGCCGAATCCGATGAGCGACACCGGCTTCGACGAAACGCCCGACGTGACATCGGGGCTGCTTAAGGAGTTCGCGCAAGCGGGACTCGTCAATCTCGCGGGCGGGTGCTGCGGAACGACGCCCGAGCATATCGCCGAGATCGCGAAGGCGCTCGCGCAAGTCAAGCCGCGCGCTTTCCCTTCGCAATACCGCGACGCCGCTTAAGTACTGCCCGAATCGACCAAGAGAAACAGAAGAGAAGCGAACGACTATGACCGATCACACGATGCGTCTTTCCGGCCTCGAGCCGTTCAACGTCACCGAAGGCTCGCTCTTCATCAACGTCGGCGAACGCACGAACGTGACGGGCTCGAAGGCGTTCGCGCGCATGATCCTCAACGGCCAGTTCGACGAGGCGCTCGCCGTCGCGCGGCAACAGGTGGAAAACGGCGCGCAGGTGATCGACGTGAACATGGACGAAGCCATGCTCGATTCGAAAGCGGCCATGGTGCGCTTTCTGAACCTGATCGCGTCCGAGCCGGACATCGCGCGCGTGCCGATCATGATCGACTCCTCCAAGTTCGAAGTCATCGAAGCCGGGCTCAAGTGCGTGCAGGGCAAGGCAATCGTCAATTCCATCTCGCTGAAGGAAGGCGAAGACGCGTTCCGTCATCACGCGAAGCTGATTCGCCGCTACGGCGCGGCGGCCGTCGTCATGGCCTTTGACGAGCAGGGTCAGGCCGACACGTTCGAACGCAAGACGCAAATCTGCAAGCGTTCCTACGACATTCTCGTGAACGAAGTGGGCTTCGCGCCGGAAGATATCGTCTTCGATCCGAACATCTTCGCGATCGCGACGGGCATCGAAGAGCACAACAACTACGCGGTCGATTTCATCAACGCAACGCGCTGGATCAAAGAAAACCTGCCGCACGCGAAGGTGAGCGGCGGCGTGTCCAACGTGTCGTTCTCGTTTCGTGGCAATGATCCGGTGCGCGAAGCCATTCACACGGTGTTCCTCTACCACGCCATTCAGGCGGGCATGGACATGGGCATCGTGAACGCCGGGCAGCTCGGCGTCTATGCCGATCTCGATCCCGAACTGCGCGAGCGCGTCGAAGATGTCGTGCTCAATCGCCGTGAAGACGCAACGGACCGTCTGCTCGAGATCGCCGACAAGTTCAAGACCGGCGCGGCGAAGAAGGAAGAGAACCTCGAATGGCGCAACCAGCCGGTCGAGGCGCGGCTTTCGCATGCGCTCGTGCACGGCATCACGACCTTCATCGTGGAAGATACCGAGGAAGTGCGCGCGAAGATCGAACAGGCGGGCGGCCGGCCGATCAACGTGATCGAAGGGCCGCTGATGGACGGCATGAACATCGTCGGCGACCTCTTCGGCGCGGGCAAGATGTTTCTGCCGCAAGTGGTGAAGTCGGCGCGCGTGATGAAGCAGGCGGTCGCGCATCTGATCCCGTTCATCGAAGAAGAGAAAAAACGTCTCGCCGATGCCGGCGCGGACGTGCGCTCCAAGGGCAAGATCGTCATTGCGACCGTGAAGGGCGATGTGCACGACATCGGCAAGAACATCGTGTCGGTGGTGCTCCAGTGCAACAACTTCGAAGTGGTCAACATGGGCGTGATGGTGCCCTGCGCGACCATCCTGCAGAAGGCGAAGGAAGAAGGCGCGGACATCATCGGCCTGTCGGGGCTCATTACGCCGAGTCTCGAAGAAATGGCCTACGTCGCCTCCGAAATGCAGCGCGACGAATACTTCCGCGGCAAGCAGACGCCGCTTCTGATCGGCGGCGCGACCACTTCGCGCGTGCATACCGCCGTGAAGATCGCGCCGAACTACGATGGCCCGGTCGTGTACGTGGCGGACGCGTCGCGTTCGGTGTCGGTGGCATCGAGCCTCTTGTCGGACGAAGGCGCGGCCAAGTTCCTCGACGAACTGAAGACCGACTACGAACGCATTCGCACGCAGCACGCGAACAAAAAAGCGCAGCCGATGGTGACCTACGCCGAAGCGCGCGCCAACAAGACGAAGATCGACTGGAGCGCGTACCAGCCGAAGAAGCCGAGCTTCATCGGGCGGCGCGTGTTCAAGAACTACGACCTCGCGGATCTGGCCAATTACATCGACTGGGGCCCGTTCTTCCAGACGTGGGATCTCGCGGGACCGTACCCGGCCATTCTGAACGACGAGATCGTCGGCGAATCGGCGCGGCGCGTGTTCTCGGACGGCAAGTCGATGCTCTCGCGCATCATTCAGGGCCGCTGGCTCACGGCGAACGGCGTCATCACGCTTTTGCCGGCGAACACGGTGAATGACGACGACATCGAGATCTACACCGATGAGTCGCGCTCGAAAGTGGCGATGACGTGGCGCAATCTGCGACAGCAGAGCGTGCGGCCGGTGGTCGACGGCGTCATGCGGCCGAATCGCTCGCTGGCGGATTTCATCGCGCCGAAGGAATCGGGCGTGGCCGATTACATCGGTCTGTTCGCGGTGACGGCAGGCCTCGGCGTCGACAAGAAAGAGCAGCAGTTTGCCGCCGATCACGACGACTACAGCGCGATCATGCTCAAGGCGCTCGCCGACCGTTTCGCAGAAGCCTTCGCCGAGGCGCTGCATGCGCGCGTGCGTCGCGAACTGTGGGGCTATGCGGCCAACGAAACACTCGACAACGAAGCGCTCATCGCGGAGAAGTACAGCGGCATCCGTCCCGCGCCCGGCTATCCGGCGTGCCCCGATCATCTCGTGAAGCGCGATATGTTCGAAGTGCTTCAGGCAGGGGAAATCGGCATGAGCCTGACGGAATCCCTCGCGATGACGCCGGCCGCGAGCGTCTCGGGTTTCTATCTCGCGCATCCGGAAAGCACGTACTTCTCGGTCGGCAAGATCGGCGACGATCAGGTGCAGAGCTTCGCGCAACGCATGGCGATCTCATCGGCCGATGCGGAACGCGCGCTCGCGCCGCTGCGCTGATCGCGCGTGGCGAGCGTGGCGAACGTTGTGCAAAGACATATGCTGCGCGTGATACGCAAGAAAAGCGCCGCGTGATGGGCGGGAACTTTTTTTATTCCGTAGACTTGTCGCTGCGATGAACCGCCACGACGGCGGCCACGCACTCTTTAGCCACGGAGAAAGTCGCATGAAGAAGATGACGTCCGCCGTAAGCATCGCGATCGCCGCGGCAGTGCTCGCAGCGTCGAGTTCGGCTGCGTTCGCGCAGGCCAGCACCACGCAGGCATCGTCGTACTCGCCGCCGCAGGCCGAACACAAGAAGAAGCCGAAGACGCCTAAAAAGCCGAAGACTCCGGGCAACGGTCAGTCGCAGTAAGCGGCGCCGCCCGAGTAAGCCAGCAGGAAGACAACCCCGCATCGTCGCCGATGCGGGGTTTTTCATTTGAGCCGCGCGGTGTTCATGCGCCGTTCATGCGCCCGCTCAGACGCCCCAGAGAATGTCCTTGTTCTCCTTGTGCGCGAGACGCAGCATGTCCAGGAACGGATACGCCCGTTGCGCGAGCCCGATGGGAATCTCGTGCGGATCGTGGCCTTGTTCGCCTTCGTGGAAATGGCCGTCGTGCTCGGCGCGCTCTTTCTTGTCGCTGACGATCGCCGCTTCCAGTTTCTGAATGGCGGCAGGCAGTTCGTCATGCGTGATGACGCCGCGCTCGGTCAGCTGCTTGCCGATGATCTCGAGCAGATACTCGGCGAGGTTGTCGAGCATCATGACATCCGGTGCAGCCATGGTTTTGAATGTGATCAGCATGGGACAGTCCTTTTCCTTTTGTTGGATGACAGCCGGGGCGAATGCGAGCCGCGCCGGCAAGCCGATCTTTGCAGAACAACCACCCTGAATAGACAGTTTAGCACCTGCTAAAATCCCGGTTTCAGCCGTGGCCCGCCTTGAAGGCAGGCCGTGGCGAACGGCTCATCAGCCGCGTCAATCGGCGCTTCGCGTCGCCCGCACCTGTCGCGTGCCACTGCGCATTCGCTTCACTGGATCACATTCAGCATGCTGCCCGCACACAAAGAAACCCTGGAAACGCTCCTCTCCGACGCGGTCAAAGAGGTCGCGCAAGCCACGCAAGGCGCAACGGAAGCCGCTTTCGTCGCGCCCGCGATCGTGCTCGAACGGCCGAAGGTCGCGGCGCATGGCGACGTGGCATCGAACGTCGCAATGCAGCTCGCCAAGCCGCTGCGCGCGAACCCGCGTCAGCTCGCGCAGCAGATCGTCGATGCGGTGCTCGGCCATCCGGCCGCGAAGGGGCTCGTGGAGAGCGCGGAAGTCGCCGGTCCCGGTTTCATCAACCTGCGTCTCGCGGCGAAGGCAAAGCAAGACGTGATCCCGGCGGTGCTCGGCGAAGGCGCGGCGTACGGCCGTTCAGAGCGCGATGCGGGCAAGCGCGTGCTCGTCGAATTCGTGTCCGCGAATCCCACCGGTCCGCTGCACGTCGGCCACGGCCGTCAGGCTGCGCTCGGCGACGCGCTCTCCAACCTGCTCGCGACGCAAGGTTACGCGGTGCATCGCGAGTTCTACTACAACGACGCGGGCGTGCAGATCGGCAATCTCGCCATCTCGACGCAGGCGCGCGCCCGCGGCTTCAAGCCGGGCGACGCCGAGTGGCCGGAAGCCGCGTACAACGGCGAGTACATCGCCGACATCGCGCGTGACTACATGGCAGGCGCAACGGTGGCGGCCAAGGACGGCGAGCCGGTCAAAGGCAAGGGCGACGTGGACGACCTCGAAGCCATCCGTCACTTCGCGGTCGCGTATCTGCGCCACGAACAGGACATGGACCTGACCGCGTTCGGCGTTAAGTTCGACCAGTTCTATCTGGAGTCGTCGCTGTACAAGGAAGGGCGCGTCGAAGAAACGGTGAAGGCGCTGATCGACGCCGGCAAGACCTACGAGCAGGACGGCGCGCTGTGGCTGCGCACCACCGACGACGGCGACGACAAAGACCGCGTGATGAAGAAGTCCGACGGCACGTACACGTACTTCGTGCCGGATGTGGCGTATCACGTCACCAAGTGGCAGCGCGGCTTCACCAAGGTCATCAACGTGCAGGGCTCGGACCATCACGGCACCATCGCGCGCGTGCGGGCCGGGCTGCAAGGGCTCGGCATCGGCATTCCGAAAGGCTATCCCGACTACGTGCTGCACAAGATGGTCACGGTCATGCGCGACGGCCAGGAAGTGAAAATCTCCAAACGCGCCGGCAGCTACGTGACGGTGCGTGATCTGATCGAATGGTCGGGCGGCATGACGCCGGGCAGCGAAGCCGCGCCCGATCAGCTCGACGAAGCGATGATTCGCCGCGGCCGCGACGCCGTGCGCTTCTTCCTGATCTCGCGCAAGGCCGACACCGAATTCGTGTTCGACATCGACCTCGCGCTCAAGCAGAACGACGAGAACCCGGTCTATTACGTGCAATACGCTCATGCGCGCATCTGCACCATTCTCAACGACTGGAAGGAACGCTACGGCGGCGACCTCGCGCAAGCGGCGAAGGCGGATCTCGAACCGCTGTCGAGCCCGCGCGCGATGGCGCTGCTCAACAAGCTCGCCGAGTTCCCGGACATGCTCGCGCACGCCGCCGACGAACTTGCGCCCCACGCGGTCGCGTTCTATCTGCGCGACCTCGCTGGCGAATTTCACTCGTTCTACAATGCGGAGCGCGTGCTCGTGGACGACGAGAAGGAACGCACGGCGCGCATCGCGCTGCTGGCGGCCACGCGTCAGGTGCTCGAAAACGGTCTCGCGACCATCGGCGTGTCGGCTCCGCAGAAGATGTGATCCGCGGCGCGGCGTCGTGAGCTCTTCGTCGCGCGCGCGCCTGTAACTTTGTGAATCTTTCGGCGTGCGCGGACGGCAGCCTGGCGCGGGCGCGCGTTACGCGGCGGCTATAATCGTCGGCCAACTCGAAGACTTTTTGCAGGTGATTCATACGATGGCAAAACCAAGCCGCACGTCGAAGCAATCGCAGTCGAAGCAAACGGGGGGAACCTTTCTCGGCATCGTGCTCGGTCTGATCGTCGGACTCGCGATCGCCGTGATCGTCGCGCTGTACATCACGCGTGCGCCCACGCCATTCGTCGCCAAGGTCGCGCCGCCAGCGGAGTCGTCTTCCGCGCCCGCCGCGCAGCCGTACGACCCGAATCGCCCGCTGCAAGGCAAGTCGCCGGGACAAGCGGTGCCGCAAGCCGCGCAGCCCACGCCGCCGAACACGGCGCCGGGCCAGAGCACGAATCAGACGCAGTCGTCGGGCGTGCTGGACGAGCCGCAGATCGTCGAAGTCCCGCCGAGCGGCGGCACGGCGTCCGCGCCGCGCACCGCGAGCCCGACCATCGCGAAGAAGCCTGAAGCCGCGCCCGGTTCGACCAGTTCGACGAGTTCGACCACCGCCGCGACGCCGCCGAAGAACGGCTCCGCGCCGCCCGCCACGGCCAAGACCACGCCGCCTGCGCCCGGCGACGTGAACACCGGCTATTTCCTGCAAGTCGGCGCATACAAAACGCAGGCCGATGCCGAGCAGCAGCGTGCGCGTCTGGGCTTTCAGGGCTTCGAATCGAAGGTCACCCAGCGCGATGCAGGCGGTGTGACGTACTATCGCGTGCGTATCGGTCCGTTCGCCAAGTTCGAGGACATGAACACGGCGCGTCAGCGTCTGTCCGACGCAGGCGTCGATACGGCGGTCATTCGTTTTTCGAAGCAATAACGCGTGCAGGACGGCGCCCGCGTGCTCGGCCGGTTATGAGCGCGGCGCGCCTTAAGTCAGGCTTAAGCGTCGTATGTCCCACTTGAGAACCGCGACGCATCCGCCATGTCAGCCTTCACGTCGCACCTTTGCACTTTCTTCGACCATGAAAAAACTCTTTAGCGCCTTCGCCCTTTCCCTCGGCATTGCCGCCGCCTCGTTCAGCGTCGCGGGCACGGCATCGGCCGCTCCTGCTGCTGGCAAGGATTACACGGTGATGCAGGCGCCGCAGCCCATCGGCGCGCCGGCGGGCAAGGTCGAGGTCATCGAGTTCTTCTGGTACGGCTGCCCGCACTGCAACGAATTCGAGCCGTACATCGAGGCGTGGGAGAAGAAGCAAGGCCCGGACGTCGTGTTCAAGCGCGTGCCGGTGGCGTTCCGCGACGACTTCATCCCGCATTCGAAGATGTATCACGCGCTGGTCGCGCTCGGCGTCGCGGAAAAGCTCACGCCCGTGGTGTTCAACGAAATCCACGTGAAGAAGAACTATCTGCTGACGCCGCAGGCGCAGGCCGACTTCCTCGCCACGCAAGGCATCGACAAGAAGAAGTACATGGACGCGTACAACTCGTTCTCGACGCAGAGCGACGTCCAGCGCGACGCCAAGCTGCTTCAGGACTACAAGATCGACGGCGTGCCGACGGTCGTGGTGCAGGGCAAGTACGTGACCGGCCCGGCGCAGACGAACAGTCTGCCCGGCACGACGCAGGTGATGGACTTCCTCGTCCAGCAAGTGCGCGACAAAAAGATGTAATCGCCTGACGCCGGTATGAACGCAGTTCCGTTGAAGGTCTTCATCACCGGCGCGTCGAGTGGCATTGGCCAGGCACTGGCCGAAGAATACGTGAAGCGCGGGGCCGTGCTCGGCCTCGTCGCCCGACGCGCCGAGTCTCTTGCGGCATTCGCCGCGCGCCATCCCAAGGCGTCCATTTCCATTTATCCCGCCGATGTCCGCAATCCCGACGCGCTCGCCGATGCCGCGCGCCGGTTCATCGCGGAGCACGGCGCGGCCGATATCGTGATCGCCAACGCGGGCATCAGTCAGGGCGCGCTCACGGGCCACGGCGAACTCGACACGTTCCGCGCCGTGATGGACGTGAATTACTTCGGCATGGTCGCGACGTTCGAGCCGTTCATCGCGTCGATGACGGCCGCGCGGCGCGGCACGCTGGTCGGCATTGCGAGCGTCGCGGGCGTGCGCGGGCTGCCGGGCTCAGGCGCGTACAGCGCGTCGAAATCGGCGGCGGCGAAGTATCTGGAAGCGCTGCGCGTGGAGATGCGGCCGCAGGGCGTCTCGGTCGTGACCATCGCGCCCGGCTACGTGCGCTCGGAGATGACCGCGCACAATCCGTATCGCATGCCGTTTCTGATGGATGCCGACCGCTTCGCCGCGAAAACCGCCGATGCCATCGCGCGCAAAGTGCGCTACGCGACGTTTCCGTGGCAGATGCGCGTCGTCGGCATGCTGCTGCATGCGATGCCGCGCTGGCTCTACGATCCGCTCTTCGAGCGCGCGCCGCGCAAGCCTCGCCCCGCGCCCTCCGAGCGATAGGCGAAAAAAATCCGGCCGCGCGGGCCGGATTTTTTTTGCCATGCGTCGTGCGTCAGAAGGCCACGAACGGCGCGCTGCCGTAGCCGACGTACACGTGGCGCCCGTAGAAGAACGGCACGCCGAAGTCGAACAGGCCGCTCATACCCAGCTGGCCACCCAGGCTGTTGAACGCGAACTTTCCGGTGCCCGATGTCAGCGTGCGCGCGCTCACGAGGCTGAACGGCACCGTCGCCGTATTGCCGTCGGTGCCGGAGACGGTCGCGGTGAGCGACTGCTGCGACGTCGGGCAATAGAACACGCTCGTGCTCGAACACAGCGGGAAGTTGTCCTGGAAGAAGTTGCCGTTCGATCCCGTGTCGAAGAACGTCTGGTAACTCGTGCCCTTGTACGTGCCGCTGAGATCGCCGTACGCGTCGGTGCCGAGATGCGTGACGCCCGTGAGCGTGTTGTTGCTCTGCGTGCCGATGCCGAATATCAGCGTGCCGCTCGCGCTCGCCGCGCCCGTGACGGGAACCGGCGGCAACTGAACGATCACGCCGTTGTTGTCCACCGGGAACCGCTGCACGGGATTCGCCACTTGCTGCGCGACCGGAACTGCCGTGCCCGTGCAGTTCGTGCCGTTGGTGCACGAGAAGTACATGCCGTTCAGCGGGGTCGTCGCGCAATTGCTGCCGCAATCCTGCGCCAGCGTGCCGATGCCGAGAATGCCGTTCGCGCCGATCTCGCCGGCGGTGTTCTCGTCGTTGCCCGACGGGCATCCGTTCATGCCGGTGGGCGCCGCCGACGGGTCCAGGTCGCCGATGATCTGCACCGGCAGTGCGCTCGCCACTTCCGAGCCGATGCGCACGTCCGCCTGCCGCACGGTGCCCCACGTATAGCCGTCCGCGAAACCGGCGCACTCGGCGAGTTGTCCGCCGTTGAGCGCCTTCGCGCCCGGCAGCGCGCCGATGACCGACTGAGCCGCCGAACTCAGAATGCGCAGGCCGAAGGAAGCCGTGTCGATCTGAATGTTGTCGATGGTCTGGCAGGTGTTCGTGCCGGGCGCGCAGACCGTCACCGAGACATTCGGAATGTTGACGAAGTTCGCGACGCCGCCGTTCACCGTGATGGGCACCGCGTTCGTGCCGTTCGGGGTGATAGGCTGGGCGTTGGCCGTGCTTGACGACCCGCCGCCTGAACTGCCGCCGCCGGACGAGCCGCCGCCGGAGCCGGAATTGTTGTCGCTGCCGCCGCCGCATGCGGCGAGCGTGAGCGCGAGAAACAGCGCGCCGAGCCAGCGCGCCGCGTTGCCGGCGCGCCGGGAAGATGCCGCGCCGAGGCCGGGTGTCGTTGTGAACATTATCGGATTCTCCCGTCGCTTACTGGATGTCGCTGGCGGAAACGCCGGCGGGCAAAGACTGCGGCAGGTACGCGCTGCCCGAGAAAGCGCCCATGTGACCGCCCGAATGCACGACGAGACCCGAATCCTGCACGCTCACCTGACCGCGTCCGCCGCGCGCGGCGCGCTGCGCGAGCATGGCTTGCTGGTACTGCGGGAAATAGCTGCCGAGCAAGGTCGCGAGGTCCGGCACGCGCGGCCCGCGCCACGCGACGCCGAACACGGTGCCGTCGGACGACACGTATTCGTTGATGACGGTGCCGCTCGCGAGCGTCGTCGAGCGGACGGTGTAGTTCGATGCCGCCGATGCGCCGGACGCGCCCGATGCCGCCGTCGCGGCATGCACGACCGCGTTGCCGGCGGTGGCGCCTTGCGGCGCGTTCAACGGCGCGCCGCCGAGCGCCGCGTGCGCCGGTGCGGCCGCGCAGACGCTCAACGCGCCTGCAAGAAAGGCCAACGATAGCCTGAGATGCCCATGACGGGGTTGCTTCGGTACCTTCACTGGGCCTCCTGTCGATTCCTGTGGATGGTTGCCTGGCGGGCCCGCGCGCCGTTTTACGGAGCCGCGAACCCCTGCGGATTCAAGCATCGTACGGATGCTATAGCCATCAGTATGCCAAATCCCGAAAAACGGCCGCGTCACGCGCATGCGACGCGCCGTTGGGGACGGATGAATCGAACAGTAAGTCGGGCAGAAGTTCCCGGTCGATAGATGCTTTGCTAAAAGCAGGCATCGAGGCTGAAATCCGGCGCAAAGGCAAACGCAAACGCAAAGGCAAACGCGGAACGCATCCGAGGAGGCGTTCCGCGTTTTTTGCGCTTGGCGTCAGGAAGCTGGAAGGCTTAGAAGCCGAGGCTCGCGAGCAGATCGTCCACTTGCGACTGATCCTGCACGACGTCGCTGCGCCCTTCCGGGTTGATCTGCGGTCCGTTGAGAAGATTTTCCGGACTGCCCGTCGATGACGACATCAACGCCGCCGCCGACGCCGCGAACTGCTCGCGCCGCTCGGGCGCGATGTTCTCGAGCAACACGCCCAGCAATTGCTGCTCGATCAGATACACGACGTCCGTGATCTTCTTGATCACCTGGCCGGTCAGATCCTGGAAATCCTGCGCGAGCATGATTTCCAGCAGTTGCGCGTTGGTCGCCTGCGTCTTCTCGGGCACGCTTTGCAGGAAGCTGCGCGTCTGCGCGAGCAACTCGCCGGCTTCGCCCTGCGCGAGCGGCGCGCCGTACCATTGCGCCCAACGCTCGTCAAGCGCCTGCGCTTCGCGCTGCATCGCTTCCTGCATCGGCTTGGCGAGCTCGATCGCGTTGAGCGCGCGGTCGGCCGCCTGCTCGGTCATCGTCGCGACGTACTTCAGGCGGTCGCGCGCGTCGGGCACGGCTTGCGCCGCGGCTTCGACCTGCTTGTCGAGACCTAGTTCGCGCATGGAGTCGCGCAGCGTGCGCGTCAATTGGCCGATGCGCGCGAGAATGCGGTCGCTCGAAAAATCGTTATCGGCCTCCGCTGCCACGGCGGCGAGTTCAGTGGTCAGATCGTTCACGATCAGCTCCCGGCTTTAGCCATCTTCTCGAGAATCTTGGTGAGCTTCTCGTCGAGCGTGGCGGCCGTGAAAGGCTTCACCACGTAACCATTCGCGCCCGCTTGCGCCGCCGCGATAATGTTCTCTTTCTTCGATTCCGCCGTCACCATCAGCACCGGCAGATGCGACAGCGTCGCGTCGGCGCGGATCTGCTGCAGCATCGACAGGCCGTCGAGGTTCGGCATGTTCCAGTCGGAAATCACGAAGTCGAAGCCGCCGCCGCGCAGACGCGCGAGGCCCGCCGCGCCGTCTTCTGCTTCGTCGACGTTCGAATAGCCGAGCTCCTTCAGCAGATTGCGCACGATACGGCGCATCGTCGGAAAATCGTCGACGACGAGGATCTTCATGTTCTTGTCCATCATTGCTCCCGTGTGTTCTCAGTGCGGCGTGACACCGCGTAATTCAATTCAGTTAAATCAGACGCGCTGCACGCGTTCGCCCATCGATGCCAGCCGCGCCATCACGCGCCGGCTCATTTCAGAAAGCGGCGCGATCTCGCTTGCGCCGCCCATTGCAATTGCTTCGCGCGGCATGCCGAACACCACGCAACTCGCTTCGTCCTGCGCGAGCGTGTAGGCGCCCGCCTGCTGCATGTCGAGCAGTCCCGCCGCGCCGTCGCGGCCCATGCCGGTCAGAATCACGCCGATCGCGTTCTTGCCCGCGTGTTGCGCGGCCGAGCGGAACAGCACGTCCACCGAAGGACGATGCCGGTTCACCGGCGGCGCATCCGACAGATGCGCGACGTAGTTCGCCCCGCTGCGCGCGAGCACGAGGTGCGCGTGGCCCGGCGCGATATACGCGTGACCCGGCAATACGCGCTCGCCGTGCTCCGCTTCCTTCACCGTGATGCGGCACAGCCCGTTCAGGCGCTGCGCGAACGACTTCGTGAAGCCCGGCGGCATGTGCTGCGCGATCAGCACCGCGGGCGCGTCGGGCGGCAGCGGCACGAGCACTTCGCGGATCGCTTCCGTGCCGCCCGTCGACGCGCCGACGATCACGAGCTTTTCCGTCGACACGAGCGGGTTGTTGATGAGCGGCGCGGGCTTCGCGCCAGCGTGGCCCGGCGCGCTCGGCGCGCTCGCCGCATGCACGATCTGCCGCACGCGCGCGCGGGAAGCGGCGCGAACCTTGTCGGCGAGCTTCTCGGCGTAATCCAGCATGCCGTCGCGGATGCCGACCTTCGGCTTGGTCACGAAGTCCACCGCGCCCAGTTCCAGCGCGCGCAGCGTGATTTCGTTGCCGCGCTCGGTCAGCGACGACACCATCACGACCGGCATCGGCCGAAGGCGCATCAGCTTTTCGAGGAAGTCGAGTCCGTCCATGCGCGGCATTTCGACATCCAGCGTCAGCACGTCCGGGTTATGCAGCTTGATCAGCTCGCGCGCGACGAGCGGATCGGGCGCGGTCGCGCACACGTGCATGTCGGGCTGCGAGTTGATGATCTCGGTCATCAGGCTGCGCACGAGCGCCGAGTCGTCGACGCACAAAACTTTGATCTTCGGCGCGGCTTCCTTGCCGCCATTCGATGCATTCAACATGCTCACGCCTCCTCCGCGGCCTTCGCGATGCGCGACGTCCGCGCGATTCCGTTGATCGCCCGCGCGGCGGCCGCCGTTCCCGACGCGCCGAACAGTTCGACGCGCGGCTTCGTCGCGGGCGCCGCAGGTGTCGCGCGCTCCACGCCGAACAGTTCCACGCGCGCGCGCGCCCTTGCGAGCCGTTCCGCGCGCTCTTCGGGCGTGCGCTGCACGAGCGCCTGCTCGCGCTCGACGACGACCGGGTCATGCTGCGTCTTCAGCTTCTTGACCATCACCTGTCCCGTGCGCGGCATGAACGCGACCTTGCGCGGATGCATGCCCTGCAAGTCCTCGGCGACGATGCGAATCTTCTCCAGCGCGAGATAGCGCCGCACGAACTCCGAGTTGCGATCGCCGATGTTGATGGTCGTCATGCCGGCCAGCACCGCGCCGCCGCCGAACACCTTCGCCTCGAACCGCTCGCGGCGTCCGCCACGCTTGATGAGCTCGTTGATGAGCACTTCCATCGCATACGCGCCGTAGCGCATCGAGTCCGACGACGCGTGCGACGGATCCGAGCCGTCATCGGGCAGCATGAAGTGATTCATCCCGCCGATGCCCGCCGTGCGATCGTTGATGCACGCCGCCACGCACGATCCGAGCACCGTCACGAGCACCATGTCTTCGCTCGTCATGTAGAACTCGTTCGGCAGCAGCTTCACGCCGGGCTTCTTGAAATGGTTGTCGAAATACAGATTCGACGCGATCGGCAGCCCGCTCATGCCGGCTCTCCCGCCAGCACGCGCTTCGGCGCGGCCGCCGCTTTCGTGTCGCGCGTCAGTTCGTAGACCGTCTGGCCGCGCAGCCGGAACGCCTGCGACACATACGTGAAGTTCTCCGAATGACCGGCGAACAACAGGCCGCCCGGCTTCATCAGAGGCTCGAAGCGCGAGAGCACCTGGCTTTGCGTCGGCTTGTCGAAGTAGATCATCACGTTGCGGCAGAAGATCGCGTCGAACGGGCCTTTCACGTCGTAGCGCGCGTCCGTCAGATTCACGCGGCCGAAGCTCACCAGCGAGCGCAACTCCGGGCGCACCTTGACGAAGCCCGCGTGCGAGCCGGTGCCCTTCAGGAAGAACCGCTTCAGGCGTTCCACCGGCATCGCCTTCACCTGATCGAGCGAATACACGCCCGCGTCCGCCTTGGCGAGCACCTGGCTGTCGATGTCGCTCGCGAACACCGTGCAGTGCCGCGCGGCCTGCTCGCCGAGCGCCTCGACGAGCGTCATCGCGATCGAATACGGCTCCTCGCCCGTCGATGCCGCCGAGCACCACACCGACACCGGCTGCTGGCGGCGCTTCACGAAGTCCGCGAGCAGCGGGAAGTGATGCGACTCGCGGAAAAACGCCGTCAGGTTGGTGGTCAGCGCGTTGACGAAGGCTTCCCACTCGGCGTTGTCGTCGTTGGCTTCGAGACGGTCGAGGTACTGCTTGAACGTGTCCATGCCGCAGGCGCGCAGGCGTCGGGCGAGCCGGCTGTAGGCCATGTCGCGCTTGTGGTCGGACAGCGAGATTCCCGCGCGGCGATGAATCAGCTCGCGAATCCGGGCGAAGTCCGCCACGGTGAATTCGAAATCGCGCTCGACTTCCGGACCGCGTATGCCGCCGGCCAGTTCGACGCGTGCGTTGGTTGCATTACGCGTTGCCATTCTGGTGCCTCTTGCTCTATGTGCGCCTGCCTGCTTGCTTTCCGCTTCTGCGCCGGTCGTGCGCCGGGTTGTTTCCGAATCCGCGCGCTCGACCGGTGCCGGCCGATGCGCTTAGAACGTTTCCCAGTCGCCGTCGTCGGCGGTCGTGGCCTTCGCGCGCGGGGCGGGTGCCGCCGCCGGTGCGCTCACGCGGGGCGCGGCTTTCGCTGCGCTCGCCGGCTTCGCTGCATCGCGGGCCTTATCCTTGATAACGGCCGATTCCGGCGCGACGTTAGGCTGCTCAGCAACTTTCGCTGCGCTCGCGGACGATGCACGCGACGTCGGCTCGACGCGCGTCGCCTTCGCCACGGCGGGCGCCAGGCGCGCAGCCGCGACCGCCGCGCTCGGCTTCGCCGACGCCGGCACGGTTCCCGCGATGCGCCATTGCCCGACGATCTCCTTCAACTGCCGCGTCTGCTCTTCGAGCGTGGCAGCCGCCGACGCCGCCTGCTCGACGAGCGCCGCGTTTTGCTGCGTCACGCTGTCCATCTGCGTCACGGCGCGATTCACCTGCTCGATGCCGTCGGACTGCTCCTCCGACGCCGCGCTGATCTCGCCCATGATGTCGGTCACGCGGCGCACCGCCTGCACGATCTCGCCCATGGTTTCGCCGGCGCGCGTGACGAGTTGCGAGCCGCTCTGCACTTTCTCGGTCGAATCGCCGATCAGCGCCTTGATTTCCTTTGCCGCCGCCGCGCTGCGCTGCGCGAGCGAGCGCACTTCGCCCGCCACGACCGCGAAGCCGCGCCCTTCTTCGCCCGCCCGCGCCGCTTCCACGGCCGCGTTCAACGCGAGAATGTTGGTCTGGAACGCGATGCCTTCGATCACGCCGATGATGTCCACCACCTTGCCCGAGCTGGACGCAATGGCGTTCATCGTATCGACGACCTGCTCGACCACCTCGCCGCCGCGCGACGCGATATCCGACGCGTTCACCGCGAGCTGGCTCGCCTGACGCGCGTTGTCCGCGTTCTGCTTCACCGTGCTCGTGAGCTGCTCCATGCTGGAGGCCGTCTCTTGCAGCGACGCCGCCTGTTCTTCGGTGCGCTGCGACAGATCCGTGTTGCCGCTCGCGATTTCATGCGCGCCGACATCGATGGATTCCGCGCCGCGATGCACCGCGCCGACCATCGCGGTCAGGTTCGTGCGCATGCGCTCGATGCCCGAGAAAAGACGGCCGATCTCGTTCGTGCTGTCCGTGTGCGCCGACTTCGTGAGATCGCCGCGCGAGATGCGCTCGAAGTGTTCCACCGCGTCGTTGATCGGCTGCACGATCAGGCTGCGCAGCGCGAAACGCGTGGCGAAAAGCAGCAGACCGGAGAGCGCGAGCAATCCGCCGATGACCATGCTGAGCGTCGCGTTCTGCGACGCCGCGTTCGCCCGCGACTCTTCCGCGTGCTTCTGCTGGAACGCGACCGCCGCCGTCACCGCCTGATCGAACGCGACGAACATCGGGCTGATCTTGGTATCGGCAATGGCGTGGTACGCGGCCATGTCGTTCGCGCGCATCGCGGCGAACTCCGGCTCGACGCCGGTCTTCATCAGCGTGTCATGCTGCGCGACGAGCGTGTCGAGCGTCGCTTGCGGCAGCATCGGCTTCTTCGTGTCGAGATAGAGCTTCCAGTTCTCGTAGCTCTTGTCGAGCAGGAACTGGCCGCGCTCCATCGCCTTCTTCGCTTCGTCGGCGCTGCCCGCTTCGGTGAGCGAGCGCACGCGGTCGAGCGTGATGCGCGAGCGCAGCAGATACGACGACGTGTCCGCGAGCGCGCGCATCGCCACCATGTCTTCTTTGGCGAGCGAGTCGAGCGAGGCGCTCGCGGAATTGAGGCCGACGAGCGACAGCGCGCCGATGACGGCCGCGCAACCGACGAACAACAGACCGACGAGCGTGAGCGTCGTGCGAATGGACAACTTCTTGAACATGGCTTCCTTTCCTTGGCTCGCGACGCGCGCGGGATGCTTCCGCGCGCCTGTTTAAGCGGCGACGGAGTCGATCAACTCCATCTCGCGGCTGGTCATGAGCTTTTCGATATCCATCAGAATCAGCATGCGGCCTTCGACCGTGCCGAGGCCCGTGAGATATTCGGAGGTGAGCGTCGCGCCGAATTCGGGCGCGGGCATGACCTGGTCTTGCGTCAGCGTGAGCACGTCCGACACGCCGTCCACCACCATGCCGACCACGCGATGCGCGACGTTCAGGATGATGACGACCGTCTGGTTGTCATACTCGACGCGGCCGAGATTGAACTTGATGCGCATGTCCACGATCGGCACGATGATGCCGCGCAGATTGATCACGCCCTTGATGAACGCGGGCGCGTTCGCGATGCGCGTGACGCTGTCGTAGCCGCGAATTTCCTGCACTTTCAGGATGTCGATGCCGTACTCTTCGGCGCCGAGCGTGAAGACGAGGAACTCTTGTCCGGCGGCTTCGGCGTGCTGCGCATCGCGGCGCGACAGTGTTGCGTTTTGAATCGATTGGATGTCTGCCATGAGAAACCCCAGGTTCGGTCGATGTGTTAATGGGTGTGCGAGTGTTGCGCGCGTGATTCGCGGTTGAGCGCGGCCACGTCGACGATCAGCGCGACGCTGCCGTCGCCGAGAATGGTCGCCGCCGAGATGCCGTGCACCTTGCGATAATTCGTTTCGAGGTTCTTCACGACCACTTGCTGCTGGCCGACGAGTTCGTCGATCAGCATGGCCATGCGCCGTCCTTCCGTTTGCAGGATCGTGACGATGCCCTGCGTCGGCTCCGTGCGCGCGCCTTCGACCGAGAACACCTGATGCAGCGCGATCAGCGGCAGATATTCGCCGCGCACGCGCACCACGCGCTCGCCGTTGGCGACCGTGTAGATGTCATCGGCGACCGGTTGCAGCGACTCCATCACGAAGTTGAGCGGCAGAATGAAGATTTCGTTGCCGACCTTCACCGACATGCCGTCGAGAATCGCGAGCGTGAGCGGCAGCACGATCTTCGTGGTCGTGCCCGCGCCCTGGCGCGACATGATTTCGACGTGGCCGCCCATCGACTGGATGTTGCGCTTCACCACGTCCATGCCGACGCCGCGGCCGGAAATGTCCGTCACCTGCTCGGCGGTCGAGAAGCCCGGCATGAAGATGAGTTGCCAGACTTCCTCGTCGGTCATGGAGTCGGAAACCTGCATGCCCTGCTTCTGCGCCTTCGCGAGAATCTTGTCGCGGCGCAGGCCCGCGCCGTCGTCGCTCACTTCGATCACGATGTTGCCGCCGTGATGCGCCGCCGACAGCACGAGCTGGCCGGTGGCGGGCTTGCCCGCCGCGCGGCGCGCTTCCACGGTCTCGATGCCGTGATCGAGCGAATTGCGCACGAGGTGCGTGAGCGGATCGATGATGCGCTCGATCAGGCTCTTGTCCAGTTCGGTCGCCTGACCGAATGTGACGAGTTCCACTTCCTTGCCGAGCTTGCCCGCGATATCGCGGACGAGGCGCGGGAAGCGGCTGAATACGTAATCCATCGGCATCATGCGGATGGACATGACGGCCTCTTGCAGGTCGCGCGCGTTGCGCTCGAGCTGCGCCATGCCGTTGAAAAGACGGTCGTGCAATGCAGGGTCGAACGTGCTCGTGGTTTCGGCGAGCATCGCCTGCGTGATGACCAGTTCGCCGACCAGGTTGATGAGCTGATCGACCTTCTCCACGCCGACGCGAATGGAGCTGCCTTCCGCGGATGCCGCTGCGGCCGGGCGCGCTTTCTTCTCGGCGTCGCCGGTGGCGGCCTTCGGTTGTGCTTCGCGTGACGGGAGGGCGGCAGCAGCTTGCGTTTCCGCATTCGCCGCCGCCTTCGCCGCTTCTTCTTTGTGCTGCGCCGCGGATGCGGGCGCTTCCTGCGCCTGCGATACGGGCGGCTCTGCCTGTAGCGTGTGTTGCTTGGCTTGCGCCGGCTCGGACGCTGCCGACGGCGCAATGTGATGCGCGTCGCCGCGGCCGATCGTGATTTGCGATTCGTCGATCACGAAGCAGCACACGGCCACGATGTCGTCGGACGAGACGTCCGAATCGAGCCAAAGCACGAGTTCGGCGTCGGTCTTCTTCTCTCCGACGATACTGCCCAGGTTCCCCAGCTCCTCGGTCAAGGTCGCCAGGTCCTTCTCGCCCACCCCCCGTAGCGTAATTTTCAGGTGGGGTCCTGCTTCCGCCGCCGGCGTGCCGGCCGCGGTTCCCGCATTCGTTGCATGGGTTGCATTCGTTGCGCCGTCCGTGACTTCGAACGCGCCGTCCCAGTTGCCGTCGTCCTCGATGGCTTCGGCGGCCTGCGCGATCACGTGCGAAGGCGGCGCGTTCGGGCCTTCATAGGCCGGCGCGACGTCCACTTCGCCGATGACAGCCGGCGTGACCGGCTCTTCGACGACAGGCGCGCTCTGCGGCGCGGCGTCTTCGTTCTTCAGGCGTTCCAGCTTCGCGCAGATCGCGGCGGCGGCGGCCGCATCCGGCTCGGCGCTCGCGCGATACGCGGCGAGCTGGTCCGAGAGCACGTCCTTGGTCGCGAGGAACGTGTCGATCATGTCGCGGCGAAGCACGAGCTCGTTGTTGCGCGCGCGATCCAGCAGCGATTCGAGGATGTGCGTCGTTTCGGTGAGCGCGGTGAAGCCGAACGTGGCTGCGCCGCCCTTGATCGAATGCGCCGCGCGAAAGATCGCCGCGAGATCCTCGGGATCCGGATTCGCGATATCGAGGACGAGCAGCAGTTGCTCCATCTGCGCGAGCAGTTCATCGGCTTCGTCGAAGAAGGTTTGATAGAACTGGGTAATGTCGAGTGTCATGCTTGATTCACCGTCGGCGCGTGCGCGCGAGTTGTCTTGGCTGTATCTGTTCGCTTCAGTGCTGCGTGTCTTCGGAGAGCGCGGCGACCACTTCGGTCAACAGGTCCGGATCGAGCGGTTTTTCGATCCAGCCCGTCGCTCCCGCCGCGCGCGCCGCTTCCTTGAACGGCTCGCCGTCTTCCGTGGTCAGCACGAGGATCGGCGTGGCGCGGTAGGCGTGGTTGGCGCGCAGCTCCGCAATCAGGTCGAGGCCGCTCTTTTGCGGCATGTGCTGATCCGTGAGCACGAGATCGAAACGCTCGGCGAGCGCCCATTCGAGCCCTTCGTTGCCGTCGGACGCCACCGTCACCTCGTAGCCCGCCGTCGTCAGCGTGGCAGAGAGGATCTGCCGCATGGCTGCGGAATCGTCGATTGCCAGAATGTTCTTGATCATGTGTCGCCTTTGGGTCTGCGCCTCGCTGCCTCTTGTCCGGATGACGGCGCAAACGTGTGGAGTCTTGAGCGTTTTTTATGCAGATTTGCTCGCAGCACGCTTATTTCCGCGCCACGCCCGGCACGATCCGGCCGAGAAGCGGCGTCGCGCCGGGCGCGAAGGCGTCCGAAGCGTTATCCAGCGTCGCGGCCGCGCCGCCGTCGTCGCGCAGCATCGACGCTTCCGCGCGGTGATTCAGCACGATGATGCTGATGCGCCGGTTCTCGGGATCGAGCGGGTCTTGCTTGTTCAGGTTTTGCGTGGACGCGAGGCCGAGCACGCGCAGCACCTTCGCTTCGTCCATGCCGCCCGCGACCAGCTCGCGCCGCGACGCGTTCGCGCGGTCCGCCGACAGTTCCCAGTTGCTGTAGCCCTTTTCGCCGCCCGCGTACTTCACGGCGTCGGTGTGGCCCTGCACGACGATGCGGTTCGGCACGTCGTTCAACGTCCGGCCGATTTCGCGCAGGATGTCGCGCATGTACGGCTGCACGCTGTTGCTGGAGAGCGCGAACATCGGGCGCTTCTGGGTATCGACGATTTCGATGCGCAGGCCCTGCTGCGTCGACTGGATGCGGATCTGCTGCTTGAACTGGTGCAGCGTCGGATTGGCTTCGAGCGCGGCCATCAGCTTGACCTGGAGGTCGTGAAGACGGGCCTGCTCGCGCCGTTCCAGTTCGCCTTGCGCGGCTTTCAGCAGTTCTTCGTCCGCTTTCGCGGTCGGGCTTTGCGCGAATTGCGTCTTGCCGTCCGAACTGCGGGCATCGCCCGGATCGTTGCTCGAAATGTCGCGCCCGCCGCCGGTGATGATGCTGTTGTCCATGCCGACGCTCTTGCCGCCGACCATCGCCGCCTTGAGCGGCATGTTGAAGTACTCCGCGATGCCGCGCCGCTGCACGGGCGAGGTCGACGAGAGTAGCCACATCAGCAGGAAGAACGCCATCATCGCGGTCATGAAGTCCGCGTACGCCAGCTTCCACGCGCCGCCGTGGTGGCCCTTGCGGCCCGCGACGATGCGCTTGATGAAGATGGGACGGTCTTTTTCGCTGCTCATCGCAGGGCTCCGGTCGGGGTCGCGAAAACGAGGCGCGTCACTTCGCCTTCACCCGGCGCACGTGCTCTTCCAGTTCGGAGAACGACGGGCGCTCGGTGGAGAACAGCACCTTGCGGCCGAACTCGACGGCGATCGCCGGCGCGTAGCCGTTCAGGCTCGCGAGAATCGTCACCTTGATGCACTGGAACATCTTCGTCTGCTCGGCGACGCGCTGCTCCGCGACGCTCGCGAGCGGCCCGATGAAGCCGTACGAAATGAGAATGCCGAGGAACGTGCCGACGAGCGCCTGCGCGATCATTTCGCCGAGAATGGCGGGCGGCTGATCGGCGGAGGCCATCGTGTGCACGACGCCCATCACGGCCGCGACGATGCCGAACGCGGGCATCGCGTCGCCGACTTTTTGCAGCGCCAGCGCGGGCGCTTCGCCTTCGACGTGATGCGTCTCGATCTCTTCGTCCATGAGGCTTTCGATTTCGAACGCATTCATGTTGCCGCCGACCATGAGCCGCAGATAATCGGTCATGAACTCGACGATGTGATGATCCGCGAGCAGCTTCGGGTACTGGCTGAAGATCGGGCTCTTGTGCGGGTCTTCGATGTCGGCTTCGAGCGTGAGCGTGCCTTCTTTGCGCGCCTTCGCGAGCAGCACGTAGAGCAGGCCCATCAGCTCCATGTACACGTCCTTGTTGTACTTGGAGCCTTTGAAGAGCGTGGGAATGACGAGCAGCGTCGACTTGATGGTCTTGACGCCGTTGCCGAGAATGAAGGCACCGATGCCCGCGCCGGCGATCATCAATATTTCGACCGGCTGTACGAGCGCGCCAAGATGGCCGCCTTCGAGCGCGTAACCGCCGAAAACGGACAACAATGTCACGAGCGTTCCAACGAAAATCAGCACAGTCGGGTCCTCAGGGTTGGGAATGCGGATTGGCCGGCGTACATGCGCGGTTAAGACTGTTTACGGCACCCGGCTGGAAAACTTTGGGCGGGCTGGCGGTGGGCGGCGGGCGCGGATGAAAGGCACGGGCGGAGCACGGTTGTTTCGCCGACATAGGCAATAGCGCCTCCCGATGGCCGCGACAGCCGATCGCGCGATCGACTCCGGTCGAAGTCGCGCGACGGACTGGATCAGTCAGACGCACTCACTCGTCGATGCCACTTCGCCGCTTTGAACCGCCGCGTCGACACGCACGACTCCCGGCTCTGTCTGCGCGAGCGCCGGGCGCTTGTCCTTGTCTGCAAGCGAAGCCAGGATCGTGTGGTCGTCGAAACGGAAGCGGCACAGCACGTGACTCGACGTCGCAATCTTCACCGCCTGCGCGAGCGTCAGCGACGACACAAGCTCGGCTACCTCGTCGGACAGCCCGAGGCGATGCATCGCCAGGACGCGGTCTTCCCGAAGCAGCCGCTGCGCGAGCAGCACATACGACAAGTTCACCTCGCGGATTTCCGCGAGCGTGCTCATGGTGGTGGCCGTCATTTTTCCCCCGAGTCATTGCATGGCTGGTCAGGCCCAGCGGGAAACGTTTGCTCGGACGCGCTCAATCGCGAGGCGTCCGGCCCCGCTCGTCTTGTCGCGCCGATTTTCCGACAGCGCGTTGCTTGCCACTATCGGAAAAAGCTGCCGACGCGCCGACAGACTTTCGCCCGAAATCGTGTAGGAAAAGTTCGTACATGCGCAGTCGAATTCGCTGCGCGTCGGCAAACGCCTTTATCGGCAGCGGCCGGACAGACTTGAGGCCGGCGCGGGCACGTCGCGTGCTACGGGGTGCCTCGCCGCTCGCATTGCCAGTCGAAATCGTCTCCTTCGACCGCTTGAGTGCAATTTTTGACTTCGTAACAGCCGGTGTTTCGCGCTGTAACAAGGTTAAGCGATTGAAAAATGACGTGAAATGCCGCTCTCGATCCCGATAATGAACGTAAGGGATAACCCGGTCGAGAGCCGGGCCGATCTTTGGGCGGCGTGAGCGACACACCGCGGCCCGCCCGAATGGCATCGCGCAACGCTCGACCGGAGCGCCACAGCGGTGTCCACACAACAGCTTTCATGGCCCATCGGCGCCGACCGCGCCCCAAGCGGCCACTCAGGAGAGTCACGTTATGCGAATCGCACAAATTGCACCGTTGCACGAAGCAGTTCCTCCGAAGTTTTACGGCGGCACTGAGCGCGTGGTGTCTTACCTGACGGATGCGCTCGTCGACCTCGGCCACGATGTAACCTTGTTCGCAAGCGGCGATTCGCAAACCCGGGCGACGCTCGACGCGGCCTGGCCGCGCGCCCTGCGACTCGATCCCACGATCCGCGATCCGCTCGCGCCGCACATGCTGCTGCTCGAAACGGTCCGCCGCCGCGCGCACGAGTTCGACGTGCTGCACTTTCACCTCGACTACATGCCGTTTCCGCTGTTCACGCAGCTGGACACGCCGTTCGTGACCACGCTGCACGGCCGTCTCGACCTGCCCGAGCTCCAGCCGATCTTCAACACGTTCACGAAGGCGAACGTCGTTTCGATCTCGGACAACCAGCGCGGACCGCTGCCGCAGGCAAACTGGCTGAACACGGTGTATCACGGCCTGCCGGACGATCTGCTGACGCCGCAGCCGCACAAGAAGCCGGAATATCTGGCGTTCCTCGGCCGGATCTGCCCGGAAAAACGCGCGGACCTCGCCATCAAGATCGCGGCTCAGAGCGGTCTGCCGCTGAAGATCGCGGCGAAGGTGGACAAGGTCGATCAGGACTATTTCAAGTCGACGATCGAGCCGCTGCTGTCGCAGGCGCACGTCGAGTTCATCGGCGAGATCAACGAGGCGCAGAAGCCCGAATTCCTCTCGGGTGCCAAGGCGCTGCTCTTCCCGATCGACTGGAACGAGCCGTTCGGCCTCGTGATGATCGAAGCGATGGCGTGCGGAACGCCAGTGATTGCCTTCAACCGCGGTTCGGTGCCGGAAGTCATCGATCACGGCGTGACCGGCTTCATCTGCGAGGACGTGCCGGGCGCGGTCGGCGCGCTGCATCGCATCGACGAGCTCTCGCGCACCGAGATTCGCGCGCAGTTCGAGCGCCGCTTCAGCGCAAAGACGATGGCGCAGAACTATGTCGACACGTACACGGCCATGCTTCAGGCCGCGAAGCGTCCGGTGCTGCGTCAGGTCGCCGTCGGCTGATCGCGCACAGCTTGCCACTCTCGAATGCCGCCCAATGGGCGGCATTTTTTTCGCCTGGCCGCTGACGCCGTCCGCTTCGTAACAAGGAGGAATCCGAACATCGCTGCGTCGAGCGTGAAATGCCCGTGAATCGACCAATTTTGACAGTCCGTAAAAACTGCCGCCCTTAAACTGCGCTCGGCAAGGGCAATAGGCTTTCTTGCGTCAAATCAAAGGTCTCTCACATTTCACGAAGGCAAGATCATGCATTTGTCGAAGCGTCTCGGCGCTGAAGTTTTCGGTACTTTCTGGCTCGTGCTGGGCGGCTGCGGAAGCGCCGTGCTGGCCGCCGGCTTTCCGCACATGGGCATCGGGTTCGTGGGCGTCTCGCTCGCGTTCGGACTCACCGTGCTCACCATGGCCTACGCCATCGGACACGTGTCCGGCTGCCATTTGAACCCGGCCGTGAGCGTCGGGCTGGCCGTCGCGGGGCGCTTTCCCGTGCGCGACCTCGGGCCGTACATCGTGGCGCAGGTGGTGGGCGCAACGCTCGGTGCATTGGCGCTCAAGCTGATCGCCACCGGCATGCCCGGCTTCGATCTGGTCGGCAGCGGCTTCGCCGCGAACGGTTTCGGCGAGCACTCGCCGGGCCACTACACCGTGTTCGCGGCGCTGGTCTGCGAATTCCTGATGACGTTCTTCTTCCTCTTCGTCATTCTCGGCGCAACGGATGATCGCGCGCCGAAGGGCTTCGCGCCGATCGCCATCGGCCTGTGCCTGACGCTCATTCACCTGATCTCGATTCCGGTCACGAACACGTCCGTGAACCCGGCTCGTTCTACCGGCCCGGCGTTCTTCGTCGGCGGCTGGGCGCTGGATCAGCTGTGGCTGTTCTGGATCGCGCCGATCGCAGGCGCTATCGTCGCGGGCGTGCTGTATCCGCTGCTGGCTTCGGATTCTGAAGCGCGCAAACTTGGCGCTGTCGCGCAATAAGTCGCGGGGTCGGTCATGCGAAACGGGCGCTTCGGCGCCCGTTTTGTTTTGCGCCCGGCGCGCGCGGATTAAAAGCGCGCGACAGTTGTAATGGCGAATTACGTAGCATGCTTACTATTTCTTCTGCAAGCGCGCGCTCCGAAGCGCAAAGCCCCGCCGGACAAGGCTCGCGCGTATCTCATCGCAATCGAAAAGGGCTTACGCCCCGCTTGCACCCGGTAACAAGTCGTCGAAGCGTGTAAGACGGCGGGCGCTTACATTGAACTCATGCGACACACGTCGCCTTCCAGGAGAAACACAATGAAGCGCATCGTCACTCGATTGCTCGTCGCGACCGGTCTTATCATCGGCGCAGTGGGAGCGGCTCAGGCCCATACCGATCTTCACGTCGGCGTTTCGCTCGGCGCGCCTGCCTATGCCGCTCCCGCGCCCGTGTATGTGAGGCCCGCCTCGCCGCAATATCGCTCGCCTTACTGGCGTCACGAGGAACCGCGCTGGCATCGTGACTACGGTCACGACAACGGGCGCTGGAACCGCGCCGGTTGGGACCACGGCCGTTCGAACGACTGGGGCCGCCGCGGCTAACCACAACGCCGAGCGCTAAACGGTAGGCGCTTGAAAGAGTTAGCGCGACGACGCGATGTCGTCGCGCAGATCGAACAGCTTGCGCAGATGATGCGCGACGCCCGCCTCGAAGTTGTTGCCGATGCGCGGCACATGCGGCAGGCGCGTGATCAGGTCCGGATTCGCGTTGTTCATCATGAACGGATGGCCGGCGGTTTCCAGCAGGTCGATGTCGTTCATGTTGTCGCCGAACGCGACGCATTGCGCGGGATCGATATCCAGCCGCTCCAGCACATAACGCAGCGCGCGGCCCTTCGACACATCGGACGTCATCACTTCGAGGCAGTCCGGCAGCGAATACGTGACATACAGGGCATCGCCGAATTCGCTTTCCAGATTCGCGGCGACGTGCTTCAGGTCCGCCGGCTCGCCGATGTACAGCACCTTCGCGATGTTTTCGCCGTCATGCTCGCGCAAATCCATGACTTCGTACTTGAAGCCGGAGTCCTGATGAAAGACGAGCAGTTCGGGCGCGTGGCGGTCGATGAGCCACGCATCGTCGGCGAACAGATTCACGATCACGCGGCCATGCGCGCCCGCGACATCCGGCTGCACGAGGCGTCGCACGGCGGCAGGCGCAAGATCGCGCGAGTAGATGCGCTCGTCGCCGGGCGCATGCACGCGCGCGCCGTTGGACGTGATCAGGTACGCGTCGATGCCCAGCAGATCGCGGATGCCGGCCACATCGCGATAATGCCGCCCCGTCGCGATGATGACCGGCACGCCGCGCCGTGCGAGCGTGCGCAGCGTCTCTGCGGTGAACGGGTCGAGCTGGTGATCGCTGTTGAGAAGCGTCCCGTCGAGATCAGTTGCGATGACCGAATACATGGCTGCCCTGTTTGAGCGGAGAAAAACGCCCGCGAAGCTGACTATTCTATCGCGGCTCTTTCCCGGGCCGCCCCGCCGCGCCGCCCGGCGCCACCGCGCGCCGCGCCAGTTCGAGCGCACCCGCGGCCGAATCCGCGCGGGGTCGGCGAAGGCGCTCGCGCAACGATATCGGCACGAAAGGCTCATATGGCGCCGCCAGTCCGCCGCAAAGCGCGACCGGCAATTTGCCGTCTCGATCCAGCGCCGCGACGAGCAGTTCGATTTCGCGCCCCGCCTGCTCCAGCAACTGCGCCGCCGACGGATGATCGCGGTATTCGAACACGCTCGGCGCGAGCGTGGCGTACGCGGTCTGGTTCGACGCGCACAGCCACACGACGAGGCTGTCGCGATCCGTCGCGCCAGTGAGTTGCAAGAGCGCGCGAGACCAGTCATCGGCCGGGACTCGCCCGTCCAGCACGCGCTGAAGATGGACCACCGCGCGCAGGCCGAGCCACGCGCCGCTCGCTTCGTCGCCGCTCGGAAAGCCGTATCCGCCCGCGATGCGGCAGACGCCCTCCTCGTCCAGCGAAGCCGCGATGCTGCCCGTGCCAAGCGCGACGATCACGCCCGGTCCGCCGCCGTGCGCGCCGAGGACGGTGGTGTACGCGTCGCTTTCCACGCTCAACGCGTGGACCGGCGGAGCCATGCTCAAGAAAGCCGCGAGCCAGTCCGCGTTGTTGACGCCCGCGAGGCCGCAGCCGAGCGAACAGGCGCGCCAGTCGAAGGCGAGACCGGCTGCATCGGAAGCACGATTGCAAGCATCGCCGATAGAACGCCACGCCGCTTCGACGCCCAGCGCCAGCCCCGAAGGACCGCCGCTCGCGCGGGCCAGCTCGACGCCGTGCGCGTCCGCGAGAATCACGCGCGTGCCGCTTCCGCCGCCATCGATGCCGAGCAGGAAACCGTTGAAATCCGAATCCGAGAAAGTGTTCATGGCCGCAAGCATAGCGGCGACGGCGGCACGCGCCAATTAGCCGAATGGCAGAGTGGCGCGGCAATCGCGTTCGGCTATGCTGGCGCGACCGAAACGAGGATTTGCAATGGCAGCCACCGAACCGACACGCTGCGCCTGGGCCACCACCGAGGCCATGGCGCATTACCACGACACCGAATGGGGCGTCCCGTCCCGCGACGACCGTCATCTCTTCGAAATGCTGGTGCTCGAAGGCGCGCAGGCCGGTCTTTCATGGTCGACGATTCTCAACAAGCGCGAGGGTTATCGCGCGTTGTTCGCGGGCTTCGACATCGACAAGGTCGCGCGCTTCACGGACGCGGACATCGAGCGGATCGTCGGCGATGCACGCGTGGTTCGCAACCGGGCGAAGATCGCGTCCGCCGTCATCAATGCGCAGGCGGTGCAGCGCATTCAGGCCGAGCACGGCTCCTTCGCGGACTTCGTGTGGTCGTTCGTGAACGGCGCGCCTATCGACACCCCGCGCGATGCGAACAATCCGACGCCCGCCTCGACGCCCGAGTCGGATGCGCTGAGCCGAGCGCTCAAGCAGTACGGCTGCAAGTTCGTCGGCACGACCATTTGCTACGCCTTCATGCAGGCGACGGGCATGGTGAACGATCACGCCGTGGGCTGTATCTCGCGCGTCAAGCCTAAGACAAAGCGCAAATCGCCGGAAAAAACGACACCTTCAGCCTAATCCGAGGCAGGCGATTTTTGCTTTTTGGCAACATTCTTGCCGCAAAAGCGCGTTCATTAGGGAAAGTCCTCATCGCAGGCGTTTTTTTGCAGTGAAGCATGCCGCCAGCCGCGCCGTTTCAAGCGCGGAGCATGCTTCTGCCGCACTGCACGAACGTCCGTGTCGTGTAAAAATGGCGTTCTCGCGTGCGCTGCCGCACCTTTTTACCGAGCCGTGCCGTTATAACTGACGGTGTGCGGATCGTTCACTGAGTGGAAAGATCCGCCGCGAGTACACGGACACGCGAATGCGCGTGTCCCTAGGCCGGGAAAAACAACGTGCTCGAAGCAGTAGCCGGTCGGCGTGCGCGCCGTCCGACGCCGCAGGTGCAGGTTGCTCGAAACTCAACGCATGGCCGCTGCGCAGGGGCGCAGGGGAGAAAGATCATGAAAAGCCTGAACTTCCTGACGCATCAGGAGATTTTTGACAACGCGGTGCAGCATCTCTTCACGCAGGGACAAGCCGCTTTGCTGCCTCACGGCGGCGGCGCGTATCGCGGATACTGCGGCGGCTGCCCGATCGGGAGCCTCATCAAGCCGCGCGACTACGTGACGGCCATGGAAGGCGTGCCGATCCGCTATATCGGGAAATCGCCCGAGTCGGTGCCGGCGTACATGGATGTCGGCGTCGCGGCGCTCAAGCGCGCTCTGCTGCGCGCGCGCATCAACGTCTTCGATCCGACCACCGTCGAACTGCTCTCGTGCCTGCAGAACGTGCACGACGTCTTCGGCAAATGGGAGTGGCGCGAGCGTCTCACGTCGATTGCGCGGCAGTTCGGTCTGTCGGCCGAGCTCCTGAAAACGGCTGCGTAACGGTGCGGGTGCCGTATGTTGAGCCCTGTCACGATGTTGAGCGCGAACGAGATCTTCCATCGCGTGAGCGCGCATTTGCTGGCGCAGCGCGCCGTCTCGGAAGATGACAACGGGTCGTGCCGCTTAAGAGGCGCGCACGGCCGCAAGTGCGCGATCGGATCGCTGGTGCGTGACGATGTCTACGAAGCGGAGCTCGAAGGCGTCGGCATCTCGTACTATCGGCATGCGCATGACGGCAAGCTGCTGCGCGCGCTGTATGCGTCGAACGTGAATGCTTACGATCCGGCCATCATCGATCTCTTGATGGAACTGGAGCAGATTCACGACGACGCCAGCGTGGACGAGTGGCCGCACTTGCTGGGCGCACTCGCTAAGCGGCACGCGTTCGCCTGAGCAGGAACGCAGAAAAAAACGGCGGTGCGCCCTCACGGGTCGCACCGCCGTTTTGCCTTCGCGGACCGAGAGGAAACCGGCCCGGCGTAAAGACGCTTTAGTGCATCTTCTTCGGCAGCATCTGGCTACGCAGGCGCTTGCGCAGGCGGGCAACGGCCGCGGCCTTCTTGCGCTTGCGCTCGGTGGTCGGCTTTTCGTAGGACTGGCGCTCGCGCAGTTCTGCGATCAGGCCGTTCTTTTCGATGGTGCGGCGGAAGCGCCGAATCGCGACATCGAACGGCTCGTTTTCTTTGAGGACAATAGTGGTCATGACAATCCTGATTTGCTAAACGTATTTCTAAGTGCGCAACGGAAAAACCCGCCGCGCGCCGGCACTCCGATCGTCCGCCGGGCGCCTAAAAGGACGCAGCGGACACGAGCAAAGCGGCCACGGAGGCCGGAAAAGAGAGAGCTGGGATTCAACCGCAAAGCGGCATGTGCGCACGAAAGGACCGCCTGAACGCACACTTTCGGCGCCGTTCTCCGCTGGCGATTAACGTTTTGACGTTGTCATTTTCAGCGGAGCGGACGCAAAAATCGGCCGAAAAATCGGGCACATTTCTCGATTCGGGCGCGATGTTACCAGAACACCGCGCCTGTGCCAACTCTTCGAAGCACGGCAACTCGTTGATGCAACAGATTTATTTCTGCCAGGCGCTGGCTTCGTCCAGTTCCGCCACTTCCTCCGGATCGAGCTCGAGGCGCGTGGCCGCCGCGAGACTCTCCAGTTGCTGCACGGACGTGGCGCTCGCAATCGGCGCGGTCACGCTCGGCCGCGCGATGACCCACGCGAGCGCAATGGTCGCCGGCGTGGTGTCGTGGCGCTTCGCGGCTTCATCGAGCGCATCGAGAATCTTGAGGCCGCGCTCGTTCAGATACTTCTCGACGCGCGAGCCGCGCGCCTTGCCCTGCATGTCTGCTTTGGAGCGGTACTTGCCCGACAGAAAGCCGCTCGCCAGGCTGAAATACGTGACGACCGCGACCTTGTGCGCTTCGGCGACGGGTTCGAGGTCCGTCTCATAGCCTTCGCGGTCGTAGAGGTTGTACTCCGGCTGCAGGATCTGATACGCCGGCAGCGACGATTCCTTCGCGACTTTCAGCGCTTCTTGGAGCCGCGCGCCGGTGTAGTTCGACGCGCCGATCACCCGCACCTTGCCCGCCTGAATGAGCTTCTGGTAGGCGCCGAGCGTTTCGTCGAGCGGCGTCTTGTCGTCGTCCAGATGCGAGAAGTAGACGTCGATGTAATCGGTCTTCAGACGCCGCAGCGAATCGTCCACGGCCGCCGCGATGTTCGCCGCCGAAAGCCCCTTGCGCGTGCTCAGCATGCCGACTTTCGTCGCCAGCACGATCTTGTGGCGCTTGCCGCTTTCCTTGAACCACTTGCCGATGATCGTTTCCGATTCGCCGCCGTGGTGCCCTTCGACCCAAGCGGAGTACACGTCCGCCGTGTCGATGAAATTGAGGCCGTGATCGACGAACGCGTCGAGGATGGAGAACGACGTGCGTTCGTCCGCGGTCCAGCCGAACACGTTGCCGCCGAAGACGAGCGGCGCGACGTTCAGATCCGATGTGCCGATGCTGCGAGTTTGCATGGAGTACTCCGCGTGAGTAGAGGACGTTCGGGAAGGATACGCAACATTGCGCGACGCTGCCGCGCGCGTCGCTCATGCGCCGAAATGAGGCCCAAAGCTGCGCTTGTTCCCCGCTTTCGTTCTGGCGCAAGCACCTAAGATCGTCGACACATCACAAAGGCTGATGCCGAGGCGGACGAGAACGACCCGCTGCAGACGCCCGACGCACGAAAACCATCAAAGCGGGCCCGCCGGCGCGGGCTGCGGAGTTCATCACATGCAAGCAGACAAGAACGTCCTTCCGGATCAGTTGGCCGAAACGTGGTCGGCGCGCGCGCCGTCGCATACGGTCGCGACCTTCGACTGTTTCGACACGCTCTTCTGGCGCGCCGTACAGGAACCGGTCGACGTTTACTACGCGCTGGCCGAAGACCCGCTCTTCGTCGAACACGGCGTGAGCGCCCGTGTGCGCACGATGGCCGAATCCGAAGCGCGTAAGAACAACTACTTCGCAACCCGCAAGAGCGAGGCGACGCTCGAACAGATCTATGCCGAAGCCGCGCCTCACGCCGACGAGGCAATTGTGAGCGCGCTCGCCGAGCGCGAGGTCGATAAAGAGATCGAGATCGGCTTCATCTTCGAACCGGTGCTCGGGCTGCTGCGCGAGGCGAAAATTCGCGGCCTACACACGGCAATCGTCAGCGATACCTATTACTCCGAGGCGCAATTGCGCCGCATTCTCTTTACAACCGCGCCGGAGCTCGAATCGCTCATCGACGTCGTGTTTTGTTCGTCTGAATTCGGTGTCTCGAAATCCACGGGACTCTGGAATATCGTGACGGAACGGCTGGGCGTCGCGCCCTCGGAGATTCTCCATACCGGCGACAACCCGTACGCGGACTGGGCCGTTCCACAGCAGATGGGCATCGGCGTACTGCATTTCCAGCAGCGCGACGACGAGATGCACAAAGCGGACCGACAGCGGCTGATGGCGGCGCGCGTCCTCTTTCCGTCGATCCGCGCGACGAAGCCCGCGCCGAGCTTGCATCACGCGATGCGCTCCCTGCAACAGGGCCGCGACATGAGCACGAACGAGCGCATCGGCTACTGGTCGGTCGGCCCGATCATGCACGCATTCGCGCGCTTCGTGCTGGACACGCATGAGGATCTCAAAGCGCGTGGCCGACCGCACAAGCTCGCGTTTCTGCTGCGCGACGGGCATCTGATTCATCGGGCATGCGAAGCGCTGCACGGCAGCCCGATCGGCAACGAAGCGTACGTCGGGCGGTTCGTCGCCGCCGGTTCGACCTTCGACAGCCGCGAGGCCATCGAGCGTTATCTGAGTACAGAGGTCATCAACCCGCAGATGATGAAGTTCGGCGCCGACCAACTGCAACTGCCGCCCAAGGAAACCGGCAAACTGCTCGCCGAGGCGAACGCGTCCGCCAATCCGCTGCAGACGTTCCGGCGTCTCGTGCTGGAACCGCGCATGGTGAAGCTCATCATCGAACGCAGCGCGGCGCTTCGTCAGCGGCTCTTTCGCCATCTGCAGCGAACCGTCGGGCTGGAGCGCGGCGACACGCTCGTGATCGTGGACCTGGGTTACTACGGCTCCATCCAGCGCTCGCTCGGCAAGCTGTTCAAGAAGTATTACGACGTGGAGATCGTCGGGCGCTATCTCGTTTCGCTGGATACACCCGGCTGGCGCGCGGATCGCGCGGGCGTCGTCGACAGCCGCTGGGCCGATGAAAACGTGATGGAGATGTTGATCGCGCATATTGGCCATTTCGAGCAGATGTGCTCGCTCAAAACCGGCAGCGTGTATGACTTCAAGGACGACGGCACGCCGCTTCTCAACCAATCCGCGAAAAGCGAGAAGCAAATCGCGCAAAGCGGCGAAATCCAGGATGCTTGCGTCCGCTTCGTCCGGGATATGGCCGCGATGCCGGCCACCAGCTTTCCCCGCCTGACGCCTGAACGACTACGCGTCGATGCGGCCATCTGCCTCGCTCGCCTACTGTATCTTCCGGACCGCGACGAAGTGGCCGGCGGCAACGAGACGGTGTTCGAGATCAACGGGGCGTCCATTCACGCATTCAACGTCGCGGATAACGACGCGGGCATCGAAGGGCTTCGTCAGCGCGGACCGTTCTATATGCGCAGCATCGGCAAGGGTTTTCGTCCGGGTTATCCGTACGAGATGCGCCACGCAGGCATCGACCAGGCGATTTTCCTAATGGCCGTGCGCCGTCACCGTCTGGATTTCACCGTCGACGATACGACGTACCGCGAGACGCGAATTCCCGCGCTTTTCGTGCGCGGCAATGAAACCGCGACCGAGACGCTGACCGCGCGCGCGACTTACGACGGCTTCTATTCGCTCGTCGTGCCGATTTCCGACTTCGACGTCGCGCTCATGTTCGGCCAGGAGATGAGCTGGATGCAGATCGCATCGGCGACAACCTTTCCCGCCGATACGCTGGATACGCGTATTGAGTTCGATCGTCAGCGCGCGCTCTCGCCTGGGAGCGAGATCATTTACGACGGCATGACCGAGCGCGAACCCGGCATGTTCGAGATGTCGCCGAACGGACTCATTTATGTGCCTGCAATGGCCGGAAAGACGCGGCAATTGATGCGCCTGACGTTTCGCCCGCTTTCCTGGGTTCAGAAGGCCGAGGTTGCACTGGCTTCATGAAGATGTAGCGGGCCGGCTGCCTGTAAAGGTGTAGCCGACCCGGCCGTAATTGCTCTTAAGCCCTGCCGGCCAAGGCGCCGGCAGACTCCGTGAAAATTCGAATCGCATTCGATCTTCGGCCTAAAGTTTCTTTCCCGTGGGCCGAAATCCTTAGGTAAGGCAGTCAGCGAATCACATTAAACATCGCGACGCCGCATTCAGACTCAGACTAGTAGCGCCTTTACCAACGAGGTAATTTGAAATGTTGAACATCAACACCAACACCCTGTCGCAAACGACGCAAAAGAACCTGCAAGGTTCGCAAAGCGCGCTGTCGTCGGCTATTAACCGCCTCTCGTCGGGCAAGCGCATCAACAGCGCCGCTGACGATGCAGCAGGTCTGGCGATTTCGACGAACATGACGTCGTACGTCAACGCGCTGAACCAGGGCGTGTCGAACGCGAACAACGCGATCTCGATGATTCAAACGGCGTCGGGCGGCCTCAGCTCCACGACGGACAACCTTCAGCGTATTCGCCAGCTGGCCGTTCAGGCAGCCGACGGTTCGCTCTCCGACACGCAGCGCGGCTACCTCCAGACGGAAGTGACCCAGCGTCTCGGCGAACTGGACCGCGTGTCGAGCCAGACGACGTTCAACGGCCAAGCCATGCTGTCCGGCTCGGTCTCGACGGTGGCCTTCCAGATCGGCGCAGTG
The DNA here is from genome assembly GCF_023170545.1 of Caballeronia sp. Sq4a. Classification (NCBI taxonomy): domain Bacteria; kingdom Pseudomonadati; phylum Pseudomonadota; class Betaproteobacteria; order Burkholderiales; family Burkholderiaceae; genus Caballeronia; species Caballeronia sp. Sq4a. The sequence continues at coordinate 126,426 of NZ_CP084250.1, read as the reverse complement.
GCGAACCAGACGCTGAGCGTCGACTTCGGCAGCACCGCGATGAGCCAGACCGGCCTGTTCGGTTCGGCATCGGTCGACATCTCCACGGCAAGCGGCGCGCAGTCCGTGATCAGCCTGGTCGACACGGCGCTCGACACCGTCAACACGCTGCAATCGACGCTCGGCGCTGAACAGAACCGCTTCACGTCGGCCGTTACCAGCCTGCAATCGCAGTCGACCAACCTGAACGCAGCACAGTCGGCCATCACCGATGCAGACTTCGCGCAAGAAACGGCGAACCTGTCGAAGGCTCAAGTGCTGCAACAAGCGGGTATCTCGGTTCTCGCGCAAGCGAACTCGATGCCGCAGCAAGTGCTGAAGCTCCTCGGCTAAGCGCATGTGACCTACCCCGCCGCAAGATGGGCGGGGTTCGGCAGTTCACTGGGAGGCCCGCCTCCCAGCTTTCGTTAGCGCAGCGACATTCATCATCGGCGCTGCGCTCACGAAAGCTCGCAAACAGATAAGGCAGTCCGTCCGGAGCATCCGATGACCACCACCACCTCGAGTACCGACGTCAGCGCCACACTGGCCGCTGCCGCGCAGTCCATCATCAGCGGCGCGACGAACTCTACGCTCGATGTATCCACGCTCGTTTCCTCGCTCGTCACCGCGAAGACCACCGCTCAGGCCACGCAGATCGCGAACAAGACGGCGAGCGACAACACGCTTCTGTCCGCCGTCTCGCAGATCAAGTCCGCGCTGTCATCGGTGCAGACCGCGCTGAAGAGTCTTTCCGACGGCACCGGACTCGCCGCGTACACGGCGACGGCAAGCGGCAGCGGACTCACGGCGACGGCCGGCACGAGCGCGGTGGCCGGTTCGTATGCGATCACGGTCAACAACATCGCGAGCGCGCAAAAGATTTCGTCGACGGCGCACGCCGCCACCGACACCTTCGGCACAGGCACGCTCTCGCTCTCGCTCGGATCGAGCTCGATGAACGTGACGCTCGACGGCACCAACACGCTCGCGAGCATCGCGTCGTCGATCAACTCCGCGAGCGACAACCCCGGCATCAGCGCGACCATCGTCACGGGCACCGACGGCCAGCATCTCGTGCTCGCGTCTAAGACGACGGGCGCCGCCAACACCATTTCGGTCACGGCCGGCGCAGGCGTCGATTCGTCGCTTTCGTACAGCACGGGCAGCAGCAACTACACGCAGACGTCGGCCGCGCAGGACGCGTCGCTCACGGTCGACGGCACGGCCGTCACGAGCACGACCAACACGCTCACGACCGCGATCGGCGGCGTGACGCTGAACCTCGCATCGGCGGCGGCCGGATCGACCCAGACGTTGACCGTGTCCTCCGACACGACCACGGAAAAGAGCACGATCAAGGCCTTCGTCGACGCGTACAACTCGTTCGTGAGCCAGGCCGCCGCGCTGTCGTCGTTCGACTCCACGAAAAGCGCCGGCTCGCAAGGCGGCGTGCTGCTCGGCGACTCCATGCTCCAGAGCATTCAGAGTTCGCTGTCCAGCATCATTACGAGCGGCGTGAATTCGGGTTCCGGTTCGACTTCGACGACGACGAACCTCGCGTCGATCGGCATCGATCTTCAGGACGACGGCACGCTGTCCATCGACGATTCGACGCTTTCCACCGCGCTCTCGAACAGCCCGACGCGCGTGGGCCAGCTCTTCAACCAGACGAACGGCATCGGCACGCAGCTCAATTCGAAGATCACGTCGTTCTTGCAAACGGGCGGCATCATCGATACGCGCACGACCGCGATCAATGCAGACCTGAAGAACCTCACCACGCAGACGGCCACGTTGCAGACCTACGCGGACAGCCTCACGTCGCAGTACAACGCGCAGTTCACGGCGCTCAACACGCTGATGGCGACGATGCAGAACAACACGCGATACCTGACGCAGCTTTTCGGCGGCACGAACAGCGCCGGCGCGCTCGCGACCAACAAGTAACGCAGGCGTCAGCCGATTCGCACGGAGAAAGATGTGAGCCAACAAGACAAGCTGACGAACGCGGTATCGCTCACGCGCGCCATGGCCGCGGCCGCGGCCGCCGGCGACTGGATCGAAGCGGCGCGCCTGGGCGAATTGCGTTCGCCGATCATCATGCAATTGCAGAACGACCTCGATCCGGCGACGTTGCAGGCCGCGAGCGACATCCTGACGCTCGATGCCGCGCTGATGCAGTCGGCGCAAGCCGCGCGCATGTCGCTCGGCAAGAACTTTCGCGAGGCGACCGCGCGCATCGACGCGGCAAGCCGTTATCAACAAACGGCGCGGCTCTAAAGTTTCGCTGTCCCGCGCCGTTATATAGACTAACAACAACAAATAAGCGTCGATGTAATGACGCAGCTTCGCTCTCGATGCCCGCCTCGCGCGGGCATTTTTATTTGGCGTGTGGCGGGAGCCTAGCGCCCGAGCGTCAACGTGAGATACGCCGCGTACAGCACGCCGTTGCCGAGCAGCGCCCACAACGCGACGCCCTTCCCTCTCGCATGGAACCGCAGCCACGCCGCCGCCGCGAGCGTGATGAGCACGCCGGTCAGCACTTCGACGCGCGGCTCCCACGGCGTCAGCATGATGCCGATGGAAGGCAGCAACGTGCCTTGAAACACCATCGCGCCGGTAATGTTGCCGAACGCGAGCGTGTCCTTGCCGCGCCGCGCCCACAAAATGCTGTTCACCTTCTCGGGCAGTTCGGTCGCAATCGGAATGATAATGAGCGACAGCAGCAGCGCCGACACGCCGAGTGCCTGCGAGACGCCCTCGACGCCGTGAATGAACCCCTTCGCGCCGCCCACCAGCAACACGATGCCGATCAGGAATTGCAGCATGATCGAACCGAGATTCGTCTTGAGTCCGACGCGCGAGATGAAGAGCGTTTCGGGCGCCTCGGTGCCGTGTCCGCTCTCGACGAGATTCGCCGATGCCCTGAACGTCGAAATCACATAGATCACGTACAAGCCGACGAGTCCCGCAGCGAACAGCGCGCGCACTTGCCATGCGTGATGCGGCACGAACATCGCGCCGGCCGCGATCAGGAAGGCGAACAGGAAGAAGTTCAGGTCGCGCGTGAAGCCGCTGCGCTCCGGTTCGATCACGCCGCGCAAGCCGCGCGATTTCACGATGGCGAGCGTCATCAGGAACGTCGAAAGCGTCGCGAGCATGAGCGGCGCGCCGAGAATCGCGCCGACGCCGATCTCTTCGTTGACCGCGCGGCTCGCCGTGCCGCCTAAGAGCGCGATGATCGGCACGGTCGTTTCCGGCAAGGCCGTGCCGACTGCGGCGAAGAGCGATCCGGTCACGCCTTCCGAAATGCCGAGCCGTTCGCCGAGATGTTCGAGCGCATTGGTGAACAGCTCGGAGGCAATCAGAATGATCGCGAGCATCAACGCGAGTTGGAGGAAAAGCATCGTCATGCGGCACCTCGCATGGCGCGACGTGGCACGCAGACGATGTCGGCGCGTGAGCGAATGAGGTCTTGTGGTTGCGGGGACACGATGATTCCACGGTCGGACGTCAGCGAACCATGATGCGCCACGCGCCGTCCGACCAAGAACGACGTGGCACATCAGTGGTCTCGCCAAACCGGACCGGTCGAACGCGCCACGGCAGCAGAGCCGAGGATGTTGACGCGTTCTCCTTCGCAAGCGGAAGGAAGGCTACTCCCCAAAGACGGGGGCAGTGTAGCGTGACGCGTCGCGTTCGGCAAGCCGACGCAGGCAGCGGGACATATCGGTATGCGCAACGGTTCGTTGTCGCGCGCCCGCGCGTTCGCTAATCTACGCGCGCGGGCGCGGTGCTTGCTCGGCATCGCGCGACCGGATTCATCGAGCAACAAGAACAAACGCTGTGTGATTCACGGAGCGCGTGCGACAGCGCGCTCCCGCCGACCGGAGAACCCATGCGCATCAAACGCTTGCCTGCCCTTCTCGCCGCCCTCGCCGTGGCCGCGCCCATGCTCGCGCAGTCCAAGCCGCTTACCGTCTGCACGGAATCGAGCCCGGACGGCTTCGACGTCGTGCAGTTCAACTCGCTCGTCACGACGAACGCATCGGCAGACGTGATCTTCAACACGCTCGTCTCTTACGACGAAGCGGCGAAGAAAGTCGCGCCATCGCTCGCGGAGAAATGGGACGTATCGAGCGATGGTTTGAGCTACACGTTTCATCTGCGGCCGAACGTGCAGTTTCAGAGCACCGATTACTTCAAGCCGACGCGTCCGCTCAATGCCGACGACGTCGTCTTCACGTTCGATCGCATGCTGTCGGAGAGCAATCCGTGGCACAAGGTCGCGGGCGCGAGCGGCTTTCCGCACGCGCAGTCGATGGGCCTCGTGAAGCTCATCAAGAGCGTGACGAAGGTGGATGACCACACCGTGAAGTTCGACCTCAACGAGCCGAACGCGACCTTCGTGCCGATTCTCACGATGGGCTTCGCCTCCATCTATTCGGCGGAATATGCGGACCAGTTGCTGAAGGCGAACAAGCAGGTAGACCTGAACAGCAAGCCCATCGGCACGGGTCCGTTCGTGTTGAAGAGCTATACGAAGGATGCCGTCATACGCTACGACGTGAACCCGTCGTACTGGGGCCCGAAGCCGAAGATCGACCGCCTCATCTACGCGATCACGCCGGACGCCACCGTGCGCGCACAGAAGATCAAGGCGGGCGAATGCCAGATCGCGCTTTCACCTAAGCCGCAGGACGTGCTCGACGCGAAGAAGGACCGCTCGCTCAAGGTCAGCGAAACGCCCGCGTTCATGACCGCGTTCGTCGCGCTGAACACGCAGAAGAAGCCGCTCGACAACCCGAAGGTGCGTCAGGCGCTGAACATGGCGTTCGATCGCACGACGTACATGAAGACCGTCTTCGACAACACGGCGACGCCCGCCGTGAATCCGTATCCGCCGAACACCTGGAGCTACGACAAGAACGTGCAGGCGTATCCGTATTCCGCGGACCGCGCGAAGAAGCTGCTCGCCGACGCGGGCTTTCCGAACGGCTTCGACACGACCATCTGGGTGCGTCCGAACGGCAGCGTGCTGAATCCGAACCCGAAAGCGGGCGCCGAACTGCTGCAAGCCGATCTCGCGAAAATCGGCGTGAAAGCGCAGGTGAAGGTGATCGAATGGGGCGAGCTGATCAAGGAAGCGAAGCAGGGCCAGCATGACATGCTGTTCATGGGCTGGGCCGGCGACAATGGCGACCCGGACAACTATCTGTCGCCGCTCTTCAGTTGCAATGCGGTGAAGTCGGGCATCAACTTCGCGCGCTATTGCGACCCGCAACTGGACAAGCTGATCGCGGACGGCAAGGCGACGCCTGACATCGCCAAACGCACGAAGGCGTACGTGGATGCTCAAAAGATCATCCACGATCAGGCGCTATGGATTCCGCTCGTGTATCCGACCGCCGCCGCGCTCACGCGCACGAACGTCAGTGGCTATAACGTGAGCCCGTTCGGGCGGCAGAACTTCGGCGTGGTGTCAGTGCAGTAACGCGTTAAGCGCGAAAGCTCAGACCGGCGAGAAGCGGATCACCCCGTCATCGCCGGTCCGGCGCGCGAGCGTGCCATCGAGCCATAGCAAGTTCAGATGCGCGAGCGCCTCGCCGAGCGCGAACGTCATCTGATGGATGTCGAGCGCGCGCTTGAACATGATCGGCACGATGTCGGCGGCGCTGCACGGCTTCGCCGCGCACGCCTCGCGCACTTCCGCGAGCCGCGCCCGATGATGCTCGCGAAGCTGCGCGATGCGCGTCTTCACGCCGCGAAACGGCTTGCCGTGCGAGGGCAATGCGAGCACATCGGCGGGCATCGCTTCATAGCGCGCAAGCGATTCGAGATACAGCGCGAGCGGATTGCCTTCCGGCTCGATGGCGAACACCGACACGTTCGTCGAGATGCGCGGCAGCACCATGTCGCCGGAAATGAAGAGCTCGTCGGCCGCGCAGTAGAGCGCAACATGCTCCGGCGAATGGCCGTAGCCCGTCACCACTTCCCACTCGCGCGTGCCGATGCGCAGCCGGTCGCCGTCACGAATGCGGCGGAATTCGCGCGGCATCGAGGGCACGAGCGTCGGGTAATAGCTGTCGCGCTTCCTGAGCGCATCGAGCGATGCCGCGTCCGTCAGGCCGTGCGCCGCGAAGTGCTGTGCCGCGCGCTCGCCGCCCGCGTTGGAGCCGTCGCCCGCGGCCATCACGCGGCCCATCGCATATTCGCCGAGCGAGATCCACAGCCGCACGTTCCAGCGTTTCTTGTCTCCGCCCTGACAGATCCAGTGCGCGAGTCCCAGATGGTCCGGATGGCAATGCGTGACCATCAGGCGCAGCACCGGCTGACCGTCGAGCACCGTATCGAACACGCGCTCCCAGTTCGCGCGAATGCTCTCGTTCGCGATGCCGCAATCAATCACGGTCCAGCCTTTCACGCCGTCGATTTCATCGCGCAGCAGCCACAGGTTAATGTGATCCAGCGCGAATGGCAGCGGCATGCGCAGCCAGTAGACGCCGGGCGCCACTTCTTTCGCGCCGCCGGGCGCGGGCATTTCGTCGGCAAAGACGTAGTCGAGCTGATGTTCGAGTGCGTTCATCGGTCGGTGCTCTGAGGGTTTGCGCCGCGTTGCAATCCGGCGAAGTTGACGATAACGTAAACGTCATTCTAACGTTGGACGCGCTCCGGCGCGCGGCGCTTTCCCGATGACTCAGCCCACGCATTTCTCGATCACCGAACTGGCGCGCGAATTCGACATCACGCCTCGCGCCATTCGCTTTTACGAAGATCAGGGTCTCCTCGCGCCGCGACGCGAAGGCACGAACGGCCTGCGGCGCGTGTATTCGTCGCGGGATCGCACGCGCCTGAAGCTGACTCTGCGCGGCAAGCGGCTCGGCTTCACGCTGTCGGAGATTCGCACGCTGCTCGACCTTTACGATTCCCCGACCGGCACGACCGCGCAATTGCGCGGCTTCGTGGACACCATTGCGGCGCATCGGCAAGTGCTCGAACGGCAACTGGAGGACATCAACACGACGCTCGCCGAACTCGCCGCGTACGAGAAGGAAGGCCGCGCGCTGCTCGCAGCGGGCATGGACAAGCGCGCCCGCCGAGCGAAAGCCGCATGATGTGAGCTCAACCCGCGACCCACGACCCGCGCACGCCGACATGAACCACTTCCCCAAGCTGCTTTCGTCGCAAATCGGCTTCGATGTCGCGCAGACGCTGCTCGAAGGGTTCGATCGCCATTACCGCGTGTTTCGCGATGCCGCCATCGAAGCGAAGCCGCTCTTCGAACGCGGCGACTGGCATGCGCTGGCGCGGCTGGCTCGCGAGCGCATTGCGTCGTATGACGATCGCGTGGCGGAATGCGTGGCGCGTCTCGAAGACGAATACGACGCCGAGCATATCGACGACGACGTCTGGCAGCAAATCAAGCTGCATTACATCGGCCTGTTGACGACGCATCGGCAGCCGGAATGCGCGGAGACGTTTTTTAATTCGGTGTGCTGCAAGATTCTGCATCGCTCGTACTTCAACAACGATTTCATCTTCGTGCGCCCGGCGATCTCGACCGAATACATCGAGAACGACGAGCCCGCCGCGAAGCCGACGTATCGCGCGTATTACCCGGACACCGACGGCCTCGCCGCGACGCTCGAACGTATCGTCACGAACTTTCAGCTCGAGCCGCCGTTCGAAGATTTGACGCGCGATGTGCAGTGCGTGATGCAATCCTTGCGCAATGCATTCGGCGATTTCGCGCCCGCGCCGAACTTCCAGATTCACGTGCTTTCGTCGCTGTTCTTCCGCAACAAGGCTGCGTATATCATCGGGCGCATCATTCATGGCGATTCGTTGCTGCCGTTCGCCATCGCCATTCGCCATACGCAGCGTGGGCTGCTCGCGCTCGATACGGTGCTGACCGAGCGCCAGCAACTGCTCATCATCTTCAGCTTCGCGCACTCGTATTTTCTGGTCGATATGGAAGTGCCGTCCGCGTACGTTCACTTCCTGCGCACCATCATGCCGGCGAAGCCGAACGCGGAAATCTATACGTCGCTGGGCCTGCAAAAGCAGGGCAAGAATCTGTTCTACCGCGACTTGCTGCATCATCTGAAGCATTCGAGCGATCAGTTCATCATCGCGCCGGGCATCAAGGGACTCGTGATGATCGTGTTCACGCTGCCGTCGTTTCCGTATGTGTTCAAGCTCATCAAGGACGCCTTCCCGCCGCCGAAGGAAACCACGCGCGAGAAGATTCAGGACAAGTACCAGCTCGTGAAACGGCACGACCGGCTGGGACGCATGGCCGATACGCTCGAATATTCGAGCGTCGCGCTGCCGCTTGCGCGCCTCGATCACGCGCTTATCCGCGAACTGGAGAAAGAAGCGCCATCGATGATCGAATACGAAGGCGACAAGCTCGTGATCCGCCATGTGTATATCGAACGGCGCATGGTGCCGCTCAATCTGTTCCTGAAGAACGGCCACGCCGACGACATCGACCACGGCATTCGCGAATACGGCGACGCCATCAAACAGTTGATGCAGGCCAACATCTTTCCCGGCGACATGCTGTACAAGAACTTCGGCGTCACGCGGCACGGACGCGTGGTGTTCTACGATTACGACGAGATCGAGTACCTCACGGACTGCAACGTGCGCCGCGTGCCGCCGCCGCGCACCGAGGAAGACGAGTTGTCCGGCGAGCCGTGGTATAGCGTCGGGCCGCACGATATCTTTCCCGAGACGTACGGCACCTTCCTGCTCGGCGATCCGCGCGTGCGCGAAGCGTTCATGCGGCATCACGCGGATCTCTTCGACCCTGCGCTGTGGCAGCGTCACAAGGAGCAACTGCTGCAAGGCGAAATCGCCGATTTCTTTCCCTATGACCCTGCCGTCCGGTTCTGCGTCCGTTATCCGGAGCGATTCCAGAAGGCACCGGCGCGCGCTGCATAACGCGCGCCCTTGAAACACGAACACGAACATGACTGACCGCACCAACGAAGCCCATCCTCTCGTTCATCTGTTCGAGAACAACCAGAACTGGGTCACGCGCAAGCTCGCGGAAGACGCCGAGTTCTTCGAGCGGCTCGCGCATCAACAAGCGCCGGAGTATCTGTGGATCGGCTGCTCGGACTCGCGCGTGCCCGCGAACCAGATCATCGGCTTGCCGCCGGGCGAGGTGTTCGTGCATCGGAACATCGCGAACGTGGTCGTGCATTCGGACCTCAACTGCCTCTCGGTGATCCAGTTCGCCGTCGACATGCTGAAGGTCAAGCACATCATGGTCGTCGGTCATTACGGCTGCTCGGGCGTGGGCGCGGCGCTCGTCGGGCGGCGCGTGGGTCTCGCGGACAACTGGCTGCGCCATGTCGAGGACGTGCGCGAGAAGCACGCCGCGTTGCTCGACGAATGGCCGATGGGCGAAGCGCGGCATCGCAGGCTCGTGGAACTGAACACCATCGAGCAGACGCTCAACGTATGCCGCACCACGGTGGTCAACGACGCCTGGTCGCGTGGACAAGCGCTCACCGTGCATGGCTGGACCTACGGCGTTCACGACGGCCGTCTGCGCAATCTCGGCATGATGATCAGCGCGCAGGAGAAAGTGGATTCGACGTATCAATCGTGCCTCGCCGCGTTGAAACGCGACGGCGCACATGCAGCGGAAAACGACGTGATCGCGTCCGACGCGGCGCGTCTCGGCGATGTTCCCTCTGTCATTCAGGGCGTCATTCAGGAGCTAAAACATGAGTGAGACACAAGAGAATCCCGTAGTCATCGTTTCGGCCGCGCGCACGCCGATGGCCGCGTTTCAGGGCGATTTCGCCGCGTTGACGGCGCCGCAACTGGGCGCGGCCGCCATTCGCGCGGCGGTGGAACGCGCGGGGCTTAGCCCCGAGCAGATCGACGAAGCGATCATGGGCTGCGTGCTTCCGGCAGGACAAGGTCAGGCGCCCGCGCGACAGGCGGCGCTCGGCGCGGGCCTGCCGCTCTCGACCGGTTGCACGACCATCAACAAGATGTGCGGCTCCGGCATGCGCGCCGCGATGTTCGCGCACGACATGCTGCTCGCCGGCTCGGCGGATGTGATGGTCGCGGGCGGCATGGAGAGCATGACGAACGCGCCGTATCTGCTGCCGAAGGCGCGCGGCGGCATGCGCATGGGACACGGACAAGTGCTCGATCACATGTTCCTCGACGGCCTCGAAGACGCGTACGAAAAAGGCCGCCTGATGGGCACGTTCGCGGAGCAGTGCGCGTCGTCGTATGAATTCTCGCGCGAATCGCAGGATGCGTTCGCGGTGGAATCGCTGCGCCGCGCGCAACGCGCGAACGAGGACGGTTCGTTCGCGTGGGAGATCGCGCCGGTTACGGTGGCGGGCAGGAAGGGCGATATCGTCATCGAGCGCGACGAGCAGCCGTTCAAGGCGAACATCGAGAAGATTCCGTCGCTGAAGCCGGCGTTCGCGAAGGACGGCACCGTGACGGCGGCGAATTCGTCGTCGATATCGGATGGCGCGGCCGCGCTCGTGATGATGCGCGAATCGACCGCGAAGCGCCTCGGCGCGACGCCGATTGCGCGCGTCGTCGGACACAGCACGTTCGCGCAGCAGCCGGCGCTCTTCACGACCGCGCCGGTCGGCGCAATCCGCAAGCTCTTCGAGAAGAACGGCTGGCGCGCGAACGATGTCGATCTGTACGAGATCAACGAAGCCTTCGCCGTCGTCACGATGGCCGCGATGCGCGAGCACGACCTGCCGCACGACAAGGTCAACGTGAACGGCGGCGCATGCGCGCTCGGGCATCCGATCGGCGCGTCGGGCGCGCGTATTCTCGTGACGTTGATCGGCGCATTGCGCGCGCGCGGCGGCAAGCGCGGCGTGGCGACGCTGTGCATCGGCGGCGGCGAAGCGACGGCAATGGGTATCGAACTCGTTTGAGACAGACAACAAAGGACGACTGATGAAAACCGCTCTGATTCTCGGCGCGTCTCGCGGCATCGGCCACGAATTCGTGCGTCAATATGCGCGCGACGGCTGGCGCGTGCTCGCCACCGCCCGCGACAAAGCCGCCCTTTCCGCGCTCGATGCGCTCGGCGCGCAGACCTTTTCGCTCGACGTCACGCAGCCGGAGCAGATCGCCGCGCTCGCGTGGCAGCTCGACGAGGAGCGGCTCGATGTGGCGATCATCGTGTCCGGCGTCTACGGCCCGCGCACCGAAGGCGTCGAGACCATCAGCGCCGAAGACTTCGATCACGTCATGCATACTAACGTGCGCGGCCCGATGCAACTGATGCCCGTGCTGCTGCCGCTCGTCGATGCCGCGCACGGCGTGCTCGCCGTCGTGTCGAGCAAGATGGGCAGCATTAGCGAGGCGAGCGGCACGACCGGCTGGCTGTATCGCGCCAGCAAGGCGGCGCTCAACTCGGCGCTGAAGGTGGCGTCGGTGCAGTCGCGTCATTCGGCGTGCCTCGCGCTGCATCCCGGCTGGGTGCGCACGGAAATGGGCGGGCCCTCCGCGGCCATCGACGTGGCGCGCAGCGTCACCGGCATGCGCGCCGTCATTGCAGAAGCGCACGCGCTGCGCGACGAGTACAACGGCCGCTTCATTCAGTACGACGGCACGCGGCTCGACTGGTGAGCCGCGCCATGACAAGGAGAATCGGGGAATGACTTATCACGTGCACGGCGTGTCGGCGTCCGGCAACTGCTACAAGGTGCGGCTCGCGCTCGAACAACTGAACTTGCCCTATGTCTGGCACGAAGTTGACATGATGCACGGCGCGACGCGCACCGACGCCTTCCGCAAGCTGAACCCGAACGGCAAGGTGCCCGTGCTCGTCATAGACGAAACGACGACGCTCTCTGAATCCGACGCCATTCTCTGCTATCTCGCCGAAGGCTCCGCGCTGCTTCCCGACGATCGCCTCGAACGCGCGCAAGTGCTGCAATGGATGTTCTTCGAGCAGTACAGCCACGAGCCGTATGTCGCGGTGGCGCGCTTCATCCGCGAGTTTCTGAAGCAGCCGGACGATCCGCGTCTGCCCGAGAAGACCGCCGGTTCGTATCGCGCGCTCGACGTGATGGAGCAGCATCTCGCGTCGCGCACGTTCTTTGTCGGCGAGCGCTACACGGTGGCCGACATCGCGCTGTACGCCTACACGCACGTGGCCGACGAAGCGGGGCTCGATCTGTCGCGCTATCCGGCCATTCGCGCGTGGCTGGATCGCGTGCGCAATCAGCCTGGCCATGTCGAGATGCCGGGAGTCGATGCATGACGCCGGTCGACTGTCCGTGCGGCGGCGCAGCGCCGTCGCGGCGCCCGGACGCGCGCGCGCCGCGCTATGCGGACTGCTGCGGCCGCTTCATCGAAGGCGGCGCGTTTCCGGCAAACGCGATGGAACTCATGCGCTCGCGCTACACCGCCTATGTGCTCGGCGACACCGCCTATCTGCGCGCGACATGGGACGCGAAGACCTGTCCGCCCGACCTCGACGCTTCCGGCGACGGCACGCGCTGGCTTGGCTTGCAGATCAAACGGCACGCGGTTATCGACGCCAATCACGAAGAAGTCGAATTCGTCGCGCGATACAAAGTCGGCGGGCGCGCGCATCGGCTGCACGAAGCGAGCCGTTTCACGCGCAATGCCGAAAGCCACTGGATTTATATCGACGGCGACATCATCGAAAAGTAAATCGTCGCTTAAAAACAAGACGGTATTAATTTCCTGAACTTCTCCTTTCAGATTAAGCTGTTACGGGGTTTCCTTTATTGTGCAGTGCAATTTTGAACGGGTAATCTGTGTTTGCGTCAGGGCGCTGTCATTCTCGCGCCCGGCCAAATGCGGTCACCCGTTTTTTCCAGTTTGAAGCCATTTGTCATGCCTTTTCGAGGCATGACTCCAACGCCCGGCATTCCACACTGCTCATTGTCAGCAGCGCGGCCAGCTTGTGACTTCAACCGGCGATTCGGGGTCCGCGTCATATCAACACATTGATTCGAGTGCGGTCGGAGTTCACGGATGGCGATCAGAACCTGGTTGGTCGGATGCAGCATGGCATGCTCGCTCGCGGCGTCGTTGGTCGCGTCCGTCGTGCACGCCGAACCGATCGGCGGCATCCGCCAATCCGAAGGGCTCGCGGCGCCCGTCTTCAGCCAGATTCCGGATGCGCTCGACGCGCGGCTGCCGGTCGTCGCGAATGGCCTGAACGAAACGGTCATCGAGGTGCCGGAAGACGACATCGCGCTCGAAACCACTGTCTTTAAACCGGACGGCGCGGGCCCGTTCCCGATGATCGTCTTCAATCACGGCAAGCTTCCCGGCGATTCGCACGCCCAGCCGCGCAACCGGCCGGTCGCGCTCGCGCGTGAGTTCGTGCGTCACGGCTATGTCGTCGTCGTGCCGAACCGCCGCGGCTTCGCGGGCTCCGGCGGCGACTATGCGGGCCACGGCTGCAATGTCGAAGCCAACGGTTTCGCGCAGGCGCGCGACGTCGCCGCCACCGTCGAGTACATGAGCGCGCAGCCTTACGTCGACAAGACGCATATCGTCGTCGCGGGCACGTCGCACGGCGGGCTGACGACCATCGCCTACGGCGCGCGCGATGCGCTCGCCGCGCCGGGCGTGCGCGGTCTCATCAATTTCTCGGGCGGCTTGCGGCAGGACGAATGCGCGGGCTGGCAGAAGAATCTCGTCGATGCCTTCGGCGCGTATGGCGAGAATGTCCGCCTGCCGTCGCTGTGGCTGTACGGCGATAACGATTCGGTCTGGCCGGGCGATCTCGCGTCGCAGATGTACACGGCGTTCGTCTCGCACGGCGCGCGGTCGAACATGGTCGACTTCGGCACCTACAAGAACGACGCGCACCGGCTCGTCGGCGATCGCGACGGCGTGCAGATCTGGTGGCCGCGCGTGAAGGCGTTCCTCGCGCAAGTCGGCATGCCGACCTCCGTGCAGTATCAGGTCGCCGAGCCGCACGCGCCGAACGCCACGGATTTCGCGAGCCTCGACGCCGTGCAGTCGGTTCCGTTCGTCGATGAAGCCGGCCGCGCCGGGTATCGCAATTTCCTGAGCCAGTATTCGAGCCGCGCGTTCGCCGTGTCCGACTCGGGCGCGTGGTCGTGGGCCGAAGGCGGCGACGATCCGATGGCCGTGGCCATTGCCGGCTGCCAGAAGCAGAGCAGCGATCCGTGCCGCCTCTACGCGGTCGATAACGCGGTGGTCTGGAAGAACAACAGCGCGGACACGCAGACGGCCTCGCGCTGAACGCGCAGTTCACGCTTCCAACGACGCCGGCCGCTGCGCCGGCGTTTTTGCATCTTGAGGCGGCTATCCTACGATTAGCCGTCGCGTTCGGCGAAGTTGCGTGCGAAAGCGCGTTTTCGCACGTCGCATGCGCGCGGCTGCATCGTCCAAATGGTGGGCGAAAAGCGAAGGCCGCGCGCATTTTCGGGATAATTGGAGCGCGCGAAACTCTCGCGCAGTTTCCTCGAAAAGCGCAGGCCGCCGCGCCTGCCCGATGTGCCGGCTCGCGTTCGCGCGGGCCTGGGAGCCGTTTTGAACACAGAAGCCAATCAAGACTGGGTCGCGCGTTCGCTCGCCGCCGTGTGGCACCCGTGTACCCAGATGAAGCATCACGAGCGCATGCCGCTCGTGCCGATCGCACGCGGCAAGGGCGCGTGGCTCTACGATCCGGCGGGCAACCGCTATCTCGACGCCATCAGTTCGTGGTGGGTCAATCTCTTCGGCCACGCGAATCCCGATATCAACCGCGCGCTCAAGGATCAGCTCGACACGCTCGAACACGCGATGCTCGCGGGCTGCACGCACGCGAGCGCCGTCGAACTGGCGGAGCGTCTTTCGGCGCTCACGCAGAAGACGCTCGGCCACGCGTTCTTCGCCTCCGATGGCGCTTCGGCGGTAGAAATCGCGCTGAAGATGAGCTTTCACGTCTGGCGCAATCGCGGCCAGAGCGAGAAGCGCGAGTTCGCGTGTCTCGCGAACAGCTATCACGGCGAGACCATCGGCGCGCTCGGCGTGACGGATGTCGCGCTGTTCAAGGACGCGTACGATCCGCTGATTCGCCACGCGCATGTGGTCGCATCGCCGGCGTCGGCGGGCGTGGATGCGGCGATCGACGCGATGCGCGCGCTCTTCGCCGAACGCGCGGCGCGTCTCGCCGCCGTGATCGTCGAGCCGCTCGTGCAGTGCGCGGCCGGCATGGCGATGTACGACGCGTCGTATCTCACGCGCCTGCGCGCGCTCTGCGACGAGTTCGGCGTGCATCTGATCGCCGATGAGATCGCGGTCGGCTGCGGGCGCACCGGCACCTTCTTCGCGTGCGAGCAGGCGGGCGTGTGGCCGGATTTCGTGTGCCTGTCTAAGGGCATCAGCGGCGGCTATCTGCCGCTTTCGCTCGTGCTCACGCGCGACGAAATCTACGCCGCCTTCTACGACGACGACATCACGCGCGGCTTTCTGCATTCGCATTCGTACACGGGCAATCCGCTCGCGTGCCGCGCGGCGCTTGCAACGCTCGATCTCTTCGAAAGCGCGAACGTGCTCGCCGAAAACCGACGCAAGTCGGCGTTGCTGCGCGAAGCATTGCAGCCGCTCGCGAAGCACGCGCGCACGCGCAACTTCCGTGAGCGCGGCACGATCTTCGCGTTCGACGTCGATACAGAAGATGCCGCGTTCTCGCGCCGCTTCTTTGCCAACGCGTTGCAGCGCGAACTGCTGATGCGTCCCATCGGCAAGACGGTGTACATGATGCCGCCGTACATCCTCTCGGACGACGAACTCGCGCTGCTCGCGCGGCGCACGCTCGATACGCTCGACGCCACGCTCGCGGAGTGCGCCGCATGAACGACACCACGCAGGCGCTCTACGAGACGCTGAATCAGGGTCTCGCTGATATCGACGCGCGCGGCTTGCGCCGCCGTCGCAGGATCATCGACGGCGCGAATTCCGCGCATATGACCGTCGATGGCCGCGCGATGATCGGCTTCGCGAGCAACGACTATCTCGGCCTCGCGGCGCACGAAGCGATCCGCGCGGCGCTCGCCGAAGGCGCTGCGCTTTACGGCGCGGGTAGCGGCGGTTCGCATCTGCTGGGCGGCCATTCGCGGGCTCATGCCCAACTCGAAGACCATCTGGCCGCGTTCTCGGGCGGCTTCGTCGACGATCCTCGCGCGCTCTACTTCAGCACCGGCTACATGGCAAATCTCGCCGTGCTCACGACGCTGGCCGGGCGCGGCACGCTCGTGTTTTCCGACGCGCTGAATCACGCTTCGCTGATCGACGGCGTGCGGCTTTCCCGCGCGCAGACGCAGATTTATCCGCATGCGGACCTCGCCGCGCTCGACGCCATGCTGGATGCCTCGCGCGACGAGACCGCGACGAAACTCATCGTCACCGACACGGTCTTCAGCATGGACGGCGATATCGCGCCGCTCGCGGGTCTCGTCGAACTGGCGGAGAAGTACGGCGCGTGGCTCGTCGTCGACGATGCGCACGGCTTCGGCGTGCTCGGCCCGCAAGGTCGCGGCGCGCTCGCGCACTTCGCGCTGCGCTCGCCGCATCTCGTCTATGTCGGCACGCTCGGCAAGGCGGCGGGCGTCGCGGGCGCGTTCGTCGCGGCGCACGCCACGGTCGTCGAATGGCTCGTGCAGCGCGCGCGTCCGTATATCTTCACGACGGCCGCGCCGCCTGCGGTCGCGCATGCGGTATCGGCGAGCATCGCGCTCATTGCGGGCGATGAAGGCGACGCGCGACGCGCGCATCTCGCTACGCTCATCGACACCACGCGCGCCATGCTCAAGCGCACGCGCTGGCTTCCGGTGGATTCGCAAACGGCGGTGCAGCCGCTCGTGATCGGCGGCAACGACGAGACGCTCGCCATCGCCGCCGCGCTCGACGCACAGGGCCTTTGGGTGCCCGCCATTCGACCGCCGACGGTTCCGTCCGGCACGTCGCGCCTGCGCATTTCGCTTTCCGCCGCGCATAGTCGCGAAGACCTCGACCGTCTCGGCCACGCTTTGAATACGCTTTGAACACGCTATGACCGCTTTATCACTTTTCGTCGCCGGCACCGATACGGAGATCGGCAAGACCTTCGTCTCCTGCGCGCTGCTTCACGGCTTCGCTCGCACGGGCCTTCGCGCCGCCGCGATGAAGCCGATCGCGTCGGGCGCCGTCATGCGCGACGGCATGCTGCACAACGAAGACGCCGATCAACTGGACGCCGCCGCGAGCGTCGCGCTGCCGCCCGACATGCGCACGCCGTTCATGATGCGCGAGCCGATCGCGCCGCATATCGCGGCGGCGCGCGAAGGCATCGCGCTGGATATCGGGCGCATCGTGGATGCGCACCGCGAGGCTTCGACGCGCGCGGATATCGTCGTGGTGGAAGGCGTCGGCGGCTTTCGCGTGCCGCTCGACGAGACGCACGACACCGCCGATCTCGCCGTCGCGCTGAATGTGCCGGTGGTGCTCGTCGTCGGCATGCGGCTCGGCTGCATCAGCCATGCGCTCTTGACCGCCGAAGCGATTGCTGCGCGCGGGCTGACGCTCGCGGGCTGGGTGGCCAATCGCGTCGATCCGACTATGCTGTATCCCGACGAAAACATCGCCACGCTCAAGCAACGCATTGCCGCGCCGCTTCTGGGCGTGATTCCGCATCTCACGTCGCGCGATGCGGCGCGCGCCGCCGATCATCTCGACGTGCCCGCGCTGCTCGACACGCTTCATCTCAAGGACTGAACTCACATGACGCAGACTCTCACTGCCGGCACGGCTCAACACGCCCAAGCACACACGCCGACGCAAGCGCCCGCGCGCTGGCGCGTCGCCGATGTCGTCGCGCTCTACGAACTGCCGTTCAACGATTTGCTGTATCGCGCGCAGACCGTGCATCGCGAGCACTTCGATCCGAACGCCGTGCAGCTTTCCACGCTGTTGTCGATCAAGACGGGCGGCTGCGAGGAAGACTGCGCGTACTGCCCGCAGTCCGTGCATCACGACACGGGCGTGAAGGCCGACAAGCTGATGGAAGTCGATGCCGTGCTGAAGGCCGCCGAAACCGCGAAGGCCAACGGCGCGACGCGCTTTTGCATGGGCGCGGCGTGGCGCAATCCGAAGGACCGTCATCTGGAGCCGATCAAGGAAATGATTCGCGGCGTGAAGGCGATGGGCTTGGAGACGTGCGTGACGCTCGGCATGCTGGAGTCGCATCAGGCGCAGGCGCTGCGCGATGCGGGCCTCGATTACTACAACCACAACCTCGACACGTCGCCGGAGTTCTACGGCCAGATCATCTCGACGCGCACGTATCAGGACCGCCTCGATACGCTGGAGCATGTGCGCGATGCGGGCATCAACGTGTGTTGCGGCGGGATCGTGGGCATGGGCGAATCGCGTCGCGAGCGCGCGGGTCTGATTTCGCAGCTCGCGAACATGGAGCCGTATCCGGAGTCGGTGCCGATCAACAATCTCGTGCAGGTGGCGGGCACGCCGCTGACCGGCACCGAGGCGCTCGATCCGTTCGAGTTCGTGCGCACGATCGCGGTGGCGCGCATCACGATGCCGAAGGCGATGGTGCGTCTGTCGGCTGGCCGCGAGCAGATGAACGAGGCGTTGCAGGCGCTTTGCTTCGCGGCGGGCGCGAATTCGATCTTCTACGGCGATCAACTGTTGACGACGAGTAATCCGCAGGCGGAAGCGGACCGGAAGCTCATCGAGCGGCTGGGAATGCGGGCGGAAGCGGCGCACGAAACGGCGGCGCGGCACTGCGGGGATTGAGCGTTAAGCGCGGGGCTTGCGTCGGTGCTCGCGAGCCCCGCGGGGGTTTTATTTTTTGTCGGCGACGATCTGATCAAACGTCCCGCCGTCCGCAAAATGCGTCTGCTGCGCCTTCTGCCAGCTTCCAAAAACCTGCTCCACCGTAAACGTCTTCAGCGGCTTGAACTCGCTCGCATGCTTTGCGAGCACGTCCGCGTTACGCGGCCGCAGATGATGCTGCGCGATGATCTCCTGCGCCTGCGGCGTGTACAGGAAGTCGAGATACGCCTGTGCCTCCTTGCGCGTGCCCCGCTTGTCCACCACCTTATCGACGATCGAAACCGGCGGCTCCGCGAGCAAGCTCGACGACGGATACACGGCGTCGAAATCCTTCGCGCCCGCGCCCGCTTCTATCAGCCCCACTTCGTTTTCGAACGTCACGAGCACATCGCCGATGCCGCGCTGCGTGAACGTCGTCGTCGCGCCGCGTCCGCCCGTGTCGAGCACCGGCACGTTCGCGAAGATCGCCTTCTCGAAGTCCTGCGCCTGCGCGTCGGTCGCGCCCTGCTGCTTCTTGTAGCCCCACGCCGCGAGATACGTGTAGCGTCCGTTACCCGATGTCTTCGGATTGGCGATGACCGCCTGCACGCCGGGCCGCGCCAGATCGCTCCAGTCCTTGATGTGCTTCGGATTGCCGTGGCGCACGAGGAACACCATCGTGGTGGTGTACGGCGCGCTCCCGTTCGGCAGGCGCGTGCGCCAGTTGGCCGGCACAAGCTGAGCGCGCTCGGCGAGCAGGTCGATGTCGTTCGGCTGGTTCATCGTCACCACGTCCGCCTGCAAGCCCTGCATCACCGACAACGCCTGCGCGCTCGACGCGCCATGCGACTGCCTCACCGATACGGTCTCGCCGGTGCGCTTTTTGTAGTCCGCGACGAAGGCCGCGTCGATGTCCTTGTATAGCTCGCGCGTCACGTCGTAGGAGACGTTGAGCAGCGTGGTGTCCGCGTGCGCGACGCCCGTCGCCATCATCAATGTCGCGAGCGCGATTTGCCTGAATGCCGCCATGATTTCCCCGTAATCAGAAAGCGAAAGGCCGCTCGAAGGCGGCCATGTATGTTATCGGATGCGCTTAAGCAGCATCAGCCATACGCATGTTCACGCTGCAATCGCTCGCGCTCGGCGTTCGCCTCGGGCGGCGCGTAATGCGCGAGCGTATCGACGAGATACTTCGCGTGCGGCCACGGACCGAAGCCCGCCGCCGTGTTGATGTGCCCGGCATCGCCGAAATTCACGAACGCGCTGCCCAGATGCTGCGCGAGATTGCGCGCCCGGTCGATCGGCATCCACGGGTCCGTCTCGCTGCCGACCACGATCGACGGCACGGCAAGTCGCTGTGGCTCGAACCGGCCCGCGAGCCGGAACTTGTCGGGGCTTGCCGGCGCGACCAGCAACACGCCGGTCACCCGCGAGAGTGCGCGGCTACGCGCACGCCTGAACGCATGCGCGACCGCCAGACAGCCGAAGCTGTGCGCGGCGAGCACGGCGGGCCGCTGCAACGCGTCGAGCCGCGCTTCGACGGCGCTTGCCCACTCGTCGAGATGCGGCGCGTCCCAGTCGGCCTGCTCGACGCGCGATGCTTCCATGTATTGCCGCTCCAGCCAGCTCTGCCAGTGCGCGCCTTCGCTGCCGTGCAGTCCGGGCACGGTCACGAGCACAGGCCGCCGCAAGGGTTCGTCGTTCATGTTCATGCGTGCCTCGGCTGCATTCGGTTCAGGCTTCATTCTCGCGTGATGCAGCGCGGCCGCGAACGATTCAATCGTCATTTGGTTATTCGCAGCCGCACGCCGAGCGCGCCGTCACCGTAAAATGTCCCGAATCGCCGCATCGTCGCCACAGGGAGGCCGTATGTCCGATCTACCCGATGAATCCGCCGGCCGCTTCGAGCACGCGGACCATTCGAGGACGCAACGCACGCTGCAGCCGTTCCATCTCGCCTTTCCCGTCACCAGTCTAGAGAACGCCCGCGCGTTCTACGGCGAGTTGCTCGGCTGTCCCGAAGGACGCAGTTCGCCCGAGTGGGTGGATTTCGATTTCTTCGGGCATCAACTGGTCGCGCACCTTTCGCCCGACGAGGCACGCCCCGCCGCGAAGAACGCCGTCGATGGCGACGCCGTGCCGGTGCGCCACTTCGGCGTCGTGCTCTCGATGAGCGACTGGCACGCGCTCGCCGAGCGTCTGAAGGGCGTGGGGACGAAGTTCATCATCGAGCCGCATATCCGCTTCAAAGGCGAAGTCGGCGAGCAGGCCACGATGTTCTTCCTCGATCCGTGCGGCAACGCGCTCGAATTCAAGGCGTTCAACGACATCGGCCAGTTGTTCGCCAAGTGAGCCGCATGAAGATCATCTTCTACGAGCAACACACGGACACGGACGCCTGGCTGCGCGACTTCGCGCGCGAACTGCCGGAAGCGGACGTGCGCGTCTGGCAACCGGGCGACACCGCGCACGCCGACTATGCGGTCGTGTGGCGCGCGCCGCGCGAGCTCTTCGCCGATCGTCCGGATCTGAAGGCCGTGTTCAATCTCGGCGCGGGCGTCGATGCCATTCTGGACGTCGAGCGCAAGGAGCCGGGCACGCTGCCGCCCAACGCCATGCTCGTGCGTCTGGAAGACACCGGCATGGCGCAGCAGATGGTCGAATACGCGACCTATGCCGTGCTGCGCTTCATGCGCCGCTTCGACGAATACGACGCGCTGCAACGCGAAGGCCGCTGGCAGAAACTGCCGCAGCATGCGCGCAAGACCTTCACGGTCGGCGTGCTGGGCTTGGGCGTGCTCGGCGCTGAAGTGGCGCGTGCGCTGGTCGGTCTGGGCGTGCCGGTGCGCGGCTACAGCCGCACGCCGAAGGTCATCGCTGGCGTCGAAGTTTTCGCCGGCCCCCAGCGATTCGATGCCTTTCTCGACGGCGCGAAGGTGCTCATCAACCTGCTGCCGCATACGCCGGATACCGAAGGCATCCTGAATGCTCGCGCGTTCGGCAAGCTCGCGCGCGGCGCGTATCTGGTGAACGTGGCGCGCGGTCCGCATGTCGTCGACGCCGACTTGCTCGCCGCGCTCGACAGCGGGCAGTTGTCCCGCGCGATGCTCGACGTGTTCCATGCCGAGCCGCTGCCCGCCGATCATCCGTTCTGGCGGCATCCGCGCGTCAGCATCACGCCGCACATCTCGGCGGAGACGTTGCGCGAGGAAAGCGTCGTGCAGATCGCCGCGAAGATTCGGGCGCTCGCGCGTGGCGAAGCGATCAGCGGCATCGTGGATTTCGAGCGCGGTTACTGAATCGCGCGAGGGCTTATAACGGAGACAGCCATGCTTCCCACCAAAGTGAAAATCGTCGAAGTCGGACCGCGCGACGGTCTGCAGAACGAGAAGGAATTCGTCTCGACGGAAACAAAGGTCGAGCTCGTGAACCGGCTCGCGCGCGCGGGCGTCGTGAATGTCGAGGCGACGTCGTTCGTATCCGCGAAGTGGGTGCCGCAAATGGCCGACGCCGCCGGCGTCATGGCCCGCATCGAGCGCCGGCCGGGCACCATCTACTCCGTGCTCACGCCGAACATGCGCGGCTTCGAGGGCGCGCTCGAAGCGAAGGCCGACGAAGTCGTCATCTTCGGCGCGGCGAGCGAGGCGTTCTCGCAGAAGAACATCAATTGCAGCATCGCGGAGAGCATCGCGCGTTTCGAGCCGGTCGCGAAAGCCGCGAAGGAAGCCGGCATGCGGCTGCGCGCGAGCATTTCGTGCGCGCTCGGCTGTCCGTATCAGGGCGAAGTGAGCGTGGCGTCCGTCGTGGATGTGGTCGAGCGGATGAAGGCGCTCGGCTGCGACGAGATCGATATCGCCGATACCATCGGCGTCGCCACGCCGAAGCGCACGCGTGAAGTGGTCGCGGCGGCATCGAAGGTGTTTCCGCGCGAGCGTCTGTCGGGCCACTTTCACGATACGTACGGCCAGGCCATCGGCAACATCTATGCGGCGCTGCTCGAAGGCATCGAGATTTTTCATGCGTCGGTGGCGGGGCTCGGCGGCTGTCCGTACGCGAAGGGCGCGACGGGTAATGTGGCGACCGAAGACGTCGTGTATCTGATGAACGGGCTCGGCATCGAGACCGGCGTGAATCTCGATGAACTCGTCGAGATCGGCGATTTCATTTCGCGCGCAATCGGCAAGCCGAGCGCCTCGCGCGCCGGCCGCGCGTTGCTGGCGAAGAAAAAGAGCGGCGAAGTCTGCGTCTAAGCGTGTCACGAAGAGAAACTCCATGATCGAACCGACTCCTATCGAAGCCCTGCCCGACTCCGCGCGCCGCGTCGCGTTGCTGTTGCAGGAGCGCGGTCATCCGCATCCGGTCGTGATGCTGCCCGAGACCGGCAAGACATCGGCGGAAGCGGCGGCCGGGCTCGACTGCTCGATCGCGCAGATCGCCAAGTCGATTCTTTTTCGCCGCCGCGAAGACGATGCGCCCGTGCTCGTGATCGCGAGCGGCGCGAATCGCGTGGACGAAGCGAAAGTCGCGGCGCGCGTCGGCGCACTCGCCCGCGCGGACGCCAAGTTCGTGCGCGAAAAGACCGGCTACGCGATCGGCGGCGTGTGCCCGATCGGGCATGCGGTCGAGCCGGTCACGTTGATCGACGAAGACCTGCTCGCGCTCGACAGCCTGTGGGCCGCGGCCGGGCATCCGCATGCGGTCTTCAACCTGTCGCCGCAAGAGTTGATCGATCTGACGGGCGCGCCGGTCGCCGATGTCGCGCTGCGCGAGACGGCGGCGCAATGAACGGCGTGCCGTCGCCGTGCGTCGACGTCTGCCGCATGAATGCGCAAACGGGCTTTTGCGATGGCTGCTTTCGCACCATCGACGAGATCGCCGAATGGAGCGCGTATGACGACGCCGCGAAACGCGGCGTGCTCGCGCGCATCCCGAGCCGCAGGCAAGGCGCGCGCGTCGTGATGCTGGGCGAATCGTTCGAGGCGACGCTCGCGCTGCCGGCCGATTCCATCCGCGAATTCGCGGCGCTCGTCAACGATACGAACCCGCTGCATCACGACGAAGCCTATGCGCGCGCGAGCCGCTTCGGCGCGCTGATCGCGTCCGGCACGCAGCCGACCGCGCATCTCATGGCGATGATCGCCGACCACTTCGCGCGATATGCGCAGCCGCTCGGCCTCGAATTCGGCATCAAGTTGACGCGCGCCGTGAAAGCCGGCGACGTGCTCACCATGCGCTGGCAAGTCATTGAAGCGAAGTGGAAAGCGAGCCTCGGCGGCGACCTGACGAAGCTCGAAGGCGGCGCCCGCAATCAACTCGGCGAAACCGTGATGAAGGCGACGGCGACCATCGTCGTCATGCCGAAGGAGACCGCGCCTTGAACGCGCTACCCGACTCCATGACCGTTTTCGAGCGCGGCTGGCTCTCGTCGAACAATGTGCTGTTCGTCGGCGACGAAGGCGCGGCGCTCGTCGATACCGGCTACGTTTCGCATGCGCCGCAAACGTTAGCGCTCGTCAGGCAAAAGCTCGGTCCGCGCCGCCAGCTCGATCTGATCGTGAATACGCATCTGCATTCGGACCATTGCGGCGGCAACGCGCTGCTTCAGCAAACGTATGCGTGCGACACGCTGATCCCCGCGAGCGAAGCCGACGCCGTGCGCGAATGGGACGAGCACGCGCTCAGTTTCAACGCCACCGGCCAGCGGTGCGACCGCTTCGGCTTCACGGGCACCATTGCGACGGGCGGGACGCTCATGCTCGGCGGACTCGCATGGTCCGTGCTCGGCGCGCCGGGACATGACCCACACTCGCTGATGCTCTACTGCGCCGAGGCGCGCGTGCTCATCAGCGCCGACGCGCTGTGGGAGAACGGCTTCGGCGTGATCTTTCCGGAGCTCGAAGGCGCAAGCGGTTTCGCCGAAGAACGCGCGGTGCTCGATCTCATCGCGCGGCTCGACGTCGGTCTCGTGATTCCCGGCCACGGCGCGCCGTTCACGGACGTGGCGCGCGCGCTCGATGTCGCCTCGTCGCGGCTCGACTACTTGCAGGCCGATCCCGCCCGCAACGCGAAGAACGCGCTGAAGGTGCTGATCGTCTTCAAGCTGATGGAAGTGCGCGCGATGAGCTTCGACGCGCTCTTTGCGACCACCGCAACGGCGCGCGCCATGCGCGCCGCCGCGAATGCGCTTGCCGCGCCCGGCGAGCGCCGCGCGTTGCTGGAGAGAATCGTCGGGGAACTCGCGCAGGCGGGCGCGGTGAAGGTGAACGCGGGCGTGGTGGCCGTCGCGTGATAAATGCGCGGGCAAAAAGAAAGCCGCTTGTCAGCTACGGCAAGCGGCGAACATAGACGTGATCAACGTCGAGTCGATCGTAACCCGACGATATACCCCGTGCATCGGTGCTTTCCCTACAGATGGTTGACGCTCGCTCGTCATGCGTCTGTGTCGAAGAACGCGAGCATCTCGTCGATCAACGCATCCGGCTGCTCCTCGGGAATGTAATGCCCGCACGGCAGCGCGCGGCCGCTCACGTCGCGGGCCACGCGCCGCCATTCGGCGAGCGCGTCGAAGCATCGCTCGATCACGCCCTTCGCTCCCCACAGCACGCGCAGCGGACACGCGATCTTCAGCCCGCGCTCGCGATCGGCGCGATCGTGTTCCAGGTCGATGCTCGCGGACGCGCGATAGTCCTCGCACATCGCGTAGACCGCGCCCGGCTGCGCGAGCGCATCGCGGTACGCCTGCAACGCATGCGGCGCAAATGGCGCGAGGCCCGCGTGGCGATTGCCCATCACGCGGTCGATATACGCGTTCGGATTGCCGCCGATCAGCAGTTCCGGCAGCGGCGACGGCTGAATCAGCAGGAACCAGTGGAAATACGCGGTCGCGAACTCGCGGTCGGTTGCTTCGTACATCGCGAGCGTCGGCGCGATGTCGAGCAGCATCAGGCGATCGACGGCATCGGGAAAGTCCATCGCCATGCGATGCGCGACGCGCGCGCCGCGATCGTGCGCGCACACGAGAAAGCGCTCGTAGCCGAAGTGCCGCATGACGGCGACCTGATCGGCGGCCATCGCGCGCTTGGAATACGGCGTGTGCTGCTCGTCGCTCTCGGGTTTCGCCGACGCGCCGTAGCCGCGCAGATCCGTCGCGATCACCGTGAAGTGGCGCGCGAGAACGTCGGCGCATTTGTGCCAGATCTCGTGCGTCTGCGGATGGCCGTGCAGGAGCAGAAGCGGCGGACCGTTGCCGCCCTTCACACCCGCGATCGCGACGCCCGCGGCGTCGACGCTAAACGGCTCGTAAGCTGCGAATGACATGGTGCGTTCTTGTTGTCGCGGTGCAGGTCATTGTAGGCGTGGCGCTTGGAATGCTCACTCGACGAACGCCCGAATGGCCTGAAAACCGAGGATTCACTCGGATTTGCCCCGATCCACAGCAAGCTCGCGCTGCCTATAATCGAACGATCGTTCCTATTCGTCGCTTCGAGGCATGCTTAGGCTAGCGTCGAACGAGATGACACATCAGGAGACTCGTCCCATGGCCCTTCCCGCCGTCCTGCAGAATCTCGCGCTTCCCGTCATCGGCTCGCCGATGTTCATCGTCAGTTACCCTGAACTCGTGCTCGCGCAATGCAAGGCGGGTATCGTCGGCTCCTTTCCCGCGTTGAACGCGCGGCCGGCCGAACTACTCGACGAATGGCTCACGCAAATTCAGGCGTCGCTCGCCGAGCACAAGGCGGCGAATCCGGATGCGGTGGTCGGACCGATCGCGGTGAATCAGATCGTGCATCAGTCCAACGCGCGGCTGGAGCATGACGTGCGCGTGTGCGTCGAGCACAAGGTGCCGATCTTCATCACGAGCCTGCGGGCGCCGGTCAAAGAGATGATCGACGCGGTGCATTCGTATGGCGGCATCGTGCTGCATGACGTCATCAATCTGCGGCACGCGCAAAAGGCGCTGGACGCGGGCGTCGACGGGCTGATTCTCGTGGCGGCCGGCGCGGGCGGGCACGCGGGCACCACGTCGCCGTTCGCGCTCGTCGGCGAAGTGCGGCGCATTTTCGATGGACCCATCGTGCTGTCGGGATCGATCGCGAATGGCGGCTCGATTCTCGCCGCGCAGGCGATGGGCGCGGACCTCGCTTACATGGGCACGCGCTTCATAGCGACGCGCGAGGCGCATGCGCTCGACAGCTACAAGCAGGCGATCGTCGATTCGACCGCGGCGGACATCATCTACACGAATCTCTTCACGGGCGTGCACGGCAACTACATTCGCCGGAGCATCCTGAACGCGGGGCTGGACCCGGACGCGCTGCCCGAATCCGACAAGACCGCGATGAATTTTGGCGACGGCACTTCCACCAAGGCGAAGGCGTGGAAGGACATCTGGGGCGCGGGTCAGGGCGTCGGTCTGATGCACGACACGCCGAGCGTCGCCGAACTGGTCGCGCGGCTGAAAGAGGAGTACGACGAGGCGAAAAGGCGGCTGGCGATTCGCTGATCCGCCGCTTTTGGCGTTTGCAAAAGAACACCGCGCACTCGGCGCGGTGTTTTCGTTTGCGGCTCGGCGCTTTGCTTAGAACTTCGCGCGGATGCCGACGCCGAACGTGTCGCCCGAGGACATGCCGGTGTACTTGTCGTTCAGGTACGCGGCATAGACGTCAGTGCGCTTCGAGAGCGGATAGTCGTAGCCGACTGCCCAGCTCTTGTGCGTCTGATCGAGACCGCCGTTGCTGCGCGAGTACGCGTACGACGCCATCACCGTGCCGGGGCCGACCGGCACCGTCACGCCGCCCTGCCCCGTGTTGACATGGAACGAGGTCGGTTCGATGTCGTTCTTCGTGTACATGTACTGCGCGAAGAACTTCACGTACTTCATGTCGAACGACGCGCCCAGTTGCCCGACGCTCTGGCTCTTGAAGCCGGGAATCGTGAAGGCATTGGACGTCGGCAGATCGCCCGGCGTGTTGTTGAAGTTCACGTACTGATAGACGCCGGTCGCCGCGAACGGGCCGTGGAAGTACAGGAACTGCGCGCTGTACTTCTTCGAGCGGTTGTCGCCGGCGCTGTTGCCGAACGCATACATCGCGCTGCCCGAGAGGCCGTTGAAGTCAGGCGTCGTGTACTGCACGGCGTTGTTCCAGCCGGAGTCGCCCGTCACGCCCTGATCCGTCGTGTAGGTCGGGAACGTGCCCTGGCCGAGGAAGACGTGAGCGACCATTGGCGAGAACACGTACGAGTCGACGAACGGGTTGAACAGAATCGTCGAGACGAAGAGTTGCGTGGTCAGGCGGCCAGCGGTGAACGTACCGATCGGACCTTGAATGCCGACATACGAGTTACGGGCGAAGAACGTGTCGCCGTCGAAGCGGCCGTAGCGACCGTTCTGCGCACGGAAGAAGCTCTCGAGCGTGAAGATCGCCTTGTAGCCGTTGCCGAGATCTTCGGCGCCTTTCATGCCCCAGTACGACGTCGACATGCCGCCGCCGCTGACGTTCCACGCGCGCTGGCCGCCGGGAAACTTGGTGGCGCCGACCCATTCGTCGACCTGGCCGTACAGCGACACGCTGGATTGCGCGTGAGCAGCGCCCGCGGCGAAAAAGCCGATCATCGCTGCGACTGCGGTGGCCCTGACCGCCGCTTTCAGCGTGTTGCGCGGCGCACGGTTGACGGTTGGCATCTTGAACTCTCCTGTCTTTGTCGAAAATTAAAAGCGTGGCGGGCGAGGAACCTGGGGCTCACCTCGTCTGACCGGCGTAATGGGCTTCTGACGAGAGGCATCGCGTGTGGAGCGGCACCATCTTTACGGACCATTTCTCCGGTCAAAAATGTTTATCGTTATTGCGGGTATAGCGTTTCGAGTACTCCGTCATGCGAGCGTCGATCGCGACGCTCATGCTTTTCGCACGCCGCCCGCATCGCACGGCTGCGAACCACGCGATGCGACCCACCGTAAAGCAGGCGCGGCGCGCCTTCCGACGCGATGAAAGGAGTTTCGAAACAAAGGGAAGCGCGCAATGAGCCGAAGGCCGCATTGTCCTTGCGCGGAAAAAAGAGGGGAACGTCTGACAGGAAAAGTGACGCCTTATTGTGGCGAGATTACGTCACCGTGACATGCGGGCTGGACGCGCAATTGTTTTTCGTTGACCAGGACGAAACAAGACGAAGCATCGGGCCGCGCGATGGAGAGACGCGCGTTGGCGAGCGGGCCGCTCAGTTGCGGAAGTTCGACGCGGCAGGCGCGCGGCCGTCGTCCGACGGGCGGCCCTGCGGACGGGGCACGTTGCGTTCTTCGTTATAGCGGGTGATGTCCGCGCGGATGGAGCCGGTGCCGTGGAACGGCGCGGCCTGCTCGCCGCGCGGCGTCGGGCGCATCTCGGCGCTCACAGGCGTCAGTCCTTCCTTGGCGGCGATCGGCGTGGCATGCAAAGACTGGCGGCTCGCAGGCGAATCCTCGAACACGGCCGACGACAGCCATTCGACACGCGGCCCCGCGAGCGCGAGCGATCCTGCCGCCGCGAGCCCAATCAGCGCGGTGGAAGCGAGAAACCGAGTCGTCTTGCGAAAGCCTGTGGGCGCCATGTCAGAACTGCCTGCATCCAGCACGAGTATTCATCCGTTCGAGCGCAGCCATAGCCGCTTACGGAGGCGCGAGCCGTCGTCGATGTCTGCACACCACTATCGACGCGAACGATGAGCGTATCGCCCGACCAGCGCATCCAATAATTTATTAACCTTCGCGCGAGCCGTCGAGCCAAAAAGTGTTAGGCCCGCGCGATGGTTGTAACACCATGTTACCTCAGAGTTTTTTCGCTTCGCCGTCCTTATTTGCGGGCAGATTCATAGGACGATAGCGCCGTCTTCTACGACGGAGGGCGGCCTGAAAGTTGCTGCGGTTCGCCACGGCTCCGCCCGGTTTCATGCGAAAGCGGAATCAATCGATCGAAGAAATGAATTTGCCAATTCAATCGACCGCAAGCGAAAATCATGGTTTTCCCTGACGCGACGCTGGCCGGGCCAACGGTCCGGCGCGCCCGAGTGCGAGACTTCCTAGATGGCACGGCCCAAACTCCTTCCTGACAACTTCACGCTGGCGCTGATCGGCACCGTCATCGTCGCCAGCTTGCTGCCGTGCCGCGGCAGTGCGGCGGTCGCGTTCAACTGGATCACCGACATCGCCATCGGGCTGCTGTTCTTCCTGCACGGCGCGAAGCTCTCCCGCGAGGCGATCGTCGCCGGGGCGACGCACTGGCGTCTGCACTTGCTCGTGCTGCTCAGTACCTTCGTGATGTTCCCGCTGCTGGCCGTCGTGCTCAAGCCTGTGCTGAGTCCGCTCGTCACGCCTGCGCTCTATACCGGCATCCTGTTTCTCTGCACGTTGCCGTCCACGGTGCAGTCCTCCATCGCATTCACTTCGATGGCGAAAGGCAACGTGCCGGCCGCCGTGTGCAGCGCGTCGGCCTCCAGCCTGCTCGGCATTTTCATCACGCCCGCGCTCGTCGGCCTGCTCGTCAGCAATCACGGCGCGACCACCGGCTCGCCGTGGCACACCGTCGGCAATATCGTGCTGCAACTGCTCGTACCGTTCATTGCCGGGCAATTGCTGCGTCCGGCCATCGGCAAATGGGTGGACCGTCACAAGCCGGTGCTGAAGTTCGTCGACCAAGGCTCGATTCTGCTGGTCGTCTACGTCGCTTTCAGCGAAGCGGTGAACGAAGGCATCTGGCATTCGATTCCTGTCTCGGCGCTGGCGGGCCTGCTCGTCGTGAACATCGTCCTGCTCGCGGCCGCGCTCTTCATCACCGCGTTCAGCGCAAAGCGGCTCGGCTTCAGCCGCGCGGACCAGATCACCATCATCTTCTGCGGCTCGAAGAAGAGTCTGGCGTCCGGCATTCCGATGGCAAAGGTCATCTTCGCCTCCCACGCCGTGGGCGCGGTGGTACTGCCGTTGATGCTCTTCCACCAGATCCAGCTGATGGTCTGCGCCGTACTCGCGCAGCGTTGGGGCTCGCGCAGGACTGCCGCCGAGCCCGTGCGCGAAGGCAAAACCGTCGGAGCGCCCGCCCGCCGTTGACCGCTGCATCGTCTTTCTCCGCTTCGAAAAGGCCGCCCCGTGCGGCCTTTTTGTCATTTGAGCCGATGCGTGCTTCGACGTCGACTCGGCCGAACGGCATAGGCAAAACAACCTGATCGTTGGCAGCATCACGCGACAGTCGAATGCCCGAAGTCCGGCGCTTTTGCCTATGCCATTCGGCCGAGTGTTAATCGGGTACATGACTTGCCACACTGCGGTCATAACTCGCATAAGCGAGCACGGGGAAAGCCATGAACAGCACATCACTTATCCATGAACTTCTGCTGCAAGGAGCCGGTTATCGCGTCGATCCGGCATTGCGAGATGTTGCGCGTCGTCGGGCTCGGTCCGCGCGTCGCATGCCGCGGCTGCGGTGAAGCTGCGCGCGAATGGATAGGGAGAGCATTGCATGGCCGCGCTCAAGACTCGCGTTTCGCCGTCGCAGCACAACGAGCCCTCCGCTCGAGGCACGCCGGAAGCCACATGGCAGAGTTGGGGACGGCTCGGCGCATTGCCGGAAGTGCATCCGAGCGATCTCGTGCCGCCCGGCGCCCGCGCGGTCGTCGTTGCGCCGCATCCTGACGCGGAGGTTCTGGGAACGGGCGGATTGCTCGCGCAGCTATCGGAGACCAGCAGGCACCTTTTGATCGTCGCGGTCACGGACGGTACCGCAAGCCACCCGAACTCCACCGAATGGACGCCGGAGCGCCTCGCCGCCGTTCGCCCGATGGAAACGCGCGAGGCGTTGCAGCGGCTGCATCTGCGAAACGTGCAGGTAGCGAGGCTCGGCCTCCAGCATGGCAGCGCGCAGAACATGGAGCCGGGTTTGTCGGGTTATCTCGCCAGCCACTTGCAACCGGACGACATCGTCTTCGCGACGTGGCGTCACGACGGCCATCCGGATCACGAGGCGGTGGGACGTGCCGCGTTCTCGGCCGCCACGGCGCTCGGCTTGCCATTCGTGGAAGTGCCCCTTTGCACCTGGGACTGGGCGTCGCCCGACGATACCCGCGTACCGTGGAGCCGCGCCCGCAAGATCGTGCTCGACGAAGCAACGCTTGCGCGGAAGCTGCGAGCGGTGCAGGCTTTCCGCAGCCAACTGGAGCCGGATACGGCGACAGGACAGGCCGCAGTGTTACCGGAACATGTGCTTGCGCGGCTGACGCGGCCTTATGAGGTCGTGCTGATTTGAGCGGCACGCGACGGTGCGGAGTTGCGCGAGTCGGGAATCTTGAGCTAACGCGACGGATCAGGGCACGCAGGCAGCGCCGTTTTCGACGGCAAGCTCGAGATCGCGTCTTTCGCTCGATCCGGGCGTGGTCAGCGGTCAATGCTGACCTGCGAGCGAGCTTTACGCAGCCCGCTCGGACCGAATGCGGCGCCGACGCAGGCGACGGTTTCGCCGGCACTGTGCCTGCGGCTTGCGGGAGCCGTGAACTCCTATTGATCTGACGCGCGCGACGCGTCCGCGAACAACGCAGGCACGTCCGGATGCCGCGACAAGTCCGCTGTTGCGTCCGTTCGTTCGTACAGCCAAGGCATGACGGCGACTAATGCGCTCACAAGTTGAGTCCGACACGACGCGCGCCACGATGCTGTCTCGCCGTCGGACCGGACATCATGAGCGAACGCGCAGCGCAGAGCACGTCATTGCTGCCGCGTTCAAGGAGCCCTGCAGGCTGACGCGGGCGGCGCGCGACGGTACCGACCGGCAAGCGCACCGCACGCCGCGTCACGCGGCCCGACGACCAAACACGCTCGCCCTTTTACTAAACAACCCCTTCAACCCCCGATCGCCTGCCCCGCAAGCCTTAGTGGTTTTCTCTAAGCGCTCCCGCACGCGTCGCGGGGACACTTTTACTATACAATCCGCCCCCACAAGCGCCGCATATGCCGCGCGCTCTCGCCTCATCCTAGAGAACAACACGATGGCCACTACCATCCGCGATGTCGCACGCGCGGCGAGCGTCTCCATCGGGACGGTTTCGCGTGCGCTCAAGAACCAGCCGGGATTATCGGAGGCTACCCGCGTGCGCGTCGTCGAGGTCGCGCAACGTCTCGGCTACGATTCGGCGCAGTTGCGCACGCGCATCCGTCGCGTGACCTTTCTGCTGCATCGGCAGCACAACAATTTCGCCGTCAGCCCGTTCTTCTCGCAAGTGCTGCACGGCTTCGAGGAAGCGTGCCGCGAGCGTCGTCTCGTGCCGTCCGTGCTCACCGCCGGACCGACGCAAGACCTCGCGCAACAAATGCGGCTGCACGCGCCGGACGCCATCGCGGTCGCGGGCTTCGTCGAACCGGAACTGCTCGCGCATCTCCAGTCGCTGGCGCGTCCCATCGTGCTCATCGACTTGCGCGCGCCCGGCTTTCGTTCAGTCGACATCGACAACGCGAAGGGCGCGGCGCTTGCCATGCAGCATCTGTTCGCGCTCGGACGGCGGCGCGTCGCGTTCATCGGCGGGTCGCTCGCGCATCACAGTATCGCGCAGCGCGCGCTCGGCTATCGCAAGGCGTACTTCGACGCGGGCCTGCTCTTCGATCCGACGCTGGAAATCACCGCGCAGGCCGGCGTGCCCGCCGATGTCGCCGCGGCCGACGCGATGGAGCGCCTGATCGCCGAGACGCGCGCGAAATCGAGTCCGCTGCCCGACGCGGTTTTCGCCTATAACGATGCAGCGGCCCTCGCGGCCATGCGCGTCTGTCTCGCGCGGGGCTTGCGCGTGCCGGACGACATCGCGTTCGTCGGCTTCGACGACATTCCCGCCGCCGCTCACAGCGCGCCGCCGCTCTCGACGGTCGCCGTGGACAAGGAAGCGCTCGGGCGGCGAGGCGTCGAGTTGCTGCTCGACGATCACTCGACCTCGCCGGATCAGGCCGACTCGCTGATGAGCGTGGAATTCATCGCCCGCGCGAGTTCGGGCGCGAAAGAGGAGCACCGCACGCCATGAACATGACCGCTTCAGCCGCCGTCGCCGCCGCCGTCTCGGGCGAAGCGCCGGAAGGTGGAATCGACTTCCGCAGCCGCGACTTCCTGCTTTCGCACGTCCGCGACACGCTGGGCTTCTACGCGCCGACCGGCCGCGATCCGTCCGGCGGCTTCTTCCACTTTTTCAAGGACGACGGTAGCGTCTACGACCGCACGACGCGCCATCTCGTCAGCAGCACGCGCTTCGTCTTCAACTACGCGATGGCGTATCGCCACTTCGGCGATGCGCAATTCCTCGACGACGCCCGCCACGCGTTCCGTTTCCTGCGCGACGCGCACTGGGACGCCGCAAACGAAGGCTACGACTGGGAAATCGAGTGGCGCGACGGCCAGAAACGCACGCTCGACGGCACGCGGCATTGCTACGGGATGGCGTTCGTGCTGCTCGCGTGCGCGCATGCGGCGTTGGCGGGCATCGACGAGGCGCGGCCCATGATCGACGAAACGTTCGCCCTGATGGAACGCCGCTTCTGGGACGCCGAAGCCGGTCTCTACGCCGACGAAGCCACGCCCGACTGGCAGCTTTCGGACTACCGCGGGCAGAACGCGAACATGCACGCGACCGAAGCCTTGCTCGCGGCCTACGAGGCGACCGGCCACGTGCTCTACCTCGACCGCGCCGAGAAGATCGCGGGCAACATCACGCTGCGGCAGGCGCGCTTGTCGAACGGCCTCGTGTGGGAGCATTTTCACCGCGACTGGTCGGTGGACTGGCATTACAACGAATCGGACAGCTCGAACATCTTCCGTCCGTGGGGCTTTCAGACGGGGCATCAGACCGAATGGGCGAAGCTGCTGCTCATTCTGGAACGGCATCGCGCGCTGCCGTGGCTCGCGCCGCGCGCCATCGAACTGTTCGATGCGGGCTTTTCCCGCGCATGGGACGACCAGCACGGCGGCCTCTACTACGGCTTCGGCCCCGACGACAGCATCTGCGATCACGACAAGTACTTCTGGGTGCAGGCCGAGAGCTTCGCGGCGGCGGCGCTCCTCGGCGCGCGAACCGGCAGCGAACGCTTCTGGGACTGCTACGACGAACTCTGGCGCTATAGCTGGGCGCATTTCGTCGATCACCGCTACGGCGCGTGGTATCGCATACTGACCTGCGACAACCGCAAGTACGGCGACGAAAAAAGTCCCGCCGGCAAGACCGACTACCACACGATGGGCGCGTGCTACGAAGTGCTGAACGCGCTCGCCTCGCCGCACAACTCACGGTAAGCACGATGGCAACCGATCACACCACTTTTCCGCAGTTCGTCTCGGCCGGCGACATTCTCACTGACCTCATCCGCACCGGCGAGTCGAGCTGGCTGTCGCGCCCGGGCGGCGCGGGCTGGAACGTCGCGCGCGCCGTCGCCCGGCTCGGCCTGCCGACCGCATGCGCAGGCTCGCTCGGCACCGACAATTTCTCCGACGACCTCTGGCAGGCGAGCGTCGCCGCGGGCCTCGACATGCGCTTCATGCAGCGCGTCGAGCGTCCGCCGCTGCTCGCCATCGTCCACAAGACGCAGCCGCCGACCTACTACTTCATGGGCGAAAACGGCGCGGATCTCGCCTTCGATCCCGAGAAGCTGCCGCAAGGCTGGATGGAGCGCGTGAAGTGGGCGCACTTCGGCTGCATCAGCCTCGTGCGCCAGCCGCTCGGCGCGACGCTCGCCGCGCTCGCCGCGAAACTGCGCGAGCACGGCGTGAAGATCAGCTTCGATCCGAACTACCGGAACCTGATGGAGCACGGCTACGAGCCGATCCTGCGCAACATGGCGGGCCTCGCCGATCTCATCAAGGTGTCGGACGAAGACCTGCACATGCTGTTTCGCGGCATTCCCGAGGAAGACGCGCTCGCCCAACTGCGCGCGATGAATCCGCAAGCCACCGTGCTCGTCACCCGCGGCTCGTCGGAGGCGACGCTCTATGCCGGCGATGAAGCGTTCAACGCGCGTCCGCCGGTCATCGAGGTGGCGGATACGGTCGGCGCGGGCGATGCGTCCATCGGCGGGCTGCTCTATAGCCTGATGGCGCGTCACGGCGGCTGGCCCGAGCATCTCAAGTTCGCGCTCGCGGCGGGCGCGGCGGCGTGCCGTCATTCGGGCGCGCATTCGCCGTCGCTCGACGAGGTCGAGGAATTGCTCGGCTAAGGACTCAAGCGCGGACTCAAGCGCAGATTCGGGCGCGCCGCGGTCACACGCGGCGCATGACCGCGTGCTAGCATGAATTTCATGCTTAAGTCCTTGGGCCAGAGGCGAATCCATCATGGAAGACACGACCTACACGAAAGGCATCTACACCGCGACGATCGGCGTGCGCGCCATCGACGGCGGCAAGTTCCAGGGGCTCGTCTCCCTCTCGCGCGACGACGGCGAGCAGCCCGACGCGACGCTCTACGAAGTGGAAGCGGCATCGGAGAACGAGCACGAAGCACTCGACGAAGCGCGCGCGCTTGCGCACCGCATCCTCGGGGAAATCGAACTGTAGCTGGCAGAAAGACGGCGCGGGCGCGCCGTACACTGCATCGGAGGGCGACATGCCGGACCAGGTCTTCCTATATGGCGTCTATTCCATCCACGTGCGGCCGATCGAGCTTCAGGGCCCGCGCTGGGACGCCGAGTACGAGATTCGCCATCTGGACAAAGCCGTGCAGGACTGGAAGACAGTCGGCGGCGACGACGGGCTCCCGACGTCCAACGAAGCCATTCAGCTCGCGCACCTGCGCGCGGTCGCGGACATCGACGCCGGCGCGGGCATTCCGAAGCCCCGCGCGTTTCCCTGACTCTCCGCTCAATCCACCGGCATTTTCGGGTGCGGCCTGAGTCCGAGGCGCTCGGCCTCGCGATGATCGATTGCGGCCGCGCGTTCGTAGCCTTCGCGCGCCACCGCCCGTTCGACGTAATCGAAGAGCACGCCTTGCGGCTCGATCAGCCTCGCGACGAAAGCGATCTGCAACGTACTCGCGAGCAGTATGTCGGCGGCGGTGAACGGCTCGCCGAGCAGCCACGGCCCTTCTTCGAGCGCGCTTTCGATTGCGTGTTCGACGCGCGAAAGATCGCCCCAGCCGAAGCTGAAGGTGTTGCCCTGCGCGCCGGTCAAGCGCTCGGCCATCGCCGGTTCCAGGCATGAGCCGGTGAAGAACATCCATTGCAGGAACCGGCCGCGCGCCGGGTCCGAAAGCGGCGCGCCCAGACGCGCGTCCGGAAAGCGGTCGGCAAGATAGAGCAGCACCGCGCCGGATTCGGCCACGCGCACGCCGCCGTCGTCGAGCGCGGGGAGCTTCGACATCGGGTTCACGCGACTGAACGCGGCTTCGTTCTGCGCGCCCGCGCGGATATTCACGAACGCCAGTTCATACGGCTCGCGCAGTTCTTCGAGCATCCACAGCGCGCGAAACGCGCGCGTCTTCGGCCAGTAGAAGAGTTTCATCGGCGTCGGCCTTCTCTTGTTTTCGGAGCGTTCAGGTTAGTCCTAATCAGCGCCGCCACGCGAGCCGCACGGCTGCGGGTTTACGCCGACGCGCGCCCGGATCGAGCAGATTTCTCCCATTTATCTCGAAAAAGCCTGCGTGGTTTCTCAACGTCTGCCGATTTGCAGCGAGTGCGCAAAAACATTCCGCTTTCGGTGACAAAAAATGACGTATTGCCTCACATACAAAGAACGAGACAACCATGAACGCACGCGTCCCCGCCGATGCCCTGTCGCCTCGCCTCAACGAACCCGCGCTGTCCGACTATCAACTCGCCGACAACCTGAGCGCCACGCGCGGCCGAATCTTCCTGACGGGCACGCAGGCGCTGGTGCGTCTCGTGTTGATGCAGCGCGCGCTCGACCGCGCCGCGCATCTGAACACGGCCGGCTTTATCAGCGGCTATCGCGGCTCGCCGCTCGGCATGGTGGATCAACAACTGTGGAAGGCGAAAAAGCTGCTCGCGTCGCACGACGTGCGCTTTCTCCCCGCGATCAACGAAGAACTCGGCGGCACCGCCGTGCTCGGCACGCAGCGCGTGGAGAGCGACCCGGAGCGCACCGTCGATGGCGTCTTCGCGATGTGGTACGGCAAAGGTCCGGGCGTCGACCGCGCAGGCGATGCGCTCAAGCACGGCAACGCGTACGGCTCGTCGCCGCACGGCGGCGTGCTCGTGGTGGCAGGCGACGACCACGGCTGCGTCTCGTCGTCGATGCCGCATCAGAGCGATCAGGCGATGATCGCGTGGCACATGCCGGTGGTGAATCCGTCGAACGTGGCGGACATGTTGGAATTCGGGCTGTACGGCTGGGCGCTCTCGCGCTTTTCGGGCGCGTGGGTCGGCTTCAAGGCCATTTCCGAGACGGTCGAATCCGGCTCGACCGTCGATCTGGATGCGTTGAAGACCGACTGGACCGCGCCCGATGGCTTCACGCCGCCGCCGGGCGGCCTGCATAACCGCTGGCCCGACTTGCCGAGCCTCACGATCGAAGCGCGCCTGCACGCAAAGCTCGACGCCGTGCGCCACTTCGCGCGGACGAACAGCATCGACAAGTGGATCGCGCCGAGTCCGCGCGCGAACGTCGGCATCGTGACGTGCGGCAAGGCGCATCTCGATCTCATGGAGGCGCTGCGCCGCCTCGACCTGACCGTGGACGACCTCGACGCCGCTGGCGTGCGCATCTACAAAGTCGGGCTGTCGTTTCCGCTTGAAACCACGCGGCTCGATACCTTCGTCGAAGGGCTCGCGGAAGTGCTCGTGATCGAGGAGAAAGGGCCGGTCGTCGAGCAGCAGATCAAGGATCATCTGTACAACCGCGCTCAGGGCGCGCGGCCGGTCGTGATCGGCAAGACGACGCAGGACGGCGCGCCGCTACTCTCCGCGCTCGGCGAGCTGCGGCCCTCGCGCGTGCTGCCGGTGTTCGCGCAGTGGCTCGCGCGCCACAAGCCGGCGCTCGACCGCCGCGACAAAGTGGTCGATCTCGTCGCGCCGAAAATTCTGTCGAATATCGCCGATGCCGTGAAGCGCACGCCCTACTTCTGCTCGGGCTGCCCGCACAACACGTCGACGAAAGTGCCGGAAGGATCGGTGGCGCAGGCGGGCATCGGCTGTCACTTCATGGCGTCGTGGATGGAGCGCGACACGACCGGCCTCATCCAGATGGGCGGCGAAGGCGTGGACTGGGCCTCGCACGCGATGTTCACGAAAACGC
This sequence comes from Caballeronia sp. Sq4a, assembly GCF_023170545.1. Classification (NCBI taxonomy): domain Bacteria; kingdom Pseudomonadati; phylum Pseudomonadota; class Betaproteobacteria; order Burkholderiales; family Burkholderiaceae; genus Caballeronia; species Caballeronia sp. Sq4a. The sequence continues at coordinate 87,361 of NZ_CP084250.1, read as the reverse complement.
CGCACGTCTTCCAGAACCTCGGCGACGGCACGTACTTTCACTCGGGCATTCTCGCGATCCGGCAGGCCGTGGCCGCGAAAGCCAACATCACGTACAAGATTCTCTATAACGACGCCGTCGCGATGACGGGCGGCCAGCCGGTCGACGGCAGCATTTCCGTGCCGCAGATCGCGCGGCAAGTGGAAGCGGAAGGCATCGCGCTGCTCGTCGTCGTGAGCGACGAACCGGAGAAGTACGACGGCCACGAAGACCAGTTCCCGCGCGGCACGACCTTCCATCACCGCAGCGAACTGGATGCCGTGCAGCGCCGCCTGCGCGAAACGGCCGGCGTGACCGTGCTGATCTACGACCAGACGTGCGCCGCCGAAAAGCGCCGCCGTCGCAAGAAGGGCGAGTTTCCCGATCCGGACAAGCGCCTTTTCATCAACGAAGCCGTGTGCGAAGGCTGCGGCGATTGCGGCGTGCAGTCGAACTGCCTGTCCGTCGAGCCGGTGGAAACGGAACTGGGACGCAAGCGCCGCATCGATCAGTCGTCGTGCAACAAGGACTATTCGTGCGTGAACGGCTTCTGCCCGAGCTTCGTCACGCTGGAAGGCGCGAAGCTGAAGAAAGCCGACGGCCACGCGTTCGATCCCGCCGAACTCGCGCGCCGCGTCGATGCGCTACCGCCGCCGCGCGCGCATCTGAATCACGCGCCGTACGACATGCTGGTGACGGGCGTGGGCGGCACGGGCGTCGTGACGGTCGGCGCGCTTATCAGCATGGCGGCGCATCTGGAGGGCAAGAGCGCGTCGGTGCTCGATTTCATGGGCTTCGCGCAGAAAGGCGGCTCGGTGCTGTCGTTCGTGCGCGTGGCGAGCGAGGACGCGCTGCTCAACCAGGTGCGCATCGACACCCAGCAGGCCGACTTGCTGCTCGCGTGCGATATGGTCGTCGGCGCCAGTCCGGAAGCGTTGCAAACGGTGCGGCATGACCGGACGAAGATCGTCGTGAACACGCACGCCATCCCGAACGCGAGCTTCGTGCAGAATCCGGACGCGAATCTGCACGCCGACGCGCTGCTCGACAAGATGCGCCACGCGGCCGGCGCCGATGCCGCCGATGCCCTGCAAACCTGCGACGCGCAATCGCTCGCGACGCGCTTTCTCGGCGATACCATCGGCGCGAACATTCTGATGCTCGGCTTCGCGTGGCAACTCGGCCTCGTGCCCGTGTCGCACGGCGCGTTGATGCGCGCGCTGGAACTGAACAATGTCGCGGTCGCCGCGAACAAGCTCGCCTTCGCGATCGGACGGCTCGCGGCGGCGGATATGAATGCGCTCGATTCGCTCGCGTCCTCGGCGCAGCCAAAGCGCGTCGCGATGGCGGACATGCCGCTTGCCGACCTCATCCGCGATCGCGAAGAGCGGCTGCTCGCGTATGGCGGCGCGAAATATGTCGAGCGATATCGTTCGCTGATCGCGCAGGCATCGGTCAATGATGACGTGAAGCGCGCCGTCGCGATCACGTTCTACAAGCTGCTCGCGGTGAAGGACGAATACGAAGTCGCGCGCCTGCACGCGGACCCGGCATTCCGCGCCGCGCTCGCCGCGCAGTTCGAAGGCGCGCCCGGCGACGCTTACACCGTGAAGTTCAACCTCGCGCCGCCCGCGTTGTCGCACGGCGCGCCGAAGAAGAAAACCTTCGGCCAGTGGATGTGGCCGGTGTTCGGCGGCTTGTCGAAGCTGCGCGCGCTGCGCGGCACGGCGCTCGATCCGTTCGGCAGAACGCTCGAACGCCGCATGGAGCGCCAGCTCGCCAAGGACTACGAAATCACGATGCAGCGCGCGCTCGCGAAACTCGACGCCAGCAACGCCAAGGACGTGGCGGCGCTCGCCGCGCTCTTCGAGCGCGTGCGCGGCTACGGTCACGTCAAGCTCGCGAATCTCGCGATGGTCAAACGCAGCGAGCGCGAACTCGTCGCGCGGCTCCGCATCGAAGCGGCGACGGGCGATGCGGTGCGCGCGTCCATCGAAGCGATGAAAGGCGCGTCGTCGCTGAAGGGCATTCCGGTCGTCGTCGCGAAGTGAGCGAAGTCAGTCGGCGTCGTCGTCCGGCAGCCAGTCGATGTCGCCGCACAGCACGCAGCGCTTGCCGCCGGAGCGCGTCTCGACCGATAGCGTGACGCACGGCATCGCCTCGTTGATCGACAGATACGGCTTCGTCACATGCACGCGCTCGGGGTCGCCGAGCGCCGCGCGAAAGTACGGACGGCGCAGCCAGTTCGCGCCCTGCGCATCGACCAGCGGCAGAAAGCGCGCTTCGTGGGCGGCGCGGTCGGCGCGCAGCACGACATTGCGGCCCGACTGCCGGCCGTTCTGGTCGAGCAGAAAGCAGCGCGCGGCGTGATCGAGCGCGAGGAAGTTCCAGCACACTTCGTCGAGCGGTTCGCCTGCCGCGAGCCGCTCCGCCGCGCGCTCGAACGCGCGGACGTACGGCTGAAGCCGCGTCGCGACGCGCCGCTCGCGCGCTTCGGTCTGCAAGCGATACCGCTCCGTCAATTCGCCGATGATGTTCTGCGCATGCACGCCGTCCGCGAGCCCCGGATGCGGCCGCGCGAAGAAAAAGCCCTGCACGAAGTCTGCGCCGCTCGCGAGCGCAAGCTGCGCCTCGTGCTCGGTTTCGACGCCTTCGATCAGCACGAGCTTGCCCGCCTCGTGCAGCAGCGAGACGATGCCCGAGAGCACCGCTTCCATGTTGCGCCGCTGCTTGCGCGTGCGCTCGGACAGCGGCGCATGCACGTTGTGGCCGGCGTGCGACAGCATCACGCGGTCGAGTTTGACGATATCCGGATCGAGTTGCCAGATTCGTTCGATATTCGTATGTCCCGCGCCGAAATCGTCGAGCGCGATGAGGAAGCCCTGATCGCGGAACTGCTGCACGGCCTGCGCAAGACGCTCGATGTCCTCCGCGCTCTGCTCCAGCACTTCGAGCACGACACGGCGCGGCTCGATATGCAGGCGCTTCAGATTGGCGAGCAGCGCGGCCGCGTGATACGGCTCGGTCAGCGCGCCGGGATGCACGTTGAGGAACAGCCATTCGTCCTGCGCGCCGAGCATCTTGAAGTTTTCGAGATGCAGCGCTTGCGCGAGACGGTCGATCTGCAACGCTTCGCCGACGCGCGACGCCTGCGCGAACACATCGACCGGCGGCACGGGACGGTCGAGCGCGTCGTGCGCGCGCAAGAGTCCTTCGTAGCCGACCGCGCGCATGTGCGAGAGGCTGAACACCGGCTGGAACACGCTGGAGAGCGTCCACTCGCCGTGCTCGACCGAATAGCGGTCCAAGCCCGACATCACGCCGAGCTCGAAGCTGCGCGCGGAGAGCGTCGTCTTCTCGGGATTGGCGATCACCATGTGGATGCCCCCGCGCGCGCGCCGCGCGCTTCATGCTCCGGCCCCGCGCCGGTCCCGCCCGATACCGTTTTCATAAGAACCGCCCTCGATGATCTCGTCGGGAGTCTCGCGTCCCGTGGCTGTCGTTAAAGCAAGGTCCATGCGCGCGATGCCGCCGCCTTTGTCGGGCGTTTGCAGGGTTCATGCACCGCGAGCGGGCGGCAAACGCATGCACGCGCACCGCGTGGGTGCGTCGCGCAAACATGCCGTGGACGAAGCGTCGGGCTACACTCTCGCGTCGTCTCGAAAATAAACGGACGCCCGCGCGTTCGCATCCGGCATGGAAATCGTCTTCACCGTTCTCATCCTGCTGATGATCGTGGCGCTGTCCGGCGTCGGTCTCAGCCTGCTGCCGGTCAAGCTGCCGCTGCCGCTCATTCAGATCGCCATCGGCGCGATGCTCGCGTGGCCCGGCTTCCGGCTGCACGTCACGTTCGACCCCGAACTGTTCATGCTGCTGTTCATCCCGCCGCTGCTGTTCGCCGACGGCTGGCGCATTCCGAAACGCGAGCTGTATCTCGCGCGCCGCGCCGTTCTCATGCTCGCGCTCGGGCTCGTGTTCATCACCGTGGGCGCGCTCGGCTACTTCCTGCACTGGATGATTCCCGCGATGCCGCTTCCCGTCGCCTTCGCGCTCGCGGCCGTGCTTTCGCCGACCGATGCGGTCGCGCTCACGGGCATCGCCGGGCGCAACCGCATTCCGGCAAACCTCATGCATATTCTGGAAGGCGAAGCGTTGATGAACGACGCGTCGGGTCTCGTCGCGCTGAAGTTCGCCATTGCGGCCGCGCTGACCGGCGTGTTTTCGCTACACGAGGCGGCCATTAGCTTCGTCGTGATCTCGGTGGGCGGGCTCGCGATCGGCGCGGCGATCAGCTGGATCGTCACCGAGATTCCGGCGCGCGTGCTCAAGTTCTCCGAGGACGACGATCCCGCCGCAGGCGTGATCCTGACCGTGCTGATTCCGTTCGCCGCCTATGTGATCTCGGAGCGCGCGGGCTGCTCGGGTATTCTCGCGGCCGTATCCGCCGGGATGATGATGAACATTCAGAGCCTGCGCGCGACGATTCCGAGCGCCGTGCGCGTGCGCATGACGAGCACGTGGACGATGATCGAGTTCGTGTTCAACGGCATGGTGTTCATCCTGCTCGGCTTGCAGTTGCCACACATCATCGGGCGCGCGCTGATCGAGGCGCATCAGGACGGCAACGCGCAAGTGGGCCTGCTGATCGGCTACGTGATCGCGACGGTGCTCGCGCTCTACGCGCTGCGCTTCGTGTGGGTGTATTGCCTGCGCTGGGTCGCGAGCCGCAGCGCGGCGAAGGTCGGCACCGAAAGCGCCGCGCCCGGCTTGCGCACGCTGGCGCTGACGACGATCGGCGGCGTGCGCGGCGCGGTGACGCTCGCGGGCGTGCTCTCGCTGCCGGTCACGCTCGACAACGGCGCGGCGCTGGCGGGGCGCGATCTGGCCATTTTCATCGCGTCGGCGGTGATTCTCGCGTCGCTCTTGATTGCGGTCGTCGGCTTGCCGGTGGTGCTGCGCGGCGCGAAGCGCGAGCGCAATCCGCATGCGGCCGAGGAGCGGCTCGCGCGTCGGCGCGCGGCGCAGGCGGCGATCCGCGCCATCGACGAAACGCACGCGCTGCTCACCGACGACATGGACGAAGCCGCGTCGGCCCGCTGCGCGGATTCGACGGCGCGCGTGATGGACACGTACCGGCTGCGGCTGGAATCGCTCGGCGACGAGGAAGCGCCGCGCGTGGCGGCGAGACGAAGCGAGATCGTGGAAACGCGGCTCAGAATGGCGGCGCTGCGGGCGGAGCGCGCGGAACTGCTGCGGCTGAGAACGGATCAGGCGATCAACGATGAGACGCTGAACAAGCTGATGCGGGAGATCGATCTTTCGGAGACCGCGATTGTGAATCGTAAGCGGGGGATGACGGCCTAAAGGGGGGGCGGCGTGGCCGCACCCCAGCAAACATCAAACCACACCCGCCCCGCGCCGGCGCAGAATCGCATAGAAAATGATCGCGCCGAACGTCGCCGTGCCGATGCCGCCGAGCGCGAAGCCGCCGAGCTTCAGCGTGAAATCGCCTGCGCCGAGCACGAGCGTCACCGCCGCGACGATCAGATTGCGGTTATCCGAGAAGTCCACCTTGTTGACGACCCAGATGCGCGCGCCCGTCACCGCGATCAGCCCGAACACGACGATCGACACGCCGCCGAGCACCGGGCCGGGAATCGTCTGGATCAGCGCGCCGAACTTCGGCGAAAATCCGAGCACGATGGCAAACAACGCGGCGATCACGAACACGAGCGTCGAGTAGATCTTGGTGACTGCCATCACGCCGATGTTTTCCGCGTAGGTCGTCACGCCCGTGCCGCCGGCAAAGCCCGAGACGATGGTCGCCAGCCCGTCGCCGATGAACGCGCGGCCGATGTACTTGTCGAGACTGCGTCCGGTCATCGCGCCGACCGCCTTGATGTGGCCGAGATTTTCGGCGACGAGAATGATCGCGATGGGCGCGAGCAGCGTCATGGCCTGCGGCTGGAAGACCGGCGCGGTGAAGTGCGGCAGGCCGAACCACGCGGCGTTCGAGACGATGCCGAAGTCGATCGGCTTGCCCATGCCCATGCCGTTGGTCAGCACCGCATAGATGACGTATGCAATGGCGAGGCCGATCAGAATGAGCAGCCGCTGCGCCATGCCGCGCGCGAACACTGCGACGCCGCCGACGCACAGCACGGTGACGAGCGCCATCCACGAATCGAAGTTGCTGCCGCTCACGCCTTTCACGGCGATCGGCGCGAGATTCAGCCCGATCACGCAGACGATCGAGCCGGTGACGACGGGCGGCATCAGCGCTTCGATCCAGCGGGTGCCGACGGCCGCGACGATCGCGCCGATGACCGCATACGCCACGCCGCACGCGATGATGCCGCCGAGCGCGACCGGAATGTTCGGGTTAGCGCCGTGCCCCGAGTAGCCCGTGACCGCGATCACGAGCCCGATGAACGCGAAACTGGAGCCGAGATAGCTCGGCACGCGTCCGCCGACGAGCACGAAGAACAGCAGCGTGCCGATGCCGGACATGAAGATGCAGAGATTGGGATCGAAGCCCATCAGGAGCGGCGCGAGCACGGTGGAGCCGAACATCGCGACGACGTGCTGAATGCCCATCGCGATCATTTGCGGCCAGGGCAGGCGCTCGTCAGGCCCGACGACGCGCCCGCCTTCGGCATTCGGCTGCTCGGGCCAGCGCGGGAAATAGGAATCGGACATGGGCAGCTCTCCTTCTCGGCGATGATGCGCCGGCCACGCGGCGCGCTTGATTCTTCGGACAGGCGCGAGTGTACGGAGTGGGCCGAACCGAGGCAAGCGAGCCGAAAATCGGTGTTGCTTATGCGATGTTGGGCGCGGGTTCGCGGAGGTTGGGGTTGCGTGGCGCTGTTGCGCGGTGTTTGCCTGCTCGATCGTCCGGCGCTGTGGAGCGGAGTTCGCTTGAGGCGACGACGCGGGCGAACCGGCGACGTCCTGCGGGCGCATACGAACCTTCCCGCGCGCGCCTAAACGCGACGTTGCCTCCGCGATCGTCCGGCGCTTCTTCAAGCGGCGTTCGCTCGATGCGACGACCCACGAACCAGCACCAGCCCGCGGGCGGATACGAACGTTTCCGCCCGCGCTTACAGGCGACGTTGCCTGCGATCGGCGGGCGCTGTTACCGAGCGGAGTTCGCCTGATGCGACGGCGCGCGGACGGACGGCGTCCAGCGCGGGCATCGGCACGGCAACGCGCTCTCGCGCGGTGCTGTCCAGTCACTGCCCAGAATTGGCTTCCTGTAGGCTTTTGCGTGATGGGTCGCGCAAGCTCGCAGTGGCCCGCCCGCGAGGCCTTCGATGACGTGCGCCGCTCGCTACTGCGAGCGCCGTTTGAACGATGCGTCGAGCGAGACCGCAACAAGCCGCGCCGAAATTCGGCAGCCGGCTTTCTGGCGATGTTGCTGCGCAGACCTCGGATGTGGCTTCTTGGCGGCGTCCAGTTATGAGCTCTGCGGAGTCAAACCGGTCGCGCGCCTACAGGCAATGCGGCCTGCCCGATCGCCGGGCGCTGTTTCAATCGGCCTTCGCTTGACGCGAAGACGCACGAACCGCCACCAGCCCGCGCAAGCCCTGCCTCCGCCCCGCGCCGTCCGCCTACGCGCGCCCTTCCAGCTCGAACACCGCCACCGCGCCCTTCAACTGCTCGGCCTGATCCGCCATCGCGCCGGCCGCTGCCGCGGCCTGCTCGACGAGCGCCGCGTTCTGCTGCGTCACCTGATCCATTTGCGCGACCGCGCGATTCACCTGCTCGATGCCCGCGCTCTGCTCGTGCGACGCCGCCGAAATCTGCGCCATGATGCCCGTCACGCGCTGCACGGCTTCCGTGACTTCAGCCATCGTCGCGCCGGCGCGCTCGGCGATCGCCGCGCCGCTGTCCACGCGCGCCGTCGACGCTTCGATCAATTCCTTGATCTCCTTCGCCGACATCGCGCTACGCTGCGCGAGCGAGCGCACTTCGCCCGCCACGACCGCGAAGCCGCGCCCTTCCTCGCCCGCCCGCGCCGCTTCGACGGCTGCGTTCAACGCGAGAATGTTCGTCTGGAACGCGATGCCTTCGATCACCGCGATGATGTCCGTCATGCGCTTGCTGCCTGACGCCAGTTCGCGCATGTTGTCGACCACTTCGCCGACCAGTTCGCTGCCGCGCGCCGACACGTCCGACGCGCCGCGCGCGAGCGTGGTGGCTTGGTCGGCATTGCTCGCGTTCTGGCGCACGGTCGCGGTGAGCTGCTCCATGCTCGACGCGGTTTCTTCCAGCGACGCCGCCTGCTCTTCGGTGCGCTGCGAGAGGTCGGTGTTACCCTGCGCGATCTCGCGCGATGCGAACAGAATCGACTCGCTCGCGTGGCGAATGCCGCCGACGATATCCGCGAGCTTGCTGCTCATGTTGCCGAGGCTGTGCAGCATGCTGCTGTCGTCGCCGGGACGCGTCTCGACGCGCGCCGTCAGATCGCCCTGCGCAATGCGGTTGGCGATCTGCGCCGCATACGCCGGCTCGCCGCCGAGCTGCGCGGCAAGACGCCGGCCGATGACCACGGCCAGCACCGCGCCCGCCGCCATCGCGCCCAGAACGAGCGCGAGCAATACGACGCGCATGGTGTCGTACTCCGCCGCCGCGCTCGCGCGCGCCGCCGTCGCGCGCGCACGCTTGTAGTCGGCGAGCCGCTCCAGCGCGTCGCGCGCCTTCTCGCTCGCGGCAATCGCGCGTGCAATCAGCCCCATCTGATCGACGTCGATAGGCATGGGCTTCACGCCCATCTGCATCTGCACGATCTCTTCCCACGCGGCGACCGACTGGCTCGCGGCGTCGTAGAGCGCCGAGCCTTGCGGCGTCGAGAGCGTCGGGCGCATGCGCTCGAACGCGCGATGCATGGCGGCGAGCGATTCGCCCATGTCCTGTTTGAGCTTCTGCTTGCCGGCGTCGTCGGCGAAGGTCAGGTTGGCGGCGTCGAGGTCCGTGTTGACCTTGTGCTTGTTGATTTCCTCGGCCCAGTAGAGGCCGTCCATGTGACGGTCGCCGATTTCCTCGACGAGGCTATGCATCTTGGCAAGCGACACCACGCCGGTTCCGCCCACGCACGCCGTGAACAGAATCACGACCGCGAACGACAACAACAGCTTGCTCAAGACCGACAGGCGGTCAAACCCTTTCATCGATGTCTCCGAATGTCGCGAGCGGGCACGTCGGACGCCGCGGGCGCGCACGCGCTCGCTCGCTTCCGGTCCCCGGCTCCTTTTCCGCGCCCCGCAGACGACGCCCGCGGACAGCGCTTTTCGCCGGTGCAATGCCGGCGTTGCGCGATACATGTCACGCACAAGGAGGCTTTACGGCGCTCGCGACGTGTTTCTTGAGCGCGGTATACAGGGTATATGGCGGAAACGTCGCCGCGCGCATGGCGGCTGGGAGACACCTTTCTTGTTGCTAACAAGCAGGCGATTAGGAGACTTCCTACTTTTCGGATTTATCGTATATAAGGGCGCGATGCCGCCACGTATGCTGCGTTCGTGCATATCCCCATGTATATGCACGAAGTCGTTGCAACTCTCCGATTACCGCCCTCGTTCCCCGGCTTGGGCGGTTCTTTTTTGGTTCGTCGTTTTTCTGCGTGGCAGCGGTCGCTTACTGGCGCACCGGCTTCTTCGCCAGCTTGCGCTGCAACGTGCGCCGATGCATGTTGAGCGCGCGCGCCGTCGCCGATATATTGCCGTTGTTCTCCGCCAGCGCCCGCTGGATATGCTCCCACTCCAGCCGCGCCACCGAAAGCAGCGTCGGGTGCTCGATCGCTTCCTCGGCCGTCTGCTCGCTCGCCTCTTCCTGAAGCGCCAGCAGAATCGATTCGACGTTCGCGGGCTTCGCCAGATAATTGTCCGCGCCGTCTTTCACCGCTTGCACGGCCGTCGCGATGCTCGCATAGCCGGTCAGCACGAGAATGCGCGCATCCGGTTGCAGGTCGCGCAACGGGGCGACGAGGCGCAGCCCGGAATCGTTGCCCAGATGCAAGTCCACCGTGATCTGACCGAACTTGTGCTGGTTCGCGAGCTTCACGGCTTCGTCCGCGTTGTGCGCCTGATGCGCCGTGTAGCCGCGACGCGCCAGCCCGCGCGCCAGAATGCCCGAGAAGACTTCGTCGTCGTCGATGATCAGGAAGTTGTTATCGCTCATGGTTCATTTCTCCTTGTTTCTCTTGGCCAGACAGGTTCACGCCGCGCCGCTCGATTCCGTGCGCGCCGTCGCAACCGGCGCCGCCGCCGCGCCCCGGTTCGGCACCCTGAGCACGGCGCGCGTGCCGTGCGGCTCGCCCTCCAACAGTTCGATGGAACCGTTGAGCCGCGCCGCCGCCGCGAACGCCAGATAGAGCCCGACGCCGTGGCCGCCCTGCGTGCTGTCGACAGGACCCGCGCCGAGCGACGCGCGCAGCGCGGGCGGAATGCCGGGGCCGCGATCGCACACTTCGAAGCGCACGTACCGCGCGCCTTCTTCCGCTTCCGCCACGGCTTGCAGCGTCACGAACTCGCTGCTCGCGCGCGCGGCGTTGTCGAGCAGGATCGTGAGAATCTGGCCGACGGCCACCGCGTCGTCGATGGACGCCGTGGCCGGCGCGTCGCCGACCTGCTCGAACTCCACTTGCGGATGCCGCAGCCGCCATTGCTCGATGAAACTCGCGAGCCATTCGTCGAGCGGCTGCCGGTTCGACGGCCCGCTCGCCCGGCTGCGCAGCCGCGCGAGCGCCGACGTGCAGAGCGCCATCTGCTGTTCGAGCAGTTCGAAGTCGTCCGCGTAGGGCGCGAGATTGGAGTCGTGCGCGGCGGCATCGCGCAATTCTTCGGAGAGCATGGCAATGGTGGACAGCGGCGTGCCCATTTCATGCGCGACGGTCGCTGCCTGCACGCCGAGCGCGACCGCGCGTTCATCGCGCAGATGACGCTGCTGCGCGTCGGCGAGCGCGGCGTCGCGCAGGCGCAGCGCCCGCGACATGCGCGCGACGAACCAGCCGATCAAGCCGACGCTCACCATGAAGTTGACCCACAGGCCGAGGCGGAAATAATCGAAGAGATTCGCCGGATTCTCGATATTGAGCGGCACGTAGTTGTAGCTGAGAAGCGCGTAACACGCGACGGCGAAGAGCGCGAGGCACGCCATCATGTGCCACGGCAGGATGGCGGCGGCAATGGCGAGCGACGGCAGATACAGCGTGACGAACGGATTGGTCGCGCCGCCCGACAGAAACAGCAACGCCGACAGCGCGCCGAGATCGACGCACATCTGCCCGAACAGTTCGAGGTTCGTTTCGGGCCGCGCCCGCGCGACGCGCAGCCACGTCAGCCCGTTGAAGACCATCTCCAGCGCGATCACGAGCAGCATGGCCGGCAGCGGCAGATTCGCGCCGAGCCAAATCTGCACGACGGCGATGGTCGTCAACTGGCCGATGATCGCGAGCGAGCGAAGCCAGAACAGATGGCCGAGGTTGACGCGACCGGTATTCGTTATGCGATGCATGTTCCTTCGAGTGCGCGCCGGCAGCGAAAGCGCGCGCCGGCAAGTCGTGGTTCATGCGGCATTATCCCGCTTGCGCGCGCCGCCGAACCGCCGATGGCGCGATTTGTCGCACCCCGCGCGGCATGCGCTCTGCTAACCCGAAATGCCGGCCTTTTCTATTTCAGCGAGCAGGCACGCCCGGCACAGACACGCTTCGGCCGCGCGCAGGCGCTCCGGGGGCAACGCGGGCAGCGACGCACACCAGCAGGCGGCATCGCCCGAAAGCGAGCCGCATCGGAAAGTCGCGCCGCAGCGGGTGCAGACGGCGGACGGCGCGTCGGTTTGGGACGATGGCTTCGTCATGGTGACGCATTCGTGACATCGAGAAGTTGAACGATGATCGCACGTCGGCGCTGTGCCGGAAAACGCGGCGGCGTCGCGGCAAAACGTCATATCGCCTCGCATCGGTCCTGTACAATTCCGCCTGTTTAAACGCTCTTCGCCTCGACTGCCGCCATGTCCGACCTTCCCGACCTCACGCAGATCGCGCCTACCCTGAAAGCTGAAATCCTGGCCGAGGCGCTGCCCTATATTCGTCAATATCACGGCAAGACGGTCGTGATCAAATACGGCGGCAATGCCATGACCGAAGAGCGTCTGAAGCAAGGCTTCGCGCGCGACGTCATTCTGCTCAAGCTCGTCGGCATCAACCCGGTGATCGTCCACGGCGGCGGCCCGCAGATCGACCAGGCGCTGAAGAAAATCGGCAAGCAGGGCACGTTCATCCAAGGCATGCGCGTCACCGACGAAGAGACGATGGAAGTCGTCGAGTGGGTGCTCGGCGGCGAAGTGCAGCAGGACATCGTCACGCTCATCAATCACTTCGGCGGCCACGCGGTCGGTCTCACCGGCAAGGACGGCGGACTCATCCACGCGCGCAAGCTCATGATGCCGGACCGCGACAATCCGGGGCAGTTCATCGACATCGGTCAAGTGGGCGAAGTGGAATCCATCAACCCGGCTGTCGTTAAGGCGCTGCAGGACGACGCGTTCATTCCTGTCATTTCGCCCATCGGCTTCGGCGAAGACGGCCTTTCGTACAACATCAATGCGGATCTGGTCGCAGGCAAGCTGGCGGTCGTGCTGAACGCCGAAAAGCTCGTCATGATGACCAACATTCCCGGCGTGATGGACAAGGAAGGCAATCTGCTCACAGACCTTTCGGCGCGTGAGATCGACGCCCTGTTCGCCGACGGCACCATCTCCGGCGGCATGCTGCCGAAAATCTCGTCGGCGCTGGATGCCGCGAAGAGCGGCGTGCGCTCGGTGCATATCATCGACGGGCGCATCGAGCATTCGGTGCTGCTCGAAATCCTGACCGAACAGCCGTTCGGCACGATGATCCGCTCGCATTGAGCTTCATTGAGCCTTGCTCATTTCATGACGACGCCCGCCTCCGCGCGGGCGTTTCTTTTCGCGCAATGAATTCGCAACCCACTTCCCGCCGCCGCCGCGTCGCGCCGCGCGTGCCGGTCTGGCTCTTCGATCTCGACAACACGCTGCATCACGCGTCGCATCAGATCTTTCCGGCCATCAATCGCGCGATGACGCAGTACATCATGGACCGGCTCGGCGTCGATGTGGACGAGGCGAACCGGTTGCGCGTCGGCTATACCGTGCGATACGGCGCCACGCTCGTCGGGCTCGTGAAGCATCACGGCGTCGATCCGGCCGACTTTCTGCACGTCGTCCACACGTTCGCCGATCTTCCGTCGATGCTGCGCGCCGAGCGCGGCATCGGCCGCATGCTGCGCGCGCTGCCGGGCCGCAAGATCGTGCTGACCAACGCGCCGTCCGTCTACGCGCGGGCCGTGCTCGCGGAACTCGGCATCGAGCGGCTATTCGAGCGCGTGATCGCGATCGAAGACATGCGCGAAGGCGACCGCTGGCGTTCGAAGCCGGACGCGCCGATGCTTCGCCGTGCGATGCGACGCGCGCGCGTGCGTCTCGCCGATGCCATTCTCGTCGAAGACACGCGCGGGCATCTGAAGAGCTATCGGCGGCTGGGCATTCGGACCGTGTGGATCGTCGGGCATCTGCCGGCGGCGCGCACCTCCGCAGGCGCGGCTTCGGTGCGTTTGCCGGGCGTGGGCAGGCCGCATTATGTGGATCGCACCGTGCGGTCGTTGCGCGCGCTGACGCTCGGCATGCGCGGCGGCGCGCTCGGGCGGCCAGCGGCTAGATCCTGAAGAGACGCCGCGCGAGAATATCTTCGAGGTCCGAACGCATATCCACGACGAGATGCACGTAGATCGTGTCGTCGTCGACCTTGTAGATGATTCGGTTCGTGCCGCTAACGACTTCGTAATAGCCCGTCATGCGAAAGTCGACGAGTTCCGGCGGCGTCGCGCCGTTGCGCTGCGAAGCCTCGATGTCTGCGACGGCATCCGCAATCTTGTCGCGCGTCGCTTTCCATGCGGTGCCGCCGAACTTGTTGATGACGTAACGCCGGAAGTCCTGCAAATCTTGTCGAACGGGATCGAGAAAGACGGTCTTCATTTGAGGCCCTCTTCCTTGTCGAGCCGCTCGATCTCGGCGAAAAAATCGCCCGCGCTGATGCAATGTCCCGCCTCGATATACTTTTGCCCCATCGCCAGAATCTTGAGCAGCGCGACGGTCTGATGCAGGTCCTCGTAGGACTGAACGTCCTGCACGACAACCTTCGCTTCGCCGTTCTGCGTGATGAGCATCGGCTCGCGGCTCTCCACGACGTTGCGGATCATCTCGGCTGCGCGGCTCTTCAAATGACTCAGCGGTCTGACGCGACTCGGTTTCATGTCGATTCCCGGCAAGGCGCGATGCCTAGACAATATAGACAGAAAACGACGCGCCACCCAAGCCGGCTACCGCGTGACGATTAGCGGCTTTATTACGTTTTCCGCTATACTTCATCGCTTGACAGAATTGAACACGCGCCGATTTGCTGACTCGATTGCGGGCGCGCGAACCAGGGCATCGGCATTGCTCTGGTTCACTATAAATGCGGCTAAAGAGGTCGTCAGCCGCGCCTATCTTCCGCTTCTTCGCGCCCAGCCGACACCGTTTAGCCGCCCAGTAAAGGCGGAATGAATGGAATCCATCGGCATCGTCACTCCCCAAACCTTGCGCTTTTCCGAGCCGCTTGTGCTTCAGAGCGGCAGTTCGCTCGGCGACTATGAACTCGTCGTCGAAACGTACGGTGAACTCAACGCCGCGCGCTCGAACGCGGTGCTCGTCTGCCATGCGCTCAACGCGTCGCATCACGTCGCGGGCGTGTACGCCGACAATCCGAAGGACGTCGGCTGGTGGGACAACATGGTCGGACCGGGCAAGCCGCTCGACACCAATCGCTTCTTCGTCATCGGCGTGAACAACTTCGGCTCGTGCTTCGGCTCGACCGGGCCGATGAGCATCGACCGCGCGACCGGCAAGCCGTACGGCGCGCGCTTTCCCGTCGTGACGGTGGAAGACTGGGTGCACGCGCAGGCGCGCGTGGCGGACCGCTTCGGCATCGAGCGATTCGCGGCCGTGATGGGCGGCAGTCTCGGCGGCATGCAGGCGCTCGCGTGGAGCCTCATGTACCCGGAGCGGCTCGGGCATTGCATCGTGATCGCGTCGACGCCGAAGCTCTCGGCGCAGAACATCGCGTTCAACGAAACCGCGCGCTCCGCGATCCTCTCGGACCCCGACTTCCACGGCGGCGACTACTACGCGCACGGCGTGAAGCCGCGCCGCGGCTTGCGCGTCGCGCGCATGATCGGCCACATCACGTATCTATCGGACGACGACATGGCTGTGAAATTCGGCCGCGCGCTGCGCCGTGCCGAAGGCGCGCTCGACGCGTACAACTTCAACTTCGACGTCGAGTTCGAAGTGGAGTCGTACCTGCGCTATCAGGCGGACAAGTTCGCCGAATACTTCGACGCCAACACGTACCTGCTCATCACGCGCGCGCTCGATTATTTCGATCCCGCCAAAGCCTACGACGGCGATCTCACGCAGGCGCTCGCCCGCACGAAGGCGAAGTATTTGATCGCGAGCTTCACGACGGACTGGCGTTTCGCGCCGGCGCGTTCCCGCGAGATCGTGAAGGCGCTGCTCGACAACAAGCGCACCGTGAGCTACGCCGAAATCGACGCGCCGCACGGCCACGACGCCTTCCTGCTCGACGATGCGCGCTATCACAACCTGATGCGCGCCTACTACGAACGCATTGCCACGGAGATCGGCGCATGAACCAGAACACGCTTGATTCGCTCGCGCTGCGCTCCGACTTCCGGGCGATCGCACGCTGGGTGGAACCGCGCTCGACCGTGCTCGATCTCGGCTGCGGCGACGGGTCGCTGCTCTCGCTGCTCGCCGAAGAGCTGGAAGTGAACGGCTACGGCATCGAGATCAACGACGCCGGCGTGCTCGCCTGCGCGCAGAAGGGCGTGAACGTGATCCAGCAGAATCTCGAAGACGGCCTGCGCCTCTTCGAAGACGACAGCTTCGATTTCGCTATCCTCTCGCAGACGCTGCAGACCATTCACCAGACCGCCGCGATCCTGCGCGAAACGGTGCGCGTGGGGCGCGAATGCATCGTGTCGTTTCCGAACTTCGGCTATTGGCCGCACCGGCTTGCGGTCATTCAAGGGCGCATGCCGGTGTCGAAGTCGCTGCCGTATCAATGGCATAACACGCCGAACGTGCGCGTGCTGACCATCAAGGACTTTGAGGCGCTTGCGCCGGAAGTGGGCATCGAGATTCTGGACCGCGTGGTGCTGCACGGCGGGCAGTCCATCCGTTGGGGCGCGAACTGGCGTGGTAGTCTTGCGGTCTATCGCGTGAAGCGCCGGTGATGCGACCCGGCGCATCAAGCATCGACAACGCTTTTCCAACATCGACATGCCCGACACGCCACACGAGGCGCCCGCTCTAACTGCTCACGAAGAACATCCCCGCTGGCACGCGTTTCTCAACGCGCGCATCCTGATCTGCGTGTTTCTCGGCTTCACGTCGGGATTGCCGCTTTTCACGTTGCTGAGTCTGTTGCAGGCGTGGCTCACGAAAGAGCACATCGACGTCAAGCAAATCGGTCTGTTCGCGCTGCTCGGGCTGCCTTATACGTGGAAATTCGTCTGGGCGCCGCTGATGGACCGCTACGTGCCGCGTCTGCCGTTCTGGCGGCCGGGCCGGCGGCGCGGCTGGATGCTCGTCACGCAAGTGCTCGTGACGCTGGCCATCGGCGCGTTCGGCTTTGTATCGCCGAGCGAGGACATCTGGACGGTGGCCGCCATCGCCGGTCTGCTCGCGCTGTTCAGCGCGAGCCAGGATATCGCCATCGACGCGTACCGGCGCGAACTGCTCGCGGACACCGAACAGGGACTCGGCAACGCGGTCCACGTCAACGCATACAAAGTGGCGGGGCTCGTGCCGGGCTCGCTCGCGCTGATTCTCGCCGGCTTCCTGCCGTGGAAGACGGTCTTCATCGTGACGGCATTGTTCATGCTGCCGGGCATCGTCACCACGTTCGTCGTGAAAGAACCGGCCGTTCACGGCACGCCGCCGAAAAGCCTGCGCGATGCGGTCATCGAGCCGTTCCACGAATTCGTCACGCGCGACGGCTGGCGCGCCGCGCTCCTCGTGCTCAGCTTCATCTTTCTCTACAAGCTCGGCGACACCATGGCGACCGCGCTCGCCACCAAGTTCTTTCTCGACCTGGGCTTCACGACCTTGCAGCTCGGCGTGATCGCGAAGACGGTCGCGTTCTGGACGAGCCTCGCGGGCGGCATTATCGGCGGCGTGTTTCTGGTGAAGATCGGCATTGCGCGCGGGCTGTGGATTTTCGGCGTGTTGCAGATCGTCGCGACATTCGGCTTCGCGTGGCTCGCGAAGATCGGGCCGTCGCCGGTCGCGCTCGCGGTGCTGTACGGCTTCGAGACGTTCGCCACGGGGCTCACGCTCGCCACGTTCACCGCGTACATCGCGAGCACCACCGACCCGCGCTACACCGCGACGCAATTCGCGCTTTTCACGAGCCTGGCAGCGGTGCCGCGCACGGTCGTGTCCGCGCTGAGCGGCTTTATCGTCGCGAGGACGGGCTGGTTCGAATACTTCCTCGTCTGCATCGCGCTGTCGATTCCGGGCATGTTACTGTTGCCGATCATCGCGCCCTGGAGACCAAAACGATGACGGTGCGCATATCAACTCACCGTGCGGGCCGCGCGCTCGCGCGGACGCTTGTCTGCGCGCTCGCGTGCGCCTCGCTCGCATCGCCGCGCGCGCATGCGCAGGACGAAGAGCGCGCTCCCGCGCCTTACACCGCGCCGAACAACCAGATCCGCTTCGGCAACACCGCGCTCTTTCGCAATCTCATTCCGCCTGCAGCGCTCGAACAGCAATCGGCCGACGCGTACGCCGCGATCATCCACGAGGCCGAGCGCAACAAGCGGCTGCTGCCGAACGACAACGCGCTGGTGAAGCGCGTGCGCGACATCGCGAATCACGAGATTCCGTTCGCGCTCAAGTGGAACGACCGCTCGAAGAACTGGAAGTGGGAAATCAACGTCGTGCGGTCGAACGAGATCCGCATGTACTGTCTGCCGGGCGGCAAGATCGTCGTGTATAGCGGCTTGATCGAGAAGCTGCATCTGAACGACAACGAAATCGGCATGATGTTGGGCCACGAGATCGCGCACGCGCTGCGCGAACACGCCCGCGAGCGGCTCGGCCGCCAGCAGGCCGAGCAACTGACCGCGGGAACGATGCCGCAGCTTTTCGGCTTTGCGGATGTCGGCTCGACACCGCTCGGCATCGGCGATCAGCTGCTCGCCATGCGCTATTCGCCTGCCGACGAGACCGAAGCCGACGTGATCGGCAGCGAGATCGCCTCGCGCGCAGGCTACGATCCGCGCGCCGCCGTCACGCTGTGGAACAAGATCGATACCGCCACGCGCCGTGAGGATAATGGCTTCGTCTGGATGCACCCGTACGGGCCGGACCGCAAGCAGGATCTGGAGAAACGCATGTCGGACATGATGCCGCTGTATGCGAAAGCCGTCGGCAAGAGTATCGATGCGTTGCCGAACTACGCGGGCATGGGGCGGTTCAAGAAGAGCGGGCGGTAATCACTTCCGGCCGACCTTCCAGTCGTAGTCGATCGTCAGCGGCGCGTGGTCGCTGAACTTGATGTCGCGGAAGATGGACGTGCTCTTCGCGGTCGCGGCAACCTCTTTGGTCGCGATCTGATAGTCGATGCGCCACCCGACGTTCTTCGCGTACGCCTGACCGCGATTGCTCCACCACGTGTATTGCTCGGGCCGCTGGTCGAGCGTGCGAAATACGTCGACATAGCCGACTTCATCGAACAGCTTGGTCAGCCACGCGCGTTCCTCCGGCAGACAGCCGGAATTCTTCTGATTGCTCTTCCAGTTCTTGATGTCGATTTCCTTGTGCACGATGTTCACGTCGCCGCACAGAATGACTTCGCGCTCTTTCGAAAGCTCGGCGAGATGCGGCATGAACTCGTCCATGAAGCGGTACTTCGCCTGCTGACGCTCATCGCCGCTCGATCCCGACGGCACATACACCGACACCACCGAAAGCCTGCCGAAGCGCGCTTCCACGTAGCGCCCTTCGGCATCGAACTCCTCGCTGCCGAAACCGATGATCACGTCGTCCGGCTCGTGGCGCGTATAGACGCCCGCGCCGCTGTAGCCCTTCTTGACCGCGTGCTGGAAGTAGCCCTGAAAGCCGTGCGGCGCGAGGAACTCCGGCGTCAGGTCGTCCTGCGAGCACTTGATTTCCTGCACGCAGACGACGTCGGCTGCCTGCTCGCCGAACCAGTCGAAAAAGCCTTTCTTGGCAGCCGAACGAATGCCGTTCAGATTGGCGGTGATCACGCGAAACATACGCTTCCTTTCTTCTTGATTTGATTTACTCGACCTTCACTCCGGTGAGCGACTCCTTCGCCGGCGGGAATTCGAGCTTCATGCCCTGCATCGTGCGCAAGACGAGCTCGGCGACCATCACGTTCCGATGCGTCTTCGAATCGCCCGGAATGATGTACCACGGCGCGTAGTCCGTCGAGGTCGCGCCGAGCGCCACCGAATACGCCTGCTGATAGTCGTCCCACAGCTTGCGGGCCTCGAGGTCCGAGACGTCGAACTTCCAGTGCTTCGTCGGATCGTCGATACGCGCCTGCAGCCGCTTGCGCTGCTCGTCCTTCGAAATGTGCAGAAAGCATTTGACGATGGTCGTGCCCGCATCCGCGAGCAGCGCCTCGAACTCGCGGATATGACGATAGCGCCGCTCGCATTCGTCATCGTCTATTTGCTTCAGCACGCGCGGCACGAGCACGTCTTCGTAGTGGCTGCGGTTAAAGATCGCGAGTTCGCCCGCCATCGGCGCTTGCGCGTGGACACGCCAGAGAAAGTCGTGCGCCATCTCGCGCTCGGTCGGCGCGCGAAACGGCACGATGCGCAGGCCGAGCGGATCGACGTCCTGAAACACGCCGCGCACCGTGCCGTCCTTGCCGCTCGTGTCCATGCCTTGCAGCACGAGCAGCACGCGCTCGCGGCGCTGCGCGTGCAGCTTCTCCTGCAACTCGTTCAGCTGCGCGCCGATTTCAGCGAGGCGCGCGCGGTCGTCGTCTTTCGCGCCTGTCGAGAAAGGCTTCTGAGACGGATCGACTGAAGTGATGTCGAACGCCTTGAGCTTTTTTCCGCCGTCGAAGAACGGAACGCGATAGTCGTCCAGGTCGGATTTCTTGGCCATGTTTTTTTCCGCTTCAGCAATGAAAAACGGGCCGCTGCACAGATCAACCGGCAACAGCCCGTAAGTCTTACGCTCCTGAATCAGCAGACCATGCGCGACATGCGCCGCCGACTCAGCCCAGCTTTTTCTTCAGCAATTCATTGACCTGCTGCGGATTGGCCTTGCCCTTCGTCGCCTTCATGGCCTGGCCGATCAGCGCGTTGAACGCCTTCTCCTTGCCCGCGCGGAATTCATCCACGGACTTCTGATTCGCGGCGAGTACTTCGTCGATGATCGCTTCCAGCGCGCCCGTGTCCGAGATTTGTTTCAGCCCTTTCGCCTCGATGATGCGGTCGGCCGCGGCTTCGTCGGTGGCCTTTTCTTCCCAGATCGACTGGAAGATGTCCTTCGCGATCTTGTTGGAGATGGTGCCGTCCGCGATGCGTTGCAGCACCAGCGCGAGTTGCGCCGCCGACACCGGCGACTGAGCAATATCCAGCGACTCGCGGTTGAGCTGCGCGGAGACGTCGCCCATGAGCCAGTTCGCGGCAATCTTCGCCTGCGCCGCACCCGCCTTCTCGACGACCGCTTCGAAGTACGCGGCCATCGCCTTCGACGAAGTGAGCACGCCGGCGTCATAGGACGTCAGGCCGTAGGTATCGACGAAGCGCTTCTGCATGTCCGCGGGCAGTTCCGGCATCTCGGCCCGCACGCGCGCCACCCAGCTTTCCTCGATCACGAGCGGCATCAGATCGGGATCGGGGAAATAGCGGTAGTCGTGCGCGTCTTCCTTGCTGCGCATGGAGCGCGTTTCACGCTTGTCCGGATCGTACAGACGCGTTTCCTGCACGACGGTGCCGCCATCTTCGATCAGCTCGATCTGACGGCGCACTTCGTACTGAATGGCTTCTTCGAGGAAGCGGAACGAGTTCAGGTTCTTGATCTCGGCGCGCGTGCCGAACTCCTTCTGGCCGACCGGACGCACCGAGACGTTCGCATCGCAGCGGAACGAGCCTTCCTGCATGTTGCCGTCGCAGATGCCGAGCCACACGACGAGACCGTGCAGCGCCTTCGCATACGCGACCGCTTCGGCGGCGCTGCGCATTTCCGGCTCCGTGACGATTTCGAGCAGCGGCGTGCCCGCGCGGTTCAGGTCGATGCCCGTCATGCCCGCGAAGTCTTCGTGCAGCGACTTGCCGGCGTCTTCTTCCAGATGCGCGCGCGTCAGGTTGACGGTCTTCTCGTACGCTTCCTTGCCGGCCTTTTCGTTGGCGGGCACGTGGATCGTGATCTTTCCGCCCTGCACGACCGGAATCTCGTACTGGCTAATCTGATAGCCCTTCGGCAGATCCGGGTAGAAGTAGTTCTTGCGCGCGAAGATGCTGCGCGGCGCGATGTGCGCGCCGATGGCGAGCCCGAAGCGAATCGCGCGCTCGACAGCGCCGCGGTTCATGACCGGCAGCACGCCCGGCAGCGCGAGATCGACGGGACTTGCCTGCGTGTTCGGCGCCGCGCCGAACTGCGTGGGCGCGCCCGAGAAAATCTTGGAGACGGTGGAAAGCTGCGCGTGCGTTTCCAGACCGATGACGACTTCCCACTGCATGTTCACACTCCCGATGCCGATGGTGCCTTGCGGTGCCAGTCGGTCGCGCGCTGGAACGCGTCGGCGACCTGGAGCATCCGGGCTTCGTTGAAATAGTTGCCGACGATCTGCAGACCGACCGGCCGATTCGCATTCGCGCCCGCGCCGAAGCCGCACGGCACGCTCATGCCCGGTAGGCCCGCGAGGCTCACGGAGAGCGTGTAGATGTCGGCGAGGTACATCTGCACGGGATCGTCGGTCTTCTCGCCGAGATTCCAGGCCACCGACGGCGCGACCGGTCCCATGATGACGTCGCACTGCTTGAACGCTTCCTGGAAATCCCGCGCGATGATGCGGCGAATCTTCTGCGCCTGCAGGTAGTACGCGTCGTAATAGCCGTGCGACAACACGTACGTGCCGACCAGAATCCGGCGCTTCACTTCCGGCCCGAAGCCTTCGGCGCGCGACTTCTTGTACATGTCGAGCAGGTCGCGGTACTCGGCCGCGCGATGCCCGTAGCGCACGCCGTCGAAGCGCGACAGATTGGACGACGCTTCCGCCGGCGCGATGATGTAGTACACGGGAATCGAAAGCTCGGTCTTCGGCAGCGAGACTTCGACGAGCGTCGCGCCGAGGGCTTCGTATTGCTTCAGCGCAGCGTCGATGGCGGCGCGCACGTCGTCGGCCAAGCCCGCGCCGAAGTACTCCTTCGGCATGCCGATGCGCAGGCCTTTCAACGGCTTGTCGGCATCTTCAGTCCAGTTCTTGCCGAGATACCGCGTGTAGTCTTCATTCTCCCGTTGCAAGCTCGTGGAGTCGCGCTCGTCGAAGCCGCCCATCGCATTCAGAAGCAGCGCGCAGTCGGCGGCGGTTTGCGCCATCGGCCCGCCCTGATCGAGCGACGACGCGAACGCGATCATCCCGTAGCGCGACACGCGGCCGTACGTCGGCTTGATGCCGGTGATGCCGGTAAACGACGCGGGCTGACGGATGGACCCGCCCGTGTCGGTGCCGGTCGCGGCGGGCGCGAGGCGCGCGGCGACGGCCGCTGCCGACCCGCCCGACGATCCGCCCGGCACGGCCTTCAGGTCCCACGGGTTCTTCACCGCGCCGAAGAACGAGTTCTCGTTGGACGAGCCCATGGCGAACTCGTCCATGTTCGTCTTGCCGAGACACACCATGCCGGCGCGGTTCAGGCGCTCGACGACGGTGGCATCGAACGGGCTCGCGTAGTTCTCCAGCATGTGGGAACCCGCCGTCGACGCCCAGCCGCGCGTGACGAACACGTCTTTATGCGCGACGGGCAGGCCGGCGAGCGGACCGGCATTGCCCTGCGCGATGAGGGCGTCGGCGGCCTTCGCCTGTTCCAGCGTGAGCTCCGGATTCACGCCGATGAACGCGTTCAGTTCTTTCGCGGCTTCGATGCGTTGCAGGTACGACTGCGCCAGCTCGACGGCGGAGATCGCCTTCGAGTCGAGCGCGGCGCGCAGTTCGGTCAAGCTTTTCTGATGCATTGCAGTTCCCTGATGAGCGCGGCGCGTCACGCCGCGCGCGAGATCGTTGTTCCGATGAGTCGATGCGCCACGCTCACTCGATCACCTTCGGCACGAGATAGAGCCCGTCCTGCACGGCCGGCGCGCAACGCTGGAACTCTTGGCGCTCGATCCGCTCTGAGACTGCGTCGTCGCGCAGTCGCAGGGCGACTTCCTCGATCGCGTCGATAGGATGCGCGAGCGGCTCGATGCCGGCGGTATCGACCGCCTGCATCTGCTCGACGAGACCGAAGAAGTCGTTGAGCCGCGCAAGCGTCGGTTCGGCCTCGTGGTCGGGCAGTTCCAGCCGCGCGAGATGCGCGATGCGTTTAACGTCGGTCAGGGTCAATGACATGGGATCACCGGAGAAAAACATGAACAACTCCCGCGCCAAAAAGGTTCGCTGCAACAGTCAGTTACGATCCTGGCGGAAAGCCGTCGAAGCGGGGCCGAGGATGGCAAAAAGTGCCGTCCTTTTCCTATAGAAACCCCCAAATTATAAGGTATCATTACACGTTCGACCCACATCCGGATCGACCTGTCAGCGGCTTTCTCCCTGGATCATCCCTCGTCGAGAAACGTTTGCGTGGCATGTTCAATTCCGCGGTAGATTTCTGCTCGGATTTGCATTCACGGCGGCCCGTTTCGCCGTCCCGGCAAACCGTTATTTTTTCCGCTGCCGTCCCCGGCGCTCTTAGCGAGGCACGGCTACCCAGCGAGACAGGATTTTTGAATGTTCGGCTTTTTGCGCAGCTATTTTTCCAACGACCTGGCGATTGATCTCGGCACCGCCAACACGCTGATCTACATGCGCGGCAAGGGCATCGTCCTCGACGAGCCGTCAGTCGTCTCCATCCGTCAAGAAGGCGGCCCGAACGGCAAGAAGACCATTCAGGCTGTCGGCAAGGAAGCGAAGCAAATGCTCGGCAAGGTGCCGGGCAACATCGAAGCCATTCGGCCGATGAAAGACGGCGTGATCGCCGACTTCACCGTCACCGAACAGATGATCAAGCAGTTCATCAAGACTGCACACGAATCCCGCATGTTCTCGCCGTCGCCGCGCATCATCATTTGCGTGCCGTGCGGCTCCACGCAAGTCGAGCGCCGCGCCATCAAGGAAGCGGCACACGGCGCGGGCGCTTCGCAGGTGTATCTCATCGAGGAACCCATGGCCGCGGCAATCGGCGCGGGGCTGCCGGTCTCGGAAGCCACGGGCTCCATGGTCGTGGACATCGGCGGCGGCACGACCGAAGTCGGCGTCATCTCGCTCGGCGGCATCGTGTACAAAGGCTCGGTGCGCGTGGGCGGCGACAAGTTCGACGAAGCCATCGTCAATTACATCCGTCGCAACTACGGCATGTTGATCGGGGAACAAACGGCTGAAGCCATCAAGAAGGAAATCGGCTCCGCGTTCCCCGGCTCGGAAGTGAAGGAAATGGAAGTCAAGGGCCGCAACCTGTCCGAAGGCATTCCGCGCAGCTTCACGATTTCGAGCAACGAAATCCTCGAAGCCCTCACCGATCCGCTAAACCAGATCGTCTCGTCGGTGAAAATCGCGCTGGAACAGACGCCGCCGGAACTCGGCGCGGACATCGCCGAGCGCGGCATGATGCTGACGGGCGGCGGCGCGCTCCTGCGTGACCTCGACCGCCTGCTCGCGGAAGAAACCGGCTTGCCGGTGCTCGTCGCCGAAGATCCGCTGACCTGCGTGGTGCGCGGTTCCGGCATGGCGCTCGAGCGCATGGACAAGCTCGGCAGCATCTTCTCTTACGAGTGATCGCAGGCTTCGGCGTGCGCGCGTTTCGTATCGAACGCATTGCCGAAGCAGACACTCGAGCATCCCGCGTAACGCGACGCGCGCACGGCCCGGCATCAGTCCGGGCCTTTGTCGAAACAGCGTAGGGCAGGTCCCGCCACAAGCGAAACAGCCTGCAGCATCATCCACCCGCTCACGCCCTCGGCGCTGACCATGGAATACAGTCCGCCGCCACTTTTCAAGCAAGGCCCTTCGGCGCTCGCACGCCTCATTTTCTTCGTGGTGCTGGCCATCGCGCTGCTGGTGTCGGACGTCCGCTTCAACACACTCGAAATCGTGCGCGGCATTCTCGGCGCCGGGCTCTATCCGTTGCAGCGCGCGGCGCTGGTTCCGCGCGACATCTTCATGGGGGCAGCCGATCTCGCCGTCACGAGCGCCACGCTACGCAGCGAAAACCGCAAGCTCGCCGACAAGAATCTCGAACTGTCCATCAAGGCCGGCGACGCCGCGCAACTGAACATCGAGAACGCGCATCTGCGGGCACTGCTGAACCTTCAGTCGCGCGCCACCACGCAAACCACGCCCGCCGAAATCCAATACGACACGCGCGATCCTTTCACGCAGAAGGTCGTCATCGGCAAGGGCTCGCAGCAAGGCATACAGGACGGCGCGCCTGTCGTGGACGAAGAAGGCGTAATCGGGCAAGTCACACGCGTTTTCCCGATGCAGTCGGAAGTCACGCTGCTCACCGACAAGGATCAGGCCGTGCCGGTGCAAATCGCGCGCACGGGGCTGCGCAGCGTCATCTACGGCACGCCGAAGGGCGACACGCTCGACTTGCGCTTCGTGCCGATCAGCGCTGACGTGCAAGTCGGCGACCAGCTCGTGACGAGCGGTCTCGACGGCGTGTATCCGCCGGGGCTCGCGGTCGCCAAGGTGCTGCGCGTCGACAAGCAGGCGGACACGGCATTCGCCCGCGTCGTCTGCGTGCCGGTCGCGGCGGTGCGCGGCGCGCGCCAGTTGCTCGTGCTGCATTACAACGTCAATGTGCCGCCCAATCCGGTCGAAGTCGAAGCCGCCGCTGCCGCCAAGGAAGCGAAGGAAAACAAGGGCAAGAAGAAGCCCGCGGCCAAAGCAGCGGCGGGCGCGAGCGCACCGGCTGCCGCGTCGGCGCCGGCGAGCGCGTCGGCGGCTGTTGCTGCGTCGACGCCTGCCGCGAATCCCGCGGCGAAGGCGACAGCGCCGAAAGCGGCATCGAGCGCAGCGGCCAAATCGGGCAAGAAGGCGCACGCGCCGAAACCCGCTTCGTCGGGAGCCGCGCGATGAATCGTCCGCAGTACATTCTTCAGCCGGTCAATCCGTACTTCATCACGTTCAGCCTGGCCGCCGCGTTTCTGCTGAATCTCGTGCCTTGGGGACGGCTCGTCGGCGTGCCGGATTTCGTCGCGCTCGTGCTGCTCTTCTGGAACGTGCAGCAGCCGCGCAAGGTGGGCATGGGCATCGCGTTCCTGCTCGGGCTGTTGATGGACGTCCATAGCGCGAACCTGCTGGGCGAACACGCGCTGGCGTACACGCTGTTGTCCTACGGCGCGATCACCATTCACCGGCGCGTGCTGTGGATGTCGCTGCCGGTGCAGACGTTCGTCGTCGCTCCGCTGCTGGTCGGCGCGCATCTCGTGCCGTTCATCATCCGTCTGATGACGGGCGCCGCGTTTCCCGGCTGGAGCTATCTTGTCAACGGATTCGTCGAGGCGCTGCTTTGGCCGATCGCGAGCTTCCTGCTTCTGATGCCGCAACGGCGCGCAGCCGATCCCGACGACACGCGCCCGATCTGAGCGCCGCGCGCGACACGGCGCCGATAAACGCCCGCGCGCCGACTACACTTGAATCGCGAAAGAATCGCGAACCACTCGCGAAACCCGCATGACCGAAATCAAGAACACCGAGCAACAGTTGTCGAAGTTCCGCCTGCGCGTCGCGGCGGCGGGACTGTTCGTGTTCGTCTGCTTCGGGTTGATCGGCCTGCGTTTTCTTTATTTGCAGGTCTGGCACTTCAGCAAGTACTCGTTGCAGGCCAACGAGAACCGCATCTCGGTCGCGCCGATCGTGCCGAACCGCGGCATCATTACGGACCGCAACGGCATCGTGCTGGCGAAGAACTATTCCGCCTACACGCTGGAAATCACGCCGTCGAAGATCAACGGCACGCTCGATGAAGTCATCGACGCGCTTTCGCAAGTCATCCCGATCGATTCGCGCGACCGCCGGCGTTTCAAGAAACTGCTCGAGGACTCGAAGAATTTCGAGAGCCTGCCCATCCGCACGCGCCTCACCGACGAAGAAGTCGCCAAGTTCACCGCGCAACGCTTCCGCTTTCCCGGCGTGGAAGTGCGCGCGCGGCTGTTCCGGCAGTACCCGCTCGGCACGACGGCAGCGCACGTGATCGGCTATATCGGCCGCATTTCGCAGCGCGATCAGGAACGCATCGACGATGCA
This sequence comes from Caballeronia sp. Sq4a, assembly GCF_023170545.1. Classification (NCBI taxonomy): domain Bacteria; kingdom Pseudomonadati; phylum Pseudomonadota; class Betaproteobacteria; order Burkholderiales; family Burkholderiaceae; genus Caballeronia; species Caballeronia sp. Sq4a. The sequence continues at coordinate 59,709 of NZ_CP084250.1, read as the reverse complement.
AGCGACGCGAACGACGCGAACTCGGATCACTACGATCCGCGCCTCGACGCGAATAACTACAAGGGCACGGATTACGTCGGCAAAATCGGCGTCGAGCAGAGTTACGAGACCGAGTTGCACGGCCTGACCGGTTTTGAGGAAGTGGAAGTCACGGCGGGCGGCCGCCCGGTCCGCACGATGTCGCGCACGCAGGCGACGCCGGGAAACAACCTCGTGCTGTCGCTGGATATCGGCTTGCAGCAGGTCGCCGAGCAGGCGTTCGCGGGCAAGCGCGGCGCGCTGGTCGCCATCGAGCCATCCACGGGCGACGTGCTCGCGTTCGTCTCCGCGCCGAGCTTCGATCCGAACTCCTTCGTCGATGGCATCGACCAGCAGACGTGGGACGCGCTCAACAATTCGCCGGACCATCCGCTTCTGAACCGTCCGCTGCACGGCACGTATCCGCCGGGATCGACGTACAAGCCGTTCATGGCGCTCGCCGCGCTCACGCTGCACAAGCGCACGCCCGGCTGGGGCTTCCAGGACCCCGGCTATTTCACGTTCGGCGGCCACACGTTCCGCAACGACGTGCGTTCGGGTCAGGGCTGGGTGGACATGAATCGCGCGATCGTCGTGTCCAACGACACGTATTTCTACATGCTGGCGCGCGACCTGGGCGTGAACGCGATGGCCGGTTTCATGAAACCGTGGGGCTTCGGGCAGATTACGGGCATCGACATCGCGGGCGAGGCGCGCGGCATTCTTCCGTCGACGGAATGGAAGCGCAAGGCGTATCGCAAGCCCGAGCAGCAGCGCTGGTACGAAGGCGAGACCATCAGCCTCGGCATCGGCCAGGGCTACAACTCGTTCACCATCCTGCAACTCGCCCACGCGACGGCGACGCTCGCGAACAACGGCGTCGTGATGAAGCCGCACCTCGTGCGCGATGTCGAGAACCCGATCAGCAAGGCGATACGCCCGGTCGTGCGCGACCCGAGCGACAAGATCGCCGTGCGTCAGCAAGACATCGACGTCATCAAGCGCGCGATGGAAGGCGTGGTCACGAACGGCACGGCGGCGAAGGTGTTCGCGGGCGCGTCGTATCTCGCGGCCGGCAAAACGGGCACGGCGCAGGTCTATTCGCTGCAAGGCGCGAACTATCACGGCCACGCGACAGCCGAGCATCTGCGCGATCACGCGCTCTTCATCGCGTTTGCGCCTGCGGAGAATCCGAAGATCGCGCTGGCGCTGATCGTCGAAAACGGCGGCTGGGGCGCGGAAGCGGCCGGCCCGATCGCGCGAAAAGTGCTCGACTATTACCTCGTGGACCGGATGAAGCCGGGCGCCGAAGCGGCCGCCGTGGCCGCCGCGGCATCCGCGACGGAAGACGCTGGCCTGCCCGTGATCGGCGGCACGCAACCGCCGGCTGCGGCTGCGCTCCCTGCATCGGTGGCTAACCAGTCGCCGGCGTTCTCGCCGTCGGCTGCGTCTAATCCCGATGTCGCGAAGGCAGCTTCCGCGCCCGCTCTGCCGGCTGGCCGCCCGGCGTCCGCGCCCGCAGCGGCGCTGCCGGCGTCGGCCGCGCCGGCCCGCAAGCGCGGCCAAAAGAGCGCGCCGACCGAGCCGACGCCCACGATGGTGCGCGGCAACGCGGAGAACGGCGTGCGCACGTTCGCGCCGACCGGCGGCATCGACGAATAAGGAAATCGGCATGCAAGTGCATCTGCAATTCGACAAGCACGTGTGGATAGAGCGCGCGAAGCGCATGTTCGCGGGCTTCGACCGGCCGCTCGCGCTGATCGTTTTTCTGCTGCTGTGCGTCGGGATCGTGACGCTCTACAGCGCGAGTCTCGATGTGCCGGGCCGCGTGGAGGACCAGCTGCGCAACATCATGCTGACGTTCGGCCTGATGTGGGTTCTCGCGAACATTCCGCCGCAGACGCTCATGCGCTTCGCCGTGCCGCTTTATACGGTGGGCGTGGCGCTGCTCGTCGCCGTGGCCGCGTTCGGGCTCACGCGCAAGGGCGCGAAACGCTGGCTGAACGTCGGCGTCGTCATTCAGCCGTCCGAGATCATGAAGATCGCGATGCCGCTCATGCTCGCGTGGTACTACCAGCGGCGCGAGAGCAATATTCGCTGGTGGGACTACATCGTCGGCTTCGTGATTCTGATGCTGCCCGTCGGCCTGATCGCGAAGCAGCCGGACCTCGGCACGGCGGTGCTGGTGTTCGCGGCGGGCGTGTTCGTCATCTATTTCGCCGGGCTCAGTTTCAAGCTGATCGTGCCGGTGCTCGCGGCGGCGGTGGTCGTGGTGGCGAGCGTCGCGGTATTTCAGGACCGCATCTGCCAGCCCGAAGTCAACTGGCCGCTGATGCACGATTATCAAAAGCACCGCATCTGCACGCTGCTCGATCCGACATCCGATCCGCTGGGCAAGGGCTTTCACACCATTCAGGCGGTGATTGCAATCGGCTCGGGCGGCACGCTGGGCAAGGGCTGGCTCAAGGGCACGCAGGCGCACCTCGAATTCATCCCTGAAAAGCACACGGACTTCATCTTCGCGGTGTTTTCGGAAGAGTTCGGGCTGGCGGGCGGGCTCGTGCTGCTCTTTCTCTACATGGCGCTGATCGCGCGCGGGCTGTACATCGCGGCGAACGGCGCGACCTTCTTCGGGCGATTATTGGCCGGATCGCTCACGCTCGCGTTCTTCACCTACGCGTTCGTCAACATCGGCATGGTGAGCGGCATTCTGCCGGTCGTGGGCGTGCCGCTGCCGTTCATGAGTTACGGGGGCACGGCGTTGACCACGCTGGGCGTCGCGGTCGGGCTCATCATGAGCGTCGCGCGACAGAAACGGCTGATGCAAAGCTGACGCCGCGAGCGATTACTGCGGCTGCGCCTGTGGCGGCGGCTTCTGCTGCTCTATCTCGGCGCTCAGCTGCAGGTATTTGAGCTTCGCAGCCGGATCACCCTGCGCCGCGGCCGCCGCGTAGTACGCGCGCGCGACGTTGAGATTGCGCTCGACGCCATCGCCGCCGCGCTCATAGAACGATCCCGCGACGTACTGCGCCGTCATGTCGCCGCCCTGCGCGGCCTTCTTGTACCAGGTGAACGCCTGCGTGTTGTCGCGAGCGGTGCCGCGGCCGTCCAGAAACTGATTCGCGAGCGCCAATTCCGCCTGCACGTGCCCCTGATTCGCGGCGCGCAGGAACCATCGGTGCGCTTCCGCCGGGTCTTTCTCTACGAACTCGCCGTCGTCGTACATCTTGCCGTAGACGTACTGCGCGTGCGTCATGTTCGCATCGGCCGCGCGGCGCAGCCACTTCTTGCCTTCGGGCACGTCGGCGGCGCCGCCTTCGCCGTTGAGCAGCATCATCGCGTAATTGAACTGCGCGAGACGGCTGCCCTTCTCCGCCGCGCGACGAAACTCCGAGCGCGCGGCGACGAGGTTGCCCGCGTTGTAATCGGCGACGGCGTTTTGCGTCGCCAGATCGGTCGGCTTCGGCATGCCTTGCGCGTGCGCGCCGCCCGCCGTCATCAAGACGAGCGCAGCCGTTGCCGCCGCCACGCCGCCACGCCAAGCGCCCTTCATGCTCGGGCCTCCTGCAACGCCTGCCGCGTCGCCTTCAAGAGCCACATCACGTCGGCGGCAATCGAAACGAGCTTGATGCCCGCTTCCGCGTACTGCCGCGCGCTCGCGACATCGAGCGCGAAAATGCCGCTGCACTTGCCCGCGCGCTTCGCGGCGTCCGCGATTTTGGTGATGGCCGCGTGCACGTCCGGATGCTTGCTATCGCCGAGATGGCCGAGGCTCGCGGCGAGATCCGCGGGGCCGATGAACAGGCAATCGACGCCCGGCGTCGCGGCGATCTCATCGACGGCGGCGAGCGCCGCCACGGACTCGATCTGCACGATGGTCGCGATCTGATCGTTCGCGCCGGACACGTAGTCGCGCCGCATGCCGTATGCCGCCGCGCGCACCGCGCCCGCGACGCCGCGCAGTCCTTCGAGCTGCGCCTCGGTCGGATAGCGCGTGAGCCGCACGATGCGCGCCGCGTCTTCCGCCGACTGCACGTTGGGGAACATGAGCGTACGCGCGCCTGCATCGAGCACGCGCTTGACGAGCCAGCCTTCGGCGAACGGCACGCGCACGACCGGCTCGGTCGGCAAGTGCGCGGCGGCGATCGCGCGAAGCTGCTCGACCACATCGCGACTATCGTTCGGCGAGTGTTCCATGTCGATGCACAGCCAGTCGAAACCGGCATGCGCGAGCGCTTCGGCGGCATCGGCGCTGCACAGCGACAGCCACAGGCCGAAGAGCGGACCCGGATCGGCGAGACGTTGCTTGAGGGGATTCGTGAAGGTGCTCATCGCGCGGCTCCGTGGGAGCGCACCCTGCGCAATGTGAGGAAGGGACACGACTGGATGACTAACGGCATGTTGCGCTCCGGATGATCGACATGCACTGCGCGGCGTCGGCCAGAGTTGGCCGACTCACCGAGCGATCATACCGTGACAACGGCGCGGACGTTCGCCGCGCCTTCGACGCGCAAGCGCTTACGCCCGCTCGACGTCCGCCCAGCAGTTCGGCGTTTCGTACAGCCGCACGCGCTTGAGCTTGAGATCGACGCCGTAGTGGGCGTCATAGACATCCGCAAGAATGCGAAACGCGACCGCCGCCATGTTCTCGACGGTCGGAATGCGGTCGAACACGACGGTCTTGTGATCGGTCATCGATTGCAGGAATTCGCGCACTTTCACGTCGCCTTCGTAGACGATGAACGCGTGATCCCACTTGCTGACGAGATGTTCCATTGCGAGCGACTTCACGTCGGCGAAGTCCATCACCATGCCGCGATCCGGCGCGCCTTCCGTATCGACGAGTTCGCCTTGCAGCGTGATTTCGAGCACGTAACGATGCCCGTGCAGATTGCGGCACTGGCTGCGGTGATCGGGAATGCGGTGGCCCGCATCGAATTCGAGTTTTCGGGTAATCGTCTGCACGTCGGCTCGATCGTCTCTCAGGGGATGTTCAGGTATTTGTGCGTCTGCATCGACAGCCGCCATTTCGGATGCCGCTTGCACCAGTCGATCGCGAGCTTCGTATTGATGTCGCGCGACGGGCCATCCATCGGCTGCACGAGGAAGTACTCGAAGTCGAGCTTTTCGTACTCCGCGAGCCGTTGATTGTCCTGCGGCACGACGACCTTAAGCTCGTTGCCCTTTGTCACGACCAGCGGCGCGTCGGCCTTCGGGCTTACGCAAATCCAGTCGATGCTCTCCAGCACGGCCATCGACCCGTTCGTTTCGATCGCAATTTCGAAGCCCGCCGCGTGAAGCGCGTCGACGAACGGCTGGTCGATCTGCAACATCGGCTCGCCACCCGTGCACACGACGAACTTGTGCGCCGCGCCCTCGGGCCACAGCGACGCGATCTTCGCGACGAGTTCCGCCGGCGTCTTGTACTTGCCGCCGTTCTCGCCGTCCGTGCCGACGAAATCCGTGTCGCAGAAGCGGCACACCGCGTCCGCGCGATCTTCCTCGCGGCCCGACCACAGATTGCAGCCGGCGAAGCGGCAGAACACGGCCGGACGCCCGGCGTTCGCGCCCTCGCCCTGCAACGTGTAGAAGATTTCCTTTACCGCGTACGTCATGACTGCTCTGTAGTCCGTGTGATCTGGCTGTGGTCTGTCTTCGGAATCAGACCGGTTCGATGGTGACCTGCTCGCCCGCGCGATACGCCTCGTAGCCGCGCTTGCGCAGCTTGCACGCCGGGCATTGGCCGCAGCCGAAGCCCCAGTCGTGCAGTTCCGAACGCTCGCCCACATAGCACGTATGCGTTTCCACGCGAACCAATTCGACGAGCGCCTCGCCGCCGAGCGTTTCCGCGAGACGCCAGGTGTCGGCCTTGTCGAGCCACATGAGCGGCGTTTCCAGCGCGTAGCGCGTTTCCATGCCGAGATTCAGCGCCACCTGCAACGCTTTCATGGTGTCGTCGCGGCAATCGGGATACCCGGAGAAATCCGTCTCGCACATGCCACCGACGAGCACTTTCAATCCGCGCCGATACGCGAGCGCCGCCGCGATAGTCATGAACAGCAGGTTGCGCCCCGGCACGAAGGTGTTCGGCAGGCCGTTCGCTGTCGACTGAATCTCGATCTCGCGGGTCATGGCCGTATCGCTGATCGCGCCGAGCACCGACAAGTCGATCATGTGGTCTTCGCCGAGCCGATCGGCCCAATGCGGGAACTCACGCGCAACCGCTGCGCGAAACCCGTCGCGGCATTCCAGTTCAACGCGATGCCGCTGGCCATAATCGAAGCCGAGCGTCTCGACGGTCTTATAGCGTTCGAGCGCCCATGCAAGGCACGTGGCCGAGTCCTGTCCGCCGGAAAACAGCACGAGAGCGCTGTCCTTCGCGTCTATCCGAGTCACCGTGAAAACTCCGTGTATGAGATTGGCGTCGTGCGCCGCATGGCCGGTGGAATGACCGGCGTCGCGTTGAACGCGCGCTGCGGCGATCTGCGAATCCAGTATAGGCCGGTGGCGTTTTGTCGGACGCAGGCGGCCTTTATGCCTCCGATAGCAATCTGCGAGGTGATTCGCCGATGCTTTTCGGGCATCGAAAAGAAAAGGACTTGCGGTCCGAGGACGAGGCAAGTCCTTAATTCGACGCGGATTTTATCACGCTGAACGATTGTTCGCCGGGGTTGCCGTCCGGCGCTTTCGGCGCATGAGCGCGCCGCCCGACGACACAAATGAAAAAGCCCGAGAGCGAAAACACTCTCGGGCTTCTTGCATTCTGGTGGCCTGGGGCGGAATCGAACCACCGACACGCGGATTTTCAATCCGCTGCTCTACCAACTGAGCTACCGGGCCAACGAAGAAGTGAGACTATATCAGAGACAGGCACGGTGCTCAAGCCTTTCACCGAATTTTTCACGCTTTCGTCCGGATCGGCTCCAGCATGCCGCTCAAACTTCGCTCTTGTTCTTTCCGAGATCGACGCCGAGCTGCTTCAGCTTCCGATACAGGTGCGTGCGCTCCAGCCCCGTCTTTTCCGCGACGCGCGTCATGCTGCCGTTCTCGCGCGCGAGGTGATATTCGAAGTACGCGCGCTCGAAGGCGTCGCGGGCATCGCGCAGAGGAATGTCGAACGAGATCGACGCCGTCTGCCCCGCCTGACTCTGCCCCGCGCTGCCCGTGCCCGCATCGCCCGACGATGCGTTCAGCGCCGAAGCCGTCGGCAACGCCGCCGCGATCGGCACGCCCGATGAGCCCGCGTTCAGCGCGGGCTTGGCCGCCGCCACCGCAGCCGGCGCGGCCGTGCCGTGCGCGAGTCCCTGCTCGACCGCCTTCAAGAGCTTCTGCAGCGCGATCGGCTTCTCGAGAAAGTTGAGCGCGCCGATCTTCGTCGCTTCGACGGCCGTGTCGATGGTCGCGTGGCCCGACATCATGATGACCGGCATCGTGAGCTTGCCCTGCGCGGCCCATTCCTTCAGAAGCGTGACGCCATCGGTATCGGGCATCCAGATGTCGAGCAGGACGAGATCGGGTGTCTGCTGCAAGCGGTACTCGCGCGCGTGCTGCGCGTTCTCCGCCACGTCCACCACGTGCCCCTCGTCGCTCAGGATCTCGGAGAGCAGTTCCCGGATCCCCATTTCATCGTCTACCACCAGGATGGTTGCCATTTAAGCTGCCCTTGTCTGCACTGTTGCTTTTGTCGTTCCGTGTTTCGCGGCCGCCGGAGTCGAAGGCGCTGCGCCATCGGCGGCGGTCTCGTCCGCGAGTTGAAGAAACAGAATCGAGATTTGCGCGCCTTCCACCACGTCGCCTGTTTTCGACCGATTGCGAATGTCGATGCGCGCGCCATGCTCGTCGACGATCTTCTTCACCGTTGCAAGTCCCAGACCCGTGCCCTTCGCCTTCGTGGTCACGTAAGGCTCGAACGCCCGCGACAGGATGCGCGCGGGAAAGCCCGCGCCGTTATCCGAAACGCTCAGACGAACCGCGACGCGCGCATGACCCGAGGCATCGGGCTCGCCATATTCTACTGTCCTCGTTTCGAGCAGCACGCGCGGCTCGGGCACATCGGCGACGGCGTCCTGCGCGTTCTGCAGCAGGTTGTGGATGACCTGGCGGATCTGCGTCGCGTCGCCCCGGATCACGGGCAGCTTCGCGAGGTCCACCTTGATCGGGCTCTTGCCTTCTTCGATGCCGTAAAGCGCCAGCACTTCGCCGACGAGATCGTTCAGTTGCAGATTGCCGAGCACCGCGGGCGGCGTGCGCGCGTATTCGCGGAAGTCGTCGACCATGTGCTTCATCGCCTGCACCTGATTCACGATGGTCGTCGATGCGCGCTTGAGCACTTCGGCATCTTGCGGCGCGAGCTTGTCGGCGAGCTTCATTTGCAGGCGCTCGGCGGAAAGCTGAATAGGCGTGAGCGGATTCTTGATCTCATGCGCGAGACGCCGCGCCACTTCGCCCCACGCCACGGAACGCTGCGCGGAAATGACGTCGGAGATGTCGTCGAACACGACGACATAGCCGGTGGTCTCGGCGTCTTCCGTGTCGCTCTCGGTGGCGCTCAGCAATTGCGTGCCGCGCACGAGCAGCGTCAGCGGATCGTTCTCGCCGGGCACGGTCACGGCCACCTGCTGCTGCCAGTGCCCGCGATCCCCCGTCGGATGCCCGCTGCCGATAGCCGCCGCATCGCGCTCGGCGAACGCTTTCTTGACCATCGCGCCGAATTCAGCGAGCACGTCGATCTGATCGAGCGAATGGCCCTGCAACGCGCGAAACGGCTGCCGGAAGATGCGCTCCGCGCCGCGATTCGCGGTGGTGAGCCGGAACTGCCGGTCGAACACGAACACGCCCGCCGTGAGGTTCGCGAGAATGCTTTCGAGATACGCCTTCGAATGTTCGAGCGCGATGCGGTTGTTTTCGACCGCCGCCCGCGCTTCCGAAAGCTGGCGCGTCATCGCATTGAAGGACTGCGTGAGGAAGCCGAGTTCATCGCGCGAATTGATCTCGCGCTTGGGCGTGTAGTCGCCTTCGGCCACTTCCTTCGTGCCTTGCGCGAGCAGGAAGAGCGGCCGCGCAAGCTGATTGCCGAGCGCGAGCGCGAGCATCATCGCGATGAAGGTGGCGAGAAAGAGCGCAAGCGTCAGCGTGCCGATATACATCTTGCGCAAGCCCGTGCGCCCGAGCCGCTTTTCCTGATACTCGCGATAGGCGCGCTGCACGGCGTCGGCATTGCGCGCGAGTTCCTGACTCACCGGCTGCTCGATCTGCAAGAAGCGGTCGACGTGCTGGAATTCGGTGGTCGTCGTCGGGTCCGGAATCTTCGTGATGACGCGCAGCCGCAGCGCGCCCTTCGGCCCGTTCGATTTCGGATCGCCGTCGATTTCGCCTTCTATCGCGCCGAACGGACGATCCTGCGCTTCCTTCAGCATGGAGCTGGTCGGCTCGTTCGTGGGCAAGAGCGAATAGTAATTCCCCGACGCCTGCGCGATGGTCCGCAAGCCCGCCACGCGCTGCAACGGTCCGCCTGCGTTCAGGTCTTCCCGGTTGTACTGATCGCGCGGACGCTCGAACACGACGGCGTCCTGCACACCGAACTGATCGCGCAGGCGCAAGAGCGTCAGCGTGAGGCTCGACGGATCGGCGCTCGCGAGTTGATCGCTCATTTGCCGGCCGCGATTCTTGAAATCCGCGAGCGACGTTTCGAGCATGCCGCGCCCGAGCGTCAAGCCCGACGTGAGCGCGGTTTCCACGTTCACGTCGAACCACGACTCGATACTTCGGGACACGAACTGATACGACACGACGTAGATGATCGCGCCCGGCAGCACGCCCACGAGCGCGAAGATCAACGCGAGCTTGGCGAGCAGCCGCGTGCCGAAGCGCCCCTGCCGCACGCGCGACACGATAATCAGCGTCAGGCTGATGACGATCAGCATAAAGATGAGCGCCACCGCCACATTCGCCGCGTAGAGCCAGCCGTAATAGCGGTCGAAGAATTCCGTATTCGCGCTCGCGAGCGCGAGCATCACGAGCAGCAGAACCGCCGTGAGCGCGACTGTGGTGACCAGCAACCGAACCACGAAACTCTTCATGTCCGTGCGGCCGCGTCGAAATCTATTTCGCACGTTCCGCCGCCGTAAAAGTGAACCGCTTCCAATCCGAGGACAGGTTCCAGTCGCGGTTGTTGACCGCGTCGATCTGGAACGGCTTGGGCATCAGCGCGATATCCAACTGCATGCGCACCGATGCGGTGTACGTTTCTCCGCCATGCACCTGATTACGGTCGATCACATGCCACGACGCCACATGCTTGATGACCGCGAGCGCCTCATTGAGCGATGCGAAGCGCAATTGCAAGCCGCCCGTCGAGACGCGGTACTCGTTCGTGAGCGGCTGAAAGGAGAGCCGAATGCTTTGCGAGACATTGACCGGCTCTTCGTCGAACCAGTACCAGCGCGGCCGTGAAAGCGTGAAGTCGATGGTGAAGTAGAGCGGCACGCTGCGATTCACGGCTTCTTCGAGACTGCTGTTGAGATCGAAGTCGAAATGCGCATCGAGGCTCCAGCCGTTGTTATCCGCCTGCAAGGACGCGCGCTGCACCGAGATGGTCTCGGCGAAGGCGGGCGCAGCCGGCATGAAACTCAGCCAGAGCGTCAGCGCAGTCCAGATGACGGCCGCGAGCCGAAGCGGAAAAAAGCGTTTGATCGTCACCGTTTCTGAAAGCGCGCGTAGAAGAATCCGTCGTGATCCGCGAAGGTTTCCGCGTTGACACTCGACGGCGGACCTGCGTTCTCTGCCTCGCCGGAACCGGCGCGTTCGGCATGTGTACCATCCGGTGACGCTTGAACCGCACCCGCGCTTGCGCGCGCCGCTGTCGGCAACAGTTGCCCCGGCGCGTCCAATCGTACCGCATCTTCATGCGACGCTCCAAACCAGCGGGCTTGTTCCTCGCCCTCCTCCGGGAAGATGGAGCACGTCACGTAGAGCAGTTCGCCGCCTTTCGCGACGAGCGGCCACAGCGCCGCGAGAATGCGTCTTTGTTCAGCGACGAGCGCGGCAATGTCGGACGAGCGACGCAGCCAGCGAATGTCCGGATGCCGCCGCACGATGCCCGACGCCGAACACGGCACGTCGGCAAGAATGCGATCGAACGGCGCGCCGTCGAACCACTGCGAAGGATCGCCGGCATCGCCCACGCGAATGTCCGCGTGCAGCTTCAGGCGCTCCAGATTCTGCGCGATGCGGCCCGCTCGCGTCGCATCGCTTTCCAGCGCGACGAGTTCGACGTTCGCCAGCTCCAGAATGTGGCCGGTCTTGCCGCCGGGCGCGGCGCAGGCGTCAAGCACGCGCATGCCGTCGCGAACATCGAGCAACTGCGCGGCGAGCTGCGCGCCGGCGTCCTGCACGGACACGACGCCGTCCGCGAAGCCGGGAATGCGATCGACCGGCATCGGCGTGTTTAGCCGAACCGCGTGCTGCCCCGCTGCGCGCGCTTCGATACCTTCGGACTTCAGAACGTCCAGATACGCGCTCACGCTCATGTGCCGCGCATTGACGCGCAACGTGAGCGGCCCCTGCACGTTGCCCGCCGCGAGAATGCGCTCCCATGCGTCGGGCTGGGCGCGCTTCACAGCGTCGTTCCACCACTGCGGATAGTTCCAGCGCGCGACGGGGCTTTGCATCGCTTCGGCGATGAGCGCGTCGCGTTCGCGCAGGAAGTTGCGCAGCACCGCGTTCACGAGCCCCTTCGCGAAGGAAAATTCGCGCCGCGCGGCGATCGAACTCACCGCCTGGTCGACCACGGTGAACGGCGCGTATGCCGCGTGCGCCTCGTCGTCCGCGAGCAAAGCGAACGCGCACGCGAGCACGTTGCTCACATGCGGCGGCGGCGCCTTGCGCACGAGCTTGTGCAGGAGCGCATCGGCGAGGGCAAGCCGGCGCATCGTGCGATACGCGATGTCCTGAATCGCGCCACGCGCCGCCGCGTGCTTGCCCGACGCCGCGACCGTCTGGATGGCCGCGGGCAACGCCGAACCTGCCCGGACCGCGCCGACGGCTTGTGCCGCGCCGTCGAGCGCGAACGCGAGCGAATCGGGCGCGAGATGCAGCGCGCTCATGCGAGCGTGCGCGTGCGGCGGGTGCGCGGCGGCGGATCGCCGGGAAGGCTTGTCTGTCATGTCGAGATGGGGTCTTGCGGCTGGCGCGCGCATATCAAACGACGATTGTAACGTGCGCCACAAAGGCGACCGATGCGCCGGGAGTAAAGAAAAAGGCCGCTCCGGACATGCCGGAGCGGCCTTGCTTTCGACTACCGATGCGACGCGCTTACATGCGCCCGGTCCGCGCCATTTCCATGAGACGCGCGACGCGCTCTTCGGTGGCCGGGTGCGTCGAGAACAGATTCGCGATGCTGCCACCCGACAGCGGATTCATGATCATCATCTGCGCGGTGGCAGGATGCGCTTCCGCCGTCGGGAACGGCACGCCGGACGCGTACGCGTGAATCTTCTCCAGCGCGCTCGCGAGCGCCTGCGGATCGCCCGAGATCTGCGCGCCGCCGCGGTCCGCCTCGAATTCGCGCGCGCGGGAAATCGCCATCTGGATCATCGCGCCCGCGATAGGCGCAAGAATCGCCACGGCAATGCTCGCGATCGGATTGGCCGGACGGCCTTCCTCGTCGCGCCCGCCGAAGAACATCGCGAAATTCGCGAGTGCGGAAATCGCGCCGGCCATCGTCGCGGAGATGGTCGAGATGAGAATGTCGCGATGCTTCACGTGCGCGAGTTCGTGCGCCATCACGCCGCGCATCTCGCGCTCGGACAGCACGCGCAGGATGCCGGTCGTCGCCGCGACCGCCGCGTGCTCCGGATTGCGGCCGGTGGCGAACGCGTTCGGCGCGTCTTCGTTGATGAGATAGACGCGCGGCATCGGCAATTGCGCGCGCGTGGCCAGCTCGCGCACCATGCGATAGAACTGCGGCGCGGTGGTTTCGTCGACTTCCTGCGCGTTGTACATGCGCAGGACCATCTTGTCCGAGAACCAGTACGAGAAGAAATTCATGCCGAGCGCCACGACGAGCGCGAGCATCATGCCCTTCGACCCGCCGATCATGCCGCCGATCACGACGAAAAGGGCCGTGATCGCTGCCATCAGCATCGCGGTTTTGACCCAGTTGAACATATGCGGAGCTCCTTCTCCCTAAACACGGTGCGCCATCTGCGCGGTGGTCCCGGCCACGTCGGCCGGGACGCTCATTGTAAGCAAAACGTTAGATAGGGGCATCCGCAAAAAATTCAACTATCGGTGCGAAGTGGCCAGTTTGATGCCGAGACCGACGAACGCGCCGCCCACGCCGCGATCCAGCCACTTCTTCACGCCCGGTTTGCCGGAGAAGCGTTCCGTGACGCTGCCCGCGATCCACGCGACGAAGCTGTTCCAGACGGTGCTCATCGCGATGAACACGAGGCCGAGCGTGAGAAACGCGAGCGTCTTGTGCTGGCTGTCCGCCGCGACGAACTGCGGGAAAAACGAGACGAAAAAGAGCACGACCTTCGGGTTGAGGACGTTGGTGACGAAGCCCTGCGTGAAAAGCTGGCGCAGCGACTTCGGCGCGCCCTTGGCGCTGGCTTTGGCGGATGCCACGTCGCTCGCGGCCTCGTGCTTCGTGAAGATCAGCCGAACGCCGAGGTAGATCAGATAGATCGCGCCCGCGATCTTGACGACGGTAAACGCCGCCGCCGATGCCGCGAGAATCGCCGTGAGGCCGAACGCGCAGGCAAGCGTGTGCACGACGCATCCCGCCGAAATGCCGAGCGCCGAGACAATGCCGGCTCCGCGCCCTTGCGCGACGCTGCGCCCGACGATATACGCGGTGTCCGGCCCCGGCGTGACGTTCAGCAGGAACACGGCGACGAGAAAGAAGGCGAAACCTGTGATGCCGAGCATGGGGAAACCCGAAAAACGTGAGCGACTTTTTATTCTATGCTGCGCGCGTCGTCGTGAACGGCGAAACGTTGCCCCTTCGACAGAGGCGTTCCCGCCAGAAATTCGCGCGCCGCGAGCCGCTTGCCGCCCGGCTTCTGTAGCTGCGTCAGCCTGAGCGCGCCATAGCCGCAAGCCACGACGATGCCTTCCGCGGAGACGTCCAGGATGATGCCCGGCTGCTGCCCGTGCGCTTTGTCGAGCGGCTGCGCCGACCAGATTTTGATCGCCGTGTCGTCGAGCGTGCTGGACGCGCCCGGGAACGGATCGAACGCGCGGACCTGTCGCGCGAGTTCGTCCGCCGGGCGACGCCAGTCGAGCGCCGCCTCGTGCTTCGCAATCTTTTCGGCGTAGGTGGTGCCGTCTTCCGGCTGAGGCGTGGCGGAAAGCGTGCCGTCGCGTTCGAGATCGCGCAGGGCCGCGACGATAAGTTCCGCGCCCATCTGCGCGAGCCGGTCGTGCAACGTAGCCGTGGTGTCGTCCGGAAGGATGGGCGTGCGGACTTCGCGGATCATGGCGCCGGTGTCGAGACCTGCGTCCATCTGCATGAGCGTGATGCCCGTTTGCGCGTCGCCGGCTTCGATCGCGCGATGGATCGGCGCGGCCCCGCGCCAGCGCGGCAACAGCGACGCGTGGATATTGATCGCGCCGCGCGGCGGGATATCGAGCACTTCCTGCGGCAGGATCAGCCCGTAGGCCGCGACCACCATCACATCGTGCGGCGTGGCGCGCAACAAGTCGATGGCTTGCGCCGCCTCTTGCGGGTATTTGCCCGCGCGCCTGAGCGACGTCGGCTGCGCGACCGGAAGACCGTGCTCGACCGCGAAACGCTTGACCGGACTGGCGGTCAGTTTCATGCCGCGGCCGGCGGGGCGATCGGGCTGCGTGAGAACGAGAGGAACCGGAAAGCCAGCCGCATGGATGGCCGCGAGCGCGGCGGCGGCGAATTCAGGCGTACCGGCGAAAACGACACGCAGCGATTGAGTCATCGGAGAAAGCGCCGTTCGGCGCGCCTGCAAAAACGTGAATCGTACCGCCGGTTACAGCGCCTTTTCGAGCTTTTTCATCTTCCCGCGAATGCGCGTCTGCTTGAGTTGGGACAGATACTCCACGAACACGTGCCCGTCGAGGTGATCGATTTCGTGCTGCACGCATACGGCGAGCAACCCTTCGCAATCGAGCTCGAACGTCTCGCCCTTCTCATTCAGCGCCCTCACGCGAACCCGCTCCGGCCGCTCGACGACGTCGTAAATACCCGGCACGGACAGGCAGCCTTCTTCCCAGTCCTTCTTAACCTCGCTCGCCCAGACGATTTCCGGATTGATGAAGACCATCAGTTCGTCGTGCGCGTCCGAAACGTCGATGACGATCACCCGCTCGTGCACGTCTACCTGCGTGGCCGCGAGGCCGACGCCGGGCGCGGCGTACATCGTCTCGGCCATGTCGGCGACGAGCTTGCGGATGCGGTCGTCCACCACGGCGACGGGCTTCGCCACCTTGTTCAGCCGCTTGTCCGGGTAGTTGAGTATCTTGAGCAGAGCCATGATTCGGATTATCTACGCGCGCCACGACGCGGTGAAGTCGGCCATTCGGCCAGGTTGCGGGGGCCTTGCGGCTTGCCGAAGATATGCGGGCGAATCCACGGGATTCAACGCCGCCGGCAAGCGGCAGACAGCGTCGCTACGGACCGGCAGCGCGGCCGGGCGACGATTCTTGATTTATACGGGATCAAAAATCTTAACATGACGACCGACACCCTGCCGACCGACCCGGCGCCCCTTGCTGAAAGCGCCGCGCCGGCAACCGAATCCGACGAGTTTCGCGCGTGGCTGCGGCTCGCGCACGCGAAAGGCTTGCGCCCGCTCGCGCTGCGCACGTTGCTCGGCGCGTTCGGCGGGCCGCTCGAAGTGCTGTCGGAGAGCTTCGCCGCGCTCGCCCGCGCCACCGACGAAAGCGCGGCGAAAGCCGTGACCGCGCCGCCAGCGGACATCGAAGGCGTTCCCTTCGATGACTATATTGAATGCGTGCGCGATTGGGCGTCCGAGCCGGGCAATCATCTGCTCACGCTGGCGGACGCCGACTACCCGCAGGCGCTCTTGACCTTGCCTGACCCGCCGCCCGTGCTCTACGCGAAAGGGCGGCTCGACGTGCTTCAGTCACGGGCTGTGGCGATCGTCGGCAGCCGGAACGCGACGCCGCAAGGCGCAGAAGACGCGCGGCGCTTCGCGCGGGCGCTTTCGGATGCCGGGCTCGCCGTCGTATCGGGGCTTGCCCTTGGCATCGACGCCGCCGCGCATCGCGGCGCGCTCGACGGCCGCGCGGGGACCATCGCCGTCATCGGCACGGGCGCGGATCTCGTGTATCCCGCTCAGAACCACACGCTCGCGCACGAAATCGCTCGCGACGGTGCGATTCTGTCGGAATGGCCGCTCGGGACGCCCGCGCGATCCGCGAACTTCCCGCAGCGCAACCGACTGATCGCGGGATTGTCGAGCGGCGTACTAATCGTCGAAGCTGCGATGCGCTCGGGTTCGCTCATCACCGCGCGCCTGGCCGCCGAGATCGGGCGCGATGTCTTCGCCATTCCCGGATCGATTCACGCGCCGCTGTCGCAGGGCTGCCACCGGCTCATCAAGCAGGGCGCGAAGCTCGTCGAGACGCCGGAAGACGTGCTCGAAGAGTTCGGCTTCCCGGCCGCTCAGGCGCCCGCGTCGGGCCGGCGCGGCAAGCCGCGAGCGCCGAGCGCGTCGTGGGCGTCCGCCCGCGTGCCTGCCGACGCCCCGACGGACGACGCCGAACGCGTGCTGGCCGCGCTCGGTCACGCGCCCGCGACGCTTGAAATTCTGGCCGAGCGCACCGATCTCGACGGCGCGGCGCTTCAAGGCGCGCTGCTTCAGCTCGAACTCGCCGGGCTGGCGGCGGCGCTGCCGGGCGGCCGGTACGGGGCGCTCGAACGCTCCTGAGCCCGCCTCGTGCTACATTCGCGAGAAATTGCGCCGCACGGCTTTGCCATAAGAAAGGATCGTCTCCACCCCATGTCCGCGTTCAATCTCGATACCGACGCCGAACAAATCGCCGAACGCCTCGCCGTGCCGGGCACGCTGTTCGTCGCCTGCCTGTGCGCGGAGTGGTGCGGAACGTGCCGGGATTATCGCGAAGGTTTCAATAAGCTGGCCGACGCGCATCCGGACATCTGCTTCGCGTGGATCGACATCGAAAACCAGGCGGACCGCTTCGATGACCTGGACGTCGAGAACTTCCCGACCATTCTGATCGAGGATTCCGCCACGACCCGATTTTTCGGCACGGTGCTGCCGCAGGTCTCAATCGTCGAGCGCATGCTCACGGACCTCACCGCCCTGCCCGACATGACCGGCGCGCCCAAGCTGCGCCCGGCGCTTGCTATAGCGTAGACAAAACGGATCGGCGCCACCCGATTGCGCCTTCCGAAACGCGCCCGGACGCGGGTTCGGCGGGCGTCGTTATCGAAACCGCGACGCTCACGGCCTAAACCGTGTGCTATAAAGCGGTCGTTAAAGCGGTCCAAACGGGGCCGCTGCCAGTTCCCAACCATATTGAGTCATGTCCAAAGCCCTGATCATCGCTGAGAAGCCCTCCGTCGCGAACGACATCGCGCGCGCGCTGGGCGGCTTCACCAAGCATGACGAGTATTACGAGAGCGACGACTACGTGCTCTCGTCCGCGGTCGGCCACCTGCTGGAAATTGCCGCGCCGGAGGAATACGACGTCAAGCGCGGCAAATGGAGCTTCGCGAATCTGCCGGTGATTCCGCCGCATTTCGACCTGAATCCCATCGCGAAGAGCGAATCGCGGCTGAAAGTGCTGACCAAGCTGCTGAAGCGCAAGGATATCGACCGGCTCATTAACGCATGCGACGCGGGGCGCGAGGGCGAGTTGATTTTCCGCCTCATCGCGCAGCACGCCAAAGCGAAGCAGCCTATCCAGCGTCTGTGGCTTCAGTCGATGACGCCCGCCGCCATCCGCGAAGGCTTCGCGAATCTGCGCAGCGACGCGGACATGCAGCCGCTCGCGGACGCCGCGCGTTGCCGCTCGGAGGCGGACTGGCTCGTCGGCATCAACGGCACGCGGGCGATGACCGCGTTCAACAGCAAGGGCGGCGGTTTCTTCCTGACGACCGTCGGCCGCGTTCAGACGCCAACGCTGTCGATCGTCGTCGAACGTGAAGAGAAGATTCGCCGTTTCGTGCCGCGCGACTACTGGGAAGTGCGGGCGGAATTCATCGCGGCGAAGGGCCTCTACGAAGGTCGCTGGTTCGACCCGAAGTTCAAGCGCGTCGAGAACGATCCCGAGCAGCGCGACTCGCGTCTGTGGAGTCTCGCGGCGGCGGAATCGGTCGTGGCTGCGTGCCGCGGCAAGACCGGCACGGTGACGGAAGAATCGAAGCCGTCCACGCAGATGTCGCCGCTGTTGTTCGACCTGACGAGCCTTCAGCGCGAAGCCAACAGCCGCTTCGGCTTCTCGGCGAAGAACACGCTCGGGCTCGCGCAGGCGCTGTATGAAAAGCACAAGGTCCTGACCTACCCGCGTACGGATTCGCGCGCGCTGCCAGAGGACTATCTGGGCACGGTCAAGGAAACGCTGACCATGCTCAAAGAGAGCAACAACTACTTGCCGTTCGCCAAGCAGGTGCTCGACAAGGGCTGGGTGAAGCCGAACAAGCGCATCTTCGACAACTCGAAGATCAGCGACCACTTCGCCATCATCCCGACGCTGCAAGCGCCCAAAGCGCTGTCCGAGCCCGAGCAGAAGCTGTATGACCTCGTCGTGAAGCGCTTCCTGTCGGTGTTCTTCCCGGCGGCGGAGTACCTCGTCACCACGCGCATCACCGAAGTCTCGGGGCATCACTTCAAGACCGAAGGCAAGGTGCTCGTGGAGCCGGGCTGGTTGCAGGTCTACGGCCGCGAAGCCGCAGGCGAGGAAGGCAATCTGGTGCCGGTGCAAAAGGGCGAAACGGTCGATGTCGAGAAGGTCGAGGCGCATGGGCTCGTGACCAAGCCGCCCGCGCGTTACAACGAGGCGTCGCTGCTTTCCGCGATGGAAGGCGCGGGCAAGCTCGTCGAGGACGAGGAATTGCGCGAGGCGATGGCCGCGAAGGGCCTGGGCACGCCGGCCACGCGCGCCGCCATCATCGAAGGGCTGCTCGGCGAGAAGTACATGGTGCGCGAGGGCCGCGAGCTGATTCCGACCGCCAAGGCGTTCCAGTTGATGACGCTCTTGCGCGGGCTCGGCGTCGAGGAACTGACCGCGCCGGAGTTGACCGGCGAATGGGAGCACAAGCTCTCGCAGATGGAACGCGGCAATCTGCATCGCGACGCGTTCATGCAGGAAATCGCGCGTATGACGCAGACCATCGTGAAGCGCGCGAAGGAATACGACTCCGACACGATCCCCGGCGATTACGCGACGCTGGAGACGCCGTGCCCGAATTGCGGCGCGCAGGTGAAGGAGAACTACCGGCGCTTTGCCTGTACGAAGTGCGAGTTTTCGATTTCGAAGATTCCGGGCGGGCGTCAGTTCGAGATCCCGGAAGTCGAGGAACTGCTGCGCGAGAAGACCATCGGTCCGCTGTCGGGTTTCCGCAGCAAGATGGGGCGTCCGTTCTCGGCCATCCTCAAGCTCGCGTTCGACGACGAGATCAAGAACTTCAAGCTGGAGTTCGATTTCGGTCAGGACACCGGCGGCGAGGACGGCGAACCGCCCGATTTCTCCGAGCAGACGCCGGTCGGCGCGTGTCCGAAGTGCCAGTCGCGCGTGTTCGAGCACGGCATGAGTTTCGTGTGCGAGAACTCGGTCGCGAATCCGAAGACTTGCGATTTCCGCTCGGGCAAAGTCATCCTGCAACAGGAGATCGCGCGCGAGCAGATGGAGAAGCTGCTGAACGAAGGCCGAACCGATTTGCTGACGAACTTCAAGTCGTCGCGGACGGGGCGCAACTTCAAGGCGTATCTGGTCAAGCAACCGGACGGCAAGATCGGCTTTGAATTCGAGAAGAAAGAGGCCAAGCCGGGCGCGAAGACAGCGGCCGCGAAGCGCGGCGCGACCGCCGATGCCCAGACCGACAGCGCGGACGAAGGCGATAGCGACGTCGCCGTAGCCGCGAAGACGACGCGGAAGGCGGCCACGAAGACGGTCGCGGCCAAGAAAGCCCCGGCAAAGAAAGCGGCGGCGAAAAAGTCGGCGGCGCGTAAAGCGAGTTAATCCGCCGCGCCGGCCTAAAAGCAAAAAAGCCCGCGAAGCGATTCGCGGGCTTTTTTTCGTCCGATGCGCGCTACGACGCGCGCAGCCGATCAGAACGGCGACGCTGCCGGCACGCGCCCTCGCGTTCGCGAAGGCTTCGCCAGCTTCGGGCCCAGTTCGCCGTCCATCGAGCGGGAACGCGGCGCGGGCGGCGGCGCTTTGGCTTCATCGGCGTGAGCGTAGTGAGCTTCCGCGCTGCTCGCGGCCGCCGGCTTGCCAATGCCATCCCGAATCCACTGCTCGCCGAGCTGATGATTCGGCGTCTGGCTGAAGTGCTCGACGAGATGATCGATGAACGTGCGAACTTTCGCGGGCAAGTGCCGCCGGCTCGGATACGCGACGTTGATTTCGACTTGCGGCAACTGATAGTCGCCGAGCAGGCGCACCAGTTGATTGCGGTTCATGTCGTTGCCGATCAAATAGCTCGGCAAGATCGCGATGCCCATGCCGAGCAACGCGAACTGCCGCAGCATTTCGGTATTGTTCGCGATGATCACATTCTGCGGACGCACGCGCACTTCGCCGTCCGGACCCGTGAACACGCGCTCGTCGCCCCAATACTCGGACGGCAGGCTGAGGCACGGATGCTCCAGCAGATGTTCCGGCCGCGTCGGCGTACCGTGCTTTTCGAGGTATTCGGGCGTCGCGCACACGGTCATGCAGCCCGTGGTCAGGCGTCGCGTCACGACGCTCGCGCTCTTCACCTGCCGCGCGATGACGATGCCGACATCGAACCCTTCTTCCACGAGATCGACCTGACGGTCCACCAGCGTCACGTCGGGCACGACTTTCGGATAGCGCTGCGCGTACGTCTGCAACACGGGCGCGAGGTTGTGCAGGCCGAACACGACCGGCGCGACGATGCGCAGCGAACCCAGCGGCTCGTGATTGCGCGCGACCACCATCTGTTCGACATCTTCGAGTTCATCGAGAATCTGGCGCGCCCGCTCCAGATACACCTGACCGGATTCCGTGAGCGAAAGGCTGCGCGTCGTGCGGTTGAGCAGACGCGTGCCGAGACGACTTTCCAGATCGGCGACGTGGCGCGTCGCCACCGCGTTCGAGATGTCCATCGCGCTTGCGGCCCGGGCAAAACTGCCGAGATCGGCCACGCGAACGAACACCTTCATCGACTGCAAATGATCCATGGGACAACTCCTGCCGCCACGCGGCTATAAATCCTGCTGCAAGGCAATTCAGAATTATCCTAGGACTCGAAGATTCGTGCAGAAGTTGCGGACGCGCCGTGGTTTTTGGAAAAAAATCGTGGAGAAACGCGTGGGCGGAGAAAGATGACCGTTCGGTCATCTTCTTGAAGGGAACACGCCCGGCAGCGTCAGTCACCGGGCGATGCAACGCAGAGACGATCAGGCAGCGAGACGCTTTTCCATGTCCGCCTTGGCTTCCGGAAGCGCGTCCGGCAGCCCTTGCTGAAGCTTCGCGAACAACTCGTCATGCAGGGTGAGTTCGTCGCGCCACGCGGCGTCGTTCACCGAGATGACCTGCTGGAACTGCTCGCGCGTGAAATCGAGCGCGCCCCAGTCGATGTCTTCATAGCGCGGCGAGATGCCGAACGCGTGTTCCTCGCCGCTCGCCGTGCCTTCGATGCGTCCGACCATCCAGTTCAGCACGCGCATGTTCTCGCCGAAGCCTGGCCACACGAACTTGCCGTCCTCGCCCTTGCGGAACCAGTTGACGCAGAAGAACTTCGGCGGCTTCGCGTTCTGCGCTTGCAGGCGCTCGCCCATCTTGAGCCAATGGCCGAAGTAGTCGCTCATGTTGTAGCCGCAGAACGGCAGCATCGCAAACGGATCGCGGCGCACGACGCCCTGCTGGCCCGCCGCGGCGGCCGTGGTTTCGGAGCCCATCGTCGCGGCCATGTAGACGCCTTCCTTCCAGTCGCGCGCTTCGGTCACGAGCGGCACCGTGTTCGAGCGCCGTCCGCCGAAGACGAACGCGTCGATCGGCACGCCGGCCGGGTTCTCCCAGTCCGGATCGATCGACGGACACTGCGACGCGGGCGCCGTAAACCGCGCGTTCGGGTGCGCGGCCTTCGCGCCGGTCTCCTTCGCGATTTGCGGCGTCCAGTCGCGGCCCTGCCAGTCGATCAGATGCGCGGGCGGCGCGTCTGTCATGCCTTCCCACCAGACGTCGCCGTCGTCGGTCAGCGCGACGTTGGTGAAGATCACGTTCTCCTTGAGCGTCGCCATCGCGTTGAAGTTGGTTTTTTCGCTCGTGCCCGGCGCGACGCCGAAATAGCCCGCTTCCGGGTTGATCGCGTAGAGACGGCCGTCGCGGCCCGGCTTGATCCACGCGATATCGTCGCCGATGGTTGTCACTTTCCAGCCGTTGAGGTCGGAAGGCGGAATCAGCATCGCGAAGTTGGTCTTGCCGCACGCGGACGGGAATGCCGCCGCGACGTGGTACTTGCGCCCTTGCGGCGACGTGACGCCCAAAATCAGCATGTGCTCGGCGAGCCAGCCCTCGTCGCGGCCCATGGTCGATGCAATGCGCAGCGCGAAGCACTTCTTGCCGAGCAGCGCGTTGCCGCCGTAGCCGGAGCCGAAGCTCCAGATCTCGCGCGATTCGGGGAAATGAACGATGTACTTCGTGTCGTTGCACGGCCACGGCACGTCCTTGCGACCGTCCGCGAGCGGCGCGCCGACCGAGTGAACGCACGGCACGAACTCGCCGTCCGCGCCGAGCACGTCGTACACCTCGCGGCCCATGCGCGTCATGATCCGCATGTTCGTGACGACGTACGGACTATCCGACAGTTCCACGCCGATATGCGCGATAGGCGAGCCCAGTGGACCCATCGAAAACGGCACGACGTACATCGTGCGGCCGCGCATGGCGCCGTCGAAGAGGCCGTCGAGCGTCGTGCGCATTTCCTGCGGATCGATCCAGTTGTTCGTCGGGCCGGCGTCTTCGCGACGCTGCGAGCAGATGAACGTGCGGTCCTCGACGCGCGCCACGTCCGACGGATCGGAGCACGCGAGATACGAGTTCGGGCGTTTTTCGGGATTGAGCTTCTTCATGGTGCCGGCGGCGACCATCTGTGCGCAGAGCCGGTCGTATTCCTCCTGCGAGCCGTCGCACCAGACGATGCGTTCCGGCTTGGTGAGCGCCGCGACGCGTTGAACCCATTCGATCAGTCTTGCGTGCCGGACGTAGGCCGGCGCTTCGACGTCGATGGCATTGTTATTGTTTTGTTCGACTACTGCGGGCTGGTTCATCGAGCTGTCTCCGTTCTTCTGCAATGAAAAACCGTGCGCCCGGACGCTGCGTGCGAGAGGCGTTTCGACGGGACCGCGGGCGCTTCACACAAGCGCGCTCACGCAAATGCGGTCGACCAGCCGAGTGCGGCGTCCTCGGGGCGTGACTCTTGCTGACCTTCGGGCGCTTCCTGCCGTGGCTTGCGCCGCAAAGGAACAAACTGTTAAAAAGAGATACTAATCGGCCTGTCCCCTTGCTGATTACCGTGTTTTCCGCAATGGGCGCCGCGATTTTCGCTTTTCGACGCGGACCTTTATCCGCCGCCGATTGAGGGGAATCAAGCGGGAATCAAGCATAACACCGCATGGCAGCGAGACATTGACGCTGCGCATAAAGCACAGGTTTCGGCGGATTAGCACGGATTTATCGGTAATTACCCGAAGTTAATCCGCGCTTCCTTCAATCGCCGGTTAGACGACGCAGCAGGTTTAATGCCCAACAATACGCAATCACATTCCATGAAAATCGCCATTCTCGACGACTACCAGGACGCCGTCCGGAAGCTCGACTGCTTCCATCTGCTCGATGACCATGAGGTGAAGGTCTTCAATAACACGGTGCGTGGGCTCGGACAGTTGGCTAGCAGACTGTCGGAAGTGGACGCGCTGGTGCTCATTCGCGAACGCACGCGCATTAGCTCGCAGTTGCTCGATAAATGCCCGAAGTTGCGCATGATTAGTCAGACCGGCCGCGCGGGCGGCGGCCACATCGACATCGACGCGTGTACGGAGCGCGGAATCGCGGTACTGGAAGGAACCGGTTCACCCGTCGCGCCGGCCGAACTGACGTGGGCGCTCATCATGGCGGCGCAGCGGCGCATTCCGCAGTACGTCGCGAACCTGAAGCAGGGCGCGTGGCAACAGTCGGGATTGAAGACGTCCGCGCTGCCGCCGAACTTCGGGCTCGGGCAAGTGCTGCGCGGCCAGACGCTCGGCATCTGGGGCTACGGAAAGATCGGCAGGCTCGTGGCGGGCTACGGCAAGGCGTTCGGCATGAACGTGCTCGTCTACGGCCGCGAGCACTCGCAGGAGGCGGCGCGCGAGGACGGCGTGGCGATCGCGGAAAGCCGTGAGATGTTGTTCGAGCAGAGCGACGTGCTCACCGTGCATTTGCGTCTGAACGACGAAACGCGCGCCATCGTCAAGACGGACGATCTCATGCGCATGAAACCGACCGCGCTTTTCGTCAACACGAGCCGCGCCGAACTGCTCGAAGAGAACGCGCTGCTGAATTCGCTGCATCACAACCGGCCAGGCATGGTCGCGGTGGACGTCTACGAAAGCGAGCCGATTCTGCAAGGCTACGGGCTCTTGCGCATGGAAAACGTGATCTGCACGCCGCACATCGGCTATGTGGAGCGCGAAAGCTACGAGCTTTATTTCAGCGCGGCGTTCAAGAACATTCTCGCGTTCGATGCCGGCGATATGTCGAGCGTGGCGAATCCGGAGGCGCTTCAGCACGCGCGCCGCCGTTGACGTTCAGAGCGTCGACACGTCGATAGCCGGCTCGCAGCGCACCGGGAAATTCACCGAATTCGCGATGAAGCAGTTCCGGTGCGCTTCCTCATGCAGCCGCGCGGCGAGCGCCGCGTCGCCGCCCGCGCCGATGGTCACTTTCGGGCGCAGCAGCACATCGACGAAGCGCCCGCTGCCGCCCGGCTCTTCCTGCATCGTGCCGATGGCTTCATCGACATAGCCGGTGACGACGACCTTGTTCGTCGCGCACAGGTGCAGATACCAGAGCATGTGGCACGACGAGAGCGACGCCACGAACAACTCCTCCGGATTGTGACGCGCGGCGTCGCCGCGAAACGCCGGATCGCTCGATGCCTCGATTGCGGGCTTCGTGCCGACCCGCACGAGATGATCGCGCGAGTACGCGTCGTAGGCGGACGTGCCGGAGCCGAGATCGCCGGTCCACGCGACGGTCAGTTCATAGCGATGCAGCTTCGACACGGCATGCCTCCATGCACACTCAGGCGAGATGCGACGCGGCGTCAAGAAGACGCGGCAGGCGTTCCAGGAAGTCTTCGCCGTCCGCGCGACCCAGGTCGTAAGCATGCTCCATCTGCGACGGGCTCGTATAGTCCCAGCTCGAAATCGGCACCTTACGCGACGGCTGCACGTAAAGACGCCGCTGCTCGCCGTGCGGCACGACGAACGTGCGCTCGCGCGGATACAGCCGCGTGACCATCACGAGCACCATGCCCGGCGACGCGTCGAGCGCGGAAACCGGCACGTTGTCGACCATGCCGCCGTCGAGCACCGGACGCCCGTTGCGACGCAGGATCGGCGTGAACGGCGGCGTGCTCGACGATTGCAGAATGAGGTCGGCCAGGTCTTCGATCGTCGCGCATTCCTGCGCCGTCACGAACTCGGGATGGAAGCCGAGCGCCTGACCGAGCGTCGGATGCAGCGTCTTGCGCACGTATTTTTCGATGTTATAGGCGATCAGGCCCGCCGCGACGGCGCTGCGCGCGCCGAGCCAGCGCGGCAGATGCGACACGCCGATGCGAATTTCCGGCGCCGATGCCAGTTCGTGGAAGCGATCCGCGAAGATGTCGAGCAGCGCCTGCCGGTAGATGCGGTAATGCGGAAACACCGACTGGCGCCGCAACAGATTGCCCCAGTAAGCGTTCTTCGTGTTGCCGCGTAGGACGTCCGCGTAATAGCGCATGACCCAGCGCGCGTCGTTGGTGTAGAGCATGCAGGCGGTGGCCGCGCCCGCCGAGATGCCCGCGATGATCCGCGGCCGCAGGTCCAGCTCCGGCTGCACGACGTTCCAGAATCCGGCTTGCCACCAGCAGCGGTTGCCGCCGCCGGCGAATACGACTTGATCGAACATTGCTTACTGGTCTTTGTTGATGAGCGCGTAGGTGGTCGTGGCGTGAGCGGCGAGCTCGCCTTTGTCGTCGTGCATGTCGATTTCGCCGAAGACGAGATTGCGCCCGCGCCGCATGACGCGCGCCGTGACGAGCACGTCGCCGGACTTCACCGGGCGCATGAACGTGGTGTTGAGCGAGACGGTGGTCATCGGCGAGAAACCGCCCATGACGTGCGATATGGCGACGACCATCGCGGTATCCGCGGCGGCCATGAACACCTGACCGCAGATGACGCCGCCCGCGTGCCGCACATGGTCCGAGTACGGCAGACGCAGCGTGACGGAGTCGGTCCCGATGGCTTCGGGCGCAAGCGACAACTCGCGGACCCACGGCGCGAGAATGCTGTCCAGCAACGCGCGGATGGCGGCTTCGTCCATGTCTTCCTGTTCCGTGATGAGTTGACGAATCGAACGATGGTTCGGCGATGCGTCATGATAACGGCTGTTGTGGCGCGCGATGTTCGGCGGGCGGCTTGTTGCGGCGTCGAATTTTCGCGCGGGGGGCTTGCGCTTTTCGAAATTTTGCCGCTATAATTTCGCTTCTGTTGGGGCGTTAGCTCAGTTGGTAGAGCAGCGGACTCTTAATCCGTAGGTCGAGTGTTCGAGTCACTCACGCCCCACCAAGGAAATCAAGCACTTAGCCCGGTCATAGCGACCGGGCTTTTTGCTTTCTGGGTTCCATGTAACCGCCATGTAACCGATTTCGTGAGCTGCCCGCAAGGGCTACCGCCACACCGCACCCGAAAGCCGAGAGGCCGTCTAGATTGCATGCGTGACCTCAAACCGGTTCGCGCGGGCATCGCGTCGCCGTCGGCGCTTGATTGTTGCGTAACGAATTGAAAGACAGCGTTCGCCGTACCGGCCCACGCGCGGGAACTTCAGACGTACCCCCTGTCGATCGCTCCGCCAGCGCATCTTCCCCTTCGCCAGTTATTCTGATAGCTTCGTTCGCTTATCCGGCCCGTCGAACGAAGGCCAGGAAGGTAAAAATTAACCAAGGTTGGAATCATGCAGGTAATCAAACGGATCGGGAGCGGTGGCTTCGGTAACGTAGATCTTATCCAAGACCCCGCCGGCAATCAGTTCGCAAGAAAGACGTTTAGCGTCAACCAACCCGGGAATTTCGGGCCAGCGTTAGTCGAGAACGTCAAGAAGCGGTTCATCCGTGAAGCCGACGTGCAGGCGGCACTGGCTCATAGGAACATCATGCCAGTCGTGCAAAAGGAGCTGGCTCTGGATCCGCCTTCCTTCATCATGCCTCTCGCCGCATCGTCTCTAGACAGAGACATGTCTGTGGACCGAACCCTTGGCGGCCAAGCGATACACGCGCTGATGGATATCTTAGCCGGACTCGAAGAACTTCATTCATACGGAATCACCCATCGCGACCTAAAACCGCAAAATGTATTGCGACTATCGTCGAACGATGGCGATAGATATGTCATCAGTGATTTTGGTCTGATGTCCATCAAAGACACGCAGCTGTCGGTCCTTACACAAACCGGCATGCGGATGGGCTCGGACTATTACACCGCCCCGGAGATCGTCGCGGATTTGCGGATGGCATCCCCCGCATCGGACATCTACTCTGTCGGATGCATTCTGCACGACATGTTCGGCACGGGGCAGCGGATTCCATGCAACGAAATCCGTGATGCCGGTTTCTATGCGGACGTCATGAGCATCTGCACTCGTCGCGACCCAAGGCGGCGATTCGGCACCGTGTCGAACTTGCGCGATGCCATTCTTTCTCTGGGCGCCGCAGGACACACCGCGACCGAACAGCAGGTGACTGACTTCATGGCCTTGCTTGCGTCTAACACCCCTATCGACGGAGCTACTTGGGAACGTATAGTGGGGAAGGTCGAACATCTCTATCCGTCAAGCGATGCACGCGCACTTTTGAACGTCGTTAGTCTGCAAAGAATTAACGAACTGATCGCATGTGCACCGCAGCTCGCCGCCCGGTTCGGTATGGTCTACACCACGTGGGCGAAAGAAACGGCGTTTGATTTCGACGTCTGCGATGGCATCGCGAACCGTTTGGAAGCATTGCTAGCGGTTGCGGACATTGCTTGTCAGGCAGAAGTCGTGCTTGCGATGCTTTTCATGGGAACATCGCATAATCGCTGGTACGTGGAAAGGAAATTCGCGAGCTTAGCATCGCCGACTATGCCGCTTGGCGTCGCGAAGCGCGTCGCGATGGAGCTGCGCGTGTCTAATAGACAAGCATGCAGCGCGATTTCCCACTGGGAACGGTCAATCAATGCCAGCCGGTCGAGTTTGCATCCGCTCATCCTCGAAACGCTGAATCAGGTTTGTTGATGCCACGCACCTTTTCCTGCAGTAACAAGGGTCCTCGGTCGGAAAACCAGGACTCGTTTTGCGTTGAATCTGTAGAAGGCCGTTTCATCCTGGCCGTCGCTGACGGCGTGGGCGGGAACAAAGGAGGCGAGGTCGCGTCTCGCTACACTATCGCGACCTTGCTAGAGGGCGTACATGCTGGAAGGAGCTTGCTGGATACTGTCGACGCAGCGCACTCAGGGCTTCTCAATAAGGCGGACCAGTCGCCCGAACTCGACGGCATGGCAACGACGTTGACCGCCGTCATTTGCGATAGCACGTTGATCTCAGGCGTGCATTGTGGCGACTCGCGCGCGTACGTTTTGCGGGGCAACGGGTTAAAGCAATTAACCGAGGATCATACGGAGGTTGCGCGCCTATACGCCGAAGGAAAGTTGACGAAAGAAGAAGCTCTACATTATCCCCGAAAGAACGTGCTCAGCAGCGCGGTCGGCACCCATCGCGAATTGATTAAGCAATCTTTTACTTTCAACATCGAGCGGGGCGACCGCCTTCTTTTAATGACGGACGGTGTGTACGAAGCATTCTCCAAACGGGAAATCCAGGCGCGTTCCGCTGAAGAAGGCGATTTCGACAATTTTTGTCGTCGTCTCATGCTAGAGCTGGAGGAACGGGGCGCGACGGACAATTTTACGCTCGTCGGAATCGAGTTCGATTAACGCCCGCCGTGTTCGCGGCCGTTGCCGTATAGCCGATTGCCAGGCGGTCGTGCAACGTTGAGTCCCAGCGGGTGGCCGCTTTGCCCTCGATGCCAGTTGTATCTCGCGCGGTCGCAGCAACGTGTG
Source organism: Caballeronia sp. Sq4a (assembly GCF_023170545.1). Lineage (NCBI taxonomy): Bacteria > Pseudomonadati > Pseudomonadota > Betaproteobacteria > Burkholderiales > Burkholderiaceae > Caballeronia > Caballeronia sp. Sq4a. The sequence continues at coordinate 30,133 of NZ_CP084250.1, read as the reverse complement.
CACAGGCCGATGCTGCGTCCGCGAGCCTCGCTGCACCAAGCAACGGCCGGATCACTTTGCAAGAAAAGGTCGTGGAGTTCTAGCTCGCCATCACTTCGATGAGGTCGGGTTCTGCCGGACGGAAGTGTGCGTGTCCGCCCTTACACGAGCGCGCGCGTAGCGTGTAACTGTTGATCTCCTCGTCCGAGCTTTCCGCTCCTCGTCGGTCCAATACGCCGGCCGTTCGGCTGCCGCACCCAGTAGCAACCGCTCCAGCGCTCGGCCGCCGCATTCGCCCGGCCGCCGTTCGGCCGCAAGCAACGCTGCAAGGTCGCCGCACACCCACACCGATAGGCGCTTGAATCCCTCCGCCCGCAGTCGGGCCTTGTGCCGCTCCAACCGAGCGGCGTTTGTCGATGCCATAACCTACCCCGTCAGAATGCAGGAAAAGCGCCCACTGACCGGCCGCGTAGAAATGACGCAAAGGACACAAGAGACGCAGTTGCGTCTCTTGTGTCCAGCCGATAGCAACGCCGAAAGGACGCAAAGACGCAGCCGCCCTTTAGGGCGGCGTCTTTGCGTCTCGGCTTTGGGTTCATTTTTCCCAAACCCATCCATCGAACTCCGCGTAGTGCTGCCCCTCGATCAGTGAGTCGAGCGCTCGCGCGGCGTATTGTCTACGGCGGCGCCGCTCGCACGTCATCTCGCTTGCGAGGGCCGTCACTGCCTCATCTTTTCGCACGCAGGGACGCCCGGCAGGTGCGCCCGCCTTACCGTGGTGCTCAGAAACGAACAAGAGCAGTTGCATCGCCTCATGCACGACCCTTTGCGTCGCTCCCTTCGGCGCTTGCGGGCCGCCCTGTGCCGGGCCGTTGGCGGGCTCGACTACGCAGGACGTGACGGCCTCGCCGTCCTCGCATTCGCCAAGATCGACCAACTGGAGTCGGAACGGATTGGACGCGCCGTCTTCATCATCTTTGCTCTTTGCTACACACCATTCGCGGCGGTCGCCGTCGCGCTTCACTTCAATAGCCGCATCGAGCGCCGCAAACAGACTACTATGGCCGCGTAGGCCCTTCGCCGCGTCTTTGCCGGTGTGATGCACGACTAGCACCGCCCCGCCGTTCTCGCGCTGAATTTCCTTACACGCCTCGATTAGTGTGCCCATGTCCGCGCTCGCGTTTTCATCGGCGCCGGGCGCGGCGCGGTTCAACGTGTCGATTACGATCAAGCCTTCGCGTAAGCCGGCCGCTGAAATGGCTGCGCAAAGGGCGTCAACGTCAGCCGCGCTCCGCAGGTCGAGCGGCTGCGTAATAAACCCCATCCGCTCAGGCACCGTGCGGCCGTGATGCTTGCTCCATGCATTGATGCGCTTTCCCATACCGGCCGCACCTTCAAGGCACACATACAACACTGGCGCGGCGTCGACGCGCCGCTCAAACCACTCCTCGCCACCTGCGATCGCCGCGCACAGATCGAGTGCGAGAAATGATTTGCCCGACCCTGAGGGGCCGTAAAGCGCAGCCAAGCCCGACGCCGGTAGGACGCCGCGCACACGCCAGCGAAGCGGCGGCGCGTTCGCTAAATCATCGGCCGACAGCACCCGATACCGTTCAACGTCCGTTTCGAGGGTGTCTCGCGGCTTCGCCGGATGAGTCCATCCCGCTTCCTTTGCTTCGTGAAACAGCGTCGCCGCCGTTACGCGCACTGCCTTATCTTCCTTGAACGAATTCCATGCGACGGCGCAATCATCCTCGGTCGTGTAATTCGAGCCGTTACGGCTCCACTCGTGGAACGCCTGGAAGGAGACGCCCGCATCCTTCGCGGCCATACCAAGTCGGATCCATGTGCCGCGATCGCATCCGGCATCAAGCCAGAATAGAGCGGAGAGAGCACGCGCCACTTCGTCCGGCTGCCGCGTGGAACCGTTCATAGGGCCGCTCGCGGGCTCACGACCGCAAACGTACATCCATTGCGGCAATTCCGGCACCGGCAGCGCCTCAAGCAGACTACAGCCCGCATGCCACCGATATGGCGTTCCGTTCGGGTGGATGCTCGGCGGCAACAAGCCATAGCCTTTATGCAGGAGATCGACGCCCGGGCCCGCCTTGCCGGGCAACTGGACCCCCTGGGGCGCGCGATAATAGCGATGCTCGCCGCCGCCGCCCGATGTTACGACGACTGGGGAGCGCAACAGACCGTAGTCCGCTTCAAGCTTCGAAAGGGTGTCGAAGCCGTTTGCCTTACCTTCGTGGCGGTCCACATCGACGACGACGAGCCCAGACGGGGCAAGACTGACGCCGATGTTCGCGTTCGGCACGGCGCCCCACCACCGTCTGATCGTCTCTGCGTCGCACGTCGCATCATCCTTGCCATTGGGCACAAGCACCCCGAGCGGCGCTTTGCCCTTCGGCTTCAGTGGGATCACCTGCAAGCCTCGCGCGGCATAGGCGAGCGCATGGTCGAGCATGGTTACCGGTTCCGGTTGCCGGCACCCCGCCGCGCCGTTATAATCTGCATAACGAATCATTGTCGTTTCAAGATAGAAATGAACCACCCCGGCCTCATGGCCGGGGTCTTTTTTTATTTGAACTTCATTCGCGTAAATGCACTCGGCGGGCGCTCGAATACGTGGTAGTCGTAGCGGTGCACGTTCTTTTCATCGATGTTCATGTCGAATGTGCAATTGGGGTCGCCGATACCGCAGCGCCTACACTCGTATCCGCAGATGAGCGCGGCGAGAATGAAAGCGCCGGTCGAGATGTAGGCGGTCAGACCGGTTTCTTTCCCCCAGTTCTCTGCGCAGTGTTTCAGGCGATACGAATGCGTTTTTTTGTCGACGGTCTTTCCGCGCTTGCAGAAGGTGAGCACGAACAGAACCGCCGTGCGCACCGCCTCATAGTCGAAGTCGCGGCTATTGGCGGGCGAACGCTGCGAGCACCAACCGCTAACGGCCAGTTGCGGATGCGTGCGCAGCACGATGGCCGCGCGCCGCCTGACTTCGCGCATTTCCGCCTCGCCTGATTCGAGAAGCTGGATGTCCCCGCTCATGCTACGGCTCCCGTCAATTGCTCAACAGCATCAATCGGCCACCAAAGGCGGCGATTTGGGAGCTTGATGGGGCGAACGCTGAAATATGCGCCGGTCTGGCTGTAACGCTTGCGGATAGAGCGCGGACGGACGTTCAGACGTTCGGCCGCTTCGTCGGTTGTCAAGAACTTGCGGACGCAAGTCGGGAGGGGGACTACGTTCGTTTGTTTATGGTTCATTTCAAAGTCGGATAGCAATGACCCCTGCTGGCCCAACTACTGCCGTGGCACGCTAGCCGACTGTTTGACTGCAACTGCGCATCTCGCCGGACGACACGTGGGGAGGATTCGTGTTCCGATCATGCGAGGCGCGACGTTGGTGAACTATACCAGTTTATTTAGGATGACGGACGTTCCTGCACATACTCACCCAATTTTCACGCCTTCGAGCATTCGATGGCCGATCGGGTGCCAAGGCTGTGGCCGACCACGACCAGCCGTTCGCCATCACCGTGATACGGCCATTCGAGGGACCGCTATGGGTCAGGCAACGCACAACGAGTCAGCTTTCGTTCCTGGGCAGACGGCGGCGAGGCGCGTAGGCCGTTCAGTCACCAAGCATTGGGCAGCGACCAAGGATCGCGAAACCCCTCGAAGCTTGCTTGAGAGCTCCCTTCCGTCGCCGTGGTGCCACGTGCCTTCGATATTCCGACCGGCGTCTATATGTGATCGCCCCTCGTCAAGATCACCTCCGCCTCGATCCTATCTTACTCAGCCTGCTTCGTCTTCGGCAGCCAGTGCAATGCCTATAATCCAAAACCGGCCGTCTTTATAGCGTGCCATCATGTCGATCGATGCGTTCGTCTGCTTTTTTGTAACGCGAGTGTCATGTATGGGGCAGACCCGAGCAGACCGCATCGAGCATAAGGCGGGCGATACAGGGACATCTGACGCAATCTAGAGACGTTCGCACGAAGATGTAACTCTTTCAATCATCGTCTAAGTTCTGCGAATAGAACGCAATCACCTGTGTAAGGTTTACGACAATGCCTTTTTCCGTAAGACCAGCCTGTCTTCGAAGCAACAAGCTCCGCAGGGCCGATTTTTTTTCTACTGGCGTCGCATGGTGGAGCATGCGATGACAGTTTGGGCAGAGAGCTACGATGTTTCCCGTGACGTCGAGGCTCACCTCGAAGCGTGGCTGAGCGCTCATGGGAATCAGATGGTGCGCCTCGACGTAAGGTCTGCCGGTCTTTTTTGCCGTGAAGCTCGTATGCGTGACGTCGAGCTCGCACTTAAAGTCGGCATACAGTAGCGCTGCGGCTGCCTTGCGAGAGTCTCGGCAATATTGGGCCCCGGTTTTCGCACGAGATTTCGCTGGTGGGGGCTCCACCCCTCTTTTTTCCTCTGGGAAAGGAGCGCCGCCTATCATTTCTAGAGCCGCCTGGATAGCATCGTCCTGATAGTCGTTGTCAACTACAGGCGCGAAATCGATGAGTGATAAGCCGGCGAACTTATAGACTTCGTTATATAGGTTGAGCAAGCTAACGAAGTCGGACGAGAGCTGGCGCTCATCCGGCAGTTCACTCGCGGGATAGTAATATGAGACTATAGCGGCCTGTTCATAACCCTTACCCAATCCGCCCTTGGCTCCTAGATCGATGGGACCGAATTGTGCCCGAATAGGTCGCGATAAATGCATAGCTACTTCTCGGGCGACATCCCGTGATTTCTGAAGGGCGAGCGCTTCAGAGTGAAAGGCTTCGCGAAACTGACTATAGCCCTGATTAAGAGACAAATAGCAACCTTTCATGTTTTCGGCGAACAACAGCACAATGTAGTATCCGTTTCTGGCGCTCTCGGTTATCCGCCTGTCGAAAATTCCCACCCAGGGACAAAGGGCCATGTTCCCTAGACCGTATGAACCTTCGAATTTATGCGTCTCCGCTTGAGCCGATATAGACGACGCACGTTTGAAGAAACCCGGTAAGGCTTCGACGATCGCGCGTTGCGCTGGCGTGGACGGCGCATAAGCTTTCTTCATGCTTACACGTGTTTCTATGTAATTTTCAAGTACATCTCTCAGCGCTTGCAAGATCGGCCCCGTTCTCTCTGTTATACATAAGCTAGAAGACGTTTAATGTTTCACCGCCTGATTACAAAAGGGGTGGGTCAATTGGCAGTTGCCGACGTGCCCGGCTCCGCCGTCCTGTAGTCGAACAATATGGTCATAGGAAACTGACTTTTGTGGGTCAAGGTACCCTTGGCAAATGGGACACTTCATAGCCGATGCAAGGGACGACCGGAGGAAGGCAGCGCTCTTCGAGTCGTCCGAGAAACCTGCGCCGCCAGCCATCTCTGAGCCCACTATAATTTTTCCAACAAGACCTGCATAGCTAACCAGGTCGGCATCCGACACTGTCAGCCCCTCGTTCAGGGCGTTGATAACTTTGTCCAGCAAATCGGCATACTGACTTGTTCTGTATCGACTAATCGTCCTCTGGAGGATCGTCGCCAGCAAGTCCTTATGTGAAATAAGCAGGGCTTCCAACGACGCACGCACCGCTGTAAATTTATAGAAAAATAGCGAATCGTTATTGACGATCTTCCTTGCGAGTAGCGTAGCCGTTCCCATGAACAGCGGTCCCACGTGCCTTCCGGTTGGACCATAGAAATAGATTGCCGGATGAAGACCAAGGCTACCTTTGTCGTTACCTGTGAATCGAGTCGCCAAGTTGACGGCCTTTTTTAGAACCTTGATCGTTGAGCTACCGTCGTCATCCTCCGGCGTTGTATCGAGCGCGCTTGGCTCACCACTTTGATTCTTGTTCGCCGTAACTATGAACTCAATAAGAACCTGGAGTGCCGTCCTGACCCCGGTTGAGCCCCCAAGCGGTAGATCAAGTGTTTTTATGGGAGCGTTGAGTTCCGGTTCGAACAACGTGGTGTGAAGCCGTTGCGCGAGGGTCTCGATCTCGACTACATTTTCATGCGAGAATGACGACCAATACTTATGGCCCATGCCGGCGCGGATAACAGCGCGCGCTGCAATTGCAACGGGCCTCTTGCGATTCGCTAATAGGAGCTCTTCGATTGAGTCCAGCGGAGTACCCTTCGTATTAATCTTGAAGAAGGATCCTTCCGCTTTTTCTGCATTTCCTTGGACCCATTGAACTGGCAGTCCGCGCGAGACAATCGTATTAATTTTTCTGAGTTCAGTTTCGGTAACAGACGTTCGATCCATCCTTTGGAAGTGTTGCCACGTACCAATCCTCGTTTTCACTAGTTCCCGCGTCTGCTTCGCGGAGCGCCTCTGTTCATCCGAGATTTGGTGGCCAAAGAATGCGGTCGACAACGGCCCATCGCCGTAGTCATCCTCGACCCAGGCGCGTAAGACACTCAATCGGTGTCCTCCGTCAATAACGAACAAGTAGGTTGGCGATCGCCAAAGAATAACCGAAGGAATGAGGTCGCCATTTACAAAACACTCGAGAAGTGACACGACCTGGTCTGGCGTCCAATGGTTTGTCTCGCGCTGAAAATCTGGCTTGCGGAGGCTCGACGGCAGTAGGCTACCGGGTGCGAAGTCGCGTAGAGAAATTGTGGCAACTGCATCATACGAAGAGGGCACTTCACTATCTGCCACTGCGAAATCTGCGCGGAGGATCATGGCATCCAGGTTCACTAAGCGACTTCTGCTGGCCATCTTCGTTCTCGGAAATTGTTTTCATGAATTTTATATCGGAAGCACCCGTCATTTGTAGGCCAAGCGGCAGAAGGAAGAACGCCGCGCGATCGACGTCAAGCGGTAGGAAAAGGAACGTTGCAGCCGAGGCCAAGTCCGAGGAGGAAGAACGCGCCGCGGCCGAGGGCAACCGTTTTGAACGAGCAACGTTCGACCCTGGAGGTGGAAGCTAGAAAGTCTTCGATGGCGCTCTTGCAAGGGTGGGCATCAGTCGTTCGCCCACTGATTCGATGCTGGTCGCAATGTCGAGACGCTCGCAAAGCCGGCCCGACAACCATCCGCACACGGCCGATACTATCTTGCATCAGTTGAAGGGCTGTTGTCGGGTCGGGAGTATGCACTGACGACCGTCCGTTCCGGGCAGCGAGATTCCGGTGGCCGCTTTCCGAGGTTCAGTTTGAAAAACCGAACGGACGCCCGCCGACCCTCAGCAGCCGCCGGTCGACGGATCGATGGTTTAGGGGCCGTTCATCGGCCAAACTACTCATTGATTTGAGCAGATTCGCCTGCGACTTCAGCCCTGCTCCGTCTTCTTTGCATCTAGGACCGTCTGCATTCTTACTCCGCTTTTGCCGCGATGCACCTCCTCCAATTCGGTTTGTGTCTCCAGACTTCAAAAGCTGCAAGGCACCATTACAGCTTTAGTCGCTCAAGAGCCTCTTCGTACTCGAGCGATCGGGCGGAGCGAGCTTTAGTCGTTTGCGATGGGCTGAGCATCTTCAGGCCTTCGAAGCGCTCGCAGCGACCTTCGAACTCGCCGCACCATTCTGAGAACAATTCGTTCGCCTCCTCTGCGGTAAGATCGGGCGCTTCTAGCATTTGTTGGTACGCCGTAATCAGTAATGACTTACCTCGCTTAACGCCGGATTTTCCTTCCGCAACGGCACGGAGAGCTTCGACCTTAAGCTTGTAGAACGGGAACGTGCTCTCGTCTGCGCGTCGTGACGACCCTATAACGTTCCAAAGCACAAAATCTGACGCAACGAAGAACAGCTCTTTGCCTTCATTTTCGTCAAAGTACATTAACCGCCTTTCTCGGACTCGCACGTTTTGGAGGTCGGTTTTTCCCGGGGTGGCAAGCAGCAGAGTGAAGCCGGAAGTCAACGGAGAAAATGGCGAAGGTGTGAGACACGCACGTTGCCCAGCCAATAGCGAAGTTTGGTCAAGACCAAGCAAAGCCTCGACCCCTTCCAGTAGGGGTGTACCAACTTTCGCAATCATCTCGAACTGACCGGCGCCCGCGAATAAACTCGATAGTCCCTCCACCATCTTTAAAAGCGTCCGCGCGCGGTTGTCTCGTTCAATACGGTATAAGCTTAGCGACACATCGACATCGCCGCCACGGTAGGGGTAAGGTCCAGCCACCAGCGCGTCGTTCAGAACTGATCCATATTTCGGTTGATCACTAGCCCACTGCCGTTTTATTGTGTGCGGTCCAATCGCCACTGGCAGCGCTACCCGAGTTCCCCCGTAATTGAACTCCACCACGCAGAAGACAAGCGGATCGTACTTCACCCACCATTTTGCGTTGTCGCGCAGGCCCATCTCATTCACGCGTATGGTAAAGTAATCTTTATTACGAACAATTTCCGCGTCCAACCCGGAAGCAGGAAAGCACTGGGCCACCGGTATCTTAGTGGCAGACGGCAGCATCTCGTGGTGTCCGCTGAGATAGACGAGCCGTTCCTTTAGGGTTTCTGCAAAATTTGACATGGCGCGCCTGCTAAGAAGATGGGCAAGGACTTGCTTTCTTCAGGTCTTGAACGTTTAGCATCGAGTCAGCGTCTAATGACAGATTCTCGTCGTCGTCGGACTCAATAATTGCACACGCCAGGTGTCTCAGTGATTTTTCTTTCGCCTGATTAAGCAGCCAATCGTTTCTGGAAGACCGGATATCCCAAATTCTCGCGTAAATTCCGCTCTGAGAACGACGTTGCTGTTGTAAGAGAAGGAAGTTTCCGTTTTGAAAAAACTTTAAACTCAGAGGATTCGCATCACCATTTATCAGCGGCCCGGTGAAGCCGGACAGCGTATGCGCTTCAGTGAACGCCGGCCCGTTCGACGAAAAGAGCCAGACCCCAGCCCCGGTTGTCCAAGAGAACTTCAGACTGCTATCCGACATCGACGCAGCAAATGGCGGCGGAAACCAGGGAAATGCGCTCGGCAGGATTTTGAGTGGCGCCACGTCTCGATATAATCCGGTCCTTTGGCGCGGGTTATTTGGCGCAGGCAAAGAAATGCCGGTCGATGCGACCGTGGACGAATCAAAACTATCCAATGAAACATGATGCAACGAGCCTTCAGCATCTAAAAAAAGCATTGAATTGGCACCATCCACGAACGTAAAGGCGGCCGGCTGCAGTGCCCCGTGCGCGCTCTTTTCAATGATTTCAAAGTCGATATGGAAAAGCTCGTTATCAGATAGACGCCCGACATACAAGCGATTACTGGGAAGAAACTGGCGTCGCTCGGTGTTCGTCGACGCATCGAATGGATCAGCGGACTGCGGCTGAGGCGCCTCTATGCGCGCCGTGCGTTCGACCAGATAGGCAAAGTATTGCGGCTCATGGCTTGACTGCGAGAATATGGGGCCGACCGCTGTTCGATCATAGAATATAACCCGTTCTGGGGCGGACGCGGACATGCTCTGAGTTTCAGTAATATCCGCCGCTTTTAGCGACAGTATGTGGACCTCCGTAGGCTTCTCCGCCGATATCTTGACGCCCTGCACAAAAACCATACCCCTGGCAAATTCAATCTTCGTAAAAGTTGCGGTGGAGAACCACTTCGGTATTCTCAGTCGGAGTTCGATGGCATGCGACGTGCCGTCTGGGGACCAAAAATAAAGCCTTCCGCCAACAAAGGCGACCGGTCCAAGTTCGTCAACGAATCCAACGGCAGGAATCGATTTGGGATCGTTACTAATCAGTCGCAGATCAAACTGTCGGGTCCGGCTTTCACCAGCGAATGTTATGTAGTCGGAAGATGTCGGGACATCGAATACGCGAAGTTTTGTTCCGCTGGTATCGAGGGCCGCAATCCGCCGACCCTCTCGGTCAATGCCCACAGCAAGAAATTTCCCCGAAAACACCGGAACTCGAGCCAGCGTACTCCGTAATACTGCGACCGTCTCACTGGCCCGCAATCTTGTTTCGCTTTGTCCGAAAACCCGCGGTCGATCTGTGACGTAGAGATTAGCCATTAACCAAAAAAGGCTCTGCTTGAAATCTGAGCGGGGCGCGGCTGCCGCCAGGCTGTTGCGTGACCGGATTATTTCTCCCTGCGTCTCGAGCAGTGCCTGATTTTTGTCATACAAGACGTAAGTCGCACCAAACAGCAGTGGCAGCATTAAACCGATGGCGAGTAAGTATCTGTGCCGCCTGTGCTTTTCCTCGTCTCTGACGGCGTTGGCTGACTCCCACGAGAACTGCCATTTTACAAGTGGAAGGGCTAGAATGTCATGCTTCAAACTAAAGTGGCTTGGGCTAACCGGCGGCTCGGCGCGCAGTAGCGGTTTCTTGCCGGAGGACAATCTGCCCAGAGCAACGTTGACCTTCTTGTCGATTCCGCACTCGTGGGCGCGTTCAATCAGCGTATCGCGGGACTCCATAAAGGACACCACCGTGCCGCCTCCCTGGCGGCTCACTAATGAACAAAGCAGCCTATACCAACTCTCGCTCTTTGCTCCCGTCAGGCGGGCAGCACGCTTGATACCACGGTCTACGTAGGTGCTTAAAATGCCGTCAATGCGACCGAGGTTATCATAATCGTCGATAGTTATATCCCGGTTCGAATCCGTTAAACCATCGTAAAGACTTGCGCAGATCACTTGTAGGATCGGCGTAACAGAACCGTGTTGGCGCAACTCGAGAAGGTCGGAAATTATCTTTTCCAGTACTCCAGGTGCAAACTTCAGGTTATACACTGCCCTACCAGCTTCATCTTTCGCCTCTTCGGCGGCCCGCACTGTTCGGATTAGAGCATTGCGGTCCCTGATTGGGTAGAGAACGCAAGATTCAAGCCCCCCACTGCGCGGACGCTTCGAAAGGCGCTCGTCATCGATACGCATCTCCTCCTGGAACCGCCCGTAGTATTCGGTGCGCATCGCTATAATGATTCGGATAGCGATATTACGAATATATACCTCTTCAATGAAGTCGAAGAAGGCGCCGGAATTCTCGTCGAAGGAGCGGTCCCCGGGTAGTCTAGTTAGGACTTCTTCTGCTTGGTCCAAGATCAGGCAGAATTTTCCCGGAAGCTCGCCACACACAAGCTCGAAGGCTTCAACCAGCGCGAAGGCAAGTGCATGGCGGCTCTTATTCCAGGAGCTGTCGAGGAGCGCTAGCGCCTTATCTTTTACAGCCGGGTCGATAAAGATTTGCTCAGTCGGTACACCGTCGCTGTCGTTACTGCCCGTCACGAATAGATTGGCGGCGAGCGCATGCTTAAGCGCTGTTGCGATTGCCGGCACGGGATCCGATGTGCAGCGAATTACGCAGTCATTTTCACTGAGAAACACGCACTGGGCGTCGTCAATCTCCCGTAGTTTGGGAATTAGCCCGGCGCGCAAAAAGGAAGATTTCCCAGCTCCACTGGAGCCTTGCAAGACGAGGATTTTCACTTCGAAGCTAAGAAACGCTCTGACGCAACGTCTCACATCTTCGTCTCTTTCACGGAACAAGGCAGCGTCCGATGCTCGATAATAGTCCAAGCCCATGAATGGTCGAACAGGCCAATGCTGGACGGTTGTGAGTGTGTCCATGGTCAGGCGGCGGTCAGCTGCGGTGCGAGCGCGCCGAGTCGGAACTCGCGGTCGGCATAGCACGTGTAAAGTAAATTGAGGGGGAACAGGTCCGGGGCGTACTGCATTTTGTCGAACGCTTCACCCAGTGAGTTGCCGCCCTCTAGTTGTCCAATCAAGCGGAGTCCGCATCGAAGCGCGTGTTTGTTTAAGATGCCCGCTTCAGTTCCGACGAGCCCGCAAAATCCGCGACGTGCGACACACGACAGCAGCGATCGCTGCTCAGGCCCCGCCACTGAGCGACAGCAGTTCAGAATGACGAGGACGGGCGGAGTTGGAAAGCGCCGGCTGTGTAACATTCGTTTGAAACGAACGCTCTCCATCCGCTCGCTGTTTGAAAGTTCTAGCCAGTCACCATTCGAATGGGCGAGGATAAAGACGACGCTGCCATAAGCGGCCATCTCCGCATACGCGGAGCGGGCATCCGCCCATGTGTAGCATATCCGTCGAATAGGCGGTTTTATTCCCGGGATCAGCGTACAGTCGGAATCTTCTTGGTGCAAAGCGTAAAGTTCGCTGAATTCATTCGGAGGTACGGCTAGATCGTTTCTGTCGCATCCGCCTCCGTCAACTAGCATCGTGATCCGAAAGCGCGTCAACCAGAATCCGGCAAAGTCGCTGATGGAAGGCCTAGTGAAGGCAATTGGTTCTTGTTGAGAGAAGGTGAACCCTAGCGGCAACGTTCCGTCTTCCTCTGAGCAGTGGACTATCAGCTCTGAGCCCACTGGAAGCCGTTCTATACGCGCGATCATCTCTGCGGCTCGCTGATCCGCTTCGTCGAACATCGCTGCGTGAAGGGCGTCGCCACACTGCCGAATTCTTGTCAGGTGCCATAGATACTCCCGCCATCCGGGGTCAAGCTCCTCCCTCATGTCGTCAGTGTCTCTTACATAATTGCTTAAATCTTCGAGCTCTGCTCGAATCTCACTGCTCCGTTCTTCTAGCAGTGCTGCGCCTAATTTGGCGCTGCTCCAATTTCGCTCACCGTCGGGCCTGCAAAGGAGCTTCGTGATCTTTCCGTTTGGTTCAAATCTGAGTTCCATGCGGGGCTCCCGGCGAGTAGGTTGCCTGGCGATTTGTCTTCTTAGATTAGGATAAATTTTTGGCGGAGTACTAACGACTTAAGCGTGCGGTAGCACCGCCGATGTTTTCGGCCGACGCAATGAACGTAAGAATCCCTGATTGGCGGTCCGGATGATCATCCGGCGGACGGTCGCGGAAGCCAGCCTCGATGCGACGGCGCCGTTTGAGCCTGGCCGTTCAGTGGACGTGGATGACCGTTGATTGCCGGGTGCCGCCTCGTATGAGCCCGTACCCGACCCCAGCCATTGCTTAGCGTGACAAGTGGTGAGGCTGCAGGGCATTGCGAGACGCGAACGCCAGCCGAGCGGGATGAGCAAGCTTGGTGCGGACCCGTGTGCGGCATCGAACCAACCTGCGCAATACCTGCTTACGGTTTCGAAAGCAATCGCCTACGTTTCAACTGGAACCGGCGAGGGCGACGAGAGACTCGTGAGGAGAACATCATGGATGCGCAATCGCTACAGCAAGGCGATAGTGGGAACAACGTCAAGCAACTGCAGCTAGCACTCCTGCAGTATGGTTTCAACCCGGGCATGATTGACGGAGAATATGGTCAGGGCACCGTTGCAGCAATTATTGCTTTTCAGCGGAGCGAAGGCCTGTTGCCGGACGGCGTAGCAGGGCCGCGAACGCTGTTCGCACTACAGCTTGCCGAATCGAACGCGCTACCCTCGCCGATTACAGGCGTAACTGTCGAAGCGGTAAGTCGGATGTTTCCGGCGACGCCAATCTGCAACATCAAGGCGAACCTACCACCATTGCTGTCCGCGCTGTTGAGCAACAGGGTGGCCGACAAGCCTATGATATTGATGGCACTTGCTACAGTGCGTGCTGAAGTGGAATGCTTTGAACCGGTAAGTGAGGGGCAGTCGCGCTATAACACCTCGCCGGCCGGCCACCCCTTTGATCTTTACGACAACCGTCGAGATCTCGGCAACAAGGGGGCACCAGACGGCGAGACGTTCAAGGGGCGCGGGTTTATTCAGCTCACGGGTCGCAATAATTATGCTGCATATGGACGCCGGCTGACCGTTCCAGTGGATCTTGTCGCCAATCCTGAGCGCGCCAGCGACACAACCGTGGCGGCGAATCTACTCGCGTTGTTCCTTGCAGACAAGGAGCTAGATATAAAGAACGCGCTACTAGCCGGCGACACCCGGCTTGCACGTCGGCTGGTGAACGGCGGGAGCCACGGTCTGGACCGCTTTGAGGACGCTTATCGTCGCGGCTTGGCGCTGATTCCAAACTAAGCAAGCAGTCGTCGCGAGTCCGGCCGAAGGGCAGCAATGTGGCGGTTGACGTTAGTGATTCGCATGGACGCGTTCACTGCGCCCTGCAGGTATCGCTCGTTGCACTCGTCGTGCAGGTTTGACGGACGCAGTGACTTGACTACGGAGATCAGAATGGCCGGGCTTCGCGTGGCGATAGCGGTGTGGCTGTGCGTGCTGCCGTTGTCCGCTTTGCATGCGGCGGGTGCGCCGGCAAGCTGCATGAATGGTACCGTCACCTCGGTCGACACAGACGCATCGTTGAGATTAGCGTCAGCAGCGCCGGTGACCCGCGTTCTCCCAGCGGAGGGAGACGCCCGCATCGCCTACAGCGCACAGAAATCACTTGATACACCACAGCATTTTTTTGCTTACGAGCGCGGCCATCGTTATCGAGTGCGTGTAACCTCCGTCGAACAAACTACGGACAAGGTGCTGCCTGACTATCCCGCTGAAAAAAGCATTGTCCTTCATCTCGACATTACCAAGGAAGGCGACGGGTTCCCTCTTTGGCATCGGCGGTCTTTCGTCCTTGTCGAATGCCGGGGAGATGCGCCGGTCTCGTGGGCACCGGTCGAGGCCAGCGTCAGTTCGCCCATTGTTGGGCTGCTGTGGATTCCGACCGCGTCGCTCATCTACGCGCTCTCCATAACCGCGGTTTACCTATCGCGAAAGAAATCCGTGGAGGGCGCAAAAAAAAACAAGGACGGCTTAGCGGAAAAATATCCATCTGTTTTCGCGATGAAGCCTTTCGAGTTTCGCGACTTCTTCAACCCAATTCAGCTTGCGGCCAACGCATTTAACCAAGCCAGCGTGCAGAAACTGCAAGTTCTAATGTTCTCGTTTGTCATCGGCTCTTTGGTTCTTTCTCTTGTTTTGAGAACCGGGACACTCGCGAATATGTCCGCAACCGTCGTCGCCCTCCTTGGAATATCCGGCTTCGGCGCCACCGTATCGCAAATTACCTACACCACCAAGACGCGGCTGTCTTTCGACAACTGGGCCTGGCTACAGACCAACCACGTCCTGGCTGACGACAAGCTGCGCGGGCCAGAGTGGAAGGACCTCGTCTTGACGAACCGAGAGTTCGATGTCTACAAACTGCAGACAATCATTTTCAGCTTATCAGTTGCAGCAGCGCTGCTCGTCGATGGCGCCTCCAATCTTGCAACGTTCTCCATCCCCGAGGCCATGCTCGGGGTTCTCGGCTTGTCGCAAGTGGTGTTTGTCGGTGGCATCCTCGTGCGCCCACCCGCGACGGAAGATCTCGATAAGCGCCTGGTCGAGCTGCGCGGAGCAGCACAAAAAGTCATCGAAGCGCGCGCTCGCAACACGGATGTGGATGAGAATGGCAAGCTCCTTAGCGTTCTCCCGCCGGGAGGCAAGCCCGCCGAGAACGCAGCGCGCCAATACCGCGAACTTGTTTTCCAAGTCATGCCCATGCTCGAATCTACGCTTGAAATCGAAGCAGATGAAGCCGCTCTTCTTGACGCCATACTGCCGCAAGACGAGAAGCTCAGCCGAAAGGCGCTTCGCGATGCACTGCTCGATGGCTTGTCAACAAACAACATCTAGATCCCGCCATCGGAAGTCCATGCCTGCGCAGAGACGCTGAGCCGATTACTTGCAGGCTCGCTACGTCGCCATGAGAATGTCAGTGCCGTTGCCCTTCGGGCGATGAGTGATGCAGGCTTCGCCGCGCTTCCGTTTAGCGATCAGAAGGCTCGGCAATATATGAAGGCCGCGGTAAAAAGGCAGAATATACCGCTGTCTGCCGCACAAGTTTTACAAGCTCTCACGCTTGTTCGGAGTGCTCAAAAGAACAAAGTGATGCGACTCGCTCGAACGAGACGTCTACCATTGATCGCATGTGCGTCAATTCTATTTCGATGGCGCACATCCGTTCGCGCTAACGACTCGATGGTCGCTTCTGCCGGGCACGCCCCCTTTAGCGTCCCATAACGGCAGCCAGCGACGGTCGAATATTCGCCGATTAGGTAAGATCACGAGCGGCCGCTTGCGGAGACAGCAGTCTTCAAAACCGACATTCCCGCACTGACCTGTTGCGAAAGTCGTTCGACCGATGCGGTCAGTGAAGCGCCTCCCGCGCAAATACACGGAGGACCATTTCTCAAGTTGCAAGCCGAAGCTCGCTAGGTGTAGGGGAGCGCCTTGGCAGCCGCCCTCTCAGGACCCCCGAGGCCGGGGGTCGTGCCGCACTTCCGTCCAAACAGCACGCAAATGGCGCGGCTAGAAGTGTCTTGCGGCCAGCGGGCTGCTGATCGCGGTCGCCTACTCGTTTTGAACAACACGCAGTCCGGCTGTAGCGATGTCGACCCTGAAATCGACGGCCGCCTGTTCGAGCATCCATACCTCAATATTGTCGTGCCACTTGCGTAACAGGTCGAGCGGGCGCCGGCGATAATGTTTTTCAGCAATCGCGCTCGGCCTGTGCCCTTGAATTTGCGCCACCACCCCAACTGGGACCTCGCACCATTCAGCGAGCGTGCCAAACGAACGCCGCAAGCCGTGCAGTGAGACGTGCGGTAGGCCAGCAACGCCGAGCGCCTGATTGTGTGCGACTCGCGGCTCCTCGACATGCCCGCTCTGCGAGCCCGTGCTCGAAAACACCCATTCGTTGCGGCGCGGCAGCGCCCCAAGCAAAGCAGCAAGATACGGCGTGAGCGGAATCGTCCGGCCCGTGTGCTGTTCGACCTTATCCGCAATCGACAGGCTGCGCCATTGAAAATCGACGTCGACCCACCGGAGCGCGAGCATTTCCTCGCGACGCGCGCCGGTAATGAGCAACGCCTGCAAATATGCAGAAATGACAGGGTTGCCAATGTTGCGTACCGACGCGAACCATGCGGGCAGTTGCTCGCGCTGCAAGCTATCACCTTCCTTTGCCCTCACGCGCGGCACTGCATCCTTGACGCTGCGTGACCGGTACGAGTCGGTCGGGATAACGCCGCGATAGGCCGGCGTGTCGTCGGCCCACCGGATAAAACCTCGCAGCAGACGGAACGACAGTGCAGCCATTGTCGGCCGCTCGCGCGCCTCGCCATCGAGCCACTGTGCGATGCTCTCGCTCGTGAGCGCGGACAGTTTGAGCGGGCGAAGCGAAGCCAACGGTCCGGCAGTTGTTACCCCTTGTCCGCGCTTCCTGGGCTTGCCGCCTTCGTCGGCGTGCTGAACATGGTCTTGATAATGCCGCTCGCTCCAGCGCGATTTGCGTGCGTGCAGATAGGCCCCCCATGCGTCGCCGAACCGTGCGTCTTGGCGGCGCGCTTCCGCCTTCCGGGCGTCGTCGGCCGCGCGCTCCTTCAGGGCATGCTCGCGGGGATCGATGCCTCTATCGAAGAAAGAGCTTTGCAGTTCCCGGGCCCGCTCCTGAGCCTGCTCGATCGTCCAATTCAGTGCGTCGCCGACAGTAACGCGTACCGTGGCGCCGTTGAGCTTGCTTTGGAAGATATAGGACTTCGAGCCATTCGCCGTCGCTCGAAGGCCAAGTCCGGGCGCCCGGCTGTCCCACAAGAAAGATTGCGACTTACCTTCGTGGCACATATGAGCGGCGACGCGTGCTGCGGTGAAATTGATTTTGGCCATTCGGGATAGACGCTCGCTTCTCTGTAGTCGGTAAACGAAGGGTACGGCTCATGTAACTGCCGTGTAACCCGATTATGGGGCACTTGATCAACTCAAAGCAACAATGAATCCGTGGGGATTCTGCCCGAAAGCCGCGCTGGGACTAGGTTTTGGAGCTTACATACCCTTCGATCAATCTAAATAAACCTTGATCCTTGCGGACTCTTAATCCGTAGGTCGAGTGTTCGAGTCACTCACGCCCCACCAAGATTCTCAAGGCCGGTCTAGCGAAAGCTGACCGGCCTTTCCTTTTGCGCGTTCCACTGCGCGCGCAGCGCTGGCACAGCCTCGCCAGCATGACAAGCCCTTCGAACTTTCGGACCGCTCCGAAAAACCCGCTCCCCGAATGGCTTAACAATTTGCCTCCCTTTTCCGCCGTCCGACCATTCTGTCGCAGTCAGACAGACACGAGACAACGACGGCGCATTCCCGGAGGCAAATCATGAAATTCCCCAAAGCCCGCACGGCGCTCGTCGCTGCGTCCGTCGCCGCCGTCCTGTGCGGATGCGCGACCGAAGCATCGCGCTCACTGCCGGTACCCGAAGTCAGCAGCGCCCGCACGCCTTACGCCGGCAAACCGGTCGCCGTATCCGTCGGCAAGTTCGACAACCGTTCGAGCTACATGCGCGGCGTGTTCTCGGACGGCGTCGATCGCGTCGGCAGTCAGGCGAAGACCATTCTGCTCACGACGCTGCAGCAGAGCGGCCGCTTCACCGTCCTCGAGCGCGACAACCTGAACGAACTCAAGCAGGAAGCCACGTTCGCCAACAAGAACCAGGCGCTCAAGGGCGCGAGCTACGTCATCACCGGCGACGTCACGGAGTTCGGCCGCAAGGACGTCGGCGATCGCGAACTCTTCGGCGTGCTCGGAAGCGGCAAGACGCAAGTGGCGTACGCGAAGGTCAGCCTCAACATCGTCGATACCACGACCTCCGAAGTCGTCGCATCCAGCCAGGGCGCGGGCGAATACAGTCTGTCGAACCGCGAAGTGATCGGCTTCGGCGGCACCGCCAGCTACGACTCGACGCTCAACGGCAAAGTGCTCGATCTGGCGATTCAGGAAGCCGTCAACCACCTCGTCGAAAAGGTCGACGCGGGCGCGTTGCAAGCCGCGAAGTAACAGCATCAACACTCATCAGCAGGTCTTATCATGTATTTCAAGAAGCATTTCCTGACCGGCCTCGCGCTGCCGATCGCGGCAGCGTGCGCGCTGCTGACCGGTTGCGCCACCCAAGGCACGCCGCCGCTCTACCAATGGGACGGCTATCAGCCGCAGGTGTACGAATACTTCAAAGGCCAGAAGAGCCCGGCCGAGCAGATCGACGCACTCGAAAAAGCGCGCCAGCAGATTCTCGCGAAGGGCAATGCGTTGCCGCCGGGATTCCATGCGCATCTCGGTACGCTGTACGCAAGCGTCGGGCAAATCGATTCCGCCCGGCAGGAACTGAATGCCGAGAAGCAATCCTTTCCCGAGTCGTCCGTTTATATGGACTTTCTGTTGAGCCATCTCAAATAAGCGCCGGCCATGAACATGAATTTTTATCGCAAGCTCTTCACGATGCTCTCCGCTCTGCTGATGCTGAGCGCCTGCGCCTCGCGCGCGCCGCACCAGACGGACTACACGGCGTTCCGCAATAGCAAGCCGCATTCGATTCTCGTGCTGCCGCCGATCAACGACACTTCCGACATCGGCGCGACGCACGGCATGTTGGCGCAAATGACGATGCCGCTCGCCGAAGCCGGCTACTACGTCGTGCCGGTCGCCGAGATGGACGAAACGTTCAAGCACAACGGCCTCACCACGCCCACCGACATCCAGAACGTCGCGCCCGCGAAGCTCCGCGAAATCTTCGGCGCGGACGCCGCGCTGTACACGACGGTCACGAGCTACGGCACGAAGTTCATCGTCGTCGACAGCAAGACGGTCGTGTCGGCGAACGCGAAGCTCGTCGACCTGCGCTCGGGCGACGAACTGTGGAAAGGTTCCGCCTCGGCCAACGGCAACGAAGTCGGCTACAACGTCGGCGTGGGCAACGGCAGCCTGATCGGCATGGTGGTCGGCGGCATCGCCAAACAGGTCACCCACTCGCTGACGGATAAATCGTTCGACGTCGCGGGCCTGACGAGCCAGCGCCTGCTCGCGACGGGCGACAAGACCGGCCTGCTCTACGGCCCGCGCTCGCCGAAATTCGGCACCGACTGAAGCATTCGCGATAGACGTCCTCACGGGCGTCTATCGCGCCTAGACCACCTCCGCGCCGCGCTTTAGCAAAAGCTCTCGCAGCACCGACCGGTGACAGCGCGCCTCGTTCTCGCAGTAGCACCCGACTGACAGATTGGTCGTATGCGAGAGCGCCGCGAGCAGGTCGAGCGACCTGCTCGCCTCCGGCGTCGCCATCTCCGCTTTATATTTCCGCACGAAGGCGCTCCACTCCTTCTCCGTCTGCGCGCTCAGCGCCTCGGCCACCCGCTCCGCCGATGGCGCCAGGTTCGGGTACCACACGTCGTAGAAGTTGCGACTCGCGAATTCGGCTTTCGGCACGCCGCGCGGCGGCCGGCGAACGGTGCCGATGCGCAAGCCTTCGTTTTCGCTGCGCGGTGAGCCGAGCCGCACGATTCGAATGGCCATACTCCGTCTCCCTGTTTTGCTCGTCACAGCATAACCGCCGCCGATGTGTTCGAGCGCGATCCGTCGCGTTCCCGTATCGTTTCGGATTATTCTTTGTCCGCTTACTTCCGGAACACGACGTGCCCGCCGATCCCGCCCAATCCGCCCCCCGCGACCCCGATGCGCCGATGACCTCCCGCGAGCGGCGTGGCATGGCCGCCATTCTGCTGGCCGTCGCGCTGGCGACACTCGATACCGCCATCGCGAATACCGCGCTGCCTGCGATCGCCGCCGATCTCGGCTCGACGCCCGCGGCCTCCGTCTGGATCATCAACGCGTACCAGCTCGCGATGGTCGCCACGCTGCTGCCGTTTGCGGCGCTCGGCGGCATCGTCGGGCATCGGCGCGTATATCTGGGCGGCCTCGTCGTGTTCACGATCGCATCCGCGATATGCGCGTTCTCGTGGTCGCTGCCGACGCTCGTCGCCGCGCGCCTGCTTCAAGGGCTCGGCGCGAGCGCGATCATGAGCGTCAATACGGCGCTGATCAGCGCGCTGTTTCCGCTACACCGGCTCGGGCGCGGCGTGGGACTGAACGCGCTGATTGTCGGCATTGCGTTCGCGGTCGGGCCGACGGTCGCGTCCATCGTGCTGTCGCTCGGGACGTGGCCGTGGCTCTTCGCGGTGAATCTGCCGGTCGGCGTGCTCGCGCTTTTCATCGCGTGGCCCTCGCTGCCGCAGACGAAGCGCAGCGCGCACGGCTTCGATCGCGTGGCCGCGGCGCTCAACGTCGTCACGTTCGCGTCGCTCATCTTCGCGCTCGGCGAAGCGGCGCAGCGCGCGCCGTCGCGCACGGTGCTCGCGGCGCTGGCCGTTGCGCTCGTCGCGGGCGCGCTGATGCTTCGACGCGAACGCGGCCATCCCGCGCCGATGCTGCCCGTCGATCTGTTTCGACGCCCGATGTTCGCGCTGTCCACGATGACCGCCGTCTGCTCGTTCGCCGCGCAAGGACTCGCGTTCGTGTCGCTGCCGTTTTACTTCGAGACCGTGCTCGGCCGCACGCAGGTGGAAACCGGCTTTCTGATGACGCCGTGGTCGGTGCTCGTCGCGTTGATGGCGCCCATCGCGGGGCGCTTGTCCGACCGCTACGCGCCGGGGCTGCTCGGCGGCATCGGGCTCGCCATTCTGTGCGCGGGCATGGTGTCGCTCGCGGCGCTGCCGGCGAATCCGCATGCGCTCGATATCTGCATCCGCATGTCGATTTGCGGCGCGGGCTTCGGGTTCTTTCAGTCGCCGAACTTGAAGGCGTTCATGGCCAGCGCGCCGCGCGAGCGGAGCGGCGGGGCGAGCGGCGTGGTCGCGACCGCGCGGCTCGTCGGGCAGGCGACGGGCGCGGCGCTCGTCGCGTTGTGCTTCGGCATCGCGGGAAAACACGGTCCGGCGCTCGCGCTTTCGCTGGGTGCGGGCTTTGCCGGAGCGGCGAGCGTCGCGAGTGGGTTAAGGCTGGTGACGCGTGATGCCGGCTCGGCGGCGGGGATGGCGCAGGAGTGAACCGAAGGCGCGCAGATGCCCCGCTCGTGACGTGCAATACCGGCACCGCCTCGGCTTGCGTCGCGCTGGTCTAGATCAGAGGCGCTCCGACTCGCCGCTCGTCACGCGACGCAAGAGTGAACGACGGCGCTCAACCGTGATCGCGACGCGACGTCCGCGACCGTGGCACGCGGGTAACTCAAAAGCGCTCAACCGCGATGCGCGCGCCATCTCGCTGACACGGCACGCGACCACGTCGAAAGGCCCGCCGCTCAAATCCGCCGCACCTTCACCTTGCGCCCCTTCAGCTTCCCGGCGCCGAGCCTGCGGATGGCGTCATCGGCGATGCCGCGCTCTACCGCCACATAAGTCACCATATCCATCACATTGATCTTGCCGATCTGCGTGCCGTCGAACCCCGCTTCGCCGGTGAGCGCGCCCAGCACGTCGCCCGGGCGGATCTTGTCCTTACGTCCGCCGAGAATCTGCAACGTGGCCATCGGCGGCTTCAGATGCCCCGGCTCGGCCGACGTCAATTCCGACAGCGGATGCCACTCCACTTCCGCGCGCTGCGCCTCTTCGATCGCGCCCACGCGCCCCATCTCGTCCATGCTCGCGAGCGACAGCGCCCAGCCCTCCTCGCCCGCGCGCCCCGTGCGGCCGATGCGATGCACATGCACTTCCGGGTCCGGCGTCACGTCGACGTTGATGACCGCTTCCAGTTGCGCGATGTCGAGTCCGCGCGCCGCCACATCGGTCGCGACGAGCACGGAGCAACTGCGATTGGCGAACTGCACGAGCACCTGATCGCGTTCGCGCTGCTCCAGCTCGCCATGCAGCGTGAGCGCCTCGAAGCCTTGCGCGCGCAACACATCGAGCAAGTCGCGGCACTGCTGCTTGGTATTGCAGAACGCGAGCGTGCTTACCGGACGATAGTGATCCAGCAGCAGCCCGACGGCGTGCAGGCGCTCGTGGTCTTCCACCTGATAGAACCGCTGCTTGATCTTGGCATTGCTGTGCTGCTCGGTGAGCTTGATTTCACGCGGATTGCGCAGGAACTGCTGGCTCAGCTTCGCGATGCCTTCGGGATACGTCGCGGAAAAGAGTAGCGTCTGCCGATCCTTCGGGCACTGCCGCGCGACGGACGCGATATCGTCGAAGAAGCCCATGTCGAGCATGCGGTCGGCTTCGTCGAGGACGAGCGTGCGGACCCCGGCGAGCGAAAGCGTTTCGCGCTGCAGATGATCCATGATGCGCCCCGGCGTGCCCACGACGATATGCGCGCCGTGCTCGAGACTCGCGATCTGCGGACGCATGGGCGTTCCGCCGCACAGCGTCAGCACCTTCACGTTTTCTTCCGCGCGCGCGAGGCGGCGGATTTCCTGCGTGACCTGATCGGCGAGCTCGCGCGTCGGGCAGAGCACGAGCGCCTGCACGGCGAACTGCTTCGCGTCGAGCCGCGAGAGCAGCGGCAGAGTGAAGGCGGCGGTCTTGCCGCTGCCGGTTTTCGCCTGCGCGATGAGGTCGTGCCCGGCGAGCGCATGCGGCAGGCTGGCCGCCTGAATCGGCGTCATCGACGCGTAGCCGAGTTGTTGCAGGTTCGCCTGCATCGCCGGGGAAAGCGGCAGGTTGGCGAAGGAGGTGTCGGTGGTCATGGCGTTAATGCGAGCCTCGCGGCGGGATGTCGCTGACTTGTTCGTAGGAGACGGCGCCCTCCGGCGACTCGTGGCGCGTCACGTAGTTACGCGCGCCGCACATCGGGCAGCGGAACAGCAGACCCTGGCCTTCGTTTTTGATGACGACGTCCGAGGGCTGCCATTCTGCTTGGCAGGACTGGTTTCGGCAGGTGAACATGGGGGAAGTTCTCTTGATTGCGATCCGCGCGGGTGGGCCCGCGCAAGATGGATTGGCTCGAAGCGGAAGTGTACGCGGGTTGGGGCGGGGGCTTCGGGGATTAAAGCGGGCGGGGTTGTCCACGGAAGACTTGGGCGCGATGCCAGGCGACGAACTGGCTCGACGGGTGATGCTCCGCTCTGACCGGCGCGTTCAGCAGACTGCCGTGATGCCGCAACAAAATGTGGTCGAACTGGTCGGTGCCGTGCGCTTCTTCGGAGACCAGCACGCGACGCTCATCGCCAAGCGTGAAAGCGCCGATATCGAAGAGCTTGTGATGCAGGCAGCACAGCGCGATGCCGTTTTCCACGACGTCCGGTCCTTCGAACTGGAACCATTTGATGTGCGCGGCCTCTAGGCCAATCGTGCGGTTGCTGATGCGCATGTCGAGATTGCACAGCGCGCAGCGGTACTGGTACGCCCTGAGTACGTCGTCGCGAAAGTCTGGACTGCGACGCGTTCTGGCTGTCAGCGGTGCGTGAAGCGTGAGGCCGACGGCGGCGAGAATGTCCTCGTGCATGCTGTCGGGGAAATGCGCGTCGAGTAATATGCGCGCGACGTCGCGGATGGATTGCGGATTGCTGTCGAAGGTGCGTTGGACGTCATCGGACAAGCGGCCGGTCGCCTCGATGCTGCGCAGCTGCGTCTTGGTCAATGCCGCGTTGGACGCGAGCGCAACGCCCGAGCCGTGCGCCGCGACGCGCCACACGTCGTCGCTTTGCAGGCGAAGAAACGGCATCTCCGGATACAGCGTGCGCCGCCAAGGGCCGAACTCGCGCAAGAGTTCGTTCAGCTTGCTTTCGTACTGATTGAACGGCACCTCGCGGACTCCGCGGCTGTACAAGCCGAGCGCGAGCAATGCCAGTAAGGGCTTATGAGGCGCGCGCTCGTCACCGCGTTGCCAGACCTTCAACGCCTCGAAGCGCCGAAGGATGTCGAGCGGGTGACGGCGCTGCATGCTGCGATTCAAATGCGGGCGACGGGGTTGGCCCCGCTCCCCTCAAACATCAATATTCCCCGCCCGCAACGCATTGCTCTCGATAAACGCCCGACGCGGCTCGACATCATCGCCCATCAGCGTGGTAAAGATGCCATCCGCCGCGATCGCGTCTTCGATCTGCACGCGCAGCAGCCGCCGCACGTTCGGATCCATCGTCGTTTCCCAAAGCTGCTCGGGATTCATCTCCCCGAGCCCCTTATAGCGCTGCTTCGACACGTTGCGTTCCGCGTCCGCGATCAGCCACTTCATCGCGCTCTTGAAGTCCGACACGGCCATCGACCGCTCGCCGCGCTTGATCAACGCGCCTTCGCCGATCAAGCCCTTGAACGTATCCGCCGTCGAAACCAGTTGCTTATAGTCAGCGGTCAGTTGCAGGTCTTCGTCGAACACGGAAACCTTCACGTTGCCGTGATGGCGCCGCTTGATATGCAGCGAGCGTACTTCGCGCACCTGATCGTAGGCCGGCTCCACCGTGACTTCCGGCTTCAGCGGATCGGCGCGCAGCCGGGCCTCGAGCGCCTTCGCCGATGCAGCCGCCGCTTCTTCCGTCGACAGGTCGATCACGACGCCATCCATCACGGCTTCCAGCGCCGCTGCGTCGTAGATGCGGCTGATGCGATCCACCACCGCCTGCGCCAGCAGATACGCACGCGCCAGTTCGCCGAGCGCATCGCCCGAAATCGGGTCCGCGCCTTCGCTCGGAATCAGTTCAGAACCCTGTAGCGCGAGCTTCAGCATGTGCTGGTTGAGCTCGTGCGCGTCCTTCATATACCGCTCGTCCTTGCCCGCCTTGATCTTGTAGAGCGGCGGCTGCGCGATGTAGATATACCCGCGCTCGACGATCTCCGGCATCTGCCGGTAGAAGAACGTCAGCAAGAGCGTGCGGATATGTGCGCCATCCACGTCCGCATCCGTCATGATGATGATGCGGTGATAGCGCAGCTTGTCGAGGTTGTAATCGTCCTTGCCGATGCCGCAGCCAAGCGCCGTCACGAGCGTCACGATCTGCTCCGACGAGATCAGCTTGTCGAAGCGCGCCTTCTCCACGTTCAGCACCTTGCCGCGCAGCGGAAGAATCGCCTGGAACTTGCGGTCGCGGCCCTGCTTCGCCGAGCCGCCCGCCGAGTCGCCCTCGACGATATAGATCTCCGACTTCGCCGGGTCTTTCTCCTGGCAGTCCGCGAGCTTGCCCGGCAGGCCGATGCCATCGAGCACGCCCTTGCGCCGCGTCATCTCGCGCGCCTTGCGGGCCGCGTCGCGCGCGCGCGCGGCATCGACGATCTTGCTCGTGATGATCTTCGCGTCGTTCGGCGTTTCCTGCAGGTAGTCTTCCAGCGCCTTCGCGACGATCTCTTCAACCGGCGCGCGCACTTCGGACGACACCAGCTTGTCCTTCGTCTGCGAACTGAACTTCGGCTCCGGCACCTTCACGGAGAGCACGCACGACAAACCCTCGCGCATGTCGTCGCCGGTGGTTTCCACCTTCGCCTTTTTCGCGATGTCGTTGTCCGTGATGTACTTGTTGATAACGCGCGTCATCGCGGCGCGCAAGCCGGTCAGGTGCGTGCCGCCGTCGCGCTGCGGAATGTTGTTCGTGAAGCAGAGCACGCTTTCATTGAAGCTGTCGTTCCACTGCATGGCCACTTCGACGGTCACGTTCTCGCGCTCGCCGGTCGCGTGGAAGACGGTCGGATGCAGCACCTGCTTCTGCTTGTTGATGTATTCGACGAAGCCCTTCACGCCGCCCGCAAACGCGAAGTCGTCTTCCTTGCCGGTGCGCAGGTCCGTCAGCCGGATACGCACGCCGTTGTTCAGGAAGGACAGTTCGCGCATGCGCTTGGCGAGAATGTCGTAATGGAATTCGACATTGCCGAAGATCGTCGCGTCCGCGAGAAAGTGCACTTCCGTGCCGCGCTTTTCGGTGTCGCCGACGACGGGCATCGGCGAATACTGCACGCCGTCTTCCTCGACGATCTCGCGGTTCTGCACCACGCCGCGCGCGAATTCCATGAAGTGCTTCTTGCCGTCGCGGCGCACCGTGAGGCGCAGCCATTCCGACAGCGCGTTCACGCACGAGACGCCCACGCCGTGCAGGCCGCCCGACACCTTGTAGCTGTTCTGGTCGAACTTGCCGCCCGCGTGCAGTTCCGTCATCACGATTTCGGCGGCGCTGCGCTTCGGGTCGTGCTTGTCGTCGCGCTTCAGTCCCGTGGGCACGCCGCGGCCGTTGTCCGTCACGGAAATGGAGTTGTCCGCGTGAATCGTCACGTGGATGTCGTCGCAGTAGCCGGCCAGCGCCTCGTCGATGGAGTTGTCGAGCACTTCGAACACGAGGTGATGCAGACCGGTGCCATCCGACGTATCGCCGATATACATGCCCGGACGCTTGCGCACCGCCTCCAGCCCTTCGAGGATCTGAATGGAGGATGCGCCGTAGCTGTTGTCGGGTTGCGAATGTGTGTTTTCAGTCATGGATTTCTTCCGGTTCTGCGTCACTGCTTCGACACTACTTCGATAACTGCTCGTAAATGCTCGAACTTTTCAAAACACCTTAAAAACGCCAAAGGGGCGCGCCGCCCCTTGGAGTGTGATCGGTGTCGTATGCGTCAGATGCGCATCGGCATCACCACGTATTTGAATTCCTCGTTCTCCGGAATGGTGATCAGCGCGCTGGAATTCGCGTCGCCGAGCGCCACCTGGAGCGTGTCGACCTTCAGATTCGCGAGCACGTCGAGCAGATACGTGACGTTGAATCCGATATCGACGGTATCGCCCTGATACGCGATTTCGAGTTCTTCTTGCGCTTCTTCCTGGTCCGCGTTCGTGGACATGATCTTGAGCTGGCCCGGCTCGACGAGGCAGCGCACGCCCTTGAACTTGTCCGAAGTCAGAATGGCCGCGCGCTGGAGCGAACGCTGCAGTTCTTCGCGGCCGATCTCGAACGTGTTCTTGTGCGACTTCGGAATCACGCGCTGGAAGTCGGGGAACTTGCCTTCGACGAGCTTGGACACCAGTTCCACCTGACCGAACGTGAACTTCACCTGCGTCGCGGCGATGTCGATCTTCAGCGTGTCGTCGATGTCTTCCAGCAGGCGCTGCAATTCGAGAATGGTCTTGCGCGGAATGATGACTTCCTGACGCGGGAACGCGCCTTCGATCTTCATGGACGAGAACGCGAGGCGGTGGCCGTCGGTGGCGACCGCCATCAGCTGGTCGCCGTCCACTACCAGCAGCATACCGTTCAGGTAATAGCGAATGTCCTGCTGCGCCATCGCGAAGTACACCATGCCGAGCAGCTGGCGGAACGTCTTTTGGGGAACCGACAGGCTCGCGCCGAAGTCAGTAGCCTGGTTGACCGTGGGGAACTCGTCCGCGGCGAGCGTCTGCAAGTTGAAGCGGCTCTTGCCCGAGCGCACGGTGAGGCGCTTGTCGGAGAGGTCGAGCGCGACTTCGCCGGCCGGCATGGCGCGCAGGATGTCGAGCAGCTTGCGCGCGGCGACGGTGGTGGCGACCTGATCGCCGCCGACGCCGAAATCGGCGCGCGTGGTGATCTGGAGTTCGAGGTCCGTCGAAAGGAACGACACATCCGCGCCGTTCTTGGTGATGAGCAGATTGGCGAGGATAGGCAACGTATGGCGGCGTTCTACGATACCGCTCACGGTTTGCAGCGGCCTTAGAAGATTATCTCGTTCGGTCTTGACCAGTTGCATAGAGTTCCTTCATTGATGTGACGGCCTGTCCGGGCGGTTCGCCACCGTAGCGCCACCGTTCGCCCGCCGGACAACCTCGTAACACGCGTTGCCGGCCCCCCGCCGGTCACTCGCGAAAGCTTGCGCTTCAGAACCGTCCAGGCCAGCGGACGGCAAACCTGTATTGTGCCTGAAAACAGCACGGCTCCCCAGAAATTGGGGGCGTTTTCGCCAATAAACAGGCCCGCACGCGCAACAATCGACGCCTGCCGCCGCGCGCCGCCCGGCGGCTTCATCAGCCCTTCAGCGTCTGTTCCAGCACGTGCAGTTCGTGGTTCAGCTGCGCGTCGTTGCCGCGCTCGGCGGCAATCTTGCGCACTGCGTGCAGCACCGTCGTGTGGTCGCGGCCGCCGAAGAGTTCGCCGATTTCGGGCAGGCTTTTCTGCGTCAGTTCCTTCGCCAGATACATGGCAATCTGACGCGGACGGGCGATATTGGCCGGTCGCTTTTTCGAGTACATGTCGGCGACCTTGATGTTGTAGAAATCGGCGACCGTCTTCTGGATGTTCTCGACCGAGATCTGCCGGTTCTGCACCGTCAGCAGGTCTTTGAGCGCCTCTTTGGTCAACTCGATGGTGATGTCGCGGCCGTGAAACTTCGAGTACGCCAGAATCTTGCGCAGCGCGCCTTCGAGTTCGCGCACGTTCGAGCGCAAATGCTTGGCGACGAAGAACGCCACGTCTTCCGACAGGCTCACGCCTTCGGAGATCGCCTTGCGCATCAGAATGGCGACGCGCATTTCCAGTTCCGGCGGCTCGATGGCGACCGTCAGACCCGAGTCGAAGCGCGAGATAAGGCGATCGTCGATACCGGAGATTTCCTTCGGATACGTGTCGCTCGTGATGATGACCTGCGCCTTGTTGGCGACGAGCGCCTCGAACGCGTAGAAGAATTCTTCCTGCGTGCGCGACTTGCCCGAGAAGAACTGAATATCGTCGATCAGCAGCAGGTCGAGCGAGTGGTAGTAACGCTTGAAGTCGTCGAACGCCTTGCGCTGGTACGCCTTCACCACGTCGGACACGTACTGTTCCGCATGGATGTAGCGGATGCGCGCGCCGGCCTTGTCCATCAGCAGCTGATTGCCGATGGCGTGGATCAGGTGCGTCTTGCCGAGGCCCACGCCGCCATACAGAAAGAGCGGGTTGTACGAGATGCCCGGGTTGTCCGCGACCTGAATGGCCGCCGCGCGGGCAAGCTGGTTCGCCTTACCGGTCACGAAGTTGTCGAACGTGAGCACCGGATTGAGCTTCGAACGTTCGTAGGCGGAATCGGTTTCACCGCCCGCCGACGGCGCGCCGCCCGGCCGCCACGTGCGCCGGCCAGCGGCGGCTTCGTTGGCGTCGAGGCTCGGCAGGTCGAGATCGACTTGTTCTTCCTGCGTGGCCTGCGCCTGCTGCGCGGCTTCGGCAGCGAGCGCGTTGACGTGCGCCGTTGCGTTCGCGTGCGCCACCACCGAAGGCGCGGCGGGCGCCGCCGCCGGCGCGGGCGGGCGCGGCGGCGTGACGCTCACGCGCGGCGCGGCGTTCGGCGCGCCGCCGACGGCGCTGCGAGCGGTCGCTTTCGGATCGAGAACGAATTGCACGTCGATAGGCGCGCTGAAGAACTCGCGCGCCACGTCCGCGATGCGTCCGGAGAACTGGCTCTTCACCCAGTCGAGCTTGAAGCGGTTCGGCGCGGCGATGCGCAGCGTGCTCGCGTCGGCATCGAAGTCGACCGGGGTCAGCGGCTTGATCCACGTGACGTACTGCTGAGGCGTGAGCTCGCGCTCCAGCAGTGCGGAACAGTGTTCCCAGAAATCGTTCAT